>NZ_CP150283.1:4800000-7007881 GCF_037981725.1 Paenibacillus sp. FSL H3-0457 | reverse complement strand
AGACTGTCACTCCTTTTACATGTTCCAAGTGTGGCTTAAGCCATGATGCAGTGTCGAAATACGAGATATATTGTTGAATTTATCCCCAAACCCCCGCAGGTCGAAAACAAAAAAAGTATGAACAACGGAAAATTGTTCACAACTTTATCCACAGGCTGTTGATAATATTATGGGTCAGATCACATATTCACATCCAAAAGTAATACAATCATAGCAAAAGAAACCCCGCATTTCAACGTATCGCGTGATTTTATCCACAAATTCAATAACTTGTGTATAATTTTTAGTCACAACACAATATATTGTTTATAAACTGTTTAATTTTCGACAGAATGACCCAAAAACCAAAAATGTCTTATACACAGGTTATCCGTCAAATGATGCCAAATTGTGTGTAAAAGTATTCTTCGTTTGTGAATAACCTGTCTGTGGATAACCGTGAAGTGAAAATGGAGCATGATTGAGATCGGAAAAAGAGTGACCTCTCACCCTCGTGTTTTTCTTGCCAATGGGGCGATGGTGAAAGCGACGAATTCAGTATCTGGATGGGAGACGGAGAGGGGGAGTAAACTCATGCTTTTAATTGAACAAGATCAGTGGTGTATTTTCTGAGCAGATGGTAATTCTGTGATGGCAATGTATAAGAATAATGGACATAGATGACTTCATTTTGAGACATATGTAATGAGAATTATCAGGATCAAGAGGTAAGCTGATACTCGAATATGGAGGTTGAAGTGTATAAATGTATAATATGAAATCAAAGGATAGATTATGCGTGTATAGCAAAAGAGGGTGTCCTCTAAAACCGATTTTTGGTTTTAGAGGACACCCTCTTTTTTTGGTGCGGAGACGAAGTATGGATTGATGATTTAGAGACGGGGAAGGGACATCTTACGCTGGAATTCAGCGATATCTGCGTATTCCTCTTCCAGTTTGCGAGAAATCCGAATAAAGATGGGCAGCAGCTCTTGGTAGAGTACAGCATTCTCTTTGATAGGGGTATGCCGATGCGTTGTACCGACCATGGAAGAAACGGCATGAAGCGATTGGATCCGCCCTGTAGCGTACAAACCAAGCACGACGGCACCCAGACAGGAACTTTCGAAGCTCTCGGGTACAACCACTTCCTGATTGAAGATATCAGACATCATCTGGCGCCAGAGAGGAGAGCGTGCAAACCCACCGGTGGCTTGAATGGAGGTAGGTTGCCCAATCTGTTCTTCCATGGCGAGCAGTACCGTATATAGGTTGAAAATAACCCCTTCCAGTACAGCACGAATCATATGCTCTTTCTGGTGATGGAGTGTTAAGCCAAAAAAGGAGCCACGGGCATCCGGATTCCATAAAGGGGCACGTTCGCCCGAAAGGTACGGATGAAACAGAAGTCCTTCCGATCCCGGCCGGACACGTTCGGCAATTTTGGTCAGTACATCATAGGAATTGATGCCAAGTCGTTTCGCTGTCTCCACTTCAGACGCGGCGAATTCATCCCGCACCCAACGAAACAGCATGCCACCGTTATTCACAGGTCCACCAATGACCCAAAGATTCTCTGTGAGGGCATAACAGAAGGTTCGACCTTTGGGATCGGTAACCGGACGGTCCACGACAGTGCGAATGGCCCCGCTAGTTCCGATGGTTGCTGCGACAACACCAGGTTCAATGGCGTTCACGCCGAGATTGGATAAAACCCCATCACTTGCGCCAATAACAAAGGGCGTGGAGGGGGAGAGAGCCATTTTTTCAGCCGATTCGTGATTCATTCCTTCTAATATATGTGTTGTAGGTACAAGCTTCGAGAGATGGTCGGGTGTAATGCCTGCAACCTCAAGGGCCTCTGCGTCCCAGTCCAGTTGTTCCAGATTGAGCAAACCTGTGCAGGAAGCGATGGAATGGTCGACGACATATTGTCCGAATAGACGGAAGAACAGATATTCTTTAATCGAAATAAATTTGGCGGTACTCTCAAAAAGTTCAGGTTCATCGTGGCGCAGCCACATTAATTTGGTCAGCGGTGACATGGGATGGATCGGTGTACCTGTGCGCAGATAAATGCGATGGCCCAATCCATTCTCTTGCAGCTTGGCAGACCAAGCTGCACTTCGATTATCCGCCCAGGTGATGCAACGGGTTAAGGGTTTATTATCCTGTCCCATGGCAATGACACTATGCATAGCCGAGCTACAGGATACAAACAGGATCTGCTCGGCAGCAACACCACTCTGATCCATGACTCCTCGTACAGAGCGGAGGGCCGCCTGTACAATCTCTTCAGGGTCCTGCTCGGCAACATCGGGTGCCGGGGTATACAAAGGGTATTCCTGCGTTGAGGTACTGACGACAGAGCCTTGCTCGGTAAATAATACGGATTTGGTACTGGTGGTACCAATATCGATCCCAATCATATAGTTGTTCATGTATTTAATCCTTCTTTCTCCAGAAAGCGATGAGATTTTAATTTCTTTCTACTATAGATACTCCATTTATACCACTGTACTCAGGAGCAAAATAAAGATCAGTCCCACTACAGATAATAGTGTTTCCATAACGGTCCACGTTTTCAATGTCTGGGAAACGCTCATATTAAAGAATTCTTTGATCATCCAGAATCCCGCATCGTTTACATGAGACAAGATGAGTGACCCCGCACCTGTGGCGAGTACAACCAGCTCAATATTGGCCCCTGGTGTGAGTGCAAGCACTGGAGCGACAATACCGGCGGCTGTTGTCATGGCTACGGTTGCTGAACCGGTAGCTACACGAATGAGACCAGCGACAAGCCAGGCAAACAGGATCACGTTGATGTTGGCATGGGTAGCGACTTCAGCAATCGCGTTACCCACACCACTATTGATCAATACCTGTTTGAAGGCACCGCCTCCACCAATAATGAGAATGATGGTCGCCGTAGGCGCCAGACATTCACTGGTGAAACGGGAAATATCGTGTTTGGTGAATCCACGTGCAAAGCCGAGTGAAAAGAGGGCAAATACAACTGAAATGAGCAAAGCAATGATCTCATGACCGATAAATTCACTGAAAACGGTGAAACCGTTCGTGGCATTTGGGTCAATGATGCTTGCTATGGAACCAATCAGCATCAAAATAACCGGCAGCAATATGGTAAACAGGGTAATACCAAACCCAGGCATGTTGCTGTTTGTTTTGGTTGCGAATTGTTCAGCCAGTTCTGCTGGCGGTTCGGTGTGTATTCTTTTACCAATAAATTTACCAAACAAAGGACCTGCAATAATCGCTGTAGGAATACCAACAATAAGGGAGTACAAAATGGTTTTACCCAGATCCGCGCTGAAGGCTTCAATTGCTATCATTGGCGCTGGATGGGGTGGAACCAAACCGTGTACAGTCGACAGACCCGCCAAAATGGGAATACCAATCTGCAACAAAGACATGTTGGTTTTACGTGCAACGGTAAAAATGATGGGGATCATCAAAATCACGCCAACTTCGAAGAAAACGGGAATACCAACGATAAATCCAACGATCATCATGGCCCAGTGCACACGTTTCACACCAAACCGATCAACTAATGTAGTTGCAATGCGCTCGGCACCGCCAGATTCGGCCATCATCTTACCAAGCATCGTACCGAGAGCAATAACAATTGCGATGGTTCCAAGTGTGCCGCCAAGTCCCCCGGTAATGGAAGAGATCACATCGGCAGGTTTCATGCCTGTAAGCAAACCGAGCATTAATGCGGACAACAGTAGGGTGATAAAGGGATTCCATTTATACTTGGAGATCAAAACGATCAGAAAAACGATCGCAATTAACGTCCAAACCAATAATGTTGCGTTGTGGGATAGTCCAAAAAGAGTGCTCATGATGTTGTGTGCTCCTTTATTTCTGATATAGAACGCTTACAAGTGAAATTAGCGTCAACAATTAAAGTTGTACCAGTACCGCAGAAGGTGTTGGCGAAAAATGTAGTTTTATCATGCCCAAATTTGAAACAAATCGCATTTTGTATACTTGTCGACAAGTTAAGGCGCAATCATTCACGACGGATATGATTGCAAACGCCTTGCATCGATTAAGAATCAAAGCTTTCGTGCAGGGTTTTTCCAGAATCTTGGAAATACGTGCGGACTCCAGCCTGAATGAGCATCTTGTCACCTGATTCAAGTGCTTCAACAAGCAAAAGGTGTTTCTCAATTACAGCGCTTACTTTCTGCTCGCCTTGAACAAATACTCTGCGCGTTGTGAGCAGCATAACGGTCATCACAACATATCGAATACTCTTCCATAGATGTGAAATACGGGAATGCTGAGCAGCTTCAATGATAGTCTCGTGGAAAACGAGATCCTGATAGGCAAATTCGACAGCGTCCTGATGTCGTCCAGCAAGTTGCATTTTGTCGATCACGTTACGCAGCTGGGTGATTAATGATTCTGGGACATCACCAGCAAGTCGCTGCTGCACAAAACTTTCAATCAGGAAACGGACATCATACAATTCTTCGACATCCTTGATTCGTAGTCCAATGACAACGACACCCATACGTTCAAGTCGAATAAGTCCTTCATTGGACAATGTTCGTAACGCTTCACGAACAGGTGAACGACTGCTGTCAAAATCAGCCGCAATTCGGTTTTCCGACAAAATCTCTCCAGGTCGAAGGGTACCGCTGATGATCCGCAGCCTTAATTCGCAGGCAATGGCTTCACCACGGGAAGCCCCTTGAAGCCAGGAAGAAGGAAATAACATATGGCTAACGCTCCTATTAATAAGTAATCAGTTCATTACTGATCATAGCATAACTATTTTGCGGACTGGACATTCAGTTCCATCCATAGTCTGTAGCTACAAGCTAACGGCTAATGTTTTTTTCAAAGGACTACTTGTATACAAGATGTGATTTTTATCCTACACCTTTCTCAAAAGCTTGTAAACCTTAATTGAAGCGGATAAAACGGGATTAGAATATGACGATATTAATAGCCTATAATCATTATCCACATGTGAATAACTTTAAACAGGATGTAATGAAGGAGATAACGGGTATTGGAGGGTGTGGATAACTATAAATGCTGAAATATGGTGATTTGATCAGGGTCTGGGGATAACTTTCAGGACTCTCTTCGGGGCTTGGTCATGGTGTTGAAGTGAACGGACTGTGGTCATTACTATGGGTGGGATGGAGAGCGTATATAAAAGAGGGAGAAGCCTTGCGCCTTGCAGTTGACTTTTCCAGGTGGTCATGGTTAAATATATAAAGGTGTTTTCTGTGAAGATGAAAGTGATTCATCACATAAGTATTTCCTTGTGAGGAGGTGCAATACATTGAGACCTACATTCAAACCGAACGTTAGCAAACGTAAAAAAGTTCATGGTTTCCGGAAAAGAATGAGCACGAGCAACGGCCGTAAAATTTTGGCCGCACGTCGCCTTAAAGGCCGTAAAAACCTGAGTGCTTAATGCATTGAAGACCACCGAGGTGGTCTTTTTTTTCTTAATTAGCTCAAATCAGACTGGATGCTGCTACAGATCAGGTCTGAATGGTCTGCGAAAAAGTGCTGAACACACACGATGTATGTTGAGTGAGTTTTCCATTTTTCGAAAACTTACCTTATATAATGATGAATCGTTGATAGGTTTAAATGGCCAATCAACATTCATCCCGGCTGAATGCGGATCAGTTCAAGTAGCTGATTAACAATCATCCCAAATGAAGTTGTCGCCAAGGCGGTTTACCGTCATTCAAGAAAGCCTATACTAAATCAGTAATGAGGCCTCCGTCAATAACATTGGTGGAGAACAGCAAGGAGAAGCGCCGTGTATAAAAGACTGCGTCTACGAAACCGGGCGGACTTTAGCCGTGTATACCGGTATGGGAAATCGTTTGCCAATCATCAATTTGTGGTGTATGGTTGTCGCCGTAAAGATACGGAACAATTTCGGGTCGGCGTATCATGCAGCAAGAAAATCGGAAACGCTGTCGTACGCAACCGGATGAGACGCATGATCAAGGAAATTGTTCGGCATCATGAGCATGAGATCGTCACGCAGATGGATCTGATTTTTATCGTCAGAAAAGGTGCACTGGACATGCCCTATAAGGAAATGGAAAAAAGCCTGCTACACGCGATGCGTAAGGGCTCTCTTTTGAAGTCGAGCAAGCGGTAAGCTTCGGTTTATTTGTCCTCCTAATTATGGTATGATTTTACGATGGAATGGATTGGTTAAGAGAGGGGTTATGAAGTGTCGCGATTGAAGACATCAAAGGGGAAGTGGATTCTCCTCATTGCAGTCATTGCAATGGTCACTGTACTCGCCGGATGTACTCCACAAGGAGCCGGGGTTACTACGGAAGATCTGAAGAATAGTGATTCTTTTTGGCAAGCTAATGTTATTTACTGGTTCTCACTGGCGCTCGATACTTTCGCCAACTGGTTCAACGGTGAATATGGACTGGCCGTCCTCGTGATGGTGCTTATTGTACGGACATTGATTTTACCATTAACAATGAAACAAGTCCGTAGCTCCAAAGCTATGCAGGCGATTCAGCCGCAGCTGAAGGAGATTCAAGCCAAGTTTAAAGATACACCTGAGAAAGTTCAGCAAGAAACGATGAAGTTGTTCCAGGAGAACAAAGTTAATCCGATGGCCGGTTGTCTGCCACTTATCATTCAGATGCCGATTTACATCGCACTTTATAACTCAATTTACGGAAACTCCAGTCTGAGAACGCATGATTTCTTGTGGCTCCAGCTCGGATCACCCGATCACCTGTTTATTTTGCCAGTGCTGGCTGCCATAACAACATTCATTCAAACATGGATGATGATGCGTATGAATCCTGCACAGCAAGTGGGTCCGATGCAGTTTATGCTGTGGGTGTACCCAATTCTGATCTTCGTGATGTCTTATCAGTTCCCGTCAGCACTTCCGCTGTACTGGTTCTACAGTAACATCTACACGATCGTGCAAAACTATTTCCTTTACCGGAATAATGATAAAATCGTGGCTGAGGTCAACGTGAAGCAGAATAGCTCTTCCAAAAATGGAGCTAAACGCAAAAACGGTGGCAAAGCGACCGTATCTGGAAAAGGGTCGAAAGGGGCCAAAAAATCGAAATGACCAAAGTCATTACGTCAGGAAAAACCGTTGAAGATGCTGTAAACCAAGGATTGACCGAGCTTGGCGTAAGTCGGGACAAGGTCGAGATACAAGTGTTAGAGCAGCCGTCAAAAGGATTCCTGGGTTTGTTCGGGGTGAGGGCGGCCAAAGTTGAAGTGAAATTATTGCCTGTACCTGAAGTTGTTCCACAGCCGATCAAACCAGCTGCATACAAGTCTGAAGTAGATGCATTACTCGAGGATGTTGCAGCTAAAAATCCCTATGAAGAAGCGGCTGCTTTCTTGAAAGAGGTCGCAGCAGGTATGGGACTGGATGTTGAAGTGCATATCAAAAAACAACGGGATGGACATATCTTCAATATTGCCGGGGAAGATCTGGGCATGATTATTGGTAGACGTGGACAGACACTGGATGCGCTTCAGTATCTAACGAACATTGTAGCGAACCGATATTCGGAAAGCTTCGTTCGAATTGTGCTCGACGCGGAGAATTTCCGTCAACGTCGGCGGAAGACACTGGAGGATCTGGCTGAACGGTTGGCTGGACAAGCAATCCGTACCGGTAAGGAAGTTGTACTGGAACCAATGCCTCCGCTCGAACGAAAAGTCATCCATGCAAAACTGCAAAATCACCCGCAGATTAAGACGTTAAGTAAGGGCGAGGAGCCTAATCGGCGTGTGGTTATTACGACGAAATAACACGAAATTGAAGACGCAATGGCTTCCTGCCCGGTGCAGAAGCCATTGCTTTTTTCGTACAGAAGCAATTTGATAAGGTGCGTAGAACAAGTAAAGAGTGGACTTAATACGATAAGCAACATGTCATATGATATAACATTAATAGATTTGAAAATGGATATGGCGTCCTCAGAGGGACGGCAATTTAAAATAGAGCAAGGAGAGATAACTATGATCAGTGATACGATCACAGCGATATCAACGGCTGTCGGAGAGGCGGGTATCGCCGTGATCCGGGTCAGCGGCCCGGAAGCAGTGTCGGAGACGGAAAAGATTTTTCGCAGCAAAACCCCTTTAACTCAGGCAGCATCTCACACGGTTCATTATGGTCATATCATAGATCCCGTTAATGGGGAAAAGATTGAGGAAGTATTGGTTACGGTCATGCGAGCACCGCGCTCGTTCACAACAGAAGATGTGGTGGAGATCAGTGCGCATGGCGGTGTAGTGTCTGTTAAACGGGTCATGGACCTGTTGTTGCAGCTTGATATTCGTCTGGCTGAACCCGGTGAGTTCACGAAGCGTGCTTTCCTTAATGGGCGGATTGACCTGTCTCAGGCGGAAGGTGTCATGGATCTTATTCGTTCCAAGTCGGACCGAGCTTTCTCGGTTGCATTGAAACAGGTTGAAGGCAAGTTGTCCTCCAAATTGCGTGATCTACGATATACATTGGTGGAAACACTGGCTCACATTGAAGTGAATATCGATTATCCTGAGCATGATGTGGAGTCGTTAACGTCTGATTTTATTAAAGAAAAGTCCAGTCAGGTTATGACTGAAATTGATAAATTGCTGACTACAGCAGAGCAAGGAAAGATCCTGCGAGAAGGTATCACGACGGCTATCGTTGGAAGACCTAACGTAGGTAAATCCTCATTGATGAATACACTTGCGCAAGACAATCGGGCCATCGTCACGGACATTCCAGGAACAACTCGTGATGTGATCGAGGAGTTCATTACGATTAATAATATCCCGCTCAAGTTGCTGGATACAGCAGGAATACGGGAAACGATGGACGTTGTAGAGAAGATCGGGGTAGAACGTTCTCGTTCTGCGGTAAGTGAAGCCGATCTGATCTTGATGGTTGTGAATGCTGCGGAGCCACTTCATCCCGATGAGATTGAATTATTGGAACAAATCCGCGGTAGACAATCGATAATCATTATGAATAAAATGGACTTAACGCCACAGGTAGAACGTGACGTGCTGCTTCGTTACATTCCGGAAGAACGGCTTGTACCGATGTCGGTGAAAGATGATCTGGGTGTGGATCGACTGGAAGATGCCATCTCTACGCTATTCTTCAGTGGTAAACTGGAGTCCGCAGATCTGACCTATGTCAGTAATGTGCGTCATATTGCTTTGCTCAAAAAAGCGAAGCAGTCTCTGGTTGATGCCTATGAAGCAGCAGAGCAGTTCATTCCGATCGATATGATTCAGATTGATGTTCGTTTGGCGTGGGAGCATTTGGGCGAGATTGTTGGAGATACAGCACATGATGCATTAATTGATCAGATTTTCTCCCAGTTCTGTCTAGGAAAGTAAAAATAATATACTGCCGATTGAGTTAAATCGTAGTGTATGATGGAGAGGTACAATTTCTGCCTGTTGTCAAAGGATAGAATGATATTGTAGCCATTACGTGTTGGTTTCATATAGATAGGAATGCAAGTTCCGATGAACGGTTAGAAGTAGTTTCATTATTTTAGAACATGATCCGTCTGCGTGAGTTACACCAAATGCAGCGGAATAAGGAGGTAAACGGGAATGGCTTTTGATGGCGGCAGTTATGATGTAATCGTCGTTGGTGCAGGACATGCTGGTGTGGAATCCGCGCTGGCCGCAGCTCGTATGGGGTCCAAAACACTAATGATTACGATCAATCTGGACATGGTGGCTTTTATGCCTTGTAACCCATCTATTGGGGGACCGGCTAAAGGACATGTTGTCCGTGAGATTGATGCACTTGGTGGAGAAATGGGGCGGAATATCGATAAAACCTTTATTCAGATGCGGATGCTTAACACGGGTAAAGGGCCTGCTGTTCACGCGCTTCGTGCTCAGGCAGATAAATTCTCCTACCAGCATAAAATGAAGGAAACAATGGAGAATGAACGTAATCTGACGATGCGTCAGGGTATGGTTGATTCACTGATCGTTGAAGATGGTAAATGTGTAGGCGTTGTGACTCAGACCGGAACAGAGTATCGGGCTAAAGCGGTCGTTCTGACAACAGGCACATACTTGCGCGGTAAAGTAATTATGGGCGAGTTGATGTATGAGAGTGGACCGAACAATCAACAACCCTCTCTTAAATTGTCAGAGAATCTTCGTGAACTGGGCTTTGATCTGGTTCGTTTCAAAACGGGTACACCACCACGTGTGCATAAGGATACGATTGATTTTAGCAAAACCGAAATTCAGCCTGGTGATGACAAGCCGAAGTTCTTTTCCTATGAAACAGAATCTTCTGATAATGAGCAGTTGCCTTGCTGGTTGACGTATACATCTGTGGATACACATCAGATTATTAATGATAATCTGCATCGTGCTCCGATGTTCTCGGGTCTTATTGAAGGAACCGGACCACGTTATTGCCCTTCCATTGAAGATAAAATTGTTCGTTTCAGCGACAAGCCGAAACATCAGATATTCCTTGAGCCGGAAGGCAAGAACACTTCCGAGTATTACGTACAGGGGTTGTCTACGAGTATGCCAGAAGACGTTCAACTGGCTATGCTGCGTTCAATTCCAGGTATGGAAAAAGTGGAAATGATGCGTAATGGTTATGCGATTGAATACGATGCGATGGTGCCTACACAATTGTGGCCATCACTGGAAACTAAACGTCTACCAGGTCTGTTTACGGCGGGTCAGATTAATGGTACCTCCGGTTATGAAGAAGCAGCAGGACAAGGTGTTATGGCTGGAATCAACGCTGCACTCAAAGTACAGGGGAAAGAGCCGGTAATATTGGATCGTTCCCAAGGTTATATTGGCGTGCTGATTGATGATCTGGTGACAAAGGGTACAAATGAACCGTATCGTCTGTTGACTTCACGCGCTGAGTATCGTCTGTTGCTTCGCCATGATAATGCAGATATGCGTTTGACGGAAATCGGACATGACATTGGCCTGATCCCTGAAGAACGTTATGCGAAATTCCTGGATAAAAAGGCGAAAGTCGAGCAGGAAGTTGCACGTCTGAAAGTGGCTAAAGCTCGCCCGGTTGAAGTGAATGCCAAGCTGGAAGAGTACGGATCTACACCTATTCAGGATGGCAGTACGTTGCTTACCTTGCTGCGTCGCCCGGAGCTGGGGTATGAACTGATTGAACAGCTCTCACCATCTGAGGTAGAACTGACAGCAGATATGAAAGAACAAGTGGAAATACAAATTAAATATGCGGGTTATATTGAGAAACAATTGATCCACGTGGAACGTTTGCAAAAGATGGAGAAAAAGAAAATTCCGGACACCATCGTATATGATGAGATTCATGGTCTTGCTATGGAAGCCAAACAGAAGCTCGCTACGATTCGTCCAATCTCGATTGGTCAGGCTTCTCGTATTGCTGGAGTTACTCCTGCCGACATCTCCATTCTGCTGGTCTACCTGGAGCATTATAACCGTGTAACCGCAGCAAGGGGACAATAATGGACGATATTCAACAGCAACTGCAGCGGCGCTTAAAGAAACATGGATTAGAGCTGGGCGAACTCCAGTTGGAGCAATTCGAACTGTATTATCAGGAACTGGTATCCTGGAATGAAAAGATGAATCTGACGGGCATAACGGATCGGGAGCAAGTGTATACAAAACATTTCTATGATTCGGTATCGCTGGCTTTTTATACTGACATGACCAAAGTGAATAAGCTTGCTGACATTGGATCAGGAGCGGGTTTTCCGGGATTGCCACTGAAGATCTGTTTTCCTCATATTAAGCTTACGATCATTGATTCATTAAATAAACGTATTGGCTTTCTACAGCATGTGGTAGATATCCTTGGTCTGACTGATGTGGAATTGGTCCATGGACGTGCTGAAGAGATTGGACGCAAAGAAGGGTATCGTGACAGCTACGATCTCGTTACGGCGCGTGCAGTAGCCAAGCTGGCTGTGCTGAATGAATTCTGCCTTCCGTTTGTTCGTAAAAGTGGAATATTCGCTGCCATGAAGGGCGGAGACCCGCGTGAAGAAATGAAGGAAGCGGAGTTCAGCTTCAATCAGCTGAAAGGACGGGTTAAGGCCGTTCATCCTTTCCAGCTGCCGGTTGAAGAATCAGAGCGTCACATCATTCTGATTCAGAAATTTGATAAGACACCATATAAGTATCCGCGTAAACCAGGTACTCCAATGAAGACTCCGCTGATATAGTTGCGTGATGGTTTTGAAGTAAGTCAAAACAAAATAGAATTTTAGACATGGATGAAGAGGATGTTTCACGTGAAACATTCTCTTTTTTTTGTTTTCTAAAATGGAGGACTGGATCAACATTACAAATACTTCGTATTACATATCTTTTAAAGAACCTGTATTGATGAATTTTACGCACAGTAACTCATGAACAATTTCATTAATTGAATGTGTGCAAGTCGTCATATTTCCAATATTCACAAAGAAAAAGCAGGATAATTAGCAGAGTTTAAAGAATAGGTAAGCATAGGATTATGATAGAAAAGATGATAGAATAGAAGTATCCGATCCTGGGTCACAGCGATCATAGATTATATGTATAGATAGATGGATATGCGTTCGATGTTGCATGACAGAAAGCGTTATGAAAGGCAAAACTTATTCCAAGAACGATGCATGTGAAAGGTCGCTTATTGAATAAGAAGCACCTGCAAAGACTGTGGGAGCTATTACGAAACTAGGTGGTAATCTGCGGAATGAAAGAACAATTTTCGAAGTTGTTTGGTTTGGCGGAGCGCAATAACGGAGATGAGATCAAACAGATTCCGGTTAATGAAATTGTGAGCAGCCCATATCAACCCCGTACTATTTTTGATGATGATAAAATTGATGAGTTGTTGCAGACGATCAAAACACATGGTGTAATTCAGCCTATTGTCGTTCGCGTGCGAAATGGATCATATGAGATTATTGCCGGGGAACGTCGCTGGCGTGCAGTTCGAAAATTGGGTTTGGATACGATTCCGGCTATTGTGCGTGAATTCAACGACTCTCAGGCCGCATCCATTGCACTGATTGAGAACTTGCAGCGTGAAGGATTGACTTCCATTGAGGAAGCTGTCGCTTATCAGAAGCTCATCGACTTGCATCAATTGACACAGGAAAGTCTGGCACAACGACTCGGCAAAAGCCAGTCAACCATCGCGAACAAAATTCGGTTGTTACAGCTTCCGGACGGCATTAAAGCTGCATTGATGGAACGCAAAATTTCTGAACGGCATGCAAGAGCATTACTTTCTCTGGATACGGAAGAACTGCAGATGAAGTTGCTCGGTGAGATTATCGAAAAAGAATTGAATGTGAAACAGACAGAGGCACGTGTTGCCTTCTACAAGGAATCTTCCAAGATTAAAAAATCTAGACGTGTTTCCTTTACCAAGGATGTAAGGCTTGCACTTAATACAATTCGCCAATCCATTGATATGGTAACTGGCTCTGGTCTGGACATCAAAACCAAAGAAGCAGACCATGAGGATCATTATGAGATCGTTATCCATATTCCAAAACGCAAATAATTGAAGCTTATGGCGGCAATGGGCCGCTTTTTATGTCTATAAAGCAAGTTAGGTCTGACATTTTTAAAGAACGGTCGTTATATTGATGGAACGGTAGTTGTTGTTTGTGTGGACGATAGCCGCCTGCTTTTTGTTAACAATATCTCACAACCTACAGAAAAGACTCCTATTTTATTTGAGGTGAAGTAATTGTCTAAGATTATGGCCGTAGCAAATCAAAAGGGCGGTGTGGGGAAAACGACGACATCTGTTAACTTGGGTGCAGGACTGGCTTCACTCGGGAAAAGAGTATTGCTTGTCGATATTGACCCTCAGGGGAATACAACCAGCGGAGTCGGAATCAATAAAGCAGATGTGGCTAATTGTATATATGATGTCATTATTAATGAGGTTCCTCCTCAAGAAGCGATTTTGGAGACTCAGATTGAAGGCCTTCATATCATACCTGCAACGATTCAGCTTGCCGGAGCCGAGATTGAATTGGTGTCCACGATATCACGGGAAGTTCGCCTGAAAAAATCACTCGCCATGGTGAAAAAAAACTATGATTACATACTGATCGATTGTCCACCATCTCTTGGTATGTTAACGATCAATTCGTTAACTGCTTCCGATTCGGTGATCATTCCGATTCAGTGTGAATATTATGCACTTGAAGGATTAAGTCAGTTGCTCAATACGGTTCGTCTGGTACAGAAACATCTGAATACATCCCTGCAGATTGAAGGGGTATTGCTAACGATGTTTGATGCGCGGACCAATCTGGGGATTCAGGTTATTGAAGAAGTGAAAAAGTATTTTCAACAAAAAGTATATCAAACGATTATTCCGCGTAACGTACGGCTTAGTGAAGCACCATCTCATGGTCAATCCATTATTACGTATGACCCTCGTTCAAGAGGGGCGGAAGTGTATTTAGAGCTCGCAAAGGAAGTGATTTCTTATGAGTAAGCGGCTTGGAAAAGGTCTTGATGCCCTCATTCCTTCGCTTTCAATTAATGACGATGATAAAGTCGTAGAAATCCCGATTAGTCAACTGCGGGCTAACCCCTATCAACCACGTAAAGTATTTGATGAGGGCGCAATACATGAACTGGCTGAGTCCATTCGTCAGCATGGTGTCATACAACCCATTATTGTTCGTCCGGTATTACGAGGTTATGAGATTATCGCCGGAGAACGACGGTTCAGAGCTTCGCAATATTGTGGTAATGCCACGGTACCGGCTGTAGTCCGCAACTTCAGTGATCAGCAGGTAATGGAGATTGCGTTGATTGAGAATCTGCAACGGGAGAATCTGAACGCCATGGAAGTTGCAGTTGCTTATCAGGGGTTAATGGATCAATTCGCGTTGACTCAGGAAGAGTTGTCTGTAAAAGTAGGTAAATCACGTTCTCACATTGCTAACTTCTTGCGTCTGTTATCATTGCCCGAAGAAGTAAAAGACCATGTTTCACGTGGAACATTATCTATGGGACATGCACGTGCGATCGTGGGTGTTAAAGACGAGGTTATAGTGAAGCAACTTGCCAAACAGACCATTGATCAGCAATGGAGTGTACGTGAGTTGGAGGAAGCTGTTCAACAACTGGATCGCTCCAAAACAGGTGAGGCTAAAGCCAAATCGAAGTTAAAAAAGAAAGATCCATTCATTGATACATTGGAAGAATCTCTTCGTGAACGTTTCAAAACCACAGTGAAAATCAAGCATAATAAAGATAAAGGTAAAATTGAGCTCAACTACTACAGTCAACAGGATCTGGAACGGCTATTGGAATTGTTACAATAACAGTCGGGTCTATGATTCATTAACAACATGCGGGGCTTACTCATGTCATGACATATCGCCTCTGTACCATGGAGAAACGATATGTCATTCTTTGTTTATAGGGTTATATGTGCAGTATGTGCAGGCGAATTATTAATTTATAGGACAGAGGTGGTTGTGAGGTGGAGGGAGTTATCTATCTAGATCATGCAGCAACATCTTGGCCCAAACCACCTGCTGTCGGTGATGCGATGTTGAGTGCATTGGAGATTGCCGGAGCTAATCCTGGCAGAGGAAGTCACCGTATGGCTGTTCAGGCAAGTCGTGTATTGTTCGAGGCGAGAAAATCCATATCCAATATCTTTGGAATCAAAAATGCGAATGATATTGCATTCGGATCAAATACGACAGAAGCACTGAATCTGGCGATTCAAGGCTCGCTCAGAGAGGGCGACCATGTGATTGCCACCATGGCGGAACATAACTCAGTCAGACGACCACTGGAGTACATGCGAAGACTCCGAAATGTAGAGATTGATTATGTACCTGTTGATGCTGCGGGAGCCATTGATCTGATGCAAATGGAACGTATGTTTCGTTCCAATACCAGATTGGTGGTATGTACACATAGTTCGAATCTGCTTGGCAGTATTCTTCCTATTGGAGAGATTTCGCTCCTATGTCGTAAACATCAGGCGATCTTATTGGTAGATGCAGCTCAGAGTGCTGGGGTTATGCCTGTGAATGTACAACAATTGGGCATGGATATGTTGGCTTTTCCAGGGCATAAGGGACTGCTTGGTCCTCAGGGTACAGGGGGCTTGTACATTGCTCCAGAGCTCGATATAGAGCCTTTACTTCATGGAGGAACAGGAAGTCAGTCAGAAGCTCTGGAGCAGCCAAAGGTGCGTCCTGATCGGTATGAAGCGGGGACGCCGAATACTGTCGGGATCGCAGGGCTGAATGCGGGTGTGAAACATGTACTTGAGATGACACCAGCGGTCATCTACCAACATGAGTGGGAACTGACCCAACTTATGATGGATGGGTTGTCATCCGTTAAGGGTATACGAATGCTTGGTCCAGAGATTGGACAGCCACGCACTGGATTAGTATCTTTTACTGTAGATGGGTATGATTCAGCACAACTCGCCTTCCGTTTAGATCGGAATTATGGGATTGCGGTTCGCTCCGGTTTTCATTGCACACCCCTTGCACACGAATCTGCTGGTACAACCGCTACCGGAGCAGTAAGGGCCAGTGTGGGATACAATTCAACTAGAGAACATGTGGAAGCACTCGTTAAGGCAGTGTTGGAATTGACTGGAGCAGACTAGATTAGAGTTGAAATGATGAACTCATTTGATACAGGGTTGCTTGATTAAGCTTATGGATATCGGGTTGATTTATAATGAATGATAATATTACAGGACAGACGTTAATCTGATCAAAAATATAGAGGGGTAGTTGCAATTACATGGCTGAATTAAACGAGCTGATTCTGGAACAGCTGTTATGGATTATTGGCGGAATGGCATTACTTACGGTGATCTTGCTGATTGTGAGTATTGTTCAAGGGGCAAAGTTACGAAAGTTTAAACGTAAATATGAAGCCATGATGGCTGGCAGTGGAGTAGAGGACCTGGAATCATTGCTGATTAATCTGAAACTTCAGATGGACAGCATTGAGGATGAACACAAACTGCAAACGAATCAGCTGCAAGTTGTCATGCAAAAGCTGACCCGCATTCAAGGTAAAGTTGGCGTGAAAAGGTACAATGCATATGGAGAGCGTGGCAGTGATCTGAGCTTCTCAATGGCCATGATTAACGATAGCCAGGATGGCATGATTCTTACGGGGATATATAACCGCGACGGTTCTTATGTATATGCAAAACCTCTTAAAGGGGGAGAGTCCACGTATACTCTGTCCCCAGAGGAAAAGGAAGCTATTACTCTGGCACAGCAAGCAGAGTAGAACGTGTATGCCATTCCCGAATGGCCGAGTACAGACTGCTGGATATAATCTCGGACATGCGCATAACAAGACTGAGCCGTGTGTTCTGTAGAACAAAGTATTCCATAAAGCCGCCGACGTTAACGATACCTGTCAGATGGATATCGCCGACCGGCGGTAATTCTTTATTTACCCCCGCACCCGGCTTGAGTGGACCATTCACAACTTGAATGCATCCCACACTGGATGATTGTCCGAGACAGGCGTCAATGCCAATCACATAAGGGTTATGGTGTGTTTTCTGTATGTTGTGGAGTGTATCTTGCAGGTTCATCGCATGGACTGGTTCATCCAAGGTACCATATAGATGGAATAAAGGGCTGTCCCACTTGGAAAGGGCTGATCCGACCAGAGGACCAAGGCAGTCGCCTGTTGAGCGATCTGTGCCGATGCAGACAATCACTACATTTTGCAGAGAATGGGCTTTATAGAGATGGAACATTAAACGATGGGTAATGGCCGAGTGAATACTTGGATCGGTATGGGGGATTTTCAAACTGGTCATGTCTTGTGATGAAAAGGAACGCGAAGTAGGATTCATAGGATCTATCCTTTCCCTTGGAATAGTAGTAACAGTATATGGAAAGGTAGAGCGTTTTATACTTCACGAGGACAAGCTTTTTCTCTAGGGTTGGACGTATGGCGAAAGGAGCCGGATATGGACGAATGGATTAACGATTGGATGCTGATTGCGTTTGATTCAACCCAGCAGGCACTGCGTGCTGAAATGCTGCTGGAGTTTGCTGAGATAGAGATTGATTTGTTCCCTACACCAAAAGAAATTACAGCAGGGTGTGCGCTATGTATTCAGTTTCCAAAAGAGGATTTGGAGCGAGTACAGAAGATCATTCGTAACGAGTTTGTAGAGATCCGAGGCCTCTATTTCAAAACAGAAGACAGCTATGATAACATACCGATGTAGAGGAGGCATGATGGATGTTGCCATTTCAGTTTGCTCAAGGGACTACAGCTAGTGGTGCCGCAACCGCCGTTGGTGAAGCCCTTCGTTGGACGGATAAAGTGTGGAACAAAATTGCAGATCCCGATATGTGGCTTAACATTATGTTCAGCTCAATCCGGATCATCATTATTTTTATCATCACCCGTATTGTCATTAAGGTAGTCTATCGAATTATAGATCGTTCCATGGAACGCAAGCAGGAAGGCAAGATTCGCGTGAATCCGCGCAGGTTCGTAACCGTAGGGGAACTGTTGAAAAATGCGACCTCCATAACATGTAATTTTATTATGATTCTGCTACTGTTATCTGAGATCAATATCCAAGTTGGACCGCTACTCGCGAGTGCCGGCGTTCTCGGACTTGCCATTGGTTTTGGTGCACAGGGTCTGGTCAAGGATGTTATTACCGGTTTCTTCATTATATTGGAGGACCAGTTCGCTGTGGGTGATGTTATTCAGACGGGAACCTACAAGGGAACGGTTGAAGTGATTGGACTTAGAACAACGAAACTGGTCAGCTGGCAAGGTGAAGTGCACATTATCCCAAACGGGGCGATTGCAAGTGTAACGAACTACTCCATGTCGAATTCGCTGGCTGTAGTGGATATTCCGATGAAGGCGGACTTAAGTCTCGATGAGTCAGTACATCTGGTGAAAAAGTCTTTGGTTGGGATTGAAGAGCGTGACCTAAATATTGTGAAGGTCCCGGATGTGCTCGGTATACAGTCGATGTCTACATCTGAGTATGTGGTGCGAATTGTGGCTGAATGTATGCCTAACTCTCGTGCTTCGGTGGAACGTCAAATTCAGGGCGATGTGAAAAAAACGCTGGAGTATCATGAGATGAGCAATCAAGCTGTATTGGAACAGGCAGTAGCTTTGGAGAAAGATGAGGGGGATGGCACAGGTGGAGCGTAAAAGTTTCCAGCTTGGGGATATCGTGCAGATGAAGAAGCAGCATCCCTGTGGCAGCAATGAGATGGAGATCATTCGTATGGGTATGGATATTCGGATTAAGTGTGTCGGATGTAAACACAGCGTGTTGATTCCAAGAGCGAAATTTGAGAAAAACATGAAGAAGGTCCTGCGTTCAGCCGAAGATTCCACTGAATCCTGATCTTGCAATAATTCGGTATGCAGTATGCGTAATAACGTTTACATGCAGGCTCCGTAGGAGTGTTGCGTTCTGTAAATGATCATGCTATAATCAATATTGCTGCGGAAAGGTACCCAAGAGGCCCAAGGGGGCTGACTCGAAATCAGTTAGGCGTGTCACAGCGTGCGTGGGTTCGAATCCCACCCTTTCCGCCACTTCAATTGTAATTTACTCAATACACATTGAGTTTAATAAAAAGATCGATAAGAAGACTTTCCATTAGGAAAGTCTTTTTTGGTATAACGTTTTATCGAATATGTATTGAACATGTATCCATATCAGATGCATCATTAATGACTCGAACGAAAAACAAAGAGCCCCGAAGGGCTCTTTATCCGGCGGTGCATTTGTTTGTTAGGAAACAATCGGTCGTAACAATCAGACACTTGGTGTACTGCACGTAGCAATACGCGTGCTTCAGACGAAGGGCCTTACTACACATAACCACTTGCTTCTTAAATTACGTGATGAATCTCCAACAGCGAATGATCGGCTTCGTTGTCCAACGGAACCACACCTCTCTCGTGCACCGCCTGATTGTATTATGTGCTTTATTCCGTTTTATATACATGGATCGTAAAAAAGTATTGCGATTAATGGACGCGGGCTTTGGTCAGCTTCTTCCACTTGCGATTATGATTGCTTGTTTCGGGAAAAGCTTCACCTTTTTGCAACGTTACCCGCTTTGGGTTCTGAATTTCCGTGACAAAGCTTTTTTCCCCAACTTCCGTGTACTCCCCATCGTTTGGGGCTTTGTCTCCTGGTTCAAACTCGGTTTTTTCGCCCATGATAAAACCTCCTCTGCAGATTATGTTACTTTGTTGCTTCTGTAGTGTGCTCCATAGCCGGTCTGATCATGTGCCAATATGTACAGGGAACGTTTGCTTGCACTTTGACTCGGTATTTGTTATATTAATATAGTTCGAGTTTGTGCTCGTTCCTTGCTCTCAACCTAGATTGAGGGCCAGAGTCCATAAGGAGGTGAAAATTATGCGCAAATATGAAGTGATGTACATTATTCGTCCTGACATTGAGCAAGAAGTTGTTCAAGCTACAGTCGATAAATTCCAAGGCATCATCTCCAACGGCGGTGGTGAAGTTACAGCTCACGACGTTATGGGTAAACGCCGTCTTGCGTATGAGATCAAGAAATTCCGTGATGGTTTTTATGTTCTGGTACATTTCACTGCTGAACCAGCAGTTGTAACTGAACTTGAGCGTCTCATGAAGATTTCTGACGAAGTAATTCGTTATCTCATTACCAACGACGTTAAGTCTGCTTAAGACTACTCGTGATTAACGCACCAATACGCTCTGAAGGAGGGGATTACATTGTTGAACCGTGTCATTCTGATCGGACGGTTAACCCGGGATCCTGAGTTGCGTTACACTCCAGCAGGAGTGGCAGTTACGCAATTTACTTTGGCAGTGGACAGACCGTTTACAAGCCAAGGGGGAGAAAAGGAAGCCGATTTCATTCCGGTCGTAACCTGGAGACAGCTTGCCGAGACCTGTGCGAACTACTTGCGCAAAGGACGCCTGGCTGCAGTCGAAGGACGCATTCAAGTACGGAACTACGAGAATAACGAAGGAAAACGTGTATACGTGACCGAAGTCATTGCCGATAATGTCCGTTTCTTGGAGTCAGCTAACCGTGATAATAGCGGTGGCGGCGGTGGGCAACCAATGCGTGAAGAGCCTTCTTATGGAGGCGGCGGACGCGCGAACAATAACAATAATTCGCGTAGCAACAATCAGGATCCTTTTTCCGATGACGGAAAACCGATTGATATATCGGATGATGATTTGCCATTTTAACATGAGCTGATACTCTTAGGAGATATGGGTTACATGATAGGAAAGGACTGAAAAGCATGGGCTTCAAGCAAAGAGAAGGCGGAGACAACGATAAAAGACCGGCACGTCGTGGCGGCCGTAATAAACGTCGTAAAGTGTGCTTCTTCACAGCTAACAAAATTACTCACATCGATTATAAAGATACGGACTTGCTTCGTAAATTTATCAGCGAACGTGGAAAAATTTTGCCACGCCGTGTAACAGGTACTAGCGCTAAATATCAACGCATGCTGACGATTGCAATCAAACGCTCCCGTCAAATCGCATTATTGCCATACACAACTGAGTAGTTTTTACTCAGCTTGCATACGAAGCAGTCGGCTTATAGCCGGCTGCTTTTTTGTATATATCAATAGAATTATTAATAACAGATCCACTCTAACAAATGGAAGAATTCAATACTGTGGTGATAGAAGCATTCAAGGCTCAAATGAATTATAATAGAGTCTAATCTACTGAAAAGGTACAGGCAGCAGGAATAGCTGTTTATTTCAGAATAAACACCAGGAGTGGATATGAATACATCAAAACGTAAAGGCAAACAGAGAAAAAAGAGTCTGAAAAACTGGATTATAGCTACTCTTTTACTTTCCATTATATATGTATGGTTACAGCAAAAAGATGATATAGATAATATGTGGCCTGGGACAACAATCCAAGAAGCTCTGCCAATCACCGGCCTACATCCTGTGGTAGCAGAGAATGAGAAATTATTGGTACGTAAGGCAGCGAGACGTGGAATAGAGATTGTTATCACCCACGGTTACCGAAGTTCCGAGGAGCAAGATGCACTATTCAACCAAGGACGCTCAAGCGCAGGCGATATCGTTACTAATGCACGTGGTGGTGAGTCATATCATAACTACGGATTGGCAATTGATTTTGCACTGAGGACGCCTGAGGGTGATGTAGTGTGGGATATGGAACGTGATGATAACGGCAATGGCGAGGCAGACTGGATGGAAATTGTGGATCTTGCCAAAGAGTTAGGTTTCACTTGGGGTGGAGACTGGGCAAACTTTCCGGACTATCCTCACTTGCAGATGGATTTTGGACTGAGTATTAATGAGTTAAAACGTGGTAAAAGACCCCCTGACTCTCAGTAAAAGGTGTTATATATACACTTAACTGAATAATTATTAGATAAGCTCTGCATTTTGCAGGGCTTTTTTCTTTCTTTTGTAAAATAAATGATAAAAGATGACAATTTGGTCTTTACATTAGCAAATAAATAAAACTATACTAGATTAACTAGATTTTTTACTTTGATCGCACATATTATTTCAATTGTAAGCATAACGGCTCCGGGTTCAATAAAATTAAGCTATAGATCGAGATATAATCATCACTCATATATGTAACATTTACCTCACGCAAAATTAAGAATGTCTACTTAAATCAAAGCATACACATACACTAAATGTAACTATTATGTTATGTATATGTTATATCGGCTAATTGCCTATGTTCACCTCACAGCCAAAAACATGATAATACCTCTCAAAATTCCTGCTATATGCCTTTATAGTATTACTAATATCCAAATCTGTAGTATAAAAAACATTTATACCAAAAATCTCAAAATAAGCATTGACGTTAGCTAAAATTACACGTATGATTACATTAATTATTTTGATATATAATTCCGCTAGGAATTATCAACATTAATTGACCAATGGTCTAAATATAATTCTCTTAAACTTGTTTCTCCTAACAATTTGGTATTTTGTATAAGCTATTGTTCGTTATCTTCAAGAACTTGGAAATATACAGTGGATGCATTTCTACACACGAATACAATCTACGGAAATTATGGGGTTAGGGTGATTGATTTGAATACAGAGCTATTGGAAGTCAGAAATCTAACAACATCATTCAGAATTGAAGATGACTATTATGCAGCAGTGGATCACGTTAACCTTACGGTGAAGAAAAATGAAGTGTTGGCGATTGTAGGTGAATCCGGGTCAGGTAAAAGTGCTTTTGCATTCTCTCTTATGGGTTTGCATAACAAAGCAAAGATCGAAGGCCAGATTCTCTATAAAGGACAAGATATTGCCAACATCTCCCCAAGCAAGTTAAACAAGCTACGCGGCAAAGAAATGGGCATGATTTTTCAGGACCCATTGTCCGCACTAAATCCTCTAATGATTATTGGTGAACAGATTGAAGAGATTCTCACACTTCATCAGTCCAAGCTGTCTTCCAGAGAGAAGAGAGAAAAGGTCATTCACTTATTGAATCAGGTAGGGATTCCACGTCCCGAACAAATATACAAGCAGTATCCCCACGAACTATCTGGTGGTATGAGACAGAGAATTGTTATTGCCATTGCGATTGCCAACAAACCGGAACTACTCATAGCCGATGAACCAACGACGGCGCTTGACGTTACGATTCAACTACAGATTTTGGAGCTGATCCGTGATCTGAAGAGTGAAATTAACGCAGGCATTATTCTGATTACACATGATCTGGGTGTCGTAGCTGAGATGGCTGATCGCGTTGCAGTTATGTATGCAGGCGAAATTGTTGAAATCGCAGATATCTTCACATTGATGAACGATGCGAAGCATCCATATACCCGCTCACTGTTGAACTCTATTCCCACCCTGTCTGAAGAAGGATCCAAATTGCATGTCATCCAAGGTATTGTACCATCACTCAAAAATCTTCCTCGCAAAGGGTGCAGATTCAAAGCCCGAATTCCATGGATTAGTGAATCGGCTCATGAAGAGAACCCACAGATGCATGAAATTGCACCAGGTCACTTTGTACGGTGTACCTGTTACCAGCACTTTCATTTCCCTGACCAAAGCTGAGGAGGAATAACATAATGGCATTACTCGAAGTAGAAGGGCTCAAGATACACTTTCCGATTCGCGGTGGATTGCTTAAACGGGAAATTGGCAGTGTAAAGGCTGTTGATGATGTTAGCTTCTCCATTGAAGAAGGACAGACCTATGGTCTGGTTGGCGAATCAGGTTCAGGAAAAACAACAACAGGCAGAGCCATTATTGGGCTAAATCATGTCACTGACGGAAAGATCCTGTTTAACGGCAAAAATCTGGCTACAGAGCGACGTAAGAACAGGCAACTCCAGCGGGATGTACAAATGATTTTTCAAGACCCTTATTCATCATTGAATCCAAAGAAGCGGGTTATCGATATTATCGCTGAGCCGTTTCGTAACTATGAGCGTCTGACAGCTACCGAGGAGAAAAGACAAGTAAGAGAATTACTTGAAAAGGTTGGCCTGAGTCCGGAATCAATCTACAAATATCCTCATGAATTCTCCGGCGGACAGCGTCAACGGATTGGCATCGCACGGGCTATTGCCCTGAAGCCGAAGTTAATTATCGCTGATGAACCTGTATCTGCACTCGATGTATCGGTACAGGCTCAGGTACTCAACTTCATGCAGGAAATTCAAAAAGAATTAAATCTGACCTATCTGTTCATCAGTCACGATCTGGGTATCATCCGTCATATGTGTGATGAGATTGGAATTATGTATAAAGGTCGATATGTGGAACAGGGCACAACAAATGATATTTTTGAGAATCCGCAACACATCTATACAAAACGTCTCATTGCAGCCATTCCGGATATGGACCCAACCAAACGAGAGGAAATGGTAGCCTTCCGTCAACAGGTCAAATCCGAGTATGAACATTCATACCGAAATTTCTTTGATGAGGAAGGACTTGCATACTCGCTCAAATCCATTTCCGATACTCACCGAGTAGCTCTACCTCAGAAAGGTTGAAGGCCATATGTGGAAAACGATAGTACGCAGAATTATCATAATGATCCCTCAGATATTTTTACTAAGTCTTTTGGTCTTTCTGATGGCCAAGGCCATGCCGGGCGACGCGCTAACCGGATTGCTTGATCCAAGCGTTGATCCCAAAGCATTGGAAGCGCAGCGAGAGAGACTAGGATTGAATAATCCCTGGTACGTGCAATATTGGGACTGGATCAAAAACGCCATCCAAGGTGATTTTGGGCAATCCTTCCGTTTCAAAATGCCGGTTACCGACTTGATCGGTCAGCGTGTAGCAAATACATTCTGGCTCGCACTGGCGACACTTGTACTGACTTACCTGATCGCTATTCCACTGGGTATCATCAGTGGTCGTTACAACGATACCTGGTCTGATCGGTTGATCACGGGATACACCTACCTGGGCTTTGCCGCACCATTGTTCATTTTCGCACTGGTGATGGTATGGATCTTCGGATTCCACTTCGGCTGGTTCCCGACAGGAGGTAGCGTTGCGCCAGGACTTACACCAGGCACATTCAGCTACATAATGAGTAAGTTCTATCATCTATTATTGCCGGCACTATCCATGGCACTGATTACAACGGTATCTACGGTTCAATATTTGCGTAGTGAAATCATTGATATCAAGCACAAGGAATTCGTTATTACTGCCAGAGCCAAAGGTGCCTCGGAATCCCGGATCTACAACAGGCATATCTTGAGGAATTCACTATTACCTATCGCCGCGTTCTTTGGATATGAGATCACAGGACTTATCGGAGGTACGGTATTTATCGAAAGTATATTCAGTTATCCAGGTATGGGGCAGTTGTTCCTGAGTTCCATCTCATTGCGTGACTTCAGCGTTGTGACTGCACTCGTATTGTTGTATGGCGTAGCTTCCATTCTCGGGGCATTGCTGTCTGACATAATTCTAGGAATTGTAGATCCACGTATACGGATCAAGTAAGAACTTGAAGATTTCGGGGTGAAAACAAGATGAGCAAGGCCAACGAGGTAGTTGTAACTTCACAAAAGGTTGATAAAAGCCCCTCCAGCTTGAGTATTTTATGGAGGGAGCTTGTCAGAGATAAGGTGGCACTAATCTCGCTCATTTTCTTGGGCTTGGTCATGTTGCTGGTATATGGCACGTCTCTCATTCTGAATCAGGATGATATCGTACGCGTGGATCTGTTTGCCTTATATGAACCACCATCCGCGAAATATTGGCTTGGAACGGACTATGGAGGTCGTGATGTATTTGGCCAACTGGTCATCGGTACACGTAACTCCCTGACCATTGGAATTATCGTAACGTTAATGACTGGCTTCATAGGTATCTTAATTGGCCTTTTATCCGGTTATTTCGGTGGAATGATAGACAACCTGTTTATGCGTGTTGTTGATTTCTTCATGATCCTTCCGATGTTGATGATTGTTATCGCGTTTGTTACGGCAGTACCGAAATACAATATCATCTCGTTCTCTCTAATCATGACGGCATTTCTCTGGATGGGTATCGCCAGGTTGATTCGCTCCAAAGCATTACAGGAACGGGAACTGGATTATGTAAAAGCTTCAAAAACATTGGGCTCTTCTCATCTGAAGATTATGCTCTCACAGGTTCTTCCGAATCTGAGTTCCATTATCATCGTAACGATGACATTGAATCTCGCTGCCAACATTGGCCTCGAATCCGGGCTGTCTTTCCTAGGGTTTGGTTTTCCCGAAAGTACGCCTAGTCTTGGAACACTCGTAAGTTATGCACGTAATCCGCAAACCCTGGAGTCCAGATGGTGGATATGGCTACCCGCATCGGTACTGATTCTGGTATTGATGTTGAGTATAAATAATGTCGGTCAAGCCCTAAAGCGTGCGACTGATGCAAGACAAAGAAGAGGTTAAAAAAAGGGAGGAAAGGTTCATGAAAAAGGGATTATTTTCACGGGGACTATTTTTCACGATGATGTTGGTCTTTGTATTGGTGCTCGCAGCGTGCTCTGAGAAGGAAGCAGCTACTCCAGCTCCAGCTTCCAACACAGAAGAGGGAAAAACGGAGGAAAAACCTGCTAATGAAGAGGGCGTTTACTCCATTGATGACTTCAACAATGTCAAAACGAATGAGGGTACTGCGATCGAGGGTGGATCGATTACATTCGGACTTGTATCGGATACTGCTTTTGAAGGTACACTGAACTATAACTTCTATTCCGGTAACCCGGATGTTCAGGTACTGCAATGGTTCGATGAGCCATTACTTACATGGGACAAAGACTATGTGTACACCAATGATGGTGCAGCAACATATGAGACATCTGAAGATGGCAAAACGTTCACACTGACCATTCGTGACAACGTAAACTGGCATGATGGCAAGCCGGTAACGGCTGAAGATCTGCAATTTGCTTATGAAGTTATTGGTAACAAAGCGTATGATGGTCCACGTTATGACTCCAACTTTACTAGCATAGTAGGTATGGAAGAATTCCATGCTGGAAAAGCAAAAACAATCTCTGGTATTAAAGTGCTGAGCGACAAACAAATCAGCATTACGTATAAAGAATCCACTCCGTCCCTGCTGACAGGTGGCGTATGGACGTATCCACTGGCTAAACATATCTTCGGCGATATGGATGTAGCAAAAATGTCTTCTTCCAAAGAAGTACGTGAAAAACCAATTGGTTTTGGTCCATTTAAAGTGGATGTAATCACTCCGGGTGAGTCTGTAACTTATGTTAA
The DNA here is from genome assembly GCF_037981725.1 of Paenibacillus sp. FSL H3-0457. Taxonomy (NCBI): domain Bacteria; kingdom Bacillati; phylum Bacillota; class Bacilli; order Caryophanales; family Paenibacillaceae; genus Paenibacillus; species Paenibacillus sp. FSL H3-0457. The sequence goes on along the minus strand of NZ_CP150283.1, from coordinate 6,980,057 downwards.
AAACGAAGACTACTGGCGTGGGGCTCCGAAACTGGACAAAGTGACTCTGAAAGTTATCAACCCGACAACGGTTGTTCAAGAACTGAAATCTGGCGGGGTAGACCTCGTGGATGCATTCCCGACAGATCAATACAAAGATAATGCTAACCTGTCCAACGTAGAATTCCTGGGCGCAATCGATCGTGCTTATACGTACATCGGTTTCAAACTGGGTACGTGGGATGAAGAGAACGGAAAAGTTGTAAGCAATGCCGAAGCAAAAATGGGCGACAAAAAGTTGCGTAAAGCCATGTGGATGGCTGTAGATAACGATCAAGTAGGTAAACGTTTCTATAATGGTCTGCGTTGGAATGCAACAACCCTGATTCCACCGTCTCACCCAGAATTCCATGATTCCAACAATCCGGGTGTAGCATATGATCCAGAAGCAGCGAAAGCATTGCTCGACGAAGCTGGTTACAAACTGGATGGTGAATTCCGTACGAATCCGGATGGAACACCACTCGAAATCAACTTTGTATCCATGACTGGTGGAGACACAGCTGAACCATTGGCTCGTTATTATGTTCAATCATGGGCAGCTATTGGTTTGAAAGTAAACCTGGAAATGGTTGAGTTCAACAGCTTCTATGACCGTGTAGGTAACACAGGTAAAGATGATCCAAACATTGATGTGTATCAAGCAGCATGGGGCGTTGGTATTGACGTAGATCCATCTGGTCTGTATGGCCGTGATGCACTCTACAACTTCTCCAGATTCTCCAGCGAAGAGAATGACAAATTGCTGGCACAAGGTATCTCTGCTGAAGCATTTGATGTAGACAAGCGTAAAGAGATCTACAATCAATGGCAGCAATACATGGTAGATGAAGTTCCTGTATTCCCTACACTGTATCGTGCAGTTGTAGCACCCGTTAACAAACGTGTAATGAACTATGCGATTGGTGATGGAACAGGCGTTTACCTGAGCGACCTGCAAGTTAATGCAGACAAAGCAGTTGTAGCTCAGTAAAACATTCTTAAATTAGCAGCTGTAAGGATTGGGGTCCTTTAAGAAGCCGGTTGCTAGATTATTAATGAAGAATTCTCCTGGGAAAATGAATAAAAAGTGTCTTTAAAACATGGATTCTGTACACTCTGGCATGGGTGTATGGGGTTCATGTTTTTTTTGTAACCAAAAAATAAAAAAAATTTAACTTTTTTTCAAAAAAGTGCAGACAAAATGCCTCTTTACTTCGTCTATATAGGTAAGAGGTGATCATCTTATGAAAAAATGGTGGAAACGGGCAGGTATGCTGCTGGCTCTCTTGCTTATTATATATTTGGGTGTGAAACCGGACATGCTGGTAGGCAAACCGGGAATTAAAGCTGAATCTGCGGTATTAATGGATATGAACTCTGAACAGATCTTAATGGATTTTAACGGCTCCGAAGAGATTGCTCCGGCAGGCGTCAGTAAGTTGATGACAGAACTGTTAGTAATGGAGGCCGTGATCAATGGTGATATAAGCTGGAATGATCTTGTTAATGTGAGTCTGTATGCCAGCTCCGTGGGGGGCAGTCAACTGACCCTGAAACAGGGAGAGCAATTCACCGTTCAGGAGTTGTTCGAGATCGTAGCTGTCTATTCAGCCAATGATGCAGCGGTTGCTCTGGCTGAACATATCAGTGGTACAGAGCAGAAGTTCGTGCAACAAATGAATCAAAAAGCAACTCAGATTGGGCTGTCTGAGGATACACAATTCACGAATTCAACGGGCCTCAGTGAAAAGCTGCTTGGTCCTAACCGTCCGATGGAAATACAAGGGCAGACCTTAATGACGGCTATAGATGCATGCAAGCTTGCGCGATATCTGCTGAATAACCATCCCGAGATTTTAAGAATTTCCAGTCAAATGCAAGTATCAATGCATCAAAAAGGGATGTACATGAGTAATACGAACTGGATGTTGTCCTCTATTGGTGGGCCGTATGCTTATGATGGGAATGACGGATTAAAGACCGGGTATGATGAAGATTCCGGATATCATTTTGTGGGGACAGCTGAACGTGATGGAAAAAGACTAATTTCAGTTGTATTTGGAACAGATACTCGTGAAGGGCGTTTTGTGGAGACTCGGAAGTTATTCAACTATGGGTTTTCGGGAAACCGAGTCAGACCAGATTATTGACATTACGCAAGCGTTAATACGTTAGATAAGATATGAGGGCTGTCCGCAGGTTCGACTGAACATGTGGTAGCTCTATTTTATCGAATTGGAGGTAAATTGATCCATATAACCATATTATTAAATTGACATATGGTTTTCTTTTGTTTTAAAATGACCAGTGAGTCATTATTATTCAACTCGGTTTAATATATATGTACCAAACCAACTGTACGATACTGAATTTACGATCTGATCGGGAGGTAACTTGTGATGAAAAAACAAATGAAATGGCCGCTAATCCTGTTCGCCATAGGGGTATTTATGGCTGCGCTGGACAACGGGATCATCACCTCTTCACTGACCACCTTAAATGCATCATTTGGTGTGTCGCCAACATGGGGAGCATGGACGATTACGCTTTACACGCTTGGGCTTGCGGTGAGTGTACCTATTGCAGGCAAACTGTCGGACCGTTATGGTCGCAAGAAGCTATTTTTGATTGAAGTGGCGTTGTTTGGGATCGGGTCCCTGCTCGTTGCGCTGAGCACATCATTTACCTTTTTCCTGATTGCTCGTGTCATTCAAGCTTTGGGCGGTGGTGGGATTTTTATCATTGCCAGCTCATACGTATTAAGCAAGTTCCCGGCGGAGCGACAAGGTACAGCCTTGGGTCTGCTGGGAGGGATGAATGGTGTTGCCGCTATCTTGGGACCCAATGTCGGTGCTTTTATACTGGACCTTACGGGCAACTGGCATTGGTTATTCCTGATCAACGTGCCTATCGCCATACTGCTGTTCATTGCAGGTATTCGATTTATTCAGGAAGAGCAGGAACTGAATCGTGCAGCAGTGGACTGGAGCGGTATTGCTGTCCTGACGTTGGGTGTACTCAGTTTAATGTACAGCTTCAGCAATCTGGACGGTGTGAACATGCTTCAAAGCCTGGGATCACCGATGTTCTACGGTTTCTTCTTGGCAGGTGTGATCATTCTGGTGCTCTTTTACTTCATGGAAAAAAGGCTGGAAGGATCTGAACGTGAACCTGTTGTATCGACACAGCTTCTGGGCATTGCGTCCTTTCGCTGGACGTTGCTAATTGCCTTTTTCTCGGGAGCCATTCTGGCCTCAGTGATCTTTATTCCCGGATTTGTTGAGCAATATCTCGGCGTATCCAATACAGCTTCCGGGTACTGGTTTACTCCGCTCGCGCTGGCATCCGGCATCGGGGCAGGTGGAGGTGGATACCTCGTTGACCGCAAAGGGCCGATCTGGACGTTATCGCTTGCGGGGCTGCTATCTGCCATTGGATTCCTGCTGTTCCCGCTATGGGTGGAGCATATCTGGCAATTTGTCATCGCGAGTACACTCGTAGGTATCGGTTTCGGCATGATGCTTGGTGCGCCAGTTAACGTACTTGTCACGGAACAGGCGGGGGAGAACAACAAAGGCATCGCGGTAGCGACCAGCTCGTTATTCCGCCAGATGGCGATGGCTATTGCACCTACGATTTTCGCTGGATTCCTAGCACGTTCTTTCATTAATCTGGGGTCCAACATTCAGGCAGGATTCGCTGACCAAGGAATTCAGGTGCCGCCTGAAATGCTGGAGCAATATGCCTCGGGTGGAGCTTCAGGGAGTGATGTATCCAGTCTGACAGAGGGCCTGTCCCAGATTCCTGATGAAGGTATCCGTGATGTGTTGCTCCAGGCAGTGCATCAAACGACAGGGCAGGGTTATAATGGCCTTTTCTGGTCTGCGGTGGTATTCAGTGTGCTTACGCTGGTAGCTGCGCTTATAACGGGACGTCTGCGTCAAAAAGAGAAGAGCCAACATGTGGAAAGTGTATCCACAAACTGATTCGATAACGTTAGAAATGAAGAGAACAGTGCACCTTTTGTAGCTAAAAAGGAGTCGCTGTTCTTTTCAATTTAACCGGATTGTAACTTTTCTTGCTCTCGCAATGATTACAATAGAACGAGCGTAAGCGGTGTCTTGATTCCAGAGAGAGAAAACTTCAGAGAACACCGAGTCACAAGACATCTCAGACGTTTAATTGGTATTATGGATTATCATTTCGATAGTGAAGAAGGAATCGATGGATGAAAAGCAGAACTAAGGATAAGAAGAAGAAAAGAAGAAAAGGCCTATATATAACGCTCGTTTCACTTGTTGTTTTGTTAATCGGAGGGTATTTGTTCCGTCAGCAACTGGCTGTAGCGGCATTTGATCTGTTTCTCGCCGGATCGGTAGAAGATCAGTTATCCCGCTCTTATGTACCGCAGGAAGGCAACAACACGCCTGATCCAACGGTATACCGTAAGGAACCATTCTCCGTGTTACTGCTCGGTTCGGATAAACGCGCCTATGAGAAGACGCGTGGACGTTCGGATACCGTCATCTATGCTGTAGTACGTCCGAAGGAATCCCGTGTGCTGTTGGTATCCATTCCACGTGATACGTATGTGCAGATTGTAGGACGGGATGCCAACAAGGACGGCGAAGATGATTATGATAAGCTGGCGCATGCCTATGCTTTTGGTGGGGAGAATATGTCCATCAATACGGTGGAGAAATTTCTTGATGCTGATGTGGGTTATTATGCAACGATCAACTTCGACGGAATCAAAAAAGTGGTTGATGCGCTTGGTGGTGTAAAACTGCCAATCGATGAGGACATTGTGAACAAGAATCCGGATCACGTGCAATTCACGATTGAAGGTGGTAAGCCGATCTATGACGGGCAGGAAGCACTGTATTATGTAAGATACCGTGAGGATAGCGATTTTAATCGTACCAAGCGGCAGCAGATTTTCCTGAACGCGATGGCGAATGAGATGCTGAATTTGAATCAAATCGCCAAAATTCCGGAATTGATTCAGATCATGGGAGACAGCTTCCAGACGGATATGCGAGCATCTTTCATTATTGATCTGGCCAAACAAGTGCTTACTCAGGAGAAACCGCAGATTTCAAGCTTCACCATTCTGGGTGAGGGGATGAAAAAAGACGGTATCTATTATGGTCAGGCTGACGAGAAAGATGTCCAATATGCCAAAGAGCTGATTAACAACTGGATGGATCAATCGACCCCAGCCGGTGAAGTCATGATCCCTGACCGGCAAAAGATTGAATAACCAATTCCATACCAATGATGTGTTGTAGACCACAATCAGCAGTACGTTTATTCGCGGGCTGCTGTTTTTTTTCTTTGTATTGAGAACTATTATCCTTTTGGAACATCCTGCGTTCTGATCCGTATAATATAAGTTGAGCGAGATAAGTTGAACGAAGAAATTCACAAGGAGGATACACAAGGGTATGAACATCGCATTTTTTTTGCTACCCAAACAAGAGGTTACGTGCGTGACGTCGGATTCTACGCTGCGGCAAACGTTGGAACGGATGGAATATCATCGTTTTACGGCGGTACCCATTTTGAATAAAGAGGGCAAATATATTGGTACGGTTACCGAAGGCGACTTACTGTGGTATATGAAGAATGCCGAGGGAAAGATTTCATTTGAAAACGCTTCAAAGTTCTTGCTCAAGGATGTTCCCCTTCGCTTGGATATTAAACCTGTATCCATTAACGCCAACATGGAGGACCTGATTAATCTGGCTAAAGTTCAGAATTTTGTTCCTGTGGTCGATGATATGGATCGGTTCATTGGTATTGTCAGACGGAGTCAGATAATTGAGTACTGCGAGGGCATTGTAGCCAAAGAATCGATCAAGGCTAAGTAAGGCTGTTACGAATTTAAACATTATTGTGTCATGATGGATAATCACAGCCGTCCGGTATCATGTTAAACTTAAGAAGTCCTGAATCAGGGCCGCATTCGAAGTTTTTTACAAATATATAGGTCGATAGGATGTACGGAGGACTCCGCATAAGTACCTGACATCAGTTTCGGAGAACTTCTCCGTTTTTTGGGGTAATTTTGCGGGCCCTCTTTTTATGCTATAATCGAGAATAAAGCTTTTTCGGGGGAGAGTGACTTTCGCCAATATGCCTAAAGAACTGGATGTAGCCAAACGCGCTAAAGTGATTGAATGGCTGAAAACCGAAGTGCTTGATCAGGTATCCCGATTATTCAAGGCGTTATGGGAAGGCAGTACAACTCGAATCGGGGACAGTCTTGCCAGTTTGATTATGAGTAGTTACATATTGGGCCGCAGGCTCGGTATTCCTTTCAAGGATCTGGATGCACTGCTAGTTGAGAAGTTGAAAAAGCATAAACAGGAAGGTCACCAGCTTGAAGACTGGTACCAGGATATTTCCGCGCTAGAAGATCATATGCGTAAGAGGTGAATTTGTTGAAATTTAGCTTTAAATCAGCTGTTTGGAGCGCAGTCTATCTGCTCTTGCTACTTTCGCTGTTAACTCCTTTATCGGTACTTGCCATATTTTTTATGATGATTCCGGGAGTTATTTTGTATGCTTCATTATCTTTAAAATCATTTATATGGCATCTCGTGCCCGTAGCCGTTATTTTGGTCGTATTCCACCCCATCTATCTGTTACTATTGCTCATCTTTACCCTGCCTGCGATCGTTATGGGTCACGCGTATAAAACACGCAAATCAGCCCTGTTCGCGCTGATGGCGGGAAGTGGCATGATGTTGGCAGAATACTTGTTGTTGCTCTTGGTCGGCAGTGTCATTTTCCAATTCGACCTGTCCAGTTATATTGAAGATGTGGTCAAATTGACCATTGAACCGTTAACCAATTCATCGAATCAGATGATCAACGGTTTTGCATGGACGCCTGAGATGACCGAGGATGTTGCCAAACAAACACAGCTTATGATTCCGTTTGCTCTCGTTGTCACGTCGATGGTAATGGCCTTTATTACACACGCCATAGCTCGTCCGATTCTGAACGTGATGGGTGTGGTGGTATCGAAGCTTCCACCAGCGAGAGAGTGGCGTATGCCGCGTGCGTTGATCTGGTATTATTTCCTTGCGCTGTTGATCGAAGTGATCTCCAGACAAAGTAATGGAACATACTGGACCATGATTGCCATGAATCTGTCCCCGTTAATTAATCTGGGCTTCATGATTCAAGCGATCGGTTTCTTCTTCTTTCTCTCACATACAAAGAAATGGAATCCGGTTATACCATATTTCCTGGCGGCTGCGGTCTTCTTCATTGGTCCGCTTCGGATTATCGGAATTATCGATCTGGCGTTCCCGCTTCGTGAGGCAATATCGAAATCAAAACGATAGGGTGATGAGTCATGCCTAAATTTCTGAAGAAACGCTGGCACGGCTACTATACCGTATGGGCGTTCATACTGCTGCTGTTGCTCGTTATGTTCGTTACCATTTATAACTGGACGCTTGGTTTGATTAGTCTGATACTGGCTTCGGCGCTGGGAATCGTCATGATTAAGGCGGAGCTCGCGTTCCGCCGTGAGCTTAACGACTACATTAATGGCCTATCTATTCGGATCAAACGGATGGAGGGGGAAGCGGTCAGCATGCTTCCATTCGGAATTGTGCTGTACAGCGAAGATCGTACGGTAGAGTGGCATAACCGCTTTGTCGCGGAGATGTTCCAGGAGAAGACAATGGTGGGTAATCCGCTACTTAATTTGTTTCCCAAACTTCCTCAGCCTAAAGAGAAGAAGGATGGGACGAAGGAACATTCATCCAAGGAGTTGCATGACGAATTCCAGTTGGATGATCGGCATTATGGAGTTATTCATAACCCGCAGGAGCGGTATGTATATGTATACGAGATTACGGAGCTAGCCATTCTTCGTGATAAATATGAAAATGAACGCCTTGCATTGGGAATTCTCGTTCTGGATAATCTGGACGAGGCTGCCCAAGGCATGGACGATCAACAGCGTACAGCGTTGATTGCCCGTGTGACCAGCGAAATTACGTCATGGGCCAAGCGGTACGAAGTGTACCTGCGCCGTCTGTCTTCTGATCGTTATCTGTTGATGCTGAATCATAAGTCTTTGCAGGAACTGGAGCAGAGCCGATTTGTCATTTTGGATGAGGTTCGAGAGATGACTGCTGACCTCAAAGTGCCAATGACACTCAGTGTTGGACTGGCGTTTGGATCGGATAGCATCAGCGAGATGGGAGAACTGGCACAGTCCAGTCTAGACATGGCACTTGGACGTGGTGGTGATCAGGCTGCCGTGAAGTCCGGACAACGCCTGTCTTTCTATGGCGGCAAGTCTAACGCAGTGGAGAAACGGACACGGGTAAGAGCCCGCGTTATCGCGCACGCGCTGCGTGATCTGATGCAGGAGAGCGATCGGGTGCTCATCATGGGGCACAAAATTCCGGATATGGACGCGATCGGCGCATCCATCGGAGTGTGGAAAGCAGCCAGTCTGTACAATGTGGAAGCACGGATTGTTCTGGATGGAATTAATCCATCGATTGAACGCATGATGGAGCAAGTGAACAAGGACGAGAAGTTGTCCAAAGCATTTGTATCACCGGAACAGGCAACCCAGATGATGACCGAGCATACGTTGCTGGTGGTGGTGGATACGCATAAGGCATCCATGACCATGGAGCCGAAACTGGTACAGTCTGCTACCCGTGTCGTCGTTGTGGATCACCATCGCCGGGGCGAAGAGTTCATCAATGACGCAGTGTTGATCTATCTGGAGCCTTATGCGTCCTCTGCTGCCGAATTGGTAACCGAACTCTTGCAATACATTCATGATAAGGTACAATTCACTCCGCTAGAAGCTACGGCTTTACTTGCCGGGATTACAGTGGATACGAAGCATTTTGCATTGCACACGGGGTCCAGAACATTCGAAGCGGCAGGCTTCTTGCGCCGTAGCGGTGCGGACACCATTATGATCCAGCGGTTGATGAAAGAGGATCTGTCAGAATATATTGCTAAGGCAGAAATCATAAAGCATGCTAAAATGGTATATGGAAACATTGCGCTGGCGGTCACGGACCCTGGCAGCAAGATTTCACAGATGATGATCGCCCAGGTGGCGGACACATTGCTGAACATGACTGACGTGGTCGCTTCATTTGTGATTAGTGAGCGTCCGGATGGACTGATTGGCATCAGCGCGAGATCGCTGGGGCGCATGAATGTTCAAGTTGTCATGGAACGACTGGGCGGTGGCGGACATTTGACAAATGCTGCCGTGCAGCTTGAAGGAACGCTTGGAGAGGCAGAAAAACGGCTGACGAACGTACTGGCTGAAATCGAAAAGGAAGAGGGGCTGTTCGAATGAAAGTCATTTTTATAAAAGATATGAAGGGTCAAGGCAAGAAAGGGCAAGTGAAAGAAGTATCTGAGGGTTACGCACAGAACTTCTTATTGCCACGGGGAATCGCACGTCTGGCAACAGACGGCAACATGAAGACACTGGACAACCAGAAGGCGGCTGAAGAAAGACTCAAACAGGAAGAGAAAGCGGAAGCGGAAGCACTTGCGAAAAAGCTGGAAGCAGAAGTAACTGAACTGAAAGCCAAGTCCGGCGAAGGTGGTCGTCTGTTTGGCGCCATTACTAGCAAACAGATCGCAGATGCTTTGTCTAAAAAGGGTCTGAAAGTAGACAAACGCAAAATTGAGCTGGACGAGCCTATTCGTACACTCGGCGTAACACAAGTAACTGTCAAGGTTCACCCTGAAGTGAAGGCAACCTTGAAGGTACAGGTAACGGAAGAGTAAGATGGGCGGAGAAATGTTATTCGACCGGATTCCCCCGCAGAACCTGGAAGCCGAACAGGCCGTGCTGGGTGCAATCCTGTTGCAGGGCGAGGCCCTGATTACAGCGATGGAACGGGTGCAAACCGAGGATTTCTATGATAAACCCCATCAATTAATCTTTGAAGCGATGATCCAGCTTGGTGAGGGAAATCAACCGATTGACCTCGTGACACTGACTTCGCTTCTGAAGGATAAAGGTGAGCTGGAGGACATCGGGGGCGTTAGTTATCTGGCGAAGCTAGCCCATGGTGTACCTACAGCCGCGAACGTAGACTATTACGCTCAGATTATCGAAGAGAAATCGATGCTGCGTCGTCTGATTCGTACGGCAACACAGATCGTGAGCGAAGGATATACGGGCGGTGAAGATGTTGCAGCGATGCTTGGAGAAGCTGAACGTCGCATTCTGGAGATATCCAACCGTCGCTCCAGTAGTGGTTTTATAGCCATTCAGGACGTACTGATGGAAGTATTCGATCGTGTGGAAACACTTCATCAGAATAAGGGTACAACAACAGGTATTCCGTCCGGGTTTATCGATCTGGACAAGATGACTGCCGGATTCCAGCGCAGTGACTTGATCATTGTAGCGGCCCGTCCTTCCGTAGGTAAGACGGCCTTCGCCCTGAATATCGCTCAGAACGTAGCCATTCGGGCCCAGGAGACGGTAGCCATCTTCAGTCTGGAGATGTCAGCCGCCCAGCTGGTGCAACGTATGATCTGTGCGGAAGCCAACCTGGATGCCAGCGTAATGCGTATGGGTGATTTCAAGGGTGATGAAGACTGGCAGAAGCTGACGATGGGTATTGCAGCTTTGTCAGAAGCCAACATCTTTATAGATGATACGCCAGGGATTACCGTAGCGGATATTCGTGCCAAATGCCGTCGCCTGAAGAAAGAGAAAGGCCTCGGCATGATCCTGATTGACTATCTTCAACTGATTAGTGGTCGTGGTAAAGCAGGGGAGAACCGTCAACAAGAGGTATCCGAGATTTCACGTACACTGAAACAGATTGGCCGGGAACTGGAAGTTCCGGTTATTGCCTTGTCCCAGCTGAGCCGGGGTGTAGAGCAACGTCAGGACAAACGTCCGATGATGAGTGACTTGCGGGAATCGGGTTCGATCGAGCAAGATGCCGACATCGTAGCGTTCCTTTACCGGGATGACTACTATAACCAAGAGACCGAGAAGAAAAATATTATCGAGATCATTATCGCTAAACAGCGTAACGGACCGGTAGGTACGGTGGAACTGGTCTTCCTGAAAAACTTTAATAAATTCGTCAATTACGAGAGGGCGCACAATGACGCCTTCGCGATGTAACGGGCAGGTGCTGACGACTTCGATCAAGAAGCGAGAATCGTCTGTCCCGAAGATTAACCATTAGAGCAACTGAACGCAAACATGTGTTATAAATACCAGATATAGATTCACATTGAAATGGGTATCCTTGAACCGGTGATAGCAGTCAAGTAAGCTTGGACTGAAGTCTCCGGTTTTTTGTGTTGAAATAATGGGTAAATCCCGAACATTACGGTTGTACTATATCTAATTGTTCGCCATTTGATTTGACTTTGAAAAAGGGTACTGGTACACTAATACTGCTGCGTTAAAGCAGCGCAAACCTTCCCTTGAATGTAACGGAAGGACATTTTTACTGTCCGTTAGCACGCTTCTCAGTCGGTTTATTGCGTAACACGCCTGCCGGGATAGAGGACGGACAGACCAATACAAAGGTGCGCAAGGCACCCACGGAGGAATGTTAACTATGTCAACGGTAGTTGTAGTGGGAACGCAATGGGGAGACGAAGGAAAAGGTAAAATCACGGATTATCTGGCGGAGAGCGCTGATGTGGTGGCTCGTTATCAAGGTGGTAACAATGCGGGTCATACAATTCTGATTGATAACAAAAAATATAAACTGACGATGATTCCATCAGGGATTTTCTACACGGATAAAGCGTGTGTTATTGGTAACGGAATGGTTATCAACCCGAAGGCACTCATCGAAGAAATTAACTATATTCATGACAATGATTTTACAACGAAGAACCTGTCCATCAGTGAGCGCGCACATATCATCCTGCCATATCACATGGTACTGGATGCACTCGAAGAAGAGAGCAAAGGCCCGAACAAAATCGGTACGACTGGCAAAGGAATTGGCCCATGTTACATGGACAAATCAGCTCGTATTGGTATTCGGATGGTTGACCTGCTGGATGCTGAAGATTTCGAACTGAAACTGCGTCATCTGGTCAAAGAAAAGAACCGTGTCATCGAGCAAGTCTACGGCGGCCAGCCTGTTGATGTGGAAGAGATTCTGCAAGATTACCTCGGATATGCTGAAATTCTGCGTCCTTACGTACGTGATACATCCGTTGTTCTGAACGAATATATTGATGAGGACAAAAAAGTATTGTTTGAAGGTGCACAAGGCGTTATGTTGGACCTTGATCAAGGAACTTATCCATTTGTTACATCATCCAATCCGTCCGCAGGTGGCGTATGTATCGGTTCTGGCGTAGGCCCGGCTCGTATTCAGCAAGTCATTGGGGTAGCGAAAGCTTACACAACCCGTGTAGGAGATGGCCCATTCCCTACGGAATTGCATGATGCAATCGGCGACCAAATCCGTGAGACTGGACATGAGTACGGTACGGTAACTGGACGTCCACGTCGTGTAGGTTGGTTCGATAGTGTTGTTGTTCGCCACGCGCGTCGTGTCAGTGGAATTACAGGTCTGTCCCTGAACTCTCTGGACGTAATGACAGGTCTGGAAACCGTAAAAATCTGCACAGGATACAAATTCCGCGGCGAGGTCATCACACACTATCCGGCAAGCCTCAAAATGCTGGCAGAATGTGAAGCGGTATACGAAGAGATGCCAGGCTGGAGCGAAGATATCACTGGAGCGAAGAAACTTGAAGACCTGCCAGTGAACACACAGAATTATGTAAAACGTGTTTCCGAACTGACAGGCATTCCAATTGCCATCTTCTCCGTTGGTCGTAACCGTGAGCAAACAAATCAAGTTCTTCCAATCTACGAGTAATCGAAGAAATAGAGAGATTGTTTCTTGAATTATAAAATAGAATCCTCTGCCTACTTAGGCATGTTGAGCCTCCAGTTGTTGCTTTTATAGCGATGACTGGAGGTTTTTTGTATTTTTTTCGGATATAATCCCGAGATTTCCGTCAATACTGGTTAACAGTAGAGTCACAGACCCCGACATGCGCATGTTAGACGGGTGGGATAATCGGAGGGAGAGAACGGAATGAAGTTGCTTGTGTGGTTTGTCAAAATCGTGCTAACCGTGTTGCTGGTCAGTTCACTGACACTGCTCACGACCGGATTAATTGTACAGTCATATGCGAAGTCGCTACTCGCGAGTTTCAATATTCAGTGGGAAGGTCAACCCATGGGGTTAAACGCCATGTTCCAAGGTGCTTTGGGCGGTAAAACCAGCGAGGGGAATAAATCGGGAAATGGGACGACAGATCAGCCGACAGGAGCGGACGAAGAGAAGGTTCCGGAAGATGCTGTTTCAGTTATGGGGAATGGGACGGAGAGCGGTCAATCTGGCGTAGATGCGGGCAACAATGCGTCCCAAGGGAGCGGCTCAAACGAGGGCACAGGGGAAGGTTCAGGTACAGATACGACCGTGGGATCAAACTCAGGCACAAGTGCAGGCAATGGGACGGATACGGGCACGGGTAATGACTCAGGAACAGATTTGGGTAATGGTACAGCTTCAGGCAATGATGCCATTGTTGTATCACCGGATGACATTACAGGAGCGAAGGACAAGCTGCCAGCAGAGGAGAAAGAAAAAATCTTCAGCCTGCTCATGAACAAGCTGCCGCAGAAAGAGATGCAGCAGATCTCAGGTGCCATGGAAGGTGGCCTAACGGAACAGGAATTACGTGAGATTGAACAGGTGATCTCGAAGTACCTGACCAGTGAAGAGTACGACAACCTGATGGAAGTACTGCAAACAGAATAGGATGATAGGCAGGCAGGGAAGACAGGCGTGCTCATAGACGTATCGCCTGATTCATAATGTAATGGACTTGTCGAGGATGATTTAATATAATTTATTTAAATAAATTCTGGAAATGCCTGTAGGAGGGAAAAGTGTATGAAATATAAAGGTAAAGAACACAACATATAAAAACGTTCAGGCAACATTGCAGAAACCTCCAGTCCAATTCGTGGACCTCCGTTCATAGGTGCTTTCAAGAGAAACGATGGACTTGTGTTTACGAATACACTAATTGGAGGTTGTATTGACCATGAACTTATATCATTCTAATTCAGAACCATCAGTAAAAGAGTTTGCCGAGGCGGCGAAAGAGCGATACGAGCAAGGGCTGCAAGAGGCGGGCCAGCCGTTTAGTGGCTGGGATTTTAGCTATGTAACAGGGAGTGGGAGACTCCAGAGCGGAATATTGCCTTGGTCATATGGAACGATGGCGCGCCGATTATTGAATCAAACAGAACGAATGCTCGACATGGGGACTGGTGGAGGAGAGATGCTGTCCAGACTCCGTCCCCTTCCTCCATACACATGTGCGACCGAGGGCTATCTCCCCAATATACCTATTGCAGAGGAACGTTTACAGCCGCTCGGTGTGAAGGTGCTTCCAGTGACTGATGATTCGCAACTTCCTTTCACAGATGGGGAATTCGATCTGATTCTTAATCGGCATGAGTCGTATGATGAGCGGGAAGTTAGGCGGATTCTATCGGTAGGGGGAATGTTTCTAACTCAACAGGTAGGTTGGTCAGATTGCAGGGAGATCAATGATCGGCTCGGCATTCCTATGCCAGCGGATTACGCTGAATGGGAACTGGATCGTGCTGTTCTTCAGCTGGAACAGTCTGGATTCCGTATTCTGGAGCAACGGGAAGCAACCCCTGCACAACGTTTCTATGATATAGGCGCACTGGTATATTATCTAAAGACTATCCCGTGGCAAGTACCTGATTTCAAAGTGGAACAGTTCCGTCAGCCGTTAATGGATATTCATATGGAGATGGAGCACAATGGGTTCTGGGAAGTAAAGCAGAAGCGATTTGTAATTCTTGCAGTCAAAGAATAGAGACATAAAAGTTAATTTCTATTGTGGCATGAGATGAAATCCAGTTTAAGATAAACCACAAACAGGTTGTTTACGTAATCCCTTATCAGAGTTGATCTGGTGAGGGATTTTATATGTATTTTTATGAAAAATAAAGCATATTTCACTGGGTCTTAGAACCTAGTCTTAATTTGCGAACAAAAGTACATAGTACAGCGCATGTTGAGGCATAATGGGTGATGGATCAGCCATACTATCTTATGGATAATTCAGGGAAACCAAGCGGGGCGTGGCTTTGCGGTGTGACGTGTAGAGTTGAAATGAGTGTAAAACCTGTGTTAAAGTATACGGGTGTGATAAAAGGTTAAAATTTTGACACTTTTACGAACGCAGCTAAAGTCCTGATTTTGCGGACACCCAATACAAGTATCAACGAGCATGGGACAGACACGATGGGTGATGTCTTGACAGAAATGCGAACTGAGAAGTGCTGAAAAGGAGAGAATCATGAAAGGTTTCAGAGGCATACGCCAACCGGGCAAAGACCGGGTACACGAACAATCCGGGGAACACCGGACGGCCGAAGACAAAAACAACATGAGCATGTCCACCTTCAGTGTGAATAAGAAGCGCGTTCTGGCCTCGCGCAAATGGATCATTACAGCAGCATGTGGTGTATTCATCGCAGCATCGCTTGGGTTCGCAGGCAAACAATATGTTACTGCAAACACCGTACCGTACTATAAAGTAATGGTTAAAGGTAGCGAGATTGGTACCATTGCAAATGAGGCACAATTACAACAACTATTTACAGACAAAACTGAGGAATATCAACATAAATATCCGGATGCAGAGATGGTGCTGAACACGGATGGCATCACAACCGAAACGGTAAGAGCGTACAAACCTGAAGTGAACAGTGACGAGACGCTGGACAAACTGGGTGACATGCTGACAGCCTACGCCAAAGGTGTGGAGCTTAAGGTAGATGGTGAAGTCATCGGCATTGTGAAGGATCAGGCAACAGCTGATGCAATCCTGGAACAAGTGCAGAGCAAATACATATCGGCATCGGCTGTGCGAAGTTCGCTGAAGACGAAGTCGGTATCGGCTAACTCCCCGAAGAAAGACGAGGGACCAAGCACAACCCTGAAGTCGGTAGGCATCAAGGAAGATGTAGCGACAGATGTGGTGAAGGCTGATCCAAACAAAATATGGGATGTGTCCGAGGCGGTTAAAGCTTTAACCGTTGGTAAAGACGCGCCTGTAACTTATGTGGTTCGTGAAGGAGATACAATCTCTTCGATCGCTGCAAAGTATGAAATAACACAAAGCGAGATTCGCCAGCATAATCCGGGCATCAAGGAAACGTCGCTTCAAATCGGAGACGAACTGACCTTGACCGTTCCGAAACCGGCGGTAACCGTTAAATCGGTTGAGCAGGTTGTTGAACAGATTGAGATCAAACCGCAAGTGGAAGTGCGCAAAAGTGACGAGTTGAAAGCAGGTACAACAAAAGTCGTGCGCCCAGGACAAAGCGGCTTGAAAAGCATGCAGTACCGTATAACCAAAGAAAATGGTGAAGTGGTTCAGGAAGAGTGGCTTGGTCAGGAAGTGATTAAAGCAGCTGTAACTGAAGTAGTCCTTAGCGGAACAAAAGTTGTTGGTGAGGGCACAGGTGAATTTGCTTGGCCGGTATCAAATGCAACGATGAGTAGCAGCTTTGGACAACGTTGGGGTCGCCAGCACAAAGGTGTCGATCTGGTAGGTAACCGCGATGTGAAAGCGTCTGATGAGGGTGTAATTACTTTTGCAGGACAGAAAAGCGGTTATGGTAATGTCATCATTATTAACCACCGTAACGGATACGAAACACTGTATGGACATTTGAACAGCATTGGCGTTAAGGTTGGACAAGTGGTTGAAAAAGGCGAGAGTATCGGCGTTATGGGCAACACGGGTCGTTCGACTGGAACACATCTGCATTTTGAGATTATTAAGAATGGAACGGTAGAAAATCCGTTAACGTATTTGAACTAATATAGAGCTTAAGTGGAGCAAGGTTAGCTATAATGCTGGCCTTGTTTTTTGCTGCTGTAAAAAATTTTCAGATGAAAGACCTTCCAAGCCCCTGATCGGGATGTGACGGTGCTTCAGGTATGTTAAACTAGAGAGTATAAACAACAAACTAGAGAAACAAATCAAGTAGGCTTGGTACAAGCTAAACATAGAAGAGAGATATAAACGCTAATGCGGATTAAGCAGGATATAGGGGTGAACTTAGCCGATGCAGGGGAAGATTTTGGTGGTGGACGATGAACAGCCCATCGCGGACATTCTGAAGTTTAATTTGGAAAAAGAGGGGTACGAGGTCATCTGTGCATTTGATGGCATTCGTGCGGTTGAACTGGCGTTATCCGAGAAACCGGATCTGATGCTGCTGGATCTGATGCTCCCGGGCAAGGACGGTATGGATGTCTGTCGTGAGGTGCGCGCTCATCTGGAGATGCCAATCATTATGCTTACCGCCAAGGATGGCGAGATCGACAAGGTGCTTGGTCTGGAGCTGGGTGCGGATGATTACGTGACGAAGCCATTCAGTACGCGTGAGCTGCTTGCACGGGTGAAGGCACAGATGCGCAGACGGCAAAAGCTTGCGATTACGGCAGAAGCGCATGAAGACGAAGAGAAGCAGGTCATGCGGCTATTTGATCTGGCTTTTGATATGGACATGTATACGGCTTATAAAGGCGGAGAACCGCTTGATCTGACCCACCGTGAATACGAACTTCTCTATTATATGGCGAAGCATTCCGGCAAGGTTATGACACGGGAACATCTGCTGCAAGCGGTATGGGGATATGAATATTTCGGTGATGTACGTACCGTGGATGTCACGATCCGTCGTTTGCGTGAGAAGATTGAGGAGAATCCGAGCAAACCGGAAACGATTCTGACTCGCCGCGGGCTCGGTTATCTCGTGCGCAGTGCCAAAAGCGTGGGGATATAATGGGCCGATTCGCGCGATTTTCGTTCTTCCGAACGATTCAGGCGAAATTGATAATTATCTATGTACTGCTGATTCTGATTGCGATGCAATTGATCGGGGTTTATTTTGTGAGCGCGATGAAGAACTCACTAACGAGCAACTTTACGGAAGACTTGCAGGCGCGTGCGGAGATGCTGTCGGTTCTCGTGGGGGAGACGATGGCTGGTGGAGAAGCAGAGGCTGGCGAGGACAAAACGGAAAATCTGCGTGTGCTGGTGAACAACCTGTTCAACATTAACGGTGCCGAGATTCAGGTGCTGGATGCCAGCGGCAAAGTACTGACGACCTCGCTAAGTTCACATTCGGACTATGTCGGGCGCAAAAACACCCAGACCGTCGTCAGCCGTGCGCTGCAAGGCATTCGGGACAATGAGGAATATATCGTGGACGAGGATAATGTTCGCAAAAAGGTCGTTGCCAAGCCGGTGCTGTCCGGCGGCAAGATCATTGGCGCGGTCTACATCGCGGCATCCATGAACGAGCTGTATTCCACGATGGAGGGAATCAACAAAATTTTTATCTCCGGCATTCTGATTGCCTTGGTGTTAACGGCGGTGCTTGGCGTGATCCTATCTCATACGATCACGCAGCCGATTAAGGAAGTGACGCGGAGAGCGACAGCGGTCGCAGAAGGTAACTTTGATCAGCAGACACCTGTATTTGGCACGGATGAGATTGGTCAGCTCAGTCGGGCTTTTAACTATATGACCAGCAGGCTTCGAGATGCACTCTCCCAGAATGAAGAGGAGAAGGAGAAGCTGACCTCCATTCTGACCAATATGAGTGATGGTGTAGTGGCTACGGATGAGTACGGTAAAGTCATTCTCGTAAACCGTCGTGCCAGCAGCATTCTGGGTATGCATCCTGCGGATATTGAAGGAAGACACTTCGCTATATTACTCGGCATTGATCCGGAGGATGCGGAAGCTCTCGCGAGTGGTTTCACAGGTTCAACGTTGCTGCAGATTGCACCTGCAGGACAAGAAGAACCTGTGGTCATTCGGATGACGTTTACACCGGTTCACCGGCGTGAACGGGGGATCACGGGAACGATTGCCGTACTTCAGGATGTTACTGAGCAGGAAGAGCTTGAGGCATCCCGGCGTGAATTCGTAGCTAATGTATCCCATGAACTGCGTACACCACTGACCACGATCAAGAGTTACGCGGAAGCACTGGATGACGGTGCACTGGAAGATCCGCAGCTTGCCGGTCGTTTCGTGGGTGTTATTCAGAACGAGACGGAGCGAATGATACGACTGGTTACGGATCTGCTGCATCTATCTCGGCTGGATTCCAAAGAGGCCATGCTACGTAAACAGCCAACTGACATTCTGGAAATGCTGGAGGAAGTGACGGATCGATTCTCGTTCCAGATGCATCAGAAGGATATTCAGCCTGTGCTGTCTGTAGAGAATGATATTCCGGCTGTTCCGCTGGATCGGGACCAGATTGATCAGGTGCTGGATAATGTCGTATCCAATGCGCTGAAATATACATTGGAAGGCGGCACCATTACGATTGCGGCTAGACGCAGTGATGAACACGCACTTGCCATCTCGGTATCGGATACCGGAATGGGTATCCCACAGCGCGATTTGGATCGCATTTTTGAGCGGTTTTATCGGGTGGACAAGGCTCGTTCCCGTAGTATGGGAGGCACAGGGCTAGGACTGTCCATTGCCCGGGAAATTGTGAAGGCACATGATGGTAGCATCTCTCTGGAGTCTGAAGTAGATGTGGGAACGACAGTAACGTTCACACTGCCGATGCGTGAGAAAGGGGGTGAGCACCGTGAAGGAACGGATTAAATCCTTGGTGCTTGCTGCCCTTGTTGTAGCCAGTCTGGTCCAGAGTTATTTTCTGATCTACCGTTTGCCCGGAGGCGGGGATTCCATTGTGACGTCAGAAACGAATTATGTGAAGACGGAAAATATGGGTCAGGAACGGAATATTGAAGAATTGATCTTCCCTGATCAGATGATTATTCATCTGGGTGAGGATAAACATACGGTGTTTTACCCTGGCAATACGTTCTATCAGTTGATCTATTCACGGTTACAGGGGCGGGCGTTCGATGATTTTCAGCGCCGCAGTGTGCAATCGGTGAACTGGGATCAGATTCGCAAGGAGAACCCTGGGTTTGAGCTATCGTTCAAAGAAGGTATTCCCGTAGCATTGTTACAGCGGGTGATGAGGCTTGGGACGGATTCCTTGTTCCAAGGGGAGACCATTAACCGAATTTCGATCTATACGTCCAAAAATGAAACGAAGGCCCATGCGCTGTTCTTCAGCGCCAAGGGAGACGTGGTATACGAAGCAACGCAGGCGGACCTGACAGTACAAGACGTGCAGCAGCATGTTGACTTCGGTACGAACTGGACGCCATATACGCTGATGGCTGGCGGGTATTATATCCCGGCCCAAGCTCTGGAGACGATTGAGGCAGATGTGCCGACAGGGCAATTCACGGTTGAGCAAATGCAGCGTAGTCTGTTTTTCGATCCAAGCATGACCCGGAATATCCGGGAAAAAGATGGATCGGAGATCTACACGGATAGTAAACGTAGTCTGCAGGTAAAACAGGAACAGCGCTGGATCAGTTATACCGATCCGGCGGCACCGCCTGCGGGACAGATTGATCCTGCGAAGGATGCGTTGTCTGCGGTTGATTTTGTGAATCAGCATGGTGGCTGGAAAGGCCGTTCGCGCATGATGCTGGAGACCGCCGACATCAAGACGCAGCTTGAATTCCAACAGTATTATGGTAGCTATCCGATTATGGATTCCATGCAGTTCCGCTTTGGCACGATCAGTATGGAGATGCAGCAGGAGACGGTATCCAGTTATGAACGTTCACTGGAATACCTGAACGAGGGTGCAGAAACGAAGAAATCGGTAAAGTTGCCCGGCGGAGACAAGCTGAAGGCTCTTATTAAAAAGGTAGCAGGTGAGAGTCGCCAGGTCGTAGACGTATATCCAGCTTATCGTCCTTCTTCGATTGAGGACGGACTAAAGCTGATCCCGGTATGGGTGATCCGCTTTGGAAACGGGGAGGAAACCACCGTTTCTTGATGGGTTGTAGGGTAATGGAGTCATTCGATATCCGAGCGAGGTGTAAGGTCACACGATAACGGAGAGGGCAGAAAAAAGCTGTAGAAGCGAAGCCAAAAGCTTTCTGAAAGAAAGCTGCATCGAAAGCATACGCTTCGCCTTTATCGCCGGATTTCTCCCTTAGGAAAAGGGAATCAAGAAATCTGGGGATAACAGCGATCGGAAGGTTGTTCTGACCGCGGAGTGGGCCAGTGTGATATTAGTTGCTTTTATCAAATTGGACGGAGGTGAATGTTTTGGATTGGGGACGGGCGAAAAATGTGTTGATCTATGCCTTTCTGCTGCTCAATCTGGTGCTGGGATACCAGATCTGGATGGATGCGCGAGAGACGGCCGGAGCCAATCTGGACTTCACCTCACTGGCAGATAATACACAGCAGGCGATGGAAGAGAAGGGCATTCAGGTGCTGGCTCCGATTCCAAATGAAACGCCGAAGCTGCCCAAGTTGTCCTATGAGTTCATTGAAGAGGACAGGGCTGGCGTGGATATGGAACTGGAACAGCCTGTAGATAGCAAGTTGATCTTCTCTCAGAGCGAGCTGGAAGATGCATTAGAGCGTGAGATTCCACAGATCGGGACATACCGGCTGGATCAGCTGATGGCTGAGGATGGGGCTTTTGTGCTTCACCCGCTGGTCGATGGCAAATGGCCGCTCTTCAATGTGAGTCTGGAGCTATTCTACAGCGACCAGAAAATAACGGGTTACCGTCAAACTCCAGTGCGGATTACAACCGCAGAGGAGAGCGATCAGCAGGTGCTTCCGGCGTCGAAGGCGCTGGGAACGCTGATCGAGAACTTTTTGCCAAATGATGCAATTGTCAAAGATATTCAGCTGGGCTATTACGGCCAGTTGTTCAATTCAGATATACAGGTAGCGATGCCGGCATGGCGGTTCGTGCTGGAAAGTGGCGAAGTGTTGTATGTGCAGGGCATCAGTGGGGATGTATTCAGTCCCAAGACAGACAAACCAGGGGAGTAATGCGTTATGGGGATATATTTTACCGTGTTATCCAGCGGTTCGACAGGTAATGCCACAGTCATACAACATGGGGGTACCTCTCTCATGATTGACGCGGGTCTTAGTGCGAAGCGATTGGATGCACTGTTTCAGGAAAGGGAGATTTCTGGGGCAGAATTGGACGGGATTCTGGTTACACATGAACATTCCGATCACATTAAAGGACTAGGCGCGATGTCTCGGAAATATAATTTACCAATCTACGCGAATCTGAATACGTGGGCGGCACTGGAGAAGTCGGTTGGGGCGATTCCAGAGGAAAACCGGAGGGTATTTGAGACGGGTGAAAAGCATGATTTTGGGTCACTGCGCGTGGAATCCTTCGGGATCTCGCATGATGCGGCTGAGCCGGTAGGCTACACATTCGATGATGGTACGGAGAAGCTGTCTGTTGCAACCGATCTTGGGTACATGAGCGACAAGGTTCGCGATGCCATCTCTGATTCTGACGTGCTGGTGCTGGAGGCGAATCATGATGTCGAATTGCTGCGTATGGGGCGTTATCCATGGAACACCAAGCGCCGGATTTTGAGTGACATTGGGCATTTGTCGAACGAAGCGGCAGGGGCAGCGCTTAGTGAACTGATGAACGGACGCATCAAGCGCACGTATCTGGCACATCTTAGCCGAGATCATAATATGATGGACTTGGCAAAAATGTCGGTGCGCGACGCGATGGAGAGCCGTGGATGCTTTTATCGGGACCATGAGTTCAAACTCTGTGATACGTATTACGACCGTCCTACGCCATGGGATAGGGTGGGTGAGTCATAAAGCTGTCCAGTTCGGCGGCTTTGCGCTCGACTTCCTCGCGGGTTAGGATGCCTTTATCAATAAGTAGTTCAATGATGGTGCTGAGTGCAAGGGTATTTCGATAGTGTTCTTCCTTGAGATCGGCCAGCTTGGCCGCCATATGAACTTCATCCATGGCTGTGAGTGTACGTGTGCGATCCATATATATCCTCCTCTATGAAGCTTCGAATTGTCTTTTACTATTATTGTAGTCAGGCTTGATGGAAAACATTCCTCTTTTTGCCGCTAACATTTGTGTGATGAGACGTGTATGCTGAACCTGTGACTATGCAGGGGTGAAAAAGTTCTTCAAATTTGCAAAAATGGCGCTTAGCGGACCGGATTTTGTGGTGATAGATACTATGGACCTTTATTGTTAAGCGCGTTATAGCGGAAATTTGCTTTAATTTTCGTAAATATGCAACTTTTTGTGATTTGACGTGTTTAGTATATGAGGAGCATTGTGATTTTGGCTGTTTTGTGTGTGAAATGGCATGTCATAGAATGCGAGAGCATGATTGATAGAGTCACTGACAGAATGGCGTGTCCGTTCTGTTGTACATAGACGCTGTATCTTGATTTGATGCCGGGATGCGGCGATATGCAAGACCATTTTTTAAAATTGCAAAAAAGCATGGGAAACCGTTGGAGTCTTCACGTAACGAAGACGACAGAAGAAACCTGAAGAAACAGAGTGTTCGCCTTTAGGAACAAATTTTCACCTTGGAAGAGGGGATCAAAAAAATTTGTGAGTAACAGCGATCGGAAGGTTCATCTGTTGGCGGAGTGGTGTATGTGAGAACTCCATCGTTGATCCATGCGACAACTTAGGCGGCAGTCAGGGTCTTGATGCGTGACAACGAAGGGGAGAGGATCACGATGGGATTGTTTGGAGACGATTTTTATTCAACCAAAGTATCAAGACGCGCCGAACCTGAACAGAAAGGCAAACTTCAGATCATCCGCCCTGGAGGCAGAGCACGTGGACGTGACCGCTGGAGCAATCCGCGTAGATCGCGTACAGGAATCAGTTCCACAGTGAAGGTAGCTGTGATTAGCTCAGTGATCAGCTCCATCGTGACCGTCATGCTGTTTAGCTTCATCACACAGCCCGCTTCGTTACCGCTGGCTAATGCTACAGGTAATGGTGGTGGAGGCGGTGCACAGACAGCGCAGGCAGCTGATCCATACGACCGGATTATCCAGGCAGCAGCCCATGTTCGTCCTTCCGTGGTGAGCATTGTGAACCATAAAACGGGTAGCAGTCTATCGATGGAAGATTCGGCGCTGGGCTCAGGGGTCATTTTCAAGAAGGAAGATGGCAAGGCTTATATTATGACCAACCACCACGTTGTGGAGGGTGCGAGTGATCTGGAGATTGTGACCGTAGATGGGGAGACACATAAGGCAAAGCTGGTCGGTAAAGACCGTGTAAGTGACATTGCTGTATTATCCGCAGAAGATAAAGGGCTAGGTGCAGTCGCGGAGATTGGTGATTCCAGCAAACTTCAGCGGGGTCAAACGGTGTTGGCAATCGGGAACCCGCTTGGTCTGGGCGGTACGCTGACATCCGGTATTGTCAGTTACACGGATCGCATTCTGCCTGTATCTATTAATCAGGACGGAGTGTACGACTGGGAGCAAAACGTAATCCAGACGGATGCGGCGATTAATGAAGGTAATAGCGGCGGTGCATTGGTCGATTTGAACGGCAAAGTGGTCGGCATCAACACGATGAAAATCTCGGATACGGGCGTTGAAGGTCTTGGCTTCGCGATTCCGATGAACGAAGTGATGAAAACGGTAGATTCCCTGCTACTGAACGGCAAAGTATCTCGTCCATACCTGGGCGTGTACACGGTAGATCTGAGCAACCCTTATGCACCACTGGATGACGAGCAACGTAAAGATCTGAAGTTGCCCTCTCACGTGGACAGCGGCGTGGTTGTGCTGGAAGCATCCGGTCCGGCATCTGAAGCAGGTATGAAGCTGAATGATGTCATTACGGAGTTTGACGGGCAAAAAATTACCTCCACGCTGGATCTGCGGAAATATCTGTACGATTCGAAGAAGATTGGGGACACGATTGAAGTGACCTTCTACCGGGATGGCAAAGTGGAGAAAGTATCGGTGAAGCTGACGGATAAACCGGAGTAAGGGAAGATCAACGTGCGAGCCCATACTGTTGCGTGGATTGAAATAGGGAATGCTAGAAGAGTGATCAGATTAACTGACCACTCTTTTTTAGTTATTATGAGTGGATGTGCTCGTTCGACAGTAAATGAGTAGATCAACCATTTTATATTCTCATGATCAGTTAGACCCGGAGCCAAAGGAGCAGATACATAAGACTAGGGCTGTGGTAAACTGTTGTCAATATGTTGGAGACGGTCGCTGATGCAATAACATCTGTTTGTCGATCATATTTTTATTTCAGAATGGAAGGGGTATTTTTGATGAAACATTTGAGGAAAAAGATGCTTGGGGGAACGAGCTTGGCGCTGTCCCTGTTTATGCTGTCCGCCTGTGGATCTGAGGTAGCTACGACAGGAGCATCTGTAGATACAAGTGCTCTGCAAGAGAAGATTGCAGGGCTTGAGAAGAAACTGGTGGAGCAGGGAGCCAAGAGCGTTGAGCAGGAGCAAAAGATCGCAGCACTTGAGACCAAGTTGAATGAGTTGAGTACAAGTGTGATTGCGGTAGGTGAGGCTGGTGGTCAAACGCCTGTAACATCGGGAAACAACGGATCGGCCGGGAAAGGCGACGGGGTGCTGATTACCTTTGCCCAGTATGAGAAGCTTGAGGTTGGCATGTCGGTGGGAGATGTCATCGAGATCCTCGGCGGCGAAGGTGAAGCGCTGAGTGAAGCGGAGAACATGGTGGTGTACAACTATAAAGGCACAGCCGGCAATGGTGCCAATGCGGTTATTGCTTTTCAAGGCGGAAAGCTGTTGACGAAGGCGCAGTCGGGATTGAAGTAAAATTAGTATTGGACATGAAGAGTCTGAATCTGTGGAATAAAGCGTATTACAGGGTTAGGGGAAGTTAAATGGGGGACCAATCAGAAAATTCTGGTTGGTCTTTTTGTTGTTTTTATAAAGTTTTTGAGTAGCGGAAAAGTTATTAGAAGTAGATTTTTTGAACAAATAACTTGACATTCGCAGTTAGTTGTAACTATAATCATTACATTATATAAGTTGTAACTGTATTAGTTACATATAATGATTTGAAGGGGGATTCAGTCGAAGCAATTGTACAACCAGACTATAGGATGGTTTAAAAAATCAACGGAATTGGCTGCTAAATGCATTGATATGGATGAATGGCAGCGACATAAAGAGAGGGAGATCAATTAAATGTTTATTAAAAAATCATCAATGGGCGTTATGCTCGTTCTATGTTTCATGTTAATTCTGAGTGCTTGTGCGGGTACAGCAAGTAAAACCGAAAATGCGGAAGACTCTTCATCCAATGCTGCTAGTGCTGGAAATACAAAGAGCGAGGAAACAAACACACCAGCGGTGGAGCTGAAAGTGACTACCTATAATCCTGGGGAAAACAGCATTTTTGGCGTTTCATCAAACCTGATTGAAGGTCCAACTGAAGTCGTGCTTGTTGATGCGCAGTTCCAAAAGAATGATGCCGAGCAATTGGTCAAAATGATTAAAGATACGGGTAAAAAACTGACCACCGTATATATCAGCCACAAGGACCCGGACTACTACTTCGGTCTATCGGTGATCCGTGAGGCGTTCCCTGATGCAAAAATCGTTGCGACTCCAGCAACGGTGGAAGGAATCAAGGAAACAATTCAAGTGAAGAATGAATATTGGAATCCGATTTTGAAAGAAAATGCACCAACTGCACAGATTGTTCCGAACGTCCTTGAGGGTGCTCAATTGACCGTAGATGGAGAAACCGTAGAGATTATCGGTCTAGATGGTTCCGATCCGTCCCATACGTTCCTGTGGATTCCTTCCATTAAAACTGTTCTGGGTGGCGTTCCTGTCTACGAAAATTCGCATGTCTGGATTGCAGATAACCAAACGCCAGAGAGCCGTGATTACTGGCGCCAACTGCTAGACCAAATTATTGCATTGAATCCAGAGCGAGTGATTCCAGGTCATTACCTGGGTACCAGTGCCGGGGATATATCGAGTGTTACATTCACTCGTGATTATATTGCTAAATTTGAAGCAGAGGCAGAGACAGCCAAAGATTCTAAAGAACTGATTGCAACCATGGAAAAAGCATATCCGGACTTTAAGAATACAGGCGATCTGGAGACGAGCGCTCAGGTAATTAAAGGCGAAATTTCTTGGCCTTAAGTATAACGATGGACTTCTAGAAACGGTATAAGTAAAAGGCAAACATCCTTATCCTGTTAAGTGGGAGGGATGTTTTTGCTGTCATTAGGCGTGTAGGGGTTTCTTTTCGGCGGCAGGTGTGATAGAACTGAGAAGTGGCTATCCTGTAATGGGATACGCGGTTGTGAATCGGGAACATAGCTGGTTACAGAAAGGATGCTTAACGGATGTACGTTGTATGCAAAGAACACGTGGACATTGCCATCGACATGTTTGTCGATGAGTATGAGGACGCTCCAGATATCGTTGATCTGAAGGAGACGGAATTTGCCGACTGGGACCCGCCTGCGAAATGCGCCGAGTGCGAACAGCACGCGGAATTCCTCGTCGTTTAGCGTACTGTAGGACTTAGATGGCCGGAGGCGTGACTTTAGGTGGCGCTTCTGGCTGACTTTCCATCCGGTATGAACATCACAGCAAGAAGCCAAGGAGAGCGTGATGAGCGCTCTTTTTGTGTTTATGGGGGAAAGTGCCGTTGGGTAACAGCGATGTGGGTAGGGACGTGGGTGTGGACCGGCCAAGTCGCTATAACGAACCGGAGACGTCTTATTTGGGGTAGAAACCGCCTGGTTGAAATCTAACGAATCGTAGACACGTTATATTACTGAAAAGGCTTCGAAAGAGGTGGGGAGTACTCGTTTGATGCGAAATAGCGTGTTTCAGATTCGTTAGATTTTAAAGTAGCCGAAATGGGGCTGAATAAGGTGTGTGGGATTCGTTAGAATTTGGAGAAATGTGTAGTATAGGTATAATACAGTTGGAACGAACGATGCAATGAAGCATCTTACTTATAGAATATCTCGCAAGACAATTTAGGAGGAATGAGTTTTCATGTTTATTCAGATTATTGGCGTAGGCAAATTAAAGGAAAAATATTTGACGCTGGGCATTCAGGAATATGCCAAGCGGCTCTCCCCGTACATCAAGTTTCAGATGATCGAGGTCGCAGACGAAAAGGCGCCCGATACCCTGAGCGAAGCTGAGGTTCGGGCGGTAAAAGAGCGCGAGGGCGAACGCATCCTCGCGCATGTGAAGAGCGAGGCGCATGTTGTCGCGCTCGCGTTGGATGGCCAGCTCTGGAGTTCCGAGGAGCTGGCATTGGAGATCGACAAGCTCGGCACGTATGGGACGAGCCATGTCGTGTTTGTCATCGGAGGAAGCCATGGGCTCTCCGATGAGGTGTTGCGCCGCGCGAAGCAGCGCTTGAGCTTCGGGCGCATGACCCTGCCGCATCAGCTTATGCGGCTGGTGCTGGTGGAGCAGATTTATCGCGCTGTGAAGATAAATCGCGGTGAACCGTACCACAAGTAACTGCGGATAATCCTTCCATTAAATTTATTGAAAGTATCTTGTATTGAAGCAACGGGAATGCGTGATAATAAAGGTTTCTAATTTGGAAATCAAGAAATAATAAGTTCTACTAGAAATAGAGTGGAATCAGAAGGAGAAGGGTCATGAATCCAGTTGAAATCGAAGTAGCTGTAACAGAACTAGCGACTCAGCCTCTTGATAAGGAGGATTTTCCATTCGCATTTCTTCGGGCTTTTGGGAATAAGGAGACGACAATCAGACGTTTGCGTTCTGGTGAATCGAACAAGTCCGACATAGGCGGAGTCTTGCAAACGAATAATATTCATATTGCAGTCTCCCAACCTGGAGAAGTAGCAAAAACTCTTGCTGCCTTGAGAGAAAGTCGTGCTACGGCTAAAGCTAAAGCACGATTCATCCTTGCTACTGACGGGATGTACTTTGAAGCAGAAGACTTGGAGTCAGAGGAACCGCCAATCGTTTGTGAATTCAAGAATTTCCCTGATCATTTTGGTTTCTTTTTGCCACTTGCAGGGATTACAACCGTTAAGCAAGTACGCGACAGTTCTTTCGACATCCGGGCAACGAGTCGGTTAAATCGGCTCTATGTAGAGTTATTGAAAGACAATCCGGGTTGGGGGACAACCGAACGGCGTCACGAGATGAACCATTTCATGGCGCGACTCATCTTCTGCTTTTTTGCTGAGGATACCGGTATTTTCAGCAGGTTGCGTCTTTTCACTGACACCGTCGAGCAAATGAGTGTGCATGACGCCTCGAATACACATGAGATAATTAGTTTGATTTTTCGGGCGATGAATACTAAAGATTCTGGTCGCATAGAAGCAAAATTACCACGCTGGGCTGATGCGTTCCCTTATGTGAATGGTGGACTTTTTTCGGGTAGTGTGGCTGTTCCAAAGTTTAGTAAAATTGCACGCTCTTATCTTTTGCACATTGGTAAGCTAGACTGGACTAAGATTAATCCTGATATTTTCGGATCTATGATTCAGGCCGTAGCGGACGATGAGGAACGTGGCGCACTCGGCATGCATTATACAAGTGTACCTAATATTCTTAAGGTACTTAATCCGTTGTTTTTGGATGACTTAAGATCACAGCTTGAAATGGTGGGTTACAATCCTCGAATGTTGCTCAACCTACGAAAGCGCTTGTCAAAAATTAGAGTTTTTGATCCAGCTTGTGGCTCAGGCAACTTCTTGGTCATTGCATATAAGCAGATGCGAGAAATTGAAAATATAATTAATGAACGACGCGGTGAAATTGGGCGTGAGACCGACATACCGTTGACAAATTTTCGTGGAATTGAACTAAAAGACTTTTCAGCAGAGATTGCCCGCCTTGCTCTCATTATTGCTGAATACCAATGTAACGTGCTTTATCGCGGGCTAACACTGGCTCTTGCCGATTTTTTACCTCTCTCGGCGGAGAATTGGATCACCCGTGGTAATGCCCTGCAATTGGATTGGCTTAACATCTGGCCGCCCGATGGAAAAAGTAAAGATTTTCAAAATGAAGATCTTAGAGGCGAGCTATTGGAGCAAGCAAAAATTGACTTCGAAAATGAAGGTGGCGAAACGTATATTTGTGGAAACCCGCCTTATCTTGGATCGACCTATCAATCTGCACAACAGAAGTCAGATATACAATCGGTTTTCGGGACAAAGACCAGGAACTGGAAATCACTTGATTATGTTTCAGCTTGGTTTATGAAAGCTGCCGAGTACGGAAAACAAACTAATGCTTCGGCGGCTTTTGTGACGACCAATTCGATTTGTCAAGGCCAGCAGGTGCCTATTTTATGGCCATTGATTTTCGAAACGGGACATGAAATTGCCTTTGCACATACCTCATTCAAATGGGCGAATCTTGCCAGTCACAATGCTGGCGTGACAGTAGTGATTGTAGGCATCTCTAATCATCCAGGAAAGACGCGACGTTTATTTACTGTAGGCGATGGAGGAAAAACAATTGCTAAAGAGACAGAGCTGATTAACGCCTACTTAGTAGCTGGGAGCAATGTCATAGTTGATAAAGCCTCAAAGCCCTTAGCGGGCCTTTCAGAAATGGATTTTGGAAGCAAACCAGTTGATGGTGGTAATCTTTTTCTTAACTTTTCTGAGAAGGAGAAGCTTCTTTCTAAGTCTTCTGATGCGCAGCCATTTATCTATGAATTTTTAAATTCTGAAGAGTTTATCAACGGTAAACAAAGATATTGTTTATGGATAAATGATGATAATGTTGATCAAGTGATGGAGATTGAGGAAATAACTTCTCGTCTCAATGCAGTTACAAATATGCGACTATCCAGTACGAAGGCACAAACTCGTCAGTCAGCAAGCACACCCCATCGGTTTGGCGAAGTGCGTCACCGATCTAGTAACTACACAATAGTAGTTCCTCGTGTAAGCTCCGAAAATAGAAATTTCTTGCCAGTAGGTTTGGTCAGGGGTGGAACAATTATCGGGGACCGAAATTTTGCTCTGTACGATGCTCCGCTTTGGCATATTGCACTGATTGCCTCTCGCATACACTGGGTTTGGATTGGTACCGTTTGTGTTAGACTTCGAACAGATTTCTCCTACTCAAATACGCTTGGATGGAATACATTTCCTGTTCCGGTTCTTACTGAAAAAAACAAAGCTGATCTTACCCGTTGTGCAGAAGATATATTATTGGCACGGGAGGCTCACTTCCCCGCCACTATCGCAGATCTTTATGATCCTAATAATATGCCAGCTGATCTTCTAGCCGCGCATGAACGCAATGATGAAGTATTAGAGCGTATTTACATCGGTCGCCGTTTTCGTAATGATACCGAACGGCTAGAGAAGTTGTTTGAGTTATACACTAAGATGACAACATCCAATAGAAAAAGCAAGAAGAGGAGCTAGATAGATGAATAAGGAGAACAAAATAATACCTACTATTTCGTTATCTTATGCCCGTAAAGGGAGCTCAACTAAGGCTAATGAATTGGGAATGCGTGTAATGCAGGAACGTGTATACGAGCGGCGGGGCGAACAGTACTTACTTATAAAATCTCCACCAGCCTCTGGAAAGAGCCGAGCGTTGATGTTCATTGCCCTTGACAAGCTTCAGAATCAAGGACTCAGGCAGACCATCATTGTTGTACCCGAAAAGTCTATCGGCGCTAGCTTTAATAACGAACTACTAAGCCAGTATGGTTTTTGGTCCGATTGGGTCGTGAAGCCCAAATGGAACCTATGTAATGCCCCTGGCTCGGACAATGGGGGCAAGGTTAAATCAGTTGGTGCGTTCCTTGAGAGTAACGATAAAGTCTTAGTTTGTACACACGCTACCTTCCGATTCGCGGTCGATGCTTATGGAGTAGAGGCGTTTGATAATCGGCTGATTGCGGTGGATGAATTCCATCATGTCTCTGCGAAT
The DNA here is from genome assembly GCF_037981725.1 of Paenibacillus sp. FSL H3-0457. Taxonomy (NCBI): domain Bacteria; kingdom Bacillati; phylum Bacillota; class Bacilli; order Caryophanales; family Paenibacillaceae; genus Paenibacillus; species Paenibacillus sp. FSL H3-0457. The sequence goes on along the minus strand of NZ_CP150283.1, from coordinate 6,948,030 downwards.
CCGGAAAATAAATTGGGTCAGTATCTTGGTCAATTTATCGCTCGCGATCGTGTACATATTGTTGCAATGACGGGTTCCTATTTCCGTGGCGATGCTGAGGCGGTTCTAGCTCCGCAAGATGAGTCAAAGTTCGATACGGTCACTTACACGTATTATGAGCAGCTTAATGGCTATGAATATCTGAAACAGCTCGACATCTGTTATTACTTCTACTCTGGTTCATACACAGATGACATTCTTAAAGTGCTAGAATCATCTGAGAAAACAATCATCCACATCCCGAATGTTAACTCTCGCGAGAGTACAAAGGATAAGATCAGAGAAGTTGAGCACATCATTGAAGAGTTGGGGGAATGGCAAGGCACTGACCCTGTAACGGGCTTTCAGTTAGTTAAGACGTCAGAAGGTAGAATTCTTAAAATTGCCGACCTGGTAGATGACGATCCAACTAAACGTGACCGGGTATCAACTGCATTGAAAGATCCTGTTCATAAGAATAATCGCGATCATGTGGATATCATCATCGCTCTTGGCATGGCGAAGGAGGGGTTCGACTGGATATGGTGTGAACATGCGCTAACAGTTGGCTATCGAGCGAGCCTTACTGAGATTGTGCAGATCATCGGCCGGGCTACCCGTGACGCTCCGGGTAAAACTCGTGCTCGTTTCACCAATCTAATTGCTGAGCCAGATGCTTCCGAGGAGGCGGTAACTGAGGCAGTGAACGATACCCTGAAAGCTATTGCTGCCAGCCTACTCATGGAACAGGTCCTTTCACCCCGCTTCGAGTTCAAATCGAAAAATGCAGAAGGTGGCCCGATTGAAGGATTCGACTATGGGGATGAGGGCTACGATCCAGAAAAGTGCAATGTAGGCTTTAACCATGAAACAGGACAAATGCAGATTGAAATCAAAGGTCTCTTCGAGCCGAAGAGCGAGGAGGCTACACGCATATGCCGAGAAGACCTAAATGAAGTCATTGCGACATTCGTTCAGGATAAAAACATTATCGAGCGGGGCTTGTTTGATGAGGAAATGGTGCCGGAAGAGTTGACGCAGGTTCGTATGGGCAAAATCATTAAGGAAAAGTATCCAGAGCTTGACACTGAGGATCAGGAAGCGATTCGTCAGCACGCCATTGCCGCTCTTAACTTAACACAACAATCAAAGCAGACAGCGACGAAGAACACTGCGGGCAGCGATGGGCCTATTACCAACACTGCACTTATCGATGGGGTTCGAAAGTTCGTAATGGACGTTCGTGAACTGGACATCGATCTCATCGACCGTATTAATCCATTCAGCGAAGCGTATGCAATTCTATCCAAGGCATTAAGTGAGGATAGCCTAAAACAAGTTGCAGCTGTCATTGCGGCAAAGCGCGTAAGTATACCTTATGAAGAAGCACGAGTACTTACTGAACGGGCTGTTCAATTCAAAAAAGAGCGGGGACGACTGCCGGATATAAACTCACAAGATCCGTGGGAAAAGCGAATGGCTGAAGGAGTTGCTGCCTTACAGCGCTATTCCGCGCAGCAGAAGGCCGCTCAAGGTAGCGGAGGGGGAATATAAATGTCTAACCTTTCTGATGATGATCTTCTCCGGGAACTTGGTGTGGGGTATGAAGTAACAAAGGTACGCTCTTACACGCCACGTGAAGAGCGCATCATTGCAGGTTTTGAAGAAATCCAGCAATTTGTCAAAAAGTATGGTCGCATCCCTCAACATGGTGAAGAGAATGAAATTTTTGAGAAACTATATGCAGTGCGGCTTGACCGACTGCGTGTACAGGAGGAGTGTCGAGCTCTTCTTGCATCGCTAGATAGCCACGGATTGCTAAGTGAGCAAGAGACTATACAGATCGATCCAGTAACCACATTAGACGATGATGAGCTCCTTGCTGAATTAGAAGGGTTCCTTGCTACTTCAGACATTACAGAGTTACGCCATGTTCGCTCTCAAGTCGAAGTACGAGCCGCCGAGGAAATTGCGAATCGTGAGAAATGTAAAGATTTTGCTCAATTCCAACCGCTGTTTGAACAGGTTGAGAGGGAACTTAAATCCGGAGATCGACAGACGCGTCCATTCGGTAAGGATGCGAGCATTAATACAGGGAACTTCTTTATCTTGGGGGGACAACTTGTATACGTGGTTGAGAGGGGGGAGGAATTTAGGGCTCCTAATGGTCATGTTGATGCACGACTTAGAGTCATCTATTCTAATGGTACCGAAAGCAATCTCCTGCTAAGATCCTTACAGCGTGCGTTGTACAAAGACGAGGCTGGACGTCGATTGACTGATCCAATCCGTGGAGGGTTGTTTAGCGCAGATTGGGGAGACGACGACCTTCTAAGTGGAACCATCTACGTGCTTCGAAGCTTATCGGATCATCCTTTTGTTGCGGAACATCGTGAGCTAATTCATAAGATTGGTGTGACCGGGGGTAAAGTTGAAACTCGCGTAGCCAATGCAATGCATGATGCTACTTACCTGTTGGCGGATGTAGAAGTTGTAGCAAGCTACAAACTATCTAGTGTCAATCGCACGAAGTTAGAGGGGATTTTCCACCGTCTCTTCTCACCCGCTCAGCTTAACATTACTATTCATGACCGCTTTGGCCGTCCTGTACGTCCGAAAGAATGGTTTCTCGTACCACTAGATGTAATCGACGAAGCGGTAGGTCGTATTCAGGATGGCTCCATTATCAATATGGTATATGATCCTAAGACCGCCAGTTTGGTCGAACGTTTGTAATAGAAGTTCCGTACGTTAATTTATGAGACATATAGCCCCATGTTCTCAAAGGCATTCTATAATCAAACCAATCGACCCAAATAATCTTATGTGAGGTAAGTCGCCGTCACTGGATTTTGCAGGATAAACTAAAAAGGAGAACGGCCGTAATGGCGTTCTCCCTTACTACTATACGAAATAATGGACGTGTTACCAAACCGTTCTCTTACCTTACATAGTCTCCCTCGCTTCTATCTGCACATATGCCTCACCTAGCCAATGGATGCATAAAATTACCTACGGCCCATGCAGTCTTGGTCTTCGATTTTCATCTTCGATGGGGTGAGCATCGATGAAAGTGTTTTTTCTAAATTCAGATATTGATATCGATTGGACTGGATTATTTATGCTTCACATGAAGGAACAATAGCTTTTGGTGGAGAGTGGCTAGTTAAAGGATTAAAGTCATTGTGGTCTGATTGGGGAAACCATACTGCTTGGGATACAAAGAACTAATATTCTATATTAGAGTAGTCCTATGCAAAGCAAAGAAACCACTCCACGTAAGGAGTGGCTTTGTTTATATATTGTGATCCAATCACCTGAAATGACTGGACCCTCAATCATAAACTTAAATTTCAAAATCAAGAGTACCCGTTTCGGTTAATTCAAACGGACCAGGTGTTACATCTGCATCGGGTCTCTTTGTTCCGAAGAAATCGGAGTCAAAATGATATGGACTACTGTCCGGCTCCTCATACTTCATGTTGGCGTGATAAGTCTTTCCAAGCAGATCCGTGGTAACTAACATTGCAGAGGTTCCCCGAAGAAGTTCGGGCTCATTGATCTGAATGTGCACCTTACCTAGCGCAGGATCAATCTCAACGTTCATACCCTTTTGTGTATATATCTTCGCTTGGGATTCGTGACGGCTTGAAACCGCATCGTTAAGAAATACATTGCCACCCATAGCTACCGGAAGTACGGCATTGCCTATAAAGAAATCCTTTGCGGCATCGCCAAGCTCCATAAGCTCCTCTTTGGTGTATTCCCACCATTTCTTATCTTTCACATCCGGATGTTGATCGTAGCCGCCAAGTCCCACAGCATGCAGATAACATCTGGAGTTGTCCGGGATACCATCCATGACCGTCTTCCCGTCCTCTCCAACTTCATCCCTTGGTTTAAGGGGAATATGCTCAAAGAAGGTGATGGGCACAGGCTCCTTATTAGGATCATTGTCACCTATAAAGATATTGTTGTAGTACCTGTCATCGCCCCCAGTGATATTGGAGTATCCCGCCATGGCCGTCTCGTGAGGGAAATGATATGGCGTAATACGAGTAATTTCGGAACGAACTACAAATCGGCCTGCAAACAAATTATGAGCAAATGCCCCGCCCTGGGCCATATTCCTGAAATTCATCGGAGAGAGAAATAGGTTATGATCGACCATATATGGACCATGGCAAACCTCAACGAAGAGGTCCTCCGAAAGATTGTCAAAAAATACATTACGGCTGATGCGAGTGCCCTGTGCCTGCCAGTCCAACCAAAGCGCACGGTAACAGCTATACATTATATTTTTGCTAATTTGAGTATCCAGGGAAGCATGCAGTTTAATTCCCGCTACTTCGGCACCATGTCTGAGTCGTTTGTGGTGAATATTATAAATACGGTTCTGATAAATGTGGCTGAAGGCTGCTCCCATATGACCCACAATACCTGCCTGTTCACAATCATGAATCACATTACCTCGAACTGTGTGACTGCCGATGTTATCTTTATGCCAGCCGGAGCGTAATGCTTGTAAAATAACCTCCTGCTCGCGTTGAGTACCACCTTTACTATGCTTCTCCAAAGACTTGGTGTGCCCTGTACCGATTTCGGTACCCAGGCTAATACCAACGCATTTGGATTCACTGATTATATTGTTTTCAATAATCCAGCCCTTGCTCCAGTGAGGTCCAATCAAACCTTCCTGGTAGTCTGTAGGCGGTGCCCATTGGGGGGAGGCTTGACGCAGAGTGAAACCGCTTACGGTGATGTAGTTAATTCCCGGTTTCACAGGCCAGAAGCAATAAGGACGTACATTAATTTCTACATTTTCCGTACGAGGATCTTTTCCACCAAAGTTGGCCCAGATTTTTGTTGTTGTAGAACCAACCTCGGCATACCATTTTAACAATGAATCCTTGGGATACTTGGCTTCGGACCAAACTTCAGGATTGTGAACGCTTTCAATACTATCGCATTCATACAATGATTTGCCATCCAAATAGACATCGCCGAGATGAATTGGGAAGGGCCCGTCAAACAACCAGTCTCCACTGAGCTCTACCTCATAGGGATTACGAACGGAAAAGAGGGAATTGGGCACTTCTGTGCTCCAGACATGGTTTCCTTCAGAATTCCAGTTGGTAATCCGTTCAGCTCCTGTAATCACGACTTCCCCGTCTCCTGCGGATCGATATACGATTCTATGCTCCGCTGTTCCTCCATTAGCCGGGTTAACCCATTCCCTGTATACTCCCGCATGAACAATAACTGTATCACCGGCCATGGCATGAGCCGCAGCGCGTGATATGGTACGAAGGGGTTGATCCGCTGTTCCTTTTCCTTGATCATTCCCATGTATGGATACATGATATTCCATAACAACTCTCCTTCTATTTTAAAATGTTGGTTGTATCCCGTTATTATACTAGAAAATAATTATAATGGCAGAGATAGGAAGGTGTATGTTAGCCTGAATTGATATTGATAAAAGGTAAAACCACATCCACTACCCTATGAAGTTGTGGATTTTTGCGTATTAAAGTCTTGTAGCTATTGTTAAAAGCTATGACTAGCCATGCTTTTTTCATATAACAAGCATTCCTTTCCATCATGCTATACTCATTAGACTAAAAAGTTAGAAGGAGAAATAGTTATGATACCATTTCGTAATGATCATGTAGGTAGCTTTCTACGTCCTGCAGATTTAAGTCAGGCACGTGAACAATATAAATCAGGCAACATCACATATGAGGAATTAAGAGCTGTGGAAGATAAAGAGATTATTCGAATTATTGATAAGCAAAAAGAAAATGGCGTATTGGCAGTTACGGATGGTGAATTCCGCAGAAGCTGGTGGCATTTTGATTTTCTGGGCGGCTTGGATGGCGTAGAGTTGTATGAGCAAATAGACGGACCGAAATTCCATAATATGCAAACGCGCAAGGGCGGGATTCGTGTTGTTGGTAAAGTTGATTTTTCGAGTCATCCCTTTGTTCAGGATTTTGAGTTTTTGAAAAAGCATGCAGGTGACGCAGTAGCGAAACAGACCATTCCAAGTCCCAACATGCTTCTATATCGATTGGAGAATGACGCTAATATCTATACAGACCGAGAGCAATTCCTCCAGGATACGATTGCGGCGTATCAAAAAGCAATTCAAGCCTTCTATGATGCAGGATGTCGATACCTGCAATTAGATGATACAGCTTGGGCAGACCTATTCTCAGACGCTGGTCACGATAAGTTACGTGCTAAAGGTCTGGAACCGGCGGAAGAGTTGAAAACGATGCAGCGCATGATTAATGAATCCTTGTCTCATAAACCAGCAGATTTAGTGGTGACGATGCATATTTGTCGTGGTAACTATAAATCGAACTATTTCTCAACGGGTGGTTATGATTACGCTTCTGAAGTTATCTTTGGAGGCTTAAACGTAGATGGATTATTCCTGGAATTTGATGATGAGCGCTCAGGTGGTTTTGAGCCATTACAATATGTGAATCGAAAAGATCTGAAAATCGTGCTTGGTTTACTCACATCAAAAACAGGCGAGTTAGAGGATAAAGAACACATTAAAGCTCGGATTGCAGAGGCGGCAACCTATGTACCACTTGAGCAACTTTGTTTGAGTCCACAATGTGGCTTTTCGTCTACAGAAGAAGGCAATATTTTAACGGAAGAACAACAATGGCGTAAACTTCGTTATGTGAAGGAAATTGCAGAAGAAGTTTGGAATTAATCCATTTAAATAACGGAGGGGATGTAAAATGACAATTCAAGCAGACCAAGAGACAATTATCGTTGAAGCGTTCATTAATGGTCAGAATGTAAAATCCCTTTCGCAGGTAGCAAAAGAGAATCCGACAAACCCAACTGAGATCGTAGGTTATTTCCCTGTCACTACGAAAGAACAAGCGGTTGAAGCGATTGAAGCGGCGGCAGGGGCTTTTAAAACATGGAAGCAGACCCCCATTGATGAACGCATTATGATGATGCGCAAGGCGATTGAGAAGATTAGAACGGCTGAGAATGAAATTGTACATTTGCTGTCTAGAGAGCATGGCAAGCCCCTGTATGATGCACACGGTGAAATTTATGTTTCGTTAATGTGGATGGAGTTTGCTTGTAATGAAGCTAAATCGGCTCTACAGGAAGAGATCAAAGAGCATGAGAATGGTAAAACGATTCTTTCCTATGATCCCATTGGTGTGGTGGCAGCAATTAGTCCATGGAACTATCCCATTGCTTTATCTACGATTAAGATCGCTCCTGCCTTACTTGCGGGTAACACCATTGTGCTTAAACCAAGTCCATATGCGCCACTGGCGGCAGCGAAAGTGGCAGAGATTATTGCGAGTGAGTTCCCGGCTGGTGTAATCAATGTCGTTCATGGTGATGCGGATGTGGGCGTTGAACTGACTAGTAATCCTCTTGTTACTAAAATCGCCTTTACAGGTGGAACCGCAACAGCTAAGCATATTATTAAAGCGGCTTCGGAAACGATTAAGGATATGACGCTTGAGCTTGGTGGTAATGATGCGGCTATCTTCTTGGAAAGTTTTGATGTTCATGATGAGCGAGCAATGCGCCGGATTGTCATTTCTAATTTCTTGACAGCAGGCCAGATCTGTATGATCGCCAAACGTGTGTATGTACACCGTTCTATTTATGATGAGTTTGTGGAAAAATATATAGAGGCGGCTAATCGCTGGATTCGAATTGGTGACCCATTTGATTCAAATACGACAGTAGGTCCACTTAATAACCTGAAGCAGAAAAATTATGTGCTTGGTTTGGTTGAAGATGCGCAAAAGCGTGGGGCTGAGGTCATCCCTCTCGGTCAAATTCTTGATCAGAAGCTGTTTGAACAAGGTTACTACCTACAACCTACGCTTGTCTTAGGTTGCGATGTTCATGATCCGATTGTAGTGGAGGAACAGTTTGGTCCTACGGTTCCGATTCTTCCATTTGACGATGAAGAGCAGGTTATTCATCTACACAATGAAAGTATATATGGATTGACGAGTTCTGTGTGGGGGAAAGAAGAGGATGCCATCTCCGTTGCACGTCAACTCGAAGCTGGAACGACTATGATCAATACAGCTGCTGTGCAGGGGCTCGACGTTCGGTTCCCTTTCGGTGGGGTTAAGCAATCTGGTATTGGCCGTGAATACGGCGTGGAAGGCATCCGCACTTATACAGAAAAGCATGTCATCAACGTTCCGAAGACACTGGATCTTCCTTATATACCAGAATAAATCTTATAGCACACCACTTCGCATCGTACAGGGGAATGTACATGTGAAATTGAATGTAGGCTCTAACTTTGCGCTTTGTTTACTGATCTTTAAGAATCAGTAGACAGGGCGTTTTTTTGTCAGATAAGTTTGACCGCAGCAACTTTTTAGAAAAAATTAACTCATATCTGATGGAGGTGACGCTGAAAAAATAAAGAAGCCACTCCATTGATGGAGTGGCTTGGTATTCAGCTATTATACGGTGAACGGCGGTTATTTTCTACCTAGTGTCTCCCAAATTCCATGGAGCCAGGAATCGAACTCAGCATCTTTGTCGCCCTCGTAAGTATCATAGATATCCAGACGTGTCTTTTGCAGTTTTTCCTTGAATTGCTCGAACGTGTGACCTTCAGGAAGGCTTTTTTTAATCCGTAGCAAAATTTTGTTAGTACCTTTAAACAGCTCACCTTTGTTTTTGGCAGGCATTTGTACATCTTCATCCAACTGCTTGAGCTTGTGATATGCGGCTTCGCGCACTTGAAACACTTGATCATTTTTCAAAACATGCTGCAGCAACTTAATGGTAGGGGCTGTGTCCCAGTTCCCCAATTCGTTCACCGCATTCAGTCTTTCTCTCCAGCTTGACGTCCGGTTAGCCGCTCGTTTGAGCTCTTCAAAGTTCTCCGGTAGTTCGTTAACTGCTCCAGTATCATGGTTGTTCGTCAAAATTCAATCTCCTTAATCATCGCCATCTCGGCAGAATGATGAATGTTATTTATGTGATCACTATTATAGCACGAACCTGACTAAACTACTCCTATGAAGCCGACTGGTTAGCCTTTTCCTTAATGAAGTCCACCATATACACCCAACCAATTAGTCCACATAAGACAAAACCAAACGCATGCAGAGATCCGTAAATGGGAATAAAATCGAGTATGGTTAAGGAGTACATATTTTTCAGTAACGGATAGAAGATGGAAATGACAACCACCGTGTAAAAGGCTAGACAAGAAAGGCCTAAGAAGAAGGCTGCCTTAATATCCAAAGCATTTTTCCTCAAGTAAGTAAGGAGATAAGCGGTGTAAACCACAATATTACAAGCGAACAAAGCGACACCAATGTATTCAATTGGCTTGGAGAAAATCATACCAATAGCAATCAAGATGGGTCCGATGATATCGATGGCAACAACCCAAGGATACCAGCTTTTCTTCGTCATGATGCGTCCCAGTGCACCAATAAAAATCGGAACGATCGCAGATGAGAAATGGAAGTGGAGCGAGCTTAACGCGTGCGTTGAAGGATTAGCTTGGAACAGGTTCAATTGATATTGATATAAGGTAAACCAAATGCCCCCGATAAAAAAATAAACGAGCCCCGCACCAATCGCTATTTCAGCTGCTTTTCCTTTAGAGATTACAATCGTGGTCAAGCCATAGATGCCAAGCAGCAGTGTGAACAGTAGCCATCCAAGAGACAGAATCCCTGGGATTTCCGTACTTTCTAACCCCCACATCTTATTACTCATTACCGAGGCCAGGGTAAGAAGCGCAGCGGGAAATTGAAGCCATTTCATAGCAGCATAAATCATTCGTTGATGTTTATTCTTTTCATCATGGTTCAAAAGTAAAATCACAAGAGGTACAATGACAAAAGCCGCAAAAAGTAGAAATTTTTCAACAAGTTCGAATTGGAAGTAATCAAGGGAAAATATCAGAATGGTTATGATTCCACCGGGAAACACTGGTGCTAATAATGATTTCATTCGTTGCTTCAAGGAACTATTCATGGGGTTTCCTTTCTAACTACGTTTATCGTAATAACTACCCGTATCCAGTTGTGTAGCTTTCTTTAGTATAGATTGGCAATTCTTCTTTTAGTAGTCTAACACATTTAATTGTAAATATATGAAAATAAGCTTATCTTACTGCGGTTGATGGAGTCATGGGAAATAGTCCTTCCGCTCTTCAAAGACTTTCACCATAAAGGAGCTGTGGTATCAAATGAATAAGGATAAAAGTATAGAAACGAAATACTCTTCAAAAGCAGGGGACATTCTACAGCAGATCAATAGTAAAACTAAGCTAGGCGAATTACGAAAAATCGCAAAGGATATTAAAAAAGATCACGAACTAGCTATGGAACTTTGGTCGACCGAAGCGTTTTTGCCCAGACTATTAGCTATTTTAATTATGGATAAAAAACTTCTCTCACAAGAAGTGCTTAATAAGTTTGATAAGGATATGCAGACTCACACTTTTGATGAGCGAAATAACTTAATGGATTGGTTAATGGCTAATCAGCTCACCAAAGACAAGAAGAACATTGCATTGATGGAGTCATGGGAAAAAAGCCCTTCTGCTCTTCAAAGGCGAGCTTTTTGGTATTATCAAGCGCGATTGAGATGGACCGGACAAACGCCTCCTGATAACACCGAGGACTTACTATCTGCAATTGAAGCTAATATTACGCAGGAAGAGCCGACAGTCCAGTGGGCTAAGAATTTCATTGCAGGTTGGATAGGCATTTATGATCAAAAGTACCGTGCACGTTGTATTAAACTTGGTGAGAATACAGGTCTTTATAAAGATGAAATGGTATCAAAGGGTTGTACTCCTAATTATTTGCCAGAGTTCATTGCAATTGAAGTTAACAAACGAAATAAGAATTAGTTGCCCCTGTGAAATATTCATTAGTATCTGATGTGAAAATAAGAATTCGAAGCCTCAATATAGAAAAAGGATCTGGAAGTAAGCTTCCAGATCCTTTTTGCTTGGAGGAATATCAAAAGTTTTATGACACTACTAATCACTATAATTTGTGTGAAACCAATTTTTTAACTCTTCGCTCAGTATCTCATACTCCTTCTCAGTAGCCTTCGGATGCAATTGGATTCCTCCAGAAGGTCCTAAAAACGATGTCTAGGCTCGTTTCGTCTGTAAATGTAATTTTTCCAGCATTGTTCGATCCAACAACATCACCTGCATCAAAAGGTCTAAGTTCTGCATCTTGTATCATTTGGATAACCATATTTTTTTCTTCCTCGCTTAATATGGTGGGATTAATCATGCCGATACTGATTTCTTTTACTTGCCCTGCATCAAGTTTCTCTTTAAATTGTTCTGCCCAATTTTATCTAGGAACTATACATAATGCGATTAATTTAATGTATCGAATTCACTGTGATCGAACTGAGTATCAGTCTATTACGTTCTTGTTCAGTTTTTGTTTAGAGTTAATGATTATACTAAAATTCGCAACAAATCTGGAGACGGGAAGAAGGTAATAAATGTTGCTATAGTTCTTTTTGAACAGGTTAGGTTATAGACGAATAAACACAAGAAGTTTGCTGTATTAGGGATATTTACATTTCAATTTTGTACGGAGGACTAGATATGAACAACAATGGCTTTAGAAAATTTATTTCAATTGCGCTTACGGTCTGTCTAATATTTGGGCTTAGTGGTCTTACTCCTTTAGACGGCTCAGTGGCCAATGCGGCAATCGCTCCGACTATGGCGGAGACGAACTACGACCAGTACCAAGTCAAGTTAACTGCCGACCCGGTGACGGATGCACCACCTAGCGGCTTTGGTACAGCGGCATCAGACGGACGTATTTGGACTGACAAGAGCGTTACGGCAGAGGGTGATGGCAGTTTTAATGTCAAATTGTCAGCGTTAGCACAAGAATATATGACTGCAAATTTGACCAACCCAGGTGTCGGAGGGAGCGGCAATGCTGACGGTCCTGCGGCGGACGTAACCTTTATTTTGGACATGAGTTCGTCTATGGGAAATCTAAATGGGAGAGAAATAGCAGAAACAGCAGGTGGACCTGGTGTGTACTATCGTGTCGAAGCGATGGCCAAAGCAGCCAATGATGCAATCCGCACAGTCATGGATGCGAATCCCAATAACCGCGTTGCGGTTTATTGGTTTGGAGGATCGGCTAGCTCCAACCACCTTGGCACTTTTATGGAACTAGGACACTACGTATTTAGTTCAGGACATGGAACGGAAGATTATTTGAAATATGCAACATCCAACCAAAACATCACATTGAACAGCAATCTAGTCAAGGATGGTACAGCCGTTGGAACGAAGTCGGCAGTCTCGCTAGGGGCAGGTACGCCAACGCAGGACGGTATCATGTATGGTGTCTCCAAGACGATGAGCAGTGTGGGAACTAAGGGCACGGGACCTAAGCGCCAGCCTTACTTGTTCCTTCTATCAGATGGGGCGGCAATTCATGCCAAGAAGGCATGGTATACTTCGCCCAAAGGCAAATCGTTTGAAACTGATTTTCAGAATGCGGTAACCGAAGCTACAACGATTGCAAACTACAATCAGAGTGGCACTGATGGTACCAAATACGTACCAGCTACTGCCGGTACCAGTCTGGCCAATACAGGTGATCCGGAAATTGCTGCGCTGACTATACTCACGGGCGCATATATGAAGGGTCTTTTAGATAATCAGTACACAGCATACAATGGAGGAGAATCCACGAAAGCCAAAGTGTATACAGTGGGACTGGGTTCCACAACGGCAATTAACGGACCGTATAGTGGTAGCCAGCCAGTCTACGCATGGGCAGGTCTTGACCCGAAAAGAGTCAACGATCATAAGGAAGACAGTAGTTATAACTATGGTACGGCAAAGAATACCTATGACAAGCTGAAAACGTATGCTGCTCAGGGGCCAAATGGTTTTAACTACGCAGATTCTTTTGTTTACAGTAATTATTACACATTCGCTCCAACCTATGACATTGTGAGTTCAGCTTTTGCTGGGTTGGCGAATGATGTAGAAGCTACTACGACCATACTTCCGCTTCTCAATATACCGGAGACTACCGATCTTGGCTCAGAGACAGCCGATATAGCAAGTGCAATTGTTGTTGCAGACGAAATCAGCGAGGACTTTAATGTTGATCTGTCCACGTTGAAAATCGGTGACGCTGTCGCAACGGTGGATGCAACTACAACGATAAATGGCGGTACAGCGTATCAATTCGCTGGATACGGAAGTAAAGCCGTCATTAAGACAGTCGCAGGTGTTACCAGTCTCACTTGGTATATCGACGCAGAAGATATGCAACGGCATATTTATCGCTTCAAGAACCGGACAAGCCCAAAGTCGGGAGAATATAGTGCACCAACAGACGGTTCATTTGCACTCAACTATAAAGTAAAACCTACTTTTCAGATGTCTCCCAATAATGTAGGAAACATATCTCGCTACCTGAATTCAGGTAATGCCATGGATGGGGCCAAAACAGCGGCTTATTTCTTCCCGCCTACGGACAGCCCTTACTATCTTGCTTTAACGAGTAAGCAGACGATCTCCAAATCAGATGGAATTGGTGCAACCTATGTAACCGAGGAGTCCATGAATAATGGAAGAGCGACGATGAAACTTGGAAACAATGGTAAGCTTGATCTGAAGATGGGGATTGACAAGACAGGTCCCGCAACGATTCAGACCAACGGATCTATAAACTACACAGTTACAATTTATAACTATACGAATACAACAAAAACAGGTCTTAGTGTCACCAGTGAGGGCCAAACACAAACGGGAATTGATGTACCCGCGAATAGCAGTAAGGTGCTGAGCTTCACGAAAACGGCACCAGGTACACCGCAAACTGTGATCAGCGACAATGCTGTAATTTCGAGTATTAATCTTGGCTCTAATACAGTAACTACCAATGTAACGGATGTGACAACAGCTGTAGTCACCACGCATGTTATCGAAGCCATTGGAGGCACGACTGAAGGGGATAACACCTACAATATTGGTGACTCAGCAACAATTAAGGCAAGCGCAGATCAAGGATATGCATTCGTGGGATGGTACGACAACCAAGCAGGCACTGGTACTCCAGTAAGTACAAGTGCAGCATATACGTTTACCGTTCAGGCGGATGTAGGCTATTATGCTAAATATGTTATGCTGCCAGTCGCGGAGAATGACACGTATAGTGTCTTAAGAGGAGATACGCTCACCGTTTCTTCACTAGAGGGCATCTTGATGAACGATACGGATGCGGAGGGACGTCCACTTACGGCGGGGGCTATCAGCTCTGTCAGCGACCCGAGCAAGGGCACTCTGAATGTAAGTCCTGACGGATCATTCACATTCGTGGCAGATGAGGAAGCGTCCGGTAATGTGACGTTTACCTACCAAGCAGACAATGGCATCGCCCAGTCAAACGTAGCTACGGTGACGATTGCGATTACTTTACCAGTTTCTACGCATGAGCCTATTGCGGAGAATGACACCTATCGCATTAAGAGTGGAGATACACTCACTGTTCCAGTTGAGGCAGGTATACTCACGAACGATACCGATGATGAGAATCATCCGCTTACGGCGATGAACGTCAGCTCAATCAGTGATCCAAGCATGGGCACGCTGAATGTGAGCCCTGACGGATCGTTCACGTTCATTGCGGAGGAGAATGCTTCCGGTAATGTGACGTTTACCTATCAAGCCTTTGACGGAACCGTTTATTCGAGTGTAGCTACGGTGACGATCACAATTACGTTGCCAATCAATACACATGTCATTGGAAATGTCGGGGGCACGACTAATGGTGACGATTCTTATGGGCTTGGCGAATCGGCAACAATTGCGGCTAACCCAAGTCTGGGCTATTCATTCGTGGGATGGTATGAGAACGAAGAAGGCACAGGCATTTCAGTAAGCTCGGATGCGTCATACACCTTTACTGTTCAGACAGCCGGAGACTATTATGCAAAATTCAGAGCGGTGCCAGTTGCCGAGAATGACAGCTATCAGGTTGCAAGAGGGGGTAAACTTACTGTCCCGGTGGAAAAAGGAATTTTACTCAACGATACTAGCGCAGGGAATGATACGCTCACAGCAGTGAATATTAGTTCAATTAGCGACGCAAGCAAGGGTACGCTGACGGCCAACTCGGATGGCTCATTCACGTTTGAGGCAAAAGAGGAAGCATCGGGAAGTGTGACGTTCACTTATCAAGCTTCTGACGGAACAGGTCAGTCCAACATAGCTACGGTGACGATCTCAATTACCAACCCAAGCATTGTTGGAACGGTGATGGATAAGAAAACCGGAGACCCGGTATCCGGGGCGACAGTCATTTTACGTGACCTTGCAGGTAAAGAGAAGGAACGGTTCACGACAGGTTCAAATGGTAAATACAATTTTGAGAATGTCGTGATCAATAAATATATTCTAGAAGTGGTTAGCGATGAGTACAGCTTTGCTCATCGAGAAATCTCAGTATCCACGGTCAACGTTAATACAAATGGAGTTGTCATCCAAGACTTTGAGCTTGTCGAGTTTGAAATGACATTGACGGCCAACCCATCGTCCATACTTGGTAACGGCGCGTCAACATCTGTCTTTAAGGCGGTGGTGACTGATAAAGAGGGTCATCCTCAGGCAGGGGTTCAAGTCGTATTTAAAGTGCCGGATACAACATATGGACATTTTGCTGGGAACTTGAATACGATAAGCGTCTTGACGGACGCACACGGAATTGCAACTACAACCTTCACGGGGGCTATACTTGGCGGTACGGAATCTGCATCTATACCATTAACGGCAACGGTTGCTGATAGCCCAAGAGATCTCTACGTGAGTGATACGATTCATATTACGATCACCCCTGGTGTTATTACGGGTATCGTCACAGACCAAGCAGGTCACCCCGTAGCAGGCGCTTTGATTAAAGTGAGCAAAGATTTTGATGGTGACGGTATTACTGATTTTCATGCTGTTGCAGTTACAGTGGGCGATGGGGCATACACCCTAGCTATACCGAAGGGTAATGTGACATACGATGTATCCATTACAAAGCAAGTAGAGATTGGTGGACAGAAAAAATCCGTCACGTTTAATCAGAGTGTTCCAGTAAATGCTAGTGTGGATGGTCGATCCTTTGAGGGGAATAAAACAGTCTCTGGTGTTGTCTTGGTGGAAACATCGCAGGGTGGCTCCCTGGCACTCAACGGAACTGTGGGCGGCGGTTACACGGTGTTGATCAATGACGGCAATGGGGCTCATACAGGCCAAATTGATTCTAATGGAATATTCAATATCGACAGTGTACTTAAGGGCATCTACACTGCCGATGTCATCTATAACATTCCGCTCCCGGGCGGTGGAACACAACCTGTTGTTGTTGGTCATGCTGATATTGAGATTAGTTCAGACGGACAAATCAGCATTAGTGAGGTACTCATTGACCCCTACGGTACAATTACCGATTCCGTGACGGGTCATCCAATATCCGGTGCAATTGTTACGCTTCATTACAGCAATGGAACGGTGGTCAACTTGCCACCTGTGAGCAACTTCCCGCCAGCGGATAACGCGAACCCGCAGACGAGTGATGTGACTGGGCAGTATGCGTTCATGGTATTTCCTCATACGGACTACTACTTAACCGCGACCAAGGCAGGATATAAGGATTTCGACAGCAGAGTTGTCGATACGAACCAGCCACTAATTCATGTAGGTACGGAGATCGTACTGTATGACTTTAGCATGACGCCACTGCCGTCATCCAACGGAGGGGGCTCTCCAGTTGTAACGACTGATCCTGTAGGGCCACCAGTCACAACGACTGAGCCTGCACCACCGAAGACCATAACGACCAAGCCCATTGATTTTGCCACAGCTATCCTTGTGGACAAAATGAAGGGCAGAGAAGATGATATTCTAACCTTCACGGTGATTTACGCCAATAAAACGTTGACTGAGGCTGATGGCTTGTATGTTAAAGCTACGATCCCGGCCGGAATGAGTTTAGTTGATGCTAACGGCGGCGTCGTTACCGGCCAAGAAATAAAATGGAATGTTGGGAAGCTGGCAGGAGACACACGAGGCCAACTGACGTTTAAACTAAAGGTTAACGAAATGACCGAGGGCGAGAACTATGCTTCTGTTACGGCTTTGATCGGCTCAGATCATAAGCTTACGCTTGTGAATACGCAGGACGATACGTCCTTGATTAAAGTGATGTTGTACTCTAACCGTTATGAGCACAAACATGATCGATATATTATGGGGTACCCAGACGGTAATGTGAAACCTGAAAAGCTCATCACTCGTGCAGAGATTGCAGCTATTTTTGCCCGGACGCTTCATTTGCAAGATGAGGTTCGACACATCAAGCTGTACAGCGATGTCGCTACGGATTACTGGGGTGCCGATTATATTGAAGCTGTTGCAAATAAAGGGATATTCAAAGGCTATGCGGATCATACATTCAGACCGGATCAGCCCATTACAAGAGCAGAGCTGGCGACAGCCATTGCGCGTTATCTCGGCGTTGCCAAAGAACTGAAGATGGACCCTATCTTGAGAATTAGCTCGTTTACAGATATTGAGGGGAACTGGGCAGAGCAGTCTATCGATGAAGTTTTCCGTTTTGGTATCGTATCAGGGTATAAGGATGCTTCTTTCCAACCAGGAAGTCAGATTACCCGAGAGGAAGCCGTTAAGATGATTAATGGGATGCTGTATAGAGGTCCTCTGACTGGAGCAGAACCTTCATATCCGGACAACCGTTTGAACAAATGGTCATATGGACATGTCGAAGAAGCCACAAGAACCCATACGTATAAGATCAATGAAGATGGCTCCGAAACGATGATCAAGTACATCCCGGAAGATCTGTGGTAATTTTGCATCGCGAATACACTCAAACGTAGTAATAAGTGCACGTTATCTTAAACTAATCTGAGGGATCTAATTAGATTCCTCAGATTTTTTTTACTATCTGGTTATATGCATATATATTGGTGAGTGGACCCAAAAACGTTAGACACAAAAAAAGAGCCGCAAATCATGCGACTCTTTTTTGTCTTTCTTTAACATTCGAGTTCGTTTCCCTTTAACGCCCGCCCGTATTGGAAGCCCAGACAGGAATCCAACTGTTCGGATAATTGCTATTGGTCAGGGTTGTGTTATAGAGAACTAAATTCCCATCACTTTGCATGACCAGTGTGTCACCCGTTGTGTTAGCCGGTAAGCTGCTCCCGTGATGACCTGGAATCCATGAGGTGGTATTGGGAGACCAAGCAGCTACCTGTACAGAAGTATCGATCATCAAAACTTTATCCCATCCCCAACCGGTGTAATATTCGAATTTACCTGTAGCCGGGTTGAAACCATAACGATAACCATATTGGTAAACGTCTTGATATTTCATGCCATATTTATAGATGACAGGTTTCCCGTACTGTGATTCAAAATTGAACGAAAGAGCCCCACTGTTACTAGTTCCGCTACTCCAGAGAGAAGAACCGTTTTGATAGATAACAAAGTTCCCGTCATTTTGCCAGATGGCTGAGAACCTGCCATCTTGGGAGGTGAGATAGTCACCCTTTGCCATGCTTTGGCCGATCGTGAGTTTATCTCC
The DNA here is from genome assembly GCF_037981725.1 of Paenibacillus sp. FSL H3-0457. Classification (NCBI taxonomy): domain Bacteria; kingdom Bacillati; phylum Bacillota; class Bacilli; order Caryophanales; family Paenibacillaceae; genus Paenibacillus; species Paenibacillus sp. FSL H3-0457. Next base: position 6,929,353 of record NZ_CP150283.1, on the reverse strand, counting down.
AAGATAGCCAGCAGAAGCTGTTGCTGGTACGGCAAATGCAAGAATCAACAAGCAAGCCATAAGAACTCGAAAAGATCTGGGAAAAAGTCGTTTGTTCATTGGACACGCTCCTATTTTTCTTATAATGGTTAAAGTTAAATGCATAGAACAACAAATCCTTACAGCTATTGCATGTTTCTGCGTTGTATTCAGTCAGGAGCGGTGAGGTAACACGTCCCCATCTGGTGTAAAACGGGAACTAAGATCTAAAATGCTCCCAACGGTCACCTCCTTTAATAGAAGTGTGAAAATCTTTGATACATATTATGTAATGGGATGTGTGTGTTTTAGGAGATGGAAGCTAAGTGTTTTTTAGTAGAGGAGTTATATCATCAAGTGAAAATACATACTTTATTTTCCATTATAGCAACAAAAAATATAAAAGCCATATTTTTCTATATGAAATTTTGAATCTATTACTTACAACCAATGCGTTATAACTTCTCGTCTCCTGAGCTAGAAAAAAACCTATTATTCGCTTGAATAAATTGAAGCCAAACACTAACTTTGGTGCAGCTCGAGACATAGGTATTCATCTCCTCTATCAATCTCCCAAAATTTTTACATCAATTTTATATATTTAATGATTTTTATGAATTGAACTATGGTAAAATATCTCAGGATCTAAAATTGGAGAGGGGTTTTTTCATTCATGTTTTGGAAAAAAGTTTTGGGTAAAAGCACACTGCGTGTAGCTACTGCTGCACTATTACTCACGCAACTATTGGGCGCAACAGGTTCTGTCTCTGCCGCAGGTAACGATGTAGAAGTACACTTGATTGGAATCAATGATTTCCACGGTCAGTTAGATACCACATCAATCGTGGGTGATAAGAAGGCAGGAACGGCTCCAATTCTAGCAACCTATCTCAAAGAAGCTCAAGCCAAATATGAATACTCTCTACTCTTCCATAATGGGGACTCTGTTGGTGCATCTGCTCCAGCCTCATCTTTGGATCGTGACGAGCCTACCATGGAATGGATGAATATGATGGGCTTTGATGTAGGTTCCTTAGGGAATCACGAATTCGACCAAGGTGTCGCTGCTTTAAAGGCACAGATCTTTGGTGGCCTTGATCCAAAAGAAGGTAAGGTAACACATGCCGGTGCAAAATTTGATTACGTCAATGCAAACGTGATTGAAACTGCCACAGGAAAAACATTGATTAAGCCGTATGTGATTAAAGAAGTGGGCGGAGTTAAAATTGGATTTATCGGACTAGTGACGAAATCCACACCTGCCAAAGTATCTCCATCGGGGACAGCTGGCGTACGTTTCTTAAGCGCAGAAGAAGAAGTGGAAGCCGTTAATAAATATGCTAAAGAATTGCAAGACCAAGGTGTAGAAACGATCATTGTTTTGGCACATGATCCAGCAACAACCAAAGAAGGCGTAACCACTGGAGAAGCAGCTGATCTGGCAAAAGCTTTACCGGCGGACTCCCCTGTTGACGTTATCGTTGCAGGTGACAATCATGCTTTGGCTAACGGTGAAGTGAACGGAAAGTTGATTGTGCAAGCCTACTCATATGGTACGGCGTTTGAAGATATCAAGCTGATGATTGACCCTGCTACCGGGGATGTAACTGAAAAATCAGCGACTGTTACAACGACTTTCCAAGAGGGTGTAAAAGAAGACCCTGAATCTTTAGCTATTATTAAAAAATCATTAGACAAGCATCCTGAGCTGACGAAGCCAGTAGGTACAACGGATGGTTCTGTTACCCGTACAGATGCTTATAATAACGAAGCCCCTCTAGGCAACCTCATTGCAGATTCAATGCGTGAAGCAGACTTTGGGGATGAGGCAAGTGCAGCTGACTTTGCATTTATGAATCCAGGCGGTATTCGTGCGGATCTGCCACAAGGCGATGTGACCTTTGCTGATCTTGCCAAAATCCAACCGTTTGGTAATACTCTAGTAAAACTTGAGCTGACTGGCGAACAGGTTAAAACCTTGTTGCAGCAGCAATGGGGTATCAATGCTGACGGTACACCTAATACCAAAACACTCCAAATCTCTGGTTTGAAATACACTGCAGATTTCAATAAGCCGGTCGCAGAACGCGTTACAGGTCTCAGTCTTGAAGATGGAACAACGATTGATCCTGCAAAAACATATACGGCTGTAGTTAACAACTTTATGGCTGCAGGTGGAGATAACTATAAAGTGCTGCTGGATGCTAAATCATCCCTGGCAGGTCCTATCGATCTGGATGTATTCTACCAATACATCGTAGACACGTATAAAGGCGGTAGCATCGAAGCTAAAAATGAAGGACGTATCACAAACCTGGCTGCATCTACCGAGCCAACAGAAACACCTGTAACAACAGAAGTCATTTCTCGTGCTGAATTTGTAAGTGCTCTGGTCGACATGTTGAAACTTAACGAAGTAGCTACAGCACCTGCATTCAAAGATGTTGCGGCTAATGCTGCATATGCAGATGCGATTGCTGAAGCTACGCATGCTGGATTCATTCAAGGTTATGGTGGAAACTTCTATCCTGATCGGGATATCACACGTGAAGAAGCTGCTACCATTCTTGCTAAATTGGTAAAAGATCAAGCGACTGATAAAGACGCTGCTACAATTATTGCTAGTTTCGAAGATGGTAAATCCGTGTCTGCCTATGCAATTAAACCTATGGCAAAATTGATTGACAAAGGTATTTTTGCTGGAACAGATAAAAAATCACTTCAACCTAAACTAGGTCTGACTACTAAGGATGCAAAAGCATTAATTGAAAAAGCTGTTGCAGCAAAAGCTTCATAATGTAGAACTTATTCAAACTTTATATTAAAACAGAGAAACACATCCTATCGGGCGAATGAGCATTCCTCTACGGATAAACCCTCTCATCAAGTAGTTCTTTAATTGGTGAAAAGGGTTTATCCAGGAGAATGCCATATCCCAATTTAGGATGTTTTTTTTATGCTTAAAATCCATGATTCTATGGAAAAATCCATGTCTGAATTGGCTCTATGCTCTGGTTACCGCTTAGTGTTCAGAATTTGGTAAGGGCTCTACAGTAAAATGGTAAGGCAAGCCATATGAACTTGATGAATTTTATCAGTTTCTGTTGTAAGGATGGAATGGCCAAAGGAAAGGGAAAAAGTTTTTGGTTGTTGCAAAAATTTTAGAAGTGGAGGAGATTTTCGTTTGAAACAAAAACGCAATATAGGTAAACCGTTATTGTCTTTATTTCTGGCAATGCTGCTCGTCTTGCAGACAGTGATATACTCCACCGCCGCATATGCGGAGAGTGTGCCAACCGATTCCGGAATGGAAGCGGTCATTGAATCTGACTCACCGAGTGCCGACGAACCACTTTCGGTACCTGAGGCAGTGAACGACGAACCGCTTTCGGAACCTGAGGCAGTGAACGACAAACCGAATAATTTCGTAGCGATGGCGGCAGTCCCAACGGACAAAACAGCGGTATTTATGGAATCTAATTCAACCTTTCCGCTGGAAGTGACACAGGGGAATGCTGTTATTAATCCAAACGGTATTATTCAGGGTAGACAGCCCTTTACGCTCAAATCGGAAGGTCTCAAGGTACCAGTGAATGGTGATGACCCAAATCCAACTAATGCAGATCCTGAGAAATACATCCAAAAGGGTGACTGGATCGAGCTGAAAAGAGAAGATTACTTCAAGGAAGTGGTGCTGCCAACAGCTACTAAAACCTTGAATGCACAGACGGAATCAGGTACAAAACAGCTGGGTACCGCCTATTTCACTCCAAATAGCATCAAGATTGTATTTAACGGTGAAGATAATTTTTTCAATGGTGTTGGACGAGGTATTGCCTTCAGCTTTGAATCTACTGCCAATGCAGATATAACGGGACTAGCGTATGGCGATAAAAAGCCGATCAACATCTTTGGTGGTGCATATCAGCTAGAGAACCCAGATGTTACAGCAGAGTATAACATTACTTTAAGCTCGCCTGGAATGATCAGGTGGGATCAGTATGGTTACCGCGGGATTCAGCCAGCGCAATTGGTTGAAGGTGCAATTACTTGGGAGTCAAACGTCTCTGCATTCGATCAGTTTGATAAAACAGTCAAATTGCCGTTAGACGGGAAGACATTCTATACGAATCCAGCCACTTATAATACGGGTTTTGGAAATGTCCGTGGTATCTATAAGGAGGGTTCATTCAAAGTAAACGGCCAAAATGTAACGCCAGTCATTGGGGGCGACGGATCGCTGACTTACATATTTCCGCAGGGAACAGGTCTAGATCCAAAGGTTGAATATAAAACATGGATTCCAAAGGAAGCTTATTATTACGAACATCGGAATCCGCCAAACAATCTTGGTCGCAGCTACCGGGACATGAATGGCAAAGTGGAACTGAGACAGGACAACAACATGTTGGTACAGGCAGGTCAGGAGATTTCTTTTGCTCCCGACTGGATTCAAGCCAGCGCTTCGTATGACCATGCGAATGAAACCATTACATGGAAGATCGCGGTTAACCAATATAATAAAAAAGAGTTAAAGGACTTTACCATCACAAATGTATTACCGGCTGGGCTGGAATTTGAATCGGCTGCATGGCAGACATGGGTAGATGGCGCTGTATCTGAAGAAACGCCAATTACACCAGATTCAAACGGCGTGTATTCCTTCGGGGATATTAACGGAAAAGTCGAATTGTTGATTAAAAGCAAGGCGATAAGTGGTTCCAGCTTCCAAATTGACCCTCGTGCCAACTGGAATTTGGATACACCAGGGGTTATACAGAACAACGATGTAATGACGGGTAAAAGACCTATTGCGGTGACAGATGAGGCAGTCGTCAGCATTGGCGCACACACGTTTACAAAAACAGGCGCAGTATCAACCGAGGATTATAACCTGGGCAGTATCACGTGGACCGTTAATCTAGCACCACAGTATGCCTTACCTAACGCGGTAGTATACGATGTCCTTGTGCATGGCGGTGACTTGAACGTCTTGGACAACGCTGTAGATGAAACCAGCGAGGTGAGTGCGGAGACAATTGCGAAAATTAAAGCAAATATCACTTCTGCGCAGCTTTGGAAGCAGTACAAAGCGGGAACTCTGAAGTCGAATGCAACCGGATTGACGATGAAAGCTATTCCATTAACCGTGGACGGTAAAGTGGTGGCGGATTTGATCAAGGTGACCGGATACACCGAAGAAGCGGCATCCTTCAGCTTCCGTGCACTTGAGACCAACCCGAACATTCTCTTCAGACAGGATATTAACGCAGGGAAAACTGTTTCGAATCGGGCTTTGCTCATTGATGGCGAAACCGTAAAAAAAGCAGATAACAGCGCCAACCTACACATGCATATGTTGAACAAGGATATGCTCTTTGCTTCGAGGCCATTAAAAGTAGATGGTACTTTTGACAATGTGACGCCGAATAACGTTAGCAGTTACATTAGAAATGATAACAATGAAGCATGGACAATTTCTGGCTATGACAGGACAACCAAAACGGTCACATTCCGTTTAGGGGTAAATATGCCTGGATATAACACAGAAGAAATGGCTAAGGATGGCGGTAATCGAGTCATTAGTAATATTAAGTTAGTGGATACACTTCCCGAAGGCTGGGAATTCGTTCCTTTCTCTGAAACTAAGGACTTTGAGCTTTGGAAAGGATTTTCGGACAATGGTGCAGGAACAGAATATGGTGTTAGAAACGATGCTAGAACTCTAATTGAACCAGGTACCAGTTCTCATGTAGTCCATTTTTCACACATTGGAAACGAGGGTACTTTCACCTTCTCCAAGTTGGAAAGTCCTTATATCATTCTGGTGAAGGCAAGACCTTCCAATGATGCTCTGCAGAAGTATTTAGAGGAATACACCATCAACGGCACGGACAAACAGGTGCTGTATAACAAAGCCGACCTTCATATGACATGGGGTGGAGTGGAGAAGGTTGTCACCGAACAGCGCAAAGTTATTGTACCTATTCAGACCCTTGGAAAGTCGGTAACTAAGCCAGTTCCAGGAGTGCTGGAATGGACGGTGAACTATAGCCCGCCATTTAACATGAAGCAGGGTGTTTATTTGCAGGATACCCTGGGTGCAGGCATGAATTTGCGTTATGAAGAAAACGGAAAGCTTGTGCTGACATCACCTAGTATGGCAGTCTATCCTGCTAAATTGACCGCAAGCGGCACTCTTGAACGAGAGGGCGCAGCACTGGACCTCAGCGACCCGAATGCTGAAGTTCAAGTAGAAGCTGCACCAGGCACGGGTGGCGCTACGGTTCTAACATTTAAAATGGACGACCCTAATCAGCTTTACCAGTTTGTGTACCAAACAGAAGTTGATCCATCTAAAGCGAAAGCTGGAGACACAATGGGCAACGAGGTAAAACTGGAGGGCGATGACAATCTGAAATCTGTCAGTGCCAGAAGCGAAAGTACGCTGGACAGTTCGGACGTGGCCGGCAGTTCAAGTTCCAATGCTCTGTTGCCTCTGAAAAAGGTAGATCCCAATGGCAATCCGCTAAAAGACGTAGAGTTTACACTCTATAAGAAAGACGGCGGAACTATAATCACCAAAGGAAAAACCGATAGCGGAGGGAAACTTAATCTGCTATTCCCTGATCCAGGGTATTATGAGCTGAAAGAAACTTATATTGACACCAATACTTGGCTACCAACTACAAGGGTATACCAAGTATATGTAGGGAATACGCCAGGGAAGCCCATCTGGGTAGACGGGGTGAAATTAACCTCTGATAATCCACTGATCGTGCCTACACCGGCCCAAGGCAAGCTGACCATTACCAATAAGGTGGAAGGCAACGGCAGTGATCCGGACAAAGAGTTCGAGTACACCGTGACCATCACCGGCGAAGGTAAGGACAGAGAGTATACCTATAAGAAGTCGGATGATACGTTTGGCACGATCAAGAGCGGAGGCAAGATTGCCCTTAAGCACGGGGAATCTGTGACGTTCCCAGCCTTGCCTGCGGATCTGGTCTATACCGTAACCGAGGCTGATTATACATCCGTTGACGGTTATACGACGATACCGGGTACGAGAGAGCTGTCTGGCTCAATCGTGAATAAAGGTGATCACAAGGCGGATTTCATCAATGAACGGACCGTTAACAAGCTGACCATCAGCAATACGGTCATGGGCAACGGCGGCGATAAAACGAAGGAGTTCGAGTACACCGTCAACTTTGAGGATACAGGCAAAGAGGAAAGTTACTCTTACTTGAAGACGGACGGCAGCACAGGTTCGATCAAGTCCGGCGGTAAATTCCGCCTTAAGGATGGAGAGGCACTGGATATTTTGGGTTTGCCTAAGAATCTGAAATACACAGTTACCCAACAAGATTACACAACCGATGAATACATGACTACTCCTGAAGAACGGTACTATACCGGGGTCATGAAAGGCATTGATGAAGATGCCCCATTCACGAACGTGCGAGTTTTGAAGGGCGGCCTATTAATCAGCAACACAGTTAAAGGCAAAGATGAAGACAAGAAGAAGCTGTTTAAATACACGGTTGCCTTCACCGGCGAGGGATCGGACGAATCCTACGTCTATGAGAAATCAGACGGCAGCAAGGGCATGATCAAGAGCGGTGAGAGCTTTGAGCTTACAGATGGCCAGACGCTCATTGTCCAAGGGCTTCCAACCAATCTTCAGTACAAAGTGACCCAAGATGATTATACGCAAGATGGCTATGTGACTGATCCAAAAAGTCTCACTCACATTGGCACTATTCCAGAGAAAAAATGGTCTGAAGCACATTTTGCCAATACCCGACCGTATCTGGAAGGCGTGTTGCGTAACAATAACACAGGAGAAGTCATTCCGAATGCACCGATTACGGTAACCGATCTGAAGACAGGCGAAGAGATTCAGACACAGACGAATGAGAAGGGTGAATATTCAATTCCAGCCGTAGCGGATACCGACTATACGATCAGATATACGAAGATGTATCGGGTAGGCGGTAAGGATGTACCTGTTGAATTTACGCAGAAAGCAAATGTAAACAGCAGTGTAACGGACGAGACTGTTCCAGCGGACATTACGGCCGTGGGGATCATTCTGTTCAAACAACTGGATGGAACAACAGTGCTATTCAACGATTTGTTGACTAGCCAGATGCATATCTATTTGAAAGACAAGGATGGCATTTATGTTAAGGAAAACGGCCAACCTAAAGCATTTCCTATGGCTTCGAATGGAACTTTCTCTGTGGAAGGGCTAAGCGAGCAAAAGTACACAATGGAAGTTCGCTATCAAGCTGAGACCGGCGAGGAATTGCTCCTCAAAGTGGCGCAACTTGACGTTAAAGCTAACGGAGAACTGAATATTTCAGAGGAGTTAGTCGACCCTTACGGTACGGTCTATGATGAAACGACAGGAGATGCCGTCACTGGCAAGAAAATTGATGGAGCCAAAGTTACACTGTATTATGCGGATACGCAGCGGAATAGAGATAACGGCCGCATTCCGGGTACGAAAGTAACGCTTCCAAAGGTTCCAAATTTCCCACCGTACGACAACGAGAGCCCGGAGCAGAGTAGTGATGCAGATGGCTTCTATGCGTACATGGTGTTTCCTGAGGCGGATTACTATCTGATCGTAACGAAGGACGGATACGAAACGCACACAAGTGGTACGATTTCAGTCGATTTTGACATTGTCAGGTACGATGTGCCAATGAAGCCGATTAGTTCTGGTGGCGGCACCGGCGGCAATGGTAATAACGGAGGCGGCACCGTAACACCTGGTCCAGGTACCGTAACACCTGGTCCAGGTACCGTAACGCCAGGTCCAGGCACGGTAACGCCAGATCCGGGCACGGTAACGCCAGATCCGGGCACCGTAACGCCAGATCCGGGCACGGTAACGCCAGATCCGGGCACCGTAACGCCAGATCCGGGCACGGTAACGCCTGAACCGGGCACGGTAACGCCTGAACCGGGCACCGTAACGCCTGAACCGGGCACTGTAACGCCTGACCCAGGCATCGTAACGCCTGAACCAAGCAATGGTAACGATCAGCTTAAGAACGATAGCAACGAGTTGGACGATGCTCCGAAAACTGGAGATAACAGCGTATCGCCATTCTTGTATATGGTTTTGGCGCTGATGTCCTTAATGACGATCGGGTTCTGTCTGCTCGGGTACAAGAAGAAAAAGCACATCCAGTAATGGAAGGGAAGGCGGTAAGAAAATGAGCAAAACTAAAAAAATTCTTATCGCTGTTTCCTTGCTTGTGTTGGTATTTTCACTTGTCAGTCTTGCGAGGACTTTCTTGCGAGATTATGCCGAGAAGCAGAAAATCGAAGAGTTAACAAAGGTTTGGAAAGAAGGATCAGAACAAGGTGGAGGGGCTGCATTCCCCTCCACCTTGTTCAATAAAGGTAATGAGCCGGTTATGCTTCCCGAATTTCGAGATCTTTACGAGAGGAACTCAGACATCGTCGGCTGGCTGAAGATTGACGGTACCCGAATTGAGTACCCGGTTATGCAGAATCCACAGGATTCGGAGTACTATCTCAATCATGATTTTGATAAAAAAGAAAACCAAGGCGGTCTTCCTTTTTTGGACGAGTCTAGTACGACCAACCATTCGGACATTTTGCTGATTCATGGACATCACATGAAAAGTGGTTGGATGTTTAAAGATTTAATGAAGTACAGGAACGAAAGCTTCTATCAAGAACATGCGACGTTCCAGTTCAGCACGCTTTACGAAAAGGAAGAGTATGAGATTGTTGCCGTTATTCTGTCAAAAGTTTATCGCAAATCGGACGACGTGTTTAAATACTACCAGATTGAGAATGTAAGTACGCCCGCCGAGTTCGATTCATATGTTCAGAATATCAAACAACTCTCTCTTTATGACACAGGTGTAACAGCACAGTATGGTGACAAGCTTATTGTGCTGTCCACATGCGAGTATTCAACCGAAAACGGTAGGTTAGCGGTGGTGGCTCGAAAGCGTTAATTGACGATGCTGAAACACAAAATCAATCTGCTTTATCTCGCGTTCTCTCCTTAGAGGACGCGATTTTTCTTGTCCCCGAAATAAGGTGCTCATGGACATGTGGATTGAGGAATTACGCAGAATGATAAATTCTGACGAATCCAACGAGTATCGAGGATGTATACATTTGAGATGAGGACATGAAGGCCACTCCATCGTTGGGGTGGTCTCTATGCTGATCAACGACGCAGACTGGAAGGAGACGCTTTTGATCATATTATGGGGTTAAATCGACAAATCTATGTTTCTATGATAGGGTTGAAGCATCCCATAGGCATTCTACTCTTCGGAGTAGAGTGCCTTCATGTATATTATGGGTGCTTACATTAAATGTATTTTAAAATCAATTGGATCGTATATGGAGGTGGTGATGCTATGTTTCTCTCTTTAGCCCCAACAGGGGATGGTTGGATGAGTATGAAAAATGTGAAAATATCATTTAATAAAGAGGAGCGAACATAGCATGACTACTAGTTTTCAAGCGGAGAACCGCATTCCATTAAATACATCCCGACTTAGGGATTTACGTAAATCCGGGCGTTTGCCAGGTATTGTGTTTGGCAAAAATACGGAGAATGAAATGATTCATATTCCAACAATACAATTTCAAAAATGGTTGAAGCAGGGTACGTCTGGTTTTATCGAACTGCAGTTTGAAGAGAAAGGCTCATTGACGGTATTGTTGGAAGATCTCCAGCGTGATCCAGTTACACGGGATTTACTTCATGTGGATTTTCAGCAGGTCCAGACCAATGAGATCCTGCGTACTAAAATTCCTGTCAAGTTCAACGGCACACCGATTGGCACAAAGCAGGGCGGAGTCGTGCAAGTTCAATTATCTTCTATTGAAGTGGAGGCATTGCCGAGACACTTGCCAACGTCGATTGAATTCGACATTAGTGCTATGGACCTTGGTGAAACGTTACATGTAAGTGATGCTACGTTTGCACCAGATGTGACGGTGATCTCTGAGGGGAATGAGTCTCTTCTCTCTGTAGTTAAACCTTAACAATTCTAAATTCGCAAAGCTGAATAAGTCAAAATTAGCCGTACGGGTGATCATCCGTACGGCTAATTTGTGCTGATTACGAGATGATGGCGTGCTCCCATCCTCACAAGGACGGGTAGTCTGGAATTCACCTTACGTATGTCTTTTGCTCGCGTACAGGCGCAATGATCCTGATATTTCGCTACCCTTTCAAAGTTCATTCGCAAAATTCAGGTGTAAAGTAGGTAGACTCAGGAAAGGTAATCACTATAATGGAAATAAGATACATATATAGTTGAACCCGAACTGCTAAGGTCATTGGCATAACATTTCTAAACAGGGCGGTGAGCGAAAAGAAATGGACAAATTAAAGAATAGCGGATTCTATAAACTGAGATTCTTCATCACTCCTGAAGAGTTTAAAAGCCTTTTGCAGCTTTTGGAGCATCGGCAAGCGCAATTCCATCGTACCAATGCTGCCCGAACAGAGCATGATTATAATCAGGTGTACGAGGAGTATCAGACGTTCTATCAGTATTTTGTGGCAGGAGAAAAGAGAGATGACATCCATCCCTTCTTTGTTTACTCTATTTCTATTGCATCGGATCAAGAAAGTTCAGGATTTTTTGTGAGAAATGAAGGGGTTTCTTTTCCATATCACGGACAATGGGCAGAGGATGAACTGCCGTGTATCTTGATTTCATTCCCGAAAGGTTTCCAAGTTAATTTGGAAGATGAAAAAGGAAAGTACTATATATATGAGGATATCCGGGACCATAAGCCACTGACCTATGCGTTTTTCGATGAAATCAGAGACTCTATCAAAAAAATGACCAAACCCCTTCGCTTCTCAGCCCTTGATGCAGATGCGATGAAGGAGCAAAAGCCCTCTGTGCGTATAAGCCATGATGCAATGCACAAATTGAGCCAATCGTGGATCTTCAGTAAATATAGACTTGTGATTCATGGCAAATAGGAGGGGCTGAAATGACGTTCGCCCTAAATATTATCTGTACCTGGGTACTGCTAGTTGCCTCATGTTCCGCAGTATGGTGGAGTTTCAGAACAGAAAAGCTTATAACCATCTCCTGGCTGGCATTTTTGCTACCGGCTGTCTTCCAGCTTGTTACCGCTTTCCGGATTGGTCCAGGCCAAGCAAAGTCACTCATCGTGTTCGGCTGTATCAATCTGGTGTTTGCTGCCCTTGTGGGTGCAGGTGTCTGGTATCTAGTCCAAATAGCCAATTCATGTCGAAGGGGCAAATGATCAACGAATGGAAAGGGGAACTCTATTCATGAAGCCAATGCAAGAAATAGAGACACTGGCCATAGAGATCGCTGCTGCCGCCAGAAAGTCTTTTTGCACCCTTTTTGAAAATGGTGAACGTTACTATTATTGTACGTTATACACTACTGGCGAAGGACATGCGCCAAGCATTTCTGCATGGTCGTGGGAAGCTTTGGCGTTGGAATCGGCTAGACAAGCAGAGGAAAGTGATACGCCGGTATCCACGATTGCGGATCTCATCAAATGGTCGTATGCGGATTCGCCCTATTGTTGTTTTGGGGATGATCACTTTGACGATGTCAAACAACGATATAACGAGCGTCCTTTCATTGCGGAACTGGAGAATGATGATTGGAAGCGCGAGTTGGATGTGAGGCTGAACGCCATGGAGCTGGCGATGAAAATGCTCGATGATGAAGGCGTATTTGCCTTAAATCAATCGCGAGAGTCCGTATGTGCCCTTGTTGAAGTCATGCCGCCGGATGAGATCAATACCGAAATTGCCTTACGTTTGAATCGGGCGGAATCTCCGGCTATGCAAGCATGGTTGGCGGAGGCGGCAGAATAGGGCATCAGGAGCGTTACTACGATGCTCGCAAGGCATACATACGACTTAATCTCGACAATCTTACTGAATCGGAAAATAGTAGACGATCAAATTTCCCGAACTACCTTTGTACATTAAAGGGTGGTTCTTTTTTTTGTCTGCGACCCTCGGACAAACACACTTTTTCTGCCTTGTCCACATTTATACCTCACCAAAACTATTTAATTGCATCTAATAGATTATCAATAAAAAGGAGGTTTTGAGAATGGGAAATAGAAGACCTGGAGCACCTAGTGGTTATGACCCTGTTCAGATCTATAACTCGACTTCGTTTAATGCGAGTGGAGTAGTGGAGTATGCATCGATTTTTTGTAGCAACGATAGATATAGTGTTCAGCGTGACGAGACTTGGAGATCTTCCGACCGTGGTGTGTGCCTGGTAACTAGAATCACCGCGACGGTTAGAACACCGAGTGGAAATATTGAGGCTGAACCGTATACCTCTTCTGGTACTTCGTACAGCCAGTTCGCCATTATACAGGTAGGGGTAAATCAGTTCCGAGTGACACGTGTTACAAGTGCGATTAGAAAATGCCGGAAATAACCGAAGAGGGTTAATATCGAGATTAGGTACGAAACATGAAGAGTCGACTTGCCCGGGCTAGCAGGCAGGTCGTCTTCTTTTGCTTTAATGTTCTTTGTACCATAATATTCTGCGGTGCATCGAGGAATCTTTCAAAAGTCGGAAAGGCCGTAAGGCTGGTTGATAATTGCCTTCTATAATCCAAATTCGCCGTTTCTTGTCGATGGCTATATCGAACCCGACTTGTCTAAGCATAGGGTAATGCTCTCCCAATCGTTTGGCAGCTAATCGTGCAACTTGTTCCGCTCTGACAAGTAAGCGCCGATCTCCAATTCGAGCCAGTCTCAGTGCTTTAAAAACGGGAATGGGGCGGTTATTCACATTGGTGACTTGGTATCCTTGTGCAGCGACTTTAGCATAGGAACCTGTCACGTTCCAAGTGGACGAGGAACTCTTTTTGCGCTGAACCATGATCCGAATGTCGAACGGCCTGTGTTTAATTTGAGCAAGCTGCAGACGCTTTTGGACAATATATTCATCACTTTTGATTGTTTGTTCGAACCATTCCAGTAACTGCTCGTTGTCTCTCATGGTGACTGTGTTATTTTCATTTTGAATACGATAAGCCTTTGCACCGCTTCGTTTAATGAACAGGATACCCCTTCCGTAACTGCCATTACGAGGTTTCAGTACAACGCTGGGATACTGAAGAAGCATCTTCGTTAACGTATCCTTCTCAAGCAACTGTGTTTCTGGCAACCGTTCAGCGAGAGAGGGCTCATCGCGCAGAATGCCATACTGCAACCATTTGTCTCTTTCGAATAACATTGGAATCACAGCCTTTTTTTAATCGTCTATGGTAATTCTAATTCAAATTCGTGATTCGCATAAGTGACCATTCGTCCAGATTTGTAAGTCGATGCATGTCCAATCGGTCGATGGAGACAGAAGATGAACTTTTGCGGAAATTACTGCATTCTGGGAAGGCGCTCATTCACGCTTTGAGTGCTTCTGGATACGCAGGCTCACTTCTATCACCACCGTGGATAACGGCATGCCGTGCTGGTACATGTACTGAAACAAGAGCCAAATGTGAAATGGTTTGAGTAGTACTAGACTGACCTTCCACTAGTACTTTTTACCTATAAATTAGCTTATAAAAAAGTGCGACTTTTTTACCAATATATATACAAATTATTCGTTTACTGTATGACTTTTCGATGTTATACTCACAATATTCAAAAAATTTGTTGAAATATGTCGAATTGAGGCTTATCAGGATGATTATAGGTAAACAAAACGGCGAAGCGATCATCCTCATTCCATCACTTGAACCGGATGAGAGACTTCCAACCTATGTACGGCAATTGCGAGAGTATGGATTGACCAATATTGTTATTGTGGACGACGGATCGGGTGAGGCCTACCAGTCGATTTTCGAGGAGCTTCGTGAGAATGGTTGTGCTCTGCTAACACATGCGGAAAATCAGGGGAAGGGTGCGGCACTCAAGACCGGATTTGAGTATATTGGGAAGCAATTCGACGCATCTTCCTTCGTCGTAACCGCTGATTCAGACGGACAACACGCAGCTGAGGATGTATACCTCATAGCCCAAGAAGCAAGGATTTATCCGGACTCATTGGTGCTCGGGGTAAGAAACTTCAGCGAGGGGAATATACCCCCAAAGTCCCTGTTAGGCAATCGAATGACCTCCTTTATTTTTGCCATGCTCTATGGTAAAAAACTGTCAGATACCCAGACTGGGCTTCGTGCCTTCGGTCCAGGGTTACTTGCGTTTATGCAGGATGTTCGCGGCACTCGATTTGAATATGAGCTGCAGATGCTCATCTCGTGCATTCAGTCTGGCATACCGATTCATACGATGCCAATCCAAGTCATTTATGAAAATGGCAATGCGGGAACTCATTTTAAAGCAATCCAGGATAGTGCCCGAGTAATGGGTGTGTTGTTCTCCAATTTTCTGCGGTTCATTTCATCATCTGTGGCCAGTTCTGTTGTTGATTTGGGTATCGCCTGGTTTTTGATCGACGCGTTGCGGCCCATGTTGGGTGAGCAGCACTATTTAAGAATTCTGCTTGCAACTGTGATTGCGAGAGTGATTTCAATTGTAGTCAACTATGTACTGAACAGACACTTTGTATTTCGCAAAGAGGATAGCCAGGGAAGTCTATGGCGCTATCTAACGTTATGCGGAGTAGTGATCTTGCTGTCCAGTACCGGTGTATATATATTCCATACCGTTCTCTTCGTAGATGAGAAATTGGCGAAATTCGTCTGTGATGCCTTGCTGTTCCTGCTCAGTTTCCAATTGCAGCGAAGATGGGTATTTGCAGCAAGGAGGAAGCAGTTGTAGTGCAAAACGAAAAAAGGCAGAATATCTTTTTTGTCATCACGATGATCCTGATGTCGATTTATTTGGTATGGCGCACGTTCTTTACGTTGCCATGGGGTGAGGGCGTACTGAACGTCATTTTTGGTATGCTGCTGATTGTGGCTGAAACGGTCACCGTACTGACAACCTTTGAATTATTCTTTCAAAAGATGCAAAAAGAACGTACACAGCTCGATTTTCCAATCGTTCCGCCGGAGTATTATCCGGATGTGGATGTATTTATTGCTACGCATAATGAGCCCGTTGATCTGTTATATAAAACCGTTAATGCCTGTACGTTCATGGATTACCCGGACAAGCAGAAGGTTCATATCTATCTCTGTGACGATGGAGCGAGACCAGAGGTGGAGGAGCTTGCCAAACAGTTTGGCGTGGGGTATCTGGGGTTCCCCGGAAACAAGGATGCCAAGTCTGGTAATCTGAACAATGCACTGAGCAAAAGCTCTTCCCCGCTCATTGCAACGTTTGATGCGGATATGATTCCACAGCACACCTTTTTGATGAAAACGGTACCCTATTTCATGCTCTCCACGTTTATTAAGGAGAATGAGGTATGGCGTCCTCGCCGAGAGGACGAGATGGACCCTAAGTTCAAGCTTGGTCTGGTACAGACCCCGCAAAGCTTCTACAATCCGGATCTATTCCAGTTTAACCTGTATGCAGAGCAAGGTATTCCGAATGAACAGGATTTCTTCTCCAGAGAAGTGAACATCCTGCGTAATGCCTCCAATGCGGTAGCCTATACAGGAAGTAATACGATTATTTCCCGCCAAGGTATGGAAGACATCGGAGGTTTTCCGCTCAATACAATCACCGAGGACTTTGAGACAAGCATCCGCTTGCAGCAGGAAGGTTATATTACCTATGCGACTCAAGAGGTTCAAGCTGCCGGGCAGACAACAACAACAGTGAAGAGCATGATTAAACAACGGATTCGTTGGGCACGGGGTATCATTCAGAGCCTGCAGAATACGCGTGCACCCTTATCTGGCAAGCTTCCTTTCTGGACGAGAGTGACCTATTTAAGCAGTTTCTTATACTGGTGGTCCTTCTTTAATCGGTTGATTTTCATTTTGGCACCTATTTTGTTTGCGTTGTTCGACTTCCAGATTGTGAACACAACTTTCTGGCAAATCTTAATATTCTGGCTTCCATCTTATTTCTTCTATAGTGTATCCATGCGATATCTGTCCAGCAATATTCGGAATCAGCGATGGAGTCAGGTTATCGATACCATATTCATGCCTTATCTGATCTGGCCAGTTCTACTGGAGACGCTGGGTATTCGTGAGAAAAAATTCAAAGTCACCAACAAAAGCAGAGCAAGCGGTCGGCAATGGATGTCTGCTCTGTTATATGCACTTCCGCATATCTTCTTGCTGTTGCTTTCCATTGCAGCCGTGATTCGGTATGTGAATGGCAAGTACGGCATTGCGCTGTTCTTCAGCAGTATTATTATTTTCTGGCTGATTCATAACATGATTGCGCTGTGTTACGCCCTGTTCTTCATGGTTGGCCGCCGTGCGTACCGGGAGACAGAACGGATTCGGGCGCAGGAAGATGTCACGATTCGCGACCAAGCCAACAATCTGCGTTATCAGGCCAAGACGGTGGATGTATCTGAGCAAGGTATTGCCTTCTATGTCCCATATCCCATTTATTTGGCTGAGCAGAAGATCATCTCTTTGGTTGTCAAAACCGACCGGTATAAGGCCAATCTCGATGCAGTCATCGTTTATGTGAAACAGGATGGAGAGGGCTGGCGTTACTCCGCAACGGTTCAGCCGATTGATGAGAATGATAACCGCCAATACATGCAAATCATCTACGACCGTAAACACTCGTTGCCAGAGCAGATGAATCTGTGGGATACGGCTTATGACGATATGTTACGTAATGTGAAAAAACGGATTGTTCAACCCAGATCGGATCAGCGAAAAATGCCGCGGCTTTCCCTTCAGCTTCCAGTTCATTTCACCAATGATGCTAGCTGTACGCTGCGTAGCTTCAATTATCGTTTCTTCTCCGCGACGGGTTTCCATGGTGATATTGCGGCAGGAGCGGTCGTTACTTTTTATACGAAGAGTAATATTGAAGTCATTTTGCAACATACGGGAAAAACGACAGCTCGTGAGCGCGAAGTGCTTCTCTCGGTGGAGAATATCGATGATATTGTGGAGAAGGGCCTGATCGACCAATTGTTGACTGATTTGATTGAGCCACATTCCGATCGTTCCACCAGAGAGGGTTAGGAGAGATAAAGATGCTCATTGTGCTTCATTTTGTGATGGGAGTTTTATTGATAATCTCCTTTGTTGGTTATATGCAGTTTGTTCGGAAGACATTTGCACTACGGTGGGAGTTTATCCCTGTATTTGTGTTTTCCTCGATTGCCTGCATCGTATATTTTGCTGGCTTGGCAGGTCAGCTCTTTATAGGAAGTATTATCGTGATGATACTCGGCTTGTTTCTTTTTAGAGATACGCTGGTTCGAGCTGTCCGACGAGGGACCAAGCCGAATGTATTGTTCTCGTTATTTCAGTTTTCTTTTCTGGGCGGAACGTTCATCTTTTTGCTGATTCTGTTCCAAAATCAATTGACACACTACGATAATTTCTCGCACTGGGCTATTGTATTGAAGCAGATGTTGAGTACAAATGCCTTTCCGACGCCAGACTCCAATCTGATTGATTTTAAAAACTATCCGCTCGGGACTTCGTCATTTATTTATTATGTCTGTCGCTTCATGGGGCATTCCCAGTCCGTGATGCTTTTGGCACAGGGTCTGCTTATCTTTTCCTGTTTTTATGCCATGTTTGGCATTATTTCGGAGAAGAAACGTTTTCTTCTGTACGCTTTTCTCGGACTCGGGTTATCGACGCTTTCTTTTTTCAATCTGACGATTCGGATCACCAATCTACTCGTGGATTTCTTGCTTCCGATCTACGCACTCGCGATCCTGGCGGTTATTTACCAATATCGGAATGAGATCATGAAGGCATGTATTGTTGTTCTTCCGCTTGCCGGATTGCTGACCATCATCAAAAGCACGGGTATTATTTTCGCCGCGATCGGCCTGATCTTCCTGGTGTATACATGGTTGAGAAATGGGCAACGCTCGAACTGGAAAGTCGGACTGGCTGTGCTTGGTACCATTGGTGGTTCACTACTTCCGTATTTCGGCTGGAGCTGGCGAATGGCGACGGTGTTCCAAGGCATTAATAACAAGTTCGAGGGAACAGCCTCGGTGATCAAAGCGGGCAAGACGGGAGAACAGAAATGGGAGATTCTGACGCTCTTCTTGAAATCAAGCATAGATATCACGTCCAGGCCTGTGCTCGGCATTGTACTTTTTCAACTTATCGCGATCGGAGCTTCGGTATTTGCTATCGTTGTGCTCAAGAAGAAGTGGAACTTGTGGAAAGCACTAATTGCACTGGACGTTGTTCTGTTACTGTATTACGCAGGGATCCTGGCCCTGTATCTCTTCTCCATGCCATTGGATGAAGCAATTGTCCTAGCTGGATTTGAGCGTTATGCGTCCAGTATCGTGGTGCTGTTCGCCGGTGGGCTGGTGTTGTGTGCTGCGATCGACCTGGAGCGATCATTTCACTATCGGATTGGTGAAGTGCCTGATTATCAATCCTTTAAGACGGTTGAGACCAAAGGTCATTATCAAAAAGGCATCATCGGCTGTATGGCGGTTGCGGCCACCATCCTTTTGTCCGAATATAATGGTATCGTGTCTATCGCCCAAAGTTATGATACAACGCTCCCTTACAAGATTCATGCGGTTACTGGTGATCGGTGGTACTCAGATGGGCAAGAGGATAATAACAGATATCTCTTCTACGCCTCAGACAGGGACCAACAGGTCACGAACTATTACATGCAATATGTAGGGAAGTATTTCTTGTATGCTCCTCATGTGGACGGAATTGTGTTGTTCTATGAGGATAATATGGATAACCTTCTGAGCGGTTACGATTATCTGGTGGTTGTGGAGACGGACCTCAATGCCAAGTGGTTGCTGAAAAAACATTATGGCATCGACATGCAAGAGGGGATCTACAAAATCACCCGTGCCGGGGATCAGATCGTTCTTACTTTGACGTGAGATCATAATTGTTGAGATCCTGTTCTGAGCATCAGGTCAGGATAGATGGAATACATGATTGTATATAGAGTCTCCTTAAATATAGCCCGCTATAGCTAATACCTATAGCGGGCTATAACTCTTTCGTAGAACAGCTATTCCGATCGGATATGTTATATTTAATTCTATAATGATAAACGGGGAGATTAAACTATGAGCATACAAACAGAACCTAAACAACGAACAGTCACTCCATTTCGATATGATATTGTTGGCAGTTTCCTGCGCCCGAGTGCGTTGAAGGATGCCCGATTAAAATACCAGAACGGCGAAATTACCACGGAACAGTTGAATGAAGTGGAGAATGCCGAGATTGTGAAACTTGTACAGAAGCAAAAAGAGGTTGGACTTCAGGCTGTAACGGACGGCGAATTCCGCCGCTCTTGGTGGCATCTGGACTTTTTCTGGGGACTGGATGGTGTAGAGCGGACAATCATTGAGGAAGGCTACCGATTCAACGGTGCGACATCCAGACCGGAAACAGCTCGTCTGAGCGGCAAAATCAGCTATAGCAGTCATCCATTTGTAGCGCATTATGCCTTCTTGAAAGAAGCGGCTGGGGAAGACGTTGTTGCCCGTCAGTCCATTCCAGCAGCAGCTCAGTTCCTATTCGAATTGGACCGGGCAGATAATAAGGAAAGCACACAGGCCATCTATCCGAACCGCCAAGAGCTTCTCTCGGACATTGTCGGAGCGTACAAAGCATCCATCCTGGCTTTTTATGAAGCCGGCTGCCGTAGCATCCAGATTGATGATTGCACATGGGGTGCATTGTGTGACCAACAGTTCATCACAGTGATGGAGCAGATTGGTGTTAATGTGGAAGAGTACGCCAATGAACTCGCAAAACTGAACGAAGATGTGGTATCTGGCCTGCCGGAAGACCTCGTGGTAACCACTCATGTCTGCCGCGGTAATTATGTTTCGACATTTGCAGGAGTCGGTGGCGGTTATGAGCCGATTGCGCAGACACTTCTGAGCATCGATAACTACTCTGGATTCTATCTGGAGTTTGATACGGAACGGGCTGGAGACTTCAAGCCACTTCGATTCCTGAAGGACAATCAGCAGGTCGTACTTGGCCTCTTCTCTTCCAAATTCGGAGAGTTGGAGAACAAGGAAGATATCCTGAAACGGATTGAGGAAGCTACACAATATGTTGATCTGGATCGAATCTGCCTGAGTCCACAATGCGGCTTCGCTTCCACGGAAGAAGGCAACCATCTGACCGAGGAACAGCAATGGCGCAAACTTGCCTTCATTAAGGAAATTGCTGAAGAGCTTTGGAAGTAACTTTTTCAACGTCATTCATCATTCACGCACATGTTATGCATAAGTAAAAATTCGCTAAAAAGCCGTACGGACCATCATCCGTATGGCTTTTTGGTGTAGTCCTCATTGTAGAGTGGATGTTTGATCAGAGTCCATAATAGCCAAGAGAGTGAAGCAATGGGTAGAGATGCGAGTAACGGTTCAGGGAATCGGCATGAGTCAGGAAGAGGTGTGGTGGACGAAATAAAATAGCGACAGTTAGGACAAAGGGATCTTTGTCGCAACTGCCGCTATTTGTCTATTTCGCATGATATCGTCCTTTAGGCACCACCATGGGCGATCCCGAGACGGGGTCTTCTATGACCGTACATTCCAATCCGAAAATGTCTTTAACCTGTGGGGCGGTTATCACCTCTGCGGGCTTACCCTCAGCCACAAGTTTCCCGGTATGAAGCACAGAGGGTTACATTCCTTGATGAAGTAGTCCATTATCCGTTCTTAACGGAACAGTTATAGGATGAGAGCAGGAGGGGTTCTATTAAATTAGGATAAAAATAATATCCATGTATTACATTCCAGATCATGGTATATTTGTATTATTAAATAATGTAAGGAGATTCTACATGCATAATCAATTCATCAAAAAGTTGATCGTTCTTTGTTTGGTTTTTGTATTATTACCAGCAACGAGCGTTTTGGCTGCGTCGTCACTTATTAAGGACCCGGTCTTGGCCAAAGTTATTCGAGCAGATCTGAAGATGTCGGCTAAGAAGGAAATAAAGGCTGCCGATTTGAAAAAATTAAAATCTCTATATGCTATGGAATTAAAAAGTAAGATTTCTAACCTGCAAGGTCTTGAACATGCCGTTAATATGACGGATCTATTCTTGCCTGGTCAAAATATAAAAAATATTAAGCCACTCTACAAGTTAAAGAAATTGACGTTCTTAGCTGTTGAAGGCAATCAGATTGCAGATATCTCGCCACTTTTAGGTCTGACTAATCTGCAAAATCTGGTTATGGACGATAACAAAATCAAAAGCCTGGCTCCATTAAAAAATATGCATAAGCTGACCAGTCTGCTCGCCAGTGGTAATCAGGTGACTGATCTAATTCCTCTTCAGAAGTTAAAGCTGGAATGGGTCATTATGAACGATAATAAAATTCAGGATCTGACTCCTTTAAAAAATCATCCGACCTTGGAGTATCTATATGTAGAAAATAACCTCATTGAGGATATTTCAGTGCTCGAAACCATCCCACATCTAACAGAGGTATATTTGGCTAACAATCCGTTGAATGATCGAGCAGAGCAGGTTGTGAAAAAGCTGGAGAAGAAAGGTGTCCTTGTAAGTCTGGTAAGCGATGAAGCGGATCAGGCGAAGTAGTTTCGATTAGAAAAAATGTATATGTATATGTAAGAAGAAGTTAATCCCTCATTATATTGAACAAAAACAAAGAAGGCCGCAGATATTCTGACGGCCTTCTTTAAACATGCTGAACAGAAACGCTCGGTAACAAATTAACGCCCGTCCCACAACAATATTATTCCACTTCGATCTCCTTCACCGTCTCTCCTTCAACCAGCACAGGCTGATAGTAGGTGTTCGTTGGCAGATCCTTTTTGCCTTGCAGATTCTTGATCACCCAGTCGGCAGCATCGCGGCCCATTTGCTCTTGGGGGTGGGTGAGCGTTGTAAGCCTTATGTTGGCGTTCTTGGCAATATACGAATTGTCCTGTCCAATGATGGATAACTCATCCGGGATCGAGATGCCCAGTTGCCTGCAGGCGTGCACGACCTCCAGTCCCACTTCATCGTTGTAACAAACAATCGCGGTGAGCGCATCCCTGTTTTCGTCCAGATATGTGGCTACACTAGAAGATAAATCCGGTTTCGATGCGGTATCAAAGGAAAGCACTTGCTCAGGATGGAACCGTAACTTCGCTTCACCCAGCGCCTTGATGTACCCCTTCATCCGGTACTTGCCCTGTAGATCATCCATTTTGGCAATAATGCCGATCTGGGTATGGCCTTTGGCGATCAATTCACGTGTGGCAAGATAACTGGATTGCACGTCATCCAGGCAGAAGAACGGAACCTCCAGCTCCTCATAAAATGCATTAATCATCGTAAACGGCACATCCTGCTCTTTGAACGATAGGTAGTATGCAATGTTGGGATTGTAGAGATTACTTTTGGTTGGTTCGACAATCAGGCCATCCACGCCGTAGGAGAGCATCATTTCGAGGGCTTTTTTCTCCTGCGCTACATCATTATTAGTACTGGCCAGCAGTAACGAGTAGTTGTCCTCATTCAGACGACTCTCAATACCGCGAATGATGGACGGAAAGATGTAATCCGAGATGTATGTCGTGATCACACCAATCGTTTTCTTAGACGTATGGCCACCTGATCGTGATCGATACTGATTGCTAACGTAAGTTCCTGAACCCTTTTCGCTTCGTAAAAACCCTTCGTTTGATAACTCCAAAATAGCCTTCCGCACCGTCTGGCGACTTACGGTGTAGCTTTCCTGTAAAGCCAACTCGGTGGGGATCTGTTCGCCTATGCTATATGTCCCCGAAAGGATATGACTCTTTATATCATCAATGATGACCTGATATTTTGGCTTCACGTAGTCCACTTCTTTCATCGTTACTCATCTATATAAACGTAGTTGTTCAAATAGTTGTACGTACATATTTTAGCATGATTCAGTTTGAATGCATATAAAACAGCACAATTTTTGAAATAAACCGTACATATCAGGTCTTTTTAGAAAGAGGTGTACCTTACAGCATAGCCAATTTATAGCCATATAAGACCTTTGAATGGTTAAATAGAGTACAATATGTGTCCTTTGTAAGTATAACTATTATATATTATTGACAAATGTACGTACAAAAAATATACTAAGGCTGTCAGAAAAGGAAAGCGCATTCTTTGAAAACACAACAGGAAGCATTTATACAAAAATATTATTAGTCACTGCTATAAGTAAGAGATTCACCTTATATATGCATCCTTTGGGATGTGAAATCGCGACCGGAGAGGGGATACACGTGATTATGAGTCAATTGGACTTGAAAGAAGCCATTACCAAGGGTGCTACTTCGCTCGGTATTGAATTTGGATCAACGCGGATTAAGGCGGTGTTGATTGACGAGCGTTTTGAGACCATCGCGTCAGGCAGTTATGAATGGGAGAACCTCCTGAAAGATGGATATTGGACGTACAACCAGGAGGATATCATCACAGGTCTGCAAACGGCTTATCGTGAGATGAAGCAAGATGTGGAACAGAAATACGGTATTACGCTGCGCACGGTCGGGTCTATCGGATTCTCGGCCATGATGCACGGATATATCGCTTTGGATAGCGCTGGTGAACTGTTGGTACCTTTCCGCACGTGGCGTAACGCTACGACGGGAGCAGCTGCAAGAGAGCTAACGGAACTTCTGCAATTCAATATTCCGGAACGCTGGAGCATTGCCCACTTGTATCAAGCGATTTTGAACGAAGAGGTGCATGTGCCACAGATCGATCACCTGACAACTTTGGCTGGATACATCCACTGGTTGCTGACGGGCAATAAGGCGATTGGGATCGGCGATGCTTCAGGCATTTTCCCAATTGACGAGTCTACACATAACTATCACCCATCCATGATCCAACAGTTCGACGAACAGATCGCAGGCAAAGGTTATCCGTGGAAAGTTGAGGACCTTCTGCCCAAGGTATATCTCGCGGGTGAGAATGCGGGTGAGCTAACGGAAGCGGGAGCCAAGTTACTCGACCCTTCACAAGATCTGCAAGCAGGCATTCCGCTCTGCCCGCCAGAAGGCGATGCCGGAACGGGTATGGTGGCAACAAATAGCGTGAGAAAACGTACGGGCAACATCTCCGTCGGCACATCCGTATTTGCGATGATCGTACTGGAGAAGGAATTGTCCAAAGTGTATCCCGAGATCGATATGGTCACCACGCCGGATGGCAGTCCAGTAGGGATGGTGCATGCCAACAACTGTTCCAGTGATATCAATGCATGGATTGGATTGTTCCGTGAATTCTCTCAAGCGATGGGATATGAAGTGGACAACGGAAAGTTGTTTAGCGTGTTGTTTAACAAGGCTTTGGAGGCAGACCCTGATGGTGGTGGCTTGCTCAGCTACGGTTACTACTCAGGCGAGAACATTACGGGACTTGAGAAAGGCCGTCCATTGTTTGTCCGCTCCCCGGAAAGCAACTTCAATCTGGCAAACTTCATGCGGACACATCTGTTCAGTGCCTTCGGTGCACTCAAGTTGGGTATGGACATTTTGACGGAGGAAGAGAATGTAGCCATTGATAGTATTTTGGCGCACGGTGGCTTGTTCAAGACTCCTGTGGTGGGACAACGTATTGTGGCTGCTGCGATGAACGTACCGGTATCGGTAATGTCTACCGCTGGTGAAGGCGGCGCATGGGGCATGGCGCTTCTAGCTTCCTACATGATCAACAAGGATCAAGAGGAGAGCCTGGATGTGTTCCTGGAGCAGAAAGTCTTTAACGATGTGGAGGGTGTCGAAGTGGCACCGGATGCATCGGATGTGAAAGGGTTTGAAGCATTTATCGAACGCTATCGGAGTGGACTTGCGATTGAGCAATCAGCCGTAGATCATCTGGTAGAGGTTGTTCAAAAAGACCGCTTTTGATTACGAAGGATGCCTAGTGGCATCATCAACATCGAATATGGAATTCAGCCGAAATGTCCGTTGCTCACGTAGCTCGATCTACGCTCCGCTACTCCATTTCTAGCTTCATCCCATCTTCTCGGTACTGAAAACCGACTTTTTGAACACGCACTATTAGAGAACGGGAGGGAATAACATGTTAGAACAACTGAAAGAAGAGGTATTTCAGGCGAATCTGGAACTGCCAAAGCACGGACTTGTGAAATTCACATGGGGTAACGTCAGCGCAATCGATCGGGAAAGCGGTCTGTTCGTGATCAAACCAAGTGGCGTCAGCTACGATACGATGAAAGCAAGCGACATGGTTGTGGTTGATCTGGACGGTAACGTCGTGGAGGGTGAGATGCGACCTTCCTCGGACACCGCAACACATGCCGTACTATATAAGCATTACTCGGAGATTGGCGGCATTGTGCACACACACTCCACATGGGCGACCATCTGGGCGCAAGCCGGACTGGACGTCCCTGTTATGGGAACAACACATGCAGACACGTTCTATGGAGCGGTGCCTTGTGCACGTTTCCTGAATCAGGACGAGGTGGATCGAGGATACGAAGCGGAGACGGGACGCGTCATTATTGAAACGTTTGAACAGCGCGGGATTGATGTTATGGCTGTTCCGGCTGTATTGCTTCATGGTCATGCGCCGTTTACGTGGGGGAAAGATGCCAAGTCTGCGGTGGTAAACAGTGTCGTGCTGGAGGAAGTGTGCAAAATGAACCTGTACGCGCGGCAATTGAATAACTTCGCGAAAGAACTGCCACAAGGCATTTTGGATAAACACTATCTGCGAAAACACGGAAAAGACGCGTATTACGGACAAAAGTAATTAGGTTATATAGCGATCGGTTGATAATAATTCAAGCGAATAGGTTGTTTGTTACTACTACCAATGAAGTTGTATCAAACTTTTACACGATAACGGAGAGTGCAGTACCAATCTGTAGAAGCGAAGCGCTCGCCTTTATAACCGGATATCATCCTTATTAAAATTGATCAAAGAAATCCGGGGATAACCAGCGATCGGAAGATGGTACTGCAATCGCAGTGTTCTAGTGTAACCCATTTGTTCAACTATAAAATAATGAAATGAGGATGATTATATGTCAGCAGCAAAAGAATTCTGGTTTGTGGTCGGTTCACAGCACTTGTACGGAGAAGAAGCACTGGGTGAAGTAAAAGCCAACGCACAGAAAATTACGGATGCGCTTAATGCAAGTGGCGTACTGCCGTACCCGCTCGTATTGCAGGATCTGGCGGTAAGCGCAGATAAAATCACGAGCACGATGAAAGAAGTCAATTACCGCGACGAAGTAGCGGGTGTGATCACATGGATGCATACATTCTCCCCGGCGAAAATGTGGATTCGTGGTACAAAATTGCTGCAAAAACCTTTGCTGCACTTGGCAACCCAATTCAACGAAAGCATTCCTTGGGCAACCATCGATATGGACTTCATGAACTTGAACCAAGCGGCACACGGTGACCGTGAATATGGCTTCATTAATGCCCGTCTGAGAAAACAAAATAAAATCGTTGTTGGCTACTGGGAGCGCCCAGAAGTGCAACAACAGGTTGCTGACTGGATGGACGTAGCGGTAGCTTATAATGAAAGCTTTAACATCAAAGTAGCTCGCTTCGGTGATAACATGCGTAACGTGGGCGTAACCGAAGGTGATAAAGTGGAAGCACAGATCCAATTCGGATGGACGGTTGATTACTTCGGCATTGGCGACCTCGTGCAATACGTGAACGCTGTAACAGAGCAGGAAATCGATGATTTGATTGCTCAGTATGGAGACCTCTACGAATTCGATTACGGCACGAACAGCAAGGAAGCTTGGGAAGCCAGTGTACGTGTGCAAGCGAGCTATGAAATTGCGATCAAACGTTTCCTGGACGAAGGTGGTTACAGTGCCTTCACTACAAACTTCGAAGATCTGCATGGCATGAAACAACTTCCGGGTCTGGCTGTACAACGCCTGATGGCTCAAGGGTACGGATTTGCCGGTGAGGGTGACTGGAAAACAGCTGCGCTGGATCGTTTGCTGAAAATCATGGCCCATAACGAGAACACGGGCTTCATGGAAGATTACACATACGAGATGGCTGCTGGACAGGAAGCTATCCTGCAATCTCACATGCTTGAAGTAGATCCGACACTTGCCAGCACCAAACCAAGAATCATCGTGTCCCCACTGGGCATTGGCGATCGTGAAGATCCGGCTCGTCTCGTATTCGACGGCAAAGCAGGTGAAGGTGTCGTGGTATCCATGGCAGACTTCGGTACACATTACAAACTGCTGATCAACGAAGTATCTGCTTTTGAACCAACCGTTCCAGCACCTAATCTGCCAGTAGCACGTGTTCTGTGGAGCGTGAAGCCGAACTTCCAAGATGGAGTGAAGGCATGGATCGAAAATGGTGGTGGTCACCATACGGTTGTATCCTTGAACCTGACTACAGATCAGATCGTGACGTATGCGAAGCTGGTGAATCTGGAGTACGTTATTATTAAGTAAAAGTGGATTGGCAGCTACTGCCTGAACTCATACAATTTTTTTCTCTGTGGCCGGGGGTTAACCCTCGGCCCTTTGTTTGTTATGCTGAGAAGCATGATGTGAAGCTGAGCAAGGATTTGCTTTTTCATCGAAAAGGGATAAGAAATGAAGGAGGAAGGACATGTATACAAAAGAAAGCTTGATGCAGCAGCTAGAGCAGCTTGGTATGGATAGGCAAGGCACGTTGCTCATTCACTCTTCAATGAAAAGTATAGGCGAGGTTGAAGGTGGAGCAGACACGGTGTTGGATGCCTTTAGTGACTATATGAAAGAGGGATTGTTGGTGCTTCCCACTCATACGTGGTCTACCATTAATGCGGATAACCCAGTGTTCCACGTGGAAAATACTACCTGTTGCGTGGGCATTCTGCCTGAACTTTTTCGTAAACGTGCGGGCGTAGTTCGTTCGTGGCACCCTACGCATTCGGTAGCGGCACTGGGAAGGGACGCAGAGGCATTTACGAAGGACGATCATCTCTTCGATACACCGTGTGCGAGAGGTTCAGCATGGGGGAAACTGCTTGATCGGAAAGCGTCGATCTTGTTAGTAGGCGTTGACTTGAAGCGGAATACATTTATCCACGGGGTCGAAGAGTGGGTGGACATCCCTGGCAGAATGACGGACGAGCATGAGATGCTGTATACGGTTTTAC
Organism: Paenibacillus sp. FSL H3-0457; assembly: GCF_037981725.1. Classification (NCBI taxonomy): domain Bacteria; kingdom Bacillati; phylum Bacillota; class Bacilli; order Caryophanales; family Paenibacillaceae; genus Paenibacillus; species Paenibacillus sp. FSL H3-0457. The sequence goes on along the minus strand of NZ_CP150283.1, from coordinate 6,900,087 downwards.
CGGATGGAAGCCAGATTTCAGTACCATCCCGCAGACATTGTGGGTTGCCATGGTCGGAGCATTTCTGGAAAGTAGACGAGGTATTGGTTCGCGAAGGTGCGATGCGTATAGGAAAGCTCGGCGATGCGGTCGTAAGAGTGTGTGATGCGGCTAAGACAGAAGAGGTAATTACGGAGATGCTCAAGCATAACCCCGATCTATTCACGGACAATCTCCCTCTACATGCAGTAACCGAATGATACAAGGGCCGTCCGGTAGCCGGATGGCTCAATATCGACCACTTGATGATACCCGAATATCTCCTGAGCAGATGATCTCCTCTCCTGTTTGTACTCTAACCTTCAAAAGCATTCAAAATAATCAGAAATAGATCAGCATTTCGATCAGAGGTTGGTCGGACTTCCAGTGTATGGGCTACTCACCCTTATGGTGGTGTGATAAGATATGGTTAAATTAACCAATAAGTTTGGCGTAGCAGAATTGTATAGGTGTTTATTGAAGTTATATATAAGTATCACATAGAATCATGAACAACCACGTTGTCATTGTAGCATCTAAGAAGGAGAAGATTCGTGAACCCTTTAGTATGGTATGATCTCTTTTTATTTGTCCTTTTGTTTGGTGTAGGTGTATATGTGTTTGCTACGGTTAGAATTACGAACTTACATAAAGTGTACTTTTTATTTCACGGGTTGATGATGCTCTGGCCTTTCTGTCAATTTGCGAGTACGCTCACGGATGATTCCGGTCTGCAATTGTTCTACGTTACCTTATCTTTCGTTGCGGTCTCTCTGCTTGGGAGCGGGTGGCTTCTACTGACGATCTTTATTACCGGTTATTCAGAGCGTCTGAGTGCAAAAGGAACCTTCTTGCTATTTATCCCTGCGGTGATCGGGGCTATAGGTGTGGTCGCAAATCCATGGAACGAGTTCGTCATTCCACTGGAGGGCGGGTACATCGAGCGGGATTACGGCCTTTGGTTCTGGGTTGTGATGACTATTCTGGTGAGTTATTTCTTGACTTCTCTCGTGGTTCTATTCCGGGCGGTGTATTCTTCGCAGACGTCTGCCATGATCAAAAAACAGGTGCGGATTACCCTGTGGGGCATCTTCGTCTTGGCTGTTTTTGCAACAATTGATGCGATTCTGAATGTCGTTCTAGCCCGCTGGTTGCCGATCATTCCTGGCATGACTTCGCTGGGGATCTTTCTGTCGGACCTGTTCTTTGTCTATGTGATCAAAAGATACAATGTGTTCGATCTGGTCTCCATCGCCCATGAGGACGTAATCAATACCATTCCATATGGCATCCTGGTACTGGATGAGAATGAAATCATTGTTGAAGCGAACAAAGCCTCACGATCCTTTATGGATCTGCATGTGGGGGATTCATTTGATATGGAAGCCTTTCTGGAGTCTGTTCATGTTGTGGGCAGCTGTCGGGAGTTCGTGAATCACTATAAGAAAAAAGAAAATACCCTCTCTCACATCGAAGTGATCGTGGAGCGGGACAACAATATCCGGCACTATATCCTGCAATCTTCTCCGATTGTGGATTCGGCTCTTGTGCCGATTGGTCATATACTCACGTTCCAGGATGTCTCGCAAGAGCGCTTCTATGTGAAAGAGATGAATCGCCAGAACGTAACGCTTCAAGAGCGAAATCAGGCTCTAGACCTGATCCGTCAGGAGTTATCCGAGGCCAATCGCAAACTGGAGGAACTGGCGCTGACGGACAGTTTAACCAACTGTTACAACCGTCGATATCTGACCCAACACCTGAATCACGAGGTCATTACCAATATTCAATACAAAACACCATTTTCACTCCTGCTGCTCGATATCGACTACTTCAAAGCGATCAATGATCGCTATGGGCATGTCATCGGGGACGAAGTGCTCGTCCGTACGGCGGAGGCGGTCAAACAATCCATTCGCAGTACCGATATCCTGACGCGTTATGGCGGGGAAGAGTTCATGATCTACCTTCCGCATACGGAGCATGATCTGGCGAACCAAATCGCAGAGCGCGTGAGAACAGCTGTGGAGTCCAACCACATTATGGTGGATCACGAGATTATGCAGGTGTCGATTACGATTAGTATTGGGATTCTTTCCTTTGAGGACTTTGAAGTTGTGCATGTACCGGACAATCCGGAGGGGTATTTGACTCAGCTGTTCGCTGCGGTGGATAAGGCCTTGTATCAGGCGAAGCAGAATGGGCGTAACAGAGTGGAGTTTGCGGAGTTTGAGCGGGGAGTTATTTGAAAAGAGAAATAAGATAAGAGTGGAGACGTACTCCACTCTTTTTGGTGTTAGCGTATGATTTTGATGTAGAGATATTTATTCGGAATTTTTATGTGATTTTTCGATAGCATTTAAAAATTCTTTGCTAATTTTGGTCAATGATACGATTGTATCTGTACTTTTGCCGCTTATTAAAGTTATATGTTCATCCAAGGCTCTTTTGTACTCAGAGTCTTCTTTGAATTTAAAGATTTCTTCAGCAGTGACCTGCAATCCATTGATTATTTTCTCAAGAGTCTCCAAAGAAATGTTACGATCTCCCCGTTCAACTCCACCAATATAGCTGTAATGAAGACCTGCTGCTTCCGCCAGTTGTTCCTGAGTCCAGCCTTTTGCTTTCCTTAACTCACGTATTCGATTTCCTACGTCCTCTGGTAAACTCATTTGATCACCTCCACTTAAGGTTAGAAGAGGTTATAGAATCCTTACAGACTAATATGTGCAAAGGAAATGATTATTAAACAGTACTTATAAGTACAATTTATATTGATCTTCTTTTGATTTATCTATACAATTATAAGAAAATCGATAATTAAGGAGGATTATCTTTGCGGAAATCTATCCTAAAATCACTCAAACCTGACATCATTGTTGAAATGTTGGAGATGGCTGTGGCTTTTGAAAATTGGAACAAGGTGATGGAGAGGGCAGACATGTTATATCAATGTGTGCAGTCGATCCATGAAGAGCGGCAGGAGTATCGGTCAAAGGGAGTGCCTGCACCACATATACACATCGAGCAGCCCCTGGTCTACTATTACGGGTTCAGTCACTTAATGCGGGGTATGGCTCACCGGAAGATGGGACAGGTAGATCAGGCGCGGGCATGTATCGATCAGTACGCAGAACTGGGGTGGATGGAGGATCTGGATGAGGTAGGCATGCAGGTGGTACAGGAGTTCAGGCATAAGGCACAGGTGAATCGGTATGCTCTTGAGATTGAAGCTGGGCAGGTGGAACTGCTGGAGGAGTTTGTGAACTTTTTGCTTGAGCATCCGGAGGAATGGTTGGCAGGTCTGAAAGTGATTACGGAGGCAGCAGTGCGGCATAGGTGGCAGATTGATCGGGTTTTACAGGTGATTGAGGATCAGATGCTGGGCGATGGCACAAAAATGAATTCTTCAAACAACGATGATATGTACCATTACTGTTATCAGCGGGCTTTGTATGAACGGTGGATGGGAAGACCGCAGGAGGCCGTGGAATTCATTTTGCAGGGGATTCGGTTAGCGGATAAGCTTGGGTTGGATCGGTATTTTATAAGGTGCATAGCATTGTTGGAATCATTGCGGGAAGAGGCGACAGCGGAGCAGATCGGGCGGTATCGGGTCATGTTGGAGGAAATGAAGTAGGAAAGGTATTTACTGAAACTGGTAGGATATGCCTTGAAGTGGGTATATGCATATAGGACCATAGCACCGATGAGGAGCACAGCTTGTGTTTTTACCATGGTGAAATCAGGATGTTAGCCGGATAGTTTACATATTACACTTCTGCTAACATAGGATAATCATATTTTGAATGAGCGGAGAAACGTATGAGTACAATCAAAGTTACCCCTGAACAACTAAATCACGTATCGAATCAGGTGGATCAAGCCAGACAGCAGTTGGAGAGTATACGAAGTGATCTGATGAGACAGATCATGTTCGTTCAGATGATGTGGATGGGTGCGACGCAGGAGCGATTTTACTATGAGTTCGAGCAGTCACGACCTATACTGGATAAAGCGCTAGAGAGTATGGTGAATACATCCAAGGAATTGAAGGATATCGCCACGCGATTCCAAGATGCAGATGCTCAGAAGGTAAGTCTGGGTGGTGCGTTTGGAGCAGTCGGTGCCGCAGCTATGATGACCAAATCAACAGGTGGTTCAGGTTCGGGTGACAAGGGCTATCGGATGGCGCAAATCAATATGTTCGGTAAATTGGTATGGATGCCTGTCAACGAGAATGGTGTTGCGGATCAGGCTGCTCTTCGGGCTTATCAGAGGGATCAGGGAAATCTGGACTTTAATCGCATGCAAGCTGTGAACGTTGAACCGCCTGGGGAAGATATTTTTGCGTTACAGATCAAGGCATTTGAGATGGGGATTCATCCTACGACGGGCGAGCCTGTATCAGATAAGTATGCTCAGATGATGGTGACCTCTCTGAAGTTTAGTCAGATATTCATGGCGATTCAGATGGTTCGTGGGAGTATGCCGGGACGTTCAGGACCATTTAAAACGTCGTCATCTGGTTTGGCATCTAAGATTCAGAATAATATAAAGAAGGCTGAACAAAATTTAGGAGCTACACATGGAAAAGTGAATTCTAGTTCAACTATTAGTAATAAATTTCCGAATGAAGACTTTCCACATGACGGCAAAGTACTCACATATCATTTAGAAAGTGGAAGAATAAAAGGAATTGATGGTAGAACTGAAGTTGATTTCGTTATCAATAAAAATGGAGAATTAATCATTGGGAAGCGACATCATACATTAGGAGGACGGGAAGAGGTCCTTGCTGCTGGGCAATTAAAGATTAATGGTCAAGGAGAAGTAAGAAAGATTACTAATCAGTCAGGGCATTACCGTCCTTCTCCGGAAGAATCAAGTATGTACGCCGATTTGCTAAAGAACGCAGGTGTAAAGGTGAAGAGCTCTTGGCTTGAACTTTATAAGTTTGAAACGGACAAAGATGGTTATGTTGTAGACTCCAAACCAGTAATAATAAAGAAATTAAAGGAGTGATCATGTTGATCAAATATATGGACTTAGATTCTTTTAAGGAATACTTACTAAAAACTGTAGATGAATTATCCACCTATCATAACGAAGTACTGGGTGAAAACAGTAAATTCATAATTACTCCGATTGAGGAGCGGGGTAAATCTTTAAATTCTACAGACGAATATCTTTACCGGGGAATGTTAAATTCGAATAATTTAGATGGACGCGAGTTCGATATTGATTCTGTAATAAAGATGTTGGGTTGTAGAGTACCCTTGTGCCCCCTTTGGATAAAAGTTTTGCTTAAAGAAGTCAGGGCTGAAGCACCTGTAATTGAACTGCAGACGAGTTTAAGATTTCGTAAACCAAGTTTGTTACAAAACCAAGAAACGGGACATCCTCCGTTCATAGCGGTTCTACAGCCCTTAAATTAAAGTCCTTGTGATTTACTGGATGGAAACTTTACTTAAATGGAGTGGGAAGGGTTGCCTATTATTTATCTATTGGCATTTAAGCGTTGGAGAGTTGAGCTATGATAGAAGATAAAGTTAATGACTTTTATTATGTTGGTTACGAGGGGCAACCGGAAATATTAATTGTATTTGAAAACTCTGCGGAGAAAAATATCCTAAAGATGTGGAATGGATATTTTGAGACATTATTGGATCTTATGTGTCATTATGAGCCTACTGACATTGGTATTCTACAAGAATACTATGCGCATAAAGGTTGGTTTGAGGAAAGTCCATGGGAAATACAGGACCTTGATTCAGCTATTCATTTATTTAAGTCCTTCAATGTGAGTAAAGTAATTGGCGAGCAAATAGAGAATGTTAAGAACATTGTCCCTACTCTCCCAGAAGTAGCACATCAGATAACAACATTTTTAGAATTAGCCAAAACGAACGCTTGTAGCGTGTATATTTAATACGACTGATTGAGATTAAAGAACATACTTTAAAACGATAACGCAGTTGCCAGGGCTGCGTTATTTAGTCGTTACCTTGTACGTAACTCTAATAGGTGTAATAGTTATCGAGAGGAGAGCAATACATGGGGCAGCTACTAACCAAAGCTATTGAACGATTATCGTCTATTTCATTTGAGGATACAGAAGATAGCTTAATAGAATCTTCTTCTCATGTTTTGATTAAAGAATATCTTAGACGCGTTAATCAATTATTAAACGAGATGGATGCTTCAATAGATCAATATCCCCTACTTAGTTTTGCTAAAATTCTTGGAAAAACTATAGATGAAAAGGTATATCGAGCTTGTTCAAAACTCGACACGCTAGGAAATCCTTATGTAAAGGTAATTTGCTACGGTTATTTAGAAGTCTCCGAATTAGCAGATCAAGGAGTGGATGAGGCAATTCAATACATAGACCTCTACGAACCGATGATAAAATTCTTTGAACGAGGTGGGAGTTTCATCACAAGACAAGGCGAAATGGTTGTAGGTAGTTCAGCTTATCCTCTTAATTATTGGAGACATTTAAATATTTCAGTACAAGATATTAGCGACATCGTATAGGATCATGTTGATCAAACTTGGGGGGATAGTAATGTCCGTAGGCCTATACAGATATAACGGGGATATAGAAGATCGGAACTGTGAACTTACACTCAGTGAGAATATTGCTACTCAGGAATTTTACGATGAGTACTGGGAGGCAGCAATACATGAATTAGGAATAGCCCTGATTCGGGATGGATCTAAAATATATTTTCACCAATTAGAAGCTGCTGAAGTTGAGTTAAAACGATTAAGGGAGTGGGCAAAGCAACATTTAAACGGGAGTGAGTTAGATTATATGACGAGTAGAATTGAAAATGTACAAGATATATTACCTAGCGCATTTATTAGTGCAAGTACAATCCTGTATATATTCTGAGGTTAGTAACGACTATAGAAGATAAATAGTTTTGAAGCACTGTCTACATAGTTTACGGATAAAGGAGCTGTAAAAGGTAATGTACGAATATCATGGCTGGGCAACCATTAGAGAGTGTGCGTCGTTTGAAGAAAATGAGTATCAATATGGTTTAGTTATTCAACATCTTCGGGAATATGTAGAGGAGCTAAATTGGCCTACAGGTGTTTTGGACGTGAGAGCAGTTAATGGTGACTTTCAACTATGGATAGCGGGCCTAGATAATCATAAACCTGTATCAAAGTATGATCCCACCGAAGTGTTTAGAAAAGTAGGTGAAATAGCTCCAGGCTCCTATGGAATTCTTTATGTAAGAGATAGTGATGATACGGAAACCTTCAATCAGTTTAAGGTCTACACTTTAGTCCGAGGTAAAGTAATGGAGAATAATGATCCCTTTCTCTCCCCATTCATACCTAAACTAGAAGATGATTACGAAGGATAATTTCAAATCGAACTTTTAAGCATGTAGTCACTTTGAATACAGGATATAAGAACACTCTTATTCTATGGCATCATAAAGTTCCGACATTCGGTCAGCCAATTCCAACTGTGGCTGCATTCGCTGATGATTCATATCGGTAGGTGTCATATACAGCACTTCTTCTCCCTGCTCAAACATTGTTACATGGAACAATACCCCTGTAGCATCTTCTTGATCTGGATCAATTACAATTTCTAAATCGCGTACCTTTTCAATCCATTCCTGAATCAGCACTTGATCTGTAGTTGTTTTTTTAGTACCATCACCACCAGTCATCATTTCAATAGAGTCAACCTGTGTAATATCGCCAGGATAAAAGGTGTGTAATTCCTTCTGGACTTTATTTACTTCGACTTGATCGGGCTGATTAGAACTTTGGCAGCCGCTAAGAATCAGGGCCATAACAGTAGCAAACATTAAGGCGATAAGTGAATATCTTCTCATCGTACTCCCCCTCTTTAGTCCCTAAACGAATTTTGCATTTGAAATGTTCCGCATAAACTCTATTTTGTTTAATCCTTAAAGTACATCGAGGTTACTGGTCACATTTGCTGGAAGACTACGAAACTGGGTTATAACTCTTCGAGGAGTCTTGCATGGTTCTACCTGTAAACAATCCCGGATCGTAAAGGAAATAAACCATAATAAAGCCCTCATATGTAACAAAAAACATGAAGAATCCGCTCTCATCCGAGAGTCGGATTCTTTCTCGTTCTAACACCAATATAACTCTTGTCAAAACGTAATCATTACGATATGATAATACTCATTGTTTAGATCATAATGATTACGATTAAGAGAGAGGGGCATTACCTTGAATAAAAAGACGCCACTGCTAGCGCTGGTCTCCTTGGCCTTGAGCGCTGGACTGTTGAGCGCCTGCGGATCATCTGAGTCCAGTCCCGCTGCGCAGTCATCCACCGATAATAAAAATGTTCATTTCCTATATAACTTCTCCACTAGTTCGCTAGATCCACATGTGGATTCCAGCTATGTGCCGTTGCGCGCGGGCATTACGGAAACGCTGGTTCGTCTCGATGAAGAGAACTTGACGGTTGCTCCATGGCTCGCCGAGAGCTGGGAGAGCGAAGATGGGCAGCATTGGACGATCGACCTGCGAGATGATGTGACATTCCAGAACGGCAAGCCAATGACGGGTGAATCCGTTAAGGCATCCCTTGAGCGGGCGCTGGAAGAGAATGTAGCCATCCAGAACGCGCTGAAGATCGATTCGATTGAAGCCGAGGGTGACAAGCTGGAGATTACCACAACTCAGCCTTTCCCGGAATTTGCTTCAGAGCTGGTGAATCCTAATACGGCGATTATCGATGTGAGTGAGCCGGACATTGTGAACAAGCCCATTGGTACGGGCCCGTTCAAGCTGACCTCTTTTACCCCAGGCAGTAAGCTGGATCTGGATCGCTATGATGAATATTGGGATGGAGCATCTCCACTGGATTCCATCACATTCTCATTCAATGAAGATGCCAATGCCCGCACACTAGCGCTCAAATCTGGTCAGGTTGATATCGTATACCGTCCAGAGGTCGAGAGCCTCGAATCGCTCAAAGCAATGGATGGCATGACTGTGGAGTCCACGTCGACGTTCCGCGTGCATCAGATGACGACGAACATGCAGCGGGAGAGTATGAAGGACATTAACGTCCGTCGTGCGGTGGATGCGTTGATCGACCGTCAGGGTATCGTCGACACGATCCTGCTAGGATATGGTGAATCAGCCATCGGACCGTTCCTGCCATCGCTGCCATTTGCGCCAAACTATACTGAGACTGCTACGCAATCCGGGCCTGACGCCGCAGTGAACTATCTCCAAGAAGCGGGATATACACTGCAAAACGGCGTGATGACTAAGGATGGCAAACCATTGCAGCTGACGCTGCTGACATATTCGGCTCGTGCCGATCTGCCATTGATTGCCCAAGTGTTCCAATCTGATGCGAAGAAGATCGGTATCGACGTGCAGATTCGCCAGATTGACACCCCGGAAGATTATATGGCATCCAACCGCGATTGGGATATTGCAACGTACAGTAATTTGACGGCTCCTCGTGGGGATGCAGGCTATTACCTGAATGCGACGTACCATCCGAAGGGTGCTCTTAACTTCAGTGGATCGGAAGATCCAGAATTGACCAGGATCATCGACGAACTGAATCTCACAGTTGCACCGGAGAAGCGCGCGGAACTTGCCGAGAAGGCAGCCAACTATGTGCATGATAACGTACTGAATTCATTCGTGCTGCATCCAGGTACGATCGTTGCCTACAACGGCAAGAAGATCAAGAATTGGGTTACCACTCGCAGTGAATATTACATGATTACCAATAAGCTGGATGTGATGTAATGTTTCGCATTTTGCTTCGGAAGTTCCTTGAGGTATTTATCTTTCTGTTGTTCATTATGTTTGTGAGCTTTCTGTTCATTCGTCTGGCTCCGGGTGATCCCGTGCTGACGATCCTGAATGTGGACGAACTGTCTGTTAGTCAGGAGCAGGTCGAAGCTGTACGCGAGGAAATGGGCTTCAATGATTCGCTTCCTGTCCAGTTTGGCAACTGGTTGCTCGATTTTGTTCGTCTCGACTTCGGTGTATCGTATTCAACAGGCCAGCCCGTCATGCAGACCCTGATGCGTGCGCTGCCTGCTACGGCTGAACTCACGATTGGCGCCCTGCTGGTCATGCTCGTCATAGCTATCCCGCTCGGCTCGCTATCAGCACTCCATCGCGGCAGTTGGATTGACCGCGGCAGCCGGATGCTCTCCATTGTGGGTGCGGCGGTGCCGAGCTTCTGGCTGGGTCTGATCCTGATCGACATGTTCGGCGTACGCTTTGGCAATCTGCCGACCATGGGCCGGGATGGATTCACCTCACTTATTCTGCCATCTCTGACGCTGGGACTTGCTATCTCCAGCGTTTATGTGCGTCTTTTGCGTTCCAGCCTGCTAGATTCTCTTAGCCAGGAGTTCGTTCGGTCCGCCCGGGCAAGAGGGTTATCCGAAGGCCGGATCTTCATGCTTCATGCGTTTCGGCACAGTCTGCCGCCTGTCATTACGGTATTCGGCGTAAGCCTCGGCAGCCTGATTGGCGGAGTTGTCGTGATTGAAGTGTTGTTCGCCTATCCGGGCATCGGCAAGCTCGTGGTGGACGCGATCCGCCAGCGTGATTACCCACTGATTCAGGGTTACATCCTGATCATGGCTATTGTGGTATTCTTCGTGAATACGGCGGTTGATCTATCTTATCGTTATTTGAATCCTGAAATGAAACTCAAGGAAAAGGAGGCCCACCGATGAAAACCATGCCCCTGCCCATTTCAACTACAAAATCTAAAAAACATAGCTGGCAGGCGATCGTTGGTTTGCTATTTGCACTTCTGGTCATCGCGGCCTCCTTGTATGCCTTTTTAGTTCTGAGACATGATCATACCTTAACCGATCTGCGCGGACGATTGCAGGGCGCAAGTGCTCTCCATCCGTTCGGCACCGATCATCTGGGCCGCGATGTACTGACACGTCTGCTGCTTGGCGGCGGCCAAACACTGGGTTATAGTCTGCTGGCACTCGGTGCTGCACTGCTGATCGGTATTCCGTTTGGTTTGATCGCAGGATACAAACGTGGCTGGGTCGATAAGCTGTTCATGCGGATTGCTGATGCCTTTCTTGCTTTCCCTGATACCATCGTGGCGATTGTGCTCAGTGGCTTGCTTGGCGCGGGAATCGGTAATCTGGTATTGGCGATTGTGATCATAAAGTGGGTCAGCTATGCCCGTCTAGTTCGAAGTACGGTTTTATCGGAGTCACAAAAGGATTACATTCGAATTGCCCGGACCAACGGACTATCGGACGGTCGTATCATGAGAAAACATCTGCTTCCACATATCGCAGGCCATGTGCTCGTGTTAGCCAGTCTCGATCTGGGCAAAATCATCCTGCTCATCTCATCATTGTCCTACATTGGCCTTGGCGCACAGCCACCAACACCTGAATGGGGTGCGATGCTGAACGACTCGCGGCCTTACTTCCAGTCTCGGCCAGAGCTGATGATCTATCCGGGCCTTGCCATTGTCTCGGTAGTGCTGCTCGCTAACATGCTGGGCGACTATCTAAGAGACCGGTTTGACGTGAAGAAAGAGGTGCAGCCATGATTCTCTCCATTGAGGAACTGAGCATCTCCAGTCGGGATCGTACGATTATAGATCAAGTCTCTCTGGCTGTTCGCGAAGGCGAGTTCATGGCATTGGTTGGACAGAGTGGTAGTGGCAAAAGCTTGCTCTCGCAAGCGATTGGTCGTCTGCTGCCGCCCAACTTGCATGCGTCGGGGCGAGTCATGTTCGAAGGTAGCAACCTGCTCGAACGGAAGCCAAAGGAGATGCGCGCCCTGCGGGGAAGCCGCATCTCATATATTTTTCAAGACTATCAGGGAGCATTTACGCCCTTTCGCAGCATTGGTGGGCACTTTGATGAATACCAGAAGGTACATGGAGAAAAGTCTTCTGCCATCCGCAAGAAACGAGCGGAGGAAGCGCTGGAATCGGTTGGCCTTGGCGCTGAATTGCTGCGCCGCTATCCGTTCCAGTTGAGCGGTGGACAGCTTCAGCGGGCCTCAATTGCCACCTCGCTGATGCTGTCTCCTCGTCTGCTAATTGCAGACGAGGCAACGACGGCACTCGATAGTGTATCCGGACATCGCGTGTTGGAACTGCTGGCACGCAAACAAGCGGAGACGGGATGTGCCATTCTGTTTATCACGCATGATTGGCGCCATGTACGTCGCTATGCCAACCGCTTGGCTGTCATGAAGGAAGGGCAGATCGTCGAATCTGGCGGGAAACATCGCATTCTTGATCATCCCCAACATGAATATACGCGCCAGCTGATTGATGCGGCTCCCGTTCTGAGTCGTTCGCTGAAGTCGGGATTGAAGGAGGCAGGAACCGAATGAAGACGACCGCAAATGATGAACATCTTGGACTCGTGCAGTCCGAAGAAGAATCTGGTGTGCGAAGCCACGATTTTGCAAAAGACGTAAACCATGCAGACACAGACAATGCAGTCATAAATACTACAAATTCAGATCATACAGATATAGATGCGGATATAGATATTGCCGGTTCAGACAAATCTTCATCGCTCAGCACCCCTGGCAATCCTGTGCTTCACGTGGAACATCTAAGCCGAACGTACGCGGGTGCAGACCGACCGGCTGTGAACGATATTTCCTTCACCCTGAACCACGGCGAATGCCTTGGCCTGGTTGGGGAGAGCGGGTGCGGCAAGAGTACACTCGCCCGCTGTCTGCTACGGATCGAAGATGCAGATGCAGGCTCGATTACACTGGGTGGACAGGATATTGCACGGCTGAGCGGCCGACGGTTGCGGCCTCATCGCCGGAAGATTCAGATTGTTTTCCAGAATCCAATGGCAGCACTGAATCCCAAGCTCAAGATTGCTGATTCACTAATCGATCCGTACGAACAACTTGGACGGAACGCCGAGTTGTCCCACTTTACCTACACATCGAAGGAGGCATACGTCCAAAAGCTGCTTGAAGCGGTCGAGCTTCCTAGCGATTTGGCTGGACGATACCCCCATGAGCTCAGTGGTGGACAGCGTCAGCGCGTCACGATTGCACGTGCTATTGGCATTGAACCGGACGTTGTTGCTCTGGATGAACCGACGGCCAGCCTGGACGTGATCTCGCAAGGAGCAGTTTTGCAGTTGCTCACCGATCTCCGGACGTCGCTTGGTCTATCATACGTGTTCATCTCGCATGATCTGGCTGCAGTACATCGCATGAGCCAGCGCATCATCGTTATGCGCGAAGGTCAGATCGTTGACCGCTTTGGTGCAGATGCGTTGTTCGCTGAAGAACGCCATCCGTATACAAAGGAACTGATTTCAATCTTCTGAGTACTCCCGGAGACGCCGGGGGTGGTAATCGTTAATTTATATATGAAGCCGCCTTACGAAGAGATTCGAGAGCGGCTTTTAGTGCATCCATTTGATCACCAAAGTTCCCCTAAAACCGGGTTCCTTTCTTTGTTTTGAACAAATATATCTTTCAGGCCTATAACCGGGCTAACGTTCCGATGTAAACTAGCGTATACTGATGGAATAGCAAATATCTTGAAATTGCATATTTAAATTGCTCTATATTATTGATACACTAGATCAAGGTTATAATCATTCAGAGAAGGTGCGATCCCGTTCAAGAATGGGCTTGCTGCAAATGCCAAATCGATAACGCTTACATCCTTTTGGCAAATATAGGATATAAGGACGGTAGACATGAGCCAGGGACAAACGAGTACAGATGTTATCTTGATTGGTGCCGGAATTATGAGTGCAACTTTGGGAACTTTGCTAAAAGAATTGGCACCAGACTGGAATATTAAGGTTTTCGAAAAGCTAGCCACTGCAGGAGAGGAAAGCTCCAACGAATGGAATAATGCCGGAACCGGGCATGCTGCATTGTGCGAACTTAACTATACCGTTGAACGACCAGACGGAACCGTAGATATTAGCAAAGCGATTAAAGTGAATGAACAATTTCAGATCTCAAAGCAATTTTGGTCCTATCTCGTCAATAGCCGTCTGATTCGTAATCCGCGGGACTTCATTATGCCGATTCCTCATTTGAGTTATGTACATGGAGAGAGCAATGTCCAGTTTTTGAAAAGACGTTATGACTCCTTGTCGAATCACCCGTTGTTCGCAGGCATGGAATTCTCGGATGACAAGAAAGAGCTGGCGAAATGGATGCCGCTGATGATGAAAGATCGTACCAGTAATGAACCTGTTGCAGCGACCAAAATTGACTCCGGTACGGACGTTAACTTTGGTGCTTTAACGCGTATGCTGATCAAACATTTGAAGGAACAACACGTGGGCGTCCACTACCAACATAGCGTGAAGAATATGAAACGCACCAGCGATGGACAATGGGAATTATCCGTGAAAAACCTGAAGAGCGGTGCAGTCGAACGCCATAAGGCAAAATTCGTCTTTATCGGCGCAGGCGGCGGAAGTCTACATTTGCTCCAGAAGACGGGCATTCCAGAAGGTAAACATATCGGCGGATTCCCGGTCAGTGGGATTTTTATGGTGTGCAAAAATCAAAAAGTCGTGGAACAGCATCATGCCAAAGTATATGGCAAGGCTTCGGTAGGAGCTCCGCCGATGTCCGTTCCGCATCTGGATACCCGTTTTATCGACAATAAGAAGTCGCTGTTATTTGGACCGTTTGCCGGGTTCTCGCCGAAGTTCCTGAAGACGGGTTCCAATGCCGACTTAATCACGTCTGTTAAGATGCATAATCTGCTTACGATGCTTGCAGCAGGTGTCAAAGAAATCTCTTTGACCAAATACCTGATCCAACAACTGATGTTATCCAAAGAACAACGTATGGCAGAATTGCGTGACTTTGTTCCGGGTGCGAAGAGCGAGGATTGGGATATGGTTCTGGCGGGCCAGCGTGTGCAGGTGATCAAGGATACCGTTCAAGGTGGCAAGGGTACGCTCCAATTCGGTACAGAAGTGGTCACGTCTGCAGATGGAACGATTGCGGCTCTGCTAGGTGCATCACCGGGTGCATCCACCGCGGTTCAGGTCATGCTTGAGATTCTTCAGCGGTGCTTTCCGCAGCATATGGAGGCATGGGAGCCAAAGATCAAGGAAATGATTCCTTCTTACGGCATATCCCTTGTGGAGAATCTGGATCTCCTCAAAGAGGTTCATTCTTCAACAGCCAAGGCGCTGGGGTTATCGGATGAAAAACATGTCATGCACGTATAACGTTTAGCTTATCGTGTTAGATCATAATGAAGTCATAGAAAAGAGAGCTAAGCCGGGACGAAACCCGTGCTTAGCTCTCTTTTGGTTTATTTGGTATATCAGAACCTGAACTTGAACTCGAGCCTGGGCTTGAACTTGAACTTGAACTTGAACATGTAAGCTAATATCGTTTTCCCTGTTGACCGTGCACTTAAGCGGACGGATACGGATATGGATCGTACAATATGCCGCTGTAGAGTTATAGAACGATCTTATCGCTCAGGCTCTCAACTGCGGTCCAAAGGGATGACAAAGGAAACTTTCGTACCTTGGCCCGGCGAGCTGACGATGGTCAAACCTTGTCCGTACATCTGGGTCAACCGGCGATGTGTATTAGTTAATCCAATGCCTCCGGTTCCGCCGGGTCCTTTCTTGGGCCACGCGAGTGCCCGTTCGATCTGCTCGGGCTGCATCCCCACACCGTCATCCTCGATCTCAATCAAGGTGGACGCTGTTTGGTTGATGATTCGGATATGCACGGTTCCACCCTCAACTTTGCTGAGAATACCATGTCGAACAGCATTCTCAATGAGCGGTTGAATGGTGAGTGGCGGCAGGGATAGATCAAGATCATCGGGAATATCCCAGATGACGTTCAACCGATTCATGAATCGTTCTTTCTCAATGTAGAGATAGGCGCGGGAGAGATCCAACTCATGAGTGACCTCAACCATTTTCTCCGAATTGACAAAATGAAAGCTGGTCTGAAGGTACTCGATAAAAGCATCGCCCAGTTTCTGCATTCGCTCCGTGTCCATCTCACTAAGAACCATGATTGAATTGAGCGTATTAAAAAGAAAATGGGGCTGAATCTGTGCTTGTAAGTAAGCAGCCTCCATGCGCAGTCGCTCATCAATAGATTGTTTCAGTACGATCAGAGACCCGATGCGATGTCTTAATTCAACGGCATCCACGGGCTTGGTGACATAGTCTGTAGCACCGGCCATGAATCCGGCGTATACATCCGCTGGCTCGTTACGGGCCGTCAGCAACAGGATGGGAAGCTCGGATACCGAATAACGCTTGCGTACGTTCTCGGTCAGTTCATAACCGGACATATGAGGCATCATGACATCGGCAATCAGTAAGTCCCAAGGCTCCTTATCCAATAATTCAAGTGCCTCAAGCGCCGAGGCCGCGGGTTGAATATGATACGGTTCATTCGCCAGCATGGAGATCAGTACTCGCAGGTTTACAGGATCATCATCGACGGCAAGAATTCTTGCAGCAGTCTTATCTTGAGAGACGGTCTGCTGCTGCGGCTCTGCAATCGCAATTTCATCGAAGCTGTGAGCGTCCCATTGCTGCTCAGTCTGGTCCGATAGCGATGCGGTGTCTTCCCGTGGAAGTGAGATCTGGAAGGTCGATCCTTGCCCAGGTACGGATTGCACGGTGAGTTGGCCGCCATGGAGTTCTGTGAGCTGCCTGCTGATATTGAGACCGAGGCCGATTCCTCCGCTTAAACGAGCCTCTGGGGTCCCCTGTTCATAGGCCTCGAATATTCGCTGTTGTATCTCCTCACTCATACCAACACCTGTATCTGAAACTTGAATCAAGACATACTCTCCATGTTCCCGAACGGACACGGTAATGGTACCCTCATCGGTAAATTTGAGTGCATTATGCAACAGGTTGTAGAGCACCTGAACAAGTCTTCTCTCATCGGCCTGAATCAACGGCAGTGATTCAGGAATATCCACCTGCATATGGATGGGCTTGCCCTCTGCCATGAATCGGAACATACCGATCACGCCTGGAATGACAGAGGCAAGAGATAAAGGTTTCTTCTGAAGCGTAATACGTTTTTCTTTCAAACGAATGACATCAAGGAGGTCATCAACCAGTTGGGACATGCGTCGGCCGATGGTAACTAACAGCTTCATGTCTTCTGCCTGCTGCCCACCTGATTTACGACGTTCACGGACCGCGATGCTCTCGGCGATATTGATGATCCCGTGCAGCGGTGTACGCAATTCATGAGCCGTATTCACAAGAAACTGATCCTTTTGGCGATCCTCTTCTTTGAGCTGTTCGTACAGCTTCTCGATCTCACTTGAATTACGGAAGTATTTTCTGAACCAATAGGCGGAGAAGCCGAACATGGCCGCGATCACATCGATCGGATAATACACGTTGGTAATTTCGCTATGTGAGTTCACAATTCCCCATAACACGCTTGATAGGCTGCTAGTAGCCGCAAAGAGCAAAAAGCTTGCGTCCCTTCGTTTCTCGGCTGCCATTCGGAAGAATAGGTACACAGACCAGCCGATGGCAAACAGATAAAGGAAATCAGAGAGCCCAATCTCAAGTACATGATAGATCAGGGTCACGGGTGCGACGAGCAAAAATAAACAGTAAACGCCAAGCACGCTGGCATAGATACGGAACAGTTTACGCCATTGTAGATTATGGGAGAAGCTTTTAGCCATTTGTAAAAGAAAGAATGCGAACAACGGATAGGACAACGCTTTGGCCTTAACGATCCAAGTGAAGTTGAGTGGAATCCAACTCAATAACAGATTGTCATGGTCGGAAGCGACCGTTAGGGCAGCTACCAGCGTTAGCATCGAGAACGTCAGAAGAGCTCGTTCCTTTCGGATAAATAGAAACATGACAAAAGCGTATAGGCTGTGCAAAAGCAGTATAGCGAATGTAATCTTTTGCAAGTCAATGGATAGTCCTCGTTCACTTCCAATGGCTTCTGGAGAACCAAAATAGAGAGAGCGTGTGATCCCTCCGCTATAAGGATCGTCAAAATTGGCTGTCTGCACCAAAAGATTGAGTTCGGTAGAACCGTCAAGCACATAGGAAGTTGTAAATGCAGTCCTTTCTGGTCGATAGGCTTCGGCATGAGTGGCAGGTTGGCCGAATTCGGCAACAATGGTGCCGTTCATCTCGATAATCGATGATGTCTGGATTTTCTGAGCCCAGAGAGAGACTTCCTCCACAGATGGATCTAAAAGTATGCGAAGATGGTATGTCCCATATCCAAACGACGATGAGGATTGTGGTAATGCATCACGCCAGTCACCGGGAACTTGAATCGGTGTGGATGGGTTATCCGCTATTTTCGCGTCACGATCAGAGATTAACGTCTGGGGATAAAACTCCCATTCTCCATCCAGGGATATGGGTGAAGTGTTGGCGAGGTCCCAGCCTCGAAGGTCTAACAAGCCTTCAATGGGTTCAGGATGTGCGGGTATAGTGAAAGTCTCGGACCATATCCAGCGAAAGCCAAGCAAAATAGTCAGGAATAGAATCGACAGCACTACATATCGGGGTATCTTTTTATAGGTTATTGGTTTCATGGCAGACTTTAGTTTTCGACAGTTTACTTCAAATTCCTGCATGCCCTCTGCCAAAGATGAACATTTTTTTGAATACCGGAACATAGATTCTATATTTAAATGATAGCGGTCCCACGTTAGGATTTATGGTAAAATTATAGATTAAAGGGTGATCAGTGAGCCAGAGGAGTTGTGCATATGAGAGTGATTTTGGTAGATGATGAATATCTCGCTCTGAGCAGGTTGAACAAACTGTTGCAAGAGAGAGAGGATTGCGAAGTTATCGGCTCTTTTCTGACGGCACAGGAAGCCATAGATCAGATCGAAATTCATCTGCCGGAAATCGTCTTCATGGACGTTCAAATGCCGGGGATGAACGGGATCGAGGCGACCGAACGTATCCATGAGGTTTCTCCTGGAACAGAAGTTATTTTCACAACCGCATATAACGAACATGCACTGACAGCCTATGGGCTTGAAGTGCTGGACTATATTATGAAGCCTGTAACGCGTGACCGTTTGGAAAAAACGATGAAGATGTATCAACGCCGAACGGTGTCAGCAAGTCTGAATATAACAGAAGGGCCATCCATGATGATCCGTTGTCTGGGGATGCTTCAAGTCCAAGTGCACCCAAATGAGCCGCCAAAACATATGAAGTTCAGAACAACCAAGATTAGAGAGTTATTCGCCTATTTGCTCCACCATCGGAACAAACCAATTAAGCGGGATACGCTACTTGAACTGTTGTGGCCAGAGTTGGATGAGCGGAGAGGTATATCCAATCTGCACAGTGGGATCCATCGCTTACGCAGCATGATGAACGAATTCATGGGTGAGGACAAGATGGTCATTCGTTATCAACAGTTTGGTTATCTGTTGGAAACGGGTGAATTCAGGATTGATGCGGAAGAATGGGAGAGTCGTCTTACCCGATTGCCTCTATTATCTTCGTCTACAATAACTGAACATCGGCAGACCTCAGATCAATATGAAGGCAAATATTATGGTGAGGACGATTACGTATGGGCTGAACTGGAGCGTCAGCGCTTGCATGCACTATGGCGTAATCATGCCATGCAACTTGCACAATATTACATCGAACTGGGACAGAATACGGAAGCACTCACGTTATATTACCGGGTACAGCAATTCGAACCATCATTGGAGGAAGTCGGACTGGCCTTAATGAAGACCTACGATCGATTAGGCAATAAAGATCCTGTGGTCGCTCAATATAATCAGTTGGTTATCGCTTTAGAACAAGAGGCAGGTATACGCCCTGGCCTAGAAGTTGAGTTATGGTACCAACAATGGAAAAATTCGAATAGTTAATTGGAAATATACAGCCTTGCAGCTTCATTTGCAAGGCTGTTTTTTGTTGTATTTGCTAGTGAAAGGTTTGGTAAGAGTTTGGTAAGAGGCCATGTGTAGAATAAGCAAGATGAGGGTAGATATGATGTTTTGAGTCAGTAAGCAGTCCAAAAATAACATATTAAGTAGGAGGAAACTATGTACACAGCAAAAATCCGGAAGAAACCATGGCAAAGAATTTCCATGCTGGTTCTTTCCTTTATTCTAGCGATTGGAACGTTGCCCATGAGTTTGGCTCAAGCGGAGGCAACTAACCAGACTCCTGTTGGTCCGGGCGGAGTTGGATCCCCTTCACTATGGCTACGACCAGAGCGGGTAAGCGGAGTTGCCAGCGGCGAAAAGGTGAGTATCTGGGAAGATCAAGGCAGTAAAATAAACAACGCAACCCAAAGTACGGAAGCTAATCAACCGACCTATTGGGATGATAAAAATCATAATATCAATTTCAATCCGGTATTGGAATATAACGGCACGAGTAGTTTTATGAATCTGGATGTAAGTAAGCTTCCTCAAGGGAAGAGTCCCAGATCGATCATTACCGTTAGTAAAACCAATAAAACTGATGGCATCAATTATGTTATTTCATGGGGAGTACAAACGGGTGGTTATACGGGTATGGGGATGCTTCAAGTTGACGCAAGGGGCGGCTTGACAACATTTAACAGTGACAGTAATCAGACTTTATACACTCCCAACAAGTTTATGGAAATGACATTCCCGACCGAGCTATTTGTTACTTGGACAGGTGGAGACACTGGAACGAATATAGCTAGATTGTACAGTAAAATGAAGCAGGTACAGGAACTGGGTGGTTGGGGAAAAGAACTTAATAAGGCGTGGAATACTGGTAACTCGGACGGAGCCGTAGTTGGTAAGCTAATTCCGGCAACTGCGTCCAATAGTGGATATTGGCAGGGTACGATTGAAGAAATCATCGTATTTGACCATGCTCTTACGGACGCAGAACGCCAAAAAGTCAGCACATATCTGGCGATCAAATACGGCTATACGCTTGATCAGACGAAAGCCAATTCATATGTCGATTCAAACATGGCTACGATCTGGGATGCCCAGGAGAACGCAGTCTTTACCCATCGCATTACAAGCATCGGTCGAGATGATCAGAGCGGATTGATGCAGAAACAAGCCAAAGCGCAGGAACAGGGATCTGCGTTGACGATTGCATTGGGCAACAGTGTTGAGGATACCAATTCTGCAAATAAAAATGAATTCTCAAAGGATTCTTCTTTCTTTACGTTTGGTGACAATGGAGCAAGTACTGAATTCAAAACACCGATTACGAAAGATGAGAAAAAAATGCTTGGGATGGAGCGTATCTACAAGGTACAGAAAGCAAACTGGACTGAATCACAGATTACACTTCAGGTAGACGAAACGGGAGCTAACCCGGCGTTGCCTCAATATGTTGTGATCAGCGATGATGCTAAATTTGGTAATCCAAACTCATTACATTTAATTGAGAATGGCCAATTAACCCTGAATACCTCTAGTTTTGGTCCGAACTCGTACTTTACCATTGCAACTGCTGCTACTCCTTTGACGGTACCCGACGTCACACTGACCGACGATGAGTTGACATGGGAAGCAGTTGCACATGCAGATAAATATGAAGTAACAATCGAACTGGAAGACGGCACGAAGCGGACGGTGGAAGTAACCGGAATGGCGCTTAACCTGTCGCAATTGGTACCATCGCTAGAAGTTGGCACCTACAAAGTGACAGTAACAGCGAAGACGAACAATCCAGCCTATTCAGATTCAGAAGAGTCGAATTCGAAAAGTTATGATGTTATTGATAAGGCGAAGTTGAAAGCCAAAATCGATGAGATTAACGGTAATATCGAAACAGGCGAACTGGACGAAGAGGAGTACACACCAGCGAGCTGGACAGCACTGGATAATGCGATGAATGAAGCAGAGCGAGTGTTGAATGATCCGACAGCGACCCAAGCGCAGGTAAACAAGGTTCTTTTGGATCTGACTGATGCAAGAACGGGCCTAATCCCTACAACATCTGTACCCGTTGTAGATAAATCAGTTTTGCAAGCGAAAGTAACTGAAATTACAGGTGAAAGCCTGGAAGAGTCAGCGTACACACCAGCGAGCTGGACAGCACTGGATAATGCGATGAATGAAGCAGAGCGAGTGTTGAATGATCCGACAGCGACCCAAGCGCAGGTAAACAAGGTTCTTTTGGATCTGACTGATGCAAGAACGGGCCTAATCCCTACAACATCTGTACCTGTTGTAGATAAATCAGCTTTGCAAGCGAAAGTAACTGAAATTACAGGTGAAAGCCTCGAAGAGTCAGCGTACACACCAGCGAGCTGGGAAGCACTCAAAGTTGCGATGAATGAAGCAGAGCGAGTGTTAAATGAACCGACAGCGACTCAAGCGCTGGTAGATAAGGCACTTCAGGATCTGACTAACGCTAGAACGGGACTTACCAAAGTAATTGGTACAGATGAATCTACGTTGCAGACGCTGGTCCCTTCCGTGGGAAGCTTGTCCCCGGCCTTTGATCCGGCTAAAGACACGTACACCATCTCTGTTCCGAATAGCGTATATCAATTTCAGTTAACGCCAACGGCACTTGATCCACTTGCGAAGATTGAAATAGCTGTTGGAGATGGAGAATGGAACGAGGTTTCAAGTGGCAGTGTAAGTGAGAATCTACCGCTTCAAGTCGGTGGGAATAAGATCGTTGTTAGAGTAACCGATTCACTTGGAAATGTTACGGCGTATAAAATCAACGTGACTAGAGCATCCAGTGACAATGGTAACAATGGTGGAGGCAACAATGGCGGCGGTGGAAATACGGGAGGTAACGGCGGAAGTACACCAGCACCAGCACCTACACCTGCGCCAGTACCAACGCCAACTCCGGCACCCGTGAAGGATAATTTGGAAACAACACGGGATGGCAGCCATCAACCATTTGCTACATCCAAACCATCTAATAACAAAGAAACATTGGTTCAAGTTGATCCAGCCAAGCTGAATGTTGCCATGTCACAAGGCACAGGCCAGCAGTTCGCCATTCATTCACCGAATGATGGGGATATGAAGGTGGACGGTTTAACCCTCGAAACACTGAAACAATTGGTGGATCAAGGTTCCAAACTGAACATTAGCAATCCGCTGGCAATCTATCCGGTACCTGGCGGTAAAATGGACGTGAATGGTGTGTCCAGACAGCTTGGTAATGCAGCGTTGAATGATATTGATGTCCATGTTGATATCGCACGTTCCTCGGATGCTTTGATTGACAGCGCTGAGACAAGAGCCGCATCCCAAGGATACGAGCTACTTGTCACACCGGTTGATCTGGATCTGACGTTTACGAAAGATGGACAGACCGTGCGATCCGGCCAGCTGAACGGTTATGCACCGAAGTATATTGCACTTCCGGAAGGTATCGATCCGAACCGGATTACTACAGGCGTAATCATTAATCCGGACGGTAGCATCTTCCATGTACCAACGGTTGTCACTAAGATCAGTAGTCGTTACTACGCACTCATTAATGACTTGCGTAGCAGCGGAAGTTACTCGGTTATCTGGAACCCGCAGGATTTTGAAGATGCCAGATCCCATTGGGGTAAAATTGATGTGAACAACATTGCTGCAAGACTGGATTTGCAGGGTAACGGAGATAACACATTCTCACCGAACCGTCAGGTTACTCGTTCTGAGTTTGCCGAGATTGTTGTGCTTGGACTGGGCTTAATGCGTCAGGATGCACCACAGAATCTATTCCCTGACGTTAACGATTCCGCATGGTTCCGCTCTGCGGTAGCCCTTGCAAATGAATTCGGTATCGTTCGCGGTTACGATAATGGGAACTTCAACGGTAATCAGGAGATCACACGTGAGCAAGGATTTGCTATGGTTGCTCGTGCCTACCGTCTGATTGAGCCGGAAGCGGCAATTAGCCCGGATCAGATGAACTCTGAACTGGAACGTTACAGTGATGCAGCGGATGTATCGAATTGGGCCAAAGAAGATGTAGCCCAGTTGATTGCAGCGGGGGTCATCCAAGGTAATGGGCCGGAGGTGCTGAGTCCAAAGACCACGATGACTCGTGCCGAGGTCACTGCATTGATTGCAAGAATGTTGAAAGTAACCAACTTGATTGATCAATAAACACAATCTAAAATGAAAAGCCTTTGCTGACATTGGGGGTCGGCAAAGGCTTTTTTCTATTTTTATTAAATTCTTAAATTCATGTCGTAATACTTTCGCCCTGTTGGCAGATCGTGGAATCTGAGATGATGGGTTCACCAGAGGTTCGGGTGACAAACTTTGAACTGCTGGCCTTCAGGCTATTGCGATCCTTCCTTCTACAATCATTGGAGATCATAGGGTCGCAGCTCTCCTGAAGATTTTATTTCAGAGAGGAGGCGTCCAGGCTATCACATTCCTTCCTTCTAACCCTAACCTTCCACGTTATATAGGGATGTGGCTTTCCTGGACTCTTTTATCATGAACAATACAATCTATTTGCGCAGAGCGAATGAACTCATTATCGAATCAAACGAAGGGAAACAACAGTTGCCTAAGACACATCTGGCGACTGCCCTCAAAAATATTGAAGCACTCGGATACACATTCTCGGATGAGTTACTGCAGGCGATGCGGCAGCTGTCCAAGGAACAATTTGAAACAGTGTATCATCAACTCGTGGCTGATCTAAGAGTCATGGTCGGCGCACATGTGAAGTACACACCGATGTATGCAGGATTCCCGATGCAGGTGATGCAAGCGGATGAGGCCGAGTTATATCTCAATGCGATTATTCATTATCTGACCAACCTGACTGTGGTCTATCCGGATCAACAATCTGTGGAGCGAATGCCTTTGCTGGAGAAGACGGACTTGAAAGTCATTGGTTTGGGAAACCAGCAAGCATTCCAGACACTCATCCGTCAGATCATTGAAGCAAAAGGTTCCATCTCGGAAACAGACAAGGCGGATATCGACACGGTATTGGAGCATGCAGACCCGGAAGACGTGGATGCGCTATTACCCGCTGAGATTCCGTTCAAAGAAAATGTGGGCTTTGTGATTGCCTCGCTGTTGAAGCATGAAAAAGCGAACATCGACCGGATCTGTCCGTATTTCAAAACGGCAAGTGATGTCCTGCGTCTGGCTGTTGCCTGGTCCGATGGTGATGTCAGCCTGGCTGCGGCTTCTCCCTTCCGGAAATTCAAACGCCGCGAGAGACGCCTTTTGCTCGGATTATTGGAGCAATGTGGCTCCATCACGGAGGATATGCTCCGCTATAAAGATCGCTGGATTCGCCTTGGCGAAATTCTGCATCCTTCGGAATATAAGCTTCGGTATCCGCGATGCGAAGAAGCCTTTGATATTTTGCGTAATAATAAGCCTTACTCGACCTTCAACGGAAGTGTGGAGCTTGCCTTCCAATATCGGAATGTCTGGAGTCTGATTGATCTGTTGTCACAGCGTCCAGGTGAATTTGCGAGAAGACTGGATCACTTGCTGCGGATGACCGAAGATGAAGCGTATGTACTGCTGGCATTTGGTGAGGTACTGGAGCAAGTATCTACCCCGGTGTTATTGCAGGTAAGACAGCATTTTGCCCACCGTAATGAACCGCAGGATTTGCGTGTCTTTTTCCCGAAAGGCAATGTAGCCAAAGCTTTTGCTGTTCCGAATGAGCTGCCAGAGATCAATGAAGCCACGTGCCAGAATGTCGTGCAATTGTGCGAACAGGCATTGGTAGAGCGCTTCGCTGCCCTTGCCCCGCTTGGAAAGACTTATGTCGATCCGCAGCTTCATGATTATCTGGTACCCTTTTCCCAGAGATCGGCGAGCAAGGCTTTGCATACTATCGTTCGTGGAAGCCGTGTGCCGATGGCAGAGGGTGATACCATTCGTTTCTTCAACTGGTGGAAAGAGGGGGACGTGGATGGAAAGTCTACAGGGCGCGTGGACATTGACTTGTCTGCGGTGATGTACGATAAGGACTGGAACTATGTGGAGCATATTTCCTATACGAATCTGCGATCCTCTAACTATAAGGCTGTCCATAGCGGAGATATCGTGACTGCACCTAACGGAGCAAGTGAGTTTATTGATCTGCATATTCCATCCATCGTGGCTTATGGTGGACGATATGTGGTGGCGACACTGCTATCGTTTACCAGTCATCCGTATTGTGATCTGCCCGAATGTTTTGTGGGCTGGATGATGAGGAAGAAGCCGGGGTCTGGCGAGATTTTCGAACCGTCTACCGTAGCGAACAAAATCGATATTACCGCAGATACGCAGATTGCGATCCCTGTCATTATGGATCTGGTCGAACGCACCGTCATCTGGACAGACCTGGCGCTGACCAGATATCCGGAATACTACAATAACGTAGAGGGGAATCAGAAAGGTATCGTGCTGATGGGTAAAGCACTAACGAATTTACGCAAACCCGATCTGCACGACTTGTTCATGCTCCACGCCAAAGCTAGAGGAGAACTGGTGGATACAATAGATCAGGCGGATACAATCTATTCGGTCGATCAAGGTATTACACCCTATGATATCGAGCAGATTATGGCGGAGTATCTGGTTTGACCTGTTTGACTTGACTACTGGTGATATGTGAATATCAAAGTTAGAAAAGAGTAGCTGATGCTGCTCTTTTTTTCTGGTTTAAATGCAAAGAGCCTACAGAATGGTGCAGGTAATGTCGGATGCAAAGAGAATGACTTTGCTAAGCTTGAATTATCGTGGGAGGGATGATATGGATACGCTGAGGCGGTTAAATGAAGCCTTGAATTATATTGAGGAGCATCTGATGGATGTCGTGGACATGAAGGTGATTTCCCGGATTGCCTGCTGCTCGGAGTATCATTTTACACGCATGTTCTCTTTTCTTAGTGGTGTAACACTCTCGGAATATATTCGACGTCGCCGCTTGACACTTGCAGCCATGGAGTTAAGCCACAGTGACAGCAAAATCATTGATATTGCGCTAAAGTACGGGTATACATCGCCGGATTCTTTCTCGCGTGCTTTTCAAAGCATGCATGGCACTACGCCCTCCGAAGCGCGTAACCATGGTCCATCCCTTAAAGCCTTCCCACGGATGACATTTCAACTGACCATTCAAGGAGGAAGCGAAATGAACTACCGTATTGAAGATAAAGAGGCGTTTAGAATCGTGGGTATTCGTAAAAGGGTGCCAATCGTATTCAACGGGGTAAATCCGGAGATCGCGGCGATGTACCAGAGCCTTACACCGGAATTGATTGATTCGATCAAGGGGGCATCAAACGTCCAACCTATGGGCTTAATCAGTGCTTCAGCCCATTTCAGTGAGGGACGGATGGCGGAACAGGGAGAACTGGATCATTACATTGGTGCAGCTACGACAAAAGAGACGCCTAAAGGACTGGAACACCTGGAGGTTCCTGCTTCGACGTGGGCTGTATTTACTGTCGTTGGCCCGTTTCCAGGCACGCTTCAGGAGGTGTGGGGCCGGATCTACGCGGAATGGTTTCCTTCATCGGACTATGAGCTGAGTGAGGGCCCGGAAATGTTATGGAATGAGCACAAGGATGTTACTGTAGAGCAATATAGAAGTGAGATATGGATACCTATTCGGAAGAGATGATACTGTCTCTAGCTTGGTATCTGCGGGCGCAGCTTTTTGAAGCTGCGTTTTTTGTATTCAGAATTTGCTATCGGATATGCGAGCCGTTTTCATTGCAAATTTATGTAATATAATGGTATTATTTTATTGGAATTGTAAGAATACTTGTATTTAGAAGAGTGATTTAAGAAGGGGGTGGCGAGATCAGGTTTACATGAAGTGATGACTCTATTCTATACGCACGCAGACATAACATTCCATTGATTATGGACAGGCTCACATAGCAGACATATCGATATGAGACGGAAGTGCCAGTTATTATACATTATTATGTAAGCGCTTTATTAAATGAGTTCCAAGGAGGGAATTACTCATGACCAAAAGTATAGTGAGAAAGGCGCTTGGTTTGTTTTTAATCATCGTTATGATCGCAACAGCTGTTGTATACCCTGCATCTACCGGACACGCGGCAACCATTAATGTTACGGATAACGGCTCCAGAATTGAAGTAAACACCGGATCAGGATTAGTCTATGTGGTGAACAAAACCAATGGGGATATTATATCGGCCAAAATGAACGGTACGGAGCTGAACAGCAACAGAGGATCGCATATCGGCTCAGGTTTGGGTTCCTCCGCCAATGTGACGTGGAATACCTCTCCTTCAGGATCAACCGTGTTAATCACGGTATCCACAAGCACACTGACTCACTATTATGCTTCGCGTGGTGGGGAGAACATCATATACATGGCCACGCATATCACAGCTCAACCTTCGATCGGGGAGCTGCGGTACATTTTCCGCGGTAATGGTAGTGTGTTGACAGGTGTTCCGGCGAATTCCAATAATCGAGGTAACACAGGAGCGATTGAAAGTCAGGATGTGTTCGGGTTTGCAAATGGACAGTCGGCCTCCAAATATTATGGTAATGATCAGGCCAAAGATTTATCCGTTCGTGGAGTTACGGGGAATGGCGTCGGTGTATTTATGGCCTACGGCAATCGGGAAAAAAGCTCTGGTGGTCCATTCTTCCGCGACATCCAGTTCCAAAGTGGAACAGAGACGGAAGTATATAACTATATGAACTCGGGACATGCACAGACGGAGAATTGGCGCCTGGGTCTACATGGGCCGTACGCTTTGATCTTTACAACGGGAGGTACGCCAAGTGTACCCGATTTCAGCTGGATGTCTGGTCTGAATCTGCAGGGTTGGGTATCCAGTCGGGGGAACGTAGTGCTTAATGGCCTCTCCGGGATGGATACAGGATATGCTTACACAATTGGGTTCGCTAATAGCAATGCCCAGTATTGGGTGGGGACGTCTTCAAGTGGGGCGGCCGCCAAATACAGCATGATCCCGGGCACGTACACTATGACAGCTTATAAGGGAGAACTGGCCGTATATACGGAAACGGTTAATGTCACGGCAGGGCAAACGACGACTCTGAATACACGTACGATCAACAATGACCCAAGTAAAGCCTCTAACATCTGGCGAATCGGCAACTGGGATGGTACACCACGGGAGTTGCTGAATGGACAGACGATTCCGATCCGTCACCCTTCCGATAGTCGCAACCCAAGCTGGGGACCTGTCACCTATGCCACCGGTAGCGCGACCAATCGATTCCCGGCAATCCAGTTCCGTGGTCAGAATTCTCCAACCACAATAACGTTTAATTTGAATGCATCTCAAGCGGCATCTTCTCATACGCTCAACATCGGTATTACGGCAGCTTACAATAATGGCAGACCGAGTGTAACGGTTAATGGACATGCTTTAACCAATCCTGCTGCATCTTCACAACCCAATTCTCGTAGCTTCACCATTGGTACGTATCGTGGGAACAACACAACCTTTAGCTGGAATGTTCCAGCATCCTACTTCGTGAATGGTTCCAATACTATCACGATTACGCCGATCAGCGGTTCTAGTGACTTGGGTAACTGGTTAAGTGCAGGCTGGGTCTATGATTGTGTTGAATTGCTGAATTGAATGAAGAATGCAATATAGTGGAAGGAATATAGGAGGTAGCCTGCCTGGTTTTCTTAACCAGGTTCAGGTTACCTCTTTTAGCTTTGTCATCCGAAATGAAAAGATATCGCTTCGTGATATCCCTAAGGATCTTGCTTTGCTGGAGATGGTGATCCGGATAGTGGTATAATTTTCAATACGTAATCATGAGTGAATGAACGGGGAGGAAAAGAGAATGAGAGACGATCTGTTGGTTCAATTGCAAGAGTGGCATGAAGAAGATGAGTTTCAGGAAATTGTAGATGCAATTCAGGCAATTCCTGTGGAAGAAAGAGATTATGAGCTGGTTAACCATTTGGGGCGAGCGCTGAATAACTTGGAACAGTATGAAGAAGCGGTTGAACAATTCCTGACGGTTGCTAAAGAGGGCACAGGTGACCCACTCTGGCATTATCGGATTGGACTGGCTTATTATTATCTGGAGCAATATGCGCATGCGCTGCAGGCGTTTGAAAGAGCGGATGAATTGGACCCTGAGGATGAAGATACGCTGGAGTTTCTGGGATGGATTCGAAGCAAAATGGAGGAGCCGTCCGAATCTGAACCTGAAGTTGAAACTGATCCAGAGGCTGTTGGAGAATTCCATGTACCCGTTGACGTTGTAGCGACCTTTGAAGCGATTCCCAGACCGGAATCCGGCGAATTCTGGAACGATAGTGAGCAGGCACTGGAGCACTATGTGTCCAATCCGCCAAGTGATGGCCTCATTGATTCTGTTGAGGAGCAATTGGTGTTCCGACTGCCGGCTTCCTACATTGAGATGATGAAGCTACATAACGGCGGTATTCCGTACAATCGTTATTTCCCTGTGGCGAACACAGATACGGGAGCTACGGATTATGTTGAAATTGAAGGTATACTGGGCATTGGCCGTGAGAAGCCTCGCACACTAGCGGGTATTCAAGGCAGCTGGAATTTGATTGAACGTGAAGGGTATCCGGAGATTGGTGTGGTCATCGCGGTATCTCCTTCGGAGTCGGGGGTTGTCATGCTCGATTATCGTTCATTCGGTAATGATGGAGAACCTGAGGTCGTTTATGTGAAGAGGGAGAATCCCAAAGAGATCCTTCCGCTGGCACCGAACTTTGAGACGTTTATCCAAGGGCTGATGACTCCAGAAGTCTAGTATGAATAATATCATTGTGTTGAAGCGCCTCTATACTAGTGCTAACTAGACAATGTAGAGTATGGTAAAAACAATACAAGCCGCGAGGGAGATACATTCCCTTGCGGCTTGCTTCATTCTATCGGAATCTTTCCGGTTTACGCCGGATATCCGCCACCTGGAGGCGGCCATGCGCCGTAGAAGCGACGTAGCAGAACAATCTCCCCTAGATGGTACGAGTTATGGGAGGCGATATTGCGCAGAAGTCCTGCTTTAGTTTCACCCGGGAAATAGAGCAGTGGATCATCTAATTGTGCAGTTTCTGCAATGGCTACGGCTTGATCAACTCCATCCAAGAATGCCTGAATATCTGCCTTCCACGTCGCTTCGTCCTGTGGACCCTTCTCTTCAGGCCAGCTTTCACTCACGTTAGCAGGGAGCTGTGGCTTGCGTCCTTCCAAGTGTTCGAGCATGAATTGTTGCCAATAATGCATGTGCTTCACCAACTGATAGATCGTATATGGCATGGCATCGTGCGTACGAGTAGCAAGTGTGACATCGATATCGGGTAGAGCACGGGCGATGCGGATATGACCGCGTTCCCCCACTAATGATTTGACAAGGGCTTGCCCAAAGCTTTGATTAACATCTGACATATGGAACCTTCCTCTCTTCCAAGACCGGATCTGATAACCTGTCTTCTATTTAGTATTATACAATTAAATTGCTAAAAATTAAAAATGGGTAACGAAGAACGCTAAATACTTAAAATGCCTATGATATAATAGTGAAAATAAATCTCAAGACCTCAGGGTCGAGGAGGAAGCTCCTGTGAAAGTGATATTGGTTGACGACGAACGTCTAGCGTTGATAGGCCTTCAAAAATCACTAGAAAAAGAAGTAAGCGGCATTGAAATTATCGCTACATATATGAATCCAACAGAGGCTGTGGCGGGTATTGTGGAGCACCGTCCTGATGTTGTATTTCTGGATATTCATATGCCGGAGATGGATGGTATGGATCTGGGAAGACAGATTCAGGCGGCAACACCGGGCACCGAAATTATATTTGTGACCAGTTACGATCAATATGCGGTGCATGCTTTCGAATTACAGGCTTTGGACTATGTGATGAAGCCGATCCAAAAGGATCGATTGAAGCAGACGGTGAGCCGCGTAAGAGAGAAACTGAGCGTAAAACGCGAGCAGCGGTCAAAGGATACAAACGTACCTTTAATTTGCTGTTTTAATCAGATTCAGTTTAAGCTTCCAGGCAAGGATGTTCAGGTGGCCAAATGGCGTACAAGCAAGGCGCAGGAGCTGTTTGCATACTTGCTTCACCACCGGAACCAGGTCATCCATCGCAGTGTTCTGCTGGAGCTTCTGTGGCCGGGAATGGAAGAGGAGAAGACGACACATCAACTCTACACTGCAATGTATCATGTCCGCCAAACCCTGAAAACTTGCAATATGAATATGATCACGATTCAGAGTGGACACCTGGAGGCAGGCTATCGACTCGAATTGGGTGAGGCTCAGTTGGATAGTGAGCAGTGGGAACGGGAAATCAGGCAATGGAAAGTCGTAGACGCAAGTACCGTTCATGCCTATGAGCAAGCGCTTCATCTATATAAGGGTACCTATCTTGGCAATTACGAATACATGTGGGCTGAACCTGAGCGGGAAAGATTACGCTATCTGTGGCTGTATCATATGAGACAACTAAGTCTGTATTACCAGCAGCATGGGCTGGCGGAGAAAGTGGTCGAGAGTACACAACGTATCCAGCATATGCTTCCGGACGAAGAAGAAAGTTATTTTATGCTAATGAAGTTATATGATGAAATGCACAACGATCTCGGTGTGGAGGAGCAGTATCGTCTCTTAACCACCAGAATGGAGCAAGATTTGGAGATACCGATCAGTGAGGACATTACCGAATGGTATCAGGACTGGAAGCTCGGTTTAACCAAAGTCATGAAAAAATAATTAATGAAATTACTTCAAACGAAACGTATGGACCGTTACAGATATTTGTTCATCATGCTAATCATTTTTGGAGTGTTAATTGGCATGCGCTCGGTATGGTCTGAGCTATTCCACACAGTAGATGAGCATCGCGCCGTTAACGGGGTGCTTGATTTGAGAGATGTGGATCTGGATCAGTCCCCTGTCATGTACTTGAATGGGGAATGGGAAATTTACCCGGATGAGTTGCTGACCCAACAAGATATTGCGAAGAGGAATGGCGGTGCGAAGAGTGTTCAGGTCCCAGGAGACTGGGGGAGTGCACAGAATCAGGAACACGAGAGTTCGTACGGTTACGGAACATATCGATTGCGCATTTTGACAGATCCACTTCAGACACCGGTAACTTTCTGGTTCAAGGGAATCCGAAGTTCATCCGAGGTTGAGATGAATGGACACAACGACGGGGGTATGGGTGAGGTCTCCTCGGATAGCAGTACATATATACCCCGAAGCACTTCATATACAGCGACCTATGATCAGGAAGGAACAACCTCCATTGAACTATTGGTTCGTGTAGCCAATTACGATAGCCCGTATATGGGCGGAATTAGCAAACCTGTTCGCTTCGGTTCACAGGCAGCTGTTGATTTTTCGCGTTGGTATTCTATTGGTTTTCAGATGCTCACCTTTCTGGTTCTGCTCCTCCACGGCATGTATGCCTGTATTCTTTACGCATTTAATCGACAGGAACGTTCCTTGCTGGTTGGAGCCGTATTAACTTTATCTGTGGGCATCACGGTTACGATGGGTCATGACAATATATTGATGTTATGGCTTCCTATTAATTATACTTGGGGCATTAAAATTCGATTGATCTCATTGTTGCTGCAAAATGTTTGTATCCTTCTGTTATTCCAGAGATTAACGATGGTTCATGTACGAAAGGCATGGCTACAGTGGCATGTTGTCATGACCTTGATCTATACGGCCGTGATTGTGGTGGTGCCCATTCATATTACATATGCCATGATCCATTACAACGTCATTAACCTATTCTTTCTTGTATCCATGATCTGGTTTCTATACATCGTCGGAACGATGATCTTCAGGAAACAGGCGGACCGGGATATTGTTTTTCTGCTGCTTACTGCAGGAGGCATTATATCCAACCTGATATGGAGTGTGGTCGAGACAGCCAAAGATGTGACAACAGTCTATTATCCCATTGACATTATCTTTGCGATTACCGGCTTCTCCGCCTATTGGTTCAAGAAATACTTCAGGAATGTCAGGGAGAATATGAAGCTGAACACAGAACTACAGAAGGGCGACAAAATTAAAGATCAATTCTTGGCGAATACATCACATGAACTGCGGACCCCGCTGCACGGGATCATTAACATCGCTCATAACGTGATCACCCGGGAGAAAAACCGGTTGGATGAACGGAGCCTGGAGGATATGGAGTTGCTGATTACGATCGGTAGACGGATGTCACATCTTCTTGGTGATCTACTGGATGTAGTCCGGCTGAAGGAGCACCGCATTGAGTTACGTCAGGGGCCTCTTTCCATACAGTCGGTTGTGCCTGGCGTTATCGCCATGCTGCAATTCATGGCAGAACGAAAACCAGTTCGCCTTCATATGGAGATTCCGGAATCGTTCCCTCAGGTCATGGCTGATGAAGAAAGGCTCGTTCAGATTTTGTATAATCTACTGCATAACGCGCTTAAACATACAGAGGAAGGAACGATATCCGTAAGTGCCGAAATTCGTGAAGGACATGCTCTGATTCATGTGACGGATACAGGCATTGGCATGGATGAGGATACACGGATGCGTATTTTCCTCCCGTATGAACAAGGGTCGTATGGAATCAGTGATGGACAAGGCATCGGGCTTGGACTGAACATCTGCAAAGAGCTCGTAGAACTGCACGGCGGGGCACTTACGGTTCACTCGGAACTCGGAAAGGGCTCGGTATTCAGCTTCGATCTACCACTCGCGGATGAAGCCGCCGATCAGGCTCAGTCGCAGCTACCTCTAATTTGGGAACAGGCCGCGGAGATGATGGAAGATGCACCTAGCGGATTCCTGTTACCCCGCCCAGGTATGGGGGACGCGGAAGCCTTGGCGACAGCAGAGATGGCTCCGTTGTTAAAAGAGGGGAGAGCTACCATTCTGGCTGTGGATGATGATCCGGTGAATCTGGATGTGTTGGTCAGCATTCTTTCGACGGAACCATATGATATAACTACAGCAGGTTCGGGTCAGGAAGCGATGGAATTGCTCGGCACACGTCAGTGGGATCTGCTCATTACAGATGTGATGATGCCCAATATGTCCGGATATGAGTTAACCCAGAAGGTGAGGGAACAATTCTCGATGTCTGAGCTTCCTGTGCTGCTGTTGACGGCACGAAGTCAGCCGCCAGATATCTACACGGGATTTGCATCGGGGGCCAATGATTATGTCACGAAGCCTGTAGATGCGGTGGAACTGAAATATCGGATACGTGCATTGACCATGCTAAATCAGTCTATCCAAGAGCGCCTGCGCATGGAGGCCGCTTATTTACAGGCTCAGATTCAGCCTCACTTCCTGTTTAATACGTTGAATTCACTTATGGTTTTAAGTGATATTGATACAGAGCATATGCGGAAGCTTGGCGATGCTTTTTCATCCTATTTACGGATCAGCTTCAACTATCTCAACACAGGGGAACTGGTGAAATTATCATATGAGCTGGAACTCGTTGAAGCCTATCTTTTTATTGAAAAAACACGATTTGAAGATCGCTTGTCGGTGGTATTAAACGTCGAACCGGATCTTCCGTTGCTTCTCCCGCCGCTGTCGATTCAGCCTTTGATTGAAAATGCCGTCAGACACGGACTATTAAGCCGCAATGTAGGCGGTACGTTATGCCTATCCATCACTCGTCATGAGGGTTATACCCGTATTGAGGTGAAGGATAATGGCAAAGGCATGGAACCCGAGAAGGTTGCTGAGCTACTGCGTGCTACACTGGGTGGAAAAGGCGGAATAGGCATTGCAAATACGAACCGTAGGTTGCTACAACGTTATGGTCAGGGATTATCGATTATAAGCGAGCCGGGTGAGGGAACGATGGTGTCATTTGATATTCCGGATGAGATATAAGGAAAAGGCCGCAGAAGTGAAAACTTCCGGCCTTTTTATTTTGCTTGAGCGTTCATTCCCTAATTTTAATTATTTCTAATGCTTCTTTCATATGTTAGTATATTTAACATTAGAAGCGCGGGTTCCGGCATTGGGCGCTAAACGTTGTTATAGTGGGTGAAGAGATCGATGCGCAATTGGGTCAAAAATGAGAATGTGCAGATGACGGCCATTGCCTTTACCACTGCGGTAGGGGCGCAATTCAAGATAAATCCGTTCCGGGAAGATTACTTCCGAATCGGGCTGGGGGTTAGCATCCTTTTATTTCTGCTGATGATCATGCCACACTTGTCTTATGTGAAGACAGGAATCCTGACAGGCATCGCGAATTTGCTGTTTCAGTCGGTAGATCTCATCAATCATGTACAGACGGTGTCTATACTGGAAAGCATGCGGGACAATCTGGGTGCAGGTATGTATTATGTTTTCTTTGCCTATGGGCTTAGCAAATTCAAGCATCGATTCCATGAGATGCAGCCTCTTCTGCTCGGCGGGTTAATCACATGTATCGATTTCTCCTCTAATCTTGTTGAGCTGCTTTTTCGCGGAATGTTAAGCGGGACCAATATCTTTTATATGAAGGAATGGTTGTATCTGCTTGTGGTAGGTGGTCTGCGAAGTTACTTTGTGATTGGGCTATATAACAGCATTGCGGTGAGGCAGATGCGGCTCTTACATGCAGAGCAGGAGAAGCGGATGGAGCAGATGCTGAGTGTGAACTCGGGTCTGTATGGCGAGGTCTTTTACCTGAAGAAAGCGATGAATACGATCGAAGGCATTACGGCTGACAGCTATGATCTATATCGCGATCTCCGGGAGCAGGACATGAATCAATACAGTCAGCGCACCCTGGGCATCGCTCAGCAGATTCATGAAGTGAAGAAGGATTCACAACGCATTCTCGCGGGTCTGCTGAAGCTGTATGATAACGAAAAAGCAGTCAACATGAGCCTATCTGAAGTACTGAACTTTGCCAGCAAAGCAAACCGAAAATATAGCGAAATGCTGCATAAGCAGGTCGAGATCGATATTGAGCAACAGTATGATTGTGAGTCTCCGTATTACATTCCTCTTCTCACGGTAATGAATAACTTGATTGCCAATGCGGTAGAAGCGATTGAGCATGACGGGAGGGTCCGAATTCGTGTGTATGAGCAAGAAGATGACGTGCATTTCGTCGTGATGGACACTGGAAAAGGCGTACCTGAAGCCAAACGGGATGTTATTTTTGAACCAGGCTATACAACAAAGTTCAATGAAGTTGGCATTGCTGCGACGGGCATTGGCTTGTCCCATGTACGTGATATCGTTCAGTCGTTGGCGGGACAAATTAAGGTAGAGTCGGCGCCTCCGGGAGAGACAGGGACAACATTTGTTATAGCTATTCCCAAAATAAATCTGATCAAGGGGGCCGATGTCGATGACACTTTCTATCATGATCGTGGATGATGATGTGGTAAGTCGGAGCATGCTGCATGATATCATTGAATCCTGTGGTATCGGCGAGCTTGCGGGCATGGCGGAGGGCGGAATAGAAGGAGCACGCATGATCATGGATCTGCGTCCCGATGTGGTGCTGATTGATCTGCTGATGCCGGATCAGGACGGAATTGAGACGGTGGCGAAGCTGAAGCACGGGGGTTATACCGGGAAATTCATCATGATCTCTCAGGTGGAGAACAAAGAGATGGTAGGAGCGGCCTACCAAAACGGCATTGAATTCTTTATTCATAAACCGATTAATCGGGTGGAAGTGGAGCATGTGCTCAGCAAAGTGAATGACCAGTGGAAGTATGAACGATACGTGCTGGAGATCAAGCAGTCGATGGCCCGATTGAATCTGGCGGAAGCGCCGGCCCCTGCCCAAGGTCGTACGGTGCGAGATGCGGCACGAAACATTCTAATGGATCTGGGGATCATCGGAGAAAGTGGTAGCAAGGACATCATTGCGCTCATGGAGTATGCGATTGATCAGAAGCAGGTCGCAGAGTGGCCGCCACTGAAGGAGTCCTATGAAGCGGTGGCCCAGACGTACAAGTCCACGCCCAAAGACGTCGAGAAAGAGAGCAAGGCGATGGAACAGCGCATTCGCAGAACGGTAATTGCCGCGTTAACAAACATGGCCTCGATTGGACTCACCGATTATAGCAACCACAAGTTTGAGCATTATGCTCCCCTGTACTTCGACTTCCAGGATGTTCGAATGAAGATGAGAGCCATGGAAGAAGATCAGGCAGGCGACAAAGGCAAGGTTAATATCAAAAAGTTCCTGCATGTGTTCTACATGGAGACGCTTGAAAAGATGAATAACTAAATAATTATAGTAACTGAGATAGTTATCTCTTAACCAAAAGCCGATGTCCAGAGGAGGAGAAAGTGAAATGAACATAACTATTGATCAGCAAGGCAATTCCAAGGTCGCCATTATTGAAAGTGATGGTATCGTCATCAACAATGCTCAAGATGCACTGGATTTGATGGCTTCGGTAAGGTATACCGATGATGCTGATAAACTCATTATCGACAAATCGAACATCACGGAAGAGTTCTTCGAACTAAAAACCAAGCTTGCAGGCGAGATTTTGCAGAAATACGTGAACTATCATGTTAAGCTTGCTATTGTGGGAGATTTCGAAGGACATAACAGCAAGAGCTTGAGAGATTTCATCTATGAGTGCAACAATGGCAAGCATGTTTTCTTTTTGAAAAACAAAGAGGAAGCGCTTCAAAAGTTGCATAATATCAGTTAAGCGTACATCCGAGGCATGTAGAGAGCCTGCTTATAATATGAACCAAACGTAGGAGGTTTGCACCGTGATATCTAATGAGAATTTAAAGGTATATACTCTGCCTGAGATCGGAAATCTTAAAGTGCATGGCAGAACAACTGGAGAGCGATCGCCGTTGACGTTATTTTGGACGGGGAGTGCAGTTGAACTCAATGTACAGGGCTCCGAACTATGGGTTGAAGTAGAGTCGCAGTATGACATGTATGAGTCATGGATCAGCATTCTGATCAATGGTGTTTCGGTGAGCAGACAGATGTTAACGGCGGGAAGGTACTGGGTCTGTGTATTCCGAGGTATGAACGCGAATGTGGTGAAGAATGTTCGGATCGTTAAGGATGTTCAAGCGATGAGTGGTGACCCGGGTTGTTCCTTGCAGATTCATGCGGTGAAATCGGATGGAGCGTTCCTGCCTGTGCAGGAAAAACCGTACAAGATCGAGTTCATTGGTGACAGTATTACATCTGGTGAAGGTGCGATTGGAGCGAAAGCGGAGGAAGATTGGATTCCGATGTGGTTCAGCGCCATACATAATTATACGTTTATGACAGCAGAGGCATTGAATGCAGAATATCGGGTCATCTCGCAAAGTGGCTGGGGTGTGCTGACAAGTTGGGATAACAATCCAAAGGGGAACATCCCCGAGTATTACGAACAGGTCTGTGGCTTGCTTACTGGTGAACGTAACGAAGCGTTAGGTGCAGG
Source organism: Paenibacillus sp. FSL H3-0457 (assembly GCF_037981725.1). Taxonomy (NCBI): domain Bacteria; kingdom Bacillati; phylum Bacillota; class Bacilli; order Caryophanales; family Paenibacillaceae; genus Paenibacillus; species Paenibacillus sp. FSL H3-0457. The sequence goes on along the minus strand of NZ_CP150283.1, from coordinate 6,860,694 downwards.
AGATGAGCATGATTTTGGTTCGTGGCAGCCGGACGTGGTGGTCGTGAACCTGGGTAGCAATGATGGGGGTGCATTTCAGTCACCGGAATGGAAAGACCCCGACACTGGCAAGGTGTACAAGCAGCGTTTGAACGAAGACGGTACGTATCATGAAGAAGATCTGGCTGCTTTTGAGAAAGCGGTGGAACAGTTCCTGTTCAAACTTCGGAAAAACAATCCGGATGCACAACTCGTATGGGCTTATGGCATGCTTGGTTTTCCCATGATGCCTGCCATCTACCGCGCGGTTGATACGTATACGAAGGGGACAGGAGACCGCAAGGTCTCAATCATCCAGCTTCCTGATACAACCGAAGAGACGGTAGGAGCGCGTACCCATCCTGGCGAGTTATCTCACCGTAGGACGGCAGAGGTGTTAGCGGAATATGTACGAGGAATGATAGGATAACTTGATACTTGATACTTGATACTTGATACATGGTAATGGAAAGACCACTCTTTCATGAACGGGTACCCCAATGGTTAGATGGTGTCTAACTTTATGGTGTCCATGTATCACAAGAATGGTTTTTCCCTTTTCTACTTATCTAGACATTCGAAGCTGTATCCGCTGGGCCGCTGTTCTGTACCTCATAACGAATCGAAATGATCTGTCCCAGCGTCTGGGTTCGGAGCATTTTAAATTGACTTGGCACAGTGCCTGTCGGGAATAAAGGAATGCCTTCACCAAGAATCTTGGGAATGATGGCGACTTCGATCTCATCCAGTAGTTTTTTTGCTAACACAGCTTGAACCAATATGCCGCCACCCACAATCCACACATCTCCATCAGAAGTTTGTTTTAACTGGGGAATGAGCGTATCTACCTCCTCGGTTGTAAACTGTACATGCGGAGCGGGCGGCTGTTCCGAGCGGGAAAGCACATACGTTGGGCGATCCGCATAGGGAAATTCTTCGGAAAGTGTGAGCACCTCTTCATACGTATAACGTCCCATAACAACGCTACCGATTGTTTCATAAAAGGCAGCATACCCGTTGTCTCCACCATCACCCTCCACATCAAATAACCAATCTACCGAACCGTCCAGTCTTGCGATATATCCATCCAAACTCATAGCAATGTACAAAATTGTTTTGTTATCAGACATGTTCATCGCTCCTTTCTAAAATGTATGATACACTTTAACTATGACAAAAGTTGACGTAGTTAGGATGTTGAATTCATGAATCATCGAAAACTGGCTATTATGCGCCTGATGGATTCCAGACAAAAGTTCACCGCCCGGGAACTGGCAGAACGGTTCGACGTATCGATTCGTACGATCCAGCGAGATCTGGATGCATTGCAGGCGCTGGGTTTTCCTTTGTACACAGAAGTTGGCGTGAACGGAGGATATCGGGTGTTGCCCAATCGGATTTTGCCACCTCTTCAACTGACACAGCAGGAGGCATTAGGGCTGTTTATGATGCTGGAATATCTACAGCAAGTACCGGATTTTCCGTATGGATTAATGCGTGAACATCTGGCTGAGCAGTATTTCTCTACTTTGCCCGAAGATGTACAGGATCTGATTATGCGAATGAGAGAGCATATCACCTTTGTCCAGCACCCCGGTGGGCATTCCGAGCCTTTAACAACAGCGATATTGGGTGCAGCGGTAGAAAAGAGAGAAATCGAATTTATGTATCATGCCCGCAGTGGTCCTAAAAAAGTACAGGTCTTTCCCTATGGCATCTACTATGAGCAGGGACATTGGTACATGCCAGCCCGAAATAAGGACCGCGTGTTATTGTATCGGGTGGATCGCATGCAGCAATTGACGGTTATGGAATCAGTGGATAAATCTGTTCCAAGTCTAAAGGCATGGCTAGCTGCCAAAGAAGATAGAGCAAGCGTAGAAGTGGTGCTGCAATTCACGGAATTTGGAGCAAGGATTGCGGCGTCAGATGTGTTGTTCAAGTCAGTTGAAGGCCATGAGTGGCGCGGACTTGTTCCGCCCGAGGAGTTCTCTTTTACAGCGCGAAAATTACTCTCCTATGGGCCGGAAGTGAAGGTGGTGTCTCCGCTCGAACTGCAACAGCAGGTTAGAGGGATGCTGGAACGGAGTTTAAGCCAGTATGGTGGGGGATAAAAGCTTTAAAAGCTGGATATTAGGGTATCAAGGAAGAGATAAGAAAGGTGTGTAGACAAATGAGCGAAGTTTGGACTAAAGACATCATCCCGACTGTATCCGATAAAGTAGTGATTGTGACAGGTTCGAACGGCGGGTTAGGGTATGAAACGGCATTAGCGTTAGCTGAAAAAGGGGCAAAAGTTATCCTTGCAGTTCGTAATCTGGAAAAAGGTGAAAAGGCAGCTAATAAAATAAAGTCGTCTGTGCATGTAGCTGGAGAGGTAATCGTTATGCAACTTGATCTTAGCGATTTAGCTAGTATCCGTAAGTTCGCAGCCGCTTTTCTTGAGCAATACGATTCTTTGTCCATTCTCGTTAATAATGCAGGAATTATGAACCCTCCATTCCAGTTGACGAAAGATGGCTTTGAATTACAGTTTGGTAGTAATCATCTAGGCCATTTTGCGCTTACGGGTCTACTATTGCCTCGATTGATCTCTACTCCGAAATCGAGAGTTGTCACTGTAAGTAGTATGGCAGCTCATAATGGTGCGATTGATTTTAATAATTTAGATGGCTCCAAAGGATATAATCCCATGAAGTTCTACAGTCAAAGCAAGCTAGCCAATCTGATGTTTGCGAGAGAGCTGCAGAATAAATTTAATTCCGCCCATATTGATTCCATGAGTATCGCCGCTCATCCAGGAATTTCGCATACCAACCTATTTTCCTTCGGTTCGGGGAAACAGACCAATATATTCATGCGCAGTCTTTTGAAAATCATTAGTCAACCGGCACATATGGGGGCATTACCTACCTTATATGCTGCAGCAGATCCGACGATCACGGGAGGGGAGTATATTGCTCCCAGCGGTATGGGCGGCACTAAGGGCTATCCCAAGAGCGCTAAGATCATCGAAAAATTATATGACGCTAACATTTCAAACAAGCTATGGAGCGTATCAGAAGAATTAACAGGGGTATATTACAGATTCGACGTGTAGATTTTGCCATGAAGGAAAATAAACCTTATTATGGAATAGACAGTTAAAAGTTCTTCAGCACGAATAAGATTAACTGAATGGGGGGCTACCATGATTCGTTTCATAAGAAATTTCACGATCCGCTCTATGCAGAGTCCATGTGATGAACAACGGCGGTTGTTTGTATAGAGCGTGAAATCCATTTCCGCCATATCATTGTAGTGCATATCCAATGTGTTCATTGTACGACTCTGCTGCCTTAAAGATTTTAACTTTTAAGGAGTGGAGCAACGTGAAATATATTAATGCGGATACAATCTTCCCGGAAGAATTACTCAAAGAAATACAGCGTCATATCTCTGGTGGCTTGATCTATATTCCGAGGCCCAAGGATGCCCACAAGAAGTGGGGCGAGAATTCGGGTGGCAGAAGGATTGTCCGGGAGCGGAACGACGAGATCCGCCAGCTTTTTGCTGCCGGAACAACCATCGATCAGCTTGCGGACCAATACTGTTTATCCATCGATAGCATCAAGAAAATTGTGTATTGCAAAAAGGGATGAAACTATAAAAGCCATGTTCGAGCAATCGAATGTGGCTTTTTCCTGTAAGAATAAAGAATAGTTATTAAAGCTTTTTTACATATTCGAGGTTGTTAATTACGCGTACAATTCATTTGACGGTACAAGGATATGCGTTGAGAGTTCTTGAAATTAACTCCTTAAATCATCTGGTAAGGTTGGTGAATATGAATATAGAAGTGAAATTAACGAATAAAGACGAGGCGTATGTGATTAAAAATATGTACCCGCTATACCTTCATGATCTATCCGGACATTATGGTCTGGGTGGAGAGCATACCCCGAACGAACATGGCATTTTTGAGCCAAGTCCTGATTATATAACTTTGCAGGATCAGTATAACGTCCAGAACATATGGTGGGAAAAACCGGAGTGTCTTTATCCGTTCCTCATGATTGTGGGTGGCATACCGGCAGGGTTTGCGTTCATAGCTACTCCGCCATATTGTTCATAAGGCACGAATTTCTTTGTACATGACTTCTTTCTGATGCAGCCGTTTCGAGGTGTAGGCGTTGCTGAACACGCGGCATCGACGATCTTCGGAATGTTTAGAGGAAACTGGGAGTTGTTCACCAATCCATCGGAGAAAAATAAGATTGGCCAATCTTTCTGGCGGAAAACAGTGAATAATTATACCAAAGGTAACTATCGGGAAATGTACGGGCAAACGTTCGATGGTTATAAATTGATTTTTCAATTCTCCAATATATAAAAAGAGAGACCGTCTCCCAATGAGGAAAACGATCTCTCTCTACTGCCTTTTATAAACTACCGTTGAAATAGTGATACTCAGAATTTACTTCAAAACCAACACTGCGGTACAGATTCAAAGCACGTTTGTTCTCGGTAACAACGGATAAGCGGATATCTGTGTAACTTTGTTTCCTTAGGAGATCAACCAGGATGCTAAGCGCAGTGCGCCCCAGTTTCTGTCCCTGATAAGCAGGCAAGATACAGAAGTTATGAATAAATGCGGTTGTTGCATTAATGGAGTTGACCCGTACCAGCCCAACAGGCAGTTGATTCTGCCATGCAATATAGGTGACTCGGCTGGGTTCATTCGTTTGCATAAAGTACTCGCGTGTCCAGTCCTCCGAATCTCCAAAGGCTTGGGAGGAGCAAGTGACCATAAACTCCATATCCTCGGTTTCTGCCACGGACAACGTTAGTTCAGGTGGCTCCACAACCGAAAGGACCTCATTCACAAGTTGCATCGAGTACTCCGCACGATCATAAATGGCTCCAAGGGATTGGGCAGTATGAACACCCGGAGATAAGCCCTGAGGAACGCGATAACTGAGTTGGTTAATCCCTTGTGGTTTCATATCCAGGATGGCTCTTTTCAGTAGGCTGCCGAACACACCTTGGCGACGAAAATCTGGGTGTACGATGGCATTAATATTCCCGGTTACGCCGTCGGATGGATACCAACTGAGGAGTCCTACCAAATCACCGTGGCGATAACAGAGGAGTGCATGGTCTCCGTCTTTTTTGCTAATATGGTCAAGGTCTGCTTTCAGATGAATGGAATCAAGCTGTTTACATTGTTGTTCGAGTAAAATAATAGCATCAATCTGTTCCTTGGAATCATAGATCATAGGAACGACTTGATAAGTTAACATAGCTTTCACACCTTCATTGTTGAAGGAAACACGCAGTTATTGGACCCGCAGGCGCTGTCCTTCGAGAGTTGGTCCAGTTGTAATTTTGATCATCATCATTATCTCCTCCAAATCACTTCCCGATGACTATAACACAATCTATGATGAAGATGACACCCAATGGATGTAATTCACTGGGTGTCTGTTCAGATGTTCCTAATAACTGGACATTATATCCTATTGAAGGGATAATTGAGAGTAATACTGACGAGAAAGGAGTTGATCACCTCGCGTAAGTTAGCTTATGTGATGAGTACGTTGTTTCTTTCATCTGTCATGATAATGGGGTGCACCCCATCTGAGTCAGCCGAGAACGTTAAAGAGACCATTCCACCAGCGACGAATCAGCCGAGTATTGTGAGCAATCAGAAGGCGTCAGCCATAGATGAGCAGCAGGCCCTCGAAATGTCGCTGGATTATAAAACAACCGAACTGACTGTTGATTATAAGGACTATGAAGATACGTTAACTGTGGAGGGTCTGCTGGCTAGAGCAGAAGTAATCAGACCATTTTTGACAGAAAGGAATTTCGAATCCAATATAGATGCGCGATTTAACAAGATTCCTTTACGTGTAGCAGACAAAGAGAAGGCTCTGCTGCATCCTGAAAATATACAAACCAAGATCAAAGATAGCAAGAGTGACTGGATTCTTGTGGAATACACGCTCGATTTGAAATTTACGGATAAGGATGGCAAAGAGTTCAAGTCCATTCCGTTATCGGGTGATATCACCTTTTTGCAGGATCAGGGAGAATGGCGCATTCAGGATGACACGTACAACATGAAGCCCTTCACAGAAATCATCAATAATTCACTATAATGCATGAGTCATCTGTGAATCTGGCACATACAGATTGTGCTCGAATTATTCATTGCGAATAAGATCCTTCATATCAGTATGCACTTCAAAGTGTGTACTTTTTTTGTGGCGGCGCACCCAGCTAAGCGCGCGTCGTCAAAAGGGTATCATCGCGATGTTAGCTATCGACACCTGCTAGAAATTTGCAGGGTACATTCTCCTGTATTGATGATATTATTTGGATGATCAACTTACTTATTGCGCTCTTGTAGAATGGGGTTGGGTTCATCATGAGGGAGATTCTCCGAGTCGGTTCTCGTAAGGTTTGGTTGTATATCATTGCTGCTGTTATTGGTTTGGTTACAGGCTATGTCGTCCTCTCTTCGCCGGACTCTCCTAGGCTCCAAAGTGAAGAAGGTATTCTGGATTTAACGCAGGCTCAACTTAGTACGAATCCGCAAAAATTAACAGGGAAGTGGGCGTTCTATTGGCAAGAACTGCTGTCGCCTGAGGATATGCGGGTTCGTTCGGCAAGGGAAGGAAATCAGGACCACTGGATTAACATCCCAAGCTCCTGGCTGGGCTACCCGTTAGAAGGTCAGCGGCTGAGCGGTACAGGCTATGCAACCTTTGGACTGGTCGTTCATCTAAGCGAGCAGGATCGCGATGAGATGCTTGCTCTGCGGCTGTCTAGCATTTTTAATGCGTACAAATTATGGGTCAATGGCGAGCTGCTGGCAGAAGTTGGTGATGTTGGTCAGGACAAGCACAGCATGACCCCGCAATTGGAAACAAAGCTGGTGTATTTTCAGCCTGAAAGCGACACGTTAGAGCTGGTCATGCAAGTATCCAACTTCCAACATCATCGGGGCGGCATTACCAAGGATATCGAGCTGGGTGGCAGTGACGTACTAACGACCAAGACCAATCTGAATCTTGCCAGGGATATGTTCATCACGGCAAGTTTGCTAGTGATCGGTTTGTATAATCTGCTGTTGTTTATGCTGCGACGTAAGGATAAAGCTCCGTTATATTTTGGCCTGTTTACTGTACTGCTTGGTATTCGATCCTTGTTCAACGGCGAGCTTATCTTTACACAATGGTTGCCTCATTTTCCTTGGGAATTGCAGTTCAAGATCGAATATCTGATTCTTTGCCTCAGCGGTTATATCATCACCATGTATTTTGATTGTATTTTTCCGAATTATGTGTCGCGATGGTTTCGCCTTGGCACCCGGATCGTAACTGGTGCATTCTGTATCCTTGTAGTGGTAACCCCTGCAATTATATATACAAAATTTTTGCTGGTAATCGGTGTGATGGTAGTTCTACATATGATTTATCTGATGATCGGGCTGGTTCAGGCGGCTGTGCGACGTATGGAGGGAGCGCTGATCTTCCTGCTGGTGTCGGTGGTTACTTTGGTCACGGTTGTCAACGATTTTTTGTATTTTAACGGATGGTCGCTAGTTGGAAATACATCTCCGCTTGGCTTATTGATATTTACGATCGCGCAGCTGATTCTGCTGTCTTCGCGATCTACGAGGACGGCATCGAACGAAGAGAGAATTACACGTGAATTACAGAACGTTAATGACAAGCTGATTGAAATGAATATGAATCTGGAACAGACCGTTCAGGAGCGAACACAGGCCTTATCTACAGTGCATGATGATCTCCAAACCTCGTATGACCGACTGCTTCACTCCGAGCAAGGGAGGAAGAAGCTACTTGCTTATATTACGCATGATCTGCGTATGCCGTTGTCCAGTATGCTTGGATATGTAGAAGCTATACAGGACAGGGTCAAGCCGGAACGCAATGAACAATATCTGAAGTACATCCGGGAGAACACGATAAGGATTAACCGTATGATCGAGGAGTTGTCCTTCTTGTCTCATTTGGAGACTGGACAAGTCTCGTACCGAATGGAGCCAGTTCAGATGATTCCTTTCTTGCATGGTTTTTTTGAACAATATGAGTTGGTAGTGCGCGACGCAGGATTAGACTTCATACTGGATATCGGAGATGCCGAGGATAGACGATCTATTTTGCCAGTTGTCGAGATGGATGCGAAAAGAATAGAGCAGGCTTTATTTAATCTAGTGTCAAATGCCATGAAGTTCACCTCCAGCGGGGGGCTGGTGCGTATTGCACTAGTTGTGGAAGTGGTGAATCATGCTCCCCATGCAGTCATTAGCATACAGGATTCTGGAATGGGGATTCCTCCGGATCAGCTTGAGCAAATCTTCGAACGTAATTACAGATATGATCGGCCGGGAATGGGCATAGAGGGCAGTGGACTGGGGCTGGCAATTTGCAGGGAAATCGTACAAGCGCACGGAGGAATGGTTCGAGCGGAGAGCGACGGCAAGATGGGGGCGACATTCTATGTAACGTTTCCTTGTACGGTGATTGAAGGAAAGGGGTGATGAGATGGACACGCACAAAATCATGATCGTTGATGATGATCCTCATATATGCGAGATTGTGCAGGTGTATTGTGATAGGGAGGGATTTGTCTCCACCTGCAGTCATAGCGGGTCAGAAGCGATGGAGCTGCTTGCATCGTTTGAGCCGGATTTAATTATACTGGATATATTGCTGGCTAATGAAAACGGTATTGACTGGTGCAGGAATGCGCGTAATCTCACCAGTGCGCCGATTGTGTTTCTGAGCAGTCAAGAGGAAGACGAAATAAAAATTAGCGCATTATCCTATGGCGGGGACGATTATGTGACCAAGCCGTTCAGTCCGGGAGTGCTCATGGCCAAGATCAAGGCTCACCTTCGCAGAGTGTCGACGGGTAGAAGGGAACAACTGCTGGAGTTACCGGGTTTGACACTGGATTTCTACACGCAGTCCGTCAACATGGGAAGTACATCTATCTCTTTATCGAAAAAAGAATTCAGTCTGCTGTCCTATATGGCACAAAACGTGAATCGTGTCGTCAGTGTCGATACGTTGTTTCAAATCATCTGGGGAATGGAAAGTCTGGAGGATACGAGAACGGTTGCTGTACATATCAGTAATTTACGCAAAAAAATTGAGTCTGACCCTGCCGACCCCGAGCGAATCATTACGGTTCGGGGGAGTGGATATATGCTGGTTTCTAACAGTACGTCACAAGCATGAATATAGCAGTAAGGGTAGTCTATTATAAATGGGAAAATGGCGTTGGAGCAGTATCTGACGCTATTGGCCCATTTTTTGTTCTTTCCACTAGCTTCGTAATCGACTCAAGATATTGAATCCCTCAACACCAGTCTGCGCTTTTCCATCCTCGTCAAAATGATGTGCCATCTCTCCGAAAAATTAAACGATCCAATACGCACGGATTTAAAGTTTTCTTTAGATTTCTCAAGTAGGATAATCCATCATGATAAAATCACTGTGGTCGATATAACGACATATTTCATCAAATTGCAACTGATTATTAGCTACGAGGACGTTACATTCAAGCCGGATCAAACGATAATACGTGAAGAAATGGTTGTCTTGCTGTCCCGCATTAGTACTTGAAGAGAAGGAAGTGGCTCCGATGGCACGAGTTATATGTATCACATCAGGGAAAGGCGGAGTTGGCAAGACAACGGTCACGGCTAATCTCGGGACTGCCCTTGCCTTATCGGGGAGCAGCGTTTGCCTGATCGACGCTGATTTTGGATTGAGAAATCTGGATATTCCGCTTGGTTTGAGTAATAGGGTAAGGTATCATATTTCTGATTTTCTGACGGGTCGATGTGCTTTACATCAAGTGATCGTCAAAGATAAGCGAATCAGTACCTTGTCCTTTATCTCCTGTAGTAACGACACGGTGCATCACGATGATCCGCAAGTTTTTGGCGAGGTTGTACAGCAAATAGCCCAGAACTATGATTATGTGCTGATCGATTCGCCGGCAGGCATTGAAAATGGATTCTGGAATGCGGCTTTGGCAGCAGGTGAGGCTATTGTCGTTACTACGCCTCATCGTACATCGCTTCAGGACGCGGATCGCGTAATCGGATTATTAGAAGATATGATTCCGGCTCCGCCACAGCTCATCATTAATATGGCCGACGGACAGGAAGCCCGTTCGGCAACGGTAAAGATGCAGGATATTATCGATATTCTCAATATCGGTGTGATTGGCGTGATCCATGCCGATGTAGAAATTATACGTTCCGTACATAAGGGCATCCCGATTGCGCTTAATCCTGAGTTTGAAAGCGGGCTGCGCTTCAGGCATATCGCCCACAATGTGGCGAAGAATCAGCAGGAGCCTTTTATCTCATTAAGATCTAAGAAGCATAGAAGTATTTTTTCGATTCCTCAAAGACGGCGCTGGGGGGAGAATAGTTCTGTGTAGTCGATTTTGGAGTGAGAGATCGTTTAGACGCAAATCATCTGAAATGGATTACGAACTAGCTAAAGAGTTCCTGAAAAAATAGTGGTGTAGGAGTTACCCTCCCTACGCCTTTTTTTGTGTTTATGATGTTCTCGCTTGTGAGTTGTTGCTTACTTAAAGTTTTCTTTATAATTCACAAGCGCCCCTATCTCGCATGATAAAATACGGAAGAAAAAACGACATAATTTGCATGTATTGGTGTCACAATTCGACTGCGACTGATAAGAAAGGTCGGTGAACGAATTCAATCTGTAAAGTTGGCATTATCGTACCTTAAAGCAGTCGAATTTTGGACGGTCTTTTTTAGTTTGATCTATACATAGAAGGGATGAATGAAAGTGAAGAAAGTAAGACAGGGATGGAAGGTGAGCCGGCAGATCCTGATGTGGATGCTGGTGATCAGCTTAATAGTTTCTGCCGTGCCCCTATTACCAGCGCAATCGGCAGTAGCGGCTGAACTGCCGATGCAGAAGACAAAAGTAACCACATCCACTGGATTCCAGGATGTGAGTCCCACCGACTGGTTCTATGATGCAGTCGTCCATGTGCAGGAGAAGGGCATATTCAGCGGAACGAACGCGAGTAGCTTCTCTCCTAAGGGGACAATGACACGTGCCATGTATGTAACGGCACTTGGACGGATGGCCGGAGTCGATGCGGGGGCGTACTCCACTTCGAGCTTTGCCGATGTACAGGCGGGCAGCTGGTATGCGCCATATGTCGAATGGGCGGTTAAGAAGGGAATTACCGATGGCACGGGGGATCGGAAATATTCGCCGGATGCTACCGTATCTCGGGAGCAAATGGCGACGATGACGTTGCGGTATTTCGAAAGCGAACAGATCCCTTATCAGACCGAGAATCCGGTCACGACAGAACCGGGCGATCTCGGGGATGTATCGCCTTGGGCGGCTGATGCGGTCATTAAGCTGTGGCAAGCCGGTGTGTTCACCGGGGATGAAAAGGGGAACTTCAATCCGCGTGCGCAAGCGACTCGCGCGGAAGCAGCGGTTCTCTTCATGCGCAACAACGCGGTTGTAGAGGCGTGGAAAAATCAGAATCAAACGCCGGTGACACCGACATCGCCAGTGACACCAACACCGACATCGCCGGTGACATCAACGCCAACACCGTCACCCGGCAGTAATAGTGGTGGCGGAACGCCTGGAGATAACGGAGGTAACCCAGGCACGGGTTCCACTGCGTATACGCTCACGTTTGAGAGCAACGGAGGCACGGCAGTTGCTGCGCAGACGGTACGAAAAGGCCAGGTGCTAAATAATCTACCTGCTCCAACAAAAGAAGGATATATATTCCAAGGGTGGTTTGCGGATAGTGATCTTTCACTCATCTTCGCAAGCGGCAGCACCCTGAACGCGGATACAAAGTTGTATGCAAAGTATACGGATAGCATAGATCGTGCAGTACAGAGCGTACCAAGCTATTCGGTACTGGATGTCGCGCCGAACTTCACCATTAAGGTGCAGGATTCATCGGGCAGTCTAACGGAATCCCAGGTCAAAGAGGGGATGAACTTCGTGGATACGGCGAATCCCGAATTCGAAGGGGTTACCGTCTCTGGCGGGAACGGAGTTTTCACGGTATCGTCAGCAGCCGAAAACGGCAAGTTCGTTGAAGGTAACACATATCAACTTACGTTGACGGATGACAGCTTGTCCTTCCAAGGCCAAGACGCGACGACAAGTATTTATGTATTTAGCGTTGCTAAACAAGAAGTCATGAATGTTCCACTCAATCCGAATATGATCTACATTCCGTTCACGGATGTCACGGATATGGTGATAAATGGAGCAGATGTCGATTCGCCCGCGATTTCAGTCGTTACTACGACGGTAGGTGGCGAAAATGCACTCGCCGAAGTGAATGCGAGTAGTGGAACGTTCAAGTACACCGGAAGCACTGGCACGGTAATTCAAGTCGGTGATACCGTAGCCATCTATGAGGGAGTTAGTCCCAAACTGCGCACAGTCGAAACGACTGGTGAAGACGATGGTGATGTGGCCTATGTCCAGATCACGGCGGTAGATGGAAGTGTCTACACTTATGATCACGCAGATGCCAATCAAGTGTTGTTCAAGCCGGATGTTCTACCGGTGAGCATAGAAGCAGATAAGGATGGAATTCCCAATAACCATTCCATCACGGTTGAGCACACTGCCATGAACTACAGTGACAGCCTGTACAAGCCCTTTGGTTTGGATGAGCTGACCACTGTTGATGTGGGCGACTTTATTGGTTTTTATGATGGACAATTCGATCAAGAAGGTATTGAGATCATGGGTTATGGACGTATTACGTCGATTACGCCTGAGGCGGAGATGGACGTAATTACGTATGAAGATGCCACCATTGAAGATATTGAAAATGCCTTCAACATCTATCAGAAGCAAGCAATTGACGGCGACGATCTGTTTTCGGAAGAACAGATTGCACAGCTCGAAGAGCAAATTGAGCAGCAAGCGAGAGACAGCGGATTCGTCAATGAAGCCGCGGATTATCTGTCTGACATCGCCATGGAGACAAAGGAAATTCAGGAGATCAAGGCTCAGTCCTCCCTAGCGTCCAGTAAAGGGAGCCGGGTAAGTGTGGAGAATCTGACCGTTTTTGCTTCACTCGGCACGAGGCTGAAGAATATTGACGGCCGAACCTCAGGCGTAAGCGTTACATTACAAGTGGGTGCCGATATTGTTGTCAATATCAATGAAGACAGCGATCTTGTCATCCATATGACGGGTACATTCGTGCAGGAGATGAGCCTGGACCTCGGTATCAATGGGGATATGAAAGGGCACTGGCTGAAAAAGTGGGGGATTCCTTACTGGTACAGCATTGATGATTATGTAATTACGGCGAATCTGGATGCTTATAGCTATACCGGGATGAACATCACGGCAGAGATAGCTCTCGTTGAACACGATAAGTTAAATGATGTACTGAATGACTGGGTGGGCGAGAAGAACGCTGGCAGGTTGGGAAAGGTTCAGAACATTGCGACACAGATTAAAGCGGTAATGGCGGGTGTGCAGGATACTGCCGTAGATGCGGAATCGTTGAAGGAAAAGTATCAAGAGATGTTGGAGCAAGACACGGAGTGGGTTCCGTTAATCAAGAAAGAGCTTTTTGAAAAGAGCGTACGCGTGGCTTTAGGTATTGTGGAAGTCAAATTTGAAGCGGAGTTTGTGGTCAGCGCCCAGGTGAACCTGACGGTGGGGGCAGATTTCTACTATAAGATGGCCAAGCGCTACTCGGTTAGCTTGCGCGTATTGAGTTTCAGTGGTTCGAGCAATACGGTCAGCTTGCCGGGAGACGGAGATTACCAATTTACCTTCTATGTGATGGGGACGATCGGTTTACGAGCTGGTATTCATATGGAGGTCAAAGCGGGGATTGGAAGCGTCAAGTTGAATAGTATCGGGCTTGCTGTAGAACCCGGTGTGTATGTGAATCTGTGGGGCTACTTCTATTATCAATTGAAAAATATTAGCGGGGTGAAGACCACGAAGTCTTTAGGCGCCCTGTTCGTTGAGATCGGTATCTATTTGGAGGTCGAACTCGGCGCTCAATTAGGTGATGGCGGGCTTTCCGGCGGCGTAGAGCTGGTCGATGAAGAGTGGCCACTGTATACGATTGGAGAAGAACAGAACGTCTACGACTTCGCCTATCCACAGGATAAGTCGCTCAAAGTGAACATGGCGGGTTCTGCGTCATCCATCGCTGTACCGGAGTTGTGGGTCACGATGAATACCTTTGATTTGAAGACAGGCGATACGGATGAACAGGCGTATGATCGCTCGAATTTCGATATTCAGGTGGACAATCCAAACTTCAAGTATGACGCAGCAAACGGGATGATTGAAGTGGTGGACAAGAACATTCAGGTGAGTGATGGCAATCTGGTTATCACCTGGAAGGGGGCACCGGCGTCGTTCATGTCCGAGCCTCTCAAGCGTACGATTCAGTTAAGCTGGCTTGCCAGAGTGGGTGACTACATCCTTCAGCTGGATCCACAGAACAGCGGAGTGACCCAGGTTGTGGCGGCTCCTTATAACGCGCCAATCAGCGTGGTCACCCCGGTATATCCAGGATACACCTTTGACGGCTGGTATACGGCCGCTTCCGGCGGCACGAAGATCACGATTCCGAACCGAATGGCTGCAGAGGATCGGAAACTGTACGCGCACTGGATTGCGAACAAGAATACGCCGTATACGGTTGAGTATTATGTGCTAGACCCGAACAGCAGAATACAGGCTCCGCCTGTGGATACTGAAAATAGGACTGGAACAACGGACACAGAGATTCGAATCAGCTCCGACAGGTTTAAGGAGCAGGGCTATGCGACCGGAACGGTAAGCGGCGTATTAATCAAGGGAGACGGCTCGACAGTCGTAAGAGTTAATTACTATCCGGAGAATCGAAAGATGACCTTCGCTGGGGGTTATGCCGGTGCGCCCCAAATCTCGCTAACGGAAGCCGTTGGCAAGAACATTGCTGCTCGTATACCTGTGCCGACAAGGCAGGGATATACGTTTGCCGGTTGGTCGCCAGAAGCTCCAAGTACAATGCCGATTGAGGATACTACGTATACAGCGAAGTGGACGGGGAGAGAGGGTACGCCTTATCAGGTCGTGTACTTGCTGCAAAATATCGGAAGTGACACCTATACGGTTGCAGATACGGAATCGTATCGTGGAGTTACGGGTACCGAGGCGAATTTGGCGGATGTCAAGCCGAGATCCTATGATGGCTTCGTGCGGGACGACAGCATTTCGGTACTGACGGATCTAATCACGAGCAACGGCAAAACGGCGTTGAAGGTATATTATAAGCGTGATGTATACCAAATGACGGTTGATTATAACGGTTCTGGGGCAACAAATAAAACGGATAATGTTCCTTTCGGAGCGACGATGCTGTTGCGTCTAGGCACTCCGACATGGCAGGGATATAGCTTTACGGGTTGGTCGCCAACGCCTCCGACCACGATGCCTGCCGAAGATGTCCAGTTTACCGCTCAGTGGGCAATTAACGACTACACTGTAAATTTCGACAGTAACGGTGGGTCCGAAGAAGTGCCGGCTCAGACTGTAGGGTTTGGCGCCACGATTAGTACGCCGACTGAACCGACGAAAGATGGTTATGTATTCGGCGGTTGGTACAGTGATAACACGTTGACGAATGCTTACGACTTCGCTGCAGCGGTGACGGCGGATCTCACACTGTATGCGAAGTGGCTGATCCCTTACACGATAAGCTTCGAGAGTAATGAAGGGTCGGTAGTAGATGCCCAAACAGTGAATGAAGGCGTCAAGGCTATGGCTCCTGCCCCTCCGACGAAAGACGGCTATGTGTTTAGCGGCTGGTACAGCGATAGTGAGCTAATGAACGCCTACAATTTCACGACTATGGTGGTTACGGGAGACCTGACATTGTACGCGAAGTGGACGGTATATGTACCGATTACCTACACTGTAACTTTCGAGAGTAACGGCGGATCGTTGGTCACAGAACAGACTGTGAATGAAGGTGCCGTGGCTACTGCTCCTGGCGCTCCGATGCTGGAAGGGTATACGTTCGATGGCTGGTATAGCGATAGCGAATTGATGATACCTTATGGTTTCACAGAAGGTGTAATGGCCAATGTGATGCTGTACGGGAAGTGGACAAAGAACAGCTACACAGTGAGCTTCAACAGTAACAACGGATCGTCGGTGAGCAGTCAGTCCGTGAGTGAAGGTGACACGGCAGTAGTTCCTGACGCACCGACCCGTGCAGGGCATGTATTTGAAGGCTGGTATAGCGATGCTGGTCTGAATGAATCTTACAGCTTCATGACACCTGTGATGAATAACCTCACATTGTACGCGAAGTGGACGGCTATATATACGGTCACCTTCAACAGTAACGGCGGATCACTGGTGGCTGAACAGAATATGCAAACCGGCGGTAATGCTACGGAGCCTGCCGTACCGACGAGGGACGGTTACGTGTTTAACGGTTGGTACAGCGACGCTGGACTGAATGAAGCCTACAGCTTCACGACATCGGTGACGGGTAACCTCACGCTGTACGCGAAGTGGACATTTAACAGCCGCACGGTGGACTTTGACAGTAACGGTGGAGCAGCAGTAGGTAGTCAGACGGTGGTTACTGGCGACAAAGCTGTGGCACCTGCTGCGCTGAAGTGGGCAGGGTATCGATTTGAAGGTTGGTACAGCGATCGCGATCTGGAGATCGCCTACGACTTCATGACGCCGGTGACGTCAAACATCACCCTGTACGCGAAGTGGACGATGACATCGTGGCTGCAAGTAGGTGACTTGTTGGACTTGAATAGTAAGTCCAATGTCATCTTCGACAGTCAAGGAACTCCTTACGTGGCTTATATAAAGGACAATTACGAAGTGTTTGTGATGCAATTTAAGGGAGGCAAGTGGCAGTCCTTTGGCAATCAAAGCGATCTTGAAAAAGCGGGAGGATTAGGGAGCTCAGCTATATCGCTCGGAATAGACAGTAAGGACAAGCTTTATGTTGCTTATAAGAATAGCTCAGGTAAAGTAAGCTTTAAGAATTATAATGATGAACATAAGTGGTGGAGACCAGTATCTACTATCTCTGATTTCAGTTGGAATGATGGAAAGACAAGCAGAAAAGTGGATAAAGTTAATGATAGCTTCTTCATTACCTTCGATAAGGATGATAATCCTTTTCTGATGTTTAGAGGTATTTTGGCCGGTAATGCTGCGGAACCGTCAATGCTTATGTCATGGAGTTATCATGAAGGTAGTGGATGGAAACAAGAAGCGAGACTAGAGGCATTCGCAGGTCTAAGAGCCTTCCTCGCACCATTACCAAACAACGGCATGTATTTATTTGCTCCATTCAGGTTAACTGGTACCCCTGTGGCAACAGGATATAGCTTGGTAGATGGATCATGGAAACAATTGGATCGTAAAGCATATCTAATAACTGCGAATATGGATGCTGCATCCGCGCTTGATCCATCTGGCGTACCTTATATGATCTATCTCAGCAGCTCCAACGTTGTTGAAATGTGGAAATATCCGCACACCATTCCGTCAGAAGATACAGCATGGGAGAAGGTGAGTACTCCCGAATTCTTGGTCGGTTCATCTCAAGAAGGAAGCATAGATATGGCCTTTGACAGCGAAGGAACGCCTTACGTTGCTTATCGAGATGCTGCAAATGGCAACAGGGTGACTGTGATGAAATACGAGAATTTGGATTGGAGACCCGTAGGGTCTGCCGGATTCTCCGCTGGTGATGTTCTTCAGCTAGACATCACCATAGACAGCACCGATAACATCTATGTGAGTTATAAGGAACAAGGTAAAATGAACGTGATGAAGTTTGATCCTAATTTCAAATAACTTGGATAGATCAGACTGGCAGAAGAGCCTACTCCCATCGGAGTAGGCTTTTTTGCATATATTCCGTAATTCACTATATTTCATGCAGCGTTTGTGTCTCTGGGACGTTATGCACACCCCATTTACAGATTTCCTCCAGAATGGGTATTAGACTTTTACCTCGGTGGGTTAAGGAATACTCCACTTTGGGCGGGGTTTGATCGTACTCAACTCGGTTTATCACACCTTCACGTTAACCGCTTCTTCAGTTTTGAACCCTGAAAAAACGGCCTTTCCCGAGATTTAAATTGCAGATGTAGATGACTCATCCTCAACTCCAATTATTTTGCTTAGAAATTGGTTCGCCCAAACGTAGCGTCACTCTTCACCGTCGAGCTGCTAGATGCATTGATGGTATCGAGCTGTAACACGTAATCATAATGCCGGATGTAATAGCCGGGCTGACTATACGATTGAAGGGATACTTTGGTGCTGTCAGCCCAACCAGGGCTGCTTAGGAACGTAGCATCTCCCTTATAGGCTGCAGTGTCCGCATATGCTTCAAGTACAATTTTGTTGCTGGTGTTGCGCTTCAGAAAGTAACCCGGGAAGTTGATGGACTCCAGTGAAATTCCCGTGGAGCTGGCAAGGCCTGGTACGACGCGGAACTGTGAATCCAGAACAGGAGAGACGTTGGCATCCACGCGAGCGGTGTAATTGGCATGGCGGATGTATCGATCCGGAACGTTGTGTGAACTGAACCGGCTGTAACCTGTGGCTTCAGGTGTTGCAGGGCCCAACATTTTGACCTCGTGCAGGGTTGGGGTGTACCAGTTCCCCGGATTATTCCACAAGACGGCGTTCACCATATTGATCCGTACATAACGGGCAGTGAAATGCACGGCATCCGTGGTGAAGCCATAGGTCAGATTATTGGTGCGATCCAAGGTGGAGTAATTAACTCCATCGTTGCTAATTTCAATTTTGTATTTGTAGTATCCTTCGGAACCTTTATACATAAACCAGGACGTGTCGATCTCGGTGATCGTCTTCGGTGCGCCGAAGTCCACCTGCCACCAGGCAGGCCAGCTATTGGAGGAAGCCACCCATGAAGTCTGGTAGTTGCCATCATTGACGTTGGATGCAGACGAACCGGAGGCTGTGGAGCTGGCGGTAGCTGTTTTGCCTTGTGCATGATTGACGAGAGCAGGCGGTGTTACTACACCTGTTACTGCATCAATATTCCATGTGGTATACCATTCCAGTGATGCTGTTCCGTTCGAATCATTCAAGGTTAGTGGCAGCCAGATATGTTTGTGCTCTCCGAGGTTCATCGGATTCCAGCGATCCGCCATGTAGATGAAGGATGTGGTGTTGCTGCCTGTAATCGTGGCAATATCGTGAATCTGCGAACCGAAGGCAGATGGATTGCCATATGGCGTAAGCGCAGCCCATGGACCCGTCATAGAAGTTGCTGTAGCATAAGCGCCCTGATTCGGATACCAGCCAGCGGCTTGAGAGGTGAAGAGGTAGTAACGGTTTCCTTTTTTCACAACAGCAGGTGCTTCACGGTAGGCGTTCTCGAACAGCCAGCCCTCGAAGGACTGTATTCCGGTGTAACTTGCATTCATTTTAAAAATAGCCATCGTATCATTGGCACCGCCATTTTTGCGTGAAGCAGTAACCAGATAACCTGTGCCATCTGTATCAACAAAGACGGTCATGTCACGGGATTCATAATTCAGCGGGCGGAAGCTGCCCTCATAGGTGAATTTGCCATTCGGGGTATTGCTTGTTGCGACCGCTACACGCCCGAGGTTGTAGTCTGTACCGTTCTCATAGTGTGCCCAGAGCACATACTGATTGGTGGAGGCGTTATAGATGACTTTGGGGCGTTCGATCTTACTGGAGGCCAGCTCGGTTGCGGAATCTTTCGTCAGGATGGCGTTGCTGAAAGTCCAGTTCTTCAGATCGGTGGAGGTGTAGACGTTCACTCTGTCGAACCTGCCACCCACTGCATGTTCACCGTACAGATAATACGTCGAGCCTACCTGCAGAATGTTGCCGCTGTTCGCATGGATGGGGTTGCCTGCGGTATCGAGCCAGTCGGTACCGTTGGTTATCGTGACACTTGCTGCGCTTGTTCGTTCAGGATGAAGTCCAAACAGGGTGAACGTGAGTGCGAAGACCAGAAACCAGAGAGCTTTCCTGTTACCCATTACATACACCTCCCGAAAGATATTAAATTAAATGAAGCGCTCTCATTTATATTGTAGTTGGGTCAGACTCTTTTTCAAGTGAACAATCCATCCATTGCTGAACAAACCGGCATTTCAATGGGGCTGAGCGGTGAGAGCGGAGGAATTGTGCTGAAATATCATGTGCGATGATGTGGAGAGAATCAGGTACACACGTTAAAATAAAGCTAGACTGAATTCACATCATGGTTGGAGGGTGGACCGTCATGAACAAGTTTATTGTAGATGAAGACCTTCAAGTAAAATTGCATAATGACGAGGATGGAACGAACACTCCGATTAAGGGAGGCATTACCGCTCAGGATTTTGAAGTCATCTCTACGTATCAAAAGGGATGGTTGACCTTCGCCTATCTGCGTGATCATCAGGGAATATGGTGGTTCAATGCCCGCAAGAACAAGGCGAGTTTGTTCAGTCGGGATACGGAAGCTTTTCGTGTGATCGATGAAGATTACTGCTGCGACTCTCAGTATGTCTATCTGGAAGATCAGGCCGTGCCTGACTCAGATCCGGACAGCTTTCGGCTATTGCCGGATACGCCCTACTTTGCTCAGGACCAACGTTATTTATATGTAAAGAGCAGCACTCATTTTCATCTATTTGAGGATATCGATACGAACTCTGTGATTGCTCATCACGACTATTGCACCGACAAGGACCATCTGTTCCATTTGTCCAGCTCTCTTCGTTATGCGAATGGGGAAAAGGATGAGGTGAGGGCGTGGCTGCAAGAACATCATCCCGATGTACCTGGCTGGTGGAATGTGCATTATGCCCACAGTGTAGAGGGCCATACGCAGATTACAGGGAACTGGTATGAGACGGCGTCGTCCATTTTTTATAGAACAGAATGGGGCGGTACGTATCGTCGAGAAGCGAAGGGCGTGCTTAACCTTGTTCGTGGAGCGGACAGGTCTACCTTTGAACCGCTGGACGAGCAGTTTGCACGGGACCGGGAACGTGTTTATTTTCAGTGGCGTACTGTAAAAGGAGCAGACCCGGATACGTTCCAGCCGCTAGGTGGGCCTTTTGGTCGTGATGGCAAACACGTGTATTACAACGGTTACCGTGTCGACGAGGCAGATGCTCGGCAATTTGTAGCGTTTGCCGGGACGGAGCATCTTGGACTTTCCAAGGATCAGCAACATGTGTATCGTGCCGAGGTTATTCGGACAAGTCAGCCCTTCGGTCATCCTGATGATGTGCTTCAGATCATCAAGGGGGCAGATGCAGCGACGTTTGAGTTAATAACGCCTTCCGGCAGTTGGGCGGTGGATGCTAATCGTGTGTATCTATGGGGTAAACCAAATAAACATATCGATCGAGTCAGCTTTACACATCTATTCGATGCCGATCCCCAGAGCTTCGCGAAAGACAAGAATGGTCTGTATAATGCCAATGGAAACTGCACAGTGAAGGGCGTTAACGGCAGTACATTTGTCATGCTGAATCAATATTGGGGTAAAGATGAGCGTGTGGTGTTCAGCTTTGTGACGGGTGGGGTTTATAAGTCGGGAGATGCAGCGACGTTTATGGTTACGGATGATATCGGGGGCGCCGAAGATACGCTATTTCGGTATAAGGTGGAAGGCGGTATAGTGCGGAAAAAGAAGAGGTGAATTGAACGGTAAGAGAGGTTTGGAATAATAGAGACATGCATCTAAATGACAGAAAAAAAGGGATAGCAGACTTAGAAAAGAGTCCACTATCCCTGTTTGAATTCCTAGTTATTTGACCGTGTTTACCAAACTATTTATGACCTTTGCGAACCTTGAGCTGCATCTTTTTGATCGTTGTATTCTGCATGAGCTCCAGTACGAGAGGGCCTTTGCCGTTCAGGATCTCTACATCCGTCACATTATCCTGAATCGTAATGATCCCGATATCGTCTGCTGTAACCCCTTCAAGCTTGGCGATGGTACCTACAAAGTCAACGGCACGAAGTTTCTTCTTCTTGCCTCCGTTGAAGTTCAGCTTCATGATCTGTTGGTTCAGCTGTTCACGCTTGTCCTTTTTACGTTCAGGAACAATCTTCAATCGCATCTCGAAATCTTCTCTGCGGCGATCTACAGCATCTTCAGAAGGTGCTTTCACAACAGGGATTTCGAATCCAATATAGGATTCAATCTCCGCCAGACGTCTGCCATCTTTCGGTGTAATCAACGTAATGGCTTTACCTGTTTTGCCTGCGCGACCCGTACGGCCTGTGCGGTGAACGTATCCCTCTTTTTCCAAAGGAATGTCGTAGTTGATGACATGGGTAATATTCGTGATATCAATACCACGTGCAGCTACATCCGTCGCGATCAGATAACGGAATTGTCCACGTCTGAATGCGTTCATCACTTCGATCCGCTCATCCTGCTCCATACCACCATGGATACGATCTGCTGGGTAGTCAAGGTCAGCCATGACCCGGAACAGTTTATCGACATTCTCCTGCGTACGGCAGAACACGATGCAGCTATCCGGATTTTCCACAATGAACAAGTCCTGAAGCAACGCGGTTTTGTTCACCTCGGGTACGTTAATCACAGCATGTTCAATCGTGGCTGTTGTCAGTCCACTTGCCTTGATCTCGATCTCTACCGGTTTGTTCATGTATTTGCGTGACAGTTTGGCTACATCTTCAGGGAACGTAGCGGAGAACAACATCGTTACTCGCTCCTGCGGCAGTTTCTGAATAATCGCTTGTACTGTCTCAATAAAGCCCATATTCAGCATCTCATCCGCCTCGTCAATAACGAGATAGGCGATCCGTTCGAGTGGAAGCGTACCACGTTCGATATGATCCAGTACCCGACCTGGCGTACCAACAGCCACATGGGTTCTTTGTTTTAACTCCGCTTTTTGGATATGAAAAGGGGACTGTCCGTATAGTGCGGTTGCTTTAATACGCTTAAAGCGGCCGATATTCGTAATATCTTCGTTAACCTGCAAAGCCAGTTCCCGGGTTGGTGTAAGAATCAAAGCCTGTGGCTTATTCTCGTTCCAATCCACCAGCTCGCAGAGCGGAATGCCGTAGGCGGCTGTTTTACCACTACCTGTCTGTGATTTGACCACAAGATCCTGATTCTCCAGTGCTACCGGAATAACTTTAGTCTGTACCTCGGTTGGTGTCTCATAGCCCAGACTGTCCAGTGCTTTTACGATCTCTTCACCAAGTCCATAATCTTTAAATTGTTGCTCGCTCATCGTTTACCTCTTTTGCGTTAGTTTTTGTACAATTATTGCACCGTACATTTATCGTATACCTCTTCATTATACTCTATATGCAGGCAGGCTAACGGAGTAAATGCTTCAAGTGTGTAAATTGTTTTCATGATTCCTGATTTGAGGGAGCAGCGTTTGTTGCTATTCGTATGTGTATCATAACGTTCCACGTGAAACGAAATGTATCGGCGTATTTTGCTTGGTGTTAATGAATGACCATTTTTACAGCCTTGGTTTGGGGAGGGGAAGATTGAGCAATAACTCCATTGATCCACACTTCTGCACTTCGACCAACGAATGTCTCATCCAAAGAGACGGTGACAATCTCTTCTTCGATGATGAGTTCGGCGTCCGTGCTGAGCGAGACCCAAATCGGTCCAGAATCAACACCGCCATCCTCTTTATTCTCGATGAGTACCTGACCTCTTTCTTCCTCAAAATCCGTAATAATTCCTCGTACATGTGGCTTCTCTTTCCCTTGTTCTACGAGCTTCTCTGCGCATCCAAGGGTTAACAGGAGCATGATGACTGGTAATAAGGATAATCTTCGTACAATGGACATCGGGTTACTCGCCTCTCATCCTTTTTAATACATATATATCTACGGACGTTACCTGAGGCGACGAAGTTCCTGTATATCAATAAAAAAGAACCTAAATCATTCGATTCAGTCTGGAACTGAAATTTGGAATATGTTAGCATATGGGTGACTTACTGAACGGAGGGATACGTGTGCAAAATTTTTCCCGATTGAGATAGTGTGGCGAAAAACGTCTGTTTACGCTTGCTGTTTTCTGCCTATGTGCAGTTCATCGGGATCGGTTTGCCATTTTACACGTATGCCGCTAGTCGTCGTGAAAGAACCATTCTTCGAAGTGGTTCTTTGATGTACTACTATTTTTTTTGTGAGCATTCTGGTATACCAACATCCGAAATGAACTGCACAGGCGGACATGTCTGTGTTTTTTATTTTATCCAGGAAAAGGGGAGTACCTGATATGACAAAACCGAACTTAAAAGAGCATTTGGCAATTCAAAAGGAACTATTATTTTTAGCAAAACAGAACGGACTTCTTATCGTTGAGGAATCCTTGGAGATTAACGAGTCGGGTATGGATTTTCGTGTAGCATTCGCTACGGATGAAGAACGCCGCAGATGGGTTCTGCGCCAGCCGCGACGTGAAGACGTATGGGAGCGAGCCGAGAATGAGCGTAAGGTACTGGATGTGGTCCGAGGAAATATACCCGCACAAGTACCGGATTGGAGGATCTTCACGCCAGAGTTGATAGCTTATCCTTTACTTGATGGTGATCCGATCGCAGTTGTGGATCCCGCAGGGGGAGGGTATGTATGGCGATTCCCTCAGGAGAGCTTATCGGATACATTCCTGGATTCACTGGCTACGACTCTTGCCACGCTGCATAACATCGATCCCGACAAGGCGAAGAAAGGTGGAGTGCGGATCAAGACCCCTATGGAAGCTCGCAAAGAATTTGCAGCCAATATAGAGGAGGTTAAGCAGAATTTTAAGGTGCCAACCGAGTTAGTTGAACGATGGACGGTATGGCTGTCTATAAGTAGCTATTGGCCGCAGCACTCGGCGTTCATCCATGGTGATCTGCATCCACCGCATATTATTGTCGATGATGCCCAGCGAGTAACCGGACTTATTGATTGGACGGAAGCGGAGATTGCAGATCCGGGTAAGGACTTTGTTATCTACTATGCACTCTTTCAGGAGGATGGGCTGCGTGAGCTTTTGAGTCGTTATGAGAAGGCAGGGGGAAGAACATGGCCTCAGATGTTTGAGCATATTCGGGAACAATGGGCTGCTTACCCGGCACTGGTTGCCAAGTTTGCTCTAACCACAGGGGAAGAGTCGACGATGGAAATGGCGAGAGGCATGCTTGCGAACTGGGATGTAAAGAGAGGTTGAGCTTAACATAACAAAGGGCGATCCCGACCATGAGTTCCATGGGAGAATCGCCCTTTTTGTTTTTCTTTAAGCGTGATGCGTAACGATTGTACCTATTTCAAAATACTCACGTATTTCCCATATACGAATGCTACACGTCCATCTAACTTCACTTTTACCCATCCATACTTGTCTGTACTGATCACCTCAAGCAGGGTGCCCTTTGGTACCGCAGCAACAACCTTCGCTTTGGATGAAGCGCCAGCGCGTACGTTCAGGTAAGCCGCAGTAACCTTGGCTTGTTTGCCTTTGATGACAGTTCCCGGGTTACCAGTGCTTGGTGTGGATGGTTTACCAGGTTTCGACGTGCCTGGAGTTGGTGTTGGTTTTGGTACTGTTGGCGTTGTCGGCTTCTCAGGTGTAGGAGTAGTTGCCCCCTCACCATTGCCAGCCGCTTTGCGAGCCTTGTTCAACTGTTGGTAGAATGCTCCCTTGTTTTTTACGCCTGCGAATTGTGCTGCACTCACACCTGCTTTGGCAGATAGTGTATCAATCTCTTCTTGAGTCACCGCATCCAAAATGTTAATGGAGGCAATGTTGGTGTACTTGCCATCTTCCGTTGTTGGCACAGACATGATGCCATCGTTAACTAACTCCACCACATCTGCACGTTCCGGTGCAGTCAGGTCTACACCGGTGATTTTCCAGTTGCGTTGAATCTTCGGTTCGTAGACACCTTCCATGACATCTTTCAGATAGGCGATGGACAGGTTGCGAATCGTGCCTTGAATCTCACCAAATGCCGAGGCATCCTTGGAGGACCAGAGCTGCTTGAACTTACGCCCTTCCATGGCGCCGCCTTTGGCAATCAGGGCTTCCATCCGGTAGGCATTCATACCGAGCTTCAGCGTATCGTCTTCTTTGACTACTGATCCATTGCTGTACTTGAGATTTGTAATCCGACTACCGTATGGCTTGGTCAGGTCAATCTCATACGTCACGCCGCCGAAGAAATCATCGGTGCTGTATTTGGAAGCACGTCGTTTCGGATCAAAGCTGACGGTCACATCACCCGGGCGTGTGGAGTTGAAGTATCCCGCAGACCATTCCATGTAATCCTTCAGATCACGTCCGGTTACTTCATATACAGTCACTTCACCAAAGGTGTATTGGTAGTTGAATGCAATATCCTTTTTCTTAATCGGGCCTACATCCAGCTTGGCTTTGTCGTTATCAATCTGATGCGCGACCACATCGGCATCACTGTAATGCAACATCACTTCGGTGAAAAAATCAGACAAAGGTGTTTCCTGGATCTGCACCGCAGGGATACCCTTAATCTCATCAGCAGGGACCAGGTTCGTTCCTTTCAGTTCAGCCACTTCAATGTTGGCATCGGCACGAGCGAACTCGTGGAATGGGTGCAAAGTCTCTTCCAGCGCAGGATCGGAGACTTCATACGTTCCGTCTGCTGCTTTTACAGCGAGTGCTTGAGCTTCTTTGCTTTTCAGCACGACTTTGTCGCCGTCTTTTTCAAATGTCAGATCGATTCGTGAAATATGTGAGCCATATTTATTCGGTTCGGAGATCAATACGCCGTTAACCGTTTGGGATTCAATCAAAGTATGCATGTGTCCGGCAAAAATGGCAGCCAGCTCCGGGTTGGCATTGGCGATATCCGTCACTCCGGTTCCCGGATTACCGTTCTCGTTGTCCAATCCCATATGCATGAGTCCAACCATGACATCGACTTTGCCTTTCAGCTCAGCAATGGCCTTTTTGGTCTCTTCCACAGGATCTTTGACGATGATGCCGTCCAGGTGATCCGTGCCTTTTTCAAATTCGGTAATCATAGGTGTGTTCATTCCGATAACACCCACTTTGATTCCGTCTTTCTCGATAATCGTATAGGCAGGCATGTAGCGGTCGCCGTTTTCTTTGAAAATGTTACCCACGAGAGGCTGTCCATTGAATTGGGAAGAGATCTTCTCCAGTACGTCCAGTCCAAAGTTAAACTCATGGTTACCCATAACCCATGCGTCATATTTCATTTCGTTCATTGCAACCATCATGGGAGATTGAGGTTGATCATTAAACAACTCAGCCGAGTTATCCTGAATCATGTCTCCTGCATCCAGCAGGATCGTGTTGGGATTCTCCGCACGGACTTTTTTCACAATGGTGTAGAGCTGTGTCATGCTCCCGGTTGGGTTTGGACCGTCCAGAGCATAGTCCCACGGCATAAATCGACCATGTATATCCGATGTACCCAGCAAGGTGATCTTGGTTTCCTTGTCTGCCTCAGCAGCCTGAGCTGGAGTAGAAGCAAAAGGGGCAAACAAAATGGAGGCACATAAGAGGAAAGATAAAGGCCATCCGGCGAAACGTTTCGTTGAAATTTTGCGCATGTTGTAATCTCCCTTGTTATCTAGTGTGTGTAAAGATATGTATCATTTCATACTAGATAAACATCTGGTGAATGTAAACTCCAATGTAAGAGTTATGTTGGATTTAAGAGAGTGAATCTATGAATAACTTCAGAAAAAGCATTTAAATCTATTTTTTTACAATGAAATACTATAATTTGACAGGTGTTAAAAACCAAAATTATCCAGTAAAATGATGTTTGTAAGCGCTTTACAAAATTGAATACTAAGGAGGAAAATCATTGATTAAGTCTAAGTGGTTTAAAACAGTCGGCTCACTGGCGTTGGTAGGGGTTCTCGCTGCTTCAGTTGCGGTGGGCAGTGTTAGTGCTGGTCTGGCGAAAGGCAGCAAATTTTTGGGGAATATTATAGCTAGCCAAGTTCCTTCGAATTTTAGCCCCTATTGGAACCAGGTAACTCCGGAGAACTCTACCAAGTGGGATGCTGTTGAAGGCACACGCAACGTAATGAATTGGGGCCAGGCGGACATGGCCTACAACTATGCTAACAACAACGGGTTCCCGTTCAAGTTCCATACCCTCGTATGGGGAAGTCAGCAGCCAAATTGGATTAACAGTCTCTCAGCCGCAGATCAGAAGGCTGAAGTGACACAATGGATTAAAGCCGCAGGTCAGCGATATTCCAAGGCAGCATATGTGGATGTCGTCAATGAGCCGTTGCATGCTAAGCCTTCTTATCGCAACGCGATAGGTGGAGATGGAGCCACTGGCTGGGATTGGGTAATCTGGTCATTCCAGCAGGCGAGGCAAGCTTTCCCGAACGCTAAATTGCTGATCAATGAATATGGTATTATCGGAGATCCGGCTAAAGCAGATCAATATATTCAGATCATTAACCTTTTGAAAAACAGAGGTCTAGTTGATGGTATTGGTATTCAAGCGCATCACTTCAATATGGACAACGTTTCTGTGAACACGATGAACACGGTACTGAACAAGCTTGCGGCTACGGGGCTACCAATCTATGTATCCGAGCTGGATATGACGGGCGATGATAATACGCAATTGCAGCGTTACCAACAAAAATTCCCTGTGCTTTGGAAGCATTCAGCCGTTAAAGGCGTGACGCTGTGGGGCTACAATCAGGGGCAAACGTGGGTAAATGGTTCACATCTGGTTAATAGCAACGGTACAGAACGTCCAGCTATGCAATGGCTGAGAAATTACCTGGCGAACAATCCTTAAGCGTGCGTTTGCACGAATCTGAGCTTCCCTTTTGATTCCGATCACTATCATATAACACCAAATAGCGCCTATTCCACATGTTAAACATGGGAACATGGCGCTTTTTGTGTTAATGCTTTGTCTCATCAGTGTTCGGCAATTCATGGTGCAGGGAAGCATTTAATTTTAATCCAAACCAGTACAAAAGCGATCAGCGCAAATATCATTCCGCTCCAGATCAGTTGATGTATTCCCAGGTTTGCGATGAACCATCCGCCGATAGCAGTACCCAGGGTAATACCGAGGTTGGAAAAGGATACATACAAGCTGTTGCCGAATTCAGGCGCATCCTGCGCCTCAGCGGTTAACCAGGTCTGGCTTACAATCAATCCTCCTGAATGCACGGATGCCCAGAGGATAACTACAATAACCATCCACATGAAGTGGGGACCGGCCCAATAGACGAGTGCGTAAGCTGCTACATACAGCAGGGGGAACATGAGGACAGTGCGGACCATGCTCTTACGAAGAAACTGTCCAAACCCCAAATTTCCGATGATCATGACGACACCAAAAACCGTAAGCATGACACTGATCCATGATCCGCTCATGTGGGTGACCTGTCCAAGATACTCGGCGAAATAGCTGTATACGGAGAACATGGCGGCGAATATAAAAATGACTGCGGCAACATTCAGCCATAATCCAGGTTTGCGCAGAATACCGAGCTGCTTGCCATAGGACATCTTTTCCTTCACGGGCATCGAGGGTAGCCAGATCCATATGCCGATTAAAGCGACCACACTGACCATCGCTCCAAACAGGAAGGCGATTTCGAGGGATAGCCGTTCAGCAAGATACGATGTCAGTGGCACGCCAAAGGCAAAGCCCGCGGTAACTCCGGTAAATACTTTAGCGACAGCTTGACTGCTTTTCTCTGCCGGAACAAGTTGGGCACTGGTGACCAGGGCTACGGAAAAAAAGACGGGATGGAATAACGCGGGAATGATACGGAAGATAAGCATGGTACCAAATGTTGTGGCGTAGGCATAGACGACGTTTGAAATGGCAAACATCAGCACAGCGGTTAAAAGGATAATTTTGCGATTGATGCCGGACGCCAGCAAGGTGAGAAAGGGACCGGCAATGGCTACGACCAGCGCAAATATACTGACCAGCCAACCAGCCTGTACAGCCGAGATATTGAACTTATACGCAACCTGAGGAAGTACCCCCACGATTCCCATTTCTGTTGTAATAATTCCGAATACCCCGAGTGCCAGCATCAAAATAAGGAGTGGATTGACCTGTTGTGATTTCATGTAAAGCGTACCTCCAATGAATTTAAATATACAGAAAAGTAGATATATTATGTCGAAATGAGCCTGCCTTGCCTCCTATAACTCCTATAATATGATGGACATGAGACTAAGTTCTCTGGATTACATTATATCTAGATTTATAGATTTGTAAATATAAAAGGTGAAACGTCATATCTTTAAGTCGTCTTCGGCTTGTGTTGTACAGGAGTATTCATGGGGACAATAAGCATGGTCTGGCCCATGAAAATAGCGCCGGCCCGGGGAATCCTTGGGGCCTGACGCTATTGATGTCCGCGTTTTTACCGATGTGTTGGATTAGTTATTTCGGTTGAATAACCATGCTGTTGAATGAATCGGCTTCCAGCTTCATGTGTAGGGTCTGTCCTTCTTCAAGGGTTAGATACAGGTCACGACGGTCCTGGAATGGATTGTTGATGACAATCACGAGACTGTTATCCGGGTTGCGGAAAGCAACGGATTTCCCGCTCCACGCGCCAGATAGACCGACTCTTCGAGCACCAGGAACAATATGATGAGCGAAGTGTTTCATCACATAATACTCCGGGTTACGAGTAACCTCCTTATTGTCCGGATCTACGGTGATCATGGAGTTCTGCTCCCAGCCCCATGTGCTACGGCCTTTGGGTTCCAGAACCATGTTCCAGTAGATGTACGCGTTCACTCCGTTGCTGAAGTAGTGCTGATAGATATTATATACATACTTGGCATAGTTCCATGAGTTGTTGCCATCACCGCATTCGTTCTCGGTTTGCATATAACGCAGCTCTGGATAACTCGCCGAGGTACGTTGAATCGCATTTTTGCCTGCCCACTGATAGCCAACACCTTTGATATAGGAATAGGCCTTTGGATCACTCAGGACAAGCCCGGCGTACTCATCGAAGTCATTTGTTTTTTTCTTGATTAATTCCTCCCATGGATCAGGGGCGTTGATCGTTCCCAGCCAGATCTCCGTATCCAGACCGTGTTGGTCAAAAGCCGGGCCCAGATAATCGGCAATAAACTCACGAAGCTGCTCGCCTGTCCACATGCAAGAAGGAAATTTCTGATCTGCAATCACTTCGTTCTGCACATGCACCTGATGGATCGTAATGCCTGCGTCACGGTAAGCCTGTACAAACTTTACGAAATACAGGGCGTAGGCCTCCAGAATATCTTTCTCCCAGCGCAGTGTCCCGTAGTTATAGGCTTTGGGCGACTTCATCCACGTTGGTGGACTCCATGGCGAGGCGAAGAATTGCAGGTTCGGGTTATAACTTAGAGCTTCCTTGATGTAAGGAATCAGGTATTTGAAATCACGATTGATCGAAAAATGTTCCATGGCCACGTCGCCGTCCACCTCGTTGTGGCTGTACCACTGCTCCGCATAATCACTTGCGCCGATCGGCAGGCGACAGATATTAAACTTGTGCTCGCCCTCCGGATGGAAAAGAGAGTGAAATACCTCATGGCGCTGCTCCTCATTCAAATGGGACAGAGCAATATAACCAAGCTCGTTGAAACATCCGCCAAACCCTTCCACAAGTTGGTGCTGTTCACCCGTCAGTTTTAAGTTAGCGCTTTCATTAGTCGGCACAAAAAATAGCTCTCTCCACGGGGTGTCTTGGGTTGTGGAATAACCAGTGAGCGTGAATGTCATGTGAATTTCCTCCTCGCTTGAACCTCAGTTGTCATATATATTACGTTCAGTATAACAACTCCCACGGCAAAAGAAGATATGCTAAACCGTGTGAAATTTACCCTAATCGAAGATGGCGTATCACGAGTTCGTATTCGCATAGACAGATCGTATGCTGTATTTGCTTGTGATCAGCGATGTCCATATACCATTATCCAATGTCATGGCACAAAAAATCCCCGCTGATTGTTCAGACGGGGACTTGCTATATATCTCATATTCTCTTATGACTGAAATGAACGTGAGACACAACTTAAGGCTGTACACTCTCACCAAGCTGTTTATTTTCAAAAATCAGAATTGTTTTGCTGCTTCCGATGTAACCAACAGAGGTATTGAATTGCTCCGAGATGAAGCGAACCGGTACAAAAGCTTTACCATTTTTCATCAGAAGAGGAGCATCATTGATCGCAAGCGTGTCATTCACGACAACTTGTTTGTTGCCTACAGTCCAGCGAATCGTCTTGTCATTCTGTGTGATCACAGCTTCGCGTGTACCACTGTTCCAGTTCACACTGGCGTTTAACTGCTCCGAGACAAATCGCAGAGGCACATAGGTCCGCCCTTCATCGATAAAAGGTGCAGCATCCAGTACATAAGCGCGATCTCCTACATAAGCAGTGGTGGACCCTTCAATCAGACGCTGGAAGCTGCCCTGGGGCGTTCGTTTCTGCTCCCGCACATTCATCCGGTTCAGAAGCTGCATCGTATGACTGCCACTCACAACATCCAGATAATTGTTCTGCACCGTGAGTCCGGCAGGCTCAACCTCTGAGACAGAAGTCTGAATACCGGAGGATAACGAGGTAGACGCCGAGATATCCTGTATAACATTTGTCGCTGACTGATCACGGGTAAACGTAAAACCTGCGATCGGTGTCAGATCCCACACCCGGTTGTTGGATAATTTCAACACGTCCAGGCTGGAAAGCTGCCGTAAAGGTTCCAGATCATAGATCTGATTGGATTCTGCATTCAGCTCCTTCAGCCCAGTCAGTCCCTCAAGCCCCTTGAGGTGTTGTACTTGGTTACCGGAGATATCAAGTGTCCGAAGCCGTGTCATGTGCTCCAGTGGTGTCAGATCCGTGATTTGATTGCCTGCCACATTCAGATTCCGTAGTGTATTAGGCAATTCAGCCAGTACGTCCAGCGTCTGAATCTGGTTGTTTGCTACATTGAGTTGTTGAAGCCGGGTTTTATCCATGATCGGTGTCAGATCGCTAATTGTATTGTTCGAGATCTCAAGCCACTTCAGTGCATCCGCATCCGAGAGGGCCGCAAGACTAGTGATCTGGTTACCGCTGGCGTGGAACGTATGTAATCGGTTGAACCCACGTACAACCTCTATGGATGAAATGGAATTGTTGCTGATATACAGCCTTCCCAAGTCTTTTAATTCAGCAAGTGCGTCTATGGATGTAATGTAATTGTTGCGAACATCGATCTCGCGAAGCTGGGTTAGGTGCGCCAGCGGTGTGAGATCCTCAATCTCATTCCCATATAATCGGAGGTGAGTCAGGTTGGTTGCATATTCCAGACCGGTCAGGCTGTGAATACCTGCATTGCTTAGATCTACCACCTCAAGCTGCTCCAGATCCGTTGAAGTTAATGGTACATCCAGAGGTTTGTTCAGGATTAGCTTCAGTCCGTCCTCCAAAGCGGGATCTTCAATGATTCCCTCGCCCAAGTCCGTAGTTGTGTAAGCCATGGCTTGCCCCGATGCCCCGAGACTCAGGATGAATACTAGAAATAGTAGCGTCATTCTTCTCATTGCATGCATTCCCTCCGATTTTTAGAATTATAAAATAATCCGAACAGATTGAGTTAGTTAAGTATAGTATCTACACGATAACAGCGACCGGAAGGTTGTTCTGCCAACGGAGTGTTCAGTGTGAATTGAAGAGTTTAACATATACAGGTTCGGCTCAAAGCACATCTATAGTTATTAACCCGTCAACAGGAAAAAGGAACAAGAAATTTCGTAATGGGTATTTCTCTACTTCTATTCTATATGAAACAAACCCTGCTCTGCACTCTTCAGAGACATGTTTATCAAAAAAAATAAAACATCTCCCGCAGACCCTATTCAACCCACCCTCGAAACGGGTAAAGATGAAGTAAAGATGCCAATTTGGAGGGGAAGATGTGAGTATGCGCCAAGCCATGATCATTAGTAATCCATCGTCAGGTAAGGAAGAGGCCGAGCAGTATGTGTCCCAAGTCAGAGAAATTCTGGAGTCACAGCAGTATGAGGTGGTTGTTAATGAGACGGCCGGGGAAGGTGATGCCACCAACTACTGTCTGAGCGCTTGCAAAGACGGCTGTGATCTGGTCATCTCCATCGGAGGCGACGGTACACTGCATGAGACGATTAACGGCATGATGGATCAGGATCATCGCCCCCGATTGGGCGTGGTACCGCTAGGTACGGTGAATGATTTTGCGCGTGCGCTGAATATCTCGCTTGACCCGGAAGAAGCCATTAGGCAGTTACGTTCGAATCAGACCCATATCGTGGATCTGGGGAAAATCAATGATCGCCTGTTTGCCAACGTTGTGGCTGCAGGTTCTTTGGCAGAAGCTTTGTTCTCCGTATCCTCGGAAGAAAAGTCGAAGTTGGGATCATTCGCATATCTCAAAGAAGGCTTGAAAGACCTGGTGAATACACCAGCCAATCATCTAACCATCGAATATGACGGACAGCTCTGGGAGGGGGAATCGCCACTTTTTCTGGCGGCGCTGACCAACTCGGTCGGAGGATTCGAGAAGTTGTCCCCGGATGCAGAGGTGGACGATGGTCTGATACATTGTTTTGTTGTTCGTAATATCAGTGTGTTCAACAGTCTGACCCTGGGCACCTCCCTATTATTTGGTAGTCTGAAAGACCATAAGGACGTGGACTATTTTACAGCCAAAGAAGTTCATGTTCGCTCAGACGAAGCCATTCGCACTAATGTAGATGGGGAAGAAGGTCCTGCCCTGCCGATTCATATCCGTGTCCTGCCAAGGCATATTGAGGTCATTATACCGGAAGAAGTATAGTTTATTCTTTTGGATCTATAGGCTGGAATGAAGAACCTATCATTTCTCCATATGAATGTAGGATAAAGCTATTGAAACCGATTGCAGATATATGTCACAATCAAAGGTAAGATACACGATAATATTCGAATATGGAGGGAAAACATCTTGAGAACGATTAAATTGGGCAGCAGCGCACTAGAAGTACCTGTAGTTGCGGTGGGCTGCATGCGGATTAATTCACTAGACGGTAAGGAAGCCGAACATTTTGTTCGTTCTGCAATGGAGGTTGGCGCAAATTTCTTTGACCATGCCGACATTTATGGTACAGGAACATGTGAGGAGATCTTCGCCGAAGCAGTACAGATGAATCCCCAAGTTCGTGAAAATATGATTCTTCAATCCAAATGCGGTATCCGCAAAGGCATGTTTGATTTCTCCAAAGAGCACATCCTGAATTCGGTGGATGGTATCCTTCAACGTCTGAAAACGGAATATCTTGACGTTCTGCTGCTGCACCGTCCTGATGCATTGGTTGAGCCGGAGGAAGTGGCTGAAGCCTTTGATCAACTGGAGCGCGAAGGTAAAGTGCGTCACTTCGGGGTATCCAACCAGAATCCGAACCAGATCGAATTGTTGAAAAAATACGTGAAACAGCCACTGGTAGCCAACCAGTTGCAGATGAGTATTACCAATACCACGATGATTGACAGTGGCATTAATGTGAACATGGAGAACGATGCCGCGGTTAACCGTGACGGTAGCATTCTTGATTACTGTCGTCTGCATGATATCACCATTCAGCCGTGGTCCCCGTTCCAGTACGGATTCTTCGAAGGTGTATTCCTGGGTAGCGACAAGTTCCCGGAATTGAATGCAAAGATTGACGAGATTGCTGCGAAGTATGACGTGAGCAATACAACGATTGCAATCGCATGGTTGCTTCGTCACCCTGCGCAGATGCAACCTGTGACAGGCACGATGAATATTGAACGTCTGCAAGACTGTGTAAAAGCAGGAGATGTTCATCTCACTCGTCCAGAGTGGTATGAAATTTACCGTGCGGCAGGTAACATACTGCCTTAAATCCAAGTTATAGTGAGCATGATGACTGCTGAGTCAGTTGAGAACACGAGCCCGTAGATGGCTCGTGTTTTTTGTCTATTTTCAGGTTTGATGTCAGGCGCGTTTTCGATATAAAATAAAGATAGGAGTGTCTGTTTTATAAAAGGATTAAAATGGTTTTAATACAAATTAGTTGAAATTATTATATTGACCGATACTTTCTAATTACATATAATTACTTTTGCATACCGATAATCCTGTTTGTGTTTTTTTATTTTGGAGGGTGGTGTTCGTTTGGAGTCGACAACCACGATACGCGATCACTTGGAAAGTTATCTGAAGCGTGAACAGATGTCCATTAGTCATTTTTCGGAAACGTCAGGGATTAATTCGGGTACGCTCAGCAATATTTTGAATAAAAATCGGCCGATTGCCATGCAGCAGTTGGATCGCATTACTTCCGCCATGAGACTGGAAGAAGGTTACTTCTATGAGTTATACATAGATGAGTGTTTCGTACACGCGACCCCGGACTGGCGAAGACTGGGACCCTTCCTTCATCGCTGTGCCGAGTTGGACAAGTTGGACTGTATTGAAGAGGTTATTCGTCTGATGATGGATAATCTATCCTATATTCCTTTATTATTTGATGTGGCTGAAGAATTCTTCCAAGCGGGTAAATTCAAACCGGCCATTCTTCTATATGAAAACATTGCTGAAAGCGAGAAAATGCAACATTCCGAGCGGCTTGCACTCTGTCAGTATCGGCTGTTCAGATTGGGACTGACCAATGATCAGCAGCGGAATCTGATTATCGCAGCCCGGTTCGAATATTATGTGGATCGGCTGGATGAGCGCTATCAATTGGATGCGCTTAACGAACTAATTAATGCATTTGGAGCATTGCATAGATGGAACAAGGTTCAGGAGTTATCTGAAAAATTGAAAGTAAAAGCGTCCATCCATTATGAGATGAATGGCCGAAGGAAACAAGAAGAGACCAAAAGACCAATTGTCTTCTATATTCTGTACTCCGATCTAGCTGCAGGAAGTGCCTGTTATCATTTGAAAGACTACACTGGGGCACTTAAATATGTTTCTTTATATTCGGATAATCGCTGGGTGAGGAACCCGGATAAAGATGAAATCGTTGTTATGAATCAGTTTCAGGAATGGGCTGAAGCTAATCGATATATATATCATTTAATGGGCGGTCATTTTGAGGTGTTACCTGATTATCTGGCGTATATCTCAACGAAGGAAAATGAGATATTCCCAGCGCTGTGTGATATTGTAACAGCGGCTAACCGTTATGATAAGGATATTGATCATGTTCTCAAACAGTATGAATCGTACTTCACTTATCAGGAACAGAGTAACCGAATTGGCAAAGTGAGCAGTCAGGTTACGGATGATCGATATTTACGACTTTTAGCAGATTTGGGTGCATATTATTTAAAGAAAGACGAGTATCATTTAGGTATAGAATTTGTGCTAGATAGTTTAAAATTTTCTATTGAAATTAGCAGTGGACGAGGTATGCTTAGAGGTGTCGGACTGTTCGAGCAATATCGGGAATTTGCATCTGAGACGGCGAAACAGCAATACAAAATGATAATTAGTGAGGTGCAGAAACTCAATGAAGAGAAAGTTGGCTTTGCTGATAGCTACCTGTAGTATCGTTGTATTCATCGTAGCCCCTGCTACGGAACCTGTCCCAGGCAAGGAAATCCCGAACCCCGAAATTATGAGACCCGCTGATCATGGATTTGGAACTTAATGAAAGTAAAGAACGCTTCTGATTTATTCAGAAGCGTTCTTTTTTTGTGTATCAAAGTGGAAGAATAAGTATGTCGTATCTCACATGCGCTTATGATTGGCATAATACACTAAAATATGACAAAAAGGAGGGGTACTATGGATCGCCTGGATTTGATATCACGGATCGAAGATGCCAGACAGTTGTTATATCGCATGCATATGGAATACGGCAGTCTGCTTCATCCGGAAGTGATCCAGCAATCCGTAGTCCTAGACGGGCTTATTAATCAATACAACAGAGCAAAGGTAGGGAAGGCGATGAATTAAGTTCGCCTATTTACATTTTCGTTTTTGTATACTATAGTTAGTTACATGAGTAACTAACCGACTAACTGACTAATGAATACGTATGAAAGTTGGAAGCACATGAAATCGACTTTGGATGAATCTCAGCCTATTTTTCATCAGATTGCTACGATGATTATGGACGATATTGTGGAGGGCAGATTGAAGGTGGAAGAACAGGTTCCCTCAACCAATGAACTGTCACGCTTCTACAATATTAATCCGGCTACAGCCCGCAAAGGACTGCAGGAGCTCGTAGACAAGGGGATTATATACAAACAGCGAGGTGTTGGAATGTTTGTTGCAAAGGGAGCAAGAGAAGCATTGCTCGTTGAACGGAAGCAAGATTTTTATGAAGAATACATCAAGCCTTTACTTGAAGAAGCCAGACGGATTCACATGAATGAAGACATGATCATTGATCTGATTCGTGGCAAGAAGGATAAGGAGAGTGAGTTATGATTCATATGGAGCAGGTCGACTACAGCTACCAGAAGGCGCCCGTTCTGAACCAGGTTACGCTACATGAGAGTGAGCCAATCATTAGTGCAATCTGGGGAAGAAATGGAGCGGGTAAAACAACCATGATGAGTTTACTGGCAGGGCATAACCGCCCGGACAGTGGAACCGTTCAGATCATGGGTCAAGACCCCTATAATAATCTGGCCGCCCAAGAGCATCTGTGTTACATCCAGGAGAATCATCCCCTGGGGAAAAACTGGACGGTTAGTGACATGGTTCAAATGGGGCAATATTTTCATCCGCAGTGGAATCAGGAGTTGGCGGAACGTTTAATCGATGTGTTCGAACTACCGGAGAAGAAAAAGATCATTAAATTTTCGAAAGGCATGAAGACTGCCACCCAGATTATATTAGGTCTTGCCAGTAATGCAAAGATAACCATTCTGGATGAACCCACCAATGGGCTCGATGCTGAGAAGCGTAAATTCTTCTATAATGCGCTACTGGAAAGTTATGAAGATAACCCGCGTCTGATTCTGATATCCAGCCATCATATTGAGGAGATTCAGCCTTTATGTGAGTCCCTTATCGTTTTGCAAGCCGGAGAGGTGTTGTTTAATCAATCGATGGAAGAGATGCGCGAAAAAGGAGTTCTTCTAACAGGGCGAATAGATGATATCAATCGAGTCACAGCAGGTGTTAAAGTTATAGAGTCTTCCCAAATGGGATCAACTGTGAAAGTCATGATTGATGAGCCCTACTCGAAAATGTGGAAGGATATCGCTCATTCACAGGGGCTATCCATTGAGAAAGCGACATTACAAGATTATTTGGTTAACAGGACCCGTAATCAAGAGGGGGTTAAACCATGAACGCAGTAAAAGGTACGAATCGACTGATTCGCGATGATATGCGTTTGTATCTGGGCATTTTTTCATCCATCGCTCTGATGCTCGCCGTTGTATATCTGGCCATTGGCTTCATATTTGATGTCTCGTATGCTACGCAACTGTTTGGTCCCATGTACGGAGGGATATGTACGTTTGCAATCGGGGGAATGATTACACTGTTTCCGGTTGCGATTGGTATGGGCAGTACACGAATTCAATTCATGAAATCCTTCTATATGAACTCGGTATGGATGGTTGCAGGCACCATGGTCATTCTGCATGTGGCGTATTTCCTCATACATTTGATTCAGGAAAAAGGAATTGTTGACGTAACCCTTTATCAACCAGGCATGTTGTATTCAAACAAATATCATTTTTTATCCTACCTGTGGATCGATCTGATGTGTGGCTTTCTCGTACTGGGAATCTCTGTCTTCCCAACGGTTTGTTGGATGCGCTTGGGGATGCGTAACTTCTTCATTATGTTCTTCGGGGTTGGCTTGGTCTTTACGCTGATAATTACATTGGGCGATCTTGGTGAGTTTATGTTGTGGATTGCTAGGATCAATCGCATGACATTGTTCACCGTTCTGGGATGCATTGGTGGTGCGCTACTTCTATCTACGTACCCCATGATGAAGAATGCGCCGCTTACCATGAAATCCAAAAAAGACTGACAGGAAACAGTTATAAAGGAACTGGGCAGGGAATCTAAGTGAAATCATTCCGAAATCAGAAAACACGAGTGCAAACACGCCTCGTGTTTTTTGTATCATCCTAAATCATTGGATTTACCTATTCAACAATCTTTATACGCAATTCCAAATGAAGGTGCATCCCTTAAGCCTGAGCCTGCGGTTTGAATCCTTCGTCTTTGAGATACTCGCCAGCTTCGCTACGCGTTTCAAAAGCCATATCCAGGTTATCACCGGAATACACATACCACATGTCATCTTCGTATTTTAAAGTCAGCGTATGTCCATCTTCATCGATCCACGTTCCGCCACCCGTAGAGATTGTAGACAATGCAGGAGCAGCAGCTTTTACTTGTTCTGGCTCTTGGAATTCAACTGCGTTGGGATTGTGAGACATCGCTTGGATCGTTTCATCTAACAAGGTGCGCAGATCTGCTTCGGAGTAATCACGAATATTGACGAATCCTTTAGCATCGGTCTCATAGTTAGGCAGTAGTCCTGCATAGATATAACCGTTTCCGTTAGGGTGAATATGGAGAGCAACAATTTTTTTATCATACGCACTATCCTCGTAGTGGAAATTAACTCGACCGAGAGAAACATCTTTGCGTTGCAGTTGGGGATACGATTGTAGCACTTCTAGCTTTTGTTCCACGTTAAGCATAATTGCCTCCTGTAAATGTTCAATAGAGGTGATTATAACATGCCCTCCTGTTAATTTCCCGATAAAATGTTTCTCCCCAGTTCTTTTAGGTGTTCCATAACTTGCAGATAGGGATATGGCCCGTAACTTACACGTGCTACACCCAGTGTGGCAAGCTGTTTTGGTGAAGGCTCAGGAGACGTAACCATGACGTTAATTGGCAGCGGTGAACGCTCACACAATTCCTGAATCAGTTGGTGATCCTGCAAACCGGGTACAAACAGACCACTGGCTCCTGCATCTGCATAATGGCTCGAACGTATAAGTGCTTCCTCCAGGAGAGAGTGGTTATGGTGTTCAGGTGCATGTTGCAGAAAAATATCTGTGCGGGCGTTAATGAACAACGGGATGCCTGCCTGCTGCGCAGCTTCCCGGGCGGCGGACAATCTCGGGCATTGCTCCTCCACAGTGTACAATCCCAAGCCAGCGGGAAGTTGATCTTCAATGTTGATTCCTACAGCACCATGATCGATGACTTGCAGGATATTTTGCTTCACTTCTGACACGGACCTCCCATACCCTCCCTCTATATCGATTGTTACAGGCAGATCCACGCTTGCTGTAATCCGTGCGAGATTGGCAAGCACCAGATGGAATGGCATGGCTTCACCATCGCGTTCACCGTGGGCCGCAGCAACGGACCAGCTTCCGGTAGCAATGGCCGTTGCTCCAGCGGATTGGATGGCTTGTGCGCTTCCGGCATCCCATACATTGACCAGAACAAGTGGTTTTCCTTTCACATGGTATTGTTGGAACAACGCTGCTTTTTCTTCTAAGGTACTCATATTATGTTGACTCTCCTTTGTTATATCATGCATTCCTTTGGACATTTGATGCGTACTTCATTACTTCATTCTGTTTTTCGCCTACCCTGTTTTTGTTTCTCGTGAGTCAAAAGCCAGTTTTTGCGAGTTAATCCTCCGCCGTATCCGCCCAGCTCACCACTGGCATTGATTACACGGTGACATGGAATCACAATGGCAAGCTGATTGGCTCCATTCGCCTGTGCCACAGCTCGGCAAGCAGTCGGTTTTCCCAGTGCATTTGCAATCTCCAGATATGACCTCGTTTCCCCAGCCGGAATGGCCATTAGCTGTTCCCACACACGTTTTTGGAATGGTGTTCCTAAACAGAACAACGGTGTGTCGAATGCTGTCCGAATACCTTGAAAGTACTCGTTTAGTTCACGCTCAATGGACTGGATGGGAGCTGTAGTGCCGGGTACAATCGCTGATTTGGTTCGTTTGCGCAGACGCTCAACTTCGCGTTCCAGACCTCTGCGGTCCACAAATTCCAGTAAATATAGCGACTCCTCATCAGCAATAGCCATCATCGGGCCGAGGCGGGTGTCAATCCAGGACGCTTTTAGGATATGTCCTTCATCGACTTGTGTAGGGGCAGCACCCATGATCCGTGAAAAGGCATCGCGGAAGCCGCTGCTTGATTCATATCCGGTAGATAATTGGCTATCAATCACGGTGCGGCCGGAGCGAATATTTTTCAGGGCAAGTCCCATGCGGCGAGCGCGAGCATATTCTACAAAGGTCATGCCGAACCGCTTCTTGAATTGTCGGCGAGCAGTGGATTCGTCGATGGAGAGGGCCTTGAAATCCTGTTCTTTCCAGCGTTTCTCCGGATTTTTCTCCACAGCTTCCACTAATATGCGAACGACATCGGATACCTGGTTGGGGTGAGAAAGTGGACGACAGCGCTGGCAAGGGCGATAAGAGGCCAGAAGTGCCTGTTGAGCCGTCTCATAGAATTCGCAGTTTTCGAATTTTGGCTTTCGCGCAGGGCATGTGGGACGACAGAACACACCTGTGGTTCGGACTCCAACATAGAATAAACCCTCGTATTCCGAATCCTTGGCCACAAGCGCCTCGTAATATTGTTCCTTCAGATCAGCAGAAATCATGGGGGCACGTCCTTACTCATTAGAATCTTTATCTATAACCTATTATAGAAAAACGTTGCAGCAAGCATCGCCGAAAATCAGGCATGAATATTGGATAAATTGAATCGGATATAACATTTAAATTCGGTTGTTCAGAATTTGTTTAGAGTGAACTGGTAGTATAGACCTATCAGGGTAGGGTGACTTAGGCAAAGATACCTATATAGTGAAAAAGTGAGTTATTGATCATTCATTGTTATAGGAAAAATACATAGGTAAACATGAAATTAAAGATTAGCGGAATGA
Source organism: Paenibacillus sp. FSL H3-0457 (assembly GCF_037981725.1). Taxonomy (NCBI): domain Bacteria; kingdom Bacillati; phylum Bacillota; class Bacilli; order Caryophanales; family Paenibacillaceae; genus Paenibacillus; species Paenibacillus sp. FSL H3-0457. The sequence goes on along the minus strand of NZ_CP150283.1, from coordinate 6,817,613 downwards.
AAGTCTGGAGGTCGAATAGAATGAGATATTCTACGTACAAAAGTATTTATGAATCCGTTTATACCAAAACGTCCGAGTCTCGCACCATGTATGTTAAAGGTCAATTCATGCAGCGTGTGAAGACGCCAATCTGGCTAATGAAGATCGTCACTATAACTCTAATTATAATCATAGGGTGTAGTGCTGTATTCACTGCATTTGCCGGAGATGAGCAATTGTTGTCGGGGGACCAGATCGTTGTATCTCAGGGAGATACACTGTGGGGCATTTCATTGGTACATAAACCTCAGCAGATGGACACTCGTGTGTATGTAGAAGCTATCAAGAAAGTGAACAAAATTGAGCATAACGCCATTCAGATTGGACAAGTGTTGGTCTTACCTGGGTTTGATCGATAAAATAAACGGTGCATGACGTCATGAACAGAGTTCTTTTTTTATTCATCGAGGTGCAGTTACATGCTGAATTTATTAATCATTTACATATAATGGAGCTTCATGTGGGACGATATGGTGTAGTGATTAGTAAGTGGTGTGTTGGATATACGTGCTGAAGATGGATGAAGGGAGAAGTAGATGATGAAAATAAATATAAAGAAATCTGCACTTTGCATGTCTGTGCTCTGTATTTCGCTATTCGTTAGTGCCTGTGGCACTAGTGGTGAATCGGTTCAGGAACATGCCTATCCGGAATCGAAGCAACCTGTAGAGGAAGCTGGAGAAAACTCTGTTCCGAATGCGGATGCGAAGAATAACAATGATCAAGGCAGTGCCAGTGGTGATGAGGGCAAGCCTACAGCTCAATCGGAATCCACTGAACCGTCTGAGAAGATTGATATCGTCATTGACCAGTCGGAGAAACCGAGCGAGGGTAACAGCTTTGATTTTGGAATTAAACAGGTTCCGAAGGGGTATACACTAACGGAGATGCGGTGGACGTCTAACACGGTGACGATTGTGAATTCACTACAGGAAGCCATTGAACATGGTGGAAATGGAGAAGATGGCTTTTACTTTAGCGGCAATGGACAATTCTCCGGCTTTATCTATTCGGATGAGATGAAGGGCGAGCGGGGCAAAGCGACATTTGTCTTCACAAATGATGAGGGGAACGAAATCATGTCCGAAAAAGAAATTACGTTGAAGTAGCGTAGGCATATCATGAAGGCTCCATCTAGAGCCTGTTGAACAGGAAAAGCAGCCACTTGGGCTGCTTTTTTTGACATACATAATTACAAGATCACCGATCTATCTGTCGCTACATCTATAAAGATTGAACTGAAGATTTACACGAGAACGTAGAGGACAGAAACAATCGGAAGAAGCGGAGCTAAATGCTTTCTAAAGGAAAGCTGCTTCGGAAGCATATACTTCGCCTTTATCCCCGGATTTTCACCTTTATAAAAGTAATTAAAAAAATCGGGGGTAACAGCGATCTGAAGGTTGTTCTGTCATCGGAGTGGCAAGTGTAAAAATTACTTTTTAGTTCAATTTATATAGTTGCTACATAAAGTCAAAGAAATAACGGACCACGTGGAACATAACCGGCGAGGTATAAGTCAGGCTATCAACCCGGCTCAGGTAGCTTTTTTTGAGCGAATCGAACTTGTTGTCATCCCCGATTAACAGGTCGCGCTTCAGAACAGACACCGTCAGACTGCCAAAGAATCCAGCCAGACTGATCAACACCCCGATGAACAGCGAGAATTTCCAATCAAATGGCGTCAGGTAGGGATGGATGAAATAAGACGTAGCTGTCGTTACAATAAATGCACACGCGAACCCTTCCCAGGTGACAAATGGATTGGCAGTAGGCACCACTTTTCGTTTGCCCAGATAGAGAGAGACCAGATAGTGCACCACATCATTAAGCTGTGTTAACACGACGAGAAACAGCACCAGCTTGGACCCGTACTCCGGTGAGGCAAATGGAAAATAGGCCAGGTGGCTCAGCCCAAACACCATCAGCATTAGTCCCCATTGTGTGGAGCTGACACTGCGCAGGAAACCGACCGTACCTTTGTTAATCAGGCGTGGCAAGGGCAGCACCAGGAACACATATAGGGGAATAAACACGATAAACATGCCATACCATCCAATGTAGATCCAGTAGAACTGAACCGGAATCGCCAGATACGCCCATAGGAACAGCCTACGGTCGGCTTTGCGTGTGCTGCGAATCATGGAGAAGTATTCTTTGAGTGAGAAGAATGCAAGCACCATGAGGGAGATGAGGGACACGATGGGGTTAAAAAGGGTGGCGAGGCAGAAGATCACAAACATACCCCACCAGGTTTTGATTTTTTGGCCGATGCCTGAATAGTCTTTGCTTGGCTGAAGCTTTGCAATAATTTTGTACACGATATGTATCACAAGTAAAGCTGTGAAGATTAACGTTAGTGTAAAGAGTGAACTGCTCACGTACCGATCACCTGCTTATTCAAAGTAAGATTCCATTATAGGGTACCTATGTTATTATGAAGGAATAGTGCCAACTTGATAAGGGGAAATTTTGCTATGACAGATGAACGCTCCATCTATATCCTGCTTACGAATACAGGAACGCTGTTTACCAAGGTTATTCAGAGCTATACCCGAGCGCCATATAATCACGCATCGATCTCATTTGACCGGGAGTTAACCGAGCTGTACAGCTTCGGCCGCAAGCATCCGAGCAATCCGCTGAATGGTGGGTTTGTGAAGGAAAATATTCAGACAGGTACATACAGCAAGTATCCCAATACCACATGTGTCATATACAAGCTTCAGGTGACGGATCGGGAAGTGGAAAAGATGAAACGTGTGCTGCACATCTTCATCCGCAGCCGCCAGAAATATATGTACAATCTGCTCGGCGTGATCGGCATTACACTCAAGGAACCGGTGGAGTTCAGCAACTCCTACTTCTGCTCCCAATTTGTAGCTGAGATTCTGCAGCGTTCGGGAATCAAACTGTGGAACAAGCTGCCTGCGCTGGTGACACCGGATGATTTTCGCCAGAGTGAACGATTGCAACTGGTTTATGAAGGGAAACTAAGTGAGTATACGCTGGGGAATGCAGAGCAAGAGTAGGGTAGGTGTGTGTGCTGGTGCTTGCCAAGCAAATCCAATCATGAAATAGCCTGCTGCCACGGATAACGAGGCAACAGGCTGTTTGTGTACTTCATGTAGATGATGGTGAGGATGAGGATCGGTCGAAATTAACCTCTTCAAGGAATTCGATCACTTCACCATTCGGACTGTGGACGAGCGCATTTCTAACCCGAAGTGCAGGTTCGCCAAGCGATATCCAATCCGGTTCAACGTAGGCCTTGGCTCCATGGGCGAGCGCTCGCTCATAGATATCTTCTACATCATGCACGTAAAAGGCGAGATGTAACAGTGCGCCGTGCCGGACCGCTTCAGGCGAGGTGGCAGGTTCACCCTCGGCGGGAATGACGGCTTTTGGGTCAAATACCTCAATACAGGTGCGCTGATCCGGAGAGATCAGCATACATGCCTCGGTAATGTGGAAGGAAGGCAAACTCCAGGAGTGACCGACCTTGAATCCCAATACTTTTGTATAAAACGCCAGAGTATCTTCGTAATTACGAGCCTGAATGGCTACATGTGCAAGTCCAATAACACTCACATTACATCGCTCCTTCTTTAGATTGTAGTCTAAATTATAGGGTTGATATCGCATTGGAACCATACAATATCAAAGGATATAATGAGATAAAATCTAACTATTTTTAGCTAATTTATCAGGGAAACCTTATTAAATAAGTCGACGACTCGGAGGTCTTGCAAATGGAACACATGATAGATGAAATCGATCAGCAGATTATGCGCTTGCTGCAACATCATGCACGTATCCCCGTTGCACAGATAAGCAAAGAAATTAACATGTCCCAACCTTCGGTTAAGGAAAGAATTCTGAAACTGGAGGAGAGAGGTGTAATAACGGGATATTCAACCATCTATAATCTGGCCCAGTTAAACCGTGGAACCACGACGTTTATTTTGCTCAAAACAGAGCATTGCGACGAGTTGGTTCAGTTCTGTGAACAGGCTATCGAAGTCACGGATGTCTATCGGATTAGCGGTGAGTATAACTACCTGATCAAGGTACAGACGGCGTCCATTGAAGAACTTGCCGAATTTCAGGATTCACTGGTGAAGCTGGGACCCTCCAAATCCCATATCAGCATGAAAAATATTATGGAAAACCGTGTTCTCCTTTAAGATATGAGAGAGACTAGAGAGAAGACATTTGTTCTGGCACCGGATTCGTTCAAAGAAAGCATGACAGCAAAAGAAGTATGTATCGCGATGGAAAAAGGGTTGCGTAAAATATATCCGACGGCACGCTATATTCATGTACCTATGGCAGATGGTGGGGAAGGTACGGTGCAGTCCCTTGTGGACGCTTCCGGCGGCGTCCTTCACCAGCACGAGGTGAGCGGACCATTGGGCCAGACAGTCACTGCGCAGTATGGCATTCTGGGTGGCGGAACAACGGCGGCCATCGAGATGGCATCGGCCAGCGGCATCCACTTGGTTACCAAGGACACCCAGGACCCGCTCCGGACGACAACCTATGGAACAGGCGAGATGATTCGCGCATGTCTGGACCTTGGCATACGCAAGATCATCATTGGTATTGGTGGTAGCGCGACCAACGATGGTGGGGCTGGCATGGCTGAAGCGCTTGGTGCGAAGTTTCTGGATGCAGAGGGTCGTCCGCTTGCGCGTGGTGGCGGGGTTCTGGATCAACTGGCTCAGATTGATGTATCTGGTCTGGATGAGCGTTTGCAAGAAGTGGAGTTCATTGTGGCCTGTGATGTGACCAATCCCCTATGTGGGGAGCATGGCGCATCAAGGGTGTTTGGACCACAAAAAGGGGCTACTCCAGAGATGGTTGAGCAGCTGGATGCAAATCTGTCCCATTATGCAGATGTAGTGAAACGACAGCTTCATAAAGATATCCGAGATGTACCAGGAGCCGGAGCGGCTGGAGGGTTGGGCGCGGGACTCTTGATTTTTACACAGGCTGTATTACGTAAAGGGATTGAGATTGTCATTGAATATACTGAGTTGCGTAAAAAGTTGATTACTGCGGATGTGGTATTTACGGGTGAAGGCGGTATCGACTTCCAAACGAAATTTGGCAAGACCCCCTATGGTGTTGCTCGGGCAGCCAAGGAAGCGGGTAAACCTGTGATTGCCCTTGCAGGCTGTGTGGGCGAAGGGATCGACACCCTCTACGCGGAAGGCATCGATGCCATATTTGGTATTGTGCCTGGGGCAGCAGATCTGGATCGACTATTGCGAGAAGGCCCGGAGAATGTGGAACGTACCACCGAGAATATTGCCAGGGTGCTGAAGCTGGGGTTACTTTCTTAGGTCAGTGACCATCCAGATCGTATAGGGTCGGATTGGAATGTGATGTGACAAAGACGAGATACGGATATGCCTGATATCAGGTGATCTGTCTCTCGTTTTTTGCTGTGAAGTTCCATTGTATAGTTGTCGTTCAAATCGCTTCGTTCGCGTTATCTTTACCCTTGATGGCACAATGAAGAAATTGCACATACAGTTATGTATCTGATGACTAATACGTTCACGACTGGCAGCACATTGTATGTGGATGGCGGGTACACCTTGATTTAAGAGCTGGAGTTATATAGGTCCCGAAGAATACTTTTTTTAAAATAAAATGATGAATTTTGGCGAAAAAAGTTGAGATCTATCCTGTTTTTGTACTACAGGGTGGATCTTTTTCCTTTTATTTGCTCTTTTTGTTTAGATTCTGTTTATCGCAGTGCAATACAATAGGCCTTACGTATCAGAGGGATTGAATTTATATGTAAAAACATGAGACAGGGAGGATCAAGTACATGAATTACAGGAAAATAATTAGTTTGATGCTCATTATGGTGTTAATAGCTCCATGGTTGGCACCAGCAGGGAAGGTTAGTGCAGGTGGCTCAAGCCCTGTGCCAGGCAAAAATGGATTAATTACTGTCAAGCTTACTGATGATAATAACATAGAGGTGCGTTGGGGCGCTGGTTTCTCTGACACCACTGAAACTCGTAACCTAAAATATCAGGTCTTTGTTTCTAATACTTCTAATCTGAACAACATGACAGAGATCAGGGACAATCTAGAGTATGGAGATGAGGATTGGGTGTTGGGTTCAACATCTAATGACGATACGTTCTTCAAAATATTTCAAGGTTTAGATACCAGCCAGACGCTCTATTATAATGTGATGGTTGTGGATCGATATGATTTAGAAGCCGCCTATCAGATGAAATCATTCAATCCGAATACACAGCTGAGTCCGTTGGAGCAATTCAACGATGTTAAAGAGAGAAAAGTTTTGGATAATTACACCGATTTTATACCAGAAGTAATGGAGCTGTTTAGTAACAAAGACTTCTTAGCTGATCCCGATTTTGAATCGTTGTCTGAGGATGAGCAATATGAGATTGCAGAGTACATGTTAAAGGAGTCAAGCCCACCAGCATCTAGTAGATATGAGAGTAAGGAACAAGTCCAATATGTAGTGCAATTAGCCTTGCAAGCTCGGAATCTTCCTCGAGAAATTGGTGGACTTGACTCCAGAGAAGTCCTTGATGCATTTTTTAATAAACAAGCAGAGCGACTACAGCTACAATTTCATAACCAGGAAGAAGATAATGAGTACTATGAACGTATCCACTATTATCTTGATTCCTCTGAAATTGAAAGACGTATGGCAGCTTTCAGATATGAGGGTAAACTCACCAGAAATCTTGATATTTCACAAATACTCGATTATACAAAATCTGCATTGGAAGACACCCCTTTTATTAACAAGGTAACAACAGTAGAAGAGATGGTGAACAAGTTAATAAATATGTTAGAAATTCAAGAAGATATTGAATCGTATAATTCCAAAGAAGAAAACCAAGAAAAACCACTTGGAAAATTCCCTTTGGATGTTAGCAAATTGAATGATCTTACTTCCGAAGAACAAGAAGAATTGGCAGAATATATGCTTAGTGAAAGACCACTTGGTGGATATGCAAGTTTTGAAGAAATTCAGACTGCATTTAATAAATTTTTCCCGGATGATAACGAAAGCGATCCATTGAGTGTCTTAAATACTGCAAAGAGCAACAGTAATATAGCGGCTATGCGAATGGCTATGGAAGATCCGGATCTGGGTATTACTTTACCCAATGGATACGGTGCCTTGTCTTTGCAGGTTAGAGATTTCATTGCGGGATTCCTGATTGAATATGTAAATAAAGATTACAAAAACAAAGAACAGGTCCAATATATGATTGAACTTGGTGTATTGGCACAATCTGTTTGGGGGCAGAGGGAACTCAGTGTTCTTAGGAATAAACTGGATCTGCTCGCTCAGCAATTAGTAAATGGACCTAATCACTTTAATGACCAACAGACATATGTGTTACGCAGCCTTGGACAACAACATTTGGAACGTAGCAAAGTAGATAAAGGTGTACTGGCATTCAATTACTTGCATCTAGTTGCATTCGAAAGATTGGAAGGAATGTCTAAAGGGGATATTGTTGATCCTGATATTGTCCTGAATCTCCTCTCTATGCCTATCGATTCATTTGAGCAAGCTACTTCTATACCGCGAATGGATCAATGGCTTGATAAAGCAATGAAAGATCAGATTAAAGGTGAAGCATTCTTCAGCAAGTACAAATTTAATCTTAGAGGCGCTCTTGATTTATCCAAAAGAGCAGAACTTAGTCCTGAAGGCCAGAAGGAATTGGCTGAATGGGTCCTAAATGAACAAGACAGGTATGAGGATGTTGGGAATCTACAAAATGTATTTAACCGATTCTTTACGGCTCCTAATGTGAAGGGGAATGACATCAATAACACCCTAACGGGCTTGGACAGCACGATGGAGATATCCTTTGACAATAAGCTGCACTGGATTGATGTTGCCTTCATTCAAAAAATGGACCTTAGCGGTAACAAAACGGTATGGGTTCGTTACAAAGCAATCAGCGATGAACTGCCAGGCCGCGCCGTGAAGTTTGTCTTTACACAGAATGGTGATAGCAGCACAGATAATGGCAATACGCCAACGCCTAACCCGGGTGGTAACACAGGTGGTGGTGGCGGATCATCTACGACTACGCCAGTAACGTCTACACCTGCACCAACAACGAAACAAGAGCAGATCGTGGTTGATGTTAATGGAACAAACGGCACCAACCTGACCAAAACACCAATTACCCGTACAACCGAAACCAACGGCACGATCAAAGATCTGGTGAAAATGACCGAAGCCATTGCCAAGGAATCGGTGGAAAAAGCGAAACAATTGAATATGAACACCGCACGCATTGTTATTCCAGACACTAAAGATTCCGTGTCCGAGACACGTATTGAACTTCCTAAAGCAGCGGTAAAAGAACTAAATGATGGTTCGCTCAAACTTGAAATCTCTACAGAGAATGTAGTGATTTCCGTTCCGACGAATTCCATCGCTGGATTCGATCAAGACTTGTACTTCCGCGTTGTACCTTTGAAAAAGGAATCGGAGCGCAAAGAAGTTGAAGAACGTGCGAAGAAAGAGCAGTTGATTCAACAAGTTGCTCCGAATACGAATGTTCGTGTACTGGCTCGTCCGGTAGAGATCGACACGAATATGCAGAGCCGCGAAGTGACACTCACATTGCCACTGCGTGACAGTCTGCCAACCGATCCGGCTGCTCGTCAGCAAGCATTGGACAACCTGGCGATCTATATCGAACACAGTGACGGCACAAAAGAATTGATCCAAGGCAAATTGGTGAAACTCACGGATAATAGCGAAGGCATCGAATTTACCGTAACAAAATTCAGTACGTTCACCCTCGTTGTTGTGGATGGACTGAAAGCTTCACAAAGTACACATCAACCGTACATCCAAGGTTTTGGTGCAGATTTCCGCCCGGATGCATTCGTAACACGTGCACAGATGGCAGCCATGCTGGCTCGCAATCTTCCAACTGAAGCGGCAGCAGGTTCCGTGAGTAGCTTGAGCTACAAGGATGTATCTGCGACACACTGGGCAACAAGTGAGATTCAAAAAGCGCAATCCGCTGGCATCATGAACGGCATGAGCAACACTCAATTTGCACCGAAAGGTTCGATCACCCGTGCACAGATGGCTACCATTGCTTATCGCTGGATGCAGCAACAAGCGAGTAATACAACAGTGAATGGTACAGCAGTGTCCTTCACAGACGTATCCGCAGACCTGTGGGCAGCAGATGCGATTGCATACGTGCAATCTGCTGGCCTGATGGTTGGTTACAACGATGGTACATTCAAACCGGACAGTAAGCTGACCCGTGCTGAAGCGGTGAAAGTGCTGAATGTATTATTCAACCGCACACCTCTAACTGGTGCAGTTACGCCAACGTTCAGTGATGTACCAGATACACACTGGGCATATGCAGATATTGAAGCTGCAGCGCAGTAATAATATCTTTGCAAGATTAAGAGGCTTACAGCAGGCAGTTTAGTTATGAGCAAGCTAATAAAGTAGAACAAAGAAGGCCACCCCAAATAGGGTGGTCTTCTTTGTTCTACTGAAATTCAGGGAAGTATATTCTAAGATTTGATTAAACTCGCGGTATATATTTTTATAGGTCTTAGATAATATATCTCAAAATAAAAATGTTGAATAATGACGAAAAAAATGAGTATTTTTACTAATTATATCTAAATAAATGGTTTTAAACCCTTTTATTTGCTCTGTTGTTCAGAATCCGTTCAGAGTTGTGTACTACAATAGGCCTATCTTAGAGAAGCGAGATTAGGGAGGAAAGAAAAGATGCAATACAGAAAAATAATGAGCATGTTGCTCATTTTGGTGTTGGTAGCTCCATGGCTGGCACCAGCAGGAAAGGTAAGTGCAGGAGGATATACCAATCCAGGGAACAATGGCCTAATTACAGTGAAAGGTGTAGATGACAACTCGGTTGAAATTAGTTGGACATACGCCTATTCCGATTCTACTTCCCCGCCTGATTTATATTATCGGGTTTTCTTATCTGACGAACCGAATCTAATAGACGCTGCTACAATTAACGGTCACACAACCGATTATTCCTATAACCGTTGGATTCAGGGTTCGGAATCTACAGATGGTACTTTTCACCAACAAATTACGGGTTTAAGCGATGGTGAGACCTATTATTTCAATGTAATTGTTCAGGATAGATACAGTATGGAAACTGCTTATCAGATGCAATCCATTAAATTTACTACACCGCTGAATGGATTCAATAACTCTATTGGTCAAAACTTTGATGCAGCTAAAATAACTGAACTGTTCGAAAATGAAAATTTTATCACTACGACGCCGGATTTTGAATCTCTTCCCCTGGAAGAACAGAATGCACTGGTAACATTAGCGGGACATATGAATGAGCCTGTTAATGCGTATCAGAGTAACAGTGAGGTTCAATTTTTGGTAGATTATATTCAACAAGGCATTTCAGTATCGAAAGTAAATGAATTGTCCGATGTCCAAGAAAGACTGACTGCTTATTACGACAAATCTCTTATTTTTGCAGCGGCGGTTAGTCCTGAATATCTGAATATGATGAAACCGATGCTAGATCGATATCTTCTAGCTTCTGATCTGGAACAGAATGTATTGGCATTCAAAATTAAACTACAACGAATTGCTAATAATTCATCCCTTGAAGAATCAGTTATGAATCTTTCTATGGCATCGAGCCAAATTATCAATTTCACGAATGCCTCAACACAAAGTGAAATGATTAATGCGCTAATGGATTTATATCAGCTACAAGAACAAGCAGAGGCGTTTAAAGGCACAGATAAAGAGACCCTCGTTGGTACATTCCCGCTTGATTTTAGTAAAATGAAAAGCATTTCCTCCAACATGACTGAAATGGAAAAGCTTACTGACTGGATGCTGTTGAAAAAGCCGGGTAATGGCTATTTAACATATAAATCCGCGCAAGAAGCATTTGATGAGTTCTTTGGCACTCCTGAGAAGCAATCGCTGAAGCAGCTGAACGCAGCGATAGTTCTCAAGGATAAAGTTACAGTGTTATCCATATTAAAAAATACAGATCTGCTCAATCATCCTGGAGCGTTTAGTGAGCTAACAGATCAAGAACAAAAGACAGTTGCTGCTACGTTAGTGCAGTTGACTCCGAGATCGGGATCTTACAATGGAGATCAGGTTCAATTTATTGTAGATATAAGTATCAATATCCTTTTGGGGTATCGGTTAGATTACCGAGATATGGCTTCTGCATTAAATAACATTTACGATCAGGTCATTGCAAAGGGTGCTAATCTGTTTTCTGAAGAAGAGTTTGAACAGTTCAAGAGAGCAGCAGATTTTTATCTGAAAGCTAACCAGGCGGATCAGCAGTTAATTGCTTATATTGCGAAGTTCACTTCTGTTGCAATGGACACTGAATCGTCTGTAGGTCTAATGTTTACGCTATCTGAAGAGTTCCCTTCAATTAACCAAGCAGAGACAGCGAGTGAGATATTAAATAACTTGAATTTGTACCAAATGCTTCAAATGCAGTACCAAATACTTTTAGCCAACAATCCAGAATTAAGTCTTCAGGAATCCCCTCTGAAGTTTGACCAGATAGTAACATTATCAACGAATGCGGAACAGCAACAACTCGCAGAGTGGATGCTTAGTGAACGACCTGATGGAGGATATGAAAAAATTAAAGATATTCAAAGAGCATTTGACTTGTTCTTTGCTCCCCCAGCGCCTAAAGTGACTGCTGATGATACAGCCAATGTGGTTATCGGTGCAGATGAAACGATGGAATATTCCAAAGATAATGGGGAGACTTGGAATAAATTTACCAATACAGATCGATTTGAGGGCAACCAAATAATTGTGGTTCGTGTAAGAGCCAAAGGCAACACACCGGCATGGAAATGGACAACACTTACGTTTACATCCAATACTCCAACACCTAATCCTGGCGGAAACACTGGTGGTGGCGGCGGATCTACGGCGCCTGTAACAACTACACCAGTAACCTCTACACCTGCTCCAACAACGAAACAAGAGCAGATCGTGGTTGACGTTAATGGAACAAACGGTACCAACCTGACCAAAACGCCAATTACCCGTACAACCGAAACCAACGGCACGATCAAAGACCTGGTGAAAATGACCGAAGCGATTGCCAAGGAATCTGTTGAAAAAGCGAAGCAATTGAACATGAACACCGCACGCATTGTCATCCCAGACACCAAAGATGCCGTGTCCGAGACACGTATTGAACTGCCTAAGGCAGCGGTGAAAGAACTGAATGATGGTTCACTGAAACTTGAAATCTCCACTGAAAATGTAGTGATCTCCGTTCCGACGAATTCCATCGCAGGATTCGATCAAGATTTGTACTTCCGCGTCGTTCCACTGAAACAGGAATCGGAACGTAAAGAAGTCGAAGAGCGTGCGAAGAAAGAACAGTTGATTCAACAAGTTGCTCCGAATACGAATGTGCGTGTACTGGCTCGTCCGGTAGAGATCGACACGAATATGCAGAGCCGCGAAGTGACACTCACATTGCCACTGCGTGACAGTCTGCCAACTGATCCGACTGCGCGTCAGCAAGCATTGGACAACCTGGCGATCTATATCGAACACAGTGACGGCACAAAAGAATTGATTCAAGGCAAATTGGTGCAACTCGCGGATAACAGCGAAGGCATCGAATTTACCGTAACAAAATTCAGCACGTTCACCCTCGTTGTTGTGGATGGACTGAAAGCTTCACAAGTTACACACCAACCGTACATCCAAGGATTTGGTACAGATTTCCGCCCAGATGCATTCGTAACACGTGCACAGATGGCAGCCATGCTGGCTCGAAATCTTCCAACTGAAGCAGCAAGTTCCGTGGATAGCGTGAGCTACAAGGATGTATCTGCGACACACTGGGCAACAAGTGAGATTCAAAAGGCTCAATCCGCTGGCATCATGAACGGCATGAGCAACACTCAATTTGCACCGGAAGGTTCGATCACCCGTGCACAGATGGCGACGATTGCGTATCGCTGGACGCAGCAACAAGCGAGTGCAACAACCGTGAATGGTACAGCAGTGTCCTTCACAGATGTATCCGCAGACCTGTGGGCAGCAGAGGCGATTGCATACGTACAATCCGCTGGCCTGATGGTTGGATACAACGATGGTACATTCAAACCGGATAGCAAGCTGACACGTGCGGAAGCCGTGAAAGTGTTGAATGTATTGTTCAACCGCACACCACTAACTGGCGAAGTTACGCCAACGTTCAGTGATGTACCTTCATCCCACTGGGCATATGCAGATATCGAAGCTGCAGCGCAAAAGTAATATTTTAAAAAGAAAAAAAGGGGTCATTAATGCAGTAGTATATGGAAAAGAAAACCCCTAAAAACGGATAGGATATGACAATACAATAGATAGAATAAAAAAAGAGCTGTTCCAAAAGCCATACATTGGCTAGGAACAGCTCCTTTTTGCGCTTTAGTGTGACTCAACATTGGTACGTCAGGTCGTCTAGGTTTGTTAGCGCGTAGGTCACTCATTAGTTATTCTGTTACGCAGTTGTACTACTCTTTATCGGGCGTGTGTGAAGCATTCTCGTAAAACTTACCATCTCGCAACTGATCCACGAATCCTTGTAGCCAGACGTAGTATTGCTCCGCATGTTGGAGTTTGTGCAGATCACGCAGTGCATCCTCTCGATCTTTGGACGAGGTATGTTCCGAAAGGATCATTGCCGACAGGTCAGGAATGACCTCACGAATGCCTTCTAACATAACATCTACTTCCCGTTGGAGCTTGGCCCCGAAGAAATTCTGGAACGTACGATAGAAGTCGGTCTCAGCCAGATACTGATCCTGGCGCTCCTTCTTTTCCTCCAGTTTATAGATCATCTGTGATTCTGTAAGCGAACGAACCGCATAGCTCATGTTGCTCTTGCTCATATTCATCGAGTTTTTCATCTCTTCAAGTGTCATCGGTCGATCCTCAAAATACATGATGCCGTATAATTTGCCAAACGTATGATTAACCCCATATAGATCCATCGTATTGGCGATGGCCTCAATGACTCTCTCCCTCAGCGCATGCCGATCAGGTAACGAAGAATGATTCGGGTTCCCGGCGGTTTCTTTTCCCACAATGTCACCTCTGGTTTATGATAGCGTTCCCACTAGCTGCCTCATATTTTACATGACTTGCTCCAATTTTAACATAAGCCGGAATTAGAATTTTCAATACGAGTGTACAATCAATTTTGTACAGAATAAATATAAAGCTGATTATACTCAAAAATTCCCAATCATTAAAGAAAAATTGGACAGTAAGGAGTGGGGGATTTGCGTTTAAAACTATGGAGGGAGTCTGAGGCGGTACTATTCACGCTGCCAGCTCTAATCCCATTGCTGATCTTCTGGCTGGGACCTCTGGGATATATCGTTTATCTCAGTTTCACCGATTGGGACTTCATGAGCCCGGACAAGCTGTTTGTTGGTTTGGACAATTACAGTTATCTGTTGACAAACTCTGAATTCTATCGGTCATTGAAAGTCACCTTGTTATTCGGACTGGGGAGTGTAATCCCAACCATTGTGGGCGGATTGGCGCTTGCGATGCTCATGAATAGCAAAATCAAATCATCCGGCATCTTCCGGACATTACTCTTCTCACCTTGGGTCACCCCGACAGTTGCGGTGTCCATTGCGTGGTCCTGGATCTTTGAGCCCGAAGTGGGGCTCGCTAATCTTATGCTGGGCTGGGTTGGCGTATCTCCGATCGGCTGGTTGCGTGACGCGGACTGGGCACTGGTTGCCGTTCTGATCGTCACGCTTTGGAAGTCGATTGGGTGGGCGATGGTATTTTATCTCGTTGCGCTACGAAATCTACCTTCCGATCTGCTCGAAGCAGCTTCAATCGATGGTGCAAACGGTTGGGATAAGTTCAGAAGTATCACATTGCCGCTGATCTCACCAACGACGTTTTTTCTCTCAATTATTCTTACAATCCAGTCCTTGCAAGCCTATGACCAGATCAATGTCATGACGCAGGGTGGACCGGCAGGATCAACGAGAACGTTGCTGTACATGTATTACCAGTCTGCATTCGAATCCTTTAACGTAGGTGAAGCTTCGTCCATCGCCGTTGTGATCATTCTGATCTGCGTGTTGCTCTCGGGAGTATCCTTCCTGCTTGGCAGACGTCTGGTGCACTACTAATGACAATGACATTGCCCAACAAAAAGTCTAAACGGATGAAGCGCAAGGAGTTGCAGAACGTGTCACAACCGAATTTTAAAATAAGTAAATTAATCCGCTACCTTCTGTTAGCCATTATCGCGCTGGGTACAGCCTTTCCCTTCTATTGGATGGTCATTAGCGGGTTCAAAACCAATGATGAGATCTGGCAGTTTCCGCCGACCTTCTGGCCGGAGACGTTCCTGTGGAGCAACTATGTGGATGCCTGGAATGCGGCACCATTTGCCCGTTACATCCTGAACAGTACCGGTGTAGCCTTAGCCATCTGTTTATTTCAGATCGTCAACTCCAGTATGATGGCGTACGCCCTGACACATATGAAATTCCGTCTCAAAGGTGTACTGACATCCCTGATTCTGGTGGGTTATATGATACCGAGTACGGCTGTGTATCTGCCTAGTTACTTGGTGCTTAGTGAGCTTAATCTGCTGGATTCCTACACCGGCTTGATTGTATCCAACTGTGTCAGCGTGTTCTCGATCTTCCTGATCCGGCAGGCGTTCATGCAGGTATCTCATGAATTGGTGGAAGCCGGACAACTGGACGGTGCATCCCACTTCCGGATTCTCTGGACGATTATTACGCCGCTTGTTCGCTCAAGCTTCGCCGTGATGGTGCTGATTACGTTTATTGAACAGTACAACAACTATTTCTGGCCTATGCTCATCACCAAAGACCCTGATTTACAGCTGGTATCGGCGGGTCTGCGTAGCTTCTTTGTAGAAGGCGGGGCATATGGACTTGCTTGGCCACAGATTATGGCTGCGAGTGCCTTCACCATCGCACCTCTACTTATTCTCTTCCTGTTCACCCAGAAGACGATCATGCAGAGCGTGAATATTACGGCTGGTGTGAACAAGAACTGATATGCACTACCATTCACCTAAAACGGGAGGAACAACAATGAATTGGAGTCAGGCAAGCATGACATGGAAAAAGAGATTGAGGTTGAACTGGAAGGGTGGCATGTCGCTGGTACTTGCGACCAGCTTTGCACTGCTGACCGCTTGTGGAACACAAGCACCCGCAGAATCAGGCACGACGGCTGCTGCCAGTGGAACCGAAGCTCAGGCGAAAGATCCGGTGGAGATTGAGTTCTGGTATGGTCTGGGTGGTAATCTGGGCGATAACATGAAAAAGACGATTGATGCGTTCAACGCCTCCCAGAACGAAGTCGTTGTAAAAGGGATTGTACAAGCAGATTACACGGAAACGGAACAGAAGCTGCAAGCAGCAATTGCTTCCAAGAAGGTTCCAGCCGCTGTACTCAGCTCCAATATAGACTGGGCACGCAAAGGATATTATGCACCCATGGATGAGATGATTGCAGCTGATCCGAATTTTAAGAAAGACGATTTCATTCAGACATTCCTGAACCAGGGACAGGTGGATGGAAAGCAATACTTTTTGCCAATGTATGGTACAACTCAGATCATGTATTACCGTATGGATACGTTCAAGGAGAACGGAATCGACCCAGCAACTCTGACGACATGGGAGAAGCTGGCTGAGGCGGCTGCGAAGATGAGCAAACAAGAAAATGGTAAGACCACATTCTACGGTTGGGAACCGATGTGGGGTAGAGACAATATGATTGATGCCGTGCTGGGTAAGGGCGGACAGATTCTTAGCGACGATGGCAAAACCGTTATGATCGACTCTCCGGAATGGATCGAGACATGGGACTTGTTCCGTAAATGGATTAACGAAGACAAGATTATGGGCATTCATTATGGAGGTCAGGGCTGGGAGTACTGGTACAAAACGATTGATGATGTGATGAAAAATAAAGCAGCAGGTTATACCGGATCTAGTGGTGACCAAGGCGACTTGGACTTTAGCGTAGTCGCTGCGATGCAACAACCAGGCTGGGAAGGTATTGGTGAAGGAAAACCGGTAGCAAGTGCCATTTCGGCAGGTATTCCGTCAGCAGCGAGTCCAGAGCAACAGCA
The DNA here is from genome assembly GCF_037981725.1 of Paenibacillus sp. FSL H3-0457. Taxonomy (NCBI): domain Bacteria; kingdom Bacillati; phylum Bacillota; class Bacilli; order Caryophanales; family Paenibacillaceae; genus Paenibacillus; species Paenibacillus sp. FSL H3-0457. The sequence continues at coordinate 6,800,352 of NZ_CP150283.1, read as the reverse complement.
GGCAGCTTATAAATGGCTTACGTATTTCTCTGAAACTTCGAACACAGCTTCATGGTCCATGAACACCGGATATATCGCAGTACGTCAATCGGCCCAACAAGATCCAGAGTTCATGAAATTCAGTGAGGAAAATCCACAGATCACCGTACCACTGCAACAGGCAGCTCACGCTTCGGCTCCCTTCCAGGATCCAACGGGTGGCAAGATCAATGATGCTTTAAAAGATGCAGCTGATCAGGTACAGATCAATAATATGCCAGCGGAACAAGCGCTGAAGGAAGCGAAAGAGAAAGCACAGAAGGAACTGGATCGGGTAACGAAATAAGAAACGTATACAGGCAATTGACTCACGCGATAAGGGCGGTACATGCTGTACCGTCCTTTCCGTTCATACAAGATCGCAGACAAGGAGTTTAACCAATGCAAGATGAGATGTATGTGGACGGATTACCAAATCCGATTGAAGCCGTTTTGTTCGACAAGGACGGGACATTACTTGATTTTACGGGCATGTGGGGGTTCTGGACCGATTGTGTGTTGAACGACTTCAGAGACCAGTTGGCGACCAGGGGACTTCGTATCGATACAGAGGAATTCCCACAGATCTGGGGTACATTCCACGATGACCAAGGCCGGATGAATGGGTATGACGTGCGGGGGCCACTTGCGATGGGCACGATGGATGAAGTGTATGCCGTGCTGACGTGGCATGGATATCGTGCGGGTCTCAGCTGGGCGGAAGCCAAGATTATAGTCCGGGAGTGTTTGGCGCGAGCGGAGGAAGAGATGGAACAGCATCGTCCGGCACGTCCGTTACCGGGAGTTCAAGAATTCCTTGAACAGTGCCGTAGCGAAGGTGTCGCTATGGGTGTCGTGACGGCAGATGATACACCCAGTGCAATTAAACATTTACAGTGGATGGGACTGGATTCCTTTTTTGACGTGGTGATTGGTACAGATCTGGTGGAGCGGGGCAAACCTTTTCCCGATATGCTACTGCTTGCCTGTGAACGGTTGGGTGTATCCGTGCAGTATACCGTGGTCATTGGAGATACGGACGGAGACATGGAGATGGCACGAACCGCTGGTGCGGGGTACAGGATGGGCATTGGAGAACCGGGAAAAATCCGCTTGGCGGATAGAACGATTCAATCCTTCCATGAATTGCTGAATGGTGGGCTGAATCGATGACGAACAGTCACGCCTACTTGGGCTGGGTACTGTTGGCATTGGCCATCGGGCTGGAGCTGAGCGCTACCATTTTGCTAAAAGTATCGGATGGGTTCTCACGGTTATGGCCTTCGGTGTTGATGTTTGTCTGTTATGGCGCAAGTTTTACCTTTCTTAATTTTGCAGTGAAGTATGTGCCGCTGGCTGTAGCATATGCGATCTGGTCTGGGGTGGGCATTACGCTCATTGGTGTCGTGGGGCATTACTTTTTTGGTGAACGTCTGCGGCTCACGTCGATGGTATGGATCGGTTTTATTCTGATTGGCATTATTGGACTGAAATGGAGTGATTCTTGATGAAAAATGAACATACACCGGAGCAACCTATTGTCAGCTTCCAGGTTATTACGGACACACATGTGCGAGATGAGGCAGACCATATTCATAACCGGCATCTGGACCAAGCATTAGCCGACATAGCTACATTTAGTCAGGGGAGCAGCGGGATTATGCATGTGGGCGATGTGACGGATCGGGGTCTGCCGAGCGAATATCGTGAGTTGCAGCGGATATGGAAGCAGCATGCGGAGAGTTTGCCGGACATCCGGTACACGGTAGGTAACCATGATATTGGAGCCGTGGTATGGCAAGATCCGCCGATCGTTTTGCTTGAGATGAAAGAGGATGAAGTAACCGAGTTGTTGGAGCAGGAAGCAGATATGGAACTGGTCACAAAACAAACCGCTGCTGAATCAGCTGCACTAATTGAGCAACTATCCGGCGGGACCTATACGTTGTCTGCTGTAACTTCGGAGCAGGAGGGCCAAGACGGGGGACCGATCTCTTCAGGAGTAGACCCCATTACAGTCGCAGGGTTATGGCAACGTCGATTAAGTGATTTTGAAGGGACAACAGGCATGAAGGGCGCATACCACGACCATTGGATTGATGGGTATCATTATATATTCCTGGGCACTGAGCAACCTCATCCGAAGGATTGTGATATGTCGGCTGAACAGTTGGACTGGCTGGATGCGAAATTGTCTGAGCATGCAACACTCGATCATCCCATCTTCCTATTCTTACACCAGCCGCTTATGGATACGGTAGCAGGATCGCTGAAGGAACAGGGATGGTATGGTGTGAATCAGGATGCGGAACTCAAGGTCGTTCTGGCCAATTACCCGCAAGTGATTCTCTTCTCCGGTCATACCCATTGGCAACTGGAAGCACAGCATACGATGTACGATGGTGCAGGCCACATGCCAACCATGTTCAATGCGTCGTCTGTAGGTTATCTATGGACGGATCAGGATGAACATCTGGAGGGCAGCGAAGGGCTTCATGTGGAGGTTTATAAGGATCGAGTGGTTGTAAAGGGGCGGAACTTTGTTACGAGCGAATGGATTGAGGGTGCTGAGTTTACGGTGCGTTATCCTGTAAAAGGGTAGTTATTTGGGTGGTGAAAAGGAAAGGGTTACTCTAAGGGTCAATGCCATTAAGACAAGTTAAACTTGATGACATTGCTTAATGGGTGGCCTTTTTGGTGTTCATCTTAAAGATATATATCAGATCATCCACCCCATAAAGTTCCACGTGAAACGTAGCAGGGGAGGCTAGAGTTGGGTAAAGTTGTAAATGGGTATGACAACAAACTATACTCAAATAAGTACACATGAACTCATTCATCGTTAGTCTAACCTATTTACGGAGAGGAAGTAGAAGTGGCATGAGAGAACTTCAAGTTCAAACGACATATGGTACCGTTCAAGGCGAACTTTTGCACGACGCAAGTGTATGGAAAGGCATTCCCTATGCGAAACCTCCGGTAGGTGAGCTGCGTTTCAAGGCTCCGGTACAGCCCGAGTCATGGGATGGAATCAGACAGGCCACTCAATTTGGACCTGAGAATATACAACCACGAAATCATCAACCAGAAGGCCAGACAGAAATTCCGAATGAGTCAGAAGATAGTTTATATCTGAACATCTGGGCACCTAAGGGAAAAAGAGCAACACCACTGCCGGTCATGGTATGGATTCACGGTGGTTCCTTTGTAACAGGTTCAGGTAGCCAGCCGATGTATGATGGTACACAGTTAGCGGTTCGGGGGGACGTCATCGTTGTGACGATCAACTACCGATTAGGACCTTTGGGTTTCCTGCATATGGCTCCATTAGGTGATTCATATGTATCCAATGCAGGTCTGCTGGATCAGGTTGCGGCATTACAGTGGGTGAAGGATAATATCTCTGCTTTTGGTGGTAACCCAGATCAAGTTACGGTGTTCGGCGAATCAGCAGGTAGCATGAGTATTGCAGCACTGATGGCGATGCCAGCGGCCAAAGGACTGTTCCAACGTGCCATTATGGAGAGTGGTGCATCCCAGTTCATGCCGGCAGAGCAAGCTTCAGCGTTGCGGGAAGGGATGTTAAAGATTCTTGGGGTGGACGGGGACAACCTGCAGAAGTTAAATACAATTCCTGTAGAGCAGATTATTGCAGCCGGTGAAACGGTCAAACAGCAGAGCGGGGCAGGTATGGCATTATTCTTCCAACCTGTATTGGATGGGCAGACACTACCACAGGTGCCACTTCAGGCAGTGAGCGAAGGCTCAGCGCAGGATATTCCGGTGCTGATTGGTACGACATTACACGAGGGTGCGCTGTTCATCCAGCCACATGTGCCTTTTTCAAAAGAAATCGATATGGTTCAGGGCGTAGACTTTATGACGCCAGATCTGGAGAACCGGGTAGCCATTGCGGACAGTTATCCAAAAACGGCAGATGGACAAGCCCAAGTCATGACCGATATGTTCTTCTGGCGTTCAGCGCTGCAATATGCTGCGGCACAGCAGAAATATGCCCCGGTGTGGATGTATCGATTTGATTGGGTGATGCCGGAACATCCCTTGTTAAAAAGAGCGATTCACAGCATCGAAATGTTCTTTGTGTTTAATACACTGCATGTCCTCAAATTCATGAATGCAGAACCGGATGAAGCTGCTGCGGCACTTGCCCTCAAGGTACAGGATGCCTGGATTTCCTTTGCCAAGAATGGCCAACCTGAAGTTGCAGGTGTGAACTGGCCTGAATATGAGCAGGATCGTGCGACACTAATTTTCAACCATGAGATTGAGGTCGTACATGATCCGGATGCAGCCAAGCGAGAGCTGTTAGGATTATAACCCAGGCTGATTATTTGAATGGATACTCTGAATAACTGCTATGCGCCCGATCAAAAGAGGACGTTCATTCTCAGAATGAACGTCCTCTTTTTGTAATCTGGCTAATGAAGTAAGCATAACGCAAGCACCAATTAGGGGGGACATTATGCATTGCATTGTTATACTCCAAACATTATTTACGAGAGGCACGAGTGCGGGACACCTCATCGAAGTAGAAGGAACGTTTTCCACGGGAGAAGAGTACGATCAAGACATGAACAAAGAGTACGGCGTAGACTAACATATAGATACCGAATGTCCCCAAGGAGATCCACATTTGATAAGGCTGAAGCATAACATCCTGATGACCTGAAAAAGCATAATCGTTGACCAAGCGAATGATCGTAACGAGCAGCCATGGAACATAGAGTGCGGCAAATCTTTTGAATAACGATTCACTGGTGGGTGTGCCGGTCTGACGATTCACATAGCGGAATCGCAAGATGGCCGAGCCTGGAGTTACCCCATTTCGCACCCAAGGGATGAAGAACAGTACAATGACCATAGCAATGGATGTACTTAGCGCATCACTGATCACATCAGATGCTGTGAAGATTGATATCAGATTCGAAAGGAAGACAACAATGATTCCATCAATAATTAACGCGAGCAATTGAGGCATAGTATACACTCGGTTTTGCTCCACGATCTGTTCACTCTTCGCCTGAATGCTTGCACGTGATGGGAATAAAGCAAGCAGGATGGGCGCTGTGAAGAATCCAATGACTGCTCCCGAAGTATTCAATAACAGATCATCTACATCGAAGAGGCGGTAAGGACAATTATAATACCCGTAGAATCCGGTGATTTGAGTGATCTCGAAGAATAAGGAAAGCCCTAATCCACCAAGCAGGGCGTACTTCCAGAATGATCTCTTTTGAAAAAAATAACGGATATATACACCCAGCGGCATGAGAAGCAGGACGTTAAACAATACTTGCAGAAAGGCTCTGCCCTGAATCATGCTGAGATAGCTGGAAGGCTGGGTCCATACAATGGGTGTTTCCTTCATGATGTCTTTGACAAAAGTGAATGGAACCAGATTGTAGTAGATCGTGTCAGCGGCTTGCTGCGCACAGGTATCTCGCGTAGTTGGAAACGGGAGAATGACGAGGCAATAGGCGGCCAGAATATAAAAGATAAACGAAAAGCTGATGCCAAACCGTGACCAGCTGAAGAAACCGTCTTTACGATACCCATAGATCAACCACGGCACCAGCAAAAACATGGCCGCAACAACAAAGATCAAAAAAGCCATTTGCACAGGGAAAACATATGAGGACATGAGTAGGAACTCCTTTGGTATTAAATATAATAACATTCATAGACATTAAAATTCATGTATGTGTAGTGCGTATCTATTAGTTACATCATAAGTAGTTACCCTTAAAGTGAGGGATGCATGAACCTTAAATTTGGTTTAAATCCATCCATGCAGTGACCAAGCGTATGGAATATACCGTCGAAATCCCGTATACTTGCGGGAATGCCAATCGTAGAATGGAGAGTTTAATACATATGTCTAATTTGCCTAACTGCCCCAAATGTAATTCAGAGTACACGTACGAGGATGGTAACCTGTTGGTTTGCCCAGAGTGTGCGCATGAATGGTCTTTGGAAGCAGACAATGATAACGCTGAGGATACAAAAGTAATCCGCGATGCCAACGGAAATGTGCTAAGTGATGGCGATACCGTTACCGTCATTAAAGATCTGAAGGTAAAAGGTAGCTCGCTCGTGGTCAAACAGGGCACGAAGGTAAAGAATATCCGCCTGATTGATGGGGATCATGATATTGATTGCAAGATCGACAGCTTGGGTGCAATGAAGTTGAAGTCTGAGTTTGTGAAAAAGATATAAGATCAGATTGAGAAACGTTCAGTTCCGCATTCAATGGGAATCGAACGTTTTTTTGTTTGACAGGAAATATTTAGTGGATATATACTGGTTGGAATTTAATTTTTTTGAACATGGATGAGTAGTCTATATATAAGAAAAGGCAGGTGTCAGAGCGATGAAGAGAGATCATATTATTGAATATTATTCCGGGTTTGATGAGTGGGGCAGACTGGAGCGGGAACCAATTGAATTCATCATTAACATGCATTACATCAGGGAACATCTCCCCGCTACTGGTTGTATTCTGGATAATGGCGCAGGACCAGGAAAGTATGCCATGGAGCTTGCGAAGCTGGGGTACAAGGTCACTTTATCGGATCTGACACCTTCCTCCGTGGATACTGCGCGGCAAAAGGCTCAGGAGTTTGGTTTGACACAACAATTCGATGGGTTCCATGTTCTCGATGCCACTTCGCTCTCCGGTATGGCTGACGAGACGTACGATGCGTCCCTCATGCTGGGGCCGTTATATCATCTGCAGACAGACGAAGAGCGCACGGATGCTGTACGGGAGTTGTACCGTGTGACCAAGCGAGGTGGCGTGGTGTTCGTAGCCATGCAGAGTCGAATGCGCATGAGTATCAATTCGCTGCAATCCCCGCAGCACTGGAAACCGAATGATAACATGGCAGCAATCCATTCTTTTGTGGAAAAGGGTATATTCAATCATCAGGATCAAGGACGATTTACGGGAGCATACTATTTTAATATTCAGGACGTTAAACCTTTCATGGAGCAACATGGATTTGAAACCGTTGATTTGATTGGTTCATCCAGCCTTAGAGCGATGTTTACGGACGAGCAGCAGCAATACTGGAAAGAGCGTGGCGAGTATGATGAACTCATGCAATATATGATTGAAGCCGCCAAAGACCCTTCCATATTGGGAATCTCGTCGCATCTGCTGTACATCGGGAGGAAGAAATAATAGACTTACAGGCAATGCTCTAAAAATCTATGTATTTTAGAATTTCAGCCCGTGGAATACTGTTTCCACATGATATAATATCTCTATCTGATGGTCTGGAGGTGTCACTATGCAATGGAAGGAAGTTCAGGAGCGATTCCCTAATGAATGGGTCGTTTTTGAGGCAACCAAGGCGTACTCTTGAGAAGGCCAGCGTTACATTGAAGAGATGGCAGTGATTGATTCATTTGATGATTCTACAAAGGCACTAAAACGTTATGGTGAATTGCATCAGGAAGATCCCAGACGGGAATACTGCTTTTTTCACACTTCACGTCCAGAAGTTGTGGCAAGAGAACGATATGTTGGCATGAGAGGTCCTCGATGAAAATTTCAGATGGAACAACGATTAATGAATTTCAAGTTGAAATAGGAAATATGGATTATGGTTTGGAGATTGACGGAATTCTGGGATTTAATTTTATGAAACAGACCGGTGTTGTAATTAATGCCAACCTGATGGAACTAAGTATAGATAAGCTGTAATCTATAGAAAATAAACATAAATGTGCCCTCTGGAAACAGGGGGTACTTGTGTTTTTCATCAAAATAGTTCAATATTAAGATACATAACAAAAGGTGATCTACTTACAATAGGTAAGATGAACAACGGATCGCTTCATACCAGGGAGGAACAGACAATGGAAATCGGAATTAGTACATTTGTGGAGACGAATCCGGATGTAAAAACAGGAGAACTTATCAGTCATGCGCAGCGAATTCGGGATGTTGTTGAAGAGATTGTTTTGGCAGATCAGGTAGGTCTGGATGTATATGGCGTGGGAGAACATCATCGTGCCGACTACGCCGCTTCATCACCAGCTGTCATTCTGGCGGCTGCAGCTTCACAGACCAAGAATATTCGCTTGACGAGTGCGGTAACCGTGCTGTCATCGCATGATCCGGTACGGGTCTATCAGGATTTTGCGACACTGGACGGCATTTCGAACGGGCGTGCAGAGATTATGGCAGGGCGGGGATCATTTATCGAATCGTTCCCACTGTTCGGCTATGATCTGAACGACTACGATGAGTTATTCGACGAGAAACTGGATTTGCTGCTCAAGCTGCGTGATTCGGAAAAAGTAACCTGGGAAGGCAAACACCGCCCTTCCTTTAACAATCTGGGCATCTACCCGCGCCCAGTACAGGAAAAACTTCCGGTATGGATTGGCAGTGGCGGTAATCAGGAATCCGTTGTTCGTGCAGGACTGCTCGGTTTGCCACTGGTGCTTGCCATTATTGGTGGTCGTCCGGTGCAATTCGCACCACTGGTGGAGCTGTACAAGAAAGCAGCTGCACATGCAGGACATGATGCTTCCAAGCTGACCGTTGCTTCTCACTCTCACGGCTTCATTGCCGATACAACAGACGAAGCCGTGGAGAAATTCTTCCCGCCAGCGCAAGCGGTCATGAACATCCTGGGTCGTGAACGTGGATGGGGACACTACAGCCGTGCGACATTTGATGCGGCGCGTAGCCTGGAAGGTGCATTGTATGTAGGTGATGTGGATACCGTAGCTCAGAAAATTATTTACCTACGCAAAGAAGTTGGGATTACACGCTTCATGTTACACACTCCCCTCGGCACCATGCCGCACAACGAGGTCATGAGAGCGATCGAACTGCTTGGTAAAGAAGTCGCTCCTATCGTGCGTAAAGAAATTGCACGTTGGGAAGCTGAGAACGAAGAGGCACGTTAATCGACTGAAACCGTTACGGAACTAGATGAGTCAACAAAACAAAGGAGCATGCCCTAGGCGTATTACGCCAATGGGGCTGCTCCTTTTTGTTTATCTTCTAAAAGTATCTAAAACAGCACAGATTTAATGCTTACCCATTCGCAGATGTACTCACAAGGGAGTGTATAACCATGGACAACGTATGATCATAGAGGGTTTTGGCAGCTTCTTCGCTCTCAATATGGCCTCCCAAATACAGATGAATAACACCGTGTAAGGGAGCCCAGATCATCCGAACCGCAAGCAGGGGATCTTGCACCTGAAGCATTCCCTGTTCAATCGCTACCTCAACCAAGGCAGACACTTGTTTCAGTGCAGTTGCTGTTCCCTGTAAGGTCTCTCCATCTGGTTTGAATTCGGAAAAAGATCCTCCAAACATCAGCTGATAGAAGCTGGATTGAGAAATGCCGAAGTCCCAGTAGACGTGGGCCAGATCACGGAAATATTGTTCGAACGATGCCTGCCGGGGCATAGCTTCAAAACGCTGGGCCATGAGGGAGCATCCCTCTAAATACAGATGTTTGGCTAACCCTTCTTTTTTGCCGAAGAGATTATATATGATTTTGGTGGAGCACTCCATGCGTTCAGCTACACGGCGTACTGTGACGGCTTCTGGTCCATGCTCTTGCAGTAAAGCAGCAGCAGCATGCACAATATTTTGCCGCAGATTATCCGAGTGCTGCAGTCTGGCTTCCTGAAAGGTTGTTACCGTATGTGCAGATTCCGTAGAACCCGAATTAAGATCCTTCATTGATTTCATCCTCGTAACCGTATTGTTGTTGAACAGAAACTACGTTTCCTTTTCTTAAGGTCATTCTACTGTTTTACGCCGGATAACGTCAATTTAATCCGAGTTTAGTAAGTAAGCACCCCGTTCTAGATTCAAATTTAACAAATGCATTTGACAGCGTCATGGGTTTTGGTTACGATGATTCTATACAGAAACAATGTTTCCTGATGAAAACAAGTGTTTAAATTATACACAGAGGATGGATGAGAGATGATAAAGGAACAGCATCAATGGGTACTTATTACAGGTGCTTCTTCAGGTATTGGGGAAATTTTTGCACTCGAGATGGCTTCTAAGGGTAAAAATATCGTGCTGGTGGCTAGAACAGAATCCAAACTGAATCAATTGGCAGAACGCATAGAACGTACATATCAAGTAAGGGCTGAGGTAATCGTATCGGATCTTTCCGAAGTAGAGGCACCTCAGAACGTATATGAGGAATGTCAGAATCGGGGAATACACATCGATATGCTGATCAACAATGCGGGATTTGCTACCCATGGATGTTTTGAACAACTGGATGGTTCCCGGCAACAGGAGGAGATTATGTTGAACGTGCTCGCCTTGACAAACATGACGCATCTTTTCTTGCCAGGCATGTTACAGAAGAAAAATGGTGCTGTCATTAATGTATCGTCGACGGCTGCCTTTCAACCTGATCCGTATATGGCTGTGTATGGAGCGACAAAGGCATTTGTACTTTCTTTTACAGAGGCATTATACGAAGAAAACAGGAAGCGTGGCGTTCAGTTTTTGGCACTATGCCCAGGTTCAACCGAGACTTCGTTCTTTGATGTAGTGGGTGCTGATGAAGCCTCGGTGGGCAAACGTGATACACCTGAGCATGTCGTGGCCGTAGCCATGAGGGCACTGGAGTCAGGCAAACCTTATGCTGTGCCGGGGGCCAGGAATTATTGGACAGCACAGTTCACCCGTCTCATACCACGCAAGTCCATGTTGCGAATCGTAGGAAGTATGCTTCGTCCACGTTCCGAGGGTGTTAAACCAGAAAAAGTACAAGCCTGATTAGGGGTATAGGGTACAAACTTTAGGCCAAAATGCCTTTGGCCCGAGCTTCCTTTATCCAACCTGGAAATTCAGTGAGGAGACGATCGTACAATTCTTCATCGCTGATCTTGGAAATGTCGTCCAATGCAAAAAAGTCAGCATTATCGATGAAACGTCCAGTCATGTCATCGAGTTTCTCGAGAATACCGTAATTGGCTTGGCCTAGGCCAACAAATTGCCAGAACAGGTTTTTGGTTGAGCTTTCGGTAATAAGCCGCATGATTTTCCCTTTTTGACTGACTCCACCATCGCTAAAAAAGATAATATACGTTGGCATCTTCACATCGGGTTCCTCGATCGTATATTTGCGAATGACATCCTGCATCACAGGAGGTTCGTTATTGGTACCGCCTTTGCTTCCCAGCGTATATGTGCGTTCAATATAATTCTCGAAATCCCTGGCGGTGATGCTAGGTGCACGCAAGAAGTCTTTGGCGAAGAACCAGACGTCCAACTCTCCGTTATCATCAAAAGCGGATGCAATCGCCAGGATACGCTCGAAGGCTTCTTGCACGATGCCTTTGCGATACAGATGGTACATGGAGCCAGATGCATCAAATACAACGGCAACACGTGCCTGTATAGGTTCGATCTTTTTCTTTTGTAGAGACAGGGTTACTTTACGCTTGAGGAGATCGATCTTGGTCAGGTTAAGCGGCGGATGAACCGTGTTTGGTACAGCAACAGGTGCCAAGACTTCTGGAGAGGCCGCTGCTACTTCAGCTTGTGCCGTGAGAAGAACTTGTTCGGCTTCCGAGGTGTCGTTACTCTCAATTTCAACACCAAATGACTCTGCCAGCGGCTGCAATCCACCAAAGAAACCTCGTCCAATCGCACGAACTTTGAACCCGTCACGATACTTATAGATTTCAATAAAAATAAGAGCTGTTTCCGCAGTGACCTGCTTGATCTATAGGTGATCTGCTGGGAACCAGCTTGTACAATCGCCTGACATGCCTGAACATCGGCGAAAGTCCCTCCCGCATCCAGAGTAGCCGTAAACACACATTTTTCCACAGGGGCCTGCCGTAATTGATTGGTATCCAGTACAAAAGACGATTTCAGTTCCTCTGCCTGTTGCAAATGCACACTTTGATGGGGATCGGCCGTCTGATTATAAAATACAAAATAGTCGTCAGATGGGACCTTTCCCTCTTCGTTCACCATAAAGCAGCTAACATCCAAGGGAGAAGGAGATGATGTACATTGAATGGTTACCTGAAGTTGGGTGGATTCGTTGATACTGATATTCTGGCCTGTGTTTAAGTGGATGAACGAATCTGTCATAATCGGATGCGCCTCTCTTCTCCAATATAATGGTTGAAAATGTACAGTAACAAGATCGATTCTGAGACAAATGTTTCCATAAGTCAATCTTTTCACCGTTGATCCTACGCCTCATCAGACTCGTACTTTTCCCGATGCTCCTTCTTCATCTTCACATAGTCTGGATCCGTCTTCGCAATCTCCCATTGTGCTTTGAATATAGCCGCGGCTTCTGCCTTCACCTTATCATTCTGATAGGGCAGAATCGAGCCATCCTTCTTCGAGTATTTGCGTCCTCCTTTGTGATTTGTATACCGTCTGGCCCGTGTATAACCCATCTGGAGAAATTTGCGTGCCATATCCATACCCACGAAATCTCCCTTTTTCTTATAGTCCAAAAATAGCTCATAGATCTTCTCCGATGACTCTGTCGCAATCTCGGGTGTTTTGAACCGCCAGTGTGGCAGAATCTCGCCTTTGTACGGCTCTACCATCAGAACACCCTGCTCGCCCCGGCCTACGGTGTACAGCTCAGGATGTTTGCGCAGATCCAACTCATCATAATTGAGACTGTAATCAAATTTTTTCATGTATACACCCTCCTTGATAGGGATTACCCCGATTCTGAACCAACAAGCACGGTTAATGGGGAACAATAGAAGGAATTACACAGGAGGGGTAGCGGTATGGGAATGTCCGGCAGATATCTTGTGGTAACTGAGGAGCTGGTTGAATCCATCAAGTCAGGTGAGGTTAGTGTGCATGATTGTGCAGTGGATCTGGATATCGATAAAACATGGCAAATGCTGCAGTTCACGCTGAACGGTAACTTGGTAGAAGGGGAGCCGCCCCTGGGATATGTTGTGCCTCTCGCAGGTGAGCAATACGTGGGAAACTATTCGGATATGGATCTGTTTTTGCTTAGTAACGAGCAGGTGCTGGAAGCCTACATGGCACTGGAACAGCTCACACCGGAAGAATTAAAGGAGCGGTATAGCCTTGACCATATGATCGCTGAAGGCGTCTATCCTGTCATGGAAGATTGGGACGCGGAAGAGACATTTCAGGAGATCGTTCAGACTGCGGATGATGTCCAGGCCTTGTTTCAGGCCACGGCTGCAAGTGGGAACGGGATCATCTTTTATGTTTTCTAAATGAGCACTAAAATTATGATGGGGATTCTATGGCCGACACTGAGGCAGGTTTGAACTACGCCTATTCGGGTTATTGATAGACACAAGGCTCAGGCCTTGATGACATGACAATCCGGTAGAAGAGAGGGAATGCGATATGACACAGGATCAGAACGAAGAGAACAAAGCGATTCAAGAGGACGAGCCGGATCAATTCGAGACTCCCGCAACTGCGGAAGATGAAGAAACGGATGAGAAACTTGCAGAAGATCAGGAGAAAGAATAACTCCCAGCATTGCACAATGAAGCAGGATGTTTTATCGAAACATACGATATGCTGAAATATAGATAGACCAGAGGTCGGACATGTTCCGGCCTTTTGGTTTATTTTTTTGCGTATCCGTTTACAAGAATTACCTATACCTTCATAATGGAAATGAACCATATTTTTCTAAGGAGGAGTTCATATTACGAATCGGAAGTTAGTCCAATGGATGGCAGTGCCACTAGTACTTTTAATGGTTGTTCTTACAGGATGTCAGGCTGTGGGTGGAGTAGACGTTGGCAAAGCAATGGCCAATGGCGCGAGTATCAAGTCCGGTGAATCCAGACAATCCATGAATATAAACATAGAACCGGCTAAGGAATTTGCTACAGAAAAAGACCTTGAAATGATCGAACTTATTAACTCCATATCCCTGGATATTGATCAAGCCAAAATGAAAGATGCGAAGACAGCATCGATCAAAGGTACATTGAGCATGGAGGGAACGAAGTTACCTTTCCACGTGTCCATGAATGAGTCCCAATTGGTCATTGATCTGGACGGAGCCCAGAAACCGCTGTACATGTCTCTGGATACGTTCCAGGATGCACAGGCGCTTCCAATGGTAGATACGAAGGCTCTGGAGAAACAACTCGAGGAAATTTCCCCGAAACTGTTCTCTTTTGTCCTGAAGCATCTGTCCAATCCGAAGAACATCTCCGTAACACCGGTACAGGAATCCGTGAATGGCGAAGCACTTAGCCTCTCCAAGCTGCATCTGGAAGTTAGTGGTGAAGAGATGCTTGCCATGGTTAAACCATTCCTGACGAGTATTTCGAAGGATGAGCAAGGACTGAAAGATCTGATTGGCGATCTGTACGATGTGTTCTACCCTGTACTGGAAGCAGTGAATGAGGTAGAAGGTGGGGGAGACGACACGCTGAATTCGATCGTTCCTGAATCGAAAGATGAAGCCGTTGCGTCACTATATGCCATCATCAAAGTAGGACTGGACAGTATGCTGGTCAATTATGATCAGGAGCTGAACAACCTGTTGAATGAGACCCCTGAATTCAAAACGGTCTTTGGCACAGAAACCAAACTGAAATTGGACTTCTATCTCGACAGCAAGCTGGATATTCGCAAGCAAAACTTTGAACTGAAAGTAGCGCTGCCTGCTTCTGAGGATCTGCCGGTGAACTCTGTGACGGTAAGTGGAGACAGTGAACAGTGGAATATCGGTGGCACAGTTGCAGTTGATGAAGTGGATGTATCGGGCGGCGTTATGGATCTGATGAAGGATGATATTACGCCTGGACAGATGCTGCGCAATTTTGATTCCAATTCACTGGCTTACCAATTGCTGAAAGAGGAAGCTGGAATCACGAGTAAAAGTGTAGTGCTCTTCCCGGATGATGAATACGCTGGGGCGATCACCGTTAAGAATACAACATTTGTTCCGCTTCGCTACGTGTCTGAAGAACTGGATGCTGAAGTGAAATGGACCAAAGGCTCAAACCAAATCGTTGTCATTGACGACATCACTGGTGATGAGATTGTCCTGACTGTAGGTTCCAAGAAAGCAACCGTTGCTGGTAAAGAAGTAACCATGGTGGAATCCGCTTATGTAGGCAAAGACGGCAAGACGTATGTGCCGCTGCGCTTTATGGCTGAATCCCTTGGAGCTACTGTAGATAAGGAACAAGAAACAGGCTGGATTTACATTGACCGTCCTTAAGGGAGACGTTATAAGTAATCCTTAGTATGAGAGGGGATTTTAGAGTATGCCAGATTTCTCGTAATGATCGTGAAAAGAACACCGCAAAAATTCCGTTAGACCATGAACGGGATACGTGTGTCCTTTTGACCCATTACGAGGAGCTTCGGCGTTTCTGAAATGATGAAACGGATCGGGGAGTGCCTCTATTGGAGGTGCTCCTCTTTGTCGTTTCATCCTAAATAAATCCCCAGAGGTGTTGTATATGAAAAGTCAATTATTCATCCATTCAAACTCCGTTACGTTGCGTCCATTTACGCTTGAAGATCAGGCTGCTGTGTATGCATTAACCCAACAACCTGAAATCACAGATGTCCTGCCAGATTGGAAGATGACCGAGGAGCAGTTGCGCGAATTCTTACAATTTGTCGTTGGCAGTTACGAACAGTTCAACCCGGAAGATGTGCGCATCCTGCTTGCTGTTGTACACAATAAAGATCAGCGTATCATTGGTTGGTGTGGCGTATTTCCAAATGAACTGCTGGATCGTGATGACCGTGAAGTGGCCTACGCCATCTCCCGGGATTACCGGAATAAAGGATATATCTCAGAGGCGGTGCATGCCCTAACAGCATATTTATTTGAGCATACCTTGCTGGATCGAATTGTGGGCATTGTGAAGCCCTTCAATCAGCCGTCACGCAAAGTTCTGGAGCATGCGGGTTTTCGTTATATCTCTCGCAGAATGCTTATGGACAAGGAGTGCTACGATTATTTTGAACTGCTCATAGTAAAGACCGAACCAATGCAACCGAAACAGATACATTCTGAAATTCGCTTACGACGAGCACAGCAGGAAGATGCTGTTGTACTTACAGAGATTTGCACTCGTGCTTTTGATCATGTCATAAAAGTCTGGGCGGATAATGAGAAGGATATCGATAGCAATCTATGCCCGCCTGATTATTCGTCAGTGCGAATGCATCGTTACGTGATCCGTGAATGGGATTATTATGTTGTAGAATCAGATGGATGCGCTATTGGCGGAGTGAGTGTTAACGTGCTTGGACGAAAACATGCCAGGATCGATAAGATCTATATTGACCCGGTATGCCAGGGCCGTGGCGTTGGAACTCAAGTCATGAGGCTTATTGAGGCTGAATTTCCGCAGATTGAAACCTGGAAGTTGGAGACCTCAGGTCGGCAGCTGGATAATCATCATTTTTACGAAAAAATGGGATATGTTTGTATCTATGCATCTGAGGATGAGTTTGTATATGAGAAGAACAAGTCCGTTGATTCTTTTGATCCAACATGTGATGAGACATTAGCCAAGGACTCGGGTGAGTCGGTGGTTGAATATGTTCAAGCTAATCTGGACTCAGTCCGTTACAGCACCAGTAATCTGACCAATAGTCGGATTACCGACTGCAACCTGAGTGGAAGCAAATTTACCAATTTAAATATGACCAATATATTGCTAGCTGATTTACGCCTAACTGATAGCAAGATTGAATTTTGTGCTTTGGATGGCGTTCAATTCCAGGACACACATCTTGGATCTGACCGTGTACCCATGCAGTGGGCGCATTGTGATCTTGGGGGAAGTCGTTTTATCGATTGCGATTTATCTGGAGTACAGTTGGAACAGTGTCAAGTGAACGGGATGAAGATCAACGGAGTAGAAGTAAGGGAATTACTTGCAGCCTATGAGGCTATGAAGTCCTGAGGACGAATGGCAGGGCCAGTACGGAAGCATACTAATCCGGTTGAGATGATGGCTGTAACTGTTCCCCGTTAGATTAGAGCAAATGAAGAAATGGGTATTTACGTATGGAGGATGTCAAAACAGCAAAGGGAGGTCTATGGATTATGACTGAACGATTTGCGGGTAAAGTGGTAATGATTACAGGCGGTGGCTCCGGTCTTGGACGATCAGCTGCTGTGGAAGTTGCACGTGAAGGGGCGAAGCTTGCCCTAGTGGATGTGAACATGAAGGCGCTGGAAGAGACCAAGCGTGTGATCTCGGAAGAGGTACAGCATGCCGAGTTTCTGTTAATTGAAGGTGACGTATCGGACGAAGAAGCTGTGAAGAAGTATGTTAGTGATACGGTCAATGAATTTGGGCGTATCGATGCATTTTTCAACAATGCAGGCATTGAAGGCAAGCAAAACCTGATCGAGAACTACGAGACGGAGATGTTCAATAAAGTTATCGATATCAATCTGAAGGGTGTATTTTTTGGGTTGAAGCACGTTCTACCTGTGATGAAAAAACAGGGAGAAGGCTACATCGTGAACGCGTCCTCTGTTGGAGGGATTCGCGCCGTGCCAAACCTGGTAGCCTACGGAGCGAGCAAACATGCCGTAGCCGGCATGACCAAAGATGCAGCGATTGAATACGCCGAGCATGGGATCAGCGTTAATGCAATTGCACCCGGAGCCATTCTGACAGATATGGTTATCGGCTCGTTCAAACAGATCAATCCGAATGACTGGGAGTCAGCATCCAAAGAGTTCGTGAAGGACAACCCGGCGAAGCGCTTGGGTGAACCGAAGGAAGTAGGGCGTCTAGTTGCCTTCCTGCTGTCCGGTGAAGCACCGTTTATCAATGGAGCCATTATTCCGATTGATGGTGCGCAGTCAGCCAAATATTGATCCCATAATCATCAACAGCACATCAATGCGACATAGATATATACTGAAGAACGCCCTTTTTCGCCAATGTGCGGATTGGGGCGTTCTTTTTTTGGTTTGATATTCAAGGGGCGTATCCCGTATCCGGCAGGTTAAGTGTGCTGTAGAATCTGCGGCTTTTTGCTAAAGCCGGTACTCCCGGCTGTAAAGCCCATCTGGCGATAGAATTCATGTGCAGCTTCACGTTCTGGGCGATTGCCACTGTTCAGAGACAGGGAATCCACGTTATGCGTGGCTGCCCATTGCTCAGCTTCAAGAATGAGCTGACGGCCGATGCCTGAGCCCCTGAACTGGTCGTGTACAACCAATGCCAAGATGCGGCAGTGTCTTCCGTTTTTTTCATACATATAAGAAGTCTGTAATCCGATCAGTCCAACTACGCGGCCTCGTGCTTCAGCAACGAGTGTAGTAAAGTTTGCGTCCGCAGAGATATGGGTATAGCGCTCTTCCATCTCGGCGTACGTGGTGGGATAACCAAGTTGGTCCATCAGAATGACCATATCTTGCAGATCGGTAGTGGAGCTATGTCTAATCGTCACATCCAGGCTCATAATGTTGTATCCTCCTTGGGTCTTTCCTTCAACGAAAGTTCAATAATGGTATCCAGCAGTTCTGCAAAAGAAATGCCTGCAGCAGCTGCACTTTTGGGCAGCAGACTGTTACGGGTAAGACCCGGCAGCGTATTCACTTCAAGCACATACGGCATGCCCTCCCGAATCATCATATCCACGCGAGCGTAGACGCTGCATTTGAGCACCTGATAACAGGCCAAGGCCGCGGCTTCGACGCGATTGTGAAGGTCCAAAGGCAATTGCACAACCTGCTCATCGGCCCCGTGGTCATCATATTTGGAAGAATAATCGAAAAACTCCGCGTTCGAACGAATGGAGATCACCGGCAGCATCTTACCATCCAGAATGGCACAGGTAATTTCTTCACCTTCGATATACTGTTCAATCATGACCGTATCGTCCCAGATGAGTGCAGCCTCTACGGCAGTCGGCAGGGCGGAAGCTTCCTTCACGACTTGGGTACCAATGCTGGAACCACCTGAATTGGGTTTGACCACCACGGGGTACGTTAATTGTTGAACAGCAATAGAGGACAGTTCCTCCATATGGTTCACCCGCAGCCATTCCCCGGTAAGCACACCTGCATGCTGCATGAGTTGTTTGGACATGTCTTTATCCATGCATACACTGCTTGCCAGCACACCACAGCCTGTGTAGGGAATACCCAGAGATTCTAATGTGCCTTGGACCGTACCGTCTTCGCCATATTTGCCATGCAGGGCAAGCAGTGCCACATCGATCCCCGCTGACTTGTCGATTAGATCGCGCTTGGTATTCAGCTCGATGGGTACAACCTCGTATTTGTCTTTATTCAGGTTTGCAATCATCTCCTGTCCGGTGAGCAGGGAAATATCCCGCTCTGAAGATGTACCGCCCATAATCACGCCAACTTTCATGTGAAATCCTCCTTATCTCATTTGAGCTGCTGTCTCGCCAATGATGCGAATGCCTTTACGTATATTCTCATCGCTGACTCTGGAGAAACCCAGACGCATCGTGTTTACACCCTGACCGGGTTCCAGATAAAAGGTATCCCCTGGTGTGAACGTTACACCTTTCACTTTACAGGCTTCCAGCAGTTCACGGGTTCTGTATTCGGACGGGAACTGCACGAACAGATGCAGACCACCCGCACCGGAAATTCGGCACATTGGCAGATACTGTTTCAGGCAACGCACAACCAATTCATATTTTCGCTTATATTCGGTGCGAGCTCGCTTCAAATATTTCTCGAAATTACCGTTGCTCAGATATTGATACAATAACGATTGGTCCAGCGTGGAGGTATGGATGCTGCGTGCCCGTTTCATACTCTCCAGATAATCAATCAGCGCCGCATCCGCAATAATCCAACCCACCCGCAGACCTGGGAACAGGACTTTGGAGAAGCTGCCCAGATACACCAGTCCATTGCCTTTGCCCATGCTGGCGATCAGGGGAGAGACATGCGAACCGGAATATCGCAATTCTTCGTTAAAACCGTCTTCAATAATCGGTACCTGATACTTGTTCATCAACCGGATGATCTCTACCCGTTTCGCAGGGGACGTCACAATCCCGGTTGGATTGTGATAGGATGGCACGAGATACGCCAGATCATATGGACTTGCCTCAAGTTCATGTTCCAGTTGCTTCAAGTCCAGGCCATCCGGCTCCATGTTCACACCGGTCAGTTGAAACTGGTGCAATTTTAGATTTTTGATCGCCGTGTGGTGCGTTGGATTCTCGCAGAGCGCTTTTCCGCTTTTTTTGCGTAACGCTCCAAGCACCAGATCGAATCCTTCCGTGAATCCGTTGGTGATCAGGATGTCCTTGCCACGGAGGTCAACACCTTTGTTCTCCATATAACGTAGTAAATAGTTCATCAGCGGTCTGTATCCTTGCGCATATCCGTAATTCAGCAGTACTTCGCCCTCAAGTGACATGCGATCCAGAAAAGCCCGTTTCACGTTGTGCAGATCAAACAGCTTTTCATCCGGCGCTATGCTGGTAAACGATATCTCACCGCGCTCTGCTCCGGAGCCATGCTTCATCAGATCGTACTGCTCTGCGTGAATTGCATACTCGCTTACCTCCGTCGTCCAGTCCAGTTCCCAGCTTGCTGCTGCCTCAGGTGTTTTGATGGAGGTACTGACGTAATTGCCCTTGCCTTTGACTGCATAAATCAGACCTTCATCTTCAAGCTCGGCATAAGCGAGCAGGACCGTGCTGCGACTAACCTTCATGAGTGTACTGAGTTCACGGGTCGAGGGCAGTTTTTGTTTGGCTTGCAGGCCGCCTTTGAGCATCAATCGCTTCATATAATCTTTGACTTGTATATATACAGGGCGGTCCTCCGTCAGTTGCAGATCGGAATACATCCCATCACTCCCTCTACTGGTATCTTGTCATATTATAAACCCCGCAGAAAGAACCACGATACCTCTGTTTCCCTGAGCGTGTGGTTGGTTGTTCGCACAAACGCAAAAAAGCCCTGGCAGTATGCCGGGGCCTGGTGGTGAAACTTGATCCATTTTCTATAGTACTGCTGCTATAATTTCTACAGTTGTATTGCATGACTAGTCTCTCTAGGATCGATAGCTATCTGACCTTCTACGTGTGTCTATTAACTTCAGTACGACTATAATTGCAGGCTTTCTAGGTGATACTTAAAATCTACAGTGAATCATGAATCTAGGTCTTTCTAGGTTTGCTTGCTGCAAGGGTCGATTAGATGATGAATCTACAATCTATAAGCTAGGGTTCTTGCTAACTGTACTCTTGTCGTGATCACATAACAGAATTCAGCATGAAAAAGAGTTTCAATCATAGGGTACAATAGACGGAGGTAGATATAAAGACGTATGTCTCAGTGCCCAATTTCTTCCTCATACCCCTATAGTACCACTTTGAATCAGGGAAGTTAACCTTTTTTTTGAAATATTTGTCGTAATAGCGAAAATTGCGTGAATTGTACTTCATATAGATTGAAATGGTGTCCCTTTATAATATGTGATAGGATGTAAACCTATAGATAATGAGGAAGTGAGCCTATTGATTAATATTACCGTGCCAACACCGGATGTAACCATCACAAAGCAGGCTGATCCACAGCTTAGCCACATTTATGGATTTACTGATTTTCACCTGATTACCCGGGAACTAGGCGGGATTTTCATGTTTTACAATGCCGCTGGAGAATTGTTATTTGTCGGGAAAGCACGAAAATTAAGACCCCGCATCAAAAAGCATTTTGAAGATACCGTATCACCAATTAAGAATCACCGCGAAGAAGTAACGAAGATTGAAGTATGCCTGGTTGAAGATCCGGTAGATCGTGAAATTTACGAGACGTATATCATCAACACGATGCGTGCGAAATACAATGTAGATAAAGTTTTGTACAAATAAGACGCTTAAAAAGCACATGAACATGCAATGTCTGGGACATATGTCCTAAGTGGTTCGCCAGTGGGTAAGGATGTAATCGAAGGATTGCATCCGATTCCTTCTGGTGCCATCCCGATCTTTTCGAGGGAGTAGCTTGTAGATTTTGAAACGTAGTACGCCCAAACTTAGTATCACAGATATATCAAATACATATGAAGAGGTGATTGTGTTGATCGGTCGTAGCGGTAACCCTACACTTAAAGACAGCACGTTTGAAAACAGAGGATATGGAGAAGATCGGTATCAGAATTACATGACGATTAACGGCACGGTGAACAAAGCGTTTATTACGCTTGTGATTCTGCTGGGCAGTGCGTTTGCAACATGGATGATGTTCTTTAACGGACAACAAGTGATGCCGCTCGCTTATGGTGGATTAATCGTTGGTTTCATTCTGGCGCTTGTCATTTCCTTCAAACCAGTAGCGGCACCGTATCTAGTACCTATCTATGCCGTGGCAGAAGGCCTTTTCCTTGGAGCACTCTCTGCAACCTATGAGTCCCTGTATAACGGAATTACCTTGCAGGCGGCTCTGTTGACCATGGCTGTATTCATCGCTCTGCTGGTGGCATACAAAACCAGATTGATCAAAGCTACGGAGAACTTCAAGTTGGGCGTTGTTGCTGCAACTGGCGGCATCATGATCATGTATCTGTTGAGCTTTGTACTGGGTTTCTTCGGCATTTCAATTCCTTATCTGCATGATAACAGCTTGATCGGCATCGGTATTTCGGTCGTTATCGTCATTGTGGCTGCCCTCAATCTGGTCCTTGATTTCGACTTCATCGAGGGTGGTGCTGAACGTGGTGCGCCCAAGTATATGGAGTGGTACGGTGCATTTGGATTGATGGTGACGCTGGTATGGTTGTACATTGAGATCATCCGCCTGCTTGGCAAATTGCGGAGTCGGGACTAGTCCTATCCATACGTCAGAGACGTAAACGGAGTGTGAATATAAAGCCAAAAAAGCTAACGCGTGATACTCACGTCGTTAGCTTTTTTGATTAACATTAGCAGGATTATCTTAATGGCGGCCTCTTACAAAACTCAACTGATTCCAACTCGTTGAGGCCCAGCACCACTCTATACTAAATCCGGATACAGATCCTCTAAGGTTATGATTTCCGGCTTGCTCGGCAGCTCTCCCCCAGCCGAACAGGCTGCCAGCATATGTCCATCATCCAGTCGCTGACTGAGAAAGAGATATGTCCCGGCCTGTTTGCAATGCCAATCTTCCCGCTCATTGGGAAGGATGGCGAAGGAATCCAGTGGCATGGACAAGCCCATACCGACTGCCTTGATATAACTTTCCTTCAGCGTCCATAGACGGTAGAAGGTTTCCAGCCGACGATCGTCAGGCTCGGCAGCCAAGAACTGGCTTTCCTTAGGAGAGAAGAAACGCTCTGCAATCTGCATGTCAATTGGAGCTATCTTTTCCACATCCACGCCTAGTTCATCTGTACTGCCGGAGATCAGAGCAATCCAATCACCAGAATGGGAGACGTTGAATTGTACATCCGAATGGTGACTGAGCGAAGGTTTGCCGTAGGAATTACGGGTAAAAGAAAGCTCAGCAGGTCTCAGTCCAGTTAACTTGCTCAAAGTCACACGAGTCAATATCTCTCCCAGCACGGAGCGATACGCGTCAGCCTGACGCACAAAACGCGAAGCCTGAGCACGTCGCTCCGCAGAAACTTGCGATAGCAATTGGTTCCAGTTCGCCTCGGGCAATACTTCTGGAACTTGGAGTACACGAATAGTTATCATCATTAATCACCTGAATACGTATTCGGCGCAGTTCAGTAACTTTCCTTTATATGGAACGTCCCCTCAACTCTTCCTCCCAAATCATCACTATACGGATGCCCCTAACAAGCAAGCCGATTGTCTCGCTTTTCATGTTAAGGCCTCAGGTTTTGCATCTTCCTCTTCATGCTTCCTGTACTCGTTTCCATTCTGTATGCGCAGCTTGTATTCGCTCCCACATATCTTGGCATTCCAGTTCGCTGTAATTCACCAAGGGTTCATAGAATATTTCAGTTAATACGTTACGCCACTCGGTATAATTCCGGATCTCCTTTTTCCGGATTCCTTCCATATCATGTGTTCGAAGCATACATCCACGTAGTTCATGACTGCGGATCTCATTCCGCTGACGAAGCAAAAATACGTTATGCCAAGGTGATTCGACTGCCCGACTGTAGAATTCATGTTTGGGAATGAACTCTTCCAGGCTGGTAATTGCTTCAGGAGCATAGTCCACACCTTCACTTGGCCCATTCGGCTCGTACTCAAGCCGCCATCCCCCAGCCACAACAGATGATGGCATCAATTGGTACGTGAACGGAGCTGAACCATAGGTTCCATAACGAAGTGGCAGAGGTTCAAAGGGCATTCCGCCGAGACCTACATCTACAATCCAGCGTTCAACTGTCGGGTCAGCATCTGGCAGAAGCACAGATAGACCGAGATGGAATGAGTTCACACGGGGTTGTTCCCCATGAGGCTGTACTCCCCCGCGATGCCAATCAACCGTATAACCCAGCGAGCGGAGAAGAACACTAAATGCACCATTTAGATGAAAGCAGTAGCCGCTACGTCCCTGTAATATAAGCTGAATTGAATCTTGAAGACTGATTTCCGCAGGAAGACCTGCAAAAATATCGAGCGTTTGCCAGGATAAATATTGCACATGTGCTCGCTGGAGTTCAAATAAGAATTCCAGTGTAGGTTCCTTTATATCATCTATGCCGATCCGTTTCAGATAGGCCTGTATTTCAGCTGTATTCAATAGTTCAATCATTATTCAGATCACCTCACGTCATATAGTGGGCTGCAGGCGATGGTTATAAACTTCTGCTGCCCTGTGTTCATTGTAAAAGCGAACGGATGAAAACGACATCATCAGTTGTGCAGATTGTAACGGTACAATTATTGAACAAAGCCTTGAAATTCATCTCAAGAGATGGGCATGGTTCTGATTTCATTGAAATACAATATATGGATGAGCTATTTCTTTTTCCGGGGTATGCTAACCCTTTGGAGTGGATATAGGTTAGAATATAGATAGATAGCAGGATTAGGAGATGGAAAAATGGCTAATGATGAAGTGATTTTGACACAGGAAGGCTTGGAAAAGCTGGAGGACGAACTGAAGGATTTGAAGACGGTGAAGCGTAAGGAATTGGCAGCTCGTCTGAAACTCGCGATCAGTTACGGTGACCTGAAGGAAAATAGTGAGTATCATTCAGCCAAAGATGATCAGGCCTTTATGGAGACCCGAATTTTGATCTTGGAGAAGATGCTGACAAAAGCAAGAGTCATTTCTTCAGACAATATAGACTCCAACAAAGTGAGCATTGGATCGACGGTGTTGCTTAATGACATTGAGTTCGCCGAGAAGATTGAATATAAAGTGGTTGGTCCTGCCGAGGCCGATGTTGCGGATAATAAAATTTCGTACGAGAGCCCGCTGGGCAAGGAGATAATGGGCAAAGAAGTGGGCAGCGTCATTCATGTCAATGCTCCGATGGGCGTTATCAAGTACGAGTTACTTCAAATTAAAGTGTAATTCAAAAAGAGAGGTGCTTCGCAGTCATCCAAATGGCTGAGGGGACACCTCTTTTTGATTCTATTGGGCTTTAACGGTTGGGAATACGGATTTGTTGAAACTTCATACGGTTGGACTAACGGACTTTATCACATACTGTGTTTAAGGAACTTATGAGCTGAAGATTTCCGTATGTTTTATATGTAAAAAAATAACATTTCGACAAATTTCGAATTTCGAATGACCTGACAAGTTGAGTAGTATATAATTACGGGAAAACTTTAAAGTGATGGAGTAGATACGATGAATTTTAGTAAGCCTAATCTAGATCAAGACAACGCTGGCAAAGGAGAACGTTTCTCCCAAGCTGGATTTATCCTGGCGGCCATTGGTAGTTCGGTTGGTCTGGGCAACATGTGGAAATTCCCATACATTACGGGTGAGAACGGAGGGGCTGCGTTTTTCCTGCTCTTCATCGTTTGTTTGCTGCTGATTGGTCTGCCGGTGCTACTGGCGGAACTTGCGATTGGTCGCAGTGGCAGAGGTAGTGCAGCTACGGCTTTTATCAAAGCAGGTGGACATAAAGGTTGGCTCGCAGCCGGATTGCTGCAAGTACTGACGCCTTTTATCATCCTTTCTTTTTATGTCATTATTGCAGGGTGGACCCTCCAATATGCAATTACGTCATTCAGTGGAACACTGTTCAACAATCCGGATTATGCCGGACAGTTCGATTCCTTCATAGGTGGTTATATGCCGATTGTATGGCAACTGGTCGCGGTCCTCATTACAGGCTGGATTGTAGCCAAAGGGGTATCCAACGGAATCGAGAAATTCAACAAAGTTCTGATTCCAGCTATGCTTGTACTGCTTATTATCCTGATGATCCGTGCGGTTACATTACCGGGTGCAGGCGCAGGTGTCTCCTTCTTCCTGAATCCGGACTTCTCGCAGCTTACAACGGAATCCGCACTGGTGGCGCTTGGACATGCCTTCTTCTCCCTGTCACTGGGGATGGGTATTCTTGTAACCTACGGTTCGTATGTGGATAAAAATCAATCCCTCGGTGCGGCAACCGTCGCCGTTGGTGCAGGTGACCTGATCTATGCATTCATTGCCGGTCTGATCATCTTCCCAACAACATTCTCGTTTGGTATTGCACCGGACCAAGGACCGTCACTGATCTTTGTGGCACTTCCGGCGGCCTTCTCGGCAATGCCACTTGGTTTCTTGTTTGGTGGACTGTTCTTCATCCTGCTGGCTATTGCGGCATTAACGTCAGCAGTATCCTTGCTGGAAGTTCCGGTGAAATATTTCATGGAACGTTTGTCCTGGAGCCGAAGTCGTGCGGTATGGGTTATATCACTAGCGGTCTTCATCGTGGGACTTCCTTCGGTATTGTCGCTCGGCTTGCTGCCTGAATGGACGATTGGATCGAAGAGTGTGTTCGACTGGATGGACTTTGTAGCATCCAACATCCTGTTGCCTGTCGGTGGACTGCTTGTAACGATTTTTGCCGGATACTTCTGGAAAACGGCTGCGGAAGCTTCCGGCCTGCGTTCCGGATGGTTCCGGGTGTGGCTGTTCATGCTGCGTTACGTAGCTCCGATCCTGGTTCTGCTGGTTCTACTGCACACATCCGGTATCATTCACTTCTAATGGTGAAGGCCCGATAGGGTGAAATATGGTATGTTGTGCAGATTTACCATGGATAAAACCTCTTGGAAGAAATGCAAAAGCCCTTGTTTTCCCTCGTCAATTTTGGGACAATACGGAGTAGAGGTTTTTTGGGTAGGACCGATAAGCCATATGCTTTTTTGCGAAAAGAGGATTATACAATGAACAAATCATCCATATATGGATTAACATTAGAGCAATTACGTTCCTGGCTGCCGGAGCATGGGCAGAAAAAATCCCGTGCATCCCGGATCTGGGAATGGTTATATCAAGAGCGTGTACACGATTTCCCCGCGATGTCCGATGTCCGTCAAGAATGTTTGGCTGTTCTTTCTGAGCACTTCACAATGAACTCTCTTAGCGAACATGTGAAGCAGGAATCGGCAGATGGTACCGTGAAGTTTCTGCTTCGGATGCAGGACGGCAACCTGATTGAGACAGTATTGATGCGGCAAAAATACGGACTTACCGTCTGTGTGACCACACAAGTGGGCTGTAATATTGGCTGTAGCTTCTGTGCGAGCGGTCTGATCAAGAAGAGCCGGGACCTGACCGCTGGAGAGATTGTGGAACAGATTATGCATGTGCAGCGACATCTGGATGCAGCAGGTCAAGATGAGCGGGTAACCAACGTGGTTGTGATGGGGATTGGTGAACCATTCGACAACTTCCAGCACATGAGTGATTTCATCGAAGTCATCAAGGATCGCAAAGGACTGGCACTTGCCGCCAAACGGATTACTGTGTCCACGAGTGGCCTTCCGGACAAGATCAAGGAATTTGCAGACAGCAGTCTGCAGGTTAACTTAGCGATCTCTCTGCATGCACCTAATAATGAACTGCGTACACACATCATGAAGATCAACCGGGCTTTTCCGATTGAGCAATTGATGGATGCGGTGGATTATTATCTGGCTACAACGAACAAACGCATCATGTTTGAGTACATCCTGTTACGTGATGTTAACGATCAACGTGAGCATGCCGCGGAGCTCGCTGAACTGTTGTCCAGTCGCAGAAGTATGGTCAGTGTGAATCTAATCCCATACAACCCGGTGGATGAGCACAGTCAGTATCAACGGAGTACAGAAGAGTCGATTCTGGGCTTCTATGATACACTCAAAAAGAACAACATCAACTCCACTGTACGTATGGAACATGGTACCGATATCGATGCTGCCTGCGGACAGTTGCGCAGTAAACAAATGAAGAACAACGCTGTCGAATCCGAACCAGGCCGTCTGGCACTGGGATAAGATACAACGCGGAGCTGGCAAGTAAGTTAGGATACTTGGTTGTATAATTATTAGTGCCTGTACTTTGTACGTGCCACCTACCGTTGTTGAGTTCGCGAATGCGTTGCCTGAATGCAAAACGCCTCTGTATATCACTGAGAAGTGATAACGGAGGCGTTTTTTGGAGTTTCATTATTTCAGTTTTTTGGTCATCAGCAGATGGGGGATGCCGTCTTCCATAAATACTTCCGACGCGGGTGCATATCCGAGACGTTCGTAGAACCCGGAAGCTTGTACCTGTGCGTGCAGCTTGGCTTTCTCAAGACCATCAGCAACAGCCATCTGCTCCAGTTTGTTGATCAGCACACGGCCCAGGCCGTGTTTGCGGTAATCAAGCAAGACACAGATCCGTTCCAATTTGGCGACCTGTTCCACAATGCGCAGTCTGGAGGAAGCAGCAGGTACACCGTCTACGTAGAGCAGAATGTGGCGCACCTCCGCGTCTAATGTATCATAAGCATCGAATTCGTCCGCTGCGGATACGCCTTGTTCTTCGACGAAAATAGCCGTACGAATGGCGAAGCAGGCATCGAGCAATTCCTGATTAGTAACTTCAACAATCGTTGTATTCATGAATGTTTCTCCTTTGGACGATAGTAATCATATCCGGGCATGATAAACTGGTATATAGCATAATCATTGCAGCCGTTCCATGTGAGTATGATGGTTAAAATTCAATTCAATTTAACTGTAGTTATATCACTATTTATGTTGTGAATGCAACAATTTTATAAAAGGGCGTGAGCGCATTGACTGATAAAAAAGAAGTGTTGCGTGAAATTGGCATGATTGCCCGCTGTCTGGATTCGATCAGCAATGTCGAATTTCAACATCTGAACTTGTCCCGAGGCCAATATCTGTATCTTTATCGCATATGTGAGAATCCGGGCATTATTCCCAACCAGCTGGCTGAACTAATCAAAGTAGATCGAACGACAGCGGCCAGAGCGATTAGCAAACTCGAATCCGATGGATTTATTGTCAAACAGTCGGCAATAGACAATAAGAAGAACAAGTTGTTATATCCGACAGAAGCTGGCCTGAAAGCATGGGAATTCATTCGTAAAGAGGGCGAGCATTCCGACCAGGTGACGCTGGACGGCTTTACGGATGAAGAGATCGAGACCGCGGTTAAGCTTCTCCGCCGAATGCGCCACAACATCGAGGTAGACTGGAAATTTGTCAAAAAGGGCGGACGGCGGTCCTACATGGATATCTCAGAATGAACAATACCTCTATCCTTGACCCCTACATCCCAGACCCTAGCCGAACCGATCTCAAGGAGCAGAGTCATTATCTCACAATAGCAAAAGTACAGGAGGGAATCATGAAGAGAATGAACCGGAAAACAGTAACGTGGTTGGTCATATTGGTGGTCAGTATTGCAGCAGCGTTCATTATTTTCATGAAGGAGCGGTTCGTGATGAATGAATTATCCCCTACAGTATCCTTTGTCCAAGATCATATGACCAATCCCAATGGTTTACTTGCGTCCTATTTGCAGGATGCCACATCCGAAAAAGCGGATATCGTAGCAGGCAGAGAGGTTTTATCTGAATCACTTGGTCTTTGGATGCAATATGCTGTAGCCAAGAACGATCAGGCGTTATTTGAGCAAAGCTATGAGCTGCTGACGACCTATTTCCTCATGCCGCAAAAATATATTGCCTGGAAGCTGGATGCTGAGGGAAAATCTCACGTGACCACCAACGCGCTCGGTGATGATTTCCGAATTGTCGGTGCCTTATTAAAGGCAGCAGATCAATGGCAACAGGGAAGAGAAGCCAAAATGGCAACGGCCTCGGATATTTCCCGTACACTGACGCAGTCGGTTCAGAATAAAGGATATTATGTTGATTTTCACGATTTTGGCAATGGTTACTCCGCGGATATGTTAAGCCTGGTTTATGTGGATCTACCGTCTCTCCAATTAATGGAGAAGCATGAATTGCTGGAGCCGGGCACATATGCCAAGTACGAATCTATGTTGAAGAGTATGCCGGATGACGGGATATTTTATCCGAAAACATTCAATGTGGGGACGAAAGAGTATACATATGATGACACAGTGAATCTGATTGATCAGCTGATCGTAGCGAACCATCTAACTGCGACCAGCCGCAAACCGGACAAGCTCATTGCTTTTTTGAAAAAAGAATTCAATACCCGTCATCAGCTGCCGGGACAATATAAGCGTAGTACTCGCACACCTGCGGTATCTTACCAATCTCCATCCGTATATGGACTCGCGATGCTGCTTGCGGTTCAGTCAGGTGATCCAAAATGGGCGAAACAGCTGTATAAGCATATGATCAGCATGCGTAGTCTGGACGCCAGTTATCCAGGCGGATATGTATTTAGTGGAAACACACATATGTTTGATAACCTGTTTCCTTTGCTTGGGGAGACTGAATTACAAAAGTTACTTAAAAAGTAATAAAAATGTCATTTAATATATTCAACAATGTGTTAACATGATGTTTGTCTATTCATGTCATATATTGTTTACTCGAAATATCACTAACCAATCTACTGGAGAGAAGAAACCTATGAGGAATAAAGCACCCATCCTTCGTATTGCATGGGGATATGCGAGTTTGATTGGATTAGCCGTAATCCAGCAGCTCGTTGTCTATCTTAAGATTTATATGAATCAGAGTTATACTACACTGGATGTGGTGTTTAGTATTGTGTCGCTTGGAGCGCTGATCCTGGGTTTTGTGATACCTGTCGGGGTATCTGTCGTCGCCGGATTTATCTATCTGGTCTCTTATTTTGTATGGCTTGTTACCTACGCGGATGTAAGTGTACTTACGTTCTCTTGGTGGCTGCTCATTCCAGCCAATGTGGCTGTGGCTGCTTTTATCAAGGCAAGTCTTGTGCGCAATGCGCGTGTCATGGAGCGTCTGCAGGAGCTTCAGGAGCGTAATCCGGAGATTGACCTGGATACCTCTCTGGGTAATAAGGATGCACTTGCGGATACGCTTGTTAAGCAAAGTAATCTAGCCAGACGTTATTCGGAGCAATATGGATTCAGCATGGCGATGTTCAAGATCGAGTTTTTGCCGTTGGTACTGGAATCACTCGGTTCCGTACGTTATGCACAGTTCCTTCTTGAACTATCCACTACCATACAGAAGCAGATTCGGTTTGAGGATTATAAATTTTTTGTGGATCGAGGACGTTTTGTGATTATCTGTCCAATGACCAATGTGGAGTACTTGCCCATCCTGACACAACGGATCAAAAAAGCCATGATGGATCTGCAAATCATCGATAAAAAGGGAAATGAGTTGCAGACGGTTATTCGATCGGGTGCACTGGTATTTCAGAAGGAACAATTCAGTAAGTATGAGGATATCGATGCTGTTATTGCGGCACTGGAACGGAACACAGAGACAGATCTCATTGGTGAATACATCTAGATGCTATGGGGGAGGAGTATTTCTGTGAATTATTTAACATGGTTTGTTCCATTATGTATTGTAGTTAGCAGTTTCTTTGCCATTACGATTCTTATATTAACCTTTGCGACTCTTCGTTTTCGAGGGAAAATTAACAGGAAATATGATCGGAGGAAATTGAATGGCTGATTTCCTGCTGTTGATGTCCATCCTCAGTATTTGGATATCCGTCACCGAGTCGATTGTCATTATGGCTGGAGCTATTCGTTTCATTAACAAACAAGAAAAAAAGGGAATTCAAATTCCTGAAAGTATGGATGATTACCCCACTGTGACTGTCATGGTGCCTGCGCATAATGAAGGGGTAGTTATCGTGTCTACCGTTGAGCATATATTGCGTCTGAACTACCCTGAGCATAAAGTTCAAGTTATTGTTATTGCAGATAATTGTACAGATAATACAGCAGAGCGCCTGAAGGAACTCAAGGCCAAGACGAGTTATGCAGATCGTGACTTTACCATTCTGGAGCGTACCGGTACAGGTGGGAAGTCGGGAGCTTTGAATGATGGCCTTGAACTGGCGTGGGGAGAATGGATATGTATCTATGACGCAGATGCGGCGCCTGAGCGGAATGCATTGATGTTTTTGACACAAAAAGCATTGGAAAACCCGGAGAAGTATGGTGCTGTATTTGGTCGAAACAAAGCTCGTAATCGGGGTCAGAATTTTCTCTCCCGTTGCATTAATCTGGAACTTGTAACGGTCCAACGTGTTCACCATACGGGGCTATGGGAGTTATTCAAACTGGGCACGATTCCTGGTACGAACTATATTATCAAGGCAGCACTGATCCGTGAGATTGGTGGATGGGACCCTGATGCGATCACGGAAGATACGGCCGTGTCGTTTGATATTCTTACTCGGGGTCAGCTTATTGCATTAGCGCCACAAGCAGAGGCTTACCAGCAGGAACCTGAGCAATTATCGGTATATATGAAACAGCGCCAGCGCTGGTCCAAGGGAAATTACCAGGTTGTTATCGACAATGTGAAGCATTTATTTGACCGTACTAGCTGGAGAATTAAACTGCATGTTCTGTACTATGCTGCAAGTTATTTTTGGTTTATGATCGCTATTATTGTATCGGATATTATTTTTGTCTCGAATCTAGTGTATCAGGTTATTGCATTATTTAATCCGAATGTCATTTCTCCCTTCCAGTTCTCAGGGGATGTTTACGTGTATCTCGTAATAGCATGGGCATTAATGTACTACATTTATGTACTACAAATTAATCTCGCACTCTCAGCAGATATTGGGCAAAGCAATACGCAGAATTTTATTGTGGCCTGCCTCTCCTATTTCACATATGCCCAGTTATTTCTGGTCATATCCGTCAAAGCATTTATCTCGCTTATTGGAGATAAGCTATTCCGGAGAGAAACCAAATGGTACAAAACGCAGCGTTTTGGCTGAGAAACATCAACTTATAAATGAAGGGCTGTTTTCTGGATTCGTTCAGAAGGCAGTCTTTTTTACTATGGAAAGATTGGTTGGCATTATGTATACTCTTTCAGGCTGTACATATTGAACGTTGCATAAAGGAAACGGAGGCGTGTGGAATGGGCTACAGAGGACCTGAGTTTTACGATAATGAGGAAAACTTTGAGAAGTATATGGAACGCCGCCAGTGGCAGGAGAATGCCAATGATACGTTAGAGAAACCTGTTATGCTAGAGCTGATCGGAGACGTTGCGGGCAAGAGCATACTGGATCTTGGCTGCGGGGATGCGAGGTTTGGCGTAGAATTGCTCCGTTCTGGTCAAGAGGGTACAACTTACACGGGAGTTGAAGGTTCACTGAATATGGTGCGGGCAGCTAACGAATCGGTTAAAGGCACGAATGCACAGATTGAGCAAGCGTTCATGGAAGACTGGACCTATCCGGCGGGAGCATATGATCTGGTTATATCGAGACTGGCTGTTCACTATATTGAAGATGTGGAGAGCCTGTTCCGCAACATATACAATACTTTGAAAGAGAACGGGACATTTGTATTCTCTGTAGAACATCCTGTGATCACGTCCACACTGCAACCCTCCGGGACTCGAACGGATTGGGTGGTTGATCAGTATTTTGTAGAAGGATATCGGGAGCAGCAGTGGCTGGGCGGTTCTGTGAAAAAGATGCATCGTTCCATTGAATCGTATTTTATGGCATTGCAGCGGGCAGGGTTCCGTGTAGAACATTTGCGCGAGTCAGCACCACAACGTGCTTATTTTGTAAACGAGGAAACCTATCTGCGCAGGCAACGCATTCCATTGTTTCTGTTTTTAAGTGCCCGGAAATAGGATATTGGTAAACGTATAGATAAATAGATGAAACCGTAAAGTTATACTCATAAATTAGAAAGTTCTACACAGAAAACGGTGGATAACACTAGATATAGGAGTAAAAAGCCCGAAATCTATCCACATGTGGATAAGATATCGGGCTTTTACTGTTAAGTTTCTTCACCTATGTTACGTTTGCTGTGTATAACCCCGCAATTATAAATCCGCCGCAGCTCTGACATAGACACGTTCTCCATGCTGATCAACTTCCACAGGTGCCTCGAAGAAGTCGCTAAGCACTTCCGTATTCATCAGATCGCCAGTTAATCCGCTACGGACGACTTCGCCCCGTCGAAGCAGGAGGCTGTGACTGAATACGGGCAATATTTCCTCCGTGTGATGGGTGACATAGATGAGCGATGGGGTATCCGGTCGCTGGGACAATTCACGAATACTCTCCAGCAGTCGCTCTCTTGAGAACAGATCCAGTCCATTGCAAGGCTCGTCCAGAATAAGTACCCGTGGGTTGGCCATAAGTGCTCGTGCAATGAGAAGTTTCTGTTTCTCCCCTTGAGAACAGGTACGATATTCGCGATCCCACAGGTGCCGACAGCCCAGCGTTTGCATCAATTCCTGTGCCTGTTCCAGATCATCATTCGACAGCTTGTCATACAAGCCAATGGTGGCATGTTTGCCGCTGATCACGACATACTGTGTGCGGTCTGTGCCATGCAATTTCTCTTGCAGAGATGAACTGACCCAGCCAATGGATTTGCGAAGCTGTCTCAGATCCACATCCCCATATTCATGGCCTAACACGGATATCTTACCTTCGGTCGGCCAGAGATATCCGGTGATCATGTTCAGAAGTGTTGTTTTGCCGGAGCCATTCAGGCCGAGCAACGCCCAGTGTTCACCGTCATTAACTTGCCAGCTTACATCGTTCAGCAGGGTAAGGGGTCCCCTTTTCCAAGTGACATGCTGTACATCAATAATCATGCGTTATTCCTTCCTTCTGATATCCTCGAGTGTCTTAGGTGTATTGTAGTCACAAAATCAGTGAGGTTTCAACGGTTATCATGCTGTTCTTGGTTGGTCCTTGCGCAGAAATACAGCACACACACCAAGCAGTGGCAAAAACGAACATAACTTGATAACAAACGAAATGCTAGTCACGTCAATTAAGGAACCTAACACAACCGAGCCAAGCCCAGCCATGCCAAACGACAGGCCAAAAAACAATCCGGATACCGTTCCAATATGACGAGGAAGCAATTCCTGTGCATAGACAATGATGACGCTGAAGCCGGACATCAGGATGAGTCCAATCATTCCGCACAACACCATGGACAGGACAGGTCCCGCATAAGGTAGCAACAGGGAAAACGGTGCAGTGCCTGCAATGGAAAACCAGATCATCGGTTTGCGTCCGTAGCGGTCAGCGAGTGGGCCGCCAAGCAAGGTTCCGACCATGCCTGCAAATTGCAAAATAAATAGACAGATCTGTGCCTGGGAGAGCGGTAAGTCATATGCATCGGCGTAATAGAAGGCGTAGTATCCGGTCATACCAGCAATATATACAAATTTGGAGAACAGCAGCAGGATGAGAATTCCCATTGTGAAAGCGATGAATCCCCGGCTTACAGGCCGAGCTCCTGGCTCTGCGCCGCTTGATTTTAGAGGGCGTTGCTGACGAATGCGAGTCTCGGTAAGCTTGTCTCTGTACCAACGACTGACAAAAGACTGAATGAAGATGCCGATCAGGGCAAAGCCCATCAGCCATAGAAAACTACGCTGCCCATGTGGCAGCAGGATGAAGGCGACCAGCAATGGAGCAATGGCCTGCCCTGTGTTGCCTCCCACCTGGAAGATCGACTGCGCCATTCCGCGTCCACGGCCGGCTGCCATGTGGGCCACTCGTGAGGATTCGGGGTGGAGGATGGATGAGCCTATACCAATCAATGCTGCCGCAACAAGCAGCATCCATAACTCGGAAGACAAGGCTAAGCCGAGAACACCGATCAGGGAGAATAACATGCCTCCGGGAAGCAGGATCGGCATTGGCTTGCGGTCTGACATATAACCGACCAGTGGCTGAAGGACGGATGCGGTAATATTCAGGGTGAAGGCAATCCAGCCCATCTGGGCGAAACTGAGTTGCATGGTCTGCTGGAATAACGGGAAAGCAGACGGAACAACTGTCTGCATCGCATCATTCAGCAGATGGGCGAAGCTGACTCCGGCAAGTGCCCAATTGGCTGAAGAGTTGATTTGCATTTTGCTTAAAGTGGCCTGAGCCATGGGAGATCACCTCGAATTATTTTTTTCAATGATAAAAGATGGGGGCAGATCATGTCTTTGTGAAAAGTGCTTGGAAAGTGAGCACGATTTGCTATAATGTCAGCAGGTGAGCAAACGATGGAATTAAACATGACGCTAAATGGGTTGGAATTATGGAAAGCTACCGGAGGGTTTGCGAATGAGCCGCATGTACACGACGACTGGTATCAGCTAACGCTGCCGGTCAGAGGTCAATGTCATCTGGTACAGGAACGGCATGCATACCCGCTAAGAGCAGGCATAGGGATTATTGCTCATCCCCAGACTGAGCATTATTTTGAGATAGGGTCGGATTCGGCTGTCATTGTGATTAAGTTCCGTAAACCGCCATTAGGCAGTTTCGAAGGTGTGGAGTCAAGAGGGGGGCGAGCTGAGTTTCGACCTACCCAGACTTTTGATCCTGCTGAGATCAGCAGTCTGTTTCGTGGCTGGAATTCCATTTTGTTAGATGATGTGCCCGAAATGCTGCAAGTGCAGGAAACAGAAATGGCGATCGAGACGTATCTAAGACGTATGTTGACGGGGCATGAAAATGGAAAAAGAACTGTAAATCCCGGCTCATTCATTGATCCTCATCTCCAACGAGTGCTGGATTACATTCACAGTGCCTATACAGGTCCAATGGATATTGATTCGATGGCGATGGTTGCACATCAGAGCCGGTATCATTTTATGCGTTCTTTCAAGGCTCTTACGGGAACAACACCGTATCAATATCTGCTGAATTTGCGCGTAGAAGAAGCGTCCAAGAGGCTTCGCCATACAACGGATTCAGTAACCACAATCAGTTATGAACTGGGATTTTCCAGCGTCAGTCAGTTTTACAGAGCCTTTCAGCGAGTGTATGTTATGACACCGATGGAATATCGGAATCATGTGTAGATTTTAACGGGCAGTCTCGCGAATGCGAGACTGTATTTAGTACGTTACAGCATGCCACTGATTTTTTTTGTTGCCAAACATTGAAGACTTTGCTAAGATGGGAAAAAGTTTATGTAAGCGTATACATTTAGATTAAAATTACAACGTTGTAATTATGGTTATGGCAAGTATTTAAAAGAAAGAAATACGGTGCGAGGAGGCCTATTCCAAGCAAATATCTCGTTTTTATGCAGATTAGTATAGGTTGTTACAAAATGTGAATGAGATAAATAACAAATACGTCAGTGAAATGACGGTTCCTTTTTATTCAAAATTCAAACGTTGTAATTATGTAGCGAAGGAGAGTGTTTCACGTTGAAAAAACGCATGTCCACGCTGTTCAGCCTGATCAGACGGGATAAGTATTTGCTACTGATGTTTTCGCCTATCTTTCTGTATTACCTCATCTTCATGTACCTTCCGATGCCTGGCGTGCTGTTGGCATTTCGTAATTTCTTGCCGGGGCAGGGCATGCTCAGCGGGGAATGGGTGGGACTGCGCTGGTTCGAACAGTTCGTGAATTCCATTTACTTCTGGCGACTGCTGCGTAACACATTTTTGCTCGCCTTCCTGCCGCTCCTGTTTGGTTTCTCCATTCCGATTTTATTCGCTGTCTGCATCGTGGAGATCAAGAACCGGACATTCAAGCGATTTGCCCAGACCGTTACGTACCTTCCTCACTTCATCTCCACTGTTGTTGTAGCTGGCATGATTATTAACTTCCTGTCACCAACAGACGGTATTGTGAACACCCTCATCGCGAGTCTTGGCATGGAAAAAGTGAACTTCATGATGGATGCGAGCTGGTTCCGTACCATTTTCACAAGTTCCGACATCTGGCAAAGTTTTGGCTTCAGCTCCATCATCTACATTGCAGCCATTATGGGGATCGACCCCGAGATGTATGATTCCGGCAAAATTGATGGCGTCAACAAATTCCAGGAGCTATGGCACCTGACCCTACCCAGTATCAAACCAACCATTGTCATTCTTTTGCTTCTGTCGCTTGGCGGCATTATGAGTGTAGGTTTCGAGAAGGTATATCTGCTCTACAACGGAGCCACCTACGAAACGGCTGATGTCTTGTCCACCTATGTATACCGGATGGGGATTGAGGGCCAGAATTACGGTTTTGCCACAGCGGTCGGATTGTTCAACTCCATTATCACCTTTATCCTTGTGTTTACTGCCAATTCCATGACCCGCCGCCTGACCAAGATGTCACTCTGGTAAGACTATACCCCGGACCAAAGGAGACCTGTATGCAAAAATCGAGAAGTGACCGTTTGTTCTACGGATGTGTCTACCTGCTGACCATACTGGCGGTTGTTGTCACGTTGTATCCCTTTCTGTACGTCATTAGTATTTCATTCAGCTCGGTGGATGCCATCGACAAACAAAAAGTTGTATTGTGGCCCGTTGGGTTTACCCTGTCAGGTTACCAAATGGTACTGCAATACAAGGAGTTGTGGGTTTCGTTCTACAACACCCTCTGGTACACCGTGGTAGGCACACTGTTGAACATCGTGGCAACATGTCTTGCGGCGTTTCCATTATCCAGACAGCAGTTTTTCTTACGTCGCAAGCTGAATTTCTTCATCGCCTTCACCATGTATTTCTCGGGTGGACTCATTCCGGTCTACATGCTGATTACCTCGCTTGGGCTGTACAACACTCGCTGGGTTATGGTGCTGCCTGTGCTGGTGATTACGTTTAACGTCATGATCTGCCGCTCAGCTTTCGAAGGCATTCCGAATGAAATTTTCGAAAGTGCCAGTATAGACGGGGCCAACGAGATGACGATGCTTTATCGTCTGGCGGTTCCGATCATTAAGCCAACACTGGCTGTGCTCACGCTGTACTATGCGGTATTCCACTGGAACAACTTTTTCACGGCCCTATTATATCTGGGCAAACAGGATATGCAGCCCTTACAGATGTTCCTGCGAAGAGTGCTGATCATGGCTTCGCCGGAAGTGATGCAGAAGATGGGCGGTACGATGACATCCGGTGCGTTGGCGGTCTCCTCCCTTCAGGTTCGTTATGTATCCATTGTGGTCAGCATTCTGCCTATTGTTACGATCTACCCGTTTATCCAACGGTACTTCGTTAAGGGGATCACCCTCGGAGCCGTGAAAGGATAGCTTTACTTACTTAAGTGTCATGTCATTCAAGGGAGTTCAAAATGGTTCATA
Organism: Paenibacillus sp. FSL H3-0457; assembly: GCF_037981725.1. Classification (NCBI taxonomy): domain Bacteria; kingdom Bacillati; phylum Bacillota; class Bacilli; order Caryophanales; family Paenibacillaceae; genus Paenibacillus; species Paenibacillus sp. FSL H3-0457. Next base: position 6,760,696 of record NZ_CP150283.1, on the reverse strand, counting down.
CCAAGGAGGAATGATGGATGAGATTTAAAGGGGCAGGAAGAAAAAGTGTAATCGCAGCGATACTGGCAATCAGCCTGGCGGGATGTAGCGGCGGAACAGGGGCGGGAACCGATGCGGGGAGCACCCCGTCCAGTTCGGAGCCAGCCTTCAATTATACCGGAGCAGGGCCGGTGACGGATCAACCGGATGCCAAACTGTCTATTCTCGGCACCAACGCTTGGACGACCAATGTGGACTTGTCCACCGCAGCCATCGTGAAGAAAATTGAGAGCAACGCTGGTGTGACGGTGGATTGGGATCTGATTCCGCCGCAGAACTATGCGGATGCCGTCAATCCGAGGCTGGCTGCTGGTACCGGCTTGCCCGATATCGTGTACCTGCCGGATCAGGATCAGCTGATGAAGTACATTAACAGCGGTCTATTCATTCCGATTAGTGAACTGGTAGAGAAATACGGCGTGAATCTCAAAAAAATATATGAAAAGTCACCTTCGGTTAAAGCCAGTTTAACAACGCCAGATGGTAAAATGTATTATATCCCACAGCAGACGTTAACCCGCAACTACATGCCGGTATTTATGGTCAATGTGCGCTGGCTTGATAAACTGGGATTAAGCGAGCCGACCACGCTGGATGAATTCACGGCGATGCTGCGCAAATTCAAGACAGATGACCCGAACGGCAACGGAAAAGCCGATGAGATTCCGCTGTCCATGGAAGCAAAATTTGTGTCACTGGCCTTTGGCCCGGCATTTGGACTTGATCTGTCCAACCAGTTTTATGCAGACGATCAGGGCAAGGTACATTTCAGCTATTATGAGCCTACTTATAAGGAGTACTTGACCTATCTGAACGGACTGTACAAGGAAGGTCTGCTTGGGGTGGATTATGCGAGTACGACGAGCGATCAGGTCACGTCGCGCATCTCTCAGGATGTGACGGGAGCAACGTTTAATTTTAGCTGGTATATGTCGATGGTCTACAGTCCGTTATTCAAGGATTACAATCCGGAAGAGCCGATCATCAAAGGCATTTTACCACTGAAAGGACCGCATGGGGATCAGTTCTATGTAGGACGTACACCAGTGAGTGGCATCTTTGGCATTACACGTGATAGTAAAAATCCCGAACTTGCTTTCCGTTTCCTGGACTATGCCGTAAGTGAGGAAGCACAGACGTATTATACGTGGGGCATCAAGGATGACACGTATACGGAAGAGAATGGCGTGAAGACATTTACGGACAAAGGCAAGGACAATGAATACATCCAGAAGCTTGGCATTGGTCCGGTGAATCTGCCGAACATTCAATCGACCGATTCTGCTGATTCCGTCGTAGCCCCTTGGCATGCGAAGATGGATAAAGAACTGGAGCCGTATGTGCGCGAACCGTTCCCGTTTGTCTATGCCCTGCCGGATGAAGCGAGTGTGGAAAGCATGGCGATGCCTGACATCACGACATATGTGGAAGAGATGAACTTTAAGTTTATTAGCGGGGACGCCAGTCTGGACCAGTTTGACAGTTATATTGAGACGTTGAAAAAGATGAATATAGAGCAGGTTATTGCGGGCAGACAGGCACAATATGATCGTTATAAATCTGCACAGAAATAGGAAATAGGGCTTCAGGCGTATGAGAGGTGTTGATTGATTTTGATAACCATTAAAGACATTGCCAAACTGGCGGGGGTGAGCTATAGCACGGTATCGAAGGCGCTGAATGATGATCCCCGAATCAAACCGGCAACAAAGCAGAAGGTGCTTGCGGTCGCGGAGAAACATCAATATCGGAAAAACATGCTGGCTCGGCAGCTCTCCACCGGCAGGAGCAACATCATCGGTTTTGTGCTGGATGAGCTGAGCAATCCGTTATTCTCGAACATCTCCGGCCGTCTGCACACCGAGCTGAAGAAGCGGGGATATCAGATGATCCTGGTTGTGGCGGATGATGGCGTGGATGTCTTCAGCCAGCTGCGCGTGGACGGATGTATTCTGTGGGACTATGCACTGGACAATCGGGAGATGTTCTGGAAAAAGTTCGCAACACTCAACATGCCATGTTTTGTGCTGGGTACAGATGAAGCGCCGAACTCTCCTTACATCAAGATTGATCGCAAAGAAGGGCTGTTCAAAGCAGTGGAGCATCTGAAATCGCTGGGCCACAGCCGAATCGGATTCATCGGCAACTCCCAGCACGTCAAGTTGGAGGGTTACCGGGAAGCGTTGCAGCGTACGGGTCTGGCTTTTAACGAAGACCATGTGCTGCCAGCGTATTCCTCCTGGGAAGACGGGTATTTTGCCATACGTAATCATGCGTTTGGGGCGGATTCGCCAACAGCTTTTATTGGACTGAACAACCTAGTCACCCGAGGTGCGCTCCGGGCTTTGCTTGAGGCAGGTTACAGCGTTCCAAGCGATATCTCGTTAATCGGGTATGATGATCTGCCGGATATGCAATATGCGGAAGTGGCCTTGACTACAATTGGCCCGCCTCTGGATGAACTGGCCGTGCAGGCAGCAGAGCTGATTGTCTCGTTAATCCGTGATGAACAGGTCGATGTTCCGGTAGTCATTCAGCCTAAGCTGAACCTTCGCAATTCAACAGCAGTTAGTCATACATGTATTAGGTGAGTACAACATTCAAGGAGGAATTGCTTATGCAGGTACAGACACAGTTATCCTGGTCTGAGCGAATTGCAGCAACAATCATCCAGCAATGTGACGGGGACGGTTATCATGCGTTCCCTTCGGGACGATGGGCATACGTGGAAGGCATGACCTTGATGGCGATGGCACGAACCGGGCAGTATTATGGCAAACAAGAGTATGTTGATTTTATGAAAAAACATATGGACCTGTATATCCAGCCGGATGGCTCTATTGGCACCTATACTTTGGAAGAATATAATCTGGATCAGATTAATCAAGGGAAAAACCTGTTTGCCTTACTGGATGGTGCTGAAGATCAGCGTTACGCAGAAGCGGCGCATCTCCTGGCAGCACAGCTCGCAGGGCAACCCCGCACGTCGGAGGGCGGCTTCTGGCACAAAAAAATCTATCCATTCCAGATGTGGCTGGACGGCCTGTATATGTCCTCTCCCTTTTTGTCCGAGTATGCGAAGACATTTCATCGTCCCGAGTTATGGGATGAAGTTGCACATCAGATTCTGCTGATCGAACGCCAGACCCGTGATCTGCGGACCGGGCTGCTCTATCATGGCTGGGATGAATCGAAGGAGCAGGTCTGGGCAGATTCATCTACAGGGTGCTCGCCACACTTCTGGAGCCGGGCGATGGGCTGGTATGCCATGGCGATTGTAGACAGCGTGGAGCATTTCCCCGTGAATCATCCAAAGCGCGGAACCATCATCGGTATCTTCGAACGGATGTGTCATGCTTTGGTACGCGTGCAGGAGCAGGAAAGCGGGTTATGGTTCCAAGTGCTGGATCAGGGCTTCCGCAAAGGCAACTATCTGGAAGCATCCGGATCAAGCATGTTTGTATATGCACTTGCGAAGGGTGTGCGCTTAAGGTATCTGGAGCCGCATTTCAGAGCTGCGGTGGAGAAGGGATGGCAGGGACTGTCCTCCAGATTGGTGGAGGAGACGGCTGACGGCGTTCGGTTAAACGGGATCTGTCATGGCGCAGGACTAAGCCTGGATCGGGATGGCTCGTACAACTACTATGTAACCGAAGCGGTTGTAAGCGATTCCTTTATGGGTGTGGCTCCGCTTCTGCTGGCAGCACTGGAAATGGAGCGACTGCTATGACGCAGCAGAGATTGCCAAATACAGCATTGGAATCATCGGCTCCCTGTCTGACTGTTGCTTCAGATGGGACAGGGGATTATGTGACGATTCAGGCCGCAGTTGATGCGCTGCCGGAGAATGGCATCGGAATCGTTCCAATTCGAGTGAAGGCTGGTGTCTATCATGAGAAGCTGCATATGGAGAAGCCGGGCATCCACCTGATTGGTGAGGGGGCGGAGCAGACGATCATTACGTATGATGATCATGCACTCAAGAAGTTTCCGGACGGGTCGCCATATCATACGTTTCATTCCTATACGGCTTTCATTGGTGCCGATGATTTCACGGCAGAGGGGATTTCCTTCGTAAATGCTTCCGGGCCGGGCAAGCAGGTTGGTCAGGCCCTGGCCGTTTATGTGGATGGAGACCGGGCGGTCTTTCGCCGCTGTCGTTTGATCGGTCACCAGGATACGATCTTCACCGGCCCGCTGCCGGAGCAGCCCATGGATCGCAGTTATTTTGGCGGGCCACGCGATGGTGCCGAGCGTCGTAAGCTGCGGCAGTATTTCGAGGACTGTTACATCGAAGGTGATATCGATTTTATTTTTGGTTCGGCTACGGTGGTGTTTAAGGGCTGCGAGATCTTTACGAAGAATCGCCTGACTGAAGCGGAGGCTGCAGATGGACAAGTGAACGGCTGGATTACCGCAGCCTCTACGCCGGAGGATGTGCGTTACGGCTATGTGTTTCTGGACTGTGATCTGACCAGCAATGCTCCGCCGCAGTCGGTGTATCTGGGCAGACCGTGGCGTCATCATGCCAAAGTCTGTTTTCTGAACTGCTGGATCGGCGCTCATGTGAAGCGGGAGGGATGGCACAATTGGAACAAGACAGATGCAGAGCAGACCGTTCAGTATGCTGAATATAACAGCGCCGGACCTGGTGCCGGATATGCTGCTGATCGTGTGCCTTGGGCCAAAATACTGACCGAACAGGAAGCGGCCGAGTACACTATACCTCTGATTCTGTCCGGCGTGGATGAATGGCAGCCTTTTGAACGGAGAGGGGAGTAGCGACGGTAAGACACGCCCTCTTCTCTGCACAATATCTAACACAGGTTTTCTTTCAAGTCTCCTAAGGAGTTGAAAGAAAACCTTTTTTGTGCGCTATATTACATTTTTCGCCCCCAATAGAACTATTTTATCCCTTATCTCTTTTGCATTTTACTGATTAAATACAGGGTGAGGATCTGTAAATTCCCTGTAAAATTTGGATGTTGCCTGCAAAAAAAGAACACGAGAGGGAAGGTCCATTTTGGTAAGGGAAGGGAGTGAAGTGACACGCAACATCAGATGGCTGAATGGGGCTGGCTCTAATCGATCACAGATCAGATGCAGGTGGACAATTGAAGTTTTGTTTGCAAGGTGAACGTATCCTTAGTACAGGAGGGATTTTGCTTGAATCAAGCTGTTCGATTCCGCCCGGTCATTACATTTGCTTTGGCATTTCTTCTTCTTATTTCGTGGTTTGCACCGAGAGCCGATGCCGCCGCCCAGTGGCAGGCAGGCACCGCATACAAGAAAGGAGACCTCGTAACATATCAAAATAAAGATTATGAGTGTATTCAGGCACACACAGCTTTGACCGGATGGGAGCCCTCTGTTGTGCCCGCGTTGTGGAAATACGTCGGGGAAGGTTCGGGAGGGGAAACGCCGACGCCAGATACGGCACCACCTTCTGTTCCTGCGGGTCTGACTTCATCCTCCGTCACGAACACCTCTGTGAGTCTTTCCTGGAATGCATCCACGGATAATGTGGGCGTAGCGGGGTATGAGGTGTACCGGAACGGCGTTCTTGTGACAAGTACTTCAACTACAACAGCTGTAGTCACGGGACTGACAGCCAGCACGACTTATGCTTTTACGGTAAAAGCCAAAGATGCCGCAGGCAATATATCCGCTGCGAGTACCTCCCTCAGTGTGACAACTTCCAATGGATCATCCAATCCGGGGCCAACCGGCGGCAAATGGCTGATCGGCTACTGGCATAACTTCGACAATGGTTCAACGAATATCAGACTTCGTAACGTATCAACCGCCTATGACGTCATTAATGTCTCCTTTGCCGAACCGATTTCACATGGCAGCGGAACGCTTGCTTTTACTCCATACAATGCGACGGTAGCCGAATTCAAATCCGATATTGCCTATCTGCAAAGCCAGGGGAAAAAAGTACTTCTTTCCATGGGGGGAGCCAACGGTACCATTGAGCTTACCGACGCGAACAAGAGACAGCAGTTCGAAGATTCGTTAAAATCAATCATTTCCACGTATGGTTTCAATGGTTTAGATATCGATCTGGAAGGAAGCTCCCTGTCTCTGAATGCAGGGGATACCGATTTCCGTAGTCCAACTACACCGAAAATTGTTAACCTCATCCAAGGCGTGAAAGCGGTTAAGTCACACTTCGGCGCCAATTTCATCCTGACGGCTGCGCCGGAGACGGCCTATGTACAGGGTGGATATCTGAGCTACGGCGGTCCTTGGGGAGCATACTTGCCAGTCATCCATGCCTTGCGTAATGACCTGACCCTGCTTCATGTGCAACACTATAACACGGGCTCCATGGTGGGGCTGGATGGGCGCTCTTACGCCCAAGGAACAGCTGATTTCCATGTGGCCATGGCGGAGATGTTGCTTCAAGGCTTTCATGTAGGCGGCAGCACAGGCCCTTTCTTTAGTCCCTTACGACCGGATCAGATTGCCATCGGTGTACCGGCTTCCCAGCAGGCTGCTGGAGGTGGTTATACAACGCCAGCCGAGCTGCAAAAGGCACTGAATTACCTAATCAAAGGTGTATCATACGGCGGTTCCTATACCTTGCTCCAGCCTGCGGGCTATGCGGGGATAAAAGGGATTATGACCTGGTCAATCAACTGGGATGTATATACGAATAACCAGTTTTCGAGCGCACATCGTCCGTTCCTGACCAGGCTGAGTACGCAAACGACAAAGGAGGTTGTATATTAGATGATACATTTAAATAAACACACTGCTGTCAAGAAAACCGCGAAGTTTCTCCTGGGTCTATCCCTGCTCTTATCCGTCATTATTCCTTCTTTTGTGCTCCAACCCGCTACGGCAGCAGCTGCAGATTCTTATAAAATTGTTGGTTACTACCCGTCCTGGGCTGCGTATGGGAGAAACTATAATGTAACGGACATCGACCCAACCAAAGTCACGCATATCAACTATGCGTTTGCCGATATTTGCTGGAACGGTATTCATGGAAATCCGGACCCTTCGGGCCCTAACCCGGTGACCTGGTCGTGTCAGAATGAGAAGAGCCAGACAATCAATGTACCCAATGGAACGATCGTGCTTGGCGATCCATGGATTGATACCGGCAAGACATTTGCAGGCGATACGTGGGATCAGCCCATTGCAGGCAATATCAATCAGCTTAACAAGCTGAAACAGATCAATTCTAATCTGAAGACAATCATCTCCGTGGGAGGATGGACATGGTCCAACCGCTTCTCCGATGTAGCTGCGACTGCTGCAACGAGAGAGGTATTTGCAAACTCTGCCGTCGACTTCCTGCGGAAATACAATTTTGACGGGGTAGATCTGGACTGGGAGTACCCGGTATCAGGCGGACTTGATGGTAACAGCAAACGTCCTGAGGATAAGCAAAATTACACACTGCTTCTGAGCAAAATCCGTGAGAAGCTGGATGCTGCCGGAGCTGTGGACGGCAAGAAGTATCTGCTTACGATTGCAAGCGGTGCATCGACGACCTATGCTGCGAATACTGAGCTTGCCAATATAGCTGCCATCGTCGACTGGATTAATATTATGACATACGATTTTAACGGGGCTTGGCAAAAAGTCAGCGCGCATAACGCGCCGTTGAACTATGACCCTGCGGCTTCGGCTGCTGGGGTGCCGGATGCCAATACATTTAATGTGGCTGCCGGAGCACAAGGGCATTTGAATGCAGGCGTACCAGCCGCTAAACTTGTGCTTGGTGTTCCGTTCTATGGCCGCGGCTGGGATGGATGCGCACAGGCGGGCAATGGTCAGTATCAGACCTGTGCGGGAGGTTCTTCCGTTGGAACATGGGAAGCAGGCTCCTTTGATTTGTATGATCTGGAGACCAACTACATTAACAAAAACGGGTACACGCGTTACTGGAATGACACAGCCAAGGTGCCATATCTCTATAATGCGACCAACAAGCGATTTATTAGCTATGACGATGCGGAGTCTATTGGATATAAAACCGCTTATATCAAAAGCAAAGGACTCGGCGGAGCGATGTTCTGGGAACTTAGCGGTGACCGGAACAAAACACTTCAAAATAAACTGAAAGCCGATCTGCCTACCGGAGGTACAGTGCCTCCAGCAGATACGACGGCGCCAAGCGTACCCGGTAATGCCCGTTCGACAGGCGTGACGGCCAACTCGGTTACGCTAGCTTGGAATGCTTCAACAGATAATGTGGGTGTTACCGGTTATAACGTCTACAATGGTGCCAATCTTGTGACCTCCGTCAACGGGACGACCGCAACAATCAGCGGACTGTCAGCGGGTACATCCTATAGCTTTACGGTAAAAGCAAAGGATGCGGCAGGTAATCTGTCTGCAGCCAGTAATGCTGTAACTGTAAGCACGACAGCTCAGCCGGGTGGAGATACGCAGGCGCCAACTGCGCCAACGAACCTCGCATCAACCGCGCAAACAACATCCAGTATAACGCTGAGCTGGGCGGCATCCACGGATAACGTGGGTGTAACGGGTTATGATGTGTACAATGGAGCGGCTCTGGCGACATCCGTGACCGGAACGACAGCAACGATCAGCGGGCTTGCAGCGGATACCTCGTATACATTTACGGTAAAAGCAAAGGATGCGGCGGGGAATGGTTCTGCTGCGAGCAATGCGGTGACTGTGAAAACGGCAGCAGGAACGACAAATCCGGGCGTTTCCGCCTGGCAGGCGAATACAGCCTATATTGTAGGACAGCTGGTCACCTATAGCGGTAAGACGTATAAATGTTTGCAATCCCACACATCCTTGTCTGGGTGGGAACCATCCAATGTCCCTGCATTGTGGCAGGTTCAATAGTTAAAAAATGGATTACCACATTTTGAATTGAAACATGTAGTTTTAGCGAGGCTTGGTTATAGGGAAGAGAACATAACGAAAAAACACCGGTTTCTGGTTGAACTGCACCCCAATTGTTAGACACAACTACCAATTGGAGGTGCAGTTTTTTTATGACTAAATTCAGTTCAGATGAAAAAATACAAGCCGTTATGCGTTATGAAAAGGGATCAGAAAGCTTGAAAAGCATTGCAAAATCGAGCGGGCTTCACGATTCTGTCTTTTTAAACTGGATTAGACAATATGAGCATCATAGGGAAAAAGTTTTTTATAAAGGGCTATACATCATATCCTACACAGATTAAACTAGACGCCCTTCAACCAAAGAAAAAGGGGCGCCCATCCATGAAAAAAGGATATAAAGCACAGAAGGATCTGTAGAGGCTTTACAAGCAGAGGTAGAGCGTTTGAAAATGGAGAATGCTTATTTAAAAAAAAGTTGAATGCCTTAGTTCGAAACAAGGAAAACTCACCAAATAAGACAAAGCGCAAGTAGTCTATGAACTAAGGAACGAATTTTCGGTGAAAGCACTTCTACAACTAGCAGATATCCCTCGTAGCACGTATTATTACGTGGTAAAAGCATTTGGTACGGTAGACAAGAATTAGAGCTAAAAGACATGATACAAGCGATTTATGAGGAGCATAAGGGACGCTATGGTTATCGTCGTAATCGCGATGAGTTAATCAATCGTGGACACCATGTGAATCATAAAAAGGTACAGCGTTTGATGAAAGTATTGGGATTAAAGTATTTGGTACATATGAAGAAATATCGTTCGTATAAAGATTCGATTGGCAAGATTGCACCGAACCTATTAGAACGCAATTTCCGCGCTGAAAGGCCAAACGAGAAGTGGGTTAACGGACATTACAGAGTTTAAATTGTTCGGAGAAAAACTATATTTATCTCCCATACTTGATCTGTATAACGTAGAAATCATTACATATACGATTGGTTCAAGACCGGTCTACTCGCTTGTTTCCACGATGTTAGACCGACCATTTTGCAGTTTAACAAATGAAGATAAACTCCTTATTCATTCGGACCAAGCTGGCACTACTAGATGAGAACATATCGTCATACCCTTAAAGAAGTTGGCATCACGCAAGTATGTCCCGGAAAGGTAACTGTTACGATAACGCCGTCATGGAGAACTTCTTTGGCATCATTAATCCGAGTTCTTGTTTTTAAAGAAATTTGAAAATATCTCACATATTAAACAAGAGCTATCCAAATACATCGATTATTACATCAACAAACGCATCAAGGCAAAACTAAAAGGCATTAGTCCGGTACGGTACCGGACTAATGCCCAACAAGTTGTTTAACGTTATAATCTGTCTAACTTTACGGGGTCACTTCACCTGGTCCGGTGGTTTTTCGTTATGCTATGTCAAACAAAGCAGGCTCCAAAAAGGCTATTCATTAAAAATCGAAGTTGTCCGGATCAGGTCCAATGCATACATCTTCGTTCAGTGCGGCGCAAACTTCGGTAGTATTTCGAGGACTGTTACATCGAAGGTGATATCGATTTTATTCTTGGCTCGGCTACGGTGGTGTTTAAGGGCTACGAGATCGTTACGAAGCATCGCCTGACTGAAGCGGAGGATGCGGATGGACAAGTGAACTGCTGGATCGGCGCTCATGTGAAGCGGGAGGGATGGCACAACTGGAACAAGACAGATGCAGAGCAGACCGTTCAGTATGTGGAATATAACAGTTTCGGGCCTGGGGCGGGAAAAGCGACAACGAGAGTTTCATGGGCAAAAGTGCTGAGCGAACAGGAAGCCGCCGAATATGCGTTGCCGCTTATTTTGTCTGGTGAGGACGGGTGGCAGCCTTTTGGGGAGAGAGGGATTAATCGGCATTAAGCCAAGTATATTTACTTTGCGATATTTATAATGAAAGGTTGTCTTTCGAATCTCTTATGGACTTGGTGGATGGCCTTTTTTGTGGGCTTACATTAACAAAAACTGATACACGGGGTACTGGAACGATACTTGCCAAGGGGCCTTATCGCTGTAACGCCTCCAACGCGATTGTTCTACAGGCGTAACAGTAGACTCGGTGACGCTGGCCTAGATTGCTTCAACGTTAATGTAGGCGTTACAGGTTATAACGTCTTACATTGGCGCTCAGGTAACACTAGTTGTATTAATCGTAAAAATTTTTGTGGGAGAATTTGAATGTGGAACTGCTTAAAAGTAGTGCCGAAGATGGCTTTTTCATAATGAGCAATGATTATACTACCGATCTATTTCTAGAGAGGGGATTCAAGAACGATTCATATAATAATGATTCCAAAATGGAAGTTAGATTTATAGAAGTGTATCTTTCACATCATGGTTTTGTTAAATTGGGGAAATTTGATGTTTAAGGCGTACAGATTTTTAAAGCGTGGCGAAAGTATCTTCCGCCAGATCCATTAGAAACGGTAGCGGAGGTGTACCAGTACGTCCAAACTCATTAAGAGCAAAATCCGGAAGTTCGCATTATTGCCGATCATGATGATTATAATGTTGTTCAAGCGCTATACGCCATTATTGTTTTTCGAAAAATAATGGCTAGTAGAGGGATAAAAAGAAGGCGCTGAAATTAATCCAGTCAGTGCCTTCTTTCGAGTATTTACTGTTGTTCTAACTTCAACAAATTGTTCATTTCAATTTTGATTTGGTTTTTTTCATTCCCTTTAATCGTACCATCATCTTCTACCGTGTATGAACCTTGAACTGGATTTAACAGTGATGCCGGTGAATTTTCAAACGTCGCTAGGAACATAACGTAGTTTTCATTCGTTTTGAGTTCTTCAGAATCTTCTACCTTAAATGTATGTTCTTGATCCTCTCCCCCTACTTGTTTGACTTGAATGATTTCTTTTTCGGCTGCTTCCCCTTTATAGTTTTTTTGTACTTCAACATCATAGATCGTATATGGAATAGCGGGGCTGTCTGATATATCCCCACCTGGGTTTAATTTTTCATCATTAGGATCAGCAGGTTCTTCTGCGATATTTATAAGTTTAAAAGATGATTTTAAAATCTTTCCTTCAATAATTAAATCCGCCTGGTTAGCCAACTCATCAATGTTGTTGTAAGTTGGAAAAGAGGCATCCATCAGCACCACTTCTTTTTTTGCTGTTTCTGTTGCAGCGGATCCTTCTTTTGATGGCTCTGCTGTTCCACATCCGGCGAGTAACATTGCAGTGATACAAAATGCTGAAGCTACAGATGTAAAATTCTTCATGCTATCTTCCTCCCAATCCTTTTAAATTAGTAAGCAGTATTTACATCGTCAATATCATACTGCCTAGGGGTAGTGACTGTGTTAAAATCATTGCTATATTTCATAATAGACGCCTTAGTTGTATTCGGGTTATCTTTCAAGAAGAAGGAATGCCCAAATTCATGAACGGTCGCTCCTTTAACAAAATTGGAGAAATTAGTGGCGTCTCTGACAATTGTTCTTGAGTTTAATTGAATTGTGTATCTATACTTTGGGGAAAACCACTGTGAATTTAGGCCATACCAGGTATCTGGATAAGAAGCCGCTGTAATTGTGTTGGTTGATGAACTCAAGTATCCAATTGTAACTGGAGTAGGAGTACCGTTCCAAGCAATAATTCCTTCATTGATTGGTGTCTTCCAGGTATCATTCAGGTTATCTGGAGACTTTACGCTAATTCCTGCGTCTGGACTACCGGAGTTAGTAAGTTCTGCGCTTGTTGTAAGGTTAAAACTGAACATAAGTGGTACAGCGAGAGCTAATGTGATAATACCATTTTTTACGTAATTAACCTTCATTCATTATCACCTCATAGTTTTTTTATTCTTGCTTTTGTTTTCTGAGTGGTTTGGAAAATGCTTCCACATATACTTAACGTCATACTTCAACAAAAGGTTGCGATCTACTAGAAAAAAAGGAATAATTTTGAAATTTTAAACTAAACGAAAAAGTAGATGCTATTTTACTCTTTTAAATACACTAGCAGTCAAACAAAAACATCTTTCGGTTAAAGTGCAAGGAAAAGAATACAACTTCAATTATGAATTTGATCCAGTTCCGGATTATCACGAGCAAGATAGCCTTGGGTTTGGTGGTGTATACATTTATTTTTTTTGGAAAAAATTGAACCTCAGGGGATCTGTTGGCCGGTCTACCACCACATATGTGTGTGAATTCAATGTCACTTATAAATTTGACAATGCGAGAATGAATTTGTTGCGGATCAAATTGAAAGTTAAGCTGATTGATTATAGAGATTGAGGTTTCAGAATTTTAGAAGTGACAATGTCATCTGTTGAGAAACAAAAAACAGTGAAAAACCTCCAACTCTCGTACGTAACGAGAAGTCTGGAGGCTTTTCACTGTTTTATTTTACCTGCAAATCAGCACAGAATAACAGCAATTCGATTCAATTTAGAAATCGAAGTTGTCCGGATCAGGTCCAACGCGTACATCTTCGTTCAGAGCACTGATCTGATCCATCTCTTCATTTGAAAGTTCAAAGTCGAAGATGGAGGAGTTCTCGATAATCCGGTTTTCCTTGGTGGACTTCGGAATGGTAATGACTCCATTTTGCAGATCCCAACGCAGGATGACTTGTGCAACCGATTTGCCTTTGGCTGAAGCAATAGCCGTGAGTACTGGATTGTCCAACAGCTGACCTTGCATCAGAGGCGACCAAGCTTCAAGCTGGATACCATGTTTTTCACAGAAAGCCTTAAGCTCAACCTGAGTCAGGCGAGGGTGGTATTCCACCTGATTGATCATTGGTTTCACTTTGACATCCTGCATCAAGTCTTCGAGATGATGAATCTGGAAGTTGCTTACGCCAATCGCCTTAATACGGCCGGCTGCGTACAGTATCTCGATTGCTTTCCAGGCTGCTTTGTATTTGCCTGCCTTAGGCCAGTGAATCAGATACAGGTCAAGGTATTCCAGTCCCAGTTTGTTCAAGGTTGTATCAAAAGCCGCAAGTGTCTCTTCATATCCGAGGTCTGCATTCCATACTTTAGATGTAACAAACAGTTCTTCGCGTTTCAGGTTGTTTTCTTGCAAAGCTTCTGCAATCGCTTGACCAACACCGGCTTCATTGCCGTATATTGCAGCAGTATCAATGCTTCGGTATCCATGTTTAATCGCATTTTTCACAGCTTCAATCAGTTCAGATCCTTCTTCTACCTTAAATACACCAAGTCCGAACCAAGGCATAGAAACACCGTTATGCAGAGTTACTGTGGATTGTAAATGTTGTGCGGTTTGAGCTGTTGTCATGAGATTTCCTCCTTAAAGTGTGTAAAAATCAGTCATATTAAGCTGAATTTTTGTTGTTTTATCATACAAAATTAAATCATAGTAGATCAAATTGGGTTCAACGTATTATAGTATAATAAACTACCATATGAAACCGGTTCCCCTCGCAGGCTGGAACTGATATATATAAGAGTGAGACCCATGGTCGGAATGGAAATTAGAACGAAGCTTTCTCCATTTCGACTGATGCATGTTGATCCTTGCTTTCCAGCATTTTAGCCCATGCGGTCAGGATTACAGCTACGAGAACCATCAAGGCACCGACCCATGTCGTGTGAATCAAACCGATGGAATCATTGATCACTCCACCCAAATAAGCACCTATAGCGATCCCTGCATTAAATGCGGCGATGTTAAAGGCTGAGGCTACATCCTTGGCCTGTGGTGCATATCGTTCAGCCAAGGTTACAACGTACATCTGAAGACCAGGCACATTCATGAAAGCGAGCAGGCCCATACCCATAATGGTGAGCAGTGCTGCCAACTTAAACGGGACGGTGAAGTACATCACGCCGAGAATGATGGTCTGAATGATGAACATGTAGAAGAGCGCCTTGAGCGGGTTGCGATTGGCTGCTCTGCCGCCGATGATGTTGCCAACAGCAATGGCGATTCCGTACAACAACAGAATGAACGCTACTGTTTTCTCGGAATATCCGCTGATATCATGCAACAACGGGGACAGATACGTAAACACAACAAATGTTCCTCCGTACCCAACAGCCGTGATGGCAAAAGCAAGCAGCAAGCGTCCACCTGTAACGAGCTTCAGCTGATCCCGAAATGCCGTCCGTGTTCCTCGCTTCAACGTGGATGGCACGAGTATCAGGTTACCGATCATTGCAACGATGCCAACCACAACAATCAGGATAAAGGCAGCGCGCCAGCCCCAATGTTGACCAATGAGTGTACCGAGAGGTACACCGGTTACTGTGGCAATGGTTAGACCGGAGAACATGATGGCAATGGCACTCGCCCTACGGTTGGCAGGCACCAGATCAGCTGCAATCGTGGAGCCAATGGACATGAACACCCCGTGTGCCAGAGCGGACACTACTCGTGCAATGAGTAACATGGTGATGCCCGTCGATAGTGCAGCCATCGTATTACCCGCAATGAAGACAATCATGATGGCAAGCAATAGCGTTTTGCGTGATATGGTAGACGTCAGTGAGGTCAGAACAGGAGCCCCAAAGGTAACGCCTAATGCATATAAAGTAACGGTCAGTCCCGCAGTAGTTACGGAAATGCCCAGGTCATCTGCAATGAGGGGCAGTAGCCCAACGCTGATAAACTCTGTGGTACCGATCGCGAATGCACTAATGGCCAGCGCAAGCAATGCCCATGTGCTGCGTTTTGAATCTTGTAACATTTCTTGCTCAACTCCCCCGAATGTAGATTTACGTACCGGCAAATGCTATTATGAGTTATTCGGTATAGATTGAATAGTACGTACTTTTTAGTACCCTACGTACTTTTTGGTGCCTATACAGCATGCGACGGATGTAATTCAATTCATCAGGGAGGAAGCAAGTTATGGTTAGAAAAAAATATAACATCTCGGTTGAAGCTACCTTAGAGGTGATCGGTGGCAAGTGGAAATGCGTCATTCTCTGTCATCTGACACATGGGAAAAGACGAACCAGTGATCTCAAGCGTATTATGCCCGCAATTACACAAAAAATGTTAACACAGCAACTGAGAGAGCTTGAAAACGACGGAATCGTAAACCGCATCGTATATAATCAGGTTCCTCCCAAAGTAGAATACGAATTGAGTGATTACGGGAGAAGTCTTGAACCGATTCTCAATGCGCTCTGCAATTGGGGAGATCAACATATTGTGAAGGAATACGGAGACAAATCAGCAGTTCTGGAAGATAATGGACTCAATGATTTTAACTCTGACAATAGGGAGCTGGTGCAACCGTGAACTATGAGATTTTATATGATGGTGCTTTTGCGATGCTCAAGGTACATTTGCAGCGGGGAGAGCGGTTCAAGGCCGAGAGTGGTGCGATGGTATCTATGACTCCTACGGTTGAACTGAAGGGTTCAGCAGAAGGTGGGATGTTTGCCGGGTTCGGTCGGATGCTGAGCGGGGAGAAGTTTTTCTTTCAGGAACTGACGGCTACGGGCGGATCGGCAGAGATTCTGCTCTCACCTTCAAGCTTGGGCGATGTAGAAGCTGTTGAATTGGACGGTTCCTATTCACTTTATGTGCAGAAAGACGGATTTCTGGCAGGAACCGAGGGCATTCAGGTGAATACCAAAATGCAAAACCTGAAAAAAGGTCTCTTTTCGGGAGAAGGTTTCTTCATTATTGAGATCAGCGGACGTGGAACCGTATTTCTGTCTTCCTATGGTGCCATCCATGCAATTAATCTAGCAGCAGGTGAAGAAATGATCGTGGATAACGCCCATTTGGTGGCATGGCCTCATTATGTAGATTACCGTATTGAGAAAGCTTCACAGGGCTGGTTATCCAGTGTTACAAGTGGAGAAGGACTGGTATGTAGGTTCCGGGGAGAAGGAACTATTCTTATACAGAGCCGCAATCCGCAAGGATTCGGACAATGGGTGAAGCAGTTTATCCCTGCGCGCTAATTATTTTTTTGAGAAAGAACACACAGAGTTGCAACGGATATGTTTCCATCATCGTTATATGAATAATGGATTTACTTCATTGACTGACGGGTATATATTCTGTTGCATAAGGTCGCACATCATGGAGGTATGAGATGACAAGCTCACGGTATAAAAACGCACAAGAAAGTCCGGGATATCTGTTATGGCAGGTTACAGCCATGTGGCAAAAGGAAGTACGCAGGGTGCTGGAGCCCCTCGAACTGACACAACCTCAATTTGTATTATTGCACGCCTGTTTATGGCTCAATGAACACGATGAGGAAGGCAAGGGAGTGACTCAGGTTCAAATTGCTCAGTTTGCCAAGGTGGATGTTAACGTGACTTCTCAGGTTCTACGTGCGCTTGAAAAAAGGGGATTAATTACCCGCGCTCGTCATCAGACAGATACGCGTGCCAATATTATCACAACAACGGAAGAAGGAACCCGATTGGCTGTGGAGGGAATCCATCTGGTCGAGGAATCGGACAAGGCATTTTTCGAAACTTTGGATGAACGTAAGGGAGAGTATTTGGAGATCATGCAGGAGTTTCTTCGCCAAAAAACAGAGAGTTGATCCGTAATATATCTTTTTTTAATGTATTAAACTACAGAATGTAGTGGAACTGGAAAATTTTCTGATTATTAATAATTATAGCGCCTCTGTAAAATACAAATAGACCTCCTGACTTCATCTTGTCGGGAGGTCTATTTGGGTTACTCAATCGATTCGGTAGGATGCAAACGGCTCGCGGCGACGGAAAGAGTCGCTGATCTGGTCCAGATCGGCCAACAGCTCATCGGGCAGTGACATGTCCAGACTAGCCAGATTATGTTCCAGCTGTTCGGTGCGTGTAGCGCCCACAATCACTGTGGATACAGCTGGACGTGTCAGTAGCCATGCGAGTGACAGCACACTCGGGGAGCAACCATATGAGGCAGCTTTAGCACTCACTTGTTCACTCAGTTGGATATTATGCTCCAGCAGGAAACGGTTGAAGGACGGATCGGTGTCTGCTCTGGAACCAGAAGGCACACGGGTCTGTCCGTTATATTTACCGGTCAGAATACCACCTGCCAGCGGGAAATACGGGATAATGCCTACACCCTGATCGAGACACATCGGCACCAGTTCCAACTCAGGCGTACGGTCTGCCAGGGAGTAGCTGGTTTGGGTGGAGATGAAGCGCACATAACCTTTCTGTTCAATGATGCCCAGAGCTTTCATCAGCTCCCAGGCTGCGTAGTTGGAGGCTCCGATGTAACGGACTTTGCCGGAAGTGACCATATCATCCAGTGTGCGCAGTGTCTCATCCAGTGGTGTATGGGGATCAAAAGTATGGATCTGGTACAGATCGACGTAATCCGTTTGCAAACGCCGCAGGCTATGTTCCAGCTCTTGTTGCAGATGGTAGCGGGAGGAACCCCGCCCATGAGGACCATCATGCCGGGGTAATCCGGCCTTGGTAGCAAGCACCGCGTCTTCCCGTCGACCTGTGAGAGCCTGTCCAATAATGCGTTCCGATTCCGTGCCTGCGTAGATGTTGGCGGTATCGATAAAGTTGATGCCCTGATCCATCGCTGCATGAATAATGCGGGTAGAAGCTGTTTCATCCGCGCGTTTGCCAAACGCATTGGTGCCAAGCCCCAGTGCCGACACACGCAAACCACTATTGCCCAAACGTCGATACTCCATCATTCATCGCTCCTTCTCTATTCATTTATGTAATGCAGATTATAACGTAATCTATTGAAAACGTGTTATTAATATAGTTAAATGATTCTAAGAACCCGTTATTAAAGGAGATATGATGGAAAACAGTGCCGCACATTTAACAAGACGGAAGCCGAAGAAACCGAAGAAGAAATGGAAGAAGCCATTGATCATCACCCTAAGTGTGCTGCTTGTGTTGGGAGGGCTCGGATTTATCTATCAAAAGCAACTCGTCGTGTTTGCCTTTAATTTGTTCGCTTCAGCTACGGTGAAGGAAGCCTTGGATGACTCCTTTGTACCAGCGGGCGATAAGGATGCCCCTGTCGTGGAACATACGGATCCATTCTCGCTGTTGCTGCTGGGTATTGACCAACGGGATAACGAACCAAGCCGTTCGGATACCATCATCTATTCAGTCGTGCGTCCAGAAGACAATAAAGTGCTGCTGCTGTCCATTCCACGTGATTCCTATACCGAGATTGTCGGCCGGGATGTGAAGTCAAAGATCAACTCAGCGTATGCCCATGGTGAAGCCAAGATGGCGATGGATACGGTGGAGAATTTGCTGGGGAACAAAGTGGATTTCTATGCCGCGATTAATTTTAACGGGCTCAAGGATATTGTTGATGCGGTGGGTGGCGTTGAACTGCCAATCAAAAAGAATATTGAGAACAAACTCAAAATTCATGAGAAGCTGTTTGTTGAAGCCAATAAACCGATCTATAGCGGCGAAGAAGCGCTTGGTTATGTGCGTTACCGGGAGGACTCCGATTTCAATCGGACGATGCGTCACCGGATTTTCCTAAGTGCCTTCATGAATCGTGCGCTGGAAGTCAAAAATCTGACCAAGATCCCGGACGTAATCCAGATTGCCGGATCGAATTTTACAACCAACATGACCTCGGACTTTATCGTGAAATTTGCCGAGTCCTTATATATGAAAGATAGCATACCAACGATCAGCAATTACATGCTGAAGGGTGAGGGTGCAACGCGCAGTGGCACATGGTACTACGATCTGTCTGAGGACGATCTGCAATATGTGCGTGGCATGATCGCCAGTTGGCTGGACCCAGATGCGACCGAGATAATTGAGCCCGAGTCAGCGGACCAATCGGAGACGAGTGATGCGGCATAAGCATCGATTCTTGTGCAAATGCTCATATGAATATAAGTCCGGCGAAGCAGTTGCTTCCCGGCTTTTTTGCGTTTGAGATCCTACGGATGAAATATTGCACAGATATATCTAATGTTTAAACCTCTTTTTATGGCATACATATAGTAAAATATAGGGAAAAGATTAAACATCAACCAACGGAGGAAGCTCATGAAGGAGTTTAAGGATCGGCTTCAACAGGTTCAGGAGCAACAAAAGCAACTGGCGAAGGAGTATCACGCCTTGCTCCAGGAATACCAGTCCGATGACCTGATCGTTCAGAATGAACAGTTACAGGAACAGTATGAAGCCCACAAGCTCAAGCTGCAACAGCTCGAACTTCGCTCACGCAAGATGGAAGAAGAGAATGCACGTCTTCGCATGGCGTTATCCGAACAGATGCTGGATGAAAAGCTGAATCTGATCCGGGTATCGCGGGAGAAGATGGAGACCTATTTTCAAGGGAAAACAGCAGTACATAATGATCGAATTGCATTCCATGAGCATCGAACCAAATCCAATCTAAACGCGCTGTACAACCAGGCAGCACAGGAGTTGCAAGAGGACTCCCACGAGGTGAAGGAGAGGATTGCTTACCTTGCGGCAGAGGTGAATGAGCGCATTGAATCGCACAGACGAGCTGTACGGGATAGAGAAGAGGCTCTGCGTGGGCACATGGAACGTGGATATGAGCATATGGCGGAGGAAGGGTTGAGCGAAGAGACTATTCAACGCCGGATCAAGCAGAATCGCATGGAGATGAAGATTGGACTCAGCTGGATCAACAAGGTAGCCATCCTGCTCCTCATTCTGGGGGTTGGAGCAGCGTTCCAATACTCGTACTCGACCTGGTTCAATGACGAGATGAAGAGTGGAGCCTTTTTCCTGCTCGGTGCACTGATGCTTGCTGGAGGAGAGTGGCTGTTCCGCCGCAAAAGGCAGACGTTTGCGATGGGGCTGCTCGGCGGTGGGATATCCGTGTTGTTCGGCTCCGTCTTCTATAGTTACTTTTTACTGCATATTATCGGGTTATATACGGGACTTGCCCTGTCTGTATTGGTATCGGCAATTTCCGTATTGTTGTCCTTGAGATACCAGTCGAAGACCATCTGTTCACTAGGTTTGGTAGGCGGATATCTTCCGTTATTCTCCTACATGTTCTCGTTCGGGCTTGAGGGCCCTGCTGTCTATGTAGCCATGATCTATCTGCTGCTCTTAAACGGAATTATTGTGTTCATTTCGTTTGGCAAAAGGTGGCCGGTGGTGCACTATATCAGTTTCCTGTTCAATACACCATCCATGCTCATCCTCTTATGGCTGTCGCCAAGTGAGAAGATTGGCATGTTGTATTCCATTGTGACGTTTGTATTATATCTGGGCATTACACTGGCATATCCGTTCAAACACCGAATGAAGTTAACCTGGTGGGATTTCGCTCTACTCGCCATGAATACGAGCATTAGTTGTCTGATGTTATACGTATTATTTGATGTGGCGGATTGGAATGATGCTCAGGGCTTGCTGGCGTTGATCTTCTGCGTGGTGTATCTGGGCCTCGCACGATTCGTTCAGCGCCATATGGCTCAGGAGAAACAGACGATATTACTCTTCTATGTCACTTCCCTGACCTTTGCCATTCTGATTATTCCGTTCCAGTTCGGGGCCAAGTGGTTATCGATGGGCTGGTTGATCGAAGGGGTTCTGCTGGTTACGCTTGGACATCTGAAACGGTTCAAATCGGTGGAACGTGCCGGATGGGGCATCGTTCTTCTATGTCTAATCACTTTTGTGTACTACGATCTGCTGGCGCTATTCTTCATCGGGGAACGTTCTTACTTCATGTTAAAATACTCCAGTATCACGCTGGGAACTGTGCTTATTACACTGTATTATGCCTGGGCAGTTCACAGCAACTCATCTTCCAAAGAGAGATTTAATTACAGCCCGCTGGAGCTGGGTTTTCTGAACGGATTCAAGTATGTGACACTTGCGAATCTGTGGTTATATGTGCTGTATGAGTCGAATGAATTGTATACCAGAGCTGTCGATGGGACGTTCCTGTTATACATGTTCTACAAGTTGCTTATGTTCGCAGCGCTCACCATTGCGTTGGCCTATGGACTGAACAAAGTGAAGCTGCTGCGTGATCAATACGTGCAGGTGTATATCACCTTCTTGCATGCTATTGGTTGCTGTATTGCACTGGCCGTAACCTTAACCATGCCAGCGCTTCAGCCGGAAGTTCAACAGCATACAGCGGCAGAGATTGTTGGTTTGCTGGTGTTAATTATCTTTAACGTAGGGGTATTCTTTGCAGGAAGGGATCTGCTGATTGCCGGCATCCGCGGGCAGTTCAAGAGCATTGAATGGTACCCGGTTATCGCAGGGGTGTATCTGATGGGTGTCATCACCGTCTTCCTGACGATTCAGTTCCAGTGGGGTGATGTGGGGCTGATGTTCAGCCTGATCTATCTGCTGCTCGCGATTCTCTATATTGCCTATGGATTCCGTAGAAAATATGTCATGATTCGGCGTCTGGGCCTGGGACTAACGTTGTTCGCCACGGGTAAGATGGTGTTCTATGATGTGGGGATGCTTACCTCAGGCAGCAAAATCTTTGCCTATTTCAGCTTCGGCGTTCTATTGCTTGGGATCTCTTACCTGTATCAGAAGGTGTCCAGCCGGATGGAGGAAGTACAGTCCAGAGTGACAGCGAAGCCTGACGACGAGCCGACTGTGCCGGAGGAAGACCAAGATTGATTTGGGTTTTGAACGATTGTATTTACCTTTGCGATTATCGGAGGAGGGATTCTTGAAATGGGATTCGACCTGAAAATTATGCTATGGCAACTGTTATGGATTGCTGGCCCTGTAGCTCTTATCGTGTATGCGTGGAGGAAATTCGGTGTGAGAAAGAAGCGACAATGACGTGAGTGCGGATGGTGGTAGTGTTCACTGTCGACTTCACTTCGCTTTGGGAAATAAGTCGTGTAATATAGATTTTTTGGATTAAAATGAGGCTCCGGGCTGCTGTGACCAGCAATCTGGGGCCTTATTGATGTGAGTCTATGGCTTAGCCTAATATGACATTCGTGAAACGTTTTGCGCGGAGATCACGTTATAATAGAGTAGACTTAGGGCTGGATCTTCATTTGTAACCATGAGTTTTCGGCAGCCGAGGTGCCTTTCAGTGATTCTCCGCCATCATCATTCATACGGGAGAGCACGGTTAATGTCATGGACAGGGCAAAGGCGAGCAATACGTATATGAAAATATTTTTTTTGTTCATTAGAAGGTACCTCTCTTGTTGAATGAGCTAAAGTAGACATCCGGCCGTCATGAGAAAAAAAGCACAACGTCTGGTATAGTAGAGTGAGTAGAACCGAACATAAATCGTTCCTGTATACCACTATATTGAAGTATAGCGGTGCAAACAATGGAACAAATCTGATGAATTTATCATTATTGTTGAAGATATGTTTATAGAGATCGAGTGAGTGATCATTGAAGGTGGGAGAATAACATGCGGGAGACGGCAAAAATCGTCATTCGTACGCCAGGACAGGAAAGTGACGGCTCATTCGCTTATGTAAGCCAGGGTCGCTCCATTACGGTGGGACGTTATACAGGCGGTAGTGAATTGGACTTGTCTGTCTATAATCAGATGATATCGAAGCGGCATTGCCGCATTCATTATGATGTACAGCAACAGTTATGGATCGAGGATCTGGATAGCAAAAATGGAACCGAACTGAACGGGCAGCGCCTCGTTCCCTATGAGAAATATCCGTTTGGCGAAGGAGACAGCCTGACGTTGGTCAACGGCTTGATCCAACTTCGCACGGAAGGCGATCTTGGAGAGACGAGGGAATATCGTGTGTCGGATCTGCTGGGTGAGGGCGTACGTTTACTGGATCACCTGCAAACCGTACAGATCGGCGAAGTGGAGATTCCGCTGTCCAAGAAGGAGTACCAGCTGTTCAAGTTGCTGTATAGTCAACTGGACCACTTTGTGACAAGGGAACAGATTGTGGCTCAGGTGTGGCCAGAGCGTAGTATGCTGGAGAGTGAAGCGGTAGGGATCGACGAGATTAATTCGCTAATCTATCGGACGAATCGCAAGCTGGGTGTACATTTTACCATCAAGTCCGTTTATAAAAAGGGTGTATATATGAAGTCTCATGTGCCGGAATGAATGAGTGATAACAAAGGGATGAGTTCATGTTCATCATTTACCTGATTCCATGGCTGATTGCTGTGGTGACATTGATATGTGTCATATCTATCGTACTTGTTAGTTGGAAAAACGGGATTTCCCCGATGCCCACATCCAGTCGTGTAAGACAGGTGGTTATACAGGAAGTAAACCGCATTCCAGGGTACGGGGATGTGCTCGAAGCCGGCTCCGGATGGGGTACATTGGGACTGGATGTTGTAAGGCATTGCCCTGGCAAAAGGCTGACCGGGATTGAGAATTCGAGAATTCCCTTATGGTCTTCCCAAATAATTGCCTATCTCAGTGTTCGCTTACGTCGAGCCAAGGGAAACAAGCACTCTCTCAAGGGCAGGCTGCGCTTCATGCGCGGAGACATCTACACCAGTTCCTATGAACATGCAGATTGTGTGATTTGTTATCTGTTCCCGGGAGCCATGACCCGGCTTCTGGACAAGTTCAGTCGAGAGCTTCCGCCGGGTGCCAAGGTGATTAGTGTCTGTTTTGCGCTGCCAGGAAAAGAACCGCTACGTACCATTACATGCCGGGATGCCTTGCGCACCAAGGTGTATGTGTATTCCTTTTAAAGAAAAGAACAGGAAAGTGATCACCAGTTTTTTGCTCAGCTGGAGTGCTGTAAATCTTCTGCCATAACGTTAATGGATGAAAGAGTGTGCTCCATATCATAGTAATGCAGATACCACGTAAGAACGAGGATACGAAAAAGGCCCCGAACTCACTATGAAGTGATTCGGGGCCTTTTTGTCTCGGCTTTGAGTTAGGGCAAGAGATTGCTTGATTATTGCTTACCGCACGTATTACTTTGCAGAATCGGTGGTGCCTGTTGTGTCCGTGGTTGTACCGGATTGGGATCTGTTTCTGCCGCCTCCAAATCCGCCTTGTCCACCGCCGCCACCAGGACCGCCCATACCTGTATTGGCAGTGGTTACACCAGATTCATTCACCCAAGTCACATTACTGGTCGATTGGAAGGCAACCACTTGAGTTCCACCACTATAGGTACCGTCTGTATAGAGTCCATCCACCGCTTTACCTGTAGACGTACCACCGGAGTAGATCACGTATGAACCATCTTTCGCAAGATCCGGGGAGCTGACAACCACGGTTTGATAATCTTTTGCTGGTGCAAACGTCAGAATGTTGTTGCCTTCGCTATCTTGTACATGTACAAGTGTTCCAGCTTTTTGCGTTGCAGGGAATGTCATCACAATGGTATTTTGTGTAGACGCATCGGATGTTCCTTGTGCCATACCAGAGCTTCCGCCAGCCACGAGGTACCCACCGCTGATTTCAAATGTGCCGTCATAATCCAATGCTCCGTTGCCGCTATCCGTCGGTCCGTTCACAATAACCGTTCCACCAGTCATGTTGATGGAACCATTGGAATCCAGTCCGTCACCACCTGCGTTCACCGTGAGTGTACCGCCGTTAATGTGGAACTCGTTATTGCTCGCTGCTGCACCACCCATACCGCCCGGTCCACGTCCTTGCTGATTAAGAGCTGTACCTTGGGATGCCTGATCGGTAGTTGATGTTGTGCCTGTCGTTTCAGTTACAGAGATGTTCGATATCGTTGCGGCATCGGTTGCTGTAGTAGTGCTATCTGTACTTGCCGCTGTATTCGCAGCTGTTTCCGTCTCGCCACCTGCAGCATTTACGCCATCATCGGATGCCGTTACATCTACATCCCCATCGTTCAGGGTGATCATTGCACCTTCAAGTCCTTCATAGCTCTTCGCAATCGTGATTTTTCCGCCGTTAATCGTCAGGGCCTGATCGGCATGAATGCCGTCATCACCAGATTCAATGTTGAATGTTCCGTCGTTGACTGTCACGTTATTGTTGCTGTGCAGGGAATCATCCATGGAATCAATGGTATACGTACCTCCATTAACCGTAAGGTCTGTACCTGCTTTGAGTGCTTTGGCACTTGTGGACTCCGTTGCTGTTGTAGCTGTGTCCGCATCGGCATTGTTATCCGTTGTTGTTGTTGTTGTGTTGGCGGAGTTGGATGCTGCTGCGCCGTTTGTATTAGCACCTGCATTTGTACCGCTGTTATTGGGCATCTCCGGCATATCTGCAGGAGGTTCGCCATCTGGTGGTGTGTCCATATCGGTTGGACGTGTGCCACCACCCCATCCACCGCCGCCGCCAAATGGACCTTCTTCTACTTTGGCTGGTGCATTGGCGCTACCGCCGCCCGTTACAATGTTGTATGTGCCGCCATCCGTAACAAGTGCGGTTTCAGCTTGAATGCCATCATTGCCACTTTGGATATCGAAAGTACCTCCTGCGATAGCAACGTAACCTTTGGTGGTATCTGTATCATTGGTTGATTTAATGCCGTCGCCTTCGGCTTCAATGGTAATCGTACCGGCTTGAATGGCGACCATATCTTTACCTTTGATGCCGTCATCGGCTGCTTTGACACGGATGTTACCACTAATGATCTTCAGATCATCCTTGCTCGTAATACCTTCATTATAGTTACCTGTGACGGTCAATTGACCTGCACCATTGAATGTAAGATCTGCTTTGCTGAAGATTGCAGCATCAGGCTCATCTGTCGTAGCGTCGGCGTACACATACGTTTTACCATCGGAAACGGTATTCTTGGTTCCTTTTTCGAGTGTAATCACTGCTTTACCAGCCTTCTGAATGTAGATCGCGGCACTGTCATTATCATGAATTGTTGCTCCGTTTAATACGAGATGTACGGTGCCTTTATCGGCAACGTTGACCACGATCTGGCCATCCGTTAGCTCACCGCTAAGTACATAAGTACCTGCTTCAGAGATGGTTACCGAACCATTCGCTGCTTTGGCGCCCGAACCGGTTACCGTTGCAGTTGTTCCGTTCAGCTTAATCGCTGTGGAATCTGCCTCACTCCAGCTAATATTTGTATCGTCAGCATCCAGAGAGACCAGATCGGCGTATTTTACAGAAGTTTGCTCGCTGACAGATACCGTTTTGGTTGTTCCTGTCGTTGACGTTGCGGCATTGGCCGTTGTGCTTGTGGTTGCTGGTGAACTGCATGCTGCGAGTAGGCTGGTAATCATGGCGATGGACCAAAGTTTGCTACCTGTTATCATGTTTTTCTTCATATTGGATCGTTCCCTTCGAATTAAAAATTAATATTCCGTTGTTGGACTCATGGTTAAGGAGATATCCAGGTTGCCGTTCCGTGTACGGATGGCGTCGAGGAATTCCTTTTGGCTAACACTTTCGTGAATGGTTACACTGTAGACCAGCTCATACAGACTGCCGAGTTCGGTCGTTCTGATTTTTTTCAGATCAAAAGGTACATTGAATGTATGGAACACTTCATTGAGTGCTTCTTCATAGCTTAAGTTTTCGGGAATGGTGACTTTCAGCGTTTTCAACTGACTTTTCTTGCCGCCGAAGTTGAAGCGACTCAGTACAAACATCAGTACACACAGGATAATGGTGAACAGCACCGCGTATCCAAAAGCGCCTACACCGCAGGCAAGACCGGAAGCCATCGTGAACAATACGTAAGCAATGTCTTTTGGATCACCAGGGGCACTTCGGAATCGGATGATCGAGAAGGCACCTGCCAAGCTGAAAGCTCGTGCGATGTTGCTGCCGATGAGCAGGATGATGATGGCGACAATGACGGGCAGGACAACCATCGTTAAGGTGAAGCTCTGGGAGTATGTGCTTTGGTTAGTCTTCATGTAGGTAAGGCTGATGACCAATCCCAGAATGATGGCAAGACCAATGGTAATGACTGCGTTGTTAAACGTCAGGTTAGTATCGGTTAGGGCTGAACTGAACAGTGAATCAAGCATATAGGACACGCTCTCTTTCTATAATCGTTTTATCTTGTTCTATGGATGGGTCGAAATCGGTACCTGGTACAAGAATGCGCTCCGTCTGGTAATTCAGGTTCGTTGTTCTCGCGAGATGTCTGTACTCGTTGCCGTATTTGGAGAATCCGGTGCGATAGAGACCATGTTCGGACAGCAGTTGTGACAACCACATCGGAACGGTTTTCTCGGCCTTCACTTCCATCAGCCATCGACCGTCCTTCACCAGCGGTTCACCGTAATCTCCCTGTTCGAGCTTCAGATCATATCTGCGGCTACGAATGTTGGTGTCAAAGGTAATGCGAAGATCGCGGCTGTTCTTGTCGAAGAGTGCTTTGCGTTCATATGCCAGATACACTTTCGGTTCCAGATCGTATACCCGAAGAAAATATTTGATCTCTTCGACAACTTGTTTGTTCATGTAATCCGCGAGCTCTGGCGCCTGTCCCGAACGGACGAATTCATATGCTTCATCCAGCTTCAAAGCTGTTCTGCGCTTGTTCACCAGGCCAAATACTTTCTTTTTGATCTCCAGATACACTTTGGCGTTCTCTTCAGGGATTCCATAAGCCCGCAGTCTCAGCTTCTCCTTGTATTTTGGTTTGGAGAGACTGGCTCGAATCAGTGAATCCTGCGGAGTGTCGAAGTACAGGTTACTGATGGAGTAGTACTCATGTTTCTTGTTGTAGGCATCCAGCTCCATGTATTTCAGCAGGTCATTGTAGAAATGTGCGTACTGCTCATCCGTCAGAAGATACTTGCTCTCATATCGGTTGAATACTTCAATCGCCATGTGGGACTCATTCCTTTCGTCTGTGGGTTGTATGTTTTGTTGCATCGTGTATTGCTTCCATGTCTGTATCTTAGAGCCCCAACCTTGAATGAATCTTAAATGGTTTTACATTGCGTTAACATTTTTTTACCTTCCTATAATAGTGCGCATACACAAAATGAATTAAGATTGATTCAAGGTTTGATTGATAGAATAAGAACATATAAAACAAGTCCATTGAGAGAAATAATTCAAGCAGAGGAATGAATAGATGATGAGAATATTAATTGCGGAAGATGAGGTTCATTTGGCAGAGGCTGTATCGCAGATTTTGAAAAAAAACAACTACTCCGTGGACATGGTCCACGACGGCAGGTCAGGACTCGATTATGCGCAGAGCGGCATCTACGACCTGTTACTACTCGACATCATGATGCCGGAGATGGACGGGATCACCGTCCTGAGGAAACTCCGCAGTGAAGGGAATCATACACCTGTCATTCTGCTTACGGCGAAAGGTGAATTATCGGACAAAGTCACAGGCCTCGATTATGGTGCCGATGATTATATCGCCAAGCCCTTCGCCACAGAGGAATTGCTGGCCCGAATTCGAGCAGCCTTAAGACGGAAGGGAGAAGTGGTTCCCGAGGATGGACTGAAGTTTGGCGACATTGAGCTGAATACAACTCAACTGAAGCTGAGCGTACAGGGTAAGGAGATTAAGCTGAATCTGAAGGAGAATGAACTGTTGGAGCTGTTGATTGCCCGCAAACAGGCGATTACCTCCAAAGAGCAGATTATTGAGAAGTTATGGGGATTTGATTCGGAAGTGGAGTATAACAATGTGGAAGTATATATCTCTTTTTTACGCAAAAAGTTAACCTTCCTGAACTCTGCCGTTCGCATTAACACGATTCGGGGTGTGGGGTATGTACTTGAGGTGACGTCCTGATGTTCAAGAAACTTCGAAATCGCTTCCTGATCGTGAATCTGGTGTCCATCTCCATTATGATGCTGGTGGCATTTGCGACGATCTATACAATTACTTATCAGAATGTGCAACGTGAGACAAATATGGAGTTGTACAAGGTGTCTGATTTCTATCACAGTCCTTATAATTCATCCAAGATGCCGCGCGGGGAAGGGCAGGGTTCCGGTACAGGGGGTAGTACAGGCTCTGGTTCAAGTTCTGGTTCAGATTCGTTTCCTTCCGATACCATGGGTGGTGATAATGGAGGACCGGGAGGTGATCCCAACTCACCTCCGGCACGTTCCGTTTCGTTCATGATTAAGACGGATGATAAGTGGAAGATTACGGATACACATTCCCGATTTGATATGGAAGATACGTTCTACACCGAGGCGCTGCAAAAGGTTGACCAGAATAAAGTTGGTGATTCGGAACGGCAGACGGGGCAATTTACGCTGGATGGAACGGACTGGGCTTATGTGGTTGATCCGAGCGGTGACGGGCATATGATCGTATTTATTGATGTGACGGCACAACAAGGCATTCTGACGAATCTGATCTATACATTTGCTATTGTTGGACTGGTCATGTTGATTGTGATCTACTTCCTGAGCCGTTATTTTGCGAATCGCTCCATTGCACCAGTCAGAGAAGCGTTTGAGAAGCAAAAACAATTCATCGGTGATGCTTCACATGAGCTGAAGACACCTCTGGCGATCATCAATACCAATGCCGACGTACTGCTTGCCAATCAGGAGGATACTATAGCAAACCAAGCGAAGTGGCTGCACTATATCAAGTCGGAAACCGAGCGCATGACGGGACTTACGAATGATCTGCTCTATCTGACACAGATGGATGACTCACGCTCCACGATGATTCATGCGAAGTTTAATATAAGCGATGCGGTGGAGAGTATTATTTTGCCGATGGAGGCCGTTATTTTTGAGAAAAACATCTCCCTCGATTACAACATTGAGCCGAATCTTACGGTTCATGGGAACAGTGAGCAGATCAAACAGGTCATTCTGATCCTGCTCGATAATGCGGTGAAGTATTCCGGTCCCAAAGGCGCCGTAAACGTCACCCTCCAGAAACAGAATAATGATGTCGTGCTGGCCGTATCCAATACAGGTGAAGGCATTGCACCCGAACATCTGGATCGGATCTTCGATCGATTCTATCGTACCGATTCGTCAAGAGCCCGCAAACATGGTGGGCATGGTCTGGGGCTTGCGATTGCTCGTTCCATTGTGGATCAGCACAAAGGAGAGGTGTATGCTCGAAGTGTAGTTGGAGAGGGTGCTACATTTTACGTGCGGTTGTCGTAGGGGCAGAGTGATGAGCCAGCGTATGAAAAAATGCTACCTACGTTTCGGCTCAACACTAATTCTTCGCTCCCGCTCTATAATTGTTCTTCAGGCATAAGTTCTGCCTGTAATGGGTTAACCTATGCTACAATGGCAACAGTATGTATGAATCAAGGAGATGACTGAACGTGGCAGAAGCAAACGCAATTAATGAACAAGAAATGATGCAATATATTGCAGATAAAACGAAGGCAAGCCAGGAGAATATCGCCCTTGTGTTGAAGCATGAGCAAGCGTACATCAACAAGGCGCACGAAAATTCCAAAGGTAACGATGTGGATATTGACGGCGATGATCTGGCTGACTATATCCTTAGTCGTAAAGATGTGAAGCTGGATGAGTTGACCGTGGAAAGCATCCTGGATGCGGAGATGGACTACTTGATGGACAAGGGTCATGCGGGATACGTCGATTAAGTTAAGCGTGGGCAAAATCTAACGAATCTCACACGCGCTATTCGAGTATTTCTCGCTCGTTTGGGAATGTAACGAATCTCAGACACGTTATTCTATGGATTTTAGAACTTTCCCATGCAGTTAAAGCATTTCCGCGGAATTAGCGTGTCTGAGATTCGTTAGTTCGGGAAATAAGCGCTTTTTGCCGAAATAAGGTGCCCTAGGTTCGTTAGAGTAACTTAGAGTGATCACATGGTGCAACGAGACATTAAATGGCTGTTTCAAAAGTGAAATCTCACAGATGCAGCCTAATGCATGGCAAGTGTTGTACTGTCAAAAAGACCTCAACTCCACAATACTGTGGTGTTGAGGCCTTTTTTAGATTGTAGTGACCAGGCATCCCTTCGGGAACACCTGTCGGTATAACTTTTTTAAGGATGGACTTGAAGTTCTATCGACCCAATCCCTATCAATCCCACCGTTTATAGCTTCTTATTGACCCACCATACCGCCATCTACGGTGTAAAGGGAAGCTGTTACATAGGATGCTTCTTCGGACAACAGGAAGTTCATTACCGCAGCCACTTCTTCCGGTTCACCGTAACGGCCCATTGGAATGCTGGACACGGTTGCTGATTGATAATCTTCCACGTTACCGGAATTAGCTTCGATCTGGCGCATCATACGTGTGTTGATTGTGCCTGGCAATACAGCGTTAACCCGGATATTATAAGGTGCCAATTCATTTGCAGCGGTACGCGTGAGACCAACTACGGCATGTTTGGACATAATATATGGAGATACAGCAGGTGCACCCATCAGACCCGCGAGGGAAGAGGTATTAAGAATCGCACCGGATTTTTGTTTTTTCATCACTGGAATGACATTTTGCAGACCCAGGAATACTCCACGAATGTTGACGTTATATACGGTGTCGAGTGCTTCAACACTCAGGTCTTCGATCAGCCCTGTTGGACCTTCAATTCCGGCATTGTTGGCAAAATAATCGATTCGACCAAAAGCATCTAATGCTTTTTGCACATAGTTTTTCACGTCTGCTTCTTGGGATACGTTCGCTTTTACGGCGATGACGTGCTCTTTGTCGAGGTTCAGATCAGTAATCGTCTGTTGGATAGCTTCTTCATTCAGGTCCACCAGAACCAAGTTAATTTTGCGCTCAGCAAGGCGGCGTGCCAATTCTTTACCAATGCCCCCGGCTGCTCCTGTAATAACGGCTGTATGTTTATAAGATGTACTCATGATAAATCCGCTCCTTATTCATTATTGGCAGGTATTTCTCAAAAAAAGTTTCAACCTGTCGTCTATCTTTCCTGTCTCAATGTTAAGATATACATAGCAATGTGACAATAATCATTGACATCGCATATGTCAGCTATCGGACAGAGGTGTAAGCGGTGTTCATTTATATTACAATAATGAACAAAGGAGGCGAAAATGTTGATCATTGAACATCCTCAGGACCGGAGAGCACGAAGAACGCAGGATGCGATCATCGCTGCGGCGGTTTCTTTGATATTAGAGAAGGGAGCGGATGCCCTCACAATCCGGGATATTACGGAACGGGCGGATTACAACCGGGGAACCTTCTATTTACATTTTCCCGGCAAACCGGAGTTGTTGCAGTTCATTCTGGATGATTTTATGCAGGGAGTGGGGCGAGCTTATGCAGAACCATACGCACAGCTCAAAGAAGTGGACATGACTGTATTGCTGCCATCCACGATGCCTGTATTCGAATATATTGAAGCCCATCAGGATATCTTTCGTGCATTAATAACGATGCATTCAGATATGAGCTCCCGGCTGTGCAATATGTTTAGAACGTATCTAACCGAAGATTTTGTATTGGTGACCGAGGATAGTGAGTGGACGATTAATTACGACATCATGTTAAGTTATCTGGTATCTGCAACGGTAGGTGTAATCATGCATTGGGCAGAGATTGGATTCAAGTATTCTGCGCATTATATGGGAGAGCAGCTTACGGCGCTGATTAACATCAAACCGACCCGTCTGCTGATTGAACCAGGGCAGAAGGGTCGGACTATTCACGAGCGTATGCTGTTGGATTAAAGGTCGAATGAGAGTTTTGTTCTATATCACTTGAACTAAAGAATATTTACACTGCACACTCCGATGACAGAACAACCTTCCGATCGCTGTTATCCCCAGATTTTTTTGATTCCTTTATAAAGGGTAAATCCGGGGATAAAGGCGAACGCTCCGCTTCTTCAGGTCGTTTCTGTCCTCTCCGTTTTGTGTAAATGTTTAGTTCAATTGATATAGATGAAGAAATCCAATTCGATTATCCTGTCATGGAGGCGTTCGCGGCCTGTTGCATCTGAAGCAGCTGTTCGCGGATCAGAACGGACTCTCCGACCATAATCAATGCCGGATTATTCACTTGATGTAACAGGGCGAGGGAATGGAGTTCGGCAAGTGTGCCGGTAATAATCCGTTCCTCCGAAGTGGTTCCTCGTTCGATTAAAGCCGCAGGGGTGTGTCCACTTTTGCCATGGTGAAGCAATTCATGTTGAATCTGGGGCAGTTGGCTAATACCCATGTAGATGACCAGTGTATCCACACTATGGGCAAGTAGATCCCAGCGGACCGAAGATACACTTCCATCACTGCCGGTTCCCGTGACACATGCGAAGGATGAAGCAACCCCGCGATGGGTTAACGGAATAAGGGATGAAGCGGATGTACCTACAGCTGAAGTGATGCCAGGAATGATCTCAAATGCAATCCCTGCTTCCGCCAGCACAAGCGCTTCTTCACCACCACGGCCAAAGATGAACGGATCGCCACCCTTGAGTCTTACGACTTGTTTGCCTTCCGCTGCATGGGCAGCCAGCATCCGTCCAATCATCTCCTGACTCATGGAATGAAGGCCTGGAGCCTTGCCGCAGTAGATGCGGAGTGCTCCTTCACGAGCTTCAGCGAGCAATTGATCATTCACAAGCCGATCATACATAATGACATCTGCGGACTGAATACGTTTCAGGGCTTTTACCGTAATCAGTTCCGGATCTCCAGGACCAGCGCCAACAATACTAACCAGGCCCCGGCTCATGATCGTGTCCCCAATTTCGGTGCAGCATCAGAACTTGCCAATCCTGAACGACCACCCTGAATGGTTGCCAGTTTCGTCGATAGTTTCACCGGATTCCCCCAGTGGTGTGCAGCATATAGACCGAGGCCTGTAAATACAGCTCCGCCAATGAGGTTACCCAACAACACCGGGATCTGATTCCATAGCCACCAGTCAGCCATAGTGACCTGTGCACCGAGCATCATGCCTGCCGGGATGACAAACATATTTACCACAGCATGCTCAAATCCCTGAGCGAAAAATATGGTAATGGGCAGCCACATCGCTACGATTTTGCCCAGTGTAGAAGTGGACGTCATTGCCATCACTGCCCCGAGTGTGACCATCCAGTTACATAGAATGGCTTTGATGATGACCAGTACAATGCCATCCCCACCCAAGTGCTGATACCCCAATGTTTTGGTTTCACTGTTCTGGATCAGCGTTTGAATTAGAGGGTTGCTCATATCCGTACCCATCCTGGTAATGGTCAGGCCGTATAAGAGAGCATAGAATGCACATCCGAGCAGATGTCCTGTGATCACCCAAAAATAATTTCG
The DNA here is from genome assembly GCF_037981725.1 of Paenibacillus sp. FSL H3-0457. Classification (NCBI taxonomy): domain Bacteria; kingdom Bacillati; phylum Bacillota; class Bacilli; order Caryophanales; family Paenibacillaceae; genus Paenibacillus; species Paenibacillus sp. FSL H3-0457. Next base: position 6,725,721 of record NZ_CP150283.1, on the reverse strand, counting down.
AAGCATATCCATCCATGTAATTCTGCGTTTCAACACTGCGAGTGGAAGCATCGCAAAGTTTCCTGTCACCAATTCGAGACCCAGCAGAATAATGATGACAAATCCCGCCGGGAATATCAGTGCACCTGCCAAACCAACGGAAGTTTGAGATACAGCGGTATATGCCAGTGTGGTTGCAAAGGCAAGGATAGCCCCCGCCAGAAAACCGCGGATCAGCATCTGTACCCGATTCATTCTGGCTTTGCTCTCACCAGCTTCGATCATCGATTGCAACACTTCTGCAGGTTTAACAAAATCCATAGCGCACGCCTCCTTGATGTCAGGGTATCTCTAGCCTTTAACCCGCAATTGTGATGAAGATTTCTCCGCTGTTGCCGTCTACTTCTGTTTTGTAGGTATTCAAGCAGCCTTCATCCGGCTCGTGTACCTTACCGTTACGCAGATCAATCTTCCAATCATGCAAAGGACAATGAACCGCTGTCCCGCACACCATGCCTTCGGACAGCTTGCCGCCCTTGTGAGGGCAGCGATTCTCGACGGCATGCAGACTTCCGTCGCTCAGTTTGAAGACTGCAATTTCGGTATCCTGTATCAGGAAGGTCCGTGCTCCCTTTTCATCAATATCTGCAAGGTGTCCAATCCGGAATTTGTTCATCGCTGTTCCTCCTCTTCTAGTGGGTTACCGGCTCGGCACCGGACAGTGGGGTGAAGTTTTTACGCAATTTCTCGTCTTGAATGATTTCTTTCCAAGGATCAACCGTGTGACCCAGTGTTACTTCCAGACGTTCAACCAGAGCGAGACGTACATCCCGATCCGCCAATGCTTCCTTCACATGATCCAGACCAACCCGTTCAATCCAAGCCGCTGTTCTCTCATTCCATTTTGCGTTCTCTCTATAATATTGCAGGTAAGAGTAAGTCCACTCTTCCACTTCCGCATCGGTCTTCACCGTACACAGCAACTCGGCTGCACGAACCTTGACTCCCGCGTTACCGCCAACATGAATCTCCCAAGCGCCATCAATGGCGACAACACCCAGATCCTTGATGGTCGCTTCAGCACAGTTCCGCGGACATCCGGAGACAGCGAGTTTCACTTTGGCTGGAGCCACCATCTTGTCGAGTTTTTTCTCCAGACGAATACCCATCTCAATGGAATCTTGTGTGCCGAATCGGCAGAACGTATTACCTACACAAGTCTTCACCGTACGAAGCGCCTTGCCATAACCAAAACCGGAAGGCATATCGAGTTCCTCCCAGATCTTCGGCAGGTTCTCTTTCTGTACACCGAGCAGATCGAGTCGCTGTCCACCCGTGAATTTCACCAACGGCACATCGTATTTCTCTGCAACAGTTGCAATCTTGATCAATTCCGCTGGGGAAGTGACACCACCATAGATCCGTGGAATAACGGAGTAGGTACCGTCTTTCTGGATATTGGCGTGATAACGTTCATTGGTGAATTTGGATACACGCTCATCTGTGTATTCAGCCGGCCAGATCATCCCGAGATAATAGTTGAGGGAAGGGCGGCACTTGGAGCAACCTTCCGGTTCATTCCAACCGAGAACATTCATGACTTCATTGACGCTTTTGAGTCCCATCTCCTTGATCTGTGCAACAATCTCATCCCGATCATAGGATGTACAGCCACAGATGCCTTCTTTAGTCTGTTCACCTACATTATCACCGGCATAATATGTGAGCAGGTTTTCGATAATAGGTTTGCACCCACCGCAAGAAGCGGAAGCTTTGGTACAGGATTTGATTGCACCGAGTGTATTACAGCCTTTATTCAGAACGGCGTCTCCAATGGAAGCTTTGGTCACACCGTTACAACCACAGACGATCTCGTCATCCGGCATACTCGCCATTCGTTCTGCGACAGATGGACCCGAGCCTGAACCACCGGAAGGTACACCGAGCAAAATTTCTTTCTCCCGACCACTGATGTTCTCACCACTCTTAATGAGGGAAAACAGCGATGCGCCATCCGTGGTATCCCCGAACAATACAGCTCCGATCAGCTGTCCGTCTTTGATCACCATCTTTTTGTACACACCATCAACGTCATCCTGAATACGAATGCTGCGAGTGTCCGCAGCGTCTTTGAATTGTCCGGCAGAGAATACGTCCACACCGGATACTTTCAGTTTGGTAGAAGTGACTGAACCTTCGTATCCTTCGGTTGCCGCGCCAGCCAGGCGTTTTGCGAGCACCATACCTTGTTCATATAATGGAGCAACCAGTCCGTAGGCAATACCGCGGTGTTCTGCACATTCGCCGACGGCAGATATACTAGGGATGCTGGTATGCATATAATCATCTACAATGACTCCACGATTCACATCGAGGCCGGTATTGCGAGCCAGTTCAATCTGAGGGTGAATCCCGACAGCCATGACAACCAGATCCGCTTCAAGCACCGTTTGATCAGTAAAACGAATGGCCTTTACTCGTTGTTTGCCTGTGATTTCTTCGGTATGTTTGTTCAAAAGGAACTTCATGCCCTGTTCTTCAAGCTCACGCTGGAGCATCAGACCTGCCGGCAAATCTAGGTTCCGGTCCATCAGATGACCGTTAATATGGATGACTGTGACGTCCATGCCCAGATTGAGCAGCCCCCGCGCTGCTTCCAGTCCTAGCAATCCACCTCCAATGACGGCAGCTTTGCGATACTTTTGTGATGCTGCCATCATGGTCTCGCAGTCTTTAATATCGCGGAAACCGATCACGCCTTCCTTGTTAGCTCCGGGAAGAGGGAGGATGAACGCCTGTGAACCGGTTGCCATAATCAGCTCATCATAGGCTGCGCGTACACCATTTTGAGATACAACTTCCTTGCGCTTGGTATCGATCTGAACGACCGGGTCACCCGGGTACACCCGAATGCCGTTATCTTCGTACCAGCTCCACTCATTGATTACGATATCTTCGATGGATGTTCCGCCAGCCAGTACGGAAGATAACATGATCCGGTTGTAGTTGGGATGCGGCTCTGCGCCGAAGACTGTAATTTCATAAGCGTGTGGAGCAAGCTTAAGGATATGTTCGATTGTGCGGATTCCCGCCATGCCATTGCCAACCAGCACCAGTTTTTTCGTTGTACTCATTATGATTAGCCCCCTTAGGTCCATTCTGCAAAATGCCTCAAAACCTTGTCTCTAAAATCGAAAAAGCCTGTTATGCCTCGGAGGACTGCGCATATACATACGCATCCCTTGCTCCGAGATTGCAAAACAGGCTTCATTGCCGTTTCAACCAGCTACGCCGTTGTAACTGTGATCGATTCAAATATGGAGTTGTTATGGCTTAACTATAAAAGATCGATCTATTCATGTCAATATAGTTAACATAAAAAAGTATTTGAAATTTAAAGTTAATTATGTTTACATGAGTTTATTGGAATATCGAATGGACGACGAAGTTTTACGAGTATATCTTCTTAGTTTAAAGGCTTCTAGATAACGTTAGCACGCTGGATACGATAAATACTGTAGAAAAGGTGCCATGTATAGTGTTTCACCCTTTTTAATTGCAACATGATGAGGCATGAAAAGATCATTCTAATGTTGAAAATAAGACGCATAATCGTCACTACTTAATTTTTGTTAGGTAATGTAACATGTTTATTGCTTTCATGTATTAACGTCTTAAATGATGTGGACTCTGATTATAGCAATAGGGGAGGGATTGATCCATCATGCGATCTTTATTGGTCATCCGTGTTCAACCAACGATAGCTGCCTCATCCGATGCAATCCCTCTGACACCGGAGAGGCTACTGGGAGCAAACGGGTACCATGTACAGGTGGCGGGCAGTGAAGCGGAAGCGGTGAAGCTAGCTCGTGCGGCCGAAGCGTCCATTTTGCATCTGTCGCTGGCTGATGTGGAGTACTGGGTGAACTGCCTGGGAAAGGGGAAGTCGGATTCACCGCTGCTTTGGTGGTGCGCGCCAGATACAGCCTCTTCCTCCGCAGAATCCTGCGAGGTCGAAACATCATTTGATGGAATACTTACACCATCCATGACTGGGTCCGAGATTCACTGGACTCTTCACTTTGCAGCCCGACGCTACATGGAACGCAAACAGTGGGAGCAGGAACGGAAGCAGTTGCAATCCAGGCTGGAGGATCGGAAGTGGATTGATATGGCGAAGGCTATTCTTAGTGATCTGAAGCAGATTTCAGAGGCCGAAGCCTATGACCTGTTACGCAAGAAAGCGATGGATGAACGAAAACGAATGGTCGATGTAGCCACAGCGATTGTGAAGGCCCATCAACTGCTCCAGTCTTAATTGGAAGGAGGATTCTCCATGGATATGTCTCAGATACTCCGAGAGGTCGGACGTGGGAAACGAGGCTCACGTGATCTGAATTATGCAGAAGCACTGACCGTAGCAGAGAAAATCCTGAAACAGGAGGTTTCCCCTGCCCAGACGGCTGCGTTCCTAATGGCTGAACGTATGAAAATGGAAAACGTCGAGGAACTGGAAGCTTTTGTTCATGCTTGTCGTAACAGTGCGGAACGTTTCTCCATATTTCAGGATGGATTGGACTGTGCGGGTCCCTATGATGGACGAACAAAGTCGTTCATGGCCACGTTTCCTGTTGCGTTTGTACTCGCGGCGGCCGGGTTGCCGGTGACTTTGCATGGGAGTGACCCTTTACCACCCAAATGGGGAGTTACGCTGTCGGTTCTGTTAAAGGAAGCAGGAATTGATACACGTAAAATAGATCGGGAAGATGCACGGAGCGCTGCATTGCGTTCGGGTGTCATGTACGCATCCTCCGAGGATTGGTGCGAACCTCTTCGTAAGCTTCGTCCGTTACGGGAAGAGTTGGGTTTTCGAACGGTGTTTAACACAGCAGAGAAACTGATTGATTATAACCATTCACCGTATTTGGTGTTTGGTGTGTTTCATAATACCTTTCTGGATCGGATTGCGAAGTTGCTCACCCGGTTTAACTATCGGCGTGCTTATGTTGTACAGGGGATGGAAGGTTCTGAGGATCTGTATATTGATCGGCCAACCCGCGTATACGCCGTGGAAGACGGTGATATGAAGCTGGAACTGGTTGATCCTGCAGCCTATGAACTGGATATGCCCGTGCCGGAGCTGGTCTGGACGGCTGCGAAGCAGCTTGAAGTGGCGGAAAGTGTGTTAAGCGGTGAGGCTCATATTGCTTTTGTGAATCAGGTCTTGTTAAATGGAGGTTTCCGCTTGTATGCGGCGGGGCGTGTCAATTCCATCGAAGAGGGCATATACACGTGTCAGGGATTACTGGAGAGTGGTGCAGCGTATCGCATCTATCAGCAGTGGTGTGTCTCCATGGGTGGTGAACTGCCGGATAGCAGAGCGGTGTCCATCTATCCGGCATCGACCAGATAATGTAATGCTGGTGTTCAATCTTGTTATTGTTTAGCGTGTTTTTATTCCCAAGGATAAGTAACGGTCAGGAAGTCAGCGAATTTCTTGCTCTCTTCCCGCCGTTGTTTCCGCATGGCCGCCCGATCCGGAGCGGTCTCGTATAGTTTCTTCTCTTCTTCCGTCTCCGGGATAATGCGGGGTACGATCAGTTTGCGATTATTTTCGTCCAAGGCCACAAAGGTCAGAAATGCAGTCGCCGCAATTTTCTTCTCTCCGGTCTTCAGATCCTCTCGAATCACTTTCACAAAAATCTCCATGGAACTTCGTCCTGTCCAGGACGCGAACGATTCAAGTGTAACCGAATCCGTTGGATTAATCGGGTACAGGAAATCGACAGAGTCGGTTGAAGCCGTTACAGTATTGACCCGGCATAGCTTGGAAGCGGCAATGGATGCAATATCATCGATGTAGGACATCAGCTTGCCACCGAACAGTGTATTATGATTGTTGACATCGGTTGGGAACACCCGTGCCGTCTTGAAACAACGTGTTTCGCGTACATATTTTTTCTCCACCTGATCCATCTCCGTTGGTTTCGGTATCTCTCTCATGCTTTTTTCCTCCTGACAGTATGGCTGCTGTGACATTTCATTTCAGGTGTTTCAGGGTCTACTTCTGATCTATTATCCCTAGTATAGGTGTCGGTCTGATACATATTCAAATGAAGTTGGACTGCAAAAAAACCGCCAGGCGCGGACCGGCGCGCTGGCGGTTTACTACTGTATATTAAGCCTTGGGTTTGAAAATGCCGGACGGTTTGCCGATCGGCAAGAACGCATAACCGAAGTGAGCGTTCAGTACCGAAGCACCTGTACCATACAGGGACACAATTCCGATCGCCAGTTCAGCGTATGCTGCAATGGTGTGGAAAATGTGAGGAGCTACGCCGAAAGCGTCAAAGGTCAAGCCAAGGAACAGGAAGTCAATCAGAATGAAGATGATAAGCAATACTTTATTCGCTTCAATAGCACCAATCGTCATGAACAGGGTGAATACGAGGTATCCGGCAAAAGCAAATCCGAGCTGCTTGCCATCGGCCTGTTCAGCGAGAGTGGAGCCAAATACGCCCATTTTGATCATCCAGTTGGCAGCCATGGCAAACCAGAAGAACGCGTACGCGCCAAAAGCCGTTGTGCCAAAGGTATTGTTGCGTTTGGAATCTTGAATACATGCGAATAGCTGGGCAAAAGCACCCAGGAAGATCGCCCAAGGAATAGCGTAGCTAAGTCCTTCTGTAATGCCAAGCTTTTGGGAAGAAGCGACCAGGGTTACGATAGCCAACCCAAATAATCCCATTGCGCTGGGATCGGCGTTAACAATTTTGACTTTAGTCTGTGAATCGGTCTGCATGGTGATGATAAGCCTCCAATAATATCAAATCAGGATCAATGGCCGTCGTTGGCCGTCCTCTACATTACATCATTTGTATCCGCCGGGTCCGGACACACACATCGCCCTATTGTACCTGAATGACCCCATTATGGAAAGGGATTTTATTACCTTTTAAACCAATAGACTTTTTGTTTTTTCAATATACACATTTACGACACAATCCGTTCTGGCCGTGAATGATGAGGCCAGACGTTAGAATCCAACCCTCGGTGATACCACTAAAATTGCGTCATATCAGCCATTTTCGGATAAGCTCTAGTGTGATAAAATAATCTTTATCAAAATTTGGAGAAGAATACAAAACATCCTTGTCTCCTATGCCATATGTTAATCCAACTATAGATTGACAGGAAAAACTAAAATGGTTCACAGAATAAGGAGGTATCAGGGGTCATGGTTATGAGTTTGGATTTGAAAAATAAAATAGAGAAGGCCAGACATAACCTTCATATGCTGGTAGAGCATAACAAGGGTGGTCTTGGGCATCCCGATGTGATTCGGCAGTCTATGGCATTGGACGAATTGATTAATGAGTATAACCGAATTAGCCGAAACCATTCACGGGCCTAAACCCAAAGCGATTTTAATTTTATACACGGAACAAATCACATAGATTGTAACGCTTGATCGTACAGACGGGCATGAATATAGCCGGTATGGACAGCCTCAGTTGAAGAGGCGGTATCCTACCGGTGTAATATTCATGCCCGTTTGTTTTTGCATCTTATCCATCATGCATCTGTTTAATGCAGTAATCGTTTGGCTTCCAAATAAAGGACCTGTACGAATTTTTTCGTATTAATGCGTGTCTGGGACAAGGAAGGCTCCACATTGTTTTGCAGCTCTAGCATTTTCTTACGAATTTCGGTGAAATCGAAAAATTTGGATGCATAGTTCTCGAACTTGGGATGTGTATAATCTGTTAATCCCAGAGAAACCACATGGCTCAGAGTCTGGAAGATGGCCCTGCGAACACGTTGTTCCGATGCCTTGATCTCCTTGTTCACTTCTGCGAGAGAGGCGTCTTCTCCCAGTTTACGTATCGCTACATTCTGGAAGATGTCTTTGAGGGATGGGAACGTATAGGGGGACAGCTTATGTTCATCTGTCTCTACCTGTTCCAGATATTCCAGCATGTCCAGCAGATCCCTGCTGCCCGCTTCGCCGATCATGCCCATCTCGGACAGCAGGAAATGTCCTGCAGTCGTGATTGTTTTGTCCGGAACCGGAGCCCCAGCACGTTCGGTAGAATTCAAACCGGACAATCCCTGCAATGTCCGCTGAATATCTGCGATGGATTGCTGCATCCGAAGCCTTTCGCTCACCAGCCGCAGAACAGATAGAATCTCCAACCGGTTAATCGGCTTCGTAATATAATATTCAATGCCTAGTGAATAGGCTTCTCCGATCATATTTTTGGACTCGATCTGAGAGATCATGACGATCTTGCCCTCGAACCTTCCTTCAAGCGCTCGCACAGTCTGAATCCCGTCTCGTTGGGGCATCAGCAGATCAATCAGCAGTACATCCACCTTATGCAGTTCCAATAGTTCCGCGTGAATATGTGCTCCGTCCTCAGCTTCCCCGGCAATATCGCCCAGGCCTTCATCCTCAATAATATCCATCAACATGGAACGAACGCCAGGATCATCATCCACGATAAAATAACGCATGTCAGTCATTCCCTTTCTCTGCGAATGGTGTGATTGATAAATCTATGGTAAAGGCGGTTAACGCCGCGATGAACTCTCGTTCCAGTGTAATCGTTCCTTTCCTTCTTGCATAGAACCTGACATGTCAGGTTAAATGACAATGATAGGGCGATCAAAGCCCGTTTTTAAAATAAATGTAGGAATTGCATGTAGGTATTTGTCGTTTTTCGTAGATGTTCTTGTAGTATAAGTAACATCCCGAAGTCCGGGGCTAGTGTTGTGCAGAATGGTACAAACTTTTCGCGTAACCATCTCTGTGCTTGAAATACACCATAAAAAGGGGCATACCGATGGAGCAAACAATACAAGATATTGTCGTCATTTTCAATGATTTTCTATGGTCCAAAGTGTTAATTATATTATTGGTAGTATGTGGTATATACTTCACCACCAAGACCCGATTCATGCAATTCCGCATGATTGGAGATATGGTGAAGGTGCTTCTAGAGCCAAAAAGCAAGGAACCAGGCAAAATTTCACCTTTTCAGGCGTTCTGTATTAGTATGGCGGCCCGTGTAGGTACAGGGAATATTACCGGTATTGCACTGGCTATCGCACTGGGTGGACCTGGTGCTATATTCTGGATGTGGATCATTGCAATTATCGGGTCGGCCTCCAGTTTTGTGGAGAGTACGCTGGCTCAGATCTATAAAGTGAAGGATAAGGGTGGATTCCGTGGGGGTCCGGCGTATTATATGGAACGTGGGTTGGGCAAACGCTGGATGGGAATTTTATTTGCCATTCTCATTACGCTTTCATTCGGTTTGGTCTTTAATGCGGTGCAGTCCAATACGATTACTGTTGCATTCGAAAACTCATTTGGCACGGATCGGTTAACGGTGGGTATCATTATGGCTGTGATATTTGCAGGAATTATCATGGGCGGTGTCAAACGGATTGCAAAAGCATCGGAATACATCGTTGTTGTACTGGCCGTATTGTACATTGGGGTAGCGGCTTTTGTGGTGCTGGCGAATATTACCCAGCTTCCGGCCATGATTGCGTTGATCGTCAAAAACGCCTTCGGCATCGAACAGGTGGCTGGCGGAACGTTAGGTGCTGCACTGATGAACGGTGTGAAACGCGGATTGTTCTCCAATGAGGCGGGAATGGGTAGCGCCCCGAATGCTGCTGCAACGGCGGATGCAACACATCCGGTGAAACAGGGACTTATTCAGGCGTTTGGCGTGCTGACAGATACGTTAGTGATATGTACAAGCACAGCTATGATTATTTTGTTATCCGGGGTATACAAAGGTTCCAATCTGGGTGGCATTGAATTAACTCAGGCTGCATTAAGTGTACATATTGGTTCATGGGCATCGGGATTCCTGGCGGTTATGGTGTTCCTGTTTGCCTTCAGTACGCTAATCGGAAATTATTACTATGGAGAAACCAACATTGAGTTTATCAAATCCAACAAAGTTTGGCTGTGGGTATATCGTATTTGCGTTATCGCGATGGTGGTGTTTGGTGCGGTAGCCAAAGTGCAGCTGGTATGGGATTTGGCGGACCTGTTCATGGGGCTCATGGTGGTGGTGAACCTGATTGCAATTCTGATGCTGTCCAAGGTGACTTTCGAAGCGTTGAAGGACTACAAAAAACAGAAGGCTGAAGGACGTGATCCCGTCTTTACCCGGGACCGGATTCATATTCCGGGTGAAGTGGAATGCTGGCAGTCGGAAGAAGAAGTTATTGGAGATAAATCAATACATTTAGCCAATTAAGGTTCTATCTGAACGTAGTTGGTTATATAAAATGGGCACAACAAACAACAGGACTTGGATTATCCATCATGGGCAACCCGAGTCCTGTTTGTTGCATATAAAATGTATCTTTGCACTAGCTAAAGTTCATCAAAAGATATGTTTTGATTACTTTTTAACCGAATAACTGATCAGTTGTTCGGATAGAGTTTTCATTCGTGCCCCTGTTTCGTTAAGCTGCTCAATCACATCGGTAAAGGATGCTACAAGCGTTGCTTGTTCCTGTGAAGAGGCTGCAATCTGGGAGACTTCAACTTCCATCTGTTTGATGACCTGTTGTACATCTCTCAGGCTGGTATCGATATCACTTGTAGCTTGTTTGGCATCCACAGAGAGTTTGCGTACTTCGGAAGCAACCACACCGAAGCCAGCGCCTGCCTCACCAACGCGAGCGGCTTCAATAGCGGCATTCAGGCCAAGCAAGTTGGTTTGTTCAGAGATTTCACGAATGAAACCTGCTACCTTGTTGATTTGGGAAGAGTTCTGAACAGCAATCCGTGTGTTCTGCAGGATCTGCTCACTGGTTGCTTGCAATTCTTCGGCATGAGCGGCGACATGTTGCACCATATCAACGAGGTTACCATTGATGGTTTGATTTTCTTGTATAATGTCTTCAAGTTGGTTCTGGTTAGATTGGTCGTAAGACACACAGAAAACAGCAACAACTTTCTGGTGATCATCAAAGATCGGAATGTTCAGAATATCCAGTTCAATACCATAAACTTCCTTGGAGAGTGTAGCGAGAGTAGCTTCTCTTCCGTTTTTTAAGATGGCAAAGTTTTGATACGATTCCAAGAGTGACATTCCTTTTTCAAAACCAAGATCAAATTTATCTGTCATAATGACATCTAATACTTTTTCGTGATCGTAAAGAGTTAAACTAGCTGGTTCTCTGAGGATCAGGCTGATATAAGGCATTACTTTAAGCAGGGCATCTACAACGTTCATGGAAGAGGACCATCCTTTCAATATTTGAATGTATTATTTTTAACGATCTATGGAATGCTCTATCTTTCATCGGACGGAAATGACTTTTCGTGAACGGCATTTTGCATGAAAGAATGAACATTTTATGATTAAATTTTAAAATATTTCCCATCTAAAATGATTTATTGGATATAAGTGTTAGTTGTAACTATTTTTATATCAAGATATTTGTACGAATGTATATCAATTATGGGACATATGTCCTTTTACATACGTTATATACGACAACGGAGGGGAAGTCGGAATGAAAGAAATTATGGACTTTGGGCTTGTGCGGCAACTTGCCCGTGAGCATGGGTTGGATCAGGTGCTGGACGAGCCTGCGCTCGCTGAGTTGCGACTACTTGAGGCTGCAAAGGGCGAGATGATATGTGCCAAAGGTGAACGACCTGAGCGGTTGTATTTTCTCGTGCAGGGCAAGCTCAAGATCTATACCACCCTGCCTAACGGCAAGTCTCTGTTACTTCGTTTCAGTACACCACTTGCGCTTGTGGGAGATTTGGAACTGGTAAATGGCAAGGAGGCTATGAATACGGTAGAGTCTGTGAGCAAAAGCCTGCTGCTGGGTATCAGCTATCGCGCTCTCCAAAATACCTATGCAGAGAACCCTAAGTTTCTCCACTTTATGCTGAGTCAAGTTACGCACAAATTGTATACCTTCTCCAACCTGTCGAGTCTGAATATGTTATATCCGGTCGAGAGCCGATTTGCCAGCTATCTGTTGTCCACAATGGGCCAGGACGAGTCTTCTTCGGAAGAGATCCAGACCTCCAAGCTCACCGAACTGGCCGATATGCTGGGCACCAGCTATAGACATCTTAATAGAGTTGTTCAAGATCTGTGTAATCGAGATATTATTCGCAAAGTGCAGCGAAAGCTAGTGATCTGTGATCTGGAACAGTTGCGTGTCATCGCAGGAGGCAATATATATGAGTGATGGCATTCTAAAATAAAGACCAAGCCTGCATATCTAAGCGACATGACGCGACACAATAAAATACAATACGGCACAACAAAGAGCACCCTCCCGAATATACCAAGGGGTGCTCTTTTTGCTCTGCACTTCAAGTGGATTAGATATCTCCGCGTTGTTCGAACAATTGAGCGATCTCTACAATGACACGGGTTGCCTTCACCATATTGTCTACCGATACATATTCGAATTTGCCATGGTAGTTTTCACCACCAGTGAAGATATTTGGTGTTGGCATGCCCATATAGGATAGCTGGGAACCATCTGTGCCTCCCCGGATGGGGCGAATAACAGGTTCGATGTCCAGTCGGGTCATGGCTTCATGGGCAATGTCGACGATCTGGCGTACGGGTTCAATTTTCTCACGCATGTTATAGTACTGGTCATTCAATTCAACCGTGATGCTTTTCTCTCCATACTTGGTCTTCAGTTCGTTTGCGATATGGAGCAGATTTGTTTTGCGCTCTTCAAACTTCGCCCGGTCGAAATCACGGATGATGTAGCTCATTTTCGTCAGCTCAACGTCACCCTCCAGAGACAATAGATGATAGAAACCATCATAACCGTCCGTGAATTCAGGAGCTTCCTCCACAGGCAGGCGTCGATTCAATTCCATCGCAATTTTCAGAGAGTTCACCATCTTATCCTTCGCTGTTCCGGGATGCACATTGGTGCCTCGTACGGTAATTTTGGCTGCAGCTGCGTTAAAGCTCTCGTATTCCAGCTCGCCAAGCGGTCCGCCATCAACTGTGTAAGCATATTTGGCTCCAAAAGCAGCTACGTCAAACTTGTGCGGTCCACGGCCAATCTCTTCATCTGGGGTAAAAGCAACCCGAATCTTACCGTGTTTCACTTCCGGATGTCCAATCAGATAGGCCATCGCCGTCATGATCTCAGCAATGCCTGCCTTATTATCTGCACCAAGCAACGTTGTACCATCAGTTGTGATCAGGGTGTGGCCTTTATACTCGTGCAGTTCCGGGAAATCCTTGTTGGACAGTACTACATCCAGCTCCGAGTTCAGCACAATGTCAGCACCGTCATAGTTATCGATAACCTGTGGTTTGACATTTTTGCCAGTAAAGTCGGTCGCTGTATCGAGGTGGGCCAGGAAACCAATTACGGGAACATCCTTGTCGGTATTGGACGGCAGTGTAGCCATGACATAACCGTTCTCATCCATCGTCACATCTTGCAGACCAATAGAGGTACATTCTTCAACGAGCAGTTTGCCCAAGGCCAGTTGGCCGGGTGTGGAAGGGCATGTCTCGCTATTTTCATCGGATTGGGTATCCATCTGAACATAAGTACTCAGTCTTTGAATTAATATATCTTTCATCTATTATCGCTCCCTAGCTTGAGTAGTATATAAGTTGAGCTACTTGTTTTACACTGATCCACTACGAGGCCAGAATAACCTTCTGATCGCTGTTATCCCCAGATTTTTTGATCCACTTTTACAAAGGTGAAAATCTGAGGATAGCGTATGCTTTCGATGCAGCTTTCTTTCAGAAAACTTTTAGGCGAAGTGTATGCTTTCGAAGTAGCTTTCTTGCAGAAAGCTTTTAGCTTCGCTTCTACAGGTTATTTCTGCCCTCTCCGTTATCGTGTAACCGTTAGTCACAACTTATGTAAATTGGGTATAGTAATTATTGTAGTTCTCTACGGTTATCATATCATGTTTTGCAGTCATTTCCAGAATGGGGCAGAACCGAAATATGAGGATGACTAGGTATCAAAAAGGGTACTAGGTCACAAAAATGTACGTACTTGTATTTCTATAACTGCGGTTCATAATAAATGATGAAGAAAGGATGTGTTCAAGACATGCCATTTATCACGGTTAAGGTACTGGAAGGCAAGTCGGTCGAGCAGAAACGTCAGTTGATTGAACGTATGACTCAGGTGGCCTGTGAGACACTGGATGTTGATCCGAGCAAAGTCTTTATCTTCATTGAGGATTTGGAGAAGGACAATTACGGCAAGAACGGAAAACTATTTTCGGACTTAGACAAATAAGTAAGGCTTCATATATATCATGATCATGGAACAGGAGATGTAACACCAATGACTGAACAATTATTTTCCCCTTATCAATTCAAGAGTCTGCAATTAAATAACCGTGTCGTCATGGCACCAATGTGCCAATATTCTGTCACTGCGAAGGATGGTATTCCGAACGATTGGCATCAGGTTCACTATGTGAGCCGTGCGGTTGGAGGAACAGGACTGATTGTAATCGAGATGACCGATGTAGATCCGGATGGACGTATTACGGATAATGACTTGGGGATATGGTCAGATGAGCATGTGCCGGCCTTCACCAAACTTGTAGATGGAATTCATGCCTACGGCTCCAAAGTAGCTATTCAGATCGCACATGCGGGACGAAAAGCAGAGGATGCTCCACAGCCGGTTGCCCCATCGGTAGTTACATTCCCGGGAGAAAAGTACAAGGAACCACGTGCGTTAAGTACGGAAGAAGTAGAAGCTATGGTGCAAAAGTTCGCAGACGGTGTTCGCCGCGCAGTGCAGGCTGGAGTAGATACCATTGAGCTGCACGGTGCACATGGATACCTGATCCACCAGTTCCATTCCCCGCTAATGAACCATCGTGAGGATGTATATGGGCAGGATCTGTCCCGTTTTGGCGTAGAAGTCATTCGTGCAGTGAAAAAAGAAATGCCCGCAGATATGCCGCTGATTTTGCGGATTTCGGCTGTAGAATACGCGGATGGTGGATACGATATCGACCACACCATCAATATCGCTCGTGCCTACCAAGATGCAGGCGTGGACATGTTCCATATCAGTTCAGGTGGCGAAGGTCCTTCCGGACAGCGGAAACCGGGGAACTATCCGGGGTATCAGGTACCATTTGCCCGTCGTTTCCGTGAAGAACTGAACGTTCCTGTAATCGCAGTGGGTATGCTGGAGGATGCAGCGTTGGCTCAAGCGGTGATCGGAAACGGTGATGCGGATCTGGTTGCCGTTGGCAGAGGCATGCTGCGTGATCCGTACTGGGCGAACCATGCCGCTCTGGAACTGGGTGTCAGCAAGGATCAAGCCGCCATTGCGGAACAATATTCTCGTGGATACTAACTTGCAATAACATTTACACTTACCACTCCGATGACAGAATAACCTTCCGATCTGAGGATAAAGGCGAAGTGTATGCTTTCGATGTAGCTTTCTTGCAGAAAGCTTGTAGCTTCGCTTCTTCAAGTTATTTCTGTCCTCTTCGTTTTCGTGTAAATGTTAGTGCAAATTTCATACAGTAAAATAGGCCGCAGCATGGGTTAAACCTCATGCTGTGGCCTGATTTTGGATATTGAGAATCATATCCATCCGATTACGGATGACTACGCTCTTCGAGTCGCTTCATAGACGAATTTTTGATTCGACTGTGTAGGTGGTTGATCCGGGTTAAAGTCGGCGTACACTTTAATGTCAGAGAAACCAATGTGTTCGAGAATTAGGCGTAACTCTTCTATGCCGTACCAACGCAAGGTAAGTTGTTGCAGCTCCGTAGCAACAAGAGCACCCTGATGCCATTGTTCGTAACGGATCAGACTCACTTTGTACTGTTGTAGAAGGTTCACTTCAATGGTTTTCACTTCTACCGTGATCGTATCACCATCGGGTAATGAAACGGTTGATGTTTCTACAGAAGAGGGTTGTGTCACATCGGGCAGAAACAGATCAAACACGAGCCTGCCGCCAGGTTCTAAATGCTGAAATAGATTACGTAATGCGTTAATCGACGCCTGTCTGTCTTGGATGAGGAGCAGAGAACCTCCGGGAATGATAATTGCCTCGTATCGATATAGAAGGTCAAGCTTCTCCAGATCGGCAACGAACAGCTCAGGCATGGGTAATGCCCGCTCCATACAACGAGAACGGCAAGAGTTGATCATATCCATTGAATAATCAATTCCATCCACCTTCAAGCCTGCTTCAAGCAAAGGAATGAGCACTCGGCCTGATCCTGACATGGCTTCAAGGATACGTCCATTGCAGCGCTGAAGATAATGGCGATAGAATTCAATGTCTCCTCCCAAGGAGTGTCCCACAGGTTTCGTGAGATCATAAACGGCGGTGCATAATGGACCGTAATAACTGAATGACATGGTATAGGTATCCCCCACATGTAAATGTATTAAAATAAAAACGTGGAAGGGGAATGAGCAGGATTATCCCTTCCGGCAACGGTTGGAATTGGATTTTTCAGAGCAGACTATCATAGGAATCACGCACCTTTTATGTAATATGTTCCAATTATAGGGTGTGGATAAAGCGGAGGTCAACTTCTATTCGGTAGTTATACGAAATGATATGTATAAGGAGGTGATTCGAATGGATTCATCATCAAGTTCATCAAGTGCACTGCCAGATATTCGGCAGGAAATTATGCTCCATGCACCTGTAGAGAAAGTGTGGGAGATGGTCTCGACCGAGCAGGGACTGAAAACCTGGTTCATGCCAAGCAATCTGGAACCCGTGGAAGGTCACGAGTTTATATTGGAAGCAGGCCCCTTCGGTCAATCACCGTGTCAGGTGACGGAAGTTCTTCCGCTGCACAAGCTGTCATTCCGCTGGGGGAAGGACTGGACGTTGACGTTCCAACTGAATGAACAGCCCGAAGGTACGGATTTCACACTGATTCACAGCGGTTGGGATGCGGATAAACTGACCGAGTTTGGACAGGCCCACGCTATCGTACGCGAACGTATGGAACAGGGATGGGCCGGAATCGTTCAGAAGCTTGCCCAAGTTGTTAAATAAATCTTCATTCAATCAACCCCAGGTCATTTCGCCCGTTCTTTCCGGTGAAATTCGGCCTGGGGTTCCTTGGTGTACCAAGAGCTGGTGGAAAAGATAGAAATCGGTCAAATTATAACGAATTTGACCGATTTTGATACGGAAACTATTTCCGTGAGCACCAGAAACGTGTAACATGAATTATAGTGATAAATCGACAAAATTAGACGTCTCTCGCCATTGTGAATGGAAGGAATACATAGATGAGAAAACACTGGATTATGCTGACCATAAGTTTCATATGCATTGTCATTGTTCCGCTGGGTTGGATCGCCCAGACGTTAATTAGCGAGCGGATTAACCCTCAAGCTTCAGAGGGGAAAATTGACCTGACCCAATGGAACTTTGATCGCAAGGGTGCAGCGTCTCTAAAGGGTGTCTGGGATTTCTACCCTGGGCAGTTGCTGAGCCCGGCAGATATTGAAGCAAGTGTATCCGGTCGCAAGCCTTTGCCGGCTTCGTCGGGCACTCAAGTTCCTGCCCGATGGAACAAATCTTTGGGGCAGGCCCATGGGTATGGAACCTATCATTTGCAAGTTCAGCTTACACCCCGGACGATGAAAAATGATTATGGTATACGCACACAGAATATACGCATGGCCCACCGGGTATTTATCGATGGGAAAGAGATTGGTGGCAAAGGCCTGCCAGGAAAGACTAGGGCAACAGATATACAATTAAATCTGCCCTTTACAGGATTCACGTCCATTGAGGGCAATACGGCTGACATTATCATTCAAGTATCAAATTATAGTTACTCGTCCGGGGGCATAGTAGCGCCCATTTTGTTTGGAGACGAGCATAGTATTCTGAAAAGTCAGCAACAAGATTGGCTCAGGGATCTGATGGCCTTATTCGGTTTTATCTTGCCAGCCGCCTTTTTTCTACTTCTGTTCAGATTACGACGTACGGAGAAGGAGCTTCGTTTTCTCGGATTATTCAGCCTTTCTGGTGCGGTGTACGCTCTGACACATGGGGAGAAGTTACTGGGTACGTTTGTACCGTTCCTGACCAATAATGAGATACTTCGGATTCAGCTCCTTAGTTCAGCCTTTGCCTATTATTTTTTGCTTCGGTATATGGATGCCCGTGTACCAGGAGCAGTTCATCAGTGGTTTGTTCGTCTGGCTGTAGTGCTAATCGTTACCCAGACTATTGTGGGTCTTACGCTTCCTCCAACGCTTTTCTCGTCTCTTGAGCTTCCCATGTTACTGATCTCACTTGTTGTCATGTTATATACGCTGCGAGCCATTTTCTATTGGTTGAAAGGACGGCCGAATGACAGCCACTTTGCACTGGTGAGTATGATGAGCATACTCATGGTTGTTGTGTTATATACGCTTGGTGCGTTCACTACCCTAGACACAGCGTTCTTTGCGCTGATTGAACTTTTATTATTTGTATTTGCCCAGATGATTGTGACCGCAATCCGCTTTGCACAATCATTCCGAGACGTGGAAGCTCTGTCGGAGCGTTTGCTGGCCATCGACAGCCTGAAGGACGAGTTCATGGCGAATACGTCTCATGAGCTACGAACTCCCCTGCATGGCATCATTAATATTGCGCAATCCATGCTGGAAGGGGCGGCTGGAGCAGTCACGCCCAAGCAAGCGAAAAATCTCTCCATGATTACTTCAACCGGGAAGCGCCTTTCACTGCTGGTTAACGATATTTTGGATTTTGCCAAATTAAAAAATAGTGAGATCGAGTTAAAACGGGTAGCTGTCGATCTGGAATCCGTTGCTCGTACTGTGGTTGAAGTCTCGGGTTTCACGTTTGAGGACAAGCCGGTTATATTGATTCAACAATGGCCCCAGTCTTTGCCACTTGTTGAGGCAGACGAAGATCGCCTAAGGCAAGTTCTGTATAACTTGCTGGGTAACGCCTATAAGTACACTGAGCAGGGTGAGATTCGATTGTACGCCAGCGTTGAAGGGGACTGGGTGAAGGTATCGGTCGCTGATACAGGGGTAGGCATTGCCTTGGACAAACAGGAGGATATCTTCCAGGCGTATGAGCAGAGTAACGGCACGATTGAGCGATTGAATAATGGAACCGGACTGGGTCTGAGTATTACGCGAAAACTCGTTGAGCTTGGCGGTGGTGAGATCTGGGTTGAATCGGAGCCGGGGCAAGGTTCGACCTTTCATTTCACCCTGCCTGTTATGAAGATGCCACTTTTGCAAACTCATTCGAAACCAGCTGCCGCCCGATATGTTGCTGCACAGGGGGCAGGGGCGAAGGAGCTTGTGACAAGAGAGTCAGATGAGCAGGATGATCTTACGGAAGCGGAGCATACGATTCTGATTGTAGACGATGACCCCGTGAATCGACAGGTATTGCTTAACCTATTGTCGACGGAGCGGTATCGTGTGATTGCAGCGGACAGCGGGTCCACTGCATTGAAACTCCGTGAGGAGTTCCCGTCCATTGATCTTGTTATTACGGACTGGATGATGCCTAAGATGTCCGGACTTGAGTTATGTCGCAAACTGCGCGAGCACAGTTCCTTGTCGGAGTTGCCGATTCTGATGCTGACCGCCCGTGGGTTGCCTGAGGATATCAAACACGGATTCCAAGCGGGAGCCAATGACTTCCTGAGCAAACCGGTGGATGCCGGTGAATTGCGCGCCAGAGTTCGGACGTTAATTGAGATGCGGAGTTCTGTGCAGGAGGCTATTCGGACCGAAATGGCCTTTTTGCAGGCCCAGATCAAGCCACACTTTCTATATAATGCACTCAATGTTATTATCGCAACCTGTGCAGTGAATCCGGACAAAGCAACCGATCTGCTGATTGAATTGAGTCATTACCTGCGCGGAAGTTTTGACTTCCAGAACAGGGAGCAGCTTGTTCCTTTGACCAAAGAGCTGGAATTGGTGGAGTCTTATGTGCATCTGGAACAGGCGAGATTTGAGGAAAGACTGGTGGTTGAGTATGAGGTGGAATCGGACGTACATCTGTATCTGCCACCTCTCAGTATTCAGCCTCTTGTGGAGAACGCCATTCGCCACGGCGTGATGGAGCGGGCAGCCGGCGGGACAGTTCATCTTAGGATTTTCCAAGAGAGCGAGCATGTAGTCGTACAGGTCCAAGATGATGGTGTAGGTATCCCTCCTGAGCGTATGGCTCAGGTCAAGTCTGGGCGTACCGAAGGTCCGGGAGGTGTGGGGCTGCAAAATATAAACCGTCGCCTGATGTCTCTCTATGGTCAGGGACTCGAGATTCATAGCCATGTGGATAAAGGCACGCAGATCCGATTCCGTATCCCCGTGCAAAAGGTGGATTATTCCAATTAGTGTGCCAAGTGAAGCAATTATGGTTAACAGACAGCGGATGCCGATAAAATCGGTATTCCTATTGAATCTTTCATGGCAGGAGGCTAAAAGAACGGTGAGAGCCATTGTGATCGATGATGAGAAGCCAGCGCAGCTTCATCTGGAGCGACTACTACGAACGGACGGACGAATTACACCCGTGCAATGTTTTTCAACAGCTCGCGATGGTCTTCATTTTCTGGCAAACGAACGTGTAGATGTTGTATTTTTGGACATTGGAATGCCCGAGATGAATGGCCTGGAAGCGGCTGAATATATACAGCAATTGGATCAGAGTATTCGTATTATCTTTGTTACGGCTTATGCGGACCATGCAGTGGAAGCATTTGAGCTGCATGCACTGGATTATGTACTGAAACCAGTCAGCTCGACCCGATTGGCCAAAACCGTTGATCGAATCGCGGGCATAATGTCGCATAATTCTCAAGTTGCAGCCACCGCCGAGGTACAGGGATCGGAACCTGTACCTGTGGAGTTGGATACTGAAGTTCCGGGGTTGCTAACGTTCAAACATCTGGATATCTACAGAAGTTTGGATCAGGGTGCCAAGAAACATAAGTGGCGCACAACCAAATCACAGGAATTGTTTGCTTTTTTGTTTCATCACAGGGAAGAATGGGTAAGCAAGGAGATTCTGCTGGATAAGCTATGGGGTGATGTTTCCCAGGAAAAGGGATTAACCCATCTACATACTTCCGTGTACCAGATTCGAAAGCTGCTTAAGGAATGGAACATGACAGGCAAGCTGGAGTACAATATGAACCGTTATCGTCTGTTATCAGGCAATCTGGTAAGTGATGTGGATCAATTTGAAAAATCCATGGTTTACCACGTCATCACATCCGACAATGTCGACGATTTGAGGCATATGATTCCGCTTTATCGTGGCGATTATCTGGAAGAGCATGATTATCATT
Source organism: Paenibacillus sp. FSL H3-0457 (assembly GCF_037981725.1). Lineage (NCBI taxonomy): Bacteria > Bacillati > Bacillota > Bacilli > Caryophanales > Paenibacillaceae > Paenibacillus > Paenibacillus sp. FSL H3-0457. The sequence continues at coordinate 6,704,384 of NZ_CP150283.1, read as the reverse complement.
GGGCACAGGCCAAAGCAAGGGAACTCAGACGCAAGTATACAGCGCTGGTTATGGATATCGCGAGATGGGACATGGAGCATGGTCGTGGCAAGGAAGCGATTGAGCAATTAACGATATTACAGGAACGGGAACCGTATTCGGAAGAGATCTGCCGACTCATGATGGAAGTGTATGCATCCATGGATGATCAGCAAGGCATACTTCGTTTGTATCATTCATTTACATTGACATTAAATGAGGATCTGGGGTATCAGCCCGAGCCCGAAACAAGCAGGTTATATAAGAACCTGACGGACAAATAAACGTATGTAATGTAAGTTCAGACAGGAGGGTGAGCATGAAGCTATTCATACACCGCAAAGATTTGCGTACGGATGATCTGGCCGCATTCGATTATTTGCGGGAACACCAAGAAGAGAGTGTGCATGTTCTCATCTATGATTCATTCCTCCTGCGGCAAGGCCGAGAGAAGGAACACAGCGGTGTGAATTTCAGGCAGCACGCAGCGGAATTAGGCAGACAGTATCTTGAAGCCAAACGAAAACTGCATGTTGCTTACGGCAAACCGGCTGAAGTGGTTGAATTCATCCTGAACGAATTCAAAGGTGAGATTAACGAGATTGTGGTCCATCGGGACATGACGCCATATGCAATCGAGCGGGATAGGGCTATGCGCAAAGTCAGTGAGGCGCACGAGGTTACGTTCACACAACTGACGGATCATCTGCTGATGGATCTGAATGGATTTGCCAATTTTACAGGCAAGTCGGAGCCATATAAGGTATTTGCGGCTTTCCATCGGCGGTGGGTGGAATTCATGAATGAACATCCCAACCCTCCTTCGGCAACAACGGTTGCAGAGTTGAAGGTGAGTGATCGTCAGATTGAATGGCCGGATGCAATGCAGGTACCTCCGGAGTTGCTGGAGGGCATTGGTTCGAATGACGAGGACCCGCATCTGCTGTTGGATCAATTTTTGTCGGATCGAATTGCTGAATATGGGGATCATCGGGATGAATATGAGGCGTACGAGCCGAGTCATCTCAGTTCTTACGTAGCTGTGGGAGCTGTATCCATTCGTAAAATGTATGATGCGGCGAGTCGCACGGCAGAAGCGGGGGAATGGATCAGGCAGTTGTGCTTCCGCGACTTCTATCTGTATCGGGCGGTCTATGAGAGTCACTATTTTACATATGAAAAGGTGTACGATCTCTCGGCTCTCCATGATGATTACTTTGAACGGTGGTGCAAGGCGGAGACAGGCATTCCGATTATTGATGCAGCGATGACGGAACTGAATGAAACCGGACATATGCCAAACCGGCTGCGGATTCTCACGGCGATGTTTCTCACCAAAAACCTGCAATGCCCATTCACCCTGGGCGAAGCTTATTTCAGGCGTAAGCTGCGTGACTATGATAACATTCAAAACCGTGGTAACTGGTTATGGTGTGCCTCGCTTGGGGAGAATGCGGCTCCGTATTTTCGCGTGAACAATCCGGTAACACAATCCGAGAAGTATGATCCGCAAGGTGATTATATTCGCAAGTGGTTGCCTGAATTGAAGGATCTGCATAGCAAGGACATCCATCAGCCACGCAAGGATGCCATTGTTGATCTGAAGGCATCGAGACAGGCAGCTATTGACGTGTATAAACAGATTATGGCGAGTCGTGGGAAGTAGACTCAGTCAGGGGTGGGATGATGCCCAAACCCAGATTTACCATTCTCATCCGGTTGATCCAATATTCATTTGGTTGAGAGCAGGATGTTCCACAGACCGCGTACTCGCGGTCTTTTTTACATATATAGACATGAAAATAGTGTGAAATGTGTTGAAAATTTAGGAATTATTAAGAAATTGGACTACCCATCTTAAGCAATATGGCTTTTAATAGATAGAGAGCTTTATTGTATTAAGTCATATCTGACATATTGACGAACACATTAAGGAGAAACGTAAACATGAGTGAAACACTGAAAAGAGAGCGAATTCCAGAACTGAATCTGGTGCGTGCCCTGGCAATTATCGGCGTACTCAGCGTGCATTCTACGTCCTACGCGACGGTGGACATGACGGGTTCAGGCTACTACTGGCTGTACAACTTTATTAATATCTTTATGAAATATGGTACGCCAACCTTTATTTTTATGAGCAGTTTCGTATTGTTCTATAACTATTATTCCCGTCCGCTGGACAAGAAACTCGTGAGTAACTTCTACAAGAAAAGATTTGTGTATATTTTGCTCCCGTATTTCCTGTTTTCATTAATGTATTTTGTGTTGCTGCATTTCACGCATTATCAGGGCCGTCCGTTTAATGAATCGGCAGTAAGTTTTATCACGAAATTGTTTACAGGTAAGGCCTATACACATCTGTACTTTGTGTTTATTAACATGCAATTTTATCTGTTATTCCCATTGGTGTTATGGTTGCTTAAGAAGTATCCTTCTGTGGTGAAATGGTCTGTTCCGATTGGACTATTGATTCAATGGGCATTCATCGTAAGTAATAAATATGGATTCCAGGTACCCAACAAGGGAAGCTGGGCGTTCTCATACTTCTCCTATTTCATGCTGGGTGCTTTTATCGGGGTATATTTCCCTAAAATCAAGCAATGGTTTGTTATCAGTCGGGCCAATGCAACCAAAGGACGCGTAGCTTCATGGATTCTGCTCTGGGCGGTATGGATCATTGCCGGACTTGGCCATGTGTATATCTATTACCTGCTGCGTCTGAAGATCGCAACGTATAACACACTGTGGTATGAATTCTTCTGGAATGTGCATACCTTTGCTTGTGCGCTGGTGCTTATCCAGATTGCCTATCTGCTCTATCGCAAAGGGCCTTCACTCATCGTCAAGCCGCTGAATCGGCTTGGGGCATTGTCCTTTGGCATCTATCTGATTCATCCATTCTTCCTGGTGGTGTATCGGAATTATCCACCTCAAACAGGAGTATCGTGGTTAGTGCATCTATGGTATGCCGGAGGATTCGGTGTAGCTCTAATCGCTTCGTGGATCGTCGTTGGATTGACGGCAAGGTTTGTTCCATATGCATGGGTCATCTTTGGCAATCTGCCAAAACCCAAACCACGACTGGTCCCACAACAGAACTCGGGCCAACTGGACGTTTGATAAGATGTATTTCCAACACAGGAATAATAAACCGTTTCTTGGTCGACCTTAGGGGAGAGCAGGAAGCGGTTTTTTCGTCTATACAGATATGCTGGATGTGGGGAACGAGTGTTTCTTTTTCATGTATGCGGGGTAATCATAAGGCGGAACGATAATACATTATGGATAACAGGATTAAGGTGAATATAATGACAACATGCGAAAAATGCGGGAGACCGATGCAGGATATATTGGAATATGTGGAACACATTCTTCACGAATGCAGTGAACAGACACAGGAGTACAACTCGAAAGATTATCAGGCCTATGGCCATGAGGGTGTTCACGAGCAGATGTGATACAATAGAAAGAAACCGGATTCATACGGAACCGAGGTGACAACATGGAGACGGGTCCAGCCCCTTTCCGGCAAGGAAAGACGGAACAAGAAGCGCGACTGAGCAAAACGTGTATGTATTGCGGACAACAGCGGCCGATGTCCGAATTCCGGCGCAGAACCGGAAAGCGGGCAGGTCCCGGAGCCAGGCGTGGAGCTTGCCGCAGCTGTCGCCAGCTTGGTGGACAGGCTGACCACGAGTCAGGTTCAAGCGTGAGCGGACGAACGAATGAACGGATCGAGCATCAACGGGATGGCTTGGAGACACGTGCTGTTACTGCCAGACCCTCTGCATCTGCGAGAAATGAGGCAGGTCTTACCTCCCATGGTATGGAGCAGGGATCAGCTACGGTGTCTGAGTCTGACAGAAGTCTGTTGTCTCAACCGTCAGTAGACTCGTCATCTTCGAATGACGATGAACATGCTGACTTGGTGACTTCCTCACCCTCTTCTTCGGGTATTCGGAAGAAGAGAAGAAGACGGAGGAAGAGCAAGCGTTCAGAGAGCATAACGGGCAATGAGCTGAGAGAGACGAGTCTGGAGCATGATGGTTTGGCGGGTGAGGTAGGAGATAAGCCACAGCCAGGTGAGCACTGGCGTGTGGAAGGGCATTCGCAGGGTCATGCTGCTGCGAATGAGAAGGGCAGTGCACAGCGGGCTGGCGCGCGAGCAGCCGCTGCAGGGCAGGCCGCCGAGCAAGCTGCGGCGGCCCACCAGGCTCTGCTGCCGGCTGAGCCGCAAGGCCCGGCAGCAGAGCCCATGGCTGCGGATCAACCGACCGCAGCCAAACGCAAGCGCAAGCGGCGCCGCAAGCGTGCTGCCGCGCTCGCGCCCGGCGCAGGGCAGGCCCGCAGCGTAGCTGCTGAGGCCCATGCGCGGCCCCCTGAGCGACCGTGGCGCTGCCACCACGGTCGCTGCACCTGCGGCGGCGGAGGCACAGCCTGCCGCCACCGGGCGCGAGCCCGGGCAAGCGCCGGGGGCTGCTGCGGAGGCAGGGCCTCCTGCGCCCGTGCGCCAGCCGGGCTCGCCAGGGTCCAAGCTGCGCCAGGCGCGCAAAGAGCGTGCGCCCAAGGCGAACGGCGAAGACACTGCCCGCGGTGCATCCGGGCAGCGACCCGCGCACGCCAGCCGTAGTCACGGGGCTGGCACGGATGGCCGTCCCCGCCGCCAGACCCCGTCGGCCCCGGTAGCTATCGACCCGGAAGATCCGGCTTCGCTCCGGACCAACCGTCAAGGCATGGTACGGATGAGGGGGAAGACGGACAAGGGCAGACGCTGGCATCAGGAAGTGGACATGGAGCTTGCGGTCACGCTAGTGAAGGAAAAAGCCGCTGTGGTGGTGAATCGGTACACGATTCGCCGATTGTTCAGCAACAAGGATTTCAAGCGGTATATTCTGACTCGGGATCACTACACCTGTTACTTCTGTGGATCGTATGGAGATACGATTGACCATCTGCTACCGCGTGCCAAAGGTGGACATACCACCCCGCTCAACTGTGTCTGCGCCTGTAATCTGTGCAACCAGTCCAAAGCAGCGATGGATGCCGAAGAGTTCATGCATTCCGGTATTCCCGAATGGAATGCTGCACATCAGGCAGAATTGATTGAACTGGCCATGCAGGAAGCGCAGCTGGAAGAAGGATAAATGCCCCCGAAGATGGATTGGGGTTTCGATATGAAGAGCACACCAAGACCACAGAGGTCGAGGTGTGCTTTTTTGATTTAATTTTGATTTGGGTGGGAAGTGAGTTTGCTGTGCAATAATTTCTTCAAATTGACAACAGTGTTCATCGAAGATGTACGTTATACTGGGAGGGAGTTGCTAAAGAAGCTTCATCATCCATATGAATGATGTATAGTGAACATCAAACCTGAGAACTTAGACTGTATAGATTGGATGGATGCAGATGACCCCGGCAGCATTGGACATTATGTCATATATTACGGAAGAAAATATTCGTTTCTGGCTGGAGAAGTTTCGCTCCCTGGGCCCGTTACCGGGAATTTTGCTTACGTTTATGAAATCATTTGTACCACCGCTTCCAACGCTGTTGATTGTGGGCGTAAACGGTGCGGTATACGGTCTGTGGGCAGGATTTATATATTCATGGATCGGCATGGTGCTCGGTTGTACCGTTACATTCCTGATCGTACGGGAGATTGGGAAATCCGCTTTTGTAGAGCGATGGGCACGCAAACCTCGTGTGCAACGCAGCATGGTATGGATTCGAAGGAATGCATTCAGTTATGTTTTTTTGCTGAGTATCTTCCCGGTAGGTCCGTTTGTCATTATCAACGTGGCGGCAGGTATCGCGCGAATGCGATTATTATCTTTCCTGCTTGCGGTGGGCTGTGGTAAAGCGATCATGATCTTCTCTGTTACGTATATCGGTTCCAATGTGGAACAATTTCTGGAGCACCCAATACGCTGGGTAGGTGTATTGCTGTTCATTGCGGTATCCCTGTGGGCAAGCCGCAAACTGGAGCGACATTTTACCCGTTCATCGTCAGATGGTGAAGATCTGCATGATCTGAATCAACCCGGTGGAAAATCGATTTCCTCATAAAAAATGATCAGTACGCAGATATAGGATTTCAGTAATCTCGTTAGCTCGAAGGAGGACCCAGCATGAATGATAATATCTATGCATTCAGCCGAACAATAAATCGTATGAGTGAAGATGAACTTCGTTCAGTACTGCGTGTGCTCTATATGAAATCAGCACACGTGGTCAAGCGGCAGGAAGAGCAAGGCGAAAAGGTGGATTTTGCTGAAGCGGTACAGTCACTGTTTCGGAATATGGATATCCCTTTTGATCTGGGGCGTCTGGAACAACAAGCTCTCTCCGAGGTCGACAAGCCAAATGAAATTCATATTACGTTTGGAGAATCACCTCTGAGTAGTCTGAAAATGGGAATGAGTACATTACCTGATCAGGAAAAACGGAGTTTTTTTTCTATAGATGATAATTATGCGGTAGGGCCGTTAGGTGATCTGACCCGGCGTGCAGACTTGCAACGCAGGCATCTCTGGCTGACCGAACGAATGTGTCTCAATGACCGTGAGGCATATGGCATGCATGAACTGGAATCATTATTTGAGCTCAACGCCACAATACAGTCCTTTGATTCCAAGACGTCGATCATTATCTGGTATGCGAATAATGCACGGGAGAAGACGGGACTACTCTATGCCATGTATCTATTGCGGAACACCGAGAGTCCCATATATCTTATCGAAACGAGTGGCTTATATAAGCAATTATTTGATAGACCTGACGTTCAATACGATGTGCTCCACACAGGCGAGATTCTTTCGGAAAAGCTTCTGGCGATGTGGCACGTCTGCTCTGAGCAAGAGCCGCTGTCCAAGGGAGAACGCCGCCAACTGGAACAGGATTGGCTGGAACTTTCGGTACAGCCTGGGCTATTACGTATGATGGAGAATGGCGTGATTCGGAGCTTAACTGAAGATGCGTTGGACGAGTACATTATGCAGAAGGTGAGGGAACTGACACCGAACTGGGAGCCAGGCAAGTATATCCGAGCAGCTCGTATTGTGGGTGAAGTGATTGGTACAAGTAGCCAGCATATAAGTGATGCGTTCGTGGAGTACCGTCTACGACAACTGGTGCTGCAAGGCCAACTTGAAATGGATGGAAAGCCACTTGCAATGAGGTATTACAGTATTCGGCTTGCCGAGCGCTGAAAGGGACTAAGGCTGAAACGCACGGATAGAAAAACAAGCGACGAGATCGCGAAGTTTGAAATAAGACGGAAGATTTGAGCAGTTCCTTGCCCATATAGTAAGATGATCACGAAGAGTTCCCGATACCAGCTGTTCAGACTTAATACTTAAATAGACTGTTCCATCGGTGAGTAACTCCTACTTGTCCGGGGAACAGTCTATTTTTTCTCGTTAAGTACTGAACCAGCTTCGCTTGTGCATTGTCCAATAACACTCGTCTTTATGATCTTCATTTGTATTATGATTTCTTCCCATTCCAGATTTCTAGTAGCGGTCCGTGCTGTCCATAGACCGGATCGGTAACCGGGATCGGAACCTTTCGAATTTCCTGAAGAGCCTTGGCACGATCGTCTTCCTCACCTGTGTGTGTGTTGTAACTCATGCCGCCCGGATAAGCACCGGCAATACGAAAATCAGTGCTGGACTCCAGACGTTTATGCCCTGTTCCAGCGGGAAGCACGACAACGTCGCCTGTTTGAAGGTAAACTTTCTGACCATTTTCTCCGCCTAAAATCAGTTTCACGAATCCACTCACCACAGCAAGAGCCTCATGAGCATTACTATGATAATGATGATAATTGAACACACCATTCAACCAGCTATTTCCCCATCCATTACGGTTCAGCAACGATTCTGCGTGAAGGGCCTCTTCAGCCCATACATTCTTATACAAAAGAACAGGCAGGGTCGGATGATTGGGAATTACACCGTCATCCTGAAGGAATAACGTCTCTATGTCCTTTTTCCGTTCATTCATCTCACATCACCTCACTATAAATTACCCGATAACCTCAAGGACGAACAAAAAACAATTGTAAAATGATACAAAATGTATCATTTTAAGGTTATACTCAGTACATATACTCTCTTCATTGCACTCGTTGTATAAATCGCAAGGGGGAATCGTGTGTGAACATTGTGATTACAGGGGCTTCTGGATTTGTGGGATTTAATCTTTCACAGTATTTGGCGCAAAAGGGGCATCGAATTACCCTTCTGGATCGGGATGATTATTGTCAGAGGCTGGTTCATATCTCTCCTCTGCACGAGATGCCGTTCATCTGTTGTGACCTTGCATCGGACCGGATTCATCTACCTCCAGGAACAGATTACATAATCCATCTGGCGGCCATGCCACACGTGGATTATTCGTATCATCAGCCAGGGGAAGTTTTTCGCAATAATACACTCAGCACACAGTCTATCCTGCAATATGCTACAGAACATCACATTCCAGTCTTGCTGGCTTCATCCGTTGAAGTGTATGGCGGCGATTGGGGCAGAGTCTATCATGAATCAGATCCGTATGCACCCGTCTCTCCTTATTCCGCGTCCAAAGTCGCGTGTGAAATGCTGGCTCACTCCTATGCTCAATGTTACCAGCTTCCAGTCAAACTCTTTCGTTTGACCAACCTCTATGGTCCATGGCAGTTGCCAGACCGTATTATTCCCCGAAATTTTGGTCGGATGTTGGACGGACTGCCTCTGGATATCCAGGGATCGGCAGTGCGTGATTTCTTGTATGTAGATGATGCCCTCCGGGCCATTGAACAGATCATGCTGAAAGGCAAAGACGGACAGGTCTACAACATATCGACAGGGCTTGGAACAACCATGCAGGAAATAGGGGAGATATTGAAACCAATGGATCGATCCGTAGCTGCTGTAGAGATCCGGGAGCAAGAACCAACCCAGTCCAGAGGGTCGAGTCTGGTCGTACATTCAGGCAGATTGCGAGCGGAATTGGGTTGGTTACCACAAACCACGTTGGAAAAGGGATTGGAAAAAACCTTCCGTTGGTATCAGGAACATCCCGAATGGGTCAGACAGTTCAGCCGTGAATACCATACAACAAGGGAAACGCGCAGTTTCATTATCGATATGGCAAGATACGCAGTTCCAGCAGTATAAAATGCACAAAAAAAGCCAGGGAAGGGTGTATTGAGTAACACCTTCCTTGGCTTTTTTGCGCCTCCGTCTCATTTTCGGATTTCATCCGAACACGGACGGTCAGGCTATTTTAAAATAATCTATTGCACGAAATCTTCGTGCTGTTGGACCTCACATTAAAAGGATCTAGTGATGATCTTTTTTAATGTCGGCAATTTTATCCTGTACAGCACCTTTGGCTTTGTCTTTTTTACCCTCAGCCTGAAGGGATCTGTTATTGGTTGCATTACCGATCTGATCCTTCACTTCGCCTTTGGCCTTGTTTACGCCTGCTTTGATTTTATCGCCAGTTGAATTACTCATATCGAACATCTCCTTCGTTTCTGGTGTAGTCCTTATTAACCGGGATGTCCGCATTCTAAACGCAATGGCTTTGTTCCAAGTTTTGCATTCGTGACGCAAGAGGTTCATACTTGAAATAGAAAAGATGTCTCAATGATGGAATAAGGCCGAGCCCAACGCTGCATAATAACGACAGTGACCAATTTCGTTGCATGAAAATTGTGATATTGGAAAACAATTCCTGAACATTTGGATAAACGAATCCTTCCTTGTGTACATATCGCACATCTGGTCATATGTGATCTTGTCTTAATACCACATGTGGTAGGAATACGGATCTTGGACAGGAGGATCGGCGGCGTTAGCTTGCCTTCATGGGTTGACAAAAAAATCGATTTTGTTACAATGTTCACAATATCTTCACAAGTGTAAAAAATTTCTTTTTCATGTTCATGTGTAAGAGGTGTAATATAAGGGTATAGAGTTCGGTTTCGGCCTGCTTGTCGTTTTGTGCGTCAACACATGTTGTCCGCAATAGATCCAAGATACAATGCATGATATGGGAGTAGCCATGAGCTACGCTCATCCTATTGTGTGAAATTTGGTACATTTAAATGTATTCGATGTATTTTGTGGTTCGGCTCTGCTTGACAGGCATCATGAAAGTCGCGGACTTCTATCCCAAAGTAAAGGAGGACTTTCTCTTATGTCACAATCGCCTACTCAACAAGAGGTGCCAGTTACAGAAGGTGCCAACGTTTCCGAGCGCCAGTCCTTGGACGTTCTGGATCAACTGATGAAGCCTGAGGTACAGGAGTCTTTAACCGTTCTGGTGGAGAACCTGCCTAAATTGGCTGAAATGGTTACTGCTATGACAAAAGCTTATGACTTTGCACAAAGTGTAGCAACAGACAAAGTTCTGATCAGCGACACAATGAGCGCAATGGGCGAGTTCGCTAAGCCTGTTGTAGACAAAGCTAAAGGTGTAGCTTCTGCTGCCATCGAAGCCAATGACCGTGCGCAAACAGAGCAAACTTCAGTTGGCTTGTTCGCTATGCTGAAAATGCTTAAAGATCCAAACGTACAACAATCGCTTCGTTTTGCTCAATCTTTCTTGAGCATCTTGAACGAGCGTCAACAACCGAAACGTTAAGACTTAGAAGAACGGAGGATGGATATGTCGAAGCAAATTTTGATCTTGGGTGGAGGATACGGCGGTCTGTTGACTGCATTGACTGCGCGTCAATACTTGTCTCCGGAAGAAGCGACAATTACTGTCGTGAACCGTTACCCTACACACCAAATTATCACGGAACTGCACCGTCTTGCAGCGGGAAGCATTGCTGAACAAGCAGTTGCTCTTCCACTTGAAAAATTGCTGCGTGGCAAAAACGTGAACTTGAAAATCGATACGGTGGATACAATCAAGCCGGACGAGAAGAAAGTTCTGATGACCAGCGGCTCCACATACTCTTACGATGCACTTGTTGTTGCCTTGGGCAGCGAAACGGCATTCTTCGGAATTCCGGGATTGCAAGAGTACAGCTTCACGCTCAAATCGGTTAGCGATGCAAACCGTATTCGTGCACACGTTGAAGCACGTCTTGATGCTTACAAACAGTCCGGCAACAAAGCAGACGCTACGTTTGTTATTGGTGGTGGCGGCTTGACAGGTATTGAGCTTGTTGGCGAATTCGCTGACCTGCTTCCTGCTGTATGTCAAGAAAAAGGCATCGACTTCAAAGAAGTATCCCTGTACACAGTTGAAGCAGGTCCTTCCATCCTGGCAGGATTCCCGCCAGAGCTGGTTGAACGTGCTAAATCAAGTCTTGAGAAACGTGGCGTTAACTTCATCGTTGGCGTAGCGATTACCGAGATGAAAGAAAACGAAGTTCTGCTGAAAGACGGCAGCTCCATCCCTACGAACACACTCGTATGGACAGGTGGCGTACAAGGCAACGCTGTTGTTGCTAACAGCGGAATTGAAGTGGATCGTGGCCGTGCGAAAGTTACGGAAGTTCTGCAATCTACTTCTCACAAAGACGTGTTTGTTGCTGGTGACAGCGCAGTAGTCTTCCCTAGCGAAGGCGCTCGCCCTTACCCTCCAACAGCACAATTGGCTTGGCAAATGGGTGAGACTATTGGTCACAACTTGGGCGTTATGTTCAAAGGTGGCGCAATGGAATCCTTCACACCAGTATTCTCCGGTACGCTGGGAAGTCTGGGTCGTAAAGATGCTGTCGGCATGATCGGTGGCAACCAGACTCGTCTGAAAGGTCTGCCTGCAACCATGATGAAAGAAGCAAGTAACATCCGTTACCTGGCTCATATTCACGGTTTGTTCGCACTGGCTTACTAATCTTAATGCCATTCAAGGGCGCCCTTTTGGGCGTCCTTTTTGGTTGTCACGATTACAAAGGATAACAGATATTCAGAATGAAAAAAGGTGCGGCAGAAGTGGTCAAATGTGAGGTCGCGTATAAAGTACCTAGGGGATATGGCATATTAATGGGACAACGGAAGACTTCACATTTCTTAGAGGTACTGAACAGGCATGGACATGAAGCCGGCGCTTAGAAGCGCCGGCTTTCGTTTAAATTATAGGATGAGCATCTTTAAATAAAAGGAACGGGGGGCAACAACAAGCCATCCGTTCAACTGAGAGGAGAATGACGTATGAACGTTTTAGTTATAGGAGCAAATGGACAAATCGGAAAGTTTGTGGTGGAGCAGCTGGCACAGGAAGGCAAACATAAAGTAACGGCTATGATCCGCAAACCGGAGCAGGCGGATGCACTGAAGGAACTCGGTGCAGATGTGGTAATTGGTGACCTGGAGGGTAGTGTGGAGGACTTGGCTGAGGCAATGAAGGATCATAATGCCATTGTGTTTACGGCGGGTTCTGGCGGATCTACCGGTCAGGACAAAACACTGCTTATTGATCTTGACGGTGCGGTGAAAACGATGGAAGCCGCAGAGCAGCAAGGAATCTCCAGATATATTCTGGTCAGTGCGTATGGCGCAGATCAACGGGAGAAATGGTCAGAGTCCATCAAGCCTTATTACGTGGCGAAACATTATGCGGATCGTGCATTGTTTGCAAGTGATCTCAATTACACGATTATACGTCCAGGCGGTCTCAAGAATGAACCAGGCACAGGCAAGATTGCAGTTGGAACCGATCTGGAGCCGGGGAGCATCCCACGTGAAGATGTAGCCCGTGTAATCGTGGCTTCTTTGCAGGAAGAGAAGACGTACCGGATGGCCTTTGATCTGGTTGCCGGGGAGCATCCCGTTGAAGATGCCTTGGGCAAATTGTAGATGTTATTGTAAGATAACGGGAGAATGAAATGATGGGGATGAGGGGGAGCGCTGCATGAACGAAGCCGTGCTGGTCATAGAGGATGAGCCCAAAATAGCACGTCTGCTGGAACTGGAACTACAGTATGAGGGATATCAGGTGGGCAAGGCTGGTAGTGGAACAGAAGGACTGGAGAAGTATGCTGAAGGACAGTGGGATCTGATTCTGCTGGATGTGATGTTGCCTGGTCTGAGTGGAATTGAAGTGTTGCGGCGAGTTCGGGCCAAAGATGCTACGGTCCCGATCATTATGCTCACTGCCAAAGATTCTGTAGAAGACAAAGTATCCGGCCTGGATCTTGGAGCCAATGACTACATCACCAAACCGTTCCAGATTGAAGAGCTACTTGCGAGAGTTCGGGCTGCATTGCGGCTTAGTGCAGTGGCGTCTGTTGTTTCTTCCGCTTCTTCTACACCTGTTGATACAGGGAATGACTCTTCTGGGCATCAGGATGAAGTTGAGGCGGGCTGGTTGACGGCTGCCGGGTTGAAACTAAATGAAGGAACGCGAGAGGTATCCCGAGATGGTGTAGCCATTGAGCTTACTCCACGTGAGTTCGACCTGCTCGTGTACCTGCTTCAAAATCAACGTCAGGTGCTCAGTCGTGATCAGATTGTGCAGGCCGTGTGGGGATACGATTATTATGGAGATACCAATGTGGTGGATGTGTACATCCGTTATGTGCGCAAAAAGGTGGATAACGGATTCACACCGCCCTTAATACATACCGTACGGGGCGTAGGATACGTCCTGAAGGAACAGTTATGAGCCTGCGCAGTAAAATCTACGGATATTCGTCTGTATTATTTGCTGTGCTGTTAATCGCGGTGAACCTGTCGGTCTACATCGTGTTTGAACGGATGTCGATTGATAACGAGGTTAATCGGGTGGAAGCGGAAGCGGAGTCTATTGTCAAAGGAGTGCGTCAGTCTGCCGGCTCCATTCCGCCGGATGACTTGTTACGGGCCTACGCGCCTGTGAACGGCATGCTCCGGATTGTTAATGAAGACGGCACCAGTTCCCCGGTGACAACAACAGCAGCTTCCGAGCAGCTGAGCAAGCTGCCTTATAAGTACGAAAGTGAGAAGAAATCGGAGTATACCCAAGTTGAACAGATTGGTTATGTGTGGGTATCAGTCCCGGTCATCTGGCCTGATGGCGAGGTGGTGAATGTACAAGTCACCGAGAGCATTGCAGAGACGGAGAATCGTCTGTCTGTACTGCGAACTGTGCTTGTGGCGGTCACGATTATTGCTCTCATTCCAGCCATTATCTCCAGCCGGATTCTGGCGAATCGAATGACCAGACCGATTCAGCAGATGACACGCACGATGACTGATATCCAGTCCAGCGGCCAATTTAAGCGTCTTCCACTGGAGGAAGGATCGAAGGATGAACTGAAAACGATGGGACAGACGTTTAACCGGATGATGGATTTACTCGAATCCAACTTTGAGCGACAGGAGCGATTTGTATCCGATGCATCTCATGAGCTCAAAACACCACTGACTATTATTGAGAGTTATGCCAGTCTGCTACAGCGACGAGGAAAAGAGCGGCCCGAGGTATTTGATGAAGCGGTAGAAGCGATTCTGTCCGAATCGGTTCGCATGCGAGAGATGACCGAGCAACTGTTACTGCTTGCGAAGCAGCCAGAGCAGTGGAATGTGCAGTTGGCGCGTGTGGATATCACGAGACTGGCTACAGACTCGACACGTGCATTTCGCGAAGCCTATCACCGTGAAGTCCGGTGTGAAGATCCAGGTCCAATCTGGGCGATCAGCGATGAGAGTAAGCTGAAGCAGCTTTTGTTTATTTTGCTGGATAATGCCCGGAAGTATAGTGAGGATGCAATTGAAGTCAGGCTTGAAGCCAAGGGACAAGAGTGCCGTATTCGAATCGTGGATACCGGGATTGGTATGCGGGAGGACGAGCTGGAGAAGGTATTTGACCGATTCTACCGGGTTGATCCGGCCAGAACACGCAGCTTAGGTGCAAGCGGTTCAGGTCTGGGATTGTCACTTGCCAAAGAGCTTGCAGTGGCAGTTGGAGCACGGATCGAACTGACCAGCACCGAGGGTGAAGGCACCGAGGCTTCGATTATTTTGCCTTTATCGGTTCAGAACGGGCCGCTCTCATGAAATTCTCATTCTTCTCTTATATACTGATAAGCATCAGATCAACTGGGGATGATAAGAGAGTGCATAGGGGGAAACGTGATGACAGAACATGAGCAGCGACCACCGGAGATGAAACGGCATGAACAAGGGAACATTGGATGGGCGAAATCGCGAAGGTCACTCTGGTGGGGTGCAGGGCTTCTCGTTGTGCTGATTGTGGCAGTTGTGGTGTGGTGGAAGCCTTGGCAATCGACTGGTGCGGTACTTACGGCAGATGCGGCAGCACAATCGGTGCTTGATCAATATCCAGGAGAGATTGTAAATTCGACGTTGAAGGACGGGACGTATATCATGCAGCTCCGTTCGGAGACCGGCCTATATGATGTGCAAGTGGATGCCGTTACAGCTGCTGTGAATTCCATTAAACGGCTGGAGTCGAACCCGCAAGCGGAAGAGAAGACGTTATGGAGCCGCGAGCAGATCAAGACGGCGTTGTTAAAACAACAGACAGATAACCAATTGGTCTCGCTTGAACTTGTGGAGCAGCAAGGCAGTCCGGTATACACCGCGGTAGTGAAGGCAAAGGATAACAGTCGTGAAGAACTCACGATTGATCCATACACGGGAGAGACGATAGCTTCCAAAACAATAGCAGCCCCGACAACTGAACCAACCAAGGATGATCCCAAACCTCAGTTTCTGAGCGAGAAACAAGCCAAACAGAAGGCACTTGCGGAGGTTCCGGGGGAAGTGGACGACATCGAACTGCGTGGAACTAACAGCGGGAATCCATATTATCTGGTTGAAATTGATTTGGAGGATGGCCGGGAGGCTATTGTGCAAGTGAATGCCATCTCAGGAGCAATTCGTTCGGTGACTTGGGATGAGGACGATGATTAACATTTGTACAGGAATCCATTGAATATAGAGTTACACCTTGTTGGATAGATGATTCCTAATGTTGGGGTCATCTTTTTCATTTCTTTTAGATTACATACATAATGAACACTCATTAAATGAGCATTCTCTTCATTTTCTCATCAAATTCTAATCTAACTCTCGCTGATCTCTCATTCCTGCAGGTTATTCTATAAATGTAGACGAGAACGAAACAACAACGAGGAGATGAATGATGATGATGAACAAACATAAACTTTGGATTGGTAGCTTGTCAGCAGCAGTATTACTTGGTGGATCAGCCGTAGCGGCTAGCGGGAATGTGAACGGACAATCGGTGCAAACTACACCAACGTCAACAACACAATCTGCAACACAGAATCAGAACAGCACAGGTAAAATGCTGAATGCATCCCAAGCGAAAGCGTTGGCGTTAAAAGCAGCCGATGGTAAAGTGGATGACGTGGATCTGGAGCGTAGAAACGGCCAAACGTTCTATGAAGTTGAGATCGACAGAAAAGGAACCAATGATGTTGTCGTTCGTCTGGATGCTTATACAGGCAAAATCCTTGCGGTCGTGAATGATGAAGACTACGATGATGACGACGATTATAAAGGTACTGTAACAGGCAACACATCTAATAACTCTACTTCCAAGCAGGTCAAATTGACGGCATCCCAGGCTTCAAACATTGCGTTGAAACAAGTTACGGGTGGTAAAGTAACCAAAGTCGAGCTGGATCATGATGATGGTCGCTATGTGTATGAGATCGAACTGAGAACTGCTCAAGGTGAAGCAGATGTAGATATCGATGCCAACACAGGTAAAGTGTTATCGTTTGACCAGGATTTTGACGACCAAGATTAAGCAATAAGGGTGAGTATACGCCGATAAAACATCATATAAAAACCTGCCTATGAACAGCCGCACACAGCTAGAGATCGTTACATCATGGAGGGGCAAGGCAGGTATAGCAGAGGACGCTTCGGGGGAAGCGTCTTTTTGTTGTTGATGGAGAGAGAGCGGAGTATGAAATTGTACATCTTCCGCCGGATTGTTCACTATTCGAGCAGGAACGTGGCGGATACAATCGGAATCAGGGAGGTGAACGCCCAGCCAGTATTGCCAGGAATTCTAATGCTGAAATGCATCATCGATCGGAGGCAGATAAGACATATCGATTTTATTTTATGTAAGCGCTTCACAAAAAACATGGAGGTGCATTACGATATGGCTATGAACGATGGATGGTTGAAAAAGAATACACATTCACGTCGCTTTACCCGCCGCTTAAGTTATCTGCTTGCTTTGGTTTTGGCGCTGCAATCAATAGGTATGCTGCTTGCACCCGGACCGAATGCTTCAGCTGCTCCACTTAGTGTAACGAACGGGATACAGTTCAAGGATACCAATGGCAATGTCGTTCATGCTCATGGGGGCGGGATGATTAAGGCAAATGGGTATTATTACTGGTTTGGAGAGAATCGTAATACGAATGGAACGTTCAAGGCAGTGTCCGTGTATCGTTCATCGGATCTGAAGAACTGGGAGTATCGTAATGATGTGCTGACCAGCAGCTCGGCAGCCGAGCTAAATATCTCTAACATTGAACGCCCAAAGGTCATCTACAACAGTGCTACCGGCAAATATGTGCTGTGGATGCACAAGGAGAATGGTCTGGATTATGGCGAGGCCCGAGTGGCGGTAGCTACTTCGAATACGGTGGATGGCAATTACACATATGTGGGCAGTTATCGTCCACTTGGGTATGATTCCAGAGACATGACGGTATACAACGATAACGGAACCGCTTATCTGATCTCTGCGACCCGAGTGAATGCTGATCTGAATATATATAAGCTGACCCCGGATTTCCTGGGTGTGGAATCCCTTGTCACAACACTGTGGCCTGGACAATATCGTGAAGCACCAGCTCTATTCAAAAAAGACGGCGTCTACTTCCTGATCACCTCGGGTGCGACCGGCTGGAATCCAAATCAGGCCAAATATGCGACAGCCTCCAGCATTACAGGCACATGGAGCGGGCTTAGCAATTTTGGAGACAGCACAACGTATGGTTCTCAATCCACCTATGTTGTTCCAGTAGAAGGTTCACAGACCACATCCTATCTCTACATGGGTGATCGCTGGGCTGGTGCATGGAGCGGACCGGTGCAGGATTCCAAGTATGTCTGGCTGCCACTTTCATTCCCGAGTGCAACCAGTCTGGCGATGAACTGGGCCAGCAGTATTACGATTGATACAGCAACAGGGACTGTGACCGGAGTGAGTACACCGGATGTCTGGGACCCGAATGCTTCATATCAGCTGATTAGTCGTAAGAGTAACAAATTGCTAAATGTCATTGGGGGTTCTTCCGCCAACGGTGCGGACCTGGAGCAGCGAGCAGATGGGGGGATGACAAGTCAACAGTGGCAGATTACCGATGCGGGTGGCGGTTATGTCAAAATCATCAACCGTTCCAGTGGCAAGCTAATTGGTGTGGAGAATGGTGCCACGACCGATGGGGCTGTCATTGAACAGTGGAATGATGGTGGCTGGGCCAGTCAGCAATGGCAGCTCGTCCATGTAGGTGGTGGTTATTATAAACTGAAGAACCGCAGTACAGGCAAAGTATTGGATATCTCCAGTCAATCCCTGGCAGATGGGGCTGCGGCCATCCAGTGGACGGATAATGGCGGCACGAATCAACATTTTCAGATTGTTAAGGTGCAGTAAGACTTTTAGATATTAGAAAATAAGATTCAACATAAAGTGGAAGCCCTTGTCTCTTACCATAAGGTGGGACAGGGGCTTTGTGATGTGTTCGCGCTTGTTACGTGATGCTCTTACTCGAAAGGGATATCCAGTTGATGGCTCATATCGTGACCTATTTCCGATCATTACCATCCCAATCTGTGGTAAACTAGTAGAATTGTAGAAAAAGATAGAGACAGGAGCTGGATAACGAAGTGAGTGAACAACAAGTGCTATCAATTGAAAGCTTGCGTATGAGATACAACGGACGTTATGTGCTGAACGGCATCGATCTGGAAGTAAATCGCGGTGAGATGATTGGATATATTGGTCCAAACGGGGCTGGCAAAAGTACGACGGTTAAGATTTTACTCGGGCTGGTTGAAGGGTATGTAGGCACGGTGCGAATCTTTGGTAAAGATATTGCGGATGGCGATGTAGAGTATAAACGCAGAATCGGCTATGTTCCGGAGGTGGCGGAATTGTACGAACAATTAACGCCTGCGGAGTATCTGACTTTTACGGGAGAGTTATACGGTATGTCCTATGAGGATGCGGATTACAAAGCCAAGCTATTGATGGATTGTTTTGGAATGGAAAAATCATATCATTCCCGCATTGCCTCTTTTTCCAAAGGTATGCGTCAGAAAGTGCTGTTGATCTCTGCGCTGCTGCATGACCCGGATCTGTTGTTCCTGGATGAACCACTCAGCGGATTGGATGCCAATAGTGTGATGGTGGTCAAAGAGATTTTGTCACAATTGTCAGCCAAAGGCACAACCATCTTCTATTCGTCACACATCATGGATGTGGTGGAGAAGATCAGCAGTCGAATTGTACTGATTGCTGAAGGACGCGTAGTGGCAGACGGTACGTTCAAGCAGCTCCAACAGCAATCCATGGAAGGTACGCTGGAGGAAGTATTCAATCAATTGACAGGCTTCAATGAACATAAAGCCATTGCTGAGCGATTTGTATCGATTGTGCAGGAGGTGTACTGATATGGAGGAATCCTCTGACTTCCGCACGCTCAAGATTCTGGATCGCTTTCGTCCGCTTATCGCCAAAACAGGGGCGGATTATGATGTACTGCGCCTGATCTTGCGAGTGAAGTTCCAGATGGATCAACGCAGAGTACCTACCATTTTATCCAACAATTCAGGGAAAAAGGAGCGCAAGGAAGGTAATCAGTTTCTTCGATCCCTGTGGTTGTATGGATTAATGGGACTGATGATGGTTCCCTTCATCGTCTGGGATACGGGGCATTTCATGCTTCAGATGGGCCTTGTGTTTGGCATCTTAATGTTTATGATCATGACGTCTATGATCTCAGATTTTTCCTCCGTGCTGCTGGACATTCGTGATCGTAATATCATTATGACGAAGCCTGTTAATGGGCGAACGGTGGGGATGGCCCGAGCCATCCATGCGGGCGTATACCTGCTATTACTGACAGGTTCATTAACCGGTATACCGCTAATTGCTGCGTTGGTAACGCATGGGATCGGATTCTTTCTGATCTTCCTTGTGGAACTGATTCTGATCAATATGCTGATTCTGGTGACAACGTCTCTGATCTATCTGTTCATGATGAAGTTTCTGGATGGTGAGAAGCTGAAGGATATGATCAATATGGTGCAAATTCTGCTTTCCGTGGGGATTGCGATCGGTTATCAGCTGGTCATTCGTTCGTTCAGCATTATTGATTTTGGTATGGTATTTACCCCGGCTTGGTGGCAGTTGCTGTTGCCTCCGTTATGGTATGCGGCTGCATATGAATGGTTATTTGCAGGGGGCGGGAATGTGTGGATCTATACGTTCACAGCACTTGCAGTCTTGGTTCCTGTGGTGAGTATGATCGTATATGTGAAGCTTATGCCTTCCTTTGAATTGTATTTGGAAAAAATGGCACATTCGGGTCAGTCCTCCGGACGCAGACGTGGAAGATGGGATCGGTTGATCTCCAAGGTGGTCAGTCGTTCGAGAGAGGAGCAGGCTTGCTTCCGTCTGTCAGCCAGCATGATGCGTAATGAACGGGAATTCAAGCTGAAGGTGTATCCATCGCTTGGTTTATCATTTGTTTTACCTTATGTATTTTGGTTTACTGAATTGCAATCTTCTAGTTGGGCGGAGTTTAGACAAAGTTCGTTTGTATACACCTTTTACATCGTGCTGATGCTGGTTGTAACGGTTGTAGTCATGCTGAAATTTTCGGGACAATACAAGGCGTTCTGGACCTTTCGCGCTGCACCGATGGCAAATGATAGCGCGTTATATAAAGGAGCTCTAAAGGCATTCTTATGCAACATGTTCCTGCCTATATTTCTGGCAAATGCCATTTTGTTTACCTGGACATTTGGATCACGGATAATGCCGGATATTGCGATTATTATGCTGACGGCTACGGCGCTTGTCCCACTGGCAGGCAAGTTGTTGCTGCGTAAGCCACCGTTCTCCCAATCCTTTAGTATGGCGCAGCAAAGTGATGGTTGGTATGTATTCGCCGCCCTTCCTGTGCTTGCCATGTTATGGGGAGTCCATGTCTTTTTCCGTTCGGTGTCAGGGGGCGTATGGATCTATGGTGCGCTACTGATCGTAGCGAATGTGTTGCTGTGGACGCTACTGTTTCGAGAGAAGAAGACAGCGAAGAAGAGGTCGGTTGCAGTTTGAGAAGTTGCAGCAGAACTGAAGAATAAAAGAGTAAAAGAAGGACTGAAGTAAAGTAGTAAAAGAAGGAAAGAAAAGAGGGTGGATTACGTTGAGAGGGACGGTTTACAAGAAAACTTAATGTAATCCGTACAGAGAGCGATTGGAAAAAAATGAGCCAAAGGGTCAACGTTCTAGAGAAGTAAGAGATTAGAGTACAGTGCACCAGAGAAGCATGAATTAAACACCGAAGAATGAAGAATAAAGAGCCAGAGCAAGAGGCAAAGCGATAAGGATTAGAAAGTAGAAGGACGAAGTGATAAGAGCCTAGAAGAGTTAAGAGTGCTAAGAAGAACTAAAAAGAGCTAACCGGGACACTTACGTCTAGGTTAGCTCTTTTTGAAAGGTGATGCTACCCCCAAAGAAACCTTCGCCGCAGCGCTAACGAACCTGAGACAACCTATTCAGGGTCAAAATCTGAAATATAAATTCTAACGAACCTCAGGAACGCTATCCTTCGGAAAAGTAGTTATTTAGCTTGAAAAAGAACCAATCTAGGCACAATAACGTGTCTGAGATTCGTTAGATATTAGATCCATGCTAAAAGGGGCAAATAGGGTGTAAGAGATTCATTAGAATGGAGTAAAGCAGTGGAGGCTCTCTTTCAGTACGTCGAAATGTCGAAATCCAGTGAAGCTATAATGAGTTCCAGATATGCTATAGCTTTGAACATTAGAGTGACGAAGAATGTGTGGGCGGTGTGAATATACATAGGTAGCAGGGTTGGATGCCCTATTTCTTATGGCCTGAGCGGAGGATGAATTCTGCAAGCCGATCGGCTGCATCGGCTGTGGAGATCGCAGATTGCGCAGCGTCTGCGTATACCTTGCTCAGCGTGCCTGCAATCCCCGCCACCTTTTGGCGGATCAGGTCAGGCCCTTCGCCTTCCAGCTCGTAGGCGGTGGAGATGATTCCGCCTGCGTTGAGCACATAATCAGGCGCGTACAGGATGCCGCGCGCCTGCATGCTGCCTGCAACCAGCTGTCGTTCACTCAGCTGGTTGTTGGCCGCCCCGGCAACGATGGAGCAGCGCAGCTCCTCCACCGTTGCCGGGGTCAGTACGCCCCCTAGGGCACAGGGGGCGAAGACCTTGCAGTCAGCGGCGTGGATATGGGCCGGATCGGCCGAGATGGCGCCGCTGAACTGCACAAGGGCACGTTGTACACGCTCCGGTACAACGTCTGCCACAATGAGCCGTGCCCCGGCTGCATGCAGGTAACGGCACAGGGCATACCCGACCTTGCCCAGTCCCTGGACGGCAACGGGAATGCCCTGCAAAGATTCAATGCCTTGCTGGCGCAGCGAGGTCACAATGCCGATGTGTACGCCGTAGGCGGTCATCTCGGCAGTGAAGTCATCCTGCGCCCCAAGCGAACCCGTGGTGTCCGTCACATGTGCGGTCTCCAGTCGGATCTGGTCCATGTCTGTCGCCGTGGTACCCAGATCAAGACCAGTCACGTATCGCCCGTTCAGCCGCTCCAGACAACGACCCAGTGCACGAAAGCGCTGCGCCCGCTTGGATACGTCCGTATCCAGGCTTTTATCTTGTGGATGCGTACCCTCATCAGCGGCGACTTTCCGTTCAGCCGCAGCGCCCTTTTGCTGCTCTACCCCTAGATCTCCAGCGACCTGCTCAACACTTTGAGATCCGCAACCATCCTCATCCGGTTTTGTATTCTTCACTAAAGGCACATTCCATATGACTACTTTCCCGCCGCCATATGGCAATCCGGAGATTGCATTTTTGTACGTCATGCCTTTGGCAAGCTTTACAGCATCCCGAACAGCTTCTTCCTCGGATGCATACGTCCAGTAGCGGCATCCGCCGAGCGCAGGTCCAAGGACCGTGTTATGAATGGCAATGACCGCCCTCAATCCACTATTTGCATCATGGCAAAAAATGAGTTCCTCCATGCCTTCCCGCTCCATCTCCTGCCATAACTGCATGACGGTACCCCCTTTTTGTTTTGACCCATCCATCCTGGTTCTGACCTGATATCCTGTGCGAGCGTGCTTGGCTTTATGATGATACAGCATATTCAAAGACTCCCATTTTCGCCCCTGGGACCTCCGCCGGGTTGATAATCGGTACAAACGGTTCTATAATTGCAGTTCCGGCATGCCAGAGAGCAGAAAGTGCCTACGGATTTACATTCAACCGTTTAGAATGAGGGCATAACGTCCAATGATGGAGATAGAGCGAACATACAGGAAGCATAGATGAAACGAAATCGTCGAGTATATGCAGCAAAGGGCCAATTCCGTTGCGAAGGCCAGGAAAGAGGGATTGTGATTGTTTAAAATATTGGTATTTATCTTTTTGATCCAGATTGTGTACGTATCCGCTTATACACTCCGGATGATTCTGACACTCAAAGGACAGAAATACATCGCCGCACTGATCAGCATGGGTGAGATTGTGATCTACGTACTCGGTCTGAATCTTGTGCTCCAATACCTGACTCAGCCTTCGGCCCTGATTGTGTACGCGGTGGGTTATGGACTTGGGGTGTTGCTTGGTGCGTGGATTGAAGAGAAGATCGCGCTCGGTTATGTTACCGTTAAAGTCATCTGTAACCAGATGGGCAACAACGTCGCGAATGCTCTGCGAGATAAAGGATATGGTGTTACTGCATGGGTGGGCAGTGGACGTGATGGGGATCGGCTTGTGATGGAGATTCTGGCAAAACGAAAAAACCAGAAACTGCTCTACCAGACAATTCTCGATCTGGACCCCAAAGCATTTGTTATTACCGTGGAGCCCAAACAGTTCCATGGCGGCTTCTGGACACGTTCCATCAAAAAGTAAAATCGAGCAGGTCTGCGGCAGATGCAGTCCTGCTTTTTTAATTTCATCCCATCTGGAATGTTCTTATTACCACGATATATTCCTGAAACCTTACTCCCCAAGTTAACTCTGTACGATTCAAGGTTGCTTACAGTACAAACCCTTACCTTACCAGCCTTTCCTAACTACATGTGAGATAGGGATTATTGTTGTAATCGCTTTCAAAATGTACATTGAGAACATGTCCTTCGTAACACGTCATGGCAGCGATGGGCGAATGTCATCATCATATATTGGGAGGAATGGAATCGATGAAATCTAAATTTCGAAGTTTATGCAGCACAGCCCTGGCTCTAACGTTGGGGTTAACTTTATTGTCCGGCCCGGCAAGTGTGCAGGCAGCGGGTAACGCAGACTACAATCTTACAGGCTTCTCCCAAGGGAACGCGGGCGGCGGCATCATTAGCGAATCAAACACAGCCACGTATAAGAAAGTGTATAATGCGACCGATCTGGCACTGGCTCTGAAAAAGAACTCCGGTGTCAAAGTTGTTGAGATCATGAACGATCTGAATCTGGGATGGAATGAAATTCCGAGCGCAGCGCAGACTGCTCCTTTTGCCAAGCATAATGATGCGTTGACGCATCCCGTATTAAAACAGACCGGTGTCAGCAAGCTCACGATTGACGGTTTCAATGGACTCACGATTTTCTCCGCTAACGGCTCCAAAATCAAACACGCTGCGATCAGCGTGAAACGAAGCTCAAATGTCATTATCCGCAACCTGGAATTTGATGAGTTATGGGAATGGGATGAATCCACCAAAGGTGATTACGACAAGAACGATTGGGATTACATCACCCTGGAGGAGAACAGCAACGTATGGATTGATCACTGCACATTTAATAAAGCCTACGACGGACTCGTCGATTCGAAAAAAGGAACCAGCGGCGTGACCATCTCCTGGTCCCTCTTCAAAGGGGATGACGGCAGCTCGAACAGCTGGGTTACCCAGCAGATTAACGAATTGGAAGCAAACAAGGCTTCCTATCCCATGTATAACTACCTGCGCAGCAGTGCGGTAGGTCTTAGCAAAGCCGATATTATCGCCATCTCAGGACCACAAAAGAAAGGACATCTGGTCGGTTCGACCAGCCTGGAATCGGCTAATGCCAACCTGTCCATGACGCTGCACCATAACTTATACAAGGATATTCAGGACCGGATGCCACGTCTCCGCGGCGGCAACGCACATGCATACAACATCGTGATGGATTCGACAGGGGCACGTGCCGCTAAAGCCAAAATTACAACGGCGATGGCAACAGCGATCGCGTCCAAAGGTTATAAGTTCGATATCATTGGCAATGGGGCAATCTCCACAGAGAGCGGAGCCGTATTGGTCGAGAAATCAGTCATCAAGGACGTTCTGTATCCTGTTCGCAACAATCAGACCGATCCGGCAGATCCAACCTATACCGGCAAAATCAGAGTGACCGATACCATGTATTCTTTGGATGGAAGCTCATTCCGTGGCAACAGTGATACGTCTGGCAGTCCACTGGCGCCAATCCCGGCCGTGGTGAAATCGTTCTCCTGGAACGGCTTCTCGTCACTGCCTTACAGCTATACCACGGATGATCCATCTACGTTGAATGCACGCCTCACGGCTTCCAATGGCGCGGGTTCCGGTAAATTGACCTGGTCCAAGGACAATTGGTTGAAGACAAGTTATTGATATCAAAGTAACCTGTTGCTTTTACGTTCTTCAAATAAGGAAAAGAGTGCTCCTGCAGCTACGATAGCCGGGAGTGCTCTTTTTATATGAATCGGCTCCATAAACAGTTTGGCGGGCCGCTTGAAAAGTGACTCCTTGTTAGGGTGGATCATCTCCAGCTGCAGCATGTGTTAGTCTCGCCGGTGATCGATGTGAATCTTTATTTATCTTCATTACCTTTGTGAGTAATTTATGACAAATTAACCATTTATACAAGTACGCCTTGTAATTTTACTTACCGGTAAATATAATTTATTAGAATTAACCAATAAGGATGGTGAAGCAGCTTGGATGTATGGATATACTCCGTACTTACTCTTGTTTATTTGATACTTGTTGTTTGGATGGCCGTCGATTTAACCCAGAGGAAGCAATGGCTCGCGTATTCCAGTTTTCAGCTATTTGTAGCGTTCAGCTTGGCATATGACAATGGAATTATTGCTATAGGTAATTTGATAGGGGATGGGGAAGTGTTAATGGTCCTCAGTAGCCTTCGATTTTGGCTACATGCCTTTGCTACCCCTACCCTTATTCTTGTTGGCTACCATATCTTGCGCAGCTCAGGTGCCAAGTTTGCCAATAGAAGTATAACGAGTGTGGTGGCATGGCTGATAACTTTAGGTTTGGTTATCTACCAGATTGTAGGTTTTACTTTATCCGAGGTTAAAAATCTCAAGGTGATAGAAGAGTATGGAGTACTGAGATATATGGCAGAAGGTCATGGAGGTCCGCCGATGATGGTGATCATCGTGGGGATTGTTCTGTTATTTGTTAGCCTGGTCGTTCTTTTCAAACATAAATGGGTTTGGCTGTTTGTTGGAACTGCCTTGTTGTTTGTAGGGCAGTTAATCTCCCTGCCAGTGGAAACCGGTACTTTAACCAATGTGTATGAGTTGATCCTCATCCTCTCGATTTGGAGAACGACTACATTTTTGATGGATTCAACAGATCATCGCCGTCGTTAAGCTCCAATGCATCAGAAAAGACTGGCCAGTAAGATAAAGGCCAGTCATCTGTGTTCGTTGATTTCATTTTTTAATTCAGATATCCATAGTATCTGATGAGGCAGACACAGCACTTACCGATTCACGATAGATGATATTGCCTTTAACATGAACACGGCCGAAGCTGCGGTTTGGGTTGTCGATCTTTTTGAGCATCGACTGAACTGCGGTACGCGCCATCTGTTCTACGTCCACTTCGACGGTTGTCAGCTTGGGATCGGAGAGCGTGGCATAGATATCATTATCAAAACCAACAACAGAGCATTGGCCAGGTACCTGAATATCCATGGAAGTCAGTTTCTGAACGAGCAGATGAGCGACCTGATCACAGTTGCATACAAAAGCGGTTGGCAGCTGTTCCGGCAGATCAATCTCAATAAACGTACCCCGTTCATCCCGATCATTCAGAACCAGATCCGGATTCATCGGCAAGCGATGTTCCAGCAAGGATTTGTAGTACCCAAGGAATCGATCCTGGATGCTGCTCGTGGAATACAGGTTCCCTACATAAGCAATGTTACGGTGGCCCTGCTGAACCAGATAGTTCGTCAGCTCATAGGCAGCGTAGAAGTTATCGGTAACAACGGAATCGATGTCCGAATGTTCATCGTAGAAGTCGAGAAACATTTTGGGAACCTCCATCGATCGCACCAGTTCAATATACTCTTTGCTAATCTGTCCGAGCACGATGAAACCATCGACCTTGTTATCGCTGTACAGCTTGGGCAGTGTTAATTCCTCCTCATCCTCCACATTCAGAATGTGCAGAATGCCGTAGTAGCCCTGTTCCTCCAGATGTTTGGTGATGCGCTGGAACACGCGTACATAGAACGACTGCGTAGGCCCGGTAAAACGCTCCGGGATAATTACGCCAATATTATGGGTTAAGCCTTCCTTCATGGAACGGGCAGCAGCATTATACCGATAGCCCATTTCAACAGCAAGCACTTTAATTTTTTCCTTTAATTCGCCACTCACGCCATCTTTATCATTCAATGCTTTCGAGACGGTCACACTGCTGACCCCGAGCCTGTCGGCGATATCCCGCATGGTGATATTGTTCTTCAGTATGGTCGCCTCCTTCAAGCCGGTATAGGCACAATGTGCTGTCATTATGATGAACACTTTCTTCCAACATAATAACAATCCATATCAGTATACATCGTTACCCACTTGGAATAAAGCCATTCTGGCTGTTGTTTCGCTAATTTTCAGCACATTGCAGGTTTCCCTGAGAGGACGCTCTACCGATGTTACGTTAATTGTTTCTGTAAAAGCTTCTCATTCTGTTCAATCAGCTGACCCCGCTGGCTGGCACAGTCCAGGGAACGATACGGATCAGCCGGTGTATTGAACGTATAATCGACCAGTTTCTCCAGAGTCGTTGTTGCCACATGACAGCGGGTATCGCTGGAAGCGTAATAGATAAAGACTTCTTCCTGCTCATTGACCACAGCACCGTTGCAGAAAATAACATTGGACACATCGCCTGCCCGCTCATCGTCATAAGGAGCAATGAAGTGGCCGCCCGGCTTGGCAATAATACGCGCCGGATCATTCAGATCCGTAGCGAAGGTGTATAACACGTAACGCAGGCCTGCTGCGGTGTTCCGAACTCCATGAGCAATGTGAATCCAGCCACGATCCGTCTTGAGCGGAGCAGGGCCTTGACCGTTTTTGACCTCATATACCGTATGATATTGCCGTTCGTCGATAATTGTCTCTTCATGAATGACAGGGTTCAAGATATCCTCACACAGACCAAAGGCGATTCCGCCGCCACTGCCTGTTGAGATGAATCCATCCTGTGGACGGGTGTAGAAGGCATATTTTCCATCCACGAATTCCGGGTGCAATACGACATTGCGTTGTTGAGGGGAATTCGTTGTGATGTTGGGCAACCGTTCCCAGCTTGTGAGATCTCGTGTCCGAACCAGTCCTGCCTGTGCAACTGCGCTGGATGTATCAAATGCAGGAGCCTCAGGGTCTTTGCGTTCCGAGCAATAGATGCCATAGATCCAGCCATCTTCATGTTGAACGAGGCGCATATCATACTGATTGGTTTCATCCGCATCGATATCATCCCAGACCAATGGTTTACCCGTGAAACGGAACCCGTCAATTCCATTGTCGCTCTCGGCGAGCGCAAAGATTGATTTGCGATCCAATCCTTCCGTACGGATGACCATGACGTATTTGCCATTGAAATAGATGGCTCCTGGGTTCAGTGTAGCGTTAATGCCCAGGCGTTCCATGAAATGCGGGTTTGTCGTCTCATCCAGATCGAATCTCCAATGCAGCGGTACATGATGGCGAGTGATTACTGGATATTGGTACCGATCATATATGCCGTTGTAAAAGGAAGAATTGATCTCATTAGGGCGAGTAAGCAGCTGTTCCTGTTTCTCCAGTAACTCCTTGTATTTCGGGTGTATCATTCTGATCCCATCCTCTCCATTAGTTCAATACAGAATCTGCTATTGTGATACGGGCATTTCCACGGTCCAGCAATTTCGCTCTGATCCGGTGTACCGTTGCCGTCAACCGACCAGTACCATTCCCCACCAGCCCGCTGATCAATGATGTTTTCTTTGGTATAGGTCCACAAGCGTTCCACTCTCTCCAGAAACAATGGATCACCTGTACGCTGATATGCATTATAGAAACCGACCATCGCCTCGGCCTGAACCCACCAGATTCGCTTCTCATCGATATGTTCACCTTCTTGTTCATTGAGCAGGGAACCATCCGCATTCACGGCTACATTGGAGATGTTATAGGCGATATCTGTTACCATCGCCGCATACTCCAGATGTTGCTCCATCCCCAGAACTTTCAGTGCTTCGTCGATTAGCCAGCTGGCTTCGATGTCATGTCCGAACGAGCGCAGATCGATGATGGATTCCCACTGTTTGTTGAAAAATACCCCGAGAAACTTGGTGTCTTGGTCATACACCCGTTCATATAGAATTCCGAGCAGGCGTTCCAGCGCCGCCTTCACTTGTTGATCCGGCCACACGCGATAGAGCGTGGTGTAGGCCTCCAGTACATGGATATGCGTATTCATTGTGTAATCCGCAATCACTCCATTTTCGCTCAGCATTTCATTGGGCTGTTCCTTCCATGTGCGATCAAATTGTTCCTTGTAAGCAGGTAGTCCGGCGTCCAGACCTTTGTCCTCGATAAGAGCAAAAAGCGTTTTCGCAAGTTCCAATGCAGAAGCATCCCCGGTAGCACGATAGTACTCACTGAGTGAATACACACCGAATGATTGCGTATACACATGTTTGCTCGTGTCCAGCGCTTCCCCTGTGTAATCTACCATCCAGTACATACCGCTATATTCGGTATCCATCACATGGTCAGCGAGAAAACGATAGGCGTGCTCCGCGTGATCGCGCCATCTTTCGTTTCCGGTAACCCGATAGGCTGCTGCAAAAGACCAGAGTTGTCGTGCCGTGGCGATCCCGCCTTTGGGTGCCTGTGGATTCACCTGAAGATCATTGCCAACCCAACCGTAGAATCCACCGTGGGTTGTATCTTTAAGGTTGGACCAGAAGGGTAAAATCTGCTTCTCCCAATGCGCCTTAA
The DNA here is from genome assembly GCF_037981725.1 of Paenibacillus sp. FSL H3-0457. Taxonomy (NCBI): domain Bacteria; kingdom Bacillati; phylum Bacillota; class Bacilli; order Caryophanales; family Paenibacillaceae; genus Paenibacillus; species Paenibacillus sp. FSL H3-0457. The sequence continues at coordinate 6,673,884 of NZ_CP150283.1, read as the reverse complement.
TCTCAGATTGAAGTTCGATTGTTTTTGTATTCATAAGTGAGCGCTCCTTCAACGTGTTACATAAATCTTAATATATAAATTGAACTAAAGAATATTTACACTGGCCACTCCGATGACAGAATAACCTTCCGATCGCTGTTATCCCCAGATTTTTTTGATTCCCTTTTTCAAAGGTGAAATTCCGGTGATAAAGGCGAACGCTTTGCTTCTTCAGGTTCTTTCTGTCCTCTACGTTTCGTGTAAATGTTTAATCAATATATATAGTTAAGTTAACGGTAACTTTATTAAATAATATTAGTGCTCTGAAAAACAGATGTCAACGAAATGCATCGCAATTTTTATTGTTAAGTTATAAATAATTTAATTGACAGGTAAGCGTTACCATAATAGAATTCATTTTGTAACCTTAACGATAACTTAATTAACTTAAGAGAGGGGTCGAAACAATTGAGAAAAAACAAAGGTTGGATGATGTTGCTGACGATGCTACTCATCACTTCACTACTTGCTGCATGTTCATCCGGAGGTGGATCTTCGCAGGCAGGGGAGGAGATCAGTACAGATCCGGCAGATATCAAAGGTGAAATAACCGTTCTGACGCAACGGACAGATATTGTTGATGCCGTATTCAAAGATTACGCAGCAGAATTCAACAAGGAATATCCTGATGTAAAAGTAAACTTTCAGGCGCTGGCCGACTACGAAGGACAAGTGAAAATCCGTATGAGCACCAAAGATTATGGTGACGTACTGATGATCCCGACCAGTGTTCCGATCGCAGATATCCCGGACTTTTTCGAGCCACTCGGCACGTACGATGAATTGAAAGACAAATACACCGCTATTGAAGAACGCATGGTGGATGGTCAGGTCTACGGTATCCCTACCGTGATCACTTTCTCCGGAATCATTTATAACAAACAGGTCTTCAAAGACGCAGGCGTTACCGAATTGCCAAAAACACCGGAGCAATTCCAGGTTGCGCTCCAATTGGTCAAAGACAATACAGATGCGGTTCCGCTCTACACCAACTATGCATCTGGCTGGGCTCTCACCCAATGGGAATCGGATCTGCCAACCGTTGCAGGCAGTGTGGATTACGTTAACGTGGACCAACCGAATACAGATGAGAACTTTGTGCCTGGTCAGCCGCACTATGAACTATATAAAGTGCTCTATGATGCAGCCAAGAACGGTCTAATCGAGAAAGATCCAACAACAACCGACTGGGAAAGCTCCAAAGCGGATCTCGCCAAAGGCAAAATTGCCACGATGGCACTGGGCTCTTGGGCCATCACGCAGATTCAAGGGATGACGGATACACCGGACGACATTGGATTCCTTCCTTTCCCTACGAATGCAAGTGAGGTTGTGGTTCCGCTCTCCGCGGACTATAACATCGGCATGAACGTGAACAGTGAGAACAAACCTGCTGCCAAAGCTTGGATTGACTGGTTCCTGGCGAAATCAAACTACGCGGTTGAACAGGGTGGCGGTATGGATGCAGACAAGAATGCTGAATTACCACCCATTTTGGATCAATATAAAGACGTTAAATTCTCCACGCTTACACCTGCCAAAGAAGGTCAGGAAGGTCTGGTCGACAAGATTGATAACGAAGGCGAAATCGGTCTCTGGCAGCCTGATTTCAAGAAACGCATTATCGAAGCAGGTATTGGGAACCGCAAGGAATCGTATGACGACATCATGAAAGATCTGAACGACAAGTGGGTCAAAGCAAGAGCAGAACTCACAAAATAATTGGATTAACGTAAGTGGATCAGGTGATGAATGGACTGCGGGGATATAGGAAGCCATTTATGAATGGAGTATGGAATATGTGGTATTTGAAAGCATGGTACCCATGCTCTTCCCCGGCAGTTATTCCGCAGGAATTCCATTGGACGGGAGTCTTTCGATATATAGGCGGGAGAACCGCTTGGAGGTGTGGAGAGCATGAAGTACTTAAAACTTTCGAATTGGGGCTACTCAGCGCAACGCATATTTATCATCTGTGCCTTCTCAATTATTCCGCTGGCGTTGCTGTTCACGTTTGCATACTTACCTGTCATCAACATGTTCAAATACAGTTTCACCGATTGGAACGGATACAGTAAAAGGTTTGATTATGTTGGGTTTGAGAACTACACGCGCATATTCAGTGATCCCGAATACTTCAAAGTATTTATTGTCAGCTTGTATTACTTCGTGGCTACGTTCTTACAGATGGGCTTGGCGCTTTACTTTGCCACCATTCTGAGTTTCAAGGTTCGAGGCAAAAACTTTTTCAAAGGCATACTGTTTTTCCCTTATTTGCTGAATGGGGTAGCCATCGGTTTTATCTTCCTCTTTTTCTTCAAACCGGACGGTACACTCGATATGCTCATGCATGCTGTAGGGCTGGGACAATACACGCAGCTCTGGCTCGGTAATCCGAATATTATCAACGTGTCACTCGCAGGTGCATCGGTATGGAGATACATGGGCTTCAACTTTATCATTTTCCTGGGTGCAATCTCCTCCATTCCGAAGGATGTGTATGAAGCATCCGATATTGATGGCGCCAATCGCTGGCAGCAATTCCGCCACATCATCCTGCCAAGCATTACACGTATCCTGCAGCTCAACCTGATCTTGGCGATTAGCGGCGCAATTAGTGCGTTCGATATACCATATATCATGACCGATGGTTCCAACGGCAGTATGACATTTGTAATCCAGACGGTTCATTTGGCGTTTAAATATGGCAAGCTGGGACTGGCATCCGCCATGGCTGTGGTGCTGCTCTTGATCGTTATTCTCGTTACGCTTGTGCAACGCGTCACCATGAAAGGGGAGGAATAAACGTGACACAACTCAAATACACCCTTGCGAGCGTGGTTAAATATGCTTCCCTGGTTATTGCGGCGTTTATCGCGCTTTTGCCCATCGTGGTCATCCTATTTGCATCTCTCAAAACGAATGCGGAATACGCTACCAGCAGCCCGCTTGCTCCACCAGCCAACTGGCTGAACTTTGCGAACTATACGAAGGCTTTTGTGGATGGTAACATGCTGGTCGGTTTCAAAAATACAATTATTATCCTGATCATCTCCATTATAGGAGCGACTTTAACCGGTTCCATGATCGCGTATGTACTGGATCGTTTCAAATTCAAAGGTAAGAAGATTATGGTCGCGGCATTCCTGCTCGCTACCCTGATTCCAAGTGTTACAACGCAGGTCGCCACATTCCAGATCATCAACGCGCTCGACCTGTTCAACACGCGCTGGGCGGCCATCGTGATGTACCTGGGTACAGATATCATCGCGGTTTATATCTTCCTGCAATTCCTGGGCTCCATCTCAAGTGCACTGGATGAATCCGCCATGCTGGACGGCGCGTCGTACTTCACGATCTACTGGAAAATCATTCTGCCACTGCTGAAACCGGCCATTGTAACGGTCATTATCGTGAAGGGTGTGAACATCTATAACGATTTCTACACACCGTTCCTCTACATGCCTAAGACCGATCTACAGGTCATATCCACCGCCTTGTTCAAATTCAAGGGACCGTTCGGATCGCAGTGGGAGGTCATCAGCGCCGGCATTATGATCGCCATTATTCCAACGATGATCATCTTCCTGTTGTTACAGAAGTACATCTACAATGGCTTCGCGCAAGGCTCCGTTAAATAAAATCCGAAGGGAGAAATGAAAAATGTCAGTTGCTGAAACGAAAAACGTACACATTGTTGGGGACGCTTTGCCGAATATGCCATGGGAAGCCAAACCGGAGGGAACGGAAGGCCCGGTATGGAGACATTCGGCCAACCCGGTGGTTCCGCGTAACCCGGTCAAAGGTGTTGCCCGCATTTTCAACAGTGCCGTTGTACCGTATGAAGGAAAATTCATTGGGGTATTCCGCGCCGAAACCGTTAATGGACGTCCACACCTTCACATGGGCGCAAGCGAAGATGGTCTGGAGTGGACAATTGAAGAGGAACGCATTGCATTTGTAGATGAAAATGGCGATCCGTTTATGCCGAACTATGCGTACGATCCACGTTTGGTCAAAGTCGAGGACACGTATTACATCATCTGGTGTACAGACTTCTACGGCGCAGCACTGGGCCTGGCCAAAACAGATGACTTCAAAACATTTGTCCGCCTCGAAAATCCAATGCTGCCGTTTAACCGTAATGGCGTGTTATTCCCACGCAAAATCAACGATAACTATGTGATGTTGTCCAGACCGAGTGACAGTGGACACACTCCATTCGGGGACATCTTCCTGAGTGAAAGCCCGGATCTCGTGTATTGGGGCAAGCATCGTCATGTGATGAGCAAGGGCGGCCAAGGCTGGTGGCAATCGGTCAAAATTGGTGGCGGGCCTGCTCCGATCGAAACGTCCGAAGGCTGGCTGATGTTCTACCATGGCGTCACTGGGACCTGTAATGGTTTTGTCTATAGCATGGGGGCGGTCATTCTGGATCTGGATGAGCCATCCAAAGTAAAATATCGTTCCTCCAACTTTGTACTGACACCGGAAAAATGGTACGAAGAACAAGGATTCGTTGATAACGTCATCTTCCCGTGTGCAACACTGCATGATGCCGAGACCGGACGTATCGCTATCTATTACGGCGCCGCCGACACGTATGTGGGCGTGGCTTACACAACCATCGAAGAGATCGTGAACTATGTGATCGAGACGGATGAAGTTATTGCCGGAGATCATGAAGAGGGCAAGCTGTAATGCATATGGATTATATCAAGGGATTTACATTTGGTTGGATGAGTGGTAAGGGTGACTTCCGTAAGCCGGAAGCCAAAGAATCTTTGCGCCTGATGGCAGAACGTACAGGCAGTTCTCATGTTATTTTTGCACTGGCGGCACATCAGGATCATCCGCAGGCGGTAGAGGTCAAGTATCGGGGCACACATCTGGTGGATGATGATGAACTGGTGGACATGATTCGTTATGCCCGTACACTCGGGCTGCGTGTCATTCTGAAACCAACCGTCAACTGTACCGATGGCACATGGCGTGCACACATTAACTTTTTTGATATCGATGTGCCGTGTGAGCCAAAGTGGAAGGATTGGTTCCGCAGCTACACGGCATTTCAGAAGCATTATGCAGCGATTGCAGAGCAGGAAAAGTGTGAAATGTTCATCGTTGGCTGTGAGATGGTGCAATCCGAGCGTCGGGATCAAGAGTGGCGCGAGGTGATCGCTGGTGTGCGTGAAGTGTATACGGGACTGGTGTCATACAACACGGACAAATATCAGGAAGATCATGTGAAGTGGTGGGATGCTGTGGACGTGATCTCTTCCAGTGGTTATTATCCCATCGGAGATTGGGAGGCACAGCTGGATCGAATTGAGCAGGCGATTGCTCCCTACGGCAAACCTTTCTTCTTCGCAGAAGCAGGCTGTCCCAGCCGCAGTGGATCAGCCCAGGTACCGAACGATTGGGGACTAGAAGGCGAAGTAAGTGCGGAGGAACAAGAGCGTTTCTATGAGGCGATGTTCCGGGATGTCAGTCAGCGTGACTGGGTACGCGGATTCGGTCTATGGGATTGGAGCGCATATCTGCATGCGGAGAAGGAGGCGCTGACCGATGATGGATATGGTGTTTACGGCAAGCCAGCGGAGCAGGTGATTCGTCGGTTCTATGAGGGCATCGCTGTAGACGTTTAAAATGAGAAACAAGAAGGCGTATGTGAAGATGGATTTCAGTGATATATCTGCATATGTACTTTCGTGATTTCCATGCTGTGAGCAAGGAATAACAGATTATGGTGGAGCTTATTTTTTTAGTTGTAATTCACATTCATGTCAAGAAGCCTTTCCTCCCATAGGAAAGGTTTTTTGGCTATTTTAGTAACAACACATACCATGTCGAATTTTGTTGACAAAAGGAGGGCTCCTGCCTATTCTTAATGGATGAATATGATAATCATTATCATAAAATAGAGAAAAGGGGTTCAACATTCATGTCTGTACAACATCGCAAATCTTCGGCCCTCACGTTGGCAACTATGCTCTTGTTGTTATTCGTTATTGTGGGTTGCAGCAATACAGGAAGTGGAGATGAATCCTCATCTGCTGCTTCGGATCAAACATCTACGAAGTCGATTACGATGTCATGGCCACGTGATATCGGTACAATGAATCCGCACACGTACAATCCTTCGCAATTATTTGCCCAATCCATGCTCTATGAGCCACTGATCAGTTACCAGAAGGACGGAAAACTGGAACCTGCGCTGGCAGTATCATGGACCATCTCCGATGACGGCAAAGTATATACATTTAAGCTTCGCCAAGGTGTGAAATTCTCAGATGGTACGCCATTTAATGCTGAGATTGTAAAGAAGAATTTTGACGCTGTGATGAAAAATAAAGCTACACATAGCTGGCTGGGCATTGTAGGTGTGCTCGACAAGACAGAGGTTGTGGACGACCACACGTTCCGTATGACACTCACAGAGCCGTACTATCCTGTTCTTCAGGATTTGTCTGTGGTTCGTCCTTTCCGCTTCCTGGGTGAAGCCGGATTCCCGGATGACGGAGATACATCCGAAGGCATCAAAGAGCCAGTTGGAACGGGCCCGTGGATGCTGGCTGATTACAAGCAGGACGAATATGCTGTTTTCAAACGCAACCCGAATTATTGGGGAACCGCACCGAAGGTGGATCAGATTACGGTTAAGATCATCCCTGATGCAGAAACCCGCGTGCTTGCTTTTGAAAAAGGTGATCTCGACCTGATCTATGGTGAAGGTATGATCAGTCTGGATGCGTTCCAACAGCTTCGTGACAACGATAAATATGTGAGTCAGCTGTCTGATCCGGTAGGTACGCGAGATCTGCTGCTGAATTCCTCCAATCCGAAGCTGTCTGATCTCAGAGTGCGGATGGCGCTCCAGCAAGGATTTAACAAAAAAGCGATGGTGGAAGGCATCACTCTGGGTCTGGAAGAACCGGCAGATACGGCACTATCCAAAAACTACCCATACACCAATGTTGACCTGAAACCGATCGAATATAACGTGGAACAATCCAAAGCTTTATTGGATGAAGCGGGTTGGAAGATGCCTGCGAATGGTAGCGTTCGTGAGAAAGACGGCCAACAGCTTGAATTCGAAATGATTTTTGACAAGACGGACCCGATTCAGAAAGCGATGGCTGAGACCATTCAGGCGGAATGGAGCGAGCTTGGGGTTAAGGTAAACCTCACTGGGCTGGAACTGACGGTACAGATCAAACGTTTGAAAGCCAATGATTTCGACCTGTATTTCTGGTACAACTATGGTGCTCCGTATGATCCACATTCCTTCATTAACGTTGTAGCGAGCCCTGGATTTGGTATCTCTGAGACGCTCAGTGCCTTGCCGATGAAAAAGGAACTGGACGAGCAGGTACATGCCGCACTATCATCAACAGATGAGACGAAACGTCAGGAGCTGTATGGCTCTATCCTGACAACACTCCAGGAACAATCGGCGATTGTCCCCATCTCGTATGTTAAGAAAACGGCGGTATATCAGAAGAAAATTTCCAACTTTATTTTCCCGGCAAACCGTGATGAGAATCCGTTTGTAGGCATTGAATTGGGCAACCAATAAGTTGTATTTACTTTAATTTCGGAGTGGTAAAGCCTTGGCAAGGTCATGTAGCTTGATAAAAGGGAGGAAGTTTGTTGATCAGTTATATCGGGAAACGAATGATCGCGATCATTCCTATCGTTTTTATCGCTACACTTGTTACCTTTGCGCTTATTCATATATCACCAGTTGATCCGGCCGAGGCTTATCTGACAGCTGCTCATATCTATCCCACACCGGAGCTGCTTGCGCAAAAGCGGCATGAGTTCGGTCTGGATCAGCCTATGTTAACCCAATATGTGCATACGATTCAGAAGATTGCCAAGCTCGACTTCGGCACTTCGTATCTCACCAACAAACCCGTATGGGATGAAGTGAAACTAAGGATTCCCGCTACGGCTGAACTAGCCTTCTGGAGTATGTTGTTATCCGCTTTGGTGAGTATTCCATTGGGAATACTGGCGGCGGTGTATAAGAATAGCTGGATTGACATGGTCAGCCGTACGATTTCCTATTTTGGAGCATCTATTCCGCAATTCTGGCTCGGTTACCTGCTGATCTTCTTTTTCTCAGTGAAATTGGACTGGCTGCCTGTGGAGGGGCGTGGATCGTGGGAGAATCTGGTTCTGCCTACGATTACTCTCTCCTTGATTCTTATTGCGGTCTACACCCGATTGTTACGTTCCAGTGTACTGGAGCAATTGCAGGAGACATATGTACAGTATGCGAGAACACGCGGGATTCGCGAAAGAGTGATTATGCTCAAGCATGTCCTGAAAATCGCCATATCGCCCCTTATTACAGGAATGGGGATGAGTATGGGCAAGCTGCTCACAGGCACCATTATTGTAGAGCAGGTGTTTTCCTGGCCTGGGTTCGGACGATATTTTGTCGATGCGATATTTAATCGGGATATTCCCGTTATTCAATGTTATGTCTTCCTGGCGGCCTGCCTGTTCATCGTATGCAATCTGCTCGTTGATCTGGTGCAGCTCGTTATGGACCCACGGATTTCAGCGAAAGGACGGGCAGAACATTGATAAACAAATGGCGTGCGGTATTTAAAGGGCAGAGAGCCATCCAGATCTGCTCGGTGATCATATTGCTTTTCTTCGTGATCGCGTTATTAGCCCCATGGATTGCTCCTCATGACCCGGTGAAGGTGAATCTGTTGCAGAAGCTGGCGAGTCCATCGCTTGAGCATTGGCTCGGAACGGATCATCTGGGACGCGACAATCTCACTAGGCTGATGTATGGAGCGAGAGTGTCGCTTGGATTTGCTACCCTGATCTTCCTGTCATCTTTGCTCATAGGTGTCATTGTAGGTTCAATCTCCGGTTACCTTGGTGGTTGGGTGGACAGTCTGTTGATGCGCTTGTGTGAAGGCATTATGGCGTTTCCGAATCTGGTGCTGGTACTCGGTATTGTAGGGATCTTTGGTCCAGGTTTGATGCAGGTGCTTCTAGCACTCATGATGGTACAGTGGGTGTATTATGCACGTATCTGCCGGAACATGGTCGTTAGTCTGAAAGAACGGAACTTCATCGCAGCGGCGCGGATTAGCGGCTCCTCTTCGTGGACGATTATTCGGAAACATATCATCCCCAACGTGCAGCGTCCGATCGTTGTGATGGGTACTCTGGAGATGGGGTGGGCGATTATGGATATATCTGCTCTGTCTTTCCTGGGACTCGGTATTCAACCACCGAATGCAGAATGGGGCGCTATGATTCATGAGGGGACAGGTTATATTCGCAGTCATCCGGAGTTGATGATCTACCCGGGGGCATTGATTCTGCTCGTAGTCATTACGTTCAACATTTTGGGAGAAGCGTTATCCGAGCGTTATGGCATTGCAAAAAGGTAGTGGTTCGGAATCGAAGGCATATGAGGGGTGAACGTAACGATGGATGATGCAGCGAAGGTACTCGAAGTTCGTGGTCTGCAAGTGAATCTAAGAACAGCGGAGGGTTCAGTCCCGTTACTGGAGCCCATTGATTTTGAATTGAAAAAAGGTCGTGTCTTCGGTCTCGTCGGTGAGAGTGGCAGCGGTAAGACCGTTACATGTAACGCGTTGCTCCATCTGCTTGATCCGCGCAGGATGGAAGTGTCGGGCAGCATCCACCTGAATGGACGGGAGCTTGGCTCGTTGTCAGGTGAGGAGATGCGGCGCATCCGCGGCAAGGACATCGGATTTATTATGCAGAATCCGATGAATGCTTTTACACCCGTATATACGATTGGATCGCAATTTATTGAAACTTTGCGTACGCATACGGGAATGCCCAAGGGACAAGCGAGAGAACAGGCGATTGCTGCCTTGGCAGACATGAACCTGCCCGAGCCGACCAAGCTAATGAAGCGATATCCATTTCAACTGAGTGGGGGCATGTTGCAGCGGGTGATGATCGCCATATCGATGTGCTTGCGACCAGCCCTGGTCATTGCTGATGAACCAACGACGGCACTGGATGTCGTGAATCAGTTCAAGGTGCTTCAGGAATTGGATCGGCTACGTACGGAGTATGGCACATCCATCTTGCTCATCTCCCACGATCTGGGCGTGATCTCGCAAATGGCGGATGAAGTCGCGGTCATGCAGAAGGGGCGAATTGTGGAGCAGGCGGATGTGTACCAACTGTTCGATCACCCGCAGCATGAGTATACACGGATGTTGTTAAATGCCAGGCCCAGTATGTCTTTGGGACGATAGCGAATGACATGTGGTATGAATCGTTCAGTGAATGTATGTGTAGAGCGGGTATGAATTGATTTTGAGTGGGTAGGCGTAGGGGTGGAATGAACATGGTGATGTGTAATTTCAGCTTCTTCGGAGATTGCTTCTGCCAAGTACAAAAGAGGAGGGTGACCTGATGCTTCAGGTACGTGAAGTAAGCCATAGCTATGGCAAACGCAACTGGCTGGATCGTTTGGGAGCGCGTCCTCCTGTGCTGGCAGATATCTCACTTACGATCGAAAAGGGTGTGTGTCTGGGGCTCCTGGGTACGAGCGGGGCAGGTAAAAGTACCTTGGGTAAAATCATTCTTGGTCTGGAGAAGCCCAGCCAGGGTCAGATTTTATTTCAGGGTCAGGATATCTATCGATCCAGCAAACCCGTGCTTAAGGGATTACGGCGCGATCTGCAGGTCGTGTTCCAGGACTGTTATTCGGCTGTGAATCCACTCATGACTGCCGCGCAGATCATCGGTGAGCCACTGGATAATTACGAGCGATTTTCGGCAAAAGAACAACTTCGTGTGGTCGGACAACTGCTTGAGCAGGTTGGGCTTACACCTGAGGATGGGAGCAAGCTTCCGCACCAGTTCAGCGGTGGGCAATTACAGCGAGTTAACATCGCACGAGCCATTGCGCTCAAGCCAAAGTTAATCGTACTGGACGAATCGATCAGCAGCCTGGACATGGTGCACCAGACGCAAATTCTATCCTTATTGGGAGAGTTAAGAGCATCCTACGGGTTGTCTTACCTTTTTATCACACATGACATTCGAGCTGCCATGACGATCTGTGACCGCATTGCCGTGATGGATCAGGGAAAGCTGGTATATAGCGGTGATGCCGGGGATTCGGTAATGCAGTCGGATCATCCGGCTGTACAGCAGTTGGTTACAGCTATTTTGCCTGAGCATCCATCAGGTCGTATTTCGTTTAGGTAATGCGTTGTTTGTATTTGTAGATGGCTGTTCATTGGGGCGCTAACCATGGTCGTTTCCATTGCATTACTGATGCGAAGTCGACTTTCCAAAGGCGGGCGATTGGCGTATCAAGCTGACCTGTAGTGCAGATTTGTCTCTCTAAGTGCAGGTCGCTAACGAACCGAGTCAGTGTTAAATGGCGATTTAGCGTGGAATGCAAAATGTAACGAACCTCAGTGAAGTTATTCCGGTGCAAACTAGTTTAAAATCATTAAATGATACACAGATCGAGGAAATAACGCGTCTACGATTCGTTAGATCATAATGAATGCTAAAAGGGTTGTCCCCTACGTCTTGAACAAGACGTAGGGGACAACCCTTTTTTGTAACTGGGAATAGGCACATTTCTGCTTTCTGTTATAAGTCAGACTATAATTACAATTGCGCCACTCGTGGATTACAGGACTACCTTCAAATTGCGCGTATCCACAGATTTTTGATTTAACTTACAACGTGAAAATCTGGAGAGAAGTATATACTTCCCATGAGGCTTTCTTGCAGAAATCTTTTACCCCATCTTCCGCCCAAGCTGCTCGATCTTATCCAACCAATTCTTTCTCTGTTCATCTGACTTTTTACCAACTTGATCTACAGGTGTTATCCGCACAGGTTTGATGCCAGTCAGTGCAAATGTGGAGATTTTCATCATTTTATGTGCAGGCTCACCTTGGAACCATTTGAAGTACCAGCTCGGACCATCCATCGTGGTGATCATGCGAGCGGTGCGGCCTTTGAGCAGTTGATCCGGGAATGGTTTTCCTTTCTGATACTTGAAGGCGTAACCTGGCATAAAGATTCGGTCAACGAAACCTTTCAGCAGGGCAGGTGGTCCTCCCCACCAGATTGGGAATACCCATACAAGATGCTCGGCCCACTTGATTGCTTCTTGGGCCTCCAGCAAATCTGGTTCAAGTGGAAGTTTATTACGATATCCTCCCTCCAGATTCATGTTGAATGCCAACTCGTTAAGGGTGATCATGCGGACGTCGGCACCAGCCTGCACCGCACCTTTTCGGTAAGCCTCGGCGATTGCACCGTTGTAACTGGGAGAGACGGGATTGCCTTGAATAATTAATATTTTTTTCATGGAAGATGACACGTCCTGACTATTTTAGTTAATGAACACTAACCTCATGTGCAAAAAGAAAAGGTCACGTATGACCCGGTAATCCATCTGTATATCCTGATGGTATGTTGACGATTCTCTTTTAGAAGTTATTCAACAAGTCCGCCTTTGATTACGAATCATGCCTAGCGGCATAATCCGCATCGAATATGGGATTCAGCCGAAATAAGAGGGGTGCTTACGAAGGTTGTTTCCTTCGGAAACAATGTAGTTGCTCACGTCGTTTTCCCTACACTCCGCTACTCCATTTCTAGCTTCATCCCATCTCCATCGTTACTTCTGAGATAAGTGCCCCAACATTGATGCAAGCCGGTGAACCGTTTCCCCCGTATAAGGTACCAACAGCTCCGGTAGCTCACCTTGCATACTGGAGACCGCCATGCGTGTAATTGCACCGATCACCAGAACGGCTGTGAGCCGTGAATCCTGCTGAGGCAGTTCGCCCCGCATCATTCCCTGATCGATCAGATCCATCAACGCATCCAACGGCTGACGGTAATCCTCGCTGCTTCCGGCTTCAATGAATATTTCATGATTCTGTGAAATCAGTAGCAGTCCGTAGGGATCTTCATCATGCAGATGGAGAACCTCGGTAACCAGTTGCTTGAAGCGTTCCAACACCGGACCTTCCTGTCGAACATACCCGTCAATCAGTGCAGTATAGTCGACACAGTATTGGGTGAAGGCTTCCAGGGCAACGGCATCTTTGTTTTTAAAATGTTTGTAGATCGCCGCATCGGTTACTCCGGCGGCGTCACCGATCTCTTTGACGGATATGCCGTCAACGCCTTTGGTTGCGAACAAGCGCATCGCCGCTTGTAGGATATCTTTCTTTTTGCTATCCACATGAGATTTGTTCTTCATGATTGTATAGTAAGTGATTACTAACCAAAATGCAATAAGCAATTTTGAAACTCTGAATTGAGACACTGAATAAGCTCTTACGACCAAAGCTTGCAGGCTTGTGAGCGGCAACGTATGATGAATAGAAATCAACATCGGAGTAGCAGGGAGAACGAAATGGATGGTGGGTAGCGTGAACGAAGAGTTGGATGCATACAGCTGGGTGACGCCCGAAGGAATGCTGAATGATCACTATATAACAAGCCGCGAGCAGTTGTATAAAGGAATAAACGGACGATATGTGGAGCGATTCACGATTCCTACCGGGGGCAGTTATATTTTCAAACCACTGACGAATCCTGCGCAGCATGGACGGGAACGATGGATGTACGAGCATGTGATGTCTGGCTTACCACCAATCTATCCGCAACTCATTGCAGCGTCGGATCTTACCATTGCTCCAGCACAGAGCTGGATGATCTACGAGGATTTGGGGCAACTGGTGCATGATTCGCAAGAAGCGACGATGCTCGGCGCAGCGGCACATATGGCAGTATGGCATGCGTTGTCTGTCACGGATTGGAGCGAACTGCCTCGCGTGGGCCAGAAACCGCCCATTCACACAATGCTGGATGAGTTACAAATGCACAGACAATCTACGGATGAATTTTTATCCAGGCTGGATATGCAGCTGTCCGAATCCGATTGGGACAAGATCTCCAGGTTGATCCTCATGGCAGAGGAAGAACTTCCAACCGTTTTGTGTCACGGAGACCTGCATCCAGGTAACATGGCGGAGGTGGACGGCAGACTGGTCATCTTGGACTGGGAGCATGCCCATCTGAATGCGCCATTGTGGGATATATTTCACCTAGTTGATCTCTCGCATCCGCTGTTTCCCAGAACGGTTACGCCTGCATTGCGAGAGCGGGTTATGGATGTTTATTTGGACAAACTGGGGAGCCTGGGCATGCAGATTGAACGGGTTTCTTTTGCAGAATGGTACCACGCCTATGCTATTGTATTCTCGCTCTGGATGCTGCGTTTAATTGACGGTGATCTGAGAAGTGAGGAATGTGTGTGGCCGAAGGAACAGCTGCGAAGCCAATGGAATGAGACGGCAGCGACGCTGGAGCAGTGCATGAAGCATATGGGTGAGGAATAGAAATGAGGGGTGAGAAGCTTGCGTAAAGTCGGACTTGTTATGCGTAAAATTCAATTCACGGAAGCTCAGGGGCCGCGCGTATTTGCGGATAGGCTGAAGCAGATTGGTCTGGAGTTGGGCGTGGATATCGTGTTCATCTCGCCGGAGCGTCATGTCAGTGGATACGACTGGTTGCCTGGTTATGAGCATGAGAAAGGTGACCTGGTGAACTACGATATCGTGCTGGACCAGATTCATAGCCATAATATAGAGCATGTTATCTACACCGTATCCGGGTTTACATTTTTGAAGATGTTCTTACCGAAAAGTGTATTGTTCCCGCACAGTTTCCCCGATCCCGCGCTAACGGGATATGAGATGATGAAGCCATTTTATACGATGGTGGATAAAGCAATTGTACAGACGGAGTTTTTAAAAACAGAACTGGGTCGCAATTTCGGTGTACATGACGTGAACGTTATTCCGATTGGCTTTAGCGAAGAGCTGGCGAACCGGCACTATGATCCGAGCCAGGTTGTGCATAATCGGGTGCTCTGGATCGGTCGGGATGAGGCGAACCGTCGCCCGGATCTAGTTTTGGAATACGCTCGGCAGAACCCGGACAAGGAAGTATATATGGTGTTTGGCGGTGTACGCTATAAGGAAACCATGAAGAAGTACGACATTCCTGCCAACGTGAAGCTGAAGTTTGCGCTCACGCAGGATGAGATATTTACGTTGATGAACTCATCCAAGGTGTATTGGAACTGTTCGGCCTTTGATACGTTTGCGATGCCGCTGACGGAAGCGATGGCCATGGGCAAAATGGTCGTGAAACCGGAGCATGCTTGCTACGGTCACATTCGATCCACGCATGCCTTTGCAGGCAACGAGGATAACTGGTTTGAACTGGTGAACATGGCTGCGGCTGCGCCGCGCAGTGTGTCAGAAGACAACCGGAAGTATGCCTTTGGTGCTTTTTCGCGCACGAAAATGAAAGAAGGGTACCGGAACTTTTTCTCAGATTGGTTGAAGTAACGTAAGGTCTGTAACAAAGGGCTTAATCCATCCAGCAACAGGAGGGGAACCTTATGGAAGTACTGATCTTGTGGACATTGGGAATGTGGGCGGTGCTGCTGCTGATTGAATGGCTTATTTACCGATTGCAAGGACGGCGAATGACGTGGGTTCAATATATATTGCCATGTGTGGCCTTGCTCGGCGGTGCCGTTGTAATCATGATCAGCATCGATATTGGCGGGTGGAATGGCATCGGATATGCCCTGCTTGGCGCATCACTGGGTACCTCGGGAATGTTAACACTTATTACGGTGGCGATCAGGGATGTAATGCTTCGGCGACGGGGCAGGAATTAAGCGTAAGAATGAAACTACTGTACAGTATGATTGAATTGGGCGAAGGGATGGTTGCGGAAACGCATTCGTCTGTGATATATTGACATTAATTATGACAAGGGAGGTGAAGACAGGTGAATCACGAGATGCTTAACAACCGTATTAGCCAGCTGCCGATTGCTATGGCTGGCATTGTTCATACTTTTCTGACCAACGGGAGAAGTCTGTCCAATTTTGAATATACGGAAGTTAACATTTGCGAGAAGATGCCTGCCTTGACCTCATTCGGACTATAAGCGATATTGCTTGAATTCTGAAGGGCCGCGGAGCTAACCTCCTGCGGCTCTTTTTGTGTTGCGGTCAGGATCTTCCATACCATAGGAGGAACCTTATTATGATAATGATTAGCGCGCAACAACTGACTCAATACCACGGAGCACATCTGGTGCTGGACGGCATTACGTTTGAAATTATGGAAGGTGACAAGGTCGCCCTGATTGGCCGCAACGGAAGCGGCAAGACCACACTTATGCGCCTGATGGCAAGACTGAACAAGCCGGATGAAGGGCAATTGATGATCAAGAAAGATACACGAATGGGATATGTGGCTCAGGTTCCAGAAGGATTGGATGACCATACCGTACTGGATGTACTGAGTCTTGGATTCAAGGAGCTTATGATATGTCGCACGCAAATGAAGGAAATGGAGCAGCAGATGTCCGATCCGGCATGTGCAGCAGACCCTAATCAATTGGAGCGCCTGCTGAAACGCTACGCGGCACTGCAAGACCAGTTCGAGCGTGAGGGTGGATATGAAATGGATGCCCGGATCGATCAGGTGGCGGACGGTTTGGATATCGCCAAGGCACACTATGGTTGGCGCTTTGGTTCCCTGTCTGGTGGGGAGCAGACTCGGGTGGTGCTGGCTTCACAGCTAATCGTAAGACCCGACCTGTTATTGCTGGATGAGCCGACAAACCATCTTGATCTGGAGCGGGTTGAGTGGCTGGAAGGATTTTTACGAGAATATCCCGGCACCATTGTCCTGATCTCGCATGATCGCTATTTTCTGGATCGGGTCGTGAATCGAACACTGGAGCTGGAGGATGGAGAAGCGGAAACATCTGCTGGCGGTTATACGGAATATATGAAAGTGAAGGAACAACGGCTGTTGCAGCAATTCGAGGAGTTCAAGGAGCAGCAGAAGGTTATCAAAAAAATGAAGGAAACGATCCGCCAGTTAGAGGAGTGGGGTCGTGTGGGTGGCAATGAAAAGTTCTTCCGGCGGGCGGCTTCGATGCGTAAAGCCATCGAGCGGATGGAGCAGGTGAAGCGTCCTGTACTGGAGCGCCGCAATGCCGAGTTCGATGTGCGTCCTACGGATCGAACGGGTAAACGGGTAGCGGTATTGGAACAGGTCGAGAAGAGCTATGGCGAGCGTGAAATCCTGCGCGGAATCTCGGGTCTGTTGGAATATGGGGATAAAATTGCACTCATTGGACGCAATGGCTCCGGCAAGACGACCCTGTTCAAGCTGTTGCTTGGTGACGAGCAGCCCAATGCGGGCAAGCTGGAGTGGGGAGCACGCGTGGATGTAGGGTATCTGGCTCAACAGGAGGAACCCACGAATCCAAAGCTGAACGTACTCGAATACTTCCGTCTGGAAGCAGGCGTGGAAGAGGGAGAGGCTCGCGGAATTCTGGCCCGATACCTGTTCTATGGAGCGGATGTATTCCGCTCTGTCGGGCAATTATCTGGTGGGGAATGGACGCGTCTGCGGCTAGCTCTGCTGGTGCAGCGCAAACCCAATGTACTGTTGCTCGATGAGCCAACCAACCATCTGGATATCGCATCGAGAGAAGCGCTGGAAGAGTCACTGGTTGATTTTGAAGGAACCGTACTTGCCATCTCGCATGATCGGTACTTCGTCAATCGCCTCGCTTCCCGTGTGTGGGAACTGGAGGACGGTCAGATGACCGCTTACCTGGGAGACTATGAGGCGTATCGTGAGAAGAAGCTTGATTTGCAAGCTCGTGCGGCGGCGACAACTCAGGCTACAGCAGGCGTGGGCGTTTCTTCTCGTGGGAACACCAAGTCAGAGATGAAGTCAGGTTTAACGTCCGCGCCCGGCGGGACTGCCAGATCAGGGAAGAAGCCAGGAGCAACCTCGACAATGAACGGATCCACTGTTGTAGCTGCCGGTGGAAGTCATGACCATAAAGCTTCTACTGAATCAGGTAAGGCGTTGACTCCTTCGGCAGCAACTGCATCGAAACATAGAAGTGGCAGTGGCAACCAACAATCTGCGGAGAAGCTGGAACAGACGTTGGCTCGTCTTGAGGCAGAGATTCAGGTGCTGGATCAACAGTTGGAAATGGTGCAGAACAATCCGCTTGAACTGGAACAAATCTGGAATGATCGCGAGCAATTGTCCGCTGAATATAATGATGTATTGGCACAGTGGGCTGAGTTATAAGTCAGAATGGCATGAGCATAAGATTAAAAAAAGTGCGGTCGGAGAGTCTTCTCCGGCCTTTTTGAACTGGATTACATACCAAAAGTAGAAAACAGTATGTTATTTCCTGCTTCGTTAATCGGAGAACGAAGGTAGCCAACATGTTCTTTATTACATGTCATGGTGAATAGAATCAATTTCATAAATCACTAAAAATGGAGTTTTGTAACTAGACATAGACAAATTAAACCATTTTGATCTATGTCTAGCCTTGATTTGAAGCAGCTAAAGGTACTATGAAATTGATTCACTAGTGTAACTTTTTTCCTTCTGATGCGTTAAATACGTTTGTATGAATTGAAACGGCTCACCTAAGAGCTCGCAAAAAGGGAGGTTATCGGTATCTATTATTCATTGACGTATCGGAGTTGGTCGGATGATCGACAGGCGGAGACGGGAGTGCTGGAACAGGCTTCAGTCACACGAGATGAACTGTTCATGCGCAAACTGGTGGATGCCACCTTGGTGAAAAACAAACTCTGGGCGCATCTGTCCAATGAATGCCAGGATGGGCGGGAACATGCAGTATATGTAACGCCATATGACCAACAGATGCCGGACGAGTACGGTGCAGCCATTGCGGATGCTGCGCTGGCGATGTGCAAAATGTCTTCCATGTACAGCCCAGAGTATATGTTGTGGAATGGAAGTTCGTTTCAGGAGTTGGAGCTCATAGCTTCATCCACCTATACAATGGAGCTTGCCGAGCAACTGCTGGACCATTACATGGTTCGCGGTGGCAAGACGTATGAGTTCCTGTATTCCGTGCTGGATGCGGATCGCAAGAAAGTGTTGTTTTATATGAAAGAGGTGGATCTGTAATGAGTGACCAAGAGCGGGGGCAAGCATCGAAACCCGGATCAAAAGCAAAGCTGGTTGCTTTCTCCCTGATGCTGGCGGTTCCTGCCGTGTTATCCGGTTGTGCTAGCAACAATGATGAATGTGACCCGGAGTATGATACCGGATGTGAATATGATTCCAGCAGTGGGCACTATTACTACGGTGGGTCGTCGTATCGAAGCAATAAGGACAGTAACAGCTCCTATAGCAAATCCAAGTCCAAATCAAGCGGCTTCGGTAGCTTCTTCCGCAGCTCGGGAGGATAACCGGATGAGGCAAGTGGTTCAACTGCCGTTAAGTCACGAAGAGGTATTTCAGGGTGAAACGGAACAACAGATTCCATATCATCGAATGTACGGGAAGCAATATTGTGTGCCAGCATTAACGGTCTACTCTCCCTCGGAGGTGCTGGAACTGCATACCGCAGCCGAGGCGGTAGACGGCATTTACTGTAAAGTGATGCGATTTATCCAGCAATATATGCCGGATTCTTTTTTAGAGCATCAGTTGGGTATTCATCCGGGGCTTATCCCGGCGGCACGTATGGAGTTGGTAACTGGAGGCATTACCCGTCAGGACTGGATTATCGGAGAAGCTGGGCCCAAGTGTATTGAAAATAATACGGACACGCCTACTGGCATACCGGAGGCTGCTGCATTGGAAAATATCCTGGTCGGTCTTGCTGAGGATGCCGCGTTAACTGCGCCATCTGCCGAGATGGATACACGTATTCGGGAATGTTTCAAGATGTGGCTGGAATTCTATACAGAGCAGGGATTAAAGGGTCCGGTGACATTCACTTCTTTTGGCGAACATGTCGAAGACCGAACGAATACGGAATACCTGATGAGACGTTGTCAGGAAGCGGGATACGAGGTTTTCTATGCTCCACTTGAGGAACTGGAGATTGTTCCGGGAGAGGCGCTTTACCATAGGGGGCGGGAGATTAACTTGCTGTATCGCCTTTATCCACTGGAGTATCTGATCGATGATCGGGATGAGACGACAGGGGTGGACATTGGTGCTGCGCTGCTTGAACTTGTACGTGAGGGAAGATTGGGCCTGATGAATCCCGTTCAGCATGTGCTGATGCAGAGCAAAGGCTTCATGGCAGCAATCTGGTCACTTTACGAGCGTAACGAGCAAACCCCAGAATATTGCGGGTTTACCCTCTTTGATGAAGCAGAGATGGACGTGATTTCCCGATATCTGCTGCCCACCTATTTTTCGGCAGAGCCTTTCGAGCTGAACGCCACGCCATATGTAGCGAAGAGTTATTGGGGGCGCGAAGGCAGAGGAACTCTTTTGCTGGATGAAGGAACGGACAATGCCTTTGGAAAGCAGGATATGGAGCATCCTCTTAACGAGGCGCTGGAATCCAATCTTGCATCTGGGGCAACAGACGAGGATGAAGAGATCACAGCTTATTACGAAAATCAGCCCAAAATCTATCAGCAGCTGGTTCCGATGGAACAGGTTGTGATCGAGACGGAAGCTGGAGCATACAGCGGCTATCTGCTTACAGGGGTGTTTGTTATCGGTGGGCGTTTGGCTGGGATACTACCACGGGTCGGGGAGAAAGTAACCGGAGATATGGCCTATTATTGCGCGGCTACGGTTAGTGAACGGATGAATGATGAGGAGGAGAAGAAGGAATGGAAAACTTGGGATTAAACCTCGTGAATGTGGCGGTGGGTGTAGGCATTCTGCTGGTGGTATTGGTATGTGGATATTTCGCTTTTAGCAAATTGACCCGGTATAACGATAGTGAGGAAATCGCCAAAGGTAACGAGGCGGCAGGCATGTACATGGGCAGCAAATTACTGGGACTGTGTATTATTGTGGGCATGGTATCTTTCTCGACGCATTCGTGGTTGGATATGCTGCTGTGGTCGGCGTTTGGAATTATTGTGCTGTGCCTGGTCTATATTATATTTGATTTCCTGATTCCAAAAATGCGGGTGTGTGACGAAATCGCACGAGGTAATATGGCGGTAGCACAGTTGCTGCGTTCGATTATCATCGGCGTTTCCATCGTCATTGGTACGTTTTTGATGTAAAATAAGACATAGTGTTTTATGGAGTTTACTATTAAACGGAAGAAGGAGCGCGGCATCATGAGAAGAGTCATCATCGATACAGATACAGCAGGAGACGATACGATTGCGATCCTGACAGCATTGCATCACTTTCAGGTGGAGGGCATCACCATTACGGGCGGTAACGTACAATTCGACCAAGAGGTTGAAAATGCCCTGTACACGGTACAGGTTGCTGGACATGGCGGCAAGGTACCTGTGTATAAAGGTTGCGAACGTCCGCTAATGGCCTACGGTAAAGCTCAGCACCGGACAGTGGAAGATGTGCATGGCGATGATGGTATGGGCGGCGCGCATTTCCCGAAGGCAGATCAGCGTCCCGAGAGCGGGCATGCGGTTGATTTTCTCATTGAGAAGGTGCATGCACATCCAGGCGAAATTGAACTTCTGGCTATTGCTCCACTGACTAACATTGCGATGGCAATTCAGAAAGACCCCACGATTATCCCGGAGATTGCTCACCTGTACATCATGGGCGGAACGAATAATGCACTGGGCAATATTACACCGGCGGCGGAGTATAACTTCTACGTGGACCCGGAAGCAGCGAAAATTGTACTGCATGCAGGCATTCCAATCACGATGGTTGGTTGGGAGATGTGCACGCAATATTCAGTGATGGACGATGACGATCATGCAGAGATTGCGGCTCTGGGTACATCGGGTGCCGATTTCTTCACTGCAATCAACAAAGTGGTTATGCAGTTCAACAAGTCGGTACATAAACTCAATGGCACCACTCATCCCGATACGTTGTTGATGGCTGTAGCCGCGGATGAATCCATCATGACCAAGTCGGGTCAATATTATGTGGACGTGGAAGCGGCAGGAGAACTGACACGTGGATATAGCGTGGTCGATATCAACGGACGTTTTGGCAAAGAGCCGAATGTACGTGTCTGTGAAGCCATCGATCGGCCCAAATTCAAATCTATGCTGCTGGACGTTCTCTCGGCGATCCAATAAACGCAGGAATTTAACTACAGGAAAAAGAAGAAAATCCGTGCCTATCCCAGGTACGGATTTTTTATTGCCCATTTTAATCTAATCTTGCTGCAACAAAAACGAGCGAATGCCTGTCGTGACCAGATCATGGTCTTCCTCATCAGGCAGACCTGATACCGTAATGGTGCCGACTTGTCCCTCATTTTTCAGAATCAGCGGGAAAGCGCCACCGGCTAGGACATAGTCCGATGAAGGCAGATTGAAGTCTTGTTCAAGTGTCTGGTTTTCACTTCTCAACCGCAGAGCCGTGTGCCAAGAGCTGGATGAGAAATGATTCACTACGTTGTTCTTGCGGCGAATCCAGTCTTCGTTGTCGGGATGAGTGCCTTCCATCGCATGCAAAAAGAGGCGATGCCCCTCCAGGGTGATGTCGATGGTCACGGCTTGGGAGCGACGCTTCGCTTCTTCGACCAGATGCTGGCCAAGTTGGAGTGCTGTTTCAGAATCAAATGTGTCAAATACCAAGTCCTTTTCTTCCTGTTGCATTTCCTTTAATTTCTCTGTCGTGGTCAGGTTCAAATTACAGGCATCCCCTTTACGTATATGATTGATGTCTACATTCGACATGGATTGGTGTAGTCCCTTCTGGATGCAGTCTGAACGATGTTAGTGAACGTTATTTGCGTGGTTAAAGACCGTTCATTTGGAGACCGTACATCGGCTGTGTTAAAGTGAAGGGAACCTAATATACATAACTCTTAAAGTTAAAATAAGTTATTGCTACGTAGGCAGGAGGAGAAGCACGATGCTGTTTTATTTTGTAGCACTGCTGGTGACTTTGGTGGACCAGGGAACCAAGATTGCAGTGAGGATGTATATGGAAGTTGGCGACGTCATGAGACTGGGTAACTCGGGCATGCAGTTACAGCATTACGAGAACAGTGGAATGGCTGGCAGCATGTTTCAGGGAAATGCGCGTCTGTTCGGTGTGATTGCTGTTCTGTTCATAGCGGGCATGCTGTATTACCGGAGTAAAGGTGAGATTCGCGGTTTCTGGATGCAAGCTGGCGCGGGTTTTATGGTCGGCGGGGCTTTAGGAAATGCGATCGATCGATTTATCTATGCCCGGGTAACGGATTTCCTCGTATTTCCGTCAGGACGCGGGATTTTGAATCTCGCTGATGTTGCAATTAACATCGGTGTGGTCATGATTATCATCGGCATGTTGATTCGTGCATATCAGAGTTATCGGGCCAAGCGTTTACGTAATGCTTTGCCGAAAGCAGAACGTTCGTAATAGGTTGGATAAAAGCGTTACAGTGGCTGAATATAAGCTTATTAAATGAGGGACATTGGATATTATCCAGTGTCCTTTTTGTTATGCCCAATTCGGGTCATGGGAAGAACTGCCGTGATTCATTTTTACCGAAACCGTTTTAGAAATAATAAAGACCTATATCATCCATTCAGATTGAAGTTAGTTTGGAAGGATTAACCAAATGGTTATTTCACTATTTTTATGGGTAAATCTTTACGTATATAAAGTGAAACTAAGATATACACGAACACGGAGAGTGCAGAACCAAACTGAAGAAGCGCAGCGTGCGTGTTTATCACCGGATTTTCCCTTTGAGGAAGGGAATCAAAAAAATCTGGGGATAACAACGATCGGAAGATGGTACTGCAATCGGAGTGACACTGTGTAAATCACATTAGTTCAATTTATTAAGCTGAGGGAGGTACAACATGAGAACAACGCTTACCAAGGCTCTCGGGACAATGTTGCTGTGTGGAATGATGGCTGTACTTTTATCTTCCTGTACCAGTGGAGATAGCGCGAATGGCAAAGTGCAGATTGAATTTTTCCAGAACAAGCCTGAAGCCAAAACAACCTTTGATGAATTAATTAAAACGTTTAATGCGGAGCATGACGATATCCAAGTGACACAGGTGAATCCGCCCGATGCGGAGACAGTACTGAAGACGCGTGTCGTCAAAAATGATATTCCGGATATTATGGCCATGGGGGCAACCGACACCTATTCCATTCTGGCTCAGAGTGATATTTTCACCGATCTGACGGATAGCACATTACTCCAGACGATTGATCCGAACTACATACAAATGCTGAATGATCTCACAGGCATGGACGAAGTGACAGGTATTCCTTACGCGACTAATGCAAACGGCATCATGTACAACAAAACGTTGTTTAAGGAAATGGGATTGGACGTGCCCAAGACGTGGGATGAACTCATTGCGACCGCCCAAAAGATTAAGGATGCAGGTGAGATTCCATTTTATTTCACATACAAGGATGACTGGCAGACGAGCCTGCCGTTCAATGCACTAGCCTCCAATCTGGTCGGTATTGATTTCTACCAAGAGCGGCGCGATAACAAAATGACGTTCAAGGAGAAGTACCGCGAGGTAGCTGAGAAGCAACTGGAACTCATGAAATACGGTCACGGCGATAACTTTGGTAAAGCTTATTCGGACGGTAACCGTGCCTTCGCTAACGGTGAAGCCTTCATGTACATCCAGGGAACCTGGGCCATCTCGGAGATTCGCAAAGCGAACCCAAATGTTGACATCGGTTTCTTCCCATTCCCTACGGGCAACGATGCAAGCGAGATCAAGCTGGTGAACGGGATCGACTCCCTGTTTACCATTGCGGAGGACACGCCTAATCGCGAGCAGGCAGAGACGTTTATTGCGTTCCTGTTAGAGCCTGAAAATATCGGAAGATACATTGACGAACAGACGCTGTTCTCTGCGGTAGAAGGCGTGAAGCAGGATGATCCTGCGGTACAGGAATTGATGCCTTACATCGAGCAGGACAAGGTTATTGACTTTCCCGATCACTATATTCCGGCTGCGGTGCAGCTGAATTCCATCGTACAGTCCTTTTTGCAGAACCAAAACATCGACAACTATCTAGATACACTCGACAAAGAATGGGACAAGGTTGCTAATCGGCGCTAAGCCTTGTCAGAAGGAGGATGGAGTATGAACAAGCGTATCGCACCCTATTACTGGATGACGGTTCCGGCGGTAGTATTGTTCTTTGTATTTATGACGCTGCCGGCCCTCCAGGGCATCTATTATTCATTTACGAATTATAACGGATTCGGGAAAGAGTATGATTTTGTTGGCTTCAAAAACTATTTCAACTTGTTCCAGGATGACAATGTAGGCAACGCCTACTGGTTTACGTTCAAGTTCGCGATCGTGGTGACGATCCTGACCAATATCCTGAGCCTGCTCATTGCACTCGGGCTGAATGCCAAGATCAAGTTCCGTAACTTTTTCCGAGGCATCTACTTCCTGCCCAATATTCTGAGTGTACTGATCGTAGGTTACATATTTAACTACCTGTTCTCCAACGTATTCCCGATCTGGGGACAAAACCTGGGCATCAATGCGCTATCCACCAACATTCTCGGCAGCGAGAGTCTGGCTTGGATTGGTATCGTCATTGTTGCAGTATGGCAATCCGTGGCCCTGAATACGATTCTGTATTTGGCTGGTCTGCAAACGATACCAACGACACTGTACGAGGCATCCAACCTCGACGGCGCAGGCAAATGGCGTGAATTCTGGAGTATTACTTTCCCGCTTATTGCCCCATTCTTCACCATTAATATGGTGCTGGCGATGAAAAATTCACTTATGGTCTTCGACCAAATCGTAGCCTTGACGAACGGTGGTCCCGGACGGGCGACGCAGTCCATCTCTCATCTGATCTACACCGGTGGATTTGAAGGCGGCGAATATGCATATCAATCTGCGAACTCGGTTATTTACTTCATCGTTATTGCGGTGATTTCAATTCTGCAAATCCGGTTCCTGCAAAGAAGGGAGATGGATCTGTAATGAGAAGCCGTACACGAATCAATTGGCCTGTTATGCTGCTCGTTGTGCTGGGTACCCTGTTTATCCTGTTCCCATTATATATGACCGTTACGATTGCTTTGAAAAATCCGGAACAGATGGCCCAATCGGTCTTTGCCATTCCGACGACACTTCACTGGGAGAATTTCGCGAGGGCCATCGACATGACAAACTTCTTCCAATCGTTCCGTAACAGTGCAATCGTTACCGCATCCACCGTACTTTTGACGTTGCTCAGTAACTCTATGGTAGCCTATGCGATTGCGCGGAATATGGAGAAACGAAAGTTTTTCAAAGGACTATATTATTACTTCGTCAGCGCGATGTTCATTCCGTTCCCAATCATCATGCTGCCGATTGTTAAGCTGACCGCATCGCTGGAGATGACAAATCTGGTAGGTCTGATCCTGCTGCACACGGTCTATGGACTGGCATTTAACGTATTTGTATACGTTGGCTACATCCGGTCCATTCCGGTAGCGCTTGAGGAAGCGGCGTTTGTGGATGGGGCGACAACCTGGGGCACATTCTGGAAAATTATTTTCCCGCTCATGGCACCCATCAGTGCCACGGTTGGTATTCTGACTTGCCTGTCCACGTACAACGACTTCTTGCTGCCACTCATTATTATCAGTGATCCGGGACAATACACGTTGCCGCTGGTACAGTATGTATTCCAAGGACAGTTTAATACCGAGTTTAACCTTGCGTTTGCATCCTACTTGCTCGCGTTACTGCCGATGATTATCATCTACCTGTTTGCACAGAAATGGATTATCAACGGGGTTACCCAAGGGTCCGTGAAATAATTGAAGTTGTGTAGGGAAGAAAAAGATAGATGTAAAAGGAATGGACATATGTAAAGGGAAGATGAGTAAAGAGAGGTGGACTGTAAGAGTCCCCTCTCTTTTTTTTGATCCTTGTCATTTAACGTTTGGGAACTCCTGGGAGGATTGATTAACCTGTAAAACTATGCTATTTTTTAGTCGTTAGTTTAATCGGTAAACAAAGACTAAGAGAGAAGAAGAGTAAGGTTCATTTCTGCAAGCGCTTTAACGAGAAGAACTGAATACGTAGATAAATCCGGCATCGTTTGTACCCAGTCTTCAAGAGCACGGGCGTAAGGTGGTGGGTTCTTTTACATGCCAAAAAGAGAGGAGAATGGGGAAGTTGCACGGGAAAAAAGGACATTTTAACTCACTTCGCAATCAGATCTTCATTGGTTTCGTGATGGTGATGCTTGTTGTTCTGCTGCTCGCAGGCATATCGGCCTATGATCGGGTAGCTGCCCTGCTGAAAAGCAATGCGGAGAAACATATTCACCAAACCGCCGTCCAGGCCAGTGGAAGATTGGATGCAATTATTGCACAAGTGAATTCGCTGACCGCCCAGGTGGCGGATGATTCATACGTGCAGCGTCTGCTCAGCGATGAGAAACAAGGCAACCCGGCGACCTTTAATCAGCGCCAAGCTCTCTTGCAGATTGCAGGCAGTTATCAGTCTTTCATCAATGGCGCGCAGAGTATGGAGATATACACTACGGGTTATAACCGCATCTTTCCGATGGATGACCGATCCCTCGATCTCAGAGTGGAGCGCAACTGGATCAACCTGGCGGATGAAGGAAAAGGCAGACTGGTATGGGCAGGCGCTGACCCTGAAGATCCGGGTGTGCTTCTGGCTATTCGGCGGATTAACCTGCTGGATCATTCTTTCGAACATGGAGGTTATGTGGTGGTGCGGATGCAGCGCAGTTTTTTTCAACTCAATGATTCGAATGGGACAGATGGTTCGCAGGACTCTATCATGCTCTTGGATGGGGCAGGCGAAGTGGTGGCTTCCGATCTGGAGATCAATCTCGATCCCAAAGCCATATTGGACAGCGGATCAGTCGTGCAGAACGGGGAGGAATCCTATATCGTCGTCCGGCAAAAATCGGAGTTAACGGGATGGACACTTGCTGTCCTGACCCCGTTGCGGGAGACAACGGAAGGTGTATCCATCCTGAGAACAGCGTTGCTCGTCTCGGGAATGATTGGTGTTGTTCTGTTTCTTATCATGTCCTTCTTCCTGTCCACAATGATTACACGTCCACTCATACGGCTGATGCGGGCCATGCGCAGTGCAGAGCCGGGAGCAATGAGACCTAATCTAATGGTTAGCTCTACGATGGAAATCAATGAACTTAACAACGTATATAACCAGATGGTCTACAGGCAGAATGAATTGACCCGTGTGGTTCATGAGAAGGAAGTCATGCAGTCCCGGGCTGAGCTGAAGGCGTTGCAATCTCAGATTAATCCCCATTTTCTATTCAACACACTGGAAGCGTTCTATTGGTCCCTTGAGGAGAAGGGAGACGAGGAGATGGCACGTATGGTTGTGGCGATGTCCCGATTATTTCGCTACATCATCTCCAGTTCGCAGCAGGATGAATGGGTTACGATTGCCGACGAGCTGGAACACGCGGAGCGTTATCTTCAAATTATGCAGATGCGGTTGGGAGAGAGAATGCAATGGGAGATTCAGCTGAGTGATGCGGTACGTAAGGTCGCAATACCGAAACTTCTTATACAGCCCTTGGTGGAAAATGCGATTCTCCATGGGATTGAAAGTAAACTGGGACCGGGAAAGATAAGCATCCATGTGGATGCTTCGACAGAGAAAAATCTGGTTTGCATTGAGGTCCGGGATGATGGTCCCGGTATGGATGAATTACGGCTTCAATCTGTCATTCATGCTTTACATGGCGGGCCCGCTGTATCTAACAAGGGTACAGGTGTAGGTCTAATCAACGTACATCGGCGACTGAAGCTTTACTTTGGCAGCCAACTTGGCGAACGTTGCAAGCTTTCCATAACAAGTAAGGTTGGGGAAGGAACTGTCATTTGTTTTGAGATTCCCATGGGAACGGAGGGTGCATATGATTCATGACAAAACGATTCTTATCGTGGATGATGAGCCGCGTACAAGAGAGGGTATTCGCAAAACACTGGAAGGATGGTCGGCAGGACGAAATCACATTCAGACTGCAGAAAGTGGTGTCGAGGCTGTGGAATGGCTCAAGAAAAAGCCAGCAGATCTGTTAATAACGGATGTTCGCATGCCGGAATTCTCTGGCTTGTCTCTGATTGAAGCCATTCAACATTTTTCGAACAAGCCTGTTGTCCTGATTATGTCGGGACATGCCGATTTTCAGTACGCCCAACAGGCCATTAAGCTGGGTGTTGTGGAGTATATGTTGAAACCAATTGATAAGGAACAATTGCTGCAGACCGTCGAAAAAGCCCTAAAGTTCAGCGAACAACAGCGACGTATTCAAACGATGCAGGAAATGGTTGACCCCAAGTTGCTGGATGTTAAGGAGCGAGGGGAACAGAGGCTCAATAGCCAGATAAGTGAAGCTTTGACCTATGTGGATGCTCATCTGGGTGAACATGTGACCATGCGTGAAATCGCTGATCTACTCCATCTCAACTCCAGTTACTTCAGCGTATTGTTTAAGGAACAGATCGGCATCAATTTTAGTGAATACCTTACCCGCAAACGCATTCAGCGCGCGAAGGAGTTGCTTGTACAGACAACGATGCCAATCTCGGAAATTGCCGAACAGGTGGGTTATCAGACGGATAAGTATTTTATCACAGTATTTAAAAGCCTTGAGGGGCTAAGTCCAAGCAAATATCGGCATTCCCTATCTGAACGAAGTAACAAATAACCTCAAAAAAGTGGAGTTTTTCCAAATTGTTCTGGTCTTATAGGTGTGATAGGCGCGTGCTACAATTTGGTTAAAGCGGTTACATTAACCGATAAAACCAAGGGGGTTGGAATAATGAGCAAAAAGACGATGGCCATTCTTCTGTCATGGACGCTGGTTCTCGCCGTAATTTTATCCGGATGTAACAGTTCAAGTTCGGATGAAGAGGGTGAAACAGGCAACAACGGCACAGATGGGAAAGTAACCCTCAAATTTATGCACCTCTGGCCAGCAGGCAGTTCCGCACAGCAAAACAAACTGGTCAACGATATCATCAAGCAGTATCAAACGGATCATCCGAATGTAACCATTAAGCAGGAAGTGCTGGAGAATGAACAATATAAGAACAAATTGAAAATTCTGTCGGCATCCAATGAACTTCCCGATGTGGGTGTAACTTGGGCTGCTGGATTTCTGGAGCCTTATGTAAAGGGGAACCTGTTCGCACCGGTCGATGATCTGCTGAGCGACTCGCTGGGCGAGAAATTCATAGCCGGTACAACAGAAGCTTATGCCATAGACGGCAAAACATATGCGCTACCAATCGAGTTGAATATCTCCCCCATTTATTATAACAAAGCCATTTTTGCGAAATATAACTTGCAGCCGCCAGCAACGTACGATGAATTCCTGAGTGTGCTGAAGACACTGACAGAGAACGGTGAGGTGCCGATCGCACTGGGCAATAAAGACCGCTGGACCGGCTCACTCTGGTATATGTATCTGGCGAATCGGTTAGGTGGAGATGCACTGGAAAAGGCCATCAATGGCTCTGGCAAGTTTGACGACCCTGCGCTGACTCAAGCTGCTGCCGAGGTACAAAAACTGGTGGATATGAATGCTTTCAACAAAGGCTTTAACGGGTTGTCTAACGATGAGGGCAAATCCGAATTCATGAACGAAAAAGCTGCTATGTATCTGATGGGTACCTGGGAACTGCCAAACTTCACGACTAACCCGGACATCCCGCAGGAATTCAAAGACAAGATTGGATTTTTCAAATTCCCAACAATGGAAGATGGCAAGAGCGATATTAATAGCTGGGTAGGTGGTCCAGGTGTAGGGTTGTTCGTGGCCCAGAACTCCAAAGTGAAGGAAGAAGCGCAGAAGTTTGTGCAATACTTTGTGGAAAAATGGGGTGAAAGTTCGGTAACTGAAGCAGGCGTCATCCCGGCTACCAAAGTGGATACGGCGGCAGTACAGTTGCCACAGCTCTATATTGACCTGCTGAACGAATTGAACCAGGCCAGCAGCCTTACACTCTTTGCAGATGTACAGATGAAACCGGCAGCCGCTCAGGCACATCTGGACATGATTCAAGCATTGTTTGGCAAAGCGGTGACACCAGAGGATTTTGTGAAGAATCATCAGGCTGCAATTGATAAAGGCAATTGACGTACACGTGCTTGAACGCTTGAAGGGAGGATAATGTGATGGACAAAGTCATGTCCAACCGTCTCGTTGCTGCGTTGTACGTGCTTCCTGCACTGCTTCTGCTGCTGGTCTTGGTTTACATCCCGATCGTGCTCACCGGGTATTATGGGTTGATGCAATGGGACGGGATCGGTGCAATGACCTTTATTGGATTGGATAATTACGCCAGACTTCTTCAAGACGGAACATTCTGGCAGAGTGCGAATCATACCTTTTTACTTGCTTTGTTCTCTGCGCTGAGTCTGATCGGTTATCTGATGATTGCTTTGGTGCTGTCAGGCAAGATCAAGGGTGCCAATCTGTTCCGTAAAATATATTTGATCCCGATGCTGCTGTCTTCGGTCG
Organism: Paenibacillus sp. FSL H3-0457; assembly: GCF_037981725.1. Taxonomy (NCBI): domain Bacteria; kingdom Bacillati; phylum Bacillota; class Bacilli; order Caryophanales; family Paenibacillaceae; genus Paenibacillus; species Paenibacillus sp. FSL H3-0457. Next base: position 6,642,277 of record NZ_CP150283.1, on the reverse strand, counting down.
CGATCGCCCAGTTATGGCTGAAGATCTATCATCCCAGCAATGGTGTGCTAAACACCTTTCTGGAAGCGATCGGCTTCAGCAATCCGCCAGCCTGGCTGGCGGAGCCATCCCTGGTGTTGTATGCACTGTTCGTGCCGATTCTATGGCAGTATGCAGGCTTCTATATTTTGATCTATTATGCGGCCCTCAAAAATATTCCGGAATCTCTGGTGGAAGCAGCCCGGATTGATGGAGCAAGCCCTTGGCAGATCGCTTTTCGAATCAAGCTGCCCCTTATTACAGAAGTCATCAAGGTGACTGTGGTACTGGCTGTGGTAGGCTCACTCAAGTATTTTGATCTCATCTACGTGATGACCGATGGCGGACCGAATGGTTCCAGCGAAGTGATGGCCTCCTATATGTATCGTCAGGCGTTCCGTAGCTTCGACTTTGGTTACGGCAGTGCTGTAGGGTTCTTCCTGCTCTTGATCTGTCTGCTTGTTACCTGGCTGCTTCGAAAAGCGACAGCATCCAAAGATACGATCCAGTATTCCTGACGCTAGTTCGTGTCTGAAAACTCGCTGAAGTGCATCTTTTACCGCCTTTTCGCCCCCTGCTGCGTCACTTTCCCTTGACGTGCCCCGGCACGCCTGCGGAAAATTTCCTTGCTTGGAACGAAAATTCGGCAAAATCTGCCACCTTCGGAGTTTCCAGACACGCCCTAGTGAAATGAAAGGAGGTCCATCCCGGTGAAGACGGATACGGCCGTTAGATTGCCAACTTACCCGGGGACAAGCCGAGGTTCGGCATGGTTAAGGAGATTTGGCTATATTCTGCTGTATTTCCTCTTGTCCCTGGTAGCTTTGCTGCAAATTTTACCTTTGGTATGGCTACTGTTGTTCTCGCTTAAAAATAATCAGGAAGTATTCGACATGGCGCCTTTTTCCCTTCCTGCCACTCCGCGTTGGGAAAACTATGTCAAGGTATGGACAGAGGGAAATATCAGCTTGTACTTCTTCAACAGTGTATGGATTACGGTGGTCTCGGTGGTGGTCACCGTGCTGTTTGCCAGTCTGGTGACCTTTGCCATTACACGTATGCGCTGGAAGGGTCGTTCGCTGGTGCTGGGGCTGTTCATGGTGGGTCTGATGATCCCTGTGCACTCCACATTGATTCCGTTGTTCAGCTTGTTCCTGAAGCTACATCTCACCGATCATCCTTTGTCAGTCATCTTGTCTTATATTGCCTTTAATATGCCAATTACTATTATGATTTTACTCGGATTCTACTACGCGCTTCCCCGAGAAGTGGAAGAAGCCGCAGTGATGGATGGTTGCTCCGTGCATCGGATTTTCTTTCGGATTGTGCTGCCGATGACGTCTTCGGTCATTTCCACAACGGCGATCATTAACATGATCTATAACTGGAATGAATTCATCTTTGTTAATACGTTCATCAGTACAGATTCGTACAAAACCCTGACTGTTGGGGTACAGAACTTTATTGGTCAATACACAACGGATTGGGGAGCCATTGGTGCAACGCTGATGATTAGTATTATGCCAATCCTGATTGCTTTTCTTATCTTGAGTAACCGAATCGTGGAGGGAATTGCTGCGGGTTCTGTTAAAGGTTAAAAGGCTGAGGGTTTAAGGTCCTTCCATTACTTGCTCAAAAGCGAGTTGGGAAGGACCTTTTTTGTCTTCTAAAACCTCTTGCAGGCGTACGGAAGCGGAGCTTGATGAAAGCACTGAAAATACCTATTTATGGAATTACAAAAAACTTTCAACTATTTTCGCAAAACTACTGCATTTTCAAACCACCTGTGCTAACATACCCTAAGAATTAAAGCCCACATGGGAAAGGTGAGAAAATGACAGCAATATCCTCAACCAAAGAGTCCCTTCGTTCTGATGCCAAGGATCTGAATCTGATTCGACTTACATGGCCTATTTTCTTGGAACTCTTCTTATTTATGTTGATGGGGAGCGTGGATACGCTCATGCTCAGCTCGGTATCCGATAATGCGGTCTCCGGCGTTGGAGCAGCCAATCAGATTATTTCTATCGCTATCCTTGTATTGGAAGTCATTGGACATGGTGCTGCGATTGTAGTCGCACAATATATCGGATCCAAAAAGTTAAGTGAAGCAGCACAAGTTACGGGTAATGCGATCACACTGAATCTTATCGTAGGTCTGGTCCTGAGCGGAATCTTCCTTCTGTTCGGAGGACATTTGTTATCACTCCTGAACATTCAAGGCGAAATTTATGATTTTGCCCGTTCGTATATAAATATAGTCGGTGGCGGTATCTTCCTTCAGGCGCTCATTAATGCGCTGGCTGCGACGATTCGTACACATGGTTACACCAAAGAAACGATGTATGTTGCTGTATTCATGAACGTGATTCACGTTGTTGGTAACTATGCATTGATCTTTGGAAACTTCGGCCTGCCGAAGCTTGGGGTGGAAGGGGCAGCGATCTCCACGGTGGGAAGCCGGTTTATCTGCCTGCTGATCTTCTTCTGGTTGTTGTATCGTGTGAGCGAGGTGCGGGTGGATTTTGAATACTACATTAAGTTGTCCAAGAAATTCATTGGCAAAATTCTGCGGATTGGCATTCCGTCTGCGATGGAATCGATGGTATATCATTCCTGCCAGCTCGTGTTCACGCTGTATGTGACCTATCTGGGCGCAGAAGCTATGGCAACCAAGCAGTATGCGGGTAATATCTCCAGCTATATCTACTTGTTCAGCATGGCGATTGGTATGGGGACATCGATCATTGTAGGTCGGCTTGTCGGTGCGCGGCGCAAAGACGATGCGTACAAACGTGTTTTTGACAGTGTAAAATGGGCACTTCTGGCCACGGTTATCATTGATGTAATCATCATTTTTTTCCGTGTACCGCTGATGAGCATCTTTACGGATAATCCGGAAATTATCAAGCTGGGGGCTCAAGTGATTCTACTCAGTCTTTTGCTCGAAACCGGGCGTACCTGCAATATTGTGATCATTGGTTCCCTGCGTGCGGCAGGGGATGCAAAGTTCCCGGTATACATGGGTCTGATCTCTATGGTCTGCATGAGTCTGCCTCTGGGATACCTGCTCATATTCAAGCTTCATCTGGGGCTCGCTGGTGTGTGGCTTGCCATTGCGGCGGATGAGTGGACCCGCGCGGTCATTATGTACTTCCGCTGGAAGAGTAGAGCTTGGGAGAAACATGAACTGGTGGAGCATGATGATGAAGAGGTTGGTGCACAGCCGGTACCGGCTGTCTGACGAAGTGTTGTACGGATAAACAAAGCAAATAGTTAAATGAACCTGCTGTAGATCAATGAAGTGGCTCTACAGTAGCCACAGGGCAGCAGTTTCCCAGAAGAGTCAATTACGGAAAGGATTCAATCCGTGATTGGCTCTTTTTGCATCTCCGGCAGAGGTAAACAGAAATAAAGATAGCAAAAATGATCAAAACGGCGATGACATCCTTCACGTATAGTAAGGATATGGAAGGGGGCTTTACCTCAGTTGAGCCGTTACCGTGCAATGATTCAGCAAAGTTTGTTCTATATTGAGACTCATCTGCATGAGCAGATTGGGCTGGAAGAAGTAGCATCCGAGGCGTTGTTGTCGCCGTATCACTACCATCGAATTTTCCGTAATGAGGTGGGCATGACCGTGGTGGATTATATCCGAAACCGTCGGATGAGTCTGGCGTCCACCACCCTCCGATCGACGGATGCGGGCATTTTGGACATCGCCCTGGCATGTGGTTTTGAGAGTCAGGAAGCCTTCACCCGCGCATTCCGCAAATTATATGGCATGCCACCAGGACGTTTTCGCAAATTGTTTGATCTGAAATTATTCGAAGGAAGAACCAGAGGAGGAGAATTACAGATGAATCAGACGTCAACAATTACAGGTTGGATGTTAACCGGAAGTCACCCGCAGAATTATGAGATGGGTATTGATCCTGCTGAAGTGCATCAGGGGAAAGCTTCAGGATATTTGAAGGCCGTTACGCCGATGGAGCCTAACGAGTTCGCAACAATGATGCAACAGTTCAGAGCGGACAAGTATGTGGGCAAGCGGATGAAGTTATCGGGATTTGTGAAGACCGAGCATGTGGATGCGTTCTGCGGATTATGGATGCGTGTGGATAATAACGTGCATGATGTACTTCAATTTGATAACATGCATGATCGGCCAATTACGGGTACGCAGCCATGGAATCAGTATAGTATTGTGCTTGATGTACCGGAGGGTAGCGCGGTCATTTCATTCGGGGTTATTTTGAACGGTAGAGGAAAAGTGTGGGTCGACAGCTTCCGCTTCGAGGAGGTTGATCCGAACACACCGCTGACACATACGGAGACAGAGTACGAGATGTCGGACGAGCCGCTCAATCTGTCATTTGAGGAGTAGATGCAATTTAAGTGCAGATCCATTATCAAGCTGAGGCTATATGGGAATTATGATATAATGCTGGTGAGAATGGAGCTGATGCTGAGTGACGGAATTACTCGATCCACGAGTAGATTTTGTGTTCAAACGCATTTTTGGAAGTGAGCAAAACAAAGATGTTTTGTTAGCTTTTCTGAACAGCACGTTTATAGAGACCGGCGAATCTCCTCTTACGGAGATCACTGTGGTTAACACGTATACAGATAAGGATAGTCCAGAGGATAAACAATCCATTCTGGATATTAAAGCAAAGACGTTAGAAGGCAAACTAATTAACATTGAAATGCAGCTGTTTAACCCGTATAACATGGAGAAAAGGACGTTGTTTTATTGGAGTGAGATGTACTTTCATCAGATAAAAAAGGGTGAAAACTATAGTCTACTCAAAAAATGCGTGACTATTAATATACTCAACTACTCCTGTCTGGATAATGAGCGATATCACAATGTTTTTCATTTACGAGAAGATCATACAGGTATTGGTTTGACGGATGATATCGAAATACATGTGATGGAACTAACCAAATTGGATGAGTATTCTGTTCCGATGGAAAAAGGCGGACTCGTGAATTGGTTATTATTCCTGAAGGGGATAGATACATCAAACTGGGAGGTGCTGGCCATGAATGAACCGATGTTGAAAAAGGCGATGGATACGCTGGAATTTCTGAGTCAGGATGCGTCCACCAGAATGGCCTACGATGCTCGGATGAAAGCATTGAGTGACGAAAAATCAATGATTGAAGGCGCACGAGCTGAAGGTGCAGCCAAGGGTAAGTTGGAAGGCAAGAGAGAAATGGCCCGTGAATTACTTACACTTGGTGTAGATCTTTCTGCTATAGTTAAAGCATCAGGACTCTCCGAAGATGAAATTAAGAAGTTATTGCCTAAACAGTAACATGAAACGGGAATCTATAGATTAAGGGCTGATCCAATTACGGGTTGGCTCTTTTTGTCGTCATTGGGGTATAAAGAAAGTAGAGCCAAGTCCAAGCTGAGAGGATGAAAGCTTCTCATACAAATTGCAAACTCATCCATAGCTAAATCGCAAAGACCTTGCTAACATAAATAAAAAAGAACTGAATATTTACACGAAAACGAAGAGTGCAGAACCAGTCTGAAGAAACGAAGTTCAAAGCTTTCTGTCAGAAAGCTACTTCGGAAGCATATGCTACGCCCTTTATCACCGGATTTCCCCTTTGGAAGAAGGGGATTAAAGACATCTGGGGATAACAGCGATCAGAAGACGGTACTGCATTTGAAGTTATCTCGTGTAACGTAGAGGATGAATCCCATGAATAAAAAAGTGCTCGTGGTAGATGACGAATCAAGTATCGTCAGTGCCATTGCTTACGCGCTGCGGCGCGAAGGATATGAAGTAGATACTGCGAGTGACGGCGAAGAGGCCTTGGTTAAGGTCGCATCGTTTCACCCACAGGTCATGATTCTGGACGTGATGATGCCCAGGCTTGATGGATATGGCGTATGCCGCAGGCTGGAGGACCGCGAGGATATCGGCATTATTTTGCTGACCGTCAAAAATGATATCGTGGACAAAATCGTTGGCCTGGAAATGGGCGCCGATGATTACATGACCAAACCATTCGAGATCCGTGAACTGCTCGCAAGGGTGAAAGCGCTCATGCGCCGTGTCGAGAAAAGCAGTCCACCACCTGACGATTCGAAGAATCAGGCCATCGTGAATGGCACACTGCGTATTCATGTTGCTCACCGCACAGTGACCGTGAATGAGGAGAAGCTGGATCTGACACCAAAAGAGTTTGATCTGCTGACCATTCTCATGTCCAATCCTGAACGTGTGTACACACGAGACGATCTGCTGGATCGAGTGTGGGGCATGGAATATGCGGGTGGTACACGAACCGTAGACATTCACATCCAGCGTTTGCGTAAAAAAATTGGAGATACGGATCAGCAAAAATTACAGACCGTATACGGGATTGGCTACAAAGCATCTGCACCTGAAACAGGCGGGGCCATATGAGAGTCAGCATCAAGCTGAAATTCAGTGTTTTTCTGGCAGCCTTGCTTATCCTTACCGTGGTGGTGCTTAGTTCATTGGTCCTGCGCGGTATTGAACGCAATCAGCAGTCACAGATTGAAGGTATTTTATCACAGCAGACACGGCTGGTGAATCTGAATGTGCGACAGTCCTACTACACGGAGTCCGTTCATCTTGAACAGGAAGTCTTTTTACAACAAAACGGCCGTAGGCTTGCACAGGAACTGGCCAACTCTACCGGATTGCCGATAGCGCTCTATGATATGAAAGGCCAGCAAGTTGGCTCATCGATCAGTTCCGGGGAGAGTGCGATTGTTCAGGATACGCTCAACTATGCACTGCAAAATAAAATTGCCTATCATGAACAAGGGGATACCTTGCTCTATGCCGCACCACTGGACGGTCCGGATGGACAGATGGGGGCTGTATGGATGCAATATCCGGTCCAAAGCTACCATGAATTCTATACTCGCATCCTTCAATTGTTCATATGGGCAGGAATTACCGTTGTTGCGCTGAGCTTCATATTAGGTTATTTGTTCTACAATCGGTTTGCCGTTGCGATTACCCGGCTGAAAAAGTCCGCAGATTCCATTCGCGAAGGGCACTACATTACGGAGTCTCCTTTAAAGCGCAAGGATGAGTTGGGGGAGCTGGGGCAGGGCATTTATTATATGAGTACATCCATTCAACAAAATATCACAGCCATGCATGCGGAGCAGCAGAAGCTGCAACTGGCGATTGAGAAACTTCAGGCGCTGGAACAGCAACAGAAACAATATATCGGTAACATCAGCCATGAGTTCAAGACACCGCTGACATCGATCAAAGCTTATGTGGAGCTGCTCGACATGTATAAGGATGATCCGCAACTGCTTGATGATGCCACAAGTAACATTGGCAAAGAAACGGAGCGGCTGTACGAGATGGTCGAGAAAGTCTTACATTTATCTGCTCTGGAGAAGTATGACTTCGAGAACCAGGCCGAAGATGTAGAGGTCAGCGCTCTACTGAAGGATGCCTGTGGCCGGATGCGGGGGAAAGCCGAGAAATTTGGGCTGAACATGGAACTGGATCTTGAACCGGCGGTGATCCGCAGCGATCGGGAGAGTCTTATGCATATTTTCATCAATATGCTGGATAATGCCATTAAATATAACGTTCCGGATGGTGTGATCCGGGTGAAGAATGAACTGCGGATGCAGGAGCGTCAAGCGGTCATTCGCATCTACAACTCGGGTACGCCGATTCCGGCAGAGGCACAGGAGAAGATTTTTGAACCCTTTTACACCGTGAACAAAGACAGAGCCAGAAAAACCGGAGGAACCGGACTGGGGCTATCTCTCGTGAAGCAGTTTGTTGAAAAACAGGGCGGTACAATCACCCTGCTGTTGAGTGATCCAGAAGATGGGGAAGGTGTGACGTTCCAGCTCATGTTCCCTTTGGCTGATTCAAGTTTACAAGTTCGAAACAAGTCTGAATAACTTTGGAAGTATGCGATGTGTATGCTTGGTCTATAGCAAGAGAAACCAGGGGGGACCATCATGAATTGGAAACAAGCAGCTATGGGCACGTTCGGAGCCATTGCCCTGTTAACGACAGCGGCATGCGGGGGAACAACGGAGCCGGGGGGCAACGCACAAGGCGGGAAAACGGGCACGGATATTACGGTAAAAGATAATACCAACACGTCCGTGTACCAGAGCTTCAAGCTGGAGAAAATTGATAAATTGCCGAATATGCGCGGGATCGCATGGCTAAGTGATGATTGGATTGTATCCGACAAAGAGAACAAGTCCTTGATACCCGTCACGGTTGAAGGTCAGGAAAGATACCCGCATAACTTATATATGTATGATCTGACGAAAGGTACAGACACGCCGCTCAAAGAAAGTGAAGCCAGTCTGGGTGCACCGCTGGTATCACCGGATGGTCAGTACCTGTTCTACCGCGAGCCGGAGGAAAATACGGGCAAAGGCTACTTCCTGAACCTGCATAACGGGGAGACAACCCCTGCTGGTAAGGAGGATGGATTTATCCAAGAGGGCGCATGGCTGGATAATGAACATGTCGTTTTCCCTAATATGAAGGGTGATCTGATCTCGGCAAGTGTGGACGGTACAACAAAGATACTGGTGGAAACAGGTAATTTCAATGTACGGAGTATCAAGGTGTCAGGCGATATGCTCTATTATATTACGGGCGAGGACGGCCAGTTGAATGCATACGATGCGAAGACGGGTGACGTAAAACAGGTGCTGAAAAGTGTGGAGTGGGTCATCCCATCTAATGATGGAACAAGGCTTGCGATTGTGAAAAAAACAGCGGATACCAAACGGGCGCTGGTGCTCACCGATCTGGAAGGCAATGAGAAGGCCACGCTTGCCAGAGGCACACAGATTTTCGGCACAAGCTGGTCGGGTGATGATTCCAAGATTGCATATACCATCAATTCTGAGAATGATAATGAGAAAGGGCTATTTGTCTCCAACACGGAGTCGGCAGAACAGTTCCAGATCTCGGCTGATATGGACAACGCTTCTGACCCACTCGCCTGGAGCCCGAAAGGAAATAAAATTCTGTTATCGCAGGCGGTATTGGAGAATGAATCGTATCACTTTGTAACCTCGGTCATTACGATCTCGGAATAGGGTGAATGTTGCGGACAGATATGTTCCATATCTTTCATGCCTTTCTATACATTTATATTGACTAAGCTGTTCCGCTTCCGATAAACTAGAATGCAGGAATAAAAGTCGAATGTCAGGCAGCAGTTCGAGACGATGTTTCGGGCGGCTGTTTATTTTCTTTTTTAGAAGTAAGGGTGCAACGTAGTCGTCTTGCCGGATGATCCGGCTAATAACAACATGGAATAGGAACAGGTGATATACATGTGTAACAGCGCGTACCGCGTGCTTTTATATTATAAGTTCGTGAAGATTGAAGACCCCGAGACGTTTACACAAGAGCATCTGCAATACTGTAAGGACCTGGGTGTGAAAGGCCGTATTCTGATCGCATCCGAAGGCATTAACGGTACGGTATCCGGAACGCCAGAACAGACGGAACAGTACATGAAAGATATGCTGGCTAATCCGCTGTTCAGCGACATGGTGTTCAAGATTGATGATGTCGAGGAGCATGCGTTCAAAAAAATCTTTGTTCGTCACAAAGCAGAGCTGGTAACCTTCCGTGTGGAAGATGAACTTGACCCAAATGTGACTAGCGGCAAACGCCTTTCGCCGAAAGAGTTCCATGAACATCTACAACGTGATGACGTTATCGTTATCGATGGTCGCAATGATTATGAATACGAAATTGGTCATTTCCGCGGGGCCATCCGTCCAGATGTGGAGTCGTTCCGTGAGTTTCCGGAGTGGATTCGGGAGAACCTGGGTGACATGAAAGACAAAACGATTATTACCTACTGTACTGGCGGCATTCGCTGCGAGAAGCTGACCGGGTTCATGATCAATGAAGGATTCCAGGATGTGGCTCAATTGGACGGCGGTATTGTCACGTACGGTAAAGATCCGGAAGTACAAGGCCATCTGTTCGATGGCAAGTGTTACGTGTTTGACGAGCGCATCTCTGTACCGATTAACCGGACAGAAGAGGATATTGTCATTGCTAGCTGTTATCACTGTGGAACGACACATGACCGATATATTAATTGTCCAACCTGCAACCTGCAGCACGTAAGCTGTGAGGATTGCGAAGAGACGCATAACCGCTTTTGCTCGGATGCCTGCCGGGAGGCAGCACCGGTACACGCATAAGCAGGAGAGCAGGTGCTGATCGTGAAGCGCGAAGAAGAACGAACGACGCGTGAACGGATTTTGTTCATGCTGAAGCAGCAAGGTACATTGACCGCGAGGGAAATGACAGCTGATCTGGGTCTGACCGGCATGGCCATTCGCCGTCATCTGACGGCACTGGAGCAGGACGGCTGGATCGAGGTTCGGGAGGCCCGGGCTACGGCCGGACGTCCGTCCTCGGTGTACCAACTGACGGTACGCGGGGATAGCTTTTTTCCAAAATCATATTCGTCCCTTACGCTGGAATTGCTTGAAGAATTGTCTGACTCAGCCGGGAGCGGTGTGGTAGATGCATTGTTCGAGAGTCGCCGGGACAAGCTGCTTCGTAGCGGATTGCCACAGATGGAGGGCCAGGATCTGGCCGGACGGGTGGAGGAACTGGCGCGAATCCAGAATGCCAACGGATATATGGCGGATGCGTCCAGAGAAGACGATGGAACTTACGTCATTACGGAAATGAACTGCCCGATTGTGCAAGTCGCAAGTGTCTACAAGCAGGCTTGCCGCTGTGAACTGGAACTGTTCCGCTCGCTACTTCAAGCTGAGGTGGAGCGTACCGAATGTTACGCCGATGGCGGCAAAAGGTGCAAGTATGAGATTCGCGAAGCGTCGGGGAATTAATTGGTGAGAGTTTGAAAAAAAGATAATAAAAGATATTCAAAGTGTAAAGAAGAAGAGATGGTATCGAGTTTCGTCGAGGCCATCTCTTTTTTATATCCTGCGTTACGTGAAACTGTATGAAAGAAATTTCTCTAACGAACCCTGTAGACGTTATTTTCCTCTCCAAAGATCTTTTCAAAATTTAACGAATCGTAAAGGCGCTATTTTGCTTAATTTGGCCGATTCTCGTTATTCATTCTAATATTAGAATGAATAACGAGTGTGAGGTTCGTTAGGATTTGCATATCGTGATTATTCCCCCAATAAGATGTCTCGGGTTCGTTGCTATGAACGTTTTTGTCAAGTCCATCACAAAAAGCTGCTTTTCCCCGAAGCCCTAAGCGCGGGAGTCCATATGCGAGCGACGGTTGGCACGCTGCTATCCGTGGGTTGGTTACCACATGGTATGCCTTCGTCAAGGAGAGCTTTTACAAGCTAGCCACGCACGTTCAGCCCATTAAAAGCCTAGTGCAAACGAACCTCGTACATTCTCTCCTGAACCTTCCATGAACTCCCGGGCCTAAGGCTCCGGAGTTTTCCCCTTTTCCTTTTAAACCATCCGTCTCTTCAAGATGAATAACAGATTACTGAGCGTTCGGTAGCTCCAACGTTCGGGCGACCGCCCAAATGAACCCGGTCAGTTCCCTGGCCACCGCGGTGACCGCGACATTTTTGTGTTTGTTTAATCCATAAACTAAACGGCGGAATTTTCGGTGCAGCCGTTCCTGGGCTTTCCATGAAATGAGCTGTATGTCCGCAGGCAGACCTTCCAAACGGCGGGCCAAGTCCCCTTTAATCGCAGGCCGATGGCGGTAACTCCATGCCGATTCAATCAAGGTGCGACGCAATCGTCCATTTCCCGCTTTGGTGAGCGAGCCTCGTTGGGTACGGACTCCAGACGAATGCTCACGCGGAACCAGGCCCAAGTAAGCCATGAGCTGAGCAGGAGAACGGAACCGGGCAAAGGAACCGATCTCCGCAGCAAGCGTGACGGCCGTGAGAAATCCAATGCCACGCAGAGACTGTAAAATCTGAATCAAATCGGCTTTGGAACTGGTCGCTGCCTCTTCAATCAAGGCTTTTTCCAGTCGACCGATGCGTTGCTCGATCTCGTCCATGGCATGAAGGTACTCCGTAAACGCAATCTGCATAGGCGCATTCGGGAAGGTCAGTTGTCCAAGCCATACGCGATATTTTTTCGTCCAGCGACGTTTGATTTGTTCAGGCGGATGGATCTGGTGACGCAATAAAAATTTGAGCACGCGTTGACGAGCCCGGTGAGCATCTTCTTTTGCCGATTCGCGTGCCCGAACCAATTCACGAAGCGCCTCATCTTCACGTGCTGGAACGTAAATCGGCGTAAGCTCGCCTGCACGGAACAGACGTGCCAGTTGCTCGGCATCCCGTCGATCGGTTTTCACGTGATCGCCGGAGCGTTTGGGGATGAGTGAAGGGGCAATGACGACACAATGGGCCCCCATGGATTCGATCCAGCGGTAGGTTTCGTATCCTGTAGGATAGCCTCATAACAAAACGAGAGGGAGCTTGCCGGACCCAACTCTTTGATGAGTTTGCGTAAGGCAGCAGGCGCATGAGCAATGGTACCGTAATACCGCGGCTTGTCTTTACCCTCGTCAGCAATAGCGACAGAAATTTTTCTTTGGATACATCTAAACCAATGAATTTTGTGGTAGACTTCATAGGGATAGCTCTCCTTTGCTGTGTAGCTCTGAAATGGTGGTCTTCTTACTGTCCATTTTAACCTACGATGTGCAGCAATATGGAGGGCTATTTTTTGCGGTTACGTTCATCATAGCTAGCATTGGAGAAAGGGCAATTTTATTGTTTGGCGCTAATACGTTGGCTTGGTGCAGCTGGTCAACGTGAAGCGCTAAGCCCATTACTAGCTTCTTGACGAGCCATTCGCATAACTTGCGGGTTGCTTTTTTCTTTATGTAATGTTTTCTATCACAACCATACGATGAAAGTAAATTGGAAGCGGTTCAACCATTGACGGATATCGGGACGCCCCTTAATATTAGGGGAACAATAAAACACCAACACGGGTCATGGACTTCAGTCGCATGAGAAAAGTCTATATTTGTCTGCTTTTGTCGATCAAAGCAACAATGCGTTGAAGCGTTTTTTTGTCCCGCCCTATCGTGTCAATGGAATCTCGATAAGGGTAACCACATTTTATAAGATGGAGAGGGGTTCTCACACATGAAAAAGAAAATTTGGATGTCACTGATGATGGTTGCTTCAATGATCGTTGCAGCAGGTTGCGGAAATAACAGCGGTACAGGCTCGGAATCCGAAGGATCGGGGACTACAACAGGTGGAGGCAGTGAGGAAAAATCATATCAGATTGCCATCTCGCAGATTGTTGAACATCCATCCCTGGATGCTACACGCGAAGGTTTCATCGCAGCCCTGAAGGATGCGGGCATTGAAGAAAACAAGAACCTCAAAATCGATTACAATAACGCGCAGGGTGATTCGACGAACAACCTGTCCATTGCACAGAAAATCTCGGGTGATTCCAAAAATGATCTCGTACTCGGAATCGCAACACCATCTGCGCTGGCGCTGGCTCAACAAGTGAAGGACAAGCCATTGTTGTTCGCAGCGGTAACAGACCCGTTGGGTGCCAAACTGGTGACCGATATGGATAAGCCGGGCGGCAATGTTACAGGTGCATCCGACACGAATCCGGAGGCTATCGTACAATTGGCTGACTTTATCGCTAAAAATCTGCCGGATGTGAAAACGGTGGGCTTGGTCATTAACGAAGGTGAACCAAATGCGGTGGTTATGGCAGATAACGCTGAAAAAGCGCTCGCAACACATAATATCAAGCTGGTGAAAGCACCAGTTACGAATACATCTGAAGTAAAACAGGCTACGGATTCCCTCGTTGGCAAAGTAGATGCCTTCTACATTACACTTGATAATTCTGTCGTGAGTGCGGTGGATACGATCATCCAAACGGCAAACAGTAATAAAATTCCGTTCTTCTCCAGTGATCGGGATACCGTTGAAAAAGGAGCTTTCGCAACCGTTGGCTTCAAATATTATGACCATGGATATCAGGTTGGTGAGATGGCCGCGGACATTCTGAAAAATGGTACGAATCCTGGTGATATGAAAGTCACCGTTCCGGACAAACTGGATCTGATCCTGAACCTGAAAGCGGCTGAAGCCCAAGGTATCACGGTTACGGATGAGATGAAAGCGGAAGTAAAAGACCAGGAAAACAACATTATTCAATAGAATCAATTCATAAATTTAATGAGTTATGAGATTGATTCAATAATCTGACCGGAGTGTAATCCGGCAGTATGGATGCGAGGCGGACGTGCAACGGGTTCGCCTCATTCTTTTCGATAGACAGGGAGGAAGTAGTGTGAGTATAAGCTGGAATTCAATTGAAGGGGCGATCGAGCTGGGGCTTTTATATGCACTGATGGCACTTGGTGTATATATTACGTTCCGCATACTCGATTTTCCTGACCTTACCGTAGACGGAAGTTTTACAACAGGAGGCGCAATCGCGGCGGTTATGATCTCCAATGACTTCTCTCCTTGGCTTGCCTGTTTGGCGGCAATGGCTGGCGGCATGGTGGCTGGGGCTTGTACAGGTCTGCTTCATACCAAAGGCAAAATCAACGGATTATTATCCGGGATTTTGATGATGATCGCGCTCTACTCCATTAATATGCGTATTCTTGGCGCACCGAATAAATCCATTATGGGCATGGATAATCCATTCTCAGGTGAGCATGTCATGGTGTTAATTATCATCGTGGTGCTGGTGTTTAAAATCATGCTCGATCTGTTCATGAAAACAGATGTTGGACTGGCACTCCGCGCGACAGGTGATAACAAACGTATGATTCGCAGCTTTGGTGCAAATACGGATGTGACTACCATTGTAGGTGTCAGCTTATCCAATGGATTGGTTGCACTATCTGGTGCATTCATTGCACAGCAATCAGGTTTTGCAGACATCACGATGGGCATCGGTATGATCGTTATTGGACTGGCTTCCGTCATTATCGGTGAAGCCATTCTTGGAGCAAGAACGGTATTCTGGGCTACACTTGCAGCGATCGTTGGTTCAATCATTTATCGGATTGTGGTCGCGCTTGCGCTTCAAGTGGAATGGTTTGATACATCTGATCTGAAGTTGATCACCGCGGTGATCGTCATTATTGCCCTTGTATTCCCAACGATGCAGCGCTCCATGAAGCAGCGTAGTCTGGCTCGCAAACGAACGGAAGAGTTGATGCGATCCGGGGGTCAACAGGCGAAGGGAGGTATGTGATCATGCTGGAGATTACGCAAGTAACCAAGCTGTTTAACCCAGGTACAACGGATGAGAAGACCGCGCTGGTTGGTGTGAATCTGACGATGAATCCGGGAGACTTTGTGACGGTGATTGGCAGTAACGGAGCGGGTAAATCCACGCTGATGAACATCATTTCGGGTGTGATGAAGCCGGATATGGGCGATGTGCTGATCAATGACCGCTCCATTAAAAACCTGCCGGAGCATAAACGTAGCAGCTGGATTGGCAGGGTATTTCAGGACCCGATGGCAGGAACAGCACCACATATGTCCATTGAAGAAAACATGGCGATGGCATACAAACGTGGCAAAGGACGCGGACTAGGCTTCGGAGTTACCCGTGCCAGACGGGAGATTTTTAACACGCAACTGGAGAAGCTGGGAATTGGACTGGAGAAGCGTCCGAATGCAAAAGTGGGTCTCTTGTCTGGCGGGGAGCGCCAGGCACTTAGCCTGTTAATGGCTACGTTTACCCAGCCGCAAATTTTGCTATTGGATGAGCATACGGCAGCCCTTGACCCATCACGTGCCGAACTGATAACGGAACTAACGGAGACACTTGTGCGTGAGATGAGACTTACTACATTGATGGTGACGCACAATATGGAGCAGGCCATTCGTCTGGGTAACCGTCTGATCATGATGGACAAAGGCCGAATAATTCTGGATGTCAGCGAAGAGCGCAAGCGTACGTTGACTGTCCCTGAGTTGCTTGGTGAATTCGAACGGATTAGCGGCAAAAAAATGGCAGATGATCGTGTCGTGCTGGGTTAAGACGAGGGAACACTTGTTCGTGGGTGCGGGAATCGGACAACATTTTTTATCATCATTGCATCTACAATATAAAGAACAGCCGCTTTCGGTACTCATCCGAAGGCGGCTGTTTGCACGTTGCATTGTTATACATCGTTGAACGAATCACACTTCCCACCAAGCAAAATAAGCAGTGGAGGCCATCAGCCCACCAACCGAAAGTGATCCGCTGACAGAGAGGTTAATCGCTTGACCCGGAGGAACCACGTAACGGCCAAATTCATTGGACAGAAACGGCCCTGCTTGAAGGGGCATAGCCATCAATGGGTCGCTCCTGAAGGTGTAGCAGCAGAGAAGCGTACCGTGGCTACGCTGGTATTGCTGCTGGAAAGATTGCTGTTTACTGGCGTGAGTGTGGTAGGCGATGTCAGTGTTCCATTAGCGCTCAGACTCATGGAACCACTGAAGGAAGATAACAGATTGAGTGATACCGTGATTCCGCCGGAGAGTCGTGATACGTATAGGGTTTTCCCACTCCCTGCTGGATTGGCCAATTGTACGGTGGCGATCACCGTTCCTCCCAGCAACCCCAGTGTTGTGGAGTTGGTGGAACCTGCATTGTACAGATTGCCTGTACTGCCAGCATTATTCTCCGGAGGTGCAACAATGCCGGGAGAAATATACGTGTTGGTGTTGGACGTATAGACGGGCTGGCTTAACGGGTTGAATACATTATTATTTGGCACAGTGTGCACCTCCTTTTATCAGGATCAAACTCAGAATTCCCACCAGAATAGATTAATGGCTGCGGTCTGATTCCCCGTGCCTACGCTAATGGATAATGTTTGTCCCGGTGGAACAATAATAGAGCCATTCAGATCCAGTGAATACATTCCTGCGGTGAGCGGAATACTTGCGATGCTCGTGAAGGTTCCCCCCAGGGTACCTGTATTTTGTCTTGTGGTAACTACACTGGTATTGGTATTTCCAAGTAACGTATTGACGGGCACGGGTGTGCTACCAGCAGTCACGGTTCCTCCTGAATAGATAACAAGAGTAGCTGCCGCTGTTGTGCCTCCTGTGAGGCTGGATATACGTATTGTTCGGCCCGCTTACCGCATTCAGGATCTGTAGAAGAAGACTCTGGTTGGAAGGAATTAAGGTATTGTTGGTCGTCAGGGCAAAAAAACTGCCTGCAGCAGCTGCACCGCTGTCTGGTGACGCTTCAATGCCCGGGGCTGAGAAGGTATTGGTCAGTTGAGTAAACAGGGGACGATTAGATTGGTTGAATACATTATAGTTGGTCATCTCATCCACCTCCCATAGACCAGATTAACTTATAGAGGTTGTTCAAAAAGTCCGCTTATGATTACGAAGGGTGCCTCTTGATTCGCATTTCATTGTACTTGCAGTGTATGTGAAAAGAAGCAAATGGATTGGGGACTGAGCCGTATATCTGGAAATAACGGCGGTTGCCGTGCCCGTATATCCAATCCGGGCATACGATGCGTAAGCACATTTTTTAAGGGGAAATCGAGATGAGTCGAACAGCAAAGCAAAGCAAGAAGAGATTGAAGCAACCAACTAAATATGTCAGTCGCCGCAGCTCCCGTCATTCCTGCCGCGCTAAATTGCTGAAACCCCCTTGTTCCCGGATTACTCGTCCCCGGTTCAAGCAGGGTGCTTCCTCACGCACGAAACTCCCTGGTGCTATTCATTGTTTTACAGAGCATACGTATGTCGGAGCCGAAACCAGTAGCAGCATGGATTCACTCCCGGCACAAGACACCTCATCACTCAGCATGTATACCTATGGCGTTGTGAATCGGGGCAAACATCCGGCTCTTGTACAGATCCAGATCAGCCCAAATGCCGTGGATTATGCTGTGGACAGCCAGGAGGTGGTCGCGGGAGGCCAGACCAAAGCGCTGGTACCATTGCGATTTTTGCACTATACCCGGCTTGCAATTCGATCCGTTGAACCGGATCAGCCGACCCGGCTCGATGTTTACTTTCAGGCACAGCGTATGCCGTAAGGGAGTATGATCTCACAGATTTGACCAGGGAGGAGGACGAGACACATGCCTAACTTTACAACGTTTAATACGAATCCGGATAATCTGAGAACGTTGATTTTTGGCCAGGATAGTACAGGCACAGCCCAGCCCGTCAGAACGGATACGAGCGGGAACGTGGTTGGTATTATTTTGGACGGAACGATCAGTAACATCTCAGGTCTGACCACGGTTACAATTAACGCCGGAACCATTACCAACATTCTGAACGGAACGATCACGAGTGTACTTGGAGCGACGATCACGGCAGGTACGATCAACAGTGTGCTTGGAGCCACAGTAACAGCAGGTACATTGACGAATTTGCTGAATGGTACGATCACAAGTGTATTAGGAGCAACGATCACGGCGGGAACGATTACAAGTGTACTCGGGGCAACCGTAACAGCAGGAACACTGACAAACTTGTTGAACGGTACAATCACGAGTGTGCTTGGAGCCACGGTGACCGCAGGAACGTTGACGAACTTGCTGAATGGTACGATTACAAGTGTATTGGGAGCAACGATCACAGCCGGAACGATCACGAGTGTGCTCGGAGCCACGGTGACCGCAGGAACGCTGACAAACTTGCTGAATGGTACGATTACGAGTGTATTGGGAGCAACGATTACGGCGGGAACGATTACGAGTGTGCTCGGAGCCACGGTGACCGCAGGAACGTTGACGAACTTGCTGAATGGTACGATCACAAGTGTATTGGGAGCGACGATTACCGCCGGAACGATCACTAGCGTGCTTGGAGCGACCATCACGGCGGGTACCATCACAGGTATACTCGGAGCAACGATTACCGCAGGTACGATCACCAGTGTACTCGGTGCAACGGTAACAGCGGGTACGTTGACCAATTTGCTGAATGGTACGATTACGAGTGTACTGGGAGCAACGATTACAGCCGGAACCCTGACGAACTTATTGAACGGAACCATTACAAGCGTACTTGGCGCAACCGTAACTGCTGGTACATTGACGAACCTGCTGAACGGTACGATTACGAGTGTACTCGGGGCAACGATCACCGCAGGAACCCTGACAAATTTGTTGAACGGAACGATTACCAGTGTGCTGGGTGCTACAATTACAGCGGGAACACTTAGCAGTGTGACGTCGATTTCACAGAAGAGTTTCCAGGAGTCCCAACTCATAAGCACCCCGACCGCCAACACCTTCACAGCGCTCCCGGCGGTTACGACCAGTGTATTTGGCACGTATTCTTTCTTTGTATATAACCGGGGGCCGGGTGTAAACCGGGTAGATGCTCTTGTTGAGATCAGCGCCAACGGAACGAACTGGTACACGGATGTAACGACGGTAACGGGCATTTTGTCCGGGTCAGTCGATGTATTGGTACCGCAGCGTTTTCTCAAATACACGCGTCTTTCCTACCGCTCCAGCCTAATCGGCGCACCAAGCACGATTGATGTGTTCTTCAATGGACAAGGCACATAACCCATTTATTTGTCATATAGGTACATGGAGTTCCTTTGGTGGACTTCATGTACTTTTTTGTATTGGAGGTGGTTGGATTTGAAGAACCGTTTACTTGGAATTCATATGATTGTGCAAAATGAAGAACATCACCTGCCCCGCTGTCTCGACAGCTTGAAGCATATCAGCATGGAATGTTTTATCACCGATACTGGCTCATCTGACCGTACACCCGAGATCGCTAGATTATACGGAGCAACGGTGTTGCACGCCTGTTGGGAAGATGACTTTGCCCATGCACGAAATATCAGCCTGCCTCTGGCGAGCACGGAATGGGTCCTGTGTTTGGATGCGGATGAGTACGTTACGCAGGGATTGGAAGAACTGCTGAATTATTTACCTAAAGTCCATAAAAGCATTTCGAGATTACGTATTACCATAGAGAATCGATATGGTGAAGGGATAGAAGAGAACGTTATCTCTCAGCCAGTGAGATTATTCCGTGCTCATCAGGGGTATCGATATTCGGGACGCGTCCATGAGCAGTTGGTTCGTTGTATCCCAAGTAAGCTTGTCCTAGATCAGGCTGCTGATATGAATAAGAGCGAGACCTATACAGATGAACAAAACCAATTGATCGAAACTGAACCGCTTGCTCCACTATGTCTGGTTCATGATGGATATTTGGCTTCAACGATTGCGCAAGAGCATAAGCCAAGACGTAATTTGAAACTGATTGAGCGGGAACTCGCAGATGAACCTGCACAGCCTTTTCACCTGTACAATCTGGGAGTAACGTATTGCCAGCTTGGTCAGATCGAACAGGCAATTGAAGCGTTCCGTGAATCATTACACCTGACAGAGCTGCTCGCACCATATCGACCTACACTGGTTAGGGATTATGCAAAGACCCTTGTGGAATCGGAACATTACGACGAGGCGCATGCAATTCTGGCTGTGGAAAGACAGCGTTATCCATCCTATGCTGATCTGCACCTGTTGTATGGGGAGACGTTGGAGCTGCAAGGTTTGGAGGAGCGTGCATATCAATCGTATGCCCGAGCAACGGACTGCCGGGAGGGAACAGCACGTGTTGGACAGAGTGATGGCAGCATCGCGTTAGAAGCGTCATATGTAATGGAAGCGGGTTCTAACAGTTACAGAGCCTATACTGCGATGGCAAGACTTGCACAGAAACGGGGATTCTTTAAAGAGTCTGCACATCTGTATGGGCTGGCTCTGGATAGCATGTTCACATATGCTCCGGCATGGGCCGGGTTGGCAGATGTGCTGCAACAATCCGGTAAAACGGATGAGAACATAGCAGAAACATTGCTCGCCAGATGCAGAGGAATCGAGAAATCGGGTCACGGTGATTCGATTTGTGGTGAAATGCCCCATTCATATGCAGTGACAAATGAGGATCATCTGGTGAAGGTGATTTATGTTCTAACAGGCTGTGGAGCATATGAACAGGCATTGAAAATGCTGGATACAAATGCGTGTACTGATCGTATCCATGTAGCGGATCAAATACATTGGATGTTATGTGCGAATAGGGTTTCCGAAGCGCTGCAACTGGCAGAAGAACACTGGAGCGTGGGGTGTGTGCATGAAGTCAATCTGCTTACTGAGCACAGAATGGATTGGGCACTGGCTTGTTGGACCAACGGATTACGATTATCCGAGGCATTCCTCGCAACTACGCTTCCACAAGAAAAGAACGTTTGGAAGGTCATGGATCGACTGCTGGATCAATTGATCAAAGAGCCGCGAAGCATGAAACCTGCTTCACAAGAACAAAAGCTTATGCAATGGGGTCCGCAGGCAGAGATGGTAGCAGAGAAGGTTGTGCAGCAAGCCGTAAAGACAGGACAGCTTACACTTGCTGAGCAACTGCATGAGTTGCGGGCTATGATGATGTGTGATCATTGGGGAACGACTTTAACTCGAAGGCGAAAGTTTGCAAGTCTGCTGTATCGTCAGGGGTATACCATGGTAGCCGCGAACATCCTGATTCAGTGCATGACCGAGAGTGAGCTGGATGCTGAAGGTTTGTTCTGGCTAGGTGAAACGCTGTATGCCAAAGGCCACAATGATCAAGCGCTCTCTCTGTTCGAGCAGGCATTGGAGCGGGAGCCTGATATGTGGCAGGCCCGAGCTGGAGCTGCTGTATGTTACTTGCGATTGGCAATAGAGGCGATTCGGAAGGAATTGGTTCGATCTCCTTCTTCAGGCGTACTCGCTGCACAACATAATGCACTGGAACAAAGGCTGCGAACGACCGAGGGTATGCCGTGGCGTAAGCTTTTCCATGCAAAGGAAAGGAGGAATCAGCTTGCGAGCGGAACGAATTTCCCTATGCATGATCGTGAAGGATGAGGAAGAGTTGCTGCCTCATTGTCTTGCCAGTGTCCAGGGAGCGGTGGACGAAATTATTGTGGTGGACATAGGTTCATCGGACCGAAGCGCAGAGATTGCGCAGCAATATGGCGCGTTGGTTGTGGGGTTTGAGTGGTGCGATGATTTTGCCGCAGCACGGAATGCTGGCCTGGAGCGCGCTTCCGGCGACTGGATTCTCTTTCTTGATGCGGACGAGGCGCTCGATAGGGCTGCGCGGGAGCAGATCAGGAGCTGGACGTCGGTCAGCGGATGTGACGGATTGTTTTTAAACATTCATAACTATACAGGTACGGGTCAGCAGGGGGTTACCGTGAATCCGGTTTTGCGTCTCTTCCGTAATGCCCCGGAGCATCGGTTCGAAGGTCGAATTCATGAGCAGATTGCGGCGGCGATCTGTCGTGGGAATCCAGAGGCTGCATTTCATGTGACGGACATGGTCATCCATCATTATGGGTATCAGACGGCGATTGTGGAGCGCAAAGATAAGGTGAACCGTAATGTTCGCCTGCTGCAACAGGCAGTGGAGGAAGAACCGGATCAGCCGTTCCATCACTATAATCTGGGTGTCGAGTATCTGCGTGTGGGGGAAGCAGAGCGGGCCTTGGAGACGTTTGGTGTGGCTCGGATGGGGATTAATCCTGCGGTGACCAGTTACGCGCATTTGCTGTTCAAATATGAAGTTCGTTGTCTCCAGCAGCTGAATCGCTGGCGGGAGGCATTGGATCGCATTGATGCTGCGCTTGAACTCTTTCCAGAGTACACGGATCTGATGCACCATCACGGGGTATGTGCAGAGGCATTGGGTGATGCAGATCGGGCAGAGTATTCGCTCCGTGAAGCTATTCGCATGGGTCCACCTCCCCCCATATACCATACGGAAGAAGGCATCGGCACCTATCAGACGTGGTATACGTTAGGGCGATTGCTGGAAGGAAGGGCAGATTTGGAGGGGGCGGTGGATGCTTACGTGGAAGCGGTACGTGCCAAATCGAGTCTGTTACCGCCGCTCTATCGGATATTCCGAATTATGCGAGTCTCCGGGCAGGAACATCAGATTCCAGAGCTGGTGAGGGAGCGCTTTGCACTCAGTTCGGAAGAGGCCACACACAAAGTATTGGGTATTCTGGAGCAATCTCGTTGTTATGATGCGGCTCTGCAATTGTTATCGGGTATATCCTCACAACCCTCCGCAGAGATGAGGGAGCGTTTATCTGTGGCGGAGGCGATGCTCCAAATCCAACAGGGAAGATGGAACAAGGCGCGTCTGAAATTGGAACCTGTGCAGCGGAAAAAAGGGCTGCTCGCTATCTCGTCTGCACGATGGCTCGAACGTTTGGAGTGGATCGAGGGGGAGAAAGCCAACGGAGATGATCCATTGACCTTGTGGTTAAAGCGTAGTTCGCAGGTGGGTGAAGGAACGAATGAGGAATCTGCTGTGCAGACAGGGAGAACGGTTGGTCTGAGAGCGACAAAGAAGAAGGACATGGACTCCAGCATAGACGGAACGGTTGCAGGAACAGAGTATGATGGCTGGCAGGCGCTTGGACTGATGATGGAAGGATGTGTACAGTCAGGGAGATGGAAAGAGCTGCATAGCCTGATTCAGATGTGTCGACAGCAATTGGCTGGAGAAGGGTTATCGGTGGAACAGAGCGTTCGAGTGGGAGAGAAGGAGAAAGAGATGGAAGGGAAAAAGGAAAACGGGAAGGTGAGTGACATT
Source organism: Paenibacillus sp. FSL H3-0457 (assembly GCF_037981725.1). Lineage (NCBI taxonomy): Bacteria > Bacillati > Bacillota > Bacilli > Caryophanales > Paenibacillaceae > Paenibacillus > Paenibacillus sp. FSL H3-0457. The sequence continues at coordinate 6,618,600 of NZ_CP150283.1, read as the reverse complement.
GATTCGTTCCCTGGGGCTTCGGATACCCTGACGGGAACAAGCTGGCTGGTGAAAGGATTGGTCAGTGCTGCGGATCATCATCTGGAGGTGTTCGCTCAGCATGCAGATGGACAGCGGCACCGTTGTTGGCCTGTCGTTCAGCATATTCGGCTGGAGTTACCGGGAGCGGACGGGTTTGAGAGCTGAGAGGGGATCAGGCAGGTCCGGGGGTTCAACTTAATTCAGCGGGCTAATGGGTGGGGCTGACTCCGTTGGTGAGGGGTGGTGATGAATATGGGTATAGGGATTAGTTTGTGTATGATCGTGAAGGATGAAGCCATTTCACTCCAGCGGTGTTTGAATGCAGTCAGGGATGTTGTGGATGAGATCATCGTTGTAGACACAGGATCGGTAGATGATACAACTGAAATTGCCCGCCTTCATGGTGCCGTTGTAATCCGAACGGAATGGAACGGAGATTTCAGTGAAGCCCGTAATCTGTCGCTGACCGCTGCTACGAAACCGTGGATTCTGGTGCTTGATGCGGATGAGGTATGGGTACAGACCCCTCAGATGAAGACTGAACTCGTGCAGTTGTTAGCGGCAAGCAAGGACAACGTATGGGGGTACTGGATACAGGTCACGAGTCTGTTGGGTATGTCTGGTGAAGAGCGTGTGACAGATGCGGTGTGTCGTTTGTTCCGAAATGATCCCCGAATTGCCTTTCAGGGCAGAATTCATGAAGAGATTGCTTCTTCCATCATGGCTCTGGCTCCGCAAGGTGTGCTTCATTCTGGACTTGAAGTCATTCATTACGGATATCTGGAGCAGGTGATTACCGCCAAAAATAAAGGCGCACGGAACATGCAGTTGATTCGTTCCGCGTTGAATCAGGAGGAGATCAACCGGAGTTGTTATATGCTCTGGCCGCCGAATGGTTTCAGCAAGCGAAGTATGATGAAGCACTCCGTTTGTTACAGCCATTATTGGCACAGCTTAAGCCGGAGTGTGGATATCACTCGGATCTGGTGCTGAAAACGGCTTACGCCTGGCGAGAGATTGGCAGCCCGGAACGGGCGCTTGCTGTAGTGGAAGCATGGGCGCCCGTGTATGAGGATTTTCCGGATTTGTTGGAGTTTGGTGCTGTACTTGAACTGGATCAAGGGAGAGAGGACGTGGCCTTGAATTGGTTAAAACAGGCTAAATCAGCTGCTTCCACAGCCACAGGTATACATCAGTCTCTGGTGCTGGGACCTATCGTAGCCTGACGCTGGAAGGCATGGCATATGAGCGGGCTGGCCGTTGGGCAGAGGCAGAAACCGCGTACACGGCGGCGCTGAGCATGCAACCCGGCAGCATGGCTGCATGGCAGCGGCTGTTGTTGCTGGCCGCAGCCACAGGGCGGCCGCATGCCATCGCTAGCGCAGCCGCTCGGATAAGCTTGCCGCCTGCGGCATGGCAAGCGTTGATCCCGGCCGCGCTTGCCGCGCATCGGCCGGAGTGGCTGCTACGCCATGCGGCGGCGCTTGCTGGCCCGTTGCGGGCACAGCCGCTTGCCGTCGGGCTTGCGCTGGCCCAGCTGGGCGAGGACGCCGCGGCTCGGGCGGCTTTGCAGCCCTGGGCGGCGCATGCGCAGCACGGGCCAGAGGCGGCCCTTGCGCTATGGGCGCTGGGCCACAAGCAGCCCGGCGGGCGCAACGCCCGAGCGGCGGCTCGCCATGCGGCAGCGCTGCCCGCCGCGGCCCACGCCGCCGAGGCGCTGCTGCTGCGCGGGGCCACGGCCCGCAGCAGCGGCCTGGCGTGCAGCCCGCCCCGCGCCGCAACGCCCGGCGGCTTGACCGCGCCCGCGCCTAGCGGCATGCTCGCGGCTGCGCAAGCGCTCATGCGGCGTAGGCGCCTGGGCCGCATGGCTGCGCCTGCTGCAAGCCCTGCCGCCTTGCGGCGCGCTGGCGTTGCTTGCAGCGCTTCCGCCTGCGGCACGCTGCGGGTTGCTGCGCGCACCCGCGAGCGTCCGCGAAGGGCTGCTTGCGCTATGCGGCACGCCTGACGGCGCGCAGCAGCCCCAAGCGGACGAAGTGCCCGCCTCGGAGCGCACCGCTCACGCGCTCCTCGCGGGCACGCTCGCGCTGCTCGCCGGGCGGCAGAACCTGGCGCGTGAATGGGCCAAATCGGCCCAACTCACTGCGCGGCAACCTGCCGCTACAGGTCGCCCGGCGACGACAATCTCGCCGGGCCTGCAAACCCTGTTGCGCCTGACAGCACCCGGCGCAGCCTATGCTGATGAATACACCAACCAGTGCAACATGTTACTGGTACACCTATAATTTCCTTTAATCTTTAATCTTTAATCTTTAATCTTTAATCTTTAATCACTAATCTCTTATTCCTAGTCCTAGTCCCCAACCTCCAACCCCTGTACATCCCCACATATTCTTGTAATAGCCCATCCGATTGAAATTGCAAAAGCAACGGAGCTACCGGTAATCGGAGCATTGCCCGAACCGTGTATTGTTCCGTTGCTAATGGGTCGAGCCCTTAAGCTCTTAATTTTCCCCTCTGCACTTAACTCAGCGTAACCCAATTTCTCTCAACCTTTGCATATCACCGCTCGAAAACAGCGGATCGGCGTGCCGTACATGTCAGACCAGATGGCATCGTCTGGCTCTTTCACATTCAGCTTATCTTCAATGGTTAATCCGGTGACAGCCATGATTGTCTCCAGCAGATCCGGGCGCATCTCGGGCACATCGAAGGTAGCAATTAACTGTCCGTTTGGTTTCAGCACCCGAGCGAATTCACGAAAAGCTCGCAGCATCGTGCCTGTATCCAGATGCTCCAGTACAGAGATACAGAACACCCGATCAAACTTACCCGACTCGTACGGAAGCTGGGCCAGATTGGCCTTTGCACGGTGCAATCGCGTGAGAGTTGATTCTGGCAGATCCTGAGCGGCTTGCTCGCCAAAATCAGAAACAATATCCAGTCTTATCGCCTCTTCAGACAAAATACGTTCATCCCAGTCACAAGCGTGAACCTCGCGGCAGTGTTCTGCAAGCCAGAATTTGAACGGATGGGAGATGCCGCAGGCTGCATCAAGGACGACATCATCTGGACGTGCAAACCGCCGGGCCCATTCATATTCGTAGGGACGGCTCCACCATGCCGGATGCAGCGGGAAGACCAGTGTGTCCGTTTTAGGGTCACTTTGCCGAATGTATCTTGATTCCATGAATTCCGTTGCCTTGGGCGTATCCATCATCCCCGAATTCCCTCCTTTAATCCTGTCTCTGCCAAAAAAGATTCCAACACCGTGCTCCACCGGCTCCGCCACCTGGACAAATCATAGGACAGTGCAGTCTCTCGCGCATAGATTCCCAGTCGTTCTCGCTCGGCCCGATCCTGTACAAGACGTACCAGTGCAGCGGTTAGTTCCTGCTCACCAGGAGGTACCAGCAGCCCATTAAAACCATCCTGAATCAGATCATTCAATCCGCCAACATTGGAGGCAATTACCGGAAGTCCACAGCTCATCGCTTCCAGACAGGCATAGGAGGTGCCTTCCGAGAACACGGTTGGAATTACGGCGATATCTGCCTGATGGTAGGCCTCCCGAATATCCCGGAAATCATACGTGCGCTGGTTAATTCGCTCCGCATGTGGATGAGTACGATGCCAGTAACGAAAGACTCTCCCGACCGTGCTGCCTTCGACCAGTTCCCCGGCAAATTCAACCTCCAGATCTGGAAAGGCTCCAAGTAGTTTATCCGCCGCCAGCATCATTGGAATAATACCCCGCTCCATGCTGATGCGGCGTGGATAGATAATGCGAATTGGGTGAGGAGAGGTTATACGGGCATCCACAGTTTTCTTTTCAACCTGTCCCTGAATCCGACCATTAACCTGATACTCAGCATCTGCTTCTACTAGAATCTCCGTAGCCCAATCCTTTGAATTCCGGTGGTTATGAGCAAACCTATACGTTTCGCCATCTGCCTCGACTTCTTCCAGTTTCGATAAATTCAAATGGAAATCTACCGTTTCTTTCTCCTCTCGTTCTTGATCGCTATCTGTATCCCCACCTCCATCTCCGTTAGCCTTACCACTGTTCGCTCCATCACGACTCATTCCACCCTTGCCTTCTACAGCTTGCACCCCTGATATAACTGCACCAACATTTTCTTCATGACTCGCCAGATCATTCTTCCATGCGACAAGCCATTCGTCTTCCTGTTTCTGCTCGAAGGTTCGTGTTGGCGGGGCTGGTGTGAAATAGGACGTATCCACAGCGTTGGGAATAAGGACAACCTGCCTTGGATCGGTATAGGTGCACGCAGCCCGGCAAAAGGTCTGGAAATGGGAATCCACGGATACAATGCGCACGAGTCCATCCAGAGCCAGTTGAATATGTTCCGCGACTTGTTGTTTGGTCTCCAGTGGCAGTCTGGGACGATCCCAGTTAATGCCGTGACAGATGCCAAGACTGCCGGGTTTGTAGGTGATGGGTTGCCACAGACAGCTGGCATAGATCACTGGGCCGCGCGCTGCTGCTGCCATCCGGTCAAAGGCTTCCGGTACATTATCCATGTCGTACGAATAACCAAATACGTCAATCTGCTCCGTCCGAGTCTGGAATGCTTCAAAATAAGAGAGCTGATGAACCTCGGGAATATGCCCGAGTCCTCGGATGACACTGCACAGATCCAGAATATAACGTTCCAGTCCACCACCAAATACACGACCGAATTCCCGGTTGTACCCGTCGGTGAAACTATGCGTCAGAATACTCACCACGCCCATCTCACGGTCCCTCCTTCCAGGGAATCAGCCGAGGTTCCGGATCGAGAATAGACTCGTAATGTGCAAGATTGCCCCACTCACCGCCAGGATCAATGCGCTTGTAACGCAAATATTTACGAACCCGGTCCTCGAGACTGCCTGCCCATCCGAGATGCTGAACCTTCAATTCCGTGCTGACCCCAGGCAATACCGTGCAGGACAAGGGGAGGCGGGGAACATGATGATTCTGTTGTGGATAAAAATAAGGATATCCAGGCATATATCGTACAAGTGAAGCGGTATGCCGTTTGTGCAGAGACCAGAGATCATCTTCCCGGTAGTGGGTCCGGCCACCCCACATATCGTAGAATCGGAATGCAAACCAGTCCGCATACTCCTGATTAATCAGAGTGCGTATGGCTTTCTTGGCCTCTGAGCTGTACAGCTCATCCGCATCAACTGAGAGCAACCAGTCGGGACATGTTCCCGCAGCCGCTTGCCACAAGGTGTTGCGAAGTCGCCATTCCTCGGCGAACAGTGGTTTCTCCAATACCTCCAGACGGACCACCTTTGGATAGGCTTTGCATATGTCCGGTGTTCCGTCTGTGCTGGCATCGTCCACAATGACGATCTCATCCACGAATTCACTCAGATCATGCAATACTTCTTCAAGGTATCGGCCGCGTTCATTGCGAACCTGGAGCATGGCGGTCAGCTTGTTGCCTTTGCTTTTGCGAACCCGATGAATGGAGAAAGGCTCTTTGAATACACTTGTTTCCTCTTGTGTTACAGCAGCATTCTGTTCTGCCTGACCTTGTGAATCATTCCAGTGATGCACTTGGCTTCGGATGTCCTGCGTTGGTTGTGCATGATCCGGGGTGTGATCTCCATTTTCCAATGCGTCTGTATGTGTTCGATCGACTGTTTCGGTTGGCGTGTAAGTGGTTTCAGTTCGGATATCCCTGTGCACCATTGGTCCATTCAACTGTTGTCTACGCTTCTTTGGGTCCAGCATCATGGCACCTCCCCAAGCAATTGCTGTACAGCATGATCCAACAGCTCCAGCTCCACAATCCGGGCCAGCGCATCTTCATCCTCCAGTGCTGTCTCAAGGAAATGTCGGACTGCCCCGTGTCGTTCCCCTCGCAGTGCCAGCGCACTGCCGGATAATTGCTGATAATCCCGGCGACTGGCATCATCCTGAATATCGACTGCATGCACCAGAGCCAGTGCTTCTTCCACACGTCCAGTCTCCTGGTAAATGCGGAATTTCCAATGTCTCGCCGTTTCTCCGCCAAGTTCGTCCAGGATACGCAGGGCGTTTCCGTAATCATCGTTCATACGGAGTAGTTCCGCTCGTACAAGTTGATCTTCTCCTGCCTCAAACCAGCGACATAACTGTTCATAATGATGCCGTTCTTGTTCATCTGCTGCACTAATTCCATACACCCGCAGGGCGTCCTCCAACTGTCCAGCCCGGGCATGGATGGCAGACAGGAATCGATAATGGGAGACCACACAATCACTGCGACCATTCATGACCGCATGGGTGAAGGCCTCTTGCAACGAATGGACGGCCCGCGGATCTTCAAGCAAGTACTCATAGGCTGCCAGCAAAAAGGATATCGTCTCATGTGCACCTGCTTTGGCACGGAGCTGACGGTAGAAGTCGGCACGTACACTGCATTGAAGCAGGGTGACGCTATCTGGAGTACCTGACAGGATCTGCCGCAGCGCATGCAAGAAGAGCAGTTCGTAGTCCCGGAGAGGGACTTCGAGATCATCCCTTTGCATCGTACCCGCAGGTGCAGGGTCTTCTCCGCCCAGCCAGATGGCACGTACGCCTTGGAATAACAGCTTCATATAACGTGTCTCGGAGGATGTGCCGACCAGATCGGCGATGCCGACGAGTTTGGAAATACTGCTCTCCCATAGCGGAGATTCTGCTTCGTTTCCAGCAGGCTCAGGGAGCAGGGCAATACATAGCTCAGGCTCCAGCGAAGCTGTAGCCATTAGCCAGTAGGGATGGGCGACTACGGCTACGGTGCGAGGTTCCAGCAATAGCTGTTCGGCTTCAGGGAGGGAGATGACAGTAATGACCGGAGGTACATCTTCTGTTTGCGTCAGGCTGCTGACATAGTAGACCTCTCCCTCGATCGACAGCAGTGCAGCAATATCGGGATAGGGAAAGGATGACCAGCCTCCTTTGCGAGGGAAGAGAACATACCGGACAGTGGGCTGTGTTGTACTGGGCTTATCCAGGCTGGCTTCGGCGTCTTCACCTGGTAGTGGTGCAGGTTTTTCCATGAATAGTTCACCTCACCTTGACTGTAATATGGAGCGTCTTCGCTCTGCATGTGCTTCATGCTTTCACTTCATATGTAAAGCCCTCACGGTACTTCGCATGATATGCCTGAGACTAACATATGGGCATTCCGTCCCAAACATGAGTATCTTCCATGAATAGATGAAGCTGGCAAGCTGTGATAATAGGCTGAATTTTATCTTTTGTGTGACCAGGATCACTTTTTTTTGCTCTAGAGACGAAGATTGTGATAATTCTCACATGTATAAAATAGGTAATCTGGCACAATACGTTCATCAACGTATTTGGCGGACAGACAGCGAAGGTGCAGCTTCAATGCCAGATACGCATACTGCGAAGTGAACAGAAAGAAGGGGTAACGGTATGGATCCGATTATGTTATCGCGTATCCAATATGCACTTACAACGATTTTCCATTTCTTTTTTGTCCCGCTATCCATCGGTCTTGTACTGTTGGTTGCGATTATGGAGACGTTGTACGTTGTTAAGGGTAAGGAGATCTACAAAACGATGGCGAAGTTCTGGGGCAAGCTGTTCCTGATTAACTTTGCCGTCGGGGTTGTCACAGGTATTTTGCAAGAGTTCCAGTTCGGCATGAACTGGTCCGAGTACTCCCGATTTGTCGGGGACGTATTCGGTGCGCCACTGGCTATTGAAGCGCTACTGGCGTTTTTTATGGAGTCTACATTTATTGGATTGTGGATATTTGGCTGGGATCGTTTGTCCAAAAAAGTGCATCTGGCCTGCATCTGGCTGGTGTTTGTTGGCACATTCCTGTCCGCGCTGTGGATTCTGGCAGCCAATTCATTTATGCAACATCCTGTTGGGTTTGAGATTAACAACGGCCGAGCTGAGATGAATGATTTCTTTGCACTCATCACAAATGGTCAGCTTCTCGTCGAGTTCCCACATACAATCTTTGGGGCATTGATGACAGGGGCCTTCGTCGTAACCGGGATCAGTGCCTACAAATTGATGAAAAAGCAGGATGTGGAGATCTTCCGCAAATCGTTTAATATCGCGATCATTATCGCTCTTGTTTCTTCATTCGGCGTCGCATTCTCGGGTCACTTCCAGGCGCAATATCTGGTGGAGACACAGCCGATGAAGATGGCAGCCAGTGAGGGCACATGGACAACGACAGAAGATCCGGCACCATGGACGGTGGTCGCCTTTATTGACCCGGATAAACAGGAGAGTACGGGTGAGATCAAAATCCCCGGATTGCTCAGTTATCTGTCCTACAGCAAGTTCTCCGGTAGTGTCAAAGGTATGAAGGAACTTCAAGCTGAGTATGAACAGACGTATGGACCGGGGGACTACATCCCGCCGGTACGGACAACATTCTGGAGTTTCCGCATTATGATCGCAGCGGGTGGTTTAATGATTGCATTGGCGCTATACGGTACGTTCCTAGCCATGCGTAAGAAGCTGGAGGTCGCTGGAAAGTGGTTTATGCGTCTGATGGTGTTCGCCATCTCCCTGCCGTTTATCGCCAATACGTCAGGTTGGATTATGACCGAAGTAGGAAGACAGCCATGGACGGTATTTGGCTATATGACAACCGAAGCCGGGGTCTCGCCGAACGTATCCGCAGGAATGATCCTGTTCTCGACCATCGCTTTTACCGCTGCGTATACGGTTCTCGGAATCGTGATGGTATACCTGTTCGTACGTGAGATCAAAGCAGGACCGTTTGCGGTCGAGAAGCCAGAAGATCACGATGAATCGGCCGATCCGTTCGGCGTGGATGGAGGTTATTCCGTTGTCACTAAGTGAGTTGTGGTTTTTGCTGATTGCCGTATTGTTTGTTGGTTTCTTCTTTTTGGAAGGTTTTGATTTTGGTGTGGGGATGTCTACAGGCATTATTGCCAAAACAGATCGTGAACGCCGGACCCTGATTAACTCAATCGGTCCGTTCTGGGATGGTAATGAAGTATGGCTGATTACGGCAGGGGGCGCGATGTTTGCTGCCTTCCCGCACTGGTATGCCACGTTGTTCAGTGGTTTTTACCTGCCACTTGTGGTGGTGTTACTCGCCTTGATTGGCCGCGGAGTTGCTTTCGAATTCCGCAGTAAAATGAAACAGCAGCGCTGGCGCAAAACATGGGACATCATCATTGTTGTCTCCAGCGCGCTGTTGCCTTTCCTGTTCGGCGTGGTCTTTGCCACATTGATGAAAGGTCTGCCCATTGATGGGGAGATGCAGTTGCGTGCAGGATTCCTCGATATTGTTAATCCGTACACCGTGATTGGTGGCTTGAGTGTAACCCTGTTGTGTCTGGTTCATGGATTGCTGTTTGCATCACTACGAACAGTAGGTGATCTTAGAGAGCGTGCCTTGAAGACAGCGCAAAAATTGATGCTGCCGCTGGCTGCACTACTCGCTGTTTACGCGTTAATGACGTATTTCATGACGGATGTGTTCGCCGTACGAGGCTGGGCTCTTTGGATCATGGTTGTACTTGGCGCAGTTTCGCTTGCACTTGCGGCATACTTTGTTCGTCAGAAGCGTGAAGGCTGGGCTTTTGGTATGACTGGGGCAGTGATTGCCATTGCCATTGCCTCGGTCTTTATCGGACTTTTCCCAAGAGTGATGGTGAGTTCCTTTGGGGCGGCATATGACCTGACTGTATACAACGCCGCATCCGGCGCTTATTCATTGAAAGTAATGACCATTGTAGCTTGCACATTGCTGCCGTTTGTTCTTGGCTATCAGATCTGGAGTTATTATATCTTCCGCAAACGTCTGAACGAGCAGCACCACCTGGAGTACTGATATGGGACGGGGGCTGATGAAGCTGCCGGGCATCCGGCCGGTACTTGCGCTGGCCTCAGCGCTGGTGCTGCTACAGGCGATGACGATCATTATGCAGGCTAAATGGCTAGCACAGGCCATAACGGCATTATTTGAAGGTTCATCCGTAACGGAGCAGTACCCTGTACTGCTGCTGTTCCTGGCTGCTTTTGCCGCCCGCTACGCCCTATCCTTCTGGTTACAACTCGTGACTTCACGATATGCGGAGAGGACAGGGACTGATCTGCGCAGACAGATGGTGGAGCAGTGGTTCAGGCTCGGGCCGCGTTATGCCAAGACAGAGGGCACAGGCCATCTGGTCACACTGGCACGTGAGGGAACAGCTCAATACAAGACGTATCTGGAACTATTTATTCCTCGCATGCTGGGCATAGGATTCACACCCATCGTCATTTTGCTGTATGTGTTCAAGCTGGATCTGATGTCCGGGGTTATTCTGATGCTGACACTCCCAATCCTGATCGTATTCATGATTCTGATTGGCCTCGCAGCTCAGCGTAAGATAGACGGACAATTCAGATCTTACAAAGCACTCGCCAACCATTTTGTTGATACCCTGCGGGGGCTGGAAACGCTAAAAACATTGGGACAGAGCAAAACACATGAAGGGTCCATTTTGCGGGTCAGTCAGCGGTATCGGAAAGCAACGATGTCTACGCTGCGCATGGCTTTTCTTTCTTCGTTTGCACTCGATTTCTTTACGATGTTGTCCGTTGCTTCCGTAGCGGTTGGTCTGGGATTACGTCTGACAGAAGGGCATATGCTGCTTGGCCCTGCGCTGACGGTACTGATCTTGGCACCCGAATATTTCCTGCCTGTACGTATGCTCGGCGCTGATTATCATGCCACATTGGACGGTAAGGAAGCTGGAGCGGCTATCAACCAAGTGATTGAACGGGGGAAAGCTGCTGAACGGAAACAAAAAGAAGCTTATGCAAACGTTGTTGCGCATGCGGACATGGCAGAGGATGGGACGGGATCTGCATCATCGTTATCTTCGGGTAAAAGGAAAGCAGGCACTTCGACCATACGTGTCGTGTTGAATGATAAAATGGCTGCGGGGCATCTTGATTCTGCTTCTGTTTCTACTACTCCTGAGCTTGTTTCTTCCTCTTCCTCAGTGTTCTCTTGGAATGAGAATAGCAGATTGGCTCTAACGGATGTACAGGTACGGCATGATGATGAAGGTCCTTATTCGCTAAAGGATGTCACATTTCAGATCATGGGTCTTGGCAAAATCGGTATTATTGGCGCCAGCGGAGCAGGCAAATCCACGTTGATTGATGTATTGGCTGGATTTCAGCTGCCTACTTCAGGCCAAGTATTAGCCAACGGACAGCCTGTGACACAGGATATGCTTGAATCCTGGCGAAGACAGACAGCAGCTATCCCGCAGCATCCGTATATTTTCAGTGGAAGCCTGGCCGATAACGTTCGTTTCTACATGCCGGAGGCATCGGATGCGGAAGTGGCGAAGGCCATTAGCGCAGCTGGATTAACCAAGCTACTGTCTTCATTATCCGGTGGGCTGCATGAGCTAATTGGGGCTGGCGGCAGACAGCTCAGTGGTGGGCAGGAGCAACGCGTGGCGCTGGCAAGGGCCTTGCTTAGTAAACGAAACATCCTGTTGCTTGATGAACCGACAGCACATCTGGATGTGGAAACAGAGTATGAACTGAAACAGACGATGCTGCCGCTGTTTGAAGGAAAACTTGTATTTTTGGCTACCCATCGTCTGCACTGGATGCCGCATATGGATCGAATTATTGTCATGGATGGCGGCACAGTGGCAGAGACGGGAACACATCAGGAATTGCTGGCACGACAAGGCGTATATTATCAGATGATTCAGGCCCAGATGGAGGCGATATAAAATGAAGTCCGGATATGAGCATATGGAGACCGTCCGTAACGAAAAAGAAAAAAATAGCTGGATTGCTCCGTATGTGGCACAGTACCGCTGGAGATTCATCGCAGTTATTGCGCTAGGTACATGCGCTGCACTGTGTGCGGTACTGCTGCTGTTTACCTCCGGATTTCTGATCTCCAAGTCTGCGCTGCGTCCTGAAAATATTCTGATGGTGTATGTACCCATTGTTGGTGTACGTGCATTTGGGATATTCCGCGCCGTGTTTCGATATATCGAGCGATTGGCAGGACATGATGCCGTACTGCGGGTATTGGCCGATCAACGGGTGAAGCTATATCGCATTCTGGAGCCGCAGGCCCTGTTCCTGCGCTCTCGTATGCAGACCGGAGATGTGCTTGGAGCACTGGCCGATGATGTGGAACGGTTGCAGGATATCTATCTGCGTACAGTCTTCCCCGCCGTTACCGCGCTTGTGATGTACGGTGGGGCTGTGATTGCCTTTGGCAGTGTTGATCTGGGATTTGCGGTGTGGATGGGCTTGTATATGTTATTTCTCGTTGCCGTGTTACCTGTAATCTCTCTGAAAGTGACGTGGAAATGGCGTATACGGCTAAAAAAGGAAAACAGCAGGTTGTATACCCGTCTGACCGACGGTGTACTTGGACTGGGAGATTGGCTTGCAAGTGGACGAGCGGCCGAATTTGTTCAGCAGCAGGAAGAGGCAGAGGAACAGGTCGACGTGATTCGTCGCAAGTTGCGGCGTTGGACACGCTGGCGTGATCTGATGGCCCAGTCTGTCATTGGCCTGCTGGTGGTATCGGTTACGTTATGGGCCGGAAATGCCGCTTCTGTCGGACAATTGCCTGCTGTGATGATTGCTGCTTTTGTACTGGTGTTATTTCCGCTCACGGAAACACTTCTGCCTGTAGGGGATGCGGTGGAGCATCTTCCCCAGTATCGAGAATCGCTGGATCGCTTGAAACAGCTCGAAGGGAAAGGGTATCTTCCGTTGCAGAATGGAGTTGGTGATGCGGATGGAACGGGCGAATCGATCTCTGTAGTAAAAAACGGCAACGTGATGGCTGGACAGACATCGGAGTCCTTGCCAGCTGCGAATGTTATCCCAGACAGACGAATTCGTCTTCGTATTCCACCCAAACTCAGAGCAGACATCGAGATTAATCTCGTAAGTTATCGTTATGCAGCGGATGATTCCTACGCCGTACAGGACGTATCCCTTCATCTGCCACAAGGCAAACGATTAGCTATTCTTGGACGAAGCGGCGGCGGCAAATCAACCTTGTTGAAGCTGATTCAGGGGGCATTGCTTCCATCTGCGGGGAAAGTTCTGATCAATAATATGCCTGTGCAGACCTTGGGTGAGAGTGTCACTGATGTCATCGCAGTGCTGAATCAGAGTCCTCACCTGTTCGACACCACGGTAGCCAATAATTTGCGGATTGGTCGTCCACATGCAACGGATGAGGAGATTCGTCAGGTGGCCGCCCAAGTAGGGTTATCCGGTCTAATCGAATCCTTGCCGCAGGGATATGATACGCCGATGCTGGAGACGGGGCTGCGTTTCTCTGGTGGGGAAAGGCAACGGATTGCTCTGGCCCGGGTACTGCTTCGGGAGACACCTGTTATTATATTGGATGAACCAACCGTAGGGCTTGATCCGGTGACGGAACGAGAGTTGATGCGGACCATTCTGGATAGCTTGCAAGGCAAAACGATGATCTGGGTGACCCATCACCTGATTGGTGCGGAACAGATGGATGAACTTATTTTTATGGAAAATGGAAAGATTGCCATGCAAGGTTCTCACGAACAATTGCTGGCTGGGGAAGAGAGATACCGCCGTCTCATCGAACTTGATCGACCCGGATGGTCTGACTTGCAGACAGTAGAGGGCAAGCTGCCTACTGCCGCTTCCAGATAGCAGGAACTTTCTCGGCAAATGGAAGTGAATAGCTTGTCTCAGGTTCATTAAAACAAAATAACACAAACAAGGGATGTCCCCTGTCATATTCATGACTTATGGGATATCCCCTTTTTGCTTCTTGGTGTGGAGTTTTATGAAAAATCGCTATGTCTATGATGTGAATTGATCTGTAGCAGCCAGTCCCAAAGACTTAACGCTCAGATCTCCTGTGCCAGCAGCATGGCTGTGCCACAGGATTGACGCACAACCAGTTCCGGCTCTACTTTAATGCAACGATTATCCATTTGTTTGTTCATCAGATCGAACAGAATCATGGCAGCAAGGCGTCCAATTTTGTCCGTATCCTGCTTGACGGTTGTTAGTGGTGGATCGGTATAACGGCAGGCTTCGATGTCGTCACAACCTGCCACAGCTATATCTTCTGGAATGCGTAACCCCACTTCCTTAAAGGCGCGAATAGCTCCAAAGGCAAGTAGATCTGTGGCTGCAAACACGGCACGTGGCAGAGTCTTGCAGGCGAGCATTTTCTTGGCCGCTTCGTATCCATCCGCTGCAGCATAATCTTTGCTGTATACAACCCACTCGGGCTTTTCATCAAGACTAAACTGATTTAGTGAACGTTTGAAAGCCATCTCTCTCTGTTGCATCACAAGAGAGGCGCGCTCCAGCCCGATAAAACCAACATCTCGATAACCGTTCATATAAAATTGTTCTACAACTTTGGTTGAGATCTTATCGTTATCGGACATGATGTAACAGGAGCTTTGTCCTGTTAGCTTGATATCTATTCCGATACAAGGAATCGGGCTGGCATCCAGGTCGAATATGCTGCTCTCGACCTCATCCCCCGCAATAATAATACAGCCATCCACTTGAAAATACTTGGATCTCGCCAAGTAGTCCTCACCCTGATCCAGAAACTTCTCATTCGAGAAGAAGAGTAGATCGTATCCAAGCAAGCCAATTTGTTTCTTAAACGCATTGATAACCTGTACGAAGAAAGGGTGGCTGAAATCCACGTTCAGCTTCCCTGCAAACACAACGCCAACGAGGCTGGATTTTTTGGTTGCCAGTGTTTTGGCTGAAGAAGATGGACGATAGCCTGTCTCTTCCATAATTTTAAGCACACGCTGGCGCGTTTCCTCGCTAATATCTGGATAGTTATTGATAATCTTGGACACCGTGGCTACAGATACGCCGGCTAAACTCGCTATCGTTTTGATATTCATAAACATCCCTCGGATTCCTAAACTGGTTTCGTAAACTGGGGCTGTATCGGTTTTTTCGCTTTCTTGCAAGTATTCTATGCTACATAGACCGGAGAGTCAACAGCAGAGAGAGGGTTTCACACTTGAAATGATATGCATCCATAGGTTTTAAGTGATCAAGGATGTTTGTTGCGAAAATAAAGACGAATTTTAGCTCGTAATCTTAATTGTTTTACAGATTTTGAGTCCAGTTAAAGGAATACCGGGTTATCTGGGGCTCTATATGAAATTATGTCATAAGCTGTGTTTCGTAACTTTCGTAACTATCGTAAAGGTTACCTTGATTTCAACGTATACAGCAATAAATAAAGCTTTTATCAAGCAGGTTGGAGCATGGGAATCAAAAAAACAAAATGACTATTTACAAAATAAAGATCTGAAGTCATAATAAGGGTGAAATTAACGAAACTGATTTCGTGGATTTAATTCAAAAATATGGGGGACAACGAAAATGAAGAAAATGACTTTAGCCATTCTACTTGTAACCGCTTTATTATGTGTGCTCGCCGCTTGTAGTAGCAGCTCTTCGGAATCAGAAGGGACTCAGGCTACAGACAGCAGCAAAAAAGTCACCTTGAAGATCATTCACTGGCAGCAAGAGAATATTAACAACTACATCAAAGAGTTTAATACGAAATTTGAAGCGAAATATCCGGACGTAAAGGTGGAATATACTACGGTTCCGGCAGACGCGACTTACGATCAGTTGATGCAAACACGGATGAACGCCGGAAGTAATGGGGACGTAGATATCATTCCACTCAAATCAAGCTTTGTAGGCGCTCCACAGGAATGGTCCAGTGGTGCTGCTGATCCGATGTGGAAGCAATGGATCGATGCCGGGTTAATCAGTGATCTGTCTGATCAATCTTTTATCAAAAACTACAATGAATTGGATGTACAGAACGCAATGACGTATAACGATAAGGTGTACGGTGTAAACATGGGCAAGGTGGCATTCACAGGACTGTTCTACAATAAGGAACTCTTCGCAAAATATAATTTGGAAATCCCTACAACCTGGGATGAATTGCAACATGTTATCAAAGTGTTCAAAGACAATGGTGTCGAAGCGCTGGGTCTGGCGGGTAAAGATGTATGGCCAATAGGTCTTGCGGTGCAAGGGCTTCAGGCCTCTATTCATGAAGATCAGCTTGCTTATATCAAAGGTCTATGGACTGGTGAAACCAAGCTGACTGATCCGGTTCAACTTGAAGTCTTGCAGAAATCTCAGGATCTGATGAACAATGCAATGCCTGGTTTCATGGGTATTGACTACGGAACATTGCCCAGTTTGTTCGCTACAGGCAAGGTGGCTATGATTGCTGACGGCACTTGGGATGCAACAACAATTCAAACGGCCAACCCTGATCTGAAGTTTGGATATTTCCCAATTCCAGGTAGCAATGATGCAGCCAAGAACAAAAATCTGGCGGGTAAATACGATATGACCTGGATGGTGGTGGATAACTCACCGAACAAGGATTACGCAATGAAATGGCTTGATATGTTATCGGAGAAAGAGAACTATACGGAATTTGTGAATGCAGCCGGATTCCTGCCAACACAGCCTGATGTGGAGATGACAAGTGAGTTTATCCAAGGCATTCAGCCTTACCTGGAGGACTTTAAACTTTCTTGGGATCAGTTGTTCATTAACCGTCAGAATGTAGGACAGTACATTTCAGAGGCCAGCGTTCACGCAGAGATGCTCAAGCCAGCCGGACCGATTGCAACACCGGAAGAGCTTGCGGGTAAATCCCAAGCGGACTGGGATGCTGCTGCTCCAAAGTAATTCATAATCATTCATATTCATGGCACAAGTTGGCCGTATGCGCCGGAATAGCGCTCGGGTCTGAGCCTTCAGGCCAGACAAGGCTGTTATTCCGGTTTTTTTATGTCTTAGTTTTACCCCATGAAAGGTGTGAGGACGATGTATCCGTTTGGGAAAGGTAAGGCAAGACTTATTCCTTATCTGTATTTGAGCATTCCGTTGTTACTTTATGTCGTGTTTGGCTTCGGTCCATCACTTGTGACGATACTGTTTTCGTTTACAGATGCTACTGGTGTTCGGGGCCAGGAATGGAGCTTTATCGGCTTTGAAAACTATAAAACATTTTTTGGTGCATCCAATGCTGGAGACCGAATGGATGCTATTGGGCGATCCTTATACTTTGCGTTTGCTGTTGTGATCATACAAAATGCAGTGGGTTTGTTTATAGCGATTTTGATCAATAAAAAGCTTAGAGGCGATAAATTATATCGCGCGGTATTCTTTTTGCCAGTGGTGCTGGGGGTTACTGTGTCTGGACTCATTTGGCAACTCGTTGCAAATCCGCTGGGCGGACCAGCCCAGTCCTTTCTGAATTTCTTGGGTACCAGTTCCAACTTTTTTGGCGATTATAATATTGCCTTCGAATTGATTATTTTTGTTCAAATCTGGATGTACATGGGTTACTCCATGACGATTTTTCTTGCAGGTCTGCAGTCTATTCCGAGTGATCTGTATGAGGCGGGTTACATGGATGGTGCTTCGGGGTGGAAAGCATTTACGAACATTACATTCCCCATGATTGCTCCTGCATTCACGGTTAACATGCTCTTGTCTATCATAGGGGCATTGCAAACCTTTGATATTATCTATGTACTTACAGGCGGCAAGTTCAATACAACGACGCTTGCGTTTGATGTTTATGCTACGGCATTTGGCACAGGAACGGCTGATTACGGTTTGGCTTCTGCTGTCGCGATGATTCAGTTCCTCTTTGTATTTACCATATCGATGGTTGCTTTATTTTATCTCCGCAGAAGAGAGGTGGAAGCGTAATGAAACAGAGTCAAACGTCCAGAATGGTCAGCTACGTTATCGTTCTGCTCATGCTTGCGTTGTACGTTTTCCCTCTATTCTATCTGTTCAATGTATCCATGAAGACACAGACAGAGTATCTGCTCGATCCTGTAGCTCTTACCGAAGGGATCAGGCTTGAGAACTTTTCCGAAGCATGGAACAAAGGGAACTTCTCTCAGTATATGTGGAACAGTGTGCTCTATACAGGGATGTCCACCCTGCTGACGTTGATTTTATCTATATTTGCTGCATTCCCGCTCGCACGCAGATATGTTAAATTCAGCACACTCATTTATATTTTCTTTCTGATTTCCATGTACCTTCCCAACCCCCTCATTCCGCAGTTTTCCCTGATCAATAATCTGGGTCTTTACAACACCCAAATCGGGTACATCTTATTGAAGACGACAGGTACGGGCATTGCCTTTCTCATGTTTGTGGGTTATATCAAATCAATATCGCGTGAACTGGATGAGGCGGCAGCCATGGACGGGAGTGGATATACACGTTATCTGTTCACTATCCTTGTTCCGTTAATGAAACCAATCCTGGCAACAGGTATTATTCTTACCGCGATTGGTGTATGGAACGATATTATCGGGCCGACCATTTATTTATCTGATCCGAATTATCAGCCGGTAACCAAAGGACTCTTTACATTTTATGGACAGTACATGAACAACTGGCCGCTGCTCGCCTGTGGTATTCTGATTGTTACCTTGCCACTGGTTGTCCTGTACGTTGCTTTGCAACGTTTCATTGTTGGAGGTGCTATGGCAGGGGCTGTTAAATCGTAAGTTAGAATCACTCCGCTTTAACTGAAAAGAAAAAAAGGCAAGCGACCCAAAAAAACATCATAAGAAAGCCACCCTCAACGCAATGAAGGTGGCTTCTATTATTTTCATCGTTATTTTGTTTTTATAACTCCACTAACATCAGAATAATGGAGGATAGACACAGACATGTGCTGACTAGATACAGCACACCCACCACCTGATTTTGATTCAATCCGGCACGCAGCAACCGATAATGAGCTTGACTTGCATCGGCCTGATAGATCGCTTTACCTTGAATGAAACGTTTGATAACGACAAAGATGTTGTCGAAGATCGGTACACCCAGCGCCAGAATCGGAATGAAGATGGACAACATGGTTGCTTGTTTGAATGCACCATCCAGAGCGATAACCGCCAGAATGAAGCCAAGGAACGTAGCGCCTGCATCACCCATGAACACTTTGGCAGGAGCTTTGTTGTACTTCAGATAACCAATCGTTACACCGACCAGAATGATCGACATGAGTGCGGAATCACTTTGACCTTTGGCAAGCGCCACGATGAACAGGGTAATTGCCGAGATGGCCGATAACCCGCCAGCCAGTCCGTCCATGCCGTCCGAGAAGTTGATGACTGTTGTCACCCCGAAGATCCACAGGATCGTGAGAATGAATTGCAGCCAGATCGGAAGCATGACATATTCCGCGTTGAAGGGATTCACAAATCCGGTGAACGCAATGCCAGAAGCAAATACGAGTACTGCCGCAGAGACTTGTACGAGCATTTTGGGCAGGGCAGGAAAATCTTTGCCTTTTGTTTTGTACCAGTCGTCGACGGTACCAATCGTTAGCAGAAGCATACCACCAGCGACAAGAGCCGCTGTTTCCCATGTGATTTCTTTCGTCAGAGCAATGTATGTCAGGAAAAATCCAGTAAATATCGCGTAACTCGCCGTGAGCGGGATAGGTTGCCTGTGTAGCTTACGCTCCACATCTTCCCGAGGCTTGTCCACAAAATCGAGCCGGTGAGCCAATCGACCAAGCGGTGGAATAAGCAGAACCACGACAGCAAAAGACACTATAAAAGCCAGTATGTATACCATAAACTCGCTTGTTTCACTCCCATCTACCAATTTCCCCTTATTATACGAGTTAAACAGGAAATCTGTCGATGTCATTATTGTAACCAGACGTACGCAAAGGTGAGCAAAAGTTCAGGTTTTATTGCATGTGAGGAAGATAGGAGCCGAAATAATGTTTTACGGCTTCTGTATGATATCCATCATCACCTTGCCAGGTTGCTGCAAAGACAAAATCACTGGAACCACCTTTGCGTTTTCTCGGTTTATCTCCAGGAGCCAGTATGCCGGCTGCCGCCCAGATTTCCAGCAGGGCATCCCGCTCCTGTTTGCTGGAAGGGAAGAGATCCTTCCACTTCTTCTCAAGTGAGCGAGCACTGTCTTTGGGGTCTTCCGTCTGAGCTGCTTCAAGCAGGTTGACCAGGATGGCTTGGTCTTCAGGAGTTACTTCATAGTTCGCATCGTTGTCCTGAAGCAGTAATTCCAAATCCATTAGGCAATAGATAAGCCAGCCATGACGCACGCCGCCCCACTTGATCCGTTCAAAGTTCAGGACGTTTAAGTCGACGTTGGAATATTCCTTGTCTGACTGCAAACGCAGGAAGTTACAATCTCCACAGGCACTGGTGTTAGGGTGAAGGGCAGGGCGCTCTGCATAGGTGTGTAAAGGCATGTTCGATGTTAAAGCCCAGCTGGATAATGCGCTGCGTAGATAGGCTTTTTTGGTGGACAGACTATGTAGAAATGCCGAAATCACCCGTTCCTTAAACGAGTCCTCCTGATGCATGTCGTACAGACGCTGGACAATCTCGTCATGCGTTATCGTGAGTGGATCGAACATAACACCTTTGCTTTTGGCGTATTCAAATTCCTCCCCGGAGAAGGGTAGAGAGGTTGTTTTCCAGCCACCACCGCCCCAGAAGGTGCTCAGCAGTATCTTTGCCGCTTTTTTGTCCATATGGTTAGCCTCCTTTATGGGAATTGCGATTATGATGAATGTGATTCTTTATCTCAGACCTACTTAATGTGCGTATTCCTCGGTTGTATTCAGAATCATGTCGACGAGGCCTGGAAAACGTACGTTTAGTTCTTCCTTTCGTAGGGAATAAAAGTGCTGTTTACCTTCAATGCGTGGCTGGATCACGCCAGCTTCACGTAAAATTTTGATGTGATGGGACAACGTGGATTTGGAAATATGGTCTACTTCGAAGGCGGAACAGTTTTTCTCGCCAGAGCTGGCCAGACAGTGTGCAATTTTCATGCGGATCGGATCACCCAATGCATTGCAGACCATGGTCAGCTTCAATTCCGAAGCCATAGGTATCGTTGGAGTTCTCATATCTATGACGTTAGCATAATCGGCTTTCTCTTTCAATGTTTGAAATATTTCGAACTATAGAAGTTGAACTTTTAACTATTACACTTGTTTACTCCGATTGCAGTACCATCTTTCGATCGCTCTTATCCCCAGATTTTCTTATTCCCTTGGTCCAAGGGAAAAATCCGGTGATAGTGTATGCTTCCGATGTAGCTTTCTTTCAGAAAGCTTTAAGCGCACGCTTCGCTTATTCAGATTGGTTCTGCACTCTCCGTGTTAGTGTAAAAGTCGGTCTCAACTTATATATTTCTTGCAGGCAGTATAAGAAGTATGATACATTTCTTTTCGATAGTTCGAAAATATTCGAACTGAAAGATTGGAAAACGGCTTTTTATTCTAGGAGGAATATAAATGAGTGCCACAAATACAACTACGATGTTGAACAACTATTTCCGTTTATTTGATGCTTCACGCACAGACGAGCGCGCCATGCAGGACTTATTGTCCCTGTTTACACCGGACGCAGAGATTGTGCTTAACGGCACCAGCAGATCAGGATTCGATGGTTTCATGAAAGCTTTTTACGAATACAATAAGGATGTAAAACATATGTGGGACGCGTGGGTGCAACAGCCTGACGGCAGCTACCAAACTAACTGGGCGGTATGCGGACAAGCGGCAGACGGAACGGTATATGCCAAAGCAGGCATCGATATCGCACGTGTAAATGATGAGGGACAGATTGTGTATCTGGAGAATGTACAGGCCGACCAGAATGCGTTCAACAAGTATAATCAGTAATTAAAATCTAGGATTTCAGTTCTATAGTTGTTAGAAATCTGAATCAATAAAAGATAGGAAACCTTAACTCCACCGCTTTTTCATGCTGTGGGGTTTTGTTATACCCAACATGCTCAATCATTCTTTTTAGGGTAGGATTAGAATAAAGGGATGAACATTATAATTCTTATTTGTTGGAATAAAGAGGAGTGAACTACATGAACGAAGTTGGGAACCGAAACGTCATGGAACCTTTAGAGGTCATACCGATGGTCGGTATTGGACCATTTAAGTTGGGAATGAGTAAATCAGAGGTAAAAGAGATCATTGAGTGCATCACCCCAGAGATTAGTCAGCTCTACAACCAAATGGAGTATGATTCGGAACATAAACTCTATTTCATTGAAGTAACTAATCCACACGATTATCCACCTGATGAATCTGATGTTGTCCTTACATATGATAATATTGATGTTTTTCGAACAAAGGCTGATGATCTCGTTAAGCTAATAGATAGTAAGACACCATATACTCGAGACATCGATGCGGAGTTGGGATTTTCTTTTATTTTCAAAGACATCCAATTGGCTTTGTGGAGACCTAGCGTGATGACCGAAGAAATGATGAATTCAGTTGAGTTTCTGACCGAGTTTATGCCAGAGAATCAGGAACTGGAAAAGAGGTTTTTCTATTTTAGGACGGTTGCTGTGGCGGCCCCTGGATACTTTAATAGAACATAAAGGGAAGCTCCAAGTATGATGAGAGATAAATTTGATCCAATCTAAATAGAGTTTATATAGTCTGTGCATGAAAAAAAGCCCATTCCCATATGGACATAACCATGGCGGGGTGGGTCTCTTTAACTTACGATATCTCGTATTAATTCTAACGAACTGTACACATGCTATTGGAGGGTATTTGGCAAAAGTGATTTTCTAACGAACCACAGACAAGTTAATTGGCTACATATTAGGTTCTAGATCAGTTTTGTGCCCATGTAAGCCGATATAAGGTGGCTCAGGTTCGTTAGATTTTGAAAACATGCTATAAACCTCATATAAGATGTCTACGATTCGTTAGCTATTCCATCTCAACTTTTGACCGTCCAACGTGTTGCAACATCCTAGGCTTTTAACCTTCTAGCCCTCACACCGTCCCGTTCTCCGGTCATCCTACATGCAATCTACTGCCGCCCTTATCCCTGCATCGTCTTATTCTGAAAGGCAGCGATATCCGCATACTCTTCTTCGAATTTGCGGGAGATGCGGATGAAGATCGGCAGCAGTTCCCGGTAGACGCGGACACTGTCCGGGTCTGGTTGGTGCCGATGCGTTGATCCGATCATGCCGGAGACGGCACTCAGTGAATCGATGCGGCCAAGAGCGTACAAGCCCAGTACAGCAGCGCCGAGACAGGAGCTTTCAATACTTTCGGGGATGATGACATCCTGATCGAAAATATCGGCCATCATCTGGCGCCACAACTCAGAGCGGGCGAAGCCGCCTGTCGCCTGAATTTTTTTCGGACGGCCAATCTTTTCTTCGATTGCCAGCATGACCGTGTACAGGTTAAACAACACACCTTCGAGCGCTGCGCGAATCATATGTTCTTTCTTATGATGCAGCGTCAGGCCGAAAAACGAACCCCGTGCATTGGGATTCCAGAGCGGAGCCCGCTCACCTGTCATATACGGATGGAACAAGAGACCTTCCGAACCCGGAGGTACGTTTTCTGCGACACGAGTGAGCACTTCATATGGATCGATGCCAAGTCGTTTCGCAGTCTCCACCTCGGAAGCTGCAAACTCGTCCCGAATCCAGCGGAAAATAACACCGCCATTGTTCACCGGTCCGCCAATGACCCAGGCATCCTCCGTGAGCGCATAACAGAAGAAGCGTCCTTTTGGATCGGTCACCGGTTTATCTACGACTGTACGAATCGCTCCACTGGTACCAATGGTCACGGCCACGACGCCCGGATCAATGGCGTTCACGCCCAGATTGGAGAGCACACCATCACTTGCACCGATGACAAATGGTGTGGTGACCGCAATGCCCATCTCCTTGGCGTACTCCGGGTGCAACCCATGTTTCAGCACATGTGTGGTTGGGACCAATCGGGACAAGTGTTCCGGCGTAATGCCCGCTACATGCAGCGCTTCAGCATCCCAGTCGAGTTTCTCCAGATTCATGAGTCCGGTTGCGGAGGCCATGGAGTGATCAATGACGTATTCAGAAAATAATTTATAGAAAACATATTCTTTCATGGATATGAATTTGTGCGTCTGTCTGAACAATTCAGGCTGATCCCGGGTGAGCCACATGATCTTGGTGAGAGGGGACATCGGATGAATCGGCGTACCTGTTCTCAGATAGATTTCGTGACCATTCATCTCGGATTTGAGTACTTCCGTCCACTCGGCACTGCGATTATCTGCCCATGTCATGGCCCGCATCAGCGGTTTGCCGTGTTGATCGACTGGCAGAATGCTGTGCATGGCCGAACTGAACGATACAAACAGGATCTCCTCTGGCTTCACTCCCGCTTTGGAAGTAGCCTGTTTAACCGATTCGATGACTGCTTTGAAAATATCTTCCGCATCCTGCTCCGCAATCGCAGGTGTGGGGGTGTGCAGCGGATAATCGGCACTGCCTTGAGCCACAATGGTTCCGTTCTGTTCAAACAAGACGGCCTTGGTGGAGGTCGTGCCGATATCTACGCCGATCATATAGGGTGAAGAAGCCATTTTGTCATCCCTCTTTCTTGAATATATAAGTGAATGAATGCTGTTACACGTTCACACTTCGGGTACAGAAAGCCTTCCGATCGCGTAAATGCGAAGCATATGCTTTCGAAGTAGCTTTCCTCTGGAAAGCTTTTAACTCCATTTCTTCAGGCCCTTTCTGTCCCCTTCGTGCACGTGGTGCTATTCATCCAACTTATATGGCATCTGTTATTTCAACTATAGATAAGAATATCAGACTTGAGGGATGGATCAAAATGCCACAATCTTAGTCCTTCACTGCTCCCGCTGCGATATCCGAGATAAACTGACGGCTGATGAATAGGAACATAACGATGAGTGGAATGACGGCAAGCAACGTACCAGCGATAACCATGGCATAGTCTGTGTTATATAGTCCGTTTAATTGAGACAACGCAATCTGCAATGTATATTTGCGTTCATCCGTCAGAACGATCAAAGGCCACAGATAATCATTCCATACCCCGATAAAGGTGAACGCGCCAAGGAAAGCAAAGGCAGGTCGCAGGATTGGCAGCGCTACGTTCCAATAGAGTCGGAAGAAATTACAGCCGTCGATGCGACCTGCATCCAGTAGATCGTTCGGAATGGACTCCGTGGCATATTGGCGAATCCAGAAGATGCCGAAGGCGTTCACCATGCCCGGAATAATGAGAGCTTTGAAGGAACCGACCCAACCGAACGTAGCCATGAGTACGAAGGAAGGCACCAGCGACAGCTGGGAAGGTACCATCATGGTTGCGAGCAGCAAGATGAAGAGCCACTTTTTGCCGGGAAATTCAAACTTCGCAAACGCAAACCCCGCCAGTGAGTCAAAAAACAGTACAAGTATGGTCACGAGGCCCGACACAAACAACGTATTCAGAAAAGCTCCCCAGAAGTCAATCTGCTGTAACACCCGCGTAATATTATTCCACAATTCGCCCCCGAACCAGAGCTGGGGTGGAAACTTGTAGATATCGGACGTTGTCCGGGTAGACATTACAATCAGCCAATAGAACGGGAACATGGATATGAGCATGCCCCCGATAAGACCGGTATACAACACCAGCGATTTGAGGTGTTTGGTCGCCATGTGCGCTCCCCCTTATCACATCAGGATGATTTGCCTTGAACAAGCTTCCAGTTCACAATCGAGAACAGGGCGATAATGAGGAACATGCCCCAACCAACGGCAGCGCCATATCCGAAATAATTGTTAATGAAGGATTCACGGTAGAGGTACAGTACAATCGTCATGCCTGCTGCACCTGCGCCACCGTCATTACCTACCAATACTTGTGGCTCGGTGAACAGCTGCATACCGCCGATCGTTGACGTAATGACCGTGAACAGGATCACAGGACGCAGCATCGGAATTGTAATTCGGAAAAAGGACTGTATCGCTGAGGCGCCGTCAATCTTGGCCGCTTCGTATAACGTCTGCGGAATACTCTGAAGTCCGGCCAGATAGATGACGGCGTTATATCCGGTCCAGCGCCAGACCACCATGGAGGAGATTGCGACTTTAATGCCCCATGGTGCATTAAGCCACTCCACAACCGGTAGCCCGACCGACTGCAACAGATAATTGAGAAAGCCATAATTGTTGGCAAATAAAGCACCGAAGATAATGGCTACCGCCACGATGGATGTGACGTTTGGCAGAAAATAACCGACCCGAAACAGGGTACGGAACTTCACAAATGGTGCATGCAGCAAAAAGGCAATAATCAGGGCGAAGAAGAGCATCGGAATCGTCGAATAGATCCAGATCATGAACGTGTTACCCACGGCTTGCCAGAACTCGGCATCGGTCAGCATGTATTTGAAATTGTTGAGTCCGTTAAACGTCATGACACCGATGCCATCCCATTTATGAAAAGCCAGATAGAGTGAGAATCCGATTGGGAACAGTCCAAATACCGCAAACAGAATATAAAACGGCGATATCGCAACATAAAGTGCACGATGCTCCCACATTCTCGCCCATAGTGACTTCTGCCGATCCAGATCAGGTCTTGCATTTCCGGGATCGGGAGTAAGACGAGGTTCAGTTACAGCCATATGAATTCCTCCTTTGCGGATAACGAAACCACACGTTCTTCAGGTTAACGCTGCAATTCCCGCTCGACGCGGTGTACTGTATCTGTCCAGACCTGCTGTGGATCGGCATTTTGCTTCGCGACATCATTCAGCCGCCGGGTGATAATGTTGTGTACGGATGGGTATCGTTCGCCAAAGAAAGCATCCGGCACATCCTGTGCCGATTCGGCAAATACAGGCCCTGTCGCCTGTCCACCGAAGAAAGGTTCTTTTTCTTTCATGGCAGGATCATCAAACACACCTGGTGCAGAAGGGAACAGGTTCAGTGTCTGATATTGCTCCAGTTGATTTTCGGGACTTTGCAGCCAGCGAACCAGTTCAAAGGCTTCCTGAGGATGTTCACTCGACTTCAGGATGGACAGGAATGATCCCCCGTTGTTGCCATCTCCCCCTGGTGCCCGAGCGACCCGCCATTTCCCGGAGGTATCCGGAGCGGCTTCCTGAAGCACTTGTTTCATCCAGACGGCACCTACAAAAGAGGCGATTTCGCCATTATTCATCGCGGCGTTCCAGCTTGGAGTCCAGCCATCTGCATTGGCTAGCAGTCCCTTCTCTTTGAAAGCAACGGCCGTATCCCAGCTCTTGCCCACAATAGGGGAATCCATGCCGATAAAGGACCCGTCCGGCCGGAAATAACGCTCCGCAGACTGCGATATGACTTGATTGTAAACGGTTGCAATATTGTCGGTTAGAAAAACCTTGCCTCCGAATTTTTCCTTGAGCTGTTCTCCGGCAGCAGCATATGCATCCCAGCTGTTGATCTGGCGTGTAACGTCTTCGGGATCAGATGGCAATCCGGCCTCCTTGAACAGATCTTCTCGGTAGAAGAGGGCTGTTGGGCCCGTATCCATCGGGAAACCGATCATCTGTCCGCTTGGCGTAACGCCTTGCTTCCATTTCCACGGCAGATATTGGTCTTCAATATCTCCTGCACCGAGATCATACAGATTATAGAAACGGTCCTCACTGGGGAATAGCTCCATGATCCAGTCGTTCAATGCCACAATGTCTGGTTCACCTGAGCGTGCAGCGAGTGTTGTTTTGAGTTTTGCTTTGAAATCACCGCCGATTTTCTGAGCTGTCAGTTCGATATTGGGGAACTTTTCCTTAGCCCTGGCAATCAACTTATCATCGATGGAACGATTCCAGTACCATAATGTAAGCGCTACCTTTTTGTTGTTCGCTGAATCGTCCTGTCCGGGCCAGATGGAGCATCCGCTTATGAGCAGGACGCAGACCATCAGTATGGCTGTCCAGCATGTTCTTTTCCGGCGGATCATGTGTATTACCCCCTCATCATTAAGTTCGAGGCATGAAGTGCTTTGGACTACAACATTAGTGTATGAGCAGTTTATAAACTCATACCCAATATTCCTAAAATGAAACACATATTTGTGTCGATTGCGTAACATAAATTGGGTAGTTACTTTAAAAATAAAAGTTACTTGACACATTATAATTTTTATTCTAAACTAACTTACATAAAGTAACTAATGATGATGAGAATAATATAGATACGTACTATATAACATCCAAGTGATCCAATTTCACGCTGGATGCGAATCAATCAACATACAAGTTGGCCTAAACAGGAGGAACGACAATGATCAATTCACATATTATTCAACTGCTTGCCCCCAAAATTCAGACTTTTCCGAGTGGAAAAGAGTTCATATACCTGGTGGGACCAATCAAGCTTCCGGTTAACCTCGATGGGGAGACCAAGACATTCCAGTGGTATAGCTGGATGAAATCGGACAAAGCGATGGAGAGCGGCGAGTTAATCGAATCCCTTGCTGAGGCTGAACTGGCAGAGCGTCAACAATCCAGTGTTCTGGTGTACGGTGACTTTGCTGAAGCACAAGAAGCGCTGATCCGGATGCATAGTATCTGTCATACAGGCGACATCTTTGGCAGCAAACGCTGTGATTGCGGCTTCCAATTGGAGCAATCCATGAAAATGATCGCCGCTCACGGAGCGGGTGCACTGTTCTATCTTGCGAACCATGAGGGACGTGGCATTGGTCTGTTCAGCAAAGCCATGGCGTACATTTTGCAAGAAGAAGGTCTGGATACGGTAGATGCAAACTTGCAACTCGGATTCACAGACGATGCTCGTAATTATGACGATGCGATTGCTGTGCTGCGTACACTTCGCTCCGCACCGGTTACATTGATCACCAACAATCCACGGAAGCTGGCTGCTTTGCAGGAAGCGGGATTAAATGTGGGCGGACGTGTGCCACTATGGGGAGATCGCTCTGCTTTCAACGAGAAATATCTGCAAACGAAAGTGAACCGTTCCGGTCACTTGGCAGAAAGTGATGGTTGGGCTGGGGCAGAGACGCTGCTTCCGCATGCGCAGGGTTAATCATTATTTATAGACGTATACGAATAGATGGCTAGCCGTTGATGTACTCTCTGTTATGGAGAAGTACAACAGCGGTCTTTTTGCTATGGATGATAGGGTAGCGATCAGGTTTTCCTGATTCACGGAATGGCTTGCCGTTCCCGCAGTGCGGATTATACAATATAGTCATCTGATGAATGCGGGAGGAACCAAGGTGCCATTTGAGGGACAACGTATATTGCCGGCTGCAAAGAGCATGAAGCAGTTTGAAGCGATGATTGAAGGCCCTTATACCTATGGGGTGATGTTGGAAACGCATATTGCACAGCTTCAGAGTGTAATGGACGAGGCTCGGCGGTACGACAAAAAGATACTTTTGCATGCAGATCTGGTCCAAGGATTGAAGAATGATGAGTATGCGGCAGAGTATCTGTGTCAGCACATTCGCCCGGCAGGACTGATCTCTACGCGAGCGAGTGTCATTCAGAAGGCAAAGCAGAAAGGCATTACAGCGATTCAACGTATTTTTCTGCTCGATACCCATGCACTGGAGAAAAGTTATCTGCTGCTGGCCAAAACCCAACCGGATTATATTGAAGTATTACCTGGCGTCATTCCGCATATTATTGCGGAAGTATCTGTGCGTACAGGGATACCCATTATTGCAGGGGGATTGATCCGTTCACCGGAAGAGGTTGAACTTGCGCTTGGCGTCGGGGCTACGGCAGTGACCACATCCAACGCAGATCTGATCCGACACTTCGAGAAATCGCTTACACCTTAAAAAGAACCCACAACAGGAGGTTGGCTGTATGGAAAAATATATATTGGCTCTGGATCAGGGAACAACAAGCTCCCGAGCTATTCTATTTAACCGTGGCGGGGAGATTGTGCACATTGCACAGCAGGAATTCCCTCAATATTTCCCCAAACCGGGCTGGGTAGAGCAGAATGCCAACGAAATCTGGAGTTCCATTCTTGCCGTGATGGCTTCATGTCTGGCAGAGAGCGGAATTAAACCTGTTCAGATTGCCGGAATTGGAATTACGAATCAACGTGAGACCGTTGTTGTATGGGACAAAGAAACAGGCAGACCCATCTATAATGCAGTGGTATGGCAATCCAGACAGACCGCAGATATCTGTGAAGAATTGAAGACGCAGGGTCTCGGGGACCTTTTCCGCCGTAAAACAGGATTACTGATCGATCCCTACTTCTCGGGAACAAAGGTGAAGTGGATTCTGGATCATGTCCCTGGTGCCCGGGAGCGGGCAGAGAAGGGTGAATTGCTGTTTGGCACGATTGATAGCTGGCTGATCTGGAAACTGAGCGGGGGTACACATGTCACGGATATATCCAATGCCTCACGTACTCTGATCTATAACATCTATGATCTGCAATGGGATGACGAATTGTTGGATATCCTCGACATTCCTAAGGCCATGTTGCCAGAGGTACGGGGTTCGTCCGAGGTGTATGCACACACAACAGACTATCATTTCTTCGGTCATCGGATTCCGATTGCGGGAGCGGCAGGAGATCAACAGGCAGCGATGTTTGGTCAGGGCTGTTACACCAAGGGTAGTATGAAAAATACATATGGTACCGGTTGTTTCATGCTTATGAACACGGGAGAGAACCCGGTACAATCCAATCACGGACTGATTACAACGATTGCCTGGGGGATGAATGGCAAGGTTGAATATGCGCTCGAAGGCAGCATTTTTGTTGCAGGTTCAGCGGTTCAGTGGCTGCGTGACGGATTAAGAATGCTTCGCTCTTCAAAAGATAGTGAGGACTACGCCTCACGCGTGCCTTCGACAGACGGCGTTTATATGGTACCTGCATTTGTGGGATTGGGCAGTCCGTATTGGGATAGTGAGGTTAAGGGTGCGGTGTTTGGCCTGACCCGAGGCACGACAAAGGAACACTTTATCCGTGCTACGCTTGAGGCGTTGGCGTATCAGACCAAAGATGTACTGGAGGCAATGGAATCCGACTCGGGTATTCCCGTGCATGCTCTACGTGTGGATGGCGGGGCGGCGGCCAATGATTTTCTCATGCAATTCCAGAGTGATATTCTGGGCATTCCTGTCGAACGCCCAACGGTGAATGAAACGACTGCATTGGGTGCGGCTTATCTGGCAGGATTGGCAGTAGGATATTGGACGAGTGCGGATGAATTGACGGATCATGAAAATACGGAGCGTGTCTTCCAGCCTGTTATGGCTGAGCAACAACGAACAGAACTGTATGCAGGTTGGAAGCGTGCAGTGAATGCAGCAATGGCTTTTAAATAAAAGAAATGAAATGAATATTTCTTGGTGTGGGTATTTGTACTTTTTAACTAAACATATGTTATAAATGATATTTACTGGTGGAAAATGATGCATGATTTACAGGGTTATTCTTCCTGGAGAAGGCAAAATATATATCCACTATAAGGAAAAAAACAAGGTTAGTGGATTCATTTGAAATTCCATCCTTTGGCAGAACAACTTTTTGAATTTTTTTTGAATAATGTGTCATTTCAGTACTTCACGCCGTCAAAAATCTGTGATAGGATAAAGGCACAAGTTAAAAAAATGATGTCTGGAGATCGGGAGGGACCACGTGCCGCTCAGCAATTGCTGAGCGAATGACGTGGTCCTTTTTTTGTTTTTTACGGAAATATTAAGGAAATCAATGGGAGGTTCAAGAATGACAGAAACGTTCTCGTCAGCACAACGGACCGAATATTTGCAAAATATGGCGAATGCACATTTTGACGTATTGATTATTGGCGGCGGGATTACAGGCGCAGGGATTGCATTGGATGCGGCTTCGCGTGGGTTGAAGACGGCGCTTGTAGAAATGCAGGATTTTGCAGCAGGTACATCCAGTCGTTCGACCAAGCTTGTCCATGGCGGATTACGTTATTTGAAGCAATATGAAGTGAAGATGGTTGCTGAGGTAGGACGGGAGCGGGCTGTAGTTTATGAAAATGGGCCACATGTGACCACACCGGAACCGATGTTGTTACCGATCTATACGGCTGGCACGTTCGGCCGCTTCAGCACATCCATTGGACTGATGGTGTATGACCGGCTCGCCGGGGTGAAGCGCAGTGAACGGCGCCAAATGTTGAATGCTGGAGCAGTGTCAGATAGTGAACCTCTGTTACGCAAACAGGGGTTGTTGGGTGGTGGACTCTATGTGGAGTACCGGACTGATGATGCCAGGCTCACCATAGAAGTTATGAAAGAAGCTGTCAAACGTGGGGCACAGGCAGTGAACTACGTTAAGGCGAAAGGTTTCCTGAAGGAGAATGGCAAGATTACAGGTATTGAAGCCGTGGATCAGATCGACGGTCAGGCATATATGCTGAAAGCAAGCAAGGTGATCAACGCTTCCGGTCCATGGGTGGACGGTCTGCGGGAATTGGACGGTTCGCGCCAGGGGAAAACGCTGCAGATGACCAAAGGCATTCATTTGGTCTTTGATGGTGAACGATTCCCATTAAGACAGGCCGTCTATTTTGATACACCAGATGGTCGAATGGTATTTGCTGTCCCACGTGATGGCAAAACCTATGTAGGTACAACCGACACTGTATATCAGGACGATCCTGCACACCCGCAAATTTCCGACGCGGATCGCGATTATGTGATTGATGCAGTTAATGGCATGTTTCCAGATGTACACATTGGTACCGAGGACGTGGAATCCGGATGGGCGGGTGTACGTCCACTAATTCATGAGGAAGGCAAGAATCCTTCCGAAATATCACGTAAAGATGAAGTCTGGGTATCCGAATCCAATCTGATTACGATTGCCGGGGGCAAGTTAACCGGGTACCGTAAAATGGCCGAGATGGTTGTTGATCTGGTCGCACGCCAGATGGAGCAGGAGAGTGGGCATTCCATAGGCCCTTGTGTAACAAAGAAGATGCCCATCTCCGGCGGTGATGTAGGGGGATCGGCTGGATTTGTATCGTATGCGGAGCGCAAGATCAAGGACGGTGTTGCTCTCGGGCTTGCCCGACCTGCTGCGGAGCGGCTGGTTCGCACGTATGGTTCCAATGTGGAGGCACTGTATGAGCGAATGCCCGATCCACGCACCAAGTCCGATCTTCATGGCATGCCACAGGAGTTATTGCTTATGCTACATTACGCGATTGATGAAGAGATGGCTGCAACTCCATCTGACTTTTTGGTACGAAGAACAGGTGATTTATTCTTCCGTATTGATGAAGTTCGTCGCTATAAAGCAGCAGTTATCTCGTATATGGCA
Source organism: Paenibacillus sp. FSL H3-0457 (assembly GCF_037981725.1). NCBI lineage: Bacteria > Bacillati > Bacillota > Bacilli > Caryophanales > Paenibacillaceae > Paenibacillus > Paenibacillus sp. FSL H3-0457. The sequence goes on along the minus strand of NZ_CP150283.1, from coordinate 6,585,347 downwards.
GGTCGTTTGGACTGGTCAGAAGAGGAAGTGGTTAAACATACACAGGAACTGGATCAGCTGTTGCTGGAAGCATCCGGCAAAATCTAAGGCAGGATTTCAAGATCGAGAGTCGAATGGAACATGTAAGCGTGTAACATAGAGAGGGGATTACATCCATGACATTACAGATCGGAATCATTGGAACAGGCTGGTTCAGTAAGGTACACGCGGATATTCTCGCACGGATGGAAGGTGTTCGTGTTGCGAGTGTCTGTGGAACTTCGCTCGAAAAGGCAGAGGCTATGGCCTTCGTTTATGATGCTGTTGGTTACGGGGAACTTGAACATATGCTGGATGGTGAGAAGCTGGATGCGGTGTATATCTGTGTGCCTCCGATGTCTCACGGATCAATTGAGTCCGAATTAATCCGCCGCGGTATTCCATTCCTGGTGGAGAAACCGCTGAGTACTGGAATGGACGTTCCACGTCAGGTGTTGGATCAGGTGCAAAAGAGTGGATTGTTAACCTCTGTAGGATACCATTTCCGTTATCAGGAGGCTGCGCAGGTTCTGCAGCAAGCGATGAAAGAACAGACGGTCGGCATGGCTCTTGGCCGCTGGATGGGCGGAATGCCAGAGGTCGCCTGGTGGCGGCGTCAGGACGGTTCAGGAGGGCAATTCGTAGAGCAAACTACACATATTGTAGACTTGCTTCGGTATTGTGCAGGAGAAGTTACGGAGGTATATGCTGTAGCAGCTCAGCGAAGCATGCATGAGAAGCATGAGCATGTGACCGTAGCCGATGTGGCAAATGTGACGCTCAAGCTGGAAAGTGGAGCGATTGCCAGTATCGCCAATACATGTCTGTTGCCAGACGGAGAGGGCGGCGCAGGACTCCAGTTCTACACGGATGCAGGTGTGTGGGATTGGACGCCAGAACGTTTGCTTCTGCCAAGTGCCGCAAAACATGCGATGGCAGGTCTGGAGATTCCGGCAGGACATAACCCATACGAGCGTGAGAATGAAGCGTTCATTCACGCCCTGCGTACGGGAGACCGTTCACGAATTCTGTCCGATTATGCGGATGCCTGCCGTACACAGGAGATTACGACGGCGGCGCTGGCATCGGCAGATTCCGGTCTGCCGGTACAGCTTCAGCCTTCAAAACATCTCTCTCATTAAAAGGTTGAAGGTAATGTAAATACGCCTGAATCAGGGAATGATCCGCAGATCAGCCTGATTCAGGCGTATTTGTGTTGAGTAGAGATTATTAAGTAGCAATTCAACTACTCGGATTTCTGCTGTTTCAACCAGTCGGATGACCAACTGTAGATCTGATCAATGACAGGTTCAATGGCTCTGCCTTTCGGTGTCAATTCATACTCTACACGGGGAGGTATCTCGGGAAACATGTGTCGGGTTACGATACCTTCCGTCTCCATTTCCTTCAATCTCTCCGATAAAAGTCGTCCACTGATCGCCATCTCTGCTTCAAGCTCCGTAAACCGCTTGGGTCCGGACAACAGTTGGTACATGATTAACAGTACCCACTTCTTGCCTATGATGTCTATGGCTTGAGTGATCATACAGGGACTTGGTGCTTTTACTTTTTTCAGCTTCAACGTGTTCACCTCGATTCATAATGATTTTCTTCAAAGTTGTATATGAAAGGACATGATTTCTGCCGCTTTAAGAATATAGGACATCCAAGTAAATGAGGGTTACTACAAAATATACTGTAACATACCTTTTGTATGTATTATACATCATACAGCGAAAAATTACTTGAAGAAATTATATTATTATTATATACTAACTTCACAAAAGTAAGTTGGTGATAAATAATATGTATAATATGAACGCGTACTATTCTGAAAATTGAACTGGGCTGAACGGTTGAAAACAGAGTGACCTTTGGGAACTTTTACATAGATTCTTTTTTTACAATGTGCAGCAAAAATAATCATTACATAGTAGGAACATATAATTTGTTACAGGAGGATCTACATATGAACAAGATTTTGGGTTACGTTTTTCTGGTTGTGTTAGCAGGTGTCTTCGTCATGACGGGGTTTAACAAGATTAGTGGGGCAGATATGATGATTCAGACATTCGAAAGTTTCTCTTATCCAACATGGACGATGTATCTGCTGGGCGCTGCGGAGTTGCTTAGTGCTGTAGGACTGCTGATTCCACGGACTCGCATCCTGGCTTCTGGCATACTGACCTTCATTCTGATTGGGGCCGTGGGAAGTCATCTGATCTATGCACAATACGCTGCTGTTCCGTTCCCGGCTGTGTTGTTGGTAGCTAACATTATTGTTTTGGTTGTGGGCATGCGCAGATTGGAAGCGGAAGAAGAAGGCCAGATGGACGCGATTCAGGCGTAAGTTAAAGATAAGAGGGAACGTAATTGGGCTGTTCAACGTGGAAAAGGTATTCCTGTCAAAAGGAATGTAAACGCGGATGCCTATGCAGAAGATGACCACTGCCAGTAAGCGGTGGTCATCTTTTTTTATGTAAGACTTCGCGTGGCACGTGTAACGATTCGCCGCGTATGTTGGGTATCCGACTGCTGCGTCCAAGTGGCACAGACCTGCCGCACCCACTCTGGATTGGTCTTGCTGGCGTCGTTCAGCCAGTTACTTACCGAATCCTGTACATACTTATGGGCATCGGATTTTACCGCGTCAAGCAAGGGAAGGGCCATGGCCGGATTTTCTTTTAACTCCTGAATATGCTTGGCCCAGACGCCACGAGGTCTGATTGATTCTATGGCAAATCGACGGATCAGTGGATCAGGGTCAACGCTCCATGGGATTAACTGCTGCAAGGCTAAGGATAATTCGGCAGAGATGGACTCCCGTACAGCCATCCAGGCGATTTCTCTTACACCAAAGTGATGATCTGCTGCAAAGGGCCGAATATGCTCCAACTTTTCAGTCAGGTTCAGACCGGAATCTAGCCCAATGATATAAGCCGCCCAGCAGCGAACACTGTCTGCACGATGCTCTGCAATAGAACAAAAGAGATTCGTTTGTTCATTGACTGATGGACGTTTCAACAGATCAAGCCATTGCATGGCTATGGCCGGGATGATTTTCATGATCCGCTGCTCATCCATCTGTGTTAACTGCTCTGTAATTGCTCTGGTTTCGGCATCCATTCCCCATTCACGGGTAACCTTCTGAAAAAGAGAAACATGATCTACAGCCAGCCATTCGGTCAGATTGACCGATTCGATATGTCCTGCTTGTAGCCAATTGCGGATATGCTCAGGGATTTCCGTTGCTTTACGGGCACCTTTGCGAAGAAAAATGTCTTCAGGGATAAATAGATCTGGCTTAGCATTCAACAGTATATTCCTCCTTGGTTGTATAACATCATGCGTTATACAATACAACTTGCTGGAGAACAGGGATGTAAGGCATCTTACAAGTGGGCAGTGATTTTCCGGAGGTTAGCGATTTCGTCACGATGAAGGGAGACTGATTTGAATCCGGTACGAATACGTCCAGATTTTGCCAAGTCTTGCATGACAATCGTAACCGATTCCCGTGTGGCTCCTGCCATCCAGGCAATCTCCTGATGGGTAAGCCCGAGTTGAATCCGGCAGTACTCATCTTCTTCGATCCATCCCATCTGTTCAGCCAGCCGGAAGAGATTATGTATCACCTTTTCATGCAGGTTTCCGAGTGCGAGCGTCTGTGTCAACTCGCTCATTCGTTTGATCCGCTCGCTTAGTACGTTCATCAGTCTCATCATAAATTCCGGATGTTCAATCAGAAACTGTTCAAAACGTTGTTTGTTCATCAGGCAAATATCACACTCCTCCATCGTTTCGATATAAACGGCGCGTGTTCCGAGTGAGATTCCGTTCATTTCTCCAAACACGTTACCTTCCGTCAAAATATCGAGAGTGAACTGCTTGCCCTCCGGATTTAATGTATATAAACGAACCTTTCCCCGTTTTACAAAATAGAAACCTTCTGTAAACGTATCGGGTGTCTGGATCTGTCTGTTTTTAGGTATGGTCGTAATAGAAGTCATCCCATCCATTTCAATCAGGTCTGCCTCGGATAAGGAGGACATGAGGTCGAATTGTGATAAATACAGAATTTTATCCATAGAACTCCTTTCCATTACAATATGAATATAAAAAAAAGAAGAACCCACGAAAAACAACGGGTTCTCTTGCAGCGGGACTTCCTGATCGGAAGGTCTTCTGACTATAAATGATCAAATGCCATTTTGATTATAGTAACTTTTTTAATTGAGAGACGCGTCCTTGGCTGATGCCAAGCTTTTCCGCAATTTGCTGTTGAGCCAAACCGGGATTCTGTTCAACAATTTCTTTCATCTGTTGCAGCATACGTGCCGTCTTTGGCCGCAGGTCCGGGTATTCTTGGTTGTCAGCTGTGGTCCCTTCTTCCCTAGCGGGAGATGAGACTGGGGCGGATTTGGAAGCAGGACGCTCCACGGGTGCAGGAGCCTGTTTGTTCTGAGGTACGAACCAGTTGGGAGAGTCATCCGGGTGTTTTAATTGAATTGCACAAGTCCGGCAGATGAATTGTTCTTTGAAATACATTTCCGTATCTACATCACCGCAAAAAATACATAATGTTGATTTGTACTTTCTTAAAATCAACTCTTTTCCTTCAATGAAAAACTCAAGCGGATCGCCGATATGGATTTCCATCGTATCCCGCATTTCTTTGGGAAGGACAATTCGTCCAAGACGGTCCAGAGATCTCTTCATTCCGGTTCTTTTCATCGCATCTCCCCCGCAATATTCACAATTAAAAACCTGTCCTTATTGTAAGGAAGAAAGGGCTTTAATACAACAATAATATTTCAAAAAAGTGGATAATTCCATCCATTATGGGAAAATAAGTTTAGAAAGCACGGGTGCAACCGCTAAAGTGAACAATGCAGCGAGCACCATGGAGATGCTGGAGATGGTACCGGTCAGGGAACTCAGTTCAAACGCCTTGGATGTCCCTGTGCCATGGGCACCGGTTCCAAACAGTGTGCCTCGTGCAATCTCCCCATCGATGCGCAGCATTTTGACGATGGAAGGGCCCATAATTACTCCGAGCAGACCAGTCATAATAACAAAAACAGCTGTCACTGCGGGTATGCCACCGATAGTGGCGGATACGTTCATGGCAATTGGGGTGGTGATCGATCTTGGGATCAGACTATGAATGAGACCGGAATCCAGGCGCAACCATTTGGCGAGCAGGGCAGAAGAAAGTACGGCAACGACCGAACCGGTCATGACACTGAAGACAATCTCGGAAATATGTTTTTTGAGTACATGGAAAAAGGTATAGAGCGGTACGGCAAAAGCCACCGTGGCTGGTTGAAGAAGCAGACTCAGCCATTTGCCACCACTGCTATACGTGGCATAATCCGTTCCGGTTGCAAGCAATATGCCAACAACAAGAAGCGGTGTAATGAGCAACGGAGACAGATATACTTTAGGCAGATTGCGATACATTCGTTTGGTAACCCAATAGATACCGACGGTTAACAACAGGCAGAGGAATCCAATCATCCGGTGTGACGCTCCTTTCGTTTGGCGATTCGTGTAGCCACCAGGCCTGTGCAGGACATGACCAAGAAAGTACTAAGTAGTACGATGAATAAAATTTGCAATCCGTCATGCTCCAGCATGGGCATATAGTTCATAATGCCAACGGCTGACGGGATAAAAAATAACAGTAGTTCACCGAGCAACCAGGCAGCTCCAACTTCAATCCAGCGCAACTTCACGACACGAGTCTGAAGCAGAATGAATAACACAACCATACCGAGTATTGAACCTGGTACAGGAAGATGGAGAGTACGGGCCAGCAGGTCCATGAGCAGTGAAAAAACCATTAAGAGCGCAACCTGTGCAATACCAAGGCCCCATTTTTTCACTTCAATCCCTCCTTGTATAATCAACGTAATCGTTTAAGTTATTATGAAAATGAAAATGATTCATTTGATATCACAAATTTTACATGGCATTCTTTCATGAGTAAAATGCATATTAAGAATGTTTACTATTCCATTTGTCTATGAGAGGTGAGTATCAACCGATGGATATCCGCCATTTGCAATATTTTCTGGAAGTTGCCCGGCAGCAGAGCTTCACTAAAGCCGCCGAAGTCCTGTATATCACCCAGCCTACGATCAGCAAGACGGTCAAGAGTCTTGAAGAGGAATTGGGTATCACTTTACTGGACCGTTATGGGAAGAAAGTTGAACTAACCGATGCAGGTCATGTGTTTTTTCGGCAGGCACTTGAGATCGAAAAATCATTCCGCAGTCTGTCATCCGAATTGGACGATCTGATGAATTTGAAGAAAGGCCACCTGAGGATCGGTCTGCCGCCGATGGTAGGATCAAGCTTTTTCCCCATGATCATTGGTGAATTTCACAAAGCCTACCCGCAGGTGACCATTCAACTATTTGAGGATGGTGCCAAAAAAGTGGAGGCCGATGTGATCAGTGGTGCACTGGATATTGGCGTTGCCGTACTGCCAACCGTGGATGAGCTGTTGGATCATTTTGTGTTTGTGAAAGAGAAGCTGAACCTGCTTGTACACCCTTCACATCCACTTGCGGGGAAAGAGTCGGTTGCATTGCATGAACTGGAAAACGACGCCTTTGTGCTGTTTAGGGAGGATTTTGCATTGCATGACCGGATTATTGTGGCCTGTCAGCATGCTGGGTTCCAGCCCCGTGTGGTATATGAGAGCTCCCAGTGGGATCTGCTCAGCGCGATGGTTGCTGCCAATTTGGGGGTAGCTCTACTGCCGGAGACGATCTGTCGTGAGGTAGACCATATGCGCGTGCGCATTATACCCGTGGTGGAACCGGTGATTCCATGGCAGCTCGGCATGATCTGGCGGAAGGATCGTTATCTTTCATTTGCCACGAGAGAGTGGATTGGATTCACTCAGTCGATGCTGGGTGAGTAAGGGAAGCGATCGGAAGGTTGTTCTGTCATTGTAATGCTCCGTGTAAATACTCTTTTGTTGACCCCGGATCGTTGTTACAATGGAAGCATAATCATGATGGAGGTGTACGAACATGAAACTGCGGGTATCCGCTGTACAATACCAATTGCACACAATCAGCTCGTTTGAGCAGTTCGCCGCTCAGGCTGAGCATTACATACGGACAGCGAGTGAATACGGAACCGAATTTGTCCTGTTCCCGGAATTTTTCACAACGCAGTTAATGTCCATTGGGGACAAACAAGGCAATGCACTGACAATTGAGGATCTGCCAAACTTTACGGAACAATATGAACAACTGTTCACGTCACTCGCTGCCAAGTACGGCATGCACGTCATCGGGGGAACCCACGTCATTCGCCGTGAAGGGAAGTTGTATAATACAGCCCACATGTTCTACCCGGATGGTCGCATCGCGCGTCAGGACAAGATTCACATTACACCAACCGAAGTACAGGAATGGAATATGGCTCCCGGAGATGGACTTGAGGTGTTCGACACCGATAAAGGCCGTATTGCCATGCTGACCTGTTATGATATTGAATTCCCGGAAATTGTACGGATGGCGAAAGCCAAAGGCGCTGACGTGATTTTCTGTCCTTCCTGCACGGACGATCGTCATGGATTCTACCGTGTGCGTTATACGAGTCATGCCCGCGCGGTGGAGAATCAGGTGTATGTTGTGTTAACCGGAACAGTGGGTAACCTGCCGACCGTTGACTTCATGCGTGCCAACTATGGACAGGCTGCAATTATTACGCCGAATGATATCCCATTCCCGCCACGTGGCATTCTGGCCGAGGGTGAGATTAACAACGATATGATCGTGACCGCCGATCTGGATCTGGACTTGTTGTATGAGGTGCGCGAACGTGGATCGGTAACGACCTGGCGTGACCGCCGTACTGATCTATATACCGATTGGGAGTAGGCAACCTTATAGAGGTTGTTCAAAAAGCCCGCTTTTGATTACGAAGGATGCCTAGTGGCATCATCAGCATCGAATATGGAATTCAGCCGAAATGTCCGTTGCTCACGTAGTCTTCCCTACGCTCCGCTACTCCATTTCTAGCTTCATCCCATCTTCTCGGTACTGAAAACCGACCTTTTTGAACACATAATTAAAACCGAAGCGAAACAGAGTAGGCAATTCATTTTGTCAGTGGAAAGGGGTGAACCGGCAACATGTATACCAAAGAAATGCTGATTACCGACCCGGAGCGAAGTGGCAAAAGGGTAAATGCAGTCGTTCGCAATTATGTTGCATCCGACTTTGAGGAACTCATTCGCATTCAGGCGGAGAGTTTCCCTCCTCCTTATCCGGAAGAGCTGCTCTGGAGTCACGAGCAGCTCACCAGTCATGTACAGCATTACCCGGAGGGTGCCATCTGTATTGAAGTCGATGGAGAGTTGGCCGGATCAATGACCTCGCTACGGATGCAGTGGGACCCTGCACATCCAGCAAGTCATACCTGGGCCCAAGTAACGGATGACGGTTATATTCGTAACCACCAGCCGGATGGCAACACGCTGTATATTGTTGATCTCTGTGTTCGTCCAAAGTACCGCAAATGGGGACTGGCTCAGCTTATGATGCAGGCGATGTACCACCTTGTCATCGCTCAGGGGATGGATCGGTTACTGGGTGCTGGTAGAATGCCCGGTTATCATTTGGTTGCAGACCAACTGTCTGCGCAGGAATATCTGAACCAGGTGGCAGCGGGAGAAAGACGTGATCCGGTGATATCGTTCCTGCTTCGTTGTGGGCGCATGCCAGTTGGTGTGACAGCGGACTATCTGGACGATGAGGAATCCTGCAATTATGCAGCCCTGATGGAGTGGCGGAATCCGTTCAGATAAAGAAATGTTAAACGAAATACATCATCAATCGAGGGGGTATTTATTCATGGAATTCACGCGTATTACATCCATTAAAGATCCATTGTTTGCCCAAATGCACAAGTTGATGCAGGAGATTTTCCCGCGGGAAGAAGTGCTTGACTTCCCCCTGTGGGAAGAACCGCTGGAAGATCCGGGTATTCGGGTGTTCGTGGCTGTGCATGAGGGACAGGTTGTTGGAGCGACAGAGTACCGTTATTACGAGGATTGGAACGTAGCCATGACGGACTTCACGATTATTGGGCGTGAAGGTCTGGGGATCGGCAGTTTCCTGGCGAATCACCGCAAGCGTGATCTGCAAAAGCTGGCTGCAGCAAACGGGAAAGAATTGTTCGGTATGTTTGCCGAAATCTATAACCCTTATCTGAGTCAGGATCATGAGTTTGGCGGCATCAAGCCGATGGACCCGTATGTGCGTCGCGAAGTGCTGTCCCATCTGGGATATCAGCGTCTGGACTTCCCGTATGTTCATCCATCCTGGCAAGGTGACGGTGAAGCAGTTGGCGGATTGGATCTGTGTTTCATGCCAGGCGATGAGTCGCTTGATGAACTGCCAGCCAGTCTGGTGGCTGATTTCCTGAATCGATATTATGCTGTGCTTCCTAACAAACCGCAGGAATGGCTTGCCATGGTAGAGCAATTGACTGCTCGCAAGTCGGTTGCGCTACTGCCGTTGTAAACTGGACGGGATAGAACATTAAATCATAGTGGCGTTGCAAGTACCTTGAAGAATGATGACAGATGCAAAAAGCCCGTAGAACAGGCCATTATTGGACCTGCTTTCTACGGGTTTTTTCTATTTAGTTCGAGGTTGAGATTGAGCCAATGTAAGTTGGTTTTAAAATATTTTCTTTAAGAAGTGGTGAATGAGCTCATGGATCTCTGTCACATGTGTTTCGAGAGCAAAATGCCCAGTATCAAGTAAATGCACTTCTGCAGATGGGATATCACGCTTATAAGCTAAAGCTCCAGCAGGAAGAAAAGCAGGATCATTTTTACCCCATACAGCTAGAAGAGGAGGTTGATAATTGCGGAAATAAGCCTGAAATTCAGGATAAAGATCCACGTTTGTTCTATAATCGAGGATTAAATCCAGTTGGATTTCTTCAGCTTCCGGGCGTGACATGTAGGCAATATCCAGTGAATATCCGTCTGGTGAAACAAGGCTAGCATCAGTTCCATGAAGATACTGAAAGTTACGGATAGTTTCGGGGGTTAAGGAATCACGACATGCTTCACGATTTTCAGGTGTTGGAGAGTGCCAATACATCTCCCAAGGTCCCCATGCGTCACTAAACCCTTCGACATATGCGTTGCCATTCTGACTAATAATGGCTTGAACTTGTTCCGGGTGAGCCACTGCCAAGCGATAACCGACAGGTGCCCCATAATCAAACACATACATTACATATTTCTTAAGAGCTAATGCTTCAGTGAAACCTTCAATAACTCGAAACAGGCTGTCAAATGTGAAGTCAAACTGACTACGGGGTGGAGTTGTTGTACGACCAAACCCAGCAAGATCAGGGGCAATGACACGGTATTGTTCTGCGAGTTTGGGAATAAGGTCGCGAAACATATGACTAGAGGATGGAAACCCGTGTAATAGTAAAATAACTTGGCCATCCTTAGGCCCGGCTTCACGATAAAAAACTTCGACATCTCCAACTTTCTGGTGCTGATAACTAATCTTCATTTTTTACATCTCCTTCTGGATTCATTAAGAAGTCCAATATTATTTCTCTTACTTACTTGTAGAACTGGTGATGACGTGTTTTTATTGTATAATTAAACTATTCATTTGAATAACGAATAGATTGAATACTAGCTATTTCAAATCAAAATACAAAAGGGTGAAAGATATGATAAATTCCTTAGAGGGTCGTTTTTTTCAGGCATTTATTGCTTTGCTTGAAGAGAAGAGTTTCAGCCGAGCTGGGGAGCGCTTAGGTTATGTCCAGTCCACAGTAACAACTCATATTCAACAGCTGGAGAAGATCTGCGGACAGAAGTTGTTTCATCGATTTCCACGAGGGGTGGAACCTACGGAAGCTGGAAAAGTATTTTCCAAATATGCTTATCAGTATGTCCACTTAAGTGAATCCCTTAAAGAAAGTATGAATGATATGAATCAGCCGTGCGGAACAATAAATATTAGACTACAGGAATCCTTTTTTCTTACACGCATGCTTCCATTTGTACAGGAATATACGAGAAACTTTCCAAGCGTAAATTTACGTGTTGAACAAGGGGCGCATCAAGATATTCTAAAAAGTGTGCTGGATTATGCCCTGGATTTTGGCATTGTTCCTCAAAACCCTGAGCGACATGACATTCTCTTTTATCCGATTATGGAAGAGACTATTGTTTTTGTTGCATCTGAGGATTTGGTTTGGAAAGTGGAAAGTGTAGGGGCGCAGATTCTAAATGACGAGGTGTTTATCAGTAACGGCACATCTTGTTTGTATCATACGACTGCTGTAGATGTTCTAAAGAATGAAGGGATTGTGGTTAAGGATGCGTTAGAGCTTTCAAGTCTTGAGATGATCAAGGAACTTGTATGCTGTGGAAAAGGTTTTGCCTTGGTCCCTAAAATAGCGATCAAAAACGAACTAAAGATGGGTAGATTAAAAATTCTTCCTTTTACTTCTAAAATAAGCTTTACGCATGGTCTGATTGTTCATAAAAATCGAGAGCATAGTTTTACTGCTGAAAGTTTCCAATCGGAACTACTGAAATATTTTAAAGAATATTGATTCATCAGCTCTTGTAGCCTTCTGAAATGGAAAAGGGTTGAATACCGATTGTGTGTAATTCAAATAACGCACATGTTCATCCTTGCAGGATTGATCATGTACGTTATAGATGTGTAATCTTGAAGAAACTTCAGTATTTGGTGATTCACCATGAAGCTCTTTTTAGAATATTAGAAAAATAAAATCAGTTCGCGTCCTTTCGATCCGGTAGTTGGCTCAAATAACTGTTGGACAAGTGTGCAAGATCCAATGCTCGATCATATTGTTCCTTCGTTATAAACCGTGAAGAAGACTGCCAATTGGGTGTGGCTATAGCTGGAGATTCCTCATCTCCCGAAATCTTCGATATCTCTTCTGAAGGAACACCCGTCTGCTGTTGCTCGGCATCTTGTCTGCCCGCATCAGCTAGGGAATAATGTGTTCCGTCCCCGTATCCTTTCGCCGGTATGAAGAGAGAAGCATCGTTTAGCACGGAACCGGAAGGAAGATAATATCGTTCGGGTAGGAGATTTCCACCTTCATGCAACAAATCCTGTCCGAAGTGTAATTGGTCCTTCAGCGATACTCCGGTGAGTCCCGCAATCGTTGGCAGAATGTCCACCTGGCCTCCGATCTGCTCCAGCTGTACACCCGGAGTAGCATCCGGGGCCGAGATAATGAGTGGAATATTAATCATATCTGCTGATGTGTATTCCCGACCATACAATTCTTTCATAAGGACTTTGTCATCCCGATCCAGTGAGTAGATGGGAAGTCCAAGGTGATCCCCGTACAAGACGAACAAGCTATTTTCCCATAATCCCCGTTCTTTCATTCCAGCAATCAACTGTCCAACTGCCTCATCCGCATAATGCTGTGATATCAGATAATCACCGGGCAACGTATCCTTGTAACGCTCTGGCAGCGTCAGCTTCACCTTGTTTTTAGGCAAAGTGTACGGGTGGTGGGCTGACATGGAGATGATATGGGCATAGAAGGGATCGCCCGAAGACTGCATGGATTCCAGCTTATCCAGTGTTTTGGAATATAGTACTTCATCCGAGGCCGAAAAGGCGATAGAGTCCTGTGTGCCGAAATAATTAATATCATAATACTGGTCAAATCCAAGTGCCTTGTATAACTGATCCCGATTCCAGAAACGAACATCATTTGTATGAAATGTAGCTGTCTGATATCCGTTTGCTGACATCAGCTTGGGTAGACTCGGCAGAGCTTTATCCGCATATACAGTTGTTGCTGCCCCGTTCGGCGGGGTGTAGAACGATGTGTTCACAACAAATTCTGCATCCGATGTATTTCCCTGTCCCACTTGCTGATAGAAGTTCGGAAAATACAGGCTCTGTCTAGCCAATTGATTCAGATTAGGCGTAATCTCTTGTCCATCTACCTCTAATCCAATCAGAAAGTTCTGAAACGATTCCAACTGGAGCATAATCACGTTGCGTCCGCTCGCGGCACCCTGCTCCACAATTGCAGGAAGTTCGGTCGTTTGTTTCAGCCGGTCGATGTCAGTCTGATCAATGTGAGCAATGGGCACAGGTTTATCAGGTCGATCCAGGATGGTATACGCCTCGTAACCGAGGATGCCCATCTGTTCTGCTTGTGTAAGCTCACTCATGCTGGCCCGATTGGGATAGATGTTGAGCATGCACAGGATCATGGAAAGGGTCAGAATGACCGAGGCAACCCGTCTTCTGGCACGTCGTTCAAGCGGAATGCGGTTCGGACGTTCTGTACTCCCGAGCTTGATCCGACGACGAATGAGTATCCCCCCAATGATCAGCACGTCTGCAAAAATAAACAAATAATAGGGATCAAGCAAAGAGAACATGCTGCTCTTGACCGAAGTCACCTGATTCACCTGTGCCAACGCGTGATAGTTAACGATTACGCCATAGTATTTGTAGTACATGATGGCTGCAAAGAAAATCCCTGAGAGCAGCAAATTCATGGCAAGGTATATCCACATTCGCCGCTTGGCAGCAAACCACTCGATTAGACAGAAGCCGATCCAGATGAGCGGCAATTCGGTCAGCAGTGGTTTCCAGACAGGGATGTCATCAAAGATAACAATCCAGGCCAGTGAACTTTTGATCATCATGATAATGGTAAAGAATATAAACGGTCCGCTTAGAAATCGGGTGAGTGAACTGCGTGACAAGGTACCGCCTTCCCTTCCGAAGTTTCATTTAACAAGTATTATCCTATCTCAGCATGGCTGTGTCAAAAATGAGAGCCTTCTATAATTGACGGCAAAAAACCTCTCCCATGCAGGAAGAGGTTTGAAAAAACATGGGCTACTGCGATAAAAGCCAGATGCGACCCAATTTCGTTATTCTATAGTGTACGTTGTGACGTAAGAAGGTCTGGGGAACATGGTAGGTTTCTGTGCGGTCAGGCCTTCGCTTGTACTGCGGTTACGGTGAGCATGACTATATGCTTGGGATTCCTGCCAGCCTTTGAAGTTTTCTTCTGACTGCCAGAGTGTAAGTACGACATATGTGTCATCCTTCAGAGGACGAAGCACACGAATACCGACAAAGCCAGGCTCGTCTTCTACCTTGCGGGCACGGTTCTTAAACCGTTCTTCGAAGTCGTTACGACCATCCTCTGTGACAGGGATATTGTTGAGAACAGCGTAACCACCGCCAGTCCAGGAGCCTGCGGCATCAAAAGCTTCATATGCCGCTACTTTATCATCAGACTCAATATTCATCAGGCGTTCTGCGGATTCAATAGCCAGACGCACGTGCTCTTCGCTTCGCAAAGTCAGATGCGGGTATGCAGCAAGTGCATCCGGAATCGGTGAAGGAACCAAATAGATATACATAGAAGCGGCCTCCTTATTAAGTACATTCTAACTCAACATAGCATATGGGATTGTGCGAGTCCAATCGGCGGATCAACTGGTTTGAGTACGCCTTTTCATGATAAAGTATAGTCACTACAAACAGAACGGGTGATCGTATGACAACAACAATTCGGATATCGGTTAGACCTTTGGTGGAGTATGTGTACCGCAGCGGCAGCATACGTCCAGGGTTCCGTACCAATGCCTCGATGCAGGAGGGAACTCGAATTCATCAGCGGGTACAGAAGGAGTACACGGAAGAGGATTTAAAAGAGATTGTGCTCGAAGCTGAGATTCAACATGGGGATCTGACCTATGTGGTGGAGGGACGATGTGATGGCCTGATCCGGTTGGAGGGTCAGTTGACGGTGGATGAGATCAAATCAACTGCGGGCAATCTGGATGATCTGGGAGAAGGTCTTCCCGTACACTGGGCGCAGGCGATGATGTATGCCTACATGTACGCCGTTCAGCAAGATGAACCACGCATGCAAGTGCAGCTGACGTACGTGCATTCGGTAACTCATGAAGAAAGACGATTCCGCCGAATGGCAGAACGAGAGGAACTGGAGCAGTTTGCGGCAGAAGTAATTGCCGGTTATGCGCCATATGCAGAGATGATCGCTGCATATGAAGAAAAGCGTGATATCAGTGTGAAAGAGCTGCCGTTTCCTTTTCGCAAATACCGGGAGGGACAGCGGAAGCTGGCAGGAGCCGTGTACAAGACCATTCGTGAAGGCCAGGGATTGATGGCCAAAGCACCAACAGGCATTGGTAAAACGATGTCCGTACTGTTCCCCACGGTCAAAGCGATTGGCGAAGGCGAAGCAAGCCGATTGTTCTATCTGACCGCGAGGACGACGACACGGGTGGCGGCAGAAGAAGCTTTTGCCCGGATGCAATCGGAAGGATTGAAGATGCATGTGATCAGTCTGACCGCGAAGGACAAGATATGTTTTAAAGAAGAGGAAGCATGTGATACGGGGCAGTGCGGCATGTGTGAAGGGTATTATGACCGTATTAACGGTGCTGTGCTGGACATGCTGGAACATGAGACGTTGATGACACGTCCGGTCATCGAGCAGTATGCGCGCAAACATCGGGTGTGCCCGTTTGAGTTTTCCCTGGATGCGGCGTATGCAGCCGATGCGGTGATCTGCGATTATAACTATATTTTCGATCCGAGGATCTCTCTGAAAAGAATGTTGGAGGAGCAGAAACGCAAGACGGTGTTATTGGTGGACGAGGCTCATAATCTGGTCGATCGTGGCCGAATGATGTTTTCCGCTGAGCTGGAGAAGGCAGTATTTCTGGATGTGAAAAGAGAGTTCCAGTCGCTGGACAGCAGTGTGCCTGCTGCCAAAGCCATTGTTGACTACACCGGGGCCATTGATAAGTATCTGATTACCCTTCGGAAAAACGGTGGAGAAGAAGGAAAGATCATCCAGCAGGAAGCACCGGAGGAACTGATTGAACGACTTGAGCCTTTTGTCATGGTTGCGGAGCAATGTCTTGTTGAAGGTGGTTCGGGGAATGCCGAGACGGATCAGTTGTTGTTGGATGCCTACTTCACGGCACAGAATTTCCTGCGCATTGCCAAGCTGTATGATGAACGTTTTATTACGTATGCAGAGTGTGTTCGAAGTGAAGTGAGAGTGAAGTTATTTTGTCTCGATCCTTCGGTACTGCTTCGTCAGACGGCCAAAGGATTCCGCTCCCTCATTCATTTTTCGGCCACATTGTCACCCCTTCGCTATTATCGGGATATGCTGGGTGCAGAGGAAGAGGATTATACATTGCAGATTCCATCACCATTTCAGCGCGAACAACTGGATGTAAGGCTTCTGCCCTTATCTGTGCGATATAAGGACCGGGAGCAATCCCGGCGACCCATTGCGGAGATGCTGCAACAGCTGGTAAGTGAATGGCCGCGCAGTAATCTAATGGTGTTCTTCCCTTCCTATCCTTATATGCGCGAGATATATGAAACCTATGCACAACTTCCGAATGAAGCGGATACGGTCATACAAAAGCAAGGCATGAACGAACTGGAACGGGAGCAGTTTTTGGATGGATTTCAGCCCAATCCTGAACGAACACGATTGGTATTTGCTGTCATGGGTGGCGTATTCTCTGAGGGTGTCGATCTGCCGGGAGACCGCTTGAATGGCGTCGTTGTGGTAGGTGCGGGGCTGCCGCAGATTGGTCTGGAGAACAACGTATTACGTGATTACTATGATCGGACAGGACGCAACGGATTCAATTATGCCTATATTTTCCCCGGTATGAACAAGGTGCTGCAGGCGGGTGGACGGCTGATTCGGACGGAGGAAGACAGGGGTGTGCTGGTGCTGGTCGACGATCGGTTTATCCAAGAACCTTATCGTTCCCTGCTGCCAGAGGAGTGGCGGGACTACAAGCGAATTTGATGAACGAACTACGAATGAAATGATGCATGTATATAAGTTGAACTAATCATTTACACGATAACGGAGAGGACAGAAAAAACCTGAAAAAGCGAAGCGTTCGCCTAAAAGCTTTCTGAAAGAAAGCTGCATCGGAAGCATACGCTATCCTCGGATTTTCCCCTTCGAAAAAGGGAATCAAAAAATCTGGGGATAACAGCGATTGGAAGGTTATTCTGTCATTGTAGTGTCAGTGTAAATAATCTTTGTTCAGCTTATACAGCATATATTTTTCGATTTTCTTTCCTTTATATGATTGAAGGGTAGGGTGAAAGGGTTATAACTTGGTTAGCAACGAACGAACAACGGCGATTACCCTATCCGTTCCGCGGTCCGCTTCGATAGCAATCAAGGAGGTCGGTTATAATGAAGAGAAATCATACCATGATGCAGTTTTTTGAATGGCACCTGGCTGCAGACGGAGATCATTGGAAGCGACTGGCTGAAATGGCCCCGGAACTTAAAGCCAAAGGCATTGACTCGGTATGGGTACCACCCGTAACCAAGGCAGTGTCCGCAGAAGATACAGGTTATGGTGTATATGATCTGTACGATCTGGGCGAATTTGATCAAAAGGGTACCGTACGGACCAAATATGGCACCAAGCAGGAACTGGTGGAGGCCATTGCCGAGTGTCAGAAGAACGGAATCGCCGTCTATGTGGATCTGGTCATGAATCACAAGGCCGGAGCAGATGAGACGGAAGTGTTCAAAGTGATCGAGGTTGATCCCAATGATCGAACGAAGGAAATTTCTGAGCCGTTTGAGATTGAGGGCTGGACCAAATTCACATTCCCGGGTCGCGGGGATCAACACTCCTCTTTTAAATGGAACTCTGAACACTTCAACGGCACGGACTTTGATGCCAAGGGAGAACGAACAGGTGTATTCCGCATCGCAGGAGAGAATAAAAAATGGAATGAGAATGTCGATGATGAGTTTGGTAACTATGACTATCTGATGTTCGCCAATATAGATTATAACCACCCGGATGTTCGGCGCGAGATGATCGATTGGGGGAAATGGCTGATCGATACCCTCCAGTGTGGTGGGTTCCGGCTGGATGCGATTAAACATATCAACCATGAATTCATTAAGGAATTCGCAGCAGAGATGATCCGCAAACGCGGTCAGGATTTCTACATCGTAGGCGAGTTCTGGAATTCAAACCTGGATGCATGTCGTGAATTCCTCGATACGGTAGACTATCAGATCGACCTGTTTGACGTGTCTCTTCACTACAAGTTGCATGAGGCTTCGCTTGCAGGTAGAGACTTTGATCTCTCCAAAATTTTTGATGATACCTTGGTTCAGACACATCCTACCCATGCGGTAACTTTTGTAGATAACCATGACTCCCAACCTCATGAAGCGTTGGAATCATGGATTGGAGACTGGTTTAAGCCAAGCGCCTATGCGTTGACGCTATTACGTCGTGATGGGTATCCGGTTGTATTTTACGGGGATTATTATGGCATTGGTGGTCCTGAACCTGTGGATGGCAAAAAAGAGATTTTGGACATTCTGCTGTCTGCCCGTTGCAACAAGGCGTATGGAGAGCAGGAAGATTACTTCGATCACGCCAATACGATTGGCTGGGTACGTCGTGGCGTAGAGGAAATCGAAGGTTCCGGTTGTGCAGTGGTCATCTCCAACGGGGATGACGGTGAGAAGAGGATGTTCATCGGAGAGCATCGTGCTGGTGAAGTCTGGGTGGATCTGACGAAGAGCTGTGATGATCAGATTACCATTGAGGAAGACGGCTGGGCCACCTTCCATGTGTGCGGTGGAGGCGTCTCGGTATGGGCTCTTCCTGAACAGAATGAGGACTGCGCTGACGCTGAGTAACGGCATGTGCCAGGCAGGATAAGAAATGATACACCGACCGTATAAAAACAGTATATATAGATCGTTGAATCACCTGAACAGGAGAGCATGCATGCCTGTGTTCAGGTGTTTTTTTTGCATTTTTCTAGGTGCAACTAAAACTCCATCCTAACGAACTCAGCACGCCTTATTTGCACTGAATTAGCGTTATTGGAATTCTAACGCATCTCAGTAATCTTATTACTCTCAAAAACGATTGAAATAACGCCAATTGGAGCAACATCACCAGATTAACGCGTCTGAGATTCGTTAGAATACTGGTAACTCGGATTTCAACCGAATAAGGCCTCTCAGATTCGTTAGCTTAACTGAGTTAAGCTAACGAATCACTGCTACTAGTAAAAACATGAAATGAGAAAGGAACAGTTCGGTTCCACATCTTAATACATGGTACAATAATCCAAATATGGAGTGTTAGAAAACAAAATGAGAGAACGTAATAAGCGATATTCTTTGCAGAGGATTGGAGAAGAGGAGAGATGACATGAGTCCCAAAAGAGAGATGAACCGTTTCTTCCCGTTGGTCATGTACCTATGTGTAATAGCCGTGTGTCTGGGGGCTTGCAGTTTGGGACCAAACCAGGGGCCAGCGGGTGAACCGAAGCGAACCGATGAGTATACGTTGAATTCGGAGCGAAGAGATTTGAATGAGCGGGTTACGAAGAACCTTGAGTCTTTTCAGACGAACTCGCCAGATGATTATAATTTGACAGCAACGGTGGATGTGAGTCATGCATCCGGAGTTGATCGGATTACTTATGAGATTTTGGTGAATGAGGCTCGGGTGCCCATGGTTAATGTCATTCAGTCCTTCACCCTCGATCCCAACATGATAAATCGAATAGATGCTGGAGAGTTATTTCATTCCAATGTGAGCAATACACACGAGATTAGTTTAGGGCCGGACAAGGAACCGCTTGGATTGAGTCTGAGCAGAAGTTATGTCTTGAAACCAAAGGCGGAGATCGACAGCAATATCCTCCAGCGTTATGCAGATATGTATATCAAAATTTCCTATGGCCCAAATGATCAGCGAACGGAAGATTATTTTCATGTTCAGGCCGAGCCGTCTCCAAGGACGATTGAGTATATGAAGTCATTGGAGAGAGATTAGATTAATAGAAAGGCAGCATCCGCCAGTTCCGTATGAGGAATCTGAGTAGACGCTGCCGGTTCATCTATTTGAGATAGTAAGGTTATTACTTTTCAAAATACTGATTCATCGTATCCCACATTCGATTGAACTCACTTCGTTCCATTGAAAATGCTCCAGGCTTTTCGGGTTTGTGGTTTTACCTACTCCAGTTCAAATGATTCCAACGTGCCAACCATCCGCAGATCATGCTCGCGGTTGAACTGATCCCGTCTGTCCGCATCCGCGTACTCGTCATGATAATGCATCAGTACGGTTTTCTGTCTCACTTCCGCGGGTAACTGCTCCAGATCCTTCAATGAGGTATGGGATTTGATGACCAGATCGTGCATATGACATTCATGGAAAATCAGCTGCACATCAGCGGCAACTTGCTCCACCCGTTCCTGGTCGAGTGTACTGTCTGCACTGTAATAGAAGTAAGGCTTGGCGAGAAGCCCATTGCTGACCATACCGGGAACATGCTGCGTCCGAAACGTCTCAAACGTCACGCCGCCCAGTTCGAATGTGCCTCCATCTGGCAGGGGAACGACATCGTAGTAATCGCTCATGGTACGTTCACCATCCGTTGTGTAGCGCATGCCGGGGGATAGAATGTTCCAGAGCGGATCTACCAATTGTTCGTGTATGAACAGACGGGGTTTGCGGTCGCCTACGATCTGTGCGTAATAACCCAGCATCTGTACACCATTAATATGATCTTCATGCAAATGAGTAATGAACACGTTGTGGATATCGGTCATGGGGAACCCATATTCCTTGAGTGCTTTAGCATTTGATTCTGGAAAATCAATGACCAGATGCGTGTCTCCGAATTCAGCCAACATACTATTGTGGTGCTGCTCCATGCTGAACATATCTCCTGTGCCGAGAAAAGTGATTTTCAATTCATTTCATCTCCTTGTGTGATCTTCAGATCAGCATCCTTGCGTTAAATCCAGTATACCTTGTTCCCGAATATATGCCTAAATCAACCTTTTTTGATAACGCTATCATTTTATATTGAACTTTGATGATAAACAGTGTAGCGTAAAGATGGGAAGTGAACCCATATGAACGTAAACTCACCTAAAGGGAGCGTGCGAGGCGAATGAAATCTTTTCTGGATGAACAATTTTTACTGCACAATGAAACGGCGATCAAGTTATATGAGGATTATGCCAAAGACATGCCGATTATTGATTATCATTGCCACCTCAGTCCTCAGGAGATCTACGAGAACAAAACCTTTGGCAATCTTACAGAGGCTTGGTTATACGGTGATCACTATAAGTGGCGGCTCATGCGCGCAAACGGAATTGAAGAGCAATATGTGACCGGCGGCGAGGGAGTAACCGATTACGATCGTTTCATGGCTTATGCCAAAACGGTACCGATGATGATTGGTAATCCGCTGTACGCCTGGTCTCATCTGGAATTACAGCGATATTTCGGCGTCTACGAAGTATTGAATGAGACAAGCGCACCGGCCATCTGGGAAAAAGTAAATGCCAAACTGAACAGTGACGGATTCGGTGCACGCGATCTGATTACCAAATCCAATGTCACTGTTGTGTGCACAACCGATGATCCAACGGATTCTCTGGAGTATCATCTGAAAATTCAGGAAATCGAAGGCTTTGATACGGCGGTATTACCTTCTTTCCGCCCGGATAAAGGCTTGGAATTGAACCGGGATACCTTCGTGGAATGGGTGGGCAAGCTGTCGCAGGCATCTGGCACTGCCATTTCAGATTATGAATCCTTCCTTGCTGCGCTGGAGTCACGTGTGGAATTTTTCCATTCCGTCGGCGGCAGAGTCTCTGACCATGCACTCGATTATGTCCCTTACGGTGTGGCTACACGCGAAGAGGCGGGTGCCATCTTTGCCAAGGTACTTGCGGGTCAGAAGGTAACTCGTGAGGAAGAGGACAAGTACAAGACGGTAACGCTGACGTTCCTTGGCAAACTGTATGCAGATCGGGGCTGGGTGATGCAGTTTCATATCAATGCAGCCCGTAACAACAATACGCGGATGTTTGCCAAGCTTGGGCCGGATACCGGTTACGATGCCGTGAATGATACACCGCTGTCGTCAGCGATGATTGGATTACTTGATGCGTTGGATGAGCAGCAAGCACTGCCCAAAACGATTCTGTATTCTCTGAATCCAAGGGACAACGAAGTGCTCGCGGCGATCATCGGCAGCTTCCAGGGCGGGGGCATTCCGGGCAAAATCCAGCTTGGTGCCGCCTGGTGGTTCAATGATACGAAGGATGGCATGCTCGCTCAGATGAAAGCCTTGGCGAATGTTGGTCTGCTAAGCCGTTTTGTTGGCATGCTGACCGATTCACGCAGCTTCCTGTCCTACACCCGGCATGAGTATTTCCGTCGTCTGGTCTGCAACCTAATTGGTGAATGGGCCGAACAAGGGGAGGCACCGCAGGATATGGAGTTGCTCGGTCAGATCGTACAGGGCATTGCCTACAACAATGCAAAAGAATATTTCCCGTTTGCCTCAGTGCTTAAAACAGTCTCTGCTTCACAGTCCTGATGAGTAACAAACGCACCTAATCATGCAATTTATACAATAAGAAAGTTCTTTTGTGTCTACTTTTCAATCGTAATAAAATGCTCCCCTTCCTTACCTCCGGGCCATCATCCACCGGAGTAATGAATGGGAGCTTCTTTGTAAGTTGAATTCATGGAATTACACATAATAAGTATAGCAAGCTCCAATGACGGCATAATGACAAAACCCAAAATCAAGCGCGTATAGGCTCTTGGTTATGGGTTTATGTTGGTTATTTTTAGATGTTTGACAATGGCTTCTTGCGATAATATACTTAGTACACCTAATTAATTGTGCATCTATTTAATTGTATTACTATTTAATAGATGTCCTATGATGTTGGATGTCTATGGAATGATAAAGAAAGAAGGAGGGACCCATTATGACTGGTATAGATCCGGTCGCTCAGAAGCTTTTGTACTCCATTATGCAGTTTAATAAAGGCAAATGGAGGCAACATAAACCTCATGGGCGCAATCACAATGAAATTATGGTGCTGGGTTGTTTACTCCACGGGATGCATCCGGGAGAACAATTGAACTGGCAGGACAATCCGCCTGATTTCAATGACACGATCGAATCCAATCACCCCGGGATGAAAGTCTCGGAAATCAGCGCATTGCTACGAGTGAAGTCACCGACCATTACACCTGTTATTCGTGGCCTTGAAGATGAGGGACTGGTCAAACGGACGATGGACCCGGAGGATCGCCGTGCTGTCCGCATCACGATTACTGAAGCAGGTCGTGAAATTATTCGGGCTGCTCACCAAGAACGCATGGAAATATTCAATAAGTTAGTTGACCATTTGGGTGAGCAAGACAGTACTCAGCTGGCTGAGTTGTTGACAAAGGTATACACCTTTTTTGATACATTAACTTCCTTGCAAAAGGATGATTCGACAAGAGGAGATGATAAGCCATGATGAAACTGTTTCGCATGCTGAAGCCATACCAAATTCCGATTATTTTTATTCTGGTGTTGGTACTGTTTCAGTCGCTTGCTGAATTGTACCTGCCTACGTTAATGGCAGATATTGTGAATGACGGCATCATTAAAGGGGATATCCCGTATATCTGGCAGATTGGTGGATGGATGTTGGTCATCGCGATTGGCGGAACAGCGTGTTCGGTGATTGCCAGTTATCTCTCATCTCGAACAGCGGGTGGATTTGCCAAACAACTGCGTAGCAGAGTATTCCGCCATGTGGAGAACTTCTCTCTCCAAGAGTTCGATAAGATGGGTACTGCTTCGCTGATTACGCGTACGACGAATGACATCACACAGGTACAGAATGTACTTACAATGATGCTGCGCATGATGATTATGGCTCCGCTCATGTGTATCGGGGGGATCTTCATGGCGGTATCTCAGGACGCCAAATTATCTACGATTTTCCTGGTCGTGCTTCCGGTACTGGGTGGAGCTATTGCGCTGATTGGTGCCAAGGGTTTACCTTTGTTCAAAACCATTCAGAAAAAGCTGGACCGACTCAACCTGGTGCTACGTGAGCAGTTAACAGGGATTCGGGTTGTTCGTTCCTTTAACCGTGGGGAGCATGAGAAAGTGCGCTTTAACGGGGCTAATACAGAACTGAGAGATTCATCGATCAAAGTTAATGTGCTCATGGCGACCATCATGCCTGTGATGATGCTGGTTATGAACTTTTCGATGATTGCCATCCTTTATTTTGGTGGAATGCGGATCGACACTGGTAATATGAACATCGGTGCGTTGATTGCCTTCATCCAATATGCAATGCAGATCATGTTCTCACTGATTATGGTTTCGATGATCTTTGTTATGATTCCAAGAGCTTCAGCATCGGCAGAACGGATCAACGAAGTGCTTGATATGCAGCCGGATCTTAGCAATCCCGAGCAGCCTCGTGGTATGAAATCCATGCAGGGTATGATTGAGTTTGACAATGTAACTTTCCGTTATCCGGGCGCAGAGAATCCAGCTTTGTCCGATATCTCCTTCACAGCTCGCTCAGGTGAGACAACAGCCATCATAGGCGGTACGGGTTCTGGGAAATCGACATTGCTCAGTCTTATTCCACGATTTTATGATGTGACCGAAGGCAGTGTTCGGGTAAATGGTACGGATGTGCGTGAAATTCGGCAGGAAGATCTGCGTGCCAAAATTGGCTTTGTACCACAAAAAGCAGTCCTCTTTACGGGTACGATTACGGAGAATATTCGTCACGGGAAAGATGATGCCACAATGGATGAAGTTGTTCATGCAGCCCGTACGGCTCAGGCGGAGAACTTCATTACCGAGATGAAAGAGGGATATGACAGCCTTATCGCACAAGGTGGTAACAACGTATCTGGTGGACAAAAGCAACGTCTGTCCATCGCTCGCGCACTTGTTCGCCGGCCGGAAGTTTATATCTTTGATGACAGTTTCTCTGCTCTCGATTTCAAAACGGATGCTAAACTTCGTGCTGCACTGAAGTCCGAAACGACAGAAGCGGCTGTGCTAATTGTTGCGCAACGCGTAAGTACAGTAATGGATGCCGATCGCATTCTGGTTATGGATGAGGGCCGAATTGTCGGTTCAGGAACACATAAAGAGCTGCTGGAGCACAATGAAGTGTATCGCGAGATTGTATCCTCCCAGCTGACAGAGGAGGAGATCGCATGAGTGAACGTACAGAACGTAAGTCGCCTCGTTCCCATGGTGGGCCGGGTCCAGGTCCCGGAATGGGCATGCGACCTCCCGCTGAGAAAGCAAAAGATTTTAAAGGCACACTGCGTCGCTTGATTCGTTATCTCCAGCCCCATAGTTCTCGTCTGTTAGGTGTGCTGGTTGCAGCCATTTTGAGTACCGTATTCAGCATCATCAGTCCAAAAGTTATGGCCGAAGGAACGGATATTCTCAGTAAAGGCGCCATTGCCATCCTTCAGGGTGTACAGGGAGCCGGGATTGATTTTCCTGCATTGATGAAAGTGTTATACCTGCTTGGCGGACTCTATCTGTTCAGTGCTGCATTTATGTATGTTCAGCAATACCTGATGGCCGGTGTGGCCCAACGTGTTGTGTATGACATGCGTGAGCAGATCAGTGCGAAGGTTGGACGTCTTCCTTTGAAATATTTTGACTCCCGCACAACTGGGGAGACACTTAGCCGTGCCACGAATGACGTGGACAATATCAGTAATACACTTCAGCAAAGTTTGGCACAGTTCATTACGTCCATCGTCACAATTGTCGGCGTAATTATCATGATGCTGACGATTAGTCCATGGATGACGCTGATCACGATTTTGACGTTGCCACTCAGTGTAGTTGTTGTCATGCTGGTTGCATCTCGTTCGCAAAAACACTTTGCGGGTCAACAGAAATCCCTTGGGGAACTGAATGGTCATGTCGAAGAGATGTACACGGGACACAAGGTTGTCAAAGCATTTGGACGCGAAGAACAATCCGTACAGCAATTTGAGAAGGTCAATGAAGAATTGTATGAATCTGGCTGGAAAGCCCAGTTTATCTCCGGTATTATTATGCCGCTCATGAGTTTTGTGGGTAACTTGGGTTATGTACTGATCTGTGTGGTCGGTGGGATCTTCGTTACACGTGGTTCTATCTCTATTGGGGATATTCTGGCCTTCACACAATATTCCCGTCAATTTACACAACCGATTAACCAGATTGCAAATATCTCGAATATTATTCAATCGACGATTGCTTCGGCAGAACGGGTATTCGAGTTGCTGGATGAAGAGGAAGAAGTTCCGGAGTCCAAACAACCCGTGCAATTACAGCAGCCTAAAGGTGCGGTTGCATTCCAAGGTGTTAATTTTGGATATAAAGAAAATGAACTGCTCATTCATAACATGAATATTGATGTAAAACCGGGACAGACGGTAGCCATTGTTGGACCAACGGGAGCCGGTAAAACCACCCTGATCAACCTGTTAATGCGTTTCTACGAAATTCAGGATGGTCGGATTACGATTGACGGTGCAGACATTAAGGACATGGAGCGTGGTAAGCTGCGCAGTCTGTTCGGCATGGTGCTTCAGGATACCTGGTTGTTCAACGGAACGATTCGGGACAACATCGCCTATGGTCGAGAAGGTTCTACGGAAGACGATGTAATTAAGGCAGCCGTTGCGGCACATGCGGATCACTTTATCCGTACACTGCCTGATGGTTATGATACGGTGCTGAATGAAGAGGCGTCGAACATCTCTCAAGGGCAGAAACAGTTGCTCACAATTGCAAGAGCAATTCTGGCGAACCCGGCCATCCTCATTCTGGATGAAGCGACGAGTAGCGTGGATACACGGACCGAAGTATTTATCCAGAAAGCAATGAATGATCTGATGAAGGATCGCACAAGCTTTGTCATTGCACACCGTTTGTCTACCATTCGCGGCGCCGATCTGATCCTGGTTATGGATCATGGTAACGTGATTGAACAGGGTAATCATGATGAATTGATGGCAAGTCAGGGCTTCTATGCGGATCTGTACAATAGTCAGTTTGCGGAGCAACAACCGCAGGCGATCTGATTACACTGTAACTAACAAGAATAGCCGGGAGCCCCCTAGGGATGCTCCCGGCTATTTGTCGTGTATCCAGAGGAGTGTATTCCAATGTGAAGCTGATTGGATTCGTTTGGATACGATGGATCTATAAGATGTGAAGGAACGTTGGCATGGTAACTGGGTTAAGGTGTCCGTCAGCCTTTCAGTTGTTTGCGTGAGGTGCAGACAGGATGAGGGTTCATCCTTCGTCCATACTAACGAATTGTAGACACCTTATATGGAGGATTATCAAGCACTCCCAATTCTAACGAACTTGAGACATGTTATTTCTCTGATAAGCAACACAAAGTGGTAAAATAAACTGCAGAATGAGAAAATAAGTGTCTACGATTCGTTAGAATGCCGGAATTGTGGAATTGGGCCTATTTGAGTGTGCTTAGTTCGTTAAACATTTCAAATAAACCGTAGTCATAATTGTCTTACATATGCCATGCTGCAAAAATAAAAACGGGACGAAGCGGTGTAACTACACTGCTTTGTCCCGTTTATTTATATTTTGAATTCATTGTACATCAATCTAGATACAAGCATACGAGCATAAGATTACCGATTGGGACATCCAGATTAGTCATGAGATACTTTGTATGCCTCTGTTTGAACAGGGCATGACCCGCATTTTACTGATCCTTAGAATCGTTCGAAGGTTCATCAGTGTCATTGCTAGAGACTGACTTCACTTCTGCCTTCACGTCGTCGCTGTTAGCTTCCTCCAGGGCAGACGGAGCGGGTTCACCCGGGATTAATTCGCGCTGCTCAATCATGCGTTTGACAACCTCATAACAGTCATCCACATGTTTGTTACCCACATAGCGCATGGCTGTGAAGCTGAGTGCGGCAGCCAGTCCCTGTCCTGCAAACGGAACAAATTTGGCGACCGATTTGGTGGCTACGCGTATGCCGACTCTTTTCAGAACCTGTACCACCAATTCCTTGGTGATCATACGACCGATGACTTTGCTTCCGATGGACATCACGAATCCATAGATCATGGATTTGGTCTCGGGGTCCATGCCGTCCAGCTGTTTTTGTGATAATCCGAATTTATTGTTAATGGCAGGCAACAGCTGCATCAGCATCCCCACATCAGCCAGTACGTCTGTACCGGGTAGCGGAACGAGTGTTGTACCGGCAGATGCGGTAGCTCTTTTGCGAACCATGGTACGGCATTCCTTGCGAACTTGCTCCAATTGTTCCAACGTTGCCGGAATCATAGGGAATCCCTCCATTCGTATATGGTATAGATATAACCGTTTTGACTCAATTTGAATGGGTTCTCACCAGCAAAATTTGCAGCCTTATGACATTAAGGTGCGGAGAAACCCTCATTCTCATGCATAAATCTGGTTAAAAAAGGAATTGGCTAGTTAGATAAAAGGGTTATCTATTTAAGTTTAACTATACATTTACACGAGAACGTAGAGGACAGAATAACCTGAAGAAGCGAAGTGTTGGCCTAAAAGCTTTCTGAAAGAAAGCTACATCGGAAGCATACGCTTATCACCAGATTTTCACCTTTGTAAAAGTAAATCAGAAAAATCTGGGGATAACAGCGATCGGAAGGTTATTCTGGCATCGGAGCGGCATGTGTGAATATTCTTAAGTTGAACTTATATAGCTATTACGAATGAATGAGGATTAGGATGCATACCTGATTGGGAAACCTATTTGGAATCATGATGAGTGCGTAGCGAAGGGCTTGTTTACGGCTTCGACCTTTGTGGGTAAAGGGTAACAAGCATTGGAATGGAGGAAGAGGGATGGAGTTTAACAAAGCGTTGTTAATTCATCATCATCATTCGGGCAAGGCCAATCGTGAGAATACAGTAGGCCTTGTGGCTGGTGTGCTGGCTCCCGCTGTTCCTGAACTCGTCATTGTGCGTACGGATGAACCAGGTGAAGGAGAGAAGCTGTGTCGTGAACGCGGGGAACAATTCGATGTGGTGTTTATCCTGGGTGGGGATGGCACGGTGCATGAATGCGTGAATGGACTGGCCGATCTGCAACATCCTCCGTTGATAGGCATATTGCCTGGAGGCACCTGTAATGACTTTGCGCGTTCGCTCGGGATTTCACCGGATGCAGAGATTGCGGCACAAGAAATGCTGGCAGGTCGGGTGGTATCTATTGATGTTGGACGAGCTAATGATCGGGTGTTCACGAACTTTTTTGGCATTGGCTTGATCAGTGATGCTTCGCAGAATATTAACGAGAATCTGAAAGGCGCGCTGGGGAAGCTCAGTTATTTTATCAGCACTTTACAGACAATTAGTCATACAGAGCCATTTCGTTACCAACTGGAGGCGGATGGGAAAGAGATGGAAGGCGAAGCGGTGATGATCTATGCAGCCAATGGCCGTTTTCTGGGAACAAATGCATTACCCTTTGCACCGGATGCGTTGCAGGATGGCGAACTGGACGTGCTCATTATTCATGAGACAGGCATTCCGCTGCTGCGAGAGGTTCTGTCACACAAGCCAGAGGGAGAATGGCAACCTCAGAGTGAGAGCATTTCATACTTCAAGGCATCTACGTTAAAAGTGAAGACGGATGCGCCGATGTCAGCCGATACGGATGGCGAATTGTATATGAAGACACCCGCCGAGCTGTCGGTGCTGACGGGTCATTTGAAGTTTCTAACCGGGGAGGGTTATTAAATCCCCCGGTTTTTTGGTTTGATTTTAGCTGATCGAAAACTTAAACACTCTCTGGCTGATCTCTCATATGACGTTGCCTGAACTCATCCTCAAGCATGCTCATCTGAATGGCATCATGGTATTGATGATTGTAGAACAAGACATCCCGCTTCACACCCTCGCGCTGGAATCCAAGCTTCTCATAAGTGCGAATGGCTCGCTCGTTGAAGGCATACACCTCAAGCTCAATTCGATGCAAGTTACAGATTCCGAAGCCGTAGTCCAGCATAAGCAGCAACGCCTCGGTACCGTAACCTTTTCCTTGATGCACCGCCTGATCGATGGCAACCCGGATATGTGCACTGCGATTCTTGGCATGCATGTCCATCAGGACGACATCTCCGATGATCTGGTTATCTTCCTGTAAAGCAATAAGTAGCATGAGTCTGGTGTCATCCTGTGCTGCATTCTCAACGTAACGTTCAACCTGAGTGCGTGTGAAACTGTTCTGTGTTCCTGTCAGCCTGCGCATCTCGGCGTCAAACAGGCCAGGGAAGTAAGCATCCACATCTGTAATCTCGAAAGGGCGCAGGTATATGCGCGACGTTTCCAGCAGACGAGGGATACGTGGGGATGGTTTTGGTGGTGACATTGTTGTTTCCTCCTATGAGTTCAAGGCTAGTGTTATTCATGTTATGTATCGTATTAATCAACGGGAAATAGATAATTAACAACACTTTACCATATTTTCTCATGCTTGTAGCTATAATGGTCGATATAAGTATTGTCGTGCTTGCTAAGTCGAAGAGAAACCTAGTTTGAAGATTCGTATTACTCTGCTCGAATTACATATTTTGATTTGCTGTACTGTATACATAGCTGCGTTGTAGTAAACCAGACATTCATAGTCTTAAAGAGACGTATCAGTTTACCTTAGCAGGCCGATAGATTTTATATAATAGAAATGGGGATTTAACGAAATGCGAAAGTTAGAGAATTATTTGAAGTGGTTTACTGTTTTTTTAATTTTGGTTACACCGCTGTTTACTTCACCTGGACAGGTCTTAGCAGCGAAAAAAGAAATCTATATTACTCTTTCTGGTGAGAAACACAGATATGTGGGAGAAGTCAAAAATGGTGTTCCTAATGGTAAAGGAATATCCTACTTTCCAAATGGGAAGAAGAGCTTTGAAGGTAAGTTTGTAGCGGGAATGCCTCATGAAGGAAAAAGGTATAACGCAGATGGAAAGCTGTACTCGGATATTTCTAATGGACAGGGAAAGACTTATTACCCAAATGGAAAGTTTAATTATGTTGGTAAGGTGGATAAGGAAACATGGCTTCCTTCAGGTAAGGGTACCGAATATTATCCAGATGGAACGGTTAAATATAAGGGCGATTTTTTGAATGGTTCGTTTCATGGTCAAGGTAAGTGGTATACAGAATATGGTGAAATGTTCTATCAGGGTACGTTTAAGAATGGTTTGCCACAGGGACAAGGTAAAGCATATCAATATGGAGAAATTGCCTATGTTGGTGCATTTGATAAAGGAGTACCCACGTATTCTGGCAAAATTAAATTGTACGAAGATGGTGTAATCATCTATGATGGGCAGGCTAAAAATGGAGCTATTACCGGCAAAGGTAAAGGGTACTTAAACGGTAAGTTAGTCTATGTGGGCATGTTTAAAAACGGAAGACCAACGGGTGAAGGTAAATTCTATACGGAGAATAGTAGTGATGGTCCTAATATATCTATTTATATCACTGTCGACTAAGTAACAGGGAAGTAATTACAGGAACAATTCAAAATTTTCAGGAGCAGAGTCCTATAATCATGATTAGATTTCAACCAATAAACCATCGGTAGGTGTGTTCATTACATCGCCCGATGGTTTTTGGCATAACTGCTTTTGAGATACAGCTATATATTTTAGTTTCGCCTAACCGCTCCATCCAGAAATAGCGCCACCAGTTCCTGCGCAAGTTCCTCAATGCTGCCGCCATTCATGTTTCGTACATCTTCGCGGTTCGCGAGCATCAGCAGTGACGTAAATGCATGGGCAAGCAGCATAGGGTTCCCGACCCGCAAATAACCATTATCCATCTCCTTCTGAAAATGGGTGGCTAGCACTTCAAAGATACGAATCTCCGCTTCCCGAATCTGAGCGAGCTGCTCCGTGTCCAGATGTTTCTCGGCTTCTCGCATCATGGTTTCCGTTTCAATATGGGAATGCTGCATCTTCGCTTCAGCAACCTTAACCAGTCGTTCTTGCAACGTACCAGGTTCATCCAGACGGAGCGAAGTCTGCTGCATGCCCATCGCCATCATGCGGGTGATGGCAACGGTGAACAGGTCGGCTTTGCTGGTGAAATGATAATAGATTGATGCTTTGGTCACATTACATAACGAAGCGATCTGCTGGAGAGAGACGGGTTCATACCCGTATTCCATAAATAGACGTGACGCGGTCATCAATATGTTTGATTGTACAGATGCTTGATCCACACCAGTTTTGGGTCTACCCGGTGAACGGGGAATGTTTGTTTTTTTGCTCATAAGTACATACCTCTTTACGTATTTAATTGCTTGTTAGAAGTGTTCACAAAATTAGGCATTGCAAAATTAACCTTCCGGTATATATAATTAACTCGATTATACTATGACCCGTGGTTCATTACTACACCATCATATATATTAGGGCTTCATAGAAACAGAATAGGGAGATGAAGAGACAATGCAGGAAGGTTCGGGTTACGGCCGCTGGGTTGCCGGCAAACGAAGCAAATGGATTACGCTGTTGGTATGGATCATTATCGCCGTTGTGCTTGGCATGGTATGGCCTGCTGTAGGTGATCGTGAAACCAATAACGCACAGGATCTGAGTGAATCCAAACCATCGGTTCAGGCAGCTGCACTTGCCGAGAAGGAATTCCCTGGTGGTGAAGGATTGCCCGCGCTGATCGTATGGCGTCAAGCCGGCGGTCTGACGGATGAGCAGATTGAGAACATTCAGGCATTAACGGAGCGACTGGATCAAGATCCGGT
This sequence comes from Paenibacillus sp. FSL H3-0457, assembly GCF_037981725.1. Taxonomy (NCBI): domain Bacteria; kingdom Bacillati; phylum Bacillota; class Bacilli; order Caryophanales; family Paenibacillaceae; genus Paenibacillus; species Paenibacillus sp. FSL H3-0457. The sequence continues at coordinate 6,552,553 of NZ_CP150283.1, read as the reverse complement.
AGAACAACAACAGTCCGTTGTGCCACTCTATCAATTGCCACCACAGGCATTGAAAGGCCAGCTTTCGGAAGACGGAAGTACTTTGGTTATGCCACTTTTCTTCAATGAAGGTGCCGATTCAGAACAATTGAAGGAAGCTATTGAAGCACTTGAGCAAAAAACACAAGACATCTTCGGGGCAAATCCGTTCGATGTAGCCATAGATGATACCAATACACTGATTGCCCGTGTGACAGGGCCAGTAGGGATATCCATTGATGCGAGCGGGCTATTCTCCTCCGCCGATGTATCCTTGCTGATCGCTACGGTTGTACTGGTATTAGTACTGTTGCTGTTGATCTACCGCTCGCCTGTACTGGCAATTATCCCGATTATTGCGGTTGGATTCGCGTATATGGTGACAAGCCCCATACTCGGATTCATGGCAGATCAAGGCTGGATTACGGTGGATGCACAGTCCATTTCGATCATGACCGTGTTGTTATTTGGAGCAGGAACGGATTACTGCCTGTTCATGATCTCCAGATACCGCCAAATTCTCTATCATGAGCCGGACAAAAAGAAAGCCATTTTCCAGGCAATTACCGGATCATCTGGCGCCATTGCTATGAGTGGATTCACGGTCGTTGCAGCACTACTGGTACTGTTGCTGGCTGAATACGGTGCATATCATCGCTTTGCAGTACCATTCAGTCTGTCCATCTTTATCATGTTTATTGCAAGTCTGACACTGGTTCCGGCGCTTCTGGCGATCTTCGGTCGGGGTTCATTCTATCCGTTCGTACCACGTACACATGAGATGGAAGTGGAGCGTGCGAAGAAAAAAGGCAAACCGGCTCCTGCCCCGCGCAAAGTGAAGGAAAGCTGGATTGGCCGTGTTGTAGTAACAAAGCCATGGACCGTTCTTGCAATTACGTTGGTATTGCTGGGAGGACTGGCGGCATTCTCTACTCAGGTTAAATTCACGTATGATCTGTTGTCTTCCTTCCCGGAGGATGTACCTTCCCGCGAAGGTTTCACCGTCATCGGTGAACAATTCTCCCAAGGTGAGCTGGCTCCAGTCAAAGTGATCGTTGATGCCGAAGGCAAAGAAACTGATCTGAAGCAACGTCTCGAATCGCTGGATTACATTAGCAAAGTAGGCGATGCTCAGCAGGGTGCCGAGAATGCCAACATTACCGCCTTTGATGTGGAATTTAATCTGAATCCATATTCCATGGAGGCAATGCAGCATATTCCAGATCTGCGAGCTACTGCGGAACAGGCGCTTCAAGACGCTGGTGTAGCTAATGTGGACAGTCAGGTCTGGATCGATGGTCAGACGGCTGAACAGTATGACATTGAAGTAACCGGAGAACGGGATGCCAAGATCATTATTCCCGTGGTCATCGGCATGATTACTTTGTTATTACTATTATACCTGCGTTCAGTTGTAGCTACGGCGTATCTGATTGCAACGGTCGTTCTGTCGTATTTCTCTGCACTGGGTCTGGGTTGGATCATCATTCACTATGGCCTTGGCGCAGATGCCATCCAGGGAGCGATTCCATTGTATTCCTTCGTATTCCTCGTGGCACTGGGTGAAGACTACAACATCTTCATGATCTCTAGCATCTGGCAGAAACGTAAAACGATGCCGCTTCGTCAAGCGATTAGAGAAGGTGTTGGCGAGACAAGCTCTGTTATTACATCTGCAGGTCTGATCTTGGCAGGAACGTTTGCGGTTCTTGCTACATTACCAATTCAGGTGTTGGTACAGTTTGGTATTATCACAGCCGTTGGTGTGATGTTGGATACCTTCCTGGTTCGTCCGTTCATGGTACCGGCAATCACCGCATTGCTGGGTAAATGGGCCTTCTGGCCAGGCAAGTATGTGCCGATTGCAGAGAAGAATGAAGAGAAACAGAACCATTCCATGTAATGCATGGAATGGGTGAGATGGACGGCGGGGCTTCAAGCCTGCTGTCCATTTCTTTATTTTCCGAACGATAATGACCTCTACCAGTTGTCCTCCTGAGATGGAATGGTGGAACTGTAAAATATCCGCAGGATGAGGCATGATCCTTGTTTTCTTTGCATGGGGAAGGTTTACGTAGCCAAGGGTTATGGGACATAATAGAGAGAGCGTCGGCCTTGGGCAGACGGATGATCAACATCAATGGGACAACCAGGGGAAGGATGAAAGCAAGCATGACGAACCAACTTAATGTGTATTTTAACCATGACGGCGGCGTGGATGACCTCGTATCGCTGTTCATGCTTCTGCAAATGGACAATGTACATGTAACCGGCGTATCGGTTATTCCGGCAGACGGATATCTGGAGCCAGCAACAGATGCCAGCCGTAAAATTATCGATCGTTTCGGTACATATTCCGTAGAGGTATCCAAATCCAACTCCAGAGGGAAAAATCCATTTCCTGCGGCGTGGAGACTGCATTCCTTCTATGTAGATGCTCTTCCTGTACTGAACGAGTCCGGCAAAATGGAAGCTCCACTCTCTGCTGTTCCGGCACACCAGCATCTGATCGAGAAAGTGCGCAATACCGAAGGCAAAACGTTGCTCCTGTTCACAGGCCCACTGACAGACCTTGCGCGTGCACTGGACGAAGCACCAGACATTGAAGAGAAAATCGACAAGCTGGTATGGATGGGCGGTACATTTGAGCGTGGTAACGTAGAAGAACCTGAGCATGATGGCACAGCAGAGTGGAACGTATTCTGGGACCCGGAAGCCGCTTACCGCGTGTGGCAGAGCGGCATCCAGATCGATCTGGTTGCACTGGAAAGCACGAACAAAGTACCTCTGACTCCAGCCGTTCGTAACCGCTGGGCAGCAGAGCGTCGCTTCGAAGGCGTTGATTTCCTGGGTAACTGTTACGCAGGTTGTCCGCCACTGGTGTACAGTGAGACAAATTCCACATACTATCTGTGGGATGTGCTGACAACGGCTTCCGTTGGACGCGAGGACATCGTGAAGAAAAAAACCGTAAACTGTATTGTCATCCCGGATGGTCCTAGCCAAGGCCGCACGGTGGAGCAAGCAGACGGACGTCCAGTACAACTGGTGTATGATACCGATCCAGAAGCGTTCTTTACGTATATGACGGATTTGGGTAAAAAAGCTGCTCCGCAGCGCTACTAATTCAGGCAGCTGTAAGGCTTGCCATCCTTAAAGGTACAAAAATAAAGCCGCAGGCAGTGTCCGGAAATGGGATTACCCCCATGTTCCCGTCCCTGCCGTGCGGCTTTTTTTGTTGTGGGCTGATCTATATAGATTGATAACAGCGATCGGAAGGTTGTTCTGTCATCGAAGTGGCATGTGTGAATATTCTTTAGTTCAATTTGTATAACAATCTAGCTGCCCGCTATATTTTAAATCGACCAATCAATCCGTTTAACTCACTGGACAATACCCGCAGAGATTCGGCGGATGCACTCATCTCATCCATGGATTGCAGCTGGCTACCGGTAGCGTGCGATACCTTCTGGATACTTGAAGAGGATTCGCGTGAGATATGTTCCATATCCTCCACGGAAGCGGATACTTCTTCTGCACTGGCAGACAGCTGCTCGGATGCTGCGGATACTTCGTGCAGACGTTCATTCATCGTCTCAATCCCGGTATGAATGGATGTGAATGAACGGCCCGCCTCCTGAACAACAGCGAGACCGGATTGGACTGCTGATGTGCTGGCAGACATATGTTCTGACAACAGGGCAGTCTGGCGTGTCATCTCGGCGATCAGTTCGGTTACATGCTGGGACGATTGCTCTGATTCCCCCGCAAGCTTGCGAACCTCTGAGGCAACCACTGCAAACCCGCTGCCATACTCTCCTGCACGAGCTGCTTCAATACTTGCATTAAGTGCGAGCAGATTGGTCTGTGAAGCGATACCTTTCATCAGATGTGCCACCGACTCAATTTTACCTGAGTACTGCTCCAGCTGGGAGGTGGAGGCTACCATCTGCACATTCGCCTGATGAATTTTGTCCATACTGTCCATCGCCGTGTTGATGTTGGCTTGACCTTGCACCGCGTTATTGGTCGTTTCCTGTGATACATCCGCGACTATAGAAGAAGAATTCGCAATGTGCTGCATGCTGCGTGTGATCTCTTCCATGGCTACCGTAACTTCGCCAGCACGAGCCACCTGTTCAGCAGCTCCACTGGCCGTATGATTGGTATGCTCGGCAATGCGCTGGCTGGCTTCAGCAGTCGCCTGTGAATGTTTCGATACTCCTTCTGCAGCTTGTAGCAGAGAGTCGGAGCTTTGACGGATGCCCGTCATGACATCACGGGTACCTGTAACCAGATGTTTGAACTCGGAAGCGAGCTGTCCCACCTCGTCCTTGCGACTAAGTTCAACGTTGACGGTCAGATCGCCTTTTCCTACCTGGGTAATTAACTTCTTCAACTTCACCAATGGTCGGGTCAAGTAATGGGCGAATCCATACACCAGCAAGACACTCAGCAGAACAATAGCCAAGGCTGTCCAGATCATGGTCATACGGTTGCGGGACATCAGTTCATAGACCGCAGTGGAATCAAGATCCGCACCGACCAATCCTAGTACTTTCCCGTCAGCCCCATGGATCGGCACATATGCTGTAATGGTAGCGCCATATTCATCCTGTGTGAGTTCACCCCGAATAGGCTCATTCTGTTCAAAAGCTTGCAACATTCCTTCATAATGGGTCTCTTCTGCGGAACCGTAAGAGGAGAAGTCATCCTCTGCCACATCCGCAGCAGCCCCATCCACAACGTAGAAATATGTATTTGTTCCATTTTCTTCGCGTGTACCAAGGGTGTACAGATACTTGAGTCCATTGGCCTCGCGTAGCTGACTAAGCTGCTCACGCAATATGTCGTAATACGCTGTCTCGTCCTGTCCGGTACTGAGTGGTGCATACAGAGAGGTGTCAATTAATGCAGCTGCCCGTTCACCCACAGCCTGTGCCTGCATCCCCATGGATTGCTCGACCAGTTGGGCTGATGAACGGTACATGGTAATGCCAAGAACCGCACCCGCGGCCAGCATCAGACAGGAAAAAAATAAAAAGATCCTCATAAACAAACTGTTCATTGGTAAAAGTGTTCCCCCTTGATTTGTTAAATCAATCGTCTTTTTGTCTCTTTACTCGGTGCTTGTCGTTCTTCTTTGGTTCGGTATGTATTGTATATCAAATATACAGTTTTCTACTTGAAATATCGGCATCTGGTCGATAAAGAATTAGCCCCCGAGTCAATTTGATCCGGGAGCTAGTTTCGTTTCAATCCTATATTGTCCATGCCCATCAGTGGAAGAAACCTCATTGTTACTCCATAGTGAGGGGCTTCACATGACTGAGTGATTACGTCATTACATCGTTCCGCCGCCCTGGCGAACAGAGGCAGGAATCTTTTCAGGTCCCTGATTAATATATTTATTGATAAAAGTACCTACTTTGGCATCGTCGAATTGGTCGAGCTTCATTGTTTTGGTCCATGCGGTCACCACGACTTCACTGCCTTCGGGAATACTCTTGTTGGGTACAGCCAGAATACCTGCTCCGGCTTCGCGGAATTTGGCTAGGTATTTCAGATGTTCCTTCAAATCCTCGCTTGCGTTCTCACGATAATAGATGATGATGTCCCCGTGCTCCAGATTGTGTACCAGATAATTATAGCCTGGGAAGTCGGTGTAAAATCCAAACTTGATATCATGCGGATTATGCGGTCCCGATGTTGGAATTGTCATCTCATACTGAATGGGGTCCTCCGTATGGTCTGCCCCGTAATATTTATCGTCCGTTACGTCGATTGTCGCGTTGGACTCCAGATCAGCTACATTATATGTTTTACCTGCCCCTTGCATGAAGAACAGACCAAACGTAATAATCGACACTGCCATCATTACATGTGCAGCCAGCCGAAGGGATCGACTTTTTTTATGGATGTCTGCCCGCTCTTTCTTTTTCATGTGGCCCAGAATTTTGCCCTGTGTGCGTGATGCCCAGATATAGGCGGCGATGGAGAACAGCAATACAATTACACCTACGATGAGCCACAGGTAGGATGTACCTGTCTCGTGCTCCATTTGCATATGATTCATATGAGTCATGTCCATAGAGAGTTCCTCTGCTTTCTTTGTAAAATGAGTGATTAATACACTACATAATGTAGTGTTGATGGCAACGAAGAATCCTCACATTACGTAACAGGAGTTTCTGGATTGGTTTATTACGTAAATAAGAACATACCTGTTGCACTACACATTATAGTGTATGATACATGCTCCGTGCAATGCTGCCTTGGAAAAACAAAAAAAGACCTTCCCGGCATGAGCAAGGAAGGCCTTAATATAAATCCAAAGAGTCAGTAAGATTTATATTTATTGAAATAACCATTTACACGAAACGTAGAGGACAGAAATAACCTGAAGAAGCGGAAGCTAAAAGCTTTCTGCAAGAAAGCTGCTTCGGAAGCATATGCTTCGCCTTTATCTCCAGATTTTCACCTTTGTAAAAGTGAATAAAAAAATCTGGAGATAACAGCGATCGGAAGGTTGTTCTGTCATCGAAGTAACGAGTGTAAACAGCTTTATTCCAACTGATATAGTTTACAGACGTCCAAACGGCGAAAGCATCATGCCAATCAGTCCAATGATAATCTCACCCAACAATCGATACAGAATAAAGAATACGACCGCATTGGCGATTAGTACGCTGTACATGCTGTCGATGGCTGCTTTGGTACGATTCAGTGGATATTGGAACAGCACCGCGTTCAGCGCAACAAAGATAATGATATACGAGACAGCAAGTAATGAGATCGCGATGGAATACGAGATGATAATAAACAGATTCGCCAGAACAAGGGATACGACAGCAGGAACAAGCAATGTACCAAACTGGGCAACCAGTGTTTTGGGACGGAAGGTTATTTTTTCAATCTTCAGAATAGCGTACATCAGTGCAATAGAGGCAATCAGGATAATGACGGTGAACAACAACGGTCTTAAAAATCCACCAATGAACAAGCCGTCCATGCCTATGCGACTAAAGGTAATTAAGAAGTATGTAGAAGATAGAACTGCAATTAGCGCCATCGTTAGCCATCCGTTTAGGGAATGCTGGTCACCAACGGTTTTCATCGTCTGATAAGGACGGGCCAATACACTGAGGAAATAGGATAGATACTGTTTGCTTACTTCTTTGGCTTGCTGAACTTTCTCATTCTGCACAATATTATTCCACTGATTGGAGCTATTGTCTCCTGCAGAAGCATGGTCATTGGTGCCTGTTGATTCTCTCGCCTGTTCCTTGTGAATGGAGATGGATGGTGTGTTGGATGGAACGGATGCCTGGGAAGAGGTAGCCTGCGTGCTGGACCAACGGGTATATTCGGGTTCGGAAGCAGCAGATTCCGAGTTCGGTACAGGAGTTGGTGATGAGGTTGTTTGCGTTAGATTAGAGCCGCACCTCTCGCAAAAATGGGCATCTCCATTTTCGTGATTACATACTGGACATTTCATGGTATAAGCCTCCAATTTCTAGAAAATAAAAACATGTCAACATTGTGTCTCATTTTAACGGTTAATGACGAAGTTTGTCTATGTTTCGCAGGAATTAGTACCCAATTAGGGAAAGTTGAAACAAAGGCCTCGAATCCTGTGTATGAAAACGGAGTATAGAAGCAACAATAGTATAGGAATGACATGCAGGCATATTAATGTAAATTCACTGTGGTTTAAGACGAATTGTTTTTGGTTGTTAATGTCTCATCGTTCGCTTTTATGTGTTATTCTCATGTTAACTATATCTTTTGGGTTGCCTATGATCGTATATTTATGTATAATCAATCGTGTTAACACGTCGAATGTACGGTAGTAAGAGATGTGGGTGAGTTCATGGAACTACTGGACAGCAATGAGAGCAAGAAGAAGATGTGCCAGTATTATAACGAAATTTCGAAGGAACTGTTCGGATTTGGCACCACTCTCCTGAGAGTGACCATTGATCAGAATATTGTGACCTTCTACGCGAAGCACCGACGTTCACCGCGCTCTGACGCCCTGGAAGGGGAGGCCCCCGGCTTAAAGCTGGAAGTGGACTTCCGCATGTCTGTCTTATATAAGAAGAAATTCCGGGAGAAGCTCGAGCAACACATGGGTTTGCCAATTGAAGCTATATTGCGGGATTATGATGCGTCCACTCAGTGGGCAATCACAAATGTGATTCTGGAACAGGCCTAAGGATGGATCGGCAGGATTAATTCTTGTTGATGTATGCAGAGGTTATGGCCCGGATTCATGATCAGGTTCCGTACAATTTCATATGATGGCGTCTGTCTTCGGATTGATTCTGAAGCAGAAACCGATGATGTACCGGCAGCGGGTGTCGCTTTCCTTTGTTTACGAAGAAAAGTGTTCTTGTTTATACAAGAGCACTTTTCTTTTTGTTTTTTCATACACATCACATATATCAGGGGGAATCAGGATCATGATGAAAAAGTGGATTAGCGGTTTGGCAGCAGTGGCAATGACATCAGTATTACTTGCAGGTTGTGGCAGCAGCACGGATGATGCAACAGGCGGATCAGGCAGTGGGGGAACCGCAGCGAACAAATTGGTTATCTCCACTTGGGGCTTCTCTGAAGATTTCTTCAATGAAGAAGTATTTGGTCCATTCGAAAAAGAACATAATGTAGACATCGTGCTCGAAGTCGGCAATAATGCTGAACGTCTGAACAAAATCCGTCAAGGTACATCGAATGTCGATGTCATCTACCTGTCTGATTACTATGCACAACAAGGTATCGATGAAGGTCTGTTTGAGAAAATTGACCGCTCCAAAATTCCAAATGTAAATGACATTTATGATATTGCCAAAGCACCACTTGGTGAGGATTATGGCCCGGCCTACACGGTTGGACAGCTCGGTATCGCTTATAACCCGGATCTCGTATCCAAAGAAGTGACTTCATGGAGTGACCTGTGGGACCCGGCGTTCGAAGGTAACCTGACCATTCCGAATATTACGGCAACAGCAGGCCCGATGGTTGTGGATGCAGCTTCCCGTGTAGCTGGAAACGATACGTTTAATGAAGATGCGGCATTTGCTGAACTGAAAAAACTGAGCGGCAATGTGGTGAAATTCTACAGTCAAACATCCGAATTCGTGAATATGTTCTCCCAAGAAGAGATTGCTGGCGGACCGATCATGGAAATGTATTTCAAAGATCTGAAAGCAGCCGTGCCTAATGCAAAGTTTGTTACACCTAGCGAAGGTGCATATGCCGTGATGAACACAATCAATGTCGTGAAGGGCAGCAAAAACAAAGAGCTGGCTGAAGAGTTCATCAACTGGCAGCTGAGCCAGGATGTACAAGCGAAATCTGCCAAAGCCAAAGTCGATTCCCCGGTTAACACAAAGGTTGAACTGACTGCTGAAGAAGCAGAAGGCGTAACATATGGCGCTGAAGTTGTTGAGAAGCTGAACAAGCTGGATATGGAATTCGTGAATCAACAGGTTAAAGGCTGGACAGATCGCTGGAACCGTGAGATTGCACAATAAAAACAAGTAACCGACTAAATAGTTATCTTTGATCTATATAGTTTAACTAAACTTTTTACACGAGAACGGAGAGGGCAGAAATAACGTGAAGAAGCGAAGCGTTCGCCTTTATCCCCGGATTTTCCCCTTGAAGAAGGGATTCAAAAAAATCTGGGGATAACAGCGATCGGAAGGTTATTCTGTCATCGGAGTGGTAAGTGTAAATATTCTTTAGTTCAACTTATCATTTGCAGCAAGCAACCATATCACCGCATAGGAGTTGAGAACGGATGAGTGAAGCGCAAAATCGCATCATTCTGGACGTGGACACGGGGATTGACGATGCACTGGCGATTTTGCTGGCCGTCAAAAGCCGGAAGCTGGACATTCTCGGTATCACCACAGTCTGTGGGAACGTATCACTTCAGCAGGCAACAGAGAATACATGCAAAATTCTTGAACTCGCGGGTGCACCTGAAATTCCGGTCATTGCCGGAGCAGCTGGACCGCTTACTCGCAAGTCTCATTATGAACACCGGGTACATGGACAGGACGGATTGGGTGGTGCGCTGCCTGATCCGGCCGTGTCCAAGAAAGCCGAGGAAGGTTTTGCGCCAGACTTTATCGTGGAACAAGCCAAGCAATATCCGGGCAAACTGACATTAATCATGACCGCACCCTTAACGAACTTGGCCCTCGCGCTTATGAAGTGCCCTGAATTACCTTCTTTATTGAAGGAAGTCATCTTCATGGGTGGTGTTGTTCGCGGACATGGCAATATTACACCAACCGCTGAGTACAACACATACGCTGATCCAGAGGCGGCACGCATTGTACTGCACGCAGGCATCGAGAAGCTTACTCAAGTCGGACTGGATGTGACGCGTCAAACATTGCTGAATGAAGCAACGATTGAGCGCCTCACAGATCCTGTAATACGTGCATACGTCGCTCAAAGCACAGAGATTTACATCAACCGTTACGAACAAATGAACGGCGTCCGCGCTTGCGCTTTACATGATCCACTAGCCGTAGGCGTAGTCCTTGCCCCGGAACTGGTAGGACGCAAATCGTATTACGTGGATGTCGAAACCGCCAGCCGCCTGTGCGATGGTCAGATGGTATGTGACTTCCAAAACCGTTTAGGCGAGCAGCCCAACACCCTCGTCTGCGAAACCGTAGATGCGGAAGCATTCCTTGAACTGTTTATCAACGCGTTAAACGCGTAGTTGCTCTGCCCCAATTAGATATTTATACGATTGCGGAGAGTGCAGAACCGATCTGGAGAAGCGAAGCGTTCCCCTTTATCCCCCGATTTTTACCTATGAAAGTGAATCAATAAATCGGGGGATAACAGGGATCGAAGGACGGTACTGCAATCGGAGTATTCAAGTATCAATCTCGAATTAAATTTACAAGTCAGGAGTATCGCGATGAAGAAATCAGTAATCTACTGGCTATTGCTGCCGGGATTCGTGTTTTTGGCGGCATTTATGATCATTCCGATTGTCCTGACGATCGGGTCGACGTTTTTCCAAGAAAACTCCTTCACGTTTGAAGGATACATGCATTTTTTCAGAGACCCATACTTTTTGAAAATATTGCTTACGACGCTGCAAGTCAGCGTGGTCACCACCATCGTCTGTGTGGTGCTCGGATTCCCGACAGCTTATTATATCTCGCAGAAAGCGCCACGCCGCAAAGGCATTTTGCTGGCACTGGCGATCTTCCCGCTGCTGACGAGCCCGGTCGTGCGCTCGTTTAGCTGGATGATCATTCTTGGACGCAAAGGGCTGATCAATAATACCCTTGTTGGCCTGGGTATCGTGGACAAGCCGCTGGACATTCTGTACACGCCGGCAGCGATGATGATCGGTCTGACGCATCTGTTCCTGCCACTGATGATTATCTCTCTGGTCGGTGTACTTGAGAACATTGACGGTGACCTGCTCAAAGCAGCACAAAGTCTGGGCGCATCGCGCATTACGGCATTCCGCCGGGTCGTGTTCCCACTGGCTGTGCCAGGACTTGTGATCGGAGCCGTGCTTGTTTTTGTCGGAAGCCTGACGGCGTATACCACACCTGCCCTCCTTGGAGGAAAACAGCGTGTAATTGCTACGTTCCTGTATCAAAACGCCATGACCCTCAACGACTGGTATCTGGCCTCGGTTGTTGCCGCGATTATGATTGTGATTACATTTGTCGTGGTTGGTGTCATGAACAAAATGGCCAAAACTTTAAATCCGAAGGGGTAGACATATGCGGGAGAAACATATCGGGCTGGGCCTGTTCAGTCTGCTGGTCTTTATCTTTCTGCTGGGCCCGCTTCTGATCATATCGGTCACTTCGTTTGAACCGGGAACGGTACTCAAATTTCCGCCGGAAGGGTTCTCCTTCCGCTGGTATGAGAATATTTTCAACACAGGCGGTTTCCTCCGCACATTCCAGACGTCCATCATCATTTCCTTACTGGGAAACTTGTTGGCACTGGTGCTCGGAGTTCCGGCTGCGTATGCACTTAGTCGTTACGATTTCAAAGGCAAGTCCGTGCTGAACGCACTGTTCCTGTCCCCGGTACTGATCCCGGGAATCGTGCTTGGTTTTACATTGATGAAATACCTGATCGTAATCTACCATCTGCCGATGTATCTCGGATTGTTGATTGGTCATACGATTATCATGCTTCCATTTATCATTCGGGTTATCGCGTCGAGTCTGTCGAGCTTTGACTTTGCAGTGGAAGAAGCTGCGCTGAGTCTTGGTGCGGGACGGGTAAGAACGTTCTTCACGATCGTGCTGCCTAATATCCGCTCAGGAATTATCGCTGCCGTGCTGATTGCTTTCCTGGAGTCCTTCAACAACGTGGACATCTCGGTGTTCATGACCGGACCAGGGGTAAGCACATTACCGATCCAGATGCTGACGTATGTGGAAAATTATTTTGACCCAACGATTGCCGCGATTTCCGTGCTATTGATGGTACTGACCGGACTCTTAATGTTCGTGATCGAACGGATCATGGGCGGATTTTCATACTTTACTAAACGTTAATTGGAGGCGCAGAACGCTATGGCATTGCTGACATTAGACCACGTATCCGTGGCATACGATAAGCAGACAATCCTGAAGGATTTTCAGTTGGAGCTGGAAAAAGGTAAACTGCTCTCCCTGCTCGGACCGAGCGGTTGCGGCAAAACAACTACGCTGCGCCTCATCGCCGGATTTCTGGAAGCATCACAGGGCAAGTTTATGTTCGGCGGCAAGGATTATACGAAGGTTCCGGCGAACAAGCGGAACTTCGGATTTGTATTTCAGAGTTATGCGTTATTCCCGCATCTATCTGTCTATGACAACGTGGCCTTTGGCCTGCGGATGCGCAAGGTGAAAGACAAGGATATCTCTTCCCGTGTGATGCGAATCCTGGAAGTCGTTAACCTGAATGGATTTGAAAAACGTTTTCCACAAGAACTGTCCGGTGGACAGCGTCAGCGTGTAGCCATTGCTCGTGCATTGGTGATTGAACCTGACCTGCTCTTGTTCGACGAACCACTCAGTAACCTGGATGCCAACCTGCGACTCAACATGCGGGTGGAGATTCGCCGCATTCAGCAAGAGCTGGGTATTACAACGCTGTATGTCTCTCATGACCAGGAAGAGTGCTTCTCGATCTCGGATCAGGTAGCGATTATGAACAAAGGCGTGGTTGAGCAGCTCGACCGCCCGGAAACCATTTTCAAATATCCGGCAACGGAGTTTGTAGCACGATTCATCGGGTTCCATAATTTTATTGAATTTGCGGATCGCAGCGATACAGATGAATTAATCACCCTGAGCGCAGGTGGACGTACGTTTACAGCTACCGCACATCCTGGAACAGCACGTCCTGGTGCACGTAAAGGTGCAATTCGTCCGGATGATCTGATCGTTAGTGGAGATACTTCTGCGGATGTGGTGAATGCTTTGCCGGGGATTATCAAAGTCAGCACGTATCTGGGACGCAGTTATCAGTATGTAATTGAGACGGAACTGGGTGACTTTACAGCAAATCAGGAGATGGAAACACCGTACCTTAGTGGGCAACGTGTTAGCCTGATTTTCCCACAGGACAAGCTTGTATTGGTAGAGTAGTCGTGAATGTAGGGAGTAGCATTAAGAAATAAGAGCAGCAAAGAAGGCATTTCATGCGATGATTCCGGACGAGGCAGTGGTACGCAATCAAGTGCAGTACATCTGATTAAAGTGCAGATTCATTGTCCAGTCCGGATCGTGGTGAAATGCTTGTGAAGAAGGAGATTATGCCCCATGCGTGCAGATCAACTAATTGTGAATGTACATGTGTATAACAGTTATTATAAACGGTTTGAAATGAACAACGTCGCTGTATTGGACGGCAGATTCCTATATGTTGGACCCGGTGGACCTGAGATGATTCAGGCAGACGAAGCCATTGATGCGCGGGGAAGATACATGATTCCTGGCTTGATCGATATCCATCTGCATATCGAAAGTACGATGGTGACGCCGGAAACCTTCTCCCATGGTCTGATTGGCTGCGGGGTAACGTCCATTGTCGCAGAACCGCATGAGATGGCGAATGTGTTCGGGCTGGAGGGTGTGCAGGAGATGATGGCTGTGAGTCGGGAGACGACAGTAGATATGTTCTATGCGATCCCGAGTTCCGTTCCGGCAACCCCGATGGAGACAACAGGTGGTTCGATTGAGATTGAAGATATGGACGTGTTGCTCGCGACTGGAGAGATCATCTGTCTGGGCGAGATCATGAACTATGTCGATGTCATCCGTGATCCGGAGTGCAAGACAAACCAGATTTTACAGCATATTCGCAAAAACTATCCCGACCTGGTGATCGAAGGTCATACACCGAAACTGCTTGGACTTGATCTGCATCGACTGATCTACGCTGGCATCGATTCCGACCACACTCATCAGAGCATTGAGGGATTACAGGCGCGGATTGCGGCAGGTATGTTTATTGAAATTCAAGAGAAATCAATGACCCCGGAAGTCATGGAGTACCTGATTCAACATGATGTGGCGCAGCACTTCTGCTTCGTAACAGATGATGTAATGCCGGATTCACTGGTGGAGCGTGGTCATCTGGATCATATCGTACGCAAGGCAATTCAGATGGGGATGCGTCCGGAAGACGCGATTTATGCAGCCACATCAACCCCTGCTTCCCGGATGAAAATGACCGATCGTGGCAGCGTTGCCCCAGGCAAAGTAGCCGATTATGTGTTGTTATCTAACCTGGAGGAGCTCGCTATTGATCAGGTGTACAAAAACGGCCGCAAAGCTTATGACGATTACGAACCGTATAAGCAGGAACGCATAACCGGGCAGTTCCCACCTCACTTCTATAAGAGTGTACAGTTGGAGAAGCTGGGCGTAACAGATTTTGCAATTCAGTTGTCAGATCCAAAAGTCAGTGGATCAGGTGTTGATCTCGCTGGTGAAGGTGAGCACCAGTGCCGTGTCATGATGGTGAAGGATGGTTCTACCTTTGTGGAAGAGCATATTGCACCGGTTCAGTCCTCGGATGGTGAATTACGCTGGGAAGAAAGCGGATATGCGCAGATCGCGACCTTTGAACGTTATGGTGTGAACGGCAATCGTGCACATGGTCTGATCGGTGGAGACACTATCAAGCGTGGTGCTATTGCAACGACATATTCACACGACAATCACAACCTGCTGGTTGTAGGACGTAATCGTGAAGATATGATATTGGCAGCTAACACAGTGATTTCGAGCCAGGGTGGCTTCTGTGTGGTGGAAGACGGCAAGGTGTTATCCCATCTGGAACTTCCCGTAGGTGGCATTTTGACGGAAGAACCATTGGCAGTGGTATCCCATCAAGTGAAGGAACTGAGAGCAGCGATGTTGTCTCTTGGATATGTGCATTACAACCCGATCATGTCGATCAGTACTCATTCTCTTGCGGTAAGTCCCGCGCTGAAGATCACGGACCATGGCTTGATTGATGTGAATGCAGGTAAGGTTGTATCGTTGATTGTTTAAGTGGGGTAGACATATCTGGTGGTCTGCTTGCGATGATCCATTCGATTATTCGTTGTTTTATCGTTTGTGTGTTCTATAAGAAAAAGAAGCCCCAGTTCACTCAGGTGAGCGGGGCTTCTTTTTCGCGGATTCATATTCGTATTATCATATTCGTGTAAGTATATTTAATCCGAACCCTGCTTATTTTAATTTCTCTGGATTCTTCACCTTAATGGAGACCACTTCCCCGCAATCCAAACAAACGGTATATACTCTTTCCGAACCAATTGATAATTTCTTATCCAATGGACGAAGATTGATGAAGTCGGATGCCTGTACGAAAGACGTGCTTCCACAATCGGTGCATTTCTTTACAGAAGTACTCATATGTTGATTCCACCTTTGTATCATTTTGGATGTGTTCTTTAATAAATTATATTCCAGTAACTGGAATGAGGCAATCATTGATTGTCCACGGCTAATATTTGAGCAAGGCTATGTACTCCATTGGAAAAGAGTCCTCCACCATCGTGTCCTACTATTCATCATAAATAGCAGGACACGATGATGTAAGGAACTACTCTTCTATATTTGATCTACCAGGTAAGCCAACCGCTTGTACGTTTATAGTTGTACAGAAGATCATATTGCTCATAGTGCATGAGACGCTTCATTTTGGTTCTATACAGACGATAATCATGTTTACGATTGGGTTTACATTCTTTGTTGTAATGCGTGCTCTTGATTCCTTTACGGTGATCTTTCAGCTTTTCTTTTCTTGGATCAATGAACTTCTTGTTGTGTCTCTGTGCAAAAGCTGTTTCATTTTCCCATGATTGAATCTCTTCCTGTGTGAACATCTTCATCCCCGTTGTACCGGGCTAGATTTTGGCTTGAGTAGCCAGTGCCTTGAGCACAACTAATAGAAGAAGAATTTTGGGTTGAACATCGTCATCACCTCAGATTTAATCATCCTTATTTTAACATATAAAGCCGTCCGATCAATTCTGGTCTAAGCGTTATTATGGGCACTGTTCTGGAGTAGAGATGATCACGCAACAAATCCCTTTTGGACGATGCATAGGAATACATATATAGTAGTAAGAAAAGAGTGTTTGGACGCAAAAGCAGGAGGATAGACAACCATTATGAATGAAATAAATAATGCTAAAACGATATTTTTCGACGTAGATGATACGTTATATGATCACTTGCAGCCACTTCGTGGCGCGTTGCAGGACGTTCTCGGCCTGCCGGATGATTTCCCTTATGCTGAGGCCTATCATCGTTTTCGTTATTATAGTGACTGGCTGTCTGCACAAGAAGATCTGTCCGCTGTACCGGAGCCGGATGCGGTGGAGCGAATGCGCCGTCGGAGGTTTGAGCTGACGATGGAAGAGTTTGGACTCCCCTTACAATTGGGACAAGCTGGAGAATTGCAAGCAAAGTATCTGAGCAGACAGTTCGAGATTGTACCTTTTGAAGGAGCGTATGAGTTAATCAGAAGGCTTCAGGCAGAAGGCCATACCGTTGGTCTAATCACCAATGGAGAAGGAGAGCATCAGCGCCGCAAGCTTGAAGCACTGGATGTGCTCAGTCTCGTGGACGAGCATCTGGTCTTTATCTCCGGTACGACTGGTTATGCGAAGCCGGATCGAAGGTTGTTCGAATATGTGAGTAAGCAGTCCGGGACAGATGCCCGATCCAGCTATTACATCGGCGACTCGTGGCGTAATGATGTGGTAGGTGCAGTGGATGCAGGTTGGACAGTCATCTGGTTTAACCATCGGGAGGCGCTGCCGGAGTCCGATCATCAACCTCATTTTGTAGCATCAAGCTATGAAGAGATCAGTCGTATTCTGACTTTTGAGTGTGTTCAAGCTTAAGGAGATTTATGTTTAAAGGAGCAGTCTTGTTACCGTCTTAGGTGCAGGTCTGCTTTTTTATATTATACCTTCTATAAAGGCATCATTAATGAGGTGTCTAACTCTTCGCTCTCAATTACAATTGCCATGAGTCCAGCTTCTGTTTTGGTTTCGTGCCATTCATGTTTATCCCAGAGAACCGCTTCCCCTCTAACCCAACCCTCTCCACTTACTATTAAAAGGAGTTGAGGAACTACAGCTTGGTGATAACCTATGACCCCACCCTCAGCTAAATGCATACATCCGATATGAGCTGCTTTTTTGGTCTGCGTTATACGTGACATTACGAAATTAGAATCGAATTTGGTAATCTTCTTCCCTGACTTTTGTTTAAATTG
Source organism: Paenibacillus sp. FSL H3-0457 (assembly GCF_037981725.1). NCBI lineage: Bacteria > Bacillati > Bacillota > Bacilli > Caryophanales > Paenibacillaceae > Paenibacillus > Paenibacillus sp. FSL H3-0457. The sequence goes on along the minus strand of NZ_CP150283.1, from coordinate 6,534,733 downwards.
AAATATCCTCATGTTTACCTTCGCAATAGTGACTAAGTTAACTTCCTATAATGGTAACTATCTTTATGATGGGTATCATCCTATTTCACTAATTTATGGATAATCCGATCAGATGAGTCTATCATAACTCCAATAGGTTGGGGAGAGTTTGCTTAAAATCATCTTTTTTAATTAGCCTGTTCCAACGTTTCTATGAAGCTGTACTTCATGGAATCTTCATTTGAAAGAGTAGTTCAGAGCCTTCCCAAACAGGATATGCGGTGTTATAATTAAAACAAGATTTAGATTAAGTCTAAATTAAAAAGAAGCGAATCAAAGCAATCCATCATAAAATTCAAATTCTATTTTTATATTCGAGAGGGGATAAATTCCATGAGCACAATCCAAACTAGAAACAACACTTTTGCTAACAATGCCACCGCACTTCAAGATGTCCTGAACCGTCAGATCGCAGGTTGGTCCGTACTTTACACGAAACTGCATAGCTTCCACTGGTATGTCCAAGGACCTCATTTCTTCACACTGCATGCCAAATTTGAAGAGCTGTACAACTTGGCTACGGCAAATATGGACGAAGTTGCAGAACGTTTGCTTGCTATTGGTGGACGTCCAGTGGCTACGATGGGTGAACAACTACGTCTGTCTCCGATTGAAGAGGCACAAGGACAGCTGTCTGCTGAGCGTATGGTAGAGTCGGTGGTTGCTGATCTGCACACGATGGTGGAAGTCATTCGTCAAGGCATTCACGAAGCAGGAGAAGCGGAAGATAACGCAACCGAAGATATGCTGATTGGATTCACCGCTGCACTGGATAAAGAGGTCTGGATGTTAAACGCATTTCTGGGCAAATAAGCAAAGTTACCCTTCATCCTGACAACGATATGTAGAGTCCGTGAACAAAGTGTCCGTTCGCTTACAAATCCGGTGCGCTTGCCGTATAATGGTGGCATTCAAGATGTACAGAATGGTGGAATGAACGATGCGGTCAGACCTGGAACAATTGCAGGAAGAAGCTGAACGGTTTATATATACATGTTATGAAGAGCTGGGCCATTCGCGTGAAGACGCGCAGGCCCGGCTTGTTGCCGTTATGGGCGAGATTGAAGTGACGGGTACCTATGTGCATACCACAAAAGAATTGGAGCAGGGTTGTAAAATGGCATGGCGCAACAGCAACCGCTGCATCGGGCGGCTGTTCTGGGATAAATTGCGGATCGTGGACGCCCGTCACGCTGATACGGCAGGAACGGCAGCGGAAGCTGTGTTGAATCATATCCATGTGGCATCCAACGGTGGCAAAGTAATCCCGATGATTACCATCCTTCCAGCGGATGGGCCGAATGGAACTCCGGTACGCCTCTGGAATCATCAACTCATTCGTTATGCAGGATATGAGACAGAGCAAGGCATTATTGGAGATCCTGCTTCGGTGGAGCTGACCAAGGTGGCGATGTCACTTGGCTGGCAAGGGGCAGGTAGCCCCTATGATGTGTTACCGCTCATTATTCAGGCACAAGGGCAAGCCCCAGAGTGGTATGTTGTGCCAGAAGAAGAGATTGTGGAAGTTCTTATTGAACATCCGGAGCAAGCGGAAATTGCCGAGCTGGGCATGCGCTGGTACGGTGTGCCGATGATTGCTGATATGCGACTGGAGATTGGTGGTATATCTTATCCAGCAGCGCCGTTCAATGGTTGGTATATGGGTACCGAGATCGGCGCCCGTAATCTGGCGGACACGTTCCGGTATAACAAGCTGCCTGCGGTGGCGGAAGCGTTTGGATTGAATACGTCGAGTGAAACGACGCTGTGGAAGGATCGTGCGTTAGTTGAGCTGAATGTGGCTGTGCTGCATTCGTTCAAAAAAGCAGGTGTGAGCATTGTGGATCACCACACGGCGGCAACGCAGTTCGATTTATTTGAACAGCGGGAAGAGAAGGCTGGGCGTGAACTGACCGGAGATTGGGTGTGGCTGATTCCGCCAGTATCCCCGGCGACAACACATATTTTCCACAGCTCCTATCGTAATGAGATCGTGAAGCCGAACTTTTTCCATCAGGATCAGGCGTATACCCTGAAAGATGGCGTGGCATCTGCCGCAGAACTGCGAAGCAGTGAGCAACAGAATGCACAGGTAGAGAATCACCAGCCGCAGGCCGGAGATGCACCAATGAAATGCCCGTTTGCACACTAAATTGTGCAGACGGGTTATTTTTTGTGATCCTTTTTTATCAAACGAAGAACTACCCCTCTTTCAATCGATATCGACTGCGCATTGCGGCCTGAACTACAATGGCAGCAGCAATCAGCACCAGATTGAACACAAACACAGAGTAAAGCGATCCAACTTCCGTAAGTAACGCAGCAACTAGTGGAGACACGATGGAGCCGATCTCGGCGGCAGAGACAATTTTGCCTATGACAGAGCTTCGACTCTCATCCGGGATATGATCACCAATATGAGCAAAGAACGAATCCATGTAACATGCACCGCCAACCCCGCCAATCAACATGCCAACGTAGACCCATAGATGGGAGGACGTGCTTAGAAATACAACAACTTCGATTCCAATCAGGAACATGCCGAGCATGCAAAGCAACAGACGATCGCCTAACCGGTCAGAGAGATGACCAACAAAGGGAGCAGCGGCAAGCGTAGAGATCCCGGATACAGTGAAGGCGAGACTGGTTGCAAAGGGGTCCCAATGCATGATGTGAGCTGCATACAGTGCAAAATAGGTGAGAAACACCGCATAGGCGCTCATCTCCAAAAAATGTACTGTGCCATAGCCAATCAGCTGTTGCCGCCGGGTAAGCCTTGTATGCACCTCCTGAGTATGCTTTGCATCAGACGGTGATGAAGATAAAGGAGGCGCAGTCGATACAGTAGTATGAGGGTGGGAGCCACTTGTGGTGGAATCTACAACAACTTCATCCGTGGAGGGTACTGAGTGTGCTGAGTTGTCCAGAGGTTTTTGCTTAATGACAGCCGAATGATCTTCTAATAGGTGATCACTTAACGTATTCCCGGATTCATGAGTAGCTCTAGCTTGTGCCGTCGTCTTCATCCCCATCGCAGCGACCACGGCCATCAGACAACATACGGTAACGAGTAAAAAAGGCACCGACAATGGCCACTGCAGCACGAGCCAGCCACTTATGACCGGACCGAGCACCATGCCGCCGCCCTCACTGCTGCTGATATATCCATTGTACAGTCCTCGGTTGTCTACATTGCCCCCATCCCCGATGATAGAACGTACGACCACGGTAAGGCCCGTGGAAGCGAGCCCCTGTACAAGTCGGAGCAGGCCGAATAACACCGCAGCAGTAGACAGCGCGAAACCGCCCATACAGACAGCCAGCAGGATTAGCATCAGGATGAGAGCCTTTTTACCACCTAGTTTCTTATAAATTGCCGCTGCTGGAACGCCACCAATTACTTTCCCCACATAAAAGAGTGCAAAAATAACCCCCATCATCCAGCCGGACAGGCCGAATTCTTCAATAAACAAAGGAAATAGGGGCAGGATCATGAATCCGCCCATCTGACTTAAGAAACAAATGGTCATCAGCAAAGGCAGGTTACGACGAATATCCAAGAGCCAAGACTCCTCTCACACATAAAATGGAATCCTAAAATCCTTCATTTACTCCATATGGGTACGTATTATCGACATTACCCGTAATGTATGCAGAATTTTTGAAAATAAGAAGAAATGACACGCGGCGTTTACATCAAAACCATTGCGGATATACCTGAATCATATATAATAGATGGGTTATCTATAAGGATGCATGAACGAAAAGTGTACAGACTTAAGAGGTACCTCAAGTATAAGGGGGCGATGTGAAGCATGTCAGAACAACAACCGATTATCCGCTTCGAAGCGGTGACTCAGCAATACGATCAGGATGAAGCCGTATTGAAGGCGGTCAGCTTTGAGATTGAGCGGGGTAAATTTTATACGCTTCTTGGCCCATCGGGCTGCGGGAAAACAACGATATTGCGGCTGATTGCCGGTTTTGCGGAGCCGACACAGGGCAGTATTTATTTTAACGGTGCGCTCATCAACCGGGTGCCTGCTCACCAACGGCAGGTGAATACCGTATTTCAGGATTACGCGTTATTTCCACATTTGAATGTATTTGAGAACGTGGCTTTTGGTTTGCGGATCAAAAAGATGAAAACGGCTGAAATTCGCAGCAAAGTGTTGGAAGCCCTCAAATTCGTCAATCTATCCGGGTATGAAAACCGGGAAATTGGCGAAATGTCCGGCGGACAACGACAACGTGTCGCGATTGCACGCGCCATTGTGAACGAACCTGAAATTCTGCTACTGGACGAGCCGCTTTCGGCACTTGATCTGAAGCTGCGGACCGAAATGCAGTACGAGCTGCGCGAGTTGCAACAGCGACTGGGTATTACGTTTATTTTTGTTACACATGATCAGGAAGAGGCCTTGGCGATGTCGGATGAGATCTTTGTCCTGAATGGCGGTGTGATTCAACAGAGCGGTACACCGAATGATATCTATGATGAGCCAATTAACCGCTTTGTGGCAGACTTTATCGGGGAATCGAACATTGTATCAGGCAAAATGAAGCAGGACTTTGTGGTGGAATTCGCTGGCGCACAGCACGAGTGTGTCGATCAGGGTCTCCAGCGGGACGAGCCGGTAGAGATTGTCATTCGCCCAGAGGATCTGGAGATTACAACCGAAGACCAAGGCAAGCTCAAGGTTAATGTGGACTCCCAGTTATTCCGCGGGGTGCATTACGAGATATCCACGTACGATGATGCGGGCAATGAGTGGCTTGTTCATTCAACCAAAAAAGCCGTTGTAGGCGCACGGATTGGACTGTATTTTGACCCGGAAGCGGTACACGTCATGCGCTTTAACGAGACCGAAGAAGAGTTCGACAAACGACTCGAAGCCTACCAAGAGGCCGCTCATGCAGACTAAGGCCAGCACACGCAATGCGTATCTGATTCCATATGTATTATGGATGGTGTTGTTTGTTGTGGCGCCGGTTCTGCTGGTCATCTATTATTCGTTCTTCGATGTGGAGGGTAACTTCACGTTTGGCAACTACGCCAGATTCTTCACACCGGTGTACTTGCAGATGACGCTCAGTTCGTTCTGGTATGCATTTCTGATTACGGCGTTCTCGCTGCTCATCTCCTACCCGACGGCGTATATGCTGACCCGGACGAAGCACAAGCAGCTATGGTTGCTGCTGATCATTCTGCCAAGCTGGATCAATCTTTTGCTAAAAGCGTACGCCTTCATCGGCCTGTTCGGAACGTACGGTCTGACCAACTCCCTGCTTGAAGTGGTGGGTATTGGTACACAGCAGATTTTGTTCACCGATTTCAGCTTTATTTTTGTCTCGGTGTACATCTTCATTCCATTCATGATCCTGCCCATCTTCAATGCGCTGGAAGAGATGAATCCATCGTTGATCTATGCGGCGCGTGATCTGGGAGCCTCATCGTGGCTGACATTCCGCCGGGTTATCTTTCCACTGACGATTAGTGGAGTGAAATCAGGCTGTCAGGCTGTATTTATTCCTGCGCTGTCTCTGTTCATGATTACCCGCCTCATTGCGGGGAACCGTGTAATTACGCTGGGAACAGCGATCGAACAGCATTTTCTCGTCACCCAGGACTGGGGGATGGGTTCAACGATTGCCGTCTTTTTGATTATTGCGATGGCGATTATTATGTTCCTGACTGGATCAGGCAAGAAGGAGGTGCGTAATGGGAAGAAACGGAAAGCTGTCTAACGTCTATCTAGCCGTTGTATTCGCCATATTGTACGCACCGATTGCGTATCTGATCTTCTATTCCTTCAATAGTGGCGGCCACATGCGCAGCTTCGAAGGATTCACGCTTGAATGGTACAAAGAGGTGTTTGCTGATACTCGGCTGCTCATCATTGTGCTGAATACATTTATCATCGCGCTCCTGTCATCAGCGATCTCGACGATCCTTGGTGTAGCAGGAGCACTGGCGATCTACCATGTGCGTCGCAAACGGACCAAGAACACGCTGCTGTCACTCAATAACGTGCTCATCGTTAGTCCGGATGTCATCATTGGTGCGTCATTCCTGATTCTGTTCACCATGATTGGCATCAAATTGGGCTTCACTTCGGTCCTGCTGTCTCATATCGCATTCAGTGTACCGATCGTTGTAATCATGGTACTGCCGAAGCTGCAGGAGATGAGCCCAACACTGATGGATGCGGCGCGCGATCTGGGCGCTGGTTCATGGCAGATTCTGACGCGTGTGGTGTTGCCATACGTGAAACCGGGTATTTTTGCCGGATTCTTCATGGCATTGACGTACTCGCTCGATGATTTTGCAGTAACATTCTTCGTCACGGGTAATGGATACTCCACACTCTCGGTAGAGATATACTCCAGAGCAAGGCAGGGCGTTTCGTTGTCCATCAATGCTCTGTCCACCCTATTGTTCCTGCTGACCGTGTTGCTAGTTGTTGGATATTACTTCATTAACCGCCGTGCAACACGGATACCTCCAGGAGGAAAGGGGCTGCGACCATGAAGCAACTGGTACGGACATTTGCGCTTGTTTTTGTGGCCGCGTTTGCCCTGATGATCCTGGCTTCGTATCTGAACAAGAGTCAGGGGTATTCTGGTGGCAACACACTGACCATCTATAACTGGGGCGATTATATCGACCCCGATCTGCTCAAGGAGTTTGAGGACGAGACAGGTATTAAGGTTATCTATCAGACGTTTGATTCCAATGAAGCGATGCTGACCAAGATTGAGCAGGGGGGAACCACGTTTGATGTGGCGATTCCTTCCGAATATGCGATTAGCAAAATGAAAGAGGAAGACCTACTCGTTCCAATTGATCACAGCAAACTGACTAACCTGAGCAACATCGATCCGCGGTTCTTGGACTTGTCCTTTGATGAAGGCAACAAGTACTCCATCCCTTATTTCTGGGGAACGGTGGGGGTTGTGTTCAATCCCGAACTGGTGGATGGATTAACGTTTGATAGCTGGAATGACCTGTGGGACCCGCGTCTGAAAAATCAAATCCTGCTCCTTGATGGCGCACGCGAAGTCATTGGGATGGGATTGAACAGTCTCGGGTATTCCTTGAACGATACCAACGAAAATCATCTGCAAGAAGCGCTGAAGAAGCTGTCTACATTGACACCAAACGTCAGAGCAATTGTCGGAGACGAGATCAAAATGTTACTCGCCAATGAGGAAGCAGCAGTTGGACTTGTGTGGTCTGGAGATGCGTCCGAGATTATGGATGAGAACGACAAGCTGGATTACATGGTGCCGGAAGAAGGCTCAAACCTCTGGTTCGATAACATGGTTATTCCGAAGACAGCGAGTAATATTGAAGGGGCTCACCAGTTTATCAACTTCATGTTGGACCCGGATCATGCCGCTCGTAATGCGGAGTATGTCGGGTATTCCACACCGAACGCCGAGGCGCTTAAGCTGCTGCCAGAGGACATCTCGGAGGATGAACGTTTCTACCCGGACGAGACACTGACAGGAAAGCTGGAGGTCTACGATAATCTGGGCAAAAAAATGCTCTCACATTATAACGACCTATTCCTGGAGTTTAAAATGCATAGCAAATAAGAGGTAATAGCATCTGATAACGATTCACCGTGGCTTATTAAGTAGAGTCAATAGCGTGTGAACAGTTCGTTAGATTCTGAAAAAAAACAAAAAGGGTTGCTGCTCGTCATTTCATTTGAATGACAAGCAGCAACCCTTTTTTATTACTTACTTCAGAGCAATAGCGCTTGAAGTGCCATATAAGATGAACATTTAAGATCAAACGTTAACGGAGGGGACAGAACAAACGAAGGAAGCGAAGCGGTCGCCTTTATCAACGGATTTTCCCATTGCTAGATGGGATTCAAAAAAATCCGGGGATAACAGCGATCCGAAGTTGTGCTGTCACCGCAGTGACTCAGTTAATCGCACCCCATTCATCTTATATAATTGCCACTACATGCGTTTTTTGCGACCCACCATGATCCACGCCCCACCCATAATCAGCACAATCGCCACGAACGGTTGGATAAAGCTCAAGCTGCTCAGCATCGTGCCAATCGACATCACAGCGAAGAACAGCAGTGATATAACTGTTAGAATGTTGATGGGGATCAGCAACCATTTGTTCCGACCACCGAACCAATACAATTCGAACAAACCAACAGCAACAGCCAGAATGAAGCCCGGCCACATTGTACTCCAGTTGTTGAACAGCATGGCGATCTGACAGACGATACCAACCGTGAGCAACAAGCCACCAGGAACCAGTAGTCCAACACCTCTGCCAATCATGGAGAAGTAGAGCCAGTGGAAGAACAGTCCTAGTGGAATCACGAATAACGTGGGCCAGAAAGTCGCAAAGATCGTACCCGGACCGAGAGAACCTCCCTGGTTCAGAATCAGGTACACGCCCAGCAAAATGAGAACAGGCGCAAGGATCGTACGTTTAGCCATAATATCTCTCCTTCTCAATACAAAATCAATTTTCCGAACGGTTGTATGTAGAGCAATTACTTTCGTTATTCACAGCATACCATGAACTGGAAAAGTATATCCTCCGCCTTTGGAGTTAAAATGAACCTAGACCAAAGTCTAGGTTCGAAAGATGCTCAGCCGCTTTTTCATGCAAACAATCCGTGCCAAACGGTGGTGAACAAGTTACACAGAAAAATGTGATTTAGGCTTGCATGTTGCAAGAGAGAATTATCATTGCTTTCGTAGCAGATGCTCCCAGTTTGTAGGGAATCCCAAAAGGGATATATCAACTATAGTGTAAGCTTCGATTAATGAAGATAGCTCAGTCACCCAACTATCCCAGATTGTTCTATCCTTTATCAGGTACTTCGCATTGTAGATAGCTCCAAAAAGAAAGGCTTTGTCTAAGCCTAATAATTCATCATTTCGTGTGTATCTTATGGTAACAGGGATTCTATAATTAAAAAGTCTGCTGTAGTGAGCACATCTATTCCTAAAAACAGTTAAGACGTGGAACCAGTTCTCAAGTTCCCTATAACTTATGTTTCGAGAAGGGTAGTATTCTCGATCAATAGATTTTTTGTCAGACGTTTTTAAATTTTTATAGAGTGAGGACATCATAGAAATTGTACTAACTTCAAAGGCCGCCCAGATAGGATATCTATCTTGGTAATTCTCTCTATGATGAGCAATAAGCACTTCTTTGTGCTGTTTTTGAATGCATTTTTGCAAATCCTCCATAAAGCGTTGGTGAAATTGAATTTTAGAAAAATTAGCGGCATTCGTATATCCAAGAGCACCATACTTGTGGGCGAGTTTGTATGAAATTTGTGATCTTAAGGCAATCTCGATGTACTCGACAATCTTCATAAAGTGATTTCTAAGGGCTGCATCAAACAAATAATGCTTATACACTTTGTTGAAAGTCGTTCCTTCAATGTAGTTGTCCGAGGTATCCTGTTTAAAAGTTAAGGCATATGCAGTAAACCTGTAATAGTGAATGCGTTTCAGGATTGTAATTGCTTCTACATCATTTTCAATTGTCATTTTTCGGTTTTTAAACTTTTCGAGCTGTTCTTCATATGTAGTAGGCGCTTTCATTTCACGTAGCTGAACATCATCTGGCAAGGAAAATACCCCCATAACGCAAAAATGTCTCGCCCTGTTCCACATGCATAAGCAGAGGTGCGGGCGAGATCTGTTATTAATAATATACGATTCGTTGACTGTTTAGTCAACAGTTAAACTTAAATTGAGCAACTACTGAATGGTAAAGCGAGTCATCCAAAACGAAGCTTGTTATTTCACCACATCCGAATGTTTCTTGCCCCAGCTGTTCACACCGTCATCCTCAATAATGGAGATGGCAGCGTCGGCGATGTCGGGGTTTGTCATCAGTTTCTCCTGAATACGGAACTTGATGTCATCCGCATCGGCAAGACTGAGTCCTTTGGTCAACTCAATCAGACCTTCGACATGATAATAACGGCCTTCCTGAATGATACGCATCATCTGAATGTCAGCAACGTGTGTGTCTGCCAGAATGGTTTGGGACACTTTGTCCTCAATATCCTGCGGAGCTGCAACCCCGATCAATCCGATCATATTATCATAACCGACACGGAAGGCTACAGCGATCATCAGACATCCAATAATCGTTGTCACAATGCCATCGAGCAATGCAAAGTTGGTCAAGGCAATCACCACGACGGAAATCAGCGCAAGCAGGGCACCGAGTACAGCGACAACATCTTCGTAGAACACGAGACGGGTTGGCGGTGCAGCACGGCCTACATTTTTAATGGCAGCAGGGACCAAGGCAAATCCGGCGGCTTTGGGTGCGCGTGCTTCTTTTAGAATTTCCTTCATGGCTTTGATCAGAATGGCCCCGTCGATCAGAATGTTCAAGACGAGCACTCCGATGTTAATCCATAGACCACCGGTATGACCAACAGGATGCTGCAACAGATGGATACCTTCATGGATCGTTTCATACGCCATAATGGTAACAACAATCACGGCGATCATGCAGAAAATGTTAATGACCCGTCCGAATCCGGTTGGGAAGCGGCGTGTAGGTTTTTTCTCGGACAACACACTTCCGACAAATACAAATCCTTGGTTAATGGCATCAGCGAGTGAATGCATCGCCGAAGCGAACATGGCACCACTGCCACTGAATAGGAAGGCTCCCCCTTTGCACACAGCAAGTACGGCATTACCTGCCATCGCTACGGCGGAGGATGTGTTTCCTTTTTTGACGAGAGACATAAAGCTCTCAGACTTCGGTTGTTCAGCCACTTCGTATGTTCCTCCCAGATCAATGTATTAGGTGTAGAAAAGGCAGTCTTATCTATACAGCATGTGCATTTCCACTAAATGTTATTATAACCGCTTTGACATATCCCAGCATTATGCAAAAAAGGTCATATCATCATGCGCATTTCAGTACTCAATGGCTTCCAAGGCACGTAAATTGCGGTTGGATTGTTCCAATAGTTCCGTAAACGTCCCAGCGACATAATATACAAAATCCGGGTCATGCACGTACATAATAATCTGTCCAACCGTTCCTTGCTCTGTCGGATCAAAGTCGAACATCAGATACAGTGAGCCACCTCCAAGCATGCCAAACGTGATCCATTTCTTTTGAAAAAGGTAGGGTTTGATTCGGGGATCAAGCTCACGGATCTCTTCTTCGGTAAAATAATCATCCATGCGGTTCTCCACCAGCGTGGACTGCTCCTTTTGAATTTTTTCCAGGGATAACAGGTAAAATGGCTCGGATTCCCGTCCTTCCTCAAGGCTTGGATACAAGACGTGAAAGCCATAACCACTCCCATTTTTACGTTTATAAAATGCACGAAAATCAGCAGGTAATCGAATATCGTGTTCCTGCTCGAATGCGTCGAGCTGCTCATCCGTCACGCCTTCAAACTCGCGATAAGCCTCCAAGAGCTCCCGGTTTTCCTCATCTTGTACCTTCTCCTCCAGCAACATATCCAGTTCATCCATCAATTCATATATACGCTGTTCTGGCATCCAATTCCCTCCGTATGAGCTATTCAGATAATATGGTGAGTGATATGCGAGCAAACTGTGCCTAATTTCACCTCATATTATAGTTATAATCCGGAAAAGCACACAAGAAACCGGAGACCTTGCTTATGTAATACAATGGTCTCATTATTTATAGGCGGTTGTTGCATATCAGCACACCTGTCTCCATTCCAATCGATTACGTACAACCATCATGAAAGTCACTCCTAACAACAAATAAGCGTGGGTTACAGGGGTAATCCCTGTAACCCACGCTACATTTTTTATCTACTATATAAGTGAAACTAACCTTTTATATAGTCCTCTTTAATCAAACTTCCAACAGGACAAGCTCAGGTTGCCATACTGATAGGCTTTAAACAGGAGCGATGCACGTTTGTTCTGATCTCCCGCACCCATGGCGAGTAACAGCGGTACAAAATGCTCCGGCGTAGGCACGGCGGCTTGAGCTGAAGGTGCCAGTTTATCATAGGAGAAGAGAGACTCCGTATCCCAGCTCACCAGCTTGTCATGCAGCCAGTTGTCGAACTCTGATGCCCACGGGTCAACGCCGTTACTTTCCCAGTTCAATCGACGTAGATTGTGGACGGTTCCTCCGCTACCAATGACAAGAATGTCTTGCTCACGCAAGGAAGCGAGCGCTTGTCCGACCTGATATTGCTGCTCACCTGTCAGATAGCGATTCACGGACAAGGCAATTACAGGAATATCCGCATCTGGGTAGAGCAGGCGTAGAACGACCCAAGCGCCGTGATCCAGTCCACGAACGTCATCGGTCTGTACCGGAATCCCGGCTTCTGTGAATAAACGTTCTACCTCGGCTGTGGTCTCTGCCTGTCCTTGAGCCGGGTACTTGATCTGATACAGATCGGGCTGGAAACCGCCGAAATCGTAGATGGTCTCGTAGTTGGCTACCGAGGATACAAGCTGAGTTGTGGATTCCCAGTGAGCAGAGAACAACACAATTGCTTTGGGTTTCGGCAGTTCCTGTCCAAGTTTTTGCAAAAATTCGGTGTACGCATTCTCCTCCAGTGCCAGTGATGGGGCACCGTGAGCAATAAAAAGAGATGGCATCATTATGAATTCAGTCCTTTCGGGTCTTCGGTAGTCAGATTTGCATCCGTCCGAAGCCAGTGTTGGAATTGTTGATATAGATCGGGGGTCACCTGGTGTCCACCGTTGTAAGGTACATATGTGACGTGATTGGTGTGTTGACGGAAGAAATTGGCGTTATCTTCGCCCAGTTGCAGCGGGAATAGATGATCCTGATCTCCATGCGAGATGAACACAGACAGCTCCGAATCGGGGTGCAGCATGTACTCGTCTTTCACAAATTGCGGGATGTACCCACTCATCGCTACAATGCCTTTAATCGCATCTCCCATCACCAGCGATAAAGTCATCGCCATAATTGCGCCCTGGCTGAATCCGGCGATATAACGCCGCTTGGGATCAATAGCATATTTGGCGGACAGCTCAACAATCAATTGTTGTAGTCCCTGAACGGAGGCATCATACAATTCACGGATAGGGTTGCCAATGCTTTTGATCTGAAAATAAGCATAACCACTACCCTGAACGATAGGCCCACGGATGGCAACAATAATAAAATCAGACTGCATAGGCTCCATTAAACGAAGCATATCTTGCTCATCTGATCCCATGCCATGTAAGGCGAAAATTACGGGATAACGTTGATCTGGATTGTAATGAGACGGTAATCGGACTTCATGTATATAAGGAGAATTCATTGAAACCACCACCTGAAGAGGAATGAGTTAAATATATCGTTCTGACAATAAAGTTCACCAATATGAAATAAATATTCTTATTTATGAACAAAATTTATCATGGTTTCATTGTAGGGTCAATACTTTTTTTGTATGATGAATATATGTTGTTTATAAGAAACCTTGAATGGATTTAAAAGAAGTGTCGTTGCGGATGGTTCATATTTTATTCCCGAGGACGTGATCAGGATGTTAAAGAGTATCGTGCCTATTTTGAGAATATTTGATGAAAATAAAGCTAGAGAGTTTTACCTTGAATACCTGGGTTTCCAATTGGATTGGGAACATCGATTTGAGCAAGAAATGCCCTTATATATGCAGGTTTCGCTCGATTCCATCGTGATTCATCTCTCCGAACATCATGGAGATTGTACACCTGGAGCTGCCTTGCGCGTGGAAACAGATAACTTGGATACATTCCATGGTGCACTTCGTCAGAAAGAGTACAAAAATGCGAGACCCGGTATAGAGGAGACCCCTTGGCAATCAAGAGAAATGACCGTGACAGATCCGTTTGGTAATCGGATTATATTTGTTGAGACAAGCGCCGAATAGATAACCTGAAGAAGAGAAGCGGACGTCTAGTGTTTGAAAATCAATAGAAGGGAGGGACGCGATATGGATATTGGCTTGGCTATTCGTACGATCCGCAAACAGAAACAGATTACGATCATGCAGATGTGCGAGGGAACGGGGTTGTCCAAAGGTTTTATCAGCAACGTGGAAAACAACAAAACGTCACCTTCCATTGCTACGCTTGAAAGTATTGCAGATTATCTGGAAGTGCCACTTCCCTATTTGCTGCTGACACCGGAGCAACGGATGAATGTGGTACGTAAGAACGAGCGCAAGGAAACAACGGCCGGAAGCGGACAGATCAAAGTGCAGCATCTTACAGCCAAAGGTGCGATGCGTATGTCCATTGTAGAGTTGCCGCCAGGTGCATCGACCGGGGTGAGCAAACACGCGGGAGAAGAGAGTCATCTTTTATTGCAAGGCATGATTCGTGCGCAACAAGGTGAAGATGTGGAAGTTCTTGAAGTGGGGGATTCGTTTACCTGGAATGCAATCGTGCCCCATGAAGTGACCAATATCGGTGAGGAACCTGCGGTGGTGCTCATTGCGGTGTCCAAAGAATTGGGTCTGGATCATCTGTAAAATACAAAAAGGACGGCTCCCAAGTCATGAACATGCGAACCTGCATACATGTACAATGGGAAACGTCCTTTTATATTTCTAACGAACTGAGCGAACCCTATTAGATGATTCTAAGCAGATCTCGAGATGTAACGAATCTCAGGCGCTTTATTTCACTGCTGTGTGTGTAATTTGGCTACACTCCACAGAATTCTGGCGAGATAACCTCACAGTGATTCGTTACGTTTCTCATTTCCTGCAAAAGAGTACAATAAGGTGCGAGAGATTCCTTAGAAAGGTCAGAAGCACCTGTCTATTGTGGATTAGTCGTCCAGATGCCTGCTGTTTTAACGAAGACACGGTCGGACAGCTTGAGCGTTGCGAGTGCAAGTTCTGCTACATCTTCCGCTTGCATCATGCGATCTTCGTCGCCAATTTTCAGTCCGGCATTGGTCGCAAGCTCCGTATTAACGGTGCTTGGAGTCAGTGCCGTTACACGAATGTTGGACTTGCGCACTTCCTGCATCAGAGATTCGGTCATGCCAAGCAATGCAAACTTGGACGCGCAGTATGCCGAACCTGTAGCGAATCCGCGCTCACCTGCAGTGGAAGCAATATTGATAATGCTGCCGCTACTTTCCTTGATCATGCTCGGAAGGACAGCGCGTGTAACGTAATATGTACCCATAACGTTAACATGCAGGATGCGCTCCCACTCTTCCGGCTCCATCTCCATGAACGTTCCGAACTTTCCGATCCCCGCATTATTGATAAGGATATCCACCGCACCGAGTTCCATCTCGATGGCTGCTACAGCGGCTTCGGCCTGCGTGCGATCCGAGATATCTGCTACTGCACTGGTTACTTTCACACCGTATTCTTGACTCAGTGACTGTTGCAGAGCCTGAAGATCGGAAGCGGTACGTGCAATAAGGCCGAGGTGCACTCCTTCTTTGGCAAGAGCTTCAGCGATCGCACGGCCGATACCTTTTCCGGCACCTGTGATGATCGCTGTTTTATTTTTAAGTTCCATGTGGGTAATTCCTCCTTAGAAATGGACTAGCATTCAATTATACTATTATTACCCACAGTTCGGAAATTGGCTTCATCACTATCTGGTAATCTCGATGCTACCAGAAGAAGTACGGGCCTTGATCACTTCGCGGCTCACCATTGGCGATTCAGGTACATCGACACTTCCGGAAGTAGCCTTAGCATCATAGATTCCGTCAAAATCAGGTGCAGCTTGAATGAAAATATCTCCAGATGTTCCGGATGCATTGATTGGCGCAGCATGGGACTGTTCAATATGAATGCTACCCGAGGTGAATTTAACATCGGCCGCACCATTCAATTCAGTGATCTCAATATCTCCTGATTTAATCTCACTGTTGACTTGACCGACTATCTGATCAGCAGTGAAGCTTCCGGATGTCTGTTTCACGGTCATGTCTCCATCAATCATGGAAGCGTTAATGTCACCAGAAGTTAGAACCAATTCAATATTGGGCGCCTTAATATTTTCCAGACGTATGGAACCTGAGGTATTGTTCAGCTCAAGCTGATTGGCATTCAGACCTGTCAGATCCCAGTCACTTGAAGAGGAGTCCAGCTTAACCTCATTTAATTGGTGTCCTTCAGGCAGAGCAACCGTTATTGTGGAGTCTTGATCATTCCAGTACAAGGTGAAAAATTGCAATCGTTCACGTGCTGTCTGAGACAGTTGGAATGTGCCTTTGGATAAAGTGGCTTGTTCGAAGCTTTTGACTACGGTAGGGTCCCATTTACCATCCACTTCGATATAACCATTCGAATCGGGGCTTATGACAAATTCAATATCTGCACTGAAATTAGCATTCATGATAATGTTCTGCAATTCATCTGCTTTGAAATCCCATCGTTTGGAATAATGCTCCCGTTCATCCCCGAACTGAACGCCATAGATGGATGTCCCGAGCAAACCTATTCCGATACATATCACGGCAAGCGCAAGCCATTTTTTGGTACTCATGCGGAAACATCTCCTTTCATCATATTTTTATTCCATTGAATGTATTGAAGAGTAGTGTTTTTGAAGGCTCTAAAAACATACTTCGATGCGATGGCAAACAAAATGCCGACACCGAAAGCGCCAATCGCAACGAAAATTTCCGGTTTATCGAGTTGGCCCAGGAATACAAAGTCCACAACTGCTGCCACAGGAGCCAATACCAGTAAGGACAGGCTGGCGAGCGTAAGCCATACTGACCATAGCGTGAGACCAAGAGGAATGCCAAGAATCAGATTCAGGAATAACAGGCCGATGGCGTTGAAAAATTTGCGAGTGGCGCTGGTGCTGTTTCTGGGTGACCGCATCTCGCGATACGTCGGTGCATAGAACGCATCTGAACCCGGCGTATGCATGTCATAACGATCACCGAGTGCTTCCTTGGCGATTTCTTCCGGCTGTCCGAGTTCCCGAGCGATCTCTTCTTCCAGCTTGCCTTCTCGTAGTCCAAGCTCGAAATGTTGATCATAGTCGGCGAGCAACTCAGCCCGTTCGAATGGGTCCATCGGCCGTAGATGAATTTCCATGGCTTTCATAAATTGTTGTCTATTCATTGGGGATTCCTTCCTCAATCAGATTTGCGACATTGCGCACAAATTCATTCCATTCTGTCGTCAGTGCCGTCATGTAGTCGCGACCTGTATCGGATAGCCGGTAATACTTGCGCGGCGGGCCTTCAGTTGATTCTTGAAGATAGGTGGTGCAGTAACCGTCATTCACAAGCCGGCGAAGCAAGGGATACAGTGCACCTTCAGCAACTTCGATATGTTTGGAGACCGCCTGAGCCAGTTCGTAGCCATACCGATCCTGGCGGTTAATTAATACCAGGACGCACAGCTCCAATACTCCTTTTTTGAACTGGATGTTCACATTCACACAGGTTCCTCCTTAGTAGCTTCATTTATTGCTAGTGTATATTGTTCAGTAGTGGTGAATTCATCATAGCATCCAGTACTGTTTAATGCAAGGTAGTGACTTTAAAATAGTTCCGTATCACGATTGATCGATAATAAGTTCGTTTAATACTGATGATCAGCTGAAGCTGTCTGTTTAGCTATAATTCAGCATACGCAAAAACCGGATCGGTTACTTCCGTCTGGAGGCGGATTCCGATCCGGTCTGTGAGATGAACTTTTGTTTCTTTGGTTACAGGTTAATCGCTAAATGTCGGTTATTCTTGTGCATCCAGGACTTTAAGGTCTTCCACAGCAGGGCCCTCAATGACATGGCCTGCATAATCAAAGCGGGAACCATGGCATGGGCAATCCCACGAACGTTCGCCCTCGTTCCATTCGACTTCGCAACCCAGATGGGTGCAGGTGGTATCCACCAGAAACAGCTTGCCACTGGTGTCCTTGTAGGCGCCAGCACGTTTGCCATTATGACGAACGACGGCTCCTTCGTCTTCACCAATATCGCTAACCTTTTTGTGCACAATGCCTACTTTACCGGAGATTAATTCCTTGGCTACATTCACATTTTCCACAATAAAGTGTTTCATACCAGGATCGGCCTTGAATCTTGCCGGATCGAATATGGCAGCATGAGGGTTGTCACGACCGGTGATGCGATCCGCAAGAAGGTGTCCTGCCATCGTGCCAGTTGTCATTCCCCATTTGGCAAACCCGGTCGCCACATAGACTCGTTCATGTCTTCCGGTAATCGGTCCGATGTAAGGCACCTTGTCGATGGAGATCAGATCCTGGGCTGACCAGCGAAAAGGAATGTTGCGAATGCCAAATGTCTCCGCTGCGAACTGCTCTAGGCGTTCATAATGACCAAAGGTACAGATGCCTTGTCCAGTTTTGTGATTTTCGCCGCCAAAAAGGATGTGTTCCTTCCCGTTATGTAAGACGGTACGCAAGGAGCGGTAAGGTGTATCGTCCGAGATGTACATGCCGCCCACATAGGGTTTCTCCGGTTCGACTAATACAGCGTAGGATCGTTCGGCGTGTAATCGTGTGAAATAAAATCCGGGATCATAGACGGGAAAATGAGAAGCCACGACAATATGTTCCGCTGTTACGGATGGGCCATCTCCATAAGTTCTGACATGTAGTGAAGCATCTTCCTCTACATCCGTAACTGTCGTATGCTCGTAGATCTGTACACCTTGTTTCACAGCGGAATCGAGCAAGTAGTGCAGGTAGGCCAGCGGATCAAATCGTGCCTGACCCGGCATGCGAATGCCTGCCCTTGCGGGAACTGGAATAGGGAGTGGGTCTACCCACTCACCAGGGATATTGAGTTTGCCATAGGCGGTCAGCTCGATCTCCAGTTTTTTGATGTTTTCCTCTGATTGAATGTAGACGTAGGCATCTTCCTCTGCCCACTGGCAATCAATCTGTTTTTCCTTCACCAGATTGCGCATCCACTTCGCGGCATCGGCATTGCCTTCATAGTACATCCGAGCTTGTTCTTGTCCGAAGTGATGCATAATTTCATCAAATATGACACCGTGCTGTGCAGATACCTTGGCAGTGGTATGACCGGTCGTTCCACCCAATACTTTTCCAGCTTCTAGCACGACTACACGCATACCCGTCTGCGCGAGCAGATAGGCTGTAGTAATGCCGGCAATGCCGGCACCAATAATTGCTACATCCGCGGTGATATCTTCGGTCAGTTTTGGATAGGCATCGAATTGATGCGTAGCACGCCACAGCGATTCGGGGACCGGGGGCAGACCCGTCTTGGGCTGCTGATTGTCGCTCATTTTTTTTCCTCCTTGATTATCTTCAATCTATCGCATGGGGTGTTGTTCAGCGCACATCGTTGTACTCTTATTCATGATTGCCAGACTATGCCAGGAAAAAACGGTGTTGTTCAGATTTTGCAGAGGGGATGTTCACAATTTCCTGCGCAGAACCTCTGTTTTTTTTGTTAAACATGCTATATGATAAGATTACCGAAATCGTTTTAGGTTTTGAAAAGGAGATCAGGTTTCACACCTGTAAACGTTGATTGTAAAAGGACTAATCCATCCATCGGAAGAAATATTTCCTCCGAATTAACCCTCGTTTTTTCTTGAGATATGTATTCGCTATCATTTTAATTAACTACCGATAACCAAAGGAGATTCTATATGACGACCAACCAAACGAAATATCCGTTTCAAGATACAGCACTAGAGTTAGACACCCGGGTGAAGGACCTTGTATCCCGCTTGACGGAAGATGAAAAAATTGAATCCATGCTGCAATATCAGCCGGCAGTAGACCGCCTGGGTGTACCTGCATACAAACACGGAACAGAAGCGGCCCACGGCTTGGCCTGGCTTGGAGAAGCAACATCTTTCCCACAACCGGTGGGGCTTGCATGCACATGGGATGCGGATCTGATGAAGGAGATTGGCTCCGTACTAGGAGACGAGGCGCGTGTATTTTATAAACGAAATCCGGCAGTGAACGGTCTTACGCTGTGGGCACCTACAGTGGATATGGAACGTGACCCGCGCTGGGGACGGAATGAAGAGGCGTATGGTGAAGACCCGGAACTGACAGCCGAGCTGACGACAGCATTGGTCAAAGGAATCCAGGGCGACCATCCAAAGTATTACAAAGCGGTCGCTACCTTGAAGCATTTCCTCGCCAATAATAACGAAGTGGATCGCGGAAGTGGTTCGTCCAGCATTGATCCACGTAACATGCGTGAATATTATCTGAAGGCGTTTGAGAAGCCATTTAAGGAAGGCGGCGCACAGTCCATGATGACGGCGTACAACTCCATTAATGGTACGCCAGCGTTGTTGCATCCTTTTGTGAACGAGATTGTCAAAGGCGAATGGGGCATGGATGGTTTCATTGTCAGTGATGCAGGCGACGTAATGGGCATCAAGAATGATCATAAATACTATGATTCCCACACACCAGGTACCGTAGAATCCGTGAAGGCCGGAATTGATAGCATCACCGATGATGCTGAGCTGTCCAAACAGGCACTGCGTGAAGGATTGGAACAAGGTACACTCACGATGGATGACATCGATAAGGCGTTGTTCAATACGTTCCGTGTGCGTTTCCGTCTGGGCGAGTTCGATCCGGAAGAAGGCAACCCGTACGCTTCTATTGGTGAAGAGTCCATGATGACAGAGAAAGCAAAAGAACTGTCGCTCAGAGCTGCAAGAGAACAAGTGGTATTGCTCAAAAACGACAAAGGCACGCTCCCGCTGGACAAAACAAAAGCTGGTAAAGTGGCTGTGATTGGTCAATTGGGCGGAACCGTCTATCGTGACTGGTATGCAGGCACCATGCCGTATAACGTATCCCCGCTTGAAGCGATCCGTGGCAAAGTAGGCAACGATAAAGTATCGTTCAAGGATGGTAATGATCGTATTACGTTAACTTCCATAGCCAATGGGAAGAAAATTGGACTGGCAGAAGGTGAGAAATCACCTGTGATTGCTTCGGGAGAAGCGGAGACGTTTATGGTTTCCGACTGGGGCTTCGGAAGTTATACCTTGCAGGCCGAAAGCAACGGCAAATATCTGACCACAGATGAAGAGACCGTAACGGCTTCCGCTGATGAAGTGTACGGCTGGTTCGTGAAGGAAGTATTCCACCTGTTGCCACAAGAGGATGGCAGTGTAGGTCTGACTACTTGGAATGGCAAAACGGTGACTGCACCTAATGGTGGAAACGATGCATTCGTAGTGTCCGAGGAACTGAAAACCTTTGGTGCCACAGAGACGTTCAAGCAGGATGTGGTTGTGAACGGACTTGAAGAAGCGGTAGCAGCGGCTAAGGCTGCGGAAACGGCGATTGTCTTTGTTGGTAATAATCCGCTTGTAAATGGTAAAGAAGAGATTGACCGTCCAAGTCTGGATCTCGCCGAATCCCAGCAACGTCTGGTTGAGGCGGTCTATGCCGCGAACCCGAACACGGTAGTTGTCATCGTGGGTAGTTATCCGTTCACATCCAACTGGGTTCAGGAGAACATCCCGGCGGTATTGTATACTTCACACGCAGGACAGGAACTGGGTAACGCAGTAGCTGACGTCTTGTATGGCGACTATGCACCAGCAGGCCGTCTGAATATGACATGGGTACAATCGGCAAATCAACTGACCGACATCAAGGATTACGATATCATTCAATCTGGTCGGACATATCAATATTTTGAAGGCAATGTATTGTATCCGTTTGGACATGGTCTGACGTATGCAACATTTAAATACAGCAATTTGGAACTTAGCCCAGCTCAAGTGGGTACAGAGGGCAACGCAACGGTAACTGTAGATGTAACCAATACCGGTTCAATTGCCAGCGACGAGGTTGTACAGTTGTACGTTCGTGCAGGCAAATCCCGGGTGAAACGTCCACTCAAAACGTTAAAAGGATTCCGTCGTCTTCATATCGAAGCGGGAGCTACAGCGAAGGTCAGCTTTACTTTGCCTGTTCAGGAACTGGCAATCTGGGATGTAACTCGTGATCGGTATGTCGTGGAAAGTGGAACTTACTCCATTATGGTTGCCAAGTCATCCTCCGATGTTCAGCTGGTTGCAGACCTGACGGTTGAAGGAGAGACAATCCCCGCTCGTAATCTGGGTGTGGCTACCCGTGCTGAGAATTATGATGCTTACCTGGGTGTTGATCTGGATGAGAGCAAAGAGGGTGGAAGTGCTGTCCGTGTCGTTGGAGAGCAAGGATGGATTGCTTTCAAGGATGCCGATCTGGGTAGTGGGGCAGCAACAATTGAAGCGCGTGTCTCCGCAGAACAAGCAGGTGCTGTGTTGGAAGTTCGACTCGGTTCACCAGACGGTACGCTCGCAGGACGTGTGGAACTGGCGCAAGGTGAAGCCCAGCAGTGGTCTACCGTGAAGGCGGAACTCACAGGTGCATCAGGTGCACAGGATGTATACATTGTGTTGTCTGCGGGTGTGCGCATCAGTCACTTTGAGATTCGTTAATTCAAATAGCTCATGAAAAAGCCTCCGAACTTATTCGGAGGCTTAGTTTGTTGTTTAATGACCATTTTGCATAAATCCCCTGAGCGGTAGGAAACGAATTATACAAATTTCTATGATATGAACCGTGCTTGTATGGTCCATTAAACGTATTTTTATTTACCGTCAAACGTAATCATTTTTTGCACAAATTGCTTCAATTGTTTGTTGGTTTCATTCAGTTTCTCAATTGTGCTCATGAAATTGTTTACGAGTTCAGCCTGCTCTTGGGAGCTTGCAGTGATCTCACCAAGTTCATTCTCCATGCCTTGAATGGATTGCCGAACCGACAGAAGAGAATCTTCAATACGGGCCGTTGCTTCTTTGGTATCCACAGACAGTTTGCGAATTTCTTTGGCAACAACGCCAAAACCTGCACCTGCTTCACCTACACGAGCAGCTTCAATGGCAGCATTCAAGCCGAGCAGATTGGTTTGTTCGGAGATTTCACGAATGAAACTGGCGACCTGAGTGACATTGCCTGATTTCTGTACGGCTTGTTTGGAATTGTTCCGGATCTCTTCGGTTGTGGCACTGAGTTCCTCGGAGTGTGCAGCTACATGCTGTACACTGTCAATTAACTGGTTGGTCAGATTTTCGGTAGCATCCATGAGCTGTTGCAGCTGATCCTGGTCATCCATACTGTAGAGCAGGTTAAACAGGGCGATGACTTCACCTTTTTCATTTTTAATGGGGATAAAAGCCACGTCAAAAGGAACACCGAATAAATCTTTAGGGTAGTGATCGAATCGTTTGACTGTACCGCCGTTGAGATCAGCAAAATTTCGATTTCCATCCAATAGAGGGTCGCCGGGTTGATAATTCAGTTGCTTTAACGATTCCCCTGCTGAGAAATATAGGAATTTCTCATGATCAATCACGGAGAGGGTTACATCCTGACGAATCGTATCTCGAAAGAAAGGCATACATGTAATTAATGCTTGAACAATATCCATATAAAAGATGATTCCTCCCTGGTTACCTTATGTAAACGGTTAAATTTTAAATGCTAACTTAATAACTACCTATATTATATATCGTCATGCAATAGAGAAGAAAATAGAGAGAATGGATAAAACCTATTTCTTAAAGAAGACCGCTATACGCCAACAAGACACGAGTCCGCTGGGGACCCGTGCCTTGTTAGTTGGTGAGGGGAATAAAACCAATGTTACAGCATACTGAGCTGCATTGTAACGATGGTTCGAGTGGCTAGTGTTGCACTGACATCAATCAAACGCTGATTCCGGCTGCCGCGGAAGGGAAGGGAAACATCACGCTCCGCTTCAACGTATCGACCGTCAATAATCACATCGCACAACCGGGCAAGCTCCGCTCTTGCAGGGTCGGTAATCAGTTCTTCATATTCGAATCCCGTGTAGGCCCATACCGTCAAATCAGGACGTGCAGCGCGGAGCTGCTGGACCCAAGACGTACATTCTGCTGCCGAGAAAAAGGGATCACCACCACACAACGTAACGCCATCCAGCAATGGATGGGTCGTCACTTCATGCAGAATCTGCTGCTGCCGCTCCTCTGTAAAGGGCTCCCCCGCTCGAAAGCTCCATGAATCCGGACTGAAGCAGCCCGGACAGGCGTGACGGCATCCGCTGATGAACAACACGGCACGCAGGCCGATTCCTTCATTCACCGATTCCGGGATGTAACCATATAGATTCACCGGTGTTTCACCCGATCCCGCACTTCGGCTTGCTTAGCAGCATTGAAGCGTACTTTGTAATCTCCGGTCAGATAGCCAGTTACGCGGCGTAACCGCTGGAAGTGTACATGGTTCTCATGGGCTTCACAGCTTGGGCATACATCCCCAATGACGCCTTCATAACCACATGCAGGGCAGCGATCAATTGGATGATTAATGGAGAAATAACCGATATCCTGCGCCAGTGCATACTGTACAATTCGCAGGAAAGCTGCGGTGTTGGCCCGAACGTTTCCGTCAAGCTCCACATAGGAGATTGCACCCGCGTTACATAACGTATGGAACGGTGCCTCCAGTTCAATCTTCCGATATGCTGGAAGCGTGTGGTAGACCGGGATATGGAATGAATTCGTATAATACTCCCGATCATTCACTCCGGGAATAATGCCATAACGCTCTCTGTCGATCTTCGTGAATTTGCCGGACAACCCTTCAGCAGGTGTGGCAAACAGGGTGATATTCAAGTTATGCTGCTCGCTCATCCGGTCACAGAACTCTCTCATGGTCCGAATAATGTTGAGCGCTTCGCGATGTACATGAGGGTCCTGCCCATGATGGCGCCCATAGAGAGCTGTCATACATTCCGCGAGTCCGATAAAACCAAGAGATAATGTTCCATGCTTTAAAAGCTCGGCAACCGGCTCGTTCGGGCCAAGCTGTTCTCCACCTTCCCATACACCCTCCCGCATCATGAAGTCCGATGCCTTGGCAGGCTGCAATGTCTGAATTCGGTAGCGCTGCAACAGGCCGGAAGCGGCATTATGCATAACTGACTCCAAAGCAGTATAGAATCCGGCTCGGTCAGCGACAGCTCTTGCACCTTGGCAGATGCCAAACCGGATGCCGAGCTTCACGAGGTTAATGGTGTTGAAGGACAGATTACCTTTACCACTTTGACGATTGCGACCAAACCGGTCAGCCAGTGTACGTGTGCGGCATCCCATAGTTGCGATGATCGTATCCGGATCTTCCGGATGATAGAAAGGCAGATTGAAAGAGGCATCCACATTGACAAAGTTAGGATACATCCGCCGGGATGAACAGCTGACTGCGAGCCGGAACAGATCATAGTTCGGCTCTCCTTGAGCCTGATTGATCCCCTGTTTACATTGGAAAATATGTTGAGGGAACACGGGAGTCTCCCCGTTGCCCAGGCCACGAATGGTTGCTTCCAGCAACGAGCGTGATACCAACCGTCCTTCCGCAGAAGTACATAATCCATAGTTCAGTGAAGTAAATGGAATCTGACCACCCGCCCGGCTACTCATCGTATTCAGGTTATGAATCAGTGATTCAGCAGCTTGTCCTGTCTCCAATTCAGTCTCTTCATAGGCGAAGGCATATGCCCGCGGACATTGATTCTTCGCTTCGATGCTATCCAGATGAAGCTGTTCATCCCCGATCAGAACATTTTCACCAAAGAGCCGTTGCCCTTTGCGGTAGTGTTTGCGGAACGATCGCTGTACATAAGGGGCCAGATCCCAGTCAATTTTATTGGCCGATACACCGCCATATTGACTGTTCTGCTGGGATTGGAAGATGATCGCAACCAGAGCCATGGCAGACATGATCGTCTGAGGTGTGCGAACCGATCCGTTACCTGTGTTGAAACCCGCAGCAAGGAGACGGTCAAACGGGATAAAGATACAGTTGGTCGTTCCAAGTGCATACTGATCCAGATCGTGTACATACAGATCCCCATTCTCCACAGCTTGGGCAAGCTCTTTCGGCAACACATGACGCAGAGCATGCCACTTGGCGGTCTCCGAACCGAGCCTGCTCATCTTACCACTGAAGGAATCCCCGTTCAGATTCGCATTTTCCCTCAGCGTATCGGCGTCTTCTGCGCCAATAATTCGTCTTCCCAGGTCGGATAATAGATCGGATGCCGGTGGGGTGGCATACTCAAGCATGTTCATGTAAGGTTCCTCCTAAAATGATTTTGGTTATCATTCAATTTACGTTAAATACTATATGTAGATTCGTCTTATCCATTTATAAACTATATGTGGTTTTTTGGGTGTGATAATGATCACAGAGCTTACTGAACAAAGTGGACTTTCCTTTAATTGCTGCGGATAAAGGTTCCCAAAGTCTGAGCGGAAGCGTATAATTTCTAGTTATTCTGCAAGTATAATATTCGAAGTCGGACAAGATGGACTTTAATCAAGCTGAAAAGGCGAGTTGCAATGAATTCGCGGTCGTTAAACCATCCGTTTAAGACCTGCTTTTGTCCACAAATGGGCAATAGGCAGGGAGTATGATTCTCTTATACTTCTACGGTGTTAATCATATAAGTATAGATTGTGACAGCTATTCGGATTTTTGATGACCCCTGTACGTGATTAAACATTCTGAAATACAGATTTGAAAGTGCAGCTAAGATAAGAGGGGTGAATCATGGGGACGGCAGAAGGCATTACAAGAGGCTTCTATGAAGATATAAAGGAAGCTGCGGCCCACATCGTAGACGTATTAAGTGGTATATTGAAGGTCAATACCATCTTTGTTGCCACGAATGACGGGGTGACCAATGTCATTTTGGAGGCCTTTAATCGTACGGAAGAGTTAGTTGTTAAAGGCAGTGCACTTCCATTTACGGATTCATATTGCAGCCTGGTATTAAGAGACAACGGTAACGTGCTTACGATCCCGGATACATGTGAACATCCGATGACACGATCCATGGGCGTTACGAGCGGACTTGGCAATCGCTTTTTCGTGGGCGTGCCTATTATGAGAAGATCGGGCGAAACATTTGGTACCATCTGTCTGATGGATGATCCTGGTTATGTAATCAGCGAAACCGATATGAAGACACTGAAGGCGATGGCTGTATTCCTGGGTTATGTTGTTGATCTGGAAAGCACGTTGCATGTTCAGGAGCGGAAATTGAGTGATTCGGAACAAATGCAAGAACAGCTCCAGGCAGAGAAAGAACGTGCCGAATCTGAGGCTATGACCAAAACACAGATGTTGAAGCTAATGAGTCACGAGATTCGCAATCCTTTGAACGGTATTTTGGGACTGACAGATCTGATGCGCACACCGGATATGCCTGAGGAGCAGTCCGAATATGTGAATATGATTGAGACAAGCGGCAATATTCTGCTTTCCTTGCTGAATAATATGATGAATTTCAACATTAATGAAGCAGGTAAAACGGTTATACATGATGATCCGTTTGATCTGGTAGGCACCATTGAGAATACCGTGTATCTCTATGCCGGGATTGCGACGGGCAAGAACATTGAGCTGGGATTAAATCTTGAACTGAATGTATCTCAAGTGTTCGTTGGGGATGAAGTCAAGATTGGACAGTTGCTTGCACACGTCATTCAGTATGCTCTCGATTCAACGCGTGAAGGTTCCGTTCTGATCACAGCAGTGGTGAACGGAGAAGAATTGGAGGAGACCGGTACACTTCAGCTCAAGGTGAAGTACACGGGTCAGATGTTATCGGACAAGAAGACCCCAACCTTTAACAGCCAAGATGAAAATTTGAATATCCAAAAACTGATTGGAAGCAATCTAGGTTTAGCTGTAAGCCAGAATCTTGCCATTCTCATGCATGGCCGTATTCAGGTGAGTAGTGTGAAGGAAAATGAGACGGAATTCAACATCTCCCTTCCATTGCGCAGATACTGGGAGTTACCTCAACTCGCAAGTGTTCAGCAACGGTTAAAAGGGAAAAAGGTGTTGCTTGCCAAGGACCCTGATATTTTGCAAGGTGTCTCTTCCCTGATGCGTAGGTGGGAGATGGATGTACACATGACCTCGGGTTTGACATTAGCGCATGATTGGATCAAGGAAGGATTCATGCCGGATGTAGCCGTTGTGGATATGGGATTAATGGAAGGTGGCGCGGTTGATTTTGTACATGAACTGAAACAGCGACTGGAGAATCTGCCCGTCATTGTTCTTGTTCCTTATGGTATGCACATTGAATTACATGAAGCAGAAGCCTTTGATGCTGTTCTAACCAAGCCGGTCAGACAGGCTGATCTGTTGAATGCATTGAGCATTACTTTGCCTTAAATCATGATCAGAGAACAAATCTTTATTCGGCGCACCTGTTATAGGTGCGCTTCTTTTCATTTTCCATTTTCTGAGCCAAAGCCCTTTTATTCCGAGCTGGTTACGTTACAATAGAATGTGAACTTCATCTTTATAACCAACAGAGGAGGATGTACATTGGATTATCGCAGATTAGGTGGAAGCGGACTGAAAGTCAGCGAGATCAGCCTGGGAAGCTGGCTGACGTACGGAGGGTATGTGGAACGTGAGAATGCGGTGAAATCAATTGAAACTGCATTTGATGAAGGCATTAACTTTTTTGATACTGCCAATGTATACGAACGGGGTGCAGCAGAAGAACTGCTGGGGCAGACGCTCAAAGCATATTCCCGTGACTCTTATGTACTTGCAACCAAAGTATTTGGCAAAATGGGTGATGGTCCGAATGACCAAGGGCTGTCTCGCAAACATATCAAGGAGCAATGTGAAGCCAGCTTGAAGCGCCTGGGCGTTGAATATGTGGATATCTATTACTGCCATCGTTATCATACCGAAACACCAATTGAAGAAACACTCCGCGCGCTCGATGATCTGGTACGCCAAGGCAAAGTGTTATATGTAGGCGTCAGCCAGTGGACAGCGGCTCAGATGGAAGCTGCGTTGGGTACAGCAGATCGTCTGCTTCTGGATCGTATCGTGGTTAATCAGCCGGTGTACAACATGTTTGACCGTTATATCGAAAATGAAATTATCCCGCTCGGTGAGCGTAAAGGCATCGGACAAGTCGTATATTCCCCGCTTGCTCAAGGTCTATTGACCGGGAAATATACGTCCGTTTCCGATATCCCAGAGAATAGCCGTGCTGCCAAGCTAGGATGGGACGAAGGAAAGATCAATGTGGATCGTATCGGGAAAGTTCGTCAACTGATTGAAGTGGCGGACAAGCTGGATCTGAAGGTTGGGCAACTGGCCCTTGCCTGGATTCTGCGCCAAAACAATGTATCCAGTGCACTTGTAGGGGCGAGTCGTCCCGAGCAGGTAAAAGAGAACGCGGCTGCATCTGGCGTGAAGCTGGATGCTGCCATTGTGGAGGAGATTGAGAGTATCCTTGCTTGATCTCCTGTCATTACACAAGCTGAGATGATATGCAATGATCTATAAAGAAAGGGATGTCCTGTGCGCCTGAATGGGCGAACGAGACATCCCTCTTTTTGGAGAACGTTGAAAGGTTAGATCTTACTTTAAAGTGTAAGAGGCAAGGAGCGAAAAGTTAAGGCACATACACGGTTACGCCCTGTATTCTTGGCTTCATATAAAGCGCGATCGGCCTGTTCGAAGAAGTCGTCATCGTCATGATCATCACAATGATCGGGATATACGGCTACACCAATGGAGATGGTTAGACGTGTCGTGTGCCCGTCGGGCAGAGCAAAATGGTATTTCTCTACAGCCTGTCGTATAGATTCGGCGGTAGCCACGGCCTGACGGTGTCCACAGTCGAGCAAGAGAATGGCGAATTCCTCCCCACCATTTCGTGACACGATATCAGCAGAACGTGCATGTTCAACAAGCAGTTGTCCAAGTTGCTTCAGGACCGCATCGCCGGCGGAATGACCATAGGTGTCGTTTACCTTTTTGAATCGGTCAATATCAATGGCAAGCAAGGAAAGCTTCTGTTGGTAATCCCGCGCACGCTGAAGTTCCAGTTGAAGTGATTTTTCGAACTGTCGTCGATTGCTCAGGTTGGTAAGATGATCGGTAGAAGCTCTTTTTTCCAATAGAAATAACATTTCATTGGATTTATTAATGAATTCTGCGATGAAATAGATAAATATTCCACCGGCAAAAGAAATGGTCATTTGTAACGGATATATCTTCATTAATGAATTCATGCTGTCTGTATTCAACATAAGGATGATAAAGATTAATGTCATGCCAAGCAGATTCATTGTAATTATTTTGGTCAGTCTGGACCAAGGAGCATAGGCGAAGTACACACCGGACAGTCCGATCAGAGTCATGACAAAACCTGCATCTATGGCAGAGGATGATAAGCCGAACATCAGAATACGAATGACCGAGATCATGAGTCCCGTAACGACTGAAGCTAATCCTCCCATATATACCGCTGCGGTAACGATGGCCAGATGCCGTAGATCTACAATCGTAGTTTCGTTCAGAGGGAAAGAATAGTTCATGAGTACTGTGCCATATATACCGAATAATAAGCCGCCGATCAACTGAACACGTAACGAGGGAAAAGGCAATCGGATACTATAGAACTTTGCGATGATCCCGGACACATACATAAACGTAATCATGACACAGATATTAATGAAAAAAGTGCTAAACAACCGACATTCCCCCTTTTTACGCACATCCCTATATTTTATCTGAAAAGTGGTGCTGTAGCGAACCATATTATCCCAAATTTATGAGGTGATTGCTGGTAAAGGTGGTTTATTTGCATATACAGGATGTTAGAGTGATATTGACTTCAATATGCAATGAGATTTATACTTAATCTAAATCAAAATATATTCCTTCTTTTTGGGAAGACCATCATAAGTAGAAGATCAGTGTCTGATTTCATATAAAATGGATCAATAATAAAGGAGAAATGGTTGTGAGAACTTTAAATCTGACGATACAACGGCAAGCGGTATATGATGTGGTGCGCCATTCAGAGGATCACCCGACAGCTGCTGATGTCATGAATCGACTCGTGGAACAAGGATATAATCTGGCCTATGGTACGGTGTATAATTCTCTTCGTTATCTGACGGACAAAGAATTGATACGGGAACTTAAACTCGGAGAGACAGCAAGCCGGTACGATGCCCGTATGGATGATCATCAGCATATTATGTGTGAAGTGTGCGGCAAAGTGGACGAGGTGATGACAGAGGTTCCTCCACAATGGATGAAACAGGTAGCTGAAGAAACCGGATATGCAATCGATCATGCTCATGTGGTCTTTGGAGGTGTCTGCGGGGAATGCAGAAACAAACGGATCAAGTAAAAATAAAACTGCCTGGCCGCCGTTTACCCCTAAGGGTTAAACCAGCCTTGTCTGACTCAACACCCCTTGTGGACAATTGTCCGGTTACACGGCGTGTTATTCTGATCAGCCCGATGCCGGGGCAGGTTCATGAACTGGTAAAGGCCTTAACGGATAGCTGCTTTGATGTACTGGTTTTCCATCGCTGGGAACCGGATCTGCATGAGCGTCTTGTCTTTGATCTGTTGATCTATGATCTGTCTGTGGCTGGAACTATCGATGCATTTGCCGGCATTAGCAGCCGATTGAATCGTGAGGCTGAGCACACAACCCCTTGTTTGTATCTGGTTGGTGAGAAGATGATTGGCAGTGCAAGTGGACCGATGCTTCAGGAGGAATTGCTGGTGTGGCCTGCACGCCCGCAGGAAGCACTTTACCGAGTGCAGCGCATGATTGGCAACAGCCCTGCTCTGCCCAACCGTGGTTTTTTGCCTGAGGAAGGGCACCGTATCGGATTTAAAGATCTGTGGCTCGATCGTGAACGGATGAGTGTACAGCGCGATAATAACCGGATTCATCTAACCAAGACCGAATATGATCTGTTACTCAAACTGATTGATGCCAAAGGTGCAGTCATTTCCCGTGAGGAAATGCTCAGCGATATCTGGGAGACGGACTTTACGGGTGGAAGTAATGTGGTCGATGTTCATATCAAAAGCTTGCGCAAAAAATTGGGCGATAATGCGTCTTCGCCGCAATATATTGTAACAGTAAGAGGAGTGGGCTACCGCCTGGCGGATTAGTCCGCTTTTTTTTGCCCAAATTTTATCTTTCACTTCATGCTTTTTCGGGTACTACCTAATAGAGAGGCAGATCAGAATCATTCCCTTAAAACATGTTCATAGTTCATTCATGAATGTTGAAGAACCTCATCTTAATCTCATGTGAACCTCATGCAAGAGTAGAGTGGGACATGTTAGAATCAATTTAACAGTTAGATCAAGTCTAAATGTATATTTAAACCGAAGCCGAATATGATTTTAATAGTAGATATATAACAGCCGTGAGACCCATTAGAGGAGGACGACATGATGACAGAACGTATGACAACAAATCAGGGAGCACCTGTAGGTGACAACCAGAATTCCCGCACAGCAGGCAGAAGAGGGCCGACACTGCTTGAAGACTACCATCTCATTGAGAAAATAGCCCACTTTGACCGTGAACGTATTCCAGAACGGGTGGTTCATGCAAGAGGAGCAGGTGCTCATGGCGTATTCACGCTAGAGCAAAGTATGAAGGAGTATACAACAGCTAACTTCCTACAAGATCCAGGTACGGAGACGGATGTGCTGGTTCGTTTTTCAACCGTTATTCATGGTACGGGATCACCAGAGACTGCACGAGATCCACGTGGATTTTCCGTCAAATTTTACACACGGGAAGGCAACTATGATATTGTCGGTAATCATCTGCCCGTTTTCTTCATTCGTGATGCGATGAAGTTCCCTGATATGGTGCATTCCTTGAAGCCGGCTCCGGATACAAATATTCAGGAACCTGCCCGATATTGGGACTTTATGACTCTCTCACCGGAATCAACACATATGATGACCTGGTTGTTCTCTGATCTAGGCACACCAGCAAGTTATCGAGAGATGGATGGTTTCAGCGTACATGCTTTCAAATGGATTAATGCACAGGGACAGGTCCACTATGTGAAATACAAATGGGAGTCTGCACAAGGCGTGCGAGGCTTCTCTCGTCAGGAAGCTGCCGAGGTACAGGGGCAAGACTTTAATCATGCTACCCGGGACCTGCATGAACATATCAAGAACGGGCAGTACCCACAGTGGAAGCTTCAGGTACAGCTCTTGAAGCCTGAGCAAATGGATGATTTTGCTTTTGATCCGCTCGATCCAACCAAAACATGGCCTGAAGATGTATTGCCGTTCCATACGGTAGGGACCATGACCCTGAATCGTAATCCGCAAAACTTCTTTGCTGAAGTGGAACAGGCGGCCTTTTCTCCTAGTGCGCTTGTACCCGGAATTGAGCCTTCCGAAGACAAATTGTTGCAAGGACGCCTATTCTCCTATCCAGATACACAGCGTCACCGGCTTGGACCGAACTATTTGCAAATTCCGGTGAATTGCCCGTACGCACCCGTTCGTAATCATCAGCGTGATGGACTCATGAATGTGAATCAGGACCCATCTCCGGTGAACTATGAACCCAACAGTTCAGGAAACAGCCCGCAAGAAGATCCGGCATACCGGGACAGTCAGGTTCCGTTACAAGGGAATGTTATAAGAGAGAAAATCGAGAAGACGGATGATTATACGCAGTCAGGGGAGCTTTTCCGTTCATTTACTCCTGTAGAGCAGCAGCATTTGCTTGATAATCTGATCAATGACCTTAAGGGCGTATCTGTTGATATTCAAATGCGTGCCCTGTGCCACTTCTTCCGAGCGGATGGACAGCTTGGCGGACGTTTGGCTCATGGACTCGGCGTGGATATTTCTGCACATATGCCGTCACAGGATGGAAAATAAAGCACAGTTTGACCATGTTCTACAACATCATACGGACTAATATTCGTTGAAGACCGGGCAGAACCGCGAACGTGCGGAACTCCCGGTCTTTGGCCTTTTTTACTGAAATGGAAAACAAATTTACAAATCATTTACATAAAATAGCTGACATAGAGGTTGACTTCTCATTTGATGGCACTACAATGGGTAGTGTGAGGGGTGTCAGAAAATGAGAATACACAATTTCAAAGTGGGTGAGCGTGGGCTCAACCGATTTTTTGGTCCGCTGGAGGCCAAGATCATGGACATTTTATGGGCTCGTCCTGGCAGCAGCATCCGTGAAGTGCAGACCGCACTTGAACAAGACAAAGACGTCAATTTTAATACAGTCATGACCGTGATGAACCGGCTCGTAGACAAGGGACTTCTCGGAAAGTCACAAAAGGGCAGAACATCTTTGTACCAACCGGTACAGAGCAAGGAGGAGTTTATGAACGACCAATCCAAGGAACTGTCACATGAGTTGGTAGATGAATTCGGAGCTTTGGCATTGAATCATATGCTGGATGCGCTGGACGAAGCAGATGCGGGTCTGATTGAACGCTTGGAACAGAAGATCAAACAATGGAAAAAGGATAGCGATTAAGATGTGGAAGACCCGCTCGAAACTTTTGTTTACCGTCGGGTTTGGCATTCCGTTACTCGTGTTCATGCAGATGTTCATGTACGCGATGTACAAAATTTTTGGCTGGGATATCCCGTTTAACCTGCTCTGGCTCTGCAATCATTGGATGAGTCGACTGGGATGGTTATCTGTGGGACATTTTCTGCTGGCACTGGTATTGCTGACATTTGCGGGAACAGGCTGGTTGTTAATGGTGCGTATGATGAAAACCAGGGCAGCTGTACGTAAGCTTCGCTCCATGGAAGTGCGTGCATTGTCTCGTGAACTGGAGTCCAAGTATCACCATCTCGGACAGCCGGGATTCATTGTGGTGGACAAGCATTCTCCGGTTGCATTTACAATTGGTTTATGGAGACCTTGTATCGTACTTTCCACGGGACTTCTGACGATGCTGGATGCAGAAGAGGAGACTGCAGTTGTGTACCACGAAGTTCATCATCTGTGGCACCGTGACCCACTGAAGACAACACTGTTATCGGTATTTGCAATCATGATGCCGTATATTCCCGTATTGAAGCATACTTCGAAACATTACAATATTGTGAGAGAAATTCTGGCAGACAATGAGGCCATCGAGCGTACAGGCAATGTGGCAGGCATTGGCAGTGCTTTGCTCAAGCTGCTCCGTGCTTGTCCTGAACCTTGGGGGGCCAAAGAACTGACCGTTCAATCCTCATTTGCGGATACGTCGGTGAATGTCCGGATTTCACGTCTGCTGGACCCGGAACAGGACGTGACGTTGAGGTTGCCACGTTATGCTGTTCTGATGTCGGCTACTGTTTTTCTATTGCTGTCTATCTTGTTTGTTTGGTCCATCGGATAGATTAATTGGGCTACATGTGAAGTCGAATATAATGAGGAAGGAAGATGAACATGAATAATAAAAGTGTAGAGATTGGATTACTTTTCTCAAGGATTATGATCGGTTTGATCTTTGTATTGCACGGCTGGAGTAAATTTGAAGGTGGAATCAGCGGTACGGTAGGTTTTTTCGAAAGTATTGGTATTCCCGGATTTCTTGCATCCGTTGTAGCCATCATTGAGTTGGTAGGTGGTGCAGCGATGATTCTGGGTCTGGGAACACGTGTGTTTGCTGCCCTGTTTGCCATCGTGATGGTTGGCGTTCTGTTTACAGCCAAAGTGGGTGAGCCGTTCCTGAGTGGTACCGAGTTAGATTACCTGCTGCTGGCGGGTTCCCTGACACTGCTATTCACAGGAAGCCGCCTCCTGGCCGTGGATTATCTGTTCTCCAGACAGGGGAACGCTCGCCAGAATGTGAGTGCTTGAATTGACTAACGATCGCTAAAAAATAATGAAGTGCAAGATGAGTCCTGTAACGAGGTTCTTTATTGGCCAGGCCGGTTCGGGAATTGATTTGCGAACCGGGCTGATCAGTAGAGAACTTTTTTCGAAATATAGGGAGTTATGTTATTTCACCATCCTTCTCTATATTTCTTCGGAATGAAACACGCTGAGCCGCTAGAGGACGGCGACAGCCGTTTCACCTTGTTTGGACGACATGCCTATGGTTTGTTACAATGAGAATAAGTATGCTACTAAGAAAAAATAAGGAGGATGCATTTTATGATTAACGTCATTCCATCCGATGCCCGCTCCAGCTTCGATCGAGGCTGGCTCCGTGGTAGTCACAGCTTTTCTTTCGGAGAATACCAAGACCCGGAGAATACGGCGTTTGGACCGATGCGGGTAGCGAACGACGATGTGATCGCGCCTGGTCGCGGTTTTGGGGCTCACCCGCATAGTGATATGGAGATTGTATCGATCGTACTGAACGGCAAGTTGCGACATGAAGATAACCTTGGGAATGTAGCCGTTACAGGTTTTGGCGGTATCCAGCGGATGTCAGCAGGCAGTGGCATGATTCATACCGAACATAATGCATCCGATACCGAAGAAGTACGTTTGCTTCAGCTCTGGTTCATGCCACAGACAAAAGGGTTGGAGCCCTCCTATGAGACGACATCATTTGATCCAGCGGCATTGGCAGGAGCACTCGTGCCGATTGTAACCCCAGATGGGGGACCAAGAGTTGCGACCATTCATCAGGATATGACGATCTACCTTGGCCGATTAGCCAAAGACGAAACGTTAACCTTTAATCAGGATGCAGGCCGCCGAATGTACATTTTCTCCATCGAAGGCAAGCTGGGATTGGATGGAGAGTACCTGTTGAACGAAGGCGACACGGCTCGTGTGGAACAGCAAGATTCAATCGAACTGCAAGGAAACGAAGATACGTTCTATATGATTATTGATTTGCCGTAGATGGCTGATGAAATGAACTCCAAGATGAAGGAGGATATACACGTATGGCGCAACAGGAATGGTTTATGGTCAAACATGCGGTGACCGGGCGAGGATTAGCTAATAGCAAAACAGATTCGCTGTCCTATCGGTTCCAACAGGAGGGTACAGGTTTCATATTTACCGTTACGGGTCTGGACGAGCAGATTGTGGAACAGATTATGGAGCTTAGACAGGAACTGAACGTATTTCGATTCGTCCAACGCAAGGATCAGCCCCTTTTGAAACACTGGTACTACGTAGATGGTGAACGGGTAGTATACGACAGGGAGAGTCACACGCTAAGCATCTATGCGAAGTCGGAGATTCGTTATGTGCCTGAAGATTATTTTGCGGATTAACCTATAAGTAACTATAGAACTTGGAACATCCCAGAGGTCTCTGTTAAATACAGAGGCCTTTTTGCTGTCTGAAAACTCAGAGAATTTAATCGTAATTTTGCAAAAAAGACCACATAATTCCCTGCTGTCTGGCACAAGCTACCTTGTATAAAAACAAGAACGGAGGGGCGGCATATGGCAGACAAAACATCTGGGAAAGACAAGTCCCGACAACCGGGACGAGCTTCAGAAGAAAAAAAACATATTCCTTTGGGACTGCCGTCCCCGCCTTTTCTTCGGCAGCCGATTAGTGCAGTACATGAAACTCAGATTAAGGCGGTAAAGGAGATATTCTCCGAATGCTCGGATGTGGTTTTTCGCAACGTCATGATTACGCCTGAAGTGAAAGGACTTCTGGTCTATATTGAAGGCATTGTTAATTCGGCTGATATCCAGGAACACATGCTGCGTCCGATTATTCGAGGGCTGGTGCAGCAGCGAACAGATGAACCTGATGTTCCACTGGATGATACAACCGTTGAGCTAACACAGGTGAAGCGAGTGGATACCTGGGCTGCTGCGACAGAAGGGGTGCTGGCATCCTCTGCCCTTCTGGTGGTCGATGGAAGTAACAAAGCCTGGATGTTCAATGTCAAAGGTGGCGTCAGACGTGGTGTGGAGGAACCGCAGACAGAATCCGTCATTCGGGGACCGCGGGAGGGATTTACCGAAACGCTCCGTGTGAATACGGCCTTATTGCGGTTCAAGCTGAAAACACCTGCGCTCAAGATGGTGAGTATGACCCTTGGAACAGACACCAAGACAGATATTGTATTGACCTACCTGGAAGGTATTGCCGATCCAAAAACGATTCAAGATGTCAAGAAACGTCTGGAAAAAATCAATATTGATGGCATCCTGGAGACGGGTTATATCGAGGAATTGATTGAAGATCATCCGTATTCCCCTTTTCCTCAGATGCACTACTCGGAGCGGCCGGATACCGTTGCAGGCAATCTGTTGGAGGGACGCTTTTCCATTATGGTAGATGGAACCCCCTTTGCGCTGATTGCTCCAGTCACGATGTGGCAGATGCTGCAAGCCAGCGAGGATTATTACGAGCGATTCTTTATCAGTAATCTGTTGCGCTGGATTCGCTTTTTGTTCGTAGCCATTGCGTTATTTCTGCCAGCCCTATACATCGCTATTACGACATTTCATCAGGACATGCTGCCAACCACATTGATACTGAGTATCGCGGGGGCACGGGAAGCTATTCCTTTTCCGGCACTGGTCGAAGCTCTCATCATGGAGCTATCGTTCGAAGCTCTCCGGGAAGCGGGGGTCAGGTTACCCAAGACAGTGGGTCAGGCTGTCAGTATCCTCGGTGCACTCGTGATCGGACAGGCCGCAGTTCAAGCGGGGATTGTATCCGCACCGATGGTTATTATCGTATCCATGACAGGAATAGCTTCCTTCACGATCCCGCGATTTAACTTCGCGATTACGGTGCGTCTGCTCCGATTTCCGATCATGTTACTGGCAGGTATGCTTGGATTATACGGCATCGTCATCGGCTTGGTCCTGATCTCGGTCCATCTGACACAGATGACTTCGTTCGGTGTCCCATATCTCTCTGGTCTTAGCCCGTACAGTAAAACAGATACCAAAGACATTCTCATTCGTGTGCCATGGTGGAAAATGATTAATCGTCCTTCTACGGTACATCGGGATCAGAAACGGATGACCGAAAAGATCAACGGTTCCCCTGAAGCTGAGGAAGGGTGGTGAACCCATGCAGTTCATATATAAGTACCGGGCAGTGATAGCACTGTTGTTATGTACCACTTTTATTTCAGGTTGCTGGGATCGTAAGGAGATTAATGATGTTGCCTTTGTGATTGGTATTGCTGTTGATAAGGAGGGGGACAATTACAGATCCAGTCTTCAGATTGCTCTGCCGGGACAATCCGGTTCTTCCGGTAGTGAGGGAGGCGGAGGCGGCACGAGTGGGGATAAATCCTGGTTCATGTTATCCAATACAGCCAAATCATTGCATGGTACGTCTATTGAAGGTCAAAAGGAACTCTCACGAACAATCTATTATGCGCATCGCCGTACGATGCTTATTGGTGAGGAGCTTGCCCGGGATGGCGTGGCCTCCATGCTTGATCTGTTTACGCGGTATCCGCTGAACCGATTCTCTGCATTGCCAGTGGTCACAAAAGGTGCAGCATATGAGGTCATGGATACGGATGCACCTATAGAGAAGTTTCCATCCGAGATGGTGCGGGAACTGTGCTTCCTCAATATGCGGAATCCACGTTCACTTAAAACGTTTATAGATGCCATTCTGAGTGAAGGTGTCGATCCATTCCTGCCGGTCGCTTCGAAAGTGAGCAATGTTCCAAAAGGGTGGAAGGACGCCAAAACAAACATCAAGCTGGATGGGTTGGCCATTTTCAAGAAAGATAAGCTGGTTGGCATGATCGACAAAGCTCC
Source organism: Paenibacillus sp. FSL H3-0457 (assembly GCF_037981725.1). Classification (NCBI taxonomy): domain Bacteria; kingdom Bacillati; phylum Bacillota; class Bacilli; order Caryophanales; family Paenibacillaceae; genus Paenibacillus; species Paenibacillus sp. FSL H3-0457. The sequence continues at coordinate 6,495,113 of NZ_CP150283.1, read as the reverse complement.
AGCCGATGCGCTCATTCTTGCTATGGGCGAGGCCAATGCGCCGGAGATTATGGTTAAAGCTCCTGGCGGAGATGGAAATATGTTCATCAAGTTGAACGAGAACAACGCTTCACTACATCCCAGTATCAAGGCTGACAAGGTCACCGTGAATATTGAATTATATGCCAAGGGAGTTCTCGTAGATAACGAATCCAATTATGGTGACCGGCGTGAGAATGAGATTCTGAAGTTACATGAAGCCATTCACGAGAAAATAAAATTGGATATCGAGGAAGGTGTCCGATTGGTTCAGGGAAAATACCATGCGGACATCCTTGGAATTGGTCGATCCATTCATCAACATCTGCCGGCCAAGTGGGACACGATGAAGGATCGTTGGGATGACATATACCCTGAAGTTGAGGTGACGGTTACCCCCCATGTCCTTATTGAAAACGTTGGGGTGAGTAATAAACCAATCGGCGTTGTAGAGGAGGAAGTTGTACATGATTAAACCACTCTTATTTACCTACCTGGCCATGGCAATCGTGGTCATCTTGATGGATTTCAGACATTTGAAACAGGCAGCTGCCATTAATCGCTGGCTATCCTATAGTTTGATAGCAGTAGGTACAGGCATTTGGTTCTATGTCACTAATCTAAGCAAAACCTTATTTGTGTCGGTATGGATAAGCCACGTTATCCAGCGTTTACTGCCACTGCCCTAGGTTTATGGACAGGACGCATTAAGTTTGCGGGATCACGAGAGGGAAAGGAGGTATATCATGAATCAGAGAGTGACACACCGTCAGATGATCCTGCTCGTGCTGCTGCTCAGTGTTTCAGGTACGTTAATTCAGCCACACGCGCAAGCTATCTACTATGCGGAACAACATGCTTATCTCTCGTATATACCTGTAGTCGTAGTGATGCTTGCATCCATGTGGATGTTGAGCCGGGTTCAGCGGCGATTTCCTGAGAAGGATCTGTTCGAGTCGCTCATCGGAAGATTCCCCTTACTGGGAAGATTAATGGCGTTTCTGTACATTATGTTTTTTTTCTTTGTGTTTGCAAGAGATATTCGGTTAACAGGTGACTATATCAGTATCACATTGCTGGAGACAACACCGATCTCTATCATTGTAATGTCACTGATGATTATGGGCGTTTTTATCGTTCGGGGCGGACTGGGCTCCTTGATTGGAATGACGGAATTGTACGTCACTTTGTTCCTGTTGAACTCGGTAATTGTACCTTTCATGCTCATTCAACAAGTCGACATGGACAACCTGATGCCGTATTTTCATGTCGATGTTGCAGGCGTAGGTAAAGGGAGTTGGTACATATTTTCATTTTATGGCGAGATGATTGCATTGCCCTTTGTAATCAAGGGTAGTGATTTTCGTTTTAAGTCTGCCCTGGGGGGAATTATCCTCTCGGCACTGCTCATGATGCTGATTGTTGTGGAAACCATCACTTCTATTGGCGTTCCGATTGCTTCAAGACTGGTATACCCTTCCTACGAGCTTGCAAGACAGCTGCAAATTAGTGACTTTCTGGACCGATTTGACTTGGCACTGGCAGCAGCGACTTTGCCTACGATGATCACGAAGATTGCTTTTGACCTGTACTTTGTCTGCTGGGGATTGAAGCGAATGATTCCGAACGTATCGGGAAAGGTATTGACAGGCCCGATTGCCCTCGTCGGATTTGTCTGTGCATTCTGGTTCTTCCGAAATGCCATTCAGCTCAATCGCTTTACTCGGGAATGGACATGGATCGCCATTGTTTTTGAAGTACTGTTCCCTCTCGTGCTGTTTCTGTTCCTTCGTCCTCGCAAAAAGGATAAAAAAGAATCTACCCAACAGAGATCGGGAGACCAATCAAAGAAAGAGAAGCATGAGCAGGGACAAGAATCCTCTGATTCGGAGAAGAACGGAGAGAAAAGAAGGCAGGATTCTCACGGTGGAGAACTCCAGCCTTCCTGATACATCCCATCAAAAATCCTTATAGATGAACGGGCAAAAAGAGGGAAAGTACAGTTTCCCTCCACAGAAGTACCCTGTATACTGTAGTCAGACTGATGAACATTCGGCTGAACTAACGGGGGGAACATGAATGGCTCAACATTTGGCAGGTGTGCGTGTAGCATTGACAGGACCACGAAAATCGAAAGAAATGTCCATACTGGTTGAAAAAATGGGTGGAATCCCGCTTGTGCGACCGGCACAGGGGACCGTATTCCTGGATGATCGGAGTATCAGGGATGGGCTGGTATCCTGGATCTCAGACCCGCCAGAATGGGCGGTATTAACGACGGGTATGGGATTGGATGCATTGTTTGAAATGGCTGAGGATATGGAAGTGGCAGGCCAATTGTTGGATGTATTATCAGAATCCTCAATTGCGGCAAGGGGATACAAGACGGTGAATGCGCTCAAAAAGCGCAAGCTAACACCGCTGGTACGAGATGATGACGGTAGCACGGACGGGCTCATCCGAGAATTCACCCCACATGATCTCGCAGGGAAAAAGGTTATGTTGCAGCTTCATGGGGAGACAGCTCCCAAACTCGTTGCATGGTTGGAAGAACAAGGTGCCATCGTCAGACAAGTGCTTCCTTACCGCCATGTACCGCCAGAAGAGGCAGAACTGGAACAGTTATTGAATGAAATTCTAAATTTCGAGGTAGATGCTGTTGCGTTCACAAGTGGACCGCAGGTTAGATTTCTGACGCAATATGCGGCTTCCCAGGACAAGCTTGAGCCGTTGCTTGCAGCCTTCAGACAAGGTGTAATTCCTGCGTCTGTAGGTAAAGTTACAGCAAACTCTATGCGTGAAGAAGGCATTGAGGCACTGGTCATTCCGGAGGAAGAGAAGATGGGAGCACTCATCGTTGAGCTTGGGCGTTACTTTGCAGCAGGGCGTGCGGCCAAGATTAGAGATTAGTGGCCTGCTTTTAGATCAGTTCGACAAAAAGCTTTTGGCGTCGCTTCATGAATAAAAAGTGTGCATTAATCTTAACCGCATCGCTATATGATGCGGTTTTGTTTAGATTATAGAATTTATACGTTACAACTAAAACACGAATGTACATCCTTGATAGTGCTTCGATCAGAGGCTTTTGTTATATCGAAGAAAAGGTGGAAATGACGATGACCATTGCAGATCGTAATGCCAGACCCCGACTGATCATTGCAGGCACCGGAAGTGGTGCAGGGAAAACGACAGTAACCTTGGGGCTAATGAGGGCACTCGCTCAGCGTGGCTTGAGTGTACAGGGGTTCAAATGCGGCCCGGACTATATTGATCCGACATACCATACCGCCGTCACGGGGAGACCGTCACGTAATCTGGATGCATGGATGACATCGCCTGAGTATGTGAGAGATACGTTCGAGAAGGCATCGGCGGGACATGATATTTCCATTATTGAAGGCGTAATGGGCCTCTACGATGGCAAAGATCCTCTCAGCAATACAGGCTCAACTGCAGAGATTGCTCTGGTCACGCAGACCCCTGTGATTCTGGTTGTGGACGTACGCAGCATGGCTCGCAGTGCGGCCGCGATTGTCTTGGGTTTTCAACAGCTGGAGCCTGAATTAAATATTGCCGGAGTGATCGTCAACCGGTGTGGAAGTGCGGGTCATTATACCATTGTGCAAAAAGCCATTGAGCAGATGTGCGGCATTCCTGTGGTTGGCTGGCTGAAGCGGGACGAAGACATGTCCATCCCGGAGAGACATCTGGGGCTGGTGCCTGCCATTGAGCGCGGTGAACTGGAGCCATTATTTCAGCGGGCTGCCGATGTGCTGATGGAAGGCACTGATCTGGATCTTCTGCTGGGACTGGCGGCAAGCGCCCCGCCGTTAAATGCAGAAGAAGTGAGTCCTGCCACGACTGCCCACACGGATTCGGCTAATGCTGAATCAGGCTCCAATTACGATTCACAATTCGATTCAGTGATCCACGTTAATAATCGACATGTATCATATGCGGTACAGCCTGTCATTGCCGTTGCGCGCGATGCCGCATTTAATTTCTATTATCCCGATAATCTGGAATTGCTCGAAGCAGCCGGGGCCCGATTACAATACTTCAGTCCTCTTGCTGGCGAAGGTATTCCAACGGATGTGGATAGCGTCTATTTGGGCGGCGGGTTTCCAGAGGAATTTGCAGCAGAGATTGCCGGTAACCAAGGGTTCTTGGAAGGACTTCGACAGGCAGTACAATCCAACATGCCTTTATTTGCCGAGTGTGGTGGTTACATGGTGCTTGGAGAAACGTTGACCGACCGAGAGGGAGTTACTTTCGACATGGCGGGCATTATCCCCGCACAGGTGCAGATGCAGAAGAAGCGCGCTGCGCTTGGCTACCGTGAAGCAAGTAGCGTTCGGGATTCCTTTTTGATGAAAAAGGGTGAAGTACTTCGGGGTCATGAATTTCATTATTCGACAATGACCTATCGTGATGAAGAAACGATTCCTTATGCGTATGAGACCAAGGGGATGTGTGGCTTGAAGCAAGAGGGATATGCCGCAGGCAACATCGTGGCGGGGTATACGCACGTTCATCTGGGCTCTTACCCGGCAGCCGCTCGAAGATGGGTGGAGCATTGTTTAGCCTATCGGCAGGAGCGAGATATGCAGAGATAATAGCAGCTATTTATAGCTCAAATAGATAGCTGAATTCAATAAGCAAAATGGCTCTAATCTCGCTTTTACCTCCTGAGTCTTTGGTCGTGAAGTTGGCGATCCTATTCTGAATTAAAGGTTTTCAGATGAATATGTGGAATGAATAAAAGACAGAATCATTATGCGAGGGAGGGACATCATGATGAGAACCGTATGTGTAACGGGAGCTGCCCGGGGATTGGGATTGGCTTTGACGGCACAGATGCTGAAGAGAGGGTATCTCGTGTATGCGGCCGGTCTGGACGTGGAAGATTCCGAGGGAATTCGTATGCTTGCAGAAGGATATCCTGACCATCTGCGCGCCATCGAACTGGATATCGCGGACGACCTGTCGGTAGCTCTGTTCACGGAGACATTGAAGCTGGATACGAATCATTTGGATATGCTGATCAATAATGCGGCTATACTAGGAAGTATTACGGATCATATCCGCGGGCCGTTGAATATGGCGGAGATGGCTGAAGTATTTAATGTGAACACCTTAGGTACACTGCGTGTGACTCATTCCCTGTTACCCCTCCTTCTTCAAGGACAGGTCAAGCTGATTGTTGATATCTCTTCCGAGGCTGGAAGTATAGAGCAATGCAGTCGGGATGGGTGGTATGCCTATTGTATGTCCAAAGCTGCTTTGAACATGCAGGCCCGTCTTGTGCACAATGGTCTGAAGGATGAAGGCGGACAAGTGATGCTTGTGCATCCCGGTTGGGTACAGAGTTATATGAGGGGCGAATTGGATGTTGCTGCGGATCTCACGCCCGAGCAATCTGCACAGCATATCGCAGTACTTATCGACCGCCATGAACAGTTTAAAGGAGATCAGCCCGCATATGTGGACTACAAGGGAGAGAAGCTCCCCTGGTAGTTGGTTTTATACAGTGAGGTGAACAAGAAAGGAGATTAATTGAATGGATCATCGTAAAAAAGCATTACTACTTGGCGATTATACACATCCGGATTGGCACCCGCTTCAGGGGGTGGATGCGGAGATTAGCCGAATTTTTCATGATACTATGACTGTGCAGTGCAGTGAGAATCGGAATATGCTGCTGCAAGAAAATATAACCGGGTTTGATGTATGTATCTCATACATGGACGATTGGAAGGGGAAAGTCTCTCCACAGCAGACAGCAGGTTTGTTGTCCTATGTAAGTAATGGGGGTGGACTGGTCATTATACATAACGGCATTTCGCTCCAAAATCGTTATGAGCTCAAACAGATGATCGGTGCCAAGTTCCTGCATCATCCGGCGTATGCACCGCTTGAATTCACTGTAACGGCGGAAAGCCATCCCGTGACGGAGGGCATTTCGAATTTCACAATGGAAGAAGAGCCGTATCAGTTCGAATTTGGTTCTTTTGCCGAAACGAAGATATTGCTAGAATATCAATCCGAAGATGGACCAAAGCCTGCGGTTTGGGCTCATCGATATGGTGTTGGGCGTATTGTTTATCTGATGCCGGGTCACCATGTGCCGTCTTTTGCACACGAAACGTACCGGAAGTTACTTCTGCAAGCAGGCAAATGGGCTGCGCGTTACGTCTGATCGGACTGACATTTTTGCATGCAGAGTATAAGGGGTATAATATAGAGATCAACGAAGAGGAGGATGACAAAAATGAGCGATTTGTTCAAAAAGGCGATCTCGTTAGGGCTTGGTCTTACTGTCGTAAGCAAAGAAAAAATTGAGAAAACCGTGGATGATTTGGTCAAGCGCGGGGAACTTGCGCCCGGTGAATCCAAAGCTTTGGTTGAACGTCTGCTGGAACGGGGCGATGAAGAACAAGGCCAGTTCAAGAGAGTGATTCAAGAACAGGTCAAGCGTGTGCTTCAGGAAGCTGGTGTGGCATCCGAAAGTGATGTAACCAGTCTGGAACAGCGCGTTGCCGTTCTGGAGAAAAAACTTGCCGAACTGGGCCACTCACCACAGCTTCATCCTGATGAATCCCCAGCTCCACTTGAAGTTCCTCCTCCTCTCAAAGGAAACGAGATCGAGTAGATGGCAGTGCGAATCAAACATGTCGGCAGATACCGTGAAATTGCCATGGCGCTAGTGCGTCATGGCTTCGGTTATATGGTCGAGGAGCTGGGCTTGTTCCAGCTGCTGGCTCTGCCCAGACGGTGGATGTCGCGTGAAGCACACACCACCAAAACGCTGAGTGAACGCATCAGGCTTGTGCTGCAGGAGCTGGGGCCAGCTTTCGTCAAGCTGGGGCAACTCGCAAGCACAAGGGCAGATCTGTTGCCTGAGTCTGTCATTCGTGAGCTGGTGAAGTTGCAGGATCAGGTCCCGCCGTTCTCTTCCGAGACGGCACGGGGTATTTTGGAACAGGAATTGGATACACCGCTGGAGGAGATCTTTTCCCGGTTCGAGGATACCCCTGTAGCTGCGGCCAGCATTGGACAGGTGCATCTGGGCAAACTTCAAAGCGGTGAATCGGTAGCCATCAAGATTCAGCGGCCGGGCATATCGCGTATTGTGCAGCGTGACCTGGATATCTTGCGTGAGCTGACAGCCATGGCCGAGAAGCGCTGGGACTGGGTGAAGCAATATCAGATTCCGCAAATGGTCGAAGAATACGCTCAGGCGTTGATGGCCGAGCTGGATTATACAGTCGAAGGCCGCAATACGGAAAAGATTGCACAGCAGTACCAACAGGACAACAAGGTCAAAATCCCGGCAATTTACTGGGATCAGACTTCGTCCCGTGTGCTCACTATGGAGTATATCGAAGGTATCAAGCTCAATGATCGTGAAGAACTGGTCAGACGCGGTCATGATCTGAATAACATTGCCGAGCGGCTGGTGGATTCATTATTAAATCAGATCTTTATTCAGGGATTCTTTCACGCTGACCCACATCCGGGCAATCTGATGGTATTAAAGGATGGACGTCTTGCTTTTATAGACTTCGGTATGGTGGGCAGTCTGAGTGATGAGATGAAACAACAGCTCGCTTCGCTTATTATTGGATTAATGCGCAAAGATACAGACAGTATGATCCGGGCGATTGAGAAGCTCGGCATGATGCCAGATGACATGGACCTGCGTGGTCTTCATGTGGATTTGGACAAGTTACGTACCAAATATTACGATATTCCCTTTTCCAAGATTAGTGTGGGTCAGGCATTGAATGATTTATTCGGCGTAGCCCAGAGGCACCGGGTTGTCATGCCTGCCGATATTCTGCTGCTCGGTAAGTCGTTGCTTACAATGGAAGGTGTAATTGAACATCTCGATCCTTCCCTGAGCATTGTAGATATGGCCGAGCCTTTTGGGCGGAAGCTGATCAAGGAACGTTTTAGTGCCGGAAGAATCAAGAATCGGTTGTTCCGCAGTGCGGCCGATATGGCCGAGAGTGTCATTGGTCTGCCAGGGCAGTTAAGGCAATTATCATCCATTATTAGCAAAGGCAAGCTGAGACTGGAGATTAGTGTCCCTGAACTGGATGCACTCATGCGCAGAATGGACCAGATTAGTAATCGGCTGTCTTTCAGTATTGTGTTACTTGCCTTTTGTATCATTATGGTGGGCCTGATTATCGGTTCGTCGATCAGTCATCAGTCCACGATGCTGTGGGATATTCCGGTCATTGAGATTGGTTTCCTGGTGGCGATTCTGATGGTGGCTTTCCTGCTCTATTCGATATTCAAATCGGGAAGGTTCTAGCAACAGCATTACATCACAAGAATACCCGTAAAGAGACTTTCTCCAAAGGATCTTTGCGGGTTATTTTTTTGTGAATAGAGAATTGGTGAGTAAATTATAGAAAGATTAAGATAATAGAAGAAAAGGTTCTGTTTTTTCGCCTTAACTGTATTAGTACATATCCGGTCCTGTGACTATAATAATAGGTCAGTACATTAACGGACCCGGTTTTTCTGAGAGGGGAAAACCTATTGGCATCAGGATCAGCTCCTGATGTCGCACGAGTAAGACAACTGAGGCAGTAATGGAACACCAGCGGTACACACTGGAACGGAAAAGACATGAGTGCATATTAACCCTTCAAAGCAATATGGATGGTAAATAATGATGCAACTCAGGGATGAGCATAGGTGAATGACGCGGAGAGGAATCCGTTGTTTTGTGCTGTCCTGGGTAGATGGTTAGTGTGAACGGCTTCCGTTACTGTTCAGCGGGATTGTCCATTATAAGGAATACACGTAGGAGGAACGGCAAGAACATATGAATACTTTAAAACAACAATGGTTTGGCAACATTCGCGGAGACGTGCTGGCAGGCATTACGGTAGCGCTGGCGTTAATTCCGGAAGCCATTGCGTTCTCCATCATTGCGGGTGTTGATCCGATGGTCGGATTATACGCTTCGATTACGATTGCGATTGTGATCTCGATTGCTGGTGGAAGACCAGGCATGATCTCGGCGGCAACCGGTGCCATGGCGGTACTGATGGTTGGACTCGTCAAGGATTATGGCGTGGAATATCTTTTTGCGGCGACGATTTTGACGGGCATTATCCAGTTTCTACTGGGCATATTTAAGGTTGGACGGTTTATTACGTTTGTGCCTCATTCGGTACTGACCGGATTCGTTAACGCACTGGCTATACTCATCTTTATGGCGCAGTTAACCCACTTCACGGGAGCGAACTGGATTATGTATGCGATGGTAGCGGGCACGCTGGCGATCGTTTATATTTTGCCACGGTTTTTCAAAGGCGTTCCAGCTCCACTGATTGCGATCATCGTGATGACGATTATTACCGTGGTGTTCCATCTGGACGTAAGAACGGTAGGAAACATGGGGAATATAACGAGCACTCTGCCGATGTTCCACTTGCCAAATATTGCGTGGACTTGGGACACGCTGATGATTCTGCTGCCTTATTCATTCACCATGGCACTGGTTGGTTTGCTGGAATCCCTGCTGACCGCAACCATCGTGGATGAGATGACCGAGACCAAGAGCAGCAAGAACCGTGAAGTGCGTGGTCAGGGTATTGCAAATTTTGTGAACGGTTTGTTTGGCGGCATGGGTGGCTGTGCGATGATTGGGCAGTCGGTCATTAATGTGAAGTCTGGCGGACGTGGAAGATTATCTACGTTTACTGCGGGTGCGTTTCTCGCGATCCTGTTGCTGCTGTTTAGCGGTGTGGTGAAACAGGTACCGATGGGGGCACTCGTCGGTGTGATGTTTATGGTGTGTATCGGGACATTCGACTGGAGTTCTATCAAAAATATAACTCGCGTGCCGCGCGCGGAAGCCTTTGTCATGATCGTGACGGTGGCAATTGTGGTCTATACCCACGATCTGTCGATCGGGGTTATGGTCGGCGTTGTGTTCAGTGTGCTGCATTTTGGCTGGAAACAGACCAAGATTCGTGTACAGGCGAGCCAAGAGCAAGGGCAGAAAGTTTATCGGGTTCACGGACCATTCTTCTTTGGTTCTTCGTCCCGATTCGTGGATGAGTTCGATGCAGAGGCCGATCCGAAGGAGATCACGATTGATTTCGGAGGGTCACATATCTGGGATAACACTGCGGTTGTGGCTATCGGCAAAGTGAAGTTCAAATACGCGAAGCTTGGCAAAACCGTGCACCTGCGCGGGTTAAACGAGGAGAGCACTCGCATTCTTGAACGGAGTGGGTTTGCTACAGCTGGAGGGCACGGTTCGTAACTTGGTTGCAACGAAGGTTGTTGTTCAAAGGTGCAATGTCTGACTATAGTTACGCGGACAAGGTGAAAAATGAACGGTTTAGTAAATCTGGAATTAAGGATCTAAACAAGTAATAAAGTTATGAAGGCTACTGTCCTAAAGTAGTGTTGAGCAGACATGCGACAGCCCTATGTAGTAGATAACATAAAAATATACTTTTTATCAGCGGCGCACTTTTTCCCAATGTAAGTCGGGGAGAGGGCGTCGTTGTTTTTTTTTATTAGAGTGTGTGGTGTGTACAGTGAAGAAGAGAACAGAAAAAGAACGAAGAAGTAGAAGTAGTAGTAGTTCTAATGGTGGTAGTGGTAGTTGTAGTAGAAATAGAAATAGAAATAGAAGTAGAAGTTGTAGTAATAGTTCTAGTAGAAGTATAGGTAGTGCTGGTTGTTGTTGTTGTTCCTAGTTCTAGTTTTTGTAGTTGGTGTTCTGGTTCTAGTAAATGTTGTTATTACTGTAGCTGATGTTATTGTGCTCAAGCTTGTGTCCTTCAGAGTGTGTAGAATCTAACGAACCTGGCACGTCTTATATGGGGTTATTTCATGTTTTCATTATTCTAACGAATCTCAGACATCTTATTTTGCTGATTTCACCTATACTGATGCCGTTTCGCGGGTATTTCCGAGTAATTAAGTGACTGGAGTTCGTTAGAAAATCCAAACGGCTTTAATTGGCGTAATAGGGTGCCCTGGATTCGTTAGAATCAGTGGTACGTGGGAGGTTTCATCGTAAGAGCTATTTTCGAACCGCGAGAAATCTTGAATCTTGATCTCAATGTACGGAGTTATGTAAGGTACCTTTCAATTCCTGATACTTTCGCAAGATCGCTTCCTTTTGATCTGTTTAGGATGAACTTCACAACAATTTATAGAATCATAGCAGCTATCTCAATCTTAACGCTATCTCTCAACTATCCTGGGATTATGAACATAACGATCCAATACATCTTTCTCAAGGAGTGCCATCAGACACTGTAGCCCGCTATAACCTCCTCCTGACCATGTGCAGTTCAATCCTCAACCCCGTTCTACAGAGTCAGGGTCATACTTCGAGCTACCGCTTTAGCTTACTCCACTCATCATCATTCTCAGAGGGGCTCCTATAGTTACTCTCAAAACCAACCTCACACACTCTCTCAAAAACCAACCTCAAACTCACTTGGTCGATACAAGTTACGCTGATCTTGGGATTTTGTGCTACAAGTTGGGGGTGTAACGCTGTATCCCCTTTTGTTTTGCTTGACTAACGTGTAAACTACAGGGTATGGAGAAGAAGAGCAACGAGTGGATTGCTTTTTAAAAAATTCATTTCATAATCATGATTGATATAAGGAAAACTAGTCTTGATGGCAGATACTGATACTAAGGTCATTATGAAATGGACTTATCTAAATGAATATACAGAGGTGTAACGATTGGCAAACTTTGAACAACTGGGCATTCGCCCGGAATGGTGCGAGATCCTGAAACATCAGGGAATCGCCGTGCCGACTCCGGTACAGGAGCGTTCGATTCCGGTACTGCTGGGTGGACGCGATATTATCGCTGAGGCACAGACAGGAACAGGGAAAACGCTGGCATTTTTGCTGCCGATTATTCAGAAAATTAACGTATCCGACCGTTCGCCACAAGCGCTGATTATCGCGCCTACGCGTGAGCTTGCGCTGCAAATTACGGAAGAAGCGAAGAAGCTCACGGCAAATGACGATAAACTGCACGTGCTTGCCGTATACGGTGGGCAGGATGTGGACAAACAACTGCGTAAATTGCAGAACGGTACCCAGATCGTTATTGGTACACCGGGTCGTCTGCTGGATCACCTGCGCCGTGGCACGTTGAAGCTGGATAATGTGAAAAAACTGGTACTGGATGAAGCCGACCAAATGCTGCACATGGGCTTCCTGGACGATGTGGAGACGATTCTTAGCGAGCTGCCACATAAACGTCAGACAATGCTGTTCTCAGCAACGATGCCTAAGGGCATTCGCAACCTGGCGAAGACCTACATGAAAGATCCGGAAGATGTAAAAGTATCTTCTCAATCTGTTATTCCGATCAAACAAATTCGCCAGCAAGTGCTGGAATGCACGGATCGTGGTAAATTAGAAGCACTTCGCGGCATGATTGATACGTATCGCCCATACTTGGCGATTATTTTCTGTCGGACCAAGCGTCGTGCATCCAAGCTGAACCAAGATCTGCGTGAAGCAGGTTATGCAAGTGATGAACTTCATGGAGATCTGTCCCAATCCAAGCGTGAGAACGTAATGAAAGCGTTCCGTGATGCCAAACTGCAAGTGCTGGTTGCTACAGATGTAGCTGCACGCGGACTTGATGTAGAAGGCGTCACGCATGTATTTAACTACGATATGCCGCATGATGCGGAAAGTTATATTCACCGGATTGGTCGTACGGGCCGTGCAGGCGGTACAGGTCTTGCTGTAACGTTTGCAACAGAGCACGACAGACCGGAACTTGCACGTATTGAGCAAGGTATCGACCAGAAGCTGTCCCGTATTCAGTGGACAAGCGAAGGTCCAATTGCTTCGACTGGAGCAGCTAGACGTTCCATCAACAGTCAGGGGGATGACGAACGTTCAGGCGGACGCTCTTCCGGAACTGGTAGTGCCCGTCGCGGTGCAGGCCGTAACGATCGCAGAGATGGCGGACGTGGGGGGCGTGGTTCCCGCGGTGGCGAAGGTGGCCGCAGTGAAGGCGGACGCAGTGGTGGTCGTAGCGGTGGCCGCAGCAGCGACAGCAGTCGCGGAGCAGCAGGTCAAGGTGGACGCGGTGCGGGTCGCAGTGGCGACGAGCGCAGCGCAGGTCGTGGTTCCGCGCGCAGCAGCGACAGCAGTCGTGGTGCAGCGGGTCAAGGCGGACGCGGTGCAGCTAGCAGCGGCTGGGCTGGCCGTAGTGCCGACAAGCGCACCTCCGGGCGCAGCAGCGAAGGCTCTCGCCGTCCGGAATCCGCAGGACGCGGACCGGCGAAGGGCGACCGTCGCGATTCTCGTCGCGGACGGTAAAGCCTTGGCGCAAGCGGCGATGCAGCCGCAATTGCGCAGGCAACATGCCATGCCACAGGGTTTGGCATGGCACATATGAGAGGGTTCGGGTACGGATGTACCCAACCCTCAGATCAAGGGTCGCGACGGAACCACGTCGCGGCCCTTTTTCACCAGGACAGATGCTCATTTCCGCTTATTCTTTTTGTCATCTGCGAGTGCCTGTTTGCGCGCCTGCTTGGTCCATGGAAGATGCCATTTAGGTATTCCCCATGTAGTTTTTCCTTTTTTTTCGTGTACTGCGTTTAGCACGTGGCAGACTGCCATAAAATTCAAAACACCTCATCCTAGACCTAAGGATGGGGTGTTTTTGGATTAATTCTTATATCATTAGAAGCATAACCTTCGATCTGTGGTGCTGACGCGCATGCAGGGATGGATGAAATTGCATTCGTCTATATACAGGGAGTGAGTTTGCACTAAACTACGTTTTTCTTTCTCAATATATCATCCCTACAGCTGAACATCTGCATATTGATCCCGATATTTCTCGTTATACACCCGACCTACCGACTCGGCCAATCCCCCTCGTGCCTTGCTCGGATAGCGTTCAATCGTGTGATAAAGTCTCATGAAGCGATCCTTGGGCATAAAGCGGGCGTAGCGGGTAATAAGACTAGGGAATAACTCAATATATTTGCTCTTGCGCACGGCAGCAGCAGCTACGGCTGTAAGTATCTGAATTCCATTGTGGAGCTGTAAAATGTTCACTTCATAGGTTGCGATATAACGAATCGCATCTTCCCGGATCAAATCCGGCTTGAGCCGAGCAATCTCACCGATATATTCAGCGAGCAGCCGCTCGAAGCTGCGTAGCAGCAAGGGCTTGAGTTGCAAATCCATGTCACTACGCAGGACAAAGGATTGTAACAGCGCAACCTGCTGCAGTCGAATCCGGTCATTGTAGACGAGTGAGCCGATCTCGCGGAGCATCTCATAGGCAAGTGCTTCATCCTGCTTTCGAGCTTCGGCGACCAGAGCCCAGTTGCGGTTAATACCCTGGCGGATGAGTTCCTCATCCTGTTGTAACGTGCGCTTCAACTCGCGCTGCTGCTCTACCTCGAATGAACGTTTCTGCATGAAGATCAGTAAGGCCAGAAGCAGCAGGGAAATGCTGGCTGCCGCCATGGTCTGATCTATGGTCTCACCGAAATAGGTAGCAGCTACACCGAACAATATCGTAATGAACAAGTCGCGTGCAATCCGGCGTTTCACACGGGAAGTTGCCTTCGCTTGAACGGAATTCAAGGTACCCCGGCCACAGGCCGTGCACTCCTCTTCCCACAGGCAGGTGTACTGTCCACAACGTGAGCAGACTTGCAACTTTTCATAGGCATAGGTCGTTCGATGAAATGGTCTTATGGATACAACTAGTTTAGTACTCATGCTCAATCACGCTCACCATTCAGAATAGTGTAGAGGGTACGATCCGTGTCTTCGCGGGAGATTGGTTTCCGCCGATGAAGCTGGAGTGCAGTTACCTTTATAATGACAAAAAGAAACAATATGGCGAGGCATCCGTATGTAACCATAATCCGTTCCCTTCTATGGCTTGGTGAACAAGCGCTGTTATATTGCAGTTTGCTGGCAATAACTATATCATATTTCCATAGTTGGTACTTTTGTGCCAGTTCAAGGCATGAAATCGTCGATTTTTGTCAGTCATTACAAAACTGTAACTCAAGATAGGGGTGCTTTTCAGAATTTGTTAGTAGACTGTTAAGATTTCCTTAAGGCTTGACGCCTATAATAAACTATTCCCATTTTAATCTCAAACGTGAAGGAGTACACCCAATGCTGCGGACACGCAAAATACGCTGGCTTAGTGGAACGATGGTTCTGCTGGCAATTCTAACGCTACTGTTACCTCAAGCGTTGCTGCCACAAGCTGCAGCGGCTCAGGCACAGACAAGCGGAATCGATGCGGTACTTGTAGCCGATGTAAGTAATTCGATGAATACAAGTGACCGTGACAAGATCAGTAATGAAGCCATGAAAATGTTTATTGATATGCTGCCCGTCCAGGGGGACAAGGTAGGGATTGTCGCTTATACCGATCAGGTGGAGCGGGAAAAGGCTATGCTGGAGATTCAGTCCGATGCGGACAAGAGTAGCCTGAAAGATTTTATTGATCAGCTCGGCCGGGGGCCATATACCGATGTCTCAGTTGGTGTCGCCGAAGCCGTGAACATACTGAATCATGGTGCAGACCCATCCCACTCGCCAATGATCGTGCTGCTGGCGGATGGTAACAATGACTTTAACAAAACCAAAGGCCGTACACAGGCACAATCTGATGCTGACCTGGCAAAAGCCGTGAAGGAAGCACAGGATCAGGGTATTCCGGTGTATACGATTGGATTGAACGCCGATGGCAAGCTGAACAAGAATGCACTCGCAGACCTGGCTCAGCAGACTGGAGGTAAATCATTCATTACCGATACGCCGGATGATCTGCCACAGATTCTGAGTGAGATCTTCGCCGATCATGCCAAACTGAATGTGGTGAAGCTGCCCTCTGTAACGGGAAACGGCAGTTATCAGGAAGTTACCGTGAATGTACCGAATGACAGTGTATTGGAAGCAAACATTTCGATCATGTCTTCGAAGCCGGTGGAAGTGCAATTGACGGACCCTTCTGGACAAGCTGTAGACCTGAAATCGGACGCAGCCAAGCTCTCGACGTCGAAGAGTTATTCACTCGTGAAGCTGTTGAAACCCCAAGAAGGAGACTGGAAACTTCGGGTAAAAGGGGCTCCGAAAGACAGCATCGATATCAACCTGTTGTTCAACTATGATCTTCAGCTCGTTGTGGACCCAATTAAGACCAAGTCCTATACCAAAGGAGACAAGGTTGATCTTGCAGCCAAACTGGAGAATGGCGGTCAGCCGCTTCAGGATAATGACCTGTATAAGGATATGAAGGCCACGCTGGTTGTGAAAGATGTGGATACAGGCAAAAGTGAAGAACAACCGCTGGAAAACACAGGTTCTGGTTTTGCCGGAACGTTTGAAGTACCAGACAATCATAACTATGAATTAGTCATCCGTGCGGAAGAAGACAGCTTCTACCGTGAAAGTGAGCCAATCACGATCAACGCTAGCGGAGCAGCCGGAAGTGGATCTCAACCAACAACGTCAGGCGGTGAACAGGATAAGCCGTTTCCTTGGTTACCTGTCATCCTGGGTGTTATAGCTCTGATTGTCGTAGGTGTTGGAGCATGGTTCCTGATGGGCTGGCTGAAACGCAAAAACCGGGGATTTGTAGGCCAGATGGTTGTGGAGATTCGTGATGAGAACACAGGAGACAAGTCATATCCACAATATAAAAAGCTGGTATCCTTCCGCGGTAGATTTCATCTGCATCAGTTGTTGCAACTGGACCCTGAGCTGAAGGAAACCGAAAAATATGTATTCACGCCCAGCAATGGGGATCGAATTATAATCCGTAACACCGCAGGCGGTACGTTGGAGAAATCCGGTCGTGCAGTCGATGCAAGCTCAGGCGTTGAACTGAAGAACGGTGACCGACTGAGCATCCCGCTGCAACAGGCGGACAAAACGATTTTGATCGAGTATTTGGTGTGAAGGATTATAGCTAAATGAATGTAAGCTATATAAGTTGAACTAATCCATTTACACGAGAACGCAGAGGACAGAGAAAACCTGAAGAAGCGAAGCGTTCGCCTAAAAGCTTTCTGAAAGAAAGCTACATCGGAAGCATAGGCTATCCCCAGATTTTCACCGTTGAAAAAGAGAATCAAAAAATCTGGGGATAACAGCGATCGGAAGGTTGTTCTGTCAACGGAGTGGCAAGTGTAAATATTCTTTAGTTTAATTATATAGATTGAAGCATACGTGCGTTAATCTAAGGAGGACATGGAATGAAACCGATTGTTAGAGAACATATTCAGCAACTGGATGTATCACTTGGCGGAGGTATTGTCAGTGAGAAGATCAGAGTTGATACGATTGATAATCCCATTCTGATTATTGGTCTGGGAGGAACGGGAATTGATGCGCTGCTGCGCCTTAAATATCAGATCAACCGTCGTTTCAAGCTGCCACAGGACCCGGTATCCAAGAAAAAAATGGACAAGCCGGACAATGTGGAGTTTCTGGCTTTTGAGACAAACGAACAGGATCGTGCCAAAAAGTATAAAGGGATCGGACTTGATCCGATCAATGAATTCGTATTGCTGTCCAATGCCGAAATTGGCGGACTTCTACAGAACCGCAGCGTGCTTGAACCGTATATTACGGACTGGCTGTCTCCCGAACTGAGCATTACGGACGGCATGAACGGCGCCGCAGGGGTGCGTCAGGCTGGACGTCTGCTCCTGTTCACCAAGATTAATCAGGTCGTACAGGCTATCGACAAAAAGATCAAAACCTTATCCGTAGGCACCAACAAAAAACTTATGGTGTTCCTGCTGACAGGTCTGTCCGGCGGCACAGGCAGCGGCTGTTTCCTCGATATTTCCTATATCGTGCGCGGCATTATCGAACGGGATCACGGCTCTGCCGGGATTGACCGCGTGAATACGCTGGGATATCTGTTCACGCCAGATGTGAACCTGTCCAACAAAAGCTTGAGTGAACACACTCGTGAATACATTCGTAAAAACGGATATGCTGCGCTCAAAGAGCTGGATTACTGGATGAACGTGGATAGCCGCGGTGAGCGGTTTACACAGAAGTACGGCAATATTTTAACCGTCAACTCACCACTGCCTCCATTTAACCTGTGTCATCTAATCTCTGCTACGAATACCGAAGGCAAATTGCTGGAGAACGCCTACGATTACTGCATGAACGTCACGGCCGAGAACATTACCAACTTCATGGCAAGTGAGGAGAAGCAGTCGGGTGAGGAGTTTGCGATCCATGACTATATCAGCAACATTCGCACCAACATTGCACAGATGAACAAGGTGTACCCGGCTAACTATGATTACAACATCATCGGTGCATCTTCGGCTGTCCTGCCGATTGAAGAGATGACCACTTATCTGGCGTATCGCATGTTCGATAAAATGAACACCATGTTCTCCAAAGCACCAAACCAGGAGGATACCGAGAAGTTTGCCCGCAAGCTGGGTATTGATCTCGAAAGTGTGGTCAAGTCCTTTGAAGCGCGCGTGCCAGAGCCACTGCCTGGGTATCAGAACAGCGAGCGTTTATCCTATGGCAACGTGGTGAAATCACAGGTTGTGAATATGGATACTGAACTGGAGCAGAACTTCCTGGCTCGTGCTCGTGAAGAATATATTAAAGCGAAGAAACAACTGCCTGGTGAGATTGCGGGTCAGTTCACCGAACAGATCCGGCGTATGTTTTTGCATCCCGAACAAGGTCCGTTTTATGTCTCCCGTCTGATTTATACGGAAAAAGGTTTCTGTGTACTGAAGATGATTCAGTCGTACATCGAAACCCTGCGTGAGAATGCCTTCCGCATTCCGCGTGATATTGAAGCAGCTCAGGAGCAGTCCGAAGAGAAACTGGGCGATGCGAAGAGTGCTTTTGTCTCCAAAGAGAAGAAAAAGAATGCTTATATTGAAGCAAAAATTCATGAGTACTGGCTGCACGCCGACGTGGAACGCAACGATCAGATGATCGAGTTCTATGAAGATCTGTATGAGTTGCTGAACCAGGAAAACAGCCGCATTTATAACGTATTTACCGAAACGCTGAATGCCCTTAGCTCGATATTCACGAAGAACGGTGACCTCCTGACACGTGGCGAAGAACAAGCCGATCACAAAGGCAACAAAACATATTACTGGAACGTTGTAAGTGTACCGGATATCGTCAGTGTGGTGGACGGGCTGTTGGATAAGCGTGATACAGATGATCTGATCCGTGACTTCTCTCGTGAATTGCTGGAAAACTCCAGCCAATGGGTGAAAGAAAACGAGATTGATATCGTCAGCTCCATCTCCGACTTCCTGAGTGAGAAATTCGGTGATCTGATTACCCGTTCCATGGAAGATTTCCTGGTGATCAAATACGGTCAGGATGAGTCAGTCGAGAAATTCGTGGAACGTTTCATTGCTGGCAAGTTGGATGATGAGGCTGTTCCGGTGTTCAATCTGAGCAACAGTACAGGCAGTCTGCATTTCCCTTCATGGGGATTTGTATCGGTACCGGCACAGGCACCAGGCATTCTGAAAGGGATTCGCAATTATCAGAACAATGCGGTGGGCAAGTCTCATTTTACCGTTAAGGAAAGTGAAGTGCGTAACCGGATTTTCTGGCTGAATACCCGCAACGGGGTACCACTCTTTGTTTATACACCGCTTAAGGTATATGAGGAAAGTTATGAACGTACCATTTTGGACAAAGAAGGCATTGGTCGCCACTTGGTGCAAACGGAGAAAAACAACTGGACCTATCTGCCGTCGCCGATTCCGGAGAAATCATGGGGAGATGTGTATGAGAACGCCCGCGTGAAGCAGTATAACGCGCGTGTACGTAGCGAATTCGAGCAGGCGCTTGGATACAACATTGTGACAGCCAAATCGATTGATGAGAATACAAGCAACCGGTATGCGATTGTGACAACAGAAGCGTTTGATTTGTCTGCCAAACTGGGAGCGTACGACATGCGTCTCACGTCCACCACGCCGAACCTCGGCGAAGTGAAGCGGGCGGTGATCGAACTGAAACGTCTGCAATCCGAAGGGTTGCCGCGTGTAGGCGTTAAGGATATTTTCGGCAGTATTAATGAAGATATGGCCAAAGAAAACCTGGTACGCTCCCCGCAGCTGATCGCGCGCGTACGTGAGGAACTGGCAAAGATGAATGCCATCTCGGCCAAAGTCGCCGAACTCGAAGGCATTCTTGCCCAGTACCAGGACGAGGAGCAATGGTATGACCGCTTCATCGAAGCGTTATATACCGACACCATCGTCAAAAAAGGTGCCCTCTACGTCTATGACCGTGACCCGGAAGAAGACGCATGGGAGCCGTTCGCAAACCTGATGAAGAGCCGTAACTTTGCCGAGTATGAAGTGTTTGGCAACTTCCGCGGTCTGGCGGAGAAGGATCGCAGTACATTGCTGCGCAAAGCCTCCCGCCGCGATAACGATCTCACGGCTTCAGAAGATATCACCCCACTGCTGACAAAGCTGGATGATCTGGCTGCGCTGTTCATGGAATCACGTGATCGTCTGGAATATGAGCGGGTAGAACTGGCTAACGGAGAAGACATCTATCAGTTCTACAGAACAATGTCGTCCAAGCTGAACGACATTCGCAGAAGGCTGAAGTAAGATGGCGGCCGGGATGGAGTTCAATTCGAACAATACCCTGAAGCGTGATCTGGAGAAGTATGCAGCGCAGTATGCAATAGAGCAGGAGCGTCAAGGCAGCTTGGGTGATGGACGCAGCAGTATCCATTACCCGGCTTTGTTCCTTTTCGTGGGTGATCTGGTTGCACCCGCGGTGTCTGCCGTGCAGGAGATCAATCGGCTGAAATGGGATAATGGAGACGGTGTGGTCTACGTTCAGATTGGTACAGAAGATCAGAAAGAGCATCCGGGTGGAACGAGGAATGGTGGCTCGTCCGATGATGGTCAGGTGACTTGTCATCGCTTGCCTTTGTCCGCTGGGCAGACGGAGCGACCGTCCAAAACACGGCGTAAGGATGTACATCGCAGTTTCCACGAATCGGATCAGGCGCTCTACGATCTGAATCGTACGCTTCGGCGGGTCAGTAACCGAATTGCTGAATATGGACGGTTGTACTCGTCATTTGATCGGATTTACGTTACGGTGGTAACCAGGGCGGATGATCCGCTGAATGTATTGTTGCCAGAGCTCACCAAGCTGACGGAGACCATTTTGTCCCAAGCCTTCAAGTCGGTGCAGACGGATCTGCATGTATTGGTCAGCGAGATGGAACAGGTGGATTCTTTCGGGTATGCCAGCGCAGCAGGCCTCGCTTTTCTGCGGGAACTGGATTATATGCAGTCCTTGGACTACACGTTCAGCGGTAAACTGCTGGTGACGGAGGATGGGATCTCCATTCCGGTTACACATCCCGCGTCACCGTTGTTTGATCTGGTATATCTGTTGTCCGACAAAAATGAGCGTGGAACCGGCGTTCCCGGTGGCTGGATCGAAAATGCCGAGATCATCTGCCGCATCTGCCTGCTGAAGAACAGGAAGCAGGATGTGGATCACTCGGGTAGCGTTTCAAGCACGGGAGCGAACACGTACAACAATACATCCTTTAAAAACAATATTCGTACTACCTCTGATCAGCATGGTTATGCAAGTGCGGGTTTTGCCGAGATCAGGCGGCCAAACAAGCCGATTGCCCTGACGGTGTTATATCACCTGTATCGATATCTGCTCGCACGCATGCGGCAAGAGCCGGATTGGAGCATTAAGGACAAGCTCGCTTTCTTTGGACTGGACGCGGCTTCGGTGGAACGCAAAGTCGAAGGCCTGCTGCCCGATGAAGATCTGGTTAGTGGCATGAGTGGCATCATGACGCATAACGTCAGTTTCTCCGATCTGAAGCCGCTCTCACTTCGTGAAGCGGAGAGAGCGTTGTTTGGACAAGGAGCTGAAGCGTACTTCCGCGATAACGTTGTCCGTCTTGTCGAAGAGCGTGTGCGCGAGCGTAGCTCTAGCGGTTCCCTGCGCCGTCAGGCTGAACATTCCCGCGCGGAGCATCCAGAGGTTGGTTACTTCCAGTGGGCGGCCTGGAGTGACAGTGAGCCTGGCAGTGTACGTGAAGCGCTGCTCGGACTGATTCGGGATAAATCGATGCAGCTTGAATCGGCACGTGCTCTGCTGGAGCAACGTCAGCAAGAGCGAGTGGAAGATCAGTCGTTCAAACGAGCGTTGTTCCGTGATAAACAGAATGTACGCAATCTGATTGACTGCATGCTGGAGCGAGTGTATGTACCAAAGGTAGAATTACTGCGACTGGAAAATGAATTACATCTGCTGCGCATCTACGATACGGAGATGGAAGAACTTCATCGTTTTAGTCGCCACGTCACAGCAACACTTGAAGCGCTGGAACGCACACTGCGAGAGACAGCTGCCCAAAGTATCGCCGCTGCGGATGAATACATCGGCCAGAACGTGATGGAGTACTACGGCAAAGTGACGGAAGAGCTAATCATCGACCTGGAAGCCAAACGCGGACGGGATGTATGGTTTGAGAACCGTTACATGGGAGACATGAACCGGCTTGCCACAGAAGGCGATGATCGTCTGCTGAAACGGTTGATGGAGGTATGTCACTCGTTGCTGCTTACAGCCGAGCCATTGCGATTGCCATTTGAAGAAGAACTGTTGCAGCGTGCTAACGTTACGATTGCCTACGGAGATAAAGACGTATTAACCCGGGATGATCTGTTCCGCAGGTTGTACCACACGCTGGAGGATCAGGCGGTTGTTCGGGTCCGGGTATTCGATTATACGCAGGAACATCGGTATGAAGAGAAGTATTTCTTTGGTGATCATCATAGTGCTTTCATGGACTACGCGGCACATGCCGAAGAGACGTCACGTATCTACAAGTTGGGTGTGGTGTACGAAGAACGCAGTAGTGGCGTGGAGAAGCTGAATCTGATGGGCGGTTTCCATCTGGAGGATCTCATGGTGTATCGGAACGGCAAGGTATATTATGACTCGTACACGGAGAATGGCTATGAACTTCACCCCGCTGGTCTGGTGGAAAAGTTGTCACCCATTCGTTAAGACGCCGGCGGTGTCCTGACACCCAGCACCAATCTTGTATTAACTCAGCCTGTTTACGGCTGGTATGGAAAGGATGCATGTAGACATGCAGCGAAAAATCAATCTTCTCCTGGTCCTGTTCAGCCTGATTGGCGGGGCAGTGGGCTTTGCGGCAGGAGAAATCATGCTGCGTCAATGGCTTGGGGAGATGCCACGTCTGTTGCTGATGGGATTATACTTTGGCGTACTGGCGCTGAGCGTTGGATTGTTCTGTTTGATCGCAGAGATGATCTCACCCAAGCTGAATGGCGCTTCATGGAAGCTCCGGTATCTGGGACTGTCGTGGAAATTGCTTGTTCCGGCAACACTGGCTCTGTTATTTGTTGTTGGACTCGCCCTGCAATTGTTGTATCAGATCAATCCGGGCGGTGTGAAGCAAGTGAAGGACATCGTACTGATGATCGATAACTCGGGCAGCATGAGCGAGACAGATCCGGATAACGGACGTTTTGAAGCCGCCAAGACACTAATCAGCCAGATGGAGAGTGACAAACAGGTAGCTGTCATTACGTTTGATGACCAACCGCAGTTGTTACAGCCGTTTATTGCGCTGGATAGTGAAGCGGCCAAGAATGAGGTTTATAGCAAAATCGATGGCATTGTCACGACTTCGGGCGGCACCAATTTTGATGCCGTGCTGCGGGAAGGTATGGAACAGATTCAGGGCAAACAGGACCCGAAACGCGGTACGGTGGTCATCTTGTTATCCGATGGCTTCAGTGAAGCGGACACGACCGATATTTTGTCCCAATATAACAACGAACAGATTACCATTAATACAGTCGGCCTCAGTCTGGTAGACCCATCAGGAACGGATTTGCTGCGTAATATTGCCCAGCAAACGGGTGGCATGTACTATGATGTACCGGATTCCGGTGGTCTGAATCTGGCATTCCAGCAGATCTACGATACGATTGATGAACGGACGCTGGTAACGGAGCGTACAGGTATGATGGAGCATAGCGTTTATCTGGCGATTTTCCGTGTCGTTGCCGTACTGCTAATTGGAGTAGCACTGGGTGTGTCACTCGGACTTGTGTTTGATAACCGTCATCTCGCGCTCAGCTTCGGTATTGGTGGTGCGGTATCGGGTCTACTGGCAGGGCTTCTGCTGGAATGGGGCCTCGACGGTTCGAACGTGGGTGATACATTCGTACGACTTGGTGCGATGCTCATTTTGTCTGGCGTACTGACCCTCTTCTCCTGGATTGTTCCGATTAAGGAGAACACGCCGCGGAAGAGCAAGGGTTGTCGTGAAGCTGGCGGCGGAACTTCTTCTGCCGAAGGGTTTGGTCAGAGACCAAGAGATACACGCAGCAAAGGATTCTAACGTCGGGAGGTCAATGGAAATGCGGTTTACGGATGCAGACCCTTCGACACCCTTGATTCGAAAACTGACACTTGCGGTGGACGAAGGGCGTTGTACACTTCGCTGGCTCTGGCCGGAACGGGTAGAAGCTGTGTATGTGGAACGGCTGGAGCTGGATATGATGAGCTATGATCATATCGGGGAAGAGCCTGCACAGGGCAAGCTGAAGCTGTACACGAGAGAGGAATATAAGGCGAGCAATGGATACACGGATCGGATCACGGGTTTTGGTGCCATCAAGTATACGGTTTATGTGTGTCAGATGCAGGAAGAGGGACCTGTGCTGATCCGTCAACGAGACGAGGACAACATGGTGATTGCAAGCGCAGGGAAGGCGGATATCCGCTTTTCCATTCGCTACAAGAGCGGTTTTTTTCAGAAACGGAAAAGTGTATTGATCACCGTCACAGCGGAAGTACCTGTTCCAAAGGAAGCCCTCTGTTATGTTCGCAAACAGGGCGGGGTTCCGCTGAATAAGGAAGATGGTACGGTGTATCCTTTTGTGAGTGATTTTGCTCCCGGAAGAAATGAGATGCCGCCCGTTGAAGTTGCCAAGGATGATTATGTGCGATTATTCTTCACGGACGGACCGAAATATGGAGCCGCCTATCGGCTTATATCAGACTAGATAGTTGGACTAGCGATTGGGAGGTTACTCTGTCATCGTAGTGCAAGTGTATATCACCTTAGTCTGACTGATCAGGGGAGGGGAGTGGCTATGAGCTTTTTTAGTCGGTTTTTGAAGAGACAACAGCCGGAGGAACGTCCGCTGTTTTATGATATTGTATGCCCTTATTGTTTCAGCAAGTTTTCACCGGAAGAGGTGGTGTTCCGCGCTGCCCATCACCGTGATGATGATGAGGACTACGCACTCGGGGAAGATGCGAAGTTGAATCGGTATCGCGAAAGGTTCGGACTCGACACGGTATTT
Source organism: Paenibacillus sp. FSL H3-0457 (assembly GCF_037981725.1). Taxonomy (NCBI): domain Bacteria; kingdom Bacillati; phylum Bacillota; class Bacilli; order Caryophanales; family Paenibacillaceae; genus Paenibacillus; species Paenibacillus sp. FSL H3-0457. The sequence goes on along the minus strand of NZ_CP150283.1, from coordinate 6,469,642 downwards.
GATATGGAGGCGGTATTGGCACCCCATGATGTACCGGAGGAACACCGTATTTATTCCGATAACATCGTGATGGGGCTGAACGATCGGTATGGTGTCGTTACGCGTCGCCGGTTGTGTCCGCAATGTCATAACGAGCTACCTGTTACGGCAGGTAAAGCACCGAGCAACATCATTTCTATTATCGGTGCATCCCAGGTGGGGAAATCCGTCTACATGACTTCATTAATTCATACATTGCAGCATTATACGGCCGATCATTTTGACGCGGCTTGCATGCCATTGAATGCGGAGATTAGCCGCCGGTTCCGTGCGGATTATGAAGAACCGTTGTTTGAACGGGGCGATCTGCTGGATTCCACACAGAAGGAAAAGTTGCAGGAGCCGTTTATCTTCCAGTTTGTGTTCAAGGACGAAGATAAAGCGCCGCTGACACTGGTGTTCTTTGACGTTGCGGGTGAAGGTATGGTGGAGCAGGATTATCTCGGACTTCACGGGCAACACATCAAGAACTCGGCAGGCATTCTGTTTATGGTGGACCCGCTTCAGATTCGTTCGATTCGGGACAAAATCCGCATTAACCTTGGCAACGAGCCGGGAGAGTGGACACCACGATACGATGAGCCACGCGATGTGGTGCTGACGATGTTCGGAGATTTTATTGCGTATCAGGACAAAGCCAAAACGAATATTCCAACGGCCGTTGTGCTCACGAAAAGCGACATGCTGCATTCCCTCAAGGATGAAGAGGGCGACTATATCAAATCCAACAGTAATGTCTTCCGCAACATGGTGCACCGTGATTGGTTCGACTTAACCGAGTTCGAGAATATCGACGGGGAGATCCGGCGTTTTATTGAGAAGGTGGATCGTCCGTTCAAGGGCACGATGGATGTGTACTTCAAGGATACAGCCTATTTCGCAGTCTCTGCGCTGGGCAGCAATCCGGTGGATATGAAATTGCAGGGTGTGGTTAGTCCGATTCGCGTGGATGAACCCTTCTTATGGCTATTGTACAAGCTGAAGTACATTGAGGGGAGAGTGGGATGATGCGTTCTTCCGTAACCCCGCCCATTGAACAACAGTTGTATACCCGAGAGCGGCGCGGGGTGTTTCGCACAACAGAGGGGTTTGATACGGTTGCGGCATCGCCGGGACTGGACCCTTCTTTTATCAAAAAAGTGCTTCACCCCTACTGTGTCTATGATGCTCCAGCGGAGCTAACAGGCCGTAGCGAGAAGGACGAGACGAAGTTTCCGGCTTCTATTCACCTGCTTCATCTGGAGAGTGGAGAGACGATTCTTGGGCAAAATGTGTACCAGTCTGCGGATTTCACCGGGCTGCGCAGTGCCTTTTTTGCACATAATTACGTCTTGTCTCCCGAACGTTCGGAAGAGCAGATGAAACAAGGCGGCTGGCTGGATGCCGTGTTCGCCACGTCCTATGACATCGAACAAGGTACAGTTCTGCCGGCGCTTGCTGAATTGCCTATATCACCTAGGAGCGGACAGGGTGGGGCGACCGATGCTGGCGTAGGATCACCCACCCAAGTGCTGAGCACCTTGAAGATGAACGAAGTGCTGTTCAAGCGCCTGCTCTATGCGGTAATGCAGTCTGTAGCGACACGCAGAAAAGTATACATTGCGCTGGACCTTCCCGCAGAGGAAGTGACCGCAGGGGCCAAAGGATTGTTACGTTTGCTGTACACGGCTTTACCATACGCATTCCGGCGGCAGCTGGGATTCATGACGTTTGCCAAGGAGCCACAGGCCAAGAAGGGCATCCACGTCCAGTTTGTTGAGCGAGGGACGTTACGTCCGAAAGACCGGAATACGGAGAAGGATTTCACCTTTGATCTCGTATCAGGCAGAGTGACACATGCGGATGCATCTGTGGCGAAGTTACCTTATGCAGAATTCGCTTGGGCCTTATTGCAGGAACCTGCGGCGGCGGATGCGTTCTATACGTTTGCGGATGAAATGTTGTCCGGCATGGAACCTGGGCGGGAACTTTCCATTGAAGCCTATGGCGAACTTGCGGTGTTCTATGGTCTTGAACAAGGCATGGAAGACCTGTATCTGGATAACAAAAGTCATGTCCTGAGTGGCTTGCTGACCTATTTGAAGCCGGATGGTGGATTACAGCAACGTTCCCGTCTGAACGAGCTGTTCCTGACCTTGCTCAGCAGGGAACTGGACAGCGTGAAGCGTGAGAACGTACCCGAAGAAGACGTCGCAGCTCGCATTGGCGAATATTTCAGTGTTGCCGCGCCCGTGGTGCAATCCCGGATAGTGGACTATTTTATCTACGGTGTGAATAATGCCCGCGCCCAGAAGCGTATGCGTGCTGTGCAGGAATTGTATGCTGTGCTGGATCGGGATCCGCAGCTGAATCGGGCTTTCTTTGATAAAGTGCTGGCCAATGAATCGCTCACTAAGCTGTTGTTCGAGCCTTATCTGGACAATCAGCTGAAACGCACGGAATCGGCAGCGAACGTTGTGGAAGTGATCCGAAGATGGGTTACGTCCCATCCATCTGCGATCCACTACAGCTTCTTGCAGGAGCGGACAGCCAATGAGCTGCGTGAACGGTTATGTTCTGCGCCTAATCCGGTACAGTCTGCGAATGAAGCCCTCCAGCGTGTTAACATACTGGATCGGGTATCCGCTGATGTCACCTATGATACAGGCATTACGGCACGAATTGGTCAATCTGAAGCTACAGCCCGTCCTAATCGCAAAGGGGGATCTCCGTCTGCCAGTCAAGATCCGGCATATCAGGAAGAGTTAACCCGCCTTGCAGACAAGCTGGCTTATGTCATTAACCTGTTTATGATTCAGGATCTGGATCTGGAACGGGTTAACCGTGAACAGCTATTAAGCATTGATATTTTACAGCATGGCAATGAGGTTCGGGATTGGGCGGCACGTCAGGGCTCTGATGTATCTGCTCGAACGAACATGATGCTGGCTGCGAGAGTGTGGCTTAGTGGCGAGGGGAATGAAGAAGAGGCATTGGAGGCACTTTCCCTGGCAGAACGCAATGAACTTCAACGCTGGACGCGTCGCTGGCTTGCCGGAGAGCTGCAGGCTCATCCGGGGATAGCGGCTTATGAAGCTTTGCCGATGGCTTTTTATCGGGGAGGAAGCGGTAGTAACCGACTGGATTATCCTGGCCTGATTGAATTCATCCGCACCAATGCAAGTCGTGCTGAAGGGCTGTATCCATTCTTCGAATGGTCAGGAGATCATCGAATGTTTGTCCGGGGTTCCAATGCGCATAAAGGATATGCGGATGCCATCGTGGCGTATTTCAAAGCCCATGACCGTGAAGCTTTCAAGTCGAAGTCAGCTTTCAAACCGTATTATGTGAGAGCCAGCAAGACAATGAAGCCGGTCTATGACCGTGCGAAGACGGAATTGTCCTCTCCACTGGTGCGGATGCTAACGGGTAAAAGGAAAAATCTGTTTGGATTAATCCTCTTGATCCTGGTTCTGGGTATTGCTGGCGGTACATATGCATGGATGAAAGATTCTGTAGAGCCGCCAGCGGCATCCCCTCCTTCTACCCAGGAGCCTGTCATACCGGCTGAACCGGAGGTGCAGCTCGCGGAGCAGATTGCTTATATGATTCCTGCGAGTGAACAGGAGGGTACGCAATCACCTGCCCAACTGGTGATCCGTTTCAGGAATGATACGGGAAGCACTGAGTTTGAGCAAGGCCCGCTGCAATTGACGATGAAAGATGGCAACACGCAGGAGTTGGATGCTACAGGTAAGTGGGAGAGTTTTAATCGGAATGAGGAGCCAGATAACCAAGTTCCTTCCGATGGTGGCTCAGGAAGTACTTCCGAAGGAAGCACGGATGGTTCTTCAGCGGGAAACATAGAGCAGACGGAGGATGGCGATCAGCAGGCCGATCCTTCAACATCGGGTGATTCCACTTCAGATCCTGCTACTGATACAACAACGGATACAGGGACGAATGCACCGTCTAATGCTGGGAGTGGAGACACGGATCAAGGTACGGATGCCGATCAAGCTACTGGTTCCACATCGCCTGACACATCTGTATCCAATGAACAGGATGCGAACACTCCTGCACAGATGTCTATTGGAGAGGTAGATCGTCTCTATCCGTATGGATTGCAGATCGATCTTCCAGCGAATATGGATGCCGAGAGTATTGCCAGTGTGAAGAGTACGCAGGGCAGTATGACTGTAATCCAATTGATGCCTCAGCCGAAGCTGTAAGTTATTTTATATGAGCGTGTTGCATAGATTCATTAAGTGTCTTTTGATCCAATAATGAAAAATGCTGACTTCATACCTTATTAAACGAGCGTATGTGAGATGACCTTGAACTTTAGATTTCAAGGTCATCTTTTTTTATTTGATATGGCGGATATAGCAAACACAAAAAAACTCACACATTCACAATTCAGACACAAAATTTGCGATTCAAGAGTTTGAAAGACAGTCAGAAGTGATAAAGTGCGCGGAATGAATGAGAAAAGGTCTCATGTGTACTTGGGGAAAGAGCGGGATTTCTGCTACAGAAAGACCAAATAAAGCACGAAAAGAGAAGAAAATTTGGTTTTTTATGTTGACAAATGATAATGATTATCAGTATCTTTAGTGTAGAAGATATTTGCGTCGGAAATCACAGAATTACAATTTCGTTTTTGTTGTCATAGCCGGATTACATAACCGGGATAAATGAGAGAGGGATGATCGCATGTTTCGTCTGGAGACGACCAAGCTGGATATCGCTTATGAGGAAAGACTAATTGTAGAGGATCTGAATATTCAGATTCCCCAAGGAAAAATTACAGCACTTGTTGGAGCCAATGGTTCAGGGAAGTCAACCATCCTGAAAACGATGGCACGTATTATGGCTCCAAAAGCAGGTAATGTATTGCTCGACGGGAAGTCCATCCATAAGCAGTCCACGCGTGAAGTTGCCAAGCAACTTGCGATTTTGCCACAGAATCCAACAGCCCCTGAAGGTCTTACCGTTACTGAACTGGTATCGTATGGTCGCTTTCCTTATCAAAAAGGATTTGGCTCCATGCGTGCGGAAGACAAACGTATGATTGAATGGGCTATCGAAGTGACAGCCATGACTGAATTCCATGATCGTCCGATTGATCAACTGTCCGGTGGACAGCGTCAACGTGCCTGGATTGCCATGGCACTTGCCCAAGAAACAGATATCCTTTTCCTGGACGAGCCGACTACGTTCCTGGATATGGCTCACCAGCTCGAAGTATTGCAATTACTGGAGCAACTGAATGCCACAGCCAACCGTACCATTGTTATGGTTGTGCATGACTTGAATCATGCTTCCCGCTACGCACATCACATGATTGGTATCAAAAAAGGTAAAGCCATCGCTCATGGTTCACCTGTGGAAGTTATGAACTCAGATGTACTTCGTGAAGTATTCAACATTGAAGCAGATATCGTGATTGATCCGCGTTCCGGTGTACCGCTCTGCTTGCCTTACGCTCTTGCAGGCGAACGCCAGCAATCGAAGACGCCAGAGCAGCTGGTCATGAACAGTGCGATGGTTCATGCTGGAGGACGGGCAGAACCACGTGTCCAAGCGACAGGAAGTTAACGAAATGGGCCATATGTGGTCCTTACATTATAGAATGAAGCCGCTGTGCGCTATTGCACGCGGCTCTTTTGCATTCATGGGGAATTTGCAACGCATGGTAGCAAAGGGAAGGGGTAGACCCGGGATTTGGTAATCGCATTGGATCAGGTCTATAATAATAGGACAGGCTGTGAGTCCGTTGGTTATGCCAACGTGCTCGCAACAGCCCAAACCAACATATGTCATGGGAGGAATCAGTCATGTCCGTATATTCATATCAGGCGGTAACCACCGCGAACCAAGAAGTCTCACTGGATCTGTATCAAGGTAAGGTATTGGTCATTGCCAATACAGCCAGCAAGTGTGGGCTGACCCCGCAATACGGTGAATTGCAAAAGCTTTATGATCGTTATCGTGATCAAGGCTTGGTTGTACTGGGTTTCCCTTGTAACCAGTTTGGAGGGCAGGAGCCAGGTACAAGTGAGGAAGCGGAATCATTTTGCCAGATTAACTATGGTGTGAATTTCCCGGTGTTTGCCAAGGTAGATGTGAATGGTGAGGGCACTCATCCCCTGTTCCAATACCTGAAGGAGCAACAACCTGGCGTAGGTGAAACAAGCGACATCCAATGGAACTTCACCAAGTTCCTTGTTAACCGCGAAGGTGAAGTGGTAGGTCGTGTTGAACCGAAAGAATCTCCGGAGACAATGATTGCAGATATCGAGAAATTGCTCGGTTAATACAAGAACGTTTGAGAAGCCTGTCCTTGCATAAGCAAAGATGGGCTTCTTTGATTATTTTATATACGCAGATTTATTCTCTTCACAGGTAGGAGTTGGATCCATGAAATCAACTCTGTAATGAAAATTGAAGCCATTTATTTTTTGTATAAGTCAAACATGAGGCAGGAGACGCCTATAACTTTATACGTCCACACTGCGTTCATACAGGGATCACGGAAGCCATTACATAGCATAAACCTGCCCAAATCCGGGGACAATGAAATCAATACAATGAAGGGAAGAAAGGCTTAAATACAGGGAAATGACCTCCTTCGACAAACTTTTTTTGCTCAACCTATTGCAATGTGAAAAATATCACATTATAATGAGTGTATAAAGTGAAATAAATCACATACACAGTTTCGAACAAGAAGTGAAATGTTTCACAACCATAACAACCTTATATTCAAACTCATTTATATATTTCGAGGAGGAACTTTTAATGAAAATCGCAGTTATCGGATGTACACACGCAGGAACCGCAGCCATCGTAAATACCGCCAAATTGTACCCGGATGCTACCATCACGGTGTATGAGCGCAATGACAATATCTCCTTCCTATCTTGTGGCATTGCGCTCTACGTAGGTGGGGTTGTGAAAGACCCTGACGGCTTGTTCTATTCTTCGCCTAATCAACTGGCAGAGCTTGGTGTTGAGACCAAGATGCTTCATGAAGTAACAGCAGTAGATGCCAAGGGCCATACCCTTCAGGCTAAAAACCTGCAAACCGGGGAAGAATTTGAAGATACGTTTGACAAACTGATCGTGACAACGGGGTCATGGCCTGTCGTTCCAAAGCTTGAAGGCATCGAGATGGATAACATTTTACTTTGCAAAAACTACAATCATTCCAACACGATTATTGAAAAAGCCAAAGATGCCAAACGTGTCACTGTTGTAGGTGCAGGATATATCGGCGTAGAGCTGGTGGAAGCTTTCCAAATGAACGGCAAGGAAGTTACCCTGATCGACAGTGTGGACCGGATTTTGAATAAATACTTGGACCCTGAGTTCACGGATGCGATTGAAGATACGTTGACTGGACGCGGCATCAATTTGGCACTTGGTCAAACGGTACAGAAGTTTACTGGTGAAAATGGCAAAGTGACTAAAGTGATCACGTCCAAAGGAGAGTTCGAAACCGATCTGGTTATTCTGTGCATTGGTTTCCGTCCAAATACAGAGCTGCTCAAAGGCCAAGTGGATATGCTGCCAAACGGCGCAATCATCGTGGATAAATATATGCAAACGAGTCAAAAAGACGTCTTCGCTGCGGGTGACAGCTGTGCTATTCATTACAACCCAACAGGCAAAGCATCTTACATTCCACTGGCAACCAACGCCGTGCGGATGGGTACACTCGTAGCCCGTAACCTGGTTCGTCCTACGACACCGTATATGGGTACACAAGGAACATCGGGTATCAAAATTTATGAGCAAAATATCGCGGGTACAGGGATGACGGAAATGTCTGCGGCTGACGAAGGTCTGATTGTTGAATCTGTCGTACTGGAAGACAGCTACCGTCCGGAGTTTATGCCAACGGCTGAGAAACTGTTGCTCAAAGTAGTATATGAGCAGGCTACTCGTCGAATTGTCGGAGCACAGGTGATGTCTCAGGTTGATCTGACTCAATCGATTAATACGATCTCGGTCTGCATCCAAAATAACATGACCGTAGATGAGCTGGCCTTCATCGACTTTTTCTTCCAGCCGCATTACAACAAACCATGGAACTTCCTGAACACGGCGGGTCTGCAAGCACTGCCTCCAATAGAAGTAAAAGCACCAGCAATGGTGTAAGGAAGCAGAATAGATGGTTGAACAGAGGGCATGATAAACGCCATACAAAGATAAGTCATGCTTGTCCGTAAATAAGAGGAGTACAATAACTGCCAAGATTACGAAACAAGGCGGATGATTATAAAGGAAAAGAAGACTGGCGAGTATATCGTCAGTCTTTTTTGTGATTTTTTTAACTACAAAAGGCCTTACTACACTCTTGCTGACTTAACTATTCAAAGACGCTCTGAAAGTATCTTTTTAAACAACATTGTGATAATTTGCACAAAGTTTTGCGCAGTACCAAGATACAATTGAGATATGGTATTCAACGCATAAACAATGAAATTCAGGTCGTTTTTCCAAACGATGAACAATGAAGGAGAGGATGAATGATATGGCAGCAAAAACACCTCTTGAGGTTGCACAATATACGGCGCAAACAGGAATGAAGAAGGCTCAATATCCGGTGTCTTCTGTACTGGTGCTTAGTTTTCTGGCAGGGGCTTTTATTGCGCTGGGGTTTCTACTGGATATTCGGGTGATTGCTTCTGCGCCAGCTGAGTGGGGAAGTCTGGTCAATCTGATTGGAGCAGCAGTGTTCCCGGTTGGATTAATCTTGGTACTCATCGGTGGTGGAGAGCTGCTGACAGGTAACATGATGGCAGTTCCACTTGCTACGATTGCAAGAAAATTATCTGTGGGTAGTATGTTGAAAAATCTAACCTTAGTGACGATTGGTAATTTTGTTGGAGCTTTGTTTGTCGCGTACGCGTTTGGACATGTGCTGGGTCTGACCGGAGAAGGTGTATATCTGGCGAAAGTGGTGGATATGGCTGGACATAAGCTGCATGACGGCTTCTTGCAAGCTTTCATCTCTGGCATCGGCTGTAACTGGTTGGTCGCGCTGGCCGTGTGGCTATCTTATGCTTCGGATACGATGAGTGGCAAGGTACTGGGCATTTGGTTTCCAACGATGGCATTTGTGGCGATTGGATTCCAGCACGTTGTGGCCAATATGTTCCTCATCCCGGCGGCAATCTTTGAAGGACATTATTCATGGGGTCAATATGTGATGAATTTCATTCCGGTATGGCTCGGGAATCTGACTGGTGGTGCTCTGTTTGTAGCTGCAGCCTATTGGGTGGCGTACCTGCGCCAAGCTGAGCCAAAAGTAAAGCCGGAGATAGCAACGTCGATCGAAGCTGTGGAGACGGAGGCTAGAGTGATGTTGAGTAAGCAGGCATAGAGGGCACAAAGCGGGGCATATATACACTTATAGCAGAAGTGAAGACGATTCTGATCTTGCTCGGTTCATGGCGAATATGCTGTGATGGAGCAGGGTGGGATCGTTTTTTTGTATGGGGTTCTTGTTGGAGTTTAACGCAAAATAAATTCGCCATGACAAGGTTCGGGGGAACGAAACCTGTTCATGGCGAATTTCGGGAGTGGTCCATGATATGGCATGAGGAGGAAGTGGGGAAACACTAGCCTAATGCCTTATTTTTAATTTACCCCTGAATTCTGAAGTTGAATCAAACTCAAAAACATTTTTTTGAAAATATTTTGAAGCCGCTATAGCGGTGAATATGAAGCAAAAACATACTGTTCTCTTTACGCGATAACCTCGAAGAAGATATGATATAGGGATAGCTTTTAAAGAGGGGAGCCTTACGATGATCGATCAGGAGAATGGTGTATTTGCGGCGGTGTGCCCGCTCGACTGTCCGGACACTTGTGGTCTGTTATTACATAAAGAGAACGGCAAAATTGTGAAGGTGGCAGGCAATCCGGATCATCCCATAACCAAGGGTGCCATCTGTAATAAAGTTAGGAATATGACTGAGCGGGTATATCACCCCGAGCGTCTACAATATCCGATGAAACGTGTAGGAGCCAAAGGTGAAGGCAAGTTTGAACGAATTAGTTGGGATGAAGCGATTCACGAGATTACGACCAAATTCACTGCATTGTCCGAAACCTACGGCCCGGAGAGCATCCTGCCCTACAGCTTTTACGGTAACATGGGCATTCTCGGCGTAGACGGTATGGATCGGCGTTTCTTCAATGCGCTTGGTGCGAGTGTACTGGAGCAGACGATCTGTAACTCCGCTGGAAATACCGGCTGGAAATATACGATGGGTGCCAATCGGGGAACGGTGCCGGAAGATACGGAGCATGCGGATCTCATCCTGGTGTGGGGAGGCAATATCGTCAGTACAAATATGCACCAGGTCGTTTTGGCGGAGAAAGCCCGCAAGAAAGGCGCCAAGATCGTCGTCATCGACGTTCATCGCAATCGCACGGCCCAATGGGGCGACTGGTTTATTCCGCTGTATCCGGGCACGGACAGTGCACTGGCGCTAGGATTAATGCATGTGCTGTTCGAACGGGGACTAACGGATGAAGCGTTTATGCAAAAGTATACGATAGGTCATGAGGCACTACGTGATCATGTCCACAGTTACACCCCTGAACGTGTTGCACGTATTACGGGCGTGCCGGAGGAAACCATTGTGGAGCTGGCCGAACTATACGGCAACGCACAAGCAGCTCATATTCACATCGGCAACGGCCTCCAGCACCATGATAATGGGGGCATGAACGTGCGCAGCGTTGCATGTCTGCCTGCTATTACAGGGCAATGGCTGAAGCAAGGCGGCGGTGCCGTTCGCACCAACAGCTACGCGAGCACAAATAGCGACGCGCTCGAACGTCCGGAGCTGCGGCAGAATCCGGAGCCGCGAGTGGTGAACATGAACCGGATTGGTGAAGCGTTGCTGGAAGCAGAGCAGCCAATCCGGGCGATGATGGTCTACTGCAGCAATCCACTGGTGGTGGCACCGGATACCGAGCGGGTGGAGCGAGGTTTTGCACGGGAGGATCTGTTCACGGTTGTGCATGATCTGTTCATGACGGATACGGCGAAATATGCAGATATCGTCTTGCCAGCCACATCTTCATTTGAAGCGACAGACCTGTACACCTCTTATTGGCATCAGTACGTTCATCTGCAAGAGCCGGTAATTGCACCGATTGGGGAGAGCAAGAGCAACGTGGAACTGTTCTCACTGCTTGGGCAGGCTATGGGGTACGATCCTGCAATCTTCGGAGAAACGCCGGAACAGATGATTGAGGACGCACTTCAGGGCACAGGCAACCCCTACATGAATGGGGTCACGTTGGAGGGACTGAAGGAACACCGATTCGTGAAGCTGGATATGACGCCACATGCTACATATCTGGATCAGCTGCCCACACCTTCAGGCAAAATTGAATTGTATTCCGAGACGATGGAACAGAGAGGGCTTCCGCCGCTCCCTACCTATAGTGCTCTGGTTGAAGGATATGATGGGGAGCATCCGGCTGGACCTGCCGATACGTATCCATTGATGTTCCTGTCGCCGCCAAACCATAATTTCCTGAACTCCACCTTTGGCAATTCAGCCAAACATCAACGTTTGGAAAAGATGCCTCTATTGCAGATACACCCCGAGGATGCCATCCGTAGAAATGTGGAGGATGGCGATGCAGTGGTCGTATGGAATGAACGCGGGCGCATCGAACTTACTGCCAAGGTAAGTGAAGCCATGTTGCCGGGAACCGTCATCAGCCAAGGCTTATGGTGGGATGGTGATGGCAAGAAGCAGCGGGCGAATTCACTGACGTCCAATCGGTTGTCGGACATGGGGAACGGGGCGACCTTCTTCTCAGCCACTGTTGAAGTGAAGCGTCAATGAGTGTGCTTGCAGCGTGAATTTTTTGAGGTAAGATGAACAACTCCAATGGCCTTTGCACTGACTGTTATGCTGTCAGAGTAAAGGCCTATTTTTATAAGAAGCTGTACTTTAAATGTGTTAAAAATAGTATACGATAGGGCGGTAGGTTCTTTGTCAGGTGTATTAATTTATTAGTTGCCTAAAGTTAAATATAAGTAAATAGACCTAATCTCCCGAAATAATGTAGTTAATTTGTATTAATATTCAAAAAAAGGGTTCCATTATATCCTCTGTATGTCATACTTGAACCAGTAAATGGATTATTTGTTGTTATCTATTTAACTTAATAAGGAGGTATATAATGAAAAGAATTGCTTTAATTACTTCTCTGACACTGATGTTAACATTAGTACTTTCAACCTTTTCTGCTAACACTTACGCTGATAATGTTGGGGTAGAAGATGATCAAATTAAAGAATTGAACTATAATTATTCTGAGCAGGACGGGTTAATTGATATTGACGCGAGCTATGAAGAGACTAAAACAGGAGAGGTAATAGATTTTAATATAAAAGAAGAAAACGGAATACGTACTGTTAAGCATTTTATAGACAATAAACTCGTAGCTGAAGCCATTTACGATATAAGTTCTGACGAAATAGTAACTACTACGGCGGATGGTGAGGTCGTTACACAAAAAGCAAGTGAAATGATTAGTGAGTCAGATGGTAATGCACTTTCTAATGAATATGATAATCAAATCACAGGAGCGGTAGAAACACAAAGCGCTGTTTTGAATGCTTCTCCAGGTTTTAACTTTGTTAAGCAAAAGTATAATACGGCTTGGAAGCAATACGGTTCTATATATCAAAAGCAATCTGTTCTGCAAGATAAGCATTATAAGCTGAATATATCCGCTGGGACTGCTATAGCAACGGTAATTACAATAATAGATATTTATTATACTAAGGGTAAGTTCACTACCTTCTTGAAGGCAATGGGGATCACGATTCTAGGAGTTACAGTTGATTCAATGATTGGTGCCATGGATGCAACTAGATATTTAACACAAGTGGAAGTCTATTCTCAGGGTATGCTAGGATTGGCCTCAGAGAGATATATAGTAAAAGCTACGTTTAATGGCAAAACAGCACAGGTGAATGATGGCGGGGATGAAAGAACTTATGATGAATTAATTGATATCGGGGTATATAATGTAGTACTCCAGAAGCTATAAAGGAATGATGATATGAAGCAATTAACCGAATACGAGGCAGCGAAGAGAGATATCATTATGTCCATTGTTTATATTATTGGTGTCTTAATATTATTTTATATGGCGTTAGAGGCCTCTTTAGTGGTGGCAATTATCATTTGTATGCCTCTTGAAATTGCTTTTATAATTAGATTAATTCATGAAGTCAAAAAGTTTAAAAAGTTAAAAAAAAATGATGCACCTTAGTGGGATTTCTGTGGGATGTATGTTAAAAATAATAAAAAATTTCTTAATGAACTAGTTATACCCTGTTGAGTAGAATTTAAGTTAAAACCTTTGCTTCCAGCGCGTATCGATATTCAGTCGGTGCGCGTTGTTTGAGTTAGGCCTAAAATTCAAATCTACGTTTCTGACATGAATATTAAATACAAGGTCATTTAATGATTTTTTTGTGAAGCCATGTTGCCGGGAACTGTCATCAGCCAAGGCTTATGGTGGGATGGTGACGGGAAGAAGCAACGGGCGAATTCACTGACGTCCAATCGGTTGTCGGACATGGGTAACGGTGCTACCTTCTTCTCGACCACTGTTGAAGTGAAGCGTCAATGAGTGTGCTTGCAGCATGATTTTTTTGAGGTAAGATGAACAAAGGCTAGAATTTGAGCAGGATTATAGTGCAATAGATGCAACACTTCATAAAACCTTCGCTCTGGCTGGTTATGGTTATGCCGTCAGGGCAAAGGTCTATTTTTTATGGCCATTTGTTTGTGCAGAGGTACTAAGGAGAATGAATTAACGATGATGAGATGGCTGGATAACTATCCAAAAGAAGTGAGAATATTTTTATTAGCAAGTCTGGTTAACGCAACAGGCAGTGCCTTGATGTGGCCGCTGACCACCATGTATGTGTTTGATGAGCTTGGACGAACGATGGCCAACGCCGGTTTTGTGATCCTCATTCAGTCCCTGGGTGGCATCTTTGGACAATTGCTGGGTGGTTCGTTGTACCATCGGGTGGGCGTGAAGAAGCTGATCATTGGTTCACTGGCGCTTAATGCGTTAGGTTTGTTTGCGTTGCCGTGGATTAGTGCGTATTGGGTCGTATTTATATGTGCCATGGGCTGGATTGGGCTGTTCAGTTCATTGTCGCTGCCAGCGATTCAAGCCTTTATTGGCTTCCGGTTTGCGGAGCGACGCGGTGAATTATTCAATATTATCTATGTAGCGAACAATATCGGGGTGGCGATTGGTACGGCGTTGAGCGGTTTTTTGGCTGACTTTTCCTATCACCTCAGCTTTGTACTGAACGGGGTGACCTCAGCCGGATTTGCAATTTTCTTCTGGTATTATCTGTCGCGGGTTGAACCGGATCAGGGGGAAGTACATCTGACCAAACGGAAAACCGTCCCCAATGGGCCGGGCGTCTGGGCATTGCTGGGGAATACCCGACTATATCTGTTTATGAGCTTGGGCGTACTCTTCCTGTTATTCGGCAACTCCATCTGGAACACAGGTGTTTCCCCGTATATCATCTCTGAGGGTATGGAAAAAAGAATGTACGGTCTGCTCTGGACCCTGAACGGGGTGCTGATCTTTGTGGGCCAACCTTTTACCAGCTGGGTGAAACGGACCATGGCCCGTACCTCCACTGCCCAGATGACCGCGAGTGCGGTATTCTATGGCATGGCCTACATTGTGATGATTACCATGTACAGCTATCCAGGCATGGTGCTTGCAATGGTACTTGCCACGTTTGGAGAGATGTTGATCTCCCCTGCAACACCTGCGTTTATCTCGGAGCATGCCGGCAGGGCGGCACCTTTTTACATCGGGATATCGGGTGGGATCGGTGCGGTTGGACGGGTTATCGGCCCCTATGCGATGGGGGTCATGTATGACAAACAGGGACTTATTCCGGTAGCGTGGCTGGCAACAGGCACAGCAGCTATTGCGGTACTTGGTTTTGTGTTGCATGCGGTGTTGAACCGTAATCGTGAGGTAAAGGAGTATGGGATGGATACGTAACGCAGTTTCGTAATTTCTTTTCCTGTACCGTACCCATACCCTGATGATATTGTAAAATGAAGCGAGGCTAACCTTCACCCCAGTAGCGGGGTGAGGGTTGTTTTGTCTTTGCAGAGACAAACTCCAATAGCTTGCCAGCGAATGATTTTTCCGATGAGATGAGCCATGAATGTTCAACAATCAGACTTGTTAGGGTGCAATTCCATGTCATTCAATGTCCTCCCCTCTATTTGTGCATAATGCCCATATAATAGAATGGAACTGGTTAAAGGCAGGAGGATGCACACGATGTACAAGGTTTTGTTGGTTGATGATGAATTTATGATCTCGGACGGGATCTCCAGTGTGGTGAACTGGTCCCGATTAGGAACAGAACTGATTGGCATTGCTCAAGATGGATTGGAAGCGCTTGCTTCAATCGAGCGGCAACGCCCGGATATCATCATCTCGGACATCCGCATGCCGGGAATGGATGGGTTACAGCTGGTTGAAGCTGTGGCAGAGAAGTATCAGCATATCTCGTTTATCATGCTCACGGGTTTTACGGAGTTCGAATATGCGAAAACGGCCATGCAGTATGGGGTGAAGCACTATTTGCTTAAGCCCTGCAGCGAGGAGCATCTTGTACAGGCTATCAGTGAATTGGTCAGTGAGAAGCGAGAGTTAACCGATCAGGAGCGTTTTGTGCAGTCGATCCAATATAATCTGGAGCGTGTACTGCCACATGCCAAGGAATATTTTCTGAAAGAGCTAGTCACGAACAGAACATATGGGGTCAAGGAATGGAAGTATTTCGAGGAATTATTCGATGTACAGTTTCAGGATCAACGTGTACGGTTGCTACTGGTAGAGATTGAGGGGGATCATGAGTATCTGCACTTGTTCGCGGTGAAGAACATTGCCGAAGATATTTTTCACAATCCAATCTTAAGTGCCACGGTTGGAAGGCATGTGCTACTAATCATGGAGGACAAGTTGTCTGAAACGCAGTTGTTCCATAATATCGATGAGATTCGTGCCACATTTACCCGATATTATCATGATGATCTCACCATTGCGCTGAGCGAGCCAGGAGATCTTTCGCAGGCACGCCATTTGTACATGCAGACGCTGGTGTATCTCAATTACCGCTTTTACCTCGGTGAGGGCAGTCTTATTATGGAGCGGGATATTTACTCTCCCGGAGAGCGCATTCTTCCTGAATTCGAATACGATCCGGAGCGGATGGTTACTGCAATCAAGGCGGGACACTGGCAGGAAGTTGGATCAGAGCTGAACCGGATGTTTCAGCTGCTTGCCAGCTTACGATACGATATATCCCAAACGAAGTCCTATCTTATTCAGATGTTTATGGAGATGATTCGACTTAGTGGTTCTGCCGAGATGAAAAGGTATATGGACCAGTTGCCAGGCATGATTGAATCCAGCACCCTGCATTCTTTTCAACAGTTTCTGCTTGCCGTCGCCAAAGAAATCACCTTGCGCCGCTATGATCAACATCGCTCCAGACAATCGCAGATGGTAGGCAGTGTGAAACAGTTGGTAGAGAAACGCTACAAGGACGAGACATTAACACTCCAGTCCATCGCTGGGGAAATATACATGAATCCAGACTACATCGGCAAAATGTTCAAAAAAGAAACTGGTGAGAAATTTACGAACTATGTGTTAAGCTACCGCATCCGTAAAGCGTTGGAGCTTCTGGAGCAGGACGGGAACTACACTGTATCCTCGCTTGCCGAGCAGACAGGGTTTGGTGCCAACTGGCCGTATTTCAGCAAAATGTTCAAGAAATACACGGGTTTCTCCCCTTCCGAGTATAAAAAAGTACCTTAAGACAGCGTTGCTGTCGCTTCCACATAGCTAATCTTTATATCCGATCTGCATCTAATCTGTGATCGGGCCCTGTATGCCATTCATCGGCAGCAGGGTCTTTTTTTGTCGGACGGAACTCGGTTTTGAACATCCATTTATCGGAAATGAGCATGGGAAGAAAAGGCGCTCGATTCTATCATTAGAAGTGTCATGTTAAGTAATGAACATCGAGTGGAGGTTGAGTGGATGGAGCTGAATCGAAGCCGGGGGATCGAACCTGGGCGTTTGAAGCCAGCTGGCAAATGGAGTTCGGTGAAAAAGGAACTTGTCCGCAACAGATACGTCTATCTGATGCTCGTTCCTGTGGTAGCCTACTATCTGATTTTCAGCTATGGGCCAATGTACGGGCTACTGATGGCATTTCAGGAATCCTACAACCCGATCAAAGGAATCTTGGCCGGCGAATGGGTTGGATTTGACAACTTCACCATGTTTTTTGAAAGTTATTATTTCTGGCGACTGATTAAGAACACACTGATTTTGAGTTTTTACAGTATTGTATTTGGTTTCCCGGCTCCGATTCTACTAGCACTGTTGCTGAATGAAGTCCGGAAGAAGTGGTTCAGAGGTGCAGTACAGACCATCAGTTATATGCCGCATTTTATTTCGGTTGTCGTCGTGGTTGGAATGTTGAAAACGTTCTCATCTCTGGACGGTGGGTTATTTAACGTCATTCGTGACTTTTTTGATCTGCAGCCGATTATGTTTTTGGCGGAAAAAGATATGTTCCGTCCGATGTACATCCTGTCCAACATATGGCAGGGCGCAGGCTGGGCCTCGATTATCTTTTTGGCAGCGCTCAGTGGTATTGATCCTCAATTGTATGAGGCTTCCAAAATTGACGGTGCAGGCCGCTGGAGACAGCTGTTACATATTACACTGCCGGGCATTATGCCCACGATTGTGATCATGTTAATTCTGCGTATGGGGGCGGTCATGAACGCGGATTTTCAGAAAATATTGCTGATGCAAACGGCACCGACCTATGAGACATCGGATGTCATATCCACCTTTGTTTATCGATCCGGTATTTTGGAGGGGAACTATACGTATTCAACCGCCATCGGACTATTTAACGGCGTCATTAATTTCGCGCTGCTCATTATCGCGAACGCGATCAGCAGAAAGCTTAACTCAACCAGTCTATGGTAATCGGAAGGTGAAGCGATGAAACAGTCTATAGGGGAACGACTTTTTGATGTATTTAATACACTGCTGCTCTTGGTGATCATGGTTTTATGCTTGTACCCGATGCTGTACGTGTTCAATTCTTCAATCAGCGACCCGGACCAGATGCTGCGTTCCCGTTCACTGATGCTCATTCCTGAAGGTTTTCAGCTGGGAGCGTACAAGTCGGTATTTCAGGATACTCGCATCTATACGGGATATATGAACACCTTGTTCTATGTTGTGGTGGGTACCGCCATTAATCTGCTCATGACTTCACTGGCTGCATATGGGCTGTCACGCGGTGATCTGATGGGCAGAAAAACGCTGATGAAATTAATTACGTTCACGATGTTCTTCGGCGGGGGTATGATTCCGACTTTTCTGCTGATTCAGAATCTGGGCATGGTGGATACCCGTTTTGCGCTTATTATTCCGGGTGCCATCAGCACGTTTTATTTCCTCATTATGAAAACAAACTTTGAGGGCATTCCGATCAGTCTGATCGAATCGGCGAAGCTTGATGGTGCCAATGACTTTCTGATTTTGTTCCGAATTGTACTGCCTTTGTCGAAACCGATCCTGGCGGTCATGATGCTGTATTATGCGGTTGACCATTGGAATGATTATGTCGGACCGATGCTCTACCTGCGTAGTCAGGAGTTGTATCCGATCCAAATTATTATGCGTGATATTCTGATCAGCAGCAGTACAGAGGCCATGGGCGCTGGCGCTTATACCGGCTTTGCCATTGGGGAGAACATCAAATATGCGACTATTATTATCTCCACGCTGCCGATTATGCTGGTATATCCGTTCATCCAACGTTATTTTGTTCAGGGCGCTCTAATCGGTGCTGTGAAACAATAAAAAATGTAATCTATGGAGGCGAATTACGTGAAAAAAAGAATGGGGTCCATCCTGTTGTCATCGCTACTTACCATATCTTTACTGGCGGGCTGTACGGGTGATAATGAACCAGGTACCGCAGAGCCAGCAGAAGGAACAGAACCTGCGGTTCAGGCGTTGACCGAGATTCCGCTACCGATTACAAGTGAGCCATTTACCATTGATTACTGGCGCGCCAATGATGCCAAACTGACAGCTTCCTTGAACAATTTTGGCGATATGGCGGCTTATAAGGAAAAGGAGAAGCTGACAGGCATAAAAGTGAAGTTCACACATCCTCCGCTTGGACAACAGCGTGACCAGTTCAATCTGCTGATCTCCACGAAGGAGCTGCCGGATGTCATTTATTATAACTGGGCGGATGCCGTTGGCGGACCGGAAAAAATGATCAAGGACGGCCGGATCATCCGGTTGAATGAATTGATCGACAGTTATGCACCAAACTTAAAGCGGATTATTGAATCCGATCCGGATGTGAAAAAGCAGATTGCACTCGACGATGGAACGATCTATATGTTCCCGCTGCTGAAGCTGGATGCATTGAAGCTGAATGCCACTTCAGGTTTAATTATGCGCCAGGACTGGCTTGATAAATTAAATCTCAAAGTACCTACCAACATTGATGAGTGGTATACGGTGCTTAAGGCATTTAAGGAACAGGACCCTAACGGCAACGGCAAGCCAGATGAGCTACCATTCACCGGAAACTGGGGACCGGGTAACCTGACCAAGCTCCATGATTTTGCCGCGGCATTTGGTGTAATTGGTGGTTTCCAGATGAATGGAGACAAGGTGGAGTTTGGACCGATTCAGCCGGGCTACCGTGATTTCTTGGAGACCATGGCCAAGTGGTACAAAGAAGGGCTGATTGATCCCGAGATCATGACCAATGACGGTAAAGCTTTCGATTACAAGGTCACCAGCAATCTGGCAGGCGCATATCAGGGTGGTGTGTTCAGCGGCATGGGGAAATACTTCAATCTGATGAGAGATACGGATCCGAACTTTAACGTGACGGGTGTACCATGGCCTGTATCTCCGGATGGAACTTCGTATGCGACATTTAATCTGGACGCTAAAGTGTTGTCTTATGGTGAGGCTATTACGGCTTCCGCAGACGAAGACAAATTAAAATATATTGTTCAGTGGATGGACTACAACTATAGCGAAGAGGGTAGTGATCTGTTCAACTTTGGTATCGAAAATGACAGCTATGTTCGTGACGGGGAAGGTGTCAAATTCACAGATACCATCATTGATAATCCGAACGGTCTAACGTATGACCAGGCACTGGCTTCCTATGCCTTATCCATTATGGACGGTCCAATCAATCAGGATAGTCGTTATCTGGATGCATTATTATTTGACGATGGACAGCGTGCGGCAAATGCGGAATGGATGAAAGCAAGCTCAGCATTAACGCTTCCTCCAATTCGTTTGTCAACAGATGAGGTGACCACAAGTACATCCATCATGAGTCAGGTGAATACGTATTTGAATGAGACGATGACTGCCATTATTAGCGGACAGAAGCCGATCACCGAATTTGACAAGATGGCCGAAACAATCAAGAGCATGGATATTGACCGGGCGATTGAGGTTCATCAGGCTGCGTATGATCGATATCAGTCCAAATAATACGTGAGAAATCGAGCGCTAAAACTTTGGGGAAACCTTCCTGTATGTGATATACCTAGTAGTATCACGTGGTTCAAAGGAGCGCTTTGGTCATGACAGCCTACCGCAAACTCAGCATCAAAATGAAAATGTTTCTGATGATTATGTTCATGATGGCGTTTGTCATCATCCTCGCGTTTGGGTCCTTGTATTATACGTACTCGGTGTATGACAAACAGCTGTTTGATAAGTCGTCCCGACTTCTGAACCTTTCTTCGTCTACAGTGGATGTTGAACTTCAGAAGTTGGAAGCGTTATCATTAAACATGATCTCCGATACGCAGATTCAAAGAGCCTTGAAGTCGTTGCTGGATGACGATAGCGCATATTCAAGCTTTATTGAACGAAAAAAGATCACGGATCGGCTATGGGAGCATATTAGTGGGGCTGCACGATATGTGCAGTCCGTTCATCTGATTGATTCCAGGGGAAGAGTCAATAAATATGGCGAGACACTGACCGTATCTCAGGAAAAATATGATCGGATGATTGCGGCTGCGGAGCAGGCCAATGGTGCAGTGCGCTGGTTATACCCGGATGACGATGACCCGATGCTGGTTATGGTGCGTCAAGTGCGAGCCTATGAACCGATGACCCTGGAACCAGTAGGCATACTGTTTCTGCGTATTAATATCGAGCGACTCGTCGAGGAGTATGCGGGCATCGATAGCCAGGACAGTGACATTATTTTAAAAGCAGGTAGTGATGTGGTGTATCCTTATCGCCAGCTTCCAGAAGCGGTGTCCGCCGGACTGAATCCACTTCCAGGCAGTGGGGGATATGAGATCAAAAATCTGAATGGGAGGGAGATATTTCTTTCCCAGAAGAAATCCGCATACACCGACTGGGTGTATTATAATATGGCCTCTTATGATGAAATTTTTGAACGCATTATATGGTTGAAAAATATACTGATCGTCGTTTATCTTATCGCCATTCTGGTTGTTCTCGCGCTTGGTATGGTGTTCGCACGAAGTCTGACAAGGCCGATCAGGCAGCTCATCAGTCAGATGAAGGAGGTTCAGTATGGGGATCTGGAGAATATAGACGCCAATCTGTCCATTCCAACGCACCAGTACATGGATGAACTGGGGTTACTACAGCGTACGTATCGACTGATGATTACACATATTAATACATTGATTAAAGAAAATTATGCAAGCCAGTTGGTCATTAAAGAAACGGAGTTCAAGGCGCTACAGGCGCAGATCAATCCCCACTTTCTGTATAATGCGCTGGATTCGATCCATTGGCTCGCCAAAAAGAACAGGCAGGAGCAAATCTCCAGTATGGTGTTATCACTCGGATATTTGCTGCGTTCCTCCATCAGTTTCAAACAAAATATCATTACCATTGCGGAAGAGCTGGAGATCGTCAATCATTACATCACCATTCAGACCTACCGTTTCCGGCAACGGCTGGATTTCCGTATGGATGTGCCCGCTCCTTATCTGGGGTGTGCCATTCCCAAGTTGACCCTACAGCCACTACTGGAGAATGCCATTCAATACGGTTTGGAACCACAGGTTGGATCATGTCTGATTCGAGTGTATGCCGAGATATCAGGTGGCAAGCTGGCCCTTATCGTGGAGGATCACGGTCCCGGCATGGAACCCGAATATGTGGAACAGGTGCTGCGCGGTGAAGTGAAAACCAGAGGCACAGGTATTGGCCTACTGAATATCAGGGAGCGGGTACGTCTGGCTTTTGGTGAAGAATATGATGTTCTGCTGGAGAGCAAGCCGGGGCGTGGAACGAGAGTAACGGTGCTGCTGCCACTCCCATTACCAGGTAAGGAGGAGAAGTTATGGGAAGATGGATGCGAATGATAGGCATGCTCTGCCTTATGCTGACTCTTCCTGGCTGCGTGAACCAGTTGGATCAAAGGCCAGGCATGATTGTGGAGGAAGAGCCGATAACGCTGCGCATCGCTTGGTGGGGTGGGGAGTTCCGTAACAATGCAACGATAGCCGTTATCAACCTGTATGAGAAGTTGAATCCACATGTGAACATCGAATACGAATATAGCAGTTTCAACGAATACTGGAGAAAACTTGCCCCACATGCAGCAGGCAATGCGTTGCCCGACATTATCCAGATGGACATCTCCTATCTGTCCCAGTACAGCTCGCTGCAACTGTTGGAGGATATGACGCCGTACATGCAGAGCGGACTGATTGACGCGACAGATATTGAGAAGGAACAGCTGGAGAGTGGTAGCCTGAATGGAAAAACCTATGGTCTCAGTTTGGGGGTTAACGCCATGCTCAGCATCTATGATCCGGAAGTGTTAAAGGCCAATGATATTGAATTGCCAACGGATACGTGGACATGGGCGGATTTTGACCGGATGGGCGAGCAATTACTCGGGAAAGGCATCTATCTGGGAACCTATTTTACGCCGGAACAGTTTTTCGCGTATTACTTGAGACAGTATGGTTCCAAGCTATACGCGGAGGATGGCAAGAGGTTGGGTTATGAGGATGATGGGCTATTTATTGAATACTTTGGCAGGATGCAGAAGCTCGCGGAAAAGAAACTTATTTTTGCACCGGATATCTGGACATCAGACATTGGCCAGCCTGATAACGACCCGTTTTATCTGGGAGAGGCTTTGTTTAGCTGGGGGTATTCCAACCAATTTATCAGCACCGCTCAGCGTTATGGCAAACCCTTGACCATCTCCCCAATGCCTGGGCCAAACAGCCAGGATGGATTGTTCTTGAAGCCAGGCATGTTTTTCTCCATGGCGGGTAATTCCAGACATAAGGAGGAAGCGGCCAAGTTCATCAGCTTTTTTGTGAATGATTTGGATGCCAATCTGCTGCTCAAAGGGGAGCGGGGTGTGCCCGTCTCATCCAGTGTCAAAGAGCGGATGAAGCTGGTGGTTGAACCGGAGCTGGCGCAGGTGTTTGACTATATTGATTGGGTTGCGGATAACAGCACTCAGATGGACCCGCCTGATCCCGTAGGTGCGCCAGAGGTCACCGCGGTGTTACGTGAGTTGTATGATCTTCTACTGTTTGGCAAAATTACGCCTGAGCAGGCGGCGGTGGAATTTCGTGAACGGGCGAATGCCATTTTGGATGGGTAGTTATAAGAATGGACTAGATCATATATGCATTTAATGGACTTGGGGCTGTTGTCGTTCACAAGCTCAACCTTCATTCTACTCGGGTGAGGGTTTTTGTTATGGAATGGTGTATATTTCCTCTAGTATAATGAAAATGGGTAGTTGTCCTATCTGTAGATTAGATAGATTCTATCCATATATTAATGGATGAGGAGTGTCAGGACATGTCCATACATCAGATAGGTCACAAGGTGTCTTTTGCCGATATGAAAACGAAGTTGCCTCAGGAGAGCTGGATGTACACTCAGAATGAAGCGCACAACGGTGAATTTGAAGCCGAGGAAGTATGGTTACATTCTGGTGATCTTCATATCAGTGAACTGTTGTTGGATGAAGGACCCTTTTTGATCTTAGTTGAAGGAAATCTGACAGTGGATCGTTATATTGGAAATACAAGTTCCGACGCGGCCAGTTCAAATCTGGTTGTACTTGGGAATCTCATAACGCCCTATATGATCGTGGGTGGGCAGGAAATATATATTACAGGTAATCTCTATGTGGAGGATATGTTCTGGGGGGATTATAACCATGGAGAATTGACAGTGAGAGGGAATGTAGAAGGTGGATTGCTGGTAAGTACCGATCAATATACGATTCAGGTTCAAGGACAGCGTAATGTGAAGCGTCAGCTTGAAGAATGGGAGGATCTCGGACCATGGCGGGGCTTTGACATGTTGGCGTTATTGGTTCCTGAATGTGTGATTGATGAAGATACAGAGCCGTTTCCTTGGCGAGAAGAAATGTTAAAGAGGCTGCAACAAGGACAACCTGTAATCAACCGAAAGTACATTCATGCTGATGAATCAGAGCCAGATGCGCCGGATTGGTTCGAAGATCATCGGATTACCGCTGAGAACATAGAGCGTCTTACTCATCCATCTTTGTTACCTGTAAGAGAGGAGGATGAGTTACTGAACAGCTATGAATTTTGGTTGGACGAGCAATTTTGCCGAGTATCGGTCTATGGAGATGAGCATACGGAGGGATATTTCCGTAGTCTGTATTTTCAGGATGACCACAATTGTGCATTGTTGCTTAAGATGGAGCCATCAGATCAAGGTTCCAACTCTCCTGATAAACATATCGTACAACCGGGTGAACCTGTCTGGATGATCTCAGGAGCATATCGTTATCTAAACAATGAGAAGTCGGAATGGAACGTATTTTCGGAGAACTCACCTGCTGATATTCAGCAGTTAAGCGAGCAAGGATGGAGCACCTTGTTGCAGTCTGTATCGAATTATCAGTATGCCCGTTCCTTAATTTCGCATCAACTGATCCACGATTTATTAGCACTGCCTGTCGTGGAGCCATATGACGATTATTATGATGATGATCGGCACGGGCTGTGGATTGGAGAGTTATATTATGCATTTCGACAAGCAGGTCAGATGTCTGATGGTGTTCTTCAGCCAGCCATGCTACGTATTGGAAGAGAGTATGTGGATAAACAAGGGGAGACGCATGTGGAGAAATACTACTATACTCTGCATCAGCATGCGGACGGTACGGAAAGTGTGTTGATCGAATACTCGGCTCAGGATGACGAGGAAGAAGATCCATTGTTGCTTGAACTTCATTACATCGGCGGCTCTCAGTTACTGCATGCCGTTCAATTGCTGGAACATGGACGCAAAGTGCTCATTCAAGCGAATGAGGATTTACTGAATGGGGAGCTGCCTTACGCTGCTGAATCATTTGCAAAACGATTTTGGAAATCCAAAGGATACCTGAAATGAATAAAACAACCTTCACCTCTAGTTTTGAGGGAAGGTTGTTTTGTCGTTGTATTTACGTATTCACCCAAACTGGGCTTGATGCAGTCGGCTGTACGAGCCTTTACGCGCGAGCAGTTCTTCATGACTTCCTTGTTCGGCTACGCTGCCGTTCTCCACCACCACGATGCGATCGGCATGTCTAATGGTCGCCAGTCGATGGGCAATCACCAATGTCGTACGGCCTTGAGCCAGCTCGGACAACGCCAGTTGAATGGCAGCCTCCGTCTCGGTATCGAGAGCGGATGTAGCTTCATCCAGAATGAGAATTGGCGGGTTTTTCAGGATCATTCTGGCGATGGACAAACGTTGCTTCTGTCCGCCGGACAATTTCACGCCACGTTCACCGATCATGGTGTCCAGTCCATCTGGCTGGGATTGTACCAGCTCTTCCAATTGGGCCCGGCGAATGGCTTGCCAGATTTCCTCATCGGAAGCATTCAGTTTGCCGTATGCAATATTTTCTCGAATCGTTCCATCAAACAGGAAAATATCCTGCTGCACAATCCCGATATGGGAGCGCATTGATTCCAGCGTCATGTCCTTCACCGGAATGCCATCAATGGAGATATGTCCTGCATCCACATCGTAGAAGCGTGGGATCAGACTGCATAACGTCGTTTTACCTCCGCCCGAAGGTCCAACCAGAGCAACCGTCTGGCCTGCCTGAATATCCAGATTAACCTGAGACAGCGTAGGTTTGTGTTCTCCATAAGAAAAGGTAACGTTATGGAAAGCAATATCTCCTTTGACATCCGGAATCGGTTTCGCTTGTGGTGTATCTTCTACATCCGGTACAGCTTCAAGAAGCTCCAGGTAACGTCTGAATCCGGCGATGCCTTTGGGATACGTCTCGATGACGGAGTTAATCTTCTCGATCGGTCCGAGGAATACATTGGAGAGCATCACAAAAGCGATGAATTCCCCGTAGGTCATACTGCCTTGAATGACAAACCAGGTTCCACATACCAGTACAAACAGCGATACAAATTTCATCAGGATAAAACTGAGTGAAGAGTTCCAGGCCATAATACGGTAGGTGATTAGTTTTGTAAGCCGGAAACGTTCGTTGTTCTCAACGAAACGTCCTACTTCATGTTTTTCATTGGCAAAAGCTTGTACCACACGGATGCCGCTCACATTGTTCTCAACCCGTGCGTTATAATCGGCGATATCCGCAAACATGCGCTTGAACGCCTTGGACATTTTGCGACTGAAATACAGCGACAGGTAGATCATCAGCGGCACAATGATAAACGTCATCACAGCGAGCTGCCAGTTGATCCCCAGCATAATCCCGAAAGCTCCGGCGAGTGTCATGAGGGCAATGAATAGATCCTCGGGTCCGTGATGCGCGATCTCACCAATATCCATCAGATCGTTGGTCATGCGGGAGACCAGATGCCCGGTCTTATTGTTATCGAAGAAGCGGAAGGACTGTTTCTGTACACGCTGGAACAGTTCACGCCGCATATCGGATTCGATGTTAATACCAAGCTTGTGGCCCCAATAGGTCACTGCATAATGGAAAAAGGAACTGAGCAGGTAGATGCCGAGCAACCCAACACACGCCGCTAAGATCATGGACCAATTGCCAGCCGGAAGCAGTTGATCGACCACCCGGTTAACGGCGAGTGGAAAGGCCAGCTCCAGCAGAGCGGCAGCGATGGCACAGGAGAAGTCCAAGATAAAGAGTCTTTTGTAAGGACGATAATAAGACATAAAACGGCGAAGCATATGTAAGTCCTCCTCAATATGACATAAATGTCCGAGCAGGATAATTAGCCTGTCCGGACACCTGTATTCATGCTTATGTTATTTACGGTTTTGCTCGGCACGTTCTACGATCATATCGGCAAATTCTTCAGCCTGACCTTGAATCGCAATCGGGTCGAAGTACCAGTAACGGTCTTCCAGCAACTCATACACCTGATTGTTTTTCACAGCCGGCAGGGATTGCCAGATGGAGTCACCTTGGTAATTTTTAGTGTTCTCTCCAACGGTTAAGAAGATATGATCCCCTGCATAATCACCAACAACTTCACGCGAAATTTCTTTCCATTGGGTATCACCCATCAGTTCTTTTTTGGTGATTTCGAGTGGGGCAAGTTGCAAAGCACTGTAGACCGCTTGTCCTCCTCGACCAAAATTGTCTCCATATCCATAATAACTTTTGTCGGATACTTCAAGGATGGAGAAGGTTTCCTCCGGTTTAATGACTGTTTTCACCTTAGCGCGAGCGGCTTCAATCCGTTCATCGTACGTTTTCAGCCAAGCTTCGGCTGCTTCGGATTTGTTCATCAGCTCTCCGAATCCCCGGATTTCGTCGTGTACATTGGTGAAAGTACCATACGGAATGACCACGGTCGGTGCGATTTTTTGATAACTCTCAATTTCGCTGGCCTGATCAGAGTAGGTAATGATCAGATCCGGGTTCAAGGCAACAACCTTCTCCATGGATACCGCCGCCCGATCACCAATACTCTCTATGCCCGCTACCTGATCTGCATAGAACGGGTTTTCCAAATAATATTGAACAGCACCAACGGGTTTCACACCCAGTGCGAGCAGATCACTTACGTACATATCGGTAACGATTCGTTTCGGTTCAGCCGGAATTTCAACATCTCCGCTTAATGACTTGTAGATCCGTGTAGCATTTGAATTGTCTGAACCGGACGACGTGTCTGTGTTCGTCTCGGAAGAGGCTGTTGTTGTTGTTTCGGTTCCCGCTGCCGATGTCTGTTCAGTGGCAGTCGAGCCTGTTCCGCTGCTACATGCAGCCAGAATCATAATGATGGCGAGCATAAGAAGCAAGCCGGAAAAGCGTTTTTTTGCAGCAAACATATTTTGTTCCCCCTGTGTATAATCAATAATGATTATTATTCTCATTAATAACATAGAGGAAGATGTGATATTTGTACATGGACAACTATGATCACTACAGCAT
The DNA here is from genome assembly GCF_037981725.1 of Paenibacillus sp. FSL H3-0457. Classification (NCBI taxonomy): domain Bacteria; kingdom Bacillati; phylum Bacillota; class Bacilli; order Caryophanales; family Paenibacillaceae; genus Paenibacillus; species Paenibacillus sp. FSL H3-0457. The sequence goes on along the minus strand of NZ_CP150283.1, from coordinate 6,441,033 downwards.
GGACAATTATGATGTGAGGTGACGCATGATATGCTGCAACTGCTCCATAACGGACAGGGGATCAAATCCATAGAACATGTCGGCATCAATCTCGTATACGCGTCCTTCACGAACGGCAGAGAGGGTGCCCCAAGATTCCTGATTCAGCAAGTTATCCAGCATTTCTCGTTCGGCAGGTTCCTCAGGGAAGGCGACAAACATGTGATCTGCGGCATACAAGTGAATCTCGGACAACGGAACATGAACGTACCCCGTAAGTAACTGTCCATCCTGCTCCATACGTGAGGGCGGAGTGAAGCCCAGCGATTGATACAGCACATGAGAAGCTCTGCCCCAGCCATGACCGTAGATATAAGCCCCGTCTTCTCCAATCATAAACATGCAAACGGCGGACCCTCGTGTTCCTTCCATTTGTTGGTCCAACGTATGATTGGCTTCTTGCTCAAGTTGATGATATTGATCTAACAAAGCTTGTGCATTGGACTCAAGCCCTGTGATTCGACCCAAAAGAAGAAGCTGCTCCTGCCAATCGAGTTCCTCAAAAGGCATTAGAATGGTCGGTGCGATCAGACGTAGTTCATCGGAAGCGGGATGCGGTGCATACCCGATAATGACATCGGGCTGAGCGTTTGCAATCAGATCCGTATGTTTAACCAGCTCATATTCGGAATGTTGCTCAAATTGCTCATGACCATCATGACCAAGTTCCCCCAGTTTTTCTTCCATCCAGCTTGCTACGGCGCCCATGTGGGGAGTGTGGCCCAGTGCCAGAAGTGAGGCCGTATAATTGTAAGTCAAAGATACAATCTTTTTGGGCATTTTCCGGTAGTGTGTTGGTGCTGATCCAACCATCTGTTTGAATTTGCGGCTCAGATAAAAGGTGTCCCTGTAGCCTGTCAGTTGTGCAATCTCCTGTAGTGTAGGGTTCGCGAACAACAGATGTTCCTGAGCCATCCTGATTCTGAGACGGGTCACATATTCAACAAACGTAAGACCTGTATGTTTCTTGAACTCCCGTGAAAAATGCTCAGGACTCACATTTGCATCCCTAGCCAATTGTTCGCGGGTCAGCGGATGGGTATACATCTGATGGATATGTCTAAGCACGGCATCAAGCCAGGAGTGATCTTCATGAGCAGAATGAGCCACATGATCCCGTAAAATATCCAGTAACTCATAGAAAAGCATATGTGGCCTGAAGGGGCTGGAATCACGGCCTGCCGTACTGGCTTGAACCAGCTCTACTGCCCTGTCGGTGAGAGTACGACTCGCAATGGGAACTGGTATCCCGAACGGCCAGAACAGCTGTTCATTTTCAGTGGAATCAAAAGCAATAGCAATGCCCTGTACTGGCGACAGGGAGCCGCGCTTGTTCTCGTGCTGAAGCAGGCTTCCAGCTTGCCGAACGACTGCACAGCCTGCATTTAATGTCAGTTTACCCTCTGTACTGATCAGCCTGGCCTGGCCAGCAGTAATGACGTATAGCACATGAAGAGTGCTCCACATCTCATCTATGCGGGAGAATGCCTCGCGGTCGTGAAGCTGCACCAGATGGCACAGCTTGAAGTGGGCAACAGGTACGGACTGAATCTTCTGCAAGGAAATGGGACGGGACAGCGATTTTTTATGATAAATAGGCTTGGAAATATTCATTAGATAACTGTCTCCTTACATAAGTCAGCAGGGACAGTATTCGTCTCATGCCCCTGGTGTACTGGCGTAATTCTCGGATCTCGACTATTATGCAGTATATACTATAAACGGAGTGACGTGGATGGACAGATTGAACAAATCAACTTTTTATTTGAAAAATAGATAAAGTGGTTGAAATCGCTATCAACACCGACTATAATGAAAATGTCGAAACGTTTCAATCTGGCGTTTACTGCCAGTTTCATTGTATTAGGCACGAACTGTTTATAGAGCGCCAGATTGAAAGACGTGTCATGACCATCACTAATGGTATGGATTGGAACGGGACGCATTCAACCGTGGCCCCATAAGGATGGGAACGAGGATTTTTTTTGAGAACACCTCGAAACGTTTCGATTGACATCCATCGCTATGATATGTATAAAGATTAATAAACGATAATGAAGGATTTAGTGGTTGTTCGAACCATGTATCGTATAAAATGTAGATAACCTTGAATTTGTTTTAGTTTAGAAGGAGCGAACGTGGAATGGCAACGATTAAGGATGTGGCAAAGCTGGCAGGTGTAGCACTCTCGACTGCTTCCTATGCGCTGAGCGGGGATAGCAAGGTTAGTGCCAAGACCAAGGCTAAAGTGCTTGAGGCAGCACGAGAACTGAATTACCGCAAGAACGGCTTTGCCATGGACCTGAAACGGAGCCGGACGAACACGATCGCTTTGATCCTGACCGATCTGTCGGGCCCGTATTACTCGGAGTTGATCCGTAGTGTACAGGATGTAGCCCTTGCGAACGGGTATGACCTGATTGCGTGCAGCTCCATGGGTGGACGGGACTCAACGGCAGTGCGATTTTTGCGTGAAAAAAGAGTAGATGGAGCCATCATCCTGGCGCATAACATCCATGATGATATTCTGGTGGAATCTGCCGGTCATCGTTTTCCGATCATTGTGATGGATCGTCAGCTGTCGAGTGACCATCTGGTCAACGTGTTGGTGGATGGAGAGCAGGGTGGTTACCTTGCAACCCGCCACCTGATCCAGGCAGGACATCAGAAGATTGCTTATATCAGTGGCCCATCCAACTCGTATGACAACGCGCTCCGTTACCAAGGGTATCTGCGAGCGATGCGGGAAGCGGGACTTGAAGAAAAGTCCAAATGGCGTCTGAACGGTAATTTTGTACGTGAGGGCGGATACAGTGCAACCAAAATGATGATCATGCAGGGCGATCTTCCCTCAGCGGTATTTTACGGTAACGATGAGATGGCGATTGGTGGCCTGAAGGCATTGGAAGAGCGTGGTGTATCGGTGCCAAATGATATTTCCGTGATCGGTTTTGATGATATTCAGTTGTCCGAATATGTGCATCCACCGCTGACAACGATACGCCAGCCGAAGCATGAAGCCGGGTCGCTCGCCGGACATCTGTTATTCCAGATGCTCAATGGCGAAGCGGTTGACCCTTCATATACGTTAACGATTAATATGATCGAGCGCAGCTCTGTACGTTCGGTTTAGACTGAGTCTGAACAACAAAGAACTGCCTGCATGCTGAAGTGAAAGTTTAATGATGGGGTTATCGTCCGGACGGGCTGTAAAAAGCCGGTTTGAAGAGGCCCCTATTCTTTTTCAGATTTATCGAAACGTTTCGATTTTAACTAATTCAAGGAGTGAACCTTATGACAACGATGATTAATGAACCGATCCGGTTAAGTGCCGGAGAGTTATCCTTTACCTTTTTGAACAGTGGCGACCTATATCAGGCTACATCCGGTACAACGATGTTGAACCAGTTGCTCAGCAACCAGATTGATGGATCTTTGAACAACCTGTACCTGCGTGTACATGAGGGAGAGAATATCAGCTCGTTCCCGTTGCTCGGTGTACGTTCGAACAGCAAGGTGATTACAAGCAAGGCACAATCCAGCAACCAGTTGATCTGGGAGGGCACAGTCCAGCTGGAAGGTAGCGAAAAAGGCATTGGCTATCAGGTCGTATTTACAGCTACACCTCAAGGTGTATGGTTCTGGGATGTGAAGCTCACAGGACAACAACATAACGTAGATGTGGTATACGGACAGGATGTTGGGCTTGCAGATCCAGGTGCGGTACGCAGTAATGAGGCTTATCTGTCACAATACATTGACCATACGGTGTTTGAAGATGAGGCGAAAGGTTATGTCGTTTGTTCCCGTCAAAACCAGCCTCAGGGCGGTGCATTTCCATATATGCAACAAGGTTCCCTGACCAAAGCAGTTGGTTACTCCACAGATGGATTCCAATTCTTCGGTCTGTCATACAAGGAAACGAATCAACCAGAGAGCTTGAATCACCCAACGCTGGCAAATGAGACATATCAGTATGAATTTGCCTATACGGCATTGCAATCTGAACTGCTGAATCTGAACGGAGAAGCTCAGGTGGTCTTCTATGGACTGGCGAAGCCTAATCATGCCGAAGGAATCTCTGCACTGGAGTTCGGAGATGAAGTTACAGCAGCATGGAATGAAGTACAGGCTCTGACTGTGGAAAACGGCGATACGTTGGAACAGGTGAAACTGTCCTCCTTCTTGGGTGAACCACTGGTTACACTTGATCTGACACAAGATGAGATTCATGAACTGTTCCCTGATCGTCATCAGGAAGAGCACAGCGGTGAGGAACTGTTGTCCTTCTTCACAGGCAGTTATGAGCATATCGTTCTGAAAGCAAAAGAATTGCTCGTAGAGCGTCCACACGGTCACATTCTGATGAGTGGTGGCAACGTGCAACTTGGAGCACAGGTTATTACGACAACATCGTATATGTACGGTATTTTCAACTCACAACTCGTTATTGGTAACACCAATTTTAATAAAATGATCAGTAATGCTCGCAATGCATTAAACGTGCCGAAAACGGCGGGACAACGCATCTATGTGGAAATGGACGGACAATATCGTCTGCTGACGATGCCTTCCCTGTTCGAAATTGGTTTCAACTATGTACGTTGGATCTACAAAACGGCATCCGATACGATCATCGTAACGAACTATACAGGGGCACACACCACCGAAGTGAGCATGAACGTACGCTCCACAAGTGGCACAGCATACCGTTACCTGGTAACAAACCAGATTACGATGAATGTGAATGAATACGAGTATCCGCTGCATATGACGCAGGATGGCGATACATTGATCTTCAAGGCTGATCCACAAGCGATTAGTGCAGGAACGTATCCAGATCTGCAATACCGCATGTCGGTGGACGGCGCAGCTGTGAATGTAGGAGACGAAACGTTGCTGGCAAGTGGTATCCGCAGTGGTTCCGCATCACTGGTTACGCTTAGTCTGGAAGCAAGTGCTGAATGGACGCTGAAGGTACAAGGGGTATTGGAAGGCCAAGCGGACAGCGGAGTGGTAGCAGGTTCAAGCCTGACGTTTGAAGAGGAAGTGCAGGCATACCGCGAGTTCTTCGCAGGTGTGATGAACGGGTTCCGTTTGTCCCGTGGCGAAGGTCAGAGTGCTGAGGATCTGTTCAAAGTAAATGCGCTGGCTTGGTGGTACACCCACAATATGCTGGTTCACTACTCCGTGCCTCACGGTTTGGAGCAGTATGGCGGCGCGGCTTGGGGTACACGGGATGTGTGCCAAGGTCCGGTAGAGTACTTTATGGCTACGCAAAAATATGAGCAAGTTCGCGATATCATCAAAATGGTTTATACCCACCAATATGAAGATGATGGTAACTGGCCGCAATGGTTCATGTTTGATAAATACTTTGCGATTCAACAGGAAGAGAGTCATGGCGACATCATCGTATGGCCGTTGAAAGTATTGGCGGACTACCTGACAGCGACTCGCGACTATGCAATCCTGGATGAGAAAGTACCTTATACCGTCAAGCATAGCTTCGGGTTCACGGAAGAGACGGCAACTGTACTGGATCACGCGAAAAAAGAGATTGAATATATCCGTTCGCACTTCCTGCACGATACGTTCCTGTCTTCCTACGGCGATGGTGACTGGGATGATACGCTCCAACCAGCCAATGCACAGTTGAAGCAATACATGGTGAGCAGTTGGACTGTGGCATTGACGTATCAGTCCGTGAACGTGCTCTCGCAAGCGCTGAAATTCAAAGATGCGGACTTTGCACAGGAGCTTGACGTGCTGGCTCAAGGCATCCGTGAGGACTTTAACCGTTACATGCTGGGCACAGATGTGATTCCAGGCTTTGTATACATGGAAGAAGCGGACCAAGCGAAGCTTATGCTTCATCCAACGGACACAGAGACAGGCATTCAATATCGTCTGTTGCCAATGACGCGCAGCATGATCGGTGAATTGCTGAACGCGGAGCAAGCAGAATCACATTATGCCTTGATCCGTGAACAGTTCCTATGCCCGGATGGGGTGCGTCTGATGAATCGTCCAGCTCAATATGCTGGTGGTGTAAGCACACACTTCAAACGTGCAGAGCAAGCATCCAACTTCGGACGTGAGATTGGTTTGCAATATGTTCATGCTCATATCCGTTATGTGGAAGCGATGGCGAAGCTCGGTAAGACAGATCAGGTGTGGAATGGTCTCGCGATGATCAACCCGGTTGGTATCGGCGAGGTTGTACCTAACGCGGAGATTCGCCAAGCGAACTCGTACTTTAGTAGTTCGGACGGCAAGTTTAATACGCGTTACGAGGCACAGGAGCATTTTGACCAGCTTCGTAAAGGTACTGTACAGGTGAAAGGCGGATGGAGAATCTACTCCAGCGGCCCTGGAATCTACATGAACCAGCTGATCTCTAATGCACTTGGCATTCGTCAAGAGGGCGGCGATCTGGTCATTGACCCGGTATTGCCAGCTGAGCTGAACGGCATGCAATTCGAATTCGAGTATGCGGGTGAGCCGGTGACGTTTATCTATCACTTGAATGAAGGTGCTGTGAGCCGTGTAGCGGTGAATGGCAAGGACATTCGTACCGAGCGTACAGCGAACCGTTACCGTCAGGGCGGGGTAAGCATCTCGCTTGATGAGTTCAGACAAGCACGCAGTGCAACTGAGCGTACGGTTGTTGATATTTATATGTAATTTCATAGCATGATGTATACCAAGGTCATCCTCCTTTATTCAAGGCGGGATGGCCTTTTTGGCATATGCTCATGATGGCTCACCGCAGCGGAACTGCCAGCAACGTATGCAACAGCTCATTATGCCGCACATGCTTGGTTACATAGCCCTGTTGTTCCAGCCAGCTGCATAGCTCACCCAACAGAGGGAAGTGACGCTCACGCAAGGCGCGCAGCTGTTCCTCGTGTCCTGTGGTTTCTGCCTGCCGAATATAGGAATCACGGTGAGTCGCATCAACAAACATCAGATCGGTTAGGCTGATACGTCCGCGCGAGGTTAATACCCGCTGCATCTCCTGTAAGGCCAATAGTTGTTGATCTGGACTCAGATGATGGAAAGCAAAGCTGGATACAACAAAATCGAAGGAATGATCGGCAAAAGGCAGCGCCAGGAAATTACCAAGTTTCACATGCATCTCAGGATATTTGGTACGACATCTGCGTAGCATCTCCCGGGATTGGTCGATTGCAGTCATGTCTGCGCCGTGCTGTAGCAGTTTCCCAGCCAGATTACCTGTGCCTGTACCAATATCGAGTCCTTTCTCACCAAGGGCGGGAGAGATCCAATGAGCTGTCTGTTCGAGCGCTTCGTCATAGTTGTGATACAGATAAAAGGAACACTGTACCGTATCATTGGAATCGCTCGGCGTGGAATGATCTGTATCCTGATATGGATGTGAAACTTCAATCTCATTGCTTATAGGCGAGGTGTTGTCCGAATGATGATTGTCCTCTGAATTGGGATGTTCAGTACTGACTCTGCCTTCTGCCTGCACTCGCTGATCATGGATGGCTGCCTGCGTGTCATAATTCCACCGATCATGCCAGTTCTGCCGTGCTTCACGCAGGCGACGGGCACTGTCCGCGAGATCGTGCAGATGGCTGACATCCAGTGGACCATCCTGACGATTCAGGTCAATCATGCGCTGGGTTGTATCCATCATACGTTTGAGCTCAATCCACTGGGCATATATGACGGCCTGTTGCAGTTCCAGATATTCTTCCAGCCGCTGCTGGTTTCCTTGATCAATCTCTCCGAGCGCATGTGTAATATCCTGTAGCGACATGCCAATCTCACGCAACGCAGCAATGGTCTGAAGCCGCCAGATATCATTCTCGGTGTATGTGCGATAACCGTTACTGGACTGTTTGGCGGGGAGAATTAATCCTTTTTCCTCATAAAAACGAATGGCTCTCGCCGATATACCAAGCCTGCTTGCTGCCTCTTTGATATTCATCATGCACCCCCTCCTTATCGAATCAGTATAAACTATGACGTAACGGCAAGGTTAAGTGTTTATTTTATTTTGCGAAAAGGTTCAATACCGAGTGGAATTTTAGTCAAAGCTGAGGCTATGCTACAATATATAGAACGAACATATGTAAACAGTGAAGCAAACGAACAACGTATTTCTAAGTTTCTTAAATTTCTTAACTCTCATAATTTCTTAAATCTCCCGACGTTGTAACGCACAGCGTTGTCGACTATAGCACGAAAGGTTGAATCATTATGCTTACCAGCCATACATTTACGATTCGTCCATCCGAGATTAAAGATGCAGCCCAGCTAATGGAGTTGGATGCCCTGGTATGGGACAAATACACCTCTCCTGCACCGATGCATTGGCGTTCCAGACAGCACTATCTGCAGCATTGCCCGCCAGGCAGTCAATTGATTGCGGTGCAGGGAGAGCGGGTATGTGGTTATGTGGGCTTTCAGCCAGCCACAGGTATGCCGGTCAACCGTCATGTCTATGAGATTCATATTGCAGTTCATCCTCATGATCGGCGTTGTGGAATTGCCACAGCTTTGATGGATGCCATTAAGCAGCATGCGGCCCAACAAGGCGTTCGCAAGCTCAGGCTGCGCGTACTTTCCAGCAATCCGGGAGCCATCACGTTTTATACACAGTGTGGATTTGTGACGGAAGGCAGGTTGGTTTCCGAGTTTTATATCGGAGACAAGTATGTGGACGATATTCTTATGGGTTATTTTATCCAGACCAAATAGAAACATAGCTGAGGAGGAGGAACAACGATGGATATGGGACTTAGGGGTAAAAAAGCATTGGTGCTGGCTTCCAGTCGCGGGCTAGGCAAAGCGGTGGCTGCTCAATTGGCAGCAGAAGGTGCTGACGTCATGCTTGCCAGCCGGAGCGAAGAAAAGCTCGCAGCAGTGAAGCAGGAGCTTCTGGCGCTTGGTGGTGGCGGACGTGTGGAATATTGTGCAACCGATGTGACACGCAAGGAAGATATTGAGGCTCTGATTCACAATACAGCAGAAATGTTCGGACAGATTGATATTCTGGTGAACAATTCGGGTGGCCCGCCATCGGGTTCATTTGAGTCACTGACGGATGAAGATTGGGAACGTGCATTTGAATTAAATGTGCTCAGTTATGTAAGGCTGATTCGTGGCGCTCTTCCTTATATGAAAGAAAGCGGAGGACACATTGTCAATATCGCTTCAACTTCGGTGAAACAGCCCATTCCGGGTCTGGTGCTGTCCAACACGTTCCGTACCGGCGTGTTTGGGTTGGCGAAGACGTTATCCCAGGAGCTGGCTCCATACGGAATTTTGATCAACACGGTGGCGCCGGGACGTATTGCAACAGACCGTATACGTGAGCTCGATGCAGCACGGGCTGAGCAGAACGGAATCAGTGAGGAAGAGGTATCTGACCAATTCCGTAAAGAGATTCCACTGGGCCGTTATGGTCAACCAGAGGAGTTTGCCAAAGCGGTGGTGTTCCTGTTATCCGGGGCCAATACGTACATTACCGGAACCTCATTGATCGTGGATGGTGGCATGGTCCGAGCCCTATAAAAGTCATGGATACAATAAAATACCCTCTGTCACCACATTCTGTGGAGATCGAGGGTATTCGTGTTGATCCATTATGTTGGGAGAGATCACTCCGATTTATTATGTAGGCGAATTAGCGCAAGAGTTCCCATTCATGCTGAAGCATGCCGTACACCGCATGGTTCACGTAACCTTTAGGCAGTTTCTCTGCCTGACGAATGACACCCTCGAGAACAAATCCGAGTCTTTCAGGGATAGCGCGACTCCGTTTGTTATTTGTTGCCGAGCGAATCTCGACGCGATTCAGATCGAGGGTCACCAGAGCATAATCAACCAGAACGCGACAAGCGCTTGTCATCAAGCCCTGACCCTCAAAGCCTTTGCCAAGCCAATATCCGATGCTTACCGAGCGATTGGTCCAGTTAATTTCGTGGAATCCAATGACGCCGGCTAGATCCCCTTTTGACCATACTCCGGCGGTGAATCCGCCATTCTCGGCGCCTTGTTTTAACGCGTTGGTAATAAAGTTCGAGGTGTGTTCCACTTCTGTCACATGATCCACCCACGGCAACCAATGTCTCAGTTGATCCCGCGAGCGATCCGTCAGTTCGAACAGCGGTTTGGTATGTTCCATGGCCAGTGGCCGGAGTTCGGTATATTCATCCAATGAATAGGTAAACATGAATGCAACCTTCTTTCTTTGTATAGTGTTGTTCAAAAAAGTCCACTTTTGATTACGAATCATGCCTAACGGCATTATCAGCATCGAATATGAAAACCAGATTTTTTGAACACGTATTTGTAGTGGATTAACGGGAAGTCTTGGGTAACTTTTGCTCCAGTGCAAACAGGTCTTCTTCCATTGAGGCCATGCGTTGATTGACTGTTGTGCGTGCGTCACGGAGTGCCTGATTATATATGTAGGGAGCGAGCTGTGTCATGAACAGGTCGAGGACACCCCAAGCGGCCAGATCGCCGAGTTCTTCGCCACGTTCCTCTTCGAAATACGACTGGATGGTGCGAATGGCTTCATCCTGCTGTTCTTTGGTCAGTTTAAGCGAGTTCGATGGAATGGGAAACCCTCCCTTTAATTTGTTTTTACTATCATGCTACATGATTCGAGCGAACCCGTCAAAATGGTTTAGGGCCTATTTATGCACGGCTTATCCTGACTTTGGTGCCGTTCTTTATTGAACTCCTCCCCCGTTAAAGGTATATTTAAATGAAACGCGTACGAAACTTTCCAAGAAAATAGATTTTTTCAGGAAATGACTTCGTTATTAAGGAATTATAGCCGGAATTGCTGCAATTCCCTAAGGCTCCAATCCATTCATGAAAGGTTTGATACCTGTGGACAATCGTACAACCCCACCTAACTTTATCAAAAATATTATTACCGAAGATCTCCGGTCTGGGAAAGTCCAGGAAGTTATTACCCGTTTTCCTCCGGAACCGAACGGTTATCTGCATATCGGCCATGCCAAGGCGATCTGGATTAACTTTACACTGGGCGGCGAATTTGGCGGCAAAACGAATCTGCGCTTTGATGACACAAACCCGGTCAAGGAAGATGTAGAGTACGTTCAATCGATTCAGGAAGACGTGAAATGGCTCGGATACGAGTGGAATGAGAAACGTTTTGCCTCGGATTATTTTGACGAGATGTACAACCGTGCTGTCTTGTTGATTAAAAAAGGTAAAGCCTACATCGACGACCAAAGCGCCGACGAAATCCGTGAAATGCGCGGAACGCTGACGGAGCCGGGTAAGAACAGCCCGTACCGTGATCGTTCGGTGGAAGAGAATCTCGACCTGTTCACACGTATGCGTGCAGGTGAATTCAAGAACGGAGAGAAAGTGCTGCGTGCCAAGATCGATATGTCTGCACCGAATATCAATCTGCGCGATCCGGTTATTTACCGGATTTCTCATGCACATCATCATAACACGGGCGACAAATGGTGTATCTATCCAATGTACGCCTTTGCTCACCCGCTTGAAGATGCAATTGAAGGTGTAACGCATTCCCTCTGTTCCCTGGAGTTCGAGGATCAACGTCCATTCTACGATTGGGTTATTGCCGAGTGTGAGATGGAGAACCAACCACGTCAATATGAATTTGGTCGGCTGAATCTGTCCCAGATGGTGACAAGTAAGCGGAAGCTGAAACTGCTCGTAGATGAAGGACATGTGGATGGATGGGATGATCCACGTATGCCAACGATTTCGGGTCTGCGCCGCCGGGGTTATACACCGGAAGCTATTCGTGATTTTGTATATGAGACAGGCATTTCCAAAAACTATGGAGTTATCGACCTGCAAACGCTGGAGCACTTTGTGCGTGAAGATTTGAAACTGAAAGCTCCGCGTACGATGGCTGTGCTGCATCCGCTTAAAGTGGTCATTACCAACTACCCTGAAGGGCAAGTGGAATGGCTTGAAGCAGAGAACAATGTGGAGAACCCGGAGATGGGTAATCGCCAAATTCCGTTCTCCCGTGAGATTTATATTGAACAAGACGATTTCATGGAGAATCCGCCGAACAAATATTTCCGTTTGTTCCCTGGCAACGAAGTTCGTCTGAAACATGCATACTTCATCAAATGTAACGATGTGATCAAAGATGCAGAAGGTAATGTGACTGAGATTCATTGTACCTATGATGTGGAGACAAAGAGCGGCAGTGGCTTTACTGGCCGTAAAGTCAAAGGAACAATCCACTGGGTAGAAGCGACTCAAGCGGTACCTGCTGAATTCCGTCTGTACGAGCCGTTGATCCTGGATGAAGCACCGGAAGCAGAGGTCGAAGTGGCAGTAGCTGGGGCTGAAGCTGAGGTTGTGGAAGAGCAACCGGAGAAAACGTTCCTGGATCAATTGAACCCGAACTCCCTTGAGATTGTTAACGGGTTTGTGGAACAAGAGATGAAGGAAGCAAACGCTCAGGATAAATTCCAATTCTTCCGTCACGGTTACTTCAGTGTAGATCCAAAACATTCCGAGCCAGGACGTCCGGTATTTAACCGGGTCGTATCCCTGAAAAGCTCATTCCAACTGCCGAAGGCGTAATGTGAAGCGCATAGGTAGGACGATAGGTTAGCAGTAAACTTAAATCTATGAACGTAAAAGGCGTCTCCAGGGCAATAAGCCAATGGAGACGCCTTTTTCTTGTGCACCTGAAATTGCTAAAGAAGATTGTACTGGTACAAGTCCTGGTTATGCGTGGATACACAAAAAATAATTATTAATACAACGGGATACTTAAATGAACATTTTTCCAACTTTCGACGTTTAAGTTAATGTGAACAATAATTTCAAGGAGGAATCAAGATGAAGCGATTTGTTTCTTTATTGTTGATGTTAACTTTAGCTGTCTGTGTAGGCTCTGTTGCCTCTGCTGCTTTGGACCAATCCCTAATGGATCTACCTTTTAAGGAACGTGCGGCGAATGTGTACAATTCATCACTAAAAAAAGTTGAACTAAGTGTCATAAAGGATGGAAAGGCAACAAAAACAACTTATAAATCCATTTATATCCCAGTGAAAGATGTTTTTAAACGATCTGGAGCAACGTTTAAATGGGATGGAAAGAAAAAAATCACCACGATTAAAAATGAAGGACAAGAACTGATTCTTAATTTCTCTGGCAAAGAAATCACAGCGGGTAACAATCAAGTTGTGCTCCCTCAAGAGTGGGTACAATTGAAAAACGGGATCTCGAGTATGGATGCATTTGTCTTAGCATATATTTTTGAACTCTCGACTGATGACTCCGATCAAGAAAGAGTAGACTGGAAAGAGAAACTGAATTTCTTGGATATCAAAGGTACAACCGGTTTTCCAGGATTAGATAAGTATATGCATGTGTTTGTTCAGTTTAATGATTAGTTAAAATCTATAGAGAAACTAGCATCATATTCATATTATGATAGAACGAACTACAGCTCCGCTTTATCCCCGGATTTTACCCTTGAAGAAAGGGAATCAAGAAAATCAGGGGATAACAGCGATCGAAAGATTGTTCTGTCCTCGTAGTGCTCCAGTGGAAATCTTTCAACTTTTTCAAACAAAAGATTATCTGTCCTCATCCATATTACCCATCTCCGTCAATACAACCGGCTGATAGCCGTTACGTCGATTCGATAACCACATGATGCTGAATCCAACAGCGCCGATGAGCGAGAAGAATACGCCGATACTATACATGATTTCCGCACCGAAGCTCTGGAACAACCAGCCGCCGAACAGACCGGCAATAACGCCCGAGAGACCGCCCCAGGCCATCGTATACACCGCTTGACCGGAGGAACGATAAGGTCTTGGAATGAACAGCATAGTCAGCTGCGTACCCACATAGAAGTACCCACCAAACGTAATGGAGTGCATCAACTGAATGAATACAATCTCCAGCGGGTTGTTAGCCAGTGCCATGAGCTGCCAGCGAAGTGCAAACAGCACACTGATCAGGATAAGGGATGCCAGGAGCATGCTCATTTTGCGTTTGAGCAAGCGATCTAGCAGCAGGAATACGCCGACTTCGAGAATGGATGAGGTGAAGATGGCCCAGCCGACCATCTGTTTGTCGCCACCCATTTCTACAATATATAGTGACATAAACGTACTGTTCATCGCATTAGGCACCGATACGAGTACACCCAGGCCGATAAATGCCATAAAATACGGATTGAACATGACTTTGCCAAACCGCCGAAAAGTAACCACCGGTGTATCCGAAGCGATCGGCTGTCTGGGTAGAAATACGGATAATACAAAGGCGGTGGCAATCATGCACGCAAATATAATGGATACACTGCCGATGCCAAAACGGTCAATGAGCGGTCCGGCTGCGACGGCAGTCAGCGCCCAACCGAGTGAACCCCAGAGCCGGAATGATCCAAATTTCTGGTTTGTACCATCGATATATCCGAGAATCAGGCTATTGGTTTGAGCAAATAATGGACTTTGAAAAAAATAAAAGAAAATCATGGCTACATAGATCCATGTATAAGTGGGCGCATAGAATACACCCTGGGCGAGCACAAATGTGCCTCCCATCATAATCATCAGAATGATGCGAATGTTGCGAGATTTATCGCTCCAGAAACCCCAGAACGGGTTGGCAAACAAGGATACAAAGGGTCCAATCGCCATCAGACTGCCAATCTCCAGTTTGGTCATACCAATCTCTTGCAGGTAAAGCTGCAGGAATCCGGCAAAGATCGAGATGGCTCCATATATGAAAAAGTTATATAGTTTCAGAGAAACCAATGAGGGATTGCCTCTTGAAGGTGCAGGTCTGTCCAATTAAGCCATTCCTTTCAAATGCATATTGTTCAATGTATCATTTGTTGAAAGGGGATTCAATGCATAGCGAACGTTTTGAAATTGATGCAGTCAAACACATATCGTTACCAGGAGGGAGGATAACAACATGAACACGCGTGAATGGACAGGCATCATATTGGCAGGAGGATTATCCAGTCGCATGGGGACCAACAAGGCCATGCTGGAACTGAATGGTTCCGTTGTACTGCAACATGTCACAAATGCCATGAGACCCGCTGTATCCCGTATCATCGTGGCTGCCGGACCCAATGTGACAACCTACAGTACAATGGGCTACGACTGCGTTCAGGATCACTATCCGGGGAAGGGGCCACTCGCCGGTCTTCACGCGGCACTGGAGGATTCCGGTACGGAATGGAATCTAGTCTGCGCCTGCGATATGCCGCTCCTGCAAACGTCCTTTTTTGATGGGATAAAAAAGCTGGCCGAGTCGCATGACTCTTATTCTGCTATCGTTCCACGCGTGGGTGGACATGTCCACCCTCTTGCAGGGGCTTACCACATACGAGTGCTCCCTGATCTGGAGCAACGTCTGATACAGGATCATCTTCGAGTCATGCGATGGCTTGAAGAGATCGGTTGCTGTTATGTCGAAGCGGAAGAGCTTGAGAGAACGGGCGTTCATCAAGTAGCGATACAATTGAGTAATATGAACACGCCGGAAGAGTACAAACGTATCCGTAATCAAGATTCTGGACTCGATTCCGATCTGTAGGATACAGGATCACCTGATGCATCTGCATGATGATTGCGATATTGAAGCGGGCTTTGGCCTGTCCAACGTTTGAATTGTCTGCTGAAATGGGACAGATGGGTGTAACCGAGCTTCCACGCAATTTCCCCGAGCGACAGCTCTGGCTGTTCGATCAGCACTTTGGCCTCCTGCAACTTCAAGCTGGACAGGTAAGCCCTGGGCGATCGCCCGTACACCTTGCGAAAGACCTGTAGACCATATCCCGGGCTGATGCCAAACGAGGATATAATCTGCTCTACTTTGACGGTGGATACACTGCTTTCCTTGGTTCGAAGCTGGGCATGGAATGCCTGCTTGATTGCCTCCGCTATAGCTCCCGCATAATGCATGGCTGTTGGAGCTGGTGCATCTGAAACAGCAACGGAAGT
The DNA here is from genome assembly GCF_037981725.1 of Paenibacillus sp. FSL H3-0457. Lineage (NCBI taxonomy): Bacteria > Bacillati > Bacillota > Bacilli > Caryophanales > Paenibacillaceae > Paenibacillus > Paenibacillus sp. FSL H3-0457. Next base: position 6,424,998 of record NZ_CP150283.1, on the reverse strand, counting down.
GGTGGCCTCCGGTTCATTGTCAGCGGCTTGGGACAACAGGGCGAACAGTTCAAACATGCGTGCCTGCATGATCATTTTGTCAGTGGATGTGTAGGCCTCAGATATGTTAATCATCCCCATCCAACCCTCCAGCACAACGCGCATTTTCCTATTATCAGCCGTACCTGCTGCGTAGATTCGGCTGTGCTGTGACATCAGCTTCAGGGTGAAGACCGGATCATCCACATTAAAGTGAGCGCTAAAATAAGTCATGCCTTCCGTGGATACACATTGATTTGTATGTTTGAACCCGGGAGGAATGAGAAGAATGGAACCTTCCTCCACGGTATAGGTATAACCATGAATCACACTCTCCTGCGTACCTTCGATGATCAACATAATCTCAAAGCCCGGATGTGATTCCTCGGGCATCGCCCATCCATAGGGTACTTGTTGGCTGTGAGCACCATAGAATTTGATGTTACAGTCGATAATAGGCAGCCAGTGGGCCAGCGTATGATGTGGCATTTCTCGGAGCTGTGATCGGATATCCATCATATTCACCTCGGAAAAGGGTAAAAACAACTTGCCTTATACAATCGGCACCCGTAGTATACTTCATTATAATCAGTTTAACGCAAGCAGGGATAATCCATGGAATACATCAGCTTTTCAAGTGGTTGCTGAACAATCCAAGTTCTTCAACCGACATTAATGTAAACGCTACCATTATGGATTGGAATATGTCAACTCTTGCACACGTCAAGATCATTATATTTTCCACCCAAAAAGGAGATTAAATCATGGACAAATTATTATATGGCGTAGCTTACTATGATGAATATATGCCTTACGAAAGATTGGACAAAGACATTCAGATGATGAAGGATGCAGGGATCAACGTGGTCCGTATTGCAGAATCAACCTGGAGTACCCATGAACCACAGAATGGCGTATTTGACTTCTCTTCCGTAGACCGTGTGCTCAATGCCATGAATGAGGCAGGGATTCAGGTTATCGTTGGCACACCAACGTATGCTGTTCCTACATGGATGGTCAAGGAACATCCGGACGTGCTGGCTACCACCTCACAGGGACCTGGCAAATACGGCGCAAGACAGATCATGGATATTACACACCCAACCTATCTATTCTATGCTGAACGGATCATCCGCAAGCTGATCTCTCGGGTAAGCACACATCCAGCGGTCATCGGTTATCAGACAGATAACGAGACGAAGCATTACAATACGGCCGGAGATAATGTACAACTGCAATTCGTCAAATACATGCGGAACAAGTTCAGTTCTCTGGATGAACTCAACAAGGAATTTGGCCTCGACTACTGGAGCAATCGAATCAATAGCTGGGAAGACTTCCCGTCTGTTGTAGGAACGATCAACGGTAGTCTTGGCGCTGAATTTGCCAAGTTCCAGCGGCAGCTGGTAACCAACTTTTTGGCTTGGCAAGTGGGGATCGTGAATGAATACAAACAGGAAGGACAGTTTGTTACCCAGAATTTTGACTTTGATTGGCGTGGGTATTCGTACGGCATTCAAGGGGATGTGGATCATTTTGCCGCATCGAAACCTTTTGACATCACCAGTGTGGACATCTACCATCCTTCCCAGGATGATCTGACGGGCATTGAGATTTCATTCGGCGGCGATGTGGCGCGTTCCACCAAACAATCGAATTATCTGGTACTGGAGACCGAAGCGCAGGCGTTCTGGCATTGGGTTCCCTATCCGGGACAGCTGCGTTTGCAGGCATTCAGTCATCTGGCATCAGGGGCGAACATGGTCGCTTACTGGCACTGGCATTCGTTGCACAATTCCTTTGAGACGTATTGGAAAGGATTGCTCAGTCATGATTTCGAACCGAATCCGGTGTACAACGAAGCGAAGACCATTGGTAGGGATTTTGCCCGACTCAGTCCTAAGCTTGTGAATCTGAAGAAAAAGAATCGGGTGGCCGTGCTGTTCAGCAATGAGGCCCTGACTTCCATCAAGTGGTTTGGGTTTAACTTCACCAGTGACAAGAACTACAATGACGTGGTGCGCTGGATGTACGATGAATTGTACAAGATGAACATTGGCTGTGACCTGATCGATCCATCGGTTGAGAGTTATGCGGAATATGATGTGCTCGTTGTACCTGCTCTGTATGCTGCTTCGGATGCATTGCTGGAAAAATTGAATCAATTCGTAGAGCATGGCGGACATATCGTCTACTCGTTCAAAAGTGGATTTGCAAATGACCATATCAAGGTACGCTCTACCCGCCAGCCCGGCCTGATTAGTGAGGCATGCGGGATCAGCTATAACCTTTTTGTAGAGCCAAAACATGTTTCGCTGCGCGATGATCCATTCAAGGTTGGTGAGGAGCAGAACCAGGTTCTCACCTGGATGGAACTGATTACGCCGACAACGGCTGAAGTACTCGCTTGGTATGATCATCCACATTGGGGTGAATATGCGGCAATTACCCAGAATGCCTATGGAAAAGGCAAAGCCACCTATGTCGGCTGTTACACCAGTTCTGCGGTGATCCGTAAGGTGTTGGAACGTGTCATGAAGGAAGCGGGCGTCTGGGGAGCGGATCAGGAGCTGGCTTTTCCTATCATTGTGAAGACAGGTGTGAACGATGAGGGGAACACGATTCGCTACTATTTCAATTATGCGGATGAGGCAACATCTTTCGTGAATGCTTATGGAGAAGGGACTGAACTTCTGGCAGGAATCCCGATTGCTGCAGGAGAGAAGATCGAACTGGAGCCATGGGGCATACGGATTATCGAACAATAATAGGAAATAATAGAGTAGGCAATGGATGTTGAACTATAAATTTACACAAAAACGGAGATGACAGAAATAACATAACGAAGCGGAGCTAAAAGCTTTCTGAAAGAAAGCTGCATCGGAAGCATATACCTCGCCTTTATCAACGGATTTTCCCCTTAGAAAAGGGAATCAAAAAAATCCGGTGATAACAGCGATCAGAGGGTTGTTCTGACCACGTAGTGATCTCGTGTAACCATTCATTCTATTGTATAACGTGATATTTTAACATTTCCAAACGAATATAAAGACCAAAGCGCCCTCAGCTTCCATGCTGGGGCGTTTGTCTATTTTAGCTCAGGAGTGGATGCGCTGTGTTTACCGAATGTTATCGGAAGCTGATAGATCCTTTCAAACGCAGCATTCGCAATAAGTTGATTCTTACCATGACGCTGCTGGCCGTTGTGCCCGTCATTGCCATGACCGCTATGGCAGCTGAGAATACCCGCTCTTCCATGGAAGAGGAGATTATGGAGACCAACCGAGCCAATATGAACTGGGCCTCCATCTATCTGGGTGAACAGTTCGCCCGCATGAACAATATTATCTATTCGATTCAGATCAGTGACGAATTGCATCAATATCTGGCGTTGAACGAAGAAGCGCCTGCAGCCAGTCGGTTCGATGAACAGAAGGCCATGTTCAATATGCTGAACAGTGTATACTATTCTGCTGGCAATTATGTATTTGGTGTTGAACTCTATCTGAAGGAATTGGACACCCTGTTCACCTTCAACTCCATGGATTCTCGCATCAAAGCGGTATCGGAAATACCGGAAGGGTATCATGAGCTTTTTGCACAACATAAAGATTTTACGATTATCAATGATCCGGACGATCCGCAAAAGTTTCACATGACCCGCAGCATGAACCGCTTCGAGGATCAGGCACAGATCGGTGCCATCAGTCTGGAGGTCAAGTGGGCTGAGTTCAATCAGACGCTGGAGCTGCTGGATAGCCGGGGTGACTATGGGGTATACATTGCTGACAGCACGGGCAGTCCGGTCTATCAGCCAAACCAAGAGATTCAGCCGTCTGCGGAAGCACTGGAGAAATTGGCAGGCACAAAAGAAAGTTCGGGCTTCATCCGGACAGCCAAGGAATACGTATTCTTTCACTCCATCGAGCCGTCAGGACTGCGTGTGGTCAAGATTGTACCTGCCCATGTCGTTAACGAAAGTGCTTTGGACACGATGAAATACGGACTGGTTGTGGGTGGCCTGGCCACTGTCATATCTGTGGGACTAGCTGCGCTCGTAGCCTGGCGTACATCGAAACCCATTGTCAGACTGGCGAATTCCATGAAGGGTATTCAACTGATCAAGGACAGGGAAGTGGTGCGAAGTGGCCGGGTAGATGAGATTGGTCTGCTGGAGAAAAATCTGCACGGCATGGCTAGTCGTATCCGGGAACATATTCGCGACAACTATCTAATGAATCTGGAGAAGCAGACGGCCGAGCTCAAAGCACTGCAATCACAGATCCATCCGCATTTCCTACAAAATACACTGCAGATGATTGGCGGCATGGTCTACTCGCAAAAACCGGCAGACAGTTACAAAGTCATTCGAGCCTTAAGCGAGATGTTTCGTTATATTGTGCGAGCGCCGGATGGACTGGTGCCCCTGCAGTCTGAACTCGATCAGTTGGAGCATTATATGCTGATTCAGAAGCAACGTTTTGCCGGCAGGCTTGAATATACACTGGAGATTACCGGAGAACTTCGGGCGTGTTATATCCCCAAGTTGTCTTTGCAACCCATTGTGGAGAATGCATTTTTGCATGGTCTGGAGAAGAAACAGGGCGAATGGAAGCTGGGCATTGAGGTCGTCTGTGAACCTTCAGATGTAACCATTCGAATTTGTGATAACGGCGTGGGTATGGATGCTGAGAAACTAACGGAGATGCAGTCCAGACTGGAGCGGATTACCCGGCAGGCTGATCGGGTGTGGAGTTCAGGTACAAGTATTGGACTGGTCAATGCGGCCTCACGAATGGTAATGCATTTTGGACCTGAATATGGGATGAGCATAGAAAGTGAATACGGACAGGGGACAAGCGTTACGGTACGAATCCCCTGCAATACAGGAGGCGAAGCCTTGTGAACAAGGAACTGTACAGAGTGCTGTTGGTGGATGATGAACCGTGGAACCGGGATATTTTGCGTAACCTAGGAGATTGGAATGAACTTGGCATGACCGTTGCAGGTGAGGCAGAGGATGGCGAGCAGGCCATTCAACTGGTCAAGCAGCATCAGCCTCACATTATCATTACGGACATGCGCATGCCCGGCACAGACGGTGTGGAGCTGTTGCAGACGCTTAGCGGACAATACCCACAGATCAAGGTGATCGTGGTGAGCGGATATGATGACTTCAATTATGCAAAACATGCGATCCGGCATCGGGCTGCAGATTATCTGCTCAAACCGGTGAATCCGGATGAACTGAATGGTGTACTTGCTAAATGTGCAAAGGAATTGGAAAAGGTTAAATCAGCACCTGAATCATGGGAATCGTACCCATCTTCGTTCGCAGGTGAGTTCTCCCTGTTTCAGCAGCAGGCTCGCTTGCGGTTTAATGACCTAAACGGTCAGAGTCTGCGTGAGTGGTTCCAGCAATTACAGCAGAAGCTGGAACGATGCGAGATTAACAGACCTCGGCAGCTTGGAAGGGTGGCTCATGAATTACAGGCTTTGCTGGACGAACTGTGCGTCTCCAATGGCTTGTACGAGCGGCCCGAAGCAACGGCGCTACCTCCTGCGTCTGCGCTGGCTTCCATCGAATCCACGATCACATGGATTTCGACTCCGTACTATCAGGCTTTGGAGCAGCTGATTGCGCAGCGTAAGTTCAAGAATAAGCTGAACCTGGACGAGGTGAAGCAATACATTGAGCAACACTGTATGGAGATGATTACGCTGGAGCAGCTCGCCCAGATCTTTTTTGTCAGCAAGGAATATCTCAGTAAGGTATTCAAGAAAGAGTATGAGGTGAATGTGACCGATTATGTTGTCCAGTTACGTATGACGAGAGCGAAAGAATGGGTGATGGATGAACAGATTCCGTTCAAGCATATTGCCGAGATGGCGGGTTATGAGGATGTGTCTTACTTCTATCGAGTGTTTAAGAAGCATTTTGGAGTTTCACCGGGAGAGATGCGGAAGGGACAACCTCGTATGTCAGGCAATTCAAGCAGTAGTACGGAATGAGTCGTTCGAGAGAGCATTTGCGGCAGGATTAAGGTTTAAAATAATCCAATACACAAGTCTAATTTTGTCCAATGAAGCGCTTTCATTTTCTGATATATAATGAGCCTATGAAAGACAAACCAGTTACACACCGGGAGGTCATAAGAGATGAAAGTATGGAAAAGCGTAGCAAGTGCGTTACTGGTCAGTGTTCTGCTCGCAGGTTGCGGTTCCAATGCAGGAACGGACAATGGGCAGGAGGAATCGGCATCAGGCAGCACGGTATCACTCAAAGTATTCGTTGCACAACCTCGGCTGAAAGAACACTACGACAAATATATAGAACAGTTCAAAGCTAAGGAGAAAGCAGAGAAAAACATTGAAGTGAACGTGCAACTGGAGATGCCGCCTGCGGATAATGCACCTCAGATTCTGAAGACACGACTCGCCTCCAATGATGCACCGGATGTGTTCGCCTTGCATGCGGTCAATGAGATTCCACCGTTCAGCAAAGCTGGATATCTGGAAGACCTGTCGGGCCAACCTTTTGTCGATAAGCTGCTGGATTCGGTTAAACCCTCCATAACGGATGCGGAGGGTAAAATCGTAGCTATTCCATTGGAAACAGTATCATGGGGCTATCTGTACAATAAAGATATTTTTGAAGAGCAAGGGCTGGAAGTGCCAACGACGTTAACAGAAATGAAAGCGGTCGTGGAGAAACTCAAAGCAGCCAACATTACACCGTTTGAACTGTCTTACAAAGAAGCCTGGATTCCGCAATTATTCCTGCCACTTACTGTGGGTGCATTAACTCAATCTGAGCACAAAGATTTCGTGGAGAAGATGAATCAGGATCAGGGCTCCTTCTCCGATATGAAAGCATTGTTTGATATCTTTGATCTCGTCAATGCCAATGGAACGGACAAAGCGCTGGAAGTGGGCGGAGATGATGGTTCAGCAGCCTTCGCATCAGGAAGCGCCGCGATGTGGATTCAGGGACCATGGTTTGCCGAAACCATTCTGAAGTCCAACCCGGACTTGAACTTTGGTGTAGCACCAATGCCGATCAATGATAATCCGGATGATACCAAAATCAATCTGAGCACCTCCACTTCACTGGCAGTATCGTCATCTAGCAAAAACAAAGAAGTGGCACTCGATTTCGTGAACTACATTCTCGATGACAAGGATTCAAGTGCATTCTTCGAAGCGCTCAAATTCAATCCGATTGCCAAGATCCATGACTTCAAGAGCTTCCCGTGGGTAGACGATGCACAGAAATATGTGAGTGAAGGTAAAGCTTATGAGGACCCATCCCTCCCTCAAGCGGTGAAAGACGAGTCAGGCAAAGCGTTGCAAGGCTACTACTCTGGGCAATTAAATCAACAGCAGGTTATCGATGCGCTCGACAAGGCGTGGAAATCCTACAACAAAGTCAACAAGTAAGGAGCTGTGAGGAATGGAGTATCCGCTTTTGTTGGCAAATCTCAACGGTCTGAGAGTTTTGTCAACAAATGAGCGGTACTTTGTTTCGTCAGAGTCTTCAAGCAGATGATACGGCAGGCAGAACGTTCTTTGTTCCCTCGTTTACAATCATCCGCTTTGAGTGAAAAGGGGGAGAACCAATGGCTACGAATGTGTTCAAGAAGTATCTGTCACTGCTCGCGTTCACTGCGCCTGCCTTTGTCATCTATGCGATTTTCCTGCTGTATCCCACGTTTAGTGGTATGTTCTATAGTCTGACGGATTGGAACGGACTCAATCAGGATTACAGCTTTATCGGTCTGGGCAATTTTGTGGAATTGTTCAAAGAAGATCCTGACTTTCTGAACTCTCTGTGGTTCACGATGAAATATGTAATATTTATGCTGATTCTGCAAAATGGAATTGCCTTGCTGCTCGCTGTGTTGATTGAGTCACGAACGCGCAGCAAAGGGCTTTTCCGGACGTTGTTCTTCATGCCTAACATGATCAGTACAATCATCAGTGCTTTCATGTGGACCTTCATCTTCTCTCAGGTGCTGCCACAGCTCGCAGAGAAACTGGCTTTTTCGTTCCTCGACCAGCAATGGTTGGGTGATCCGAAGTTTTCATTTTACTCCATTCTGATCGTATCGCTCTGGAACGGTGTAGGGTATATGATGATCATCTATCTGGCTGCTCTCCAGGGTGTGCCGAAAAGTCTCAAAGAAGCGGCTGTTATTGATGGGGCCAACGCATTCCAGGTACTGCGCAATGTGGTGTTGCCAATGATTACTCATGCCGTGACCATCTGTTTCTTCCTGACGCTGAACGGAGCATTCAAAGTGTTCGAAGTGGTGTATGGACTGACTGGTGGTGGACCGGGCCGGGCCACGCAGGTGATCACGATGAACATCTATGAAGAAGCATTCTCCAACAACTTCAGATATGGCTATGCGAGTGCCAAATCGGTTGTGCTGTTCATCATCGTACTCATCTTTACACTCATCCAGATCACCGTCATGAAGAAGAAAGAGGTGGAAGCATGAGGATGCAACGACTGAACAGTTATCTGATTCGAGTGCTGCTGATTCTGGGCTCTCTCGTCGCCATGCTGCCGATCTACATGGCGGTGGTGAACTCTTTCAAAACACAGGGTGAGATGTTCCAATCTTTTCTCGCGCTGCCAACAACGTTGCACTGGGAGAATTATTCGGACGCGTTTAACAAAATCAATCTGTTGGGCAGTTCCATGAACTCGGCAATTGTATCCTTTCTGGGGATCGGGGGAATTGTCTTCTGTGCCTCACTTGCGGGATACAAGCTGTCACGTACCTCAGGCCGTTTGAGCAACCTGATCTTCTTCCTGTTTGTTGCGTCCATGCTGGTACCGTTCCACTCGATCATGATTCCGCTGACACGGGTAGCCAAAGGCATGGGTGTACAGGGAAGCACGTACGGATTGGCCCTGATCTATATCGGACTTGGCGTGAACATGGCAATCTTCCTCTATCAAGGGTTTGTGAAGTCCATTCCGCGTGAATTGGAAGAATCAGCTCAGATGGACGGATGTAATGAGTTCCAGACATTCTTCCAGATTATCTTCCCACTCTTGCTGCCGATCACAGTCACCATCGCGATTCTGGACTTCCTGTGGATCTGGAATGACTTCTTGTTGCCACTGCTCATGCTGACCGATGTGAATCGTTATACGCTGATACTGTCCACGAACATGCTGTTTGGTGAATATAACAAGGAATGGCCATTGATTCTGTCCTCCCTGGTACTGACTGCGATTCCGGTTATTCTGATCTATGCGTTCTTCCAGAAGTTCATCATGGAGGGTATTGCGGAGGGTGCGGTCAAAGGATAGAACGTTCAAAGGAATACCGCAGCGCATCTGGTGTTTGCCCGTTGTGTTATTCGGCCAAACTTTCGAAACTTACGCAAATAGCCTTGATCTGAAGGACATGGTCCTTCCAGGTCAAGGCTGTTTTTTGGTTGTGAAATCAGGAAACAGCATTGGTCGTAGTCAGGAGCCAGAATCCATAAGCCTGTGGACAGCTTCTGCGAGGCATTGCAGTCCACGCTCCATCTCATCAGGGGAAGCATAGGCGTAAGAGAGCCGAATGTGACTCGCATCCAGCCGATCATACAGATAGCCAGGGTGGATAAGTATATCCTGCTCCAGACAGGTATGGAACAATTGACGGATAGAGAGCGGAGAGACAGTGAATTGCAGCCAGATGTAAAACCCGCCAGCGGGTATTTCCCACTCCGCAATGTCATGAAAGTACTGTCGCAACAGATCCAGCATGAAGTCTCTGCGTTTGCGAAGTTCAGGACGAAGGCGTTCCATATGTCCAGCGTGATGTCCTTCTGCGAACCACAGGGCAGCAGCTTCTTGGGCGAGTGAACTGGTACCATAATCGGTCTGCATCTTGATATCTGCGAGACGACGAATGACCGGCTCTGGCCCAACCAGCCATCCGAGGCGCAGTCCAGGACTGACTGCCTTTGACAGGGTGCCCATATGCAGCACCCGTCCTTCCTGGTCACGCGCCTTCAGCGATGACGGAGGAGGTTTATCCAACCACAGATCACTGTAGGCGGCATCCTCCAGTATGGAGATGCCTAGTGTTCGAGCGGTGGTCATCAGTTCTTCCCGGCGGTGATCACCCATCACAGAGCCGGTGGGATTATGGAAGCTCGGGATCGTATAGAGAAGCGAGATGTGGTCTTGATCTTTGACATGCTGCGCCGCGTCCTCCAGACGTGCAATGTGTACGCCTTCGTTATCCATCGGGATACCACTCATTTTCAACCCTGCTGACTGAAAGGCGTGAATCGAATAGAGATACGACGGTTTTTCCAGCAGAACCGCTGATCCGCGAGGGAGCAGTCCGACCGAAATCAAATGCAGTGCCTGAAGAGAGCCCGATACGATTAGTATGGAATCTGGAGAGGCTTGAATGCCGGTAGTCTGCAAATGGACGGATAAAGCCTCACGAAGCTCCAAGCTTCCTTGAGGTTCCAGATAGTTGAGTGTACGAGAACGATGGGACAGGGAGTACAGAATGTCGTTGAAAGCATCCTGAGGCATCAGTTCCGGGGAAAGCTCCCCTGTACCAAGACGTATGATGCCAGGTCGGAATTCAGCCTGATTAATCTGCTGGATCTCGGGCAGGTTGGGATAATACCAGCCCTCCTCAATGGCTTCATTCCAGTTGGGCATCGCTTCGTGAGCCATACCATGCCAACCGGAGCCGGAAATATAGGTTCCCCCGCCATGTCTGCCTTCAAGTAGACCCGCGGCGGCCAGATTATCCAGGGCGGTGACCAATGTACTGCGGTTTACGCCCATGGACTTAGCCCATAATCGCTGTGAGGGGAGACGATATCCTGCGGACCATTCGCCCGTTGTGATTTTCTGCCGGATATAGGCTTCAATCTGGCGATATAAGGGCAAGTCGAGAGAAGGGTTCGGCTTCCACCCCATGCTTAGCCGAGAATCAGAACGTTCCATAACTGGCAGAATCACCTCCGTTTTTCTTTGTAACGAACACTATATCATTTGGTTGGGTCTGATGCCATCCAAGTGGTTGGTTACGTCAGCCATCATCTGCCCTACTATGGAATACAGAGATAAGGGGGAAGCGCGATGGAGGTTGTTATTCACGCAGTGGTTCTGGCGTTTGGCCTGATCTTGCCACTGGGTGTGCAGAATGTATTTATTTTTAACCAAGGCATGAGACAGAGGCGTTATATACATGCCCTGCCTGCTGTAATAACGGCAGGGGTCAGTGATACGTTGTTGATCGGGGCAGCCGTTGGAGGGGTGTCGCTCATTTTGTTGCAATGGCCATTGCTAGCGAATGTGATGTATGCAGTAGGAAGCTTGTTTCTGCTATATATGGCATGGAGTATTTGGAGGTCGTCCGAATCTGTGGAAGGTTCGCAAACGGTAATGTCAGCAGGGCGACAGATTGCGTTCGCAGCATCGGTATCTTTACTCAATCCCCATGCTCTGCTGGACACGGTTGCCGTGATTGGCACCAGTTCACTTCAGTATGAAGGGGTGGAGCGCATTTATTTTGCCCTAACAGCCGCGGCTGTATCGTGGATATGGTTCTTGGGACTTGCAGGCGCAGGCAGGGTGATTGGCAGAACGGATCGAACTGGACGCATCAGTCTGGTGTTTAATCGGTTCTCCGCTGTGGTCATGGTTGGGCTTGTGTGTATGATGCTGTGGAAGCTCATCTATTCATAGAAGGACCGTGATGTGGCTGGCACAACTTGTTAAAATAAAAAAACTCCCCGTGACGTTAATCGCACGGAGAGTTCAATGTGGATGCTGAATTTGGTAATCAGCATAGCCTGTTGAATTAGTTATTGAGTAGGAATATGTAGTGCTCGATAATGCATCGGTATTGCGTCTCTTATATATGGTTAGTCATTTGAGTTAAGTTCATCGTAATCGGATCTATTCCGCCTTCAGCAACATGGATTCAATAAACACTTTCAGATCACGGCTTACACTGTTCAACTGATCAATGACCTCGCTGAACTCGGTTACCAGCACCGCCTGTTGGTTGCTAGACTGTGAGATGGATGTGATCTCCTGCTCCATCTGCTGAATGGAATGCTGAACATCTTTCAAGGAACGTTCGATATTCACCGTAGCTTCTTTGGTACCTGTAGAAAGTTTACGCACTTCAGATGCAACGACGCTGAATCCGGCGCCTGCTTCACCTGCTCGGGCCGCTTCGATGGCTGCATTCAGGCCGAGCAGATTGGTCTGTTCCGAGATTTCACGGATGAATGCGGCGACTTTGTTCACTTCGCCTGAGTTCTGCACAGCCATGCGGGTATTATCCAAAATCTGCGTGGAAGATGCCGTCAATTGCTCGGATTGGGCGGCTACCGTCTGCACCATATCTGTTAATTTTCCGCTGATACCACCGATCAATTCAGTGAAGTGCTCCAGTTTTTCCTCGTTCTGAAGAGAGAAACCAATGGCAAGTGTACCCACGATATTTCCTTGCTCATCCCGAAGCGGGGTGGCCGCCGAGTTGATTGATGTGCCATAGAATTTTGCATCAATTCGGTTCGCTGAAGTCTCCCCATGTATAAGTGCCCGGCGGAGTGTAGGGTCATCGAGAGAAACGGGGTCTCCTGCCTTGATGCCCAGATCAAGCTCGTTGCTGGGAACATAATACCAGAACTTCTCCGTGTCAGTTACTGCAATCATGATATCGTGTTCTTTGAGCATAATTTTAAAATACGGACTCGCTGCAACGAGTGCTTCAACAATGTTCAATAAGGTTCAGCTCCTATAGTGTATGTGTGCATATCATCTAGATGTATGTATATACATCGTCAGAATTATCGGAATCTTGAAGACCCAACAAGGGCAATAAGGTATATTAATTAAATTTTTAACAAATGAAACAGGAGAATTGATGATTTTCAGGAATTTATGAAAACATAACGAAAAAGCAGGCGAGAACAATCAAGTTCTCGTCTGCTTTGCTATCCACTTATTCTGTGCAATGCTCCATGTCCCGTGATCCATGCTGATTTACGTAAGGGTTCACCCCATCAGCGTTACCTCACTCCGTTGTATGCAGATTTCATCCTGACGGGTACAGATAGTATCTGTGCGCAGGAATACGCGGTTGAGTTATATTACGTACGGTTGCTATCCGCCAATCTGGGACATGCGCCGTACCGTCGGCGTATGAGATTGCATTTTTTGTTCCAAAGCCAGAGCCATCTCATGATTCTTTGGTTTCGTACCCAGCGCTTTGAGGAAAAGCGCCGCCATGGCATTCGGATCATCCACGAAGCGGCGGACATTATACTCATCGGACCAGTAGAGGCAGGCTTTGATATGTCCGTCAGCGGTCAGCCGAAGTCGGTTGCAATTGTCACAGAAGTGATCGCTCACGGGATGAATCAATCCAAATGTGCCTTCGGAGCCCGCAATTTTCATATTGCGTGATGGGCCATTGCCCGCAGGGCCTGTTGTATTTTCTACCGTCCAGCCTGCTTCAGCACATACATCTGTCACGGCTTCCAGCGGCAAATAAGATTTGCGCCATGAATCCGAAGCCTGTCCAATCGGCATATATTCAATAAAACGCACATGAAGAGGTTGATCAATCGTCATTGCAATAAAATCCTTGATTTCATCATCGTTGATACCCTTCATCAGCACAACATTCAGCTTGATCGGAGCAAGGCCAGCGGCTGTTGCAGCTTCAATGCCTTTCAGTACCTTGTTCACATCTCCGCCGCGGGTAATCATGGAGAAGCGATCAGCTCGCAGGGAATCCAGACTGATGTTAATCCGGTTCAATCCAGCGTCTTTCAATGCCTGAGCTTGCTTATCCAGTAGAAGAGCGTTAGTAGTCAGGGCAATATCGTCAATCCCGTCAATTGCCGAGATCATGCTGACGAGCTTATGCAGATCCTTGCGTACCAACGGTTCGCCCCCGGTGAGTCGGACTTTGCGCATGCCCATTGGAGCAAGCACTTTCAGCACCTGTGCTATTTCTTCGTAGCTCATAATCTCATCATGTGGAGCAAATTCCATGCCCTCTGCAGGCATGCAGTACACACAGCGTAAATTACAGCGGTCCGTAACAGAAATACGGATGTAGTCATGTATCCGGCCAAATGAATCCTGAAGCAGTTCCATGCAGACCACCCTTTCATCGGTTCAGATTGGAAATCTTCTATTATAAATGATACGACAATTTCAAAAGGAACAGTTGCATCAAATTTTAGCTATTTCTCCAATCCGCGTCAACGATGACGTCAGATGACAGCATTTTTGGCAGGGTGATTTAGATGGAATTGTCCCACGAGTTGTTGCAGAAAGACCGTAATGGCTTCCACGTTATGCGAAGAATGCTGAACCTGCAACATATCACGGATCAGCTCCATCATCTCGGCTTCTACCTCGGCAGAAGTCGCCCGATTTTGATGGCTGATTGCAGCAATATTCTCCATCAGCATGACCACTTGATCCACGACTTGTGTGCGCTCAGGTTCTTCAGCGGTAGCGTTTTTCAGAAGTTGCGAAGCGGCCTGAACCAGTGTCGTTCCCTCAGCAAGTACCTGATCCCCCTCTGTGATCAATTGGGATGCAGCTCCTGCTGCCGTTGAGATTCGGTCCAGAATCTGATGAATATTTTCCGTAGAAGAACGGGATAATTCGGCCAGCTTGCGGATTTCCCCTGCCACGACCGAGAAGCCTTGGCCATGTTCGCCCACGCGTGCAGCTTCAATGGTAGCATTGAGAGCCAGCAGGTTCGTCTGAGCTGAAATTTCATCAATAATAGCCAGTGCACGGTAAATCTCTTTCATCGTATCCATAAAGGACAGGATGGTACGGTTGGTATCGGATACCGCTCCTGAGATTTGGGTCATTTTGTCGCCGATTCGTTCCACTTCCTGCTGGGCCACGCCGATCTGTTCGGTTGCAGAGGTCTCCAGTTGTTGCAGCGTTATGCGCATGTGATCGGCAGCGACCCTGGCCTGGTCGAGATCTTCCAGTTGAGTGCGAATGGCCTGAATCATCGAACCAAGCTTGTGGTTTACACGCTCAGTCGTACCCTGGGTTGTCTCTGTTGAAGTTCGCATCTGATACTGGTTGTCCATAACGTCTACCGTGGCAAGTTGTACCTTCAGCATAATGCCTTCCAGAGAGTCAATCATGTTGTTGATCCACTTCGCCAGTTCACCCGATTCGTCTTGGGCAAAAGCAGATGTGTTCAGGCGCTGGGTTAGATCCCCCCTGCCTTCGGCGTTAATTCGAATAAATCGGCTGATGCGGCGCAAGTCTTCATGAACCCGTCGATATTGGCTACGATGCAGCTGTAATGCAGTGAAGAATCCGAATAACACATTAAAAGCGGCCATTGCTGCCGCGCTCCAACCACTACCAGTGAAGGCATAGACAAGAGCTGCTCCTGCAACGCCTGACAAAAGCGTGAAGAGACTGTGCTGCTTGAACTGGCGCCAGCCGATGCTTCGTATCCGATACACTTCCTCCAGATCCCCTTCACACATCATGCCCCAGCGATCAGGACAGTGTGGCAGCTGGAAGGTGATGCCTTTGCCGATCACAGAAATATGGCGATAATCCGAGTAGCCGGGAAAAGCTACGGACAGATTGGAACCATTCTGAATGGTGTTTGCTACTCCAGGGTGTAGTTCTCCGGTCGATGGGTCAGTGAACATGAGTTCCAGTTCGGTATGCTCCTTGACGGAAACGATACCCCATTCGGTGGTGACGCCATCTTTGAGATTTTCCCCATGTGTAAAGGTACGGTCTTCGAAGCGGCTTCGGGATAAGGCGGTGCCGGGTTGCAGATGGGGCCGTAATATCGACTCAGCCATAAAGAGGTAATTGTCACCGGAATCGGGATAGATATGACCTGATTCTCGTTGGATCAGGTCACCGAGTACATCCCCGGGAACACGGCTGCATAATGAACCGACATATCGACCTTCCTGCAGGATTGGGGAGATAAACAGCAAGGTGACATCATCGTGAAAAGCGGACGAGCGTGGACCAATATCCAACGTTAGTGGATCAGAATAAGGACCATACAAGCATTTTTTGCCCTGACGATCTGCTCTGGAGTATTTCAATCCTGGTCCAATTAAAGCTTCGTAATCTTCATAGATCTGTCCAATATGTTTCTTATATGTAGAGAATACCACCTGATTCTGTTCGTTCAGCATGAATAGCTCCGTACTGTCAACGGCTCGATTATAACTGGATTGAAACCATGCATCTAGTTTGCTAAGTTGCTGTGAACCTTGTAATACATCCTGTAATTGGACCGACTGTAACTGTTGGAGCAAACGATCCAGGTGATTCCATTGTTCATCTGCCCAGTCCATCATAAGCTGCCGTCTCGTTTCGGCAATCCCCTCAAAAATCTGTTCCACATCTTCCTTCATATGTTCATTCAACCAATACGATCGCCAGAGCGGCAATCCTTTTCTCCATCCCAGCCAATCAAACATCATGACCACCCCGATTTCTGGATTTGAAAGCTTCGTTCTACTGATCTTTGGATAGACCTATATATGTGATTTTCAAAGCGATACATGAATGAGGATTCCAACCTGTCTATTCAATCTTTATACAAGAAAACGAACAAGAATACGAGGGGATATGTCATATTTTCCGAATATTTAATCAATAAATACAAATGATCGTGCGCTTGTTGTTAGGTGAAATGTATGTTAGCTATCTATGAAGAAAACTCACATATATGTATCTGAGAATCCATTTCATTTTACATTGTGTAACATGAACAGGCCCATACTCAAAACACACTGTATAATGTATTCCCCGCCCAAAGCGATATAGTATTATCTAACAAGCAAAACCTGTTACGTTCGTGTATATAAATCTCCCATTCAGCCTTGGTGTGCAATGAAAACAACTTCCCACAAAGGAGAATGCCCATGTCCTCCATATCCTCAGCCACAGTCCCCGAAGCCTGCCATATTGATGTAGATCATGTGTCCGTTGTTTTTGGTACAGGTACACAACAAGTGACTGCCTTGTCGGATGTTACATTCCAGATCCATTCCAATGAGTTTGTCTCTCTGCTGGGCCCTTCCGGCTGTGGCAAGTCGACCTTGCTCCGGCTGGTGGGTGATCTACTTCAACCTACCTCAGGCACCGTACGCATTGCAGGTCAGGAGCCTGAGCGGGCTCGACTACAGCGACAGTTCGGCATTGTCTTTCAGACACCCGCCTTGTTCGATTGGCGCACCGTTCGTCACAATGTGGAATTGCCCTTGGAACTGCTGGGTACCCGCCGTAAGGAGTGCCGCCGCATTAGCGGTGAACTGCTTGAAATGGTGGGGTTAACCCGCTTCGCAGACCATTATCCATGGCAGCTCAGTGGAGGGATGCAGCAACGTGTATCCATTGCACGTGCACTTGCGCTTGATCCGCCATTGCTGCTCATGGATGAACCCTTTTCCGCCTTGGACGAATTCACCAAAGAAAAACTTCAATTGGAGCTGCTTGAGATCAAGCGTTCAACAGGCAAGACCTTCCTCTTTGTCACACACAGCATCCCCGAAGCCGTATTTTTGTCCGACCGGATCATCGTGCTCTCGGCACATCCGGGGCAAGTACATTCCATTCATTCCGTCAATCTGCCTTCCGAACGTCATAGTGAACTGAGAGAAACGGAAGCTTTCTACCACATGATTACAACCATCCGCAATTGCTTCTACGAGGAGCGTGATGAATCTCATGTCCCTGCGATTCTTTAAACCGGGTTATCGTTCATGGGTTGTCATCTGGATTACAGCGGTATTGGTACTGTGGGAAGCAGCCGCCTGGATGCTCCAATTGTTCCTGTCACCTCAGCAGGCCGCGTCTCGCCTTCCTTATCTGCACGAAGTCCTTGCGGCCCTTTTTCGGTACTCGGGTACGCTCGCAGAACAGGGGGCTGTCACGTTTGGCAATGCCGCCATTGGTTTTGCAGGGGGAACGCTGCTGGGTCTGGGTTTGGCGTTGCTCATGAGCGCGGCTGTCTGGCTGGAGCGCACGTTATCGCCATATGTAGTCTCCTCACAGATGGTTCCGGTCATTGGTCTCGCTCCAATTGTGTACGGTATTATCCACAACGCAGAGTGGGCCCGAATTGTTATGGCGGCGTATGTCACTTTCTTCCCGATCATCATCCATACGTTAAAAGGATTGAAAAGTGCAGCACCAGAGCACCTGGAACTGATGCGTTCCTGTGGAGCTTCACTGACTGCACGATATATCAAATGCCTGCTGCCCTCTGCACTGCCGGGACTATTTTCCGGTATGAAAATAGCTGCTCCGCTCGCGGTGACTTCCTCCATCGTTGTGGAATTGATGGGCGCTCCCGATGGACTCGGCGTCCTGATGGTCAGTTCATTATATTACGGTCATGCCCAAGTTGGCATGTTCTGGGCCACCATCATGCTTAGCATTGGCATTGGCCTGATCTCGTATCTGGCCATCAGTCTGGCTGAACGTTGGCTAACCCCTTGGCAGCCTGAATTTAGGGCCAAAGGAGGTCAGGCCACATGAGTGAAGGTAGTGTGTTGAGCCGGAAAAGTGATGAAGGTGTGTCGATTGCTGCTGTAACTGGCGCGGCTACGCCCCTCAATGGTTCACAGACAGCAGCTGCTCCCGGATCGGAAATTCATGGACAACGGGGACAAGCCGGAAAGGCTATACCGGACACCGGCGTTCGCGGGCGCTCGATTGCACTGAGCATGCTTCCTTGGGGGGCGGGTGTGGTGTTTCTCGCCCTCTGGCAACTCAGGTTGTTTCATTGGATATTCTCGCTGGAAAGCTACCAACTGCCTGTACCTTCCGCGATCGCGGCATCCATTCAGGAAAATGCCAACATGCTCTTTCGATATGCGATGTACAGCGGAACCGAAATGCTGGGAGGTTTTTTGCTCGGTTCATTGTTGGGTGCTCTGGCAGCGGCAGGTGCATCGTTCTTTCCAACAAGCGGCAGGGCGGCAGTTACGGTTTTGTCGGCACTGAACGCAGTTCCGATCGTGGCCCTTGCCCCGATTATGAACAATTGGTTCGGTGATGGGATCTGGTCCCGTATTGCTGTTGTCACGGTGATTACAATGGCAGCGATGGCTGTCAGCCTGTTCAAAGGGCTGACTTCCATTCAGCCGCAGTACAGTGATCTGCTGAGTGGCCTTGCTG
Organism: Paenibacillus sp. FSL H3-0457; assembly: GCF_037981725.1. Lineage (NCBI taxonomy): Bacteria > Bacillati > Bacillota > Bacilli > Caryophanales > Paenibacillaceae > Paenibacillus > Paenibacillus sp. FSL H3-0457. Next base: position 6,405,773 of record NZ_CP150283.1, on the reverse strand, counting down.
CGAGCAGGATGCAGTTTTTTTGGAAGCTGAGACTGCCTCATGCCCTGCCTTCCCTCTTTGCCGGTCTGAAGATCAACATGTCGACCAGTATTATCGGGGCCATTGTGGGTGAATTTTTCATCGCCTCCCAAGGGCTGGGGTACTTGCTCTCGGATCAGATTCGACTGGCGAACATGCCCTTGGCCTGGTCCTGCATTGTCATCGCTGCCGCGCTCGGTATTGTGTTGTATGAAGCGGTTGTCCTGGCAGAAAAGCGACTCATTCCGTGGAATCGTGCACGCACAGATCACTAACATACATCAGGGTACCAACCATCCATAGATCGTAATACGTGATTGAGGTTGTTCAAAAAGTCCACGGTACTGAAAAGCAGACTTTTTGAACACGGACTGATGCTAGAAAAATCGTATATAAACAGGGGGTTGTTCTGTACATGTACAAAACGTTGAAGCCGGGTTTGCTGGTATTGGTCCTGTTGGTTGTTACGATGCTGAGCGCATGTTCTACGAAGTCCGAGCCGGCGGCTGAGCCTGTTGCTGCGAGTTCAGGAGGAGCGGGAGAGGCAGATCAACCCTTAACCAAAGTGAAAATTCAGCTGAAATGGGTGCCGCAGGCGCAGTTTGCTGGGATCTATGCAGCGAAGGAAAAAGGTTTTTTTGCAGATGAAGGCATTGATGCCGAGATTATTCCGGGTGGTCCGGATATCGTGATTGAGCAGCAGGTGGTTAATGGCGCGGCCGATGTGGGGATCACAGGAGTAGATAGTCTGCTGGTCAGCCGGGATAACGGTCTACCGCTCGTCTCGCTCGCCCAGATCTCACAGAAGAGTAGCTATCGCTTAATCGCCAAGAAGTCCCTGGGTATTACTGATCCGGCTCAGATAAAAGGTAAGAAGGTCAGTACCTGGTTCGGCAGTCAGCAGTTTCAGGTGCTCGCGTTCATGGAGAAGAATGGCCTGGATCCGAAGAAAGACATTGAACTGGTGAAGCAGGGGTTCACGATGGATCAGTTTTTCAATGATCAGGTGGATGTAGCTACGGCAACAATCTATAACGAATATCACGTTGTACTGGAAAGTGGAACGAAAGAATCCGATCTTGATGTGTTCAACATTGAAGATGCCGGTGTTGGCATGCTGGAGGATACGTTGATTGCCAAGAAGGATTGGGTAGACAGCAACCGTGAGCTTGCTGTCAAAGTAACCCGTGCCATTCTAAAAGGCTGGAACTACGCCATTGATCAACAGGATGAAACGGTGGATATCGTGATGAGTAATGTGACGGATGGCAGCACCACTCGTGAACATCAGGTAACGATGCTGGAAGAGATTGCGAAGCTAATTCGCCCGGAAGGATTTACGGAGCAGCAGGTCGGTAGCTTTGTGGATGAGTCTTTTGCCCGAACTGCGGATATTGCACTGAATTATGGTTTGATCAAAAAAGCCGCAAATCTGGATGAAGCGCTGGAGAAAAGCATCTATGAAGAAGCGGTGAAATAAGCGTGGACCAACATTACACGAGAACGAAGAGTGCAGAACCAATCTGAGGAAGCGAAGCGTGCGCTAAAAGCTTTCTGAAAGAAAGCTGCATCGGAAGCATACGCTTATCCCCAGATTTTTCCTTTAGGAAAAATGAATCTAGAAAATCGGGGGATAACAGCGATCGGAAGATGGTACTGCAATCGGAGTGGGCAAGTGTAAAGCATATTGGATCAGCTTATAGAAGGAGGATGACGAATGAGTTCTGTGGATCAGCAGCCGCAGCCGCTTGGCAGTACGAAAGAAGAGTGGCTGGAGAAGGATCGCAAATACGTGTGGCATCACATCTCGCCTCATAACGATCATCCGATGATTGCAGTAAGCGGGGAGGGCAGCTGGATCACTGATCAGGATGGTACACGTTATCTGGATGCGATGTCGGGACTGTGGTGTGTGAATGTGGGGCATGGCCGTGAGGAGATTGCGAGAAGTGCCTACGAACAGATGAAAGCACTCGCTTATGTACCGATGACGCAGAGTCATGAACCGGCGATTTTGCTGGCGGAGAAGCTGAATGAATGGCTGGAGGGGGAGTATCGAATATTCTTCTCCAACTCAGGTTCAGATGCAAATGAGGTGGCTTTCAAAATAGCCCGTCAGTACCACCATCAGAATGGTGAGCCTACTCGGCACAAATTCATCTCCCGTCACCGTGCCTATCACGGTAACTCCATGGGAGCGCTGGGCGCCACCGGGCAAGCCGCACGCAAGATCAAATACGAGCCACTCGGCGTAGGTTTCTCTCATGTTCCACCACCGTATTGTTACCGCTGTCCGTTTGGACGAAACAAGGATGGATGCGGACTCGAATGTGCAACCATCTATGAAGAGGTGATTCGTTGGGAAGGTCCTGAGACGGTTGCCGCAGTAATTATGGAGCCGGTGATCACAGGGGGCGGCATGATTGTACCCCCACCGGATTATATGCGTACCGTGCAAGAGATCTGTCAGCGCTATGGCGTGCTGCTCATTGTAGATGAGGTAATCTGCGGTTTTGGCCGATCTGGGCAGAAGTTTGGTCATCAGAACTATGGCGTACAGCCAGATATTGTGACGATGGCAAAAGGCATGACCAGTGCGTATTCACCGCTATCAGCAACGGCGGTGCGAGCCAATCTGTACGACACGTTCCGGGAACCCGGCCCGGATACCCATTTTCGCCATGTGAATACGTTTGGCGGGAATCCGGTATCCTGCCGGGTGGCACTGGCGAATCTGGAGATTCTGGAACGAGAGAATCTGGTCAGCCGGGCGGAGGAACTGGGAAACCTGCTTCGTGAGAAGCTGGAACCTTTGCTGGAGTTGTCCATTGTGGGGGATATCCGTTCATTCGGATTCGCCTGTGGCATTGAATTGATTGAAGCAGACGGATCTCCTGCGGAGGCGGATAAAGTAATGAAGGTACTCGCCAGTTGTAAAAGGGATGGCATCCTGATTGGCAAGAACGGCGATACCGTACCGGGGTTTGCAAACATTTTGACGATCTCTCCACCGTTTGTTACCACCGAGGATGAGTTGGATCTGATCGCTGGAAGTTTACTCGTTGCGCTACGTAGTCTGGACGCAGGTTAGTTGCCATACACAGGTACGACAGACGTTTACGGTTTAGCAAGCGAGATGAAAATTTTCATATCATTACGCGAAAATAAGCGCAAGGAGGCGAGGAAGGATGCAGACCACAACAGGCAAACTCATTAATCAGCTTCGGCTGAATGAGCGAATTGAGCAGTTGTCACAGATTGGCCGAATCGCGGAGACGGGTGTTTGCCGACTTGCCCTGACCCCGGAAGATATGGATGGCATCATACAAGTTCGTCTCTGGATGGAAAATGCCGGTCTGACGACGCGACTTGATCCGTTTGGCAATCTGATTGGTCGTCTGGAGGGTGCGGATCAGGCGCTGCCGCTCCTCATGATTGGTTCCCACATCGACTCTCAGCCTTATGGCGGTCGATATGATGGAGCGATTGGTGTGCTAGGCGCGCTCGAAGCAGTGCAATGCCTGATCGAAAATGGCATTCAGCCCCTAATGTCAATTGAGATAATTGCCTTTTGCGACGAAGAGGGTTCCCGTTTTAACAAAGGCCTGTTCGGCTCACGTGGCATAACGGGTCAGTTGGAAGAAGGCGAACTGGAGCGGCAGGATAAAAATGGAGTGACCCGCCGGGAGGCACTGGAAGCCTTTGGCTGTTCTCCTTCGGATTTTGAAGAGGCGATCTATCCGCCAGGTTCCATAGGCAGTTATCTGGAGTTGCACATTGAGCAGGGGCCGGTGCTGGAAGCGATGAATGCACCAGTAGGTCTGGTGACGGGCATCTCGGGTCCGTTGTGGCTTACGGTGACGATGAAAGGCATGGCGGGTCATGCCGGCTCCGTTCCGATGGGAATGCGGCATGATGCTCTGGTAGGTAGCGCCAAAGTCATTGCGGCTTTTGACGATATGGTGAGAGAAGACCCGGAAGCTCCAACTGTAGGTACGGTGGGAAGTCTGAGGGTGTTTCCAGACTCGCGTAACATTATCCCGGAGGAAGTCAGCTTCACGGTTGATTTACGAGACATGGAGATGGAGCGCAGGAACCGGCTTGAAGCCCGATTGATGAACATTTTGGATGACGTGAGTTTCCGATATGGTCTAACCTACTCGCTGACAGAGGATACGAATAGTGAGCCGCGGTATTGTGCAGAGCCAATCAAGTCGGTGATTCGTTCATCCGCGGAAGAGATTGGGGTTACTTTGCCAGAACTGATGAGTGGTCCGTTCCATGATGCGTTGGCCCTTTCGCTTGTGTGTGATTATGGCATGATTTTTGTCCGCAGCAAGGACGGCATCAGTCATCATCCCAGCGAATATTCCTCCCCGGAGGATATTGGACTCGGCACGGAAGTGTTATATCGCACCATTCGGAGGATGTGTAGTGGAGTGAACCAACCAACCATTTTACCTGAGGAGGCGTTGTGACGTTATGAGCAAAATCAGCATCGGATTAATCCAGGCTTCTCATGAGATTGAAGGTTCAGCTCCCGTTGAGGTGCATAAGGAGGCTGCGGTTCAGAAACACATTGTGCTGGTCCGTGAAGCGGCTGCAAGAGGGGCCAAGATCATCGGGTTGCAGGAAGTGTTCTATGGGCCGTACTTTTGCACAGAGCAGAATCCCAAATGGTATGCATCCGCTGAACCGGTGCCGGAAGGACCGACGACCAGACGTTTTCAGGAGCTGGCAAAGGAGCTTGTGGTGGTGATTATTTTACCTGTATACGAGGTGGAGGGCATTGCTTCGTATTACAATACGGCAGCCGTTATAGATGCGGATGGTACGTATCTGGGCAAATACCGCAAACATCATATCCCGCATGTGGAAGCAGGTGAGGGTACGAATGGGTTCTGGGAAAAGTATTATTTCAAACCAGGTAACCTTGGGTTTCCGGTTTTTGATACGGCCTACGTCAGAGTGGGTGTGTACATCTGTTATGATCGTCATTTTCCGGAAGGGGCACGATTGCTTGGGCTCGCAGGGGCAGAAATTGTGTTCAATCCGTCCGCTACGGTTGCGGGTACATCGGAATATCTGTGGAAACTGGAACAGCCTGCTCATGCGGTAGCTAACGGCTATTATGTAGCGGCCATCAACCGGGTTGGCGTGGAAGCGCCATGGAATATGGGTGAATTTTATGGACAGTCGTACCTGGTCGATCCGCGAGGCAGAATGGTAGCGATAGGCAGCCGGGATCAGGATGAGGTCGTCATTGGCGAGATGGATACGGAGATGATTCGTGAGGTGCGTAATGTGTGGCAGTTCTACCGCGATCGCAGGCCGGAAACGTACGAACATCTGGTTAGTCTGTAAAAGTAGCTGGAAGTTGCGCGGATCAAACTTCAGGAGGTGCATGACATTGATGAACAGCTCAGGAACAACGTTATCCGATTATGGGTGGGAGAGTAGTTTTGCCGAGATGAAACCCGCCATGACAGGTAAGGAAGCGATGGAGGAGTCGAACCGCTGTCTGTACTGTTACGATGCACCATGTATCAAGGCTTGTCCAACCGACATTAATATCCCTTCTTTTATTAGCAAAATATCAACAGGGCACCTGAAAGGATCGGCCCGCACCATCATGGATGCGAATCCGGTTGGAGCCAGCTGCGCACGTGTATGTCCCACGGAAGAGCTCTGTGAAGGCGCATGTGTGTTAAACGAATCGTCGAAGCCGATCCGGATTGGTGACTTGCAGCGATATGCCACCGACTGGGTGCGGGCGAAGAATGAGCCGTTATTCCAGGCAGCACCTGCCAATGGGAGAACCGTCGCTGTAGTGGGAGCAGGGCCAGCAGGACTGTCGGCGGCACGTGAACTGGGGCGCGAAGGATATGAGGTGACGATCTACGAGGCCAAACCCAAAGGCGGCGGGTTGAATACGTACGGCATCGTATCTTTCCGTTTGCCCGAATCGGTTGCGCTATGGGAAGTGGAGCAGGTGGAGGCACTTGGTGTGCAGATCCGTTATGGGGTGCGCATTGGTGTGGATATTCCTGCTTCGCAGTTGCTGGAGCAACATGAAGCGGTCATTCTGGCCTGTGGCATGGGTTCAGTACCCATGCTGGGCATTGAAGGGGAGACACTGGAAGGTGTCTATGATGCGATTGAACTGGTGGAGTCTACCAAGCAAGGTGTTCCACCCGCTTTGAATGGTCTGAAGGTCGCCGTTATTGGCGCGGGTAATACGGCGATAGATGCAGCGACTTGTTCGGTACGTCTTGGTGCCGAGCGGGTGCAGATGTTATATCGGCGCGGGGAAAGTCAGATGACGGCGTATGCGTTTGAATATACGTTTGCCAAGCAGGAGGGTGTGGAGTTCCGCTGGTTTACGATGCCGCAGCGTATCATTGGAGACGAGAACGGTCGGGTTCAGGCTGTGGAATGCGTGAAAATGGAGCTAATTACCCCGTCTGGTGGTGGGCGCGCGTTGCCTGCGCCTGTCGAGGGATCGGAGTTCATGATTGAATGTGATACGGTCATCCGGGCTATTGGGCAGCATCGGTTATTACCATTAATCGAAGCGTTTGGGCTGCGTCACCAATGGGGCGTCGTTGAGATCGAACCGCATACGTATCGTACCTCGCATCCTCAGATCTATGCGGCAGGAGATGTCATTTTTGGTCAGGGCCAGGGTGAGGCGATGGTTGTCTCGGCTGCACAGCAGGGTAAGCTGGCTGCCGCCGCAGTCATGAAGGCGTTGCCTGGACAGGTGGAAGAGACGGCGTGAGTTGTGAGCGAGACAAGGAAAAGTGGAGAGTACACGGAAACCGTGCAATGAAAGGGTGTAAGGAGAGAGTACAAGGAGAGGCGAAGGTGGGAGGGCGCAAGGGACTGATAGAGTGATATAGGTGTAGATCAGATCTGAGCAAGAAGTGTGGGTACATCAAATTCTCGTGTACCTGACACGCTAACGAACCCTACACACCTTATAGTGGCAATTACCGAGGATTGGAAAATCTAACGAATCTCACACGTCTTATGTTGACGAACACCTGTTGAAATGAAGCCGAAATGAGCTACTACAGTAATATAAGCTTTCTACGATTCGTTAGATTTTGAAATTGCCGCAAATGAGTCCAATAAGAGGTGTACGGTTCGTTAGAATTTAGGTGTTATCCAGAAACACCCTTACTACGCAGAGATCCTGAGCACGACCAAATATTCCAGTGTAACTATATAAGTTGAACTAATCATTTACACGATAACGGAGAGGACAGAAAAAACCTGAAAAAGCAAAGCGTTCGCCTTTATCCCCGGATTTTCCCTTTCGGAAAAGGGAATCAAAAAAATCTGGGGATAACAGCGATTGGAAGGTTATTCTGTCATCGTAGTGTCAGTGTAAATAATCTTTAGTTCAACTTATATAGTAATTTCAAACAACACCAAGGAGGGATCGTTATGGCTGACTTATCCATTAATCTGGCAGGTATTCGATCACCCAATCCATTCTGGCTGGCTTCTGCACCACCAACCAATACGGGATATCAGGTCCAGCGTGCATTCGAGGCCGGCTGGGGTGGTGCGGTGTGGAAGACGCTGGGTGAGCCAATTATCAATACATCCTCGCGTTTCGCGGCGGTCCATTTTGGTGGGCAACGGGTGGCGGGGTTTAATAATATTGAATTGATATCCGATCGTCCGCTGGAAGTGAATCTGCGGGAGATCGCCGAGACCAAGAAACGCTTCCCGGACCGTGCGGTTATCGCTTCACTGATGGTGGAACCTACGCGGGAGAAGTGGCATGAGATTGTGAAGAAGGTGGAAGCCGTCGGCGTCGATGGCCTGGAGCTGAACTTTGGCTGCCCGCATGGCATGGCTGAACGTGGCATGGGAGCTGCCTCCGGTCAGCAACCTGACCTGGTCGAACTACAGACGATGTGGGTGAAGGAAGTGGCGACCACACCGGTGATTGTGAAGCTCACGCCGAATATCACGGATATTACGGCGACAGCCCGGGCAGCTGTACGAGGTGGCGCGGATGCGATCTCCCTGATCAATACAATTAACTCCCTGGCAGGTGTGGATCTGGATTCGTGGAATACCGTGCCCCATGTGGGCGGCAAAGGAGCGCATGGTGGATACTGTGGCCCAGCTGTGAAGCCAATTGCACTGAACATGGTTGCGGAGTGTGCACGTAATCCGGAGGTGGGTGTGCCAATCTCTGGCATAGGCGGCATATCTGATTGGCGGGATACCGCAGAGTTTCTGCTCATGGGCGCTACAGGGGTTCAGGTATGTACCGCAGCGATGCATCATGGATTCCGTATTGTGGAGGACATGATTGATGGGCTGAACGATTATCTGGATGAAAAGGGTCTGAGCAGTGTAGCAGAACTGGTAGGTCAGACGGTTCCACGTTACTCGGATTGGGGCAATCTCGATCTGAACTACAAAGTGGTCGCCCGCATCAACCGCGATGTCTGCATCAATTGCAACAAATGCCATATTGCTTGTGAGGACACCTCGCATCAATGTATTGATATGTTGACCGGCCCGTCCGGCTCCTATCTGGAAGTGGTGGAAGAGGACTGTGTTGGCTGTAATCTGTGTTCGATCGTTTGCCCGGTGGATGGGGCGATTGAGATGGTTGAACTTGTACCTGAGCAGGAACCTGTAACCTGGAATGAAAGGCAGTCTGCGATTGCGATGTTGCAATCCGTTAGAGATCAATCAACCAAGGAGGCGATATCATGAGTACCCGCAAATTGATTCGTAACGGTGTGTTGGTCACGGCGTCGGATACCTTTGAAGCAGATATTTTGATCGAAAAGGGTAAAATCACACAGATTGGCATCGGACTGATGCCTGACGAACGAACGGAGGTTGTGGATGCAGCGGGCTGTTACGTCATTCCGGGCGGGATCGACCCGCATACGCATCTGGATATGCCCTTCGGTGGAACGGTAACGGCGGATGATTTTGCGACGGGAACGACAGCGGCAGCCTTTGGTGGTACAACAACGATCATTGATTTTTGTCTGACACAAAAAGGCCGTCCATTAATCGAATCTCTCCAGGAGTGGCATGCCAAAGCCGAGGGTAAAGCCGCCATCGACTACGGTTTCCATCTCATGATCGGCGAGATGAATGATCAGGTGTTAGAAGAGCTGCCGCAGATCATTGAAGAAGAGGGTGTGTCATCCTTCAAGGTGTTCATGGCGTATAAAAACCAGTTTCAGGCGGATGACGGGATTCTCTTCCAGACGTTGCAAAAGGCAAAAGAGTACGGCGCACTCGTCATGGTTCATGCCGAGAACGGGGATGTCATTGACCTGCTGGTTCGACAGGCGCTCGCCGAAGGGCGCACGGAGCCGATTCATCATGCGCTGACTCGTCCATCCATGCTGGAGGGAGAAGCAACAGGGCGTGCGGCGCGTCTGGCTGCACTTGCGGATTCGCAGCTGTATGTGGTGCACGTGACCTGTGCGGAAGCAGTGGAGCAAATTGCGCGTATGCGTGAAATGGGCTACCGGATCTGGGGGGAGACCTGTCCTCAGTATTTGACACTGGATCAGTCGATCATGGATCAGCCGGACTTTGAGGGTGCAAAGTATGTTTGGTCACCTCCGCTGCGGGAAGTTGCGCATCAGGAAGTGTTGTGGAATGCATTGAAAAGTGGTCAGTTGCAGACGATTGGCTCCGATCATTGCTCGTTTAATTTCAAGGGGCAGAAGGACTTGGGCAAGGATGATTTCAGTAAAATTCCGAACGGGGGGCCTGTCATCGAAGATCGCCTCAGCATTCTGTATTCCGAAGGTGTAGTCAAAGGAAGGATCACACTGAATCAGTGGGTTGATCTATGTTCGACAAGAGCGAGCAAGTTATTTGGACTATTTCCGCAGAAAGGGACTCTCGCTGTCGGGACAGACGCGGATATCGTTATTTTTGACCCCTCTGTAAACAGGGTGATCTCAGCAGATACGCATCATATGAACGTGGATTACAGTGCATTTGAAGGTATGCAGGTACAGGGATGTCCGGTGACGGTGTTGTGCCGCGGGGAGTATGTCATTCGAGATCGGCAGTATACCGGAACAGCAGGGGCAGGCCAATATGTGAAGCGCAACAAGTATGATGCAGGCGCGCCCATACCGATGAAACATCCTGTGGCGGCAGTGAATGGAGGGAGAAGCTGATGTCGGATCATGATGTGTTTGAGGCCGAGAGGATCGCCATAGAGCGAATGGTTGCACAGGGTTATCGGATCTATGCGGTACGGGAACATCTGGAGGGTGCTCACGTCATATGGGGGCACCCGGATCTTCCCGAAGAGAAACAAGAGCAATACGTAGGCACGGCGTCTGGACGGAAGTGGTTCAGTCACATCCTGATTCGCCAGCTTCAGGAGCAACGGGGAGCGTAGACCATAATGAAGCTCTTCATGCGATCGGGCCGTGTACGTACTCATAAGCGTAGATGGCAAGTTCGATCGCGACCCTTTTCTCGGGGAGGATATAGTCTTCTCCCAAAAGGGCTTCGATTTTGTCCAAACGGTGATACAGTGTCTGTCTGACGATATATAGAGCGGTGGCTGTCTCTTGCTTGGAGCAGCACAGGACCAAATATTGCTTGAGGGTCCGCAGCAGCTGACCTCCTTTCTCCACATCGCAACGAATGAGCGGCCCCAAATATTCTTCGATGAAATCATCCAGATTGCCACTCTGCTTCATACTAGCGATGATGCGGTAACAATGAAGATTACTGTAAAAGGGCTGCTGCATCACACCGATGTCCTTCTGAATTCGCAGTGTCTCCTTCGCGGATTCCAGACTATCCTTGAGACGGGAGAGGTCTGTGCAGTTATGACTGATACCGATCAAGCCTGAGAAGAGGCAGTGGGTCTGTTCCTGCTCGTGCTGCTGCAGCTGTTCGATGCAGCGCCAGAGACTGCTTTTGCGCTGAGATCCAGGTAGTGGGTCGAGAATGATAAGAATGATCTGGTGGTTCAGAACGGTGCTGTAGAGGGTGAAGTTCTCCCGAGCAAATACCGACCGGGCGACGATGTTACGTTGGATCAACAACTTCTGAAGTCTGAGGCTATCTGTGTATGCTGGATTGTTGTCGAATAAAATAATAGTGGCTTTGCTCGTTGCGAGAAGGGGATTAACGGTAGATATATATTCATGGATTTCCTTCGTGGAGTGGTGTCCGTTAAGCCAATCAATGACCCACATATCTTCTTTGTAGCGGCGTTTCTCTTCCATGTATTTGGTTCGCATCCAGTCCTGAGCAATCGCGGCCGCGCATCGTTCCAGTGCCTGAATGACGAATTCATCCGAAGGTTTGATCGGTATGCTTGAATCTTGATCCGTCAGCTTTTGATGCATCAGCACAAGGTCGGCAAAGGTGTAGTCCAACGCCTGAACAGGCATGCTGATCACATCCAATGTGTTATCTGACAGCTGCATTAAATTCGGAATATCCTCCCCCGCCAAATGTTCCCGCTGCAAAAACCAATCCTGCCGACGAGTCTCCAGCTGCTCTGGAGGGCAGTAGGGAACGGCACTTGCTTCCCCTTCAAGTGGATATAACGCCACGGCACATCCGGTTGTTCGTGACAATAATCGAAGCAGAGGTTGTACGCCATCTCCATTCAGAAGAAGTTGGTTAAAGGAGGTGGTGAGACTATCGAGTTCAGCGATCATCCGCTGATGACTGCGAATCAGGGTGAAATGCAAGTCTTGCGTAATATCGATATAACGGACTTGTTCGTGGAACCAGATCAACGGAAAATCAGCTGCTACTGCAATTTCTTTCATAGCCCCGAGCTGTAACTTGGTGTGATCCCCCAGTTCCATACAGAGTCCGGCAGCCCCACGTGCAATTAACTGACGCAGAAAAGACAGGCCTTGCTGCTCACCCTCCTGCCAGCCAATGCCTGTTGTCAGCACCAATTCCCCGCCATTGAGCAAGTCCCCCACCTCGGGAACCTCCATGATATGAACCCAGCGAACATACCGCTCCAGCGCACGATCACTGGCCAGGACTTCTGCCTTGCGAAACACAGGACGTTTTAACATGTCTCTGACTTGAATATGAAGCGTTGTCTCCCCCACACAACCACCATCCTTCCCCAATCACATGTGATCTATCTGGAGTCTGGAATCCGTCAACTTACATAATTAATCCATATTATAATTCTATTTACAGCCAATGGGCTGAAATCTAACGTTCATTTGTTTCAAATGACAAATGGGACTGTGCTTTTTGTGATTTTGATTAAAGTGAAGAATTTATATGTCAGTCTATGTATCGTGTAAATTACATAAAAAAAAGCCCTTTAACATCACATCGGAATTCAACCATTCCAATATGCGCTAAGGGGCGAGAAGCTAATATTATAGTCTACATTTAAGTTGTACTCGAACCGTTACATGAGTACAATCAACGACTTCTTAATCTTCGATTCTTTTCTTTTTAAATTTCATCAGGAACTCATACACAATCGGTACGATAACCAGCGTGAGCAGCGTGGAGCTGATCAGACCACCGATTACGGTAATTCCGAGTCCTTTGGAGATGATACCCGCACTCTCTTCGAGACCCGTTACCAGTGGCAAGAGGGCACCGATAGTTGCGAGAGCGGTCATCAGAATTGGACGCAGACGTGTTGCACCGGCTTCCAGCAAGGCTTCACGGGTAGGCATACCCTCTTTTTCCTTGTGAATAACACGGTCGATCAACACGATAGCGTTGGTGACCACGATACCGATGAGCATCAGTCCACCCATCATGGCCGAGACGTCGAGCGTACCACCAGCGATGAACAGACCTACCATAATACCAATGACCGTAAATGGCAGGGAGAACAGGATTGCGAATGGTGCCAATCCGCCGCCGAATGTAACAACGAGCACGAAGTATACAATGGCGATGGCCGCCAGCATGGCGAGACCCAGTTGAGTAAAGGTATCATTAATCTGTTCGGTTGTACCGCCAAACTTCACTTCAACGCCATCAGGCAGATCCAGCTTGTCGATCTCAGCCTGTAGGTTACTCGAAGCTTTCGTTACATCCGAAGCCAGGATGTTGGCTGTGACTTGTACGACAACTTTACCATCAATTTGCATGATGGAGTTCGGGGACGTACCTTCTTCTACTTTGGCAACATCTTTGATTGGTACTTCGATGCCAAGCGGTGAAGTGACGGTTTCATCCTCAATTTCTTTAATACTGCTGAATGTTTTGTTGTCTGTCTCTACATATACTTTGTACGTTTTGTTATCGATATCGACTTCCGTAAGCACAGGACGTTCCCGTGCCGGGCTCAGCGTCATCGCCAGTTGGCCTGCAGTCAGGCCCAGGGAACTCAATTTCTCCTGATCCGCCACGAGCGTATACTGCCCGTAGGTGTCAGCAAGTGTTGTATCTGCTTTTTCAAAATTATCCTTATCCGCTTCAACCAGTTTCAGAATTTCGTCCGATACAGGTTTGAGTTGCTCTACATTATCGCCATAGATGGACAGGCTCAAGCCACTGCCACCCAGACCGCCGGACATGTCGAGCTCATTCCAGGTACCTACGGTAACTTCTTTCTTCAGACCTTCTACAAGCTGTTCCTTCACTTTGGTAAAGTCTTTCGTGTCTTCGTTATATTCAATATAGAATAGAGCCGAGTTGGAACCACCGCCACCCATGCTGCTCAGTGGATTACTTCCGCCGATGGAATATTGCATTTTCTCCAGACCTGGTTGTTCCAGCAACCACTTCTCGGCAACGAGTGCTTCTTTTTCGACATCTTCACGCAAAGCTCCGGTTTGTGGGCTGTACGTAATGGTCACATATTTATCCTGTTGCTCTGGCAAGAAGCTTGCACCGATGAACGGGTACAGGAACAAACTGCCGACCAGCAAGATCACTGCAATACTGACGGTGATGAGTTTGTGTGACAGGGTCCAGTTCAGCAAGCGTTTGTAACCTTCCGCCATTTTGCCTGGTTTTTCTTCGTGATTCTGTTTGTTCTTCAACCCTCCACGGAACAGGGTGTGCGCAAGCATCGGCACAATGGTAATGGCAACGATCAGGGATGCCAGCAAAGCGAATACCATGGTCAGTGCAAATGGCGTGAATAACTCACCGACCATGCCGCTTACCAATGCCAGTGGCAGGAATACCGCAATAGTTACGATCGTGGAAGAAAGGATTGGCACAAACATCTCGCGAGTTGCTTCGCGGACTAGTTCACGGCCTTTCAATCTTTCACCTTTGAGTGTTAATCTGCGGTAGATGTTCTCGATAACAACGATGGAGTCATCGACAACCCGTCCGATGGCAACCGTCATCGCACCCAGCGTCATCATGTTCAAAGTAATATCCATCATATTGAGAGCAGTCAATGCCATGAGCAAGGAGAGCGGGATCGAGATAATGGAGATAATGGTTGAACGAATATTACGCAGGAAGAGCAGGATGATCAGGATGGCAAACAAGGCGCCAAAAACGGCTTTGCCCAACATCGTGTTCACCGAGTCCTGAATCGGCTTACCTTGGTCAAGCAATACAGTCAAATCAGCATTTTTGAACTGCGATTGCAACTCTTCAGCTTTATCTTTGACTGCGTTAACGACATCAACCGTGTTGGCATCGTTGGATTTTACAATGGAAATACCAATCGATTCCTTGCCGTCTGTCCGGGAAATGGATTCCGCTTGACCGATGACTTCGATCTTGGCAATTTCACTTAATTTTACTGTCGGGATACCAGCTGCGTTGGCAGCAGCTGAAGGGCTACCTACACCGGCATTACCACCAGCGGCTTGGTCCGTTCCTTGTGAAGCACCTGGAGCGGTACCTTGACCAGCTTCACCAGTTGGTGCTCCAGAGCCTTGTGGGGCTGCGTTTGAACCATTGCCTGCGGAAGCACCGGCACCGCCGGGTACAACTGGAATGGCAAGGTTTTTCAGATCATCGATGTCGATGATGTTGCCATCTACAACAACGGCTTTCTGGGATTTATCCAGTTCAAACAGTCCAAGGGGCACACGAATGGATGAACCTTGAACAATGCCGTTTACCGTATCTTCCGTTAGGCCCAGCTCGGCCATTTTGGCTTGGTCAAACTTCAATTGAACTTCTTTTACATATTGACCGGACACCTGAACCTGAGCTACACCGTCAATGTCTTCGAGTGCAGGCTGAATATCCGATTCAACCAGTCGTGTCAATTGTTCCAGGTCACCGCCGTCCTTGTCGGACAGGCTCAGAGATACAACCGGGAAAGAGTTAATGCTGAACTTGGAAATGGTCGGCTTCTGCACACTGTCAGGCAGTTGAACTTCATTCAGTGCCTCACGAACGGTTGCAGTTGCGTTGGTCAGATCTGTTCCATAATCAAATTCGAGTGTGATCGATGCTGCGTTCTCCATAGAAGTGGAGGTCACCGTCTTCACGCCATCTACATTGCGTAGTTTTACTTCCAGCGGCTTCGTGACATCCTCAACAATTCCCTCCGGTGCAGCCCCCGGATCAATGGCAGTGACATTCAGAAACGGTACGTTGATGTTCGGGATTGTCTCTTGTTTCATCGTCAATCCGCTGTACAAACCTGCGAAAGAGATGATAATCGTCAGAATCCAAATCGCAAACTTGTTGTTCAGTGAAAAATTAATAATACCTTTCATACGATGGTTTCTTCTCCTCTCTGTTTCTCCTGTTTATGTGTGTGACGAGTCAGCTTGGATGAACCGGCTATACATGGCATCCAGAATATGCTGAAGCTCGGAGTGCAAAGATTGAATGGCAGTTACGTTCTCCAGATTGTGCATCATGCCCAGAATAATGGCACGCCGCGGTGTGAATTCCATCATCTCCTGCCGGAGAATGGCAATGGTCTCAAGTACATCATTCTTTGGTTGCCCAGCAGGCAATTCGGAGGCAGCAATATCCTGCATTTGCTTGATAATATGAATAGGATGCCGCATCACCGTGGAATCCGGATGGGGTTCGGTAATCCATGCAGGCCAGTCCTCCAAAGGAATCAAAGGCAAAGGTCGCTGCTTAAGGAATCCGTGCGCTGCATAGTCCATCATTTGCAGTAAATTTGTTGCCATCTTGGTAACAGTAAGGGAAGGCATCTCCGTAAACCAGATCTTGACGTAGGAGAGGAACAGTCCCTGTGTCAGCAAAATAAGGTCAATCGTATAAGGTTCAATCTCCGATCCGTACTGCTCCTCCAGCTTATCCTTAAACCAATGTAAGGTACGTACCTCCAGATCTCTTTGCAGCGGATGGCATTGTTCCTTGCGTTGCTGTTCATCATCCATCATCATGCTGCGCATCTGTACTCGCAAAAACTCCTTAAGTTCGGCAACATGGATGAGCAGTGTCTCAATCTGCTTGTGCAGACGTTCACGTGAGGTAAGGCTGGTTTCATGCTCGATCTGTGTCATCTCGTCCATGAGCGTGTACATGCAGTACTCCAGAGTACTGGCTTCTAATTCCTCTTTGGATTTGAACATGATGTAGAGGCTGCCTTTGGACATCCCGCATAATTCTGCAATCTCTTGCATGGATGTTGCAGCACTGCCTTTGGATGAGAATAACTTGAGTGCTGTAGTAATGATGAGCTTTTTCTTCTCATTCATCTCATGTATAGGGTTCATTAACGATGCATTCACCTCATCAGGGAACTTGTGAGTTCTTGAATTGACTTTAAGGTCAAAATAAGTATAAACGATCTGGTTAAAGGAATTCAAATGGGAGTAAATTGGGAAAATGTATATGGGGAAAAGTGGCTGATCAAAGGGAAGGAGAGACGGCAAGTAACAAGGTGCAGCTTGTATGTACGATAGGGATAAGGTATCAAGAACGTTTAAGTTAGTTTCCTCCAGTGAAGGCGTACAAGGCGAGTATAATAATAGCGATTAGAGCGATGAGATAGAAAATGGCCATGGCGATCAGAAGGGTATACCCGGTAAAAGAGCCCATGTGTGCCAATAATTTTCTCATGAATACGACATCCTTTCTTACGTGGCAAAGTATAAAGAGGTTCCCTATTTATATCATTCCCCAAAAAAGACGACTTCCTGATCGAAGTCGTCTTTTTTATATTACAGAATTTAATAGATATCATAATGGAAGCTAAGAATTACACGATAACGGAGATTGCAGAACCAACTTGAAGAGACGAAATGTTCGCCTTAAAGCTTTCTGTAAGAAAGCTTCTTCGGAAGCATATGCTATCACCGGAGATATAAAGTATAACTTCATTTCACTTTCGTTACGTGATCAGTTTCAGACCAACGGCTGCCACCAAAATCATCGCGATAAACAGGATACGCTTCGCTTCTTTCCGTTCACCGAACAGGAACATGCCTGTTAACGTACTGCCGACCGTCCCGATCCCCGTCCACACGGCATACGCTGTGCCCATGGGAATGGACGTCATGGCATAGGACAACAGCGAGAAGCTGAACACAAACGACACCAGCATAAGTACGATGTATGGCCATCCTTTCTTGGTGGAAGCACCATTAATACCGATTACGCCGAAAATTTCACATATCCCTGCACCTACAATTGCCATCCAAGCCATTATACTGCACCTCCTTTGGCTTCTTGCTGATCCGTAACCAGCTTCAGTCCAATTACGCCGCAGAGCAGCAGCCCGATGAGCAATACTTTGGCCAAGCGGAACGGTTCACCGAACAATACCATTTCCGTAAGGACGGTACCCGCCGTACCAATTCCCGTAAAGACGGCATACACCGTACCCACAGGCAATCTTTTAGAAGCGGCAATGATCAGTCCAAAGCTGATCACGATGGCAATCCCCGTTAAAGTCCACTCCCAGGCATTCGAGGCATGTTTCAGCCCGCTTACCCAGACAATCTCAATAACTCCACCGATAAATACATATAACCAGTTGCGGTTCATGTTGTTAAATCTCCTTCCGGCACAACGCTGTGTGCCTCGTCGTTCAGATGATGAATGCCATGCCAAAATACAGGCCAGGCTGCTTCCAACCGTCTCTTGTACCGACGGGAACTTCCATAGATAATTTCCACGGTAATACCGTCGAGAAACGTCATAAATGCAATGGCGGCTTGTTCCGCGGGAAGGGGCGGTATATCTTCATTACGCATTGCCCTTTGCAGCAGACGAGTCAGTGCACGTTCCATACCATCGATAAACGGATACACTTGATCCATCACTTCGCCATACAGAGAAAGTGGGGGGTAAAAACAATTACGCAACATCAAACGAGCCGAAGCATGGGCATTGTATTCTTGTTCGAACCAGATCAACAAGCCTTTCAGCCTCTGCTCCAATGGCAGATCCGCATGATCACGGAAATATTCCAGTGTGTGCCGTGTTACCTCGTGAAATGCAAAGTCCAGTGTGTGTAAAAACAAGTCATCCTTGCAGCTGAAATGCGCATATATGGACGGTTTTTTAATCCCGACTTCATCAGCAATAGCTCTTAGAGAAGCTCCCTCATATCCATCTCTGGCAAAATGGAACAGGGCTGCATCCCGAATGGATTGTGCAGTCATTCAATCACCTTCCTAACGGTCGTTAGGTAATTATATTTCCATACTTTACATCACCTGTCAAGATGAAAATATCCGCCTGCACAGTAGAGTACAGGCGGATATAACAGGTATGGATGTGGTTTCTGATCAAAAGGTCGTAAGACCCAGAATCAGTTGCAACTTATATAGGATACCTTTCAAAAACGTAGTCTTCTCCTGGAACTCATCCAGGTCTAACGTGAACTCGGCATCATTATTATTCCAAATACGCTCAAAATAATTCGCGATATCAAGCGTGAACTTATTGTCTGGAGGTGCAGCAACCCATAGATCATTCTCCAGATTGTAGTCATTCATGTTTCGTGGTGTAAAGTTGGTTGAACCCCCTAGGACAATATGATCTCCGGTTGCTTTGGCAAGATAGATCATCTTGGTATGGTATTGCTCCTTGGTGGTGTTATACCAGCGGATCTGTATTTTACCGTCGGATTTATCATGCAATTCAGCGGCGACAGGACGGTTCGGAATCCCGATCTTTTCCTGACCAAAAGCATTTTCATTTGGATCTAGTACAAGCCGGATCTCGGTTCCTCGTTTTGCCGCTTCCAGCAGGGCTTCCAATACTTTCGGAGAGGCCACATAGAACATGCCCATCCATAAGGTGTCACCTTTGCCAGCTTGATTGATCTCATGGAGTACAGCGTCATTCACTTTGCCTTCAGTTAAATAGCGTATTCGCAAATCTCCCGTGTTTGAATTGGAGGAAGGAGCTGTGTAGGCAGGAACCTTGCCTCCGCCTGAGATGTCGAGAACAGCTTGCTCGGACTGAAGAATATCGCCAATGATTGGACCTGTTACTTCAAATGCAATATTCGAGTGGTAGGCACTCGCATCATGGATATTGCCAGAAGAGACAATCGCTGTCTTCTCACTAACAACAACTTTACGATGATTGGCCTTCACATTGAGCAGCTTGAGATAGGAACGCACAGTGACATCCGGACCATCCGTGGCCATCAGGTTCTTGATCCAGCCATCTCCAGATTGGCCAAACCATTGGAAGAAGGTCCGCCAGACCGCAGAGTATACTGGAGTTGAATCACGCAAAGGGTCCACATCCGTGATGACCACATGAATACCTGCTTGTTTCATTTGTTCCAGCAACGGATTGGGTGCTGAGTTATAGTTGGTATTTACTTCATCTGTAATGAACCAAATGTCCATGTCCGGGTGCTGATTTTTTTTGGCGACCAGCGCTTCGGTGAATTCAGTACTAACGGGAGGAAAGTTTTGTCCCTTGTGCTGATAATTATTGAACAGGAACATATCCACCAGGACAAACTGCTCTGCTTCCTCCACAATCTGCATCATGCGCTGGAAAATCTGCTGCTCGTGCTCCATCTGTCCGTCGGAGGAAGGATAAGTGAGGTCATGCAGGAACTCGACTTGATCCACACGATACTCCGGACTTTCGTAGGAAATGCCCGTTGGTAATGGTTTGTAGGTCTGATAGAGCATGACGGCGATGAGCCATAGGACCAATAGGACGAGTCCTGTTCGTATGTATGGAAATTTGCCGCGTGAAGACTTGCGGTCTGATGTATGGCGGCGTAATGAGGCCAACGGTGGACTCCCCCTTCTGTACTTGCTGACTTCTATTACCACACGGATGATAACGTTGACGCAGAAGAACCCGCTAGCATAACGAATGTAGTGGTAAAATGCATATGGCAAAATTGGCAGTATGCAATCGACAGGTGTCTGAGCGTTGTGTATAATGAGTGTATTATTTTTGTAGAATGTTAGGGTTTTCATATGCCTGACAAGGACGGGGAACCAATGATATAACCTTTGAAATCTGGACATTTAGGAAAGAAAGTGGGTAATAAGGTGTATTCCATCAAACAAGTCGCTGCCATGCTCGGTATCCCGACGGTGACGCTCCGGGCTTGGGAGAATCGATATAGTGCGGTCACCCCTGAGCGGACGGAATCGGGTTATCGAATGTATACCGAAGAGAATGTTGCGGATCTGCGCTGGTTGAAAGAACAGGTTGAGCTACATCAGACCAATATTTCGGAAGCGGTACGGATGTTGAAAGTAAACAAATTAAATCCGCCCGAGGCTGTGCCCACGCCGATCATGGCTCCGGTGCCTACGATGGAAGAAGCCTACGCACGCATGGCAGATCAGATCTATGACTCGCTCTACAACTTTCAGGGTGAACGTGCCAATGGTTTGATTGATTTTGGGTTCACCATGTATGGGTATGACTCGATGTTCTATCATGTGTTGGTGCCCATTCTGGTTCGGGTTGGAGATGCATGGGAGCAAGGCAGGGCTTCGGTGGCTCAGGAACACTTCATGACACAGCTGATATCACAGCGCTTTTATCAGTTTTTCCATCTGTTCCCGATCTATCCGCATCTGCCCAAAGTTCTGGCGTTGTGTCCGGAAGGGGAGCACCATCAGGTCGGATTGCTGCTGTTCTCTCTTTTTATGCGCAAAAATGGAGCGGAAGTACTGTATCTCGGTGCGAACACGCCAGAAGAAGGTATCTTCCCGATTATCCGGGAGCAGAAGATCAAGTTGGTCTGCCTGTCGATCACAAGTCCAGGGCTTCTTGTTAAATGTGATCAACTCGTCGAGCGGATTAAAAACGAGTTCCCGCATATTCGCTTTGTACTTGGTGGAAAGGGCTATGAGCGTGCAGAGCATGCGCGTTATCCGCAATGGATTATGCCGGAGAGTTCTGCGGACTGGCAGTCGTGGATGGAGCGTGAATATCTCTCCGAGCGGTCACCTGGTGCACGGTTTGGACAGGCCAATAATTAAACATAATCTCAAATGATATGAATAGGTTAGTGTATAAAGGACATCCTTTGACGAAAGTGATCAAAGGGTGTTTTTTGTGTTTATAAATGGATTACCAGGTATTTTGACCGACGGGTCATTTTTTGGTTTACAAGCTCGTATAATATTTGTATTATATTTGTATAATGTTTTTGCTAGTTACCGCTTAAAGTGTTCTTGGGCGGTTTAATAATAGGTTAGGGGCTAGAGAACTATAGGAATTCCCTACATAGAAAGGTGAGTGGCATGATACCGAATCAACAACGCAAACGTGCAGCTGTCATTGGCGCAGGTCCGGGTGGACTTGCAGCAGCGATGTTATTGTCCGGTCAGGGGTACGAGGTAGATGTGTATGAGAAACAGCCAGTCATCGGGGGGCGTTCTGCCAGATTGGAACTGGGTGAATATCGATTCGACCGGGGTGCTACATTTTTGATGATGCCACAGCTGATCGAAGAGATGTTCGATGTGGTGGGACGCAAATTATCCGATTATGTGGATATGAAAGAGCTAACTCCGCTGTACGCACTGAACTTTGGTGATAAGGTGTTCACGCCTTCTCGTAATCGGGAAGATACAGCTGCACAGATTAAGGAATTGTTTCCGGGCAATGAAGACAATTACCTTCGGTTCATGCAAGAAGAAGAAGTGAAGTTTGGCAAAGTCATGCCTCTGCTCCGTCGTCCTTTTGGCAAGCTGACTGACTATCTACGCAAGGATGCGGTAACAGCTCTACCTAAGCTTGATGTCCACAATACAGTCTATGGAATCTTGTCCCGCTATTTTACAGACGAGCGTCTGCGCTGGGCATTTACATTTCAATCCAAATACCTTGGCATGTCTGCCTGGGATTGTCCGGGTACCTTTACCATATTATCGTTTATTGAGCATCACTACGGATTGTTCCACCCCATTGGCGGCGTGAATCGGATCTTCCAAGCCATGGCCGATGTCGTGGAAGAATACGGAGGACGCATACATACTTCCACCCCGGTGAAACAGGTCATCGTTCGCAATGGTCGTGCAGAAGGTGTGTTGCTTGAGAACGGTGAACGCATCGAAGCAGACCATGTGGTGGTGAACGCCGACTTTGCACATGCGGTTAACCATCTGTTTGAACCAGGCGTGCTTAAGAAGTATACCCCGGAGAAAATGAAACGCAAAAAGTATTCCTGCTCTACAGCAATGCTGTATCTGGGCGTGGATGGTGATGTGGACCTGCCGCATCACTCGATCTATTTTCCCGAGGACTACCGGTTAAACGTTGATGAGATTACAAAGCATAAAATGTTATCAGCCGATCCATCTCTATATATTCATAACCCTTCCAGACTTGATTCGACGCTGGCACCGGAAGGGAAATCCGCTTTGTATGTTCTTATGCCTACGCCTAACCTTACCGCAGACATTGATTGGGAGGCAGAACGGGAGAATGTGCAGGAGGCCATGATGAAACGCATGGAAGGCATTCCTGAGCTGGCAGACATACGCAGCCGTATTGAAGAATGTATGCTGTTCACTCCACTTGATTGGGAGACTGAACTGGATGTGTATCGCGGAGCAACGTTTAATATGGCACACAATCTGGGTCAGATGATGTATCTGCGTCCCCATAACCAGTTTGAAGAGTTGAAAAGTGTATGGCTGGTAGGCGGCGGAACACATCCGGGCAGCGGGTTGCCCACGATTTTCGAATCGGCACGGATCAGTGTCAGACTGATTCAGGAAGAGGACGCACGCACACGTTCCAAGCCATCCTCTTATGTGAAGACGGCAGAAGCCAGAGGGCATTCATGAAGCGGGCCGCTATTGTAGGCGCAGGGATTGGCGGACTCACTTCGGCACTGTTATTGAACCGTCAAGGCTGGGATGTCACCGTGTATGAACGGGGTTCCCGCGTTGGCGGACGCATTGGATATGAGCAGGAAGGCGAGTATCGGATCGATCAGGGGCCAACGATCGTACTGCTGCCGGAGATGTTACTTGGCATCATGGAGGAGGCAGGCGTAGATCGTTCGAAGATTGAGTTACTTCGCTGTGATCCGTTATACAGAGTGCATTACCACAGTGGTCGTGTCATGACCAAGATGACCTCACGTGAAGAGCAGACGGCGGAGATTGAACGTTTGTTCCCGGGAGAGAGCCGGGGATTCACACGATTCATGAAAGATATGGACACGTTGTTTCCGGCAGGCCGGGCAGCTTTTCTGGAAAGGGCTTTTCCACGCAAAAGGGATTTCTTCACCCCTTCGCTCATGTCCCTCATGGGCAGATTGCGTGCACACAAAAGTGTCCGGAAAGCGGTAGGCGATTATTTTGAGCATGAGGAACTGCTCGATGCATACTCACTGCAAAGTTTATACATTGGTGGATCACCGTTTGGGACGCCAGGTATCTATTCCCTTTTACCTTACGCAGAGCATGAATATGGCATCTGGATGGTCAAAGGTGGATATGCAGCATTGCCGGCCATTCTGGAACAGGAACTGATATCACGTGGTGGACGTGTCGTGCTGAATTCGGAAGTGACCGGACTCAAGATTAAAAATGGTGTGTGTGAAGGTATAGAAACGGCAGCAGCCGCAGAAAATGTGGATGCAGTTATCTACAATGGTGATTTCCCCCATCTATCAGGTTTGCTTGGGCAATCACCAGAGGTAGCACGTAAAAGAAAACCGTATCGTCCCTCTTCCGGATGTGTATTGCTCTATGTGGGCGTGGACAAAACCTGGGAAGATGCAACGACGCACCAGTTCTTCCTGCCACCGAGTCTTGAAGGCAGTTTGCAGGAAGTGTTCAATCAGCGACGCATTCCGGCAAAGTCCTCATTTTACGTATTTAATCCGGTCGCATTGGATGAAACTGCAGCGCCTCAAGGACAGAGTGTATTATATTTCCTCATTCCCGTACCAGATGCCGAAGGTGTCGACTGGGATCAGGAGAGTGAAGCATTGGCAGAACGGGTACTGGAAGAAGCGGAGCAACGTGGATTCCCGGGACTTCGTGCAGCGATCAAGTGGAAAAAGGTACGTACACCCGCTGACGCAGAGCGAGACGGGCTCTATGGGGGCGGAAGCTTTGGTATAGCACCTGTATTGTTCCAGTCCGGTGTATACCGACCGCAACCCAAACCATTCCCTAATATAAAGGGATTATATGCCGCAGGAGCATCTGTACATCCAGGTGGCGGAGTGCCGATTGTAATGCAGAGTGCACGGATGGCCGTCAATCAACTCATGAAGGAGATGGGAACATGAATGAAGCGATTTTGAGCAGGTGTGAAGAGTTGATGCAAAAGGGTTCTTCCTCTTTTTATCAGGCCTTTAGAGGGCTGCCAAGTCCACGTCGGGAAGCGGTATATGTCATTTATGCCTTCTGCCGCATGATTGATGACAGTGTAGACGAGCCGGAACATTCGCCCTATACGATTCACGAGATCCATGATTTGTTTGATCAGTTGGACGACGCGGAAGGACATTTTATCTGGCCAGCACTGAGATGGTTGTTCAACAGTTTTCCTCATCTGGATAAGGGGCCATTTTTCCGTCAGATGGAAGGGCAACTCACGGATCTTAAAGTAACACATTATACAACGATGCAGGAACTGGAGCATTATTGTTATCTGGTGGCCGGAACCGTAGGCGAGATGTTGTTGCCTGTATTGAGAGATGATAACGGCGCAGAAGTAGCGATGAACGGGATTGCTTTGGGTAAAGGGATGCAGATCGTTAATATTATTCGGGATGTTGGTGAAGATCGGGCCAGAGTGCGTCGGTATGTTCCGCTGGAAATCATGGAGAAGCATGGTTACACCGAGCAGGACTTTGAAGACGGGGTTGTGGACGAACGTTTTATTGCCATTGTTCATGAATTAAAAGCTGCAGCATTGAACTGGTTCCGTATTGGCATGGATCGTCTGGATACGTACCCAACGGAAAGTGCGTTTTCCATCGAGCTGGCAGCAGCCTTTTACTCCACCATTCTACACGCCGTTGAACGCAACGACTATGACGTATATACCAAGCGGGCATATGTTAGCGATGAATTGAAACTGGAGATGCTGGGTGCGATTGTGAAACGTTACCCGATGCTGGCCTATCAAGCCTCCCGAACGGCGGTATCCTGATGATCCAGTGGCTTTACTGGGCGTGGTATGTCATTGGAGCAACCTTGATGCTAACGATCGGTGTGCCTGACGTATTATCTTTTTCAAATGGTTTATTTCTAATCTTCTACGCATTGTATGTGCTGGATCTGATCTATCAAGGGCGTAATCGGACAGGCCTGTCCGACCAGTCAGTCATCTGGCTGAAACCCGGACTCTGGATATCCTCTGTGATTATCTGGCTTGGAGGTATGGGCGTAGAGTGGGTAGGCGTTCATACGCATTGGCCCTTTGGTGAGTATGCTTACTCAGACTTCTTCGGGATTCATCTGTTCAGTGTGCCAGTTACGCTGGGTTTCGCCTGGATCGCAGTGGTGGGTAACTCGGCGCTGTTAAGTGGCGGTGGTTCAACGTGGACTGGCAAATTTCTTCGAGCAGTGAAGACCGGGTTCTGGGCGATTGTACTTGATCTGGTGCTCGACCCTGTTGCGCATGCAAGAGGATTCTGGGAGTGGCAAGCCCCAGGTGGATTCTACGGTGTTCCGTGGACCAATTACATAAGCTGGTTTATCATGGGTGCATTCTTATCCCTTTTCCTTCCGGCCATGCCTAATGACCGTAGCTCATTGCTGCGTGCAAAATGGTTGTATCAGCTGTTTATTCTTCTGTTCGGCC
This sequence comes from Paenibacillus sp. FSL H3-0457, assembly GCF_037981725.1. Classification (NCBI taxonomy): domain Bacteria; kingdom Bacillati; phylum Bacillota; class Bacilli; order Caryophanales; family Paenibacillaceae; genus Paenibacillus; species Paenibacillus sp. FSL H3-0457. The sequence continues at coordinate 6,379,595 of NZ_CP150283.1, read as the reverse complement.
TGCTTGCTCTAAAGGAAGGGATTACGGGCAGCTTTATCATCGCCATTGCTGGTGTGCTTCTTGCCGAAGGGAGCTGGCTCTATGATTCGCGCCGTAAAATCAAAACCGTTTAATCGTATTTTTGCCTTATACAATCACTATTATCTGCTACGTCGGCGCTTCCGCTCCTTCACGCTCACAGGGTCACTGGACCCACAGGTGGACATCAGGGACAACTCCCCGATTGAAGCGACTCGTCCGGTGATCTATTTCATGAATCACAGCTCATGGTGGGATGGTCTGCTGCTCTATCATGCGGCCAGGCAGACATCGCGGGGTGATCATTATGTGATGATGGAGGAGCAACAGCTTCAGCAATATGCTTTTTTTCGTAAATTGGGTGCGTATTCGATCAATAAGGAGAGTGCGTCCGGTATTCGGACCTCTCTACAGTACACCAGTGAATTATTGGATTCAGGTAAAAGGGTCTGGATTTTTCCCCAAGGAGAAATATTGCATCAGGAGGCCAGACCAATTCAGTTCCGTCCAGGCATCGGATTGTTGCTTCGTCGTTCTCCGAATGCCATCGCCGTACCGGTAACCTTGTGCCATGGGATGGTCCAGCATGATCTACCGGAAATATCGATGCAGGCGGGCCCAGCTGTGATGGAAGACTGGAAGGCGTTGAAGAGTGAAGAGATTGCCGCCAGACTCGGCCATGTGCTGGAACAGCAGTTAGACGATCATAGATCAGAGCTTATACGGATGGGGCAGGGAAGTTTGCCAGATGCGATTCCACTGATTCGTCATGTACGTTCGACAAGTGAAAAATACGATGCGGCACGAAAGCGGGTGAACCGTTAGCATGAATGCATCTGAAATCTTCTGGATTGTGCTTACCTGCATATTGGGCATACAGTTGCTGTTCGCTCTATGGAACGTCTCCTGTCTGCCCAAAGTGCGTTCATTCCGAGCAGATCGAATACAACCGCCAGATCTGCTGGTCTCGGTGCTGATTCCAGCCAGAAATGAAAGACTACATATCGAAGGATGTCTTGAAAGTGTACTCGCAAGCGATACGTCAGGATTCCGGATGGAAGTATTGGTGCTGGATGATCGCTCCGAAGATGAGACAGCGGCCATGGTACAAGCGATTGCGGATCGCGATGCACGTGTGCGTTTGCTGCATGGCGTTGATCTTCCCGAAGGCTGGATGGGGAAATCCCATGCGTGTCACAGGCTGGTTCAGGAGGCCAAGGGAGAATGGTATATGTTCGTGGATGCGGATGTGCGTCTGGAGCCAAGTGCCATTCGGCAGACGCTTGCGGCAGGGTGTGAGCAGAGCGGGGGGCTGGTAACCGGTTTTCCTTATCAGGTAACAAAGACGTGGATGGAAAAGCTTGTTGTGCCCATGATGGTCTTCACCATCATCAGTCATCTACCCATTTTTATGATACGCAGATCATCCAGTCCGATGTTTGTGGCCGCTACGGGGGCTTTTTTGCTGATTCATCGCTCCAGTTACGAGGCTTCCGGTGGTCATGCTGCCATTCAGGCACATCTGGTGGATGACATGAGTCTTGCCAAAGCAGTCAAGCGTGCAGGTCATCCGGTTATGCTGACAGACGTGCATGACGTAACAAATACCCGCATGTATCAGAACGGTGCAGAAGTATGGAACGGATATAAGAAAAACATGTACGAAGGTATGGGGCGCAAAGACGTGCTGCTGCTTGGCACGATGTTAATGTATACACTGATGTATATTGTGCCTCCACTAGGATTGATTATTGGACTCCTTATGGGCAGTTCGATGTTCATTCTGTATGGATTGATAGGAACTTTATTAGGTATGGCTGTGAAAAGAGTAGCGGATCATGCTGGCGGACAACCCTGGTGGCTTGCCCTTCTGCAACCGGTCAGCATGGCCTGTGTCATTGCCATCGGACTTGCTTCCTGGCAGGCAGGCCGCTCCGGCAAGGGGTATGTATGGAAAGGTAGGCGGTACAGTTGAGAGGTAACGTCATTATAATCGGTGCAGGATTTGGAGGTCTGTCGTGTGCAATACGACTGGCTTCACAAGGTGTGCAGGTGACCATTCTGGAACGGCAGAAGCACGTAGGTGGCAAGCTGCAGCAGATTGAGCGGGACGGGTATCATTTTGACCGGGGACCGAGCACAATCACGATGCCATCGACCTTTCGTTCAGTCTTCGACCATGCGGGTGTAGCAATGGAAGATTACGTACAGTTATATGAGTTAGAGCCGCGCACACGTAATATTTTCGCAGATGGCACAGTGGTAGATTTGTCAGGTAATCGTGGGTGGATGAAGGAGCAGATCGCAGCGTACAGTCCGGAGGATGCGGCTCGTTATGATGCATTTATGGATGAGTCTGCTGCGCTATATGCGGAAGCCAATCGTCATTTTCTCGGTAAGTTGCTGCTGTCTCCTTCTGACAAATACAATCTTCAGATGCTGCGCAGCCTGCTCCGCGTGCGGCCAACGGTGAAGCTGGATAAGTTGCTGCGTTCGTATTTTCAACATCCACATACGCTGGCTATGTTCGGACGGTACGCGACCTATGTGGGATCATCACCGTATCAATCGCCTTCCATTTTTGCCATGATGGGGCATGTGGAAGCAGAAGTCGGCATCTACGGGGTCAAAGGTGGAACCTATCAACTGATCGAAGGAATGACCCGGCTGGCTCGGGAAAAAGGTGTACAGATCATTACCGGCACAGAGGTCCGGCAGATTGTTGTTCGGAATGGTAAAGTGGCAGGTGTAGACACGGATCAAGGCTTTCGGGAAGCCGAACAGGTCGTTGCCAATGGAGATGTGCTTAGCGTGAATCGACTGCTGCTCGCACCGGAACATCGGAAAGAGATGAGCAATGCGCGCATACGGAAGTATGAGCCGTCCATTTCGGGATTTGTGACGCTAGCGGGTGTGCGAAGGCAATATGATGCGTTGTTACACCATACGGTCTTTTTCCCGGAACGGTATGAACCGGAGTTTGACCATATTTTCCGTGATCGTAAAATGCCTGTCGATCCCACGATCTACATCTGTTATTCCGGTTATTCGGAAGCAGGCATGGCCCCGGCGGGAGCCAGTAACCTATTCATTCTGGTCAATGCCCCCTACTTGTCGGATTCGTGGAATTGGGAGCAGCAGACGGAACGTTACGGTGCGTTTGTACTGGAACAATTGGCGGCGCGGGGAATTACCGGGTTGAACCAATCCGATGTGCTTATCCGGTACACACCGCAAGATATCGAACGGGATACCTTGGCGCATCAAGGGTCGATCTATGGCATCTCGTCCAACTCTGTGAAGCAGACCTTCATGCGACCGGGCAATCGAAGTAAAGATGTACAAGGACTCTGGTACGTCGGCGGAACGACACATCCAGGCGGTGGAACCCCGATTGTAACGTTGTCCGGACAGCTTGTTGGTGAGCAGTTGGCATCTGAAATCTTGAGATAGTTCGTTGTGCAGGATGATGGAGTGAAATGTGTTCTGTTGATCCATGTGCGTGTGCATCGTCCGTGCTAACCAGCTTTGAAGGTGCGACAGATGATCCGTGCTTTTGAGTAGGATGAGATAGTGGTGCTCCGGGATTTAAGTGAGACATTTGGTGTCGGGGCATCCTTTCAATAGCCGGTTTGGAACGTTATACTGGATAGAGTTAAACTGCTGAGCTGCAATGCTTATAGGATTAATGTTTTTGTCTTTTGCAAAAGACGTATATACATAGAAGTAAGGAACGGGCAGGTTATCCTGTCGATCCGCGCGATTCTCACATAGGAGGTCTCATCATGAATGAACAAGAGCGAGCCGGCGAACGGCTGCTTCCCGAAGTGGCTACGGGAGAACGGAAGCTAGAGCACGTGCGCCTCTGTCTTGAGGAGAATGTGGCAGGAGAAGGGGTAACCAGCGGTATGGAGCGGTTTGCGTTTCGCCATCACCCACTGCCGGAACTGGATTTTGAAGAGGTGCATCTGGAAACTTCGTTTATTGGCAAAAAAGTACGTACACCCTTGCTCATCAGTTCGATGACGGGTGGAAGCAAAACAACGGGCGCCATCAATGAGCGCCTCGCCCGAGTAGCAAACGCCAGAGGCTGGGCGCTCGGCGTAGGTTCGATCCGGGCTGCCGTGGAACAGCCGGAACTGGCGAGTACCTTCGATGTGCGGCGCTGGGCACCGGACATCCCGGTCATTGCCAACCTTGGCGCGGTGCAGCTGAACTATGGCTTTACCACGGCTGATTTCCAGCGCGCCGTAGATATTGCGGGTGCGGACATGCTCGTGCTTCACCTGAACACCTTGCAGGAAGTTTTCCAGCCGGAAGGTAACACCAACTTCAGTGGATTATTTCAACGGATTGAAAACTTGTGTCGTGAGCTAGACGTACCTGTTGGTGTGAAAGAAGTAGGTTTTGGCATCGATGGCGTGACGGCTCAACGCCTATATGAAGCGGGTGTCGCGTTCATTGATGTAGCCGGAGCAGGGGGCACAAGCTGGGTGCAGGTAGAGAAGTACCGCAACAATAACCCGGTACGCCGGGCAGCTGCTGAAGCTTTTGCCGACTGGGGCATTCCCACAGCGGAGTGTATACAGGAAGTACGAGCGCTGAATCCTACTGGTGCCCTGATTGGCAGCGGTGGACTGTACACTGGCGTGGATGCGGCCAAAGCCCTCGCGCTCGGTGCGGATCTGGCTGGTTTTGGTCGATCTCTTCTCGAATCCGCAGTAGCTTCCGATGATGCGCTGAATGAGCGGTTGGAACAGGTTGAGTTTGAACTTCGTACTGTCATGTTTGGCATTGGTGCAGGTCGGATTGAGGATCTGAAGCAGACATCACGTCTGGTGGAACGGCGTTAGATAAAACCAGAGGTGAAGTCTTGCTGAACAGTTTTGACTTGTGAGAGTATGCGCTGGGCCCGATGGAGCAACTTCCGCTAACGAACCTGCAACACCTTATTTGGCAATATAGGCGTTAGTTGGGAATCTAACGAATCTCACACACGCTAATGGGTTAGAAAACTGCGATTTGCAGCGGATGACGCCAAAGAAAGAGTAAATAACGAGTCTATAGTTCGTTAGATTTTCAAAACGCAGGAAAAATGCTGAATAGTGTCTCTCGGGTTCGTTAGAATGTGAGGGAAACGTGGAACGGTTCATGGACCGAACTTGGCACTTCAACTGTAGACTGCGACAAGTCAATTGATTAATATTGGTGTATTACTTTTAGCATGTCGATAATCAACGGCATGCTTTTTTGTAATGTATAACAAGATGAAGATTTAATTCAAAGTAAAATTTTTTATTGTTTGTTAATACATTACACTTTATGATTGATGAGTCTTAAGGAATGGTTTTTAATAATTTTATAGGCACGAAGACTCACTTGAAATTAAGGAAAGGATGGATTGATTCAAGACTAGAAGTTAAAATTTCGAAATTATAAGTATATATTTAAGTTTTAGATATCCAAAGTAATAATGCAGGTTTTTTAAGATCATACATATGAGGCATTAAACACAATTTCTAAGAGGTGATACATACATGAAGTTCAAGAACGTATTAATTTTCATGCTAGTTATTAATTTATTGTTGGTTAATCTACTGATTTCAGGAGCAGGGACAGAAGTAGCTCATGCAAATTATGAGCCTCGTACAGATAAAATAACTACGGAGTCTTCCAAGTCGAGTGATAACTTTATAGACTCGTATAATACCAACACGACTAATACGTCTGCATCAATTGAAACAATAAGTGACACTATTACTACGTCATATTTGCCGAAACCTAACGTAACGGTAACGACAACGGAAAACTCCATAACGGTGTCTTGGGATGAAGTTCCCGGAGCAACTAAATATGCTGTTACTGTCAATCGAGAAGTTGCTATGGATAAAAATATAAGAACGTACACAATAACAAGAGTTGCACCAGATGAAACATATAGGATCGGAGTTCTCGCTTATGACGGGGAAAAATACGGAGAACAAGAGTTACTCTTCGTTAGATTGAAGGGACCTGCGCCAATCTACGATGATGCGGGTAGAATTGATTTTACGGGGAAAATTTCAGGTGAATTAGAGATTGTTAATGGTGGCTTCGCTTATGTAAACTGGGGGCTTGTGAATGGCAATGCGATCAGTCTGTTTTACAAGCAAGATGCCAATGTACTGGCTGAGGTGTACGTCAATGACGTGAAAAATACTGATCTGAACAGCCAATCCAGCTCAAGTGCTCTCATTAATGGTTTGAAACAAGGTGAGAAAAATGTGATCAAGTTAGCTTGGACGAATTCTACAGACTCCACTCAAGACTCAGTCGAGTTTATTATTACGCCTCCTGCAAAGGATGCTTATACTTTAGGAGTTTCCAAGGCGGGGTTTGGATCAGTCGTTGATCTTAAGCAATACGGTAAATGGTACCTCGTGGATAATCAAACCTTAATCTCTCAGAATACCGTTTCTAAATACATTGATACACAAGGTGATAGTGCTAGATGGAGAGTAGACCTGTATTCCAAGTTCGCAGATAGTGTGGGCTATGAACTAAATAAAATTAAAGAAGACAAGCAGTCTCCTTTTAACACGCTATGGTGGAATGTCAATGCGTTTGATACAGGGGAGTACGTTCATGGCTATTCATCTCCTGTAGGGATCGTTACCAAGGAGGATTTAGAGAAATATACAGGGGTTGTTCTAAATGATCCTAATCGTCCGAATCAGATGATATCCAGTCTGGCTTTGGCTAATCCTAATACATATGAAAATGCAAAACATGGTAATAAGGGGCCTGTTTTTACGGAGATAGCCACTGGATCTGATGCATTCCCAAATAATCATATAAACTCTGTTGCAGCAGGCGGCGCGGTACAAAACTTCAAATATAAAGCCTTCTTAAAAAATAATGTGGAATTTAAAGGACAGGGGACTCCTGAAGATCCTTACGTTATTCCGACGCTAGCTGATGGGGAACCTGTGATCACGAAACTAGATAGTCCTAGATACTCCCAGTCGAGTGCTGTGGGTAATAATGCGATTCGGTTGCAGTGGCATGCAGTGGAAGGTGCTGAACAATATATTCTCAAGAGTGGTTCTGAAATTCTATATGAGGGTCCGCTTTTAGAATATGTGCATGAAGGTGTGAATTTTAATTCGATCACTAAGTATACATTAGTAGCTCGCAAAGGCGATGTTTACAGTGAAGAAGCGAAATTTACAATCGGAATTAGAAATTTTATTACATATCCACCAGATTTCCGAGCTGAAGCGCTGGATTCCACCAAAGTTAGACTTACGTGGAGCAAGGTAGACCATGCAGTAGAGTATGTGATTACTCGTAATGATCAGCCTTTAGCGATCACTAAGTCAACCTCATACGAGGATGGGAATGTTACACCTGACACCACATACATCTATAAAGTGATTGGCCGGGACGGAGACAATGAAGGTCCTCCTGCAGTTAAAAGTGTGAAGATACCTAAGGTGACTGAGGACGTGGCACCGAAAGGCCAAATTAACATCAGAGTCAATCGAGTGTACGATAATAGAGTGGACCTACAATGGAATCTGGTGGAGGGAGCAACCCATTATGAGATTTACCAGGATCAAGTGAGTAAAGTATGGTCAGGTCATTCAAATACGATGATAGCGTACACGCTCCAGCCAGGAAGAACATATACCTATCGGGTTGTAGCGAGTAACAAATACGGAAAGGTTGAATCTAGTACAATCGAAGTGCAGACGGCGGGCATACCTCAACCAATGAATGTGGCTCCAATGAATGCCTCGAACGCAACGATTGCCTTTGAATATCAACCTATTGAAGGAGCAGTTCATTACGTTGAACGTAATCCACAAACGAAGTACGAACCTCTAGGAAACGGTGTTTATCGTAAGACGTATTTGAATACTGCCACTGGAGAAACACGTGATGAGGGTATGGTGACTGCTGTGAACGGTAAGTTGCAGTTTAGTGAAGTGGGCGTCGAACGAAATAAATATTATGAGTATAATGTCATCGCTGTTCGTGTCAGACCTGATGGATCAGAAGAGGTCATTGGCAAGCAGACGGTTGCTGTAACAACTCCAGCAGATGGAAGTGGTGCAACGGTATATGGATATAATTATCCTATTCCTCCTTACCATAATGTTAATAATATCCCTTTCCCTAGTGCGGTTACGGGGAAAAACGACAGCATTACAATTGATACTCAAGTTGTGGGTTCAAATGGAGAAGTGAAAAATCCAGCAAGTGTTACTTTTAGAGATATAGAAAAGAGTTATGCGAAGGAGGCTATTATCTACTTGGCACAGAAGGGAATTGTCAAAGGCTATTCCGATGGTTCGTTTGGTGGACATCAAAAAGTGACGAGAGCCGAATTTGCAATCTTCTTAAAACGAGCCCTTGGATATAATTCTGTGGTTCCTTATATTAATGAATTCAACGATGTTCAATCTAACTCTTGGTACTATTCGGAGATAACTCCTGCATTACAACAAGGTATACTTAAAGGATTCAGTGATGGTTCGCTTAGACCGAATGTGGACGTTACGAGAGAAGAAGCATCAAGTATGATTGAGAACGTAATGAAAAAACAAGGTTATGTATTATCATCATTCACACTTTACGATGACAACCAAATGATCTCCAATTGGGCTAGAAATAGTATCAGTCTTGTAACTCAAGAATCTGTTATGAAAGGATACCCCGATCGGAAGTTTATGCCTAAAAAGCAGCTAACCCGACAGGAGGCTGCAATGATAATCTATAACCTATTGCATAGCAAGAAGTAAAAGGCCCGTAAAGTTCTTTTTACTAACTTTTAACGGTGATAAACGATGTTGAAATAAAATAGGACCCTAACATGCAATCTTCCTAAAGGGAGATTGCATGTTTATTTGATGATTGACTGATCTACCTTTTACATACATTCTTCTTTCACGGTGACATTCTCATTGGTTACAGTGACGTAGGAATTGCCGGACAAGTATTCCGTATAACCGCAAACCGTTTTGTTATAGGTTTTTCCGCGACTGTCCGTGAACGCCAAGGAGACGACCCCCTCCCCGGAACGTTTCAGTTGCGGGGCGAATTTCACGTTTGCTCCGCTGGGAATATCCTTGTCGAATATGTAGGTGGAGCCACTCTCGTTGTTGTTAAACGAGTTGTCGCCTTGAACCAGGCTGGCCTGAATATGGGTGAGGTCATAGTCGGACTGATTGTGGATCGTGATTCTTAAGTGGCGAAAGGGATCCATTGCATTCAGAAAGCTCATAAAAGCGACTATGGCGATTCCGAGTATGATAGCGGATAAGATAATCATTTTCTTTTTGGAGAATCGGCGACGTGTGTTCAATAAGATCCACTCCTTTCCTATGAGGTATAAACGATGGGATGAGATCAAAAGTTTTGATTAAAATGGATAAATATGAAAATTGAAAACCGAATCGTCAGAATAACTTTATGCGCTAAGCGGAAGAACAGGATACAATAAGATACTAGTAGTGCAAAAAGGACTGCACAGAGATGATACATAATTAAGATCACTCGAAATAAGGAGGTAAACAACATGGAACTTTCTCCAATGAATCAGGAAGATTATTCGAGTTTTTGCATTCGATCGATTAAGGATTTTGCACAGGAAAAAGTAGAAGCGGGTACCTGGGCTGAGGAAGAGGCGCAGCGACTGGCGGAGGAATCTTATGAACGTTATCTGCCAGAAGGCTTGAACACACCCGGAGCATATCTCTACAATCTGGTGCATCCTGTGGACGGAAATGTAGGGTATATCTGGTTTAATATCACGGATAATCGTCGTGGAAAAGATGCTTTTTTGCTGGATATCGTGGTTGAAGAAGTGCACCGTGGTAAGGGATACGGAACAGAGACAATGCAGGCGCTTGAACAGACGGCCTTGAGTCTTGGCGTGGATCGCATTGGTTTGCATGTCTTTGGACATAATGTGCGGGCGAGCAGCCTATATCGCAAGATGGGATATGAGGTAACGGATCTAACCATGTACAAGGAAATAAAAGGGTAAACCTAATAGCGGATATTCTAGGCAAAACTTAAGATCTGCGCAAAACGAATTATCCGCAGTAACCGGGGATTTCGGGAAGCGTATGGGACTCTGGTCGAATTGGCGAAGTTCCTTGATGCCTTGAGGTTTGTCATATATAATGTATAGGATTATCCATACCGAACAAGTAATCAATGAGGAGTTGTCATATACATGGCTTTGAAAGCTGGAATCGTGGGTTTGCCTAACGTTGGTAAATCTACATTGTTTAACGCAATTACACAAGCAGGTGCCGAATCGGCAAACTATCCGTTCTGTACAATTGACCCTAACGTGGGGATTGTTGAAGTACCGGATGAGCGTCTGGACAAACTGACAGAACTCGTTGTACCTAAGAAAACAGTACCAACGGCGTTTGAGTTTGTAGATATCGCTGGTCTTGTTCGCGGTGCGAGCAAAGGCGAAGGTCTTGGTAACAAGTTCCTTGCTCACATTCGTGAAGTAGATGCAATTGTACACGTGGTACGTTGCTTTGTAGATGAGAACATCACACACGTCGACGGTAAAATTGACCCGGTGAGCGACATCCAGACGATCAATCTGGAGCTGATCCTGGCCGATATCGAGAGTGTTGAGAAGAAAATCGATCGCTCCAAGAAAAACATGAAGGGCGGCAACAAGACTGCCTCTCAAGAAGTAGAAGTATTGGAGAGAGTGAAGGCTGTTCTGTACGATGACAAGCCGGCACGCAGCATGGAACTTACGGATGATGAGCTTCTGATCGTGCGCGATCTGCACTTGCTTACCTTGAAGCCTGTTCTGTACGCAGCCAATGTAGCTGAGGACGAAATCGGCGACGTGGCGAACAATGCTTACGTGCAAAAAGTAAGAGAATTCGCAGCTGCTGAGAACGCAGAAGTGGTGCCAATCAGTGCGAAGGTTGAAGAAGAGATTTCTGAGCTGGAAGGCGAAGATAAACAAATGTTCCTGGAAGAACTCGGTATCGAGGATTCCGGTCTGAACCTGTTGATCAAAGCGGCTTACAAATTGCTCGGTCTGTACACATACTTCACAGCAGGTGTACAGGAAGTTCGTGCGTGGACAATCCGCAAAGGTACCAAAGCGCCTGGCGCAGCGGGTGTCATTCACACCGACTTCGAACGTGGATTCATCCGTGCAGAAGTGGTTTCCTACGACGATCTGGTTGCAGCGGGTTCCATGAACGGTGCCAAAGAGCGCGGACAACTTCGTCTTGAAGGTAAAGAGTACGTTGTAAATGACGGCGACGTTATGCACTTCCGTTTCAACGTATAAGTTGTTACTCGTTTATATTTAGATTCAATAACCAAAACCCTACGATCTTCTTGTGAAGATTGTAGGGTTTTTAGTATCGATGTAAGGGGCCACCTCAATCGTAATGTACTTATGTACGCTCAATTCATACGAGGTTTGCTTAGTTACCAACAATAGTCTTGAAAGAATAGTGTTCTTTATTTATATCAAACGAATCCGCAAGCATTCTTTCGCCATTTCTAGCTTGATTAAGAAGATCGGGGTCTAATTCAGCTATGAGCAACTCAACGTTGTCTTGCGAGGCATCAATTATATTATCACCTAGAGGGTTCCATACACCGCTATGTCCACACGTATCCCAGACTCCGGTTGTTCCAACGTGATTACACATCGCTGTAAATATCGTATTATCCAGAGCGCGGGCAGGAAACCATACTCGTGACTCTTTGTACCCCATTCCTTTACTAAAAAGAGAGCTACCCATATATAAATGACAGCCATTTTGTGCTAAAAGACGAGAATGTTCAGGGAAACCTGCGTCATAACAGATGGCCATCCCAATATTCCAGCCCTTTAATTTAATGATGACCTGCTCATTATTGGTTGAGAACATTTCTTTCTCCGTTTGAAATAAATGAGACTTGTCATAAACACCCACTTCATGTCCATTGGAATCTATTATAACTGAAGAGATGAACACATCCTCGCCTCTTATTACAGGGGTTCCGATGATTGACCAAATGCCGTACTTTTTGCATGCTTGACGCAACTTATCAATCCTCGCATCATTAATGGAGAGTGTATATTCAGTTACATTGGATTCTACGATTTCTGGCACATATCCCGTCAGATATTTTTCTGGAAACATGATAATATCGGCGTGCTCTTTTCCAGCTTCTTCAATCATCTCATAAGCCCTATTAACGTTCTCTTCAATATTTCCGTCGATCGAAGAACATTGTGCCAAAGCAATCTTTAATTTTTCTGTTGGAAAAACAGCTGGTGTTAAGTTCATAGCATCCATTCCCTCCTAAACTAAAATATCAAAACTATGAATTATAGAGCCCTTGTATATATTTTACAACATCAGAAATAAACTTGAATGATCTATTTGTTACAAACATTCTCGGTAGGCGAATCCATCAGCGGAATGACAACGAGTGAAAGTTGAGAAAATTGAATTATAAAAATTAGTTCATCCGCATGCGGAACAGTTACTATTCAGAACCATAAGAATATGCTATAATTAAGAGTCGTATACCACGTTAAAATTCGCGCTTGAACAGATGAGCTTAAGCGAGTTTCATACAGGGTACGCGATTTCTTGATTTCACTTTAAAAGTAAAGGATTTGATGACGTTGTAGCGATGTTATACGTCGATCATACAGGAATGTGAATACATGCTGCGGTCAGGGGATTCGGTGTGAATCCTGTGCGTTGTGGAATATAGATTATAGATGTTATGAATAATGAAACCGAAATAATTATTAAAAACGATATTTGCATGGACAAAATAATGTGTGAGGTGACTATACATGTTGGATAAATTACAGGCGTTAGCCGACCGTTATGACAAGTTGAGCGAACTTTTGTGTGACCCGGATGTGGCAAGTGACAACAAAAAGTTGCGGGAATACTCCAAAGAACAATCCGATCTGCAACCAACTTATGAAGCGTACAATGAATACAAACAGGTAAGTCAGGATCTCGAAGCTGCAAAGGAAATGCAGGGTGAGAAACTGGATGATGAGATGCGCGAAATGGTCAAAATGGAAATTGACGAACTGAGCACTCGCCAGAAGGAACTGGACGAATTGATTCGTGTACTCATGCTGCCAAAAGATCCGAATGACGACAAAAACGTTATTGTTGAGATTCGCGGAGCAGCTGGTGGAGATGAAGCAGCGTTGTTTGCAGCAGATCTGTATCGGATGTACACACGTTATGCAGATGCACAAGGCTGGCGTGTAGAGCTGATGGACGTTAACACAAATGATCTCGGTGGATTCAAAGAGGTTGTTTTCCTGATCAACGGACGTGGCGCATACAGCAAAATGAAATACGAAAGCGGCGCACACCGTGTACAGCGTATTCCGACAACCGAATCCGGCGGACGAATTCATACGTCAACTTCAACGGTTGCGGTTATGCCTGAAGCCGAAGATTTTGATATCGAAATTCATGATAAAGACATCCGTGTTGATACGTTCTGTTCCAGTGGTGCAGGTGGACAATCGGTTAATACCACGAAATCCGCAGTACGGGTAACGCACGTTCCAACGGGAATTGTGGCGACATGTCAGGATGGAAAATCACAGAACTCCAACAAGGAAAAAGCGTTGCAGGTTCTGCGTACACGTATCTTCGATATGAAACGTATGGAAGAGGAAGCGAAGATCTCTGTTGAGCGGAAGAGCAAAGTGGGAACGGGCGACCGTAGTGAGCGTATTCGTACGTACAACTTCCCGCAAAGCCGTGTGACGGATCACCGTATCGGTCTGACGATGCACAAGCTGGATCAGATCATGAACGGGGAGATTGAAGATATCTTGTCTGCACTGACGATTGCTCAGCAGACCGAGTTGATGGATAGAGGAGAATAATCTGTGACCCGCGCGCAGTTTGTCATGACGCCGGAACAGAGCTGTCGGGAAGCCTTCGTGGAGGCTTCCTCTTTTTTGGAGAAGTGCGGCGTGTACGAGCCGCAAAACAATGCCCGGCTGCTGCTGGAACATGTACTCGGCGTTTATGGCGCCGCGTATTACATGATGCAGCCGGAGCCTTTTCCCAGCGAGCATCGCAGCCGCTGGGAGGACGCCGTCACGCGCAAGGCTGCGGGTGAGCCGGCGCAATACATTATCGGCAGCCAGGAATTTTATGGGCTGCCGTTCGAGGTCACGCCGGCCGTGCTGATTCCGCGGCCGGAGACCGAGCTGTTGGTCGAGGCTGTGCTACGCGAAGCCGACCGCGTGTTTCCCGACGGCGCTCCGCTCGCCGTCGATATCGGCACGGGCAGTGGCGCCATCGCGGTGACGATGGCTTCACTGCGCCCGCGCTGGCGGGTTGGCGCCGGGGATCTCTCGGCGGCTGCCCTGCAAGTGGCCGCGCGGAACGCGGCCGCGAACGGGGTACAGATCGACTTCCGTGAAGGCGATCTGCTGGCCCCGTTCGCCGGGGCACGGGTGGACATCCTGGTGTCCAACCCGCCATACATCCCGGCGGCTGATATCGCCGGGTTACAACAAGAGGTGCGCGATCATGAACCGCGCATGGCACTGGACGGCGGTCCGGACGGGCTTGCACCGTACCGTATCATGCTGGAGCAGTTGGCGCTGTTGCCTGCGCCGCCGCAGATCATTGGTTTTGAGCTGGGCCAAGGGCAGGCTCGCGACATCGCAGCTTTACTTGAAACGGCGGGACATTGGCCGGAAATTATCATTGTACCGGACCTTGCCGGAATCGAGCGGCATGTCCTGGGTGTTCGTACTTCGGAACAGGTGACGAAAATGTAAGGTTCCGCGGGTTTTCTTTTTGCCGTGAAATCCTCTACAATGAGATATACCGAAGATTTCTGAATGCTTGGGGGAACATAATTACATGCTGCACAAATTTAAAAAGATAGACTATTCTATTGTCTTTATACTCGTTATTCTGATGGGTATCAGTATTTTATCGATTTACAGTACAACGTTTGGTCGTCCGAGATGGGAATCCTACCCTCAAAAGGCAGGGATTTTCTATATTATAGGTTTCATCGTATTCTTCGGAATGTCCATGATTAACTATAAAGTGATCATCAAAAACTATTTATATATCTACGGTGTGGGCTTACTGCTACTCGTTATCGTTAACTTTTTCGGTGTTACGTATTATGGAGCCCAAGGCTGGTTATCCATATTTGGCCTGAGTTTGCAGCCTGCGGAATTATTTAAGTTGTGTTTAATCGTTTTCCTGTCTGCTCTGCTTGCGAGAAAGAAAAACAGACCCTTATTCTTCGGGCGTGATGTCATTCCGATCGCACTGTGCGTTTTGCCTCCTTTGTTGTTGGTTCTGCTTCAAAATGACTTGGGGAATGCTTTGAGTTATGTAGTCATTCTTGTCGGTCTGTTGTGGATTGGCAATGTGAAATTCAGCCATGCACTGATTGGTTTCGTGATTGCTGTTGCTGCCTTTATTGGTGGAACACAGGCCTATATTCATTATCATGATGAAGTTGCCAATTTCCTCAAAGATATTGGACGTGCTCACTGGGCTGAGCGGTTTGACCCTTGGCTCGTGCCAGAACAGACATCCAGAGATGTATTGTGGCAGACCTATAATGCCAAGTTAGCCATCGGTTCCGGAGGAATCAGTGGTAAGGGGTATCTCGAAGGTACGACAATCCAGTCCAATCGAGTACCGCTCGCATATGCGGATTCCATCTTTGTGCAGATTGGTGAAGAATTCGGTTTTGTTGGAGCATCGGTATTGTTACTGCTCTACTTTATTCTGATTCACAGGCTGGTGTTGATCGCACTGGAGTGCAAAGATCGGGCTGGGCCGTACCTGATTGTAGGTATTATTTCGATGCTTCTCTATCAGATTTTTGTTAATATTGGTCCGTTTATCGGTCTGATGCCATTAACAGGGATCACACTTCCATTTATCAGTTTCGGCGGTACCTCTCTTGTGCTCAACATGCTTAGTATGGGTGTTGTCATGAGTATTAAAGTTCATACGGAAGAAAATGAAGATATCCTGGGTTCGTCAGAACAACTCAGTATCACTGAGATGGTCATGAAGTTGTTCAGACGGAAGCAGTCGCAGCAAGAGCAATAACTCTCGTGAACAGAACGTAAGATATATGTGTATAAGCGTAAATAACGATATAACTATTAAACCCTGGAACAGACCAACCCAAGTTACAAGGGGTGGATGTTTTGGGGTTTTTATTGTTTTTAGAGTGTGAGTCGGGCCATTGAATGGTTTAATAGTCATCCTGAAGCATCCAGATTTCCATTTTATCATCCATTTTTATACAATAGTAATATTGAGTTCAATTGGAAATGATAGAATGCTAGATTTCAGGGGGATGGACAGCGTCATGTTGAGAATGTTGAAAAAGATGGACGGTGTGATTCTTTTTGTAATGCTGTTGCTCATGATTATTAGTGTATTTGCGATTTATAGCGGAACGCAGACAGATGCCAACCTGGCGAATCATCATGTCAAAACGATGTATTTCTATGTGGCCGGGTTCATTGCGGTGCTTGTGATCGGGCTTGTGAATTACAAGTTATACGTGAAATATGCGTTTTATTTGTATGGCTTGGGGATCATACTGCTGATCCTGGCCAATGTCCTGGGAAGTTCAATCAATAACGCCAACGGTTGGCTGAAGCTGGGCGAAAACTTTTCTTTTCAACCGGCAGAGCTGTTCAAGATGATTCTGATTTTGTTCCTCGCCCATTTGATCGTGAAGAGACAACGAGGCACACTGAAATTTTGGAGAGATATTGTGCCGATTGGCTGTTGGGCGTTTATTCCGTTTGCCCTTGTTATGGCTCAGAATGATTTGGGAAATGCGCTGGGGTATGTGGTGATTCTGGCTGCGGTATTCTGGATCGGAAATATGAGGCTGAAGCACGCATTGATTGCACTGGCGATTGTGGGGGTAGCGTTCTTTGGTTTTGTCAAAGCCTATACCTTCTACCATGATGAAGTATTCACTTTTCTTGAAAAGATAAAACGTGAGCATTGGGCAGAGCGTATTGATCCCTGGCTTGTACCGGAGGAGGCTACCTCCAAAGCTTCCTGGCATACAAAAAATGCAGGTTTAGCCATCGGTTCAGGGGGCATCATCGGCAAAGGTTACTTGCAAGGAACATCCGTTCAGAGTGGACGAGTCCCCTATACGTATTCTGATTCCATTTTTGTTGTGATCGCAGAGGAGTTTGGCTTTGTTGGTGCATCCGTACTGATTCTGTTGTACTTTATCCTGATCCACCGCATGGTGCTGATTGCTCTGGCATGTAGAGATTGCGCGGGACCCGTCATCATTGTAGGTATTATAGGAATGTTGTTGTATCAGGTGTTTGAGAACGTGGGGGCGTTTCTCGGACTGATGCCACTCACAGGTATTACGTTACCGTTCATCAGTTACGGCGGCACCTCTTTGCTTATTAATATGGCTTGCATCGGTGTAGTCATGAGCATTAAGTTGTACGGGCAAGAAGAGGAGGATGAACTTCTGATGGGAGAGCAACAACCCCGGTTGTCGGAACGTTTATGGAATATGCTCAAGAAAGAGAAAAGTGCTGTGTAACTGTTGAGTCGGTGTAGGTGAAAAGTAAAGCGGTGGGACGTATAACGTGATCGTTTATAGGAATGAAGAGGTTGATTTGCCCTGTAACCAGGTGCGGATCAGCCTTTTTAACATGATAGGTGAGAAAGTGTAAATCATAGAAACGATTTAGTAGATTTATTGCAAATGCTAGGTTTACTTCTGTCTCTACGGGGCATACTGATAGACATGAGAGAGTTGCAGGCAACGTGATCAGAGAGCCGAGGGGGAGAACGGAATGAGCAGACGAATTGTAAAGCAAATTGGACTTATTATTGTATGTCTTATGTTGATTATCATGATGTGGGAAGGTCAGAAAACGGATGCAGCTGTGGCGGCCACAGCAATTCCAGAACAATCAATTCGCTTGCGTATTCTAGCAAACTCGGATGCACCAGGAGATCAATTGGTGAAACGCGAGATTCGGGATGCTGTCGTTGCTCAGATGGGCGAGTGGGTAGCCGAGCTGGAGAATCCGCAAAGTCTAGATGAAGCGCGCAAGGTTATTCGTGAGCATTTGTCCGAGATCGAGAATAGAGTAGGAGAAGAGTTGGCCAGTCGCGGTTTAAATTATGAGTATCAGGTGGAGCTGGGTTCTGTTCCTTTCCCGACCAAGCTGTATGGGGGTACCGTCTATCCTGCCGGAGATTATGAAGCGGTTCGAATCATACTGGGCGAAGGCAAAGGTCAGAACTGGTGGTGTGTGTTGTTCCCGCCGCTGTGTTTCATTGATGCAGGGACCGGGGATGCACTGGCGAAACCTTCAACCGTATCGGCCGTTGCAGCTGAACCAGGAGATGCAGAGGCATCTGTGCAGGGAGACACACCGGAAGCAAGATTCTTTCTGTGGGATATGGCTGTGAAACTATGGAGTTGGGTGACTGGATTGTTCGCATAACAACGGATTTATACTGAAAATAAGGGCGACTTCGATTCAGGGAGCTGCCCTTTTGATATGATTTAGTGGTGAATTTCCGGGCGAAGTTTGAAGGGCATCCGAGTTGGGACAGGTATGTTATAATTACTTATAGTGCGTGTTCAAAAAGTCTGGTTTTCAGTACCAAGAAGATGGAATGAAGCTAGAAATGGAGTAGCGGAGCGTAGGAAAATTACGTGAGCAACCAAAATGTTTCCTTCGGAAACATACTTCGTAAGCCTCCCGCTTATTTCGGCTGAATTTCATATTCGACGTTGATGATGCCGCTAGGCATCTATCGTAATCAAAAGCGTACTTTTTGAACAACCTCTTATATTGAATATGGATATGAACTAACCTACTTGAAGTTTAGGAATGATGATATATGAGCAGAGAAAACGAACCAGTGCAACACACCTCTGAGATGAGGGATGGTAGAGAAGAACGTGATATGAAAGCTCCGGGAGAGCTGGTCACCGAGATGTGGGATGTACGTGTCTTGGTGAGCGCTGAGAACGATCACGGATTGGGTAATATTGAATTATTGGATGTGAAAAAGGGGAGCGCCGATCAACAGGCGCTCGCCGACTTGCAGGCTGCCGCAGCCTGCATTCGTCAAGGTCAGACGGTGGCCTTTCCGACCGAGACGGTCTA
This sequence comes from Paenibacillus sp. FSL H3-0457, assembly GCF_037981725.1. NCBI lineage: Bacteria > Bacillati > Bacillota > Bacilli > Caryophanales > Paenibacillaceae > Paenibacillus > Paenibacillus sp. FSL H3-0457. Next base: position 6,360,379 of record NZ_CP150283.1, on the reverse strand, counting down.
TGGCTTGGGTGCTGATGCGCGTAGCACAGCAGCCGTGGAGGCTGTATTTGTCGCTAAAGGCCGACCTTCCGACAATCCACTGATTGTGCATATCGCGCACCGTGACCAGTTGGATACGCTGGTCACGGAAGTGAACGAAACGGCGGAAGCGCTGATGGCGGCCTTCTGGCCGGGACCACTGACGCTGGTGCTGCCGGTTAGGCCAGGGGCGGTGTCCCCGCGTGTCACCGCCGGTCTGGACACGGTGGCCGTGCGCATGCCGGACCACCCGGTGGCCTTGCAGTTGATCGCCGCGGCGGCATGCCCTGTGGCTGCGCCAAGCGCCAACCGCTCCGGGCGGCCAAGCCCCACACTCGCGTCTCATGTGCGCGAGGATCTGGATGGCCGCATCGGCGGCATTGTGGACGGCGGCCCCACCGGGGTGGGCGTCGAGTCCACGGTTGTGCAGGTCGGTGACGACGGTAGCGTCACCATCCTGCGCCCTGGCGGCATTACGGCGGAACAACTGTCCGCCGTTGCCGCCCGTGTCGCCACGGACCCCGCGCTACTCGCGGAGGGGCCCGATGGCGTGGGCAGCCCGGCGCCGCGCTCGCCGGGCATGAAGTACACGCACTACGCACCCGCAGGGGCGCTGTGCGTGGTAGAGGGGCCGCCCGCAGCGGTGGCGGCCTGGATCAGCGCCGCCCTCGCAGAGGCGGCGCAGCGCGGAGAGCGCACCGCTGTGCTGGCGTTCGCCGAGCACGCGGAGCAGTACCGCGCCGATGCCGTGTTCTCGCTGGGCGACGCCAGCGAGCTGGAAGAAGCAGCGCGCCGGCTATACGCCGCGCTGCGCAGTTGCGATGAGCAAGGCGCCACATATATTGTGGCTGAAGCCTGCTCACGCGAAGGGCTGGGAGCAGCCGTCATGAATCGGCTGCTCAAGGCTGCGGGGAACCAACTCATACAAGTTGGCAACCAGCAACCCTCATAACCTCTCCTGATCATACAGTCAGGAGAGTAATCACTCTTTTTCCAAAACAAAATCAAGATTCTATAAAGCCAGCATCTGACCAGAGATCCGTCGCCGTTTGCCTTTCATCGGTCATGTTTAGGTCCTTGTCCGCATATCGTGTACAAGAACCTTTACGTGACTTGGGGGTATGGGGATGTGGGATGTGTCTGTCCATGTAGGGCAGTTGGTAACCATTTTGATCATGGCTATTGCGCTTGGCCTCGATGCGTTCTCACTCGGGATCGGAATTGGCATGAAGGGCATTCGGCTGCGGGATGTATTGCGAATCAGTATTGTAACGGCGCTATTTCATATCATCATGCCGCTCATCGGCATGTATATGGGCAAATACGTCAGTTCCCTGCTCGGTGACATTACGACGTATGCGGCAGGTGGATTGCTTGTTTTGCTGGGTGCTCATATGATTCTGAATGCATTCCGTGAAGGCGATACAAAGCTGGTGGACCACCGTTCCCTGCTCGGCGTTGTTTTGTTCTCCCTCAGCGTAAGTGTGGATTCATTCTCCGTTGGCGTTTCCTTAGGGATGTTCAGCAGTGATCTGATCTTAACTGTACTTGCTTTCGGTGTGTGTGGCGGGGTGATGTCGGTTATGGGGCTGTTATTAGGCCGTCGGGTGAGTCAGAATCTCGGGGATTACGGCGAAGCTATTGGTGGCGCAATCTTGCTTGCGTTTGGACTTTTGTTTATATTTTAGAATAAAACTTGAGATATCATATCATTCGCATCATATGTAAAATGGGGAGGCTAACACAATGAAACATATTTTATTCGTATGTACAGGAAATACGTGCCGCAGCCCCATGGCAGAGGGGCTTTTGCGAAAACTGGCATCGGAGCGTGGCATTCAGGTAGAAGTTCGTTCCGCAGGTGTGGCAGCAACGTCGGGTATGCCGATCTCTCGTCATGCTGAAGCGGTTTTGAGAGATCATAACGTTGAAGGTCCACCTCATTCCACACAGCTTAGCTCTAACCTGGTAGGTTGGGCCGATCTGGTTCTTACATTAACACGGAGTCATAAGCAGCATGTCATGCAGGTTTTTCCCGATTCAGTCCACAAAACCTATACATTGAAAGAATATGTGGAGGATGATGAACAGGTATTAAGTGATGTTCAGGAGTTGGACAGCCTGTTTGCAACGCTGGAGATGAAACGTGCCCTTGGCCAAGAGATCCTGGCATCGGAGCGTGAGCGAGCCATTGAGATTAGACAACGAATTCCAAGTTTCGACATCTCCGATCCGTTTGGGGGAAGTCGTGATGATTACAATATAGCTGCAGCTGAGATTCGGACGGCATTGGACCGGCTTTTGGATAAGCTGGGATAATTCTGATCCTGCGAGGCAGGTTATAGAAATAGGACACGTGATGTAAATTAACCGTTGATTTTAGCCGCGGGTTGTTTTATGATGAAGGGGAAAACAGGGATCCGGTGTAACTGGCGACGAAGTGGGCATAACCACGATGGAGCACCGGAACAAACGGCCGGTCGCCTGGGCAAAAGAGCAATTCTGCGTTACCCGCAGACTGCTCTTTTTTTCGTCTTTCATCTGATTATTCGCTATAATAGTACCTGAGATGCCGTGCAAGAATACGAAGGAACCAAGAGACAGCGGGCATGATTTTATCGGGAGGCGATGATAGGATGACTATAGAGTTAGATTCGGAACAACCCGGATTGCAGGAACAGACCGCGTCTATTCTGCATGAACTGGCGCTTGCCGGACAGCTTGGACCTGGACAGATCGTTGTGATCGGTACAAGCACAAGTGAAGTCGCAGGCGCTCGGATTGGTACGAGTGGTGCCATTGAAGTGGCGCAGCAGCTTCTTGCGGGTATACGCGAGGTGCAGGAAGAGTTCGGTTTTGACACGGTATTCCAATGTTGTGAGCATCTGAACCGTGCGCTGGTAATGGAACGTTCTGTGCTTACTCGACTTGGATTGACCGAGGTTGGTGCAGTACCCGTGCCCAAGGCCGGAGGTTCAATGGCATCCGCAGCATATCGTTCGCTGACCGATCCATGCCTGGCTGAACATGTGCAGGCCCATGCGGGACTGGACATTGGGGAGACGATGATTGGGATGCATCTCCGGCATGTAGCCGTACCCTATCGTACAGCGCTCCGCTATGTTGGAGATGCTCGTGTAACCACAGCGTTGACTCGTCCGAAGTTGATTGGCGGCGAACGCGCGGTGTATCGTATGGAAGAACAACCAGATTCGACATTTTGTGACTAACATATAAAGCGAGACTAATTGGGTTACACTTCTGACTTTGATTGCATCACCATCTTCCGATCGCTGTTATCCCCAGATTTTTTTATTCCCTATTTAAAGGGGAAATCCGGTGATAAAGGCGACCACTTCGTTTCTTCAGATTGGTGTTGCACTCGCCGTTTTCGTGTAAACATTAGTTTCACTTTATAACTTCACTTATACCTGGGAGGAATTTAATCATGGAACAATTGCGCAAGAATGACCCGGCAGTACTGGAAGCGATGAATCTTGAACTGAAACGTCAACAGAACAACATCGAACTGATCGCATCCGAGAACATCGTAAGTGAAGCAGTAATCGAAGCAATGGGATCTGTTCTGACCAACAAGTACGCTGAAGGATATCCAGGTAAACGTTACTATGGCGGTTGTGAGCATGTGGACATCGTTGAAGACATCGCGCGTGATCGTGCAAAAGAATTGTTCGGAGCAGAACACGTGAATGTTCAACCTCACTCCGGTGCACAAGCGAACATGGCAGTTTATCTTGCAGCGTTGAAACCTGGTGATACTGTACTTGGTATGAACCTTGCCCATGGTGGACACCTCACACACGGTAGCCCGGTTAACGCATCTGGTTTGCTGTACAACTTTGTAGCATACGGCGTACAGGAAGATACATTCCTGATTGATTATGATGAAGTACGCAAAGCGGCTTTCAAACACCGCCCTCGTCTGATCGTTGCAGGTGCAAGTGCATATCCGCGTACCATTGATTTTGAAAAGCTGGCTTCCATCGCCAATGATGTAGGCGCTTTGTTCATGGTGGACATGGCTCACATCGCAGGACTGGTTGCTGCGGGTTTGCATCCAAACCCGGTTCCACATGCGCATTTCGTAACAACAACCACACACAAAACGCTGCGTGGACCTCGTGGTGGTATGATTCTGTGCCGCAAAGCGTGGGCAGCAGCGATTGATAAAGCCGTATTCCCAGGTTCCCAAGGTGGACCTCTGATGCACGTGATCGCTTCCAAAGCGGTAGCATTCGGAGAAGCTTTGCAACCATCGTTCAAAACGTATGCAGAGAATGTCGTGAAAAACGCACAGGTTCTGGCTGAAACACTGATCGCTGAAGGATTGAACATCGTATCTGGTGGTACAGATAACCACTTGATGCTGATCGACACACGCAGTGTGAACATCACAGGTAAGGAAGCTGAGCATGTGCTTGATTCCATCGGTATTACCGTGAACAAAAATGCCATTCCATTTGACCCTACAAGCCCGTTTGTAACGAGTGGTATTCGAATTGGTACACCTGCTGCAACTTCCCGTGGCATGAACGAAGAAGCGATGGTAGCGATCGGTAAGATCATTGCCAAAACGCTGAAAAATCCTAAAGATACAGCGAAGCTGGATGAAGCCCGTGCAGAAGTGACTGCACTGACAGACCAATTCCCGCTCTATACAGATCTTAAATACTAAAAAACTTTGCTAATGGTGTTTGTATTTGAGATGTTCTTAAAATGGGATACAAAAAAACGAAGCAGACAGAATGAGACCGCAGAAGCGAAGCGTTCGCCTTTATCCCCGGATTTTTCCCTTGTTAAAAGGAGAATAAAAAAAATCTGGGGATAACAGCGATCGAAGGATCATTCTGTAGGCGGAGTGCCATTGTATTCATCATTTTCATTTTCTTAACGACATAACAGCAGGAGCAAAACAGGACCGGAAGACTCATTTTCCGGTCCTGTTTTTTATAGGATTCGGTAATCTGTAATGATTGGGTGCCCTTTGATGGTGTAATTCGTTGTTGGTGATGATATAATATACAGGATTTATCGAGCCCATGAATGGTGGCTAGGTATATTTGGAAATGCTGAACATGAAGAACTTACCGGAGGGACAAATTAGATGGGAAAATTAGTAATATGTGATCACCCTTTGATTCAACACAAACTGACGTTTATACGCGACATGCGTACGAATACGAAAGATTTTCGTGAATTGGTGGATGAAGTAGCAACGTTGATGGCTTATGAGATTACAAGAGATGTTGAACTGGAAACGATTGATGTACAGACACCTGTAGCTGCAACACAAGGTAAAGTCATCTCTGGACGTATGCTCGGACTGGTGCCGATTCTGCGCGCAGGACTCGGAATGCTGGATGGCGTTGTGAAATTGTTGCCAGCGGCAAAAGTTGGACATGTTGGTCTGTTCCGTGACCCGGAAACACTGCAACCGGTAGAATACTACACCAAACTGCCTACAGACGTAACAGAGCGTCAATTGATTGTAATTGATCCGATGCTGGCAACGGGTGGTTCGGCAATTGCAGCTATTGACGTGCTCAAAAAACGTGGCTGTACCCAAATTAAAATGATGAACCTGGTTGCAGCACCGGAAGGCGTAAAAGCTGTGCAAGATGCACATCCCGATGTGGACATCTATGTAGCAGCATTGGACGACCGTCTGGATGATCATGGTTATATCGTTCCAGGGCTTGGAGATGCAGGAGACCGTCTATACGGCACTAAATAAGCATATTGCATGCGGAGTAGAAAAGGGGCTTTGCTCGAATGTCCAACAAAATTAAAGTCATGACGATCTTCGGGGTGCGTCCGGAAGCCATCAAGATGGCTCCGCTTATTTTAGAATTGCAGAAACACCCTGAGTCTATTGAATCTATTGTTTGCGTAACTGCGCAGCATCGCCAGATGTTGGATCAGGTACTTGAAGTTTTCGACATTCATCCCGATTATGATCTGGATGTGATGAAGGACCGTCAGACATTGAATGAAATTACAATTCGTGTGCTTGGCGGTCTGGAACCGGTGTTAGCCGAAGCTAAGCCAGATATTGTACTGGTTCATGGGGATACATTAACTACCTTTGTAGCGAGCTACGCAGCATTCTTGCAACAGATTCAGGTAGGACATGTGGAAGCGGGGCTGCGGACGTGGAACAAGCTGTCTCCATATCCGGAAGAGATGAACCGTCAGCTGACGGGAGTACTGGCTGATCTACACTTTGCGCCTACGGATTGGTCTTCTTCCAATCTTGCCAAAGAAAATAAATCGGAGTCTAGTACGTACGTCACAGGCAACACGGTAACAGATGTGTTTCAATATACAGTACGGGAGGACTACACACACCCGGTACTTGATTGGGCCCAGGGCAAACGCCTTGTGCTGATGACAGCTCATCGCCGTGAATCTCAGGGCGAGCCTCACCGCAACATTTTCCAGGCCGTCAAACGGATTGCCGACGAATTCGAAGATATTGCCATCGTGTACCCGGTGCATCCAAGTCCTGCTGTGAAGGAGCCGGCTCACGCGATTTTGGGGAATCATCCCCGTATTCAATTAATTGATCCACTAGACGTGGTGGATTTGCATAACTTTTACCCGCACACTCACTTGATTTTGACCGATTCAGGCGGTTTGCAGGAAGAAGCGCCTTCGTTTGGTGTGCCTGTGCTCGTATTGCGCGATACAACAGAACGCCCGGAAGGTATTGAAGCCGGAACGCTGGAATTGGTAGGTACCGAAGAGGAACTTGTGTATGAACGGACCAAAGCTCTGCTTACAGACAAAACCCTGTATGAAAGCATGAGTCAGGCTGCCAATCCATACGGTGATGGACATGCTTCGGAAAGAATTGTCAATGCGATTCTGCACCATTTTGGTGTAAATAGTGAGCGTCCGGAATCATTTCACAGAAAATTCAAAAAATAATACATTTTTTCTGACGGATTTATAAAGGGCAAGCATACAGTTAAACTGTACGGTTTACGCGGGTTTATGGGCTTTGAGGGTCTGTATTCCCGTCGTTTTCCCCTTTAAAACGCTAAAATCATTCAATTGACAAAGGCTCTCATCATTCAGTAAAATTAACTGGGATTGCAAGGGTGGCGTGGAAAATGGCCGATTCGAACAAACCAAATTCATCCCGTAACCATGACGATAATGTATGGAAAGCGATGGGACTCGTGACAGCTTTTGGGATCGAGGTTGCCATTCTCGCTGTTGCCGGATATTACGCTGGCTCCTGGTTGGACAAGACCATCGGAGGTAACGGAATATGGATCGCCGTAAGCGTTCTCTTTTTTCTTGCGGCAGGCGGTGTAAGCATCTACTTTATCGCGAAAAAATTCATGGGGGAAAGTGATGAGTGAACTAACCAGATACCGCAGATCGATGACTGTTTTCATCATGTACTTTCTTATGATTTGTTTTCTCGCAGCGGCCTTTATGCCACGTGTGGAGACAATTGCTTTGGGACTGGCCCTGGGTACAGGAATTAGCTGGATCAATGCATTTTACTTGGGCTACAAAGTAAGGAAAATGTCTGATGATGCGGCAGAAGGTAACTTGAAGCGTGTGAACCTGGGATTTTTGACAAGAGCGGCACTCGCTGTGCTCGGTATATTCATATCGATGCGCTTTCCGCAGTACTTCAATACATATGCGGTTGCAGGCGGTCTCGTCATTGCACAATTTTCCTTACTGATTATAGGGATTGTCCATTCCCGCAGAGCAGAATGATGTTAAGGGCTGCAGCTTTCAAGTCGAGAAAGGGGTGAGAAAAATATGCATGAAGCTCCAATTATTATGCTTGGCGGATTTCGACTGGATCTATCGGTTCTGTTGATGCTGGTAGTTACAGGTGCAATTGTTTTTATTTTTGCTGTACTGGCAACACGGAGATTATCCGTTGAAAATCCCGGCAAGCTGCAAAATTTTATGGAGTGGGCAGTAGAATTCGTCCGCAATCTGATTTCCAGCACAATGGATATGAAGAAAGGTAAACATTTTATCTCTCTCGCTCTTTCCATGATTATGTTCATTTTTGTAGGGAACATGCTCGGCCTTCCGCTCGTGGCTGTATCTGAGGTAACAGATGTTAATCAGGCACAGGTATTCGGTAAGCCGATTGTTACAGCGGTGGAGGCGTTTGAAAAAGCGCATGCCAAGGACCCTGAAGCACACCCACACGTTGAATTGGCTTGGTGGAAATCACCAACAGCCGACTTGTCTGTAACGATGGGACTAGCTCTTGTAGCGTTCCTTGTATCTCATGGACTAGGATTGTTCCGCAACACAAAAGGATATCTCCAGCATTACCTGAAGCCATTCGCCTTGTTCTTGCCAATCAACTTGATTGAGACGGCATCCAAGCTGTTGACACACGGTATGCGTCTATTCGCGAATATCTTCGCGGGTGAGGTACTGATCGCAACGATCCTGAAACTGACCACATTTAAAGTGTTTGGTGCTATTGCAGCGATTCCGCTACTTATGGTGTGGCAAGGCTTTAGTATCTTTATCGGCGCGATCCAGGCATTTGTGTTTGTTATCTTGATGATGGTGTACATTTCACAGAGCATCGAGACGCACGACGAGCATTAAGTTTCAAGCCCTACGAAGATTTCTTCACCAGGCTGAACAATAAAAAATTCGATTTATCATTTTAAGGAGGATATACAAATGGGAGCAATGGCATTAATCGCAGCAGCAATTGTTGCAGGACTGGGCGCGTTTGGCGCAGGTATTGGTAACGGTATGGTAATCAGCAAAACGGTGGAAGGTATTGCCCGTCAACCAGAAGCTAAATCCACTCTTCAAACAACAATGTTTATCGGTGTAGGTTTGATCGAGGTATTGCCGATCATCGGTGTGGTACTCGCGTTCATGTTCTACGGTATGGCTTAATTAAATTTTAAAGGTTTGGCGGGGAAGGCCATAGCCATCCGCGCCTTCTTTTTAGGTAATGTCCGTTCTAACGGATGACGTTTCAAGGATACCTCCAGGAAGGAGTGAACAGATTGAGTTTCATATGGGAAAATACGCTTCTTGCGATTGTTGCATTTGCAATTTTATATTGGCTGCTTAGCCGTTATGCCTTCGGGCCTTTGTTCTCCATTATGGAAAAACGTCGTGAACTCGTGATGACGCAGATGAATGAGGCTGCACAGACTCGGGAACAGGCCATTGCCTATGTGGAGGAACAAAAACAAGCTCTTGAGCAAGCACGTCAAGATGCTTACGACATCATTGAACAGTCCAAACAAACGGGTGGCAAACAAGCTGAATCGATTTTGGCTGATGCAAAAGCTGAAGCTAATCGTCTGAAAGACGATGCAGTACGCGAAATCGAGAGCGAGAAGAACAAAGCAGTCGCAGCACTTCGCAGCGAACTGGGTACAGCTTCCGTTCAGATTGCATCCAAGTTGATCAAAAAAGAAGTTGAGAACGGTCCTGCACAAGAAGAGCTTGTGAACCAATACCTCAATGAGGTAGGAGGCCGACAATGAGCCGCGATACGATTGTTGCCAAGCGTTATGCGAAAGCATTGTTCGAAGTTGCTCTTCAGCAACAGCAGGTGCTTGAGGTTGAACAGGAACTGGTTGCAGTAGTCAGTGCATTGACCGGAGATGCAGATATCGAGAAATTTATCGTATCCCCTAATATTTCTGATGAAGCCAAGCAGAACGTGATTCACTCAAGTCTTGATGGCAAGGTATCCGATTCAGTCCTTCGTACAGTCTTGTTGTTGATTGAGCGCGGACGCGTTGAATTGCTGGGAGACTTGCTGAATGATTATCGGAAGATCCAAGGTGAGTCGCTGGGCATCGCTGATGCACGTGTCTATTCGACTTATGCGTTGAATGATGAAGAAAAAGAAGCGGTAGCCCGTGAATTCGGTGGCCGTGTGAATAAAAAGATTCGTATCGAGAACATTGTTGATCCGACTCTGCTGGGCGGATTGAAAGTCGCCATTGGCGATACGATCTATGACGGCAGCTTGGCTGGCAAGCTCGAACGTCTTGAGCAGTCTTTTAACAGACGAGTACAGTAGATTGGGGTGAGGACACTTGAGTATCAAACCAGAAGAAATCAGTACATTAATTAAGAGCCAAATCGAACAATACAAGACCGATATCGATGTAGTCGAAGTCGGAACGGTAATCGAGGTTGGTGATGGTATTGCTCGTGTTTACGGACTTGAGAACGTCATGTCCAACGAGTTGGTTGAATTCCCAAGCGGTGTTATGGGACTCGCCATGAACGTCGAAGAAAGCAATGTCGGTGTCGTTATCCTGGGACCTTACTACGATATTCGTGAAGGTGACCAAGTGAAACGTACTGGTCAAATCATGCAAGTGCCTGTAGGCGAAGCATTGATTGGACGCGTTGTGAACCCGCTCGGTATTCCTGTAGATGGCAAAGGGCCAATCGCTACAACGGAATTCCGTCCGGTTGAAGGTAAAGCACCAGGCGTAATGGATCGTAAATCGGTTCATGAGCCGATGCAAACAGGGATCAAAGCCATTGATGCAATGGTTCCAATCGGTCGCGGACAACGGGAGTTGATCATCGGTGACCGTCAAACAGGTAAAACATCCATCGCGATTGATGCGATCTTGAACCAAAAAGGTAGCGGCATGAAGTGTATCTATGTGGCTATTGGTCAGAAACAGTCTACGGTTGCTCAAGTTGTGGAAACTCTTCGTCGTAAAGGCGCAATGGAGTACACAATTGTTGTAACTGCAGCAGCTTCCGATCCATCACCACTCTTGTACATCGCACCGTATTCCGGTTGTTCGATGGGTGAGTACTTCATGTACAAAGGCGAGCACGTTCTGGTTATCTATGATGACTTGACCAAACAAGCCTCTGCATATCGTGAGCTTTCCTTGTTGCTTCGTCGTCCACCGGGCCGTGAGGCTTATCCGGGTGACGTCTTCTACCTGCACTCCCGTTTGCTGGAGCGTGCTGCGAAGCTGAATGATGAACTTGGTGGTGGTTCTTTAACCGCACTTCCGTTTATTGAAACACAAGCTTCCGACGTATCTGCATACATTCCAACGAACGTAATCTCCATCACGGACGGACAAATCTTCCTGGAAGCTGACTTGTTCAATGCTGGACAACGTCCGGCCATCAACGTAGGTATTTCCGTATCCCGTGTCGGTGGTTCTGCTCAGATCAAAGCGATGAAAAAGGTTGCAGGTTCCCTGCGTCTCGACCTCGCTCAATATCGTGAGCTTCAAGCGTTCTCCCAGTTTGGTTCCGATCTGGATAAAGCGACTCAGGCCCGCCTGAATCGTGGTGCGCGTATGATGGAAATCCTGAAGCAAGGTGTTAACCAGCCGCTGCCTGTAGAACAACAGGTTGTCAGCTTGTACACTGCGGTTAAAGGATTCCTGGATGAGATTCCAACAGGTGATGTTACTCGTTTCGAACGTGAGTTCCTCGCGTTCATGGAGAGCAGCCATCCGGAGATTCTTGCATCCATCCGTGATACTAAAGAATTGACTGCAGACAACGAAAATGCACTGAAAGGTGCAATTGAGAAGTTCAGAAAGAGCTTTGCTGTCTCTGTCTAAATAAATGATTGCAGGTGCGGAGTTGTCTAACCGATTCCGCATGTCTGCATGTAATACTTTGACTCTGTCAAAAAAGATGATGCTTACGAAGTAACTTTGACCCCGTCAAAGTAGGGTTGTGCTTACGATGTAGTTTTGACTCTGTCAAAACTTTAAGGTGGTGAAATCATGGCAAAAGGCATGCGCGAAATTAAGCGGCAAATTAAAAGCGTACAAAGCACCAAGCAGATCACCAAAGCAATGGAGATGGTAGCTGCTGCAAAACTACGTAAAGCGCAGGAAAAAGCGGAAGCAGCCCGTCCTTATTCGGAGAAACTGAAAGAAGTTGTAGCTAGTATTGCATCAAGCACGCAAGGTATACAGCATCCGATGCTGGAGAGCCGTCCGGTCAAAAAGACAGCTTACCTGATCATTACATCGGACCGTGGTCTTGCAGGTGGATACAATGCGAACGTTTTGCGTCAGGTTAATCAGACGCTCAAAGAGCGCCACAACTCCCAGGATGACTACGAATTGTTCGTCATTGGACGTAAAGGACGCGATTACTTCAGACGTCGTGAAATTGCGATGGCATCCACAACAACGGATCTGTCGGATTCGCCTTCATTTGCAGACATCAAATCCATCGCACACGAAGCTGTTCATGGGTTTGAACTGGCTGAATTTGATGAATTGTACATTTGTTATAACCGCTTTGTGAATGCGTTGACCCAGATTCCTACGGTAGAAAAACTTCTTCCGATGGAAACACCTGAGGTAACTGCTGCGGAAGGACCAACGGCAAGCTACGAATACGAGCCGTCTGCTGAGGCTGTACTGGAGGTTCTGCTTCCGCGTTACGCGGAAACGCTGATCTATGGTGCGCTTTTGAACGGTAAGGCGAGTGAGCTAGGCGCGAAAATGACGGCGATGGGTAATGCAACCAAAAATGCATCCAAAATGATTAACGAATTGTCATTGACCTATAACCGTGCCCGTCAAGCGGCGATTACGCAGGAGATTACGGAAATTGTGGCAGGTGCCAACGCAGCACAAGGCTAACTGTTTTTATTAATGAAGGCTTGCAGAGCAAAGATAAACGAACGGTACATTATTTTTGCAAAAGTAGCAGGCTTGTAGGAGGGGAACGTTAAGATGAACAAAGGACGCGTTGTGAGCATCATGGGTCCGGTTGTTGACGTCGAGTTTGATCGCGGCGGTCTGCCGGAAATCCTCAATGCCATTACGATCACTACAGTAAGTGAGAGCGGCGTAAGTGTGAACCTTACACTCGAAGCTTCGAGACATCTGGGTGACAACCGAGTACGTTGTATTGCGATGTCCTCCACGGATGGACTTGTTCGTGGTATGGAAGCTTTAGATACAGGAGCACCAATCTCTGTACCCGTCGGAGAAGCAACACTGGGTCGTGTATTTAACGTACTCGGCGAAGCAATTGATACTGGCGGTGCCGTAGCTGCTGAGCACAAGAACCCGATTCACCGTTCAGCACCTGCATTTGATGAACTGACTACCCAAGCAGAAATGCTGGAGACAGGAATCAAAGTTATCGACTTGCTTGCTCCTTACGCTAAAGGTGGTAAAATCGGTCTCTTCGGTGGTGCCGGTGTAGGTAAGACGGTAACCATTCAGGAATTGATCAACAACATCGCACAAGAGCACGGCGGTATCTCCGTATTTGCGGGTGTTGGTGAGCGTACACGTGAAGGTAATGACTTGTATCACGAGATGAGTGATTCCGGCGTTATCAACAAAACAGCAATGGTCTTCGGACAAATGAACGAGCCTCCAGGCGCACGTCTTCGTGTAGCCCTCACAGGTCTGACGATGGCGGAATACTTCCGTGATGAAGAAGGCCGTGACGTGTTGCTCTTTATCGATAATATCTTCCGTTTCACCCAAGCGGGTTCAGAAGTATCTGCCTTGCTTGGACGTATGCCTTCCGCGGTAGGTTACCAACCTACGCTGGCAACAGAAATGGGTCAACTGCAAGAACGTATCACATCAACGAAAAAAGGTTCTGTAACATCCATCCAGGCCATCTACGTGCCTGCGGATGACTACACTGACCCGGCTCCTGCAACGACGTTTGCCCACTTGGATGCAACGACGAACTTGGAGCGTAAAATTTCCGAGATGGGTATCTACCCTGCGGTAGATCCACTGGCTTCCAGCTCCCGGATCTTGTCCCCTGAAGTTGTAGGTGAAGAACACTACAGCGTAGCTCAAGGCGTTAAACGTATCTTGGCACGTTACAATGAATTGCAAGATATCATTGCAATCCTGGGTATGGACGAGTTGAGTGAAGAAGATAGAGCGCTTGTATACCGTGCTCGTAAAATCCAACGTTTCTTGTCCCAGCCTTTCCACGTTGCTGAAGCATTTAACGGTATTCCAGGTAAATACGTTCCGGTTAAAGAAACGGTGCGCAGCTTTAAAGAGATTCTCGAAGGTAAGTATGATGATCTTCCGGAAGCAGCTTTCCTCTTTGTTGGTACAATTGAAGAGGCAGTGGAGAAAGCCAAAACACTGGTTTAGTCTGAATCCAGGATTGTCCTTATGTGGGCTATCCTTCGGATAGTTTCAGGAGGGATGGAATTGAGCACCTTTTTGTTGGAAATCGTAACACCCGAGCGTTTGGTCTATTCAGAACAGGTGAATAGCATTACGGCTCGTGGTATTGAAGGGGAACTGGGCATTCTGCCAGGTCATATTCCTATGGTTACACCTTTGCAGATTGCACCAATCTATATCCATAACGGAAAAGAAAATAAACGAGTTGCTATCGGTGGCGGGTTTATCGAAGTTCGTAAAGATAAGGTTGTTGTACTCGCAGAGAGTGCTGAATTCCCGGAAAGCATTGATGTGGATCGTGCGCGTGCGGCGAAAGAGCGGGCAGAACGTCGGCTTGCAAGCCAAAGCAATCAGGACCACTTTGATCACCGTCGTGCAGAGATTGCGCTGCAAAAAGCGGTTAACCGGATTAATGTGTTCGGCAAATAAACGATTCTTTGAAGCCTGGCGGCTTAGTCTGCCGGGCTTTTTTGAGTTTGTTTAATAGAATTGTTTTATCGAATATATCAAAAGGGCTGACCACAAATCCATCCTATCCCTTCAGTAAACAGAAGTATTTTAAGCAAAATATTCACCGATTATGATTATTTGAATAGAATGTAGGACTAAAGTAGTGGGCGCATTTACCACTAAGAGAACCATTTTTTTCATGAGTAAATTTAAATTATTTCCGAGGAAATGACAGAATCGATATCGAAATAGCGCTCTTTTATGTCGTTTTAGTCACAAAATCCCGGCATTTTAAAATTAAAATATTTTAGAAGTGGAAATCAATGTAATTGACAATGTATGATGAAAGAGCCTATATTCCATAGAGTCAGCAGAAGCAGGAAGCTGCGTAGTAGATTCCATAGTCATGCACAGCCGCATTGTTGCTGCTCGGTGATTGGGCATCAGGAGATTCCTGCCTGGCAGGAGTAAATCTGACAGTACGCTCAGTATGTTGTGCTTAAGACATTCCAGTATACTAACAAGTTATGGGTGCCGGGCATATGATATGCTGATCGCTGCAACAAATGTGGAGGTAAAGAATATATGGATACTGATCTGACGAATCAGGTGAACCAAGCATTAAGCACCAATGGCTTGGTCTCAATCATCGTCTCCCTGTTATGTATTGCGTTGTCTTGGTGGGCTTTGACAAATCTCAAACTGGATTTAATCATCAGGCAGCCACGAGGTGCTCAGGGAAGACTGTTGCATTTGTTGCTCGCCATCATTTTGGGGCATGCCGTTGCTGGCTTTGTCATTGACTACTTGTCCTGGACTCAAATGTTGCGTAATTTGTTTTAATGTTGAGATGGTTGGTTAATCATCTGTTAGGTTCTTCAAGCTGCTCATTGTCGAATAACATCGATTAATTGTGTTAACAATTAGAGTATGAGTTGTCGGTAAAGAAATTAAGAAAAAAATGTGACGTAAAATTGGATGAATTTGAGATGTTTTATGTAAAAATGCTTGTATCGTACAATTCAACAATGTTATGATGGAAGTTAGGGAATTCACAATTGTTCACTTATTTTGTAGTTATAAACGGGATATCCGGTTCATGCCGGCTAATAACCATCCCACTCTGTCTGTTCTGATGCTCTGCTGGCTTGTAAGACACTGATTTTTACATGCTGAATAGCAAGATGCACGGCACATGGTATCATTGATATGGATTATAAAAACCAATTCTTTTCTGAACAGACATCT
Organism: Paenibacillus sp. FSL H3-0457; assembly: GCF_037981725.1. Taxonomy (NCBI): domain Bacteria; kingdom Bacillati; phylum Bacillota; class Bacilli; order Caryophanales; family Paenibacillaceae; genus Paenibacillus; species Paenibacillus sp. FSL H3-0457. The sequence goes on along the minus strand of NZ_CP150283.1, from coordinate 6,344,483 downwards.
GTGGCAATATGCCAGAATATGTCGAAATTCCACACACAGCAACAGTCCTTTCTAGCATAGTGGGGCTTACGTATTCCGGAATGAAGAAAAGGGAATAAAAGCGCGGAGGGAACCATGATGAGCAAATTTATCGTCCGCGGTGGCAAAAGGTTGACCGGAAGTGTCAAAGTTAGCGGCGCTAAAAATTCTGTTCTTCCGATCATCGCTGCCTCTCTCTTAGGGGAAGAAGGACAAAGCGTTATTATTGACGCGCCTCCTCTAGACGATGTGATGACGATTAACAAGGTGTTGGAATCGCTGGGAGCGGGAGTTACATACCGGGACGAAGTGATTACCGTAAATGCGGAGAAACTTACTTCCTGTGAAGCCCCGTATGAATGGGTAAGTAAAATGCGGGCGTCTTTCCTGGTCATGGGGCCTTTGTTGACTCGAATGGGTCATACAAGAATCTCACTTCCTGGTGGATGTGCCATCGGTACACGGCCTATTGATCAGCATTTGAAAGGTTTTGAAGCCATGGGCGCAGAGATCAGCTTGGGCCAAGGTTATATCGAAGCTCGTAGCCAAGGTCGGTTGCGTGGCGCGAAAATTTATCTGGATGTGGCTTCCGTAGGTGCCACTCAAAATATTATGATGGCTGCAACATTGGCCGAAGGTGTAACTGTTCTGGAGAACGCGGCAAAAGAACCTGAGATTGTGGATCTTGCCAACTTCCTGAATGGGATGGGTGCCATCGTACGTGGTGCTGGTACTGGAGTGATCCGCATTGAAGGTGTGGAGAAACTGACAGGTGTTACACACACCGTTATTCCGGATCGGGTAGAAGCTGGTACGTATATGGCTGCTGCTGCAATTTCGGGCGGTGACGTGTACATTGAAGGTGCAATCTCTGATCATTTAGGCTCCGTTATCGCGAAGCTTGAAGAGATGGGTGTTACAATCCAACCGGATGAGAATGGCGTGCGTGTAATCGCAGATCGCCCTCTTAAGGCTGTGGATGTGAAAACATTACCATACCCAGGATTCCCGACCGATATGCAATCCCAGATGATGGCACTTTTGCTTGCATCTGAAGGAACAAGTGTCGTGACAGAGACTGTTTTTGAAAACCGATTCATGCATGTGGATGAATTCCAATTGATGAATGCGGAGATCAAAGTTGAAGGACGTTCGTCCATCGTCACAGGTAATGCCAAACTGAAGGGTGCCAAAGTAACGGCTACCGATCTGCGTGCGGGTGCCGCACTCATTATTGCAGGTCTTGTTGCTGAAGGTACAACGGAAGTGGGCGGTGTTCATCACATCGACCGTGGCTATGTACATCTCGCTGAGAAGCTTAACGGACTTGGCGCTGACATCTATCGGATCTCGGTTGATGAGCCTAAGCTGGAAGCAACCAAAGCACCTAGTGAAAAAGTGGAGAAAGAAGTACCGATGTTTAAGGTACAACCAACTTTGGCTTAACACTGGATTGAATAGAAAAAATATGGCCCTCTATTATGAGTCACACGGTTGTGTGGATTATGAATGCGATGGAACGTATATTGTAAAAAATGATAAAGCTAAGCCATCTGGCTTGGCTTTTTTTGTGTTTACTTTTAAGAAGACAACGAGATATTTGATACCTGATTCTATTAATAGCTGGTCCTAACTTGTATAGCATAACATCGTATTCTGTATCGATTCTGAACCAAATGAAAGAGCATACTTTATATGGGTGTCGGATCCAGCTAAACACCGGTATACAGCGACAGATCAACGTTTCTATGATGTACATAGCAAAAGAAAACAAGAAATTGAACAGAACGAAAAGGGCCTCGTTTCTCTCAAATCAGGTTCTATCAGATCAAGCCAGCTCATAACCTAAACTATGGATTTGAACAACACGACCGGCACATGACCGGCCATAGATAACGGAGGGTTATATTCGAATGAAAGAAGCTCGTGTACAGGTAAAGGTACCCCTTGTCCCTCGTCCAGGTATGCAAGAGCCAGAGGGAAATACCGTTTCTGGAGTGGAAAAAGACAAGCCTGCCCCATTGAACCTGAGGACTGTTCCATCACAGCCTGCAAGATTATCCAATCCAGGACGGGTGTCGGCAGATGAACTGAACCGAAAGACAACCGAGCATATTCATATACCTGTTATTGAGCTGGACCAGTTCCGCCGAGTGAAGCGTCGCCGAATGCGGACATTTGGACGAAAACCCCGATGGGGACGTAATACGACGCGATGGCAACCTGCTGCCGCTGTATCTGCCTTATTGGCAATGGCGTTACTGATTCCGGTAATTCTGGTATGGCCGCGGACAAGCGAATCACCAAAACCGATCCCTGCTCCAACAGATTCAAGCAGTACAAGAACCCCAGCTCCTGCGCCAGCCGTTCCTGTTACGTACCCTGAACCTAAAGTGCGCGTATACCTGTCTGCAACGGGCACAACGATGAATCTGCCATTGGAAGACTATGTTACCGGGGTTGTGGCAGCTGAGATGCCAGCGGAATTCAGACTGGAGGCGTTAAAGGCGCAGGCAATAGCTGCTCGTACATTTATCGTGCGTAGGTTAGCTGCGAGTGATACAAGCGGTGTGCCATCAGGTGCGGCGGATGTGACGGATACGGTCAGCCATCAGGTGTTTATTCCGCCAGATCAGGTGAAAGCGGATTGGACGCGTCTAGGGAAGGCGAAGGAATGGGAGAAGCTGCAACAGGCTGTGCGCGAAAGTCGAGATACGGTGATGACATATCAGGGCAAGGCAATCACCGCATCCTTTTTTTCCACAAGTAATGGGTATACCGAGAATGCCGAGGATGTATGGGGGAACGCCGTGCCGTATCTGCAAAGTGTAGACAGTCCGTGGGACAAAAACCTGGCACCAGGATTCAAGCAGACCGTTACCATGAAGCGTAACGAGATTCTGCAGAAGTTAAACCTGGATGCCATTCCGGTTACCGCCCAGAAGGGTGGATCGTGGATGAAAGTATTGTCTACAACCAAAGGACATCGGATTAAGGAAATGCAGATCGCAGGTGAGACATTCAGCGGACCCGAGGTTCGTAAACTGCTTGGATTAAGATCCAGCCAGTTCAGTTGGAAGACCACAGGTGACGAAATCCAGATTACAACGTACGGTTACGGTCATGGGGTTGGCATGAGCCAATGGGGAGCAAACGGCATGGCGCAGGAGGGACACACGGCCACCCAAATTCTCAAACACTACTATACCGGCATTTCATTCGGACAGGCATCCAAGATGCTTGCATCGAAGTAGGAGAGATGAACACGGATGGATAAAGCGAAATAATTCGAATGAGTAGGAGTATGTGCGAATGTATACAAATGTATGTGAATGAGAGCAGTTGCACGCTAACGAACCTGGGAGGCCTTATCAGGCGATATTACAACGAATGGAAATTTTAACGAATCTCAGACGCGTTATATCACGACATACCACCGAACTGATTCGATAATAGCGCCCAAAAGAGTGATTAGCGTGTCTACGGTTCGTTAGAATTTCTAAGCCACGATTTCCCCGCCATTAAGGCCGCCTGAGTTCGTTAGAATTATTTTAATATCCTAATCATTAGCAAAATTTAGGTTACTGCCGTTCACTACATGCTCATTCGCAATAAGCAAGCCGAACCAGAACCAGAACCAGAACCAGAACGTTGAAATCAAGTTTCCAAGCCCTAAGGTTAAAAAATTGATTTATGTTCCCTGTCTACCAAGCAACTTCTAACTATACTGTAACCATTCATGATTTAGCTTCTTTCAAATCTAGATGTTGTATTGAACAGTTATTGTTGATGTGGCGTCGCCAATCTCTAATCTCATATCTCGTTTTAACGAACCTAAGGTGGCTTAAAGGGTATTTCATCAGTCACATCCTATATCATTTCGCTCTCACCGATAAATGCACTTCATAGAAGGATCGGCCTCTACAGCCAATCCAGACCAGTCTACCAACACGCATTCCGGAGCTTTCGAGATTCGGCTATATATGCGGAGAGTGCTAGCGTATGGAGAGCGCAGGGGACAGAAAAGACCTGTAGAAGCGAAGCGTCCGCCTTTACTACCGGATTTCACCTTTGAAGAAGGTGATAGAAGAAATCTGGTAGTAACCAGCGGTCGAAAGGTTTTCTGGCCCCGAAGCGGCGCACCAACTAGCTGCACACACACTCCATATATAGCACTCTCTGAAACCTCCGTGAAAATAATTAGAGTCGCGCGTGTATAAAAGAGTTGCACCCGGTAACACTTGTTACTGAGGTGATTAACATGAATGAACAAAACAAAAAAACAAACCAAGAAGAAACTCCTAAAACAACTCAAGGAGTACCGGCTAGTCAGCCCTCTTCATGGAAAAGAGCAATGTCCAAACGCTGGGTCTTCCCGGCAGCCTACATCGCAGCAGCAGGCATTATACTAACCTTAGTGTGGGTCTATCAGGGCACAGGCGACAAAACGCTAAACTCGGACCCTGCTAGCGGGGTAGTAGAAACAGGTGCATCGGCGGGTACAGAAGGAACAACAGTAGGCGGAGAAGAAGAAAGTGTGGAAGTTGTTGCAAAGTCGGAGAATTTTGTATGGCCGGTAGCGGTACCGTCCGAAATTTCGGTAGTAAAACCTTTCTATGATAGCGAAGCTTCAACCGAGGAACATGAAGCGGCAATGGTGCAGTACAATGATACATTCATCCCGAACACAGGTGTGGATCTGGCACGTGGGGATAACAAAACGTTTGAAGTAAAAGCAGCGCTTGCTGGTAAAGTTACCCGGGTTGAGCAAAATCCGCTCACAGGTCAAGTTGTGGAAATCACACATAGCGATAACCTGAAGACGGTGTACCAAAGCTTGGCAGACGTCAAAGTGAAACAGGACGACGAAGTGAAACAGGGAGATGCGATTGCATCCGCTGGCGTCAATGAATTGGGTAAAACGCTTGGCAACCATCTTCACTTTGAAGTGTACGAAGACGGACAGCCGGTTAACCCTCAAGGATATCTTCCGGAAAAATAAATGAATTTTACCGCAGCAACATGACGGGCAGGGGGTTAAACCTCTGCTCTTTTTGTGCTTTTCAGAAAATAATGGGACCTTCGAAGCTTGTCACACCTCTAAACCGCGAATATATAGGCATGCTCCTCATATAATGTACCAAACTATCCACACAGTAGGGAGGCGGGAGCGTGCACGATTACATCAAGGAACGGACCATCAAAATTGGTCGCTGCATTGTTGAGACGAGGAATACGGTCCGTACCATAGCCAAGGAATTCGGCGTGTCAAAGAGTACTGTGCATAAGGATCTGACGGAGCGTCTGCCGGAAATCAACCCTGATCTTGCTGACCAGGTGAAACACATTTTGGAGTATCACAAGTCGATCCGCCATTTGCGGGGCGGGGAAGCGACCAAAATTAAATACAAAAAAACGAGTGGCAAGAAACGTGAGGTGTTGGCTTCCGCCAAATCGTAAGCATCTTCACAAAGACGTAGGGCAAAAAGCTCACACATGCATTGAATCCCTCCCCTGAAGTATGATATGTTAAAAGCTGGTACAGGATCGAATTATGACATCTTATCAGCCCGATTTTTACATATATATGTTGCACTTTGTCGAACGAGCGGTGACGTGATAAGGGACTCTTTTTCACAGGATACGCTGACCAAATAATATCACTTTGGGGGCTCTTTTATGTTTAGCAAGGATATCGGTATTGATCTTGGCACGGCGAACGTGCTTATTCACGTGAAAGGAAGTGGGGTTGTCCTCGATGAACCTTCCGTCGTGACCATTGAAAGAGATACGAAGCGTGTCCTTGCTGTTGGGGAAGAAGCGCGTCGTATGGTGGGGCGTACTCCAGGTAACATTGTTGCAATTAGACCGCTGCGTGACGGCGTTATTGCGGACTTCGAGATTACAGAAGCGATGCTCAGACATTTCATTAATCGTGTGGGTGCAAGAAGCTGGTACAGCCACCCTCGAATTCTGATCTGTGCACCCACGAACATTACTTCCGTGGAGCAGAAGGCCATCCGTGAGGCGGCAGAACGCAGTGGTGCCAAAGAAGTGTTTCTGGAAGAAGAGCCGAAAGCGGCAGCGATCGGTGCGGGAATGGATATTTTTCAGCCGAGCGGCAATATGGTCGTGGATATCGGCGGCGGTACGACTGACGTTGCAGTCCTTTCTATGGGCGACGTGGTCACCGCCTCTTCTATTAAAGTCGCAGGGGACAAGTTCGACGAAGCCATTATCAAGTTTATCAAAGCCAAGTACAAGCTCATGATCGGTGAACGGACCGCTGAAGATATCAAAATTGCGATTGGTACCGTACATCCGGGTGGACATCAAACAGAGATGGACATTCGCGGACGCGATATGGTATCCGGCCTTCCTGTTACCGTAACGATATCGGGAAATGAAGTACAGGAAGCACTTTGGGATTCCGTGCAATCCATCATCGTGGCAGCCAAATCGGTATTGGAACGTACACCGCCTGAATTGTCAGCGGACATTATCGACCGTGGTGTTGTATTGACTGGTGGAGGTGCATTGCTGAACGGACTGGACGAGCTTTTGTCCAATGAATTGCATGTACCGGTATGGGTGGCGGAAGATCCAATGCACTGTGTCGTGAAGGGGACAGGCATAATGCTTAATAATTTGGATCAGGTGGTTAAGAAAAAGTTCTAATCTGCCGATATAAATAGCAAAGGTTCGCCATGCTCGGAAAGCAGAACGGACAAGCAGCCAACCTGTGATGCAGGTCAAGCGCTTGAGGAGAGGGGTTAATTCATGTTAAGAGGTCTGTACACCGCTACTGCGGGAATGATTACGCAACAACGCCGCCATGACACAGCAACACAGAATATCGTAAATATGAACACCACGGGATACAAACAGGTGAACAGCGTAAGCCGTTCCTTCCCGGAAATGCTCATTACTTTGGTAGGCGGAGATGCAAATCTTCCAACAAAGCGGCTGGGCAAGCTGAACACGGGGGTGTTCGCGGAAGAGAGTTTGTCCATGAATTTGCAGGGGACCATTATGGAGACTGGGCAGAAAAATGATTTTTCCATTTCATCCAATATGACGGTCAATGATCCGCAGACTGGACAACCTGTCCCGTTTGACGCATCAGGCAAGTTTGTACGGGCCGATGGCACGGTGACTTACCAGCCTCAGGCGTATTTTACAGTTCAGGATGCAGAAGGTAACACCGGATATACACGCGATGGTCACTTCGAGATCACTGGAACGGGACAATTGCTGAGTTCAACAGGTTCACAAGTGTTGGATAATAATGGACAACCTGTAGTGTTGACAGGTTCTGTGGAGCAATTTAAAGTGGATGAGCAAGGCCGTTTGGTAGATGCAGCAACGGGTACACCAACAGGGGTTACTCTTGGCATTAGTGTCATTGACCAGCCGAATCAACTGGTTCGTCAAGGTAATGGCAATTTCAGTCTCAGCGATGCAAACGGGGCAACGTCCCGGATGATGGCTGCTGGTGATAATGTGCAGATCCGTCAGGGATACCTGGAAGGTTCCAATGTGGATGCCTCACAGGCAACGGTTGATATGAACGCTGCATACCGTGCGTATGAAGCAAACCAGAAGATCGTACAATTCTACGACCGCAGTCTGGATAAAGCCGTCAATGAAGTCGGGCGTGTATAACGCCGACGTTTAAATATAACCGCGCAGCGGAGAGCCTATGCGAGGAATGCGTAGCAGTACCTGAGCGAAGCGACGGTCACGACAGCCCTTTGCGGAGCAAAGCAGGGAAGAGACCCCGCGGAGCTACACGCCGCATAAAGAGCGTGCCGTGCTATGATTCAGCCATGTGAAACGATGGCGGGAATCATAGTCGGGCAGTCGCGGCGCACATACACCACCGCCACTTAGCAAGATCGTACCCCACTTACCTAATCCGCCTGTTTCGGGAGTCCAGAGGGCAGCGCCATCTGGGGCCCTCCCTACTAGGGAGGGTTTGGGAGGGTGGACAGGACACAAGGGAGGGTATACCACCAATGAATAATTCCATGATTAGTGCCAAGGTTTCCATGACTGCCATACAGCAGCGTCTGGATGTCATTTCCGATAATATTGCCAACGTGAATACGGCAGGCTATAAGAGCAAGCAGGCGGCATTCGAGGATGTGCTGACCCGGGTTCAACAACAACCGGACAAGTACAAACTGGATGGGCGTTCCACACCGATGGGATATAACCTCGGTTTTGGTGCTCGTTTGGCAGATGTAACGAAGGATATGTCTCAAGGCCCCTTGAACGAGACTGGTCTTCCGACCGATCTGGCCATTGAAGGAAATGCGATGTTTGCAGTTGAAGCGAATGGGGAGAAAATGTGGACACGTCAGGGTGCATTTCATTTTGTACCTGATACAAGACCTAAGCCTACTCCGAATTCACCTGATATGATGGTGATGGTCAATGGCGAAGGCCACTTTGCCCTGGATCGTCAAGGCAATCGTATTACGGCACCGAATAATAGCAAAGTTGCTTTTGATGAAAATGGCAACCTGTTAATCCGACGCGGTAATGCGGCAAACGCAACCATTGGAGCACAGCTGCAAGTGGTAGACATTGAACGTCCTGAGGGGCTGGTGCAGTTTGCGGATAACCTGTTTGGTCTGGATGCGGGATTAACCGAAGATGATGTATTTGGCGCTAATGCAGCTACACGTCAAGCAGCGGCCTTGATCCGACCAGGATTTCTGGAGCAATCCAACGTTGATCTGACACAGGAGATGTCTTTGCTTATGCAAGGACAGCGGACATATCAGCTGGCGGCAAAGGCGCTAACTTCAAGTGATTCCATGTTGGGTCTTGCCAACAATATGAGAGCGTAAAAGGTGAATGTGATGACAGAAACACAGCAGCAGAACAGTAAGCCGGAGAAAAAGGAAGTCAAGAAGAAGAAGAGTGGATGGCGCATCGCAAGATGGTTCCTGGTTCCGGTCCTGCTTGTTCTTGCCCTCGCTGGCGGAATGGTAGCTGGATATGTGGTACTGGGCAAACAGGATATCGGTTCCGTATGGCAATGGAGTACATGGGAACATGTATATAATCTGGTATTCGCTCCATAATGTAACGAGTTAAGCGAAAACTCCTGCGCAGGCAGGAGTTTTCTTTTTGACGTTGAAAACAGTATAATGATGGATGACGTTTGACGTCACAAAAGAGGCCTCCCCTGCGAAAGACATTCGTCATCGCGAAGAGAGACCCCTTATCTTAACCTTCACTACTGCAGTCATGAAGGATATAACTAGTGTTAACCGAAAATATGCTTTCCATACAAAATTTAAAAATTAAAAACCTTTTATATGAGCTTCGACTTGATCATAATCAGGTTTTCCATGTCCGCACTAAAGTCAGTGAAGGGAACGGAATCGTTCGAAAGAAGCGAAGCGCTCGCCTTTGTTTCCTAATGTTATCCATCTGAAAAATAGTTCAGAAACATTAGGAAACAACAGCGATCGAAAGAACGATCCGTAACCGTAACGGTCACCTATGCGCACATGAAAAATCCATGATGAAGAACGCTCATATAAACATCCTGAGAGGAGATTACACTGTGCTCGATATCAAACAGATTCAAGAAATTATCCCGCATCGTCCGCCGTTCCTGTTGGTGGACAAGATTCTAGAGATTGAGGATGGCAAACGTGCCGTTGGTTTGAAAAACGTAACCATTAACGAACCTTTCTTCATTGGTCATTTCCCAGAGTATCCGGTAATGCCGGGTGTACTGATTACAGAAGCGCTGGCGCAAGTTGGTGCAGTAGCCATTCTGAATCTGGAAGGCAACAAAGGAAAAATCGGCTTTTTGGCGGGACTGGACAACTTCCGATTCCGTGGACAAGTTGTGCCCGGAGATACGTTGATTCTGGAAGTGGAGATTACACGTCTGAAAGGTTCTATTGGTAAAGGTAAAGCAACTGCCCGAGTCAACGACAAAGTGGTCGCTGAAGGCGAGATCATGTTTGCACTGTCTGACCCAAGCTGATTACATATGTGAGCATTGACATCATGCAGGAACGTAGACGGACCGAATGATGCAAGATGCTGAAGTAACTCAGCACACCTGAATTTATATAGACGGAAGGGGTTTTATCGGAATGGAACAGTTAAGCACAGCAGCAGCAGAGACTTTGCAGCAATGGTTGGAGGATGCTTCGATTGATGAAGCAACGAAACAGGAGCTTCGTGACTTGCAGGATCAGCCGAAAGAGCTGGAGGAACGTTTTTACAGAAACCTGGAGTTTGGCACAGGGGGATTGCGCGGAGTCATTGGTGCCGGAAGCAACCGGATGAACCGTTACACCGTAGGTCGGGCAACGCAAGGATTTGCGCGTTATTTGCTTGAGCAACATGGTGACCAAGAAGGCAAACCTTCTGTTGTCATTGCTCATGATTCCCGCCATTTTTCACCTGAATTCACACTGGATGCTGCGCTTGTACTGGCTGGAAACGGCATTGTAGCCAAGCTGTTCCCATCCCTGCGTTCAACTCCTGAGCTGTCATTCGCAGTGCGTCATCAGAAGGCAACTGGAGGGATCGTTGTAACAGCGAGCCATAACCCACCGGAATATAACGGCTACAAAGTATACAATCATGAGGGCGGTCAATTGGTACCGGATGAAGCGGAAAAAGTCATTCAGTACATCCAGGAAGTGCCTTCCCTTGCTGACGTGAAAAAGCTGACGCAAGAAGAAGCAGAAGCTCAAGGACTCCTGATCTGGTTGGGTGAAGACCAAGATCAAGCGTTTGTGGATACCGTAGCGAGCCGCAGTCTGAGCCGTGAACTGATCCAATCCGGCATAGGCCGTGATTTCAAAATCGTTTACACACCGCTACACGGAACAGGCAACATCCCTGTACGTCGCGTGCTGGAGCAGATCGGATTCGAGCAAGTGCACATTGTGGCTGAACAAGAACAGCCAGATGCTGAGTTCTCTACTGTGAAATCCCCTAACCCGGAAGAACGCGAAGCGTTTACGCTTGCAATGAAGCTGGGAGAATCCGTGGGTGCTGACATTCTGATCGGAACAGATCCGGATGCAGACCGTATGGGTGCTGTCGTGAAGGACAATGATGGCAAATATTTCGTCTTGTCCGGTAACCAGTCTGGTGCCATTATGGTACATTACCTGCTCAGTCGCCTGCAAGAGACGGGTACATTGCCAAGTAACGGTGCGGTTGTCAAAACAATCGTAACAAGTGAGATGGGTGCTGTTATTGCTGAACATTACGGTGCAGAAGTGATGAACACACTGACGGGCTTCAAATATATTGGTGAAAAAATGAACCAGTTCGAAGCAACAGGCAGTCATACATTCTTGTTCGGATATGAAGAGAGTTATGGCTACCTTTCCGGTAACTATGCCCGTGACAAGGATGCTGTCCTTGCCTCGATGCTGATTGCTGAAGCAGCTGCGTATTATAAGAGCCAAGGCAAGACGTTGTATGATGTCTTGCAAGAGCTGTACAACCAATTCGGATATTTCTTGGAGAAGCTGGAGTCCCGTACGCTGAAAGGCAAAGACGGCGTGGCTCAGATTCAAGCCAAAATGACGGACTGGCGTTCCAATCCGCCACAAGAAGTAGCGGGAATTGCTGTACAAGATGTACTGGATTACTCCCTTGGTCTGGACGGTCTTCCGAAGGCGGACGTACTGAAGTTCATTTTGGCAGACGGTTCATGGTTCTGCTTGCGCCCTTCAGGAACAGAACCGAAGATCAAAGTATACTTCGCCGTGCGTGGAGAGAATTTGGAAGATGCGGAAAGCTGGATCGAGCGTCTGGTGACTACAGTGATGTCGCGTGTAGACGCACAATAATACGAATGCAACAATGAGCAAGAACATGAGAAGGCCTCTCCGCACCGTAAGGTTGGTTGGCGGAGGGGTTTTTCTTTGAAATAAAGTGTAGATGGTTCTAGCATATAAGAAGGCTTGTTGACACAAGCTGTTTGTAACCTATTGTATGAATGTTTAAATGAACGAATTACTTGAGCTGAACGTGCATTTGGTTCCAACACTTGAGGAGGTACATGTAGTGCGTCAAAAATGGCTTTATTGGAATAACGCTTCTCGGAAGTGGTTGTGGCTCGTCGTTATTATCGGTCTGGTCGCGTCCATCCCTGTAATCAGTGATCGGGTGCAGACAGAATCTTCTGCCAAAAAGGTGGAGCTTGTCTTTAACTATCGAGGACTGCTGGATATCTCAGCGTATCAGGCACATCCGCAAGATTTCATGAATGAACAATTGACTCGTCTAAAAGACGCAGGCGTAACAACGATGGCTGTGTTCGAAAGTACATTGGACGAGCTGAGAAAGACACGCCGACTAATGGTATATAACGGCCAGGATCTCGCAAACCTGACTAAAGATGTGATCCCTTCTAATGCAAATTACACGTATGTGTTATTTACATCAGAGGAAAACGCACAGACGTATACCCCTATTATTGAACAAACGTTCGCTGATCGGCAGATTCCGGTAGTACCATGGGAATATGAAGGTCGTAGCGGCTTAATATTGCAGACTCCTCCGGAGAATGCCAACATGCAGCCTTTGCAGCCCGATCCGGTTGCCGTGAAGATGCTGCGTGATAAAGGGTTCTACATTTTGCCGCGGATCTCGGACAGTGTGCCATATAGCCAGGAATCGATGGAGCGCTTGCTTACCTTCTTCGAACAGAATGGCGTAAAGCGCATCTTGTTTGATGGTGATGCTGTGAAAGGGTACAATGATAATGCAGACATGAAAAGTCTCGACCAATTCGCACAGTTGCTGAACAAACACAATATTGGTCTTGCAGCAATTGAGAACTTGAAGAAACCGCAGTCTGGATTCCAGACCCTCGCTTATAAAACGGATTACAACGTTACGCGTCTGTACTCGCTTAGTGATGGGGATGCCAATCTGGACGTAGATACGATTGCTGACCGTTTTGTTCTGGCAACCAAGGATCGCAACATTCGTATGCTCTATATGAATGCATCACCAAGCCGGAATACAGCAAAGGCTATGATTACAGATCCAATTGAGAATCTGATCAACAGCCTGGGTGAGCCGGGTCATGCCGTAGAACGCATGGCGAAGCATGGATTCGAGCTAGGACAAGCTGAAGCATTTACAGTTAAGGATTCTTCGATTCAGCGTTATGCCAAGCTGGTTGCTCTTGTTGGTGCAATTGCCATGATTGCACTTATGGTTTCTTATTTTATCCCCCTACTGACTTTGATCGCATTTGTGGTCGCTTTGGTGGGCAGTGCAGGATTGTTCCTCTTGAAACCAACGCTGCTGGAGCAAGGAATCGCCTTGCTTGTGGCAATCGCCGCGCCGACCATAGCGATGGTGCTGGCCGTTCGTACAGTGAACTATCAGCAACAGCGTCAACCCGACGCATCTGCGGGTCGTCGTTTGAAACAAACGTTGGTGTTATATGTAAGAACTTCGATTCTGTCATTCCTGGCGGTACCTTTTGTCATCGCATTGCTTAACAGTATTACGTACAGTCTGGTGATTAACCAGTTCCGCGGCGTGAGTCTGTTGCACTTTGCACCTATGGCACTGGTAGCGATATATATTGTGTTTTATCGTGGGTCGGGTTCATTCTCTATTAAGAAAATTAAAGAAATGCTTCGTATGCCAATTAATGTGTTAATGGTTGTTTTGGCGCTTGTTGCTGCCGTTGTTGGGTACTATTACTTGAGCCGTACAGGCAACTCGGGATCAGTAACACCATTTGAGATGTTCCTTCGTACCACGTTGGAAGATACGTTCGGTGTACGTCCGAGATTCAAAGAATTTATGCTGGGACACCCGCTATTTATCGTTGGCGTGTTCGCCGCTTTAAAATATCGTAAAGTCATCTTTGTGCTCATTATTGCAGCGATTGGACAGTTGTCCATGGTGGATACGTTCGCGCATATCCATACGCCGGCTGTATTGTCACTCATTCGTGGAGTGATGGGATTGGGACTTGGCTTAATCTTCGGTATCATTGCTGTGGGTGTGTGGCAAGTAGCGGAAGGATGTTGGAAAAAATGGTCACCACTTCTCAAAAGTTAGTCATCTCGGGGTATTACGGATTCCGCAATAGCGGAGACGAAGCGGTGCTAAAGTCGATTTTGACAGCGCTGGAAGAGGAAAGCCAAAGGTCGAACATAACCATTGAACCGATTGTTCTCTCGGGTGATCCCGAGTCGACAACCGCCATGTACGGTGTGCGCTCCGTGCATCGTATGAAATTGAAGGAAGTCCGTGAAGCACTCAAGGAGAGCGACGGGTTAATCAGTGGCGGAGGAAGTCTACTGCAGGATGCAACTGGACTGAAATCCATTCCTTATTATCTGGGTGTAATCAAGCTGGCCCAGTGGCTGAAAAAACCAACGTTTATCTATGCACAGGGGATTGGCCCTGTGAATCGTAAAATTTTTAATCCGATGATCAAATCGGTTTTTAAGGCCTGCACCTATGTATCCGTTCGGGATGAACAATCTGCAGACTACCTGCGTGGGCTCGGGTTACAGTGGAATCAGATCCATGTTGTACCTGACCCCGTAATGGGTTTGCCATTACCTGAAACAAAAGTTGAGAGGGGCGCAGGTGCTGTCTCAGCAAATGCTGCTACTCAAGCTAATCGAGTGGAACCTTCAACTGGAGGACATACCAAGCTTCCTGTGATCGGCGTATCGGTACGTTTCTGGGAGTCAGACCGGAAGGAACTTACGGCTATTGCCGCCGGATTGAAAAAGCTGTGCTCCAAAAGAGCGGTGCACTTGCGTTTTCTACCATTTCATCTGCCAGTGGATGAACAGGCATCACGATTCCTTATTGAAATGCTAGGTGATGTGACCAGCAAAGGCAGCGAGATTAGCATCACAGAAGATCTGACCGACCCTCAGCTTATGCTGGAGGAAGTCAGCAAGTGTGATCTCGTCATCGGTATGCGTCTGCACAGTCTGATCTATGCGGCTTCGCAATATGTGCCTCCGGTGGGTATCTCGTATGATCCGAAAATTGATCAATTCCTGCTTCGTCTGGACAGTGAACCAGCAGGCAATACGGATACACTCGATGGCGACAAACTCGCCAAGACTGTTGTTGGACTGCTGGATCAACGTTCACAGTGGTTGAAGGAACATGAAGAAGGCATCACCCAACTGAAGCAGGAAGCCAGAGTGCCTGCACAGCAGATTATTAACTATTTAGGCCGCAAAGGATGAGATAAAGATGAGTCAGACCGGATCAATACCTACCGTTTCAATCTACGGCATTCCTTTTTCCAAACTGACGATGAAAGAAACGGTAAAGGTTCTCCAGGAAGCTGTGCTGTCCAAGCAGACACCACATCAGGTCATCACAGCCAACCCCATTATGGTTATGGCCGCATTGGAAAATCCCGCAATCATGGAAGTCATGCAAGCTGCGGAATTGATTGTTCCTGATGGAACAGGTGTCGTATGGGCTGCAAACTATTGTGGAGATCCTGTAGCTGAGCGAGTGCCGGGTTTTGAGCTTTTACATGAATTGCTGCGTGTTGGAGAAAACTATCGATGGGGCGTATATCTGCTTGGTTCCACCCCTGAGGTGATTCAAGAAACGGCAGTTCGGTTACAACAGCAATATCCGGCGATTCGAATTGTGGGTTATCGCGACGGTTATTTTGGTCCGGCTGAGGATGAACAGGTCATCGCTTCTATTCGGGAATCGGCACCTGATCTGTTGTTTGTAGCACGTGGGGCGGACACCCAAGAACCGTGGATTCACAAGCACAAAGATGCACTACAGGTTCCTGTAACCATGGGCGTTGGCGGCAGCTTTGATGTGATTTCGGGCAAAACCAAACGTGCGCCTATGCTGTTCCAAAAGTTAAGACTGGAGTGGTTCTATCGCTTATTGCGTGAACCAAGCCGGGCTGGACGGATGCTTGCGCTTCCGAAATTCGCTGTTAAGGTGATGCGTGACAAAGAAAACGTGACGAAAGTCCGTTAAAAACAGGTAATTGCGAGATAAATGCGTGTTTTTGCTAGAAATTGAGGATGGCTTTTCGGGTGTGATGAGCGTATAATTCATTCCGGATTACATGTGTGCCACTCCATGAAAACAGAAGCGTTACACTTGGCACTACGATTGCAAGGCAACCTGTCGATCGCCGTTATCCCCAGATTTCCTTTTATCCTTTTCCAAAGGATGAAATCCGGTGATAAATGCGAACGTTACACTTCTCTAGTTTTCCTTGCACTCTCCGTTATCGTGTAACAAAATTTTTCATCAAAAGTGACTAACAAATAATTTTTTATATATAAAAAGAGATCAGGGGATTTATAATTTCGTACAGGTATTATAATTGGGGGTCGAATGTTCAAATGGTAGCGATCTTTATCATTGGATTTATCGTGTCAATGGGACTGGCTCTTGCCCTGACACCACTTGTCAAAAAGTTCGCAGTCCGCATTGGCGCAATGGATACGCCGAATGCACGTAAAGTACACACACGGATCATGCCACGTCTTGGTGGTCTGGGGATATTCCTGGCCTTTATTATTACAGTTGCTGCATTGCTTCCTTTTGTATCGGCATGGTTCACAACTCGGGATATGAGTTTTGTCAGTGCGTTTCTCATTGGTGGAACAATTATCGTGCTGATCGGAGCACTCGATGATCGGTTTGAACTGTCGGCCAAAGTGAAGTTGCTTGGTCAGATCGTTGCTGCTTCTGTCGTTGTATTTGGATTTAATATCCGGGTAGATTTCGTTAACATTCCTTTTCAGGATTCCTATTCTTCACTCGAAGCTTGGGTATCCATTCCTCTGACGATCTTATGGATCGTTGGTGTAACCAATGCGATTAATCTGATTGATGGTCTGGATGGTCTGGCTGCCGGTGTATCTGGTATTGCAATTGGTACCATTGCCGTGATGTCCTTCCTGATGGGTAACATGATGATTGCCTTGATGTGTCTTGTATTGCTGGGTAGTATTATCGGATTCCTATTCTTCAACTTCCACCCTGCCAAGATCTTCATGGGGGATACCGGATCACTATTCCTTGGTTTCTCTCTGGCGATGCTGTCCATGCTGGGATTCAAACAAATTGCTATCGTGTCCTTTATTACACCGCTGATCATTATCGGTGTGCCGCTCTCGGATACCTTCTTCGCGATTATCCGTCGTGCGGTACAACGGAAACCGATTTTCGCACCGGACAAAGGTCACCTTCATCACTGCTTGCGTGAACTTGGATTCAGTCACCGTCAGACGGTACTGATCATATACGGAATTGCCGCGTTCTTCGGAGTTCTGGCGATTATCCAATCTTCCGCTGCCATGTTTGAAGCGAACTGGGTAACGTTTGTGGTCATCTGTATCATGATGTTCTTCCTCCAAGTGGGAGCAGAAGTTATCGGGCTTGTTAGCAAAACGAGAAGACCGGTTATTAACTTCCTGATGCGTATGCGCGTCAAGTTGAATCCGGAGACCCGTTCGAAATCATAAATAGATAAATGTAATGGTTACAGCTATTCTTGAATATTATTCCAGACCCAACCTTATCCCTAGTGGATAAGGTTTTTTGTTTATTTTGAGATTTTTACTAAATAATTGGTACCTTTTGCCGATATATAAAGGTAACTGACTTAAAAAGAGGAGAGATGATATTTAATGCTGCGTATGAAAAAGCCAATTGTTTGGCTAATGCTGATAGCGCTGGTAGTAACTCTGGTTCCCGCTGGCTATGCACCAGTTGCATCGGCCGCGGGACAGACAAGTTACTTTACTCCTGACAATGCTGGGAATGTCCAATTGAAAGATACAGTAGGACTGAAGTTGAGCGGAAACAGTGCCAATGCGGATGTGTTGTCTCGTACATCAGCTTTTGTTGTTACAGGAAAGGAACAGGTTTTAACAGGAACATTCACCAATGTTACAGGTTCAACACTCGGAGTGAATGTTCAGCTGATGAATCTCAAAGGTGACACTTGGACTCCTGATAGTACACGTGTTGCACCAGGGGTAGTAACTGTTGATCCTAATCGACCGGATAATCGGTTTAGATCAACCATTACACTGTTCCCAGGGATGAATAAAATTACGTTTACAGGTTCCCAAGGACCAAGTGAACGCTCTGAGAGTTTTTATATTTTATACGATTCCGTCCCATACATTGAGAAGTTGCAAGTCCTTGGTGGAGCGGATAACCTCAACTTGAATGAGGGATCTCAGGTTGTGGTTAACACCGGCGAAGTTACAATTCAAGGTGTTGCGCAGAACTCATCCAAAGTAACGATATCGTTGAATGGTGGCTCGGAGCTGCCTACATCACTATTGCAGGATGGTACATTCTTCTCTCCGGTACTGACACTAAAATCAGGTGAGAATACCCTAAGAATGACGATTGAGAGTGGCGTCGATAAGAAAGTATTTAATTATTCTTTGTTATATTATGATGAAACAAAACCATTCACTCAGTTGGATTTAATTGAAGGTGCAAACGGGCTGCCGCAGAGTATGCTTTCATCAGCTAGACCGACCTATGGAGGCACTCCTGCTAGTGCCAATGTGAAAGCACAGTTATTGCTTCCGGGAGCTGATGTTACTGAAGTTCCGGTCATTGATGTCGATGGAAATGGGAACACGGGTGTAAGTAATGTAAATGTGGAACATATCCCTAGCGTGGGACAAAACACACCGGCTTATGTCCTAATTTCCTTTGATATTAACCCGATCACATTCAACGGAGCTCCTGACCGATTACAGAATCATAGTCTATCGGTAGACTATGGGGATAAAAAAGTTACAACAAGTATGAATTTTGAATATGTACAAGATGCAGTTGTAATTACAGGATTGAAGTATCTTAGAGACTACAATGGGTCTGGTACTGTTCCAGATGGAATACCACTTGATGGTGCCAGCGTAAGTGGATCTAACTTTTATATTTTAGTGGAGACTAGCAGAGCACCGAGTGATCCAAAAACTTTGGTTGCGGACTATCTGCCTAGAGGAACAAGCACAATTACCGTGAACCATGTAGGTCCGCTTAGTGCGACAGATACTACAAAAAATATTTACGAGATTAAAGGGTTCAAAACGGGAAATCAAGTTGTTCAATTTAAGTATTCCGGATCGAGCACAGGTCGGAATGCAACGATTTCATTCGCTTCAAAGAGCTTTATCTCTGTAGAAAATCTTACTGATGGTCAAACTCATGATTTGAAAGACAATGCCACAGGCGTTCCAATTCTGGGTCAGTACATTGGATTTGATACGCTTAGCAGTCCATATTTTGTAGCTGAAATTTTTGCCAACGGTACAAAAGCATATTCTACTGAGGGTAGCGGAAATACGGATTTCCCACGCAAGTTGAACCTGGGGGCAGATGGAACAATTAATAGCGTGATCATTCCTATTGGAGAACCCGATGGCTTGTTATTTTTCGGTGAGAACCGAATTGTGCTGACAGGAACAACTAAGGATGAGAACGGACAACTTAAAGAGGTATCTAAGGAACTTCGAATCTATATTAATGATAATAATATTTCGAACATTCGAAACTTCCAACCTGCAATTACGAAAGGTCGACCAGAATTTATTGAACCATTAGACCAGGATGCACAATGGGTCAAAGATGCTTTCAATATGTCACCAGAGTTTGTGTATTCTGATAATAAAATCACCACCAGCTTGAAGAACTTTGATATTGTCATTCGCGGAGCAGGTGCGACACGGATGAGTTTGAGCATGGGGACTCAGAAGATATTCGATCAGGACATTCCAGATGGAAACACGGCAACTTGGGACAATGCAAAGATTGATCCTCAGTATGCACTGGATAATGGTACTGTTACAGTTGACAGAGCAGGTCGCCAACAGGACTTTGTTATTCGTCTGCGTAATCTGAAAATGGATACACCAGGAACGTATATCTATACACTAGACCTCTTCAATCGGACGGGAGCGAAGACCAGTCAGAAACTTGAAATTGTTAAAGAAGTAACTGGATACCGTATTTTATCACCTAAACCGACTTCAGGTGATCGTGTAGTTGTAAATAAGAACTTTGTTCATTTTGACATCGAAGCAGAAGGTGCAACAGGGGTTATCATTGATAAAGAACCTGCACAGAAGCTGCAAGGTGTAGAGACAGATCGCTTTGTCCTGGATTATGTAGGGTTGAAGCCGGACAAATCTAATAAAATTAAACTAACCATTAACCGTGATGGTGTAACAACCACTGACACTATTGATGTATTCTACACAACAAGTCCAGGTATAGATTCCCAATACATGGCTCCGAAAGTAGCTAATAAGTATTCAGCCTTTAATAAAAAGCTGGAATTGAGTTTCCCGAAAGGTACAGTTATGGAAAGTACTGATATTCGCGGAATCAAGAAATTTTATCCAGACAATAAACTTCTCTTTGGTATCGCAGATCCCAATAATGGTATTGTAGAGCGTCGCAATGATTATGGCACTGTCATGGGCGTAGGTGCAGAGAGAGGTGAGGGTGACCCAGTAAACTTCGATGTACAAGAAGAATACTTCAGAAGATTTTCTGCCATTGTAGGAGATACATTGAACTTCAGTCCAATTTCTGATATTTATTGGGTCAGCGGTGGTCTCGGAGAATATGGTTCAAGAGATTCAACAACGTATAAAGCGCCGACAAATGGTATCGGACCGTATACACCTGACGCTCTATACGGAGATGTTAAAGTACCAGCGGAGCGTACAATCAAGCCTTCACAGCGTGGAACATTGACACTGACCTATGATTCAAATGTAGTAGATGATGCTGGAACGACTATTTCCGTCTTCTATTACACACCAGGACGCGAGTGGAAACGAATTGGTGGAGAAGTGGATTCCAAGAAACACACAGTTACTGTGCCATTTGATCAGTTCGGATATTATAAAGTCATGAAATTAAGAAGAAGTTACAACGACATCACGAATCATGGATGGGCTAGAAATATTCTGAATGCGTTATATGCTAAAGGTTTCATGCAACCGATTCGTTTCGAACAATTCGGAACAGATGATCGTGCATCCCGTGGCGAATTTGCTACCATTCTCGTCAAAGGATTGAACTTGCCGATTACTGCTGATAATAAACCTACATTTACAGATGTAGGAGCAGGGACAAGTTCATTTACATGGGACTACGCAAGTATTGAAACGGCAGCCAGAGCGGGTATTGTATCAGGACTTACGGATGGAAACTTTGGTCCGGATCAACCTCTTACAAGAGAGCAAGCAGCTGTAATGATCGCAAGAGCCCTTGAATTAAAGTTAGCCAGCAATGATAGCAAGTTAACTAGTGCATTGGCCAAATCCTTTATTGACTCAGGAAGCATGGAAGCTTATTCAAGACCAGCGATACAAGCGGTGACGAAGGCTAAAATTATGGAGGGATCTCCAGTCACAGTTGCAGGTCAGAAGAAGCCACAGTTCGCTTTTAATCCAAAAGGTAATCTGACACGTGCAGAAGCGGGTAAAATTGCAGTAGAATTGCTCAAGAAGAGCACAAAAGTATTCCCTAAAACCTTGAGTTAATTCATTTGATACATCGATGCAATTTAGGAAGGACCTGTCCCTTACTCTAAAGGGGCAGGTCCTTTTCATGGCTGTCAATGAATTGACATAGAGTACTTTTATAATAGAAGAAACAGAATTATTACCAATAACTATTTTTGTAATTTGCTAGAGTTTAAGATACAATAACGGTAAATACACAATGATCTAGAGGGTGAAGTTAGCTAATGAAACCGATTTATTCGAAAGCCCAGCTGGGCTACATGAAGGCAAAGACACAGTTTGAGAAGCAGGCAGTCATTCTGGAGAAAAAGTTGGAAGATACACGCAAGACTCAGGAGATCTCTCAGGAAGTTATGGAAGGGCTTGTACAGTCCACTGGCTTCCATGATGCGTATAACAATCTGGTTCTGGCTGAGAATGAGTTGATTGAATGGTCTCACACAACGATGAAGCATGAGAAAACGTACCGTGAGAACAGACAACCAATTGACGATATGTATCTGAGATTGAACAGTGATCCAAATATGCGTGCTCAAATTATTGAACTCGCGATGAAGATTAAATAACTTATATTTCCAGAACTGCAGGAAAAGCATCCCAATAGGGGTGCTTTTTTATTTTATTTTTTGTGAATTTTGTCGCTTCATAGGTTGAAGTTGCGGGTATAAATAAACGTTGGTAGCACAGACAAACCAGAGATCACCATTCCAGATTCACTGCTGTATCAACGGTTTGAAAAGGTTTTGAATGGCTTCAATACCCGCACTGGACCTATACATAAAAAAAATCAAAACTTTTTTTGTGCAATCCGCAACTTTTTGAAATCTACTGCGTTTAAAGTGTAGAGTCGAAAACATTGGGCCTGTTACCAAGAATGACCTCGTGAAGAATCTTGTCTATTTTTTAGAAAAAATTGCTTTACGGCACGAGAGACCCATTGTATAATACGTAAGGTAGGATTAGGAAACTACTCTATTTACGTGTGATTCTGCTTTATTAACTAGTTTACAAGTTTCTGTGATATGCTCACAGACATCATTTATATTAACTTGCTCACAACTCTGGAAAGGGGGTGCAACAATATATGAGGAATACGAGCGACCCTATTAAAGAAAATTCAAATGTTATGAACGCCCAAGGAGGAGAAAAAAAGGTTATGAAGAAAATTTTATCCGTAGCATTGTCTACAGCAATGGCATTCTCAATGTTTGCATCTGTAGCATTCGGTGACACAGCAGTTTCCCCGCAACAACAGTTTGATGCATTGAAAGCAAAAGGTATCTTCAACGGTTATCCGGATGGTACAGCAGGTCTTGACAAAGACATGACTCGCGCTGAGTTTGCAAAAGTTATCACTAAATTGCTGGGTCTGAAAGAGATCACTGGAACTCTTTCTTACACTGACAAAAACTACACAGCTAAAAACTGGGCTGTACCTTACATCGAAGCAGTAACTGCTGCTGGTATCATGGAAGGTAAAAACGTTGAGAAGAAAATCTTCGACTTCAACGGTAAAGTGACTGTGTCCGAGATGGCTACAATCCTGACTCGTGCATTGGATCTTGAAATCCCAGCTGAAACAAACAACACTGCTCCAGCTTGGGCTAAAGGTTATGTGCAAGCAGCAATCAACGCTGGTTTGGTTGATGCAAACACTAACTTCACAGCTAACGCTTCCCGTGAATTGCTTGTAGGCGCTGCTTACTCAATTGACCAAGCGCAAAGCTTGAAAGTATCTTCTTACACAGTAACTGAAGGTGGAAAAGTTGTTGAATTCAAAATCAGCGACGGCGAAACTGTAAAAGTTACTTTGGATAAAGCTCTTGAAGCTAACAAAGAAACTGAAGTGAAATTTACTTACAAAGAAAAATCTTTCACTGAAAAAGTTACTTATGTTGTAGAAGCTGCAACTAAAGTACAATCCGCTACTTCCACTAACCTGAAAGAAGTAGACGTTGCTTTTGACGGTAAAGTAGACAAAGCTACTGCAACTGACAAAAACAACTACACAGTGGACAGCAATTCTAAAGGAATCAAATCCATCACTTTGTTGGCTGACGGTAAAACAGCACGCCTGTTGTTGAACGAATCCAGCAAACTCACGCAAGGTACTACTTACAAAGTAGTTGTTAAAAACGTGAAATCTTCTACTGGTACTGTATTGCCACAAGGTGAAGTTTCCTTCACATCTGCTGACAACACTTTGCCTACAGTAACTGAAGTAAAAGCTCTGGGAACTAAAGTTATCAAAGTAACTTTCTCTGAGCCAATCGTAGCTCCGACAAGCAGCAACTTCCAATTGGATGACAAAGCTTATGTGGGTGCTGTAACTTTGGGAGCTAACCAACGTGAAGTAATCTTGCGTGACTACACAGGAACTATTTCTGAAGGTGCACACAAACTGACTACTTCTTTGGTTGAAGACTTTGCTGGTTTGAAATCTCTGTCTGCAACAACTGATTTCACTGTAGCAGCTGATACTGAAGGTCCTAAAGTGACTGAAGTTTCTGCAACATTGGAAAAAGTAACAGTTACTTTCGACGAAGAAATTGATCCAGATTCCGTAACTAACGACAGCTTCTACTGGAAATCCGGTTCTACTAACAAAACTGGTACAGTAACTCAGGTTGCTTCTAACGTTTACGAAGTTCAATTTACTTCCGCTAATCGTTTGCCTGGATATGAGTCCACTTTGTTTGTAGAAGTAAAAGACTACTCCGGTAATGCTAATGCTGTGAAAGAACACAAAATCAACGCAACTGTTGACTTGGTTCGTCCACAAGTAGTTGAAGTTGCATACGGAAGCCGTGTTTCTAACAAACTGACAGTTCGTTTTGATAAAGCTGTGGAAATCAAATCAACTGACAGAGAATTCTTCACAATTAAAAAAGGTAACGACACAATTCCAGTAAAATCCATTGAAAATGTTGATGGTAAAATCTTCAACCTGGAATTCTACAACAACCTTGAATACGGCACATACTCAATTAAAGTAGCTGGAGTTAAAGATACTACTGCTCTTGCAAATACTGTAGTTGAATACAATGGCACTTTCATTGCTAGTGACTACAATGCACCTGTACTTAAAGGTGAAGTAGATGCTAACAATAGTAGCCGCAAAGTAACACTGAACTTTGACAGAGATATGGACCTTGCAAGATTGAACAATGCTAACAACTACTACATCAAATTCACTAAAGAAGGTTCTAATGTTACTGAACAACGTTCGTTGCCAGCTGATGTTAGAGTAAATGCTGTGAATGGTGGTAAATCAGTTACATTGTTGTTCCCTGAATTCATTGATGGAACAAGAGTTACGTTCGGATCAACTGGTTCTGTATCCAGCATTACTGTTGCAGGACTGCAGTCTAGAACTGGCCAAAATGTAGCTATCCAAGATTTCGCAACAGTGGTTAACCCTCTTGCTGTGAAAACTGTTACACAAAAAGATACTAAAACTTTCGAAGTTGAGTTCAATAAAGTTGTTGCAAATGCAACTACTTCTGACTTCAGAGTAGGTAACTCAATTCCTTCTTCAGTTTCAATTGATGGAACTAAAGTTACATTGAAAACAACTACTGAGTTCTCCACAGGAACTTCTGTAACAGTACTTGCTAACCGTGCTCAGTCTTACTCTGAGAACGTGCTCGCAACTGAATTCAGCACTAATACTACTAATGCTGTTGCTCCAAAAGTTGCAGTAAGCAATAGTGCACCTCTTCCACAAGTTGACCAATCTGTGAAAATTCCATTCACTGTGAAACTGGCAACTGATTACAAAGATGCTCCTATTGTAGCTGATATTGCAAGTGATTTGATCGTTACAAGAATTGGAGAAAACGCTGCTAGTCCGTTGGTTGCTAAAGTAGACTATACTACTGCAATTGATGCTACTGATACTACTGGTAAAACAGTTATCGTGAAATTCTTGAATACAAACTACAACGATGAGTATTCAATCAAAATCAAAAAAGATCCTAATTACATCCGTGCATTCAGCGATGCTGAAAAAGTTGCTGCTGAGTCCGACACGTATACTACATCTACAAACAACTGGGAGAATGAAGCACCTGTAGCTATCAACACAGCTACTTACGCTGTAACTACTGCCGGTGAAGTTGCTAAAGATACAGTAGGTGGCTTGACAATTTCAGCTAAAACTGTAGGAACTGCAGCAAATGATACAGAATTCAAAATTGTACTTCGTCCTACTCAAACAAATCCAGTAGTTGTTAGTGGATCTAATATCTTCGTTAAAGATAACACTGTAACTAATCAACAAGTTATTGATGCTCTTGAAGATGTAGAGTTTGAATATGATGTAGAGCTTGCTGGTACTGCAGTTGCTGCTGATCTTGTTGATACTGGTGATTTCAAATTAGCTGGTGGCGTTGATTCAGCAGGTAATGTAGTTGTAGTATTTGCTAAAGACATTGCAAAAGTTGAAAATGTTACTATTAATGGAAAAGCATATGCGGCTGATGTTGCTAAGCTTGGTACTGATAAGAAAACATTAACAATTAATGTAAACAAAGATGTTGTTGTTGGCAAACAAGTATCTGTGAAAGCAACAGATACAAAAGGTCAATTCGATACTGTTACTAAAACAGTTACAAACTAATTTTGAATAGTGCACCAGGAGAGAATTCTCTCCTGGTGCATTTTTTATTTTAAAAATTTAACTTTAAAACTTTTCTATAATCAAAGCAATTAAATTATATTGAAAGGAGTCAATAAGTAAACAATAACTGTCCATTTATCATAACTTTTTCTATTCTTATATAAGTAATTCCCTAAATCATTCGATTAAACTCTTATTTGAGTAATGGGTTCTCTACTATTTGTATAAATTTTTGAACTCCTTTAATATTTATTTCAAATATAGAAACTAGACTCACAACGATTTTTCAAATAACAGCTGAATAAGCGGTACAAGTAAAAGATGCACTTTTTATCCGTTCTAATGGAATACCAGCAATGCAGTCAGAGTTTTACACGACAACTAAGAATGATCAATCAATAGTAGATTAGAGACCCACCATATTCTCACTGCAAAAACCAACAACATCGTAACTTTCTCTCCCTGCTAAACGTTTATACTATATAGCAACAAGCAACTTATGGGAGGTTTGGAAGTGAATCATAAAAAGGTCATAACGACTTTGATAACTAGTATGTTATTCATCAGTTCAAGTGGAGGCTTAGTAGCTGCAGCAAGTACACCAGCTACAAATAACAGCGCAACAACAAAGAAACAACAGACAACAACCACGAACAAAGTCGTACATACACTGGCTAAGGTACCTTCGGTTAAAGTAACTGCGCGGAGTACCGTGAAATTAACCGACGTCAATATCTTGTCTCAAGATGACGGGAATACGGTGACGTATACACTAACGTATAAAAATAATGACAGCACACCGATGATGATGCTCGATTATTGGAGCAAAGTGAAAACAAAAGGTGGAACAAGCTTCTCTCCGAAACTGATCGCCAAGGATCAAGAGAAGAAGACAGTATCACCTGGTTCCACGGTGGATCTCACATATGTTATGAAGGTTGGACGTGAAGTGAAATTAAGTGATCTGAACTTCCTGATTGTAAAGTGGGATTTCAGTAAACCAAATTATGAAAGCACGCTGGGGAAATTCAATGTTCCTGCATCATATAGCATCACTACACCTGTAGGGAAAACGAAGACGGTTCGTCTGAGTGACTCAGCCGTCAAGGTTAAAGTCTCTGGTATTAAAGTGTATCCGGGTGAGAATAAGAAGCAATACGTCAAAGTCGGCGTAAACCTGAATAATATCAGTTACAAGCTGTTGGATAATCCAAACATCAAGTGGATTCTACGTACACCAGGTGGTACGAATTATCCGTTGACCCCGGATAAGGATAGTACAGGTGTCAGCATTCAGGCACAGGCCAACAAAACGTTAAATTTAATGGCTTCATTGCCTACAGCATTGAAACTGGAAAAGTCCGAATTACTTCTTGTGGAAGAACAAGGTGAAGAGAAGACTGCTCTGCCAGTGGCTGCATTACAGCTTCCTGAAGCTAGCCAAACGAATGTAAACGTAGTAGCGAATCAACCGAACATTATCTCGATTGATGGACAACCTGTATCGACTCTTCTGGAATCTGCTCGTGTCCGTGGCGAGGATGAAGAGTTCGATCTAACGATGCAGTGGGTCATTAAGAACCAAGGGAAAAAAGAAGTTAAGGTTCCCAAATACGCATTAGAGATCCGTACAGAAGATGGTACTTCCTATCCGATCGAGACGAAGGCACTAGATGATCTGAAGTTGAAGCCAGGTGCGACTAAAACGATCAAACTGAACTCTACGATTCAAGGGAATGGGGATACCAGCAAAATCAAATTATATGCGATGACACCTACAACCAAAGATGAGAGCAAAGAAGGGGAAACGTCTGGTGGAGGTACAAGTGGTTTTGAGTTCTCCTATCCGGTTGGCATCTATGCTATTCCTGAATCTGTAACAAGTGGAGATGGACTTACGACAGAAACGGTAATTAAGAATAGTAAAGGTACATTCGGGGTATCTGTTGGCTCCTTGCAACGGCTTCCATGGACAGACAGTGATATTATTGCTGCCAAGGTCACCATCCGTAATGCATCGGCCAAAACAGTTCAATTGCCAGAACTGGAAGCGATGTTCACAATCGATTCCGCACGCATTGATGGAGATACGAAGCTGATTCGTGCAGAAGGCGGCAAGTTACTAGGTTCTGGTATGGTCACCGAAGCTTATCTCCTGACGAAGATTCCATCTGAACTCAATATGAGCCGTCTGGAATTAACTTTGCAGGAGAAAGTAAGTGAGGAAGAAAAGAACGATTGGATTACTCTTAGTACGTCCGGTTTAATTCAGCCCCTCTCTTATGTAGGCGAAGGGAAAACCTATACTCAAGGAACTGCAGATAAAGAAACAGAGCTGGGCATACGCAGAACATATGTATATCCGGGATCTTCGTCCGATATTGTATACACCGAATTCGAGATGACGAATAAGTCTCTGCGTCAGAGTGGCCTTGCGAAGTTGGTAGGATACTACAAAACAGCAGATGGTCAATATTACAAAGCAACAGCTAAGCAGGCAAACCGTGTACCGGGACCAGGTCAGAAGAGTATTGTTACGTTCTGGGCCAAAGTGCCGAAGAGTGTAAAAACATTATCTGATATGCGTCTGATTGTAGGTGAAGGGGTTGCTGATAACAAGTTTGTCACCGGTGAAGGTGAGGCAACGGCTTATGTTAATGCCATGTCATTTGAAGTACAGCCGAAATCATTATCTGTTCTATCTTCTCTGAATGATATCGACTTGTATCCGTTCAAATTCTCGGGTAGCAATATTAAAGCTTACCTTACAGGTGGAACGGCAGTACAGATTGAGATGATCTACTCCTTAACACAGGAGGAAGCTGTGGATAGTGGAGAGTACGGACACAAGCTGATTCTGTCTATAACTGATGGGTCAGGAAAAGTGTTTGATAAAGAGCTCACACCAGGAACTGATCTGAAGACAGGTATTAATCAGACGCTCAACTGGAGTATTGATGATACGGTATTTGATAAAATACGTGGTGGCTCATATCGCGTAGCCTTGTATGATGTTTTCGAAGGTCAACGAATTCGTCTTGCAGAACAAGGTTATAGTTACGATGTATCCAAACTGCCTAAAGAAGAACCGATCATCCCGGAGTTCCCGGAAGAGGGTTCTAATAATCCCAATAATAATCGGTAATTTGTACGAAAATTAAGATATTTTAAAGCTAAGACCTCGCTTCCACATCTACGGAAGCGAGGTTTTGCTTGTCGCATGTCTATTTTTTCTCTATAGTTAAAGTTAATAGATTACCAGAGGAGGAAAATGATTCACATGAAACCTTATATGAAAGTATCCCTCGCTGCGCTCGCCATTGGTGTTGGCGTGTGGGTTGGGTCGGTATACAGTAATACAGCAATCGGTGCAGGTACAAGCCAGCCAGGAACAGCAGATGATCCGGTTGTAACAAAGAGTTATGTAGATCAGCAGATTCAACAGGCTTTGGGCGGTAAGATCCCGACTGGAGGAGGAAGTACCAATACGGGAACAGACAGCAATGCAGGAAATGGTAACAACACTGGCTCTACAGGAACCGGGAACTCCGGTAGCACAGGTGGAGACACATCCCTTCCTCCACTGGTCTCGGGCGCTTCTGAAGCCGTTGAGATCGTAACCGTAAAGCCGGGTCAACAGCTGATCGGCAAGTCTGGCGCAGAGTTCATTGTACGTAGCGGCAAAGCTGTGATCGTCAGTGAAGGTACGAATGGCGTAGCTGATCTGACGGACGGGATTGATCTGACGAATGGACAGGCAGCGCCGACCAATCACCTGCTCTCTTTTCCAAGGGATGGACGGGGGATCACGGTATTGGAAGGAAACAAATATAGCTTAACTGTAATGGTTCGTGGTGGATATACTCTGAAATAGGATTTGTAGCTGTTAAAGGAATTATTCATTAGTTATACATTTCATTTGCTCAGATTACCCAGTTCTAACAAACATTAATACGGCTAGCCAGCCTTGTTCCTGCTCACTCTATAACTGTTGACAATCAATTAATGGAGGTGCAGGAATCATGGCTAGAGGCAATCGCAAAGTGGTACCCGAAAGTCGTCAAATGCTGGATCAGATGAAGTATGAGATTGCTGCAGAGTTTGGTCTCAATGTAGGTTATGGTGGCAGAGGTTTAGCTGGTGCGGATACAGAATTTGGATCTGAACTGGGTGAAGTGAGTGATCACTCCTATGGGCAATACAAAGGGTGGGGACATCTGACTTCCCGCGAGAATGGATCGGTTGGTGGAGAGATCACCAAAAGGCTAATTCGCCAGGCAGAACAGCACTTATAGGGCATTTTCCTTACCCCATTTCGTTTGACACGTCTTGACAAATACGTTAAGATGGCACTTGAGGTATGCAACCTTTTCCACTAGGGAAAGGTTGATTTTCGTTTGAGGCAATTACCTGAAAAATCCTTATCTTCGGTACTGCGGACTCTGCGTCCTTATTCCATTTTGGAAAGCTTCGAGGGTACAGTGAACGAATCGCTGTCATGTTTTGTTCGGGCAATCGCCATACTACTAGTTATGGGAGGTTGAAACTTCATGTCTGTTAAAGGCCGGCATCTATTTACATCGGAGTCTGTAACTGAAGGACATCCGGATAAAATCTGCGATCAGATCTCAGACGCCGTATTGGACGCGTTCCTGGCGAACGATCCTAATGCTCGCGTAGCTTGCGAAGTTTCCGTAGCCACAGGCTTAGTGCTTGTCATCGGTGAAATCAGTTCAGCGTCTGAATACGTGGACATTCCGTCCATCGTTCGTAATACAATTAAGGAAATTGGGTACACCAATGCCCAGTTCGGTTTTGATTATAACACTTGTGCAGTTCTGACTTCTCTGAATGAGCAGTCTGCTGATATTGCCCAAGGCGTTAACGCAGCGTTTGAGAACCGTGACCCGGAACAAATGGCTCGTGAGACAGAAAACATTGGTGCAGGTGACCAAGGTCTGATGTTCGGTTTTGCAACGAACGAAACACCTGAACTCATGCCTTTGCCAATCGCTCTGTCCCACCGTATTGCGCGTCGTCTGGCGGAAGTGCGTAAGAACGGTACATTGGAATATCTTCGTCCGGATGGTAAAACGCAAGTAACGATTGAATACGACGGTGACAAACCGGTACGTGTGGATACAATCGTTGTGTCTACTCAGCACGCTGAAGAGACTACGCTGGAGCAGATCCAAAAAGATATCAAAGAACATGTAATCTTGCCTGTTGTTCCAGCTGGATTGCTGGATGAGCAGACTAAATATTTCATCAACCCAACAGGACGTTTCGTTATTGGCGGACCTCAGGGAGATGCAGGCCTTACTGGACGTAAAATCATCGTAGATACCTACGGCGGTTATGCACGTCACGGCGGTGGTGCGTTCTCCGGTAAAGATCCGACAAAAGTAGACCGCTCAGCAGCATATGCAGCTCGTTACGTAGCGAAAAACCTTGTTGCTGCAGGTCTTGCAGACAAATTGGAAATCCAGCTCGCTTACGCGATTGGTGTAGCCAACCCGGTATCGATCAATGTGGATACATACGGAACAGGCAAAGTCAGCGAAGAGAAATTGGTTGAGCTTGTGCGCAACAACTTTGATCTTCGTCCGGCTGGCATCATTCGTATGCTGGATCTGCGTCGCCCAATTTACAAACAAACCGCTGCTTACGGTCACTTCGGCCGTACAGACCTGGATGTACCTTGGGAGCAAGTGGATAAAGTAGACCTTTTGAAAACTCAAGCAGGTCTGTAAGTTAGGTGCAATAGTAATGGAGCCCTTGATTCCGTTAAGGAATTAAGGGCTTTTTTGTGCTTCCATCGATTTCACTGCTTGTCATGGACAAAGGAAAAATTATGGAATAAATCCCCAAATAACTAAATGAAATCCCTTCTCTAACCGAAATACATAATGAGGTCTGTGCATCAGACAGGAGAAGAAATGCAGATAAGGGGGAAGATGAGTGGAATTCAAGAGAATTGTAAGAAAAATCATGCTCGGAATCTTAATTGTTATGCTGACGGCTCAAGGTTGGCTTACGGGTTGGAGTGGAGTCGAGCAGGAAGCATATGCTGCACACGCATTAAGTGCAAATGGAATAACGAATACTGTTCCTGCGGTGAAAGGAACGAATGTGGATAGTTCAATACCATTCGTTATTGATTTTGATAAACCTGTTCAGAAGGCAACTGGTACACAAAGTTCAATCTTGATTAAGCGTTTGGATGACAATACAACGATGGGTTCGGTGCTGGTATCCAGTGACCAAGTTGTGATTGATCCCACACCACCGATTACAGACCCTACAACACCGGATGCGGGAGAAAATACGCCAGTACCAGCTATTGGCCTACGAGTGACGATTACACTGGGCAAGACTCTACCGGGAGCAACATACTACGTAGAGATAGATAATAAATCATTTGTTTACGCGGACAATACTCCATTTCCGGGACTGACTAACAAAGAGTGGACCTTCAGCACTCTGGGACTAGGCTCAACTTCCCTTGTGAGTAGAATTCCTGATAACGCAGCAATGGTATCTCCTTCAACTAAGGTAGTGATGACTTTCGATAAGCCGGTAACCGCAGGTAGAGGGAATCTCATTATTTATCAGGGAAGAGTTGGTGGTACTGTATTTGAGCAGATTCCAGTAAACGCAGGAACACCTCGAATTACAGGTTTTGGAACAAATACGATTACGATCGATCCCACGAATAACTGGAACAACAACACTACATATTACATCGTAATGCCAGAAGGTTTTTTGAGGGATAGAAATGAGAATGATATCAGTGCAATTAGTGGGAATGTTTGGGGATTCAATGTCATATCCGATCCGACGTCCCTTATGGTATCTACTGTATCTCCCGCAAACGGTACTACCAATGCACCATTAACGGGAAATTTAACAGTTACGTTCAACAAAGAACTTGATCCGAATTACATTCAGAATGTAACGCTCAAAAAATCAAATGGAGCAACCGTTGCATCTAAGACAGTCATTAATAGTGCAAACAATAGACAATTGCTGATTACACCTACGAACGCATTGGATAGCAACACGAATTATGTGGTAGACATTCCAGCCAATACGTTTCGTGATAAAGCAGGAAATACATTTACAGGTCTTAATGGGTCTACATCATGGGCCTTTAAAACATTAAGTGCAGATACAACTGCACCTGTGTTGAAAAATGCTAAGATGCATAGCAATAACACCATTCGCCTGACGTATGATGAGTGGCTGTACAGCACTAATTCGCTGAGTAGTACTTATGCTGTAACTGTAAATGGTGAAAAGAGGAATGTCAGCTCCACTTATATCTCAGGTGACAGTGTATATGTTGTCTTGGATACGGGTGTAGCGGTAGGACAGGTTGTGCGAATCGCATATGCACCCGGTACTACAGGTAATCGTCTTACAGATCAGTCTTCCAATGCTGCGGCTGCTTTTGGCGCAAGAGATGTGGAGAACGGTTTAGATTCTGTTATGTCCAAGCCGCGAGAAGGTAACGTGTATTACAGTACAATTACGTTGTACTACCCTGAGACGGTATATATCACTTCAAGTGATGCAGCAAGACAATTCAGTGTAACTGCGGATCAGTCGGCTGTAGGCATTAGTAGCATATCGATCAATGGCAGCTCTGTGGTGACATTGAATCTTAGTCGATCCATTACGGATGGTGAAGTCGTTCAGGTTGCATACACGCCAGGTTCATGGCCTGTAAAAGATACACGTGGACAGGCTCTTGCTGGATTCAGCGGCTTCTATGTCCGCAATTCAATTGATACCAAATCACCTGAGTTCAAGAGTGCTGAGGTGAGTGGCAACAAGTTATGGGTGCGTTACAATGAACCACTGAACATGACGAATAAACCCCTCAACAGCCAATATTCTGTTCTGGTCGATGGTAAGCCAGTCTTCGTTAATGATTCCGAGATCGAAAATGATCTGGTCACGTTAACGCTGGCTTCAGCGGTGAAAGATACACAAAATATATCGTTATCATATGTACCTGGAGCATTGCGATTAACGGATCTAAACAATAACCCAGCAGGATATCTCAATCTGACTCCAGTAACGTACACATATGGAAATGGCAAAATCCTTTCGGCTACGCTTCAGGGAGACACGGTTCAAATTAATTTCCGTGATTCAATCCAGTCCCAGGCTGCACTAACAGCATCTCAGTTCAGTGTAGTGATTGGTAATTCAACCACAACTGTATTGTCTGCTTCAGCTTCTGGCACTGTGGTGACGTTGAAAGTGGATACTTCAGCAGTTACATCGACAGCTACTCAGACGGGAACGGTGAGTTATGTACCTGGGGCTTTGCCGTTACGGGATGCGTCGAATGTCACGATAACAGCATTTGGTCCACTTACGTTACAACAGACGAATAATAGTTCGAACAATAATCAGTCGGGAAACCGTCCTTCCTGGTTGTCGGAATTGGATGCATTGAACTATGGTCAGTCTTTACTTGTGATGAATAATACTACGGCTTCTGCTGTATCTGCGATGTCCCACTATAATCGCCCGACTCGTCAATTCAACGTGGATGCAACCAAGTTGATTCAGTCCTTTGAATACGCTGGAGCAAACGGGAAATTGACTCAGCCGGTGGTATTTGAGATTCCGGACAGTGAATCGGCTGCGTATGTTGGATTCCCATTAAATGCACTGACTCAGATTGCTGCAAGTTATCGCACAGGCACTATTGGTGTGAAATATGGCGATCTTCTCTGGACGGTGCCACTGTCTAATTTAGATATGGCGGCTATGAGTCGGAGTGTAGGAACGTCAAACACAAGTGCTACGACAGCAGCAGCAGTTCCATCCTTATACGTTCAGTTAGGGACGGTACCTGTGTCTTCATCGGGGACGATGGAAGGCTTGATTGCAGGTGCAGGAGCGCAGAAGCTTGGCAACTATACGGACGTATATTTGTATACCGGTAATGGAACAAGCGATCAACGTGTAGATCAGAATGTCAAAAGCCAACTGGCCATGCAATTGGCTGCCAATACCCCGAGTGTAACATCTGGATTTACGTATATCGATCCAGTTACGTTTAGGTTATCCAATGTACCTAGTTCCTTTAAAAATACGACAGGTGGTGTAGTTGTTCGAGGACAGCTGAATGGCAATCAGTCGGTAGTCCCTGTTAACAACATCGTTAGTTATCCGGATACGGCGTCACACTGGGCTAGTGAGGTCATTAAGGAGCTCTCTGCCAAATGGATAATTAACACACCGGGTGGTTCCTTCTACCGACCGAATGAGAACATTACACGTGCGGAATTTGCTGAATTGGTCGCTAGAGGTCTAGGACTGAATGGAGAACCTACTGCAGCAAGTCGTTTCCAAGATGTTCGTAGCGGTAGTGTGACAAGTGCCTATATCGGTGCTGCTGCTGAAGCGGGAATCATTACAGGAAATACCGATGGTACCTTTAAGCCGGATCGCCCCATTACGCGTGAGCAGATGGCACTTATGATGGTACGTGCGATGAACTACGGTGGGAAAACAGTCTCTCTTCAATCTTCCGCTGCTACCACTCTATCCAAGTTCAAGGACAGCAACAAAATCCAGTCTAAGGATTCTGTTGCCAAAGCGGTGCAGGAGGGAATCATTCAAGGCATGACAGCCAGAACATTTGAACCTCAGGGAAATGCAACTCGTGCACAGGCAGCAGTCATGTTGAAACGTGTCCTGGATAAGTTAGGATATCTGTAATAGTAATTAGCTCTTTATCTTAGTGAAGCGAAATCGATCAGGGGAATAAGTTCAACTGGTTGGTTTCGCTTCTTTATATTATAAAGTCATAAATTTCATGGATAGAGGGTGTAAATTTGCTTAAAAAAATGCTAGTTTTTGTCCTCGTTCTGGGGTTAATATCTATACCATCACTGGCGTATGCTCAAGATAATAAAGAATCCATACAACTGTACGTAAATGAAAAGCCAACAAATATTAAACTGATGACAAAATCAGGAACGGTGTATGTTCCGTTTCGAGAGTTTATTCAACTAATGGGGTACCAAGCGGATTACTCAGTGGTAGATCGAGAGATTTCAGTTAAGATCGGGAAATCAAAATTTATCTTTCTACCGGACGATGGTTACATTAGTGGATCGGGAGATTACTACGAATTACAAAGGCCAGGTATTCAGATTGATGGAAAATTCTTTTTACCTATCCGTTATGCCGCCTGGTTAACCAAGCATGCGGTTAAGTATGATAAAAAGTCGAATACGGCGTGGATGGTGCAGTATGGGTATGGTCAAGAGAAAGAGATACTTGATTTGATAACAACATATGATAGAGCTTTCACTGTAAAACTACTAGCTTCTAAACATATGCAGAGATTTTATCTGACTGAGAGTTGGATTGCACCCCAAGAAAGAGAAATCCCTGATCGAATCTACAATGTTGATATAACAAGCATTACATACGAATCTGCGAACCAGGCATTATTGTACGTTACTTATATTCATAATAATCAGGTAATAAATGACCAACATGAGGTCGTATTTCGAATTATAAAGGAGAACAATCAGTGGAAAATACTTCAGGATCGATATCTTTCCAGTAATACTGCGCTTCCAGAAGATATCGATAAATCTGTAAATATAGTAAAAGAGAATTTTAATGATGAGCAACAAAGAGTCCTATCTGACTTAAAGACATATTATAGAGCATATAATCAGAAAGATTTTGATTTAACGTATAAATATACTTCGCCATTTGATATTGAACGAATTAACGCAAATGCAGTTGATGAATGGAGGACATGGGAGCACATTACAAGAGCTTCTTTTGAGTATGGAGACACTACGTATCATATGTCTAATGAACGAGTCGTGTTCCTTGGGGAGAAGCAGGCTGTTGTTCATGCAACCTTGGAATGGAGCTACATTTCAGAGAACAGAGAGCAGAACCATTCTATATATGAGGCGCTGATCTACCTCGATTACGCCAATGGGCACTGGAATTATAGTTATGATCATGACATTGGTGTGAACGAAGAGGACCCCAATCGAATGTTACCCGAAATTCATTTCCCAGAGTTAAATTGAAAATATAACGAATATCAGTATACAGATAAATTCCTATGTATGAGTAGCTAATTGCATACATGGGTTTCTTTTTGCCAAGAATCCCCTCAAAGTTAGCTGGGGGCGTAACTTTTTCCACAAAAAGCAGTCTATTAATAGAAGAGTATACTAGAGATCTCGCTATCGGCTGCCTACTTGGCAGTGTTCGTGATGTCTAAGATTGATATACAAGATGGGAGAGACGTTTCAGACATGCTGGGGAAACATGAGAAACAGCTGGAAGACGTTAAGGGCAGTAAGGTGAAGAAATGGGCGATTGTGACGCTGGCGGGTGTGATCTGGATTGCACCGGTGATGAGCGCAGGCGGGCAGATGTGGTCAGGCACTTCGTGGCAATCGGTGGCCGCTGCAGCATCTACAAATACAAGCAAGTTGAGTGAAGAAATTCTGACTTCGGGTGCGAAGCTCATGAAATACAGATATACAACAACACGTTCCGGTTCCAAGGTCAACGTACTGGCGGATGTAATCCAGGTGGATCTGCAGAACCCGTATGTGAAGCTGGATGTGATGACAGGCAAGGGCGGTAATCTGAACAGTAAACAGAGCACAGGTGCCATGGCCAAGGAAAACGGTGCAGTAGCTGCTGTAAATGGCGATTACTTCAATGTATCCGGCGAGCTCGCACCCATTGGTGGACAGGTCTCCGATGGCGTGCTGGTCTCCACACCTTCTGAGCTGTCAGGCATGTATGCCCTGACGGTGACCAAGGATGGCAAACCGATGATCGACGAGTATTCCTTTGACGGAACTGTGAAGGCACAGGATGGTTCAACCTTTGCTTTGCGTGGGATAAATAAAGAGGATTATACAGTAGAGTCGGGTGCGGTGAAGTATAGTCATGCCAACTCGATGTATATTTATACACCGGCATGGACATCGAGCAAACGACCAAATGATCCTTCCACAACCCCAACAGAGGTTCTTGTGCAGAACGGAGTAATCACCCAAATCTCGGATAAAAAAGCGCTAAACATGACGGTGCCGAAGGATGGGTACATTTTGCGTGCGCATGGAACAGCGGCGACATGGATCATGAGCCATTTATCTGTTGGACAAACCTTAGATGCGGATTACAAGCTAAAAGCCAAAACAACCGGACAATCGGTTGATCCGAGTAATTTGGAGATGATGATTGGCGGTCACACCATTTTGGTAAACGGTGGCAAGGCAGCTTCCTTTTCCCGTGATATCGCATCTTCCGGCATCGGTGGCATTCGTGCAAGAACGGCAGTAGGATACTCCCAGGATGGTCGGTATGTCTATATCATTGCAGCGGAGAAAAACAGTAACAGCAGTGGGATGTCGCTGACGGAACTGCAATCCTTTATGACCAGTGTGGGTGTCTGGAAAGGCATGAACCTGGATGGAGGCGGCTCCACAACCATGGTAACCCGTCCGTTAGGTGAGCAGACCGCCGGTCTGACGTTCAACACAGAGTATGGCACCGAGCAACGTCAGGTTGTAAACACGCTAGGTGTGTTCTCTACGGCTCCTGTAGGTAAACTGAAGGGCTTTGCCGTGAGTGGCAGCCAAACGTTGCTGGTGGGTCAAGAGGGCAAGTACACAGCCAAAGGATATGACACCTACTACAACCCGATCGCAACAGGCGATATCAGCATGTCCTGGAAGTCCAGCAACAACGGTATCGTGAGTGTCAGCAACGGAACGATCAAAGGCGTGAAGCCAGGAACAGCAACGCTGACGGCAACGAGCAATGGAGCTTCATCCGCCATTAAAGTATCGGTACTGGGTGGAAGTGAACTGGCTTCCCTGACAGCAGGATCAGGCCTCGGTTCGCTCAAAGCGGGCACAACGATGTCGATTCCTGTAACGGCAACAACGAAGAGTGGACAAAGTGTTACGGTTCCGGCGGACTCGCTGACATGGGAATTTATCGGGTTCAAAGGTAAAGTCACTGCTGACCAATTAACCGTATCTTCTGTCAATTCTGGTGCACAAGTAGGATATGCGATTGGTCGTTATGATGGTTACAGCACAGTTGTAGTACTCTCGGCTTCTGCCAGCGAAACGATCTGGGAGAACTTCGAAAATGTGAATTATCCGATCAGCTTCACAACGAACGCAGCGGGTGTAACTGGTACGGCAACCGTCACAGCAGGAACTGGTGAAAAATCCGGCTCCAATGTACTGCAACTCGGTTATGATATGACTGCTGGAACAGGCAAAATGTACGCTTATGCACAACTGAATGGCTCTACCGGTAGAGAGGTATCTGCTGCAGCTACATCGATGTCAATGGATGTTATGGGAGATAAAAGCCTGAACTGGTTACGTGCCGAATTCACGGATGCCAATGGCAAAACGGTATATGCCGATCTCGCCAAGGCGATTGACTGGAACGGGTGGAAGAAGCTGAGCGTGGACCTGAATGGACTGAACATCGCCTATCCGGCGAAGCTGAAGCGGGTCTATGTGGTGAACGTGGAGGAAGGTCAGGATGAGCGTGCGAAATCAGGTACGGTTGCTTTTGACAACATCGCATTCACGATGCCTTCCAAGTCAAGTGAAGTCGGATTGCCTACGGGGACTGCCTCACTTGTGCTTGGACAGAAATCGATGACGGTGAACGGAACGAAAAAAGCGATTGATGCAGCACCGGTCCTTAAAAATGGTACAACGTATGTGCCAATCAAACATGTTTTGGACGCTTTTGGTGGTCAGGCAAGCTGGGATAGCAAAAATCAGCGGATCACGGTATTACGTGGTGGCAAGCTGATTGATCTGGTTGTAGGGCAGAAAGAATTCATTCTGAATGGTAAAAGACAGAGCGCAACTGTTGCACCATACGTAACGGGTGGTAGGACTTTAGTCCCGCTCAGACTCGTTTCCGAGCAACTTGGTCTCACTGTAAAATGGGAACAGAAAACGAAGACCGTTACCATCTCATCGTGATATGGTATGATATATACCGGAAACGATAGAAATGGAGTCGAACAAACGTGGATTTACAAGCCGATGCCATAGACCGCGTCATTAAAAACGCCATACAAGTCATGGAAAACAGCAAATATCAAATGTTCGAAATCATGGACTCGACTCGCGATGAGCTAAAAACACTCAACGAGGAGTTGAAGTCGGTGTTGAAGGAGACGGCGGAAACGATCGAGAAAGTAGATCAGTTGGAGCTGAACTACCGCCGTTCCCGGATCCGGCTGACTGAGGTTAGCCGCGACTTTGTCCGTTATTCCGAGCATGATATCAAGCAGGCATATGAGAAAGCAACACAGCTGCAGCTGGATCTGATGATTTATCGTGAGAAGGAAATGTATCTGAAGGCTCGTCGGGATGACCTACAGAAGCGTGCCAAAAATGTGGAAGCTTCTGTGGAGCGTGCCGAGACCATCGGTTCGCAGATGGGTGTTGTACTCGAATACCTGTCAGGTGAACTAGGTCAAGTGACCCGGATCATTGAAAATGCCAAAAATCGACAAATGATTGGTTTGAAAATAATTTTGGCCCAGGAAGAAGAGCGGAAACGTATTGCTCGTGAAATTCATGACGGGCCTGCCCAGATGCTCGCCAATCTAGTGCTTAGGACGGAAATTGTAGAAAGAATGCTCATTAAGCAGGATTTTAAGATGGTCCAGGCCGAAATAGTAGATTTGAAAGGCCAGGTTCGTTCCAGTCTTGAAGAAATGAGAAAAGTTATTTTCAATCTGCGTCCTATGGCACTGGATGATCTGGGACTGATTCCAACGCTTCGGAAGTACGTGCAGGATTTTGAGGTAAAAACGAAAATCCGGTCGCTTTTTGAAACAAGAGGTAAGGAACATCGTTTATCTTCAGCCATGGAGGCTGCAATCTACCGCCTTGTGCAGGAAGGTCTGTCGAATGCTGCAAAGCATGCTTATCCCACATATGTTGTAGTGGAAATTACATACCAGGCTCAGCTCGTCAAAATTGTCGTTCAGGACAATGGGCTTGGGTTCAAACCGGAGCTTCTTGCGAAGAAAAGCAAGGATCATACCCACTTCGGTCTGATTGGGATGAGAGAACGGGTTGAACTGTTAGAAGGAAGAATAGAGATTGAATCCGGAGAAAATCAAGGAACCAAAATAGTGATTCATATCCCGACAAACGTGGATAAGGGAAAGGAGTAGCAGGATGATGGAAAACCGTGATACTGGTAAAGCATCGATTAAAGTTCTTTTGGCTGATGATCATCAGCTGTTCCGTGAGGGACTGAAACGCATTTTAAATATGGAGGACGACATTGAGGTCATCGGCGAATGCGGCGATGGTATTCAAGTGCTCGAATTCTGCAATCAGGATAAACCTGATATCGTATTGATGGATATCAACATGCCAATCGAAAACGGGGTTGAAGCAACGGAGAAATTGCGTGAGCTGTTCCCTGATGTCAAAGTAATTATCCTGTCCATTCATGATGATGAAAGTTATGTATTTGAGACGCTTCGTAAAGGGGCTAACGGATACTTGCTGAAGGATATGGAGGCCGAGTCTCTGATCAATGCGATTCGTTCCGTGCATGAAGGACATGCGTTCATACACCCGAAAGTAACAGGCAAACTGATCATGCAGCTGCGTCGTATGACGTACCTTAATGAAACAGGGGCAATGAGTGAAGGAGCTTCGAAGGAAGCAGGTGTTAAATTTGTCGCTGGCGACAATAACCCGCTCACACGTCGTGAGGCTGAAGTGCTTCGCTTGATGGCAGAAGGTAAGAGCAATAAAATGATTGGTGAATTCCTGTTCATCAGTGAAAAAACAGTAAAAAACCATGTCAGCAGTATTCTGCAGAAGATGGAAGTGGACGACCGTACGCAAGCTGTTATCAATTCGATCAAATATGGTTGGGTTACGCTCTAATACCTTATGTTTTTTGTAAAGCAGTATTCTTACGGTAAGTCAGTCCATTGGTTGATTCAACCTAGACGAAGTATAGATTGGTGTTCACTCGCGCCCTTTCCAGAATGTTGGATTGGTCTGCGGGTTAATGGACTTTATCACTGCAAATGAGCAAAGTGTAAGGTTGTGCGGAACATATGTTCAAGCTTAGGCGTGAATGAATGACCTGGCCTGTCTTTCTTCGTCCGGTGTCGATCAGCGTGGAATATGAGTGATAGGAAATGCAAGTGTAACCCTTCAGGAAGTACAGCATATACTTGTTGTATACAGGGATGTTCGCCATGGGTGAGCATGACCTTCCGAGGAGGTGCAGTTGCCATGGTTGCTCATCTGACTATGATTCTGCTCATATACTTCCTGGCGGCAATGGCCGTTCATGCCATGCACCAGCGCCATCTTTCCCGTCCGGAATCTGAAGGTTTCGAGCAGATTCTGCTTATCCCTTCCAATCAGGCAGGGCGGATCGAAGGCATTGTAAGAGAACTTTGCCGGGAATTGTTATACCGTGGTAAGAGCTTCAGATTAACCGTTGTTGCTGATCGTACAGAAGCGGAAACGATTACGATTATTGAAAAGCTTATGCAAAGGCAAGGCATGGAGACATCTTATCTGCCTGCTGTCCCTGCTGATATTGAACGGGTAGCACAGACCGATCACACGTTTCGCCTGATTGATTTGCGTGAGTCAGAGCAATAAATTATCATGTGAACGGAAATGGGATTAACATTTCGCAGATCTACAGTGAAAAGATTACAGCAGAAGCTGTAGTCTTTTTTTGTAATTGTAGCCAAGTCTGCTTTTAAATTAAAAATGGGTTTTTATGCAATCTATGGTTATTGTCTGGGTTTTGACGAGTTCATGAGTATTAAAATAAACTTTTCGAAGTCAGAACTCTTAATTTAAAAGTATAGACGATTCAGATTGGAAAAAGTTTCGCAATTTTATAGAAAGATTCTGGTTATTAGCAGAATTGGTGTGATGGATCACGTTGTGTGACTAACCTTGTGATGTAAAGATTCAATTGGTATAGTGATAAGTAGATTGATCATACGAAGATGGAATATGGACATGAAGCACATGCTCCGGCGAACAGCCGGGTTGGCATGTGCTTTTTTTGCGTTCAGGAGAAAGTACGATGGGGGAGGAGATTAAATGAAGGTTGCTTTGTATGTGTGCCGTGTAGGGGAAGGGTGGAGCATGTTGTTATCACTCGATATTCGAGTGGATGTGGCTTGGTGGCTGGAGGGAGGAAGTGGGCGACATGTGCTGCGCTGGTTGCTGTTAGACAAGGCGTTACCGTTAAGTCAGGCATCCTGGTTGGTTGAACATTATGAGATGGAGCGAGGTATGGATCAGTGGGGCCAGCGCGAATGGCAGAGTTATCTTGCACGGAAGCTGGATGTGTATGAATTGGCCTCTGGGGAAACAGAGGCCAGAAAAGGCATAGCGGGCAAAGCGGGAAGTACCGCTGTGCGTGGCAATCAGGTAGGCGGGATGCCAGAGCCGTATCCCGCCGGGCAGTGGGCTCAGCTGGAGCGGGACGCGGCCCTGCTGGCTGAGCGGATCAGCGGCCGCCAATTACTGGCGGCCGAGGCGGAGGCGTTGCTGGCGGATACCGCCCAGCCGCCAAAGGAGTGGCGCGCGGCTGCGCAGCTCGCGCGCTTGCACGGGCGGCTGAGTATCACAGCCGCCCTCGAAGGGCCTGCCACGCGCCGTCGGCACGCGTGGCTAGGACGCGCGCAGAGCGCGCCCCGCTGCCACCGTTGTGGCAGCGAAGCCAGGCAGCGCGTGCCCTGCGCTGCCTGCGGCCTGGCGGCGTGCGCCTACTGCGAGGCTTGCCTCGCGCTGGGGCGCAGCCGTGCCTGTGCGCTGCTGCTACGCAGTGCAGCGCAAGGGGCCGTGCCACGACGCGGCGAAGCACCACGTGGCACGGCCTTGGCCCCCACCGGCGGCGGGCTCGCCCGGTGGGGGCTTAGCGCAGCGCAGAGCGCGGCAGCAGCTGCGGCGCTCGCGTTTTTGGCTCGGCCGCCCGCAGGGGATGGGCCGGGGCGGTTCTTGCTGTGGGCCGTGACCGGGGCCGGCAAGACCGAGATGATATTCCCCTTGCTCCAACATACATTGGATCGTGGCGGACGAGCACTGGTCGCTACGCCGCGCAGGGATGTGGTGCTGGAACTGGCTCCGCGTCTAGCTAAAGCTTTTCCGGACACCTCGCTCGCTACCCTATACGGAGGCAGTGACGAACGCTGGAAAGACGCTCAGCTTACGCTCGCGACCACACACCAACTGATGCGTTTTTATCAGGGGTTTGATCTCGTCATCATCGACGAACTAGATGCTTTCCCTTATCACAACGATCCCATGCTCGCTCACGCGGCGGCATCCTCCTGTAAACCGGACGGGAATTTTGTCTATCTATCTGCCACACCACCTGCTCGGCTCCAGAGGGAAGCAGCACGGGGGAAACTCACTCATGCCAAAGTTCCAGTACGTTTCCACCGTCATCCTTTGCCCGTGCCAAGATTGGTCAAGATGGTTACCGTTGCTGAATGTATTAAGAAACGAAATCTTCCCTCTGCCTTGAGGACTAACATCCAAATTTCATTGAAGCGTGACGCCCAGGTATTT
This sequence comes from Paenibacillus sp. FSL H3-0457, assembly GCF_037981725.1. Classification (NCBI taxonomy): domain Bacteria; kingdom Bacillati; phylum Bacillota; class Bacilli; order Caryophanales; family Paenibacillaceae; genus Paenibacillus; species Paenibacillus sp. FSL H3-0457. The sequence goes on along the minus strand of NZ_CP150283.1, from coordinate 6,299,640 downwards.
GTCTTTGTGACACGCATTGCCCAGATTGAGGCGTTTGTGAACCTGATGCGTCGTACTTTTCCCGGAATCCATATCGAAGGAACTTCATCTCAGGATCCTGACCGCGCTAGCAAAGTTATAGCCTTTCGTGAACGTAAAATTCGTTTGCTCGTAACGACAACAATTCTGGAGCGTGGCGTGACCATTCCGCGCAGTGATGTTTTTATATTGGATGCAGACAATGGTCTCTTTGATGAAGCTTCACTGGTCCAGATGGCGGGTAGAGCAGGGCGTTCCATGGATGACCCAGCGGGTAGAGTGGTTTTTGCATCGTCGCGTCGGACACGTTCCCAGGTGAAGGCTGTTTCACAGATTCGGAAAATGAACGCTATCGCTCGTCGCAAAGGTTACCTGCATCCACCATCCAAGACATAATTGTCATCTGCCCAGTTCGTATCCGCATTTCACAATACATTCCCGAGACTGGAGGTATGCCCCCTATGTTCAACTGGCTCAGCAACATAACCGATCACGCGCAACACCTGACCCAGCGTCTCCATCACCTGCTCGCCCCACCGGGAGCGACTTGTTTGACATGTGGCACTCGAGCGATTCTGTCTTCAACTTATCCAGGCATATGCCCACGTTGTGTGAAGCAAATTCCATGGATCCGTTCCATCCGTTGCCTGCGTTGTGGTCGGGGTGTTGGGTGCCCGGACTGTGCTCGTCCACACATGCAAAACCGTTCTTTTATCGCCAACCGCAGCGCCGTACAGTACAACGCTCTTATGAGAGAATGGATTGGAATGTACAAATTTCGAGGCCATGAAAGATACGCGCCGCTCCTAACCGCGCTGTTGATTCAAGCCTTTCAAGCGATGAGCGAAGAACGAAATTCTGCTTTGGCAAAAGAACCCCCAGCCCCCGTGGCTCATTCCGCCACACATGCTCAACAAACGAAGCCACAATGGCGGCCTGACGCGGTCACCTATGTCCCGGTGAGCAGCGAGCGGCTTGCCGAGCGTGGCTTCAATCAGGCGGAGCGGCTGGCTGCTGGGCTCGCCACCGCCTGCCGCCTACCCATCGTGGATCTGTTGCAGCGCCAGATCAACACCACCAAACAAAGCTTCAAATCACGCGGTGAGCGTATTGAAACGATGAAGAACGCTTTTTCCATCAACCCGGATGGCACGAAGTTAATTGAAGAGCTATACAAGGGATCTCATCTGCCAACACATATGGGCATATCGCATGCCACACCCATACGGTTACTGCTGATCGATGATATATACACAACAGGTAGCACTTTGGACGCTTGTGGCCGGGTTATTCTAAATTCTGGCTTCCACATGGAGATTCCGGTCGAGATATACACACTGACACTGGCAAGATCTTAGGAGGTGAATCCAAATAATAAATGACTGTCCAGTAATCTTCAGACACTCTAGGCGGGGAATCTATACATTATGATTAATAGTAGACAGGAAAATATGTTCCTTTATTAATCATTGTTATAATTTTGATTGTCTCCATTCCATTTATACCGTTTGAAGTATAGTTGTTTGAAGAAATGATGAATGAAATCGTTATAAGAAAATTTTTACATGTAAAAAAGAGGAATTTGTTTTCTCGCGCAGAATAGATAGTTTTGCCGTTCACCACAGGTGACAGCATAGGGAGTGGCACAACATATCTGTTGAAGGGGAGAACAAAAGTGGTCGCAGGAAAAAGAAAAAATGGATTTTACTTATGGACTGTCCGTCTACTAGTATTCATGCTGGTATTCGGACAGTTTGGCGTGTACGGGGGGAACCGGGCACATGCAGCAGTAGGAAGTGGGATAGTCTCATCAAGTAATGATTACCAATATGTGTTGACCAACAACAACGGCCAACTACAGGTGAATCAAAAACCAATTAAACTGAGTTGGGCGAGATCATACAACATTTCATCAACAGGATATTCGTTTACCAGAATGCAGTCGATCCTGGGTTTCACAAGTGATATTACCAATATAAGTTTTGGATCGTATACTTCAAAATATGCTGGACAGATCGACAATGCTTTTCTCATTGATTTAAGCCAAGTTCGTGAGATTGCTACTGAGATGACGTACAGACAACCGTATAACCAAGTTGGCCAATGGACGATCACACACTATAATGTGCTAGGTCAACTGACGCCAATTGATGTATATGATTATGATGTAAGACAGTTGAGTTTGGTTGTAAATGCAGATACGGGAGAAGTTGTAGATTTTTACTCTGAACTTAATCCTTACTATACACGTAAAGCTGAACCCGCTTCTTTTACCAAACAGGAGGTGAATCCGTTACCGATTAATAACGTACCATCGGTGCCTTCGAATATAACGGGTAACTCAAGTGAAAATACGACTCATATTCACTGGGATCATGCACAGGAAGCTGTACAATATGAAATTGAGCGTGATGGTATTTTAATGGGGCCTTATTATGGTACGAGCTTGGATGATGCCGTACTCATTCCTAACAAAAATTACTCTTACAAAATACGTGCTATAAATTCTATAGGGAAAAGTGAATGGAGTAGTGTCTTTAATATCAAAACACTGCTTAACGAACCTGTTATCTCTACGAGCTCTGAGCAAGGGAAGATTATAATAGAGTGGACTGCAATTAATCATGCTGATGGATATCAACTCCAGATTGATGGTGAAGCCCCAATTGACCTAGGTAATGTAACGAATTACGAACACGTTGGTTTGGAGGCCAACTCCAGTCATAACTATGCATTAAAAGCAGTATCTTCAGATAATGAGAGCAACTGGAGTAGTACGGCTACGCAACTTGTTGTACCTGACTCAGCAAGTGGTTTGAAAATTACAGAAAATACATTCAATAAAATCTCTTTAAGTTGGACTGCAATTAAAGGTTCTAGTGGATATGACCTGGAGGTTGATGGGGTCGTCGTTCCGGTCTCTGGTACAACATACAGCAAGACGGCTCTTACGCCCAATAGCGAGCACACATTTCGATTGAGATCTAAAAATACAGGCGGCGTAGGTAAGTGGACTGATATGCTAACTGTTTCAACACTTTTAAGTACGCCTGTTCTTAAAGCAATTTCATCGCAAGAAGAGATGATTTTGGTATGGCCTGCAATTGAGGGGGCTACCTCTTATGAGGTGGAAGCTGATGGAGTAAACGTAGGACTTGTTGTAGATCCGGCTTATACACACACTGATCTATCACCGGGGACACTTCATAAATATCGTGTACGAGCTTTGAATGATACCAATACAAGTGCCTGGACTGCAATCTTGTCTCAAAGTACACTCCCCGGTTCTGTTTCGAATCTCACTATAAACTCGGTCACTAATGCAGCTATTGGTCTGAAATGGACAGCAGTGACAGGGGCGACAGGATATGATTTGGAGATTGACGGTGCAATTGTACCTGTCACTGGCGTAGCCTACACAAAGAGTAGCCTTGCAGCGAATACAGAACACACCTTCCGTATTCGTTCGAAAAATGCTGCAGGTGTGGGTGATTGGAGTGATCCGCTCAGTACAACGACACTGTTGAATACACCTGTATTAAAGGCGGCATCAGAAGAAACGAATATCAATCTGACTTGGGCTGATGTAGCAGATGCGACTACATACGAGATTGAGGCGGACGGAGCAGTAGTGGCAACAGTAGAAGAGCCTAACTATAGCCATGCAGCGCTGCTGCCAGGAACGGCGCATAAGTATCGCATTCGTGCGTTGACGGATACCAATACGAGTGCGTGGACAGCAATCTTGACGCAGAGCACCATCCCTGCCTCCGTTACAGGATTAACTGTTAGCTCGGCTACGAGCGTAGCCATTGCCTTGAAATGGACAGCTGTGACGGGAGCAACGGGATATGATCTGGAAATCGATGGTACCGTTGTCCCAGTAACGGGAGTAGCATATACGAAGAGTGGTCTTGCAGCTAACACAGAGCACACTTTCCGTATTCACTCGAAAAATGCCGCTGGTGTAGGGGCTTGGAGCGAACTCATCAATGGAACGACACTTCTAAATACACCGGTATTAAAAGCAACATCGGAAGAAACTGCAGTCAACCTCACGTGGGCTGAGGTAGCAGACGCAACGACGTATGAGATTGAAGCGGACGGAGCAGTAGTGGCAACGGTAGAAGAACCTAGCTTTACCCATACATCATTGCTGCCAGGAACGGCGCACAAATATCGCATTCGTGCGTTGACTGAGACCAATACGAGTGCATGGACAGCAATCCTGACACAGAGCACGATTCCTGCATCAGTTACAGGGTTAACTGTTAGCTCAACTACGAACGTAGGCATTGGATTGAAATGGACAGCAGTAACCGGAGCCACAGGATATGATCTGGAGATCGACGATACCGTTGTCCCAGTGACGGGAGTAGCCTACACGAAGAGTGGTCTTGGAGCGAATACAGACCATACCTTCCGTATTCGTTCTAAGAATGCTGCCGGTGTAGGGGCTTGGAGCGAACTCATCAATGGAACGACACTTTTGAATACACCGGTACTAAAAGCAGCATCGGAAGAAACTGCAATCAACCTAACATGGGCAGCTATTGCGGATGCGACTAAGTATGAGATTGAGGCTGACGGAGCAGTGGTTACAACGGTAGAGGAACCTAGCTTCACCCATACAACACTGCTTCCGGGAACCGCTCATAAGTATCGCATTCGTGCGTTGACCGAGACCAATACAAGTGCATGGACAGCAATCCTGACGCAGAGCACCATCCCTTCCTCCGTTACAGGATTAACAGTTAGCTCGGCTACGAACGTAGCCATTGCCTTGAAATGGACAGCAGTAACGGGAGCAACGGGATATGATCTCGAGATCGATGGAACGGTTGTCCCAGTAACGGGAGTAGCTTATACGAAGAGTGGTCTTGCAGCCAACACAGATCATACCTTCCGAATCCGTTCGAAGAACGCCGTAGGTGTAGGGGCATGGAGTGAGTTGATCAGTGGAACAACACTTCTAAATACACCGGTATTAAAAGCAACATCAGAAGAAACTGCAATCAATCTGACATGGGCAGCCCTTACTGATGCAACGAAGTATGAGATTGAGGCTGACGGAGTAGTGGTAGCAACGGTAGAAGAGCCTAGCTTTACTCATACATCATTGCTGCCCGGAACGGCGCATAAGTATCGCATTCGTGCGATGACGGATACCAATACAAGTGCATGGACAGCAGTGCTGACGCAAAGCACCATCCCTGATGCAGTTAACGGTTTTATGTTAAATACCGCTACACCTGTTGCTATTTCATTGAAATGGAACCCTGTTACAGGCGCTACCGCTTACGATTTGGAAATTGACGGCGTTGTGATTTCTGTGAGTGGATCTGCTTATACGAAAAACGGTCTTCTAGCAAATACAGATCATACCTTCCGCATTCGTGCCAAAAATTCTGCCGGCGTCGGTAGCTGGAGTGAGATCATAACCGCCTCGACCCAATTAAATGTACCAACAACGCTGAAAGCTGTACCTGAAGAAACCGCAGTTACGCTGACATGGAATGAAGTTGCTGGTGCAACAAAATATGAGATTGAGGCAGACGGCATAGTAGTTGCTACTGTGAGTGATCTCATGTATGTACACAATGGAGTGCTTGGTGGCACCATTCATAAATATCGTATTCGTGCCCTGACCGACACTAATGTGAGTGCATGGACAGCAGTATTGTCCCAAACTACGTTACCTGCGAGTGTCTCAGGCTTGAGTATTAACTCTGCAACCACAGCGGCTATCGCGCTGAGATGGAGTGCTGTAACTGGAGCTACCGGTTATGATCTGGAGATTGATGGTACGGTGGTTGCCGTGAGTGGAGTTGTTTATACGAAGAGCGGACTTGCACCAAATACGGAGCATACCTTCCGGATTCGTGCCAAAAATGCTTCTGGTGTGGGAGCTTGGAGTGAGATCATAACAGGAGTGACTCAATTAACAACACCTGTGCTGAAGGGAACTTCGGACAGAACAAACGTTATTCTGACTTGGGATGCGGTTGGGGGAGCTTCATCATCCTACGAAATTGAAGCAGATGGGCAAATTGTGGCGACTGTCAGTGATGCAACATTTATTCATTCTGACCTGTTACCGTCCAGTTTGCATAAATATCGTATTCGGGCATTCAACGATCAGAACACAAGTGTATGGTCTCCTGTATTAGTATTAGAACATTGAATTAGGGATATAAAATTTGGGAGCAGGGTTGCGTGTATGTGCATCCTGCTCCCTTCTTTTGTTTTGCAAATAGACTATGGCTTCATCAGAGAAAATAAGGTAATCTATAGTTATTATCTTATTCGGAAATGGAAGTTTGAGAGGGGCGTTTTAGCGATGAATCTGGGTAATTGTCCTCGCTGTGGTAAATTATATGCGTTGAATTTTCGAGATGTATGTTCAAACTGTATTAAGGAAATAGAAAAGGAATATCAGATTTGTGTAGATTATTTGCGCGAAAACAAAGGTACCAACATACAGGAGCTATCCGATGCAACAGAAGTTTCAATTAAAAACATTACCAAGTTCATCCGTGAGGGACGAATTTCCATCGAGAATGCCCCGAATATGATGTATCCTTGTGAAGTATGCGGAACATTGATTCGTGAAGGTCATATGTGCGACTCTTGCCGTAATCGTTTAACGAAAGACTTGGCAGGAGCAGCTCGTGAAGTAGGTCAGAAGGATAACAACAATTTAGGCGGACGAACCTACAATGCTGTCGACAAACTACGCGATTAATAGGAGCGAGGGCTCAAATACATGTTTTGCTATAACAAATGTTTTGAAACGTACCGATAAACTTATTAAAGATTATCGGTTTTTTTTATTATCCTAATCATTTTGAAAACATAAAGATTGAAGTAAGAAAAACGTATATCAACATAAATTCCTAATCATGGAAGGAAGTGCATTTTAAATGAAAATCAATGAACCGAGTAGAATTGGCGCCATCAATTCATATCAAAGGAACGTTGAATCCAATCAGCAGGCTGATGCCAAGAAGAGCCGCCGTAAGGACGAGGTATCCATTTCTCCGGAGGCGATGAAGATGCTTGAGGAACAAAGTCGTACACAGGATGCGGGACGCATACAACGGATACAGGAACTCAAAGAACAGGTGAGTTCGGGAACGTATCAGGTAGATAGTAGCAAGCTTGCTGACAAGCTGCTGCCGTATTTTAAGTCTTTTGATAAGGAATAGGTGATCACGTAATGGCAGCACTGGACAGATTGATTGCAGTTTTGCAGCAAATGGAACAAAGTCACCGCGATATGCTGGCACTCAGTGAGGTCAAGAGACAGGTCATTGTCAAAAATGATGTAGATGAACTCATTGCCCTCCTCAACAAAGAATCTCGTTTCATGAAACAACAGGAGCCATTAGAGATCGAACGGCAGAGTGCAGTTCACGAACTGCTACAGGAGCGTGGAATCAAATCTATGCTGAACCTGAATATTACTGAGATCTCGAAGCTGATTTTTGATCCGGCTGACAAACTGCGATTGCTTGAAGTCCAGAAGAAGCTGGCGGGAACACTGCATGAATTAAAAGAAATCAATCAACTGAATCAAAAGTTGATCGAGCAATCGTTGATGTTTATTGATCTCTCAATGGACATCTTCGCTTCTCGGCCAGAACAGGATGCCACATATCAGCATCCTGCTGATAAGAACGGCAATCCAGGGCGAATCGGTCTGTTTGACACGCGTGCCTGATTAATTAGGGGGAAACCAGGTGACATCTACATTTCATTCAATCGAAACGGCTAAACGCAGTTTGTTCACACAGACGACAGCTCTTAGCACAACAGGCCATAACGTAGCCAATGCCAACACAGAAGGGTACTCACGCCAAAAGGTAAACATGCAGGCATCCATTCCAATGGAGCCGTTCGCATTTCTGCATAGCACAACACCAGGACAGCTCGGTACAGGGGTGGAGTTCGACTCCATTACTCGTGTGCGTGAGAAATTTCTGGACGACCAATATCGTAATGAAAACACCAACTTCGGGAGTTGGTCCATTCAACGAGATACGCTTGAGAAACTTGAAGCTATTGTAAACGAGCCATCGGACACCGGATTTCGGACGGTTATGGATAATTTCTATAAATCATGGTCAGATCTAAGTAAGAATCCTGAGGACGTTACGGCACGCCGGATTGTCAAGGAAACCACACTCGCTCTTACGGATGCGATGAACCAGATTAGCCGCCAACTGGATGCGCTTAGCCAGGATTTGGATAGCAACATCGCGGTCAAAGGTAATGAGATCCAAGGTTACCTGGGTAACATTGCGAACCTTAATAGTGCCATTGTGAAAGTAGAGTCTCTTGGCGACAATGCCAACGATTTACGTGACCAACGTGATCTGATGACAGACAAGCTGTCCAAAATCATGAACGTTACCGTTACGGATTCTCCGCAAGGATACCAGGTTCAGATGAATGGACAGGCACTCGTCACTGGCGGGGCGGTACAAGTCGCGGTTGATCCTGCTTTTCTGAATGCTGCATATACAGCAGGCACGCTCACCAACGGCGAGGTCCACGGCATGATTAAGTCCAGAGACACTTTGGTGACTGATTATCAGAAGCAAATGGACGACTTAGCTAATACACTTGCCAATGGGGATATTGAGATCACCCTTCCTGCGGGTTCTGTCTTGCCAGATAATACTGTTCTGGATGGTGTTACATACACGGGTGCGGCACGGACGCTTGCAACTGATCTGAAAGTTACGGTCAAGGGTCTGAACGGTTTGCATCAACTCGGATACAGCATGGACGGAACTTCGTCACCGGGTTCACCCTTCTTCACAGCATCTGGTGGTGGAACAGCGATCACAGCTGGTAATATTTCATTGAATGCTGAAATTTTGGCTGATCCGAATAAGATTGCAACTTCGCTTCGTACTTCGGATGCCTCTGGTACAGAGACTGTAATTAAAGGGAATAATACACTCGCCATTTTGCTTGCCAATTTGAAAGATACACCAATGAAGTCCGCTGATGGTCTTCGCAATGCAACGATTGGTGCACAGTTTAGTGCTATTGTGGGACAACTCGGAGTTCAGTCACAAGAAGCAGCACGTCAGACATCTAACTCTGAGTTCCTAGTCGAGCAAGTGGATACCCGTCGTCAATCCGTGAGTGGTGTATCGCTGGATGAAGAGATGGCGAACATGATTAAGTTCCAGCATGCCTATAGTGCATCGGCGCGTTTTATGACCACATTTGATCAACTGCTTGATAAATTGATTAACTCTACTGGCGTAGTAGGCAGATAGTTAAGGAAGGAGTAAGCATCTATTATGAGAATTACTAATAATATGTTGAGTTCGCAACTGCTTTTGAACTTGAACCGTAATGCGCAACAGATGAATAATACCCAGACTCAGTTAGCGACAGGCAGGAAAATAAATAAGCCTTCTGATGACCCTGTAGGGATTACCTATTCCCTTCGCTATCGTGCAGAATTGTCCTCTAATGAGCAATATCAGAAAAACGTGGACAGTGCAGTTTCTTGGCTGGAATTCAATGACACTGTTTTGAATCAGGCTGGAAACGTAATGCAACGTCTTCGTGAGTTAACGGTGCAAGCTTCGACGGGAACAAACCCTCAATCGGCATTGGATAGTATCAATGAAGAAGTACAACAACTTAAGGAACAGCTTGTGGATATATCCAACAGTAAACTGAACGGAAAATATATTTTTAATGGCGAGACCTATGATATTAAGCCGTATGATTTCCCTTCTAATCCAGATGGCTCTTTCGACACAACCAATGCTGCTTCTGTTGTAACGGATAAAGGTAAGGTTAATTTTATTGTTGGTGAGAGTGTACAATTACCAATTAACGTGGATGGTAATGAGGTGTTTGGTACAGGTACAGAAGATGACAATTTATTTGTTGTTATGAATACAATTATGAAAGCATTGTCTGATGGCGACCAGAAGGAACTTTCAAATCAACTTGACAACATTGACAGTCGGATGGACAAAATGCTGGCAATCCGCTCTGAAATTGGTGCGAAGACGAATCGTGTTGATCTGATGATGGGAAGATTGGATGATCTAGGCATTAACTTAACTGATCTTCAATCTAAGGTTGAGGATGCAGATTATGCAGAGTTATCCATTCAATCTAAAATTCAGGAAAATATCTACAATGCTTCTTTGTCTGCAGGCGCAAAAATTATCTCTCCATCTTTGGTGGATTTCCTTAGATAGAGGGGGATCTAAATCATGAAGACTCTTCCTGTAGTTCAGATTAGAACTACACCTTCTATTCTAAATATGGAGACTAATCCTGGTCAGTACTCTATTCGTCAGCCTAAGGCAGAAGTTCAGCTAAACACTAAACCTGCCAAGCTTACAGTGGAGAGTCACCCAATCACTCTTCATGTAGATCAGAGCAAGGCTTTCTCTGCCTACAATGGTGGCAATATGATTGACATGAATGCCCGAATATACTCAGGCATTGAACAACAGTTTTTGCAAAACATGGCTGAACGCGTTCAACAAGGAAATCAGTTGGCTGCTATTCATAAACCGAGCAATACGATAGCTAATATTATTGGTATGGATTGGCAACAAAAGCCTTTTCCAGAAACAAGGACTCCTGCGTCATTTGATAACGTAGATATTCAAATTGAGACAAGGCCGCCAGATATCAGTTATGAATCAGCTGTCTCCGAAATGAATGTTATAGTGAATAAACCGGAAATTGAGTATCAACGAGGTAAGTTGGATATCTATGTGAAACAATATGCATCAGTTCAATACACTCCACCTGCTATAGATGTGGGGTTGTGAGTTATAATGTAGAGCTATAGACGGTCTCGGATGCAGCCCTCTATGGCTCTTTTTGTATAATTTATTATTCGCCAAGGAGGCGTTCGTTATTATTATTCATACAAGCACGTGGGGAAAAGTAGAGATTAGTGGAGAAGACGTATATCAGTTTCCCAAAGGTTTGCCTGGATTTGAAGAAGAGACAGAGTTTGCGTTAATTCCGTGGGAGGAAACGCCATTCATTTATTTACAGTCCGTACGAGAGCCGAATTTATCGTTCTTGTTGGTAAGTCCATTTACGTTTGTGTCCGATTATAGTTTTGAGCTGAGCGAGATAGACAAGGAAGAGATGGGAATCATTGACCAAGTATCAGTGTACTCTATGGTTACAATCCATTCCCAAACGAATAAATCTACCATGAACCTTCTTGCACCTGTTGTACTTAATCCCGAAAACCGGGTGGGCAAGCAGGTTGTACTCCATCAAACCAGCTACGATACACGTCATCTTATCTGGGCAGAAGATGAAGCGAAATCAGAGAAAGGTGGCGTTTGACATGCTGGTACTATCACGTAAAAAGGGAGAGTCCATCGTCATCCAGGATCATATTGAGGTGACTGTACTTGCTGTAGAAGGTGATACGGTTCGAATAGGTATCTCTGCACCCAAGCATATTGATATATTCCGACAGGAGATATATACATCCATTCAGGAAGCAAATCGTGAGTCTGCAACACCTCTAGTAGCCAACGTTGAAGCGTTTATGGAACGCTTGCGAAACGATAGTACTAAAAAAGAATAAAAAAATTCCAATTTGCTATAAACAGTTGCTCCTCTCCTGTCGATATATTATTTAGACGCTGCTTCGGCAGGGCGGCCGACCTTAATGTCGCGGCGTTTACCACAAGGATGTGGAACTAACTTATTTTCAGGGAGGAAATATCAAATGATTATTAATCACAATATCGCGGCGTTGAACACTCACCGTCAACTGTCTACTAACACTACTAACACGAACAAAAACATCGAGAAATTGTCTTCCGGTCTTCGCATCAACCGTGCTGGTGACGATGCTGCAGGCTTGGCAATCTCCGAAAAAATGCGCGGTCAAATCCGTGGTTTGGATCAAGCATCCCGTAACTCGCAAGATGGTATCTCTTTGATCCAAACTGCTGAGGGTGCACTGAACGAAACTCACTCCATCCTGCAACGTATGCGTGAACTCGCAGTTCAATCGGGTAACGATACGAATACTTCTGGCGACCGTAAAAACCTGCAAGATGAGATGGATCAATTGAATAAAGAGATCGATCGTATCCAATCGACTACTCAATTCAATACTAAAAACCTGCTTGATGGTTCCATGGGTAGTGCGGTTAATACTGCTGTAGCAAACATTAATGAGAATGCTTCTGTTAAAGGCGCTGCAGGCGCTACTTTGACAGCGGCTACTGTAGTCTTGACTGATCTTACTGATAAAAATGGTAACAGTCTTGGTATTACTGCTGGTGACAAAGTTACTATTTCTTATGTTAAAGATGGCACTACCGTGACTAATGAAATCACAGTTTCTGCGGCTTCAGCTATCTCTGACTTGGACAATGCTGATTCTGCTCTGACAATTAGTGCTGGTAAAATAGTTGTTACTGCTGGTACCGCTGGTTCTACAGGGGCTGTGAATGGACTCACTATTTCTGTTAAAGATGCAAGTGGAAATATTCGTACTTCTGCTACAAATACACTCTCTTCTTTCACTGAAAAAACAGCAGCAGCTAACGTTCGTACCGATGGTACAGCTACATTCCAAATTGGTGCAAACACAGGCCAATCAATGAACCTTTCAATCAATGATATGGGTACTTCTGCATTGGGTGTTAAAGGGTTGCAAATTTCTACTCAAGCTCAAGCTGACGTAGCTATTAAAGTCATTGACGTAGCAACGCAAAAAGTATCCACCGAACGTTCTAAACTGGGTGCTGTACAAAACCGTTTAGAGCACACAATCAATAACTTGGGAACAGCTTCCGAGAACTTGACTGCGGCTGAATCACGTATCCGTGACGTTGACATGGCTAAAGAAATGATGGAACAAACCAAAAACAACATTTTGGCACAAGCTTCCCAAGCTATGTTGGCTCAAGCTAATCAACAACCACAAGGCGTGCTTCAACTGCTTAGATAATTTGTTTAAGCTCATTCAATACATGTGCCCCACTTTCTGTGGGGCTTTATTTTTATAGATTGATTTATAATGGGTTATTTTAATATGTAATTAAGGAGAAAATGCAGTGAAATTAATTGAAGAGAATATTAATATTTTGTCTATAAACAATTTGCATTGGATTGGTGAGCCTCAAAATAATGAGATATTTCTTAATCTCTATGAGAAAGATTCGGTTAAGGGAGATTTAATTGAATTGAATAATCAAATTATTTATTTGAAAAATAACTTTGATGATACTCATGTACCAAATGCATTGAAGAAGGAACTCATTTTTGCGATTGGCCTATACTCTGTTTCAGAACTTAAGCGATTAATTCAAACTATGAGCAAAGAGTCTTTTTTGATCATTATAGAACCAAGTTTTTCATTCTTTAATTACGTTTTAAATGAAGAAGATCTTTCTTTCTTTCGATCCTCTAACGTGATTCTTTTTGCTGATGATTTGAGTAACCTGCCTATGTTTTTGGAAAAATTGTTCTCTACTAGTCTGATTTTTTACCTCAAAAATATTAAATTCTACTTCACCACTTATTACAGAAATTTTGATGTCGATTCTTGTACTTCTGTTATTAAACAGATTAAAGAAGTAGCTCAATATAAAACAACATTATATGGGAATTCTGTAGATGATAGTTTAATAGGATTCAGACAGAACATGTTAAATATTAAAAAGCTCGCTCGTTCGAAGGATGTTTCTCAATTAAGAGATTTGTTTAAAGATATGCCTGCTATTGTTGTAGCAGCTGGTCCGTCACTTAATAAAAATATAAAAGAGTTGAAAAAATTTATAGGTAAAGCAGTTATTGTTGCGGTTGATACGATTGCTGAGAGGTTGTGTCAGGAAGGGATCGTACCTGATTTTATCTGCTCAATCGAAAGAGGGGAATTGACCTACTCCTATTTCTATAAGGATAAGTCATATCCATCTGAGGTTACATTAGTTGCACCCTTGCTAGTTTATCCTAAAATATTCGAAGAATTTCAAGGCGAAGTTATTATTCCAATCCGTGATAACGTTGGAGAGTACAACTGGCTTAAACAAATATTAAATCTCACACAAGATAATTCGATTAGCCTTGGACTATCTTGTGCTCATGTTGCTTTTGGACTTGCAGATCATTTAGGGGCTTCACCTATTGTGCTTGTTGGACAAGATCTCGCTTTTGGTAATTCTTCAGCAGAAACTCATGCTAGTAACACTGTATATGATCAAAATCCAATTAATTCAGGCGGTGTGAATACTTCAAAAAAGGTATATACAAAAGGCTATAAAGGCGAAGAGGTTGAAACAACGGAGATTTGGAATGCATTTCGTAATTGGTTTGAAACAGAAACGTATAATAAGCAGTTATTTGTTATTGATGCAACAGAAGGTGGTGCATTAATAAATCATACGGTCCAGATGAGCTTGAATGCCGTACATGAAAAGTATTGTGTTAACAGTTCAAACTTATTAAACGTTCAAAGAGAAATAAAGAAACTCGATCATTATCCTGTTGATGTTAAACAAATTCATATGAGTTTGAAGATCGAATTAGAAAATTTTAAAGATAAAGAAAAGAAGTTCAGAAAACAACTTGTAAATCTCCAAGAACTAATTATTCACAAACGTTCGTCTCAATCTCAACTATTAAAGTCTCTAAAAGTATTGGAAAAGACCGATGTTCTTTTTGGAGAGGTATCAAGCAACTGGCTTTTACGTCATAATTTACAAGCCGTTTTGATTACAAGTGTGTGGAGATTATTTGAGATAGAGCAATTCCTATCAACAGATAATTTAAGCAAGAACAGGGAAATTCAAATCGAATTTGTGAAAACAAGCCTACTTGTTCTCTCGGAAATTATAGCAGTGTTAGAAAACCAATTGGAGATTGAATAAAGGTGAGTATACAAAAATTACCTAATGGAACTTTGAGAATATACCGATAAACATAATAACATTAATTATTGTGGAGGCGGGCATTCATGAATATAGAATTATCATTAACGGCAAATACTACTATAAACAGGCAGCATAACTCTGAATACAATGATCAGCATTCGTTGACTGCACAATCGGCTCCTTCGGTCTCTAACCCCAAAGAATTGAAGACCCCAGTGGTTCAGAATTCTGTAGTGAATGAACAACTTGTTAAGACAATAGAACGGGCAATCAAGTCTTTAGAAGGGCCACAAACTTCGTTGGAAATTAGTGTTCACGAAAAGACACATGATATTATGGTGAAAGTATTGAACAGAGAAACTGGAGAGTTAATTCGTGAGATCCCACCTGAAAAAACGCTAGACTTAGTAGCTAAAATGATGGAAATTGCTGGTATACTTATTGATGAAAAAATCTGAATCTAAGGGGGAAAAGTGATTATGGTGACTCGTATTAATGGTTTTTCAGGTATGGATATAGATAGTCTTGTGAAAAGTATGATGACTGCAAAACGTGCTTCGTACGATAAAATTACCCAAAATAAACAATTGGTAGAATGGAAGCGTGATAGCTATCGGGAGATAAATAGCAAGCTCTATGATTTCCGTTTTAATAAACTAACGGACAAGTATGGTAAGGATTCAGCACTGAACGCGAATAAAGCTGTTGTTACGGGGAATACGGATGCACTTAAAGCAGACGCCACTGCTGATGCGAATGGGATTGATATGAAAGTACAAATATCAAAACTTGCAACAAGTGCTACCGTGCAAACTACAGGTACGGATAAGACTTATAAAGGTACTTCTACTCTTGCAGAAGTTGACGGTGTTAATTTAGCAGGGATGAGTGAAACTGACCGTAAGGATTATCTTGATAAAGGCTTCGATCTAGTCATCAATGGTGTGAGCTTCAAAGATGATAATGGAAAACCATTATTTAATGGTCTTACATCAATTTCAAGTATGATTTCTACAATTAACTCTAATACCAAAGCGAATGTCAATGCAAGTTATGACGAATTAACAGGCCAGTTGATCATCCGTTCCAAGACAAGTGGCCCTGCTGGTAAGGTAGATATCGGAGGTAATACTGGTTCAAATTCTGTTATTAATTTATTTGGTGGTACACCAACTAATAAAACAGTTATCGAGACCAATGGCGTGGGTTCAGGTTTTTTGGGAAGCACTAAATTATCTGACCTGACTGGAGCAACTGAACCTTTTTCTCTCAAAATTAACAATGAAACTTTCAGCTTTGCAGGTTCTAAATCCATCGCTGATGTTATAACAGAAATCTCGGCTCGTACAGGTGCAAATGCAACAGCAAGTTTTGATGAGAAGTCTGGAAAACTAGTCTTAACCTCCAAAGATGGAACTCCAATTAAACTTGGAACCGATACAGGTGATAATACGTTACTGGCGCTGTTTAAAGGTGAGCAAAATTTCAAATCGGGTGAAAATGCAAAATTAAATATTAACGGAATAGATGTTGAGAAAGATAGCAACAACTTCATATTAAATGGAATTACATTCAATTTGCTCTCAACGACCCCATCTGGGGAGACCGTTAATATAACAACTCAGAGAAATCCAGATAATGTTTTGGAAACTATTAAAGGATTCATTGAAGATTATAATTCTTTACTCAGTACATTGAATACCAAAACGAGTGAAGCTAAATATCGTAATTTTTCACCACTTACAGATGAGCAAAAGAAGGAAATGAAAGACGCTGATATTAAAGCCTGGACAGAGAAATCACAAAGTGGTTTGCTGAAAAATGATGATATTTTGACATCCACGGTTTCACAGATGAGGATGATCATCACCGCAAATTTGGGTGATCTTAGTGCTATGGGGATAACAACGGGTAAGTATTATGATGAAGGTAAACTTATACTGGATGAGTCTAAATTGAAGAAGGCCATCTCTGATAATCCTCAAAAAATATTGGACCTATTTCAAGGACCAGTAAGTTCTCCTTCTACGGGAATTTTTGATAAGCTTGCTGAGAAAGTTAGTAGTTCAATCAATATGATCTCTGACCGTGCGGGTACTGACCGTTTTTCCGGTTCAGTCACAGGAGCTTATAAACCTGAGAGTGTTATGGGACGTGAACTAAAGTCATATGATAGCCGTATGGATACAATGCTGAAAAATCTTACTATTGCTGAAAATAGATATTACAAACAATTTACTGCAATGGAACAGGCAATTAGCAAATTAAATTCCCAGTCTTCCAGTTTGTTATCAAGTCTGGGCTCGAATTCATAGTTAGAGGTGAGCGAATTGATTAATTCTCCTTACAATAAATACAAGCAATCAGCAGTCCAAACTTCAACTCCAGCCCAACTTGTTGTTATGCTTTATGATGGTGCTATAAGGTTTATCAAAACTGCGCTCCAGGGCCTGCAGCAACATGATCATGAAAAGACAAGTACCAATCTTGGTAAAGCTCAATCTATTGTCAGTGAATTGATGGGCACGCTTAATTTTGATTATGAAATATCAAAGAATCTGTACTCTCTTTATGAATACACCAACTATCTGCTTATTGAGGCGAATATACGTAAAGATCAACAAAAAATAGAAGAAGCTTTAAGTTATTTAGTTGAGTTACGTGAGACTTGGATTCAGGCCAATAAAATAGCATTAGGTCAAATGGAAACTGCTAATGGATAGTTATATTGACCAATTAAAAGTATTAACCGAGTCATTTCTAGATGATATTGAAACATGTTCTTACGAAGAAGTAGAAGAATTTATTACAAAGAGACAATCCATTGTTGATCTTATTAATATGGCATTATTAAATAAAGAGGTATTTACAGAAGATCAAAAAGATAGGATTAAAAGTGTACTCGAATTGGATCCGGTCATACTCCGGAAAATGGAGTCACTCCGTATTGAAGCTCAGGAATGGTTGTATAATCGTAGGCAAGCGGCAACTCAACGTAGTGCGTATGAATCTAATCTTTCACCCGGCAGCATACTAATGGATCGTAGAAAATAACTAGATATTTATATGTAGTTAACCTCTCAATTGAGGGGTTTTTTTGTTACAAGGATTCACAGAGAAGCATGTTATACCGATAATGATAGTAATGATATAATTCATGAAAAATATAGTGAATTCGCATTAATTTAAGGATGTGCATAAAAATGAAATCAATCTATACTGAAAAAAAGATACTTGTCATAGGTGGTACAGGAACTATTGGAAAACAGTTGGTGCAGCATTTGATCAAACATAAACCTCATGTAATTAGAATTTTCAGTAGAGATGAGCATAAGCAATATGAAATGAATCATGAATTTAGTTCGTTCTCTGATCAACTTCGATTTTTAATCGGAGATGTGAGAGACTTATCCAGACTGATGAGAGCTATGGAGGATATTGATTATGTTTTTCATCTAGCTGCAATGAAGCATGTGCCTTCATGTGAATATAATCCTTTTGAAGCGGTACAAACTAATGTCATTGGAACGCAAAATGTAATTCAAGCTGCAATTTCCAATAATGTGAAGAAAGTATTGTTTACAAGTACAGATAAAGCAATTTCTCCGACCAACACATACGGGGCTACGAAACTTACCGCGGAAAGACTAATCTCTGCTGCAGAATACCAAAAGGGTTCTAAAGATACTATTTTTTCGTCTGTTAGGTTTGGTAATGTTATGGGGTCCAGAGGATCAGTAATTCCACTATTTAAAAAACAAATATTAGACCGAAAGGATGTAACTCTTACAGATCCAGATATGCTGAGATATATGATGACCCCCACTCAGGCTATTAATTTAATTTTAAAAGCAAATGATCTGGCAACAGGGGGAGAAGTCTTTGTGTTGAAAATGCCAACGGTACGAATTGGGGACTTAGCAGAGGCCGTTATTAATGTAGCATCTAAGAATTATAGTATTTCATGGCCAACAAAGATTTTAAACGTTGGACTGCGTCCTGGTGAGAAGCGATTTGAGGAACTTATGACACTGGATGAAAGAATGATAGCTCTAGAAAGCCCGGAAATGTATACTATTCCTTCGAGTTTTCGAAAAAAAACAGAATTGCAAAACAGGGAGGAAACTAAATTAGAGTCAATGCTCGTAAGTAAAGAAACTCTAGAAAAATGGTTAATCGAGGAGAAGCTTATTTAGAATATTTAAACTTAAGGAGATGATATAAATGAAAATTTTATTGACTGGTGGAGCTGGATTTATTGGTAGGTGGGTTGCCTTGAAATTACTTGAAAAAGGACATAAGGTTTGGATTTTGGATGATTTATCTAATGGAAGTGAAGAGAACATAACGCAATTATTAAATTATGAAGGGTTTCAAGAGTTCTTAAGAGGGAGCATTTTAGATGAAGATCTTCTTATATCACTTTTCCAGGAGCATAAATTTGATATTTGTTACCATCTCGGTGCTTCTATTAATGTTCAAGATTCCATAGACGATCCTAAAACTACTTTTAATAATGATACTATTGGAACGTTTAATGTTTTAGAAAGATGTCGTGAAAATAATACTAAAATTGTATTTATGAGTACTTGTATGGTCTATGACCGTTGTGTGAATAAAAATGGAATAAGTGAAAAACACCCGACTAAACCAGCCTCACCTTATGCAGGAGCAAAAGTTGCAGCAGAAAATTTGGTGTTGTCTTATTACTATGCATACAAACTACCTACTGTTGTTATCAGGCCTTTTAATACTTACGGTCCGTATCAAAAAACTGGTGGAGAAGGTGGGGTTGTTGCCATATTTTTAAAAAATCATATCTCTAACAGCCCGCTCTCTATATATGGTGATGGAAATCAAACGCGTGATCTTCTATATGTTGAGGATTGCGCGGAGTTCGTAGTTATGGCTGGTTTTAATGATAAAGCTAATGGACAAATTATAAATGCAGGTTTGGGTAAAGACATTTCTATTAATGATCTTGCTTTTTTGATTACTAATGATAATAAAAGGATTCATCACATTGAACATATTCATCCACAAAGTGAGATTGATAAACTTTTGTGTGATTCTTCAAAAGCTAAAGAACTTCTTGGTTGGGAACCTAAGGTGACTTTACAGGAAGGTTTGGAACGCACTAAAAATTGGTTATTGAAGGGTTGAATTGAATAATTCACATGTGAAAGGAGAAACAATGAACACTGTAGCTATTGTACAGGCAAGAATGGGATCTACACGTCTTCCGGGAAAAGTCTTAAAACCTTTATGTGGGGACAGTGTATTGAGTCGCGTGTTAGAGAGATTAAAAGCTGTTCCTTCAATTGATGCTATTGTTGTTGCAACAACCACATCGATAGAGGATGATCTAATTGTAGAAGAAGCTAAAGCCAACGAAGTCCATATTTATCGTGGTAGCGAAAAAAATGTATTGTCAAGGTATTATGAAGCAGCTGAACTATATGGAGCTGATGGTATTGTAAGGGTGACCTCAGACTGTCCTCTTATAGATCCTGAAATTACAGAGGAAGTAATAAAGACTTTTTATAAAATGGAAGTGGACTACATGAGCAACAAAACTACGCCTACATTTCCTAGAGGTCTTGATATAGAGGTTTTTACAAGAGATGCATTAGAAATTTCATATCGTAATGCTTATAATGATGTCCATACTGAGCATGTCACTCCTTATATATATTTACACCCTGAACAATTTACTATTTCTGAATATAACTCACCCGTAGATTATTCAAGATACCGTTGGACTTTGGATACAGAAGAGGATTACAAGTTAATTACTGAAATATATAATTATCTACATCAGCCCGATAAAATTTTTGGTTGGAGACAAGTAATAGCCTTAATGGAAAGAATACCGGATTTACCATTAATCAATCAACATATTGAACAAAAAAAATTAGGTGAATGAATTATATGTGGAGGCAGTATTTTGAAGTTACTTGTATGTGGCTCAACAGGAATGCTTGGACAAGCACTGGTTAAAGAATTTAACCAACTGCAAATTGAAGTATATACATTGGCTAGAAAACATGCGGATATTAATCTTGATTTTTTAAATGTTGAGGATTTAAAGCAAGCGTTAGAAACGCTTGACCCAGATGTGGTTGTTAATGCAGTAGCCATTGTAGATTTGAAAAAGTGTGAAGAAGATCCGTCGCTTGCGTATTTATTAAATGCAAGACCAGTTGGAGTATTAGCTGAATATGCAAATGTTAATAATAAGTATTTAGTTCAAATTTCGACAGATCACTACTATTGTGATCAAGGAAATGTTGTACACAATGAAATGTCACCAATATCACTTTTGAATGAATATGCAAAAACAAAATTTGCGGGAGAATGTTTTGCACTCACGGCTAGGAATAGTTTAGTAGTAAGGACAAACATTGTAGGTTATCGTAGAGTAGAAGAAAGACCTACTTTTATTGAATGGGTTTTAAAATCCTTGATAAATAAAGATGAAATGATGCTTTTTGACAATGTTTATACCTCAAGTATAGCTGTATCACAATTGGCTCAAATAGTGTATGACTTGATCACAGCCAAAGCTAGAGGGGTCTTTAATGTAGCATCGCGTCAATCCGTTAGTAAAAAGGAATTTGTACAAAGGTTAGCTGAGAAGTTTGAATTAAGTACGGAAAATACTAATGTAAAAAAATTTCAGAACGAAGGTAAACCTTATAGGGCAACTAGTATGGGGCTTGAGGTAAGGAAAGTAGAAAATTTTCTAGGTTATCGAATGCCTGATACTGTAGAGGTTATTGAACGACTATATAAAGATTATTTGGAGGTTAATCACTTTTGAAATATGATAATTCAATTAAAATCAACGATAGAATAATCGATGTGGATTCTCCCGCGTATTTCATCGCTGACATTGCAGCAAATCACGATGGGGACTTGACAAGAGCTAAAGAATTGATTTGGATGGCAAAAGATGCAGGCGCGGATGCTGCAAAATTCCAACATTTTAAAGCTGAAAGTATCGTGAGTGATTATGGGTTTAGAAAGCTAAACGGTTCTTTGAGTCATCAAGCAGATTGGGACAAAACTGTGTTTGAAACATATAAAGAGTACGAGTGTAATCGCGATTGGAACGAGGAACTCGCATTAACTGCAAAAGAGGCAAAGATTGACTTTATGACCACACCATACGATTATGAAGCAATTCGTTTATTAGATCCCTTTATTCCAGCATATAAAATCGGATCAGGGGATATTACATGGATAGATCTTATTGAAGAAATCTCCAAGCAAAACAAACCTGTAATTTTAGCGACGGGTGCTTCCTCTTTCGAAGATGTGGAGAGAGCAGTAGAGGCAGTACTTAAATATACTCGGCAACTGGTGCTTCTGCAGTGCAATACTAACTACACCGCCGATATTGACAATTTAAAGCATATTAATCTTAAGGTGCTTCAACTTTATGCCCTCCGATTTCCGCAATTGATCCTTGGGCTGTCAGATCATACATTGGGGCATGCAACAGTTTTGGGAGCTATAGCTATGGGAGCTAAAGTGATCGAAAAGCATTTTACAGATGATAATGACAGAATTGGACCTGATCATAAGTTCTCTATGAATCCTTCAACATGGAGAGAAATGATCGACAGATCAAAAGAATTAGAAGCTGCTATGGGAGATGGCTTTAAGAGAGTGGAAGATAATGAGAGACATACTGTGATTTTACAGAGACGGTGTTTAAGATTGAAGCATAATTTAAATGCAGGAGATATTCTTAGAGAAGAGGATTTAGAGGCTTTAAGACCTGCTCCTCATAAGGGGATTGAACCTTACAAAATAAATGAAGTATTAGGTAAACGTCTCCTTGTAAATAAAGTTAAGGGTGATGCATTGTCTATGGATGAGTTGGTATATCAAGATGCTTAAAGGTGTTCATGTAGCACTGCGTGCAGTAGAAAGAGAAGATCTTAGTCAATTACTTGAGTGGCGGAATAATCCCAATTTGCGACAGTATTTTCGAGAGTTTCGTGAATTGAGTCAATACAATCAAGAATTATGGTTTGAAAATAAGGTTATTCAAGATCCTAATACAATTATGTTCTCCATTATAGAAATGGAGAACAAAAAACTTTTAGGGGCATGTGGTGTATGTTATATAGACTGGATCAATAGAAGTGCTGATTTTTCTATTTATATTGGTCATCATGATTTGTATATTGATCAAGTTTTTGCACCAGATACAGCACATATTCTTGTGGATTATGCATTTGCAGAATTGAATTTACATCGTTTGTGGTGTGAGGTGTATGAATTCGACATACTGAAAAGAGAAATGCTTGAAAGTATTGGTTTCAAAATAGATGGAAGGCATAGACAAACACACTGGTCTCAAGGAAAATGGTGTGACTCTTTATTCTATAGCTTATTAAAAACTGATTCGTTAATATGAGAATAACATTGACTATTTGTATGTTTCTTTGTCTTACTCTTAGTTGATGTAATCTACAGAGAGTAGTGGGAGAAAGGGCTAATTAAATATAATTTATGAGAGCAATATGCTCTCTTTTTTTTAAGCTCTCCAGACTGAAGTCACTGGAAAACTACCTCTATTTGAAAACACCAAAAATTTAGCGGTTCAAATATGATTCCCAAAACGCGAAACGAGCCTTAGAAGCGATTCTATAGGCTCATTTTTTTATCGTTTTTTTATAAGAAACTTTTTCAGAGCTCTCGTCCGACAGGGGGTTCTGTGAAGCTTATAGCTATAAATAGTTCACCTTTTGACATTCATGATAAAATGAGTGCCGGTCTGCCAACCGCACGGATGAAACAAAGTAGGGAGCAAGATGGACAAAAGCAGTCTAGTACATGCGAAATTGAACTGCATATACCATATTGTATTTGCGCCTAAATATCCAAGACAAGTGATCTATGGGAAGTTCAAAAGGGAAATTGGGAAGATCTTTAGATAGCTATGTAAGAGGAAAGATATAGAAATATTGGAGGCGGAAGTTTGTGTCGATCACATATACAAACTGGTGAATATTTCGCCAAAAATGAGTGTTTTGGAATTCATGGGTTATCGAAAGGGAAAAGTTTGCTAATGATTATCGATATGTTTGCCGATCTGAAATATCGATATGGCAATTGACAGTTTTGGTACAGAGGATATTACGTGGACACGGTAGGAAGAAACAAGAAAGTGATCGCCGAATACATTCGGAATCAGCTAGCGGAGGATAAGAACTACCGACCGTTGATCATGAAAGAACTATAGGACCGTAGCCAGTACGATGCCCTATAGGGCTGTGGAGGTCACCGGCTAAGCCAGTGGTTATTACCCGATTAATAGCAATTTTGTGTAATTTCTAAACCGATTGTGAAACAAGTTGTGAAAGTTCCTCTTGTGGGGAATTTGTGAGCGGTTCTCTAGCCCCAGCATTTTAGTGGTCTGTGAGTTAATTAGATCCAGTGAACGGGCGAATTTTTTATATTTAATTTGAGCTAGATCGGTAACTTTAGTAAAAATTCTTGAAGTAACCCAATCGAAGTTTCATTCGCACCGCGTTGCCAAGATGAATAGGGATTTGTGAATTAAATGAGCGAGTATAGGTTGTTTCCAGTTGCCATAGCAAGCAAAATTCTTTCCTTGGTCAGCGGTAAATCTGAGGACGGTACCTCCGAGATACTGGCTGGTTACACAAGGGAATTCACTCAGAGCCATGTATGTCTTAGCATAATCGAATGCAGCAAGATTGAAACCCCGCAAGCTAGCCAAAGTTCATGAGTCGTCGCAGCCCTGTCATACTGAGCAAGCCCATGACACTTATTAGGAGCTCCGAAGGCTTCTGTCTCTCCCGATAAATGATCAGGTGAAATGGCTTTTTTCTTAGGGGGAAAGTTCAAGGCAACGTGGCCTCCAGAGAAAATCACATAACAAGCACCTACGGCCGGCTTTCGTTCTCCTTTAAAACGATCTATCGAAGGATCCCACGATGGGCAGTCAAGAAACGTTACAGACTCCCTGACACAAAGGAAAGCACCAGAAACCCACAGTAACTCGCGGTAATTCGCCATTGGCAGATCGTTTTCGGATCGTTCCAGAGAATTTCGTCCTCATGAAACGTTTGGTACTGAGAACTGGACAGGGTCATATCGGGTCGCACAAAGAAAGGGCAAAATACGTATCAACGTTGTTTGAACGCAAAACACGCTAGTAAAGGGCTATTCTCATGACAGATCATTGGTTGTTGGGGTGACTTCATTTTTACACTAATCCGCTTATGTGCCCTATTTACAGTAGGTGTGGCACTTCATATTACAACCCTTCAATTCATTGATTTACTATTTAAAATAGATGATTATAAAGAAAATATAATAACTAATTACACATTAAGGAAGGAAATTCAATATAAATACATAATATATTATATATACCTTTATAATTTACCTAACTAGTGTTTTCTCTGGTACTTATAAGGAAAAAAAGAAGAGAGGTAGAACGATGAGAAGAATACGATTGATGACAGCAAGTTGTTTATTAAGTATTAGTTTACTGAGTGGATTAGTTAGCAGTACTGTACTAGCTGAGAATAAGGAAGGATCTGTAGAAAAAGTCCAAATTGAACTGCCAACGAATTTTGAAAAGTCAGTTTTAACAGATTCAACTTCAACACAAGGATTGATTAGAGGAAAGACTATCCAAGTTAGTCGACCTGAGTTTTCAATTATGTCGAATTTTAATGTTACTGGTGATCTGATGAGCTTTAATGACAGTTTATCTGCAGCAGATCCATCAGACTTTTGGTTTTTTAGTGTCCCTTCGAATCGTAGTATACTAACTCAAATTAGATCTACTAACTCTAATTATAGAGTTGATCTGTATTCAATTGATTGGAGTACTGGAACAGCAACGCCGACTCCATTTGGAGGAAAAGCAGGTGAGATCAAATTTGCAACAGATTTGGGAGCAGGGGATTGGGGGCTTCGTGTAACATCTACAGGTACTGTAGGTGATAGTTATAGTATTCATGCTAATATGGCTAATCCCTCAGTCATTCCTGACCCCAATAATCCAGCCAAAACAGCGAAGCTCACTTCGTATTCTGAAAATCTGATATCGGCTGTTATGGAGTATCCCAACGGAGATATCACTGTCAATGGTTTAAAGGTTGGGAACACGTCTTCTGTTTCCAATATAAATGCTCATCTTAATTGGTATAGAACATATACTTTTAGTAATAGTGGCGCACATTCATCGTTGAATCATGATATTTCGGACGTGAAAATTAAAAGTGTGACTATCCCATTTAAATATACATCTCAATATGTGAATTCAGACAATGCTGTTTTTATTGTTCTAGATAAAGAGACATTGTTTACTTCCTTCCGGTCTGAATTTGTTTCTGGTGTGGGAAGCTGGAGTACTTTTGATGATGTATCGGGTAGAAAGACACCTCGAAGATTGGACGAAATTGATATGGCGGGCGATCCAGATCTCTTGGTGTATGATTTGGATAAAAAGAAGGTTATAGACTTTGCAAGTAGTTTGAACTATTGGTATGCTAAAGGATTAGAACCATTTCCAACGGCGGTTTATTACAAATAACCTGACATATAAATAATATCCCACCTCTCAACACAATCCCCAATTAATCTACAAAAAATTCCAAGAAAACATTTACTTTTCCAATTGACAATGGATAACTTTGGATGGTATTATCTGAATTGTGGGCAGAGGTTAAGGCCGAAAGCTTCACTTCATTTGATGACGAAGGGAATGTTAGTGCATGCAAGGTAAAGTAAAATGGTTCAACGCAGAAAAAGGTTACGGTTTCATTGAGACTGAAGACGGCGGCGACGTATTCGTACATTTCTCCGCAATTCAATCCGAAGGATTCAAAACTTTGGAAGAAGGTCAATCCGTAGAATTCGACATCGTCGAAGGCGCGCGTGGACCGCAAGCAGCTAACGTAATCAAATTATAATCATCCGGACAATCCGACCTACATATATGGTTAGATGGTTACCAAATTGAATTATCGCTAGCATCAGACTCCGGCGTTTCCGGGGTCTTTTTTTGTTTTAATAGATTCGAGATTTGAGAATCATCCGAGGAACAATATTCTAGTGGATTCAAGAGATTTAAGAGATAGATTGAAGTTCATTTTACATATTAGATTGAGCAGGCTCAAAAACGGTTAAATACGTCATCAAGCGCCTAATAAGACATACCAAGTAATTATTCGATTATGGCTGAATATGATGAAATATCGCGAAATATGGCGTTATGCCTACGTTGGCAGATGTGGCTTGAACAGATGTCATTATTCGGTCACCTGGAGTTTTTACATGGCGCTTACATTCGTGTTATAATGAAGTGGCAAAGGAAAAAGGAGGAGTGCCCTATGAATTTAAGTATTCGAGGTCAACAAATCGAGGTTACTGATGCTTTGAAGGATTATGTCGACAAAAAGTTGAGTAGACTCGAGAAGTATTTCGATGCACCCCTTAACTCTGACGGTGCTGTTACATTGAGCACGACGAGAGGTTTGCATACGGTAGAGGTGACGATCCCTTTGAAAGGCATTGTGCTCCGCGCCGAGGATGAGAGCGACGATATGTACGCATCCATTGACTCCGTAGTGGACAAGCTGGAACGTCAGATCCGCAAACACAAAACAAAAATTAACCGTAAGTTCCGCCAGGAAGGTAGCCTGAAAACACTCTTCGTTGAAGATCCAACAGGTACTGTAGCTACTGCTGAACTGGATACGGATACGGATGACGATGATTTTGAAGTCGTACGGACGAAACGCTTTATGTTGAAACCAATGGACGTGGAAGAGGCCATCCTCCAAATGAACATGGTTGGTCACAATTTCTTCGTATTCTCCAACATTGACAGTGAAGAAGTTAGCGTTGTTTACAAACGGAACGATGGTAAGTACGGATTGATCGAACAAGGTTAATCTTAACGTACAGGATCATCGGAACGGACATGCGTATGAATATCTAATAATAATGAAGACAGGGACTGTAGTTTCCTGAATTAGACTTAACAAGAGCTTCCATCCCTTAGGGGATGGGGCTCTTTTGTGCGTAGAGAAGCTGGGAAATGATCTTTGGAAATAAAATGGTGAAACTATTCCCTATGCTGCTGCGTCTAATAGATAGTAAGAAGAAGCACAAACTGTAAAAGTTTACTGCCAGATTCCGATGCTTACGAAAATATTCGTATACCTACATTCGAGAACTGGATATTGAGATTTCCATCCAAATTTACCATCAAAATTCGTTGACAGAGCTGTCTATCCTGCAAAACGAAACATGACAATCGGACGCTTCCGCTAACGACTATGATTTTTTGCACTTAAACTCGGTTTGATATGTCTCAGAAGTTCAAAGAAGTGTGCCGTGGCGTGTTGCGGCGGCTCTTACAAACTGTTACAATTTATGCAAAGAGAATCATTGTCCTGATGAGGAATTGTCAACGAATGATCGCTAATCATAATCAATGACAGGCACAGCACCATGAACATGATTCGCAAGGCTCGGGCTTCGGCTACTTTTTAATAACCGAATCCGTTTGAATACCGAATCAGCTTCATGAGGAACCCTTGGCAAGCCTGGAGTTGATTCATCATATTACTTATTAGCATATGATTTGAATTTGATTTTTACACGGATGACGAAGAGGGCGGAAATGATCTGTAGAAGCGAAGCGTTCGCCTTTATCCCCGGATTTCCCCCTCTGAGAAGAGAGTTTAAAAGAAATCAGGGGATAACAGCGATCGAAAGGACATTCTGGCAACTGAGTTGACGAAGTGTAACCTTCATTAAGCTCAAATCATATTGTTTGTCACCCCCGGGCAAGTGGATGCAATATCCATCCGATGGTGTCGCGTGGCGGCAACAGGGGGTCTATTCTGTTTTGCATGAAAGGGGTATACCATGCTAGGACTTGTCAAAAAGATCTTCGGCGACATGAATGAACGTGATGTTAAACGTCTGATGAAGACGGTCGATGTGATCAATAAACTGGAACCACAATTTCAGGCGTTGTCTGATGAACAACTGAAAGGTAAAACGGACGAATACCGTGCTCGTATTGAAAAGGGAGAAACGACAGATGAACTTCTTCCAGAGGCATTTGCAACCGTACGTGAGGCATCACGTCGTGTACTGGGCAAACGTCACTACGATGTACAGATGCTGGGCGGTATCGCTCTGCATGAAGGCCGTATTTCCGAGATGAAAACGGGTGAAGGTAAAACGCTGGTAGGAACACTTCCAGTATATCTGAACGCGTTAATGTCCAAAGGTGTACACGTGGTCACAGTCAATGACTATTTGGCACAACGGGATAGCCAGGAAATGGGACAAATCTATGAGTTCATGGGCATGACGGTTGGGGTTAACCTCAGCGGTATGGACCATGCGTTGAAACAACATGCATATGCATGTGATATTACGTACGGAACGAACAATGAGTTTGGTTTTGACTATCTGCGTGACAACATGGTGCTGTACAAAGAGCAAATGGTACAACGTCCATTGTTCTTCTGTATCATTGATGAAGTAGACTCCATCTTGGTCGATGAGGCGCGTACGCCACTCATTATCTCTGGACAAGCTCAGAAGTCGACGGATATGTACTATGCAGCAGATCGTTTTGTGAAACGTTTGGTGCCTGAAGAAGACTTTACGGTAGACATTAAAGTGAAATCCGTAGCGTTGACTGAGGCGGGCGTGGCAAAAGCAGAGAAAGCATTTGGTATCGAGAACTTGTATGATCATGCCAATGTAACTCTCAACCATCACATTGTACAGGGCTTGAAAGCTAATGCAATCATGCGTCGTGACGTGGATTATGTGGTCAGTGATGAGGAAGTCATGATCGTCGATGAATTCACAGGTCGTCTGATGTCTGGACGTCGTTACAGTGATGGATTGCACCAAGCGATTGAAGCCAAAGAAGGCATTGAAGTACAAAATGAGAGCATGACGCTTGCTACGATTACCTTCCAGAACTATTTCCGGATGTACCGTAAACTTGCGGGTATGACGGGTACAGCGAAAACCGAGGAAGAAGAGTTTAAAAAAATCTACGGTCTCGAAGTACTGCAAATTCCAACCAACCGCCCAAACAAGCGGGATGACATGGCAGATGTCGTGTACAAGAGCATCGATGGCAAGTTCAATGCCGTTGTAGAAGAGATCGTGGCACGCCACAGTAAGAATCAACCGATTCTGGTAGGTACAGTGTCCATTGAGAACTCTGAACGTCTGTCTGACATGCTTAAACGCCGTGGTGTCAAACACCAGGTACTGAACGCCAAGTACCACGCGGAAGAAGCAGAGATCATCTCAGGAGCTGGTCAAGCGGGTGCAGTAACGATTGCAACCAACATGGCAGGACGGGGTACAGATATTATCTTGGGTGATGGTGTAGCTGAAGTAGGCGGCCTTCATATCATCGGTACAGAGCGTCACGAATCACGCCGGATTGATAATCAGCTACGTGGCCGTGCGGGACGTCAAGGTGACCCGGGTTCAACACAATTCTACCTGTCACTGGGTGATGAATTGATGAGACGTTTCGGTGCAGACAATGTATTGAACATGATGGAGCGTCTTGGTTTTGAAGAAGACCAACCGATCGAGAGCCGGATGATTACCCGTGCAGTAGAATCAGCGCAGAAGCGTGTTGAAGGTAACAACTTTGACGTGCGTAAAGTCGTTCTCCAATATGATGATGTAATGAACCAACAACGTGAAATTATATATAAACAGCGCCGCGAGGTACTGGAGTCCGAAAATATCAAACAAATCGTTATGGATATGATCAAGCCTTCCATTGAACGTATCGTTGAAGCACATTGTAGTGACGATATCCCGGAAAACTGGGAGCTTCAGGAAGTTGCTGATTACATGAACAGCAAATTGCTGGACGATGGTTCCATAACTAAAGATGATCTGTGGGGTAAGGAAGCAGAAGAGATCATCGAGTTCCTGTTCACGAAAGTTCAGAACAAGTACAATGCACGTGAAGAGCGAATTGGCGAAGAGATGGTTCGTGAGTTCGAGAAAGTGGTTGTGCTCCGTGCAGTAGACAGCAAGTGGATGGATCATATTGATGCAATGGATCAATTGCGTCAAGGTATCCACCTTCGTGCCTACGGCGGTACAGATCCACTGCGTGAGTACCAGTTCGAAGGCTTCGAGATGTTCCATCAAATGATCGCTTCGATTCAAGAAGAAGTAGCGACTTATGTGATGAGAGCACAGATCGAGAGCAATCAGGAGCGTCAAGCGGTTGTTGAGGAAAGTCAGATCTCGACAAGCGGTGAACCTGCTGAGAAACGTCCAGTGAAGGTTTCTGACCAAATCGGACGTAACGATCCATGCCCATGTGGTAGTGGTAAGAAGTTCAAACACTGCCACGGTCAAGAGTAGTTAAAGGGTTCATTTATACACGAATGACATGAATGGCTCCTTGCAGCCGGGTATTCCATAGGATGAAGTGAAGGATGCAAAACCGATTAATGGTGCATAGTTATAATAATATGACCATGATCACGGGGAAGAGAGATACTGATACAACAGTAGTCTCAACACCAGGGTAACGCATCGGATACTTGATCTGGAGGAATGCCCTGGATGCGGGGAGCTTATCTTAATGAAAAGAGGAATTGCACATGATCGATCCAAACGTGAAGCATGACCTGCGTGAAATAGGCAAGAAACTAACCAACCTTAGGGGGTCTCTTTGACTTAGATCTGAAGCAAGAGATGATCGGCAACTTCGAAGTGAAGATGTCTGCTCCGGATTTCTGGGATGATAGTGACAAGGCGCAATCCGTAATCGCTGAGCTAAATGCGGTGAAGGGATCTGTGGATCAATACACCAAACTCCAACAGGACTACGATGATGCGGTGATGATGGTAGAACTGGCTGACGAGGAAGGCGACGAAGACCTCGCTGCAGAGATCGGTAGAAGCGTCACAGCGATCGTGAGCAAGGTGGCAGAGTTCGAACTTCAGCTGCTCCTGAACCAGCCGTATGATAAGATGGATGCCATTCTAGAGCTTCATCCGGGCGCAGGTGGTACCGAGTCACAGGACTGGGGACAAATGTTACTGCGGATGTATACACGTTGGTCCGAGAAGCGTGGCTTCAAGGTTGAGGTGCTGGATTATCTGCCAGGAGATGAGGCGGGGATCAAGAGTGTCACGCTATCGATCAAGGGGCACAATGCTTATGGTTATCTGAAAGCCGAGAAGGGTGTACACCGACTGGTGCGGATCTCTCCTTTTGACTCATCGGGCCGTAGACATACGTCCTTCGTATCATGTGATGTGGTTCCTGAGATTGATGATACGATTGAATTGGACATTCGAACAGAGGATCTCAAGATTGATACCTACCGTGCGAGTGGCGCGGGTGGACAGCATATCAATACCACCGACTCAGCCGTGCGGATTACCCACCTTCCGACAGGTGTAGTTGTAACGTGTCAGAATGAACGTTCACAGATCAAGAACCGTGAGCGGGCGATGAAGATGCTTCGTTCGAAATTGTATGAGCGTAAAATTGAAGAGCAAAAACAACAGCTGGATGAAATCCGAGGAGATCAGTCGGATATTTCATGGGGTAGCCAGATTCGCTCCTATGTGTTCCATCCCTATAGTATGGTAAAGGATCACCGTACAAGCGTAGAGACTGGAAATACAGGGGCAGTAATGGACGGCGACCTCGATGCATTCATCGATGGTTATTTGCGTAGCCAGATTAAAGTAGAAACCGATTAATATAAGTTCCTGTATGGACCCATACGTGTAGGCGTATGCTGGTGTATACGGGAGCTTTTTTTTGAATAATTTTATAGGATAGAAAAAATGAGCGAACAACTGATCAGTCACATAAAAGGAGAGCACGAGAACATGCAACAACGATCACAACTTCACAATAATCGCAAAAAGAGGATAACTAGCCTCATTCCACTCAATGGTCCATGGAGAAACGTCGTGGATACGGTATCTATCATTGTAGGTTCGTTTTTAATTGCAGTGGCCTTTAATTTATTTTTATTACCAAATCAGATCGCTTCGGGTGGGGTGTCCGGGTTATCAATTCTGGGCAAGGAATGGCTTAATTGGGAGCCGGCATATACCCAATGGGCAATTAATATCCCACTTTTGATTGCGGGTTTCCTGCTCATTGGCAAGCAGTATGGTGTTCGCTCGGTATTGGGCAGTATTGTCCTGCCACTGTTAGTTTATCTCACGAAGGATTGGGCCATTCCAACAACGAATCCGCTACTTGGTTCACTGTATGGTGGGATTGGTGTTGGTTTAGGGATTGGAATTGTATACCGAGGTAGAGGATCAACAGGTGGCATGAGCATTCTTGCCAGAATCGTACAGAAATACAGCGGACTGAGTTATTCTCTTTGTGTCGTAATTATGGATGCTACGGTTATTATTATGGCTGCTTTTGTATTGTCGTTGGAGCAGTCCCTCTATGCGCTGATTGGGTTGTATGTTACTGGTAAAGTGATCGATGCTGTTGAGATGGGGCTGGGCTTTTCAAAGGTGGCTTATATTATCTCCAACCAGACCGAAGCGATTAGCAAAGTGATTCTGGATGATCTGGATCGCGGATTAACGAAGCTGGAAGCCAAAGGCGGTTACACTGACGATCAACGAACAGTACTGATGGTAGTCGTTGGGCAAAATGAGGTGCCAAGACTTAAAGCGTTGATCCGGTCTGTGGACCCAGGAGCTTTTGTCATTATTAGTAACGCGCACGAAGTGCTTGGTGAAGGTTTTAAGCGGGGAGAACATGTGTGAACGGTGTGAAAAATAGCGGGTGAGCCGTGTAGGCTCATAAGTTTGGAATTTCAAGACAAGAAAAAAACAGGTACATCCTTCTCCGAAATGACGGGAGAGGATGTGCCTGTTTTTTTACTATAAATATTGACCGCTACAAAATCGGAGATAGCAGACGGGAAATGGCTTCTTTGAAGCGGATAATGAGACTACGTTTTTGGTATTCATCGAGCGTCATTTCCCGCGATACATGCAGGTCGTGCTCAAAGGTTTGTACAAGTGCTGTCGCAATCGCTTCATCGTACATAAAAGCATTAACCTCAAAGTTCAACCGGAAACTGCGGTAGTCAATATTGGCGGTTCCCACGGATGCAACCAAACTGTCAATGATAAGTGTTTTGGCATGAATGAAGCCATTATCATATATAAATACTTTGGCGCCCACCTTCAACAACTCACCAATATAAGATAACGTAGCCCAATATACAAAGGCGTGGTCGGGTTTATTTGGAATCATAATGCGAACATCAATGCCGGACAGACACGCGAGACGAATAGCTTCGAATACACTGGCATCCGGGATAAAATAAGGCGTTTGAATCAGAATCGATTGTTTGGCCCCATTAATCATCTTGAGGTAACTGTTCTTGATATGTTCAGTCTCTGCATCCGGTCCACTGGAGACAATCTGCATGGCAATCTTTCCTGTACCCTCGATATGAGGGAAATGCGCCGGAACATAAGGTGTGTCGTGTTGTTTGGACGCTTCATTCCAATCCAGGAGAAAACGGGTCTGCAGCGCATGAACGGCATTCCCTTGAATACGCAGATGTGTGTCACGCCAGTAACCGAATTTGGAGTTCAAGCCGAGATACTCATCTCCAACGTTAAACCCGCCTGTGTACCCAAGGTTACCATCGATGATGACAATCTTACGGTGGTTCCGGTAGTTCATACGCAAGTTGATCAGACTGAATTTGGAGGGGAAAAAGACTTCAACCAAACCGCCTGCTTCGCGCAATTCTTTGAAAAAGCGTTTGGATACCCGCCGCGATCCGAGCGCGTCATACAGCAAACGAACTTTGATGCCTTCACGCGCTTTGCGGATGAGTGCATCTCGAATTCTTTTGCCCAGACGGTCGCCTCTATAAATGTAGTATTGTACGTGCACGTGATCCTGAGCCGCTTCGATGTCATCCAAGAGCCGCTGGAATTTATCTGTTCCATCCGTAATGATCTCGACCGCATTATCTTCCGTCACCAGAGCACCGTTCTGCTTCAGGTTCATATAGATCATGTCCTGGCTAGTCTCGGTTGCTTGGTTGCGGAAAGGGGTGCGGTTATCGTGCAACTGCGTGAGCTGGGCTTCAATACGTTCCTCTAGCCCGAGCTTCTTACGTTCCTTCCACTGGAAAAGCCGGTATCGGGTCAGGTTCTGACCGGTTAAAAGATAAAGTAAAAACCCAAACACCGGAATAAAGTTCAAGACGAGCAGCCAAGCCCAGGAAGCACTGGCATCCTTCCGTTCGAAGAAAACGACTGCTGCGGCAAAAATAATATTCAGGCCAAGGAGTACAATAAGTAAAATGGATTCGATATGCACTATAGTCCCCCACGTCTCATAATGACCATCATGAATCTATTCATATGTCCTTGGTAGCAGGTTAGTTATGAATGAGACCCTGATTGTAATGTTTCCTACTAATACGTATTTTAACAGATGTATACCAATTCGTCCCGGATGAGAAAAAAAGATATGTTCGGATTGGATGAAAATCCATGTGAAATTGATGATAGAGTGTTGTATTTATATAACCAGAGTCGTATAATAATACACAAATATGCATATAAGCGACGGAATTGCTGTGTTCAAGTATCCTTCAGGCAAGGACATAGCACAAGTAGCGCATACATCGAGATTGGGGGAGCGAGAGTGAATAACAAATTAAAAGTAGCAATCGTCGGTTCCACCGGCTACGGCGGGGTGGAGCTGATTCGTTTTTTCCAGAACCATCCGCTGGTTGAAATCACATCGGTGATCTCATCATCGAGCAGTGGTGAGTCCATCGCAGATGGATTTCCGCATTTGACGGGCGTGATTCACAGGCCACTCGACGGTGTAGATCCGGCTGAAATTGCGAGTCGTGCGGATCTGGTATTCACAGCGACCCCGTCCGGCGTAAGTGCTAAGCTCGTACCAAGCCTGCTGGCAGCAGGACTTAAGGTGATTGACCTGTCTGGCGATTTCAGACTTAAGGATGGAACAGTGTACGAAGAGTGGTACAAACATCCGGCGCCTCCAGCTGATTTGCTGGAACAAGCGGTATACGGCATGGCTGAGGTGTATGGCGAAGAAGTGAAGGGACAGAATTTTATATCCAACCCAGGTTGTTATCCAACGGCTACACTTCTTGGACTGATCCCTGCAGTAGAGGCAGGCTGGATTGATCCTTCTACTATTATTATTGATGCTAAATCAGGCGTATCCGGTGCAGGACGGGGAACCCATCTGTCGTACCATTATGCAGAGATGAACGAGAATCTCAAAGCCTATAAACTGAATAAACATCAACATATTCCCGAGATCGAACAAGTGCTTGGCAATATAACGGGAACGCCTGTTACGGTTACTTTCACAACACATCTGGTGCCAATGACACGTGGAATTATGAGTACGATGTATGCAAACCTCGTTGGGGAACACAGCGACCGGGAGATCGTGGATTTGTACCGCAAATATTATGAGAACCGACCTTTCGTACGTGTACGTGAACCGGGCATCTGGCCTTCTACCAAAGAAGTGTACGGATCCAACTATTGTGATATCGGATTTGCGGTGGATTCTCGCACAGGGCGTTTAACGATTATTTCGGTCATCGACAACCTGGTGAAGGGTGCTTCCGGGCAAGCGATTCAAAATATGAACCTGATGATGGGATGGGAGGAGAACCTCGGGCTGAACATGACACCGGTATATCCATAAGGGATTGGAATTCAGGAGGAGCACTGGGACATTCGGTGTAAGAGTGCTCTCTCAGAGTCTTCTAGGGAGAACGGATTAGGTTAAGCAGGCGATCATCAGCATATAGCTGAACGCATACGGGGGATATGATATGGGAACGAATGTGGAGCAACAGACTTTTACCGTGGTTGAGAACGGAACAATTGTAACCCCTGGGGGATTCACTGCTGGTGGACTTCACTGCGGATTGAAAAAGACATCTCGCAATGACATCGGAGCAATCCGATGTGATGTACCGGCTACAGCTGCTGCTGTATACACGACGAACGTGTTTCAAGCAGCACCACTCAAAGTAACGCGCGAAAGCTTGAGCAACGGACGCCTTCAGGCTGTTATCGTTAACAGTGGTAATGCTAATGCATGTACAGGGCAACAAGGGGAAGAAGATGCTTATGCGATGCGATCGGCTGCTGCGCGTGAGTTGGGTGTGGCAGAAGAAGATGTGGCTGTGGCATCCACAGGTGTCATTGGGGAGTTGCTCAAAATGGATGCTGTACATTCAGGTATCACTGGTCTTCCAGCGCATATGGGCAAGGAGTCGAATGAGGCGGAGCAATTTTCACAAGCGATTCTGACAACGGATTTGGTGAAAAAGGAAGCTTGCGTCTCCGTTATAGTTAACGGTAAGACGGTTACAATTGCGGGAGCCGCCAAAGGCTCGGGTATGATTCATCCGAATATGGCGACAATGCTCGCTTTCATGACCTCTGACGCGGTCATTGGTGCAGAAGCGTTGCAGAGCCTGTTGCGCCAGGCAACCAATCATACATTTAACATGATTACCGTAGATGGAGATACGAGTACAAACGACATGCTGGTAGCTATGTCCAGTGGATATGCAGGCAATGAAGAGCTGACGATGGAGCACCCGGACTGGGATGCTTTTGCAGCTGGATTCACCTATGTATGCCAAGTGCTGGCCAAAGCCATTGCTCGCGATGGTGAAGGAGCAACCAAACTGGTCGAGGTAGAAGTTACAGGAGCAGTAAGTGATGAGTCCGCGCAAGCAATCGCGAAAACTGTCATCGGTTCGAGTCTTGTGAAATCCGCCATGTTTGGCGCAGACGCCAACTGGGGACGGATTATTGCAGCCGTAGGGCGTGCAGGACAGCCGGTAAACCCGGATACCGTAGATATCCGTTTGGGAGATATCTCGGTACTCGCGCAGTCCCGTCCCGTCGTGTTTGATGAAGAAGCGGCATTGGCCTATTTGCAGACTGATACAGTTCGCATTGTGGTGGATCTGCACCACGGCGAAGGAATAGCAACAGCCTGGGGCTGCGACCTGACGTATGACTACGTCCGAATTAACGCCGCATACCGCACGTAATAAACCTTTGGGGTAAAGGTTTTACGAAACAGCTGTCTTCTATTGTGAAGCTGTTTCGTGAGATGTTTCAAAAATTATCAATGAAATTTAAACTTGTTGTTTGGTGTTGGACATATAGCGATAGTAATGGAGAAGACGGAATTGATTCTGCAGAAGCGGAGCGGTCGCCTTTGTCTCCGGGTGTTCCCCTATATAGGGATAATTCAAGATACCTGGAGACAACAGCGATCGAAAGAACAATCCGAATTCGGAATGGACTCCTACCAGGCTTTGTGACCGTATAAAAGTGTTATATTTTTTTGAATATAATTTTTACTATGATAGGAGCTTGCCCTCATGAATTCAACAATGCCAAACGAGAGTACCGCAACGGAAGCGAGCACAGAGAAACAGATGTTTGTCATGAAATGTGGAGGCAGCACGCTGGCAGCATTGCCCGAGTCTTTCTTTGCGGATCTGCGTGATCTGCAGTCTCAGGGCACGCAACCAGTCATCGTGCATGGCGGAGGTCCTGCGATCTCGGATAACCTGGCGAAGCTTGGTATCGAAACCGAATTCGTTAATGGCCTGCGCAAAACAACTGAACCTGTGCTGGACGTAGTGGAGATGGTGCTTGCGGGCAGTATCAACAAACAGATCGTGCGCCTGATTCAGCGTGTGGGCGGTCGTGCACTAGGCTTGTCCGGCGTGGACGGGGGTCTCATTCAGGCGAAGCCCGTATCGAACCACGCAGAGATCGGTTGGGTAGGCGATGTCACTGGTGTGAACGCAGAGATTATCCAAGGCATCGTGAACATGGGATACATGCCGGTTATCGCACCGGTTGGCGTAGATGCAACTGGACAACGCTACAACATTAACGCAGATACAGCTGCGGGTGCAGTGGCATCTCATCTCGGCGTAAGCCGGATGATTGTCGTGACAGACGTTCCTGGCATCATGAAGAACGTAGGCGGCGAGAAAAAAGTACTGCCATCCGTATCTGTACAAGAGATTGAGGACATGATCCAGACCGGAGAAATCTATGGCGGTATGATTCCCAAAGTACGTGCAGCAATTGCATGTATTCATGGCCAAGTACGTGAGGTCGTCATCGTAGACGGCAGCGAACCCCAAATCCTGAGCCGAGTGCTCAGCGGAGAAATCATCGGAACAAGAATCATCCGTATGCAATAATTTGCTCGATACGCTAGGGTCTTAATAGTCTTATTTAAATAAAATATGTGCACGGCTTTTTTATATAAGAAATCTAATATTACACTCACATATCGTAGGGTGCAGAACCAATCTGAAGAATAAAAATGCATAACGGAGAGGACAGAAATAACCTGAAGAAGCGGAGCGTGCGCCTTTATCACAGGATTTTCCCCATTGAAGGGGAATAAAAAAAATCCAGGGATAACAGCGATCGGAAGGTTGTTCTGTCATCGAAGTGTAGTATGCATACGTTCGGAAGATGGTTCCGCAATCGGAGTGATCTAGTGTATAAAAGCTCTTATATAATTGCCGTTGTACCAACCAATAAGGAGTGATAGGGTCATGGCAAAAGGCAACGAACAGCCAGGTTCTGGCACAGCGGTAGCGGGCGCAACAGCAACCGGTGCAGCCGCACAGACGGAAAGCTCGCTTTTCCAAACGTATGCGCGTTATCCAATCAGTCTGGTCAAAGGTAAAGGCAGCTTGTTGTGGGATGACCAGGGCAACCGTTATCTCGATTTTATGTGCGGACTCGCTGTAACTAGCCTGGGCCATGCACCGGAGAAAGTTGGAGCCAAGCTGAAAGCTCAGATTGATGAGTTGTGGCATGTGTCCAACCTGTTCCAGATTCCAGGCCAGGAGAAAGCAGCAGCATTGCTGACAGCCAATACATGCGCTGATGCAGTGTTTTTCTGCAACAGTGGTGCCGAAGCGAATGAAGCAGCTATCAAAGTTGCACGTCGTTATCACCAAAAGGTGAAAGGCACAGATCGCTATGAAGTGATCACCTTTGCCCAGTCCTTCCATGGACGGACACTCGCAACGCTGACAGCAACCGGACAGGATAAGGTGAAAGAAGGATTTTTACCATTGCCAGCCGGATTTGTAACTGTACCTTTGCATGATATCCCTGCCCTTGAAGCGGCAATTGGACCCAACACAGCAGCTATTATGCTGGAAATGGTTCAGGCCGAGGGTGGTGTATATCCGGTTGAACCGGAATTCGTCAAACATGTACGGAAATTGTGTGACGAGCATGGGTTGCTGTTGATTGTCGATGAAGTACAAACAGGAATGGGACGTACGGGTAAATTGTTTGCGCACGAACATTATGGCATTGAGCCAGACGTGTTCACCGTTGCCAAAGGCATCGGCAGTGGTTTTCCTGTAGGCGCGATGTTGGGTAAAGGTTTCCTGCGGGATGCGTTCACGCCAGGTAGCCATGCGACGACATTTGGTGGAACACCACTAGCTTCATCCGTTGTAATCGCAACAATTGAAACGATGCTGGAAGATCGCTTGCCAGAGCGTGCAGCGGAGATGGGTGAATACCTGATGAGCTCCCTGCGGAATCGTTTGGTGGGTAATTCCTTTGTGAAGGAAGTTCGTGGCTTGGGATTGTTGGTCGGCATCGAATGTGCTGAGCCGGTAGGTGATATTGTACTTGCTGGGCAAAAACGCGGTATCTTGTTTGTCTCTGCAGGACCGAATGTGATTCGTTTGCTTCCGAACCTGTATGTGAGCAAAGAAGAGATCGACGAGGCGGTATCCTTGGTAGCCACATTGATCGAAGAGCACGTAGCGGCGAAAGCCTAACATAAAAATGAGAACCTTTCTGTCTCGGGGCCATTACCGGCCTCGAAGCAGAGCGAGATGATGAATCCCTGTAGCCGCGCGGTGAACTTGCAGAAGGTGGAAATGAATAAACTTGAGAAGCATCCAAACAAAGTGTCAACGTTGCTCTCTTCTGCCCATGCGGGTGCAGGGAACCGGAAATAAGGAGGACATTATAGATGACAGCACAACAGACGGAAAAGATTCAGAAAATTGATCTGAGAGGCCGGGATTTTATCGAATTCACGGACTACACAGCAGAGGAAATTCGTTATCTGCTTGATCTCGCAATTGAGATTAAAGGCAAGCAAAAAAGCGGTGTACCTTTTCAACCGTTGAAAGGCAAAACGATCGGACTTATTTTTGAAAAATCATCCACACGTACGCGTGTATCCTTTGAAGTGGGTATGTTCCAATTGGGCGGACACGCGCTCTTCCTGAGCAAAAATGATATCCAGCTGGGTCGCGGGGAAACAACACATGATACAGCCAAAGTATTGTCCCGCTACCTGGACGGCATCATGATCCGTACCTTTGGACACCATAATGTAACTGAACTGGCAGAGCATGCCGATGTTCCGGTCATTAACGGCCTGAGCGATGCAGCGCATCCTTGTCAGGTACTGGCAGACTTCCAAACGGTGCTGGAGCACAAAGGCAAGCTCGCAGGTCTGAAAATGGCTTACATCGGAGATGGCAACAACATGGCACACTCCCTGATGCTCGGAGCAGCGAAGATGGGAATGCATGTTGCTGTAGCAACGCCAGAAGGTTATGAGCCGGATAGCGCAGTTGTGGAGCAGGCGCGCATTATCGCACAGGAGAGCGGTTCTGAAGTGACTGTAACCTACAGTGCACAAGAAGCAGCCAAAGATGCAGATATCGTGTATACGGATGTATGGGCGAGCATGGGCTTTGAAGAAGAGCAGAAGATTCGTGAGCAGGCATTTGCGGCATATCAAGTGGACGAGGAACTGATGAAAGGCGCGAAGCCGGACTACATGTTCTTGCACTGTCTGCCAGCACACCGCGGCGAAGAAGTGAGTGCCGGTGTAATTGACGGACCGAACTCCCTGATCTTTGATCAGGCGGAGAATCGCTTGCATGCACAGAAAGCATTAATGGCTGCATTAATGAGCGAATAGATGCTATTTGCCTTTATGGGTTGATTTTAGGCGCAGATTTCGCGATGATAGATTCATCTATAATGTACTTTAAAAAGTTAATTAAATAAGAAGCATACACAAACACGGAGAGACAGAAAAAGCCTGAAGAAGCGAAGCGTTCACCTTTATCCCCGGATTTTACCCTTTGTCATAAAGGGATGAAAAAAATCTGGGGATAACAGTGATCGGAAGGATTTTCTGGCTCGTAGGATTCAGTGTATGAAGGCTCTGTTTAACTTAACTGATCTTGGGGAGGACCATTGAACATGGCTAAGGAAAAAATTGTACTCGCGTATTCAGGCGGGTTGGACACATCTGTAATTTTGAAATGGTTGAAAGAAACGTATGATGCAGAGATTATCGCTTTCACAGCGGATATTGGACAAAAGGATGAATTGGACGGTTTGGAGGAAAAAGCACTGGCAACAGGCGCTTCCAAAGTATACATCGACGATCTACGCGATGAATTCGCAAAAGATTTTATCTATCCGATGTTCCAGGCAGGTGCCCTCTATGAAGGACAATACCTGCTTGGCACAAGTATTGCTCGTCCACTGATCGCTAAACGTATGGTGGACATCGCTCGTGCAGAAGGTGCTACAGCCATCGCTCACGGCGCTACAGGTAAAGGAAATGATCAAGTTCGGTTTGAGTTGAACGCGGCTGCACTGACACCAGATATTAACGTAATTGCACCTTGGCGTCTGGAAGAATTCCGTAACCAATTCCCGGGACGTGCCGAGATGATCGCGTACGCTGAGAAACATGGCATTCCGGTAACCGCTTCTGCGGCTAAACCATACTCCACAGACCGTAACTTGCTGCATATCAGCTATGAGAGCGGTGTGCTCGAAGATCCTTGGTTCGATCCAAGCGCGGACGAGAACAAAGACATGTTCCTGCTGAGCAGTGCACCTGAAGATGCACCAGATCAAGCGGAATATGTTGAACTGGAATTCGAACAAGGTGACTGTGTTGCACTGAACGGTGAGCGCCTGAGCCCGCTGCAAGTGATGGAGCAACTGAACGAGCTGGGTGGCAAA
Organism: Paenibacillus sp. FSL H3-0457; assembly: GCF_037981725.1. NCBI lineage: Bacteria > Bacillati > Bacillota > Bacilli > Caryophanales > Paenibacillaceae > Paenibacillus > Paenibacillus sp. FSL H3-0457. The sequence goes on along the minus strand of NZ_CP150283.1, from coordinate 6,256,522 downwards.
CATGGTATTGGCCGTGTAGATATGGTTGAGAACCGTTTTGTTGGTATGAAGAGCCGTGGCGTATACGAAACACCAGGTGGAACAATCCTGTTCACAGCACACCGCAAAATGGAATCCATCACGATGGACCGTGAAGTGATGAACCTGCGTGATAGCCTGATCACACGTTACAGCACACTCGTTTACAACGGCTTCTGGTTCGCACCGGAACGTCTGGCGCTGCAAGCGCTGGTGACTGAAAGCCAGAAGAACGTAACAGGTACGGTTCGTGTGAAACTGTACAAAGGCAACATCATCGGCGCAGGTGTGAAAAGTCCTGTCAGCCTCTACAATCCGGACATCGCAACCATGGAAGCTGATCCAACGCAAGCCTACGATCAAGGTGATGCAACAGGCTTTATCCGCCTGAATGCACTGCGTTTGAAAGTAAACTCCGGCGTGGAGCAAAACAAAAACTAATTTCAACCTGCATCTATAGAGCTATATCAATATAAATGACAAGGCAGGCCGTTCTTGCACATCTGGCAGGAGCGGCTTTGTCCATGAGCGAAAGGGGAGTACTCACCGTGAGCAAGCTGTGGGGAGGACGTTTTACAAAACAAACCAATCATTTGGTTGAGGAATATACGGCATCGATCAATTTTGACAAGGCCTTGGCTGAGGAAGATATTCAAGGAAGTCTGGCTCATGTAACGATGCTGGGCAAATGCGGCATTCTGCCAGCGGAAGATGTAGAGACCATCAAAGAAGGATTGATCACCGTTCTGCACAAAATCCGTGCGGGCGAAGTGGAATTCTCCGTATCGGACGAAGACATCCACATGAATATTGAGAAAAACCTGATCGAGACGATTGGTCCTGTAGGCGGTAAATTACATACAGGCCGTAGCCGGAACGATCAAGTTGCAACGGATATGCACCTGTACCTGCGTGAGCGCGTCGTTGGATTTGTAGGCATGCTGCATTCCTTGCAGGAAGCACTGATTGGACAAGCGAAAGATAACCTCGATACCATCGTACCGGGTTATACGCATCTTCAACGGGCACAGCCGATTCTGTTCGCTCATCACCTGATGGCGTATGTATCCATGTTCCAACGGGATGCGGAGCGTCTGATGGACAGCTACAAACGCATTAACATCCTGCCACTGGGCGCAGGTGCGCTCGCGGGCACAACATTCCCGATTGACCGTCATTTTGTCGCGGAACAACTGGGCTTTGATGGGGTTTACGAGAACAGTCTGGACGCAGTAAGCGACCGTGACTTTATCGTTGAGTTTCTGGCGGCAGCTTCGCTGATCATGACTCACTTGTCCCGTTTGAGCGAAGAGTTGGTACTGTGGAGCAGCACGGAGTTTGGTTTTGTGGAATTGGACGACGCATTCTGCACAGGCAGCAGCATCATGCCTCAGAAGAAAAATCCGGACGTTCCTGAACTCGTGCGTGGTAAAACAGGACGTGTGTACGGCAACCTGATCGGTTTGCTGACGGTACTGAAATCTCTTCCACTGGCATACAACAAAGACATGCAGGAAGACAAAGAAGGTATGTTTGACACAGTAGCGACGCTGGAGGGTGCGCTGCAACTGTTTGCTCCAATGATCGCGACAATGACAGTGAACAAGGATCGGATGCGTCAAGCGGTCAACCAGGATTTCTCCAATGCTACGGATATTGCCGACTTCCTCGTAGGCGAAGGTTTGCCTTTCCGTCAGGCGCATGAAGTGATTGGTAAAACGGTGCTGTACTGCATCCAGAACAGCAAGTATTTGCTGGATCTGACGATTGATGAATTCCGTCAGTTCTCACCACTGTTTGATGACCGGATCTATGATGTGCTGCAACCGGAAGCGGTAGTGAACGCTCGTAATGTTTACGGCGGGACAGCTTCGGGTCAAGTTGCTGAAGCGATTGGACGCAGTGAGAAGGTACTGGAGATCACCGAGCAATGGATTACGAACCGCGGTTAATACCACCGCTACTATAAGGTACACTTACAGATACAACAGTACAACAAAGAAGCAGGCCAGAGAACTTTGTTCTCAACGGCCTGCTTCTTTGTGTTGTACAGCGATGTGCCCTAGATATATTGAACTCAACCGCGAACGGAAGGTAGGTTGTTGTACTAGCGGAGTACCAGTTTAGTTACTCCTGGTAGCTCCATTGCAATTCTCCACTAATCGCGCTTTTGTAAAGGCAACCATTTCAATACATCCTGAATCTTGGCATCCCAGTAGCCCCACTCATGTTCACCAGGCCCTTCATCGTATGTCAGTTCGAAGTTCGTCTGTTCACAGGCTTGACGGAAGGTTTGATTATCCTCATACAGGAAATCTTCCGTTCCGCAGCATTGGTAGAGCAAAGGTCGAGGATTTTCGCTAGATTGATTTTCTTTTAACAGATGGATCAGATCATTCTCGGTGCCTGCCACCTCTGGTCCGAAAATACGTTGTAACTCCGTCTGTTGCAATGCTGAGGATGCGTTTCTATCCATATGTGCAGACATATCGAGTGCTCCAGACAAACTGGCAGCTGCAACATATTGATCTGGTTTACGAAGGGCCAGCTTGAACGCCCCATAGCCACCCATGGATAATCCGGCAACGAAATTGTCCTCCCGTTGGTCTGAGAGTGGGAAGAAAGAACGAGCAAGTGCCGGGAGTTCTTCACTGATAAAGCTCCAATAACGTCCGCCTTCTACCATATCTGTATAGAAGCTGCGGTGAACCTGTGGCATAACAACGGCGATCCCGAGGTTGGCCACATAACGTTCGATGGAAGTCCGACGCAGCCAGATGGAATCATCATCAGACAGGCCGTGCAGCAGGTACAGGGTTGGGTGTAGTCCTTTGCCAGTCACATTCTCCATGCCGATCTGATTGTGGGTTTGTTGCGGCAGAATGACATGCATGCTGGTGCTAAGCCCGAGCGTATCCGAGTAAAAATCACATTTAATAAGTGCCATGAGTATAAGAAACCCCTTTCATAAGTTCGTTAACCACGTGTTCTGACATGAGACGATGGGATGGAAATCGGATGCCTAGGCCTCAAAGTGTTTATATGTAACAGGTTATACGCATTACTCTTCCATTGCAATAACAAGATCTACAGTAGAAAACAAAGAAACTCACACCAATGGTTAAAATGGGAGTCTGTAATCTGATCATCGATTTTTCAATGTGGTTTACAACGTAACAATGTTATGTTACACTCATTTCAATAAAAAGGGGGACCATATATGACGGATGATTTGATCTCCAAGAAAGAATTGTTGGACCTGACAGGAATCTCATACGGCCAGTTATACCGTTGGAAGCGAAAAAATCTCATTCCGGAAGAATGGTTCATTCGGAAGTCGTCCTACACCGGACAAGAGACCTTTTTCCCCAAACAACAGATTTTACTGCGCATTGACAAGATTCTCAATATGAAAGACGGATTATCGCTGGATGAGCTGGCAGACGTGTTTTCACCTACGTTGGGTGAAGTAGAGATGTCTGCACAGCAACTATTAGAGCGAAACATTGTTTCACAGATCTCGCTGGATCTGTTAAAAGAAGCAGGTCGAGAACAACCGCTGTATGCTTTGGAGCAGATTATGATGCTCTACGTCCTTGATAAGCTGTTAATGAGCGGAGATATTACTCGGCAAGAGGGTGCGTTGCTGATCGAAGTGATGTCCGAACATTATTATCGTTTTACTGGCAAACCCAGCGAACTCGTGCTTATTCGTAAGATGGGTGTTCCTTCATTCATGCTGGTAACAGCAGGAACGGAGTTTTATTTTGACAATGGTGTGAAAGTGGTTCTTAGGCAGCCGATGGGAACATTTATGGAAGAATTAAAACTCAAATTGGGATAAGGAGAGGTTCATCTATGGAAGAGCGGAATAAGCGGAATGATCTGAATGTGGCGGGCATAAGTCAAACGGCAGGCGGGAATTTTCACCGTGTATCTATTGATGGCATGGCTAAGGTGAACGGCAACCTGGACTGCACCTCTATGGAAGTGAATGGAACATTGAAGATGCATGGCGCTTTGACCTCCGAGAGTGCAGCGATTAACGGCATGTGCACGTTGAATGGACCTCTGACCAGTTCTCGTGTTCGGGTGGATGGTTTGACGACGATTAACGGAGATCTCCATAGCCCTGAGCTTGAAGTGAACGGAAAGTGTACCGTACGTGGAAGAGTGGATGGGGAACGAATTGATATTGGCGGTGTGATCGATATTGAAGGGGATGTCCAATGTGAGTCCCTGAATGTACGGGGCAATATTAAGATCAGCGGTTTACTGAATGCGGGAACAGTGGAGATCAGGCTGCATACATCATCTTCGGCTAAAGAGATTGGCGGAGAGCGTATCGATATTCGTCGCAAGGAACAACAGAATGGCTTTTGGAAAAGTATTGGTCTGGGCGGGACTCCTTCATTTAAGACTTCCTTAATTGAGGGTGATGAGATTGTGCTGGAAGATACCGAAGCTGACATTGTTCGGGGGAGTAACATTTTTATCGGTCGCGGCTGTAACATCAGACTGGTTGAGTATTCAGGTGAACTTGAGGTAGATCAGGATGCCAAGGTGGGCAGCAGTCAGCGAATTTAAAGTTTGGATATGGAGAGAAAGGGATGGGATCGACATGAATAACAATCCTGGGCGTTCATTGGACAAAAAAATGGATATCAGCATCGTTGGTGATGGCAGTTCTTCTGGTGGCGTGTACGGCAAGATCAAGGTCGTAGGGGACGCGTCCTTTAACGACAATCTATCTTGTGAACGATTCAAATGTACGGGTACATCGGTCATATACGGATCGCTTGAATCCACAGATATTAAAATTACCGGAACCCTGACTCTAACAGAGCGAGAGACCAGCAACGATGGTGAGGATGGAATCCAGGCATCTGGCCTGCATGCCAAAGCTGAGCATATAAAAGTGGTCGGTGAACTTCATCTGTCAGGGGATTGTCAGGCGGAAAATATCAAGCTGAACGGGCGTTTGACGATAGCGGGGATGCTAAGCGCTGAACACATGACACTCAAAATCATGGGTCCATCCGAGGTCAAGGAAATGGGTGGTTCCATCATCTCGGTGAAGAGTGGCCGGTTGAATGACTTGTTTACGGGGAGTAAGTCAATTCTCAAAGCACAGGTTATTGAAGGTGATGATATTGAATTAGAGAATACGGAGGCAGAGATTGTCCGTGGCGATAAAATAAAAATCGGTCCTGGCTGCCGGATTGGTACAGTGGAATACCGTTCATCTCTGCAAATTCATCCGCAATCGGAAGTTTTGCTGCAAAGCAATCGGTCCTTGGACTGATTAACGCAGACTTCTTTTCGGATATACTAATGCAGTCATATGAATAGAGCGTGAATGGAGAGATTGAGTACAATGGCTGCACGTAAAAACAGTATTGGATTGGTGCTGGCAGGGTTACTGCTCAGCATACTAATGGCTTCGATGGATAATACCATCGTGGCAACAGCTATGGGGGATATTGTCGGGAAGCTGGGTGGGCTCGACAAGTTCGTCTGGGTTACCTCCGCGTACATGGTGGCTGAGATGGCAGGGATGCCGATCTTCGGTAAGTTATCCGATATGTATGGACGGAAGAAGTTTTTTGTATTTGGTATTATTGTGTTTATGCTTGGCTCAGCGCTGTGCGGAACGGCAACGTCTATTGTGGAATTGACGATGTACAGAGCGATTCAAGGTATTGGTGCGGGGGCCCTGGTGCCGATTGCCTTTACGATCATGTTTGATGTCGTTGCACCAGAATCTCGTGGTAAATTGGGTGGATTGTTTGGAGCCGTCTTTGGCCTCTCCAGCGTATTCGGACCTCTGCTCGGTGCTTACATTACCCAGTATGCGACATGGGAATGGGTATTCTATATCAACCTGCCGCTAGGCTTGATTGCATTTGTGTTTATTGCGTTCTTCTATAAAGAATCCCATCAGCATCAATCCCAACAGATCGACTGGCTGGGTGCTGTAACACTGATCGGTGCTGTTGTGTGCCTGATCTTTGGTCTGGAACTGGGCGGCAAAACATTTGCCTGGGGTTCCTGGCAGATTCTTGGCTTGTTTGCCGGATTTGTAGCATTAGCGCTGCTCTTCCTTTTTGCAGAAACCAAAGCCAAAGAACCAATCATCTCCTTCAGCATGTTCCGCAACCGGGTCTACTGGTCCAGTAACGTTATTGGTATGTTCAGTGGTGCGGCGTTCATTACAGCATCCGTGTACATTCCGATCTTCATACAGGGGGTACTCGGTGGTAAAGCGACCAACTCCGGTCTTGTGCTGCTGCCCATGATGCTTGGGTCCGTTGTGACGGCGTCCTTGGGCGGGGTGTTGATGACCAAAATCAAGTATCGTAATATCATGATTCCTACGTTGGCTTTACTTGTCATAGGACTTGGATTGTTGACTACGTTGGATGAGAACTCATCCCTTTGGACGATACGTATCTACATGGTGATGGTTGGTCTGGGTGTCGGTGCTTCGTTCTCCGTACTTAGCAATGCAGCCATGAATGCGTTTGAACCGCAAAGACGCGGTGCGGCAAGCTCCACACTTAACTTTTTGCGGTCCCTCGGTATGACGATGGGCATTACGATCTTTGGTATCGTACAGAGCCAGGTATTTACGCGTAAAATGAACGATGCTCTCGCTGGTTCAGCTGCGGAAGCAGGTGGTGCTTCAGCGGGTGGCGTGCCGCAGGGAGTGGATCTGACCGATCCACATGCGCTACTCTCACCAGAACTTAGACAGGCGATTCCGCCTCAGGTGCTGGATACCATCACACATGCCCTGTCTTCTTCCATCGTACAGTTATTTGCCTGGGCTGTAATTCCGGCTGCACTCGCGTTGGTCGCTTCCTTCTTCATGGGAAGAGAGAAGATGGTTGTAGGCGAAGAGCAAGGCGAATACACTGGCGGTCACTAAACCGTAATGCAGTAAACTGTAAGTTACGGTAGTAAAGCTGATTGTAGCTTGGTAAAACTCGAATAACATATCTTGAAAATGTAGAGACACACTTCTCGCTTATCCTCAAAAGGGACGTGAAGTGTGTCTTTTTGTTTTCGTGTGATCAGCTTATCCTTATCCATGAATTACGGCAGGACCTTGTTTGTACCATTCCGTGATCTGTAAGTTGTCGGTTGCTTTGAAAAAAATTAAGGTTGCTTCGTATCGCTAATACCATCCTCGACAACAGAAGGTTCTTGTGGATCTGGCAAGCTGCTATGACCGGAGCGGGCAATTAGACGATTCTGAGCTTTGTACGTATCCCGTGTAATCGTTTTGGATTCGACCACTTTGCCGTCCAGTCTCTTGGTTCTTACCGTCTCAACAATATATCCAGGCTGTCCGTCTTGCAGCACCTGCTGTGCACCATCAGGCAGTACAGTACTGGACACATACTTTACCGGAACACTTAATGTTTCAATGGTGCGAGATTCAAGTGCATAGCTGACATTCTCCGGGAATGTGCCGAAAAATTTCACCATCAATTGATGGTTCTTCACCTCTGCATGAATGAGTAAGGATTTTCCTGTATTGTTCTTGAAGCGAAAATTGATGGCTCCCGAGGCAAAGGTGGCATCCAGTCCTTTGGGCAAATATTTGACCGGCAGGGAATGGTTGCGACGCTCAATAATATCAAGACCCGTCAATAGCGCTGCGTTATACACCGTACTGGATACCTGACAGATTCCCCCGCCAATTCCGGGGGTTAGTCTGCCATTAACAATGACCGGGGCCTCACGAAACCCATACTCCTTTTCAGCTTTACGGACGACCTTCTCATAATCGAATGTGGCATCTGGTGGCAAAATCATGCCGTTAATCGCTTCCGCTGCTGCGCTGACATTATGTATCCGGCCTTCACTACTATTGCCCAGACCCGTGGAGAACTGGATGATCTTTCGGTCAATGCCTTCCTGGCGCAGCGAATCAAGAGTTACTTCAGGTTTCAGCGTATACAGTGGTACCTGGATCAGCAATGGGGCTGGTTTTTCATCCGGGTTCAGTACACTGAAATCTCGGTGCAACTTGGTCTGAATGAGACTTGTGAGTGTATCCCAATCAATGCGGCGGACGCCCTTTTCCGGGATATACTGGACTTTGTCACTTGTGGTAATGCGGCGAACAGCGTCCGCAGGTGTACCGAAGGTTTCTTTTTCCCAGGCAGGGCTGAGATGTTCTTGGAGTGGTCTTGAGTTGTAGGTCATATCGAGAGAGAACTCTTTCGGAAAATGATAACGTGCATAAGCGCGTTCCCACAGGTTACCTTCCTCCAGCTGTTGTATCGCGGATTTCAAGCTGTTAACGTTGTAGCTCACCCCCACCTGAGCTGCGCTATACGACATCGTCTGGGGGTTGGGTTCAGTCACTTCAAAGGTGACAGGCCAGTCCTCCAGCTTTTGGATCTGCTCATCCAATTCATGCAATACGTTCTTGCGATTCTTCCCCTCCACCAGCATGCCGCCAACATGAACGTTTTTGGGCAGGGCAGGTTGATTCACGTACATATACAGCAATCCATAAGACGCGGAGCCGATCAAGAGGATGGAGAATAGAACAATGACCGTCAAATGTATTTTTTTCATAACCGTACGCTCCTTTATACTTCAGTTGTTCCCGACTTTGTAACACTTTCTATATATATGATCCAATGCAGGAAAACTTTCGGGTACTCAATAGGTAACAAATTTGTTACAATAAACTTCATATGAATCCATGCTTCACCATTGAAACAGGAACGAAGTGGATTTTTCCCTGATGAAATTCAGGTCTTTTTAAAGGAAATGCCGGGATTGTGTCGAAATGATAATGGCTAACTATGCGAGCAGGAAGTGATGATGTGATAGAAATGCAGGACGTGTGGAAGACCTACGCCAATGGGACCCACGCATTACAAGGGGTATCGGTGAAGATCGACCGCAATGAATTTGTTTATATCGTCGGTCCGTCCGGAGCAGGTAAATCGACATTTATGAAATTGATGTACAGAGAAGAAGTTCCGACCAAAGGACAAATATCCATTAACGGATTTAATATTGGTAAGTTGAAGCCAAGAAAGATTCCTTATGTGCGTCGTAACATCGGCGTTGTGTTCCAGGATTTTCGTCTGCTGCCACGGATGACAGCATTTGAGAATGTGGCATTTGCCATGGAAGTTATTGAAGCACCGAAGCGTCATATCAAAAAACGGGTGATGGAAGTGCTCGACTTGGTGGGACTGCGGAGCAAGGCAAATCGCGAACCTTCACAGCTCTCAGGTGGAGAACAGCAACGTATTGCCATTGCACGGGCTATCGTCAATAACCCATCGGTTATTATCGCGGATGAGCCTACAGGTAACCTCGATCCGGAGACGTCGTGGGGCATTATGCAACTGCTGGATGAGATCAATTTCCGGGGAACAACCATTGTTATGGCAACCCACAACAAAGATATCGTGAATACGATGCGTAAGCGGGTAATTGCGATTGAACGTGGACAGATTGTACGGGATCAGATGAGAGGGGAATACGGTTATGAATTTTAGTACTCTCTTGCGCCATCTGCGGGAGGGATTCAAAAACGTATTCCGCAACGGCTGGATGTCTGTGGCCTCCATCATGTCCATCATTGTGTCGCTATTGATTCTTGGTGTGTTTATGTTACTGGTCCTCAATGTGAACTCCATGGCGAATCAGGTTGATAGCCAGGTGGAGATCAGCACGTTCCTCGAACTGAATGTGGACGAGAACCTGCGTAACACACTGGAGCAAGAAATCAGTGCGATGCCTGAAGTAAGTGAGATTCGTTTTGTTTCCAAGGAAGAAGGACTCAAGGAGTTCCGTGAGCGTCTTGGAGAGAGCGCAGATAACGTGCTTAGCGGTTTCGATGTGGACAACAACCCACTGCCGGAGACCATTGAAGTTGAGGTCATTGAACCGGAAACCGTCACTTTTGTGGCGCAAAAAATCGAAGCTTTGAACGAAAAACACCCGGAGAAGCCGATCATGAAAGTGAACTACGGCAAGGAAACGGTGGAAGTGTTGTTCAAATTTACGAAGCTTGTTCGTAACATCGGATTTATTTTTGTCGGGGGACTGGGTCTCATGTCCATGTTCCTGATCTCGAATACGATTCGCGTAACGATTCTGGCACGTCGCCGGGAGATCGGAATTATGAAGCTGGTTGGCGCAACCAATACCTTTATTCGCTGGCCTTTCTTTATTGAAGGTGCACTCATTGGATTTATTGGCTCGGTCATTACGGTTGGTGTGCTGTTTGTTGGATACAGCCAGTTGATGAAGACGATTGGTCAGGATGTTTTCATGCAGATGCTTAACTTGATCCCGCTCGGCGAAATCTGGGGGCTGTTTGGAACACTGTTGATCGGACTTGGTGTGCTGGTAGGTATTTTGGGAAGTACACTGTCCATTCGGAAATCACTCAACGTTTAATTTTGTTTTCAACGATCGAATTGCAGAATATGTCGAAAAGAATGGTAAAGCAGGTTCATTAATGGACGCTGTTTGACGATATGTAGGAAAGACGGAGTCTTTTAAGATTGAAGAAAGCAAAGAACATGCTGTTCACCACCTGTGCAGGTTGCTTTCTTGTGAAATCATAGGATGGGGGATCATCATTTTGAAAAAAACCGCTTCGCTGCTGGCCTTTACGTTATTGGCCAGTTTGACGCTTCAACCTTCTGACGGATATGCCAAGAGTAGCATCAGCGATATTGACCAACAGATTCAGCAACTGGAGAGCAAGGCGGCTTCTGCCAAGCAGGAGCAAAAAAAAGCGGCTTCCAACAAAAAGGAAGCACAGCATTACAAGAACAAAACCAACGCTTATCTGAAGGTTGTTATGGAACAGATCAATGTCGTTAGTGATGAACTGGCGAGTGTATCCTTGCAGATCGAGAACACGGAGGAAGATCTTCGTACAACGAAAAAAGATCTGCAAGCGGCAGAAGAACGCATTGTTGCAAGGGAAAAATTGTTGGAGTCACGCGTGCGCCTGATGTATACGGACGGTGCTGTATCCTATCTGGATGTATTGTTGTCCTCTACTAGCTTCACTGACTTCCTGACCCGTGCGGATTCACTCAAAACGATTGTGGATCAGGATCAGCATCTGCTGGATGAGCACAAAGCGGACAAGCAACTTGTCGTGGACAAAAAGGCAGAATTGGATGTGCAATATGCGGAAGCCAAGAGCCTGTATGCACAGAAGAAACAGCGTAAGTCCCAATTGAATGAAAAAGAAGCGGAAAAGCAAGTGCTTCTCGCTTCATATGATGCTAAAATTGAAGAGTCAGAAGAGCTGACACAAGAGCAGGAAGATGTATTAATGCAGATTGCCAGCAAACGTTCGGCACTTCTTCAAGAGAAAAATAAATTGCGTGAACAGCAGGCGGCTGCCGCAGCCAAAGCAAAAGCCGCAGCAGCGGCTCGGGCGAAAGCTGCAGCCAAGGCGCCTACTAGAGTGAGTTCGGATAGTAGCAGTGAGGTCACGTATTCATCCGGTAATGGTATCTTCTCCAGACCGGTATCTGGAGGACGTATTTCTTCTGGATTCGGCCCCCGTACCCATCCAATTACGGGCGTAGTGGGTAAAATGCATGCCGGTGTCGATTTTGCTGTTCCTCAGGGAACTTCGGTTCATGCTGCTTCTGGCGGAATCGTGATCATGGCTGAATGGTATAGCGGTTATGGTTATACGGTTATTGTGGACCACGGCGGTGGACTATGGACGTTATATGGTCACTTGCGCGAAGGTGGATTCAAAGTCAGCAAGGGAGACACAGTAAGCAAAGGGGATACCATTGCGGAGTCAGGAAATACAGGGAACTCTACTGGACCTCACTTGCACTTTGAAGTGAGAGACAACGGTACCGCTGTAAATCCGATGAACTATTTGTAATTATTGCTCCATCGTTCGAATGGAAAAAACATATTCCGTACAAGCTAGACATATACTAAGCTGGCATGTTCAGGGAATGGATTCTGGCAACAATGGAATCGGACACGCTTCAAAACTAAAGGCGGTGACAAACGGATGATGAAGAAAAGATCGGCGCTACTGCTTGTCATTGTGGGTCTCCTGGGTGGTAGTTTGCTAACCCTGGTACTAATGACTTACCCGGGAATAGCAAACCAAACCACAGCGGGCGAAGGTTTGCTGGCTAGTGTAACCGGCAATACACAGCAGAAGAACGATTTGAAAAAGATTGAAACTGCGATGGATTTGATCTCCAGCAACTATTATAAGGACGTGGATCAGACCAAATTGATTGACGGTGCGATCAACGGCATGATGGAATCACTTGGTGATCCGTACTCCAACTATATGGGGCAGGAAACGGCTGCTCAGTTTGAAGAGTCGATCGAAGGTTCATTTACCGGTATTGGCGCAGAGGTATCCTCACAGGATGGAAACGTTGTTGTTGTTTCCCCAATCAAAGGATCTCCTGCCGAGAAAGCGGGTATTCGTGCAAAAGACATGATTATGTCGGTCAACGGTGAATCCTTGCAAGGTTTGGAACTGAACAAGGCTGTTAACAAAATCAGAGGTCCCAAGGGCAGTGAAGCGAAGGTACAGGTCAAACGTGCTGGATCTTCCGAGCTGATTGAATTTGTCATTGTACGGGATGATATTGATCTGGAGACCGTATATGCTCACATGGAGGATGGCGGAATTGGCGTTATTGCCATTACTCAATTCTCTTTGAATACAGGTGATCGCTTTAAGGAAGAGTTGGCGAAGCTTGAGAAGCAGAACATGAAAGGTCTGGTCATCGACGTACGGAATGACCCAGGCGGTGTATTGCAAGTTGTTATTGATATTGCTGAACAGTTTGTTCCTAAAGGCAAGGTTATTGTGCAGGTTGAAGACAAGAACGGCAAAAAGGAACAAAGCAAGTCCAATGGATCAGCCAAAGCTTACCCAGTCACAGTCCTGATGAACAAAGGCAGTGCGAGTGCGTCGGAGATTTTGGCCGGTGCATTACAACAGTCAGCAGGTGCTAAGTTGATTGGTGAAAACTCCTTTGGTAAAGGAACCGTCCAGACGAGTTATGACAAGCAGATGGGTGATGGCAGCTTGCTGAAGATCACTATTGCCAAGTGGCTCACTCCGAACGGAGACTGGATTCATGAAAAAGGAATTAAACCGGATATTGCGGTAGACCAGCCGGATTATTTCTCGGTGGCACCGATTAACAAAGAGAAGTTACCACTGAAATATGACAGCAATAGCTCGGATGTGAAAAGTGCGCAGACGATGCTGAGAGGACTCGATTTCAAACCGGATCGTGTGGATGGATACTACGACCAGAAGACGGAAGAAGCGGTCAAGGCATTCCAGAAGCAAAAAGGCATTCAGGCTACAGGCCAGATTGACGAGAAAACCGCTGAATCACTGGAAGCGGCTCTGATTGAACGTATTGCCAATCCTCAATATGATGCACAGCTGAAACGCGCGATCGAAAATGTCTCAAAGGATATTTCGTCCGCTGTGTCGAAGCCATAAAGAAGGCTGATTTTCAGCCTTCTTTTTTTCTGAACCGGCTGAAAGAGAGGGGTGACCGACCACAATGGAATGGGTATGGCCGTGGTTAACTACATTAGGGGAAGCTTTGTTGCAGTTGTTTATTCAGCCGTTTTATTATATTGCGGTGATCCTGATTGCGCTGATCTATCATCGTCAGTTACTACAGGAGCGTAAATTGTTTCATGTCCGTTTGCAAAGCTCGATAACACAGACGATTCGTGCGGTGCTCGGAGGCATACTCATCGGTACCATTGTCTCGATCGTGTCCCTATTCCTCGGTGCACACCTTACACTGGGAAGCCTGATATGCATATGGGCTGCAACATTAATTCTATCCTTATTCCGTATCCGGTATCTGTGCTTTGCTTATGCGACCGGGTTACTGGGTGTGCTGCAATTTGGTTTGAATGTGGCTTCAGGCTGGCAACCATCGGGTTGGATGGGCACTATCACGGAAACGCTACGTACCCTGGATATGCCTGCACTGCTTGTCCTGGCTGCCCTTCTACATATGGGTGAAGCCTTGTTGGTACGCATGCAGGGGGTATCGATGGCATCACCACTTCTCTTCGAGGGAAAACGCGGGAAACTGGTTGGGGGATATCAACTGCAGCAGTTCTGGGCCATTCCTCTACTAATTCTTGTTCCAGTCACAGGAGGTGACGCGGAGCTGATATGGAATCCACTGATGAATGCAGGTCATAGTTACATGCTGGTTGCGTTGCCGATTATGCTCGGATTTGGTGAGATAACGCAGAGTATGCTTCCGGGACAAAAGGTACAGATCTCATCAAAGCGGTTGATGATATACGGGGCAACTTTGCTTGTGTTCAGTTTGCTTGCTGCATGGTGGTCTCCACTCATAGTGGTTGCTGCGCTTATCGCATTTATTGGACATGAATTTCTGGTATGGTACAGCGCGTTTGAAGAGCAAAACCGCAGTCCGGTATTTGTCCATCCGCAGCATGGCCTGAAGGTATTGGCTGTTATTCCGGAGAGTCCTGCAGCGGATTTGGGGATTGAAGCAGGTGAGACATTGTACAAGGTGAATGGTAAGTTGGTTCATTCACCGGAAGAGTTACATCGTGCCCTGCGGATGAACCCGGCTTTTTGCAAACTTGAGGTGCGAAATCACCAGGGAGAAAGCAAGTTCATGCAACGAGCGATCTATGAAGGGGAGCATCATCAGCTTGGGGTCATTATGGCACCGGACAATCACGAGGTTTGGGCGATTCGGTTACGTCCACTGACGTTGTTCCATATCATCAACCTCAAATTGTTTGCCCGTCTGAAAAAACCACTCAGGGACGAAGCTCCCTTGGCGTTACCGCCCGCCCCTGTGGGCAGTGATAAAGGGTCCATAGAGATGTAACAACTAAGCATACGTGATGAAGTATGTTGCATAAATCAAGCAATGAAAAAGGTATTTCCGAGCGCCGTCACAGGCAAGGGAAATACCTTTTTTGTTATTGTTTTAACATAAAGATGGCGATTTGGGTCCGATCACGCAAGCTCAACTTACCGAGAATATCCGTGACATAGTTTTTGACGGTGCCTTCACTGAGGAACAGTTTGGCGGCAATTTCCTTATTGGACAACCCCTCCGATATGGCCTCGGCAACCGCCAGCTCCATACGTGTCAGTCCATAGGCTTCGATTGGGTTCTGTGTCAAGGGAGTGGCAGCGGGACGAAGAAGGCCTGCCAATTTGCGGGCAATATCCGGATGAATTAACATATCACCGTTATGTACGGTCTTGATGCCTTGAATAATCCGCTCGGGTGGAACATTTTTGAGCAAATAACCGCTTGCTCCATTCTGTAATGCCTGAATAATATACTCATCGTCGTCAAACGTAGTCAGCATGAGCACCTGGATTTCAGGAAAACGTGCCTTGATGCGTTTGGTACCTTCAACTCCGTCACATTCCGGCATCCGAATATCCATTAACACCACGTCCGCAGACGTCCCTGCTTCAAGCAATTCCAACGCTTCCTGTCCATTTGAGGCTGTGCCTGTAACACTAATGCCGGAGTCGAGTCCAAGCAGCACTTTCAGGCTCTCACGAATGAAGTAATCATCGTCTGCGAGAATCAGCCGAATAAGTGGGAGTTGGGCTGAATCATTGTTGTTGTTCACATCATTACGTTCAGACATGAGAACATTCACTTCCTTTTTTCAGAGTATATTCAACTGGTTCGTTATTGGAATGCGTGTAATCACTGTATACGGATAAGCCGATTGAATCTCCAGGGCTCCTCCCACCATTTGTGTGCGCAGAAGCATACCTTCCTGTCCTATGCCATTTCGCTTGGAAAAATGAGGATTGATTTTGCCATTATTACTCACACGCATACACACTTCTTGATCCCCGAATACCAACTCCACTGTGATCGAAGTAGCATTTCCATGTCGCAGGGCATTGGTCAGGGCTTCTTTGGCATTTTTGAATAAAACAATTTGTATGCTGGGATACAGCACATGAGATGGGCCATGAACTTCATAATTTGTCTTCACGCCGGTATCTCTGCCCACTTCCTCTAGGAGACGATCCAGGGCGTAGGCTTCGGATGCATAGGAATTAGGTTGCAGTTTGTGTAGTGTGCTGCGCATATCATCCATACTATCGGCCAATTGATCGCGAATCTGTCTCACCATTTCCGTTCCTTGTTCCATATTCAGGGGAAGGGTCAGCAGGGCGGCTTCCGACATCATTTTGGTGCGAATCAGTCGATGGCCGATATCGTCATGAAGCTGTCTTGAAATACGGGTACGTTCCTCTGCCTGAGCCGCTCCTTCAAGTTGCTTTGTAAATAACAGCAGTTGCGCACGCGCTTCTTGTAGCTCGTAATGTTTGCTGCGAAGCTCGTCATAGACTTGTTCCAGTTGTCCGCGGCTGTTCGCCGTTCTTGATCCCTGCCAGGACAGAGCCGCTGTGATGAGCAGAAGCAGGTTGCCAAGAACCATCGCGGTTGTCTCTGTGGAGAGTAATGTAGTGGCGGTTGTATTTAGTGTGGTTAACCCTGGCTGCGATGCCTGTGGGACAGAATATTGCCAATGCAAAGCGACATTGTTAGCGACAAGCTGAATTGCAAACATCAACCATCTCCGACTTCCCTCCAGTCTGTATATATACACGTAGAGCACGGATAGAGAGAGGAATAACATGAATGGTCCATACGAAGCAATCAGCCAGCAGCTCCAGAGTATTTCGGCCAGCAGCAACAGCCATTGCTGTGTACTTGAACGGATAAAATCTTTCCACACGGAGAGTCCAAGCGCAATGATGACATACAAGGTGTAGACGGCTTCATTTTCCAAGGGCAGCATCAACAGGTACAGTACTGCTGGAACGATAATTAATCCGTATTGCAGAAACCGCATCGGCATATGGTTGTGACATCCTTTATATAAAAAGTGGAGTACAAAATCTCTTGGTAATGCGCCCTTGATTATACCATAAGCAGCATTCGATTCAGGAGATGACTTAAGTCACCTTCGATTCATGACTTTTTGTACCTTCGCTACAGATTTCGATCCGTTACAATAAAATTATGAAATCCAGCGGCGAAGGCCGAAACGGAAAAGGGGCGTAAAAGGGATGGGCATACTTGAAGTGGATCATGTAGTAAAACGATACGGCAGCAAGCTGTCCGTGGATCATTTGAACCTTAGTGTTGGCAAAGGCGAGATTTTTGGATTGCTTGGTCCCAATGGAGCAGGAAAAAGTACCACCATTAGCATGATTGCGGGGCTCCTGAATATGGATCAGGGTGAAATCAGATTAGATGGGATCTCTGTCAAAGAGCGACCGCTTGAAGTAAAGCGCAAGATCGGACTGGTTCCGCAGGATCTGGCTTTATACGAAACCATGTCTGCTGCGGAGAATGTGACCTTTTTTGCCAGACTGTATGGACTGCGTGGTAAGTTGCTTAAGGAAAGAGTGCAGGAGTCCCTTGAATTTGTAGGGTTGCAGGATAAAGCAAAGGATGCCCCCTCGACCTTCTCTGGCGGTATGAAACGCAGGTTAAACATCGCATGTGCGATTACACATCGCCCGGATCTAATTATCATGGACGAACCTACAGTTGGCATTGATCCGCAATCTCGGAATCATATTCTTGAATCGGTACGGACACTCAACAAGATGGGTTCAACGATCATATATACAAGTCATTACATGGAGGAAGTGGCGGCGATTAGTCACCGGGTTGCGATTATGGATCAGGGACGAATCATTGCCTGTGGGACTGAAGCAGAGCTGAGAGAACGTGTAGCATCGGAGGAAAAAGTAGTGCTCTCCACTTCCGGTATCGGTACCGATGTCGTGGAAGAACTGAAACTTCACCCCCGTGTGCGGATGGTAGACGTTTCAGAGAATACACTGACCATTACGCTGCCTTCGGCACAGCAGGATCTCCAGGATCTGCTCTTCATTTGCAGCAAACATGAAGTATCCATTCAGTCGCTCAAGGTCGAAGAGCCGGATCTGGAAACGTTGTTCCTCAATCTGACCGGGCGTACACTTCGGGACTAGGGGGAGCAAGAGATGAATATATGGCATATTTGCATCTTTGAATTAAGGCGTATTCTTAAGATTCGATCTGTGGTGTTGAACCTGTTCATTCTGCCGTTGTTACTGATTTTTATATTGGGCACGGCACTTTCCAGTACGATGGGTACGGCGAAGGATGTTATTCCGGATACTGTACGCGTGGGAATCATCCATTTGAGCACTGAATCTGGTGGAGAATCAAGTACGGTTAATCAAGCGCTGGATACATTCGTTAAATCCCCGGAAGTGGCTGAGATGGTCAAGGTGCAGAACTTTACGACAGAAGAAGAGGCCGTTCATTCGCTGCGTACCGGCAAGCTGGACTTTGCTGTAATGATTCCTTCGGATTTTGAGCAAAACGTGATGATGGGGAAAGAGGCCAGGTTACAGTGG
Source organism: Paenibacillus sp. FSL H3-0457 (assembly GCF_037981725.1). Taxonomy (NCBI): domain Bacteria; kingdom Bacillati; phylum Bacillota; class Bacilli; order Caryophanales; family Paenibacillaceae; genus Paenibacillus; species Paenibacillus sp. FSL H3-0457. Next base: position 6,238,017 of record NZ_CP150283.1, on the reverse strand, counting down.
ATACGAGGAAAGGACAACACACTTAATACCTTGGGTGAAACTTTGTTCACACGTTTTACGGATGAATGGAACCGACAGATGGCGATTACCAAAGTGTTCGGTCCGGAAGTAATTGCTGCCATGGCCTCTTATTCGGAGTCCGGTGCGGCGAATTCCACCTCCATTGCTGTCACTAATCCAGGTAAGACAGGTACGGCGTATAGTGCCTCCCAATACTATGCAGCTTCCATGCTGGCGATGTTCATGTTGTACTCAGGCATGACAACCAGTACCAGCCTTTTTGGAGAGCGTGATAACAAAACGTTAATTCGCCTTCAGGCTGCGCCGATAGGTAACGGAGTCATTTTCGCTGGCAAAATTGCAGGCAATAGTCTGCTCGCTTTCTTACAAGCAACAACGATCATACTTATGACATATTGGCTCTACGGTGTGGATTGGGGAACCCATCCTTGGTATATTGTGCTGACATGTGTATGTATCACATTGGCATCCATGACTCTTGGCGTAATCGTGGCATTAGTATGCAAAAGCACAGCATCGGCCAGTGCAACCATCCAAGGTATCATCGTTGCCATGACATTTATTAGCGGTGGGTTCACGCCCATTCCAATTGATTTTGTACAACGGCTTGGCCAATTTACGGTTAACCACTGGGCGCTCCAGAGTTTTCTGAGAATGATGCTGGATGCACCTGTAGCAGAGATTGTGTATAACATTCTAATGTTAGGCGTGGTATGCGCTGTATTAGTGTTCATCTCAGGGATGATCTATAGAAAGGCAGGATACCGATATGAATAGTCTACACATCGCCTGGTTGATGATCAGACGTACACTTGGCCGTAAAATGGGCTTCATTACGTTTCTGCTTCTGCCTTGCCTGGTGGTTACGGGAGCGGTTGCCCTTTTTGGAAGTGAGCAGAGTACACGGACGGTCATTCCCTACGTCAATGAGGATACAGGGGTAGCAGGGACATGGATGATTCATGAACTTGCCGGCAAAGAGGAGTATCTGCTCAAACCGATGACAAACGAAGCAGAAGTGAAGGAAGCCATCGCTCAGCAAAAAGGAAGCTCTGGCATCATCATTCCGGCACATTATACGGAGGATTTGTTACAAGGAAAGCCAACCGAAATTCAATTGGTGGAACTGCGTATAAGTGAAAGTTCCTATACCCTACGAGCAGCAGTTGAAGGTTTGACGAGCGGATTGTTACAATCTGTTTCAGCTGTTAAGGTGGCGGCAGGTCCTGTCTCAAGTGAGACTGACATATTATCGAGTACACAGAAGCCATTTGAACAGCTTTTACAGGAGATAGGAAAACATCAGGTTGCTGGTGAAGTTACCGATCTGCAGATCTATCCCAAGCCAGGCCTGAACAATGTGACTGGATTTACGATTATGTTTATGATGGGGCTGCTGACCAGTGTAGTGGCTGTGATAATGGAAGATCGCAGGAAACGTACGATGGCCAGAGTATATACGGCACCCGTCCGTGCATATGAGATTGCGCTTGGTAATTTCCTGGGTAGCTTTGTCATTGGCTTGATTCAGATTGTTCTCGTTTTGGGAGTCAGCAGGTGGCTGCTGCATTATGATGCCGATATTCCTTTTGGCATTCATTTCATTATCTTGGCCGCATTCATGCTGGTCTCCATGGGGATCGCAAGTACCGTGGCAGGATTAATCCGTAATCCCAAAAATGCCAATATGCTTAATTCACTTGTCATTATGCCAACCTGTATGATAGGTGGTTGTTTCTGGCCGATCTCGTTGATGCCTGATTATATGCAAAAGCTCGCTAACTTTGTTCCACAGAAATGGGCGATTCAGGCGGTGGAGACAATCTCTGCTGGCGGTACGTTATCGGATATCACATTGCCACTATTGATTTTGTTTGGCATGGCTGCCATTTTGCTGACTGTAGGCTCTGCGATTCTACGCCCTAGCCAGCCAGGAGTAGAGGCATAAGGTAATACGACATAAAAGAAAGCACGCTCTGCTGAATTGAATTCAGTTAGAGCGTGCTTTCTTTACATAAGGAATGATGCATTATGGGAGATATTGATGATTAAGGTTGGAGTTGACGCAGGACCGTTATTTCAACCCGACGGTTCTTTTGTCTTCCGGCGGCAGTGGTGTTGTCACCCGTTGGGCGAGTATCCGCATATCCGGCATACTGGAAGCCGTCCGGGTTAAGTTTCTCTGTATCCAAAAAGAATCGTAATACAGACAGTGCACGTTCTCCAGAAAGTTCCCAGTTGTCTTTGTACGTGGAGTTGGCCCCGACCGGAATATTGTCCGTATGTCCTTCGATGCTGACAACGGTATTCAGATCACGGAACAGGCTGGCAAGTTTACTTAGCGTTGGTGCTGCACCGTCCTTTAGAGCGGCCTGTCCCTGATCAAACAAGAAGCGGTCACTAAGTGTAATGGATAGGCCCTGTGGCTTGTCCGCAACAAAAATCTGATTTTCCAGTTTATTATCCTCGATATATTGGGTAATCACATTGAACAGATTTTGCAATTCCTGCTCCTGTGATCTGAACTGTTCTTCCCGTTCTGTGAGGGGCTTGTTGTCATTATCTGGTGTTGCAGTCCCGGAATCGGAAGGGTTTCCTTCACCATCTGAAGGATCTTCACCCTGCACCTCGGATGGTGGAGTCTCTGTAATCGTTTGACCGGGTTTCTCACCGAGTCCCTCACCAAGCTCAAGGATTGAGTCGGACGCATTAAATGTATTTTGTAACGATTGAGTAACGACGTCATATTTACCGGAATCCAGATTGCTCATGGCATACATGATGACAAAAAAGATCAAAAGCAGAGTTATGAGATCGGCATAAGTAATCATCCAGCGATCCCGATGATCGATAGTTTCACGTTTTTCGCGCCGTTTACTGCGCCGACTCATCCAATCCCTCCTTTGCTAGGGGGCGTATATGCTGACGATGCGTGAGGGTGAAGGACTCCAGTCTTTTGCGTACAAGCTGGGGATTCTCACCGTTCTGAATGGCAAGTACACCTTCGAGAAGCATTTCCATGGTCTGCACTTCATCGGCACCTCTGGATTTGATCTTGGAGGCAATGGGCAAAAAGATAAGATTGGCACTGGCGACCCCATACAGGGTTGCGGTAAAGGCAACAGCAATGGCAGGTCCGAGTCCTGTGGGATCGGTCAAACTGCCAAGGACCTGAATGAGTCCCATCACGGTTCCGATGATGCCCATGGTTGGGGCGTAACCACCAGCAGATTCGAATATTTTGGCGTAACCCTCATGTTTTTGTTCAATAGAATCGATCTCCATCTCCAGGATCTGGCGAACCACATCCTGATCGGTACCATCAACAACCATCTGAATACCGTCTTGCAAAAATGGATGCGGATGATCCATAACCTTGCGTTCCAATGCAAGTACACCTGAGCGGCGTGCGATAGAAGACATCTCCACCAGTTCTTCAACCCACAAGCCTGAATCATTATTGTTACGTCCAAAAGCCATACGCAGGGCAGCTGGAATCGTACGAAGGCGATGCGCCGGGAAACTGGCAACCACAGCAGCAATCGTTCCACCGAATACAATTAAAGCAGCCGTTTTTTGCAGGAGACCAGACAATTGGCCGCCTTCCCACAAAAAACCGCTAATGACTGCGGCAATTCCGGCAATAATACCGATAAGTGTCGCAATATCCATAAATTAACCCACTCCTATCTTCATTTCACGTTTGCATCACTAAAACGAACGAGGTATAATTAAACGGGAACAAATATTCCTATTACTATAAGTTTTCCCATATGAAAATTCGGGGAACTTCGACAATATATAGTGACTATTATTTTAGACGATAGGGTGAGATACGGCAATGAGCGATATTATAATGAGCGACAAAACGTTCGAAATCGAATCAGAGTTTTCTCCCCAAGGTGATCAGCCTGCAGCCATTATAGAATTGGTGAAGGGTGTTCAGGAGGGGAAGAGATACCAGACACTGCTGGGTGCAACGGGTACGGGTAAGACGTTTACGATAGCCCAGACGATAGCCCAACTGCAACGTCCGACGCTGATTATTGCACACAACAAAACATTGGCAGCGCAGCTTGCAAGTGAGTTCAAAGATTTTTTTCCTAATAACATGGTTGAGTATTTCGTCAGTTATTACGATTATTTTCAGCCAGAAGCATATATCCCGTCCTCCGATACGTATATCGAGAAGGATTCAAGTATTAATGAAGAGATCGACAAACTGCGGCACGCAGCGACAAGTTCGTTGTTTGAGCGCAGGGACGTCATCATTGTAGCGAGTGTTTCCTGCATTTATGGTTTGGGTTCACCGCACTCGTATTCAAGCATGTTGCTGTCACTCCGGGTAGGCATGGAGAAACCGCGCAATCAGATTTTGTCCCGTCTGGTAGAGATCCAGTATCAGCGAAATGATATTAACTTTGTGCGGGGGACGTTCCGTGTTCGTGGGGATGTTGTTGAGATTTTCCCTGCCTCCAAGGGTGAACATGCAATTCGGGTTGAATTGTTCGGTGATGAGATCGAGAAAATTACGGAGATTGATGTGTTAACCGGAGAACTGATTGGTGAACGTGAACATATTGCCATCTTCCCGGCGTCTCACTTCGTAACGCAAGAAGAGACAATGAAGGTTGCGCTGGTGAACATTGAGCGTGAACTGGAGGAGCGTCTTGAAGTGTTGCGTGAACAGGGGAAACTGCTGGAGGCTCAGCGACTGGAGCAACGCACACGGTACGATATCGAGATGATGAAGGAAGTTGGATTCTGTTCGGGGATTGAGAACTATTCCGGTCCACTGACTTTCCGCGAACGTGGCGATACCCCATACACACTGATGGATTACTTCCCGGATGACATGTTGATCGTGGTCGATGAGTCTCACGTGACTTTGCCACAGATCCGTGCGATGTACAATGGTGACCAAGCGCGGAAGACGGTATTGGTTGAGCACGGTTTCCGTCTGCCATCAGCGCTGGATAATCGTCCGCTCAAATTCGAAGAGTTCGAAGGTAAGATGGATCAGATCATCTATGTATCGGCCACACCAGGCCCGTATGAGATCGAGCATACCGATACGATGGTGCAACAGATTATCCGTCCAACCGGTTTGCTTGATCCAATTATCGAACTGCGTCCAACGAAGGGACAGATCGATGACTTGATTGGTGAGATTAACGACCGGATTGCCAAAGACGAGCGTGTGTTGATCACAACATTAACGAAGAAGATGTCCGAGGACCTGACGGATTATCTGAAGGAAGTTGGAATTAAGGTTCGTTATCTGCACTCCGAGATCAAAACGTTGGAACGGATGGCGATTTTACGTGATTTAAGATTGGGCGTTTTCCATGTCCTAATCGGAATCAACTTGCTCCGGGAAGGTCTCGATCTGCCCGAAGTTTCCCTCGTCGCTATATTGGATGCTGATAAGGAAGGATTCCTGCGTTCCGAACGCTCACTGATCCAAACGATTGGTCGTGCGGCACGGAACAGCGAGGGTCGAGTTATTCTATACGGTGACAAAGTAACGGATTCGATGGATAAAGCAATAAAGGAAACAGAGCGTCGTCGTGCAATCCAGATCGAGTACAACGAGAAACATGGCATTACACCGCAGACGATTCGCAAAAAAGTGCGTGACGTGATTGAGGCAACCAAAGTTGCCGAATCCAAGAAAGACTATCTCACAGGCGCAGCCGAGAAGATGTCGAAGAAGGATCGCCAGGCGCTTATTCAGCGCCTAGAGGTAGAGATGAAAGATGCAGCCAAAAACCTGCAGTTTGAGCGTGCTGCCGAGCTTCGCGATGCGTTGCTGGAACTTCGCGCTGAATAAGATACAGCTCATTCATATGCTCCAGTAAAGATGGATCTGTAACAAGAGAACGGCCAATTGGCCGTTCTCTTGTTGAGTAAGGAAATCGTTGATATCTACCGATAATAAGAGATGTTGAAATCTTGAATTCGGGTCTATACTGATAGAAATGTTGAAATTGGTTAAAAGGTTTATAGGAAAGCAATTGGGAGTCGAGAGTGCCCCAGTGTTGACCTCGGAGCCGAGCCGAAGGCAATGGCGACCTTGTCGCGAACGTGGCGAAGCCGAGAGCGTCCTGGTATTGACCTTGGAGCCGAGCCGAAGGCAATGGCGACCTGTCGCGACCAAGGCGAAGCCGAGAGCGTTCCCGGTGTTGACCTTGGAGCCGAGCCAAAGGCAATGGCGACCTGTCGCGAACGTGGCGAAGCCGAGAGCGTCCCGGTGTTGACCTAGGAGCCGAGCCAAAGGCAATGGCGACCTGCCGCGATCAAGGCGAAGCTGAGAGCGTCCCCGGTGTTGACCTTGGAGCCGAGCCAAAGGCAATGGCGACCTGTCGCGAACGTGGCGAAGCCGAGAGCGCACCCTCGCAGTAGAGCGGCCGTATAAGGTTCCGGCAATGAGCCGGAACCTTATACGGAGCCGCGGGCACACGACAACCCTTCACATAGCAAGACCCGACCCCTCACGGTTGCACCGCTTGTTTCGGGTGTCCAGAGGGCTGCGCCCTCTGGGGCCCTCCCTTGGAAGGGAGGGTTTGGGAGGGATCGAAAAGCCTTTTAAAAGGTTGGATTAGTAAATTTGAGAGGATGAATACTATTGGCGAGCGATAACATTGTCATTAAAGGCGCACGAGCGCATAACCTGAAAAATATAGACATTACCATCCCGCGTGACCGCTTTGTTGTATTGACCGGCCTGAGTGGCTCAGGCAAGTCCTCGCTGGCTTTTGACACCATCTATGCCGAAGGACAGCGGCGTTATGTAGAATCATTGTCAGCTTATGCACGCCAGTTTCTGGGACAGATGGAGAAACCGGATGTGGATTCCATCGAAGGATTATCTCCTGCCATTTCAATAGATCAGAAAACAACAAGCCGTAACCCACGTTCCACAGTAGGAACCGTCACCGAAATTTATGATTATCTGCGTCTGTTGTTTGCACGTGTGGGCCATCCCCATTGTCCTGACCATGGCGTGGAGATTAGTTCCCAGACCGTAGAACAAATGGTTGACCGCATTATGCAATATCCAGAGCGTACCCGGTTGCAGATTTTGGCACCCATTATCTCGGGCCGTAAGGGCGAGCACAAAAGTGTATTTGCTGATGTGTCCAAGCAGGGCTTTGTCCGTGTACGGGTAAACGGGGAACTGCGTGACCTGTCAGAAGATATTCAATTGGAGAAAAATAAAAAGCATACGATTGAAGTGGTTGTTGACCGGATCGTTGTTAAGGATGATGTACAGGCGCGTCTGGCCGACTCTATTGAAACAGCACTAAATCTGTCTGGTGGACAACTCCTGGTGGACATTATGGGTGAAGAAGAGCTGCGATTCAGTTCCAACTTTGCCTGCCCGGTGTGCGGATTCAGTATTGAAGAGCTGGCACCGCGGATGTTCTCATTTAACAGCCCTTTCGGGGCTTGCCCGGATTGTGATGGGTTAGGTGTCAAAATGATCGTTGACCCTGATCTGCTCGTACCAGATCGGACTAAGACCATCGAAGATGGAGCTTTTGATGCTTGGACAGGTGGTACATCCACCTATTATCCGCAGTTCCTGAAGTCGGTATGTGAGCACTTCAACATTCCGCAAAATGTACCTGTCGAAGATCTGCCAGCTGAGCAGATGAACAAGTTGTTGCAGGGTACAGGTACGGAGAAAATCCGTTTCCGCTATGAGAATGATTTTGGACAACGTAAGGAAGCACTGGTTACCTTTGAAGGTATCGTGAATAACCTGGAGCGTCGTTACCGGGATACAGCATCTGAAGGTATCCGTGAGTTTATTGAGGGTTACATGAGTGCGAAGCCTTGTGGTACATGTAAAGGTCAGCGTCTGAAACGGGAAAGTCTCGCAGTTACGATTAATGATCACAACATGGCGTATGTGACTAGTTTGTCCATTGGTGAAGCTGGCCGATTCTTCGATTCATTGGAATTGAGTGAGAAAGAGCAGACGATTGCCAAGCTTATTCTGAAAGAAATCAACAGTCGTCTCGGCTTCCTGGTGAATGTTGGTCTGGATTATCTTACACTGAGTCGTGCTGCCGGAACATTGTCTGGTGGGGAAGCTCAGCGGATCAGACTGGCTACACAGATTGGTTCCAGCCTGATGGGTGTGCTGTATATTCTGGATGAGCCGAGTATTGGCTTGCATCAACGGGATAATGATCGTCTGATCTCAACGCTTGCGCATATGCGCGACATTGGTAATACGTTGATCGTGGTTGAACATGATGAAGATACGATGATGGCTGCCGATTATATTATTGATATTGGCCCAGGTGCAGGTATCCACGGAGGTACCATCATGTCACAGGGTACACCGGAGGAGATCATGAACGATGAGAACTCCTTAACCGGTCAATATCTGAGTGGACGCAAATTCATTCCGATTCGTACTGAACGTAGAAGTGTAGGAGACCGTTGGTTGGAAGTACGTGGAGCCAAAGAAAATAACCTGAAGAATCTGAATGTGAAGATTCCTGTAGGTGTATTTACTGCGGTAACGGGTGTGTCTGGCTCAGGTAAATCCACATTGATCAATGAGATCCTCTACAAAACGCTGGCACGTGATCTGAACCGTGCTCGGGTACGTCCGGGTCAACATAAAGAGATTCGTGGTCTGGAGCATATCGATAAAGTTATCGATATTGACCAGTCGCCAATCGGGCGGACACCACGTTCCAACCCGGCTACGTATACAGGTGTCTTTGATGATATCCGGGATCTGTTTGCTCAGACGAACGAAGCCAAGGTACGTGGATACAAGAAAGGCCGGTTCAGTTTTAATATCAAAGGTGGACGTTGTGAAGCCTGCCGTGGAGACGGTATTATCAAAATCGAGATGCACTTCTTGCCGGACGTTTATGTCCCTTGTGAAGTCTGCAAAGGCAAACGATACAACCGGGAAACACTTGAAGTGAAATATAAAAACAGAAATATTTCCGATGTGCTGGAAATGACGGTTGAAGATGCAACCCAATTCTTCGAGAACATTCCGAAGATCCATCGTAAAATGCAGACACTGATGGATGTGGGATTGGGTTATATCAACCTGGGACAACCTGCAACCACATTGTCTGGTGGTGAAGCCCAGCGTGTGAAGCTTGCTTCCGAGCTGTATCGCCGCAGTACAGGGAAAACCATCTACATCCTCGATGAACCGACTACCGGTTTGCATGTCGATGATATCGACCGTTTGCTGAACGTATTACACCGTCTGGTTGATTCTGGGGAATCGGTGCTAGTGATCGAGCATAACCTCGATGTGATCAAAACGGCAGACTATGTTGTTGATCTGGGTCCAGAAGGCGGTAGCGGTGGAGGTACCATTGTTGCAACCGGAACACCTGAGGATATCGTTAAAGTGGAAGCTTCTTATACCGGCAAGTACTTGAAGCCGGTTCTGGAGCGGGATACCGAGCGGAGCAAGGCACTGCAGTTGGTGGACTAAGGTCCTCTAACCAGTAGTTATATCAATATGAAGTGGCAGTATTGGCCCTTCTTCTCGAAAAGGTAAAGACGTTGGATTACGATCTAATGTGCTCTGCTTCTGAGAAGAAGGGCTTTCATTATGAATTATGCAAGGTGTTTCCTTCGGACTAAGGTTATTTCGTGAAAGTGTTTACATATGCATTGCGACGAGCGTTACAGGAATATTCGGCCAAATTGTCTTTTTTTCATTTTTATGGATGATAGGGCTTGCATTACAAGCGGGGTACAGATAACATAGAGGAAGATATTAGGGTATGCGTTAGCTGTTCAACTATGGTAAGGAGGTCTGTCTATCCATGCTGTTTGCAGAAGCTGCCACGGCGAGTACATCGAATTTTAATGCATTTGATATTTTTGTCATCTTATTTACGATCCTGATTTTCATCGGAGTTGTTCGGCTTCTTCGGGCACCGAAGAAAAATCTGTTTGCGATCGGATTTGCAGTAGTCAGCCTACTGGTATTTCTGATGACAGACTATGCGATGATAACGGGTTGGTTTGCTCAGTAGGAATGCTGCTGAAGTGAATGGAATTTAAGCCAAAAGAGATATGGAGGAACACTTTCCATGGGAGACATGGAGGGTGTTTTTTTTCGTTTATATGGAGCGATTGAACAAGATTCTATCTTCTCTACTAAAATAGGACTTAAAACAATTGTATATCCAGATTCTGTATGATACATTGAGGGATACCGGAATTGCAGATGAGAGAAAAAGAGAATAGATTCAGCGATGAATCCGATGTCGAGTCGCGCAAGAAGGATGTATAGAGAGGGTCAGGTGAGAATATGAGCGTGTTGGGTAAAAAGGGGGTAGCCATACTGATGGCTGCTGTACTCTCGATTAGTGTAGCGGCAACGGCCGGTGCAGCTGAATCCAAAGCGGCGATGCAAGCGAAAGTGGTAGACGGTCAAGTCTATGTGAACACCAAGGATCTGCTCAAGGCAGTTGGTGGAACTGGACAATATGATGCCAAATCAGGAACGTACACGTACAAGGGAAGTGAAGCCATTCCCAAAGTGATCGAAAAGGTATCTCCTTCCGTCGTAGGAATTATTGGGAAATCTACCGAAGCGCAGGACGGTGCAACATCAGACGACCGTTATAATCTTGCACATGGTACAGGTGTCATTATCCGGTCGAACGGATGGATTGTAACGAATGCTCACGTGGTCGACGGATTAACGAACCCCGTGGTCGTAACGACCGATGGCAATACATACAAAATTACGAAAACATACAGTGATGCACTCAGTGATCTGGCGCTAATCAAAATCAATGCCAAATCACTCAAACCGGCGAGCTTTGCCAAAGCTTCACAAACCACTGTTGGAGAAACGGTGATTGCCTTGGGTACGCCGATTTCCTTTTCTTTGCGCAACTCGGCAACGGTAGGGGTAATTAGCGGCTTGAATCGTGGTGTTGAGGCGACATACCGGTTGATTCAGACCGACACGGCCATTAACCCAGGAAATAGCGGAGGACCGCTGGTCAACCTGAAGGGTGAAGTGGTTGGTATCAATTCCATGAAATTTTCTGCGGTCGGCGTAGAGAGTTTGGGGTTTTCGATTCCAGTGGATACCGTTCAATATATCATCGATCAGTTTTTTAAATATGGAAAAATAAAACGTGCAAGTCTGGGGCTACAGCTGGAAGAAAGTTGGTCTGCGATTGTGGGCCTGCCTACAGATGATCCCTTAACGATTACGGGCGTACTGTCTCCAGAAGCCAAGAAAGCCAAAATCAAAGAGGGCGATGTCCTATACAGTGTCGCGGGCACACGTGTCTCTTCAGTAGTGGATATCAATGAGTTGCTCAAAAAGTATCTGCCTGGGCAAAAGGTAAGGCTGTTGATGCAATCGGATGGCGATATCGTCACCCGCACGTTGGTGCTTGCTGATCGCGCAGACATCGTAGACGAGGAAGATGAAGCGTTCCTTGCAGATGAAGAACAATAAAGCCCGGCGATCAGCCCGGATGGAGAGAGGACGAAAGAACGGAATGAAAAAGTCATGGATACGTGTGCTAAGCACAGGTGTATTAACCGGGATGCTGACCATTGGCGCGGCATTGCCTGTATGGGCATCTGATCTGACGACAAGTGAACTACGGGTGAAAGCGGGGAGCACGAGCGCCTACATCAACGGCGATAAGCAGGCCATAGCCAAACCTTACAAGTTCAAGGGTGTTACGATGGTGCCTGTGGGAGTGTTCAAGAAAGCATTTGGCAGTGAAATCCGGTTGGAGAAAAATGATGTTGTCAAAATCAAGGAAGGTCCACACACGGTTACCCTAACGATTGGCAGTTCAATTGCCTGGGTGGATGGTGTAAAACATGAGATGGGTGCCGCTCCCAAGATGGTGAATGGTGTACTTATGGTTCCACTTCGTCCGGTTGCTGCCGGTATCGGGGCGACGCTAGCTCCGACTAGCTCCGGAGAAATGGTCATTCGTCTGTTGCAAACCGATGATTCGGTGGATGAAGAGGATGGCATTCATCCGGACGAAGGCAAAACCAGAATTGGTAACAGTTTTTACGGTTGGTCCATTAACTACCCGGCAGACCTTATGGTTTTCCAGACCGGTGAGCAGGAGCGCATGATGACTTTCGGCGCTGCGGACAACAGTTATTATCTTGAAGTGTATGTCAGCGATCAGGATGTGGCTCTGGATGCGGATGATTTGTTGCAGCAACTTGTCCAGGAGGCCAAACAATCGGGAGATACGGTGCTGGATCGTGAAGCGGTGTCGAAAGGCAAAACGCCTTATGCACGGATTATCGTGAAAGATGTAGACGGCATGTTATGGGAGATGCGTCAGTATCTGAGCGAAGGCCGTCAATATGATGTGTACCTCGCGGATTACGAAGCCTTGAATTATAAAGATCTGGGCAGACGAGCAGCGCTGCTCAACTCATTCCAGCCAACCTTTGCAGAATCGGATCGAACGATCAAAGATCTGTCCACCGTAGATAATGGCATGCGCTCCGCGTGGAATGATGATTATGGTATTGAATTGAAGATTCCTGCCGGCTGGTCGATGGATAACAATCAGATGATCTATGAAGCCAAGGATGGTGCGTATCTGCAATGGCGTGTCACTTCCGCGAAGGCAGGTACAACGGTAAAAGATTGGAGCGGCCAACTGGATAAGTGGATGCGTGAGACATTTACACCAGAGAGTTACGAGCCAATTGGTTCATATACGATGGATATCTCGGGAGAGACTGCCGAGGTGAATGAATTCCGTTATAACTTTGGCGGGGGCTGGCAGACCGAGTTCGATGTTCTTTTACAGAAGAATGGGTATCGGTATTATGCAGAGTATACGTTCCCTGAGGAGCAGATTGCAGATCGGGCATGGTTTGAACGGATCATGAAGAGTGTGGAGATTGATTTTGATACGGTTGCCGATAATTTCGGTCAGCTGGATGAAGATCCTTATTTGACAGACAAATCGAAGACACTTACACGTACGTCCAAACGTTATAAATACAGTGTAGATATTCCGCGTTACTGGTCACCGTATAGTGATCGATTCGAATATTCACCTGTGGTGTATACCTTTACTGGCGGAGAATTCTCCATTGCGGCGAGCGAAGACAAGTCAATCGAGATGACGGTCAGCCAATTGAGAGAAGCCTATGCCGAAGCCACCAAAACCCGTAAGAACTTCAAGTTGCTTGGCAGTGAAGAGCTGACGTTTGCGGGTGTGCCTGCATTTTCCTTTACGTATCATGAGCTGGACAAAGGCGTGCCATATGCGGGTCGTCAGATCGTGTTTGAAAAGGACGGAACAACCTATACGATCACAAGTGGGCTGAATGATGCCAACAAGACAGAAGTTCAGGCATCCGCCTTGGAAAAAGCAGTGAACTCATTTACTTTTATTAAATAAATGTAGTGGAGCCGGAGGGTCAAAAGACCTTTCGGTTTTTTTCGTTGTACTGGAAATGAAAATGGTAAACGGTTTTTTCAGGAAAACGTAGAAGAGTCGGTGCAGAAGTGGTACACTATACTAGTTCAGGAGTTATGACTACTGATCTGATGAATAGGAATGACTGTAAGCTTGGAGTTCAGGCAATACAGACATAATAGATAGATATTGTAATACCGTGACAATGCAGGTGTACCCGATAAGGTGCAGTCTTAAGCTTAGTATGTTCAGGCGTTTAAGGATATAGGGATGAAATCCGGCGGATAGCCGGTTATGGGGAGGATCTACATGAAAACAGCAACAATACGAAGAGAAGACGTTGAACTTCTGGCACCCGCTGGTGACTGGGATTGTATGCGTTCGGCGGTAGCTAATGGCGCAGATGCAATTTTCTTCGGAGTCGAAAAGTTTAATGCACGGGCACGGGCGAACAATTTCCGTATGGACGAGCTGCCGGAGATAATGGCGTTTTTGCACAGTTATGGCGTAAAAGGTTTTTTGACCTTTAATATATTGATTTTTGAAAATGAATTGACGGATGCCAAAGAACTGATTGACGCTTGTGTCGATGCAGGTGTGGACGCTGTAATTGTTCAGGATTTGGGTTTGGTGAAGATGATCCGCGAGATATCACCGGATTTCCCGATTCACGGTTCAACACAGATGACAATTACGTCTCCGGAAGCGGTCGAGTTTACGAAGCCGTTTGATATGGAACGTGTCGTTCTGGGACGGGAGAACAACCTGAAGCAGATCCAGAAGATCGGTGAGCAGGCAAAACTTCCAATGGAAGTATTTGTTCATGGTGCGCTGTGTGTATCCTACTCGGGGCAGTGTCTTACTTCCGAAATGTGGGGAGGACGTTCGGCGAACCGTGGGGAGTGCGCACAAGCTTGTCGTCTTCCATATGACCTGATGGTGGATGGGGTACACAAACCGATGGGTGATGTAGCCTATCTGTTGTCTCCGAAAGATCTGGCAGCGATTGACCTGATGCCGGAACTGATCGAAGCAGGAGTAACTTCTTTCAAAATTGAAGGACGTCTCAAAACGCCGGAATACGTAGCAAACGTAGTAAGCAAATATCGTAAAGCGATTGACCGTTATTTTGATGGAGATAACACACCGCCAAGCAAGGAAGAAGTTCGCGAATTGCAGCAAAGCTTCTCCCGTGGATTCACACATGGTTTCCTGAGCGGTACAAACAACAAAGAACTGGTGGATGGAACGTTCCCGAAAAGCCGTGGTGTCTACCTCGGTCGTGTAGATCAAGTGTTGCGCGATGGTGTGGTCCTGAAACTGGATGCACCTGTGAAACGTGGAGACGGAATTGTATTTGACGCCGGAGACCCGACTCAGAAGGAAGAGGGCGGACGTGTATACGATGTACGTCGCAAAGGCGTAAAACTCGAAGGCGAAGCCGAAGAGGGTTGGATCGTTGATGTCGTGCCAGGCCGCAGTGACGTGGATCTGCGACGCGTGAAAGTTGGCGACAAAGTGTGGAAAACGAATGACCCGGCGCTGGACAAACGTCTGCGTCAAAGCTTCGAGACCGAGAAGCCGTACCGTGTATTCCCGGTGAAGGTGAAGGTCATCGGCAGCCCGGGGCAGCCGCTTAGCACATGGTGGACAGACGTACAGAAAGGCACGACCGTCCGTATTGATTCCGAGATGGAACTGGACATCGCGCAGAAACGTCCAATGACACATGAATTGCTCGAAGAGCAGTTCGGACGTCTGGGAGGCACCGTGTTCCAGTTGGAAGGAATGGACGTCAACTTGCACGGTGACGTCATCATCCCAATGCGCGAGTTGAATAACATTCGCCGTCAGGCGGTAGAACAACTCGCGGGCGAACGCCCTAAACCACCCGTCTACGTCAAACGGGCGGTAGATGTGTACGGCGATTCGGTTAAACCGGCATCGCCAGTCGCTCGCGGTCAAGCAGAACTGACCGCACTCTGCCGCAGCCTGCCACAAGTGGAGGCAGCGATTGAAGCAGGAATCGGTATGATCTATGCCGACTTCGAGTTTATCAAACAGTTCCCGGCAGCCGTGGAAGCTGTGCATGCCGCTGGTCGCAAGATCGCGCTGGCAACACCGCGTATTCATATGCCTGGGGAGAACGGATATCATAACAACATCCTGCGTCTGAAGCCGGATGCGGTATTGGTACGTAATACAGGCGCACTGTACTTTTACCTTCGTCACCGGATGGAAAACCCGGATGCGAAGCACCCGGAACTGATCGGCGACTTCTCATTGAACATCGCTAATCACAAAGCAGTAGAATTGTTCCTGGAAGCCGGATGTGACTGGATTACCCCATCCTATGACCTGAACATTCAACAAATGGTTGATTTGCTGGGCCACTCCCGTACAAGTCAGACTGAAGTGGTTATCCATCAGCATCTGCCGATGTTCCACACCGAGCACTGTGTATATTGTACGTTCATGAGTGAAGGAACGGACTATACTAACTGTGGACGTCCTTGTGAGGAACAGCGTGCATCCCTGCAAGACCGGATCGGCATGTCCCACCCGGTACGTGTGGATGAAGGTTGCCGTAATACGGTGTACAACGCAGTGGAGCAGTCTGGTGCCGAGTATCTGACCAACTTTATGGATCTGGGTGTATCCCGTTACCGTGTGGAATTCCTGGAAGAGACACCGGAGCAGGTACGCGAAGTTATCGATCTTTACAACCGTGCACTGCGCGGCGAGATCAGTGGTACACAAGTGTGGAAAACACTCAAAGCAACGAACCAACTGGGCGTTACACGTGGTCAATTGGTGAAATAACGATTGTATGGTACAACAACAGTTACAAGCATGAAGGAACCCCAATCTCTGCTTTAAGGAGCTCTTGGGGTTTTTTTACATCATGATACAGGAGGCGAAGAAGCGTGGCGCCATTCACAATTATGGATATCAAATTGCTGTGCGGGGTCACGGCATTCAAGCGCGGAGAAGATTATAACCAATCTGGCAGGGTGACCAATCTGGTGGTCGGTGAGGATCAGCTTCATTATGAAGCTCAGGTACGTGGATCGGAGCGTTATCAGGTTACGGTGGATGTAGATGGATCAGGTGAGATTGTGGCAGGCTGCAGTTGTCCGGGTGACGGTAGGCATTATGACTATTGTAAACATGTCGCTGCTGTCTTGTTGGCTATTCACGAATGGGGTGAGCAGCAGGAGCGTAATGCCACGATTGCTTCTGGGAAGGCTCCTCAACCTGCTACAGGTCAAGGAGCCAATACCAGTTCCAGCTCAGGTTCCAAGTCCAGGGTTGGGACGTTGGTCGAAGAAAGCATATGGGAGCGACCACAGTCCGCTTCACAACGAGAGCAACTGAATGATGCCCCAGAGCGTCCGCCCGTTCACTTTGCCCAAGCAGGTCGTCCAAGCTCAGCTTCGGGGTGGGGCCGCTCGGCAGATAAACCTTCTTACCGTACGGCGGATCAGATTCTGTCCATGTTTGCCAAGGATCGGAGACCGCTGCATGGAAATGATCGTAATTACACTGCCCCTGTCAGCCGTTCCTCCCTGCGGGAAGAATTGCAGGTTCAGTTTATATGTAAGCTGATACAGGTTCACAATGGTGGTGGGAAACTTGCTCTTGAATTGAAAGTGGGTAACAAACGTCTGTATGTGGTGCAGAAAGTGAAGCAATTCCTGAACTGTATCGAGAAGGGCGAGCCCATGTCATTTACCAAACTGTTCCACTATGATCCATTGATGCATGTTTTCACTCCGCAGGATCAGGCCATTCTCTCGATGCTTATTCGAATGAGACAGAGTGAGGAGGCCTATCGCCAATCCATCTCCGGTTATCTGGGAGCTTCGGACGGACGGGATATATTGATTGCTCCGCTCGTATGGAAGCCATTGCTGGAATTACTACTACAGGCCGACAGTCGGATGGAGGGCACGGGATTTGCCAATGGGCCACTCACACTAGGGGAAGGGGTACTTCCTTTATTTTACCGGATCGCCCAGGGAGCGAATGAAGGGTATCAGCTTGAAATTTCGGGACTGCGTGAGCTGATTCTTCTTCCTGCTTATGATGCCGCCGTGGTGGAAGGACAGTTGCATATGTTGGAGCCGATGCAGATGCGAAGTCTGGAGGACTTGAGTGGGGCGCTCACGTCGTATGGAATCAAGGAAAGCATCGATATTTCGACTCAGCAGGTGGATGAATTCGTACAGCATGTCGTGCCAGAACTGCGTACGCTTGGACATCTGTCCATTGATTCGCAGGTGCGTGAACAGATCGCGGAACCGGAACTTTCACCGAAGCTGTACATTGACTTCTATCGTGAACGTATTACAGCGCGTCTGGAATTCGACTATGAGGTCATGGTTATTAATCCGCTTGCCGAGTATTTAATAGATGAAGAAGAGAAAAAGGTTATTTTGGTGCGTGATCGATACAAAGAGCGGAATCTGATTGAACGGCTTGATCGATCCTTTCTCGAAAGGGATGGTAGTGTTTGGGCGAGCGAACGGGAAGATGCAATATATGATGTAATGTATCATCTGTTGCCTGAGCTTGAGAAACAGGTAGATATCTATATGCCAAACGCCGTGAAGGCGATGGTGCAATCCTATCCAACACCGCCGAAAGTACGGGCAGATTTGGGAAGAGGATTGGACTGGCTGGAGATTTCATTTGAGATGGAAGGTGTGGACGAGCAGGAGCTTCAAGAACTCATGCGTCGCATTGTGGAAAAGAAACCGTATTTCCGTCTCAAGAGCGGTGTCTTTCTTTCACTTGAAAATGAAGGTGCAGATAGCTTCGCTCACATGGCCGATTCACTTGGGCTGGGAGAAGATGACATCAAGAGCAGCCATATCCGGCTGCCAGCTGTTCGGGCGTTACAATTGCCAGGCAGGGACGAAGTTTCCGGTCATGTGAAGTGGGGAGGCTCTCTGAAACGTTTCCTCGATGATCTCCGAGATCCCGAAAGGATGGATTTTGCATTGCCGGGATCACTGACCCCCATCCTGCGGGATTATCAGAACAGCGGATACCAGTGGCTGCGAACCCTCGCTTATTATCGTTTTGGCGGCATTCTGGCGGATGATATGGGACTTGGAAAAACGTTGCAAAGCATCGCCTATATTACAGCGGTGCTTCAGGAAAAGCCCGAGCACAATATGGGCAATACGGGCGGTGAAAAATACCGGGAGAGCGGATCGCTATGGGGCGGTGAAACGTTAACGACTTCCGACATCGACCCCGAAACTGGTCTCCCATTGGAAAAGATGGCCTCAGAGAATAGGGATGGCCTATGGTCCACGATGCAGCAGGATGGACTGACGATCCGAACGAGGGTCATTCACCCTCCGGTACTTGTCGTGGCGCCTGCCTCGCTAACCTATAACTGGGCCAATGAGTTTGCGCGGTTCGCCCCGCATCTGAACGTACTGATTGCCGCAGGTCAGAAAGAAGAACGAGCCAGCATGCTTTCAGGCATGGATGAGGCAGATGTAATTGTGACGTCGTATCCTCTGTTGCGACGGGATTTGGACACCTATCTCGGCCGAACCTTCCATACGCTCATTTTGGATGAAGCTCAGGCAATCAAAAATGCTTCTTCCCAGACCGCGCAGGCAGTCAAACAAATTCAAGCTCCGCGCCGTTTTGCACTCACAGGTACACCTGTGGAGAACTCGCTGGATGAATTGTGGTCCATTTTTGAAGCGG
Organism: Paenibacillus sp. FSL H3-0457; assembly: GCF_037981725.1. Classification (NCBI taxonomy): domain Bacteria; kingdom Bacillati; phylum Bacillota; class Bacilli; order Caryophanales; family Paenibacillaceae; genus Paenibacillus; species Paenibacillus sp. FSL H3-0457. Next base: position 6,218,821 of record NZ_CP150283.1, on the reverse strand, counting down.
TATTCCCTGGGTTATTTCCAAGTTACAGAAGATTCCGCGACCTTCCTCCGGAACGGATCTCGCGGATGGTACGTCCGTTTATTCTGCGCCGTTTGAAGAAGGATGTGTTGGAAGAATTGCCTGATCGAATTGAAACGGTACAGCGGTCAGAGCTTACGGTTGAACAGAAGAAATTGTATGCCGCATACCTTTCCCAGCTTCAGGATGAAGCATCGAAGGACATGGAGGATAACGGATTCCAGAAGAATCGTATCAAAATTCTGGCTGGCATCACCCGTTTGCGTCAGTTGTGTTGTCATCCGGCCCTCTTTGTGGAAGGATATCAAGGCGATTCCGGGAAAATGGAACAGTTGCTTGAAACGGTCGAGGATTGTTTGGCTTCAGGCAAACGAATTCTTATCTTCTCCCAATTTGCAAGCATGTTGAACCTGATTCGTCAGACCCTTGCGGCACAGGGAAAAAACCTGTTTTACCTCGATGGTCAGACGCCTGCTCAGAGCCGGGTCGAGATGTGTCATAGATTTAATGAGGGCGAAGCGGAATTGTTCTTAATCTCCCTGAAAGCTGGAGGTACAGGACTAAACTTAACGGGTGCAGATACCGTTATATTATATGATCTATGGTGGAATCCCGCCGTGGAAGAACAGGCCATTGGCCGTGCCCATCGCATGGGACAGAAACAAGTCGTGCAAGTCATCCGCCTGGTGACCGAAGGTACGATCGAAGAGAAGATTTTGGAACTCCAGCAGCGGAAGAAGGACTTAATTGCCGAAGTGATCGAACCGGGAGACGGAGGATCGACGACCTTATCCGAACAGGATATCCGCGAATTGTTGATGGTATAATGGAGTCCAAGCATCGTAGAACTAATAATCATTAAATATATTAAAATATGTATCTAGCAAAAGGAGTGGGTTCGTGTGCGTATTCGCAAAGCGATTATTCCAGCCGCAGGGCTGGGTACCCGGTTTCTGCCTGCCACCAAGGCGATGCCTAAGGAAATGCTGCCCATCGTGGACAAGCCAACGATTCAGTACATTATTGAAGAAGCCGTAGCTTCAGGCATTGAAGATATCATTATTGTGACAGGTAAAGGGAAACGGGCCATTGAAGATCACTTCGATTATTCTTTTGAGCTGGAGCAGAATCTGGCGGACAAACAGAAGTGGGACTTGCTTAACGAAGTACGCAAACCCTCCGAGATGGCAGATATTCATTATATCCGTCAAAAGGAACCGAAGGGACTTGGTCACGCCATTTGGTGTGCCCGCAAGTTTATCGGCAACGAGCCTTTTGCCGTCCTGTTAGGGGATGATATTGTGGAAGCGGAACATCCCTGCCTGAAGCAGATGATCGATGTCTACGATGAACTGCAATCTCCGATTGTTGGTGTACAGCCTGTTGATTGGAGCGAGGTATCCCGCTACGGGATTGTAGACGGAGAATTGCTGACTCCTACCGATGATCGTGTTTTTCGGGCCCGCCGCTTAATTGAGAAACCAAAGACCGAAGATTCCCCTTCGAACCTTGCTATTATGGGACGTTATATTCTTACACCGGATATCTTTGAGATACTGGGTCAACAATCTGCTGGTGTCGGGGGAGAAATCCAGCTCACGGATGCCTTGTCCCGATTGAATGAACAGCGACAAATTCTTGCTTATCATTTTGATGGGTTACGTCATGATGTTGGTGAAAAGTTGGGCTTTATTGAGACATCGATTCACTACGCAATGCAACGCCCGGATCTACGGAAAGATCTCTTAAAGTATTTGGAACAGGTCGTAAAGGATCAATAAATGGTTTTCCGCATGCCCTTGAAGTCCAGCCGAAGAATGTTATCGCGGCTGGGCTTTAATTTATTTTATGGAAGAGCAAATATGAGGGTTATACAGGCCAATGAACAAACACATACCCGACACTTTACATATACATAGTCAATATGAAGAAATGATGTCAACAGCAAAACGGAGGGATGTCATGAAGGTACTTCCGCTGTTTATGGATGGCGCTGCCATATTGGAACCCAAGGTTTATGGTGATCACCGTGGATATTTTATGGAGAGTTATAATGAGCAGGTTCTGCGTGAACAGGGGATACAGCACGTCTTTATTCAGGACAATCAATCCTTGTCGGCTGAAGCAGGTGTTCTGCGTGGGCTTCATTATCAACTTCAGCCCAAAGCACAGACTAAATTGGTTAGGGTTATATCTGGGGCTATATATGATGTGATTGTGGATGTCCGCACCTCATCCCCTACTTTTGGCCGATGGAAAAGTGTCATTCTAAGTGAGTACAACCAGCGGCAACTGCTTGTTCCTCAAGGATTTGCTCATGGATTTTGTACCTTGGTGCCTAATTGCCGGGTAACTTATAAGGTAGATGCCTATTATTCGCCTGAACATGATCGTGGAATTCTGTGGAACGATCCGGCGCTCGCCATTGATTGGCCTGTGACGAAACCTATATTATCGGAGAAGGATCAGAAGCATCCTTTACTGAAAGATGCTGAACTGAATTTCGACTAATTAATCAGACTTTTCAGATACTTCTGTATCTGGAGGCAGAGGGAGAGAGACAGCATGAAACTACTGGTTACGGGTGGGGCCGGATTTATCGGCAGCAACTTTGTGTTATATATGCTTCGTGAACATCCGAGTTATGAAATTATCAATGTGGATGCATTAACGTATGCAGGGAACTTGGAGAACTTGCATACGGTAGAGTCCAATCCCCGATATACCTTCATCAAGGCAGATATTGCAGATGTACAGCAGATGGAAGCTGTTTTTTCTCAAGGCATCGATGTGGTTGTGAATTTCGCTGCCGAGTCTCATGTGGATCGAAGTATTTTGTCCCCGGATATCTTTGTGCGTACCAATGTGATGGGTACTCAGGTTCTGCTGGATGCGGCAAAGAAGTATCAAGTCACCAAATTTGTTCAGGTATCGACGGATGAGGTATATGGATCATTGGGTGCAACAGGGTTATTTACTGAAGATACACCTCTGATGCCAAACAGTCCTTACTCTGCAAGTAAAGCTGGCGGGGATCTGCTCGTAAGAGCCTATCATGAAACCTTTGGACTGCCTGTAAATATTACACGTTGCTCCAATAACTACGGGCCTTTTCAATTCCCGGAGAAACTGATTCCGCTGATTATATCCCGTGCATTAAATGATGAAGCCATTCCAGTATATGGTGACGGCCTCAATATTCGTGACTGGCTTTATGTCGAGGATCACTGCAGCGCGATTGATCTGGTGATTCATAATGGACAATCTGGAGAGGTATACAACATTGGTGGTAATAATGAACGTACTAATATATATATTGTGGAGAGCGTGTTGGAACAACTGGGTAAACCGGCGAGTCTGATTCAATATGTACAGGATCGATTGGGACATGACCGACGTTATGGTATAGATCCTACCAAGATACGTACAGAGCTCGGATGGCAACCTGCACACAATTTTGAGACAGGGATCAAGGAGACGATCGAGTGGTATCTGAAACATCAAGATTGGTGGACGAGAATTCAATCAGGCACATATCAGGACTATGTTCAGCTTCAGTACGGTAAGCGGATGGGTGATTCGTCCAAATGAACTATAGAGTTATGGTGACTGGCGCGGCAGGACAGCTGGGTTATGATGTGGTGAAGACCTTTCAAGCAGAGGGTCATCAGGTATTGGCCTGTGACAAAAACCAGATGGATATTACCGATCAACAGCAGTGCACAGATATGATTACAACGTTCCGGCCTCACATCATTATTCACTGCGCTGCTTACACGGCGGTCGATCAGGCTGAGGTAGATGAGGATACAGCATACGCAATTAATGCATCAGGTACTAGAAATATCGCGGTTGCCGCCGAGAAAGTGAAAGCAAAATTGGTATATATCAGTACTGATTATGTATTTGATGGGAGCGGGAGTACACCTTACCGCGAGTACGATGTAACGAATCCGCAGAGTGTATATGGCAAGTCGAAGCTTGCTGGGGAACGGCTGGTTCAAAGTTTGTGTACGCAATGGTTTATCATTCGAACATCATGGGTGTTTGGCGTGTATGGCAGTAATTTTGTCAAAACCATGCTGGAACTTATGGAAAAACGTCCACAACTGCAAGTTGTTCATGACCAACAAGGTTCGCCAACCTATACGGTCGATCTTGCCCGATTCATTCATATCCTTTCCATAAGTGAAAAATATGGTATCTATCATGCCTCCAATTCAGGAACTTGCACATGGTACGAGTTTGCAGAGGCAATAAAAGAAGAAGCCAATAAGCAGAGTGGGCTCGAGCCGACAGCCGAACTTACGCCATGCACAACCGATCAGTTTCCGCGTCCAGCCCCCCGTCCTGCATACTCGGTCATGGATCATTTGGCAATTCGAACGAACGTTCTGGAACCTCTGAGACCTTGGCGTGAGGCGCTGATTGCGTTTTTGAAAGAGTTGAGTGTACAGCAAAAGGACTGAGCATGTGGAGGGTCCGTGCTTTATTCCCAAACTACACCCACCATTTAACAGCCGCCTCGGGCGGCTATTTTGTTTTACACCTCATCAATTCGGGTAGTTAGCTAACAAAAAGGTACTGAGGATGTGAATGTGATATGAAACGCATTGCCGCCGTGTTAATACTACTGATCGTTACCGTGGGCACACTCTTTTTCGCCTATGAAAGCGAGAGTGAGGAACAACGGGACGGATTTACCGCCTATAGATTAATCGCCCATGCGATGGGCAGCATTCGTGATCAACCATATACCAACGCCTATGAAGCGATGATTGCCAATTACGAGAAAGGCACACGTGTATTTGAGATCGACTTTATGTTAACCTCGGATCGCAAAGCCGTAGCCAGACATGAATGGACCGCTAATATGAGCAAAATGCTAGGACAGGACGAACAGCTTCCGGAGGATAGACAAGCCGGGGCACTGACACATGATGAATTTATGAATACGCCTATTTTAGGCATGTATCAACCCATGGATGCTGATGGCATTATAGATGTACTGGCCGAGTATCCGGATATGTATATCGTAACCGACACCAAGGAACAGAAGGATGAGGATATTCAGCAGGTGTTACAGTCCCTGGTGGATGCAGCTAAAGAACATGATCCCTCCGTGCTGGATCGGGTGGTTGTACAGATTTATAACGAACCGATGCTCGAAACGGTGAAAGAAGTCTATGCATTCCCTTCCATTATCTATACGTTATATGCCACACAGGATACAGAAGCTCAGGTTGTTGATTTTGTACAAAAGAATGATATTGATGCCGTGACTATGCCGGAATATAAAGTAAACCAGAATTTCGTCGCCAAGCTGAATAGTGCAGGTTCTGTCACCTACGTGCACACCATCAACGACACTGAACAGGTGGCTAACTATGAGAAATGGGGCGTGTACGGGGTATACTCTGACGTGCTGACGGAGCAGGAGTTGGATGAAATGAATACACGTTTTGCCTGGAAACCGTAAAAATACATTTTTTTCTGTTCCCCTTTTTATACGAACATTGACACTCGCTGCCTGCTGACTTAGACTTAGTTTACAAGCTTTCTAGGATGCAGAAGAACCTCTGGAGGAATGTTCGTTGATAGACATGATTAAGCAGTGGAGACATGTATTTAAGCTTGACCCAGACCGGGAAATTACGGACGAAGAACTCGATCTGGTCTGTATGTCGGGGACCGATGCAATTATCGTTGGCGGATCTTCGGGGATTACCTATGATAACACGGTAGACCTGATGTCCCGTGTGCGTCGTTATGAGTTGCCATGTGTGCTTGAAGTATCCGATCTGGAGGCTGTTGTTCCCGGGTTTGACGGATATTTGATCCCGATGGTCTTGAATGCAACGGACAGCAAATGGATGATTGGGCACCACCAGCAAGCGATAGAGCGTTATGGTTATCTCATCCCGTGGGATCTACTTATTGCCGAGGGTTATATTGTGCTCAATGCAAACTCCACGGTAGCTCGGTTGACTGGCGCAGATACGGATCTGACGACAGGAGCTGCGGTGGCATATGCCCAGGCTGCGGAGCGTCTGCTCAATCTTCCAATCGTGTACATGGAGTACAGCGGAACGTTCGGAGATATGGAGCTTGTTGGTGAGACACACAGACAATTGGATCGGGCACACCTTATCTACGGCGGCGGAATTGATGATTCGGAGAAAGCCGCGCAAGCTGCCCAAGTGGCAGATACTGTCGTGGTAGGTAACATTGTGTACAGCGATTTAACTAAGGCACTTGAGACGGTGTTGGCTGTAAAAGGAACCATTTAATCGGTTTAGTTTACCATTCCCCCATTTTCCCCTTATGATCTGTTAAAATAGAACTTTGCCCTTACTAATTAAGCAATTCGTATACAAGAGTAAGGTTTACACAGAAACGAAGTGTTCTCTCTTGTATTTTTACTACCTTTAAATATAAGCTAAACTAATTTTTACACGAGAACGAAGAGGACAGAAATAAGCTGGAGAAGCGGAGCGTTCGCCTTTATTACCGGATTTTTACCTTTGAAAAAGTAGATCGAAAAATCCGGGAATAACAGCGATCGGAAGATTATTCTGTCATCGGAGTGGCGAGTGTAACCTATTAATTTTGCTTTATAGACCAACCAACGAAAGGAGCATGCATGCATGCAACCTGTAAATATACATGATGCCGTTGCACGGCTTAACACCCCTCAACGGCAAGCCGTCGAGGCAACGGATGGCCCGCTGCTGATTATGGCCGGAGCGGGCTCCGGCAAGACCCGGGTGCTAACACACCGGATTGCCTACCTCATTGCAACACGGAAAGCACCCCCGTGGGGCATTTTAGCGATTACCTTTACGAACAAAGCCGCCCGTGAGATGCAGGACCGTGTATCCCAACTAGTTGGTGGCTCCCAAGGCCGCGACATATGGGTATCCACGTTCCACTCCATGTGCGTGCGTATTTTGCGTCGTGATATTGAACGTATTGGCTTTACCTCCAACTTCAGTATTTTGGACTCATCGGACCAATTATCTGTTATTCGCAGCTGTATGAAAGACCAGAATATTGATACCAAGAAATTCGAGCCCAAAGCAGTTCAATCCATGATGAGCACGGCGAAGAATGAACTGATTAGTCCGGAGCAATATGAGAAGCAGGCAGGAGATTATTTCGAGGGTATTGTAGCGAAGATATATAAGATGTATCAGAAAAAGTTAAGAGCCAACAACTCACTTGATTTCGACGATCTCATTATGCAGACTATTCAACTGTTCAAAGAAGTGCCGGAAGTCCTCGACTTTTACCAAAAGAAATTCCAATACATTCACGTGGACGAGTATCAGGATACGAACCGTGCACAGTACATGCTGTGCCGTATGCTCGCTGACAGTCACCATCACATCTGCGTTGTAGGGGATAGTGACCAGTCGATCTATCGCTGGCGTGGGGCGGATATCAGCAATATCCTGAACTTTGAGAAAGATTACCCTGAAGCAAACACGATTTTGCTGGAGCAGAACTATCGTTCAACTTCCAATATCCTGAATGCAGCCAATGAAGTGATCGGCCTGAATACAGGGCGTAAACCGAAGAAACTGTGGACGGACAAAGAGGGTGGCTCGAAGATCAAGGTGTACCGTGCGGATTCCGAGCATGATGAGGGGTATTTTGTTACCTCCGAGATTAGTAAAAATGTAAAGAACGGCAAATCCTATCAGAACCATGCTATTTTATACCGTACTAACGCCCAGTCCCGGGTTATAGAGGAAATTCTGATCAAGTCTGATATTCCGTATCAGATTGTCGGCGGCATCAAGTTCTATGATCGTAAAGAGATCAAGGACATTCTGGCGTATCTGCGCCTGTTATCTAACCCGGACGATGATATCAGTCTTACCCGGATCATTAATGTACCGAAACGTAGCATTGGTGATACAACGGTAGCTAAGCTTGCGGCTGCGGCAGGAGAGCGTGGAATTTCTATTTTCCGTGTACTTCAGGTCGTAGATGATCTTGGTTTTGCTGGTCGTACGCGGAATGCGCTGGTGGAGTTCTATGACATGATCGCTGCGTTGCATCAGATGGTAGAGTATCTGTCTGTAACTGAACTGACCGAGAAGATTCTTGAGATGAGCCAATACCGTCTTGAGATGCAAAATGAAAACACACTCGAATCCCGTGCACGGCTGGAGAACATTGAAGAGTTCCTGTCGGTAACGATGGAATTTGAGAAAAATAATGAAGACAAAACGCTCGTGTCGTTCCTCACCGATCTTGCATTGATTGCTGACATCGACAGCATGAACGATGATGAAGAGGATCAGAGCGACGCGGTTACCCTGATGACCATGCACAGCGCCAAAGGTCTGGAGTTCCCGGTTGTCTTTATCGTGGGTATGGAGGAAGGGGTCTTCCCGCATAGCCGTGCCTTTATGGACAATGAAGAGCTGGAGGAAGAACGCCGACTTGCTTATGTAGGGATCACGCGTGCGGAAGAGCAACTGTTCCTGTCCTGTGCCCAGATGCGTACGTTGTTTGGACGTACAACAGCGAACCCGCCTTCCCGCTTCCTGGATGAAATTCCGGATGAGCTGAAGGAAGACACTTCCATGGCTCGTGATCGTTACCGACGTGGAAGTAGTGGAGGCGGCTCATATGGTGGACGTGGGTTAGGCTCTAGTGGAGGAAGTAACTTCGGTGGCGGCACCAAGCTCTTTGATCACCAAAGTAAAAGCGGTTCATCTGCTACCTCATCCACGCCAACTTCGCGTGTGACCACAAGTGTCTCCCGCCCAACATATTCTACGCCATCATCTGCTTCCAAGCCGGTAGCTTCTGATGGTGAAGCAGGATTCAAGGCAGGAGATAAAGTGCAGCATGGCAAATGGGGGACAGGCACCATTGTTGCGGTCAAAGGGACAGGTAATGATACCGAACTGCAGATTGCCTTCCCGGCTCCGGTGGGTGTGAAACGTTTGCTTGCCGGATTTGCCCCAATTACGAAAGTAGAATAAGAACGAAACCTCCTTTTGCACGATAACAGAGAGAGCAGAAATAACTTGAAGAAGCATAGCGTTCGCCTTTATCCCCGGATTTCCACCTTTTAAAATGGATTAAAAGAAGTCCGGGGATGACATCGATCAGAAAGTTTTTCTGTTATCACAGTTCAGTGCAATAGGAGTGTTCCTTCTACATAGATCAAATTAACGGAGGGATGGCCCTGTATGGACCCGATGCACCGGATGGAGCAACTCGTTACCGAGCTGAACCAGCATAATTATCAGTACTACACGATGGATCAGCCACAGATCAGCGATAAGGAGTATGATCTTCTGTACGATGAACTGGTTACGCTGGAACAGGAAAGCGGCATGGTTCTGCCTGATTCTCCAACACAGCGTGTGGGTGGCGAACTGCTAAAGGGGTTTACCCCGCATCGCCACTTATCCTCATTATGGAGTCTGGACAAAGCACAGAATATTGAGCAGCTTCGGAGCTGGAATACCCGTGTACTAAAACTGATTAATGACTATAACAGTAAAAATCCCGATACGCCTTTACCGGAACCAGGTTATGTCATTGAGTTGAAGTTTGACGGATTGACGTTGAACCTGACATACACCAACGGTGAGTTGGTGCAAGCCTCTACACGAGGGAACGGTGCCGTAGGTGAAGGTATTTTGGCACAGGTAAGAACGATCCGATCCGTTCCGCTCAAAATTCCTTACACAAGCGGTACGATTGAAGTACAGGGTGAAGGCATCATGAATCTGTCTGTCTTGGACCGATACAATGAGACAGCGGCAGAGCCACTCAAGAATGCGCGTAATGCAGCAGCAGGAGCGCTCCGTAACCTGAATCCGAAGGCTACGGCTGAGCGTAGGCTGAATGCTTATTTTTATAATGTAGGTTATTCGGATGACATTCAGTTTGCCAATCATCAGCAGATGATGGACTTCCTGCGTGAGAACCGATTCAAAGTTAATCCATCCATCACGTATTTCCATGAGTTTGATGATGTGATGGAGCAATTGGCCGCGATTCAGGAGAACCGGGGTCAGCTGGACTATCTGATCGATGGAGCTGTTATCAAAATTACGGACATGCGCACCCGCGAAGTGTTGGGTTATACCGATAAATTCCCTCGCTGGGCGGTGGCATATAAATTCGAGGCTGAAGAGACCACGACGGTTCTTAACGCTGTGGTATGGAATGTGGGCCGTACTGGTAAAGTAACTCCGCTGGCACGCGTAGAACCGGTTGAACTTGCCGGGGTAACGGTACAGAACTGTACGCTGAACAATGTCGGCGATATTGAGCGCAAAAATCTGAAGTTCGCTCTGGGCACACGGGTCTTTATCCGTCGCTCCAACGACGTCATTCCTGAGATTCTGGGTAAAGTGACGGAGGAGAGTGATGGCGAGGAGATCGTCTTCCCTGAGCAGTGTCCTGCATGTGGATTCCCACTGGAGCAACGCGGAGCGCATCTGTTCTGCAACAATAGACTTGCGTGTAAACCACAAACGGTGGCACGTATTTCCCATTTTGCTTCCCGTGATGCTATGGACATCGAGACGTTCAGTGAGAAAACAGCGATTCAGTTGTATGATGAATTGAACGTACGTGAGCCTGCCGACCTGTATACGTTACAGTTTGATGATCTGGTGAAGCTGGAGCGGTTTGGGGAAAAGAAAGCGAACAACCTTATCGCTGCGCTTGAGCTTAGTAAAGATAGAGACTTGGCTTCCTTCTTATACTCACTGGGTATTCCGAACACAGGTAAATCGACAACGCGCATGCTCGCTGATCATTATCGAGATCTGCACGCCATTATGAATGCAACCGTGGAAGAACTGGTTGAACTACCCGACGTCGGTGGTATTGTGGCAGAGAGCATCGTAAACTTTTTTGCAGATCCGTTTACACAGGCTGCAATTGAGAAAATGCTTAACTTGGGCGTGAAAGCTCAGGCACCTGAGGCACCAGCCGTTGCTGTTGTGGAAGATTCCTTCTTCAGTGGTAAAACGGTCGTCTTGACCGGAACGCTGCACCAATTGACGCGGGAAGAGGCAACGCAAAGACTGGAAGCGCTCGGAGCGAAGGTGACTGGCAGTGTGTCGAAAAAGACAGATTTGGTTATTGCCGGAGAGAAGGCAGGTAGTAAACTAACCAAAGCCCATGATCTTGGCATTCCTACGATTGAGGATGAGGACGAACTTGTACGTCTTTTGAACCCACAGGGTTAAAGTGTAATCAGAGAGTTCATAATGAGGAAAAAGAAAAAAGCCCCCGAAGACACGAATATGTGGTCGGGGGCTTTTGCTATTTATTGAATTATTTTTACAACGAAAGAACGCTCACCAATCTTATCTCATCATGATCCACTTAAATTGTTAGGGATGCGCTGAGATGCGCCTGTAAGCCATGCATCCTTATCATATCCTCGTTCTTCCCAGTAACCGATATGTTCGCTGTCGATGAGTTCAATGCGATTCAACCATTTTACTGATTTATAGGCATACATCTGAGGAATAACGAGCCGTACGGGACCGCCAAGATCAGCAGGAATAGGTTTGCCATCATGCATGACAGCGACCATAATATCTTCCATTTGTGCTTGATCCATCGTAATGGCATCCGTATACACACCATCACCGGAATAAAACTTCACGCTGTGAGCTTCCGGTTTGACCCCGGCTTGTTTCAAAAGCTGTGCAAGAGAAATGCCTTCCCAGGTATTCTTATATACAGACCAGCCCGTTACACAGTGGAAATCACTAACCTGTACGGTGCGCGCCAGCTTCACGAATTGTTCCCAATTCCAGACCTGTGCCCGTTCAACCAGTCCATCGATTCGGAAAGACCAGTTAGCATTGGAGAAGGACGGTATGGGCGTAACCGTATATACGCGGAAATGACCTTCAGCCCCGCCTCCAATGGGAGGTGAAGAGGCAGACAGCGGTTGTGGCAGAGGAACCATGCGGTTAGGGTCGTTCTCCAGCATGCTATCAATACTGTTATCGATCTTGAGATTTCGTCCTACCCAGGATATAAAAGTAGGACCAAGAGTCACGGCGAGACCAACCCCCACAGCAGAACGGATGAAAGCTCGTCGTGTATACAACGGTTGAGGTCGCTCCTCTGATTTGAGGGGATCTCTCTCGGAACTGCGATCAAACTGGGAAGAAGATATAGGAGCCGGAGTTTCTTTTTCATCCGATATTGAATCAGATGGGTCAGCTGTATTTTGAGTTCGTGTTGAAGTTGTAGTGGTTTTAACCGCACGACGTGCAGGATCCTTTAACCATTTGGTCCGAGTGATGGAGTGATAGATAATATAAGGTAAGCCCACCCAAGTCAGCAGGTCATGGATCAAAAGTGCAGCATTCGACCATCGAGGTCCAGCTAGCTTGAACTGCCATAATACAATACCCGAGAGGATCCAGCCTACCAGCAGCGCAAGAACAAAGATGGTGTTCACCCTTTGCCAAGGCCTATTTCGAAGTTGTTTCCAGTGCTTTCCGGCCAAAATCAAGTAATATACTACGGGTGCCAGCATAGCTAGCCCAACGATGATATGTAGCCATTTTAACCAGACACGTCCAATTCCGAGTATCTCGCGCCAAAAGCCGCCTACCAGCATAAGACCTGTTATAGCAAGGATCACAACAATCCAGGCATTCCACGCATGGATGGAAACCAACTTTTTGCCGTAACCTTTGCGTCTGTTCTTCAACCATTGCTTCAAGTGCGATCACCCCATATAGGTTAATAATGAGTTTATTCATAACTTTGATATGTAATAGCTAGCTGTGAATGGAGTACGTGATCTGTGTAAAGGTGCAATGCGAGATGGATATACGATTGTTCATAGGCTACTTATGAAAGTAGTACACTTGACTGCTTAACCTTATCTCTATATCTATATACCTTATTATAGAGTTTTTGGATCACTTTCTTCAAACGAACAGAAGAGCCGGGATCGTTATCCCATCTTGGGTTCAGAGCATGTGCTAATCTGTCGAAACAGGTTGGAGACAAGACGCCGTAGATGAAGATATGATGATATCAAAAGGTTGATTAAAAATGCTTGCTAAATAAATCACTACGTGATATATTATTTCTTGTCGCTTCAAACGAATGATTGTCATAATCATTTGAAAGATGACGAAAACAAAGTGTTGACAGTAAGTTAGTTAACATGATATGATAAGATTCCTGTCCGGTTGACAAACATCAACATAAACGGACATACAAGTTCCTTGAAAACTGAACAAATGGATAGTAACTTTTGATTCACAATGAATCGTCAGATTCAAAATGAGCTTATCGCTCTTTTCAATACTTTATTGGAGAGTTTGATCCTGGCTCAGGACGAACGCTGGCGGCATGCCTAATACATGCAAGTCGAGCGGACTTGAAGAGAAGCTTGCTTCTCTGATGGTTAGCGGCGGACGGGTGAGTAACACGTAGGCAACCTGCCCTCAAGTTTGGGACAACTACCGGAAACGGTAGCTAATACCGAATAATTGTTTTCTTCGCCTGAAGGAAACTGGAAAGACGGAGCAATCTGTCACTTGGGGATGGGCCTGCGGCGCATTAGCTAGTTGGTGAGGTAACGGCTCACCAAGGCGACGATGCGTAGCCGACCTGAGAGGGTGATCGGCCACACTGGGACTGAGACACGGCCCAGACTCCTACGGGAGGCAGCAGTAGGGAATCTTCCGCAATGGGCGAAAGCCTGACGGAGCAATGCCGCGTGAGTGATGAAGGTTTTCGGATCGTAAAGCTCTGTTGCCAGGGAAGAACGCTTGGGAGAGTAACTGCTCTCAAGGTGACGGTACCTGAGAAGAAAGCCCCGGCTAACTACGTGCCAGCAGCCGCGGTAATACGTAGGGGGCAAGCGTTGTCCGGAATTATTGGGCGTAAAGCGCGCGCAGGCGGTCATTTAAGTCTGGTGTTTAATCCCGGGGCTCAACCCCGGATCGCACTGGAAACTGGGTGACTTGAGTGCAGAAGAGGAGAGTGGAATTCCACGTGTAGCGGTGAAATGCGTAGATATGTGGAGGAACACCAGTGGCGAAGGCGACTCTCTGGGCTGTAACTGACGCTGAGGCGCGAAAGCGTGGGGAGCAAACAGGATTAGATACCCTGGTAGTCCACGCCGTAAACGATGAGTGCTAGGTGTTAGGGGTTTCGATACCCTTGGTGCCGAAGTTAACACATTAAGCACTCCGCCTGGGGAGTACGGTCGCAAGACTGAAACTCAAAGGAATTGACGGGGACCCGCACAAGCAGTGGAGTATGTGGTTTAATTCGAAGCAACGCGAAGAACCTTACCAGGTCTTGACATCCCTCTGATCGATGCAGAGATGTATCTTTCCTTCGGGACAGAGGAGACAGGTGGTGCATGGTTGTCGTCAGCTCGTGTCGTGAGATGTTGGGTTAAGTCCCGCAACGAGCGCAACCCTTATATTTAGTTGCCAGCATTTCGGATGGGCACTCTAGATAGACTGCTTATGACAAACCGGAGGAAGGTGGGGATGACGTCAAATCATCATGCCCCTTATGACCTGGGCTACACACGTACTACAATGGCTAGGTACAACGGGCTGCGAAATCGCGAGATGGAGCCAATCCCAACAAAGCTTGGCCTCAGTTCGGATTGCAGGCTGCAACTCGCCTGCATGAAGTCGGAATTGCTAGTAATCGCGGATCAGCATGCCGCGGTGAATACGTTCCCGGGTCTTGTACACACCGCCCGTCACACCACGAGAGTTTATAACACCCGAAGTCGGTGGGGTAACCGCAAGGAGCCAGCCGCCGAAGGTGGGATAGATGATTGGGGTGAAGTCGTAACAAGGTAGCCGTATCGGAAGGTGCGGCTGGATCACCTCCTTTCTATGGAGAATCGTTTCCTGCAACGGAAACATTCAAATATGCAGGTTCTCAGAACCTGCAACAGCAACACAGTTACTTATCCATTTGTTCAGTTTTGATGGAATTTGAGGGGCCATAGCTCAGCTGGGAGAGCGCCTGCCTTGCAAGCAGGAGGTCAGCGGTTCGATCCCGCTTGGCTCCACCAAACAATTTCATCTATTTGGCTTGTTCTTTGAAAACTAGATATCGAAACGAAACAAACGCGAATTAGAACATTCCTTTAAGCTGAACTTGTGCAAACAAGTCAAGTGTATAAAGGTAGTTAAATTGCTTTTGTGATGGTATCGGGTGAGAGCGACTTTTGGCTTTGCGCAAGCAAAACAAGGGAAGCGAGCGACCGAAACCGGAACAAAATGGTTAAGCTACTAAGAGCACACGGAGGATGCCTAGGCGCTAGGAGCCGATGAAGGACGTGGCGAACAACGAAACTGCCTCGGGGAGCTGTAAGCAAGCTTTGATCCGGGGGTGTCCGAATGGGGAAACCCAGCTGGGGTAATTTCCAGTTACTCATAACTGAATACATAGGTTATGTAGAGGCATACCAGGGGAACTGAAACATCTAAGTACCCTGAGGAAGAGAAAACAATAGTGATTCCGTCAGTAGCGGCGAGCGAACGCGGAGAAGCCCAAACCAAAGAGCTTGCTCTTTGGGGTTGTGGGACGTCTCACATGGAGTTACAAAGGAACTTAAGCGAAGAGGTCTGGAAAGGCCCGCCAAAGAAGGTAAAAGTCCTGTAGTTGAAAGTCTGTTCCCTCCGAGACGGATCCCGAGTAGTGCGGGGCACGTGAAACCCCGTATGAATCCGGCAGGACCATCTGCCAAGGCTAAATACTTCCTAGCGACCGATAGTGAAGCAGTACCGTGAGGGAAAGGTGAAAAGCACCCCGGAAGGGGAGTGAAATAGAACCTGAAACCGTGTGCTTACAAAAAGTCAGAGCCCGTTTTAGGGGTGATGGCGTGCCTTTTGTAGAATGAACCTACGAGTTACGTTCCCGTGCAAGGTTAAGGTGAAGAGCCGGAGCCGCAGCGAAAGCGAGTCTGAATAGGGCGACTTAGTACGTGGACGTAGACCCGAAACCGGGTGATCTACCCCTGTCCAGGGTGAAGGTGCGGTAACACGCACTGGAGGCCCGAACCCACGCATGTTGAAAAATGCGGGGATGAGGTGGGGGTAGCGGAGAAATTCCAATCGAACTCGGAGATAGCTGGTTCTCCCCGAAATAGCTTTAGGGCTAGCCTCGGAAAACAGAGTCGTGGAGGTAGAGCACTGATTGGGTGCGGGGCCCGCAAGGGTTACCAAGCTCAGTCAAACTCCGAATGCCATAGACTTACTTCCGGGAGTCAGACAGTGAGTGCTAAGATCCATTGTCAAAAGGGAAACAGCCCAGACCATCAGCTAAGGTCCCCAAGTGTGTGTTAAGTGGGAAAGGATGTGGAGTTGCACAGACAACCAGGATGTTGGCTTAGAAGCAGCCACCATTGAAAGAGTGCGTAATAGCTCACTGGTCGAGTGACTCTGCGCCGAAAATGTAACGGGGCTAAACACACCACCGAAGCTATGGCTTGATGCTTTGCATCAGGGGTAGGGGAGCGTTGTATAAGGGTTGAAGGTGTACCGTAAGGAGCGCTGGACATTATACAAGTGAGAATGCTTAGATGAGTAACGAAAAGATCAGTGAGAATCTGATCCGCCGAAAGCCTAAGGGTTCCTGAGGAAGGCTCGTCCGCTCAGGGTAAGTCGGGACCTAAGGCGAGGCCGAAAGGCGTAGTCGAAGGACAACAGGTCGAAATTCCTGTACCACCGTAAGCCGTTATGAGCAATGGGGGGACGCAGTAGGGTAGTGACGCGGACTGATGGATGTCCGTCTAAGCAGTAAGGCTGATGTGTAGGCAAATCCGCACATTGTAAGGCTGAGCTGTGATGGGGAGCGAAAATTATAGTAGCGAAGGTCATGATCTCACACTGCCAAGAAAAGCCTCTAGCCAGGTGATGGTGCCCGTACCGCAAACCGACACAGGTAGGCGAGAAGAGTATTCTAAGGCGCGCGGAAGAACTCTCGTTAAGGAACTCGGCAAAATGACCCCGTAACTTCGGGAGAAGGGGTGCCCCGGTAGTGTGAATAGCACGAGGGGGCCGCAGTGAAAAGGCCCAAGCGACTGTTTAGCAAAAACACAGGTCTGTGCGAAGCCGTAAGGCGAAGTATACGGGCTGACGCCTGCCCGGTGCTGGAAGGTTAAGGGGAGTGGTTAGGAGCAATCCGAAGCTGTGAACCGAAGCCCCAGTAAACGGCGGCCGTAACTATAACGGTCCTAAGGTAGCGAAATTCCTTGTCAGGTAAATTCTGACCCGCACGAATGGCGTAACGACTTGGGCGCTGTCTCAACGAGAGATCCGGTGAAATTTTAATACCTGTGAAGATGCAGGTTACCCGCGACAAGACGGAAAGACCCCATGGAGCTTTACTGCAGCTTGATATTGAATTTGGGTACGATCTGTACAGGATAGGTGGGAGCCTTTGAAGTGTGAGCGCCAGCTTGCGTGGAGGCAACGTTGGGATACCACCCTGATCGTATCTAGGTTCTAACCTGGTACCGTAATCCGGTGCGGGGACAGTGTCAGGTGGGCAGTTTGACTGGGGCGGTCGCCTCCTAAAGAGTAACGGAGGCGCCCAAAGGTTCCCTCAGAATGGTTGGAAATCATTCGAAGAGTGCAAAGGCATAAGGGAGCTTGACTGCGAGACCTACAAGTCGAGCAGGGACGAAAGTCGGGCTTAGTGATCCGGTGGTACCGCATGGAAGGGCCATCGCTCAACGGATAAAAGCTACCCTGGGGATAACAGGCTTATCTCCCCCAAGAGTCCACATCGACGGGGAGGTTTGGCACCTCGATGTCGGCTCATCGCATCCTGGGGCTGAAGTAGGTCCCAAGGGTTGGGCTGTTCGCCCATTAAAGCGGTACGCGAGCTGGGTTCAGAACGTCGTGAGACAGTTCGGTCCCTATCTGTCGTGG
Source organism: Paenibacillus sp. FSL H3-0457 (assembly GCF_037981725.1). Taxonomy (NCBI): domain Bacteria; kingdom Bacillati; phylum Bacillota; class Bacilli; order Caryophanales; family Paenibacillaceae; genus Paenibacillus; species Paenibacillus sp. FSL H3-0457. Next base: position 6,200,864 of record NZ_CP150283.1, on the reverse strand, counting down.
GCGTAGGAAATTTGAGAGGAGCTGTCCTTAGTACGAGAGGACCGGGATGGACGTACCGCTGGTGTACCAGTTGTTCCGCCAGGAGCATCGCTGGGTAGCTATGTACGGACGGGATAAACGCTGAAAGCATCTAAGCGTGAAGCCCCCCTCAAGATGAGATTTCCCAGTATGTAAGACCCCTTGAAGACGACGAGGTAGATAGGCTGGGGGTGGAAGTGCAGCAATGCATGGAGCTGACCAGTACTAATCGGTCGAGGGCTTATCCAATAGCAAGTTGTAAATCGCATGTTTCGTTTCGAATCTAGTTTTCAGAGAACGATCTCTGAAATGAAAATTGGTACATCACAGAACGTGTGTATGATTTTCAGTTCCATATCTGATTTTAAGAAGCTATGCTTCGACAAATCGCGTTTGGTGGCGATGGCGGAGGGGTTCCACACGTACCCATCCCGAACACGACCGTTAAGCCCTCTAGCGCCGATGGTACTTGGACCGCAGGGTCCTGGGAGAGTAGGACGCCGCCAAGCGAAGAACCACTGCCGATGTTATTCGGTGGTGGTTTTTATTTGTTTATTTTAGGGGATGCGAAAGCATCTCCTATTTGACTTTGTAAGAATCCTCTGACACACTCTAAGGGGTACATATATCAGATATCAGGCCATGATTTGGATTGATATAACTCTAGCGAATGGGGTGTAGGACAACATGGAAATTCAGAAATTGACGGTAGATGATTTTGAACCGGCGATGGCACTCTCCGAATATGCTTTTCAAGTAGTAATGAGTGAAGAACAGAAAGAAAAACGGCGGAGTCAATTTTCGTCACAGGATATATGGGGTGTATATGAGGACGGGCAGCTAGGAGCCAAACTTCACATCATTCCTTTTCAAACCTATATTCATGGCAGATCGTTCGAGATGGGCGGTATTGCGGGTGTTGCCACCTGGCCAGAGTATAGACGCAAAGGCTGGGTAGCGGGTCTGCTGAAGCATGCGTTGGAAGAAATGAATCGTAACAAACAGAGCATATCATTCTTGCATCCATTCTCTTTTGGTTTCTATCGGAAGTATGGATGGGAGACGTATGTTGAATTTAAACGTTATAAAGTACCTACAGCTCATTTGCCTCTGAAAAAAGCGACACCTGGAACGATTCGACGTGGGGATCCAGGCCTCAGCATATTAAAGGAAGTATACAGTGCTTATGCTGAGCGTTATAACGGAACTCTGGTTCGGGATGATGCAAGGTGGGAGAATTCAGTTCTTGTTAATGGGACCAGCCAGAAGGCTGTATATTACGATGAAGCTGATGCAGCACAAGGTTATCTTTTATATGAGGTTAAGGAAAATAAATTTACCATTAAAGAGATCATCTATCTGAATGAAGAGGCTAGGCAAGGGCTGTGGACCTTCATTGCTAACCATGATTCCATGATCCAGGAAGTTACGTTGCAGGCGCCTGCCAGTGATACGCTTGCCTTCCAATTGGATAATCCACGGATTCAGCAGGAGATTGTACCTTATTTTATGGCGCGTATCGTTAGTGTAGAGCAGTTTATATCCCAGTATCCATTTGCAAGCCAGGACTCACCGGTGCAGATTGTACTTCAGGTAGAAGATGCCCACGCTCCATGGAATGAAGGGGTATGGCAATTAAACGTGGCAATGAACGGAACAGCGTCCATATGGAAAACATCGGAGCCAATTACTGATGATCAGATCATTAAGGTGGATATTCAATCCCTTACCGCGGTCCTGATGGGATATCGCAGACCAACGGAAATGGCACGAATCGGAAGAATTCACGGACCGAACACAGCAATCAAGGCTTTGGAACAAGCGATTCCTGAACGGGAAACCTATTTGCTCGATTTCTTCTGATGACTATTCCCACTGCTCCATTTAACTTGATTAGCTTATATAGAAATACGGCGTGATTGAAAGACCAATGGACTTCTCCAGCAATTTTGGGGAGGTTTTTTTGTGTCCGGGGAATATTTCGTGTAAAATCGTAAAAAATGAATAGTGACCCCACTTGGCAAAACCACAAAATATGCTATAATGGTTATAAAGTCAAAGAAAGTCAAAGTCAACTAAAGGTTTAATACTTAAGTAGCTTTCTTTCTACAATCTGATGCATGATCGCCAATATACGGGATTCATTTCATCAGAGGATCAAGGGAATATTAAAGGACCTTCGTGCTTCCTTCGCTCTCCTGTTGGCACCTGTGGAAGCAAGATTCGCTGTTTCCCTGATTGGTTAAATGGGTAGAGAAGGTGTACTCTGTGGGGGCGTGTGGGTCCTTATTGACTTAACGTTTCAGACAGTGGAGGATGATTGGATGCGTAATATCTCTGATATTATCGAACGATATCTGAAGAGTATTTTGCATGAAAGTCCCGAAGGAATGGTTGAAATTCAGCGTAATGATCTGGCAGATCAATTCTCATGTGTACCTTCCCAGATCAATTATGTCATCAGCACACGTTTTACACTCGAGAAGGGATACCTGGTAGAGAGTAAACGTGGCGGTGGTGGTTATGTTCGCATACAGCGCATTGAATTACCGGCCCAATCAGCTCTGCATAATCATTTGCACCATAGTATTGGTGAAGAGATCGGGCAGACAGCTGCCGAAGGTCTGATCTATCAATTGGAAGAAGCGCGCTTCTTGAGCAAGCGGGAAGCCGGGTTGATGCGAGCTGCTGTATCTAGAGAGGTTATATTGGTCAAACTTCCTTACCGGGATCAAATTCGTGCCAGAATGTTGAAGGCGATGTTAATATCTTTGCTCGGTAAATGAAAACTATCGGGGTCAAAGGAGGTACATCAATATGCTGTGCCAAGAATGCAATAAACGTCCGGCGACACTTCATTTTACGAAAATCGTAAATGGAGAGAAGACGGAATTCCATATTTGTGAGTCATGTGCCCGTGAAAAAGGGGAAATGATCCCTGGAACAGCAGGTGGGTTTTCCATTCACAACTTGTTGTCCGGATTGCTTGATTTTGATCCAGCCGGCAAAAGTGGATCGGCAGGAACACCACCTGCAAAAGCTCTTCAATGTGAAGAGTGTGGTATGACGTACGCACAATTTAGTAAGATAGGACGCTTCGGCTGCAGTTCATGTTATAAATATTTTGACAGCCGTCTGGATCCTTTGTTCAAGCGGGTTCATGGTAATACGTCCCATGTAGGCAAAGTGCCTGCACGAGCTGGTGGTCGCATCAAGGTGAAACGGCAAATCGCTGATCTGAAGCGTGAGCTCCAGGAGAGCATCGCGCAAGAGGAATTTGAAGAGGCGGCCCAGATCCGTGACCAGATCAGAGGACTTGAAAAAGGAATAGCTCAGGAGTAAAGTTTGTCATGAGTAGGAGGGATGCGTAATGCCTAATCTGCGCTTTACAGAGAAGGCGCTCAGCGACTGGATGCGCAGTGATGCGGCTGATTCCGAAATTGTCATTAGCAGCCGTGTCCGGATTGCACGCAACCTTCAGCATGTTCCGTTTCCGATGCTGGCTTCCAATGAGCAATCGGAAGAGGTGCTGAATAAGCTGAGCGAAGTACTTCAATACGATGACGTTCATGCCTTTGGGGATTTTCATACGTTGGATCTGATCGATATTGACGAACTCGACAAACGGGTGCTGGTGGAGAAACATCTCATCAGTCCAAGTCTTGCGAATGAATCCAGGAATGGTGCGGTTATTCTCAGTGAGGATGAGTCTGTCAGTATTATGATTAATGAAGAGGATCATCTTCGTATCCAGTGCCTCTATCCGGGGTTCCAGGTGAAAGAAGCCTGGGAGAAAGCTTCCGCAATAGATGATGCTTTTGAAGCGCATGTGGATTATGCTTTTGATGATCGCAGAGGATACTTAACCAGCTGTCCTACTAATGTAGGTACAGGTGTCAGAGCATCGGTTATGATGCACTTGCCTGCCCTCGTGATGACACAGCAGATAGGCCGTATTCTAACCGCAGTTTCCCAAGTGGGATTGACGGTAAGAGGAATATACGGTGAAGGTAGCGAGGCGATGGGTAACCTGTTCCAGATCTCGAACCAGATTACATTGGGACAGACCGAACAGGAAGTCATTGAGAACCTGCATGGTGTTGTGTTACAGATGATTGGTCATGAACGTACAGCCAGAGAACGGTTAATTACCGACTCCAGACTGCGGATTACGGATCGTGTCATGCGTTCTTATGGCATATTGTCTCATGCAGCTATTGTTGATTCCAAGGAAGCTGCACAGCGCTTATCGGATGTACGCCTTGGCGTGGATCTCGGATTGTTGGATGGACTGTCCATTACGGTAATGAATGAGTTGAATGTCATGACACAGCCGGGGTTTTTGCAGAAAACATTCGGGGAAGATATGCGCACAGATGAGCGTGACATCTACCGTGCTCAGTTGATTCGTGATACGATCAATGCAGCGAAGCAGTCCTAGTTTAGCCTGATATTGTATTGAATTATGGTTTCATGCCGCATTGCGGCTTTTATATAATAAGGCATGTACAAATGCCGAATGACTTTATTCGCAGCACGGCTGCAAACAAAAATGATATGAAGAATACGACGGTTATTTCATTATATGACCCTCGTTTTATCCAAAACCATGGAGGTGCAGGAGATATGATGTTTGGAAGATTTACGGAACGGGCCCAAAAGGTGCTCGCACTCGCGCAGGAAGAAGCTGTCCGTCTCGGTCATAATAACATCGGTACTGAGCATATTTTGCTCGGCCTCATTCGTGAAGGCGAAGGCATCGCAGCCAAAGCACTGATCGGCCTGGGACTCGGATTGGAAAAAATTCAGGATGAAGTAGAAACGCTGATTGGCCGTGGCCAAGAGCAACCTACCAACATTGCATATACGCCACGTGCGAAAAAAGTAATTGAACTGTCTATGGATGAAGCTCGTAAATTGGGCCACACTTATGTAGGCACAGAGCATATCCTGCTTGGATTGATTCGTGAAGGCGAGGGTGTTGCAGCACGTGTGCTCAATAACCTGGGAATTAGCCTGAACAAAGCACGGCAACAAGTGCTGCAATTGCTTGGCAGCAGTGAAGCTGTATCCAGTCATAATGGCACACCTGCCAATGTAAGTACACCAACGCTGGACAGTCTGGCACGTGATCTCACGGCTTATGCGAGAGAGAACAACCTGGACCCAGTCATTGGACGTAGCAAAGAAATTGAACGTGTCATTCAGGTGCTCAGCCGTCGTACCAAGAACAACCCGGTATTGATCGGTGAGCCAGGTGTAGGTAAAACAGCGATTGCTGAAGGCCTTGCACAAAAAATCATTGCAAATGAGATTCCGGAAACATTGCGCGACAAACGTGTAATGACCCTGGATATGGGTTCTGTAGTCGCTGGAACCAAATATCGTGGTGAGTTCGAAGATCGTCTGAAAAAAATCATGGATGAGATTCGCCAAGCAGGTAACATTGTCCTGTTTATCGACGAATTGCATACCTTGATTGGCGCAGGCGGAGCTGAAGGTGCCATCGATGCTTCTAACATTTTGAAACCGGCTCTGGCCCGTGGAGAATTGCAATGTATCGGTGCGACAACACTGGATGAATATCGTAAATACATCGAGAAGGATGCAGCGCTTGAGCGTCGTTTCCAACCGATTACTGTAGATCAGCCTTCTCCGGAAGAAGCGATTCAAATCTTGCACGGCTTGCGTGACCGTTATGAGGCGCATCACCGCGTGAAAATTACGGACGAAGCAATTGTGCAGGCGGTTAAACTGTCTGACCGTTACATTACAGACCGTTTCCTGCCAGATAAAGCGATTGACCTGATTGATGAAGCGGGTTCCAAAGTAAGATTGAACTCTTACACGATCCCACCAAACCTGAAACAACTGGAAAGCCGTCTGGAAGATATCCGTAAGGAAAAAGACGCTGCAGTTCAAAGTCAGGAGTTCGAAAAAGCAGCAGCTCTGCGTGATACGGAACAAAAAATCCGTGAAGAGCTGGATGTAACGAAGAACCAGTGGAAAGAGAAACAAGGTCGCACCGATTCCGAGGTTACTCCTGAGGATATCGCACAAGTGGTAGCCAGCTGGACTGGAATCCCTGTGAACCAACTGAAAGAAGAAGAGACACAGCGTCTGATGAATCTGGAGTCTATTCTACATGAACGTGTCATCGGTCAGGATGAGGCAGTGAAGTCTGTCAGCCGTGCGGTTCGTCGTGCTCGTGCGGGACTTAAAGATCCAAAACGTCCGATGGGTTCATTCATTTTCCTCGGCCCTACAGGGGTAGGTAAAACAGAACTTGCTCGTGCTCTGGCTGAAGCGATGTTCGGCGATGAAAATGCAGTAATCCGGATTGATATGTCCGAGTATGGTGAGAAGCACTCGACTTCCCGACTTGTCGGAGCGCCTCCAGGATATGTTGGGTACGAAGAAGGTGGTCAGCTGACAGAGAAAGTTCGTCGCAAACCATATTCCGTAGTCTTGCTCGATGAAATCGAGAAAGCACATCCAGAAGTATTCAATATCTTGTTACAAGTGCTTGAGGATGGCCGACTGACGGATTCCAAAGGTCGCGTCGTTGACTTCCGCAATACGCTGATTATCTTGACATCCAACGTGGGTGCCGAAGCGATCAAACGTAACTCTACACTGGGCTTCACTGCAGTTGTAGATGCAGGAGCAGATTATGACAACATGAAGGGGAAAGTAATGGATGAGCTGAAGAAAAGCTTCCGTCCAGAGTTCCTTAACCGGATTGATGAAATTATCGTGTTCCATTCACTCGAAGAAAAACACATCGCTGAAATTGTTACGCTTATGAGTGAAGAACTTCGTAAACGACTGCTCGAACATGAGGTCGATTTCGAACTCACTGATAATGCCAAGTCTTTCCTTGCGAAGTCAGGCTTTGATCCAGCTTACGGTGCGCGTCCGCTTCGTCGGGCGATCCAGAAGCATATCGAGGACAAATTGTCCGAAGAGTTGCTCACAGGTAACGTAACCAAAGGGGATTCATTGCTCATCGACGAAGAGAACGGTGCACTGTCTGTTACGAAAAAAGACGTGGTCGTTCCGTCCAATGAGGAAATCGAAACTAAATAATATTTAGCAAGCTTTGGAGTTAAACTTCAGCTTGTATTGATCCATAATCCTTAATCAAATCCTTCTCGGCTTCGGCCGGGGAGGATTTTTTTCACTTTGGACAGAAGACGGACATGATTATGTCAGGAACATGTGTAAAGTTTGCGATAATCCTTTACGAAAAATCTCAAACAATGGTAAACTTTTAGTAACCCTGCACGTCAGGGAGTTTGGGTGAAATTCGTCGAATAATGCAAAATGCTGTTATAAAATTAAATTATAGGAGTGCTGAAGTGGCCAAAGTTAAAACCAAGTTTCAATGTACGGAATGCGGCTATGAAGCCCCCAAGTGGTACGGTAAGTGTCCGGGTTGTCAGTCATGGAATTCAATGGTGGAAGAAACAGAGACGGTGGTCAAAACACAAGGGAGAAATTCTCCTCTGTTTGACAGTAAAGATAAACCGCTTCCTATCATAGATATAGATAGCGGTCAGGAACCGCGTGTACAGACTGGAATCGGAGAGTTGAACCGGGTATTGGGTGGCGGAATCGTTCCGGGTTCACTCGTTCTGGTGGGCGGAGATCCGGGTATTGGTAAATCAACGTTGATGTTGCAGACGTCCCATGCTCTGACGCATTCGGGTTTGCGTGTGTTATATGTTTCCGGTGAGGAATCAGTCAAGCAAACCAAATTGCGGGCAGACCGTCTCGGGGCACTCTCTGCCGAGTTGTATGTACTGTGTGAAACCAATATGGAACGTGTAGAGGAAGCGGTGGATCAGATCCAGCCGCATTTTCTGGTCATCGACTCCATTCAGACGGTATATCTTCCCGAAGTTACCAGTGCGCCTGGTAGTGTTGCACAGGTAAGGGAATGTACGTCAAGGTTCATGCGGATTGCCAAAGGCAGAGGCATTGCAACGGTTCTTGTGGGGCATGTTACCAAAGAAGGTGCCATTGCCGGTCCACGTATGTTAGAACATATGGTGGATTGCGTGCTTTATTTTGAAGGAGAACGGCATCATACGTATCGCCTGCTGCGTGCGGTGAAGAACCGTTTTGGTTCCACCAATGAGATTGGTATTTTTGAAATGGGCGAGGATGGACTTCGTGAGGTGGGCAATCCGTCCGAACTCTTTTTGTCGGAACGTCCATTGGGTGTAGCAGGTTCAACGGTAGTTGCCAGTATGGAGGGTACACGCCCTCTGCTCGTGGAATTACAGGCGTTGATCTCGACGACCCATTTTCCTTCTCCTCGCCGTATGGCAACAGGGGTAGATCTGCATCGATTAAATCTGATCATTGCAGTGCTGGAGAAACGGATGGGCATGTTTTTACAGACCCAGGATGCGTATCTGAACGTGGCTGGTGGAGTACGATTGGATGAGCCCGCTGTAGACTTGGCGGTTGCCGTCAGCATTGCATCCAGTTTGAGAGATGTACCGACCAAGCCGGATGACGTCATCTTTGGCGAGATCGGTCTGACAGGTGAAGTTCGAGCCGTATCACGGGCCGAACAACGAGTGAAGGAAGCCGCAAAGCTGGGCTTCAAACGAGTCATTTTACCAGAAAAAAGCTTAAAGGGCTGGAAACATCCTCGCGGGATACAACTGATCGGTGTGAATACCGTGGCAGATGCACTAGCGGTTGCTTTAGATTAGGGGGCATAACAAGATGAAAGATATGAGCCAACTGGATAATATGAATGAGTTGTTAAGGCTGATCGCACCAGGTACACCTTTCCGCGAAGGTCTGGAAAATGTGCTGCGCGCCAAGACGGGCGCACTGCTTGTTGTAGGATACAGCCCTGAAGTAATGGAAGTGGTGGATGGGGGATTCTCAATTAACTGTGATTTCTCCCCGAACTATCTGTACGAACTCGCCAAGATGGATGGAGCCATTATTCTTAGCGAGGATTTGAAGCGTATTCTTTACGCCAATACCCAGTTAATCCCGGATTCATCTATCTCTTCATCAGAGACGGGGATTCGTCACCGGACGGCAGAGCGTGTAGCAAAGCAAACGGGTAAATTGGTCGTATCCATATCACAGCGCCGGAATATCATTACCTTGTATCAGGGAACACTTCGTTATTCCCTCAAGGAAATCGGGGTTATTTTGACCAAAGCGAATCAAGCGATTCAAACCCTGGAGAAATACAAAGCGGTATTAACACAGTCCCTTACGAATCTGAGTGCTTCGGAATTTGAGGAATTAGTAACGATTCCTGAAGTGGTTAATGTGATTCAGCGTACCGAAATGGTGATGCGGATCAAAACGGAAATCCAACGGTACATTCATGAACTCGGGAATGAGGGACGACTCATTTCCATGCAAATGGAAGAACTTGTGGGTACAACGGAAGAAGAAGCCTGGTTATTGTATAAAGACTATGCCCGTGACGACAGTGATGACAAAATCCGTGAAATTATCGTGGGACTGAAAAGATTGTCGGACGATGAGTTGCTGGATGCACATCATATTGTCCGTCTGCTCGGCTATCCTTCATCAGCGGCTACTTCAGAGGATTCGGTTGCCCCTCGTGGATTCCGGGTATTAAATAAGATCCCCCGCCTGCCCAATGTCATTATCCATAATCTGGTGGATCAATTCGAACAATTGCCTCATGTTATTATGGCTACAATTGAAGAACTGGACGAAGTGGACGGTATTGGTGAAGTTCGTGCCCGGACCATTAAGGAAGGCCTCAAACGTTTGCAGGAGCAAATGTTTATCGACAGACAGATGTAAGGGTTTGCCTATATAAAGGCTTGAAATGGATGAGGTGAAACAACGATGCTAACCAGATTCATTCCGAATCTCTTTACCCTGGGTAATCTGTTTCTTGGAATGATGGCAATTTTGCTTGCGATTGATGGAAATTACAGTTTGGCTGCCATTATGGTCATTGTAGCGATGCTACTGGATGGTCTGGATGGCCGAGTGGCACGTGCACTTAATGCTCAAAGTGAATTCGGTAAGGAACTGGATTCCTTGTCTGACATGGTTTCCTTTGGTGCAGCACCAGCCCTGATCATATTTATGGTGTCGTTTCAAGATTCAATGCCGATCCTCGCCTGGATCGCAACAGCGGCTTTTCCGATCTGTGGAGCCATTCGTCTTGCACGGTTTAACGTTCGTCCGGGTATTCCCGGATACTTCACAGGTCTGCCGATACCGGCAGCCGGCGGGGTACTGGCCACACTGTCCTTGTTCAATAAGGATATTGGCCCAGTTAGCATGATGATTGCTACATTGCTGTTATCGTATCTGATGGTGAGTTCGCTTAAATATCCCAATTTCAAAAAGGTCGGGTTGCCACGCAAGGCAATCTGGATTGCACCATGGGTTGTGTTATTTGCCATAGCCGTAGCCGTTATTTTCCCAGAGCAGTTATCCAAATTGATCTTTATTCCGCTGGTGTTATACGCCTTGTATGGAATGAAGCATAATGTGCGAACAGCGGCCTCGCGTAGTCGGGCGAAAAAGCGCAAGGATGAGAAATCCTCCCGTCCTTCCGATCGTTAAGTCGCCTTGGGGACAACACTATACAAAGAAAGCACGTACTCTCCTGAACTGGAGAATGCGTGCTTTTTGTTTATTCAGATCTATTTACGGTAAAAGAAACCCTTACGGACGACATACATATCTTCTTACGACAGATTAAACATCCCTAACGTTGAACACTTCTGTGATTCGTGATTTACGACCTCTTCCATGTTAATGTCCAGCAGATTGCAGAGAGCCGACATGTAGAACAGGTTCCGCCCTAGCTCAGAGCTGATGACCTCTCTGCAGTTCTCACACAACTCACCTTCCACATGCGTTTCCAGCAGGCCCTTGGTTTGAGCGATATCGCTCTCCGGGGCATATTTCTGCTTGGTGGCGTGCAGCTCGATGCAGCCGCATTCGGTAATGGCTTTGGACACGGCACGGTTAACAGACGCTCCGGCTTGTCCCGTTTTGGACAGTACATCAATCAGGCTGCGATGACGCAACAACAGTTCAGAAACTTGATCCTGGAAAGCCTGTAAACTTAGCGTACTCATTTTGCCACTCACCTCGGGATATGAATTGAATTCATTATATGCCAATAATTTACCTACTTTCAACTGACGATTGCAACATTTCCAAAAAGTTCTTCCAGATGGGATTAGCAATTCAGGAATTGGATCATACTGGATATAAAGATCAAGATACATTGAAGGAGGTGCAGGGACTAATGTGGAAAAAAGGCATTTTAACTTTTACAGGATTGTGCGGTGCATGGTTCGGCTACACGGCATATCATCTGGCAGGAAAATCGGTCCCATGGATGGCGGAGTGGATTCAGTCAGCAGGATTACTGGGAGCTGGTATATCGACGCTGCTGGGAGCTGTAATGTTTATGGCTGTATGTAATATTGGTGGAACATTGATGGCAGACAGGCTGCATAGTGGAATTGATTCATTGGCAAAAGTACCTATGAACGAATTGGCTGCAGGTGCTACAGGTACCGTTGCAGGATTGCTCGTGGCCTTGCTACTTTACCCTGTTGTGGGATGGATGGGGACGGCAGGAGAGGTGCTGCAAGTGGCGCTGACGGTGATTAGTGCTTATTCCGGTTATACCCTTGCCATGGCGAAGAAAGACGATCTGGGGGCCTTCTGGATGTCTGGACGATGGGGTCATCCCGAGGTGGACGAGGATAGACGGATGGAAGAACATAAAATTCTGGATACCAGTGTTATTATCGATGGGCGTATCGCTGATATATGCAAAACCGGATTTATTGAAGGTACGATCGTAATTCCGGAATTTGTTCTGGAGGAGTTACAGCATATTGCTGATTCATCGGATCTGCTCAAGCGGAATAGAGGACGGCGTGGACTGGACATTTTGAACAAAATCCAGAAGGAACTTGATGTAAAAGTCCTGATTTACGAGGGGGATTTCGAGGAAATCTCCGAGGTGGACAGCAAACTGGTTAAACTGGCTAAAGTGCTTCAGGGCAAAGTGGTCACCAATGACTTTAACCTGAACAAAGTGTGCGAACTCCAAGGTGTATCTGTGTTGAACATTAATGATCTCGCCAATGCGGTTAAGCCGGTTGTTCTGCCAGGTGAGGAGATCATGGTGCAGATCATCAAGGATGGCAAGGAGCATGGTCAAGGTGTAGCCTATCTGGATGATGGCACAATGATCGTTGTGGAGGGCGGACGCGAGTATATCGGCATGATGATGGAAGTGCTGGTGACCAGTGTGTTGCAGACTTCAGCCGGACGAATGATTTTTGCCAAGCCGAAACTGTTGGAAAAAGCCCAATAAAGCGGTATGATGGGTAGTGTATCGTTGAATGATATTGTATATCTTTGGACGATAAACTGACAGACAAGGCAGGGATTGCGGCATGGATAAAGGGTGGGGCGTTGTCATTGTGGCAGCAGGTCGCGGAACCCGGATGGGGACGACCGAGAGCAAACAGTTTCTGTTGCTGCAGGACAAGCCCGTTTTCATACATACGCTTGAGGTATTTGCTGTGCTGGACGAGATCCGCGAGATGGTGCTGGTCACAGGAACCGCAGATGTTGAACGCTGCCAGGATTGGGTAAAAGAATACCAATTGGCTTCACGTGTCCGTGTTATCCCCGGAGGGAAAGAGAGACAACATTCTGTCCATAAAGGCCTTGAGGCACTTGGGACGGATTGGGTTCTCGTTCACGACGGGGTACGTCCTTTTGTGAACCATGAGCAGATCAAGGGATGCATGGCGGCCGCCATAGCCGGTGGTGGAGCAGCTGTACTGGCGGTTCCCGTGAAGGATACGATCAAACAAGTGAATGCGGAAGGTGTCGTTACGGCGACGCCAGACCGCAGCAGTCTGTGGAGCATTCAAACCCCGCAGGCTTTTCGTCTTTCTTCCCTGCTCTCCGCCTACGAATCAGCCGAGCAGGACGGATTTCTGGGGACAGATGATGCTATGCTGGCTGAACGTCAGGGAATGTCGGTCAAGGTTGTGGAAGGCAATTATACCAATATCAAATTAACAACGCCGGAAGATTTGCAATATGCTGCGTTTTTGCTGGGGGGAGAGAAGAAGCGATGATACGTGTAGGACAGGGATTTGATGTACATCAGCTGGTAGAGGGACGCCCGTGTATTATTGGCGGAGTAACGATTCCTTATGAAAAAGGACTGCTGGGTCACTCGGACGCAGACGTGCTGTTGCACGCCATTAGTGATGCCATTTTGGGTGCGCTGGCACTTGGGGATATTGGCAAACACTTCCCGGATACCGATCCGGAATTCAAAGATGCGGACAGTCTGAAATTGCTGGAGCATGTATGGCAGCTTGTGAAGGATCGCGGGTATAAGCTAGGGAATATCGATTCAACGATTATTGCCCAGAAGCCAAAGATGGCTCCTTATATCCCACAGATGGCTGAGGTTATTGCCAAGGCACTGGAAGCGGATGTAACGCAGGTGAACGTGAAAGCAACAACGACAGAGCAACTGGGATTCCCGGGACGGGGAGAGGGCATTGCCGCTCAATCCGTTGTTTGCCTTGTACGTGTGTGATATCATCAATCAATTAGTGACGGAGGGGATCATATGAGCACGGATATTCGTGTGCGTTACGCGCCGAGCCCAACGGGACACCTGCATATCGGGAATGCCCGTACGGCGTTGTTTAACTATTTATATGCCAAACATAATAACGGTAAATTCATTATTCGTATTGAAGATACGGACGTGAAACGGAATATTGCCGGTGGTGAAGAAAGCCAACTGAAATACCTGAAATGGCTCGGAATTGAGTGGGACGAAAGTATTGACGTGGGCGGAGAATACGGACCATACCGTCAAACGGAACGTCTGGACCTCTATCGTAAATATACGCAGGAATTGCTGGATAAAGGTCTGGCTTACCGTTGCTTCTGCACGGAAGAAGAGTTGGAGCAAGAGCGCGAGGAACAGTTCGCACGTGGAGAAACACCGCGTTATTCTGGCAAACACCGTGACCTGACTCCAGAGCAAATTAGTGCGTTTGAAGCGGAAGGTCGCGTAGCGAGTATTCGTTTCCGTGTGCCGGAAGAGCGCACATATACGTTTGATGATATGGTTAAAGGCACAATCTCGTTCAACAGCAAGGAATCCGGTGACTTCGTCATTGTGAAAAAAGACGGCATTCCCACATACAACTATGCCGTTGCTGTGGATGATCACTTGATGAAGATCTCCCACGTCCTGCGTGGGGAAGATCACATCTCGAACACGCCGCGTCAACTGATGATCTATGAAGCGCTTGGCTGGGAGCCACCGCAATTCGGTCATATGACGTTGATCGTGAATGAAAATCACAAGAAGCTGAGTAAACGGGATGAGTCCGTTATCCAGTTTATTGAGCAGTATGATCAGCTCGGCTATTTGCCTGAAGCAATGTTTAACTTTATTTCCTTACTCGGCTGGTCGCCGGAAGGGGAAGAAGAGATCTTCTCGCAAGAGCAACTGATCTCCATTTTTGATACGAAACGTCTGTCCAAGAGCCCTGCGGTATTTGATACCCACAAGCTGGCGCACTTGAACAACCACTATATCAAACATGCTGACCCGGAACGTATTGCCGAAATGGCCATTCCGCATCTGCAAAAGGCTGGACGTATTTCTTCCGAGCTGTCTGCTGAACAAAAAGAATGGGCTTATACTCTGGTACACCTGTACCAAGAGCAGATGAATTCTGCCTCCGATATTGTCGAATTGTCGGAAGTATTCTTCCGTTCCAATCTGGAGCTTGAAAGTGAAGGAGAAGCAGTGCTTGCGGAGGAGCAGGTGCCAACTGTACTGAAGGCATTTGCGGATAAAGTACAGGCGAGCGAAGAGTTTACTCCAAGCAAAATGGCTGCATTGATCAAGGAAGTACAGAAAGAAACCGGCTTTAAGGGCAAACAGCTCTTTATGCCAATTCGTGTAGCCTTGACTGGACAGACGCATGGACGGGATCTGAACCAAACGATCGTGCTTCTGGGTCGTGATACGGTGATCGAACGTTTGCTTGCACAAGTAAAATAATCTTAGTCGAAGACATTCCGTTTATTTGGAATCTGAACACAGTCCTACAATGGATAGATTACGTAGGAGGCTGTTGTCAGTCTGAGGCCTTTTCGCTATAATAACAACACAACGAATAATTGATATGATTTATCTAATAGAACAGCAAAGATCGGGAGGAGTAGACTGACCCGGACAGATTCAGAGAGGATGGTCCCGTAGCAAAGAGAGATTTCTTTGGATGCGGTGGCTGTGAACCATCCACTGTCCATCAGTCGAAATGCGCCCGTGAGCTGCACAGCCGAATCCAGCCCCGCCTTTGTCGATCATGACATGGGAAAACGTTAGGATAGGTTGTGACGATTGGTTTCCGTTACCAAACCGCTTGAGGGCTCATTCTATTTAAGAATGGACCGAGCAGAGTGGGACCGCGATAAACGCCTCTGCAGCTAAATGCTGCAGGGGCGTTTTTTTGTTTAGGCGAGTGTGCAGTACACTACCAAGGAACGCGCCGTCCGGTAAGCCGGAGGACGGGAACCTGAACAAGAGGGGAACGAGCATGTTCAAGAAGATCAGATCAGATATCCAGGCGGTGTTTGAAAACGATCCGGCGGCCCGAGGTTGGTTTGAGGTGGTATTCACCTACTCAGGGCTGCATGCGATATGGGCACACCGGATCGCTCATTTTTTATACAAGCGAAGATGGTTCTCGGTTGCCCGGTTCATTTCGCAGGTTAGCCGTTTTATGACAGGAATCGAGATACATCCTGGAGCTACGATCGGAAATCGGTTGTTTATTGACCACGGAATGGGCGTCGTTATTGGAGAAACATGTGAGATTGGCGATGATGTCGTTATCTATCAGGGGGTTACCCTGGGCGGAACAGGGAAAGAAAAAGGGAAGAGACATCCGACCATTGGTAATAATGTGGTTATCTCATCCGGAGCCAAGGTGTTGGGTTCATTTAGCGTGGGAGATCAATGTAACATTGGTGCGAACTCCGTTGTGCTTAAGGAGGTCCCTTCCAATAGTACCGTAGTAGGTATACCGGGCAGAATTGTTAAACAGGATGGCCGACGGGTAGATCGCCTCAGTCAGCAATTGCCCGATCCGGTCGTTGACTCCTTGCGCGGTATGCAAAAAGAACTCGAACGATTGCAGGAAGAAGTACGTACACTGCAAAATGCCCGTGAAAATGAGACTGTGCGTGATACGTGATACAATAAATAAAGGCAGTATAGGATGAAAGGATAAGTGACCATGACGCTTCAGATTTATAATACGATGAGTCGTACCAAAGAGAAATTTGTTCCCCAAGAGCCAGGGAAAGTGAAAATGTATGTCTGCGGACCAACGGTATATGACTACATTCATATCGGGAATGCACGCCCGGTTATCTTTTTCGACACGGTTCGTGGATACCTGGAACAGACAGGACATGATGTGAACTATGTGGTGAACTTCACGGATGTGGACGATAAGTTGATTCGCAAAGCAGAACAACTTGGAACAGACGTTCCTCACGTGGCTGAGAAATTTATAGCTGCCTATTATGAAGACATTGAGGGATTGGGTATTCCCAAGGCAAGCAGCAATCCGAGAGTAACGGAAAACATGCCGCTGATCATTGATTTTATCCGTGAGCTGGTTGAAAAAGGATTTGCGTATGAAAATGGCGGTGACGTCTATTATCGCACAGGCAAATTCAGCGAATATGGCAAACTTTCGAAACAAAACCTGCAGGAGCTGCAATTTGGAATCCGTGTGGGTGTGGACGAGCGCAAAGAGCATCCCGAAGATTTTGTGCTCTGGAAGGCTGCCAAACCAGGTGAGATCTATTGGTCCAGTCCTTGGGGCGATGGTCGACCAGGCTGGCATATTGAGTGCTCCGCCATGGCTAGGGAGTACCTTGGGGATACACTGGACATTCACGGGGGTGGACAGGATTTGCAGTTCCCGCACCATGAGTGCGAATGCGCCCAATCCGAGGTATTAACAGGTAAACCACTTGCGAACTACTGGATGCATAATGGATTCATCCGGATTGATAACGAGAAGATGTCGAAATCACTCGGTAATGGTGTTCTGGTTAAAGACTTGCGGAATCAATATAAACGCGAAGCGATTCGTTATTTCATGTTATCTACCCACTATCGCAATCCATTGAACTTCACGGAGGATACGATGGAGCAGGCACAGAACAGTGTGGACCGGATTGCAAATGCGGTAGGTAACCTGAACCATCGTCTGAATGCAGTAACTGTTGATCAGGACATCACAGCAGAGTTTGCGGCAAGACTCGACCAAATTCGTCAGCAGTATCACGAGAAGATGCAGGATGATTTCAATACTCCTGATGCAATTACTGCGATGTTTGAGTGGGCAGGGGAAGCCAACCAACTGTTGCAGCAAGAAGTAGCTAATGCGGCAGACATTCGCGCACTCCTCGAGTTGTTCAGTGAGTTGAATGCTGTACTGCGCATTTATACTGACGCAGAGCCAGGACTTCTGGATGAGGAAGTAGAACGTCTGATTGAAGAGCGTGTAGAAGCGCGCAAGTCCAAAAACTGGGCAAGAGCGGATGAAATTCGCGATGAATTGTCTGCACGTGGCATTCTGCTTGAAGATACGGCGCAGGGCATGAGATGGCGGCGCAAATGAGCGAAGGACATCCAAATACACCAAAACAACAGGACCAGGTCACAGAGGGAGGGTGGTTCCCTTATCCTCCTTCCAGACCTGCGAGGTTGATTCCACCTATTGCACTGGCCTATATTGGTGATGCGGTATATGAGGTAGCTGTTCGTCAATATCTGTTGTCGAAGGCAAACATGCGTCCCAATCATTTGCACCGTAGTGCAACCGGGTTGGTATCAGCGAAGGCACAGAGCCGCATACTTACAACGATTGAGGATGAACTGACAGAGGAAGAACGGGATATCGTCCGGCAAGGGCGGAATGCCAAGTCGGGTAGTGTACCCAAAAATGCAGATGTATTGGAGTACAGACATGCTACGGCTTTTGAATGTCTCATTGGTTACCTCTATAGCAGTGGTCATCATGATCGCATGATTGAACTGATCGGGCTTGGCATTGAGCACGCGGAACAACAATCGCCATCGCCGACAAAAAAATAGAAATTTCAACAAAACAATGCATTACAGAGAGGATCGAACAACGATGGAAGAAGAATGGATCGCCGGTAAACACTCCGTGACGGAGGCGCTGCGTTCAGGCCGGACCATTAATAAAATATGGATTGCCGATACAGCACAGAAACATCTGACTCAACCTATTATCTCTGAAGCTAAAAAACTAGGTATTGTCATTCAACACGTGGACAAGCGTAAGCTGGATCAAACGGTACCAGGCATTCAGCATCAGGGGGTAGTTGCTCAAGCAGCACCTTACGCTTATGTGGAGGTAGAAGACATTCTTGCCGCAGCAAAAGCGAAGAATGAGCATCCTTTCCTGATTCTGCTGGATGAGATTGAAGATCCTCATAACCTGGGGTCCATTTTGCGGACAGCAGATTGCACGGGTGCGCATGGCGTCATTGTACCGAAACGTCGCTCGGCAGCGGTAACCGTGACCGTATCCAAAACATCAGCAGGCGCTGTGGAGTACGTGCCAGTGGCTCGTGTAAGTAATCTTGGTCAGACCATCGATCGCCTCAAAGAGGAAGGTGTATGGGTTGTAGGGACAGATGTCACCGCTCACGAAGGTGTCTTTGGTAATGGAGTCTTTACTGGCCCTGTGGCATTGGTAATCGGAAATGAGAACAAGGGAATGGGACGACTTATTCGTGAGAAATGCGATGTGCTTATCAAACTACCAATGCAAGGTCAGATTAATTCCCTGAATGCTTCCGTGGCAGCGGGGGTTGTCATGTACGAAGTGCTCCGCTCGCGTCAAGCGCAGGAATAGAAGGTATGGCTGATTCCCGTGATGTGCTTCTTGTAGACGGGTACAACATGATTGGCGACTGGCCGGAATTAACCAAACTGGCGGAAAGTGGGCTCGAAGAGGCACGTAACAGGCTTCTCTTTCGTCTTGCAGACTACCAGGCTTTCTCCGGCCGTCGAGTCATTGTTGTGTTTGACGCCTACCTCGTGCCTGGACTCGGTAAATCCTTTACTCAGAGCAAAGTGCAGATCTATTTTACAAAGGAAAAAGAGACGGCAGACGAATGCATTGAAAGACTCGTTCGGGAACTAAGCATGCGAAGACGCCAAATCTATGTGGCTACGAGCGATATGGTAGAGCAACATGTTATTTTTGGACAGGGAGCGCTACGCGTATCTGCAAGGGAGTTACTAATTGAAGTTGAGCAGAACGAAAAAGAATTAAAAAAACGACTGGAAGAAGATCAGGCGAAGACCACGCGTAACACACTCGGGGGTAAGTTAAGTCCCGATGTATTAAAAGAGTTTGAGCGATGGCGCCGGGAATAACAGCACGTTTTTACAAAATTTAGAATATTGAAACTCTTGACATTTATGTTATTGATGTTCTTTTTTAGGCAGAGCGTGGTTGACGGTGTGAGGTACCATCATATATACTGATCCTATATTTCATAGAGTAGAGTAACGGGGTACCTTGCGTTGCAGCCGGAGGGATTGTCTGTGAGTGTCGACCTCAAAGATATCATGTTATCTAAGTATGATTACCAAAGTGACGAAGACATTGTCGAAGCTTTCCGTGAAGGCGAAAGCGAAGCGTTAGAGTTTCTAATTAACAAATATCGTAACTTTGTACGCGCCAAGGCAAGATCTTATTTTCTGATTGGGGCAGACCGGGAAGATATTATTCAAGAAGGAATGATTGGCCTCTACAAATCCATTCGAGATTTCAAAGGGGACAAACTGGCTTCGTTCAAGGCTTTTGCCGAACTGTGTATTACAAGACAGATCATCACGGCGATTAAGACAGCAACACGTCAGAAGCATATTCCGCTTAATTCTTATGTATCTCTGGACAAGCCTATTTATGACGAAGAGTCTGATCGTACGTTACTCGATGTGATTTGTGGAACCCAGGTCAGTGATCCGGAAGAACTTATCATCAATCAGGAAGAGTTTGTGGGCCTGGAAGATAAAATGTCCGAGATTCTGAGTGATCTGGAACGTAAAGTATTGATGTTGTATCTGGACGGGAGATCTTATCAAGAGATTGCAGTAGATTTGGACAGACATGTGAAGTCCATTGATAATGCACTTCAGCGCGTCAAGCGCAAACTTGAAAAGTACCTGGAAGTTCGAGATAATTAAACACATGTTGTCGTTGACGGAAAAGGCTCGGTGTTTGAGTCTTTTTTTAGTGTCTCAAGTTTATAAAATCTAAGAATGTTTATACTAGTAATCGCTCGGTCCAAGCAGGAGAAGAGAAAAACAGAGATGAGAAACGAATGTACGTTGTACGGAAGTAATACCCAATGAATGAAAGACTATTCTTTCATTGACATGGTTATACCCTTGTGATAAAGTGTTTTAGGTAGGCCTAAATTTATGGCTTTTTTTCAGGATCAATTTAGAGACTCTGCTTGAATGTGGAAGTCTTCGGGAGGTGTACATCATGCGGGTAATTATTACTTTGGCTTGTACTAACTGCAAACAAAGAAATTACACTACGACAAAAAACAAGCGTAATCACCCCGACCGCATGGAGATGAAGAAATTTTGCAAGTTTTGTAACGAGCAGACTTCTCATCGCGAAACCAGATAGTTTTTGGAGGTGTCGGCGTGAAACGAAGTTTCAAATCTCTGATTTCCTTTTTCTCAGAAAGCTGGGCTGAACTTAAAAAAGTTCGCTGGCCTAATCGTAAAGAGCTGACCAACTACACATTGATCGTACTTGGTACTGTTGTGGTTATGACGCTGTTTTTTTGGGTCATTGACATTGGCATCTCCTTTGTGATCGAAGCGATTATTTAAGAAGGGTTCCGGTGGCTTGATATGGAAAAAAGATGGTACGTCGTTCATACCTATTCAGGGTATGAGAACAAGGTCAAAGCCAATTTGGAAAAACGCGTAGAGTCTATGGGCATGGAAGACAAGATATTCCGCGTTCTTGTTCCTATGGAAGAAGAAGTGGTAAACAAGGACGGTAAGAAAAAAACCGTTATGCGTAAAGTTTACCCCGGTTATGTCTTGGTGGAAATGGTACAGACGGATGATTCTTGGTATGTTGTTCGCAACACACCAGGGGTTACAGGATTTGTCGGTTCGACAGGTTCTGGGTCCAAACCAACTGCATTGTTGCCTGAAGAAGTGGAACAAATTCTGAAGCACATGGGAATGGTTGAGCCTAAGCCGAAAATTGAGTTCGATATTAAGGAATCCGTGCGTATTAAAGTCGGTCCTTTTGCGAATTTCGTAGGCTCCGTGGAAGAAATTTTGGTAGAGAAAAGCAAGTTGAAAGTGCACGTGAACATGTTTGGACGGGAAACGCCGCTTGAGTTGGAATACACACAAGTGGAGAAGATCTAGTTTCTTCAAGTTTCTTGTGGGAGGGTTGAAAAACCCGTTAACCACTATTTTGCAAGGAGGTGTCAATCATGGCGAAAAAAGTTATTAAAATGGTAAAACTGCAGATTCCAGCAGGTAAAGCAAACCCAGCACCACCAGTAGGTCCAGCTTTGGGTCAAGCAGGTGTCAACATCATGGCATTCTGTAAAGAATTCAACGCTCGTACAGCTGATCAAGCGGGATTGATTATTCCAGTTGAAATTTCTGTATTCGAGGACCGTTCCTTTACTTTCATCACTAAAACTCCACCAGCAGCAGTTCTGTTGAAAGTGGCAGCTAAAGTTGAAAAAGGATCCGGCGAACCGAACAAGAAAAAAGTTGCTACTGTTAAACGTGATGCGGTACGTCAAATCGCAGAAACAAAAATGCCTGACCTGAATGCAGCAGACGTTGAGTCCGCAATGCGTATGGTCGAAGGTACTGCCCGCAGCATGGGTATCACCATCGAAGACTAATTTTCATAAGAAACATGGCTTCGTAAAACCGGTCGATTCGCGACCGGTTGATGTGGGAGGTATATCCGCTAACACCACAAAGGAGGAATAAAACATGGCTAAACACGGTAAAAAATACCTGGAAGCTGCTAAGCTGATTGACAGCGAAGCAACTTACGAGCCTTCAGAAGCTGTAGAGCTTGTGAAAAAGGCAGCTACTGCAAAATTCGATGAAACAATCGAAGCAGCAGTTCGTTTGGGCGTAGACCCTCGTAAGCAAGACCAGGCTGTACGTGGTGTTGTTGTCTTGCCACACGGCACAGGTAAAACACAACGCGTATTGGTATTTGCAAAAGGTGACAAAGCGAAAGAAGCGGAAGCGGCTGGCGCGGACTATGTTGGTGATGCAGACATGATCAACAAAATCCAACAAGGCTGGTTCGAATTCGACGTCTGCGTAGCGACACCAGATATGATGAGTGAAGTAGGTAAATTGGGCCGACTGCTTGGCGGTAAAGGTCTGATGCCTAACCCTAAAGCCGGAACGGTAACTTTCGATGTAACTAAGGCTGTTCAAGAAATTAAAGCCGGTAAAATCGAATATCGTCTGGATCGTGCAGGTCAAATTCATGCACCGATTGGTAAAGCTTCTTTCTCTTCTGAGCAACTTAATGAGAACTTCAAAGCTCTCATGGAAGCTCTGAATCGTGCTAAACCAGCGGCAGCAAAAGGTGTTTATCTGAAGAATGTTAGTCTTTCTTCCACGATGGGCCCTGGCGCACGCGTGAACGCAGCAGCTTTTAGATAATATCTCTTGACAGGCTTGTCCTGTTTTTGATAAGATATAAAAGTTGTGAGTCCGAGTGACTGACCGTTGACATTTGAATATGCTTGCCGTAGACAGTAGGTGCCATTTGGCTTAATTTCCTGCCGAGGTGTGATTATAGAACTTAGAACGATGCAAATCGATGATGAGTATATATCAAGCCTTCGTGATTCTACGGAGGCTTTTCTTAATGGGATAAATTTGATCAGGAGGTGTACAGATTGGCAAACGCAAAAGTGATTCAAGCAAAACAAGAATCCGTTGATGCAGTAACAGCAAAATTGCGCGAGAGCGTTACAACTGTTGTTGTTGACTATCGCGGATTGAACGTTGCCCAAGTAACTGAGTTGCGTAAGCAACTTCGTGAAGCAGGGATCGAATTCCAAGTGCTGAAAAACTCGTTGCTTCGCCGTGCAGCTGCAGCAGCAGAACTGACAGAACTTGAAAATGTTCTTACAGGTCCTACTGCAATTGCATTCAGCGTAAATGACGTTGTGGCTCCAGCTAAAATTCTGAACGACTTCGCGAAAAAGAACGATGCACTGGAATTGAAAGGTGCAGTCGTAGAAGGTCGCGTAATCGGAGTAGAAGAAGTTAAGGCATTGGCAGAACTGCCATCCCGCGATGGACTCCTCTCCATGCTCCTCAGCGTGCTTCAAGCGCCAGTGCGCAACTTCGCGCTTGCGGTTAAAGCAGTTGCAGAAAAAGAAGAACAAGGCGCGTAAGCAACTTGATCTGAATGCTGCTTAGGCGGCAAACGAATTAAAAAAAATAATATTATATATGGAGGTTCACTCATGAGTAAAGAGCAAATCTTGGAAGCAATCAAAGGCATGACTGTACTGGAATTGAACGATCTTGTTAAAGCAATCGAAGAAGAATTCGGCGTAACTGCTGCAGCTCCAGTAGCTGCTGCAGGTGCAGTAGCTTCTGCTGAAGCTGAGCAATCCGAGTTCGACGTAATCTTGACTAGCGCTGGTGCTTCCAAAATCAACGTTATCAAAGCAGTTCGCGAAATCACAGGTCTTGGCCTGAAAGAAGCAAAAGAATTGGTTGACAACGCTCCAAAAGCATTGAAAGAAAAAGTTGCTAAAGAAGAAGCAGAAGCGGTTAAAGCTAAGCTTGAAGAAGCAGGCGCTTCAGTTGAAGTTAAA
Organism: Paenibacillus sp. FSL H3-0457; assembly: GCF_037981725.1. NCBI lineage: Bacteria > Bacillati > Bacillota > Bacilli > Caryophanales > Paenibacillaceae > Paenibacillus > Paenibacillus sp. FSL H3-0457. The sequence goes on along the minus strand of NZ_CP150283.1, from coordinate 6,176,807 downwards.
TAATTTAGCTATTACAAGCTAAATGAACAAAACAACAAACCCCTTGACTTATATCAAGGGGTTTGTTGCTGTAATTGTAAATGGAAAGTGAGTGAGGGCATGTCCAATCATTATTATTCGGACAAACCGCAAGTGGCGCATGATCGCAGAGCAACTGAAGCGGTTCTTCGCGGATTCAGTCTGCGATTCGTGACGGATGCCGGTGTGTTTTCCAAAAACGGAATCGATTATGGCAGCAGAGTATTGATTGATGCGATAGAGTTGCCATCAGGGGCTCATGTTCTCGATGTGGGCTGTGGATACGGGCCAATGGGTCTTACAGCAGCCAAACTTGTACCGGATGGGCATGTCACCATGATCGATATCAACGAGAGAGCCGTTGAACTTTCCAGGGAAAATGCAAAAGCGAACGGAATTAACAATGTTACGGTATTGCAAAGTAATCTACTGTCTGAAGTAAAAAAGCAAGATTTTGACGTTATCCTAACCAACCCGCCTATACGGGCTGGGAAAGAGACGGTTCATACTATTTTCGAACAGGCACATCGCCATCTGAAGGTAGGCGGTTCGTTGTGGATTGTCATTCAGAAGAAACAAGGAGCACCGTCAGCGAAAGCGAAATTGGAATCTTTGTTTGGAAGAGTGGAAGAAGTGACGAAGGATAAAGGCTATCGGATTTTCAAAGCGGTGAAATCGGAAGAGGTATCTACTAAAAGCTGAATCCGAGTTTGTAAAGTAAGCAGGGGATCATTTTTTTTGCAATAGGACTATTGACTTGAAATTCAGGTCGTGGTATAGTTGTAAAATGTCAGTATTAAGATGCCCTACTTGGCTTTAGCTAACTAAAAATGTCAACCTTTTTTTACGCCGAACGGGCTTATTATGCCTACGTTTGGCGTATAATATGTACATTTTGGGCAAACTGGGGATAAGAATGATTTGGAAAGACATCCGCCGATCAAAGTTGCTCTTTTTTCGAACGACATTTCGAGTAAGGGCTTTTCTTTATTTGTGGATGCATTGCTTTGCTCTGTATGTGTACCATTATAAGGTTACAAACAGAGGTTCGCAACGAAATTTTTAAAGTGAGTAGACATTGAGGGGTGAGTTTAAGTTGGCAGGACATCTTGTTCAATATGGTCGACGCACTCGGCGCAGTTATGCACGAATTAACGAGATACTCGAAGTTCCGAACCTGATTGAAATCCAACAAAAATCCTATGATTGGTTTTTGGAGGAAGGGTTGCGCGAAATGTTCCAGGATATCTCGCCGATCCAGGATTTTACAGGTAACTTGATTTTGGAATTTATCGATTACAGTCTCGGTGAACCGAAGTATACAGTAGACGACGCAAAAGAGCGTGACGTTACGTATGCAGCACCGCTTCGGGTCAAAGTCCGGCTCATTAATAAGGAAACCGGCGAAGTCAAAGAGCAGGAAGTATTCATGGGAGATTTCCCGCTGATGACCAACACGGGCACATTTATTATTAATGGTGCGGAACGGGTTATTGTCAGCCAGTTGGTTCGCTCTCCTAGCGTTTACTTCAGTACCAAAGTAGATAAAAACGCCAAAAAAACGTATACCGCTACAGTTATTCCTAACCGCGGCGCTTGGTTGGAACTGGAGATGGACGCGAAGGATGTTGTTTATGTCCGGATCGACCGTACACGTAAAATACCGGTTACGGTTCTCCTGCGTTCACTTGGTTTTGGCACAGATGCTGAGATTCTGGATCTGCTCGGTAATGACGAATATATCCGCAACACACTGGACAAAGACAACACGGATTCCACGGAGAAAGCACTCATTGAGATCTATGAGCGTCTTCGTCCGGGCGAGCCGCCAACGCTGGATAATGCGAAAAGCTTGCTCGTAGCACGTTTCTTTGATCCAAAACGTTATGACCTGGCTAATGTAGGTCGTTACAAAATGAACAAAAAGCTTCACATCAAAAACCGTTTGTTTAACCAGCGTTTGGCTGAATCACTTGTTGACGCTGAAACAGGCGAGATTATTGCTGAAGCAGGTCAAATGGTGGATCGTCGCTTGTTGGATGAAATCATGCCGTATCTGGAGAAGAGCGTTGGTTTCCGCACGTATCACGTGGGTAACGGTGTTCTGGATGCTAATGATGTTCCTATGCAAACGATCGATGTATTTTCACCAACAGAAGATGGTAAAGTAGTCAAACTGATTGCCAATGGAATCATTGACAAGTCCGTTAAAAACGTGACGCCGGCGGATATCATTTCGTCCATCAGTTATTTCCTTAACCTTCTGCAGGGAATTGGTAGCACGGATGATATTGACCATCTGGGCAACCGTCGTTTGCGTTCGGTGGGTGAACTCCTGCAGAATCAGTTCCGTATCGGTTTGTCCCGTATGGAGCGTGTGGTTCGTGAGAGAATGTCCATTCAGGATGCTAACGTAATTACACCACAGGCATTGATCAACATACGTCCTGTTATTGCATCGATTAAAGAGTTCTTTGGTAGCTCTCAGTTGTCACAATTTATGGATCAAACGAACCCGCTGGGTGAGTTGACACATAAACGTCGTTTGTCCGCACTCGGACCCGGTGGTTTGACACGTGAGCGCGCAGGTATGGAAGTGCGTGACGTCCATCCATCCCACTATGGCCGTATGTGTCCAATCGAGACGCCAGAGGGACCAAACATCGGTTTGATCAACTCCTTGTCTACGTTCGCCCGTGTGAATGAATATGGCTTCATTGAAGCTCCATATCGTTGGGTTGATCCGAAGACAGGTATTGTAACCGAGCAAATTGATTACCTGACAGCGGACGAAGAGGACAACTATGTTATCGCGCAAGCGAATGCGAAGCTGAATGAAGATAGTACATTTGAAGAAGAAGCGATCATTGTACGTTATAACAAACAGTCGGATAACATCCTTACGATGCCGAGTGAGCGCGTTGACTACATGGACGTATCTCCTAAGCAAGTTGTATCCGTCGCTACAGCGCTTATTCCGTTCCTTGAGAACGATGACTCCAACCGTGCGCTCATGGGATCGAACATGCAGCGACAGGCGGTTCCACTTTTGATTCCTAAAGCACCACTTGTGGGAACAGGTATGGAACACAAAGCCGCGAAAGATTCCGGTGTATGTATTGTCTCCGATTATGACGGAATTATTGAACGATCTACTGCGAACGAGATTTGGGTCCGTCGTGTTGAAGAAGTGGACGGTCAGGAAGTTAAAGGCGACATCGTTAAATATAAATTACACAAATTTATGCGTTCGAACCAAGGAACATGCATTAACCAACGTCCGATTGTTAAAAGAGGTGCCGCTGTCAAAGCTGGTGATATCCTCGCTGATGGTCCTTCAACGGAAATGGGTGAATTGGCTCTGGGACGTAACGTTGTTGTTGCCTTCATGACTTGGGAAGGTTACAACTACGAGGATGCGATCTTGCTCAGTGAAAAACTCGTTAAGGAAGATGTATACACATCCATCCATATCGAGGAGTATGAGTCAGAAGCACGTGATACCAAGCTTGGACCTGAAGAGATCACACGTGACATCCCTAACGTTGGGGAAGAAGCGTTGCGTAACTTGGATGAGCGCGGTATTATCCGTATCGGTGCTGAGATCAGTGCTGGCGACATTCTGGTTGGTAAAGTAACACCTAAGGGTGTAACAGAGCTGACAGCAGAAGAACGTCTCTTGCATGCGATCTTTGGTGAGAAAGCACGTGAAGTACGTGATACTTCCTTGCGTGTACCACATGGTACTGATGGTATCGTAGTAGACGTGAAAGTATTTACCCGCGAAAACGGTGATGAGCTGCCTCCAGGTGTTAACCAACTCGTTCGTGTATATATCGCTCAAAAACGGAAAATTTCCGAGGGTGATAAAATGGCTGGACGTCACGGTAACAAAGGGGTCGTGGCCCGCATCTTGCCGGAAGAAGATATGCCTTTCCTGCCAGACGGTACACCGGTTCAGATCGTTCTTAACCCACTGGGCGTACCTTCCCGGATGAATATCGGTCAAGTACTCGAGGTTCACTTGGGTATGGCGGCGATGCAACTGGGTATTCACGTAGCAACTCCTGTATTCGACGGAGCGAAGGAGTATGACGTCTTCGATACGATGGAAGAAGCAGGTATGCAACGTAATGGTAAAACTGTCCTGTATGATGGTCGTACAGGTGAAGAGTTTGAACGTGAAGTTACCGTAGGTGTCATGCACATGATCAAACTGGCACACATGGTTGATGATAAAATCCATGCCCGTTCCACGGGTCCTTACTCACTTGTTACGCAACAGCCATTGGGTGGTAAAGCCCAATTTGGTGGACAGCGTTTCGGGGAGATGGAAGTATGGGCGCTTGAGGCATACGGTGCTGCTTATACACTGCAAGAAATCTTGACTGTTAAATCCGATGACGTTGTTGGTCGGGTTAAAACGTATGAATCCATTGTCAAAGGTGAGAATGTTCCGGAACCAGGTGTTCCTGAATCATTCAAAGTATTGATCAAAGAGCTGCAAAGCTTGGGTATGGACGTTAAGATTTTGAGCGAAGATGAGCAAGAGATTGAAATGAGAGAAATGGACGATGAAGATGACGCTGCGAGCGATAAGCTCAGCCTCAACCTTGAGGGTACAGAGGTCGGAGCGGAATAAACCGCTTCGAGCGCATGATGACCGGCGTTTTTCATCAGGCTCACGTCTTGCTCCGGCTTCGGCCGGAGTGGGCGTAACCTAGAATCAGGAATTGGTTAAGGAGGGTTGCTCCTTGTTGGACGTCAACAATTTCGAATACATGAAGATCGGGCTTGCTTCCCCAGAGAAAATTCGTTCTTGGTCCCGCGGAGAAGTGAAAAAACCGGAAACGATCAACTATCGTACGTTGAAACCGGAAAAAGAAGGGCTGTTCTGCGAAAAGATTTTTGGCCCTACAAAAGACTGGGAATGTCATTGCGGTAAATACAAACGCGTCCGTTATAAAGGCGTTGTCTGTGATCGTTGTGGCGTTGAAGTAACACGTGCAAAAGTACGCCGCGAACGGATGGGCCATATTGAGCTCGCTGCTCCGGTATCGCATATCTGGTACTTCAAAGGTATTCCGAGCCGGATGGGTCTTGCCCTGGATATGTCACCAAGATCTCTTGAAGAGATTATTTATTTTGCATCATATGTTGTAACTGATCCAGGAGAAACTCCACTGGAGAAAAAACAGCTGTTGTCCGAGAAAGAATACCGCAGCTACCGTGAAAAATACGGCTATGGTTTCCATGCTGGCATGGGCGCAGAAGCGGTTAAAAAATTGCTTCAAGACCTTGACATAGACAAAGAGCTCGAGTTCCTGAAAGAAGAGCTCCGGACTGCGCAAGGACAACGTCGTAATCGTGCAATCAAACGTCTGGAAGTTATCGAAGCATTCCGCAACTCCGGCAACAAGCCAGAGTGGATGATCATGGATGTACTTCCTGTTATCCCGCCGGAACTTCGTCCAATGGTACAGTTGGATGGTGGACGTTTTGCAACGTCTGACCTGAATGACTTGTACCGCCGTGTAATCAACCGGAACAACCGTCTGAAACGTCTGCTTGATCTGGGCGCGCCAGATATTATCGTGCAAAATGAAAAACGGATGTTGCAGGAAGCTGTTGACGCATTGATCGATAATGGTCGTCGTGGCCGCCCGGTAACGGGTCCTGGTAACCGTCCATTGAAATCTCTCAGCCACATGCTGAAAGGTAAACAAGGACGTTTCCGTCAAAACTTGCTCGGTAAACGGGTTGACTATTCTGGTCGTTCCGTTATCGTTGTTGGACCTTACCTGAAAATGTATCAGTGTGGTTTGCCAAAAGATATGGCACTTGAATTGTTCAAGCCTTTTGTTATGAAAGAGCTTGTAAATAAAGGGCTTGCCCACAACATCAAGAGCGCAAAACGTAAAGTTGAGCGTGTAAGTCCTGAAGTATGGGATGTTCTTGAAGAAGTAATCAAGGAGCATCCGGTTCTGTTGAACCGTGCCCCTACGCTTCACAGACTCGGTATTCAAGCATTTGAACCGATTCTCGTTGAAGGTAAAGCAATTCGTCTTCACCCGCTCGTATGTACGGCATACAATGCCGACTTTGACGGTGACCAAATGGCCGTGCACGTTCCCTTGTCCGCTGAAGCTCAAGCGGAAGCACGTATCCTGATGCTTGCATCGGGTAACATTTTGAACCCTAAAGACGGTAAACCGGTTGTTACTCCTTCCCAGGATATGGTGCTTGGTTCTTACTACCTCACTATGGATAACAAGGAAGAAAAGGGCACAGGTATGATCTTGCGTACAGTTAACGAAGCTGTATCGGCATACCAACGTGGTACTGCTGGTCTGCATGCGCGTGTAGCTATTCCGGTTAAGGCGCTTGGTAAAACAAGCTTCACGGAAGAACAACAAGAAGGAATGTTGCTGACAACTGTCGGTAAAATTATCTTCAATGAAATTTTCCCGGCAAGCTTCCCGTATATCAATGATGCGACTCGTGCTAACCTGTACCAAGGTACTGCAGATCACTCATTTGTATATGAAAAAGGTGCTGATCTCAGAGAAGCTATTATGAATGCTCCTCTGGCTGGCGGTGTCGGTAAAGAATACCTCGGCTCCATCATTGCACGTTGTTTTGAAATTTATCACACAACGGAAACAGCCGTTATTTTGGATAAAATCAAACAACTTGGTTTCACATACTCTACACGTGCCGGTATTACGGTTGCGGTATCTGATGTTATCGTTCCTCCTGAGAAGTTTGAAATTCTTAGACAATCTGAGGAAAAAGCACAAATCGTTACGAATCAGTACCGTCGTGGTCTGATTACGAATGAGGAGCGCTATGACCGTATCATTGATATCTGGTCAAAATCCAAAGATGACATCACTGAGATTCTGATGAAGTCCATGGATCGTTACAACTCGATCATGATGATGGTAGACTCCAAAGCACGGGGTAACAAATCGCAAATCACCCAATTGGGCGGTATGCGTGGTCTGATGGCCAACCCATCTGGTCGAATTATCGAACTCCCAATCAAATCGAACTTCCGTGAAGGTCTGACGGTACTCGAGTACTTTATCTCCACTCACGGAGCGCGTAAAGGTTTGGCGGATACAGCCCTGCGTACAGCCGATTCAGGTTACCTGACTCGTCGTCTCGTAGACGTAGCCCAAGACGTAATCGTGCGTGATGATGATTGTGGTACAGATAAAGGCTTTACGGTAAGTCGTATCCAGGATGGTAAAGAGGTTATCGAAGATCTCTACGACCGTATTGAAGGCAGATACTGCTTCGAGACACTTCGTCATCCGGAAACGAAAGAAATCATTGTAGGTCGCAATGAATTAATTGACTCCGATAAAGCAGAAGCGATTATCAAAGCAGGTATTACTAAATTGCAAATCCGCTCCGTCCTCAGCTGCCGTGCAAGTCATGGTGTCTGCAAGAAGTGTTATGGTCGCAACCTCGCGACTGGTAAACACGTGGAGATCGGTGAAGCAGTTGGTATTATCGCAGCACAGTCCATTGGTGAGCCAGGAACACAGCTTACAATGCGTACGTTCCATACCGGTGGTGTAGCCGGAGACGATATTACGCAAGGTTTGCCACGTATCCAGGAGTTGTTCGAAGCTCGTAATCCTAAGGGTCAAGCAACGATCAGTGAAATCGATGGTGTGGTTAAAGAGATTCGCGAAGCGAAAGATCGTCGTGAAATCGAAATTCAAGGTGAAGCGGAATCCAAAGTATACGCCGTTACCTACGGTTCCCGTGTGCGCGTAAGCGAAGGCGCGGAAGTTGAAGCGGGTGACGAGTTGACAGACGGTTCCATTGATCCAAAAGAGATGTTACGGATTAAAGGTATACGTGGTGTACAAAACTACATTCTGCAGGAAGTACAACGCGTATATCGTAACCAAGGCGTAGAAATTAACGATAAGCACGTTGAAGTTATGATCCGTCAAATGCTGCGTAAAATCCGTATCGTAGATGCAGGAGATACAACGCTGTTGCCAGGATCGTTCGTGGATATGCATGAGTACGAAAGAGCTAACAAAATTGCGATTCTTAGTGATAAAGAGCCGGCGGTTGCTAAACCAATCCTGCTCGGTATTACGAAAGCATCCCTGGAAACAGACTCCTTCCTCTCGGCAGCTTCGTTCCAAGAAACTACACGTGTATTGACAGATGCAGCGATCAAAGGTAAAGTCGATCAGTTGCTCGGTCTGAAGGAAAATGTAATCATCGGTAAATTGATTCCTGCAGGTACAGGTATGCACCGTTACCGCAGCATCAAATTTGCTGAGCCAGAAGATGGCCAATCTTCAGTAGAAGAACTTGAGCCAGTTTCGGTTGATTAAATTTATTTCTCCTCATTAGAGGAGAGTGAAAGTTTTGTGCGTCAGGAGACGGACGTTTGTATGATACAGGCGGACGAATCCTGATGTACGTAAACTTTTAAAAAATGTTTTAGGATTAGCATTGACAATGCTTGCGCTAGATGCTAATATATCAAAGGTGCGTGGGCAGCTGATTGTACATGGTTCTATTCGGAGGAATACACAATGTCTAATGAAAAAGCCTTGCAAGATGCTCATGTCAAAATAGGTACCAAACAGACCATGCGGATGGTGCAGACAGGTATGGCTTCTGAAGTCTATGTCGCAGAAGATAGTGATCCGCAGCTTACTTCCAAAATCATTGCTTTGTGTGAACAACACAATGTAAAATGCACGAAAGTGGATACAATGAAAAATCTCGGCAAGGCTTGCGGGATTGGAGTAGGAGCAGCTATGGCTGCTGTCGTAAAATCATAGGGTAAGGAACGTTTTTGTCCGAGAACTTTTAAGGATTCTCCAAGGCAAAAACTTTTCATTTGTCTTTTTATGAACCGCCTGGGTCTGTGGACTTAGTGCAAAGAGGTTTGTAAAGAAACATGAATATTTGAGGAAGGGGGTGGCAATCACATGCCAACTATTAACCAACTGGTTCGTAAAGGACGTCAAGCAAAAGTTGAGAAGTCAAAATCTCCAGCTTTGCAAAAAGGATTCAACGCTTTGAAACGTGAATCTACTAACATCAGTGCCCCACAAAAACGTGGTGTCTGCACTCGTGTAGGTACAATGACTCCACGTAAACCAAACTCTGCACTTCGTAAGTATGCCCGTGTTCGTTTGACGAACCGTCTCGAGGTTACTGCTTATATCCCGGGAATCGGACATAACCTTCAAGAGCACAGTGTGGTATTGATCCGTGGAGGTAAAGTTAAAGACCTTGCAGGAGTTCGTTATCACATCGTTCGTGGAGCTCTCGATACTGCTGGTGTAAACAACCGTATGCAAGCTCGTTCGAAATACGGCGCTAAGCGTCCAAAAGCTAAAAAAGCCTAAACTATTATAGGCAGATAGCCTGAAAGCCTTCTGGTCTAAGTCTGGAAGGTACAGGATCTGCTGAACAAGAAAGAAAGGGGGATATCCATGCCACGCAAAGGTCCAGTTACGAAAAGAGACGTTCTGCCTGATCCGTTATATAACAGCAAGTTGGTTACTCGTTTAATCAACCGCATCATGATCGGCGGAAAACGCGGTGTTGCTCAAAGCATTCTGTATAATGCGTTCAAGTTGATTCAAGAACGTACGGGTAATGACCCTATGGAAGTATTTGAAGCAGCAATCAAGAACATCATGCCAGTCCTGGAAGTTAAAGCTCGCCGTGTCGGCGGTGCCAACTACCAAGTACCAATCGAGGTGAAACCAGAGAGACGTACTGCTCTGGGATTACGTTGGCTCGTGAACTACTCCCGCAACCGCGGTGAGAAAACAATGGAAGAGCGTTTGGCGGCTGAGATCATCGACGCTTCCAACAACACAGGCGCTTCCGTTAAAAAACGTGAAGATACGCACAAAATGGCTGAAGCGAACAAAGCGTTTGCTCACTACCGTTGGTAGGATTCAGTTCACAATAAAAAAACTTCAATTTTGAAGGGAGACCCATTTCATGGCTAGAGAGTTCTCCTTAAAAAATACACGTAATATCGGGATCATGGCTCATATTGATGCGGGTAAAACCACGACAACTGAGCGGATCCTGTTTTACACAGGACGTACGCACAAAATCGGTGAAGTACACGAAGGCGCTGCGACAATGGACTGGATGGAACAGGAACAGGAGCGCGGAATTACGATTACTTCCGCTGCAACTACCGCTGCTTGGAAAGGCCACCGCGTTAATATTATTGATACCCCGGGACACGTTGACTTCACTGTTGAAGTTGAACGTTCCCTTCGTGTATTAGACGGAGCAGTTGGTGTATTCAGTGCGAAAGAAGGCGTTGAGCCTCAGTCCGAAACCGTATGGAGACAGGCTGACAAGTACGGCGTACCTCGTATCGCATATGTAAACAAAATGGATATCATCGGTGCTGACTTCCTGAACGTTGTATCTGACATGCGTGATCGCCTTCAAGCGAACGCTGTTGCGATTCAACTTCCAATCGGCGCTGAAAATGATTTCAAAGGTATCATCGATATCGTTGCACAAAGAGCTCATATGTACAAAGATGACCTTGGTCAAGATATCGAAGAAACCGACATTCCTGCAGAGTTTGCAGATCAAGTTGAAGAACTTCGCAACGAGTTGATTGAGCGCGTTGCTGAACTGGATGAAGATTTGACAATGAAATACCTGGAAGGCGAAGAGATCACAATTGATGAGATCAAAACCGTACTCCGTAAAGGTGTTGTAGATGTTAAGATCTTCCCAGTTATCTGTGGATCCTCATATCGTAACAAAGGTGTTCAACTGATGTTGGATGCTGTTATCGACTACTTGCCAGCTCCAACAGATGTTGCATCGATCACGGGACATCTTGAAGATGGAACTGAAGCAATTCGTAAGTCATCCGATGAAGAGCCATTCTCCGCATTGGCATTCAAAATTATGACTGACCCTTACGTTGGTAAATTGACATTCTTCCGCGTATACTCTGGTGTTCTTCAATCCGGATCATATGTATTGAATGCCACTAAAAACAAACGTGAGCGTATCGGTCGTATCCTTCAAATGCATGCGAACAGCCGTCAAGAAATCACTGTAGTTTACTCCGGTGATATTGCAGCTGCCGTAGGTTTGAAAGATACAGGTACAGGTGATACACTATGTGATGAGAAAAATCCGGTTATCCTGGAGTCAATGAACTTCCCTGATCCGGTTATCGAAATCGCTGTTGAACCTAAAACCAAAGCTGACCAGGATAAACTGGGTGTTGCTCTCGGTAAGTTGACTGAAGAGGATCCAACTCTTCGTGCTCATACTGACGAAGAAACAGGCCAAACGATCTTGGCAGGTATGGGTGAGCTTCACCTTGATATCATCATCGACCGTATGCGTCGTGAGTTCAAGGTTGAAACTACTGTGGGTAAACCACAAGTAGCTTACCGTGAAACATTCCGTGCTCCAGCGCGCGTTGAAGGTAAATTCGTACGTCAATCCGGTGGTCGTGGTCAATACGGTCACGTATGGGTTGAATTCGAACCTCTCGAGCCGGGTACAGGCAGCCAGTTCGAAAGTAAGGTTGTCGGTGGTTCCGTACCAAGAGAATACATTCAACCTGCACTGTCAGGGATTGAAGAGCAAATGAAAAACGGCGTTATTGCAGGCTTCCCGCTTGTTGACGTTAAGGCTACAATCGTAGACGGATCTTACCATGATGTCGATTCCAATGAGATGGCATTTAAAATTGCCGGATCTATGGCGCTTAAAGCGGCTAAAGACAAGTGTAAACCAGTTCTGCTTGAGCCTATCATGAAAGTAGAAGTAACTGTTCCAGAAGAGTACATGGGTGACGTAATGGGTATGTTGAACTCCCGTCGTGGCCGCATCGAAGGTATGGATTCCCGTAGTGGAGCTCAAATCATCCGTGCTAAGGTACCTCTGTCTGAAATGTTTGGTTACTCTACAACTCTTCGTTCCGGTACTCAAGGACGCGGCGTATTCTCCATGGAACTCTCTCACTATGAAGAAGTTCCTAAGAGCATCGCTGAAGAAATCGTTGCCAAAACAAAAGGCACCGAGTAGTTTTCTCACACTGGATGCAAGTGCATAAGAATTAAATTCGGAGCACTTCATTCAGTGAAAACATAAAATTATAATTTTAAGGAGGCCACGTTCAAATGGCAAAGGCTAAATACGAACGTAATAAACCCCACGTTAACATCGGTACTATTGGTCACGTCGATCACGGTAAAACAACTCTGACTGCTGCAATCACAACTGTATTGTCCAAAACTTACGGTGGTGCTGCAATTGCATTCGACCAAATCGACAAAGCTCCAGAAGAGCGCGAACGCGGTATCACAATCTCCACATCACACGTTGAGTACGAAACTGACACTCGTCACTACGCTCACGTTGACTGCCCAGGTCACGCCGACTATGTTAAAAACATGATCACTGGCGCGGCTCAAATGGATGGAGCTATCTTGGTAGTATCCGCAGCAGACGGCCCAATGCCACAAACTCGTGAGCACATCTTGCTCTCCCGTCAAGTAGGCGTACCTTACATTGTTGTATTCTTGAACAAATGTGACATGGTTGAAGACGAAGAGTTGTTGGAATTGGTTGAGATGGAAGTTCGCGACCTTCTTAACGAATATGAGTTCCCAGGTGACGATACTCCAATCACTCGTGGATCCGCTCGTGAAGCTCTGGCAAACCCAGATGGCGAATGGGCTCAAAAAATCGTTGAGATGTTCAAAGAGATCGACACTTACATCCCACTGCCTGAGCGTCAAACTGACAAGCCTTTCTTGATGCCTGTCGAGGACGTATTCTCCATCACTGGTCGTGGTACTGTTGCTACTGGCCGTGTAGAGCGTGGTACTGTTAAAGTCGGCGAAGAGATCGAAATCGTTGGTATCACTGAAGAAACTAAAAAATCCGTTGTAACAGGCGTTGAGATGTTCCGTAAATTGTTGGATTCCGCTCAAGCGGGTGACAACATCGGTGCATTGTTGCGTGGTGTTGACCGTACTCAAATCGAGCGTGGTCAAGTACTTGCAAAACCAGGTTCTGTTAAGCCACACACAGAATTCACAGCTCAAATCTACGTTCTGACTAAAGAAGAGGGCGGACGTCACAAACCATTCTTCACTGGTTACCGTCCACAGTTCTACTTCCGTACAACTGACGTAACAGGCATCATCAACTTGCCTGAAGGTACTGAAATGGTAATGCCTGGTGATAACATCACTGTTACTGTTTCCCTGATCTCCCCAATCGCGATTGAAGAAGGAACTAAATTCTCCATTCGTGAAGGCGGACGTACAGTAGGTGCCGGTTCCGTAGCATCTATCCAAAAATAATTCGGCTTAACGCTGAATAAAGCATATGTAACAGTGTACTGGAACGAGTAACATTGTATTGTAACGAAGCTTCGGAAGAGTTCTTTATCCGACATCGGATAGAGAACTCTTTTATTATGTTTAAAGTTCGGAACCTGCGTCATACGAAATGAACATCATTTACGTGTTTAGAAGGATTGGCAAGGCAGCCTGGATATTGAAGATTAACACTGCAATAAACGAAGTCATTTCATCAGAAAAGATAAGTTTAAATGTTTTTCTTAAATATGCTTGCAATACGCCTATCTTTTCTATATAATAATGAATGTTGTTCTGTGACGTTGCGATGATGTGAGAGGTTACTGGCACACCCGGCCCCTTTGCCATGGGAGAGTGGCTAGAAAATTTTCACGGAGTATGTCCGATAAAAAATTGGGCGATAGAAGGAGGGACTAAAATGGCAAAGCAAAAAATTCGTATTCGTTTGAAAGCTTACGACCACAGAATTCTTGATCAATCCGCGGAGAAAATTGTTGAAACAGCAAAACGTTCGGGTGCTGGTGTATCCGGTCCGATTCCGCTTCCTACTGAAAAACAAATCATTACTATTCTTCGTGCGGTGCACAAGTACAAGGATTCTCGGGAACAATTCGAACAACGTACACATAAACGTTTGATCGACATCGTTAACCCGACTCCACAAACTGTGGATGCCTTGATGCGCTTGGATCTGCCGTCCGGTGTAGATATCGAAATTAAATTGTAATATAAGCTACAACAAAGACCATGTATAAAGGAAAAGAGGTGTCAACATGAAAGCAATCTTAGGAAAAAAACTCGGAATGACTCAAGTATTTACTCCTGAAGGTAACGTCGTTCCAGTAACGGTTATCGAAGCAGGCCCTTGTGTTGTTTTGCAAAAGAAAGACATTGAGAACGATGGCTACGAAGCAATTCAAATCGGTTACTCCGATAAGAAAGAGAAAAATGCTAACAAGCCAGAAGCAGGTCACGCTAAAAAAGCGAACACTGCCCCTAAGCGCTACGTTCGTGAAGTTCGCGGTATCAACATCGCAGAATATGAAGTTGGCCAAGAACTGAAAGCTGACATTTTCGCTGAAGGCGAATTCGTTGACGTAACGGGTATTTCTAAAGGTAAAGGTTTTGCCGGCGTTATCAAACGTTGGGGACAAAGCACTGGACCTATGTCACACGGTTCGCGTTACCACCGTGGCCCTGGTTCAATGGGTTCGATCCAAGCTAACCGCGTTCCTAAAGGCAAACGCCTGCCAGGACACATGGGACATGACACTATTACAATTCAACGTCTTGAAGTAGTTAAAGTAGACGCTGAGCGTAACGTGTTGCTCGTGAAAGGTTCCATTCCTGGACCGAAAAACAGTCTCATTAGAGTTAAAGAAACGGTGAAAAAATAACCACTGAAGAAAGGAGGAACACAAAATGCCAAAAGTATCAGTTTACAATGTAGATGGTAGCCAAGTAGGCGAAGTTGAATTGAATGATGCGGTTTTCGGAATTGAGCCGAACCAACACGTTCTGTACGATGCAGTTCTTATGCAACGCGCTTCCCTTCGTCAAGGTACCCACAAAGTAAAAGGACGTTCTGAAGTTCGTGGCGGTGGACGTAAGCCTTGGAAACAAAAAGGTACAGGTCGCGCTCGTCAAGGTTCAATTCGTTCACCACAATGGAAAGGCGGCGGTATCGTATTTGGTCCAACACCACGGAGCTATGCGTATAAACTGCCTAAAAAAGTTCGCCGCTTGGCGATCAAATCAGCCCTTTCATCCAAAGTGCTTGACAATGACATTATCGTTTTGGACGCTCTCACGTTGAGTACGCCTAAAACTAAAGAATTTGCAGCCATCTTGAGTAACCTCAAAGTGGGACGTAAAGCTTTGATCGTAGCTCCTAGCTATGATGATAATGTAGCTCTTTCCGCACGGAATATTCCAGGCGTGAAATTCGTAGCTGCTGACGGTATTAATGTTCTTGACGTGCTCTCGCACGACAAATTGATCATTACGAAAGAAGCAGTTCAGAAGGTAGAGGAGGTGCTCGCGTAATGAAGGATCCTCGTGATATTGTAAAACGTCCGATTATTACGGAACGTACTGCTGACATGATGAACGACTTGAAATATGTATTTGAAGTCGATATCCGTGCAAACAAAACCGAGATCAAAAAGGCAGTAGAAGCTATTTTCAATGTAAAAGTGAAAAACGTGAACACGCTTCGTGTTCCAGCTAAGCCGAAACGGTACGGACGTTATTCCGGATATACTAGCGAATGGAAAAAAGCGTTTGTAACGTTGACAAAAGACAGCAAAACGCTTGAGTTCTTTGAAACTGTATAATTGAATTTTTGAAGTAAGGAGGGAAACCCAGTGCCAATCAAAAAGTATAAACCAACATCCCCGGCAAGACGGAACATGTCCGTTTCTACATTTGAGGAAATCACCACAAATCAGCCGGAGAAATCGTTGTTGGCCCCGTTGAGCAAACAAGCAGGCCGCAACAACCAAGGTAAAATTACAGTTCGTCACCATGGTGGTGGACACAAACGTAAATACCGTATCATTGACTTCAAACGTACTAAAGATGGAATACCGGGCCGCGTTGCTACGATTGAGTATGACCCGAACCGTACATCCAACATCGCTCTGATTCACTATGCTGATGGTGAAAAGCGTTATATCATCGCTCCTAAAGGTTTGAAAGTTGGAGATCAAGTGTTCTCCGGACCTGAATCAGACATCAAAATCGGTAACGCACTGCCACTCGAAAACATTCCAGTAGGTACCGTTATCCACAACATCGAGTTGAAACCAGGTAAAGGCGGACAATTGGTTCGTGCTGCTGGTACAGAAGCTCAATTGCTTGGTAAAGAAGAAAAATACGTTTCCGTTCGTCTCTCTTCCGGAGAAGTTCGTCGTATTTTGAAAGTTTGCCGCGCGACAATCGGATCTGTAGGTAACCAAGACCACGAGCTCATCAAAATCGGTAAAGCCGGTCGTAGCCGTTGGTTGGGTAAACGTCCTGAGGTTCGTGGTGTAGTAATGAACCCTAACGATCACCCACACGGTGGTGGTGAAGGTCGTGCTCCAATCGGACGTAAATCGCCAATGTCACCATGGGGTAAACCTACACTTGGTTACAAAACGCGTAAGAAAAATAAAGCTTCTGATAAATACATCATTCGCCGCCGCACGAAGTAATACACACTGTGCATAACTTCGTGAGGCATCTGCGGATGCATAATAGCTATGTTTGAAGGGAGGATCTCCACATGGGTCGCAGTTTGAAAAAAGGGCCATTCATTGATGGCTACATGCTTAAAAAGGTAGAAGAGATGGAAGCTTCAGGTAAGAAGAATGTGATCAAAACCTGGTCCCGTCGTTCTACAATTTTCCCGCAATTCATCGGACACACATTTGGCGTTTACGATGGTCGTAAACACGTGCCAGTGTATGTAACTGAGGACATGGTCGGACACAAACTGGGTGAGTTCGCTCCAACCCGTACGTACAAAGGCCATACTGCTGATGATAAGAAAACAAGAAGATAAATGAATATCTTTAATGTTTGAAAGGAGGTTACACAATGGAAGCAAAAGCACATGCTAAGTTTATCCGGATTGCTCCTCGTAAAGCTCAACTCGTTGTTGACTTGATTCGTGGCAAGCAAGTAGGTGAGGCGGTTGCCATTCTCCGTCACACTCCGAAATCTGCTTCTCCAATCGTTGAGAAGTTGCTTAACTCCGCTATTGCGAATGCGGAACATAACTATTCTTTGGATGTTAACAAATTGGTTATCTCGCAAGCTTACGTGAACCAAGGACCGACAATGAAGCGTTTCCGCCCTCGTGCAATGGGACGTGCAAGTCGTATTAACAAACGTACTAGCCACATTACTTTGGTGGTATCTGAGAAGTAGAAGGAGGGGAAATGTGTGGGCCAAAAGGTAAATCCAGTCGGACTCCGTGTCGGAATTATCCGTGACTGGGAATCTAAGTGGTATGCAGGCAAAGACTTCGGTGATCTTTTGATGGAAGACGTGAGAATTCGTGAATTCCTGAAAAATAAATTGAAAGACTCCGCTTTATCTCGTGTAGAAATTGAGAGAGCGGCTAACCGCGTAAACGTAACGATTCACACTGCTAAACCAGGTATGGTTATTGGTAAGGGTGGTTCGGAAGTTGAAAATCTTCGTAACCAAATTACGAAAATTGCTGGCGGTAAAAAAGTACACATCAACATTTCTGAAATTAAGAACCAAGACTTGGACGCTGTTCTTGTAGCTGAAAGCATTGCACAACAATTGGAACGTCGTGTTTCTTTCCGTCGTGCTCTGAAACAAGCAATTCAAAGAACTATGCGCTCCGGTGCTAAAGGTATCAAAACTCAAGTAGGCGGACGTCTTGGCGGTGCTGAGATCGCACGTTCTGAAGGCTACAGCGAAGGAACTGTTCCACTGCACACACTGCGTGCTGACATTGACTACGGTACAGCAGAGGCTCATACTACTTACGGACTTATCGGCGTAAAAGTATGGATCTATCGTGGAGAGGTTCTTCCTACGGCTAAGAAACAAGCTGCTAAGGAAGGAGGCAACTAATCATGTTGGTACCAAAACGCGTAAAACACCGTAAGCAACAACGTGGACATATGAAAGGCCAAGCTAAAGGCGGAACGACTCTGAACTTTGGCGAATACGGTCTGCAAGCTACGGAACCGGCTTGGATTACGAACCGTCAAATCGAAGCGGCTCGTATTGCGATGACTCGTTACATCAAACGTGGTGGTAAAGTTTGGATCAAAATTTTCCCAGACAAACCAATCACTCAAAAGCCTCTCGAGGTTCGGATGGGTAGCGGTAAAGGTAACGTAGAAAAATGGGTTGCAGTAGTGAAACCAGGTAAGATCATGTTTGAACTTGCTGGTGTACCGGAGGAAATTGCACGCGAAGCAATGCGTCTTGCCGCTCACAAACTGCCAATCAAAACGAAGTTCGTGAAACGTGAAGAATTGGGTGGTGAAGCAAATGAAAGCTAGTGAATTTCGCAACCTAACCTCTGCTGAAATCGAGCAAAAGATTGCCGGATTTAAAGAAGAACTCTTTAACCTCCGCTTTCAATTAGCTACCGGTCAGCTGGATAACCCGACTCGCATCCGTGATGTGCGGAAAGAAATAGCTCGTGCTAAAACCATTATCCGTGAGAGAGAATTGGGAATCGGTTAATTAGGGATAGGATGGACAATCCGTCCGTAATCAGGAAGGAGGCCAACAATGAGCGAAGAACGTAACGCACGTAAAGTGCAAACTGGTAAAGTGGTCAGCGATAAAATGGACAAAACGATTGTTGTTGCTGTAGAAACTTACAAAAAACACAACTTGTACCATAAACGCATTAAGGTTACTAAAAAATTCAAAGCGCATGACGAAGAAAACACTGCGAAAATCGGTGACACGGTGAAAATCATGGAGACTCGTCCGCTTTCGAAAGATAAACGCTGGAGACTTACTGAAATCGTAGAAAAAGCGGTTATCATCTAATGCATCAGCAGCATTGCTGAAAGGAGGAATACTAAATGATTCAACCATTTACACGTTTGACTGTGGCCGACAACTCCGGTGCGAAGGAACTGATGTGTATCCGCGTACTCGGCGGTACGGGACGTCGTACAGCTCAAATCGGTGATCTGATCGTTTGTTCTGTTAAACAAGCAACACCAGGCGGCGTTGTCAAAAAAGGTGATGTAGTTAGAGCGGTTGTCGTTCGTACGAAACGTTCTGTACGTCGTAAAGACGGTTCCTACATCGGTTTTGATGAAAATGCAGCGGTTGTTGTAAAAGACGACAGAAGCCCACGTGGAACACGTATTTTCGGACCAGTTGCTCGCGAACTTCGCGATAAAGACTTCATGAAAATCGTTTCCTTGGCTCCAGAAGTTATCTAAAGCTTAATCTCGTGATGTTAGAAACAGGAGGTGTACGAAATGCCAAGAGTGAAAAAAGTTCTGGAATCCCATAACAACAAACTTCACGTTAAAAAGGAAGATACGGTTATGGTGATCAGCGGTAAAGACAAAGGTAAAAAAGGCCGTGTCATCGCTGCTTATCCTCGTGAGAACCGCGTCCTTGTGGAAGGTGTTAACATGGTGAAAAAACACCAGAAGCCTAACCAGCAAAATCCGCAAGGCGGCATTATCGAGAAGGAAGCTCCGATTCACGTTTCCAACGTAATGCACATCGATCCGAAGAGCGGAAAAGTAACCCGTGTAGGTTACAAAGTTTTGGATAACGGTAAGAAAGTGCGCGTTGCTAAACGTTCCGGAGAAATTATCGACTAATTGAACCGAATGAGAAAGGAGGGCTATGATTCATGGCATCAAGAATGAAAGAACGTTACCTGCAAGAAATCGCTCCTGCTTTGATGCAGAAGTTTAACTATACAACGGTAATGCAAGTGCCGAAAATCGAGAAAATCGTTATCAACATGGGTGTGGGCGACGCTGTCCAAAACTCTAAAGTGTTGGATTCTGCAGTAAACGATTTGCAACTGATCGCGGGTCAAAAACCTGTAATCACTCGTGCTAAAAAATCTATCGCAGGTTTCAAACTGCGTGAGAATATGCCTATCGGTGCGAAAGTTACATTACGCGGTGAGCGTATGTACTTCTTCCTAGATAAGCTGCTCAACGTAACGCTTCCTCGTGTCCGCGACTTCCGCGGTGTATCGAGTAATGCTTTCGATGGACGTGGTAACTATACACTGGGTCTGAAAGAGCAATTGATCTTCCCGGAGATCGAATACGATAAAGTTGATAAAGTCCGCGGTATGGATATTGTCATTGTAACAACGGCGAAAACAGACGAAGAGTCCCGTGAATTGCTTACGCAAATGGGAATGCCTTTCGTTAAGTAATGTTGGCATAACGTTTCCGGGTGTCTGGAAAGACTCCCTTTTCTCCGAAATTATTTAGGAGGTGTCAGGCTAAGTGGCAAAAACTTCGATGAAAGTTAAACAACAACGTACACCTAAGTTTAAAGTACGTGCATATACACGCTGTGAGCGTTGCGGACGTCCACATTCGGTCCTGCAAAAGTTCAAAATTTGCAGAATTTGTTTCCGTGAATTAGCTTATAAAGGCCAGATCCCTGGCGTGAAAAAAGCAAGCTGGTAAAAAGTCCTGAACGGGAAGGAGGTTAACTCACAATGACTATGTCTGATCCAATTGCAGATATGCTTACTCGTATTCGTAACGCGAACACTGTTCGTCACGAAACGGTAGAAATGCCTGCTTCAACAATGAAAAAACAAATCGCCGATATCCTGAAGCGTGAAGGTTTCATCCGTGACGCTGAAGTTATCGATGATAACAAACAAGGGATTATCCGTGTTTTCCTGAAATACGGTCAAAATAACGAGCGCGTTATCACTGGTCTGAAAAGAATCAGTAAACCTGGTCTTCGTGTTTACACGAAAAGCAACGAAGTACCTCGTGTACTTGGTGGCCTGGGAATCGCGATCATCTCGACATCTAAAGGTATCATGACGGACAAAGAAGCTCGTCAATCGAAATCCGGCGGAGAAGTCGTTTGCTACGTTTGGTAATATAACGTCACAAGATAGGAGGTGCAACATATGTCTCGTATTGGTCGCAAACCAATCACAGTACCAAGTGGTGTAGACATCACCCTGGACAACACCGTTATTACGGTAAAAGGACCTAAAGGAACTTTGACTCGTGAGCTTCATAAAGACATGAAGGTTACAGTTGAAAATAACGAAATCACAGTTGTGCGTCCTTCCGATAACAAAACTCACCGTTCTTTGCACGGCACAACGCGTAGCGTTGTAAACAATATGGTGAGCGGCGTTACTGAAGGATTCGCGAAATCTCTGGAATTGGTTGGGGTCGGATATCGTGCAAGCAAATCCGGAGATAAAATCGTTCTGAACGTTGGTTACTCTCACCCGGTTGAAATTACACCGGAAGCGGGAATCGAATTCGAAGTACCTTCGAATACAAAAATCATCGTTCGCGGAATTGACAAAGAGCGTGTAGGTGCTTACGCTGCTAAAATCCGTTCCGTACGTGAACCTGAGCCGTACAAAGGTAAAGGTATTAAATATGAAGGCGAGCGTATCATCCGTAAGGAAGGTAAAGCCGGTAAGAAGAAATAAGATTTCTCTTACCGCCTTTGCGCGGCTTTCGGCTTGCTTGCTTCGTGTGTTTCTAATATACCCCGTGGCTTCTGCTTTGAAGCCAGCGAGGTAACCTGAAAGGAGTGAATCTTTGAGATGATTACGAAACCAGATAAAAATAAGGCTCGTCTGAAAAGACACCTTCGTGTTCGTAAGAAAATCCAAGGAACGGCAGCACGTCCTCGTTTGAACGTATTCCGTTCTGGTAAACATATGTATGCTCAAATCATCGATGATGTTGCTGGTGTAACAATCGCTTCCGCGTCTACCGTAGACAAAGAATTGAGCACTGACATCAAAAATGGTGCATCTGTTGAATCAGCTCGTAAAGTTGGCGAACTCGTTGCTAAACGTGCGAAAGACAAAGGTGTTTCCAACATCGTATTTGACCGTAGCGGTTATCTGTACCATGGTCGTATCGCAGCATTGGCTGAAGCGGCTCGTGAAGCAGGACTTGAGTTTTAAGATATTTTTCAAAAGGAGGTTAACGACTTGCGTGTAGATCCGAATACTTTGGAACTGACTGAAAGAGTTGTAAATATTAATCGCGTAGCTAAAGTAGTAAAAGGCGGACGCCGTTTCAGCTTTAGCGCACTGGTTGTAGTCGGCGACGGCAACGGCTGGGTTGGAGCTGGTATCGGTAAAGCGGGCGAAGTACCTGATGCAATTCGCAAAGGTATTGAAGACGCTAAGAAAAACCTTGTACACGTTCCACTCGTAGGAACATCGATTCCTCACTTGGTAACAGGTAAGTTCGGCGCAGGACGCGTGCTGTTGAAACCAGCATCTGAAGGTACTGGTGTTATCGCTGGTGGTCCTGTACGTGCGGTTCTCGAACTTGCTGGTGTAGGTGACATTTTGACAAAATCTCTGGGTTCTTCGAATTCCATGAACATGGTCAATGCGACTTTGGAAGGTTTGTCCCGTTTGAAGCGTGCTGAAGACGTGGCTAAACTGCGCGGAAAATCCGTCGAAGAGCTTCTGGGTTAAGGAGGGAATTCTCATGGCTAAATTAGAAATTACCCTCGTCCGCAGCTTGATCGGACGTCCGGAGACGCAAAGAACAACTGTGAAAACATTGGGTTTGCGCAAAATCAATAGCAAAGTGGTACAAAACGATAATCCTGCCATCCGTGGTATGATTAACAAAGTAAGCCACTTGGTTGCTGTTAAAGAAGTAGAAGCTTAATATCGGGTTAATCCCACAAATCTTTAAGGAGGTGCAACGAACGATGAAGTTACATGAGCTTTCACCATCTCCTGGATCCCGCAAAGAACGTAAACGTCTTGGTCGCGGTCCAAGTAGTGGTACAGGTAAAACATCAGGTCGCGGTCACAAAGGACAAAATTCTCGTTCTGGCGGTGGAGTACGTCCAGGCTTCGAAGGTGGACAAAATCCATTGTATCGTCGCTTGCCAAAACGTGGTTTTGTAAACCCAACTCGCAAAGAATATGCAGTTGTGAATACTGAAGACCTGAACAGTTTTGCTGCGGGTACTGAAGTAACTCCAGAATTCTTGATGACGAACGGCGTAGTTAAAAACGCTAAATCCGGAATCAAAATCCTGGGTAACGGTGATGTCACTGTGAAGCTGACTGTTAAAGCTAACAAGTTTTCTCAATCTGCTATTGAGAAAATTGAAGCTGCCGGCGGTACAACCGAGGTGATTTAATGTTCAAGACCCTAAAGAATATCTGGCGGGTTGAAGATCTGCGCAAAAGGGTATTATTTACCCTTTTTGTACTGATCATTTACCGCATCGGCTCCTTTGTTCCCGTACCGGGAGTTAACAAAGACGTGTTCGAAGCGACAAATTCTGCGGGTAAAGAAGTTTTTGGACTTCTCAATACGTTCTCGGGTGGAGCGCTCTTCCAGTTCTCGATATTTGCGCTCGGGATCGTGCCTTACATCACTGCGTCTATCATAGTACAGTTGCTTTCCATGGACGTTATTCCTAAATTAGCGGAGTGGGCAAAGCAAGGTGAACAAGGTAAGAAGAAATCTGCACAATTGACCCGTTATTTAACGATTGGCCTGGCATTGATTCAAGCGTTTGGTACGTCGATCGGATTCAACCGCTTGTACAATACAGACATGATTCCTAACGCTACATTTGCAGATTATATCTTGATCGCGATTGTACTTACGGCCGGTACTTCATTCCTGATGTGGCTTGGTGAGCAGATCACCGAGAAGGGCATAGGAAACGGGATTTCGATCTTGATCTTTGCGGGTATCCTATCTACGGTGCCTAACATTATCAAACAAACGATCGAATCCGACTTCATTCAACCTGACCAACTGTTTATGAATATTCTTAAAGGTGTTATCATCGCAATTGTTATTGTGTTGATCATCATAGGGGTCATTTACATTCAGCAGGCGATTCGGAAAATTCCGGTACAGTACGCTAAACGTGTCGTAGGTAACAAAATGTACGGTGGACAGAATACACATATCCCGCTGAAAATTAATGCAGCAGGTGTTATCCCTGTCATCTTCGCATCATCGTTGTTGATGTTCCCGACGATCATCGCCAACTTCTGGGCAGATCGCCTTTGGGCACAGTGGATCGGACAGAACCTGACTACACACAAACCTCTGGGTATGTTGTTGTATGTCGTGATGATCTTCGGTTTCACATTCTTCTATACTTTCGTACAGATGAATCCACAGCAGATGGCTGATAATATGAAAAAGAACGGCGGTTACATCCCAGGCATTCGCCCGGGTAAAGCAACCGAGAAATATCTGACCCGTGTCATGACTCGTTTGACAATGGCCGGTGCCATGTTCTTGGCAGTCATTTCCGTTCTGCCTGTAATCTTGGGGGCACTGTCTGGTTTGCCTCAATCTGCGCAAATTGGAGGAACATCCCTCCTGATCGTTATCGGTGTTGCGCTGGATACGATGAAGCAAATCGAAAGCCAATTGATCAAACGCCACTACAAAGGTTTTATCAATAAATAGGCAATAGGTACCGGTCGAGTGAAGATTTACTTGCCGGCACCTATTGTGCTGTTTGTTGATGTAGGGTAGTCTTGGAGGGAGTGACATAACGTGAACATCCTATTCATGGGCCCTCCGGGGGCAGGAAAAGGAACGCAAGCAGACGTCATCGTGAAAGAGTTCGGTATTCCCCATATTTCAACAGGCGATGCATTTCGTCTCGCGATCAAACAGGGAACTCCCATTGGCATGAAAGCCAAGGAATATATGGATCAAGGATTGCTTGTACCAGATGATGTAACCATTGGCATCGTTGAAGAACGTTTGCAGCAGCCTGACTGCAGAGAAGGTTTCCTCTTGGACGGATTTCCAAGAACCCTTTCGCAAGCAGAAGCGCTCGATGGCATTCTGGATCGATTGAACTCAGGTCTCGATCATGTAATCAACCTGAAAGTGGATCGCAACAAATTGCTCGCTCGTTTGACGGGTCGTCGAATTTGTAAAAACTGTGGTTCCACTTATCATGTGGTATTCAATCCGCCTAAGCAGGAAGGTATTTGTGATAAATGCGCTGGTGAGTTGTATCAACGCTCTGATGATAATGAAGAGAGTGTAGGTACACGACTGGACGAGTATATCAACAAAACAGCACCACTCCTCACGTTCTATGAGACTAAAGGTCTTCTTCGTCAAATGAACGGAGAACAGGATATCGATCAAGTTTCTCAAGAAATCGTGTCCTTACTGAGAGGTTAATTGATGATCATTGGTAAGTCCGAAACGGAACTGGGCTTGATGAGGGAAGCAGGGAGAATTGTTGCGGAAACGCATCGTCTCTTGGCAGAGCATATCGCTCCCGGTATTACGACTGGAGAACTTGACCATATGGCTGATCAATATATCCGCAGTCAAGGAGCTGTGCCGTCTTTCCAAGGTTATAACGGTTTCCCTGCCAGTGTGTGCGCTTCAGTCAATGAAGAGTTGGTACATGGATTTCCCGGCAAACGCAAGTTGAACGAGGGCGATATCGTTACGTTTGACATTGGCGCGCAGTACCAGGGGTATCATGGAGATTCCGCCTGGACTTATCCGGTCGGCCGTATTTCCGAAGAAGCCCGTCGTCTTCTGGACGTTACCGAGGCTTCGTTATACGCAGGTCTGGCGCTGGTAAAACCGGACGTTCGCTTGTTTACAATATCTCATGCGATTCAGAAATATATTGAAGATGAAGGGTTCTCCGTAGTTCGTGAATATGTCGGTCACGGCATAGGCGCAGATCTGCACGAAGAACCACAGATTCCGAACTATGGTCTTCCCGATCGGGGACCACGGCTTAAAGCGGGCATGGTGCTGGCCATAGAGCCGATGGTTAACGTAGGTAGACGGTATGTGAAAACGTTGGAAGATAACTGGACTGTCGTCACGGTTGATGGTAAGTTATGTGCACACTTTGAACACACCGTAGCAGTTACACCAGATGGTATGGAAATTTTCACGAAACTGAATGCGTAGGTGATGAGGCATGAACAGTCAGTCTAATCCGCAGCTCGGTCAACTTGTGAAGATCCGTAAAGGCCGCAATGCGGACCAAGCCGCAGTAATTGTTGCTATAGCGGACGGTAAGTTCGTATATATTGCGGATGGAGACAAACGTAAGTTTGATCAACCAAAGAAGAAGAATCTTCTTCATCTTGAGCTCCAGCCCATGATTAGCAGCGAGGTTGTGAACAGTTTAAACGAGAGTGGTCGGGTGA
This sequence comes from Paenibacillus sp. FSL H3-0457, assembly GCF_037981725.1. NCBI lineage: Bacteria > Bacillati > Bacillota > Bacilli > Caryophanales > Paenibacillaceae > Paenibacillus > Paenibacillus sp. FSL H3-0457. The sequence continues at coordinate 6,150,506 of NZ_CP150283.1, read as the reverse complement.
CAAATGGAAAGCTCCGTTACGCGGTTCATTCATTTCTGGAATCCACCAACATTCAATCTGAAGAGAAAGGAGACTGACTAATGGCTAAGGAAGATGTCATTGAAGTGGAAGGTACGGTTCTCGAACCGCTACCGAATGCAACATTCAAGGTTGAGCTTGAGAACGGTCATCAAATTCTCGCTCACGTTTCCGGAAAACTGCGGATGCACTTTATCCGTATCCTGACTGGAGACAAAGTAGTTGTTCAGTTGTCGCCTTATGATTTAACAAAAGGTCGCATAACTTACCGTAAATAGTAGTAGACAGTTGCAATGAACTGTGAAGCTTATGTAGCGGGTTTTGCCCGGCAAAACTTGCGAAAGCTTCGAAGCCGGTTTTACAATAGTAGAACAAGGTCAATGCTTACGAAGAGGGTTTTGCTTAGCAAAACTTTGAGGAGGTAATTCACATGAAGGTAAGACCTTCGGTCAAGCCGATTTGCGAAAAGTGCAAAGTCATTCGCCGCAAAGGGAATGTTATGGTTATCTGTGAAAATCCGAAACACAAACAAAAACAAGGTTAAAGAAGGGGGTGTAGCGTAAAATGGCACGTATATCTGGTGTGGATTTGCCACGTGATAAGCGCGTTGAGATCGCCTTGACTTATATTTTCGGAATCGGTAAAACGACTTCCCAGAAAATTCTGAGCACAACAGGCATCAATCCGGACACTCGTGTTCGTGATTTGACGGAAGATGAAGTCAGCAAATTGCGTGAAAGTATCGATAAAGAGGTCAAAGTAGAAGGTGACCTGCGTCGAGAAATCTCTTTGAATATTAAACGTTTGACGGAGATCGGTTGTTACCGTGGAGTTCGTCATCGTCGTGGTCTGCCTGTTCGTGGACAACGTACGAAAACGAATGCTCGTACTCGTAAAGGTCCTCGTCGTACAGTAGCGAACAAGAAGAAATAATAAGGGGGGATAAGAGAAAATGGCTAAACCGAAAAAAGTCGTACGTACTAAACGTCGTGACCGTAAGAATATTGAATCTGGCGTGGCGCATATCCGTTCCACTTTCAATAACACTATCGTTACTATTACGGATCCTCACGGAAACGCAATTTCGTGGGCAAGCTCCGGCGGCCTCGGATTCAGAGGTTCCCGTAAATCGACTCCGTTTGCTGCACAAATGGCTGCTGAGACTGCTGCCAAAGCTGCAATGGAACATGGGATGAAAGCCGTTGAGGTTATGGTTAAAGGACCAGGCGCAGGCCGTGAAGCAGCGATCCGCTCTTTGCAAGCTGCTGGTCTTGAAGTTAACCTGATCAAAGACGTAACTCCAGTCCCGCATAACGGATGCCGTCCTCCAAAACGTCGTCGTGTCTAATGAGATTTGCCCCTGCGTGTGGTATATTTCCGGCACAATCTGCTAATAATGGTTGTTTAGGCATACTACTACATGTTTTCGCAAGAGAAGGTAAATGTTTCATAGAGGACCGACGTTTTGAAGGAGGGGTATTGCAGTGATTGAAATCGAAAAGCCGAAAATTGAGACGGTAGACGTCAACGATGATGGCACCTATGGGAAATTCGTAGTAGAACCGCTTGAGCGCGGATACGGTACGACGCTTGGAAACTCGCTTCGCCGAATCTTGCTCTCGTCACTGCCGGGTGCGGCAGTGTCTTCGGTTCAAATCGATGGCGTTCTGCATGAATTTGCTACAGTTCCTGGCGTAATGGAAGATGTAACGGAGGTTATTCTTAACCTGAAAGCTTTGTCGCTTAAGATTCATTCAGACGAGGAGAAAGTGCTCGAGATTGATGCTGAAGGCGAAGGAGCAATTACGGCTGGAGATATCCGTGCTGACTCCGATGTGGAAATCCTTAATCCGGATTTGCACATTGCTACGCTCGGACCAGGTTCGAGACTTCACATGCGTATTTTTGCCAATCGCGGTCGCGGCTACGTCCAGGCAGATCGGAATAAACGCGATGACCAGCCGATCGGCGTCATCCCAGTCGATTCCATCTTCACCCCGATCAGTCGCGTTAACTACGCTGTGGAAAATACGCGTGTCGGTCAAGTGACCAACTATGACAAGCTCACGTTGGAAGTTTGGACTGATGGAAGTATTCGTCCTGAAGAGGCTGTAAGCCTCGGCGCTAAAATTTTGACTGAGCATTTGATGCTCTTCGTGGGTCTTACAGACGAAGCGAAAGATGCAGAAATCATGGTCGAAAAAGAAGAAGACAAAAAAGAAAAAGTACTCGAAATGACGATCGAAGAGCTGGATCTCTCTGTTCGTTCCTACAACTGCCTCAAACGTGCCGGTATTAATACCGTGCAAGAGCTGACTACGAAAACGGAAGAAGACATGATGAAAGTCCGTAACCTCGGACGCAAGTCTTTGGAAGAAGTTCAAGAGAAGCTTGAGGAACTTGGTTTGGGACTCCGTACAGAAGAATAGACAGCCGAGTGCTTGAAGTGAAGGAGGGAAAACAATGGCATACCAAAAGTTGGGCCGTAATTCCAGCGCACGTAAAGCTTTGTTCCGTGACCTGGTAACCGACCTGTTCTTATACGAACGCATTCAGACAACTGAAGCGAAAGCAAAAGAGGTTCGCTCTATTGCTGAAAAACTGATCACTAAAGCGAAAAAGGGAGATCTTCATGCCCGTCGCCAAGTGGCAGCTTATGTTCGCCGCGAAACTATCGATGGTGAGCAAGATGCAATCCAAAAACTGTTTAGCGAATTGTCCGGTCGTTACGCTGAGCGTCCAGGTGGATACACTCGTATCTTGAAACTGGGACCTCGTCGTGGTGACGCAGCGCCAATGGTTTACTTGGAACTGGTAGACCGCGCGTAAAACAGATGAGATGAGGAAAGGGGACAGAATCAACGATTCTGGATTAACCCTTTTTTTCTCTTCATTTCGGAATTCGTGCTGTAATAGAAGCTCCGTAAGGGGCTTCTTTTGCTGTTCGGGATAGGGATATGTATAGTATGGAACAAAGGTGTGGTAATAATGCGAAACTTATGTATGACGTTAACTTATGATGGCACTGCCTATTACGGCTTCCAAGTACAGCCGGGTGGGAATACCATTCAGGATCATCTTGAAGATGCGATTCGTGCTTTAACCGGTGAGAAGGTTAAAATTACAGGTTCAGGCCGAACAGATGCAGGTGTTCACGCCCGCAGACAAATCTTCAATTTTCCTACGGAGTCCCAGATCCCGATTGAACGTTGGTGTATTGCACTCAACTCCAGATTACCCTCCGATATTGTCGTTATTGATGCGATTGAAGTTTCGGCTGATTTTCATTCTCGCTATGCAGCGAAAAAGAAAACGTATCGTTATACAGTCAATGCGAATCAATTTCCGGATGTATTCAACAGAAGACTGCAATATCATCATCATGCGAAGCTTGATATTATGGCAATGCAGGAGGGCTTACGACATTTCATAGGGACGTATGATTTTACCTCTTTTGCTTCACGCAAGTCTCAGAAAGAGAATCATGTCCGTTCGGTGTACGAAGCATGGATGGAAGTGGACCGATCAATGTGCAGAGACCATCCGCGCGATCAGGGTGTCATTCACATTTATGTGAGTGGTAACGGCTTTTTGCAGCATATGGTTCGTATCATTGTAGGGACACTGCTGGAGATCGGAGAGGGCAAACGGAAAGCCTCTGATGTACCAAAAATGATTGCTGCATGTAATCGATCTGCTGCAGGACCTACTGCAGTTAGCTGCGGTTTAATGCTCTGGGATCTTGAATACAAAAAAGATTAAATTTGGTGAGTGAAAAGCTTAATTAACACTTGCGATTTAATCGCCTATCATGTAATATAAAAGTTGTGTTTTCTTAATGGCTTTCCCACAGCCCCAATTAAGAGTTTCACATCAAATTTACAATCCATCAACACCTGAAGTTATAACTTAACGAACGAAGATAAATGAAAATGATGATTTTGAACATTTTAAGGAGGAACTTTTCATGCGTACTACGTACATGGCGAAGCCTAACGAAGTTGAGCGCCAATGGCACATCATTGATGCTGAAGGCAAAACCCTCGGACGTTTGGCGAGCGAAGCAGCAGCTTTGATTCGCGGCAAACACAAGCCACAATTCACTCCACATGTGGACACTGGCGATTTCGTTGTTATCATCAATGCTGAGAAAATCGTATTGACTGGTAAGAAAATGCAAGGTAAAAAATACTACCGTCACTCAATGCACCCAGGTGGTTTGAAAGTAACTACAGCTGAAGAGATGGTTAAAAACAAACCTGAGCGTATGTTGGAATTGGCTGTTCGCGGTATGCTTCCTAAAACTCGCATGGGCGAGAAAATGAAGTTGAGACTTAAAGCGTACAGAGGCACTGAGCATCCACATGCAGCACAAAAACCAGAAGTTTACGAACTTCGCGGTTAATTAAAAGGAGGACAGTTTCATGGCACAAGTACAATACTATGGGACAGGTCGTCGTAAACATTCGGTAGCACGTGTTCGCCTTGTACCGGGTGAAGGACGCATTGTCATCAATAAACGTGATATTAATGAATACTTCGGTTTGGAAACACTCAAACTGATCGTAAAACAACCACTGAACTTGACAGAAACGCTCAACAACTATGACGTTCTTGTTATTGCTCATGGTGGCGGAATCTCCGGTCAAGCCGGCGCAATCCGTCATGGTATCTCCCGCGCTCTGCTCAAAGCAGATCCGGAATACCGTGCATCCCTGAAAAAAGCAGGATTCCTGACTCGTGACCCACGTATGAAAGAGCGTAAAAAATACGGTCTTAAAGCGGCTCGTCGCGCACCTCAGTTCTCCAAACGTTAATATTAAAAGCCTTTGGCCTCGGTCAAAGGCTTTTTTATATATTCATGACCATCACGCCATATATTATATTAGTTTGTGCGATAGCTCTCATATCTCTGATGTCTCTCCCCGTGCTTGTGCATTTTTCCTTCATTGCCTTTTCATTGTGCTCTTAATGTCCCTCAATACAGTCCTATAATATGTACGTTGATACATCTACATCTTACTGAACCTCTCTAATCGTTTAGATCATTGAATACTCTCATACCCATCGCTCACCACACATTTTATAACAGCTCCTATAAAGTCATCGATTAGAACTCACGAGGGATTTCTTGAATGCACTCGGCTTACTGTTTTTGTACTTAATTCTTTGGTGCAAACCTTATCAGTATTTCTTATGGAAACGATAAAAGTCTCTTACATATCAACAGCTAAAATTCGCAACGTTGCTCCCCTTAAAACTTTAGCTTTTCTTCCTTCAACTTCAATCGCCCAGTGATTTTTTGATGTTGTTCTTGACGACAAGAACTGTCCAAACCCAGTAACAGCAAAGGTTTCCTAGGCTAAGCGATGTATTTTTACCTGTCTAATGACCTGGGCCAATATCATTGTTTTTATCTCATTAACAGAGAAATGGATAAATTGAACCAAAATATTGTGTGATAGCGGCAATCAAAAAGGGTCAAAAACTGATTTATTTTACCATATGGCAGGCATTGACATCTCCAATGAAAGATTTATACTAAACATAATTCATATTAGATTAGTCGGCTTTAGGTGTATTGAAATGCAGAATGGGGGAAATTCACAGATGAACTTGTTGGAGAAAGAAGATTTGGCACGGACGAAGGCAGAGGAACTGGAACATGCCAGTCCAGAGGATATTATTCGGTATGCTATTGAAACATTCCCAAATATCACTTTTGCATGTAGTTTTGGTGCAGAAGATGTTGTACTTGTAGATATGGTGCAGAAAATCAGCCCATCCACAGATATTTTTTATCTGGATACAGATTTTCACTTTAAAGAAACATACGAAACACGTGATAAGATGCAGGAGAACTACAACCTTGAATTTGTACGTGTGTCACCTAAGATTACTCCAGAAGAGCAGGCAGCTCAACACGGTGAAGAGTTGTGGAAGTCTGATCCCAATGGGTGCTGTAACATTCGCAAAGTCGAACCGTTAACACGTATTCTTTCTCAGTATGATGCATGGATTACAGGTATCCGCAGAGATCAAGCACCAACTCGTGCAAACTCAAAGAAGGTTGAGTATGATTCCAAATTTGGCCTGATGAAGTTTAATCCGATTGCTCACTGGACGACTGAGGATGTATGGCAATATATTCGTGACAATAACGTTGTATATAACCCTCTTCATGATCAGAACTACCCAAGTATTGGTTGTGAGCATTGCACACGTCAAGTTATGCCTGGAGAGGACCCACGTGCCGGACGCTGGTCTGGTAATGATAAAACGGAATGTGGCCTTCATAAATAATAGATATACAAGGAGCTGACAAGATGACATCGATTCTGCCTCATGGAGGTACGTTGGTTGAACGTATCGTACAAGGAGAAGAACGGGAGCAATTGTTACAAGACAGTAAAAACTTATCTTCTTTGCGTATTAATACTTGGACGATATCAGATTTGGATCTAATTGGTGTAGGTGCGTTCTCACCACTTCAAGGTTTCTTGAATGAGGAAGATTACCTTTCGGTGGTGTCTCGCATGCGTCTCGCCGATGGAACAGTCTGGAGTATACCGATTACACTTGCTGTTGACGATAAACAAGCCGCATCCCTCCAGATTGGTGAACGTGTGAAACTTGTTGGTGACCAAGATGGAGTCACTTATGGATTGCTCGAAGTCCAAAGTATATACCAGGTGGATCAGGGTGAAGAAGCCCGGCGTGTATTCAAAACAGATGATCCCGAGCACCCGGGCGTTAAAAAACTTTTGGAGCGTCCTGCAACATACGTAGGAGGTCCAATCCAAGTGTTGAACCGTCCAAAACCTTCGAAATTCGAAGAATTCTATTATGATCCTGCAGATACCCGGAAGATTTTTCAGGAGAAGGGTTGGAAGTCCGTAGTTGGTTTTCAGACACGTAATCCGGTCCATCGGGCTCATGAATACATTCAGAAGAGCGCTATGGAGATTGTAGACGCACTCTTCCTGAATCCGCTTGTTGGAGAGACGAAGTCGGACGATGTACCTGCAGATGTTCGGATGAAGAGTTATCTGGTATTACTGGAGAACTATTACCCGGCTGATCGTGCGTTTCTTGGTGTGTTCCCCGCAGCCATGCGGTATGCCGGTCCACGTGAAGCTATTTTCCATGCGATGGTTCGCAAAAATTACGGGTGTACCCACTTTATTGTTGGTCGTGACCATGCGGGTGTTGGTGATTATTATGGAACATATGAAGCACAGGAGATCTTTACTAACTTTACAGCAGAGGAACTGGGGATTACTCCGTTGTTCTTCGAACATAGTTTCTTCTGTACCAAATGTGGAAACATGGCATCCAGCAAAACTTGCCCACATGATAAAGAACATCATATGGCGCTTTCCGGCACCAAAGTACGCGGGTTGCTCCGTGACGGCCAGTGCCCTCCACCTGAATTTACACGTCCTGAGGTAGCTGAGGTGCTGATTGAAGGAATGGCGGAGCAAGTCCGCTCCTAGCGGTATAATTGTCCATCTTGTCCCATATAGATGATTAGAGTCATTTATAGGGACGAGGTGGTTTTTTTATGCGTAAAAATATGGGGAAACACTTTGTAGTCTGGATTAGGCTAAAAACAATCAAAAGGGTCATGCTGAGTCTCTGTCTACTGGCCATGTTAGTGGCGGTAATGTCCTATGAACTGCCTTCCGCTAAGACGTCAGGTTATTGGAGTTTGCCGATGGCGGGTAAAGTCATTGCCATTGATGCAGGACACGGAGGTCCAGATGGAGGAGCGGTAAGTAAACAGGGGGTTATTGAAAAAGATATCAACCTGTCTATCGCCCTGTATGTGAGAGATTATTTGCAACAGGCAGGGGCCTTAGTGGTTATGACACGAGAAATAGACACTGATTTGGCGGAATCGGACACCAAGGGGTACTCCAAACGCAAGACGGAAGATCTGAAACAAAGAGTACGACGGATAGAGGATAAGCAAGCAGATCTCTTTATCAGCATTCACATGAACAGTGTCCCATCCAACCGATGGAGTGGAGCGCAGGTTTTCTATACAACTAACCATCCGGATAACGAAGGTTTGGCTAATTTGCTTCAACAAGAGATGGTTCGTAATCTGGAGAATACAGATCGAATCGCCAAAACGGTGAATACGGTTTATCTGTTACAGGCTCTGAAGATCCCTTCAGCGCTGGTAGAAGTGGGTTTCCTTTCTCATCCGGAAGAGGCACGTATGCTTGCTGACGAAGCTTATCAACGTAAGGTAGCTGCTTCGATCTATAATGGAATTCTCAGATATTCCTCAGGAGAACGGCCTAAAAGTTAGTCAGAACAAGAAAGGTAATGATATAATTGGATCAGCATACCTAATTACATGCCAATAGATAAAGCTGAGGTGCTGTCTGATGTTATCAAAAGAACAGATACTTGAACTATTACAGCCATTACAAGAACCACAATTGGGAGTAAGTCTGACCGAACTGGAATGGTTTCGAGATATTATGGTGAAAGAAAATCATGTGGCTCTGACCATAGTGACACTGGAAAATCGACCTGAGGATACAACAGCTTTGAGTGATGCAGCGCGTAATCTGTTGTCCCAGCACGGACTGAAGGATGTACATATTCGTGTGCGTGCAGCTTCTGAGCATGATCGTGAGAGCCTGAATATGGGACAACCCGATAATGAGCCAGATCGGGACGAAGTGCTCGTAAAAGGTCACGCAGCGGGTCTGGATGGACATGAGCTGTTAAGTCCTGAATCAGGTGTTCGTTTTATTGCTGTGGCCAGTGGTAAAGGTGGCGTTGGTAAATCAACGGTAACCGTTAATCTGGCTGCAGCCTTGGCACGTCAAGGCAAGAAAGTGGGCTTAATTGATGCGGATATCTATGGCTTCAGTGTGCCCGACATGATGGGGATTGAAGAATATCCGGTCGTTGAAGATGGTGTTATTCAACCTGTTGAACGTTTTGGCGTCAAAGTCATGTCGATGGGCTTCTTTATTCGGGAGAACAACCCGGTAATCTGGCGTGGACCCATGCTAGGTCGGATGCTTCGTCAATTCTTTACGGATGTCCAGTGGGGCGAATTGGATTATGTATTACTGGATTTGCCACCAGGTACGGGAGATGTTGCTTTGGATGTGCATCAGATGTTGCCACAGAGTAAGGAAATCATCGTTACCACGCCGCATGCAACGGCAGCTTTTGTCGCAGCACGTGCGGGTGCGATGGCCATTCAGACCGATCATGAGTTACTTGGTGTGGTTGAGAATATGGCGTACTATGAGTGTGGCAGTTGCGGAGAGAAGGATTATGTCTTTGGTCGTGGAGGCGGGGGAAGACTTGCGGAAAGTCTGCATACAAGCCTGCTTGCCCAGATTCCATTAGGCACGCCGGATAATCATCCTTCCGAGCCTGATTTCTCACCTTCGGTTTACAAAGCAGATTCCCGTATAGGGGCTATCTACGATGAAGTTGCCCGGTCCATTGACTCCAAATTCTAATGGTATGAGTGTTATAAATACAAATAAAGCCTGCGTCCACCATTCGGATGCAGGCTTTTCAGTTTCTGTAATATACCAACATCTACTGTTTATGAACCTCCACCGCTGCCAGAATCTCCACTTCCACCATCTCCACCATCACTACCACCTTCGCCCTGACCGTCTTGCTGTCCGCCTTGCTGTCCGCCTTGCTCTTCCCCCTGTTTTCCGCCACTTTCCACTTTGGGTTGCAATTCGTCCTGTACTACCTTCTTGAGCAAAGTGAGTACTTCCATGCGGAACAACGGGTTTTGCATCACTTCCTGCATGACAGTCATCGTCTGTTTGCGATAATCCGGAGTCTTTGTCATATCCATGAACATCTTGGATACCTCAGGTGACTTCATGATGTCTTCAACAGACTTTTGATATGTGGGATCTTTAATCAATTGCATATGAAGCTGTTTACTTTGTGCGTTGATCACTTTGGCAAATTCACCCGCAAACTGCGGATCGGTCATGATCTTTTCGAATTCCTTCTTATATTCGGGAGCTGTGATGGTATCTTTTACTGCAATACGTATTTGTTCCGAAGATTGCACAGGCATTAACATTTTCATACCAATGGATCCCGAAGCACCACCCGAACCGCCGCCTTCTTCAGAACCGCTGCTTCCGCTGGATGAGCTTTGACCTGTAAGAGCTTCCTCCACCGCTTTCTTGCCTTCATCACTTTTTAAGATATCTACAACCATTGTTTTCATCTCTTTATAACTGCCCTGAGGAGGCGAAGAACTCTGATCTGAACCGCAGCCGGCAAGCATGACGGATAGCCCCAGTACGACACAGCATAGCTGCCACAAAGGCCGTTTCATGTGTACAATCCCTCCTTGATTAGATACTGGATGTAGTATGTGATGGGAAAGGGGGAAATATGTTGAGCAATGATGGTTTTTTGCTGAGAAGGTTGGTAAAATAAACACTCGGGGGTGGAAAACTTTTGAATTTACGTAAATGGTTTTTCCTGTTTTGGACAGCCTTGCTTATTGGGGCCGCGGGAGCATTGGGTACAGGATTGATTATGATGCTGGTGAACGGGGAGAAAACAAATGGATTGAATGATTTTCTTCTGTATCTTTTGATCTTATTTGGATCAGGGGTTATGATCAGCGTGTATTCACAAATGGGTTTCTTTGCATATCTGATATTGAATTATATGGGTAAAGGTGTATTTCCAAAGCGCGGTTGGCAGATCGTGCAGATTGTACTAACGGTGTTAGCCCTGCTTGACGTGATGTTTTTACGCCTGTTTGTTGGGGGAGACCGGGAGCGCATATCGGATATTGTGTTAGGTATCATTATTTTGGCAGCTGCAATTGTTACCGCTTACGTTAAAGTAAAGTTGACTCATATCTCTGCGCTCGTACCTACACTCTTTTTCATGATTGCCGTCTCCATAGTGGAGACGATCGGCGTATTACGTATTGATGTGAATGCTGCAACCATATTTATTGTGGTTCCCTTGCTCCTATGTAATGCATACCAAATGCTGATATTGCACAGGCTGGTGGATGTATCGACGAACCGGAGTGTAAGTGGAAAGGCAGAACAGTTGAAAGAAAGCCGAGTATAGAATTCATTTTGCATAAAAAACATACCAAAAAGAGCTAACCTGGTTAGCTCTTTTCAACTTTTAAGCACCTATTTGAGCTATGGCTCAAATGATCTAGTAATCATTGACCGCTGGCTTGGTCACGAACTTCTTTGCCCTCGACACTAGAATGGTTCAGCAGTTCCGAGACGGTAACGAATTCATAGCCCTGGTTTTTTAATTTGTCGATAATGACAGGGAGTGCCTCATGAGTTTGTTTAGAAGAATCGCTTGCATGCAGCAGTACGATGTCACCCGGATGTGCTTTGCTTACTACGCGATCAACAATGGTCTGTACACCAGGGTTTTTCCAATCCAAGGAGTCGGTATCCCACTGCACAACCTGATAATTCAGACTATTGGCTACCTGAAGCACTCGCTTGTCAAAGTCCCCGTTGGGCAGACGTAGTAATTTCGGTTCTTTTCCCGTTAAATCGGTTAAAATGCTATGAGCTGTCGAAATTTCTTTTCGAATTTCTTCTTCAGTCAGGCTGCTGTAGTTCTCATGTCTGTGACCATGGCTGCCAATTTCATATCCTGCCTCTTTGATGGCAGTAACAATTTCGGGGTGTGTCTTGCTCCAGGGGGAGGAAAGGAAAAAGGTTGCCTTCTGCACTTTATTCTCCTGAAGAACTTTCAGAATTGGCTCCGTCCGTTTATCCCCCCAGCTAATGTCAAAGGTAAGTGCGATTACCTTCTTCTCGGTTGGAACGCTGTAGACGGCGGATGGTGCTTCCTCCGAGAATACGGAGACATTGCCTCTCTCCAGATAGATAATACCGATCGCAAAGATGGCAGCAACGAGGACAATCAAGTACCGTTTAATCTTTTTGCCGCTAAATACATAGAACGAGTTCATTTCAATAAGCGCCCCTCTCCCATAAGAAATGTTTGTTTACTCTCCAATGTATGCTCGTACTGCCCAGTTATTCGTCACTGATCCTTGTTTGTCCATCATTTTAGATTCTACAGGAGGTTATTATGTTAAAATTCAGTACATTTCTTAAAGATCTTGGTTCCATCCGCAGTGCATTAATCTGGTCCGTAGTTTTGTTTGCTGTTGGTATAGGGGCAGGATGGGTGAGTACAGGGCCACTGGAAGAACTGTTGTTGAACCAAATCGGAGGATTACGTGAAGTCAGTGAACGGCTGGAGCAGGGGGGCAATGTGCAATGGAACTTCTTTCTGTTTATCTTTTTCAATAATGCCATCAAAAGTGTACTTGTCATCTATGCCGGTATATTCTTCGGAATTCTGCCTGTCATCTTCCTGCTGATCAATGGGATGGTCCTTGGATTTGTGGTGCACACCACGATGAATTATGGAGCAAGCTTCTATGATATTGTGGTTAAAGGTTTACTTCCGCATGGCATTATTGAGATTCCGGTCATAATTATTGCTTGCGCCTTCGGACTGAAGTTTGGTGGTCTGGTTATCAAAAGCCTTGCACAACTTGGAAGTGACAAGCGAAATACGATGGGTACCCGGTGGAGAGCATTCATGAATAGGACGTTAACGGCATCCTTCTGGGTTGTCATCTTGCTTCTTGTTGCAGCAATCATCGAAAGCACACTTACGTATACTCTGGTGAGAGGATAAAATTTTGTGGTGGTTGGCATTCATAAATTTTCAGAAAGTTGACCATAACAATAAAACGGGTTTCAGCAGCACCCACAAAAGCGAGAATGCACGGGGTGTTGCATGAAACTTGTGTAAGTGTGATAAAGAGGCTATGCACAAAAAGGAGAACTCTAATGCTGGGTATGTTGTTTAACGAGAAGGAATGCAAGGAACTAGACTATGTGCTGCGTAAAGAATTAGATGAGATGCTTTTCGATCTAAGTGATAATCGTCTTGACCAAGAGATCAAATATGCTATCGCGAGCCGATATAAGACTGTGTTCCGCATGTATGCACGCTTTGCCCCGCCAAAAGAGTTGTCCAAGTATGCCAGAGGTGGGAAGCTGAAAAAGTCGAAGCCATAATGCTGAAGCTGGTCATATATTCGATTTACAGTAGTGGAAGTGAGGTGCGGCTCTTCATAGCGGGTGCTGTACCTCTGAACTATGAGAATGTGAAATTGTTAAGGGTTTCATACTTTTTGTCGAAAAAAGGTTGACCTTTCTAATTTCATATGGTAAATTAATTTTCGTTCCTTTTTTAGGCGCGGTTCACGGAAACAAGCATGAAAATAAAGCGATTGAAAATAATCGAAAAAATAATGCTTGCAAAGAGAACTTCAACATGATATATTATAAAAGTCGCCGCTGAAACGACGACAACATGAAAAACAGCACTAAATTGAATGTTTGATCTTTGAAAACTGAACAACGAGTGAGTAAACATTCTGCTTGCAGAATGAACGCGAAAGTTTGAAACAAGCCTTGGCTTGAATCGACTGGAGCACAAATGAGATTTTTAATTTCGTCAGATTCAAAATGAGCTTATCGCTCTTTTCAATACTTTATTGGAGAGTTTGATCCTGGCTCAGGACGAACGCTGGCGGCATGCCTAATACATGCAAGTCGAGCGGAGTTGATAGGAAGCTTGCTTCCTTGATACTTAGCGGCGGACGGGTGAGTAACACGTAGGCAACCTGCCCTCAAGTTTGGGACAACTACCGGAAACGGTAGCTAATACCGAATAATTGTTTTCTTCGCCTGAAGGAAACTGGAAAGACGGAGCAATCTGTCACTTGGGGATGGGCCTGCGGCGCATTAGCTAGTTGGTGAGGTAACGGCTCACCAAGGCGACGATGCGTAGCCGACCTGAGAGGGTGATCGGCCACACTGGGACTGAGACACGGCCCAGACTCCTACGGGAGGCAGCAGTAGGGAATCTTCCGCAATGGGCGAAAGCCTGACGGAGCAATGCCGCGTGAGTGATGAAGGTTTTCGGATCGTAAAGCTCTGTTGCCAGGGAAGAACGCTTGGGAGAGTAACTGCTCTCAAGGTGACGGTACCTGAGAAGAAAGCCCCGGCTAACTACGTGCCAGCAGCCGCGGTAATACGTAGGGGGCAAGCGTTGTCCGGAATTATTGGGCGTAAAGCGCGCGCAGGCGGTCATTTAAGTCTGGTGTTTAATCCCGGGGCTCAACCCCGGATCGCACTGGAAACTGGGTGACTTGAGTGCAGAAGAGGAGAGTGGAATTCCACGTGTAGCGGTGAAATGCGTAGATATGTGGAGGAACACCAGTGGCGAAGGCGACTCTCTGGGCTGTAACTGACGCTGAGGCGCGAAAGCGTGGGGAGCAAACAGGATTAGATACCCTGGTAGTCCACGCCGTAAACGATGAGTGCTAGGTGTTAGGGGTTTCGATACCCTTGGTGCCGAAGTTAACACATTAAGCACTCCGCCTGGGGAGTACGGTCGCAAGACTGAAACTCAAAGGAATTGACGGGGACCCGCACAAGCAGTGGAGTATGTGGTTTAATTCGAAGCAACGCGAAGAACCTTACCAGGTCTTGACATCCCTCTGATCGATGCAGAGATGTATCTTTCCTTCGGGACAGAGGAGACAGGTGGTGCATGGTTGTCGTCAGCTCGTGTCGTGAGATGTTGGGTTAAGTCCCGCAACGAGCGCAACCCTTATATTTAGTTGCCAGCATTTCGGATGGGCACTCTAGATAGACTGCCGGTGACAAACCGGAGGAAGGTGGGGATGACGTCAAATCATCATGCCCCTTATGACCTGGGCTACACACGTACTACAATGGCCGGTACAACGGGCTGCGAAATCGCGAGATGGAGCCAATCCCAACAAAGCCGGTCTCAGTTCGGATTGCAGGCTGCAACTCGCCTGCATGAAGTCGGAATTGCTAGTAATCGCGGATCAGCATGCCGCGGTGAATACGTTCCCGGGTCTTGTACACACCGCCCGTCACACCACGAGAGTTTATAACACCCGAAGTCGGTGGGGTAACCGCAAGGAGCCAGCCGCCGAAGGTGGGATAGATGATTGGGGTGAAGTCGTAACAAGGTAGCCGTATCGGAAGGTGCGGCTGGATCACCTCCTTTCTATGGAGAATCGTTTCCTGCAACGGAAACATTCAAATACGCAGGTTCTTAGAACCTGCAACAGCGATTCATTTCGGTCCGTCACTTCGGTGTGGATGAAATGAAGAGCACAAGCAACTCACTCGTTGCTCAGTTTTGAGAGCTCAAACTCTCAAACGTTTGGTGGCGATAGCGAAGGGGTTCCACACGTTCCCATCCCGAACACGACCGTTAAGCCCTTCAGCGTCGATGGTACTTGGACCGCAGGGTCCTGGGAGAGTAGAACGCCGCCAAGCGTAACCCATTTTGGGTTCAAATAGTATATGTAATGTGGGCCCTTAGCTCAGTTGGTTAGAGCGCACCTCTGATAAGGGTGAGGCCGGTGGTTCGAGTCCACCAGGGCCCACCATCTATACCTTTAAACTTTATATGGGGCCATAGCTCAGCTGGGAGAGCGCCTGCCTTGCAAGCAGGAGGTCAGCGGTTCGATCCCGCTTGGCTCCACCAAAAAAGTTTTACAAGTTTGTTCTTTGAAAACTAGATATCGAAACGAAACAAACGCGAATTAGAACATTCCTTTAAGCTGAACTTGTGCAAACAAGTCAAGTGTATAAAGGTAGTTAAATTGCTTTTGTGATGGTATCGGGTGAGAGTGACTTTTGGATTTGGACGTAGTCCAAACCAAGGGAAGCGAGCGACCGAAACCGGAACAAAATGGTTAAGCTACTAAGAGCACACGGAGGATGCCTAGGCGCTAGGAGCCGATGAAGGACGTGGCGAACAACGAAACTGCCTCGGGGAGCTGTAAGCAAGCTTTGATCCGGGGGTGTCCGAATGGGGAAACCCAGCTGGGGTAATTTCCAGTTACACCTAACTGAATACATAGGTTAGTGTGAGGCATACCAGGGGAACTGAAACATCTAAGTACCCTGAGGAAGAGAAAACAATAGTGATTCCGTCAGTAGCGGCGAGCGAACGCGGAGAAGCCCAAACCAAAGAGCTTGCTCTTTGGGGTTGTGGGACGTCTCACATGGAGTTACAAAGGAACCGGTTAAGCGAAGAGGTCTGGAAAGGCCCGCCAAAGAAGGTAAAAGCCCTGTAGTTGAAAGTTGGTTCCCTCCGAGACGGATCCCGAGTAGTGCGGGGCACGTGAAACCCCGTATGAATCCGGCAGGACCATCTGCCAAGGCTAAATACTTCCTAGCGACCGATAGTGAAGCAGTACCGTGAGGGAAAGGTGAAAAGCACCCCGGAAGGGGAGTGAAATAGAACCTGAAACCGTGTGCTTACAAAAAGTCAGAGCCCGTTTTAGGGGTGATGGCGTGCCTTTTGTAGAATGAACCGGCGAGTTACGTTCCCGTGCAAGGTTAAGGTGAAGAGCCGGAGCCGCAGCGAAAGCGAGTCTGAATAGGGCGACTTAGTACGTGGACGTAGACCCGAAACCGGGTGATCTACCCCTGTCCAGGGTGAAGGTGCGGTAACACGCACTGGAGGCCCGAACCCACGCATGTTGAAAAATGCGGGGATGAGGTGGGGGTAGCGGAGAAATTCCAATCGAACTCGGAGATAGCTGGTTCTCCCCGAAATAGCTTTAGGGCTAGCCTCGGAAAACAGAGTCGTGGAGGTAGAGCACTGATTGGGTGCGGGGCCCGCAAGGGTTACCAAGCTCAGTCAAACTCCGAATGCCATAGACTTACTTCCGGGAGTCAGACAGTGAGTGCTAAGATCCATTGTCAAAAGGGAAACAGCCCAGACCATCAGCTAAGGTCCCCAAGTGTGTGTTAAGTGGGAAAGGATGTGGAGTTGCACAGACAACCAGGATGTTGGCTTAGAAGCAGCCATCATTGAAAGAGTGCGTAATAGCTCACTGGTCGAGTGACTCTGCGCCGAAAATGTAACGGGGCTAAACACACCACCGAAGCTATGGCTTGATGCTTTGCATCAGGGGTAGGGGAGCGTTGTATAAGGGTTGAAGGTGTACCGTAAGGAGCGCTGGACATTATACAAGTGAGAATGCCGGTATGAGTAACGAAAAGATCAGTGAGAATCTGATCCGCCGAAAGCCTAAGGGTTCCTGAGGAAGGCTCGTCCGCTCAGGGTAAGTCGGGACCTAAGGCGAGGCCGAAAGGCGTAGTCGAAGGACAACAGGTCGAAATTCCTGTACCACCGTAAGCCGTTATGAGCAATGGGGGGACGCAGTAGGGTAGTGACGCGGACTGATGGATGTCCGTCTAAGCAGTAAGGCTGATGTGTAGGCAAATCCGCACATTGTAAGGCTGAGCTGTGATGGGGAGCGAAAATTATAGTAGCGAAGGTCATGATCTCACACTGCCAAGAAAAGCCTCTAGCCAGGTGATGGTGCCCGTACCGCAAACCGACACAGGTAGGCGAGAAGAGTATTCTAAGGCGCGCGGAAGAACTCTCGTTAAGGAACTCGGCAAAATGACCCCGTAACTTCGGGAGAAGGGGTGCCCCGGTAGTGTGAATAGCACGAGGGGGCCGCAGTGAAAAGGCCCAAGCGACTGTTTAGCAAAAACACAGGTCTGTGCGAAGCCGTAAGGCGAAGTATACGGGCTGACGCCTGCCCGGTGCTGGAAGGTTAAGGGGAGTGGTTAGGAGCAATCCGAAGCTGTGAACCGAAGCCCCAGTAAACGGCGGCCGTAACTATAACGGTCCTAAGGTAGCGAAATTCCTTGTCAGGTAAATTCTGACCCGCACGAATGGCGTAACGACTTGGGCGCTGTCTCAACGAGAGATCCGGTGAAATTTTAATACCTGTGAAGATGCAGGTTACCCGCGACAAGACGGAAAGACCCCATGGAGCTTTACTGCAGCTTGATATTGAATTTGGGTACGATCTGTACAGGATAGGTGGGAGCCTTTGAAGTGTGAGCGCCAGCTTGCATGGAGGCAACGTTGGGATACCACCCTGATCGTATCTAGGTTCTAACCTGGTACCGTAATCCGGTGCGGGGACAGTGTCAGGTGGGCAGTTTGACTGGGGCGGTCGCCTCCTAAAGAGTAACGGAGGCGCCCAAAGGTTCCCTCAGAATGGTTGGAAATCATTCGAAGAGTGCAAAGGCATAAGGGAGCTTGACTGCGAGACCTACAAGTCGAGCAGGGACGAAAGTCGGGCTTAGTGATCCGGTGGTACCGCATGGAAGGGCCATCGCTCAACGGATAAAAGCTACCCTGGGGATAACAGGCTTATCTCCCCCAAGAGTCCACATCGACGGGGAGGTTTGGCACCTCGATGTCGGCTCATCGCATCCTGGGGCTGAAGTAGGTCCCAAGGGTTGGGCTGTTCGCCCATTAAAGCGGTACGCGAGCTGGGTTCAGAACGTCGTGAGACAGTTCGGTCCCTATCTGTCGTGGGCGTAGGAAATTTGAGAGGAGCTGTCCTTAGTACGAGAGGACCGGGATGGACGTACCGCTGGTGTACCAGTTGTTCCGCCAGGAGCACCGCTGGGTAGCTATGTACGGACGGGATAAACGCTGAAAGCATCTAAGCGTGAAGCCCCCCTCAAGATGAGATTTCCCAGTATGTAAGACCCCTTGAAGACGACGAGGTAGATAGGCTGGGGGTGGAAGTGCAGCAATGCATGGAGCTGACCAGTACTAATCGGTCGAGGGCTTATCCAATAGCAAGTGATAATTCGCATGTTTCGTTTCGAATCTAGTTTTCAGAGAACGATCTCTGAAATGAAAATTGGTACATCACAGAACGTGTGTATGATTTTCAGTTCCATATCTGATTTTAAGAAGCTATGCTTCGACAAATCGCGTTTGGTGGCGATGGCGGAGGGGTTCCACACGTACCCATCCCGAACACGACCGTTAAGCCCTCTAGCGCCGATGGTACTTGGACCGCAGGGTCCTGGGAGAGTAGGACGCCGCCAAGCGAACTCTTTCATCATACATAGAAAACAGGCTCTGCATGTGGACGTTGTACGATGAATTGCATTTGCCCTGCAAATGCATATTATTCCCTGATAGCTCAGTTGGTAGAGCACTCGACTGTTAATCGAGTTGTCACAGGTTCGAGCCCTGTTCGGGGAGCCATTTGCTCTCATAGCTCAGTAGGTAGAGTGCATCCATGGTAAGGATGAGGTCACCGGTTCGATCCCGGTTGAGAGCTTTGGAAATGGGGCCCGTTGGTCAAGGGGTTAAGACACCTCCCTTTCACGGAGGTAACAGGGGTTCGAATCCCCTACGGGTCATATAGTTGGAGGCTTAGCTCAGCTGGGAGAGCATCTGCCTTACAAGCAGAGGGTCGGGGGTTCGATCCCCTCAGCCTCCACCATATTTTTATTGGGGATTAGCCAAGCGGTAAGGCAACGGACTTTGACTCCGTCATGCATAGGTTCAAATCCTATATCCCCAGCCATTTTAGTATGAGTCATTAGCTCAGTTGGTAGAGCACCTGACTTTTAATCAGGGTGTCGAAGGTTCGAGCCCTTCATGACTCACCATCATATGCGCGTGTGGCGGAATTGGCAGACGCACTAGACTTAGGATCTAGCGTCTTTGACGTGGGGGTTCAAGTCCCTCCACGCGCATCCTTTATTTGCGGAAGTGGCTCAGCGGTAGAGCATCGCCTTGCCAAGGCGAGGGTCGCGGGTTCGATTCCCGTCTTCCGCTCCAATATTTTTGCGCCCTTAGCTCAGCTGGATAGAGCGTTTGACTACGAATCAAAAGGCCGGGAGTTCGAATCTCTCAGGGCGCGCCATTATTTTTTTAGTATCGGGATGTAGCTCAGCTTGGTAGAGCACCTGGTTTGGGACCAGGGGGTCGCATGTTCAAATCGTGTCATCCCGATTTTTGTTTACGCGGGTGTAGTTCAATGGTAGAACTTTAGCCTTCCAAGCTAATAGCGTGGGTTCGATTCCCATCACCCGCTTACAGAATATAATGAAAGAGCCTTTGCAGATGCAGAGGCTTTTTTATTTTATTTAACGAAATAATCAGCAGTTATTTTATATTATAATTTATGTAAAGTATAATACAGGTTTATTTAAAAAAGAGCCAAGACCTCCCTATTTTAATAGTAAAGGGGTCTTGGCTCTTCTGTTTACCTCTGTGGATGAGCTGCTTCTAAGACGTAGCAGCTATTGTATAGTGACGTGAGTACAATTTAACGTTCGTTGCGATCCGTCACTCTTTTACGCATGCCCGCTAATCCAAGCAGTCCCAACAAACCAAGCCAGCCCCAATCCATGCCGTTGTCACGGTCGGTTGTTGTGGCGTTTGCCCGAACATTGTTGGTACGATAGTCACCATTGTTGCGGTAGTTTCCATCCATGTTCATATTCATGTTAGAATTAGTGTTTGTGCGGTCCATGTAGTTGGTGTCCTGATAAGACCGGACACGTGAGCCGGTTGTATCCATTCCTTTGGACATATGACCATCAGCAGCAGCAGGGCCAGCCATCGCGGCCACCAGAAGCACGGAAGCAATAATTGTTGTACCTTTCTTCATCATGTGGATTCCTCCTTTTTAGTAAGAGCTACAGATTAATCTGCCCAAGAAGACAAGTACAATATGTAGAAAAAGTCTGTTAAGATATACCTTTGAGTCCAATTGAATAACAACATACATAAGAAACTTGCCTAGTAAGCAGACTGTAGTGGGAAGAAAATTATAATTACACCTTTAATTTATTGCGTCACTGTGGTAAAGTATACAAAAGCTTGCTTTGCCGGTCATGTTTCTTTGTATATCATCTGTTCTCAAACAATGAAATTATGCGGTTTAACCTTAATATCAGGTACATGGGATCATATCTAAAAGAACTGTATATTTATGAGTTTTTAAGAATAGGTATGAGACTTTTGATTTATCTAAAGTACGTGAAAAAGGTATCATGCGACAGTATATGACCATTAATTGAAGCAGAACAAGAAAATGAATAAAAAAGCGTGTTTTTGTGCTGTAAATCGGGGATAATCCCCATTTTTTCTAGTAGAAAAATAAAGATTTTCGTACCATTTTATTGTATGATGTTATGAAGGTGTCAAATTTACGTGTACGAATGGAACGATCAGATGGGAGGATAAGCATGACTGAAACTATGGTAACCGCCAGCAAAAGCCAATCCAACAACCTGCTTCGGCGAGACGTGCGGTTCCTGGGCAATATACTCGGAGAAGTTCTTGTCCATCAAGGCGGCACGGAGCTTCTAGATATCGTTGAGAAGATTCGGGAAACGAGCAAATCGTTACGTGCAGAATTTCTGCCAGAACTCTATGCAGAGTTCAAAACGATGATCCAGGAATTAGACTCGGACAATCGTCACCAGGTTATTCGGGCTTTCGCTATTTATTTTCAATTAGTTAATATTGCTGAACAAAACCATCGGATCCGGCGTAAACGGGATTATGAACGTTCTGCTGGGGACGCTGTGCAGCCAGGATCGATTGAGAAAGCAGTACAGGATCTTAAGGAACGTGGACTGTCTCATATAGAGGTGGAAGAGATTCTCGACGATTTGTCGTTGGAACTCGTTATGACAGCTCACCCAACCGAAGCTATGCGCCGGGTTATTCTGGACATTCATAAACGGATATCCGAAGATGTCATGTCACTTGATAATCCTACGCTGACGTTGCGTGAACGTGAACAGTTGCGTGAGAAGCTGCTGAATGAGGTTATTACACTCTGGCAGACAGATGAACTTCGCGACCGCAAACCGACTGTGCTTGATGAAGTGCGGAACGGGATGTATTACTTTCATGAAACGTTGTTCCACGTACTTCCGGATGTATATCAGGAGCTGGAACGCTGCCTGAACAAATTTTATCCTGACCATGACTGGCATGTGCCGACGTATTTGCGGTTCGGTTCCTGGATCGGTGGAGACCGGGATGGAAATCCTTCGGTAACTTCAGATGTAACATGGCAGACACTGTTGATGCAACGCAAGCTTGCTTTGCGTGAATACCAACGGATTATGATTGAACTTATGGGCCATCTCAGCTTCAGCACAAACATCATTCATGTATCGGATGAGCTGGTGCAGTCGATTGAGCAGGATCGTAATTCTGTTACATTGAAAAAAGTGGATATCTGGCGGAATGAAAAAGAGCCATACCGCATCAAATTGGCTTATATGATTGCCAAGCTGAACAATGTACTGGATGAAAACAAATTAGGTCAGCCTGACCGTTATCATAGCGCACAGGATTTGATTGATGAACTGATGATTATTGATCGAAGTCTGCGCCATCATTTTGCCGATTACGTAGCAGATACGACCATTCGCAAAATGATTCGTCAAGTCGAGTTGTTTGGTTTCCATACCGCAGCATTGGATGTGCGTCAGCACAGTAAGGAACATGAAAATGCGATGTCTGAGATTTTGGCGAAAATGAACATTGTAGAGGATTATGCGCGTCTGACTGAAGACGGTAAAATCGATCTGCTTGCTCGTTTGCTGGATGATCCACGTCCACTTACTTCTCCTTATCACCAATACACGGAGGGAACCAAAGAGTGTCTGGATGTCTTCCGTACCATCAAGCGTGCCCAGAACGAATTTGGGAACGGCTGTATCACAAGTTACCTGATCAGTATGACGCAGGGCGCAAGTGATTTGCTGGAGGTTATGGTATTTGCCAAAGAAGTGGGCTTATTCACCAAAGGTCACAACGGTGACGTTGTATCTACACTTCAAGCGGTACCGCTGTTTGAAACGATTGATGATCTACATGCGGCTTCGGACATTATGCAGAAGCTGTTCAACCTTCCTGTATACCGCGCAAGCGTAAAAGGACGGAATGAACTGCATGAAATCATGCTTGGTTATTCAGACAGTAACAAGGATGGCGGCGTGGTTACAGCAAACTGGGAATTGCGTGTAGCAATGAATGCCATCACGGCTGTAGGTAATGAACACGGCGTTAAGCTGAAGTTCTTCCATGGACGTGGCGGGGCTCTTGGACGTGGCGGCATGCCACTCAACCGCAGTATTCTTGCTCAACCACCACATACGATTGGTGGGGGCATCAAGATTACGGAGCAGGGAGAGGTTATTTCTTCCCGTTATTCCCTTCAGGGGATTGCATACCGCAGTCTGGAGCAGGCAACTTCGGCTCTAATCACAGCAGCACTTAACGGGCTTGAGCCGCAAGAGTCAGCATCCGAACGTCATTGGGACAGCATCATCAAAGAGATTTCGGAAGTATCTCTGACGAAATATCAGGATCTGATTTTCCGTGATCCAGACTTCTTCACCTTCTTCAAAGAATCAACGCCGCTTCCGGAGGTTGGTGAGCTGAATATTGGTTCCCGTCCATCCAAGCGTAAAAATAGTGATAAGTTTGAAGATCTGAGAGCGATCCCTTGGGTATTCGCCTGGACTCAAAGTCGTTATCTGCTTCCGGCATGGTATGCGGCAGGAACAGGATTGCAAAGTTACTATCAGGATAAAGAGGAAAATCTGGTTGTCCTGAAAGAAATGTATGCAAGCTTCCCATTCTTCCGTACATTAATTGATACGGTACAGATGGCCGTAGCTAAGGCAGATCTGGTCATTGCCAAAGAATATTCAGCCATGACTTCGAACAAGGAAGCCCGTGATCGCATCTACGGTCAGATTGAAGCCGAATTCAAGCTCACAAAAGAGCTGATTCTGAAAATTACCGGAGAAGCTGAAATTCTGGATGATGTACCGGTTATTCAAGAATCCATTCGCCTTCGTAACCCTTATGTAGATCCGTTGTCCTACATGCAAGTTCAACTTCTGAGCGAGCTCAGAGATATGCGTGAACGTGGTGAGGATGATACAGAACTGCTCAGAGAAGTGTTGCTGACAATCAATGGCATCGCTGCAGGACTGCGTAACACAGGTTGATGATTGAACTGCTGCATTTGAATAATTATATGTAACAAAGTACCCATTACTTTGTTAACTAAAAAGCTCCATTCTCTGCTCTACGGAGTAAGAGATGAAACGGGACTCCTGCGGGAGTTCCCGTTTTTACTGTTTTTGGCGGATATTTGTCATACAGTCTTGATTTTTGACCAAAGTTGATTTACGATTTGATTGGTGAATTACAAGTGTGGACGGGTATCAGAAGACGGAAGACCCATCAGCATGTCTGGGGGAATAAGGGTGGACAATTTGGAGAATAGGCTTATTAAACTGGTGCTCAAGGGCGACCAGAGAGCCTTTGCAGAAATCGTTGAACTATATAAGGACAAGCTATTTCATTTGGCATACCGGATGCTGAACAATCGTCATGAAGCTGAAGACGTTGTGCAGGAGACGTTTTTGCGTGTGTTTCGTAATATGGAGAAGTACGATCCGAACCAGAAGTTCTCAACCTGGATCTACCGGATCGCAACGAATCTGTGTATTGACCGACTGCGCAGAAAGAAACCTTCATACTCATTGGATGCTGAACTGAATGATCAGGAAGGATCTGATGGTTATGCGATGCTCCCGAGTGATGATCGTACACCGGAGAGTGAAGCTCTCCTGTCAGAAACGCAGACACTCATTCGTGAGGCCATTGACAGTTTGCCAGCCAAGTATAAGTCCGTTATGATTCTGAGATATTTACAGGACTTGTCGCTACAGGAAATCAGTGATGTGACAGGTATGCCCGTAACAACGATCAAGACACGCGTTCATCGGGGCCGTGATTTTCTACGTAAAAAATTGGAGTATAAGTTATAAATGTTAAGCGCCTTTAAATATGGGCGAAATTATTTGAAACATATCCGAAACGGATGCGTATGTAATGTATGCAAGTCTTATGCGTGCTTTTTAATGGCACATGGACTAAGTGATTTAAGAAAGGATTGGCTCTCATATGGATTGCAACTCGGCCGTCTCTTTAATGCATGAATGTTTGGATGAGTCGTTGTCCCCGGCCCAGAAGGTTGAACTGAAAAGTCACCTTGTGATCTGTCCGGATTGTCGCATGCGCTTTAAAGAGTTGGAACAGACGGAAATGTTACTCTTTGCCATGAAACACTATTCACCGTCTGCCTCTGATGAGCTGACCAATCGAATTATGAATGCTCTGCCCCAGCCCAAGAGACAGCAAGCATGGCTCAAATGGGTCAAAGGACATCCCGCGCTGACGGCGGCAGCCTTCTTTTTGGTCGTGATGCTCTTTAGCGCCTTGAATTTCTGGAATCAGAATAACGAAATGGTTGTTAAGGGAAATAATCTGGACCAGATCGTGATTCAGGGTAACACGGTTATTGTTCCTGAAGGTAAGTCAATTGCTGGCGATCTTACGATAGAAAATGGAACCGCACAAGTATATGGTGATGTGAACGGCAATCTGACGGTTATCGACGGACAACTGTTTCAGGCTTCAACGGCGCATATTTCAGGTCAGGTGAAAAGTATTGATCAGGCGCTGGACTGGTTCTGGTACAAAATAACCAATATGGTAAATGAAGTGGCTTATCGCTAGAACAGGGTAAAATTCTTCAATGGTATATACCAAGCAGGGTACCTCCAGATTGCATGGGGTACTCTTTTTTTATACGCAAACTTTGTAATTCATGGTAAATGTGATGTTTATGTGCAGTTTGAGACTGCCGTAACTTGCAACCTGAACGTTAACGTTATAACCTAGATACTAAAGAGAACATACTACTACATATAGATAAGCATTTTGCACAAATCAAATAATGCAAAAATGCGGAGACAAAGGATTATATAAAATCCTAATGGGTTAATATGAGATCAGGGTTTACTCATCAATGGGGATAGCGGGGGCTGGCTTATGAATTATTTTGCTGACTTAACGTGGACAGAGTCCATTAAGGACGTTATCGATATATTGATCGTTACCTATATTATGTACAAACTGATTTTGCTTGTGCGGGGGACACGTGCGGTTCAGCTCCTAAAAGGGATTCTGTTCCTTGTGCTGATCTGGGCATTAAGTACGTGGCTAAACTTGTATACGCTCAAATGGTTAATGAACCAGATGTTTACGTTTGGTGTCGTTGCGGTCTTCATTATCTTTCAGCCGGAACTACGTCGTGGTCTGGAGCAATTGGGACGCGGTAAGCTGTTTGGACGTTCAGCGGCAGCGAGTGATGAAGAACTAACCGTGTTAATTGGTGAGATTATTAAGTCAGTTAATTATTTGTCACGGCGTAAAATTGGCGCTTTGGTCGTATTTGAACGTGAAACAGGTCTGAACGATTACACGGAATCGGGCATTAAGATGCATTCTCTGGTCAGCTCGGAGCTGATGATTAACATCTTTATTCCAAATACACCGCTCCATGATGGAGCCGTTATTATACAGGGAAAACAGATTTCGGCGGCAGCTTGTTATTTGCCATTATCAGAGAATCCTTTTATCAGTAAGGAATTGGGAACACGTCACCGTGCAGCAATCGGGATTACCGAAGTTGCAGATGCGATCTGTTTGGTTGTCTCCGAGGAGACAGGACAAGTGTCACTGGCAATGAATGGACAGGTCGTTCGTGATATTAAGGAAGAATCGCTGATTGCCAAACTGTATGAGGAGTTGCGCCCAACATCCAATCTGAAAAAGAATGGCTGGACAACCTTCTGGAAACGGAAGGGAGGACGTAACAATGGATAAGTGGTTTAACAATAATAACTTTGCCAAAATACTTGCGCTTGCGGTGAGCCTGTTGCTCTGGTTCATGATTCATCTGGATGAAGTACCAACCACCCCTACGATTACAACAGGGACAACCAACAAGGTTGTGGAACGTACGGTGCCTGTTCAACCTTATGGATTAGACAGCAACAGCTATGTGCTCACTTCATTAAGTACGGATGAGGTCCGGCTGGAGATTAAAGGACAGCGCTCGATGCTAACATCGATTTTTACGAATGACGATTACAAGGTACTGGTCGATCTGAGTCAGGTGAAAGATGGGTCCAATACACTGCCACTTGTACCTGATTTGCCTTCCGGGGTAGAAGTGGTCAGCATGGAACCTTCCATGGTTACGGTGAACGTAGAAAAATTGGGCACCAAATCCTTCAATGTGAATATTGTACCCGAAGGGGAACCATCCGCCGGATACAGCGCTGGAACGCCCGTAACTGAACCTTCGACGCCGGTTAAGGTAACTCTGCCCGAAGGGCAACTCGAGGCTGTAGCGAAGGTCCAGGGCAGTGTGAGCGTGAAAGATGCCAAGGAAGATGTCATACAGAAAAAAGTGAAACTTCAAGCATACGATGCTGAAGGCAAGGTCCTTGAAAATGCGATTATAACGCCTCAAACGGTTGAAGTCCGAGTTCCGGTCAATCAGCCCTATACATCTGTACCCTTAAGAATCAAATATTCGGGACAGCTTCCGGAAGGCCTGGTACTCTCCACGGTAGAGCCAAACGTGAAAGAAGTCTCGGTTTATGGATCAGAGGATGCGCTTGCAGGTATACAGTCCTACGACCAAGTAACCCTTGATCTTACACAGTTTGATCAGTCGGGTACATCGACAGTTAACGTGGACTTGACGCCGCCTTCCGGTTTTGAGAAAATCGAGCCTAGTTCGATTCAGATCAAGGTAACCATATCACCATTTGACGAGGCAGAGGAGACAACCAAAGTCTTTCCGAACGTCCCCATCACACTTACCGGTGCGGGGAATGGACTGGAAGGGACGCTGGTTACGCCTCGAAGCGGCGGTCTGAACCTCACACTTACAGGCTCAGCAAGTATGCTTGAGGGTCTGAGTAGTGATGATCTCACGTTAACCGGGGATCTTGCTGGACTTGCGGTCGGAACGCATGAGATCAAGCTTGAAGCCGACCTGCCCCGTTATGCCAAACTGGATGAATCATCCACTGCATTGAGTGCGACGGTCAAAATTAGCGAAAAGGCTGAAGATACCACGACCACTCCTGGCGAAGAACCGACGGACGAGGGAACGGTAGCACCTGACCCAACACCAGCCGAGGTTGAAAATGGGGAAACAGAGCCTGTTCCTGATGATGAAGAAACGGAATCGAATACGGATACTCAGGATCAGGGTCAACAGGGGAGCACAAGCAGTCGAGGTAATTTAAATAATAATAACAGCGGTACTGGCAGTAAAAGTGGCGCGAATCCGTAAACGTTCTAATTTTAAAATTCTCAAAAAAATAATAATAGTGCTCGTATATGATGCGAATAGAAGGAGTTAAATCATGGGGAAATATTTTGGTACAGATGGTGTAAGAGGGGTTGCCAATAAAGAGTTAACGGCAGAGCTGGCTTACAGCATTGGACGTTGTGGTGGTTACGTGCTTGCAGGTGGTGTGGAAAGACCAAAAGTGGTTATCGGCATGGATACTCGTATCTCGGGATTGATGTTGGAATCCGCACTGGTTGCAGGTCTGCTGTCCATTGGCGCTGATGTGATCCGTCTGGGCGTGGTATCCACTCCGGGAGTGGCGTATATTGCACGTTTGTTGAAAGCTGACGCGGGCGTGATGATCTCGGCTTCCCACAATCCGGTTGAGGATAACGGAATCAAGTTCTTTGGTGGAGATGGCTTCAAGCTTTCTGATGAAACAGAGAACCGGATTGAAGAACTGATGGATGCGGAGACTGATCAATTGCCACGGCCAGTTGGTGGCGGGCTGGGTACTGTAACGACAGATGAAGAATCCCGTTATCGTTATCTTGATTTCCTGAAAACGACTGTAAATGAATCGTTCTCTGGACTTAAAATTGTTTTGGACTGTGCAAACGGAGCAGCTTATGAACTGGCACCAAAATTGTTCAGTGAACTAGGTGCAGAAGTCATTGCCATTGGCGCTGAGCCTAACGGCCTGAATATTAATGAGCAATGTGGATCAACTCATCCAGAGAACCTGAAACAAGAAGTGCTCAAACATAAAGCAGATCTGGGTCTTGCTTTTGACGGGGATGCAGATCGTCTGATTGCTATTGATGAGACAGGCGCTGAGGTGGATGGAGACTTCATTCTGTGTATCTGTGGTGATGCGATGAATCGTGCAGGCAAGTTGAAGGACAGTACTGTTGTATCGACCGTTATGAGTAACATCGGATTCTACAAAGCAACGGAGAAACTTGCACTGAAAACAGCTAAAACGGCAGTAGGTGATCGTTATGTGATGGAGGAAATGCGTCGCGGCGGTTACAACTTGGGTGGAGAACAATCTGGCCATGTTATTTTCCTGGATTACAATACAACCGGAGACGGTATGCTGACTGCGATTCAACTCGTGGATACGCTCAAGGCTTCCGGTAAAAAACTGAGTGAACTAAAAGCGCTAATGACCCAGTACCCACAAGTATTGGTGAATGTGCGTGTTGAAGATAAGAGCAAATACGAGGGTAATGCTGCAATCGAGCAAGCTATTGCTACAGTAGAACAACAACTCGGGGATAATGGACGTGTACTCGTTCGTGCTTCAGGTACTGAATCTCTGATCCGTGTTATGGCGGAAGGACCAGATAAAGACGAACTTGAACAATTTGTGTCTCAAATCGCAGATGTAGTGCAAAAAGAACTGGTATAGGACCGGAAGAAATCCCATGTGCATACGGTTTTCTAAAGGGAATTGTTGTGTATAAAGGGTATGATATAACAGGATTTAGGACATATAGTGCGTGTTCAAAAAGTTTGGTTTTCAGTACCGAGAAGATGGAATGAAGATAGAAATGGAGTAGCGGAGCGTAGGGAAACTACGTGAGCAACGGACATTTCGGCTGAATTTCATATTCGATGCTGATTATGCCAATAGGCATGATTCGTAATCAAAAGCGGACTTTTTGAATTTCCTCTAAAGATGGATATTCCTGCGTCCCGGCCTGATGAGACCATAGGTCTGTTTATCCGGTCGGGATTGTAGGTAAATATGCTAAAATTGTCACAGGTACTTTGCTCCATTGCAAAATGGACCTGACGTGCATATAATGAGTGGAGTCGTCATTCAGACACAGAAAGTGAGGAACGTAAGGTTACAGTTATACAAGCGCCAGAGCTTGGAGTTGCGCGGGATGATGTTGATCAGGATTTCTTCTAGGTTGAAGAACGCTGATTAAGATCAACGGCAATCAAGCTGACGAGGTGGAGGTGTTCGGATTGTTCGGCGGGGACCTCCCGGTGAAGCACCAGAGCCGTAAACCGGATTGCGGAAAATGGATAGGTGACTGTCCACACAACGCGCCGGTGCAGGTGCAAGAGTTAAACTAAAATTCAAATGAATGTGCGTGAAGAGCGTAAACAGTACGCGGACGGGAAAATGATGTACATTCATGATTGCATTCATTACAGCTTATGATGACAGCGGGGCGACACGAGGTCGCTCTGATCATTGATAATTGAATAAGTACCAAGTATTCATGAAACGCTAGGCAATCACTCATTTTTCCGATATGCCGCCTCTGCCTGTTTCTCTTCGTGACACAGTATTCATATACAAACGGAGGAAATAAATTATGTGCGGTATTGTTGGATATATTGGTAATAAGAACACTCAGTCGGTATTGGTCGAAGGATTGAAGAAACTCGAGTATCGTGGTTATGATTCTGCAGGTATCGCAGTATTCACACCGGAAGGTCTGCAAATCACGAAAGCTCTTGGTCGTCTTGCGAACCTTGAAGCCAAGCTGGATGGTGCACCACTGGTAGGTAATGCCGGAATCGGACACACACGTTGGGCAACTCATGGTAAACCATCGGATGAGAACTCTCATCCACACACAGATGGAAGCCAGAAGTTCTCTGTTGTGCATAACGGTATTATTGAGAACTACCTGGATCTGAAGGACGAATTGATGGCTCAAGGTCACACGTTCACTTCCGAGACAGATACTGAGGTTATCTCTCACCTGATCGCACGTGAATACAATGGTGATATCGTCAAAACAGTACAAAAAGTGATTACGCTGTTGCGTGGCGCATTTGCACTGGGTGTATTGACAGAGCATGAGCCTGAGAAACTCGTAGCTGTGCGTCAAGCAAGCCCGTTGATTATTGGTATTGGTGAAGGCGAGAACTTCATTGGTTCCGACATCCCGGCAATTCTGGAGCATACACGTAACGTGTACATTCTGAATGATGGTGAAATGGCTGTATTGACACATGATGCTGTCGAATTGATGACGATTGAAGGCAACTTTATTTCTCGGGAAATGATTCGTGTCGATTGGGATGCTGTAACCGCAGAAAAAGGCGGATTTGAGCACTTCATGCTGAAAGAAATTCATGAGCAACCAAAAGCATATCGTGATACTATGCTGGGTCGCATCGATAATGAAAGCAAAAAAGTTCAACTTCCTGAGTTGAAAATGACTGA
Source organism: Paenibacillus sp. FSL H3-0457 (assembly GCF_037981725.1). Lineage (NCBI taxonomy): Bacteria > Bacillati > Bacillota > Bacilli > Caryophanales > Paenibacillaceae > Paenibacillus > Paenibacillus sp. FSL H3-0457. Next base: position 6,119,097 of record NZ_CP150283.1, on the reverse strand, counting down.
AGAACAAATCAAAAATATCCGTAACGTTCAAATCATTGCATGTGGTACAGCGTACCATGCAGGTCTGGTTGGACGTACAGTGATTGAGCAATTGGTACGTATTCCGGTTGAAACAGATGTGGCTTCCGAGTACCGTTACCGTTCCCCAATCGTGCACAAAGATACACTTGTAATCGTAGTGAGCCAATCCGGTGAAACTGCCGATACGCTTGCTGCATTGCGTGAAGCACAATCCAATGGGGCACATGTACTGGCAATCACAAACGTAGTGGGCAGCTCCATTGCACGTGATGCAGATGATGTTATCGCAACATTGGCAGGTCCTGAAATTGCAGTAGCTTCTACCAAAGCGTATACTTCGCAATTGATCGCGTTTAACTTGCTTGGTCTGTACCTTGCACAAGTTCGTGGTACTCAATCTGCAGAAGAGATTGAACACACGCTGGCAGCAATGCAAGCATTGCCTGAGCAAGTGGAATCCATGTTGGAGCAAGCGGAAGCAATTAAAGGATATGCAGAGCAAATCTCCAAACATGAACATCTCTTCTTCATTGGCCGTGGTCTTGACTATGCAGTAGCTCAAGAAGGATCTTTGAAGCTGAAAGAGATCTCTTATATTCACTCCGAGGCGTATGCTGCGGGTGAGTTGAAACATGGTACGCTTGCATTGATCGAAGATGGTATCCCTGTTATTGCCCTGGCAACGCAGGAGAACGTACTTGAGAAAACAGTGAGCAACATTAAGGAAGTAAAAGCACGTGGCGCAGATGTATTGGCAATTACGTATGAAGAGCACGTAGCACCATTGCTGAAATCCGTAGACCAAGCGTTTGCGATTCCTAAGACGCTGCCACTGCTTAGCCCTGCTTTGTCTGTAGTTGCGCTGCAATTGCTGGCATACTATGCTTCCCTGGCACTGGGTCATGATGTAGATAAACCACGTAACCTGGCGAAAAGTGTAACGGTTGAGTAAGGTAAGGAATTCAGTAAACTAATAAAGTATGGACAAAATAATGGTCCTGATGACTCTAAGTCATCAGGACTTTTTTGATGTTTCAGGAGGGTGGTTCTAAATATTAGAACCACCTTATTTGTGTTTTTTCATTGTAAATTGCGGTCATTCATTGGACGAAAATCCATCAGATTATAAAGTATCTTAGGAAGAGTATCCTTTTGTAATTCTCACATTTGAAATATTCTTCGTGCACGAATGTAATCAACTTCTTAAAGAGAATCATTAACCTTCGCAACTCGTAAGTGCAAATATATCCCCAAGAAGGATGCGGATCGGGCATAAAAGATCATTTGAATGGTAAAGGAAGATGACTGAACGTGACGGGTACATCTTTCAGCAACTCACAAAATGGTATGCCAAGAAGCAACAATGCGCTCGATGAAGAAGCTTATTACGCGAAGTAAAATTATTGACCGTTCAATTCGGACTCAGAACGCGATTGTAATCTGCATGTAAATGAGTGAAGGACATCGGAAAGCGTATAAGGGAAAACCTCACCTACGGTTTGACGAGGAGGAGCAGAATATATTTACCCTTTACTCTAACAGAGGCGTAGAGAAGAAGGCGTGATACAAAACGATGTCGGCTACCATCCGTGCGGACGCTGTGACCAGTTTCCAGCCAGGCTTTCAGAAATTGGTCAGGTAATCATGTTGAAAATTACAAAGTGCAAGGAATCGGAACACCGGCAAAGAATATTTAAAGGGAATATATACCAAATTTACCTGTTAAATGACTGAATGTCAACACTCGTCGAATTCCTTGATTGATGTCAAATCATGCCCAACGTTTCTTCTCCATTCACTATTTTTAACGAAAAATGTTAACACATAATGTTTTATGAACCAAATTTAACAATATAATGACTATATTTAACAAAAATTTCACTATACATTCTTGTAAATTTTGATATAATTCAACCTAGGTCTTATTCCCTATTATTATAATAAATGGAATTGTAGGGTTTTTTATACCCATCCAAGCTGTGTGCGAGAGACCAGTATACTGGCTTACCAACAAGCCGGCATGTGGGGACCAACAATTGTGGAAAATGACAGCCTAGAATATGTTGCTCCATGACGTCAGAAGGTTTAGAAAGGAAGGTTCAGAAAGATGGAGCCAACCTTATCCCAATTCCGATGGAGGATGAAGCGAGTGAGCATTTTTGAAAAGCTGGAATCCAACGTAAGATCTTACTGCAGAAGCTTTCCGGTGGTATTCGACCGGGCCAAGGGAGACCTTTTATATTCTGAGGACGGAAGAGCATATATTGATTTCTTTGCAGGTGCCGGGGCACTCAATTACGGCCATAACAACGATTATATTAAAGACCGGGTTCTCGATTACTTGACCTCCGACCGGATTATGCACGGTCTGGATATGTATACAATGGCCAAGCGTGAATTCATCCAGAGCTTCTCCGAGCGGATCCTGGAGCCGAAGAAGCTGAATTACAAGCTTCAATTCTGCGGTCCAACAGGGACGAATGCGGTGGAAGCGGCCCTGAAGCTCGCACGCAAGGCGAAGAAGAGAAGTGGAATATTCGCATTCATGGGTGGCTTCCACGGCATGTCGCTCGGCAGTCTGTCGGCGACAAGCTCCAAGTCCATGAGAGAAGGGGCGGGGCTTCCTCTGGACGGAGTTACGTTCATGCCGCACCCGAGCGGGGCTTTCGCAGAAATGGATACGCTCGGTTATATCGAGAATATCCTGACTGATTCGCACTCCGGAATCGACAAGCCGGCCGCGATTCTGCTTGAAACGGTACAAGCCGAAGGCGGAATTCACGTTGTCGACGCGCAGTGGCTACGTGAGCTGCAGCAGATTTGCCGCAGGCACGATATTCTGCTCATTACAGACGAGATTCAAGTAGGATGCGGCCGGACAGGCGAATTCTTCTCCTTCGAACGTGCGGGGATCGAGCCGGATCTCATTACCCTGTCGAAGTCGATCAGCGGGTACGGCCTGCCAATGTCCCTCCTGCTGCTGAAGCCCGAACTGGATATCTGGACGCCGGGCGAGCACAACGGCACCTTCCGCGGCAACCAGCTGGCTTTTGTGGCCGCGAAGGCTGCTCTCGAGTTCCGGGACAGAACCGAACTGGAAGCTCAGGTGAAGCAGAAGGAAGAATATGTGCGCTCGTTCCTTGATCAAGAAATTAAGCCTCTACATCCGTCCATCGCCATCCGCGGACTCGGCCTGATCTGGGGCATTGACGTCTCGGGGTTCATGGATGAAACCGGGGCGAAGCGGGTGGCGGATATCAGCTTCGAGAACGGGCTCATCATTGAAAGAGCCGGCAGAGGAGATTGTGTGCTGAAGATCATGCCTCCGCTGACCGTCTCGATGGAGCATCTGGCCGCCGGCTGCGACATTATCAAGTCCAGTATGCAGCAGGTGATCTCTCAGGAGACCAAGGATTTACTAGTAACGACCTAAGCTTGGCCAAGCCGATGGTCGCCCCCGGCAAGAGGCACGAAAGTGCCTTCCGGAGGGCGTGCGGACTTGATGTTAAGGTAGCGCTTTCACCTCACGCTACCTGCGGTAACGTCAATCAGCATGGAATTCTCCGGCAATCCAAGCGCAGTCCCGTTCGTGCCATACGGAGCATTCTTTGAGCCTCATGCAGTACCCTCGTTAAATTTAATCGTCAGGAAAAGCTCACTACCCCGCAGCCGAATCTTTACTTATCCACACCAGGGCTGTGGGGGAATAATCAAATCGTACATAGAGTGTATCAATACCCCTTAAACATAGGCTTCGTCAAAGGTAGCTCGGGTACCAAATCAGGAGGTACGATCGACTTCCTGCTGGACGGCCGGAACCCTGCGGCAAGCCTTACATCGACAGGAGGAACATTCCTTGTCGTCTATCCCCAAATCCAATTCCGAACCCCAAGTTAAACCAAATCCCGTCTTCGGGTGGCTCGTCCGCAGCAATCTTATTGAAGCAGAGGAGTCCGAAGTAGCCGCATCTCTTGCGTAGAACGATGTTTGTTGTCCTTTACGCATGGGAGCCGAGCGGTACAGCTGCTAGGCAGAGGATTGCCGTATGCGATCAACCGGGCAATCCAAGCGGTGACATGGCGTAAGCCATTGATATTGTTGTCAGATGTTTGAAAAGGAGTGGAGCGTTGCTTCGGCATATGCTCTGCCGGATTGCTTTTACCGATGAAGAGAGGGGAACGATCCAGATGGCTTTTGAAAAAGAAACGTTGTTTTGGAACGAAAAATTCGGTAGTGACGATTATACCTTGACGCGGTTGCCTTACAGCAAAGCTCCAAACTCCCTGGTGCCCAATGTGAAAACCGTTGGCGGTTCGCTTTCGGAGGAAGCGGCGCAGCGGGTCCTTCAAATGAGCAAGGGTGCTCCGCTGGCTGCTTTTATGATTTTGCTCGCAGGTGTTCAGGCACTCTTGCATAAATATACAGGTTCTTCAGACATTCTGGTTGGCATGCCGGTTGTGCCGAAAAAGGGGGAGACGCGTCGATCCGTTAATCATACGGTCATTTTGAAAAACTCGCTTTCGGTGGGGGCAACTTTTAAGACGCTTCTGAGCGAACTGAGGACTTCCTTGCCGGAAGCCATTCAGCATCAACATATTCCGTTCTTGAAAATGACGGAGAAGCTGGATCTGCAATATGCAGAAGGGATACCCTTCGTCCATACGCTAGTATCCCTTAAGGAGTTGCATCTGGACGAAATTGGGCAAAACGTGGTCACGGACTGTTCCTTTGAATTCAGTTTAGCCGGCGGGACGATACAGCTAGCGCTGTCATATAACGAGCACTTATATGACTCCGAGTTCATGGATCGGGTCGTCGGCCATCTGAATCGCCTACTGTCCGTGGGGCTTCATGAGTTGGAGCTGGACATCGTACGAACGGACATGCTGTCGGAGGACGAAAAATTTCAATTAATACAAAGCTTCAACGATACCGAGAAGGACTATCCTCGTGATCGGACGATTCATCAGCTTGTGGAGGAGCAAGCGAAGCGTGTGCCCGAGGCGACGGCGGTTGTCTTTGAGGGGCAGCGGCTTTCATACGCAGAGTTGAACGAACGGGCGAACCAGCTGGCGCGTACGCTACGATCGGTCGGTGTGCTGCCCAATCAGTTGGTAGGCTTGATGGTTAGGAGATCGCTGGAGACGGTCATTGGCATTTTGGCGGTTCTGAAAGCTGGCGGTGCCTACGTGCCGATCGACCCGGAGTACCCGGAAGAACGTATTCGCTACATTCTGGAGAACTCGAACGCGCAGCTGCTGCTGACTCAAAGAGAGCTGTTACAGCAAGTCCCGTTCGAAGGGACCGTATTGGCGCTAGATGACAAGCAGGCCTATAGCGACGATGGCTCGAACCTGGAGGCGGCCAGTGGTCCACATGATCTTGCTTATGTCATTTATACGTCAGGTACAACGGGCAAACCCAAAGGGGTCATGCTGGAGCATCGTGGTTTGGTCAGCTTGAAGTTGATGTTCGCAGACAGGCTGGGCATTACGGAGCATGACCGGATCGTTCAATTTGCGAGCTTGTCCTTCGACGCATCCTGCTGGGAAGTGTTCAAAGCACTCTATTTTGGCGCGGCTTTGTACATCCCGACGGCCGAGACAATTCTCGACACACGTCTGTTCGAGAGTTATATGAACGAGCATGCGATTACGGCGGCGATTTTGCCTCCGACGTACAGCGCTCATTTGAACCCGGACCGTCTTCCCAGCTTAACAAAGCTTGTAACGGGAGGTTCGGCGGTATCGGCCGAATTCGTGCAGCAGTGGAAATCGAAGGTTCACTATTTCAATGCTTACGGCCCTACCGAAGCTTCGATTGTTACGACGCTTTGGGATGCGGATGAGCAGCAGCCGGAGCGCAGAGTCATTCCGATTGGGCGCCCGCTGTCTAATCATCAGATTTTTATTTTGGATGCCCACCTGCAACTTGTGCCTCCGGGAGTGGACGGCGAGCTGTGCGTTGCAGGCGTGGGGCTTGCGAGAGGTTACCTGAACCAGCCGGAGCTGACGGCAGAGAAATTTGTGGAACATCCGTTTGCGCCGGGAGAACGCCTTTACCGGACAGGAGATCTCGCCCGCTGGCTGCCGGACGGTAATATGGAGTATTTGGGCCGGATCGACCATCAGGTGAAAATCCGTGGATTCCGAATCGAGGTCGGTGAGATTGAAGAGCAGCTTCTGAAGATCGACTCGGTGCAGGAGACGATTGTGATTGCGCGGGAAGGCAAAAGTGGGCAAGAACTGTGCGCTTACCTGGTCGCTAGTCTCCCTCTTACGCTCGGCGAGCTGAGAAGCGCGCTGGCGCAAAAATTGCCGAATTACATGATTCCGGCACATTTTGTTCAGCTTCCGCAGATGCCGCTCACCCCGAACGACAAAATCGACCGCAAGGCTTTGCCTGCACCGGAAGGAAACGCACTGACCGGCGGCGAGTACGTAGCTCCACGCAATGAAGCCGAGCGGACACTTGCCGATGTGTGGCAGGCGGTATTGAACGCCGATCGCGTTGGGGTAACGGATCATTTCTTCGAGCTGGGCGGAGATTCGATCAAGTCCATTCAAGTATCTTCGCGGCTTCATCAAGCCGGGTACAAGCTGGAAATTCGGGATTTGTTCAAATATCCGACGATCTCACAGCTTAGCCTGCATGTGATACCGATCGGACGTACCATTGATCAAGGCGAAATTACGGGTGAAACGGCGCTGACGCCGATTCAGCATTGGTTTTTCGAGAGCTCCTTTGCGGACCCGCATCATTTCAACCAGTCGGTGATGCTGTACCGGAAGGAACGCTTCGACGAAGAGATGGTACGTCAGGTGTTGCAAAAGCTGGCCGAGCATCATGACGCCTTACGGATGGTGTTCCGCAAAACGGAACAAGGGTTTAGCGCACGGAACCGCGCGATTCAGGAAGACGAGATGTTCACGCTGGACGTGTTCGACTTCAAAGATGCGGAGAATCCCACGCAGACTGTGGAAGCGAAGGCAACGGACATTCAAGCGGGCATCGATCTGGAGAACGGGCCCCTCATGAAGGCGGGACTGTTCCAGTGCGCGGACGGTGATCATTTGCTGCTCGGGGTTCATCATGCTGTGGTAGATGGCGTGTCTTGGCGCATTTTAATGGAGGATTTCGCTCTAGGTTACGAGCAGACTGGCAAAAGCGAAGAAATTCGTTTCCCGGCGAAAACAGATGCGTACCGCACTTGGTCCGAGCAGTTGGCTGCTTACGCGCAAAGCCCGGAGATGGAGAAGGAACGGGCCTATTGGCAGGCCGTGGATCAAATGGAGGTTCCGGCCGTGCCGAAGGATACGGAGGCGGACGTTACGACGCAGCAGGACAGCGAATCGCTGTTTGTCCGTTTGGCTCCCGAAGAAACGGAGCTGCTACTGAAGCGGGTTCACCGTGCCTTCAACACCGAAATGAATGATATTTTGGTAACGGCGCTTGGCATAGCCTTACGCAAATGGACGGGGCACGAACGGGTGCGGATCAATCTCGAAGGACACGGACGTGAATCGATCGGAACGGATATCGACATCACGCGTACAGTTGGCTGGTTTACGACCAAGTTTCCGGTCGTCCTGGAGCCGGAAACCGACCGGGATTTGACCTATCAGATTAAACAGGTCAAGGAAAACTTGCGCCGCATTCCGAACAAGGGGCTTGGGTACGGCATATGCCGCTATCTTTCGAAATCGGAGGATGGCTTGGTTTGGGGCGCAGAGCCGGAAATTAATTTTAACTACCTCGGCCAGTTCGACGATGATGTCAACCAGGGCGAGATCGGCATATCTTCTTATTCGAGTGGCAGCCCGGCTAGCGACCGGCAGGCGCGCAGCTTTGTGCTGGATATCAACGGTATGGTGCTGGACGGTGCTTTATCGCTCGATCTCAGCTACAGCCGGAAGCAGTATCGCAAGGAAACGATGGAAGCCTTCGCTCAGCGGCTTGAGCAAAGTCTCCGAGAGCTCATTACCCACTGCGCAGGCAAAGAGAACACCGAATTGACGCCAAGCGACGTGCAATTTAAAGGCTTGACCATCCCAGAGTTGGAGCAAATCGCCCAGCGCTCGAGTCATCTCGGGGAAATCGAAAATATCTACTCGCTGACGCCGATGCAAAAGGGTATGTGGTTCCACAGCGCGCTTGACCGGCAAACGGCAGCTTACTTTGAGCAGACGCGGTTTACGATGCGGGGAGCGCTCGACGTCCAGCTTTTTGAGAGGAGCTGGATGGAGCTTGCAAAACGTCATCTGGTGCTGCGGGCGAATTTTGTGAATGGACCAGCGGGCGAGCCGCTGCAAATCATATACCGCGATAAGCCAGTCGGCTTTGAATATGAAGAACTGCTTCATTTGCAGGTACACGAGAAACAAGCTTACTTGGATGAAAAGGCCGAGGAGGACAAGCTTCGTGGCTTCGACATGGAACATGATGCGCTCGTTCGGTTTAAGATTCTACGCACCGAAGAGCAAAGTTATCACGTACTGTGGAGTTTCCAACATATTTTGATGGATGGCTGGTGCCTGGCTCAGCTGACGCAGGAGTTGTTTGAGATATACTCGGCCCTGACCTCTGGGAAGCAGCCAGCGGGAGGTAAAGGATCGGATTATGGCGATTATATCGAATGGTTGGAGAAACAGGACGATCAGGCAGCATCCGGCTATTGGACGGCGTTCCTGGCAGGCTACGAAGGGCAAACCGTACTTCCGGGGCAAAAGGAACCAGCGCCGAGCGGCAGATTTACGGCTGATCACGTCACCGTCGAACTGGGCAAGGACTTGAGCAAACGGATGGACCGGGTGGCGAAACAGCACCTGGTTACAGTCAATACGCTGCTGCAAGCCGTTTGGGGCGTGATGCTGCAAAAATATAACGGAACAAACGATGCCGTATTCGGCAGTGTCGTTGCCGGAAGACCGGCGGAAATCCCGGGCATTGAGTCTATGATCGGGCTGTTCATCAATACGGTGCCGGTCCGCGTCAATAGCGAAGTGGACACCGTGTTCGCCGACCTGATGGCGAAGCTCCAAGAGAGGGCGCTGGATTCCGGGCGTTATGATTACTATCCGCTGTATGAAATTCAAGCTCGCAGCGTGCAAAAGCAGAATCTGATCAACCATATCATCGCTTTCGAGAACTATCCGGTGGACGAGCAGATGGAGCAGGCGGGGGACCAGCAGCACGGCGGCCTGACAATTGCTGACGTTCAGATGGAGGAGCAGACGAACTATAACTTCAACGTGACTGTAATGCCGGGAGCCGAGATCGAAATTCGATTCGACTTTAACGCCGAAGTGTTCGATAAAGACAGCATTGAGCGGCTCAAGGGGCATCTCGTGCATCTGCTGGAGCAGGTAACGGATAACCCGGAAATTACTGTGGGCGAGCTGGAACTTGTGACGGAGGCAGAAAAGGCCGACCTTCTCGGACGTTTTAACGACACCACGACGGAATTTCCGCGCGGGAAGACGCTCATTCAATTGTTCGAAGAGCAGGCGGAGTACATCCCGGATGCAGCCGCCATCTCCATGAATGAGCAAGAGATGACTTACCGGGAGCTGAACGAACGTGTCAACCGCCTTGCCCGTACCTTGCGCAGCCACGGGATATCCCAAGGACGTCTGGTCGCCATTATGGCTGAGCGTTCCATCGAAATGGTTGTAGGTATACTGGCAGCACACAAAGCCGGAGCCGCTTACGTACCGATTGACCCGGAATATCCAGAGGAGCGTATCCGTTTCTTGATAGAGGATTCAGGAGCGCAGGTTATGCTGACACAAAGCCGCTTGCGCGAGCGCCTGGCGGGTGTGGACTCGTTGATTTTACTGGATGACGAGTCCTTCTATCACGAGGACGGAACAAACCTAAATCAAGGGATTGAAGCGACAGATCTGGCCTGCGTGATCTATACGTCAGGCACGACGGGCAAGCCAAAAGGCAACCTTGTTTCGCACCGCAACATTGGGCGCGTTGTGCAAAATACAAATTATATTCACATCACCAATCGCGATCATGTCCTCCAGCTTTCGAGCTATTCGTTCGACGGAGCGATTTTCGATATTTTTGGTGCTTTGACCAACGGGGCGCGGCTGGTGCTGGTTCCCCGCGAGACGTTGCTGGAAATTGGTCTACTGGCGGATCTCATCCAGCGCCAGCGCATATCGGTCATGTTTATTACGACGGCTTTCTTCAACGTGCTTGTAGATGTGAACGTCCATTGTTTTCGGGATGTCCGGGCGATTTTGTTTGGAGGAGAGCGTGTCTCGGTTGGTCATGTACGTAAAGCACTCACCCATCTTGGAGCGGGTAGGCTCAACCATGTGTACGGACCGACGGAAAGCACGATATTTACCACGTACCTTCCGGTCGACTTCGTTGATGAGTCGGCGCTTACCGTTCCTATCGGACGACCAATCAGCAATACGACGGTGTATATCGTCGACAGCCGGAATAAGCTGCTGCCGATCGGCGTGGTCGGGGAGCTATGTGTCGGCGGAGAAGGTTTGGTACGTGGCTACAATAACCGGCCGGAACTGACGGCGGAGAAATTTGTGCACAATCCTTTTACGTCAGGAGAGCGCATGTACCGGACGGGGGATTTGGCGAAATGGCTACCGGACGGCACGATTGAATATGTGGGACGAACGGACGACCAAGTGAAAATCCGTGGCTTCCGCATAGAGCTGGGCGAGATCGAAGCTCAGCTTCAGAAAGTGGAGGGAATTCGGAAAACGACAGTATTTGCGCGGGAAAACGTGTCCGGCGAAAAGCAGCTTTGCGCCTATTATGAAGCGGACTGTGAGCTTCCGGCGGCCGAGCTGAAGAGCGTGCTGTCTCAGGAACTGCCGGCCTATATGATCCCGACGTACCTGATCCAGTTGGAGCGTCTCCCGCTGACGACGAATGGCAAGGTTGACCGCCGCTCCCTCCCGGCACCTGAGGAGAGCTTGCAACCGGGCGAAGGACATACTCCGCCTCGGACTCCGCTCGAAGCCAGCTTGGCTGAAATATGGAAAAGCGTGCTTGGATTGGAGCGTATCGGGGTTCATGACAACTTCTTTGACTTGGGCGGCCATTCCCTGCGGGCAACGACACTGGTGAGCAAGGTGCATCAGGAGTTGAACGTCGAGTTGCCTCTGCGCGACGTATTCCGCTACTCAACGATCGAACAGATGGCTCTCGCCCTCTCCCGGATTGAAGAACATTCGTTCTCGTCGATTCCGCTGGTAGGCGCAAGAGCGTATTATCCACTTTCCTCAGCTCAGAAGCGGCTGTTTATCCTGAATCAGCTGGAAGGAGCCGAGCAGAGCTATAACATGCCGGGTGTGCTGCTGCTCGAAGGATCAATTGACCATAGCCTGCTGGAGAAAGCTTTCCGCGGACTGATCCAACGTCATGAAACGTTGAGAACCGGATTTGAGGTCGTGCAAGGCGAAGCGGTACAGCGTATTTACGAGAGCGTTGATTTTTCCGTCGTGTGGCGACATGCGAACGAGGAAGAAGCATCTGCAGTCGTGCAGGCTTTTATCCGACCTTTCGACTTGGCGAAGCCACCGCTGCTGCGTGCCGAGCTCGTAGAGCTGGCCGCCGATCGTTATTTACTGATGTTTGACATGCACCATATCATCTCCGACGGGGTTTCGATGGACGTGTTCGTTGAGGAACTCGTTCGTCTGTGTGGCGGTGAGTCATTAGAGCCTTTGCACATTCAGTACAAGGACTATGCAGTATGGCAGCAATCGGACGAGCAAAAAATTCAATTGAAACGCGAGGAAGCTTACTGGCTGGACCGTTACCGGGGCGAGATGCCGGTTCTGGAAATGCCAACGGACTATCCGCGTCCTGCTGTACAGAGCTATGAGGGACATACGCTGACGTCCTTCTTGGACGAGGCAACGAACGAAGGCTTGAAACAGCTGGCCGCTCAAAGAGGAACGACGCTATATATGGTGTTGCTTGCCGCATATACCGTGCTTTTGCATAAATACACAGGTCAGGACGATTTGATCGTCGGAACGTCGATTGCGGGCAGAACGCACGGCGACACGCAGCCTTTGATCGGAATGTTCGTCAACACGCTGGCGATCCGCAATTATCCGGCTTCGGAGAAGACCTTCCTGTCGTATTTGGAAGAAGTGAAAGAAACGACTTTAGGCGCTTACGAGCATCAGAATTATCCGTTCGAAGAACTCGTCGATAAAGTGCAGGTTAGCCGGGATTTGAGCCGCAACCCGCTGTTTGACACGATGTTCTCCCTGCAAAACCTGGAGGAGTCAGAGTTTGAGCTGGAAGGGCTGAAATTGTCCCCGTACCCTAGCGAATATGGTATGGCCAAGTTCGACCTGAGTGTGGATGTTACGGAAGAAAATGGCGGACTGGAGTGCAACTTTGAATTCGCAACGGCTCTTTATAAAGAAAGCACGATCCGGCGGCTGTCGATTCAATTTGGACATTTGCTTGCGGCGATTGTAAGCCATCCGAATGCGAAGATTGCCGAGTTGGACTTGCTGACGGAAGAGGAAAAAGAACAAATTCTCGGCGCGTTTAACCCGGCGCAGCCGGAAGCGGCTCCGGAGGCCGCGTTCCACCGCCTGTTCGAGGAACAGGCGGAACGTACACCGGAAGCGGAAGCGGTTGTCTACGAGAACGTTCGGCTGACGTATGCGGAGCTGAACGTACGGGCGAACGGCTTAGCGGCCACGCTGCGCGCAAGTGGAATCGGCCGGGAGGAGATTGTTGGCATTCTCGCCGAGCGCTCGGTGGACCTGCTGGTGGCCGTGCTGGCCGTTTGGAAAGCAGGCGGGGCATATGTACCGCTTGACCCGGATTATCCGGCGGACCGCGTGCGGTTTATGCTTGAAGACAGCGGAGCGAAGGTGCTGCTGACACAAACGTTGCTGAGAGAGCGTGCTGAAGCTTGGCTCAGCCAAGAGGAACTGGCACTTGCAAAGGTGTTGTACCTCGACGACGAAACGTCATACAGCGAAGACCGGGAGAATGCACCGCTTGGCTCCAGCATGGTTTCCGGTAAAGTCTCCGGCGAGCTGACGGGTGCTGTGAACAGCGATGATCCGAGTCATCTGAAGGTTGCTGGCTTGGACAGCTTCCATGAAGCTCGTCCGGAGGACCTAGCGTACGTGATCTACACGTCGGGGACAACAGGCAAGCCGAAGGGTGTAATGATTGAGCACCGCAGCTTGGTGAACACGGCAGCGGGCTACCGGCGGGAATACCGGTTGGATCAGTTCCCAGTCCGGCTACTGCAACTCGCCAGCTTCTCGTTTGACGTGTTCGTGGGTGATATCGCACGCACGTTGTATAACGGAGGCACCATGGTCATTGTACCGAAGGATGATCGGATTGATCCGTCTCGCCTGCACCACTGGATAGAGCGGGAGCAAGTGACGATCTTTGAATCAACACCGGCACTGATCGTACCGTTTATGGAATACGTGCACGAGCAAGGGCTGGAGTTGAGCGGGATGGAGCTGCTCATCACAAGCTCGGACAGCTGCAGTGTGGCGGATTACCGGACCTTGCAGGAGCGTTTTGGCTCATCGTTCCGCATTATTAACGCCTACGGCGTGACGGAAGCAGCGATCGACTCCAGTTTCTATGACGAGGAGTTGGCGAAGCTGCCGCAGACAGGTCATGTGCCAATCGGAAAAGCATGGCTGAATGCGAAGTTTTACATCGTGGATGCACATCTAAATCCTGTTCCAGTCGGTGTGCTGGGCGAATTGGTTATCGGCGGAGTTGGGGTAGCACGTGGGTACTTGAACCGTCCAGAGCTGACGGAAGAGAAGTTTGTAGACAGTCCTTTCACCGCTGGTGAGCGGTTGTATCGCACGGGAGACTTGGCGCGGTGGATGGAAGACGGCAACGTGGACTTCATCGGCCGGATCGACAACCAGGCAAAAATCCGGGGCTACCGGATCGAGACGGGGGAGATCGAGTCGCAGCTGTTGCGGGTGGAAGGTGTGCGCGAAGCGGTGGTGCTGGTCCGAAGTGACGCGAACGGGCAAAAGGCGCTATGCGCGTATTACACGCCGGATACCGGAGTTGAGCTGGTAGTGAACGATCTGCGCAGGGCGCTGGCACAGGAGTTGCCTGGGTACATGATCCCGTCGTACTTTGTGGAGCTGGATCGTCTACCTCTGACACCGAACGGAAAGATAGACCGGAAGGTGCTGCCAGCGCCGGAAGGGGAAGCGGGAAGCGGAACGGAGTACGTCGCACCGCGCAATGAGCTGGAAACGAAGCTGGCGGCGATTTGGCAGGAGGTGCTGGGGCTTGCGAAGGAGATTGGTGTTCACGACAACTTCTTCGACATCGGCGGCCACTCCCTGCGAGCGACAACGTTGGTCAGCAAGATTCATAAAGAGTTGAACGTGGATCTGCCACTGCGCGACGTGTTCCGCCATTCCACGATCGAGAGCATGGCTACCACCATTTCTCGGCTGGATCAGCAGATATTTGTTTCCATTCCGGTGACGGATGTCCGAGAGGTGTACCCGCAATCTTTTGCTCAAAAACGTCTCTTTATTCTAAATCAGCTGGAAGTTGCGGAGCTTAGCTACAACATGCCGGAAGCGATGCTGCTGGAGGGTGCTTTGGACCGGGCAAGGTTCGAAGAAACGTTCCGTAAGCTCGTGGCGCGGCATGAAATGTTGCGCACCGGGTTTGAAATGGTGGATGGAGAAGCATCACAGCGGGTTTACCAGGACGTGAATTTTGCGGTGGAGTTCTATCAAGCGGATGAGCAAGAGGTCGAAGCGGTGGTTCACGGTTTCGTCCGTCCGTTTGACTTGGCTAAGCCACCGCTGTTGAGGGTAGGCCTTGTTGAGCTGGCTCCGGAACGCCATATTCTGATGTACGACATGCATCATATTATTTCTGACGGCGTTTCAATGGAAATCTTTGTTGAAGAATTCGTGCGTTTGTATGGTGGAGAGCAATTGGAGCCGCTGCGCATTCAGTACAAAGACTACACCGTTTGGCAGCATTCGCAGGAGCAGCAGGAACGGCTTCAGCATCAGGGGGCGTATTGGCTGGACATGTTCCAGGGCGAGCTTCCGGTGCTGGAAATGCCGACCGACTATCCACGTCCGGCTGTACAGAGCTACGAAGGTCAAACGCTGGAGTTTTCCTTCGACGCTTCAAAAACCGGCGGCCTGAAACAGCTGGCTTCGGAAACGGCCACGACGCTGTTTATGGTGCTGCTTGCGGCGTATAACGTGCTTTTGCATAAATATTCAGGTCAGGAAGACGTAATCGTTGGTACGCCGATTGCCGGAAGGAATCATGGAGATGTGCAGCCGTTGATCGGGATTTTCCTAAACACGCTGGCGATTCGCAGTTATCCGTCTTCGGAGAAAACATTCCTGTCATATCTGAACGAAGTCAAAGAAACAACTCTGCGTGCCTTTGAGCATCAAAACTATCCGTTCGAACAATTGGTGGACAAGGTGCAAGTCACCCGTGACTTAAGCCGTAATCCGCTGTTCGACACGATGTTTACGATGCAGAATACGGAGAACGAGCAATTTGAGCTGGAAGGGCTTCGCCTGATTCCTTATCCGAGCGTACTTGATACTGCGAAGTTTGATATCAGCTTGGATGTGGGCGAGGAGAACGGCGGCTTGGATTACAGCTTTGAATATGCGACAGCTCTTTACAAAAGGGAGACGATTGAACGGCTGGCAAAACATTACGAGCAGTTGCTCCTGACAATTGTAAACCGTCCAGATGCGAAGATTGCCGAGCTGAACTTGCTGACAGCAGAGGAAAAAGAACAAGTTCTCAATGCGTTTAATCCAGCGCAGCTAGAAGCGGCTCCTGCGGCTACGTTCCACCGTCTGTTTGAGAAACAGGCAGAGTGTACGCCGGAAGCGGAGGCCGTTGTGTATGAAAATAACCGCCTAACGTATGTGGAGCTGAACGAGCGAGCGAACCGCTTAGCGGTCACGTTGCGTGCAAATGGCATCGGTCGGGAGTCAATCGTTGGCATTCTCGCCGAGCGTTCGGTGGACTTGCTGGTGGCCGTGATGGCCGTCTGGAAAGCAGGCGGCGCGTATGTACCCCTCGACCCGGATTATCCGGCGGACCGCGTGCGGTTTATGCTCGAAGACAGCGGAGCGAAGGTACTGCTGACACAAACGCCGCTGCGAGAACGTGCCGAGGCCTGGCTCTGCGAAGAGGAGCTGGCGCTGATGTCGGTGCTGTACCTCGACGACGAAGTGTCGTACAGCGAAGATCGGGCAAATGCTCCGATGTGCTTTGATCAAGGCTCCAACATGGCTTCCAGTCGGGTCTCTGGCAAACTAACGGGGGCTGTGAACGGTGCGGATCGGAACCATCTGGATGTTGTGGATGATGTTGATGTTGTTGGCATGGACAGCTTCCATGAAGCCCGCCCAGAGGATCTGGCGTACGTGATCTACACATCGGGAACGACGGGCAAGCCGAAAGGTGTGATGATCGAGCACCGCAGCCTAGTGAACACGGCGGCGGGTTACCGGCGGGAATACCGATTAGATCAGTTCCCGGTGCGGTTGCTGCAACTCGCCAGCTTCTCGTTTGACGTGTTCGTGGGCGACATTGCCCGGACGCTGTACAACGGAGGCACGATGGTGATTGTGCCGAAGGACGACCGGATCGATCCTTCTCGTCTGCACTACTGGATAGAGCGGGAGCGAGTGACGATCTTCGAATCAACACCGGCGCTGATCGTGCCGTTTATGGAATACGTGCATGAGCAGGGGCTAAAGTTAAGCGATATGGAGCTGTTGATCACAAGCTCGGACAGTTGCAGTGTGGCGGATTACCGAACCTTGCAGGAACGCTTTGGCTCGTTGTTCCGCATCATTAACGCTTACGGTGTGACGGAAGCGGCGATCGACTCCAGTTTCTATGACGAGGAGTTGGCGAAGCTGCCGCAGACAGGTCATGTGCCAATCGGCAAAGCGTGGCTGAATGCGAAGTTTTACATCGTGGATGCACATCTGAACCCGGTGCCAGTCGGCGTGCTGGGCGAATTGGTTATCGGCGGAGTCGGTGTGGCGCGTGGGTACTTGAACCGCCCAGAGCTGACGGAAGAGAAGTTTGTAGACAGTCCTTTCACCGCTGGTGAGCGGTTGTATCGCACGGGAGACTTGGCGCGGTGGATGGAAGACGGCAACGTGGACTTCATCGGCCGGATCGATAACCAGGCAAAAATCCGGGGCTACCGGATCGAGACGGGGGAGATCGAGTCGCAGTTGCTGCGGGTGAAAGGTGTGCGCGAAGCGGTGGTGCTGGTTCGAAGTGACGCGAACGGGCAGAAGGCGCTATGCGCATATTACACGCCGGATACCGGAGTTGAGCTGGTAGTGAACGATCTGCGCAGCGCGCTGGCACAGGAGTTACCTGGGTACATGATCCCGTCGTACTTCGTGGAGCTGGATCGTCTGCCTCTGACCCCGAACGGGAAAATAGACCGGAGGGCGCTGCCAGCGCCGGAAGGGGAAGCGGGAAGTGGAAGAGAGTATGTCGCACCGCGCAATGAGCTGGAAATGAAGCTAGCGGTGATTTGGCAGGAGGTGCTGGGGCTTGCGAAGCAGATTGGCGTTCACGACAACTTCTTCGACATCGGCGGTCACTCCCTGCGGGCGACGACGCTGGCAGGCAAAATATTTAAGGAATTAAACGTCAACCTGCCGCTGCGCGACGTATTCCGTCACTCAACGATTGCGGCGATGGCCGAGGCGATCACCCGGATGGAACGGCGGGAGCATGAGGCCATTCCTCAAGCGGAAGAGAGAGAGTACTACCCTCTGTCCTCCGCGCAGAAACGGCTGTTCATTCAGCACACGCTGGATGGAGCAGATCAGCTTTACAACATGCCGGAACTGGTGCAGGTGGAAGGTGAGTTTGATTTAGACCGGTTGGAAGCCGCCTTGCGAAAATTGATAACACGGCATGAATCGCTGCGCACCGGTTTTGAAATGATGAAGGGCGAAGTGGTTCAGCGGATATACCCACAGGTCGATTTTGCTATCGAGCATCATCAAGCGGATACAGAGGATTCAGATCAAATCGAGCAGATCGTCCGCAACTTCGTTCGTCCGTTTGATCTCGGCCAACCGCCGCTGCTGCGCGCCGGGGTCATCGAGTTGGAGCCGCACCTGCGTATTCTCCTTTTCGATATGCACCATATCGTGTCCGACGGCGTATCGATGGCGATTGTGATGGAGGAGTTCTCGAGTTTCTACGCCGGAGAACAGCTGCCACCCCTGCGCATTCATTACAAGGATTATGCCGTTTGGCAGCAGTCGAAGGCCCACCGAGAGCGAATCGGGCGGCAGGAAGCGTACTGGCTGCAAACCTTCGAAGGCGAGCTGCCCACGGCGGACCTGCCGATGGACTACGAACGGTCTGCCGTTCGTAGCTACGAAGGCGCGCATGTGGAGTTCGACGTCGAAGCTTCTCTCTCTGCGCGGTTGCGCGAATTGGCTGCCGAGTGTGAAAGCACACTGTTCATGGTGCTGCTTGCGGCTTATACTGTGTTGCTGTCCAAGTACAGCGGTCAGGAGGACTTGATCGTGGGTACCCCGGTGGCTGGAAGAACTAACGCCGATTTGGAGCCGGTCATCGGCATGTTTGTTAATACGCTGGCGCTCCGCAATCGTCCGTCTGGCGACAAAACGTTCTTGTCCTACCTGGAAGAAGTGAAGGAAACGGCTTTGGGTGCTTTTGAGAATCAGGATTATCCATTCGAGGATCTCGTGGAGCGTTTGAATGTGAAACGGGAGCCGGGCCGCTTCCCGCTGTTCGATGCCGTTTTCGACTTGCAAAATATCGAAGAACGAGACGCCGAACTGGAAGGGGTCAGCCTGAAGAATTACGAGCTTGACCCATTGGAAGAAGCGAAGTTTGATCTGACGCTGTTTATGTATGAAAACGAAGGGGCGTTGAGCGGGGGCTTCTTCTACGCCACCAAGCTGTTTAAAGAAACGATGATCCGCACCTTGACTGAGGATTACCTGCGGGTACTGTCTCAAATTGCGGAAAATCCACAACTCGAGCTAAGCCGAATTGAATGTCATAAACCGGCGGCAGGCGCAAAGAGTGCCGTCGATACGATCGAATTCGCGTTCTAATAAGACAAGCGCGCTCCGCCGTAACCGAAAGTGGTGCGCATCCCAAGAAAGACGGCGAACAACTTGCTAGTCCGTAAATCAAGCCCGTAAACGCGCAGGCCGAAAGCAAGCTCTTTCGGACCTGCGTCGGGGTATGCGGTCACTTCATTTTTAGGGGAGGTACGAATGAAATCTTTATTTGAAAAGGAAGAACGGTACTGGAGCGGCAAGTTTGACGCAGATGATAGCCTGAGCTTCCTTCCATACAGTCAATCCTCCAAATTATTCGAGGGCGGGGAATCTGCGGCAGAGCCGGACTTGCTTCACCGTACTCTGCCGAGCGAACTCTCGGAGAGAATCATTGGCCTCGCCAGCGGTTCGGATTTGGCTCTGTACATGATTGTTTTGGCAGGAGTCAAAAGCCTGCTGTTCAAATATACCGGGCGGGACCAAGTGCTGGTCGGCATGCCTTCGTATAGCGCAGACCAGGGCGAGACGCCGCCGCATGACATCTTGGTGATCAAGACATCGGTAAGCAGCCAGACTACGCTGAAAACGCTGCTTGGGGGCATCAAAGGCTCCATCGGCGAGGCGCTGGAGCATCAGCACCTGCCTTTTCGAAAAATGGTGGAGCCGCTCCATCTGGACTATACGGGGCATGGCCTCCCGGTCGTCAACACCATCGCATCCTTCGCCCCGATTCATCCGGGACCGCTGGGTAACCGTGTGGCGGCTGATACCGTTTTTCGCTTCGACCGCCAAAACCACTCCATCGAGCTGGAAATAAGCTTTGACGGACAGCGGTACGAGCGGGCATTTATGGAGCAGGCGGCCGACCATCTTGTTCGGTTGCTGTCCATGCTTTTATTTCAGCCAGATCTGGAGCTTGGACAAGTCGATATGCTGTTCCCAGTCGAGAGGGAGATGCTGCTCAAGGGATTTAATGACACCGAAACCGAGTTCGAGCGGGGAAAAACGATTCATGGCTTGTTCGAAGAACAGGCGGAGCATCGCCCGGATAACGTGGCCGTCGTCATGAACGAGCGGCAATTGACCTACCGCGAGCTGAACGAGCGATCCAACCGCCTTGCGCGGAAGCTGCGGGAAAAAGGAGTAGAAGCAGACCAGCTGGTAGCGATTCTGGTCGAACGCTCGCTTGATATGGTCGTCGGCATTCTGGCAATTCTTAAAGCGGGTGGAGCCTTCGTGCCTGTCGATCCCGACTACCCGGAGGAGCGCATCCGCTTCATGATCGAGGATTCAGGTGCACCGTTATTGCTGACTCAAAAACATCTGCACGAGAAAACCGACTTTGAAGGAACACGCCTTGAATTAGACGATTTTGTTTGGGGCGATAGCGGGGCGGAATCCACTGGTGTGCTGGATGCTTCGAATCTGGAGCCGGCCAGCGGTCCGAATGATCTGGCTTATGTCATCTATACATCAGGTACGACGGGCAAACCCAAAGGGGTCATGCTGGAGCATCGTGGTTTGGTCAGTTTGAAGCTGATGTTCGCGGACAGGCTGGGCATCACGGAGCATGACCGGATCGTTCAATTCGCCAGCCTGTCATTCGACGCGTCCTGCTGGGAAGTGTTCAAAGCGCTCTATTTTGGCGCGACTTTGTACATCCCGACGGCCGAGACGATTCTCGACAACCGCCTGTTCGAGAGTTATATGAACGAGCATGCGATTACGGCGGCGATTTTGCCTCCGACGTACAGCGCATATTTGAACCCGGACCGCCTTCCCAGCTTAACGAAGCTTGTAACGGGAGGTTCGGCGGTATCGGCCGAATTTGTGCAGCAGTGGAAGGAGAAGGTCCACTATTTCAATGCTTACGGGCCTACCGAAGCTTCGATTGTTACAACGCTTTGGGATGCGGTTGAGCAGCAGCCAGAGCGCAGAGTTATTCCGATCGGGCGCCCGCTGTCCAATCACCGGATTTTCATTTTGGATGCCCACCTGCAGCTTGTGCCTCCTGGAGTGGACGGAGAGCTGTGCGTGGCAGGCGTGGGGCTTGCGAGAGGTTACCTGAACCAACCGGAGCTGACGGCAGAGAAATTTGTGGAACATCCGTTTGCGCCGGGAGAACGCCTTTACCGGACGGGAGATCTCGCCCGCTGGCTGCCGGACGGCAACATCGAATACCGGGGGCGGATCGATCATCAGGTGAAAATCCGCGGCTACCGGATCGAAATCGGCGAGATTGAAGAGCAGCTGCTGAAGATCGCCGCCATGCAAGAAACGGTGGTGCTCGCCCGCGACGACGCGAACGGCCATAAGCAGCTTGTCGCTTATTACGTTGCGGAAACGAGGCTGGCGGCGCATGAACTCAAGGAGCAGCTCGCCAAGCAGCTTCCAGGATATATGATTCCTTCGTACCTCGTGCAGCTTTCGCGGATGCCGCTGACCCCGAACGGGAAAATCGACCGCAAAGCGCTACCCGCGCCAGAGGAAGCCCCCACTGGAGGAACGGAATATGTCGCGCCGAGAACGCTGCTCGAGATGAAGATCGCCCGTGTCTGGCAGGATACACTTGGCATTTCACAGGTTGGCGTAAAGGATAACTTTTTTGAGCTGGGAGGCAATTCCTTAAGTCTGATTAGGCTCGTTCAAGCCGTTTACGATGAAACGGGCATCGAGATACCGCTGAATCGCCAATTCCATCATGTAACCGTTGAAGCCATGGCTTTTGGAGAGGAGGATCTGGGTCTGGATAAAGGGGGAGACTCCTTCATTAAGCTAAATAAAACAGGGGATCTGAACGTGTTCTGCTTCCCTCCAGGCAGCGGCTTCGGCATCGGTTACCGAGAGCTTGCAAGCAGACTAGACGGCCGATTCGTGCTTTACGGCATTGATTTTATCGACGATGTCATCGATTACGAGGCCATGCTGAACCGTTATGTGGATGAGATTGTTCGTATCCAGCCTGAAGGACCTTACGTGTTGCTCGGTTACTGCTTCGGAGGCAACCTGACGTTCGAGGTAGCCAAATCGATGGAAAGAAGAGGGTACTCCGTAACGGACATGCTCATGGTGGACTCGTGGATTAAGGACACACTCACACCTTATGAAACGTCTGAGAAAGAGCTTGAAGAGATGCTTGCGGATTTCGACGAAGAAGAGAAGGAATTAATGAGCAATCCGCTCGTACGGGAGCGTGTTCATCGGAAGATCAAAGCCACATTGACGTACGAAGCGCAGCTTATTAATTCAGGAACGATAACTGCCCGGATTTACGAACTGATTGCGAAGGACAGTGAAGCGTTCCGCCTGGAGCACCAGTTGCCGTCTTGGCAGAGGGCAACGACGCAAGCTTACGCCGATTACCGGCTGGAGGGCGCACACGAGGAGTTACTGGAACTCGCGCGCGTGGACGAAACGGCCGTTGTCATCCGTGACATCTTAGTGCAAATCAAGCAGCAGATCGAAGCGGAGGCAGGGGTCCTGCATGGGAGCTGACCAGCAGACGTCTGTTCAAGGACAAGGCACAGCGGCGCCTTCCAAGCGCCGAACCGCTTATGCCACCTGGAAAGCGTTCCGCTGGCTGATGTCCTATGTAAGCCGTCACAAAGGCTGGATGATCGTCGGTATCCTGTCCGCAATTGCCGCCGCGGTTATTGAGATATGGACGGGACGTCTGGTCGAGCAGCTGACCACACAGGCCGAGAATGGGGCGGGGCCTATCGTTCTGCAGATCGTGTACACGGTCTTTGTGGTCATCTTGATCGGTGTGCCGGCGAAGTTTTTCATGAGCTTTGGTGTGGAGCGAAGCAGTGCCTCTGCGGTGCAGGATATCCGCAACCATGTCATGCGTCATATCGGCAAACTCCCGGTCCCCTATTTGGAAAAGCAGCACTCCGGCGACGTGTTGTCGCGGATCAACAACGATCTGCAGCTCATCCAGCAATTTATGATTCGGGACCTCGCCCAGTGGTTTTATCATCCGCTATTATTTATCGGCTGTTTCGCTTATTTGATGTATCTCCAATGGGAGCTGATGCTGTACAGCCTGCTGTTATTTCCCGTAGCACTGCTGGTTTCCCAATGGATCGGCAAGCAGTTGGAACAGTTGACGGAGGAAGCCCAGGCGAACATGGGCCGAATGAACGTCAACCTCCAGGATACGCTTGGGGGGATGCCTATTGTAAAAAGCTACCTGCTATCCGGTATGTTATCTCGCTCCTACCAAGTGCTGTTGCAATTGACAGCTCAAAAAAAGCTGGCCGTGAAAAAGCGGGAAGCCTGGGTCAACCCGCTGCTTTCTACGCTGATGATTAGCCCGATCATTTTCGCCGTCAGTTACGGAAGCTATTTGATCTACAACGGGCAGCTAGGCGCGGGAGAACTGATCGCCTTCCTGTACTTGCTTAATCTGTGTCTGGAGCCGCTGGAGCATATTCCCGAGCTCATCACGCGCACGTTCGAAATGACCGGTGCCCTGAGAAGGGTCTCCGAAATCGTCGAGCAGCCGACCGAAACGGAAAATGGCCGTTTGCTTCCAAAAGCGAGCGCCGCCCCCATCCAGTTTCAGAACGTAACCTTCGGGTATGAAGAGAGTTCCCCGATTCTGCGGAATGTTAGCTTCTCGGTGCCGGAAGGCAAGACGATTGCACTTGTCGGAGCGAGCGGCGGAGGGAAGAGTACGGTGTTTAAGCTGGTATGCGGCTTTTATCCACTTCCGGAGGATCAGGGCGAGATCCGCGTGTTCGGAAGCCTGATCCACGGTGCAGATCCGGAGCAGCTTCGGTCGCATTTTTCCGTGGTAACCCAAGATTCATATTTGTTTAGCGGTACGATCGCCGAAAATATCGGCTATGGGCGGCAAGAAGCGTCGATGGACGAGATTATCGAAGCCGCCAAAGCCGCTCAGGCTCATTCTTTCATTATGCAGCTTGAGGACGGTTACCAGACGTATGTCGGAGAGCGCGGCGGGTTTTTGTCCGGTGGGCAACGCCAGCGCATTGCAATGGCTCGGGCGTTTCTGAAGGATGCTCCCGTTCTGCTGTTGGACGAGCCCACATCGGCACTTGATCCGGAGTCGGAAAGCGCGGTTCAGGAAGCGTTGGGCGTATTGATGAAGCAGAGAACGACCATGGTTATTGCCCACCGGCTTTCTACGGTACAAAACGCCGATGAAATTTGGGTTATGGAACAAGGAAGTATTGTCGAAAAGGGCACTCATGAACAATTGCTCGAGAGGAAGGGACTGTACGCCCAGTCGTATTACCAGGAGTTTACCGAGTCTGCCGAACGCAGGGAGGTGTCGTACACATGAAAAAGGGCGGAAGGCTATCACAAGTGAAAGAACTCGGCTACTTGCTGACGTTTATGAACCGCAAGCGCAAAACCCAGTACGCGATTGGCCTTGCTGTAACGGCGCTCACCCAGACATTGTTTCTGATCGCCTTCAGCTTGGTCGTACATAACTTGGTTGATTTCGCCGTGTCCCGAGATACGTCCCTGATGGTAGAAGCTTTTGTTATTTTGGGCGCGGCCCTGTTCCTGGAAAATATAATTTCTCCCTGGTTCATTTACTTATACCAGCGCAGTGTCGAGCTGACTGTGCTGAATATCCGCAAACGTCTTTATGACAAGCTGTGCCGGGTGCGGCCGAGATTCCTGGAGCAGAACCATCATGGGGACTTGCTGTCGCGAGTGAACAACGATGTAACGACCGTTGAGTTTACATTCTCGCAGGTTTACTTCGTTTTGCTGCTTCAAGTTGTCTTCTGCATCGGCTCCATTGTCTCTATGGCGGTGATCGATTGGCGGTTTGCTGGCGTATCCTTCGTCATTCTGCTGCTGTCTTCTCTGGTCAGCCTGAAATTTGCACGGGATATCCGCGCTTTGTCCGAGCAAGGCTTGCGTACGCTCGGTAAAATGACCGAAAAATTTAAAGATTTTATGGGCGGCATTCAAATTGTGAAGCTGTTTCGCATCCGCACGATTTACGGCCAGTACGAGGCGTTGAACGAGCAAATGACGCAAACGCTTCGGCAAACGGCGAAAAAGAACGGTATGCAGGCTGCGGTGAACCATTTTATCAGCTATGTCACGTTCTGCGGCATCATCGTCATCGGCAGTCTTCTTTATGCTTACGGATTGATGGGAATGGGAAGTGTCGCCGCTCTGGCAGTTTTGCAAGTGAATCTGACGCACGCCTTGTTGAACCTGGGGATGGTTCTGTCGATGACCCAAAATTCGCTCGCGGGCGCTCACCGGATTCAAGAGGTACTAAGTGAGGAAGAGGAACCGGAGCGTTTGGGATCTTCTCGTAGCGAGCTTGTATCGGAGGCTGCGGTGGAGTTTCGCGATGTGGAATTTTCCTATCAGGCGGATAAAAAGGTACTTGTCGACATGTCCATGCAAGTGTTTCCTGGTCAGGTCGCTGCGATTGTAGGAGCCAGCGGCAGCGGTAAAAGTACGCTGATTAAGCTGTTGCTCGGCTTTTATCCTGTGGACAGCGGAGATATCCTGCTTCAGGGTAAACCTTTCGGCCATTACACGCTGGAAGAAATCCGCAGGCAGATTGCATACGTTCCGCAGGAACCGTTTTTGTTTACCGGCACGATTGAGGAAAATATCCGCTATGGCAACCCGGATGCAACGGATGAAGAAGTGGTGGAAGCGGCCAAAGCGGCGTACGCTCACCATTTTATTCAGGAACTTCCTGAACAGTATAAAACGCCGGTGGGAGAGAGGGGAGCGTCATTGTCAGGTGGACAAAGGCAGCGAATTGCGATCGCCCGGGCGATTCTCAAAAACGCCCCGATTCTACTGCTGGACGAAGCGACTTCTGCATTGGATAACGAATCCCAGCATTGGGTACAGCAAGCTCTGAACGTATTGATGAAGGGGCGCACCACCATTCTGATTGCCCACCGTCTCAGCACTGTGGAACATGCGGATTTGATTACGGTCATGAATCAAGGAACGGTCGTGGAACGGGGCCGCCATCAGGAACTGCTGGCGCTCGGAGGTTACTACGCGCGGCTGTACGGCTAGACTCGCTTTTCGGCGGGCGGCTTCCTGCTGATATTCAGGTATAAAGCCTATCTACAAACAATCTCTAATACGGGAGTGTGTCGATGTGAGAGAGAATACGAACAAGCAATATGGATTAACGCAAGCCCAGCGCCGGATATGGTTCATGGAAATTATGAATCCGGGCACATCCATCACGATGCTTTCCGCGACCTACCAGATTACGGGCGAGATCGACACCAAGCTGCTTGAGCAAGCGGCGGCAGAGATTGTAAAAACCTATGACGCTTTCCGAATCCGCATTAGCGGGGATATGCAAAATCCAACGCAGTGGTTCGAAGAGCTGGAGAATGTCCAAACCAGGATAAGCCACCTCGAAATAGGCACAACCGAACAATTCTATGCTTGGGTGAAAGAAGTAACCGAAAAACCGGCGAGTGTGTTCGACGAACACCTCTATCAATTTACGATGATCCATTTTGCGAACGGCCAAGTATGGCTTAATTTGACTATAAATCATATCATCGCCGATGGCTTGTCCGTCACTGCTTTGCTGCATGCGGTGATGGAAAAATACCTGGAACTGCGCAATGGCATCTTCAGCAGTTACCAGGCCCCATCCTATCTGGATTATATTTCAACTGAGCATGAATATGAGCAATCGCAGCGTTATCAAAAAGGCAAGGAATATTGGCTAACCAAGTACAAGACTTTGCCTGAAACGAGCGGCATTAAATCAGTTCCGCCATTCTCGATTGGTAGCGAATCGAATAAACGTTCCATCACTTTGGATGGTTCCCGCTATGACCGCATTCTGGCTTTTAGCGAACAATATCAGGTTAGTTTATATACGTTATTTTTGTCCGCCATGTACGTCTTATTGTATAAGCTGACCGACAGCACCGATGTTCCAGTCGGCACGGTTTTTGCCAATCGCACGAGCAAGAAGGAAAAAGAAACGATCGGTATGTTCGTCAGCACCGTGGCTACGCGGATTAGTCTGAATCCAGTTGGGTCCGTGCTTTCCTTGATCCAAACCGTTTCCAAGGAAAATACGGCGGATCTGCGGCATCAGAAATATCCTTATAACCAATTGATTCAGGATTTACGCGAACAACACGGCCGCAACGATCTTTCGGAGTTGTTCCGCACGTCTCTGGAATATCTACCTTTGAAAATCGTGGAGTACGAAGAAATCAAGGTACGTCTGGAGGCTCACTTTGCTAGACACGAGATGGACGATCTACTGCTGCGCTTCGACCATATGCTGAATGAAGGCCATGTCATTCTCCATGCTTCCTATCGTACCGGCCTGTTCGAGACGACCGAGATTGATCGCATTATGGAACAGTATGTAACCGTTTTGGACCAGTTTCTTGAGACTCCGGAACTGCGGGTGAGCGAGATTTCTCTGTTGAGCGATGAGGAGAGACACCGTATTCTGGACGTGTTTAACCCGCCGGTGGCAGCACTGAGCGAGGGAATAGCGTTTCATCGGTATGTCGAAAAGTTTGCCCGAGACATTCCGGATCACCCGGCAGTTGTTTACATGGACAAAAAGCTGACTTACGGCGAATTGAACAAACGCGCTGAGCGGCTGGCTGCGCTCCTTCGTGAACAGGGCGTGGGAAGGGAGACGATTACGGGGATCTGGGCAGAGCGTTCGGTGGAACTTCTGGTCGGTGTGCTCGCCGTATGGAAAGCCGGCGGAGCTTATGTACCACTGGACCCCGATTATCCAGCGGAGCGGATTGAGTACATGCTCAGCGATAGCGAAGCATCGGTGCTGCTTACGCAGCGTCATCTGTTGGAGGGGGCCGGAGGTTGGCTGGCCGATGACCGGCTGAAGCTTCAAGCTGTCTATGCGATGGACGATGAACAGATGTATAACGGGGATACCTCAGCCGTGGAATTTGAATCTGCTGACAGTGCCCCACAAGACTTGGCTTATGTGATTTACACCTCCGGTACGACGGGACGTCCAAAAGGCGTCATGATCGAGCATGGTAGCCTCATGAATACGGCGGATGCGTACCGCCGTGAGTACCGGTTGGATCAGTTCCCGGTGCGGTTGCTGCAACTGGCGAGCTTCTCGTTTGACGTGTTCGTTGGAGACATCGCGCGGACGCTGTATAACGGAGGAACGATGGTAATTGTGCCAAAGGATGACCGGATTGATCCGAACCGCTTATACGGCTGGATTCGGGACCAAAACATTACGGTATTTGAATCGACACCTGCGCTTATCCTGCCGTTCATGCAGCATATTTATGAAGAAGGGCTGGACGTCAGCTCCATGCATTTGCTGATTACCAGCTCGGATGCTTGCAGTGTCACCGATTACCGAATGCTGCAGGAAAGATTCGGCGGACAATTCCGCATCATCAACAGCTACGGCGTTACCGAAGCGGCCATTGACAGCAGTTTTTACGATGAGCCGCTGGACAAGCTGCCATCGTTGGGTCATGTGCCGATCGGCAAAGCCTGGCTGAACGCCCGGTTTTACATTGTAGATGCCGGGTTAAAGCCGGTTCCTGTAGGGGTTCCGGGGGAGCTTGTCATCGGCGGCGCCGGGGTGGCGCGCGGGTATTGGAACCGTCCGGACCTAACCACCGAGAAGTTTGCAGACAGCCCGTTTGTGCCTGGAGAACGTCTGTATCGGACAGGAGATTTGGCCCGCTGGCTGGAAGACGGCAACGTTGACTTCATCGGCCGGATCGACTATCAGGTGAAAATTCGCGGGTTCCGGATCGAACTCGGCGAAATTGAAACGGTCCTGCTCAGTTTCGCGGGGGTCAAGCAGGCTGTGGTGACTGACCGTACGGATGAGCAGGGGCAAAAGTATTTGTGCGGTTACGTGGCGGGGGATGTTTCCTTGCAGCTGAGCGATCTGCTGTCCCAATTGAAACAAGAGCTGCCTGCCCATATGGTCCCGGCCCGACTGGTGTCTCTTGATCAGCTTCCGCTCACACCGAATGGCAAGATTGACCGTAAAGCGCTACCTGAGCCGACCGGAGAGATAGAAGCCGGCCGTGAGTATGTGGCTCCTCGCACAACGCTGGAAACAAGACTTGCTCTTATTTGGCAGCAGGTCCTAGGTATTGTGCGAGTTGGAGTCCAAGACGATTTCTTTGACCTGGGTGGTCATTCCTTGCGGGCCTCCGCGCTTGTTTCCAAGATTCGAAAAGAGCTGCAAGTCGAGGTTCCGCTGCGGGACGTTTTCCGCTACACCACGATCGAACAGCTTGCCCAAAGAATTAGCGGTTTAAAGCAGCAAGAAACGTATGAGATTACAAAGGCGGCAGAGACCGAGTACTATCCGGTTTCATCCGAGCAAAAGCGTCTGTACGTCCTGCGCCAGCTTGACGCGGCCGAGCGTAGCTACAATATGTCGGCGGCGCTTCTTCTCGAAGGCAAGCTGGACCGCACGCGTGTAGAGTACGCGTTCCGGGCGCTGATTCAGCGCCATGAGACGCTGCGTACCGGGATCGAGCAGGTTCAAGGCGAGCTTGTGCAGCGCATCTATGACGAGTTGGAGTTTGCTGTAGATTATTTCCAGGCGAGCGAGCGAGAAGTGGACCATGTGGTGGAAGCATACTATCACCCGTTTGATCTGACCAAGCCGCCACTTCTTCGCATCGGCCTGATCGAAGTCGCCGAGGATCGCCACATCCTGTTGTTCGATATGCATCACATCGTCTCGGATGGCATCTCGACAGCATTGCTTTTCGACGAGTTCAGCCGCCTGTATCGGGGTGAGGAGCTGGCTCCGTTGCGTATTCAATACAAAGATTATGCCGTTTGGCAGCATTCCGAAGCCTACGGGCAGTTGATCCAGCCGCAGAAGGAGTACTGGCTGGAACAGCTGTCGGGCGAGCTGCCTGTATTGGAACTTCCGACGGACTTCCCGCGGCCTGCGGTGCAAAGTTTTGACGGCCGGACCGTGAAGTTTGATATTGGGAAAGAACGGACGGAGAAGCTGAAAGAACTGGCCGCACGGACGGGCACGACCCTGTACATGGTGCTGTTGTCTGCTTACTCGATCCTTATGCATAAATACTCGGGTCAGGAAGATCTGATCGTGGGAACCCCGATTGCCGGAAGAACGCAGGAAGAAGTGCAGCCAATCGTAGGTATGTTTATCAACACGCTTGCCATTCGCAGCCATCCGGAGCGTTCCAAGCCGTACCTTAAGTACCTGGAAGAAATGAAGGAAATCACACTCGGGGCTTTTGAACACCAAAATTATTTGTTCGAAGATTTGGTGGAAAGTCTTCATATTCCGCGCGCGACCGGCCGGAATCCGCTCTTTGATACGTTCTTCTCTCTGCAAAATACGGAGAATGAGCAAATTGTCATCGAGGGGCTGGAGCAATCGTTTTATCCGTTGGAAAACCGAACGTCCAAGTTCGAGCTGCTTCTGGATATTTCGGAGCTGGATGGTCAGCTCGAATGCCGGTTGGAGTACGCTACGGCTTTGTATAAACAGGAGACCGCGGAGCGGTTCGCCAGACATTATGACAAGCTACTCGAAACTATCGCAACAGCGCCGGAAGGGGATATTGCTTCGCTGGAAATGCTAACCGAGCAGGAAATCCGTGAACTGGTGCGCGGTTTTAATGATTCGGAGGCAGACTACCCACGGCAGCAGACGATTCATGGCTTGTTCGAAGAGCAGGCGAAGCTTTACCCGGATAACGTGGCCGTCGTCATGAATGAGCGGCTGTTGAGCTACCACGAACTGAACGAGCGATCCAACCGCCTTGCGCGTAAGCTGCGGGAGACAGGAGTCGAAGCGGATCAGTTGGTAGCGATTCTGGCCGAACGTTCACTTGATATGGTCGTCGGCATTCTGGCGATTCTCAAAGCGGGCGGAGCCTACGTGCCTGTCGATCCCGACTACCCGGAGGAACGCATCCGCTTCATGATTGAGGATTCGGGCGCACCGTTATTGCTGATTCAAAAGCATTTGCATGAGAAGACCGATTTCGCAGGAACGCGCCTTGAATTGGACGATTTCGTTTGGGGCGACAAAGGGGCGGACTCCGCTGATGCACTGGACGATTCGAATCTGGAACCAATTTCTGGCCCGGGTAACTTGGCTTATGTCATCTACACATCGGGAACGACCGGCAAACCCAAAGGCACGTTGATTGAGCATAAAAACGTCGTGCGCCTTTTGTTCAACGACAAGAACCTGTTCGACTTTGGGCCGTCCGACACGTGGACGTTATTCCACTCGTTCTGCTTCGATTTCTCCGTCTGGGAGATGTACGGAGCACTTCTGAATGGAGGAAAGCTGGTTATCGTACCGCCACTTACGGCGAAAAATCCAGCCGAGTTCTTGGCACTGCTGAGCCGCGAACGGGTCACGATTTTGAACCAGACGCCAACATATTTCTACCAACTGCTGCGTGAGGTTTTAGCGGACCATCCGTACAATCTGCGGATTCGCAACGTCATCTTTGGCGGCGAAGCACTCAGCCCGCTGTTGCTCAAGGGTTTCAAGACGAAGTACCCGGAGACAAAGCTGATCAATATGTACGGTATTACCGAGACGACGGTTCACGTGACGTATAAGGAAATTACATGGATCGAGATGGAGGCGGCAAAGAGTAATATCGGCAAGCCGATCCCGACGCTGAGCGTGTATGTTCTGGATGAAAACCGTCGTCCTGTTCCGATCGGCGTAGCAGGCGAAATGTACGTGGCCGGTGAAGGCCTGGCAAGAGGATACCTGAATCGACCGGATTTGACGGCGGAAAGGTTCGTTGATTCCCCGTTTGCGGAGGGGGAAAAACTGTATCGCTCAGGCGACTTGGCGGCATGGCTACCGGACGGCAACATTGAATACCTCGGCCGGATCGACCATCAGGTCAAAATCCGCGGGTACCGGATCGAGCTGGACGAAATCGAGACGCAACTTCTGAACGTGGAGGGCGTGGAAGAAGCGGTGGTGCTCGCCCGTCAGGACAACGAGGGAGAGAAGGCACTTGTTGCCTACTTTGTTGCAGACCGGACGCTGACAGTCAGCGAAATGAGAACCTCGCTGGCACAGGGAATGCCGGGATACATGATCCCGTCGTATTTCGTGCAGCTGGAGCGCATGCCGCTGACATCTAACGGCAAAGTGGACCGCAAAGCGCTGCCGGAGCCGCAAGGTAGCTTGCAAACAGGCGTCGAATACGTAGCCCCTAGTAACCTTACGGAGTCCCAGCTTGTGAAGATCTGGGAGGAAGTGCTGGGCAACTCCGGCATTGGAGTCCTGGACAATTTCTTTGAGCTCGGAGGGCATTCCTTGCGGGCGACAAACCTTGTCAGCAAGATTCGGAAGGAAATGAACGTTGAACTTCCGCTGCGCGATGTGTTCCGCTATATGACGGTAGAATCGATGGCCGGGGCTATTGCCAGCTTGGAAGAATCAGAGCACAGCTCGATTCCAAAAGCGGAAGAGAAAGCGTACTATCCAGTTTCCTCTGCGCAAAAAAGGCTGTATGTCCTGCACCAGCTAGATAGCTCGGAGCTGAATTACAACATCCCGAGCGCCTTGCAATTGAAAGGGAATTTGAACGAGGCCAAAATGGAAAAGGCGCTGACTACTTTGGTGGCCCGGCACGATATGCTGCGCACCGGTTTTGAAATCGTGAATGGAGAGCCGGTTCAGCGTATTCATCCGCTCGTAGATTTCAAGGTCGAGAAGCTTCAAGCAAGCAAAGATCAGGTCGCGGCCATTCTGGAAGGCTTCATTCAGCCTTTTGACTTGACCCAGGCGCCTTTGCTGCGCGCCCTGCTGATCATACTTGAGAAAGAGAAATTCCTGCTTGCGCTGGATATGCATCATATTGGTTCCGACGGTCTTTCCATGGACGTGCTACTACGCGAATTTGTGGGGCTTTACAATGGGGAAGAATTGCCGGAGCTGCGGATTCAATACAAGGATTACGCCGTTTGGCAGCAATCCGACGAGCAATGTCAGCGTATCAAACGGCAGGAGGAATACTGGCGCGGGGTATTCAGATCCGAGCTTCCGGTTCTTGAGCTGCCTCTTGACTTTTCCCGCCCAGCCGTCCGACAGTTTGACGGTCAAACGCTCACGTTTGCGCTGGATGCGGAGAAAAGCGAAGCTCTAAAACGGCTTGCCGGAGATTCGGGGGCGACGCTGTACATGCTTCTGCTGGCTGCTTACTCCGTATTGCTTCATAAATACGCGGGACAGGAAGATATCGTAGTCGGCACTCCGATTGCCGCTCGTTCTCACGCCGACCTACAACCGATTATCGGCATGTTTGTAAATACGCTGGCCCTTCGCTTGGGTCCGACGGCAGAACAGATGTTCCTGGATTACTTGCAGGATGTGAAGGAAACAACGCTTGGAGCCTACGAGCACCAGGACTATCCGTTCGAGGAGCTGGTAGAAGCTCTTCAGGTGAGCCGGAATTTAAGCCGGAATCCGCTGTTTGACACCATGTTTTCTTTGCAAAAGCACGAAAGTCTGGATTTAGCCCTGGAAGGCTTGCAATGGTCGCTGTTTGACATCGAGGAAAAGAGAGCAAAGTTTGATCTTAGCCTGGATATCGTGGAAGAGGGTAACGAGCTGGTTTGCAAGATCGAGTACGCTACCTCGTTGTTTAGACAGGAAACGATGGTACGGCTGGCGGGTCATTACGAGCAGCTTTTGGCATCGATCCTAGCTCAGCCGGGTGCGAGGATCTCGGATTTGAACATCTTGAAGGACAGCGAAAAGCATGATTTACTGGTCGGGTTTGCCGTGTCGTCTTCGGCTCTAGCGAAGCAATCCGCCTCAGAGGGTCCAGGCTTGGAAGCGGATGAGTCGTGGAGAGAGAGAACGATCCACGAGCTGTTCGAGGAGCAAGCAGAGCGAACGCCGGAGCAGGTGGCCGTTGTCTATGAGGACAGCCGCCTGACTTACCGGGAGTTGAACGAGCGGGCGAACCGGCTGGCGCGATCCTTGCGTGCCTCTGGCGCGCAGGCCGATCAGCCGATCGCGATCATGGCCGAGCGCTCGCTGGAGATGATTGTCGGCATCTATGCGATCTTGAAGGCCGGGGGCGCCTACGTGCCGATCGACCCGCAATTCCCGCAGGAGCGTATCCGCTACATGCTCGAAGATTCGTGCGCTAGGCTGCTGCTGATTCAGAGCCATTTGCGGGAAAGCGCGTCATTTGCCGGGACCGAGCCACTTGGTGGTCTATCGCTCGTCGATCTGAACGATCCATCCGCGTATGATGAAGACGGCTCGAACCTGGAGCCGGCGAGCGGACCGGAGCACTTGGCCTACGTCATTTACACATCGGGCTCGACAGGCAAGCCCAAAGGCGTCATGGTGGAGCACCGTCCGGTGATCAACCGGCTGCTGTGGATGCAGAATGCATACCCGATCGACTCCAGGGATACGATTCTGCAAAAGACGGCGATCACCTTCGACGTTTCCGTGTGGGAGCTGTTTTGGTGGGCTTGGACGGGGGCCAAAGTTTGCTTGCTGCCGCCGGGCGGAGAGAAGAATCCCGAGACGATTCTGGACACGATCGAACGGCAAGCCGTCACCACGATGCACTTTGTGCCGTCGATGCTGCACGTCTTCCTCGAATATGTCGAGCGTCAGCCGAGCGAAGATCTGGGTAACAAGCTGTCTTCGCTGAAACGGGTGTTTGCAAGCGGGGAAGCGCTGGCGACGTCGCATGTGAGCCGGTTCTGGCAGTGGATTTCGTCATCCGTGAATCAAGCGCAGCTGATCAACCTTTATGGGCCTACGGAAGCGACGGTTGATGTCTCGTACTACGATTGCGGACCGGAAGAGGCGAATGTATCGGTGCCGATCGGCAAGCCGATCTCGAACATCCGGCTGCATATTGTCAAGGAAGGGACGACAGCGCTGCAGCCGGTCGGCGTGCCGGGCGAGTTGTGCATCGCGGGCGAAGGTCTGGCTAGAGGCTACTTGAACCGTCCCGAGCTGACCGCGGAGAAATTCGTAGAGTGTCCGTTTGCGCCGGGCGGGCGGATGTACCGGACGGGCGATCTGGCCAGATGGCTGCCGGACGGCAACATCGAGTATATGGGCCGGATCGACCATCAGGTGAAAATCCGCGGGTACCGGATCGAACTCGGCGAAGTGGAGGCGCAGGTCCTGAAAGCGGCGTCCGTCCAAGAGGGGGTTGTCATCGCCAGAGAGGACGAAGCCGGTCAGAAGCAGCTCTGCGCGTACTTCGTGGCGGACAAGCCGCTTGCGGCGAGCGAGCTGCGAAGCGCGCTGGCGGAGGATCTGCCTGCGTACATGATTCCGTCCTACTTCGTGCAGCTGGAGCGGATGCCCCTCACACACAGCGGGAAGCTCGACCGCAAGGCGCTGCCCGCACCGGAAAGCAGTATGCTCGTTGGAACGGAATACGTGGCGCCCCGGACGGCGGCGGAGCAGACGTTGGTTGCGGTGTGGCAAAAGGTGCTGGGAACGGGTCGTCCGATCGGCGTGATGGACAATTTCTTCGAACTCGGCGGGGATTCAATTAAATCGATCCAGGTGTCGTCCAGGCTACATCAGGCCGGGTACAAGCTGGAAATTAAGCATTTGTTCAAATATCCGACCGTAGCGGAATTAAGCCCGTATCTCCAGTCGGTCTTAAGACGCGCCGATCAGGGGGCAGCAACGGGAGAGACGGGGCTGACGCCGATTCAGCGCTGGTTCTTCGAGCAGTCGTTCGCCGAGCTGCACCACTTTAACCAGGCGGTGATGCTGTACCGGGAGGAAGGCTATGACGAAGCGGCGCTTCGTCAGGCCGTGCGGAAGCTGGCCGAGCATCACGATGCGCTGCGCCTCGTCTTCAGCCGGACCGAGAGCGGGTATGCGGCATGGAACCGGGGCATCGCGGAAAGCGATGGCGAGCTCTACAACCTGGAAGTGATCGATTTCCGTGGAATGACGGACTGCGCGCAGGCGATCGAAGCCAAGGCGAACGAGCTTCAGCGCAGCATTGACCTGCAGGCAGGGCCTTTGCTGAAGCTCGGCTTGTTCCGCTGTACGGATGGAGATCATCTGCTGATCGCGATCCACCACTTGGTCGTAGACGGCGTATCCTGGCGGATTCTGCTTGAGGATTTTGCTGTCGGCTATGAGCAGGCGCTGCAAGGGCAGCTGATCCGTCTGCCGCTCAAAACGGATTCATTCCAAACGTGGGCGAAACAGCTCGCTGATTATGCGAACGGTCCGGCGATGGAAAGCGAGAGAGCGTATTGGCAGCATCTCGAGCAATTGACCTATGAGCCGCTTCCAAAAGATTTTGAACAAGGCACATCCAAGCTGAAGGACAGCGGGCTCGTGACCGTCCGCTGGACGGCGGAGGAAACCGAACAGCTGCTGAAGCAGGCACACCGTGCTTACCATACGGAAATGAACGATTTGCTGCTTGCCGCGCTTGGCCTCGCGGTACAAGCTTGGAGCGGTCGGGAACGCGTGCTGGTGAATCTCGAAGGCCACGGTCGGGAAGAACTTTTGCCGGATGTGGACATTACGCGGACGGTAGGCTGGTTTACAAGCCAATTCCCTGTCGTTCTGGAGCCGGGTCACGTCCAGGCGCTCGGTCATCAGGTGAAACAGGTGAAAGAAAACTTGCGCCGCATTCCGAACAAAGGAATCGGCTACGGCATCCTGCGTTATTTGTCGGCGCCGCATGACGGCGAGCGCTTTGCTTTAGAGCCGGAGATCAGTTTCAACTATCTGGGTCAGTTCGACCAGGATTACGAAAGCAGCGGCTCGCAGCCGTCTCCGTTCAGTCCGGGCTCCGATTCAAGCCCGAATGCTGTGATGAATTATGTCCTCGATATCAACGGTATGGTATCGGAAGGCGTGTTGGAACTTACGATCCGTTATGGGGAAACCCAGTATCAACGGGAGACGGTTGAGCGCCTGGGCACCCTGCTTCAATCGAGTTTGCTTGAAGTCATCAGCCATTGCGTATCGAAAGAGCGGCCGGAGCTTACGCCTAGTGACGTACTGCTTCAAGATGTGACGGTGGAGGAACTGGAGCGGCTGTCAGAACATACGACGGCACTCGGCGAACTGGAGAATGTATACACCCTTACTCCGCTGCAAAAAGGGATGTTGTTCCACAGCTTGCTGGATGCCGATTCGGAAGCCTACTTCGAACAGGTGACCTTCGATCTGTATGGAAGCCTGAATGTGGAAGCCTTCACCCGCGGATTGGATACGCTGGTACAGCGAAATGAGGCGCTGCGGACCAATTTTATTACCGGCTGGAGAGACGAGCCGATTCAAGTGGTATTCCGCGAGCGGAAGTGTGAAGTGTACTTTGAAGATATTCGCTCGGCAAGAGATGAACACCCGGAGAAGACGATAGCCGATTTTGTCAGCGCGGATAAAGCGAACAAGTTCAATTTGGCCCAAGGCTCTCTGATGCGCGTTACAGTTTTGCGTACGGGCGACGAGTCCTACCAAGTGATCTGGAGTCACCATCACATTTTGTTGGACGGCTGGTGCATGTCCTTAATGATCAAGGAAGTGTTCGACACCTACTTCGCGTTCCAGGAGCAACGGACGCTGGAGCTTCCTCCGGTTACCTCGTACTCTCGGTATATCGAATGGCTGGAAGCTCAAGATGCCGCGAAAGCTTCGCGTTACTGGTCCGAGTATTTGGCGGGTTATGATCAGCAGACCAAGCTGCCTCGGGAGAAAACAGGGCTGAAGCAGGGCACTTTTGAAGCAGCTGAGATCGATGTGGAACTCAGCAAGGAACTGACTGGGCAAATCGAGCGGGTGGCGCGCCAGCATCAGGTGACGCTTAATACATTCATGCAGACCGTATGGGGACTGG
Organism: Paenibacillus sp. FSL H3-0457; assembly: GCF_037981725.1. Lineage (NCBI taxonomy): Bacteria > Bacillati > Bacillota > Bacilli > Caryophanales > Paenibacillaceae > Paenibacillus > Paenibacillus sp. FSL H3-0457. The sequence continues at coordinate 6,081,113 of NZ_CP150283.1, read as the reverse complement.
TTCTGCAGGTATACAACAACAGCGAAGATGTTGTATTTGGCTCCGTCGTATCCGGGCGTCCGGCGGAGATTCCGGGTATCGAAAGCATGATCGGTCTGTTTATTAATACGATCCCCGTCCGTATTCAAGGTAAAGCCGAGGAGACGGTAGCTGATATTTTGAGAAAAACCCAGGATCAAGCGCTGACATCGGGAGCTTACGAAACGTTCCCGCTCTTCGAAATTCAGTCGCTGAGCGAGCAAAAGAGCGACTTGATCAACCATATTATGGTCTTTGAAAATTATCCGATGGAAGAACAGATTGAGCAGGTTGTCGGCGGAGGACAAGAAGCGCTGAAAATCGCTAATATCCAATCGCCGGAACAAACGAACTACGATCTGGACATTACCGTCATTCCGGAAGAGCATATTTTGCTGCGGTTTACGTACAATGCACTGACATTTAGAGAGCAAGACATCAGGCAGATCCACGGTCATTTTGCCCGTGCATTGGAGCAGGTTGCGGCTAATCCGAATGTTCGTGTACATGAGTTAGAGCTTTTGACGGCAGCGGAAAAAGAAGAAATTGTCGGCGTGTTTAATCCGGTGCAGCCGGAAATGGCTCCAGTGGCAGCGTTCCATCGACTGTTCGAGCAACAGGCGGAGCGCATACCGGAAGAGGAAGCTGTCGTGTACGAGAACGATCGGCTGACGTATGCGGAGTTGAACGAGCGGGCGAACCGCCTGTCGGCAACGCTGCGTGCAAATGGCATCGGCCGGGAGTCAATCGTTGGCATTCTCGCCGAGCGTTCGGTGGACTTGCTGGTGGCCGTAATGGCCGTCTGGAAAGCGGGAGGGGCGTATGTACCGCTTGACCCGGATTATCCGGCGGACCGCGTGCGGTTCATGCTGGAAGACAGCGGAGCGAAGGTACTACTGACACAAACGCTGCTGCGAGAGCGTGCGGAATCCTGGCTCGGCGAAGAGGAACTAGCACTGGAGACGGTGCTGTATCTTGACGACGAAACGTCATACAGCGAAGACCGAGCGAATGCACTGATGGACTTCGGCCAAGGCTCCAGCAGTGCTCCCAATCCAGTCAACGGCAAGCTAACGGGTGCTGTGAACGACCGTAATGAGAGTCACCCAAATGATGTTGATGTTGTCGGTATAGGCAGCTTCCATGAAGCCTGTCCGGAGGATCTGGCGTACGTCATCTACACGTCGGGAACGACGGGCAAGCCAAAAGGCGTGATGATCGAGCACCGCAGCCTGGTGAACACGGCAGCGGGTTACCGACGGGAATACCGGTTGGATCAGTTCCCGGTAAGGCTGTTGCAACTCGCCAGTTTCTCGTTTGACGTGTTCGTGGGTGATATCGCGCGGACGCTGTACAACGGAGGGACCATGGTGATTGTACCGAAGGACGACAGGATTGATCCGTCTCGTCTGCACTACTGGATAGAACGGGAGCAAGTGTCGATCTTTGAATCAACGCCGGCACTGATCGTGCCGTTCATGGAATACGTGCATGAGCAGGGACTAGAGTTAAGCAGTATGGAGCTGTTGATTACAAGCTCGGACAGCTGCAGTGTGGCAGATTACCGGACCTTGCAGGAACGGTTTGGTTCGTCGTTCCGCATCATCAACGCCTACGGCGTGACGGAAGCGGCAATTGACTCCAGTTTCTATGATGAGGAGTTGGCGAAGCTGCCGCAGACAGGCCATGTACCGATTGGCAAAGCGTGGTTGAATGCGAAGTTTTACATCGTGGATGCGTACCTGAACCCGGTGCCGGTCGGTGTGTTGGGCGAATTGGTTATCGGCGGATTCGGTGTGGCGCGCGGGTACTTGAACCGTCCAGAGCTGACGGAAGAGAAGTTTGTAGACAGTCCTTTCACTGCGGGTGAGCGGTTGTATCGCACGGGAGATTTGGCGCGGTGGATGGAGGACGGCAACGTGGACTTCATCGGGCGGATCGATAACCAGGCGAAAATCCGGGGTTACCGGATCGAGACGGGCGAAGTCGAAGCAAAGCTGCTGAGTGTAGGTGGCGTGAAGGAAGCGGTCGTTGTTGTCAGGGAAGATCAAGAAGGGCAGAAAGCGTTGTGCGCTTATTATACAGTGGAAGAAGGCTTGACGGCGGCAGATTTGAAACGGGCGATCTCCAGCGAGCTACCGGGATACATGATTCCGTCGTACTTCGTCGAACTGGAGCAATTGCCTCTAACGCCGAATGGGAAAATTGACCGGAAGGCGCTACCAGCGCCGGCAGGGGGAGCAGGCGGAGGCTGCGATTACGTGGCGCCGCGCACCGAACTGGAGGCAAAACTGGCCGCCATTTGGCAGGAGGTACTTGTTCGGGATAAGGCGGTAGGCGTAACGGACAACTTCTTCGACCTCGGAGGACACTCCCTGCGGGCGACAACACTTGTCAGCAAAATGCATAAGGAGCTGGGCGCCCAATTCCCGCTTCGCGACGTATTCCGCTACTCGACAGTTGAGGAAATGGCTGTGGCTATGGAGCATTTGGAGATCGGCTCGTTTATGGCTATTCCGGCTGCGGAACCTAGCGAGTATTATCCGCTCTCTTCTGCGCAGAAACGTCTCTATATCTTGAACCAGCTGGAAGGAGGCGAGCTGAGCTACAATATACCGGGAGCTATGCTGCTCAAAGGGCAGCTCAACCGGCAGCGGTTTGAAGAAGCGTTCCGCGAGCTTGTAGCTCGTCATGAAACGCTGCGTACCAGCTTTGAGATGGTTGAAGGCGAAGCGGTTCAGCGGATTTACGAAGAAGTCACCTTCCAGGTGGAATATGTGCAGATCAGCGGGGAGCAGGCGGAAGAAACGGTGCGCCAATTTGTTCGTGCGTTTGATCTAGCGAAGCCGCCACTTCTGCGGGTGGGCATTGCCGAACTCGCGCCGGACCGGCACATCCTGATGTTCGATACACATCATATCGTATCGGACGGCGTTTCAATGGACGTACTGATCGAAGAGTTTGTGCACTTGTACAGCGGGGAGCCGCTCAAGCCACTCCGCATTCAGTACAAAGATTATGCAGTATGGCAGCAATCGGACGAGCAGAAAACGCAACTTGCCAAGCAGGAAGCCTACTGGATTGACATGTTCCGCGGAGAACTGCCAGTTCTGGAAATGCCAACGGACTATCCGCGCCCGGCTATGCAGAGCTATGAGGGCCGCACGCTGCAATTGTTTATGAATATTGAGAAAAGCGAAGGTCTGAAACGGCTTGCAGCTGAAAACGGCGCAACGCTTTACATGGTTCTGCTTGCGGCATATAACGTGCTTCTGCATAAATATTCAGGTCAGGAAGACGTGGTGGTAGGTACGCCGATTGCGGGCAGAAATCATAGCGACGTTCAACCGCTGATCGGGATGTTCGTTAATACTTTGGCCATCCGAAGTTACCCGGCTGCCGGTAAAACGTTCCTTGACTACTTGAAGGAGATCAAGGAGACAACGCTGAGTGCTTTTGAACATCAGAATTATCCGTTTGAGGAACTGGTGGATAAGGTAAACGTGGCTCGTGATCTACGCCGTCATCCACTGTTCGATACGATGTTTGCTTTGCAGAATACAGAAAATGTGGAAATCCAGCTTCCGGGACTGCATTTGTCGACGTATGCCAGCGAAGAAATTGTTTCCAAATTCGATCTCAGCTTGGACGTTACGGAGATTGAGGACGGCTTGGAATATCTGTTTGAATACGCCACAGCTCTATACAAAACCGAAACGGTGGAGAAATTGGCTGTTCACTACTTGCAGCTGCTTGAATCCATTCTCTGCAACCCGTCGGCGACTATTGCCGAGCTGAACTTGTTAACGGCAGAGGAAAAAGAGCAGATTGTCGGCGCGTTTAACCCTGCGCAACCGGAAGAGGCTCTTATGGCAGCGTTCCATCGACTGTTCGAGGAACAGGCGGAACACACGCCGGAAGCTGAAGCTGTCGTTTACGAAAACGATCGGCTGACGTATGCGGAGCTGAACGAGCGGGCGAACCGCCTGTCGGCCACGCTGCGCACAAGCGGCATCGGCCGGGAGTCAATCGTTGGCATTCTCGCCGAGCGTTCGGTGGACCTGTTGGTGGCCGTGCTGGCCGTCTGGAAAGCAGGCGGGGCGTATGTACCCCTCGACCCGGATTATCCGGCAGACCGTGTGCGGTTCATGCTCGAAGACAGCGGAGCGAAGGTGCTGCTGACGCAAACGCCGCTGCGAGAGCGTGCCGAAGCCTGGCTCGGTGAAGAGGAACTGGCACTGGCGACGGTGCTGTATCTCGACGACGAAACGTCATACAGCGAGGAACGAAGCAATGTGCCAATGGACTTTGGCCAAGGCTCCAACAGTGCTCCCGATCGAGTCAACGGCAAGCTAACGGGGGCTGTGAACGGTGGTGGCGAGAGTCATCCAAATGATGTTGATGTTGTCGGTATGGACAGCTTCCATGAAGCCCGTCCGGAGGATCTGGCGTACGTCATCTACACGTCGGGAACGACGGGCAAGCCAAAAGGCGTGATGATCGAGCATCGCAGCCTGGTGAACACGGCAGCGGGCTACCGACGGGAATACCGGTTGGATCAGTTCCCGGTGCGACTGCTGCAACTCGCAAGCTTCTCGTTTGATGTTTTCGTGGGCGATATCGCACGCACGTTGTATAACGGAGGCACCATGGTCATTGTACCGAAGGACGACCGGATTGATCCGTCTCGTCTGCACCACTGGATAGAGCAGGAGCAAGTGACGATCTTTGAATCAACACCAGCACTGATCGTGCCGTTTATGGAATACGTGCATGAGCAGGGGCTAAAGTTAAGCGGTATGGCGCTGTTGATCACAAGCTCGGACAGCTGCAGTATAGCGGATTACCGTACCTTGCAGGAGCGGTTTGGCTCGTCGTTCCGCATTATTAACGCCTACGGTGTGACGGAAGCGGCAATTGACTCCAGTTTCTATGACGAGCAGTTGGAGAAACTGCCGCAAACAGGCCATGTGCCGATTGGCAAAGCGTGGTTGAATGCGAAGTTTTACATCGTGGATGCACATCTGAATCCCGTACCCGTCGGTGTGCTGGGCGAGCTGGTCATCGGCGGCGTTGGCGTAGCACGTGGGTACTTGAACCGTCCAGAGCTGACGGAAGAGAAGTTTGTAGACAGCCCTTTCACCGCGGGTGAGCGGTTATATCGCACGGGAGATTTGGCGAGGTGGATGGAGGACGGAAACGTGGATTTCATCGGCCGGATCGACAATCAAGCGAAAATCCGGGGCTACCGGATCGAAACGGGTGAGATTGAGTCGCAGCTGCTGCGGGTGGTAGGTATACGCGAAGCGGTGGTGCTGGTTCGAAGTGATGCGAACGGGCAAAAGGCACTGTGCGCATACTACACAACGGATATCGAACTGACGGCGGCCGACCTGAAACGAGCGATCTCCAGCGAGCTGCCAGGTTATATGATCCCGTCGTACTTTGTGGAGCTGGAGCATTTACCTCTGACACCAAACGGGAAAATCGACCGGAAAGCGCTGCCGGCGCCGGAAGAGGGAGCAAGTGCAGGGCGCGAATACGTGGCGCCGCGCACCGATCTGGAGACGAAACTGGTCTCCATCTGGCAGGACGTGCTTGGGTCAGTTACGATTGGTGTGACGGACAACTTCTTCGACCTCGGCGGTCATTCGCTGCGGGCGACGACGCTGGTCAGCAAGGTGCACAAGGAGCTGCACGTGGACCTGCCACTGCGCGATGTATTCCGGTACTCGACTATTGAAGCGATGGCTGAAGTGATTAGCCGATTGGAGCAGCAGGAGTTTCTTTCCATTCCGGTTCTGGATAAAAGGGAGTATTATCCGCTTTCCTCTGTGCAAAAGCGGCTGTACATCCAGCAGCAGATGGAAGGGGCCGAGCTTAGTTACAACATGTCCGGCATGACGGTTCTCGTCGGGCGCTTGGAGCGGAATCAATTCGAGGCGGCGCTCAAAGGATTAATCGCTCGTCACGAAGTTTTGCGAACCGGCTTCGAAATGGTCGACGGCGAACCGGTACAACGGATTTATTTGGACTTGGAGTTTGCCGTCGAGTATACAAAGGCGACGGAAAGTGAAACGAAAAGCATTGCGGATGCCTTTGTACGTGTCTTTGATTTGGAGCAGCCGCCGCTGCTGCGTGTGGGCTTAGTTGAATGGGAAGCGGAACGTCATCTGCTTATGCTGGACATTCATCATATCGTCACGGATGGCATGTCGATGGGTATCTTCATCGAAGAGCTGCTACGCCTGTATAACGGTGAGACGCTGGAACCGCTTCGGATTCAATACAAGGAATTTGCCACTTGGCAGCAGTCCGAACCTGTAAAAGAACGGCTGAAACGCCAGGAAGCCTACTGGCTGGACATGCTGGAAGGTGAACTGCCAACGCTTGAGCTACCTACGGACTTTGTCAGACCTGCCGCTCGCAGCTTTGAGGGAGATGTGCTGCCTTTCAGTATCGACAAGCAGATGACTGACAACTTGCAGCGCATTGCCGATGAGAACGGTGCTACCCTATATATGGTGTTATCGGCGGCCTATTCAATCCTGCTCAGCAAGTACTCGGGACAAGAAGACTTCATTGTAGGCACACCGGTTTCAGGCCGCACACATGCCGACCTGGAGCCGCTCATCGGAATGTTTGTCAACACGTTGGCGATTCGTCATTATCCATCCGGGGAGAAGACGTTCCTTGCTTACTTGAACGAAGTCAAAGAAACGATGCTGGGGGCCTACGACCACCAGGATTATCCGTTTGAAGAGCTTGTGAAAAAGCTGCAGGTGCCGCGAGATCAAAGCCGCAATCCTGTATTTGATGTCATGTTTGCGCTGGAAACGAAGGAAGATAACGTTCAAAGCTTCGGGGATATCCAGATCGAATCTTATCCGGAAACGCATGCGGTTGCTCAATTTGACCTTACCTTGGTCATTTCGTTGCTGGATGAGGGAATGAACGGGCAGTTTGAATATGCTACCAAGTTGTTTACGCGCAATCTGATCGACAATTTCGCTCAGGACCTGCTCGTGATCATCACCCAAATTGGCGAACAGCCTTCGGTGCTGCTCAAGGATATTTCCCTGAACGGGCAATCCGAACAGGAGCAAGATGAGCTAGAGGCTATTGATATTATTTTCTAATTCTTAGAAGTAATTGCCAATTGTTGCAGACGAGTTTAAAGTCAAGTCATAGAAGCCGAGTGAAGTCAGGATCATATTCCTGAGTTCATTCGGCTTTTTTAGTTGTTCTCCTTTAATTAGATACAATGGAGTATAGGCCGTCCTGTATACGCAGATTACCGGGCTGCCCAGTTTCCACCTTCACCTCTGTAACAAATACACCAGGCATACGTCCGTCTGGGAACCATGGCTTCTGTTTATCAATGACAATAAACATGCCTTCTGCATCACCCGTGGGGGAGAATTGTTTTCCGTCTCCGGCAAATGGTTCAAGTTGATAATGCTCATTCAATGTGTTCATTGTCTCAGGAACATCATCGACAGGCAGACCGATTTCACTAATACATAACAGATGCTTCGCTTCGAAAGCTTCATCAACTGCATTATCGAGTGAATGGTGAGTGATAAATTCCATCAAGTTGCCGCTTGGATCATAGAAATAGAAGGCTGTTGCATCCCAGTAGGGGAAATAAAATTCATCTTGTCCATCTTTGGATAGCAATGAAATGTTACGGTCTTGAGCCCATCTTTTTGCATCAGCAAGTTTATTCGTTGGAATCGTAAATGCTACATGATAGCAAGGCTTCTCTTGTTCTGGCGCCTTCTTGAAAGAGAGGACTGAGTTCCCCGCACGGAATGAAACGCATGTTGCATTATCCTCCACAAGATCCAATTCCAGTAGTGTACCGTAAAACTCTTTTATGGCCTCGACCTGATGTGTCAACAAACCAACTTCTCTTATTATCATTTCATTATCCTCCTTTAATCTCACCTTTGATTGAAATACTCGATTGTTTTCTCAATAAATGCCTTGGCCGATTTCGTCAGATAACGGTCGGACCGATGGATGATCTCAAAGTGCCGGTATGGCGGATCGTCTGTAATTCGGATGCAACGTAGCGTAGGTTCATTCATGGCTTGGATCAGAGGATAAGGCAGCAGTGTTCCTCCAACGTTGGCTTTGACCAGGCTAATGATGGAGGTTGCTGAACTGGTCTCCATGATGGTATTTAGGCTAAATCCATATTTACGGCAATAGCCGTCAACCAATTCTCTGCCTGTGAATCCTTCGGGGAACATCACCGTTTGGATATCACGTAACTCCTGAATTTCAATTGTGCTTCGTTCAGCCCAATCATGATTCTCGGAAACGACGAGTACATATTCTTCACTGCACAAAGGAATGCGTACAAGCCGCCTATCCGGGGCAGACGTGATCTCGATGCCGATGTCGACTTCATTTTCCAACACTTGATTTACGACATAGATCGAAGAGATAACCTTCAATTGTACCTTGGGGAATCGGGCATGAAAATCAACGAGCAATGGAGTGATACGGTAATCCAAATCCGACGGAAGAACACCAATAACCAATCGTCCCCGCTGATCATTCCGAAATTCAGCTAGCGCATCCTGGGTATTCTGTAAATGCCGGATCATCTGTACACAGTGCTCCAGAAACAGAGTGCCTGCCTGGGTCATCACAATCTTTTTGCCGACACGGTCAAACAAAGGAACACCAAGTTCATCTTCCAACCCACGTATTTGTTGACTCAACGTAGGTTGAGATATGCCAAGTTTCTCCGCTGCCCGTGTAAAATGAAGCTCCTCGCACACCGTAATAAAGTTTTCCATTTGACGAATCTCCATGAATTCACCTCTAATCATTGGTTTTAGTAATCATTTTAATAGAAACAATAGTATTGTTCAATCATTATAATGATCCTATACTTAATTCGTGCACCACCCGAAGATCTTGTCATTAAAGAATAGGATCTTTGGTGAAGGCAACGAGACTACTCCCATGAGGTGATTCATAATGAAACTTTTTTATATTGTATTGGCGCTTATTCTGGCTTCACTGAACTTAAGACCACCGATTACTTCCATTTCTCCTCTGATGAGTACCATACAGAATGATCTGGGTTTGAGCGGCATGACCGCCAGTCTGTTAACTACACTACCGGTATTATGTATGGGTATATTCGCTCCATTCTCTGTAAGACTAAGTAGAAGGTGGGGGAACGAAGGAGCCATTGTACTGGCTTTAATCCTTATTGGGATAGGTACGGGATTACGATTGTTCGTAGGCGCAACTCCGTTGATGATGTTCACTTCTTTTCTGTCTGGTGTAGGGATTGCATTGGCAGGGCCACTGTTGTCAAGCTTCATTAAGCAGTATTTCCCTAACCGAGTGGCAGCCATGGTCGGCATCTACTCTACAGCAATGGTGATGGGGGCCAGCATTAGTGTGGGGTTATCGGTTCCGCTCCAGCATACGCTGGGTGGATCTTGGAGAGGTTCTTTGGCTACATGGGCATTACTCGCAGCCATTGCATTGCCGATCTGGTTAAAATTAGCTTGGTCTGCGCGTACAGAGCGGCAATCCGGACAAACTTCGGCTGTAGTCCATGCACCACTTCCGGTGAAGAACAGGCGTGCATGGGTGCTGACACTGTTCTTTGGACTGATGGCCGCGATCTTCTATTCATTAACCGCCTGGCTTGCGCCAGCCATTCAGAGCCATGGATATAGCCAAGAGACTGCTGGCAACATCCAAACGTTATTTACATTGATATCACTGCCCTCAACGTTATTCATTCCCATGCTTGTACATCGGTACCAAAGACGTGTCTTCTGGCTTGTTGGATGTGCGATGTTGGAGTTAATAGGTGTCCTGATGCTGAATCTCTCTGTCAGTCCGTGGCTCGCGGCGATTCCGCTCGGTATTGGTGCAGGTGGACTGTTCCCGATTGCACTTATGTTGCCGATTGATGAGACAAACAATGCTCAGGAAGCGAGTAGCTGGTCCGCTATGACTCAATCTGGTGGCTACATTCTTGGAGCACTTGGGCCGCTGGCGATTGGTTGGCTCCGCGATCTAACAGGCAGCTTCGTGCAAGCATTTTATGGTTTGGCTATCATCATCGTGTTGCAGATTATCGTTCAATTGGCTATTGGCAATAAAAAAGTTTAAAAGTTAGCCAGGAGCAGAGCTAAAAGGCATGTAAAGTAAAATGGATATAGAAATATGATGATCTTTATACATGATCCAATAAGTCCAGGTAGTACTGCCTTAATGCTTTCTGTAAGATGACGGGCTCCATAATCTTAATCGATTTACCATAGCCCGCAAGATATCTCACTATGAAATCAAGCTCGTGAGGTTCATACGAACCGACAAGATACATGTGTCCCCTCTTCTCGCTGATCTGCATAGATGGGAAATGTTCTTGCTGGAATAGCTCCATCCCGGCTTCATCAATCAGGCATTTGAATGGAATTGCTTGTTCCGATGGTTTCCATAGAGATTGGGCATCCTGTGAATAGAGTTCCTTTACATGAGTTAAAGGTTCAATCTCCGTTGTTTCGGCTGAAATGATGCGGTCGCAGCGAAATACACGATACGCTTGTTTATGCAGATCATAGGCCTGGCAATACCAATAACCTTTCCTGGCATAGAGCGCGATGGGTTGAATGGTGCGGATATTGGTGTGTGCAGAAGATGGCCTTTGATCAGAGGATCTACGCTGATTAGCGTACGTAATCTGGATCACTATATTCTGAACAGCAGCCATCAACAGAAACTCCAAATGTGCACTGTCGCGGATCTGCTCCGTATGTTGGAAGTAAACCCGGTGTTGGATGTTCTCAATATCCTGTCGTTGCTTGTCGGATAACGCGCTCATAAATTTCTCATGAATGGTCCGGAAAGAGACTTGAAAGGGTAAGCTGGAGAAGCTGCGGAGAGCCTGCATCGCAAAATAAAGGGCATGAAGCTCCCCCGTATTAAACGAAATGGGAGGCAGCTGCATCTGTTGCAGCAGTCGATATCCGCCGTAGCGTCCATATTCGACATAGATGGGCGCACCTAACTCTTCCAATGAAGTGATATCTCTTAACGCGGTTCGTTTGGAGATCTGGAACTCCTGCATGAGATCTTGCAGGGTGAACTGTTGTTTTTGATTAATGAAGCGCAGCATCTGGTTCATACGTTCTGATTTTTTCATATCAAACCCTCTTAATGGTGCCATGTGTTGGCACCTTTCGTTGTTATAGTGATAAGTGTAATCCAATAGGAACAAGGAGGCAATATAATGAATTTTGAAGTGATACCATTTTTGTCGATGAACGGGGATGCGGCAGTAGCCATTGCTTTTTATGAAGAGTTTCTGGGCGCCAAGGTGATATTCAAGAAAAGTTATAAAGAGATGAAGGAAATGAACCCAGGTTTCGAGTACCCTGCTGGTCAAGATGAGTATATTACACATTCGGTGCTGGAGATTGGGGTTAACAAAGTCATGATTGCGGAAGAAGCAATGGACACGGAGAGAGCATGGCAGCTGGGGAACAGCACGTCACTATGTATTCAATCCAAGGATAAAGATACCATCGATCAACTGTATCATTCTCTGATGCAACATGAGGGTGTGAAGGTACTGGTACCGTATGAACAAAATGAATTCAGCCCAGGATACGGTATTGTAAGGGACCCATTTGGCATTGCGATTCAGCTGTGTGTCACTGTGCATGATTTTTAAAATGAGTTCAGGCCCCCGGTTAAGCACTCGTTATGTAAACCTGTAACTAACTTAAAAACATCAAAAAAAGAAGAGCCATGGATATCATGCTCTCTTCTTTTTTCGGTTTTTATACAAGGTCGTTCGCACAACCATCAGATAAGTGAGACAGCTGAATGGTTATAGCGGACCTCTTTTCGTGTAAATCATAGAGGTACGGATGTCGCTGTGTACAAGCAAGTTCAATGGATAAAGGAAAGAAGGGATAACATGATTACGAGAGGACTCGACCATATTGGAATAACTGTACCGGATATGGAGCAGGCGACACTATTTCTACAACAGGCGTTTGGAGCTCAACTTGCCTATGACCATATAACGCCGGATGATCCCCCACAGGAAGGACCCGAGGCAGAGCTTAAATTAGGACTGCGTTCAGGAGCAAAGGTTATTCATATTCGGATGTTATCGCTCGGGGAGAGCGCCAGTATAGAGTTATTTCAGTACGCGAATACAGCGCAATCGGAGCCAGTTAGGGCATCAGATTACGGATTGCAACATATGGCGTTGTATGTGGACGATATGCAAGAAGCTGCACTACACTTCGAGGAAGCGGGCGGGGTGTTGCTAACAGAGCCTGGGGCGTTGACCGGTCATATTGAAGGTGGGGAAGGCAATCAGTTTGTGTATGGAAGAGCACCTTGGGGGATGCTGATCGAGCTGATCTCCTATCCTGCGGGCATTCAGTATCCGAATCACAGTGAAACGAAGCGCTGGACACCACGAAAAAAATAATAAAGATGAGACTGGATAAGAAACAGGACGATGCACGACAAATCGTTCTGTTTTTCTTGTATATAGGGGTTAAACGGTTATTAAAAAACAGAAATTATGTTACAAATACGTTACAAATACAGAAGTGTATACCTCTTTGCCTTATGTTACGATACGTACTAGTAGATACAGAGATATTTTACGGATAAGATAAGTTATAACGTCTCTTTTCTGGACGATGAATATGCTCCGAAAGTATGTTGATGGAACCCTTTTATCCAGGATATTGAAGAAGCATTGAAACGAAGGAACAACTATATATTTTGACTTCACAGGGTTGCAATAAAAATAAATAACAACAGGTGATCCAAAATGCTGCAAATCGGGTATCCATAGTAGAGCCATCTAGAACCTGATGGATACATATGTTGTTATGATTGTTTTTTGCTAGTTAAAGGCTGTCTATTATGGAATGAACTGTGGGGGTTATCAAGTGTCTATATTAGATATGGAAAAGAAAGATGTTGTCACCGATGCAATGGTCATCAAGGCGATGGAGAAAAGTCTTGCTATCATTCGATTCGATCTGGATCGCCGGGTAACCTACGTGAATGAAGTCTTTGCCCAGACGATGGGATATACGGTAGATGAGATGTACGGCATGAAGCATCAGCAACTGTGCTTCGGTCAATTTGCAAATACTCCGGAATATGATGCTTTTTGGAATAGCATATTTAATGGTGTCAGCTTCCAGGACAAGGTTGAACGCAAGGATGCAAAGGGGAATTCCGTATGGCTTGAGGCGACATATATGCCGGTGTACGATGAGACAAATCAGAAGATACTGGGTGTCTCCAAAATCGCCACCAACATTACCAACCGTCAGAACAACATTTCGGTCGTAGTGAATGAGCTGAAAACAATGTCTCATGAACTGAATGGGCAGGCAGATGTAGGTATTGAACGCAGTCAGGAATTGATGTCCAGTATCTCCTATATCTCTGAGGTGTCGACTTCTAACCGTGCAACGTTGACTCATTTGCAGGAACAGGCCGGATCGATTCAGGGCGTGGTACGAACGATACGCGAGATTTCGTCTCAGACGCAACTGCTCGCGTTGAATGCTGCCATTGAGGCTGCACATGCAGGAGAATACGGACGAGGATTCGATATCGTGGCCAAGGAAGTTAAGAAACTATCCGCAATGGTGGAGAGTTCGATTAATGAGATTCGTGATAGCGTGACTGGAATAACGAAGGAGATTGGTAATATCACAGGTGGCACCAAAAAAGTAGAAGAATATGTGGAGCAGAGCCAGAAGCAGATTGAGATTGCATTGAATGATTTTACAGCAATTGCTGCTTCAGCTCACTTGTTGGATGCCAAAGCGGAGCATGTGACCAGAATCGTATAACAATATATAGTAATAGCGGTTCCTTTCACAGGAACCGTTTTTTTGTCGTTCAGTACTCAAAAAATCGGGAATTATTGTGATCAAACGGGGACACAATACTTGGGAATACCTGCAGCTATGTCATGCAGAGAAATGTTGGGGTGGGAACATGTGGTCAACAATTGTATCCTACGTGCCGGATTGGTCCATATGGATTCAGGCATTCTTGGTCTTCATCATTCCAATTGGTATTACATTGAGCATGCGCTGGATCAATGCTGCCATTAAGCGCGGAAGCTTCTCTCGTTCGAAGCCATCGTCCATATCCTCGAAGGATATCTCGCCAGCAGCCAAAGGGCAGGGTGAAGGGACCGAAACAGGCCACTATGCCAATATTAAATTAACCGAAAAGTACAGCATAAATCTGACGAGTGTGAAAGAAAGCTTTGGACTCAATGCAGACGTGCATATTCGAGAATTTATTATTAAGGGAACGAATACACGGGCTGCGGTCATCTATACCGAAGGCCTGGTAGATCAGGACTTAGTTGATGATCACTTGATTACACCGTTGATGTTCGAAGGTGTTCCTCTACTTAAGCAGGAGGGTTTTCTCCATCCAGACAACGCACACTTACTGTCGGCATATCTGCAAGATCAATTACTTCCTGTCAGTCTGGTTGAAGAGACGAAGTCCCTCCAAGAACTTGCAGTTGGTGTGTTGTTTGGGAAAAATGCACTGCTGGTTGATGGTTTGCCAGGTGCTTTATTAATTGGAGCTCATAAGATCAAAACAAGAGGTATGAATGAACCCTTGTCAGAGGGACTGCTTCGTGGGCCTCGTATTGGTTTTACAGAGCAATTAAGCGATAATACAGGCATTTTACGTCGTTATGGAAGTGATCAGAGCCTGTTTATTAAGAAATATGAAGTGGGTTCACGGATCAAAAAAGATTTGGCGATAGCTTATATTCAGGATATTGCCGATCCAAATCTCGTTGCTGAAGTATGCAAACGAATTGAAGAGATGGATATGGATTCGATGTTGGAATCAGGTTATGTGGAACAACTCATCGAAGATAATACGCTGAGTCCTTTTCAGCAGGTACTGAATACGGAAAGACCTGACCGGGTGATGGGTGCCCTTCTGGAAGGCCGAGTGGCAATTTTGTTGGATGGAACGCCATTTGTATTAATTGTACCGGTGACCTTTAGCATGTTGCTTCAGTCTCCAGAGGACTATTATGAACGCTGGATTCCTGGAACATTTTTGCGAGTGCTGCGTTTTATGGCCGCGATGCTGGCATTGCTTGCTCCTGCGCTCTATATCTCGTTTATCTCGTTCCATCCGGGTCTTATTCCAACCAAGCTGGTATTGACGATTATTGAAACGCGTACCGGAGTGCCATTCCCCTCAATTATTGAGGTACTCATCATGGAGCTTTCAATTGAAATCTTGAGGGAGGCCGGGATACGCTTGCCCAAACCGATTGCGCCAGCGATGGGTATCGTTGGAGGTCTGATTATTGGCCAAGCAGCGGTGCAAGCGGGAATAATAAGCCAATTTCTGGTCATTGTCGTTGCGGTAACAGCCATATCTTCCTTTACGATTCCGGTCTATAGTGCGGGATTAACGCTAAGGATTCTACGATTTGCCGCTATGTTCAGCGCAGCCGTACTCGGATTGTTTGGCGTGGTTATGTTCTTTCTGCTTGTGTGTACACATCTGGCACGACTCTCAAGCTTTGGCGTACCTTATGTTGCACCAGCCGTTCCTTATCACATCAATGAATGGAAAGACTTCGTTATCCGTGCTCCGTTAAATATGATGAGAATGCGTCCCAAGATGACTAATCCGATCGATGATGATCGGAAAAAATAAATGGAATTCTATCTACTGAAGGTCTGGAGGTGAACTAAAGTGAATGGCTCCCAAGGAAAGCTAACCACGACACAGGCCGTTGTAATTATTGTCAATTACATGCTTGGTGCCGGGATATTGACACTACCTCGAACGACCAGCAAAGCTGTCGGAACACCGGATGTCTGGATTTCCATTATCCTATCTGGATTCATTATCATAGGTGTCGGAATAATTCTGGTTACCCTGTGTCGCAGATTTCCGGAGAAAACCGTCTTCCAGTTCACCCGTGAGATTACGGGCAGCTGGATTGCTTACATACTGGGATTGTCTATGATTATGTATTTCATAGTTATTGCCGCATTCGAAATCAGAGTTATGGCTGAAGTAACTGGGATGTATCTGCTCGAACGCACCCCCACCTGGGCGATTGTGATGGTCTTCATGTGGATCGGTGTATATATGATTTCAGGCGGGCTTGGCGTTATCGTACGCGTGTTTGAGATCATCCTTCCAATTACGATTATTATATTTGTGATTGAAATTTTGCTTAGTAATCAGCTATTCGAAATTGGCAATCTGAGACCCGTACTCGGTGATGGGGTCATGCCGGTTTTCCAAGGGTTGAAGCCTTCACTATTATCTTATACAGGCTATGAGGTGATGTTAATCATGACTGCCTATATGAAAAATCCGAAGAAGAGCAATAAAGCGATGACCTGGGGGATACTCATATCCACTATTATCTACTTGATCACGGTGGTGATGGTTATAGGCAGTTTATCGCTCGATGGCATCAAAACTCGAACCTGGCCAACGCTGGATTTGGTAAGAAGCTTCGAAATTCAGGGTCTGATATTCGAGCGTTTTGAATCCTTATTGCTGGTCATCTGGATTATGCAAATCTTTTCAACTACAGCAATTACACATTACTGCGCTTCAGTGGGTATTCGTGATTTGTTTCGTTCCAAAAAAATCAAAGGCATCATGTACGGCCTGCTTCCGTTCATTTATCTGACAGCAATGATACCCAAAACAGTGGATGATACTTTTGCACTAGGAGATATGCTGGGCAATGTGTCCGTATTTTTGTTTGGCATTTTACCTCTGGTACTACTGTTGTTAAGTCTGATTCGCAAAAAAGGAGGCAAGCATGCATGATTACATTTCGTATGTTGTTACGCTTAGCCACTGTATTATGCATTCTCTTAACGATATCCGGATGTTGGAGCAGTCGGGAGATAGAGGATCTAAGTGTCTACGTTGGTCTTGGGATCGATATCGGTAAAGAGACAGAATTTGAGAAAGACATCGCTACTCAGGGAGGAGCGTATTCCAAGCAGAACAATTTGACGGCCACGGTACAGATTGCTCCCGGTAATTCTAGCAGCCAAAAGAGCCAACAATCCGGTTCGCCTGCTTCTGGTAAAACGTCCTATTCCAATGAACAGCTTACTGGAGATTCCTTGCTGCAAATCTTTCGTCAGTTTGCACTGAGGCGAGATCATCCGCTCATC
The DNA here is from genome assembly GCF_037981725.1 of Paenibacillus sp. FSL H3-0457. Lineage (NCBI taxonomy): Bacteria > Bacillati > Bacillota > Bacilli > Caryophanales > Paenibacillaceae > Paenibacillus > Paenibacillus sp. FSL H3-0457. The sequence continues at coordinate 6,063,852 of NZ_CP150283.1, read as the reverse complement.
GGACATCATCTGAAGGTTATCGTTGTGTCCAAGGATATTGCCAAAAAGTATGGTCTGGATCAGCTACTGGATTTTGTACTTCGGGATAACGATATTCGTCCTAACTGTCTGGTGCTGATTAGCCATCATCGCGCTGTTGATGTACTGACTTCAGATGATCCTTCCCGGATTCCAGCCTTTTATCTTACAGGCATTACCAGTAATTCGTACTTGTCCAATAAAATCCTGGACCCCGTTCTACTCTCCAAATTAGATGCACAAATGCAATCCGGTTCCAGCTTTTTGCTCCAGAATGTACTGAACTCCAATGGAGAGGACAAATTCTCCGGTGCCAGTATATTTGATGGGAAAACGACCAAATTCATCGGGGAACTCAGCCAAACGGATCTAGAAGGGCTATCGTGGATCAGACCTAAAGAAAAAGGAGGTATCTTGAAGACATACAATAAAGCGGGGTTCACTGTTGTATATGAAATGAAGAAGAAAAAAACAACAATAATTCCAAAAGTGGTTGGCGATGATATTTCATTCCATGTGAAGACTGAATCCGAAGGCTGGTTGATGGAGGATTGGCGTGCTCCCGAGGAAGAGGAAAAAGGTGCGTATCTCAGGGAATTGGAAAAAGAATTTGCTGAACTTGCCGAACAACAGATTCGACAGTTGTTATACAAACTGCAGCATACCTATAAAGTAGATGTTGCGGATTTTCGGGATAGCTTGCGTATCAAAGAACCTAAAACATGGAAAAAAGTCAAAGACGATTGGGATAAAATTTTTAGCACCGTGCCGATCACGTATGAGGTAAAGACCACCATCACGAATCCGGGGTCTTCCACCGAATAGCGAGGTGTGCCATTTAATATTTAAATGTTGACACATTCATGATAGATCGCTATATTAGTAAAAAATCATTTTCTTATCCAGAGAGGTGGAGGGACTGGCCCTTAGAAACCTCAGCAACAGATCTGAAGGATACTGTGCTAATTCCAGCGGGTGAAAGCCTGATAGATAGGAGCGTTTGTTTTTATTTGTCAGTAACGGCGCACTCTTTAGGCAGAGTGGGTCTTTTTTGTTTTTTCTGGATGAAGAAGTAGGGGAGCAGCAGGTATGGAGAACAACAACGACAAAGGGCATTTTCAGCGGAAAATGCAGGCACGGCATGTGGTCATGCTCTCTCTCGGAGGAGTCATTGGAACGGGATTATTCCTCAGCTCAGGTTACACCATTCAGCAGGCGGGACCACTGGGAACCATTCTGTCCTACCTGATCGGAGCCATCGTTGTATATCTGGTGATGCTCTGTCTTGGTGAACTGTCTGTTCATATGCCAGAGACGGGAGCATTTCATAGTTATGCAGCCAAGTATATTGGACCGGCAACAGGCTACACGGTGGCTTGGTTATACTGGTTAACCTGGACTGTTGCGCTTGGCTCCGAATTCACAGCCGCCGGATTGCTGATGCAGCGCTGGTTCCCATCGGTGAACGTATGGATATGGAGCGCGGTTTTTGCACTGATGATCTTTCTATTCAACGCTTTAACGGTGAAATTATTTGCGGAATCCGAGTTCTGGTTCTCATCTGTAAAAGTAGTGACTATCGTAATTTTCATTATTATCGGTGGCGCAGCCATGTTTGGTATTATTCCCATGGCGGATTCTGAACCGGCTCCATTTCTATCGAATATTACCGCATCCGGGTGGTTCCCTCATGGAGCTACAGCGATATTGATGACCATGCTTGCTGTAAACTTTGCCTTCTCAGGCACCGAGTTAATCGGCATTGCCGCCGGGGAGACGGAGAACCCGGAAAAGACGATACCAAAGGCTATTCATACAACGCTGTGGCGTTTGGTTATTTTCTTCATCGGAACGATTATTATCTTGTCGGCCTTGCTGCCCATGTCGGATGCCAGTGTACTGGAAAGTCCGTTTGTAGCGGTAATGGAGCGGGTGGGTGTACCCTATGCAGCAGACATTATGAACTTTGTTATTCTGACGGCGATTCTCTCTGCTGCCAATTCAGGCCTATATGCTTCTTCACGGATGCTCTGGTCTCTGGCTGACAAAAGAACGATCTCTCCGTGGTTTGCCAAATTGACCAAAAGCGGAGTACCGCTGAATGCACTTCTGATTAGTATGGTGGGTGGTGCGCTGGCATTGCTGTCCAGTATTATTGCGCCAGGTACGGTGTATATTACGCTGGTTTCCATTTCAGGTCTGGCTGTCGTTGCGGTATGGATGAGCATCAGCGCTTCCCAATACATGTTCCGCAGACAATATATCCGGGAAGGACATGCGGTCAAAGATCTGGTCTACCGCACACCACTGTATCCGGTGGTACCAATTGTTTCATTTATATTATGTCTGGCTTCATGCATAGGTATTGCCTTTGACCCGACACAGCGAATTGCTCTGTATTGTGGGGTTCCGTTTATCGCATTATGTTACGCTGCTTATTATCTGACAGAACGTGTGAATAAGAAAAGAGGAAAAGTACATGACGCAAGCACAACAGACTAACCCCATAGAACAGATCCTGCGTGAACATCCAGTCATGATTCTGGATGGAGCGTTGGCTACGGAACTCGAACAGCATGGATGTGATCTCGATGATCCACTATGGTCTGCTCGTGTGTTGCTTGAGAATCCGGATGTTATTGTTCAGGTCCATGCAGATTATTTTCGAGCAGGAGCCGACTGTGCGATTACATCCAGTTATCAGGCGACGGTGGATGGCTTCCGCAAGAGAGGAATCGATGAACAGGCAGCACTTGAGCTGATCCGCAAGACGGTGGAGTTGGCTGCTCAGGCGAGAGATGCCGTATGGGCGGAAGTGCAGAGTGATTTAGTAGGGAGAGAAAGCTCAACAGGTCAGCTTGTAGAAGCTCCTTCGGTACGTGCCGAGACGGTGGAGAATGAGGAGCAAATAACAGAACGTACAGTAGATCACGAAGGAGATTGTCTTCGTCCACGTCCAATTATTGCCGGGTCCGTTGGGCCGTACGGCGCCTATCTGGCGGATGGATCAGAGTATGTGGGACATTACGCCGTGTCGGATGAGACGCTTGTCGCATTTCACCGTCCGCGTATGGCGGCGCTAATTGAAGCAGGTGCTGATATTCTTGCGTTTGAGACGATTCCTTCCTTGCAGGAAGCACAAGTGCTGGTTGATTTACTGAAGGAGTTTCCTCATGCGTATGCTTGGCTATCCTTTTCTTTAAAAGACGGGACAAGCATCAGCGAGGGTACGCCACTTGAGGTATGTGCACAGACGTTTGGCTCCGAGCCGCAGATTGCGGCGATTGGCCTGAACTGTGCTCCGATGGAAGTGGTAACGGAAGCAGTGGGTATTTTGCGCCGTACCAGCGATAAACCTGTTATTGTGTATCCGAACTCGGGAGAGACGTATGATGCAGCAACGAAGACGTGGAGCGGACAGGGGACCTGTGGTAGTATGAGGGACGCATCGGAGCAGTGGGTTGCTGCGGGCGCGCAGATTATTGGCGGCTGCTGCCGTACTACGCCACATCAGATTGGTGCACTTGCGAAGAAATGGCGGAATTAGTTCATATCATGATAACAAGCCCTTCCACATCCTATAGAGGTATGGAAGGGCTTGTTTTATTGTGTTAAGGCATTCTGATTACATTATTCGATAACCAGCATACGTGGCGATGCTTCCCGAATGATTCTCGAAGAGAACCACGAGCCAAGACTGGCTGCAATGATGCTTAGACAGGTGAACAGTACCATTCCACCCCAATGCAGGATCAGTGGAAGCTGTACGATACCATAACCGGAAAGGACCATTTCAAGTAGAAGAGGCAGCAGGTATACGCCGACGAAAATACCCAGTATGGCTCCCACGGAGGACAGTATGAACATTCCCATGGAGAGCGACAACCGGATTTGGCGAGATGTCATTCCCAGCGATTTGTATATCCCGTACGTTCTGCTTTCTTTACGGATATTGATTCTACAAGTACTGAAAATAATGATGAACGTCACAATGATAAAGAGAAATCCGATCAGGCTCATCGGATAGATCAGGATGTTAGCGGCTTCCGCGTAAACCGAATCAAGCAAAGTCTTCTGAGTGACTACCGAAGCAAAATCTTTAAATTGCTCATTTAATTCAGAGGCAACCTTACCCGCTTGTGCCATATCGTTCACATTGATGAAGATAACATCAAATTCACTATAACCGGGGTTCACACTTCTCATGGCATCAATGGTGATTCTGCCTGAAACAGACATGTTGGCGATCGCCTGATAGATGCCTGTGATGAGGAATGTACGCTTTTCTCCTTCAATATAGATATCGATAAGATCACCGAGATCTTTATTTGATGTTTTGGCTACACTTACACCAATGGCAATTTCATTCGCATGTTGTGGGTTAACCCCTTTTAACGTTTCGAATCCAAGTTCCTGATAACTCCCGTCCAGTACACTCAAGTTGAGACTGAGGGATTGGCCCTTCACTGTTGCAGAAGACTCCGGGCTAATTACACCCGTTGTGTTCCCTTGCCAGCCTGCATTGCTAATCCTTGTATCCTCTTCTAACGTTTGTTTCAATTCAGTCTTTGGAAAGTTACCTTTGTTCACGACTACTACTGCGATATTGGCATTGTCATACCCCCATTTAGCTGCGGTCTGTTCAATTCCGGTTATACTGGTCAGCAGAACATAACCCAGAACAAGTACGGAGGAAGCCATGGTGGCTAGCAGGAGTGTTAGAACAGAGCTTTTGGTGTTTTTGAACACATGTCTGAATCCAAGTACGGCGGTGATAGGCAGTCGTGTAAATCCGATCCAGTGTGCCCATGGCGAATTCATTTTCCCAGCCATCCGGCTGTGATCTGTCTCCGACATACCATAACGAATAGCCTGCACGGGCTGTATGCTGCGTGCCTTTTTGGCATATAACACAGTGAACAGAATCACTAGAGCAAATAGTAGTACGCCGGCCAGTATGGCCGCATCCAATCCTTGGACTGGAATGTTCTGATTCCCCACTCGAAGAGAGGATACAGAAATATTAATGATCCATTTGGATATCCATATACTGAGTGCAAGTCCGGGGATAATGGCTACGATGGATATCAATGCATATTGAATAACATAGGTGCCTATCGTTTTTCGGGAAGTCAGACCTAGTGATTTGAGGATTCCTATCGTTCTGTAATTGGCCAGGATGGCATCCGCAATCGTAAACCCGATGGTCATCAGGGCAATAGAGAGCATGACAACACCCATGAATATCATGATAAATCCAATAACCTGATTGATGATCAGATAGAAAGAGGCAATGGCCTCGAACTCCATTTTGGATTCCAGAAACGGAATACCTGTCTCACGATTGTACCGTTCCCAATACACCGAATTCATACTGTAATCGTTAAAATGGATGCCCATCATACGATTCTCGTTGCCAGCAAGTGTCGCGAGATCATGTTGATAATTGGTAGGGTTCATCCAGACCCGTGCTGTATTGGAGAATGGTGCCCCGTATGGTACATCGATGACAATGCCCGATACATTCAATTCGAGTGTGCTTGAGCCGGTTTTGAAGCCGATGGTATCACCTACGGAAATATGATAAGCATTCGCCATGGACGTTGGAATCCAGACAGAGCCTTGTTCGGGAACTGTGTCGGGCGTCCCGCTTGAGAAAATTAGTTCATCCACAGCCCATGGCGGCGGAGGCGTATTAAACATGTACAGGTAGATGTTAGGGATGTGAGTTTCATTCAAAATGATGCCTGACAATGTACGATACGTTAGCAAAGGGGACACCTGAACTCCATCCTGAGAAGCCCACCAGTTGTGCAAAGCGTCAGGGTCATTCAGTCCTTTTTCAAACGTCAGGATCTGATGAGATCCATGGGTTCGGGTATGCATTTCATAAAACTGATTGCCTGTGTTCGCCAGAATGACAATAGCTGTAGATACAAGAACTGTCGAGAGTAGCAGGAGCAGCGCAATCAGCGCATTTTGTATTTTGTTCCTACTCAGATACGACAAGCTAAGTTTAAACAAGACTGCCATCGTTATTCCTTTCCCGTAACCAAAGCGAAGATAATCGCTTCACGATCCTGAATTTGATGTTCGTCATAGGTGTCAAACTCAAGGATTCCGCCAATCTTGCCGTCCAAAATGTAGATCAGGCGATCTGCCCGACAGGCGGCCTTGATATCATGCGTCACCATAACAACGGACTGTCCTTTCCGGTTGAGGTCTGTAAGGATATCAAGAACAGCTGTGCCGTGTTCCATATTCAAGCTTCCGGTCGGTTCATCGGCAAAAATGATATCCGGCAAATTGATCAAAGCCCGTGCAATCGCAGCTCGTTGCTGCTGTCCTCCGGAAGTTTGGGATGGGAGGCGGTTACGCTGTCCATCAATATCCATGGCATTCATCAGCTCAGCAGCGCGGGATAGGATGTCCTTCTTTTTGTTTCCTGCAATATATCCCGGTAAAGCAATGTTCTCTTTGATGGAAAGGTCTGGGACCAGATTGATACTTTGATAGATATAACCGATCCGGCGGGTGCGGAAATCGGACATTTGGCGTTCACTGTAAGCGTCAATCCGCTGGTCGCGAAAATAGACCTCACCTGCTGTGATCTGGTCCAGTCCGCTTAGCAGATATAGGAGAGTTGATTTGCCAGAGCCAGAGTTACCCATGATGACCGTGAATTCTCCTTCATAGATGTCGAGATCAACATTACGGATGGCATGATGTTGTTCACTTCCGCTGTTGTACGTTTTGCACAGATTCTGTGCACGGATAATCACCTTTTTCGACAAATTGAATCACTCCCGAGTACAGTATAGGATTCATTCTAGAGGAGGGATGTTGAGGAAGCCTTATCAAATTATGAATAAAGTATTACAGCTATGGAGGGTGGCTCAGCAGATCGGCAGATAGAACCGGAAGGTTGTACCTTGTCCTTCTTTACTAGTAAAGGAAATATGACCTCTGTGTGCTTCAATAATACTTTGGCAGATAGAAAGGCCCAGCCCTGTACCTTCCTGAATATGTTGTTCTGCATGACTCGTATGGCTTCTGAAGTAACGCTGAAAAACAAACGGCATGTCCTGTACACGTATTCCCTGACCCGAATCGGCAATCGTCACTTTCAAGTGTCCGGATTCCAGTTCCATATCTATACGGATCGTGTCTCCTGGAACTGTATGCTTGAGGGCATTGGCGGCAAGATTGGAGATCACCTGTTCAATTCGAGTGGGGTCGATAGCGATTAACACATTGGGGATGTAATTGGGTCCTTTATAGATAAGCCCCTTTGTTAGGACAACATGTTCAATAGGTTTCAACATCGTCTCCAGTATAGGCCCACTGTACATCTCACGGGTTTCCACCGAAATTTGCCCCAATTCCTGAAGTGCATGAACCAGCAGATCCTCCACAAGGCGGGCCGTTTTATCCGTATGGGTTCGCATCACTCCCATATATTCCATCAGCGTCTCCTGATCGTTGCATAGTCCTTCCTCAATAGCTTCTATGTATGCTTTTATCGTGGTAATTGGTGTTTTAATGTCATGAGATATATTGGTGATGAGTTCTTTTTGTGCTTGTTCCTGCTGAATACGCTGCTCGCTCATATGTTTAATCTCCGTGCGCATTAGATCAATCATGGCATATACTTCAAGCAATTCATCGTTCCGGTTGTACTGGATTTTTTCTTCATAATTGCCTTTAAGCATGGATTCCGCATGTTGCTTCAATTGATGGATGGGAGAGAGCAGGTGTTTGTCCAGTTTTCGTTTCATCCCAAATAGAAATAAGCTCAGAATCAGTGACAGGAGCATGAGTGCGCTAATCAATATAACCGGAAAAGTCATCGCTTGCTGAACCGTAACCATAGCTTGGGGGATGGAAAAGATGGCATTGCCGATCTGACTTCCCGTGGGTCCGTCCATCACAGGAAACGCAATATCAAGCAAATCGTTACCGTCCGCGGCCTGAGTGGCATGATGCAGATCATAATGAAGAGCTTTACGCAGATTAGCTTGCGTCCCTTCAGAGGTGGGGGCGGAGGACAGAATGACTTTTCCATCCAAGTTTAGATAGGTAAGCAGAACCCCGGTCTCTCTGGCGGTGGAACGTATGACTTCACGAATATTTTGTTCATTAAGATGCTGATGATTTTGCTCCAAAGCGAGTAAGATTGGATTGACCTTGAGTCGAACCTGATTCAGGGACAGATTGGATTCGCCTGAATTTCGATCTTGTAACAGCATCATCGACAGTGCAAGGATACTTAAAACGATAATAATGAGAAGCCCAAGTGTTGTTAACAACCAGCGTTTGGACCAGCTGTTCAATGACATGTGGGAGCCTCCAATCTCACTTATTCGTAATTGAATTTGTAACCGACACCCCATACCGTCTTCAGAACGGTCGGATGCGAGGCATCTGCCTCAATCTTTTCACGTAGTCTGCGAATGTATACGGTTACGGTATTTTCATCACCGTAGGTTGCATATCCCCAGATGGCGTCGAGCAACTGGGCTTTGGAGAATACCTGATTCTTATGGCTTGCCAAGTAATGAAGTAATTCGAATTCCTTGGCAGACAGAGAAACTTCCGATCCGTTTAATGTAACTTTATAGGCTTTTTTATCAATCACCAGGTTTCCAAGATGCAACAGATCTGTTCTGTCTCCAACGGATGTCATACTGTCATAACGCCTGAAGTGGGCATTAATTCGTGCTAACAATTCGCTCAGCGAGAAGGGCTTGGTCATATAGTCGTCTGCTCCAAAGCCAAGACCAAGTACCTTATCGGTATCACTGCCTCTGGCACTTAGAATGAGGATGGGGATATTGTTGCGCCTTCTGATCTCTCGACAGACCTCGATCCCGTCCATGTCCGGAAGCATAATGTCCAGAATGATATAGTCTGGTTGAATAAGCTCCATAATCTGAAGTCCATCTTGTCCAGTGGCTGCCACGGCGGCTTCATATTGATTTTTGGTTAAATAATCTCGCAGAATGCGCGAAATATCTGATTCATCCTCAATGATGAGGACTTTGCGCTGGTGGGTTAGCATATGTATCGCTCCAGTATGATAGATATGGATTTAATGGATATGTATGAATTTGTAAAAAAACTGTCTCTATAATTGTACAGTCTTGTTCTGTGGGAGTCACATGAAAAAATATTGAAGTGAACTTCATTCTTATAAAAAACATTCTGACTTCCAGTCGTACTGAAAGTTGATTACAGTTCAATGTATCAAAATAACCCATGAACCTCTTTAAGGTCATGGGTTTCTGATACTGAACATCATACATGCTCCAGATCATCGATAGGCTCATGCTGCTTGGATTTGAGATATTCCGCCGGAGACACACCAAAGTGTGCCCGGAATACCCGGTGGAAATAGGAGTAACTTGCAAAACCGCAGGATTCGGCAATATGCTCCAGTGTCATTTCACTGTATTTCATTCGTTCCAATGCCGCATTCAAACGGATCTCAATCGCATATTGAATCATGGTCTGATTGTAGTGCTCCTTAAATAAACGGACTGCACGTGACAGGCTGAGACCCGCATAACGAGCCGCTTCATCAAGCTTGAACGTAACCGTGGCATGCTCCTCAATAAAACGTTTTAACTTCAGCGCAGAGGAAACTGCCCGATCGGTCTGAATATTTTCTTTAATTGCCCGGTCGATATAAAGACATAATCCGCGTAGTAACGCATCCTTTAGCTCCGCATTTTCCTCAAGAGGTCCGCGACGTTTCTCAAGTAACATATTTCTCCACAGGCTGATGAGCTTGTCATCAAGTCCAATCCGGCTCACGGTAGATCGATGCTGCCGTTTCCACCAGTTCTCGATCCAGCTGCCCTCGCAGAACAGATAATAATCTCCGCTAGACAAGCGTCCTTCCTTATGTGGTTCATCGACCACGAGATGATAGTCGTCACCAGGCTTTAAGAGCAGCAAATCCCCGCTAGTCATCCTGAATTCTTCATCCTGTACATACACTTTGCACGAGCCTTCGGTCTGCAGACGGAACAGATAGGTTTGCAACTCGCCCTTCATATTATGAGTGAACGCTTTATAGTGGTATGAGTAGTCACAGATCAGTACAGATGTCTCTAACGTATCCAAAGATAAAATCCCCCAATATGTACATCCTGCATGCATTCAAATGGGCTACATTCAATAGATGCAAAATGATGGAAATAAAATTTGATCAGATAGTTCATGTTCTGACTATATTGTATATGTTCATTCTAGCCTGTTTTGCGTTAGGATGATACCAGATAGAGCAATGAAAGCAAATTTGAGAACAGAGGTGTATCCTACATGAAAAAACTTAATATTGGTTTGCAATTGTTTACACTCCGTGATGAAACTACAGCAGATTTTCGTGGTACGTTGCGTAAGGTAGCGGCCCTTGGATATGAAGGTGTGGAGTTTGCCGGATATGGCGATATTCCAGCTGAGGAAATGAAAGCGCTACTAGATGAACTTGGACTGAAAGGATTCAGCAGCCACGTTTCACTACATGCAATGCGCGAGGACTTGCAAAAACAAATCGATTACCTGAAAACAATTGGTGCACAATATATCATTTGTCCTTACCTGATGCCAGAAGATCGTCCTGAGAATGCAGAAGGTTGGACCAAGCTATTCGCTGAGTTACAACAATATGGAGCTGAAGCAGCGAAACAAGGGTTGATCTTCGGATACCATAACCATGACTTTGAATTCCATGGCCAGGTTGGCGATGCCAATGCCTTTGATGCCATGTTCGCTCAAACATCACCGGAAGCGGTAAAAGTGGAAATGGACGTATGTTGGGTACAGTTTGCGGGACAAAATCCGATCGAGTATATTAAACAATATGCGGGTCGCTTGCCGCTGCTTCATCTGAAGGACTTCAGCAAAGACGAACAGGGCCAGATGAAAACACTGGAATTGGGACAAGGTTCGGTTGACCTGCCAGCTGTTATTGAAGGCGCTACGAATGCAGGCGTGGAATGGCTGATCGTGGAACAAGACGTATGTCAGAATCCTCCGCTTGAGAGCGTATCCAATAGCTACAACTGGTTGAAAGAGAACTACTTGAATCAATTCTAATGGACCATCGAACCATGAAAAATGCTAATCTATTTGTCAAAGGAGACTTATGTACATGAGTAAAATTAAAGTTGCTGTATTCGGCTGTGGAGCCATTGCCGAGCGCAGACATATTCCAGAGTACGCTGCCAATGAGAACGTAGAACTTGTCGCTTTTGCCGATCCGGTTGTGGAGCGTGCGGAGAAGATGGCCGAGACTTACGGCGGTAAAGCGTATTCCAGTTACGAAGAATTGCTTGCAAACGAAACAGTGGATGCCGTTAGTGTGTGTACACCAAACTATCTGCATGCGCCAATGGCGATTGCTGCTGCAAATGCAGGCAAGCATGTATTGGTTGAGAAACCAATGGCAGTATCCACTGAGGAAGGCGAGCAAATGATCGAAGCTGCCAAGAAAAATGGCGTGTATTTGATGGTTGGACACAACCAGCGTTTGATGCCTCCTCACGTAAAAGCAAAAGAAATTCTCGAATCCGGCAAACTCGGTAAAGTCCTGAATTTCCGTACATCATTTGGTCACCCGGGTCCGGAAGGATGGAGTGTGGACGGAGCTGAAAGCTGGTTCTTCCGTAAAGAAGAAGCGATTATGGGCGCTATGGGCGACCTGGGCGTGCACAAATCCGACTTCATCCGTTACTTGCTGAATGATGAAGTATCTGAAGTAGCTGGTTTCATCAGCACACTGCACAAGGAAGGCACTAAAGTTGACGATAACGCAACTTGTTTGCTGCGTATGAAGAGCGGAGCGATCGGAACGCTCGTAGCGAGCTGGACACAATACAGAGGTGGAGACAACAGTACAGTGCTGTGGTGTGAGAATGGTGTTATGAAGATCGGAACAGTGGAAGGCGATGAAGTTATCGTTGAGCTAACCAATGGTACAGTTGAGACGTACAAAGTTGGTGCCATGGCTACCAACGAGAAACAAGTGCCGAGTGGTGTAATTGACGCATTTGTAGAGTCGATTGTCACGCAAACACCTCCAGCGATTTCAGGGGAAGAGGGCTTGCGTTCTCTGCAAGTGATCTTGGCAGCATTCGAATCCGAGAAAACAGGTCAGATCGTTAAACTGTAATCCATACGAATGACAGTGCAATTTCTAACATTCTAAATGGCTTAATCTATGATATAAGGGACTTATCTTCAGAGAAGTGTTCTGGGGTAAGTCCTTCTTTATTTGTCCCCGGGCAAGTGGGGAAAAGTGAACAGGGATACGGTAATTGTGCAATAGGTTTACAATAGTGGATCGTTTTTACACAACAGAAAAGGCTGATATTACGCCCTATCGCGTAATATCAGCTCTTTAGAGTCATCAAAATTAATGATGGAATGATTAATTTTCTTTAGATGCCAGCCGGTACATCACTGCCCAGATCCAACCATGCGATTTCAGCAGGAGTAAGCGTGATGCGTGATCCTTCGTCACAGGAGAGCAGTTCTGCCTGATTCTGGGCTCCGATCAGCGCACAGGTTGGGAACGTCTGATTCAATACATAAGCAAGTGCAATCTGGATTGGTGTTGTTTTCTTTGAATTAGCCAATTGTTCAGCCCGATGCAACCGTTCCCAGTTATCATCACTGTAGAATACACGCACCAGATCTTCGTTATCCCGAACTTCAGGTGTGAATCTTCCAGTGAAGAAACCACGTGCTTGGGACGACCAGGATAGCAATGGTAGTTTGGTTTGCTCATGCCATGCCATCGTCTCTGCATCTGCTGACACACAGCCTTCCCAGAAAGGTTCGTTTGCTTTGGCGAGACTGAGATTTGGGCTGCTGAATGTGAAGCCCTTCAGTCCATTTGCCGCAGCGTATGCATTGGCTTCCTCGAGCCGCTGCCAGGTCCAGTTGGAGGCGCCAATTGCGCCGATTTTGCCGGATTCAATATGTTCGTTCAGTGCTTCAAGAATAACACTGACAGGGGTATTGGGATCATCCCGGTGCAAGGCATACATCTCTACGTGATCTGTCTGAAGACGCTCCAGACTTTCCATCAAGTCACTGCGGATGGCATCAGCATTCACACGTGGCCCATTCTGGTCATGATGCGCGCCTTTGGTGAGAATGACGATCTGGTCGCGGTTACCACGTTCCTTCATGTAACGACCAAGGACTTCTTCACTCTGTCCACCACAATAGATATGTGCTGTATCTACAGTGTTACCGCCAATCGACAGAAAAGCATCCATGTTCGTAGCTGCTTTATCGTAGGCATTATGCACGAAATAATCGGTTCCTTTAATCAATCGGGAGACACGTTTACCTGCACCAGCAATTTCGATATATTCCATAAGTCAGTTCATCCTCTCAATTATAGTGTAATTCGTGTACGTTCTTCCGCTGAACGAAGGCAAGCTTCCAGTACTTTCATATTAGCTACCGCATCGGAAGGGGCGAAGCGCAGATCCTTGCCCTGAAGTACAGCACGTGCCATATCATCTCCCTGTAGAGAGTAGTGGTTCACTTGCGGGACTTCAATCTCTCTGCGTTCACCACCAGCCGTTACATAGAAGTTGGAACTGCGGTCCTGTCCGCTGATAAATGCCGAAGGGACTTCAATAATTCCTTCGGACCCCAGTACCTCCAGCGTATTGCGGAATGCTGCCCACATGCTGCTGTCAAAGGTCACACCAACGTGATTATCGAATTCCAGCAGTCCTGAGGCCATCATATCGACCTGATCATGCTCTGGGGAGAACATGCCAATAACAGTGGCTGCACTTGGTTCTTGACCAAGCAGCAGACGTGCTACGCTGATGGAATAACATCCAATATCATACAGTGCACCTCCGCCCCAATCCCGCCGAAAGCGGACATTGCCGGATGCATTGGAGTTATTAAATGAAAATGTGCTGTGCATACCACGGATCTCACCAATCTCACCGCTGGCAATGATATCTCGGATCTGCTCATATCTTGGATGATGGCGGTACATGAATGCTTCAGCCAGATGCACACCTGCATCTGCACAAGCTTGAACCATCTCCTGAGCTTCCTGTTCTGTCAGAGCCAGTGGTTTTTCGCACAAAATATGTTTGCCTGCTTCAGCAGCCCGGATCGTCCATTCCCGATGAAGATGATTCGGCAGTGGGATATATACGGCATCAATGGAATCATCAGCGAGCAAAGCTTCATAACTGCCATAAGCCTTGTCGATCCCAAGTTTCTCGGCCGTCTGTTTGGCTTTATCTTCGTCTCGACTGGCAATCGCGGTTACTTCATTTAACTCGGATTGCTGCAGGCCTGGAATGACGGATTCCACAGCAATGCTAGCGCTACCAAGAATGCCCCAACGCAATTTTTGAACTGAATTCATGTGTTGTATCCTCCCGTTTATGAATGTATATTGTGATTATAAAGAATAGATCAATGAATTAAAATGATAATATATTGAAGTTAGTTAACACAATATTGTTGATCAAGGAGAACCGGCTATGATGAGACAAACCGTATTGCTTACCCTGCAGGATATTCCATATTTTTGTTATCCCGAGTCCGTTGGACATTATATGGACCACGTCCAGCATGCCGTGTTGCGTGAGGCCGGCGCACTGAACAATTTTAATATTCACTACGTCGCTTCGGGCAAGGGATATGTGGAAGTGGACGGGGTGGTACATGAGCTTCGCGCAGGTCAGGCATTTCTCTATTTCCCGCAGCAGCGGCAACATTATTATAGTAGTGAAGATGATCCATGGGATGTACGATGGGTTCATTTTTACGGTGAACGTCTGCATGATTATATGATCGAGCGGGGGTTACATCGCAATCTATTGTGGACACTGCGGCAACGCAACTCTTGGGAAGAGGCTCATCTGGCCTTGCTCACTGAAGCGGAACAGAACACCATGCTGCGTCCAGCTCAGCTATCCACACTGACCTATGCCGTACTTGCCGAGTTCGTGCAGCATGCAGTACCTTTAAAGAGCACACGTACCACAAGTAAGGCGGAGAATCGGGTTCTTGCACTTCTTCCACAGATGCAGCAGGAGGCCTGTCAACCTTTCCTGTTGCAGGACTGGGCGGATCTTGCAGGTGTGAGTTCGTATTACTTTTGCAAAATGTTCAAGAGCGCTGTGGAGATGACGCCCATGGAATTTATCACTCGTTCACGACTACAGATGGCGAAGCAATGGTTACTCGAACGGCCTACGGCCAACATTGGACAAATCGCGGAGGAAGCGGGGTATCCCAATGCCAGTTATTTTAACCGCCAGTTCATGGCCCATGAGGGGATGACACCTACGGATTACCGCGGATTGTATCACAATTAACCCGTATCCTTTCGATGTTGCCAGCGCTTGAGGTATAGTGGTTTGACACAGAGCTCAATCAAGTCTATTATGGATAAATTAAATCCGTGTATAATGAGGTGCCCTCATGAAATATTCAAAAGCGACAAATTATGCTTTGCATACGATGCTTCATCTTGTAAGTACTGCCCCTGAGCAGCTTGTTAGTGTACACCAACTTGCAGAATTGCAGAAGGTATCACCAACATATCTGTCCAAAATTTTGACCAAATTGGTTAAGGCGGGCATGATCGAATCGACTTCTGGCGCCAATGGTGGCTACCGGCTTAGTCGTAAAAATCCGGATCCTTCTTTCCTGGAGATCATTCATGCGATTGAAGGTCAGGCGTCCCTGTTCGAATGTTCCCAGAATCATAACGCAGGCTGTTTGATCCAGCAGGTGATGGTGCAGGCGGAAGAAGAGATGGAAAGTTTTTTGAACAATAAAAAAATGTCAGAACTGGCTTCCCAGATGAAGGGTGCACATTCCCTGTAACTTGCACTAGAAGTGAAGTTTCGATGGACGCTGTTAACTCGTCTGGCACATAGGTATATCCAGATCTTTCCCCAACTTCGCGAGAGGTAAGGAAAGATTTTTTTGTATCGTTGTACCTAATAGAAGGCGAATGGTACAATAAGGAAGGTATAGTATGCATACATACATGATCCTAATCTTACATCACATTTTACATCTCTGGAGGGACAACACATGGGCCAATCAACGATCACAGGACTGGAACAATTGCTCGCGCTTGAAAACATTCGGAATACCAAGGCACGTTATTGCCGCTATATTGATACGAAACAGTGGGATACCTTGAGTGATGTGTTTGCTCCGGATGCAGTGGCCGATTTCAGCACAGAAGGCAATCCAATTCCGGTATTAACAGGCCGTGATACGATCGTACAAGTATTCCGTGATCTGGTGGATGTTGCCGTAACCGTACATCATGTTCATAGCGCCGAAGTTGAATTCGTATCTGAGAACGAAGCAAAGGTCATCTCCCCAATGGAAGATTGGGTCACGTTCCCGGAGGGCAATGAGAACAAATCATTCCACGGATTTGGGCATTACCACGAAACTTTTGTCAAAATCGACGGCCAGTGGTACATCAAACATACAAGTTTGAAACGTCTTCGTTTGGACCTGTTTGAATAGTATAAGGATGGAATAATAATCACTTACAGATGCTTGATGCTGTAAGTGATTTTTTGGTTACAATGGAGACGAGTAACGTCCCGGAGTTGGATATCAGACAAAATGTGAGTGTTTTATGTGAATTGTAAGGTTATTTTACATAAAATTGAATTAATAGCATTGACGTTCCAAAAGTCATGAGTTAAGATACTTACAACAAATAAAATACATTTTATTACACAAATTGAAAATTGGGGTCTTTGTTCTTTCTTATGTATATGTATATTTCCGCTTGGCTAATTTGTTAATCAGAGGATGATGCCATGAACTGGTACGCATTGTTTGTACACACAGGAAGCGAAGAAGTCATTAGGAAATACCTACATATGTATCTAGGAACCTCCATTCGAGTTTTAGTCCCCAAGAGAAAAGTTCCGGAGAAGAAATCAGGTATTTTTGAAGCCTGCACCAAAAAGGTCTTTCCTGGCTATGTATTAATTCAAGTCAACATGACCGCCGAAACTTACCACTTAATCTGTTCTATTCCTCATATCATTAAAATGCTGGGAACTAACGCAAGCTGCACGCCAATCCCGGATCATGAAATGACCACATTGCTAAACCTCATCAATCCGGAAGATATTATCGATTATTCAACCGTATATATGGAAAATACCAAAGTTGTGGTGTTAGATGGCCCGTTGATGGGACACGAAGGCATCATTAAGAAGATTGACAGACATACGCGCAGAGCAAAGATATGGCTTCACCTAACAGGTAATGATAAACCCAGATTAGTTGATTTGGGTGTTGAAATTTTATATGCAAAACAAGAAAAATGATAATGTACTCAGATATGCTATGGTCACATACGACAACCAAAACCGGAGGAGCAGAATGAAGCTTAGGCACATTATGCAACCAAAGGAGTCATATGCATAAACTCTGAAATACACAACGTGTATCAACAGGGCGAAGCTGTGTAGTTAGGAGTGGTCCAGACTACATTTTGTTGAAAAAGGTATTCCTGAGACAGTACAGCGCGAGTAAGCTGCTGAACTGTTTTTTTGTTGTCTTCAAAAATTTTTTATAGTTTTCAGAGAGGGCTACTTACCTTAGATTCAGGAAAGGAAGACGTGATGCATGAGAAAAATGACCATTCGGGGTATTGGCATGTATGTGCCGGAATCCGTGTTAACGAATCAGGGGCTGGAGGCTATGAACATTAACGCAAATGCGGACTGGATTTACCATAATCTCGGAATCCGTGAACGAAGAATTTCGCATGAGCATGAGTACACCAGCGATTTGGCATTGGAAGCTGCGAGACAAGCTATAGAACAGGCTTCGATTGATGTCGAGGATATTGATATGATCATTATGGCGACGTTCACACCGGATCGTTTAATACCTCATCCGTCGGCTCTCGTGAAGGAAAAGCTCGGAGCGGACCAAGCCATTTGTCTGGATCTCCGCGCGGGTTGTGCCGGGTTCAGCTATGGATTATTGAATGCGTATTATACGTTCCAGGCTGAAGAAGATATAAGCAATATTCTAGTCATCGGCGCAGATACCTACTCGAAAGTAACTGATTGGCAGGATCGAGCAGCGTGTTCCAGTGTAGGAGACGGAGCAGGGGCATTTGTCTTACAGGAATTAGATGAGAATGATTCCTATCACAGCGTTTTTCTGAACGGAATTATGCATCACGAGAATATGGAAGATATCAGTTATGGAACACTGCCTGTTCATTATGGACACATTTCTGATGGATCTGCTTCCGTCTATACGTCCAATGGTCGATATTTATATGAACAATTGGTCAGAGGTATTCCGCGGCTCGTGAACCGTCTTTTGCGCAAAGTAAAATGGAATATGGGGGAAGTAGATTTGTTTATTTTCCCACAAACAAACAGTAATCTGATTAGAGAACTGGCCGTTGCCTTGGGTATCCCACAAGAAAAGGCCTATATGACGATGGAAAAATACGGGTATACCTCTAATGCTTGCTTGCCAATTGCGGTGACCGAGGCTGTGAATCAAGGGGCACTGAAAACGGGTGACCGTGTCGTGTTGGTTGGGGCTGGGGCTGGAACGTATTATTGCGCTACAGCAATCAGATGGGGAGAAGTCGTGTAAGTGGAGAGGAGATTATATGGCCAAGATGCGATTATATTGTGTCCCTTATGCAGGAGGGTCAGCATCAATATATAACAAATGGAAAAAGGGGTTATCCGAGTCCATTGTGCTGAACCCTGTTGAACTTGCAGGACGTGGATTGAAATTCTCTAAGCCGCTCTATGAGAGTATTCAGCAAAGTGTAGATGATGTATTTGATTATATATCCCGCGATTTGCCAGATGAGGAGCCATATGCTCTATTTGGACATAGTCTCGGAAGTCTGATTATCTATGAACTGTATAACAAAATGCATGAAGAGCAGTTCAGGAAACCCATACACATGTTTTTCTCCGGGCGAGAGACACCGGATTATAAAAAAGACCAGGTCTATTACCATTTGCCCGAAGGACAGTTCATAGACCGCATTAAGGAAATGGGCGGTACCCCGGATGAGTTCTTTGAGAACCAGCAACTTATGGATATGTTCATCCCCATATTACGTAAGGATTTGGAGATGAATGAGACGTATACTTACGAAGAGAAGCCTTATAAACTGCAATGTGATATCACGATACTGAACGGAGCAGAGGATGAGGGCTACATTCTGGATTGTGCAGAACATTGGAGAGGTTATACGGAACAAGGAAGTGCCGCCCGGATATACAAAGGGGGGCATTTTTATTTATTCGAAGGCAGTATGCATCGGGTTACCAGCATGATCAATCAGACATTAACAAGTTATATGGAGTAGATCCTATACGGAGGTGAGGTGTCCAATGAATCAACGGCAAATTACACCAATAGAACAGCTGGAGGCAACCATTCTGGACGTATTTCATGTGGTGCTGGGAGCCGATGCGGGAGTCACCACCACGATTAACTTTTTTGACTTGGGGAGTGATTCGCTGCTTCTTGCTCAGATCTATAATCAACTTGAAAAATTATATCCAGCTCAAATTACGTTAACCAATATGTTTGCCTATCCTACGATCTCCAGACTTGCGAAATTCATCGCAGATCAGGAAGGCATGGAACTGGAAGCCTATCCTGTTCCGTTGGATTACATGCAGAATACAGGACAGGTCCTTCAAGACCATCGATATGAATTCAGGATCGAGAAGGATCGCTTTAATGAAATCAGAGACTTATCCAGAATTGCAGGTTGCACGCCTGTGGAATGGTTGTGGTCTTTGTTCGCATATCTGTTGACGGAGATTGGCAATCAGCCACAACTTACGGTCTATACACTGATTTATCGAATGAACCATATCAGTTCCATTTCGCTGGATGTGCAAGAGGTACAGGATTTTAATGAGTTGTTTGTTATAGCGAAACAAGCTTTACATACAGCAGACGAACAGCCTGGTCACCATATCCAGGATCTGGTTAGAACAGGTATGAAATCACAACATGTCGCCATTCGTCCGCTATTCTATGAGGCTGATTATGTCAGTGGAGGCAGGGTGGCGCTGGAGGAGCTGTTTGATGTCATCTGTGAAATTCAAAATGAAAAACGAAATATGCTGGTAACGATGTATTGCAAACCCCGAATGAACACCATTCAATGGAATCTTTTTTTCAGAACCTATGATCAAATGCTTGCCAAAGTGTTTGAAAGTCTCCGCCCAGCGGCTGAAAGGGGATAAATAATGAAAAACAAACTGATGGATTTCAGTGAACTGGGTATTCGTGACACCAATCAGACGGAGTCGTCTGGTCAGACGCCTCCAGCCCCAACTACAACTGCCATCCGTCCGGGTGATATCGCCATCGTTGGACTCAGTGTTCGTATGCCCTTGGCAGATGATGCGGAACAATTCTGGGATAACTTGTTACATGGTCTGGATTGTACGAGGGATCTGCCGGAGCAGCGACGCCAGGATGCCGATAATTATATCTCTCGTAAAATGAACACTGGTGAAGATGCCCAATACTTGGACGGTTCTTATCTGGAACATATCGATACCTTTGATTATCCTTTTTTTCGATTTACACCGAAAGAAGCCAGTTTGATGAATCCGGCCCAACGTATCTTTATGGAGACGGCTTGGGCCGCTTTTGAAGATGGAGGATATACCAGTGAGAAGCTGGCGGGCAGCAACACAGGAGTATATGTGGGATTGGTCTCGGATCTGGAAGGTTATCGGTATAAAGAAATGATTCATGATGTGGAACCACAGTCTTTGCCGATCTCGGTCACAGGCAATTTGTCTTGCATTTTACCCAGCCGTCTATCATACCTTCTTGATTTGAGAGGACCGAGTATGGTGGTGGACACGGCCTGTTCTTCATCTCTGGTTGCAGTCCATCATGCCTGTAATGCCATTCGTTTGGGTGAGTGTGACATGGCGCTGGCAGGAGGCGTAAAACTGAATGTGCTTCCTCTGGACAAGGATTACTACCGAATGGGCATCGAATCGTCCAATGGCATGACACGTCCCTTTGATGATAGCTCAGATGGTTCCGGAATAGGTGAAGGTGCGGCGGTTATTATGCTAAAACCACTTCAGGATGCCATCAAGGACAAGGATCAGGTATATGCGGTCATTAAGGGCAGTGCCATTAATCAGGACGGGAACTCCATGGGGATTACAGCGCCGAATGCCAGAGCCCAGAGTGAGGTCATTGTGAAGGCGTGGAAAGCTGCGGGGGTCGACCCTGAAAGTATTTCGTATATTGAAACCCATGGAACAGGGACTGTCTTGGGGGATCCGATTGAAATCGACGGCATTAAGGGGGCGTTTGAGCAATACACCGATAAGAGGCAATTTTGTGCCATCGGTTCAGTAAAGTCCAATATCGGACATTTGTATGAAAGCGCTGGCATTACAGGGCTTGTTAAATCTGTATTGTCCTTAAAAAAAGGGATTTTACCAGCGGTTCAGCATTTTGATCGCCCCAATCGCAATATTGATTTTAGTGGAACGCCTGTGTATGTGAATACACGTAACCGGATCTGGCCTGCTGAGGGTGCACCTGCGCGTATGGGTGTCAGTGCATTTGGTTTCAGCGGAACCAATTGTCATCTCATACTGGAGCAGGCGGGTGCAGTGGAAACCACCAGCGAAACTGAGATGCGGGAGTATCTGTTCCCCCTTTCAGCGAAGACGCTTCAATCACTGCAACAATATATATCCAAATATACGAAGTATCTGAAAACAACCGATCACACGTTAGCAGATATATGTTACACGGCAGGCACATCCCGAACCCATTATGAACACCGTCTGGTACGGATTGCTTCAAGCAAAGAGGAGTTGCTCGCCCAACTGGTTGCACTTGAAGAAGACGGGTTGCACTCCATTCGAGAGCAGCCAGTCCCGGAGTCGAATCAACTGCATTTAACGGATCATTGTGAAACCTATCTTGGTGGTGGGGAGGTAAGTTGGCCAAGTCTGTATTCGGGTGAGGATGTTCGCCGAATCAGCATTCCAACGTATCCATTTGAAGCTCATCGGTGCTGGATTGAGCTATCTGCTCCTTATACCCAAACCAAGACAAGTGCCATCACTATGGAGAACATACACCATTATGAGTTGGGCTGGGTCTGTGAACCGGAACGCAATTCAGATCGGAAGTTATCGGAAGGTCATGTCGTTATTTTTATGGATGAAAAAAGAGAGGACCGCTCTCTGCGTAAGGCACTACAGAAGCAGGGTCGTCAGCTCATTGAAGTGTTTGATGGACCTTCATTCCTTCAAGTATCTTCCGGGGAGTACGTCATTTCACACCAGCGTGAGAGCATGGAGCAATTATGGGCTCACTTGGGAGAATTGATGATCACCCAGATCATCTATATTCAACAGCAACAGTCCTTTCATCCATTTTTCTATCTTCTTCAGGAAATGATCCGTACGAAATCGTCGGAGCCTGTTGATGTGGTGTTGTTGACGAATCCAATCCATTCCATTACCGGAACCGAAGAAAATGTATTTCCTCAGGCTGCCCTGATGTTTGGTCTGGGTTTGGCTGGGCGCAAAGAAGACTCACGTCTGCAATGCCGTTCCATCCAAGTGGATGCGGAAACTTCGCTCCAGGATATTCTGGCCGAACTGGATCATGAAAGTGATGATTATGGTGTAGCTTATCGTGCGGGCACTCGTTACATTCAGCAGTTTGAAGCGATGGACCCTAGTCAATATCCTAAGCGGGACTACAAGATTCGCAATGACGGATTGTATCTCATTACTGGCGGACTGGGCGGTATTGGGCTGGAGATTGGATTACAACTTGCGGAGCGATACCCGGGAATCACACTTGCGCTGGTGAATAGAACTGCGCTTCCTACTCGAGGGGAGTGGGACAGCATTGTAGCAGCAGATTCCAACGATGCGTTAGTTCAGAAAATCCGATCTGTGCAACAAATGGAGGCTGCTGGGGCCACGGTTCTCTCTTACCAAGCAGATATTTCAGATGAAGCATCCATGCGAGTCATTCTGAGTGAACTGCGTCAGCAATACGGCCGCATTGCAGGTGTCATTCATGGGGCTGGGGTCGCTGTAGGTGGAGATCATCCGCTTAAGGACAGAACGATAGAAGAAGCTGAACGTGTATTACGCCCTAAAGTGCAAGGAACCCAGGTTGTGGATCAACTCACCAGAGAGGACAATCCAGACTTTTTTGTGATGTTCTCATCCATTGCAACGTTATTCAGCGGGCCGGGACAGGCGGATTATGTCGCTGCCAATGCGTATCAGGATGCCTACGCAGCCTACCGCAACCGGGAGTTGGACGGAACGATGACCGTCAACTGGTCTACCTGGAAAGAAACAGGCGCAGCTGCTGCAACCGGGTACGGAGTGGACACCTTATTCAAAGCCATGACCAATAAAGAGGCTCTGGCGTGGCTGGATCAGGTGGAAGGGCGTCAGATTGAACGTGTATTGATAGGACAGATGTCGACAGACCGTGGCATGTTGAAGATGATCCGCAACTATCCGTTCAGACTTTCTCCTGAACTGGAGAACTGGATTGATTCACGTCTACAGCGGACATCATCACCGAAGGCTCCAGTGACCCCGCAAAGTGTAGCCCGACAGGATGCCGTACTGAATGGTGCGGATGACGGAGAATACACTCCATGGGAGAAGCAGGTTGCGGATGTGTGCCAAGCCGTACTGGGCTTTAATGAAATTCATATTCATGACAGTTTCTTCGAACTTGGAGCTGATTCGATACTGGTGAAACAAATGTATGCACAACTTGACCGTCAGTATCCGGGAGTACTCGTTGTTGCAGATCTGTTCGAACATCCGTCTGTGCATAGACTGGGTGGATATCTGGCTGATAAAACAGGCAATAAACGGGA
This sequence comes from Paenibacillus sp. FSL H3-0457, assembly GCF_037981725.1. NCBI lineage: Bacteria > Bacillati > Bacillota > Bacilli > Caryophanales > Paenibacillaceae > Paenibacillus > Paenibacillus sp. FSL H3-0457. Next base: position 6,039,872 of record NZ_CP150283.1, on the reverse strand, counting down.
GAGCAAGCAGGTAGAGGCGCCTACAGGTGGTGCAATTGCGCTGGGCGAGGAAGTCCATTCTCTTTTTGATCAGTTGGAAGATGGCACGATCAGCATGGAGGATATGCTCAAAGGATTAAAACATATCTGATATGTAAGGGGACGATACATTGGAACAGTTGCTTAAATATATTATTGAGAATACATCTGGTGGCAAAATCGACAAAAAAACGGCGATTGATATGATCACACTGTTGAAACAGCAGAAAAAGAACACTCGTGAAGATATTGCCATCATCGGCATCTCTGCGCATATGCCCATGGCTGATCATGTGGAGGAGTTCTGGAGCAATATTGAGAACAAAATGAATTCCATTGTGGAGTTCCCTGAAGCGAGACAAGAGGATGTTCTGAAATATGTACGTTTCAAACAGCAGGATGAAGACGGGTTAAGCTTTATTAAAGGCTCTTATCTGGATGAAGTGGACAAGTTTGATTATCGCTATTTTAAGCTGACACCCAAAGAAGCAGCCCTGATGAGTCCTGACCAGAGAATTTTTCTCCAGACGGCATGGGAAGCAGTGGAAGATGCAGGTTATGGAGGCGCGCGGTTATCCGGTAGCAATACGGGATTGTATGTAGGATATTACAGCAGCACCCGAGATAATTATGCCAATATTATCGCCGATGTAGAACCGGAATCCATCTCCATCTCGGTAACGGGCAATGTGACGGCGGTATTGGCAGGAAGAATATCCTATTTGCTGAATTTGAAAGGCCCCAGCATGGTGGTCGATACCGCATGTTCCTCATCCCTTGTTGCCGTCCATATGGCCTGTCAGTCGATTCGAAGTGGTGAATGTGATGCAGCGATAGCGGGTGGGGTGAAGGTGAATACGCTCCCTGTTTTTAATAAATATGAGCAATTTGGCATTGAGTCCTCGGACGGGGAGACGCGTACATTTGATGATGCCTCGGATGGAGCGGGTGTTGGTGAAGGTGTGGCTGCCATTCTTCTGAAACCGTTAAGTCGGGCCATTGAAGATGGGGATCATATCTACGCCGTCATTAAGGGTACTGCTGCCAATCAGGACGGAACATCCATTGGACTAACCGCACCGAATCCACGGGCCCAATCGGAAGCGATCGTGAAGGCTTGGGAAGAAGCGGGGATAGACCCCGAGACGATCCGTTATATTGAAGCCCATGGTACAGCAACAGAATTGGGAGATCCGATTGAGATTAAAGGGATTACCAACGCTTTCGAACAGTTTACATCCAAAAAACAATTTTGCGCGATTGGCTCTGTGAAATCCAATATCGGTCATTTATATGAATGTGCAGGCGTGACAGGATTACTCAAAGCGGTGATGGCCTTGAAACATCAGAAGCTCCCGCCATCCCTTCATTTTGCCAAACCCAACCGCAACATCCGGTTTGAGCAGACACCAGTGTATGTAAATACACAACTCCGACCCTGGGAGGCGGAGGAGGGAATCCCGCGCAGATGTGGTGTCAGTGCTTTTGGATTCAGCGGAACCAATTGCCATGTCGTGCTTGAGGAAGCTCCGGCTGTTACTGTAAAAGACCCGGGAGATAATCTGGGTTCAGGCAAGCATCTGTTTGTGTGTTCGGCTCAGACGGAAGAAGCACTGGTTCGATTGCTCCAGCGGTATGAACGTTTCTTGAAGGAGAATCGTGAAGCTCCTGTTGCGAGTGTGTGTTATACGGCAGCTACAGGACGTGGACATTATGAACATCGCTTGTCCCTGCTTGTGGAGGATACGGCTCAACTGATCCACTTGTTGGAACAGCCTTGGACACAATTGAAGACACAAGAAGGAGTCTATGCCGGTGCTCCTGCTCCTAAGCCTACGGGAGCCGAGCGAATGGATTCGGAAGAACGTGAGCGCACCAGACGTCAATCATCTCAGGCACAAGAGCGGATCAAAGAACTGGCTGCCAGTCCACTTTCGTGGGATGAAACAGCACTCCGGGATTTGGCTTTACTTTATGCCGAGGGTGCAACGATGGATTGGGGACAGCTATATCAAGGGAGACAGGTTCAGAAGCTGAGCTTACCTACGTATCCGTTTGAGCCCAGCAGATGCTGGATTGATATTCAGGAACCGTCAGCTGTTTCGTTAAAAGACTACTTTCATACGGTGCGCTGGGTAGAGGATCATGGGGATGCGACTTCGGATACCTCGGCACCTTCCTCTTCAGGCACAGTAATGATTATCGGTAACGGTACCGAACTGGAACAGGAATTATCGGCTGGGCTGAAAGGCGAAGGCAGCCGGGTAGTCCATGTGAGACTGGGTGACCAGCTCCAGCAAATATCGGAGGACCAATACGAAGTTGGCGGAGATATGCCTGGAGCTTATTCGCAGCTATTAAACATGTACACAGACGGTGAAATTACTGAAATCATCTATATGTCCATGATGGGGAGTTCATTCTATCCCGAAGATTTGGCATCTATTGAAGCCAGGCAGCAGGAGGCTTTCTACTCACCTGTCTATCTGGTTCAGGCACTGATGAGCAAAGGCTTCGCCGAAGAGATTCATCTGAACCTGATTGCTGAATACGCCGGACACGTCACAGGCAGAGAAGAGAGGATCACCCCTCATAATGCACTCTTGATGGGACTGGGTAAGGTGATCCAGCAGGAGTATGGACATATTCGGAGCAAATTTGTAGATGTGGATCAGTCCATATGTGCGGAGGACATCCTCAGGGAAAGACATATAAACGGTAAAGCTTATGCTGTTTCGTATCGTGAAGGACAGCGTTATACGGAGACGTTCACAGAGATAGACCTTAATGAAAGTGAGAGCGTGCCTTTCGAGGTGCGTCCAGATGGTGTATATCTTGTGACGGGTGGTACAAGCGGTATTGGTCTGGAAGCAGCACGGTTTCTGGCTTCTTCGAAGCCAGTGAAGCTGGCGCTTGTTGGTCGGACACTTCTTCCAGCAAAGGAAGAGTGGGAAGGCATACTGCAAACAGGCCAAGACTCCCGCTGTACCAAAATGCAAGGCATCCTTGAACTGGAAGCATTGGGTGCAACCGTTCATTATTACAGTGCGGATCTGGCCGATGTTGTGGGCATGACGGAAGTGATTCAGGATATCACTCACCGCTATGGAAATATAAATGGTGTTATTCATGGAGCAGGTATTCCGGGAGACGGATTTTTATATCGCAAAAGCGATGATGAGTTCCAGACCATTCTTGGACCCAAGGTGAAGGGAACCTGGATTCTGGAGAAACTGACGCGAGATCAAGACATGGACTTTATGGTATTGTTCTCCTCCGGTATATCTGTCATCGGTGAAATTGGACAAGGCGATTATACGGCTGCCAATTGTTATTTGGACTCCTTCGCGGCATGGAGGACGGGACAGGGACGCAGAACACTCTCCATTGATTGGGTATCGTGGAAAGAAACTGGAATGTCCGTGGAATTTGGGATCAATGTGGATGGCATGTTCAAGACCATTCCGACAACGGATGGGATTGCAGCGATGGAAGCGGCCATGAGCAGACGGCTCTCCCGAGTGTTTATCGGTGCAATGAATTATGGAAGCAAACATCTTGCTGCACTTGGGCAGTTCCCGTTCCGGTTGTCCGATAAGCTGGAAGCCGGAGTGAAGCGCAGCAAGGAAATCGCTGACCAAGGAGCGCAACATCGTCCGAACCGGACCATACCACAGGAGAAACATACGGGGCCCGTAGATCTTTCCGGGAATGAGGAAGGTCGCTATTCGGAAACCGAGCAGCAGGTTGCGCGCATATACAGTGAGATACTGGGCTATCAGGAGATCAACATTTACGATAACTTCTTCGATCTCGGGGGCAACTCCATCATGCTGATCCGTATGCATGAAAGACTGAACGAGGAGTTTCCGGGTCAAGTGAAGATTGCTCATTTATTTGCCCACACGTCTATTCATAAGCTGGCTCTGCATGTGAATCAGGGTAACGGGACGGCTGTAAAAGCAAAAGCTGCTGCTCCTCTGGAGCAAAAGAAAACAACTGTTGAAGAGGATGAGGCCATCGCCATTATTGGGATTGCTGCTGAAATGCCAATGGCAGATACGGCAGAGCAGTATTGGGACAACATCCTGAACGGTGTGGACTGTACAACGGATTTTCCAGAGGGACGCAAAAAAGACATGGATGCCTATCATCAATGGATGAATGCCAGACTGGGTTCGGACAAAGAAGTACAGTACCTTCAGGGTGCATTTCTGGATGATATTGATCAATTCGATTATAAATATTTCCGCTTGTCTCCGAAGGAGGCCGGATTAACGGACCCGATTCAGCGGTTATTCATGAAGACGTCATGGCATGCGGTAGAGGATGCAGGTTACGGGGGACGCATCGAAGGAACAAATACGGGTGTCTATATGGGTTTTGCCAGTAGCCTGAACGATTCTTATCTCAAAATGATCTGTGATCTTGATCCTTATCAATATCCGATGTCCATTGTAGGGAATATCACAGCCATGATGCCGACCCGTATTGCCTATCCACTGGATCTCAAGGGGCCTACGATGGTCATCGACACGGCATGTTCTGCATCACTTGTCGCTACCCATCTGGCCTGCCGGGCCATTCGTAATGGTGATTGCGAGATGGCGATTGTCGCTGGTGCACGGATCAGCCTCAGTCCGTTGGATCATGATTATTTGAAAGTCGGCATTGAGTCTTCGGATGGATTAACCAAGCCATTTGATCAGGAAGCAGATGGTTCGGGGCTTGGTGAAGGCGGAGCCGCCGTGGTATTGAAGTCACTAAGCAAAGCGATTGCAGATAAAGACAATATTTATGCAGTCATCAAAGGAAGTGCCATTAATCAGGATGGAGCTTCGATTGGCATTACGGCTCCGAATCCTGAAGCGCAAACGGATGTTATTGTGAAGGCATGGCAGGATGCCGGTATTGATCCATCTACCATTGGTTACGTGGAAACGCATGGTACAGCGACGAAACTTGGTGATCCAATTGAAATGGATGGACTTACTACGGCCCTGCGCCGATATACAGACAAGAATCAGTTTGTTGCTATAGGTTCGGTCAAGTCCAATATAGGCCATTTGTTTGAAGCAGCTGGTGTGGGCAGTCTGGTTAAAGCGGCTATGGCCTTGAAACATCGGATATTGCCACCCACGCTTCATTTTGATAAGCCCAACTCTTCCATTTCGTTTCAGGATTCACCGTTGTATGTCAATACGAAATCGAGACCATGGGATGGAAACGGCGAGCCGCTTCGCTGCGGAGTCAGTGCCTTTGGGTTTAGCGGAACCAACTGCCATCTGGTACTGGAAGAGCCGCCTATTATTCAGGAGCGGAAGATTTCGAGAGAAGTGGAAGTATTCACGCTAAGTGCCAAGAGCCGCAAGTCGTTACTTGCGCTGGTTGATAACTATATTCGTTTTATCTCGGAACGTCAGCAGGAACTTCCGCTCAAAAACATCTGTTATACCGCGAATACGGGGCGCTGGCATCATGTTTATCGTGTCGCCTTTGGCGTGACGGACACGTCCGATCTGCTCGTGAAGCTGAGACGACTCGCTACATCAGATCTCGAATCCGTAGGTGAGCATCAGCTCTATTACGGAATGCATAAGGTCGTAACAGAGAAGAACGAAGGGAAGAACTACGAATTGACGGGCCAGGAGAAGTCCATTTTGAAGCAGGAGGGTAGAGAGTGCCTATCCCGATACATGGAATCTTCAGATCCGGGAGTACTACATGAATTATGCAGATTGTACACCACAGGCAGTGACGTGGATTGGAGCCTGATGTACAGGGAAGAAGAAATTCGTAAAATCAGTCTTCCATTGTATCCATACGATAATACACGCTGCTGGGTGGATCTTCCCGAGCAGTCTTCGGTATACACGCAAGTGAGCACCAGAGCGGTACCGGAAGCCTACGAGCTGGTATGGCAACAGAAGGGGATAGCGAAAGGGGATTCCGATCAGCAGATCGAAGTGAGCGACGGCACAACACTGGTACTTCTGGATGGGTCCGATTATGCAGCTGAGATAGCGGCACGTATGGAGCAGTCGGGGATGCAGGTATATTCCGTACTTCAGACGGATGTTCTGCGATCTGACCCGGACAGTCGAAATGTGGAACAAGTGGAAGCCTATGAGCGTGTGCTGCAACAGGTGGGCCTAGACCAACTTTCAAGAATTGTGTATCTGAACGGTGTTGGTAGTGAGGAACATTCAGCAAGTAAATCCAGTGACATGGAATCATTAGAGTCTGTTCTAAATGAACGTGTGTATGGGTTCTTCCGGTTTATTCGAGCGTTGTTGTCCAGTTCTCTGAGTCAACCCATCGAGTTAGTTCTGATTTCCCGTGAGGTCAATTCCATTACGGGTACGGAGCGGATGAAACCTCATCTGGCTTCTGCCTTTGGAATGGGCAGAGTGGTAGGCAAGGAAAACATACAGATTCATTGCCGTTGTATTGATATCGATGAAGGTTCGTCTCTGGATCTGTTGCTGAAAGAGATCGGCACTTCATCTTCCTATTATGAGGTAGCCTATCGAAATGGAACTCGGTATGTTCAGGAGTTCAGAGCGTTGAATGAATCAGCACCTCCTGAAGACGAACTTGTTTTTGACAACGATGGTGTATACATCATTACAGGCGGTACAGGTGGAATTGGACTGGAAACCGCGCGGTATTTGGCTTCCGATGCTCCAGTAAATCTTGCATTAATCAGCCGTACACCGATGCCTGCACGTGAGCATTGGGATGCCATTGTTGCAGAACAATCCAAACTCAAAGTGATTCATCAAATCACAGTTATTCGTGAACTGGAGAGCCGGGGACATCAGGTTAGTTGCCATGCTGCAGATGTGTCGGATCTAGATGCCATGCGTGTACTTCTGGATCAGCTTCGGGTTACGTTCGGGAAAATCAAAGGGATTGTCCATGGTGCAGGGGTCGGAAGCTCTGAAATGATCACAAGCCGTTCTCAGGCAGGATTCACCGAGGTCTTCTCTCCCAAAGTGCATGGCACCTGGGTATTGGATCGACTTACTGAACAGGATCATCTCGATTTCATGGTGCTCTATTCATCGATTGCTTCGGTCTTCAGCGCCCCGGGACAGGCGGATTACATTGCGGCGAATGCCTACTTGGATGCGTATGCTGACTACAGATCGATGATGGGCAAGCGCACACTGACTGTGCAATGGTCTACCTGGAAGGAGACCGGCATGTCAGCCGAGCACGGGTTTGCTGTAGATACGTTGTTCAAAGCCATGCCGACAGAGCAGGCGATGAATCAATTGTCTCTGGTGATGCGGAAATCCTCGGTTCGCCGAGTACTTATTGGCCAGATTCATTATGAGGGTCAATTGATATCCGCACTGGCCAAAAGTCCGTTTGATCTCTCTTCCTCTATTCGCGTTCAACTGGACCAACGGATGAAGCAGCTGGCAAGCAAGCGTCTTCCAGCATCCTCGTCAGAGAATCGTGACGGAGAAGTCGTTTTGACAGGTAAATCAGATGCATCCTATACACCGACTGAAAAGGCACTCGCCACCATCTGTAAAACGATGCTTGGTTTTCATGAAATTAATGTAGGGGATAGTTTCTTCGAAATGGGTGCCGATTCCATCGTCCTTATACAGGTACAGTCCCGGATCGATCAGCAGTTTCCTGGTCTGACCAAAGTCACGGATTTGTTTGCGAACTCCAATATTACTAGGTTGGCTCGTTTTATGGATGAGAAGTCTACTTCGAAGCCACAAGACATGGAGCAGGATTTGAAGCGTGTAATCGACCAGATGGAAAGCGGCGACGTTACGCTGCAGCAGGCATTGAATAACCTGATTAACCTGTAAAGGAGGAACTGTGGTGGAGAGTGTATACAAGTTTGTCATGGAACATCTGCAAGACGGAAGCTTGGATAAAACCGTGGCCGTGCAGCTACTCAAAAAGCTCAAAGCGGAAGAGGACGCTTATACGGCGTCCGGGTCAACCAATGCTGCCAAAGATATTGCCATTGTGGGCATGGCTTTGAAGCTGCCGCAGGCTGAATCTCCTGTCGAATTCTGGGATAACATCGTCAGTGGCACGGACAGCATTCGTTCCTTTCCCGAATCCAGAGTGCCGGACATCCAGTCGTATCTGCAATATTTGGGCATGTCGCCAGACGAAATTCAATTTAATGAAAATGCCTATCTGGATGAGATTGATAAATTTGATTACGCCTATTTTAAAATGTCACCCAAAGAAGCTAGTCTTACAGACCCCAACCACAGACTGTTTCTGGAAACGGCATGGAAGGCGATCGAGGATGCAGGGTATGGAGGCGGAAAACTGACGGGCAGTCGTACCGGTGTATATCTGGGCCTGTCCAACAATATTCGGGATTTGTACTCACGTTTTATCTACGATGCGGAACCGGAATCCTTTGCGTACTCGCTTGTGGGTAATCTGGCTTCTGTAGCGGCTGGTCGGTTATCCTTCTTACTGGATTTGAAAGGGCCGAGCATGGTGGTGGATACCTCTTGTTCATCCTCTCTGGTGGCCATTACACTGGCCTGTCAGGCGATCAAGGAGGGGCAATGTGATCAGGCACTCGTTGGGGGAATCAAGATTAATCTGGTTCCTTTAAAGAGTGATCATATCAAAATCGGGATTGAGTCGACAGATTGGAGAACCAAAGCTTTTGATGACGATTCGGACGGATCGGGCATTGGTGAAGGCGCAGGAGTAGTGATGCTCAAACCGCTGGATAAAGCGTTGGAAGATCGTGACCAGATCTACGCTGTCATTAAAGGTTATGGCGTAAACCAGGATGGTAAATCCATTAGTATCGCCGCCCCGAACCCAGAGGCGCAGACCGAAGCGATTCTTCAAGCCTGGGCAGATGCGGGTATCGATCCCGAGACGGTCTCTTATATTGAGACGCATGGCAGTGGCACCATGCTGGGTGATCCCCTAGAGGTACAAGGGATTGAGCAGGCATTCCGGCGTCACACCGGTAAAAGTCAATTTTGCGGGATCGGCTCGGTCAAAACCAATATCGGCCACCTGTCGGAGGCGGCTGGGGTCGTGGGTTTGATCAAATCTGCTCTGTCACTGCAACACAAACAGATTCCTGCCTCCAAACATTTTCACAGACCGAATCGGGCCATCGACTTTGCGGCTTCCCCGGTCTATGTGAATGCCCGGTTGCGGGAATGGGATACCGATGCAACACCACGACGTAGCGGTGTTAGTGCATTTGGTATCAGTGGAACCAATTGCCACATCGTTCTGGAAGAGGCACCGACCACTACGGTTAAAGTGCAGGAAGTGCAGGGAGGACATCTTCTAACCGTATCGGCCAAAACGGAGGCAGCTCTCCAGACCCTGATTACGGAATATGCTAACGTGCTCTCTCAAGTTGAATCTCAGCATGTACCTTCTGTATGTTATACCGCCAACACGGGAAGGGGCCACTATTCATACCGTTTACTGGTCACCGGGCAGGATGCGGAGGAGCTTCAGCTTCGCTTAATTGAGGCTGGACGAATGATCGGATCGGCGGATGAGAATTTAAGCAAAAGTGTAGGACCCAATGTACATCGAAGTCCAGGGATTTATTACGGTTATCACAAGGTCAGCAACGATCAAAACCGTCCAGATTCACCAGCCATAGGTGGAGAAGAAGGGCATACGGGCCATCGGTCTATGAGTCTGAATCCGGAACTGGCGAAGATAGGCAAAGGTCAGCAGGTCGAACAGGATATTCTGGACCGGATTGGCCTGCATTATGTGAAGGGTGCAGAACTGAACTGGGAGCTTCTATATACAGGGGACGGGCTACGCAAAACAAGTCTGCCGACCTATCCATTTACCCGGACTCGCTGCTGGTTTGAAGTTCCTGAGGCAGCTCGTACCGCCGCTATCGCGAATTACAGCAATGCGGACTCGGAAGAACCGACGCCAGCCCGATTCTATCGGATGAACTGGAGGAGAGCAGATCTAACAGAGCCGGAGCCGATTCAAGGAACAGGTGCAGTGCTGGTTTTGAAGGATGAGGGTAACCGGGGAAGTGAATTGATTGAACGCCTTAAGCAGTCAGGGCGCCAAGTGATTGAGGTCTGTTATGGAGAATCTTTCAATCAGGAACCGGATGGATCATTTACGGTAAATGGTTCGGAAGGCAACTTTGGGGAGTTGTTTGTAGCGTTGGGAGAAACGTCCATCAGTGACATTGTGCATCTCTTTGCAGTCCCGGCTTCCACGGAAATTCGTACACTTCAGGCTTTGGAACAAAGTCAGCAAAAAGGGGTATATAGCCTGTTTTATCTGATTCGTGCCTTGATTGAGCACGGAAGTGACAGCGCGCTGAATATGATGCTGGTCTCCGAACAGGTCTACGAAGTCACAACCGGAGAGAGTCGGCTTTCTCCCGAAGCGGCCTCGTTATACGGTCTGGGCAAAGTACTCGCCCTGGAATATCCGCATATTACGTGTCGAAGCATTGATTTGGACGAGAGTACAGGAGTAGCTGAACTGCTTCAGGAAATGGGTTCCCAAAATCAGAGTTATACCTCTGCATACCGCAATGGGGTTCGATATATCGAGGAATTGGGTGAAGTCCCAGCCAATGAGTTAAAGGATTCTCCTGTCCATATCCAAAGAGATGGCGTGTACGTCATTACTGGAGGTACAGGCGGGATTGGTCAGGAAATGGCAAAATTCTTTGCTGCCCAAGCAGACGTTAAGCTTGTACTGATTGGTCGCACCCCAGTTCCAGTAAGATCGGAATGGGAGACTCTTCTTAAGGACCCCGAACTTGAACCCAAGATGGCGGCTCGTCTCCATAATTTCCTGGCGATTGAACAACAGGGCTCGGAAGTATCCTGTTATGCAGCCGATGTGTCGGATTATGCAGCGATGCAGGATGTACTGGCCGATGTCAGGGAGAAGCACGGGTCCATCACGGGTGTGATTCACGGTGCAGGGGTACCGGCGGTTGGATATTTGATCCGCAAAACCCAGGAAACGTTTGACGAAGTCCTTCATCCAAAAGTGCAAGGGGCCTGGATACTGGACCAACTGACTCGGCAGGATGAGCTTGATTTTATGGTCTTTTTCTCTTCCGGTCTGTCTCTGTCAAGTGAAGTTGGACAAGGGGATTATTCAGCGGCAAATGCCTATCTGGATGCTTTGTCTTACTCACGCAGCAAAAGTGGTCTGAAGACCTTGTCTATCAACTGGTCTTCTTGGAAAGAAGCGGGTATGTCTGTTGATTACGGTTTTAATGTGGACGCCATTACGAAAGCCCTTCCGACCGAACAGGCAACGGCCGGATTCTTGGCAGCATTGAACAAAGAGGTGCCGCGTGTGTTAATCGGGGAATTTACATACCATCCACGGTTTGCCAAAGCGCTATTGACCAAGTTTCCATTCCGATTCTCGGAAGAGATGACGAACAGGCTGAAGGAAGCCGAGAAGTTGGAAGAGTCGCGGCAGGTGGCTCCTGTTGCAGCCAAACGAAACAAATCGACGAATGCACATGTTGAGCTCAAAGGGAAAGACGGCGAGGATTACAACAGCATCGAACGGCAGATTGCAGGCATGTATAACGAAGTACTTGGTTTTGAAGAACTGGATATCCACGACAGCTTTTTTGATCTGGGCGGAGATTCCATCCTGTTAAACCGTTTATTTTCTTTGCTCGAAGATGCCTATCCAGGCAAGATGAAACTGATCCATCTATTTTCGTACACCAGTGTACATGCGCTATCCCAATTTGTAATGACCAAGCTGGAAATAAAACCGGCTGCTGAGCCAGTCCAACCGGTGGATGATTTTGAACAGCTGTTTAAAGATATTGAAGCCGGTAGTCTGAGCATTGACGATGCAGTCAAGAGCGTCGAGGATCGTTGAGGAAGGAGAACCCGATGAACCAAACAAGCCAAATGCTGAGAATGATTATTGAGAATGCAGCCGCGGGCAAAATTGACAAGCAGGTTGCTGGCCAGCTGCTCAAAGGATTGAAATCGGAGGGTAGGCGGAACGACTCTGAGGGAATCGCCATTGTTGGCATATCGGCCATGCTTCCGTCCGCGGACAATATTGGCGAGTTTTGGGACAACATCCGTGATCGCTGTGATTCCATTGCTAATTTTCCGGACTCTCGTCGTCAAAATATTGATGCATATCTCCAATATGCAGGATATGGAGAGGACATCAAATACAGTGATGGTTCTTATCTGAAAGACATTGACCAATTTGATTACAAATTATTTCGGATTCCGCCGCGGGATGCGGCGCTGATGGACCCTTTTCAAAGACTGTTTCTACGAACAGCCTGGAGTGCCCTCGAAGATGCAGGATATGGTGGGAAAAGTCTGGCTGGCAGCCGTACAGGCGTATATCTGGGATTCGCCAGCAACATTAAGGACAGCTATCTGCGAATGATTCAGGACATCGATATTCAATTAACTTCCGATGCAGCCGTCGGCAATATTGCCGCCATGATGCCTGCACGAATTTCGTACCTTCTGGATCTGAAGGGGCCTTCAATGGTGGTGGACACGGCCTGTTCATCCTCATTGGTTGCCGTGCATCTCGCCTGCCAATCCATTCGGAATGGCGATTGTGATATGGCACTTGCCGGTGGATTACGTGTGAACCTGATGCCACTGGATACGGAATATTACCGTGGGGGGCTTGAAGCATCGGATGGACGAACAAGAGCCTTTGACCATTCATCGGATGGGGCTGGAATCAGCGAAGGGGTTGCTACGGTATTACTGAAACCGTTGAGCAAAGCGCTCAGGGACAAGGACCAGATCTATGCGGTTATTAAAGGCAGCGCCATCAATCAGGACGGAGCTTCTATTGGGATCACCGCTCCCAACCCGGAGGCCCAGGCCGATGTGATATCAAGAGCGTGGGATCAGGCCGGAATTCACCCGGAGACCCTGTCTTACATTGAGACACACGGAACGGGTACGAAGCTGGGAGATCCGTTGGAACTTGAAGGCTTAGAGCTTGCTTTCCAGAAGTATACGGATAAAAAGCAATTTTGTCCGATCGGTACCGTGAAATCGAATATTGGTCACCCCTATGAAGCGGCAGGTCTGGTCAGTCTGATCAAGGCGGCACTGGTTATCAAAAACCGTGAAATCCCGCCATCTCTTCATTTTGACAGACCCAATGCACAGATCGACTTCAAGACATCACCCGTGTATGTAAACACAAGACTTCGCAAATGGGAAGCAAAAGGATCTCCGATGCGCTGTGCAGTAAGCAGTTTCGGTTTTAGCGGAACGAACTGTCATCTGGTGCTGGAAGAAGCCCCGGTTGCTACAGATGTTGACTCTTCTTATGCGAAGGAAGGGCTGGTCGTGTTGTCCGCCAAGTCTGAGCCAGCTCTGCGGGAACTGGTCGCCACATATAGCCGATTAATGCAGGAAAAACCGCCTGCATGTCATCTGCAGGATCTGTGTTATACCGCGAGTGTTGGCAGAGGACACTACAACTTCCGATTGGCTGTAGTAGCAGAAAGTATCGCGGATCTGGGACTGAAGCTGCAAGTCCTATCTTTGGCGGAAACGTGGAATGAGCCTGAGTCCTGGTTTAGCTTCGGGGAGCATAAAATCGTTCCTGCCAGTAAATCACAGCTTGAGCCAGGTGATATGACGGAAGCGTCACGGAAGAAGCTTGATCGACGGGTACAGGAGCTTACGCAAGAGGTTACCCTCTCCGAGTGGACTGATGAGGCTGGCGTGTCCGAACTTGGTTCGTTATACGTACAAGGTGCAGACGTGAACTGGGTGGAACTGTACAAAGGTACCGGTGTGCATCGGGTCAGCCTGCCCGTATACCCTTTTGAATCCCATCGCTGCTGGATTGATCTGCCCGAGGATCTGGTTTCGAGTCGTATCGATAGAGGTGCAGCAGTGCCTGTTCAACAGACAGAAGATTTTCATTATACGATGCAATGGAGAGTTGCTGAACGGAAACGTTCAGGCAGCGGGATCTCCGTTTTACCGGGAACGGTATTACTGATTGAAGGCAAGCCTGGTGCAGATGATTCTGTAGCTCGTGTGCTTGAGCGCACGGGCGTGAATATAATCCGGGCTGTAGTGGGCTCTGCTTATGCACATGTGAGCGACAATCGGTATACGCTTGGTGACGAGGAAGCGGATTACGACCGTCTCTTCGCAAGCCTTCGGGACAAGTCGGTGGATCACATCATTCATGTTGGCTGTTCTTTGGATACCCCGCAATCGGGTATTCACAGTCTGAATGAATTGCAGAACAGCCAGCGCCAAGGTGTGTACAGTGTGTATTATTTAGTGCGTGCTCTGATGAGAAGTGATTTTGCCGAGATTGCTGGTATTACACTGATTGCATTGAACGCCCACAATATTACGGGAGACGAATCCGCTCAGCGGCCGGAACATGCGCCATTCCTGAGTCTAAGCAAGGTATTGAGCCGTGAGCATCCATCCATCTCTTTCCGCTCCATAGACGTAGATGCAGACACCGCCACAGATGACTGGATGGAGGAAGCGCTGGATACAGAAGGTCAGGGGGATTATCTGGTCGCGTACCGTGGTGGACAACGTTACGTTGAAGAATTTACGCGTGTGCAGGTTGCTGAGGATACCCCATTATCTGTACGCCATCAGGGCGTATATCTGATTACTGGGGGTGGCGGTGGTATTGGTCTGGAAACTGCGCGTTTTCTGGCTTCCAAAGCACCTGTGCGCCTGGCTCTGATCAATCGGACCCCGATACCGGATCGTATACATTGGGAGAACTTGATGAACCAGCCCGGTCAAGCCAAGCTTCGGCGATTCATTACAGCCGTTACGGAGCTGGAGGCTAAAGGTTCAGAAGTGTCTTGGTACAGTGCGGATGTAGCTGACTGGGAAGCCATGGATATGGTGATTCGGGATATGCGTACACGTTATGGGGCCATTCATGGAATTATTCATGGGGCGGGTGTCGGAGGAGATCAACTTCTGTTGGATCGGAGTGAAGAACGATTCAGCGAAGTGCTGGCATCCAAAATATATGGTACCTGGAATCTGGATGAACTGACCCGCAGTGATGATCTGGATTTCTTTGTGATGTACTCTTCTGTAGCCACGATGTTCAGTGGTGTAACGCAAGCAGACTATGTGGCAGCCAATGCCTACCTGGATGCCTTTGCTGATGAGCGTACCTTAAGAGGAAAACGCACGCTCACCGTGAATTGGACCACATGGAAAGAGACGGGCATGTCGGTGGATGCCGGTTTTACCGCAGACACCATCTTCAAAACGGTCCTTACGGCAGAGGCAATACAGGGTTTGGCACAGGCGATGAACTCTTCGATCCGCAGGGTGCTGATCGGGCAACTGAACTTCAGTGGAGGCGGCGTTCGCTTGCTGGATAAAATGCAGGTTCGGTTGTCAACAGAACTCAGCGGCAAAGTGGCCGAATATCTGCAAAGCGCTGCTTCCAAAACGAGGTCGACCAAGAAGGCTGGCAGCACTTCAAATGGTGAAGTGAAATTATCAGGCAAGAGCGGGGGCGGATATACGGCTACCGAACGCCATGTCGCCAGCGTATGCAAAGAAGTTCTTGGATTTGATGAAATCGATATCTATGAGAATTTCTTTGAGTTGGGTGCGGATTCCATTCTGCTGCTGAAAATTCACGCGGGGCTCTCCAAGAGGTACTCTGGTGTTCTTGCCGTGACGGATTTGTTTGAATTTTCTACGATCCATAAGCTGGCTGAATATATTTTCAAAGAACATGGTGAATCGGAAGAAGACGCTAATCCTGTATTGAGTGATATAGATGATGCATATGCGACCAGCGAAAAACAGGAATCCACGCATGTTGCGGAGCAAGCAGAGGCAGGTTCCCAAGATCAGCAGCGTCCAGGACAAACTGTGCCTGGACCTTTGTCAGGAGATTTAGCCATCGTAGGGATGGCTCTGAATGTAGCTTCCACAACTGATGTATCCGAATTCTGGGAGCATATTCAAGGCAAGGTAGATCATATCCGTCCTCTCCCGGAACGAAGACAACAGGATCTGGACTGGTATTTGCAAAATACAAGGCTGGATCTCCCGGAACTGGATTCCAAAGCGGGAGCTTTTATTGAAGACATTGACTTATTCGATTATTCATTTTTCAAATTATCACCTAAGGAAGCCAGTCTGACAGATCCGAATCAACGTCTCTTCCTGGAGACGGTGTGGAGGGCCATTGAAGATTCGGGTTATGGCGGCGGGAAATTGGCCGGGTCAGATACCGGTGTCTATTTGGGTTATTCAACCAACACAGTCGATATGTATTCACGATTCATATATGAGACGGATTTGGGTGCTCTGCCGGATGCTGTGGTGGGTAACACACCATCGATCATTCCGGCCCGCATATCGTATTTGTTGAATTTGAAAGGGCCAAGCATGTTGGTAGATACGGCCTGTTCTTCGTCTCTCACAGCGGTGCACATTGCTTCGCGTGCCCTGTTAAGTGGAGAGTGTAGCATGGCCGCAGTCGGTGGAATCAAAATCTCAACCATGCCGATCACCAAAAAGAATGAAAACATGCTCCAGGGACTGGAGTCCGGTGATGGAAAGACCCGGGCATTCGATGATGATTCCGATGGTGCTGGACTTGGTGAGGGCATCGGGGTAGTGATGCTAAAAAGGCTGGATCATGCCTTGAGGGATGGGGATCAGGTATACGCCGTTCTCAAAGGCACTGCGATGAATCAGGATGGCAGTTCAGCCGGTATTACGGCTCCCAATCCAGCGGCTCAACAGGAAGTCATCACCAAGGCCTGGAAACAGGCGGGTATTCATCCCGAGACCATTACTTACATGGAAACGCATGGCACGGGAACCGCACTGGGTGACCCGATTGAAATCAAAGGCATCCAAAATGCGTTCCGACAATTCACGGACAGACGCCAATTCTGCGCGGTCGGTTCCATTAAAACCAATCTGGGTCATACCTCTGAGGCAGCAGGCATGATCAGTCTGATCAAAGCTGCACTGGCTGTCAGACATGGTGTGATTCCGCCGAATCTTCATTTCAATCGTCCGAACCGGAATATTGATTTTCATGCATCGCCTGTATATGTGAATACACGATTACGACCGTGGAAAGTGAAGGACGGACCGCGTCGCTGTGGTGTCAGTGCGTTCGGTATTAGTGGTACGAATTGCCATGTCATTCTGGAAGAACCCCCGGTGACAATACCCGTATCTGCACCAGTAACAGCACGTCCTCATTTGCTGGTATTGTCTGCCCGATCCGAAGAGGCACTTCAGCGGCTGGTTGCCGACTATGTTCGCCTGCTTGAACGGAACGAGCAATATGCACTCGCAGATATTTGCAGTACAGCAAGCACGGGACGAGGGCATTACCCGTTCCGGTTGTCACTTATGGGGCGGGATACGGAAGGGCTGCTGAACACGCTTAGACAGTTGGAGAACAAACCGTTTCAATCCATTGCACAACTAGGTGTAGAGTTCGGTGAACATCGGACTGTTCCCAAGAGCAAGAAGGATAAGGCTGCTGGTGAAATGACCGAATCGGAAAAAATGGGTCTGAGCCAATTAATGCGTTCAGCGATCCAGAGCTTTGTACAGGATGGACGCGAGTCGGAGTATTTGTTAAAGCAGATCGCCCATCTGTATGTACAGGGAGCAGATGCGGACTGGGAAGAACTGTACGCAGGTGAACACCCTCGTAAAGTCAGCTTGCCCGCGTATCCGCTGGAACGGAAGCGCTGCTGGATTAACATTCCCGAACGTCCACAGCTGCGTGAGGTCTCGATAGAAGAGGTCCCGGCTCCTCTGCACTATGCCGCTATGTGGAAAGAAATGAATCGAATATCGATTGGTCAACAGGGTGGCAGTACAGAACCGGTTGTAATGTTAATGGATAGAAATGGCACAGCCACATCCGTAGCTGGGAAACTGGAAGCGGAAGGCCGGCTTGTGATCAAGGTTTACCGCGGAGAGTCCTACACCAATCAAGCCAATGCCGAATTTACCATTCGATCATGTGAAGAAGATTATGAACGGTTAATCCGAGCGGTAGAGCCTTATAAAATCTCGCAGCTTCTTCATTTCTTTGCACTGGATCAGGATGCGGATGAAGGTACTGTAGGGGAATTGGAAGAATCGCTTGATCGTGGCGTGTACAGTCTGTTTTATTTGTCCAAAGCGATGTCCAGGGTTCATTTCAAACGCCCGGTCGACTTGGTACTGGTGACATCTTGTACACAAAGCGTTACGGGCAGTGAGCTGTACATTCGTCCAGAACACGCACCCATGGTTGGGCTTGGCAAGACCATCTGTCATGAGATGAATCAATTCCGTTGCCGAAGCATTGATATTGATGCCGAGACACCGATGGAGCAATGGCTACAGGAAATTCGCGACCCGGACACGTTATATCTTGCTGCGTACCGGAAGGGGCGGCGATATGTTCAGGAGTTGGGCGAAATCCCGATGTCCTTGCTGCCGGAACGACCGATACACATGCGTGAAGGCGGTGTGTATCTCATTACTGGAGGGACAGGCGGAATTGGAATGGAGACGGCGAGTGCACTATCTTTAGCGCCGGAGAAAATCAAACTTGTATTGATGAACCGCTCACCGTTTCCAGAACGGGCAACATGGGAAGAGGTGCTGTCCTCAGGTGAGGAAACGAAGTTAACCGCTCAGATTCAACGGATCAAAGAGATGGAAGCTCAGGGCACAGAAGTACATCTATACAGCGTAGATATTGCTGACCCCATTCAGCTTGCTTCGGTGCTCAGCAAAATCAGACAGCAACATGGTCTGGTGTCTGGTATTATCCACGGCGCTGGTGTGGCTGGCGAAGGTTTCCTGATGAATAAAGACCGTGAAGCCTTTGAACGCGTTATGCGGCCTAAGGTGCTGGGGACATGGAGTCTGGATCAGCTGACACGTGCGGATCAGCCAGACTTCTTTGTCATGTTCTCCACGGCTACCACGTTCTTTAGTGAACCTGGACAGGGGGATTATACCGCTGCTAATGCCTATATGGATTCGTTCGCGGCTCATCGCAGGCAATCAGGTTTGTCCACTCTTGCCGTGAACTGGACAGCATGGAAAGAGACCGGCATGGCCCGGGATTTTCATGCCAATTCAGATGGAGGATTCAAGGCGATCACAACAGCCCGGGGCATCCAAGGGCTGCAAGAAGCCATGCGCAAGGATATAACCCAGGTTCTGATCGGGGAACTCAACCGGGAAGGGATTTATCAGCATGTTTCTGATGATATGCCGCTCATGCTGTTTTCTTCCGATATTAGCGAGGCCATTGAGACAGGACGTAAGGGAGATTCAAGTCGTTCACATGAATCATCAGGCGAGATGAAGTTGCTGGGCAGGATGGATGAAGTTTATTCCGTCATTGAGAACGCCTTAGGCCGACTATGGAGTAAATCGCTTGGGGTCAATGAACTCAGTATTTATGATGATTTCTATGAATTGGGTGGAGACTCCATTCTGGGTCTCAAGATCGCCAATGGTCTCACAAAAGAGTTGTCGATTCTTGTGAACACAGCAGAGATCCTGATGTATCCAACCATTGCGGAATCGGCTGCCTATCTGGAGGAGTCTTACGGTCTTTCCATAGGTGAAGATTCCGTGGGAGCGCTGCCTGCTCTGACTCGCGTGGAGACCCAACCGTATTACCCAGTCTCTTCTGCACAGAAGAGATTCGTCGTTCTGGACCGGCTGGAGGGTCAAAACACCAATGCAAACATACCAAGAGCCTCCATCATGGAGGGGGACTTTGAGCATGGGGCATTTGAACAGATCATTCGCAAGCTGATTCAACGTCATGAATCCTTCCGGACTTCGTTTGAGATTCTGGACGGTATTCCTTATCAGAAGGTATGGGATCAGGTCGATTTCAACGTGGGTTATTCAGAGTGTACCCGGGAACAACTGACCGAGAAGCTCCTTGGTTTTGTGAAACCTTTTGAGTTGGATCAGGCACCATTATTCCGTTTTGAAGTGGTTAAGCTTGCAGATCGTGTACACGCCGTATTTTTTGATATGCATCATATCATCACAGATGGCATGTCCATGGACATCATTATGCAGGAAATCATTGATCTGTACGAAGGGCGTGAACTGCAACCACTCACCATTCAGTACAAAGATTATGCCGTGTGGCATAATGCCTTGCTCTCCTCTGGTGCTCTGCTCAAACAGGAAGAGTATTGGTTGAACCTGTATCAGGATTCCATTCCACAGCTCAAATTGCCTACCGATTATCCTCGTCCTTTGGCTAATGAATTCGAAGGAGATCAGGTCGTGTTTATCGGCAATGAAACCTTGACTATGGATCTGGAACGTATGGCTGCGAAGACAGGAACAACCTTGTTTATGCTGCTGCTTGCAGCATATAACGTTTTACTGGCCAAATATGCAGATCAGGAGGATATCGTTGTGGGCTCTCCCATTGCGGGCAGATCTCACGCCGATCTGGAGGATGTCGTTGGTGTTTTTATTAACATCATCACGATTCGTACCAAGCCACAATCCGGGAAAACGTTCCTGGAGCTGCTGGCTGAAGTTAGGGAAGGCGCCTTGAGGTCTTATGAGAATCAACAATTTCAGTTTGAAGACCTGGTGCGGAAGCTTAACTTGAACAGAGACAGACACCGTAATCCTTTATTCGATGCGATGTTTGCCCTTCAGAATGTAGGTACAGTGGACGTTACTGTGGGCAAATTCACTACGACTCCATATGAGTTTGGAGCTGCGGAAAGCCGTTATGACGTGTATCTCGAAATCATCGAGAAGCATGACAAGCTGCGATTTAATCTGGAGTATCGTACCAAGCTCTTCAAGCGGGAAACGGCGGAGAAAATGCTTCACGATTATGTAGAGCTGCTGCAACAGTTATTGCTTCATCCGGAACAAAAACTTGGCGAGATTGAACTGGAAAGCAGCAAGCATATGCTGGTTTCTTACGATACGGCCTCAGAAGATCTTGATTTTAATTTCTGATCAGGGAGAGCATAGCCTCTCCCCCACAAACAGGAGGAACAGGGACAATGAAGAAGATCGGGGTAATTGGAGCAGGTGTGATGGGCCGCGGTGTAGCCCAGAGTTTTGCACAGACAGGTCATGAGGTTGTCTTGGTGGATATCAAGGATGAAGTGCTGGAGAGCGCTGGAGAAGAGATCTATAACAATATCCGGATGCTGAGGTTATTCAAGAAAGTAGAGGGACTGGAAGACCCGGAGATCATCATGGAGCGCATCCATATGACGACGGAACTGGAGATGCTTCGTGAAGCTGATATTATCGTTGAAAATGTGAATGAACAGTGGGACATCAAAAAGGAAGTGTACAGCCTGATCGATCCGATCTGTCATGAGGCATGCATATTTCTGGTGAACACTTCGTGTATCTCCATTACCAAAATTGCAGCACTAACCAAGCGGCCTGATCGGGTCATTGGTACTCATTTTATGAATCCGGTTCCCCTGAAATCAGCAGTTGAAGTGATCAAGGGTATGCACACCTCGGATCGTACCATTGAAGAAGTAACTGAACTATTGTCATCCATCGGTAAAGAGACGATTCTGGTTAACGACTTTCCCGGATTTGTCTCGAACCGGATTTCCCATCTGTTTATGAATGAAGCTGCTTTTGTTCTACAGGATCAGGTGGCTACAGCACGTGAGGTGGATGATATTTTTGTGAAATGTTATGGACACACGATGGGACCGCTGGAGACAGCAGATTTAATCGGCTTGGATACTGTTGTGGATTCGCTCGATGTGCTGTATGAGAGCTATCAGGACCCGAAATTCCGTTGCTGTCCTTTACTGAGAAAGATGGTGCACGCCGGACAGACTGGAAGAAAGTCGGGGGAAGGTTTCTATAGTTACTAATCAACTGCATGAATCGTTCATGGCATGAAAAGCTTTATTGCGTATTCAAAACACCATTTTAATGAGGGAAAGGGAGTAATACACATGGAAGAAGTTAAAGGTAGAGTTCGCAAGTTTCTGGGTCGTTTTTTCAAAAAGCACGAGCTTCAGGACGACGAGGATATCTTTGCCCTTGGTTTTGTGAATTCGTTGTTTGCGATGCAACTAGTTATGTTTCTGGAGAAGGAATTCTCCATTCGTGTCGACAATAAAGATCTGGATTTGCAGAACTTCAAGTCCATTAACGCCATCGTTGAGCTTATTGAGAGCAAGATGGTCAGTTCTTAGGAAGCCGATTCGGTCCACAGTCCAGTGTACCGTTTGCATTCATCCAGTCCCATTCTAAGGAGGTTAACGTGTTGAAAATGGAATTGAGCGAACAGCAGCTCCAATGCAAGCAGGATGCTGCATCATTTACCAATCAATATATCGTCCCATACGCAGGCTTGCACGATAGAGAGGAACGGCTTCATCCAGAGGTTATCGATTCGCTGAAATCCTCCGGTTATCTGGGTTCCATGATTCCTAGGGAGTATGGAGGCATGGGGCTTGATCCGATATCGGTTGGGGTGCTGAATGAGGAGATCGGAAGAGGATGTTCATCCGTCCGGAGTCTGCTTACTGTTCACGGTATGGTAGCCATAGCCATTCAGAAGTTTGGTTCCGAAGATATGCGGTCCTATTGGTTGCCACGACTGGCCTCGGGTGAAGTCATTGGAGCCTTTGGACTGAGCGAACCGGGAGTGGGCAGTGATGCCAAAAGCATCGAGACTATTGCCGAATTGGATGGAGATGGGTATCAGCTGAACGGGAAGAAAAAGTGGATCACGATGGGTCAGCTTGCTGACCTGTTTCTCATCTTTGCCCAAGTGAATGATAAACCAACCGCATTCTTGGTGGAACGGAATAATTCGGGATTGAAGACGCAGCCGATCAACGGAATGCTGGGGGTTAAAGGCTCGATGCTCGCGGAACTGCATCTGGAGCATTGTTATGTTGGCCCGGATCGTATGGTAGGGAGCCCAGGTATCGGTGTTTCCATGGTAGCCTTGCATTGTTTGGATTATGGTCGCTACACCGTAGCTTGGGGCTGTATTGGACTGGGACAAGCCTGTCTGGATGCTTCACTGAGTTATGCAGGCAGCCGCCGTCAGTTCGGAACTCTTTTGCAGGAAAATCAGTTAATTCAGAAAATGCTGACAGAAATCATTGTGGATGTGAGAGCAGCGCGGCTCTTATGTTATCAATCCGGTTATCTGAAAGAAGTAATGGACCCGGATTCCATTATGGAGACCTGGACGGCTAAATATTATGCAGCTGATATGGTCAACAAGGTAGCGCACCGCGCGGTACAGATTCATGGAGCCAAGGGCTGTAGTGCGGAGTATCCAGTGGAGCGCTTCTATCGGGATGCCCGCGTGAATGAGATTATTGAGGGCACCACACAAATGCATGAGATGGTTATTGCTTCATACGCTGCGAGTACCCATGAATCCGTACAAGAGGAGGCTGTTTTGTCATGAAAAAAATTAAATGTGTGATCTGGGATTTGGACCATACCATTTGGAACGGAATTTTGCTGGAGGATGAAGAGGTCACGCTGAAAGAAAATATTGTAGAAGTCATCCGTACACTGGATGAACGGGGCATTCTACAATCGGTTGCCAGCCGTAACGATCATGAACTGGCAATGGCCAAATTGGAAGAATTCGGATTGCGTGAATATTTCATCTATCCACAAATCAATTGGAATGCCAAATCCCGATCGGTAAAAACGATTGTGGAGTCCATCAATATCGGAATGGACACGATTGCCTTTATCGATGATCAGCCTTTCGAACGGGAGGAAGTATTATTCACTCACCCCGACGTGCTCTGTATCGATGCGCTGGCCTACCTTGAATTAACGGATATGGATGAGATGAACCCACGTTTCATTACCGAGGATTCTGCCTTACGCAGAAAGATGTACATGAATGATATTGCCCGCAATGAGAAGGAGGAGGAATTTGAAGGTACTCAAGATGAATTCCTGGCCTCTCTTGGCATGATCTTCACGATCTCCGAGGTGAAGGAAGGGGATCTACAGCGTGCAGAAGAACTGACGGTGAGAACACATCAACTGAATGCCACAGGTTATACCTACTCTTACGAGGAACTCGATCAATTCCGGTACTCTCCACGTCACAAACTGCTGATTGCAGGATTGGAGGACAAGTACGGCACATATGGAAAAATCGGACTGGCTCTGCTCGAATTAAATGACGAAGTTTGGACGCTTAAACTACTACTGGTCTCCTGTCGCGTTATGTCTAGAGGAGCAGGTACGTTGCTGCTGCATCATGTGATGCGTATGGCTAAGGAAGCGAACGTCCGTTTGCAGGCCGAGTTTGTATCAACAGATCGCAATCGTACGATGATGATCACTTACAAATTTGCTGGATTCCGTGAGATTGAGCAGAACGGAGATTTTTATTTGTTTGAGAGTGATCTAAGCATGATTCAGGATCAGCCTGCGTATGTGTCCATGGAAGTTATCGCGTAAACCCAATCTAAGAGGCGAGGTGTTCAATCAATGGAAAAAATAGCATTTCTGTTTCCAGGGCAAGGTTCCCAATATATAGGTATGATGAAAAACTTCTATGATCAGTACGAGATTGCAAGACAAACGTATGAAGAAGCTAATCATATTCTGGGCTTTGATCTGGCCAAAATGAGTTTTGAAGGCAGCCTGTTTGATCTGAACAAACCTTCCAATATGCAGCCGGCATTGCTGACAGCAAGTGTTGTTGCCTATCGTGTCTACATGGAGGAGATCGGGATCAACCCGCAGTTCTGCGCGGGTCACAGCCTGGGTGAATATGCAGCACTAACATGCTCCGGTGCCATGACATTTGGTGATGCTGTGCGGATCACCAAGCGGCGTGGCGAATTGACCGAACTCATCGCAGATGAAGCAGATGGGGGAATGACCATCATTGATGGTGCAGATGAGGGTATGATCCGCAGAGCCTGTGAGCAAGTGTCAACCGATACGGCCTGGTCTGCGATCTCCTGTTACAATGCTTCAGGTCAGTATGCCATATCCGGTCATCAGGATTCGATTGAACAAGTTGAATCCCTCTTGCTGGATCAAGATGCCCAGACGACCCCGTTGATGATGAGTGCGCCGTTTCATAGCCGTTTGATGGAGCCGGCCGGTCAACAGCTTGCGGTAGAACTTGCCAATTATCGTTTCCACCCATTCAAGTGGCCCGTCGTATCTAATGTGACCGCTACTCCGTATACCGAAGCTGAGCGAATTAAGGGACTGCTCCAAAGGCAATTATCCCAGCCGGTGAAGTGGACACAGACGATGCAATATCTCAAAAAGCATGGTGTCACGCTGACGATTGAACTTGGACCAAAGAATGTCCTGAGCGGACTGGTGGAGCTGGACAAGCTGGGCATGAAGTCTTTTGCCTATGGACAGAAAGAGGACCGCAAAGCATTGAAGGAGTTGCTGGATCAGGCTGTTGTATCCAGACCGAGACCAACGGTAGTGACCAAATGTATGGCCGCGGCGGTAGCCACACCGAACCGGAATTGGGATCAGGAGCAATATCAAAAAGGAGTCGTTGAGCCTTATAAACGAATCCAGCAGCTTCAAGAAGAACTTGAGGCAGCGGATCGGGCACCGACTACGGAGCAGATGAAATTGTCTCTGGAATGGCTGGGTACCATATTCGAAACCAAACAAGTAGAGCAGGAAGAGCGGGATGACTGGTTCCACCAGATCCTGGACGAGACGGGACAGTATTATTTGTGGAGTGACGATAAAGTTCCTACGGCATAACAAGTACGTGTACACCAATCAACCGGCATGACAGGTGAGATCAACACTTGTTGTGCCGGTTTACTATGTATTCGGGGTGAGATCATGGATATCCATCTACTCAATGTTATGATGTCGAGTGATAAATTTAAGGAAGAACGAACGTACTGGCAGGAACAACTAGATGGCGATATTCATATAGGAACTTTGTTTGACGGAATTCTACAACCTTCGATCCAGACTGGGGAACCAAACGTACAGGTTCTTTCCTTTTCCTTTCCAGATGAACTGTCCGCAAGATTGATCCGCATGAGCGGGGGATCGAATCTGGCGTTGTATATATTGCTTTTATCGGGATTTCAACATCTGTTGTATCGTTATTACGGACACCAGAATGTGTTGTTGGGTATGCCTCTAACTCCAGAACAAGTCGAGGATTTTCGCAGTTCTCACTTGCTTGCGATTCGTGGAAAAGTAGACGAGGCAGCATCGTTCAGACAACTGGTATTGGATACCAAGGCTGAAGTCATGTCGGCCCGAACGTACTGGCATTTTCCTTACGATAAGATGGCAGAGAAGCTGGGACGACTTCCCGAGGAGTGCGAGTTGAAGACGGTTTTGTATATGAAAGGAATTCATGAGGAGCCTGTTCTGGATGAAGGAACCCATTGTTCACTGGAGTTTGATCGCGTAGACCAACGACTTCACATGACCCTCCGTTATGGTGCAATACCTCTTGAACCCAGTCAACCCGAGCGTTTATGTTCCCACTACATACGATTGCTGGAACAGACAACAGCCTTACCAGACCAACCCTTATCCATAAGTTGGCTCCTTTCTTCGGAAGAGGAGAATGAAATCATGGAAAGCTGGAACAAAAGTCCACGTTCTTCCCTGCCAGAGGAACGTTCTGTCTGTACTTTATTTCTTGAACAAGTGAACAGAATACCCAACCAGACTGCGGTTATAGAGGGAGATCGCCAAATTTCGTATCAGTCCCTGGAGGAGCAATCCAATCAACTGGCCCGTCTTTTGCTTGCCTCTGGAGTGACTGCCGAAAGTCCAGTGCTTGTCATGATGGCAGGTTCCGTGGAATTAATCATTACGATCCTGGCAGTGTTCAAGGCAGGCGGAACCTATATTCCTCTTCATCCTGAATATCCCCTGGAGCGTATACGTCATATTTTAATGGAATCGGATGCACGTATTTTCCTGACGGGAAAGTTGGAAACGGAGGTACAACAGGCTCTAGAGGAGATGACATTGGCTATGCCCTCAGGCTCAGGCATAGAAATGATTAAGCTGGATGATGCCCCATGGAGAGCAGAAGATGGAAGTGGTTTAAGTACCTTACCTGATATGAGTGGTCTAGCATACATTCTATACACCTCCGGATCAACGGGTCAGCCCAAAGGGGTCGGAGTAGAGCAACGAAATCTGAGTGCATACGTGAACGCTTTTCAAGCCGAGTTTCAACTAAATTCAACAGACAAGGTGCTTCAACAAGCCGCCAGTACCTTTGATACTTATATGGAGGAAGTGTTTCCTGCATTAACTGCGGGGGCAACACTTGTTGTGGTTCAGCGGGAACAACTGTTAGATATTCACGGACTGGTGCAGTTACTGGACCGACACAAGGTCACCCTTGTCAGTACTACACCTCATATTCTGAGGGAGCTTAACCGGATGCCCAATCTTGCGAGTGTTCGCACCTTTATCAGCGGTGGGGATGTGTTGAAGATGGCGGACATTGGACATCTGCTCACCTATACCAATGTATACAATACGTATGGTCCCACGGAGACGACGGTATGTGCGCTCTATGAGAAGCTGTCATCAGAGACTGTTGATCCGATTCCGGTAGGTCGCCCCATTCAGGGTTATTTCGTACATATTGGAGATCGGCATGGACGAATGTTACCCGTGGGCGTACCCGGAGAAATATGTATTTCAGGCAAAGGGGTATCCCGAGGATATGTAGGATTGCCGGAATTGACGGATCAGAAGTTTGCCGAGTCACCGTTTGTTGAAGGAGAGCGGATGTTCCGTACAGGCGATACGGGGATGTGGACAGCGGAAGGCCGCGTGTTGTTTCTGGGAAGGATGGACAAGCAGGTTAAGATCAGAGGTCATCGGATTGAATTGGCAGAAGTTGAGCGACATCTGATCCGTTACGGTCCGATTGGCGAATGTGTTGTACTGACGATCGGAGTCGAAGGTGAAAAGGTGCTAACCGCTTATATCGTGGCAGATACGGAGCTGTATGTCATGGATGTTCGCCAATATCTAATGTCATTGTTGCCCGAATATATGCTGCCTTCAAAATACATTCAAATATCACATATGCCGCGGACGATCCACGGGAAGATAGATACACGAGAGTTATTGAACCAGAAGCAGTCTTTACATTTTGGAATGAACTATGCACCGCCTGAGAGTGAGCTGGAGCACCAACTGGTACATGTCTGGTGTACATTACTGGAAATGGAACGGATCGGTATCGACGACGACTTCTTTCAGCTTGGAGGGCACTCCCTGCTTGTGATTCGAATGGAGGTCGAACTGGAGAATCTCGGTATTCGGGTACTGCCTTCCATTTTGTATGACAATCCGACCATAAGGATGCTTGCAACGGTTCTGAAAGATAATCCCGGGCTTGCAGATTCAGATGAAATTGAAAATAACGGGCAGGCATCTGACGTTGTACAGGTTAACAAGACGTCATCATCATCTATAGGCATGGAGCATTCATGGGGAGCCCATTCCGATGGATACCATCCTTTTAACGATGTCTTCTTCAAATTATGTTTCTATAACTCTTTATTCCCGATTGTATTGCAGCAGAAAAAAAGCATACATCCGTTCTTCATCCATCATGTGGACGAGTATCTATGGTCTGACAATGAGCAATTTCTTGTGAATGGTTTCTTCTCCTGCCGCAAGGATACAGACATTCTGGACGATCTGGGCATTGGCTATGAAATGGTGAAAATCAGCGAGGACATTATACAGGATGTCAGTCGAGCTGTACTGAATGCCAGACCGGTTATTGTCTGGGTTGACGTCTATTACACATCCATACGCAATGATACGTATCTCAAAAAGCATATTCCACATACCTGGCTTGTATACGGTGTTGATCCGATCAACCAGACGTTTACCGTGATGGAGCATAAGCATCATGATAACTTGTCATATGAAGAACGAACCGTCAGTTACCAGGATCTGATGGACAGTTATCATGGTTATATCGATCATTTCAATATGGAAGTAAACACCTTCTATACGTTCTACAACAAGCATAATCCGGTGATACATCGAAGAGATTCCAGTCAGGAGCAGTTGGAGGCATACTGGCAGATCTATGTGAGTCACATGGAAGAGCAACAGGAGCGGGTGGAGAGCAGTCTGGCAAGGCTGGTGGAGAGTGTGCCGCGATTTGAGGCCATTGTTCATGATCCACATCTGGTGTCTTCAATGGCTGAGGAATGGGTTATATTGTTGCATAAATTGATTAGTGCCAAAAAGGCAGAGGTGTATCGTTGTGCCAATCTAACGGGTGCGGATTCCAGATTGACACATATTCGTGAGCGTATTGTCATGGAGTGGAGTGATATTCGCGCAGTTCTGGCCAAGTACGTGCTTACTTCTTCATATAAACCAACATCGTTTCATAAACTCCCGGAGATATACAGGAATATAAGCTTGCTTGAACGGGAGTATTACGATGAGTTGGCTAAATCTCACATGATGGGGAGGATCTGAATGAGTGAAATCATGACATTGGAGACCCGAATAATACAGGTCATCGACAAGGTTATGGCGTGTGGAACGGATATTCAGATGGATCAAGCCTGGGGCGAACTGGGGACGAATTCGCTCGATTACATTAAAATTGTGGTTGAGATGGAGAAAGAATTCGACATTGAAATAGACGACGACCGATTGACCTTTGTGCAAACCGATACGATTTCCGATTTCAGGGATTATCTGGTCAGTCTCATTGAAGGAGATTCGGAACATGAGCCGGACTAGACGAATAGGACAGATCTGGTTCAGGCTTTCTATTCAGTTACCCGTGGCGGCACTTGTTATTATTGGATTAACCGTAACCGCATTAGTGACACTAGCCATGCAATTCCATACGACCTCCTATCTGCGCAGTGAGACCGCCAGTGCAAGTGCAGTGGCTGAATCTATGCAAGGGGAGAACACCAAAGTACACATTATAGCTGAATTTACAGAAAAGCCTGATTCGGGATTTAAGAAAGGCGACTCCTTGATCTGGTACACAGAAGAACAGGGTAAACGTTATGCTGCGCAGATTCTTGAGGTTAATCAAGACCCCACATCAGCTACCACTCGTATTACAGCCGAAGGTGTATGGAATGAAGAGCTGGGGGAGCGGATGAAGTCCTCCCATACAACCGAGATCTCGATTGTTACGGAGGTACAGTCCCAGAGCCAGACTGTACTTGAGAGCTGGATATCCTAGAGGAGGATGGCATGGAGAATATTACACTGAGCAAACGAATCCGTACATTCGCCAAACCTTACCGGATCAGCTTGATTACCATGCTGTTTTGCGAGCTGATCATGGTGGTGGTGGATCTGATTGGACCGCTTATTTTTGCCATTTTGATCGACGAAGTGTTCTATCACCGTAATCTTCATTTCTTCGGCTATGTTATTTTGACTTATATTGCTTTGTATGTAGGTGTAAGGGCTCTGAGTTGGATCATTAAATCCATCTGGATTTATTTGAATGTTAAATTTCTGTTTGATATTCGAAAAAGTTTATTTGATCGCATTCTTCATTTTAAAGCGTCTTATTTTCAAAAAGTCCAGACCGGTGATCTGGTCACACGTCTAACAAGAGACACGGATTCTGTCATGCAGTTAATAGAGTTAATCATTTTTCAGATGGCTGCTCCGTTCACGAAATTGCTGGTATCGTTTGTTTTTTTGTTTTATCTAAATCCGTATATCGCCTTAGCCATGATGGTGTTAGTTCCGGTTTCGGTCTGGGTATCACAGTATTTTAATCGTAAGATGACCAAGCAGCAGACGATTTTGCGTGAGAAATACGGGCATTTTGTCAGCTGGATGCTGGAGATGCTTCAAGGCATGAGAGATATTCGTTTGTTGGGGAGTGGTAAACGGGTCACTACACTGTTTACGGGACAGAGTGCAGATGTGATTCGTCTCGACAATCAGACAGAAGTCATGAAATGGATGTCGACCCGCTCTAATGCATTTATTTTTTTGCTATCGGATCTGTCTATCTACGCCATTGCTGGTGTGCTTATTGTTCAGGGACAGCTTACGGCAGGAGCCTTTGTTGCCATTATGTCGTATCTGACCAAGAATAATCAATCCATGATGATGATCTACGAGGCGGTTGTGAATCTGCCCAAGCTGACGGTACAGTCACGCAAAGTCTTTGAACTTCTGGATGAAGAGACGGAAAGAAGCGGTGGTCACTCGGAAGTGGATATGGAAGATGGGGAGACGTCATTCGAGCAAGTAAGGTTTCGGTATGAGGAACAGGGTCCCTATGTGCTGAACGGTCTCACCTTGGAGATCGGTGCCCATGAATCCGTTGCGCTTGTAGGAAAAAGTGGCTCGGGCAAAACAACGATTGTGAACATGCTGCTCGGTTTCTATGCCCCGGAAGAAGGGCAGATTCGCATTGGCGGCAGGCATATAGATGACTATGCTCTGTCTCGACTGCGTAAGAGAGTAGGGATCGTGCAGCAGGAAGCCATACTGTTCAACGAAACCATTCGTTACAACCTGATGCTTGGCAGCGCTCATGCGGATGACGACCACTTGTTGGAGGCATGTGATCAGGCCTTTATTGGAGACTTTATCCGTTCGCTTCCTCAGGGTCTGGACACCGTTATTGGCGCAGGGGGAATGGAGTTCTCTGGAGGACAAAAGCAACGTCTGTCTATTGCACGAATTTTTCTAAAGCAACCCAAATTGATTATATTCGACGAAGCCACTTCCGCTTTGGACTATGAAGCTGAACAAGCGGTCCAGCGTTCCTGGCAGCAATTGAGCAAGGATCGGGCTTCGATTGTCATCGCCCATCGCTTATCCTCTATCCTGAATGCTGATCGGGTTGCTGTTGTGCATGAGGGACGCATTGTAGCTACAGGCACACATGGATATCTGCTGGAGAATAGTGAGCACTACCGTGAGTTATTTGCAGAAGATTTCATCCGGAAGGAGGGACTGATGTCGTGACCAAGGCACCGTCAACTTCCCGGTATGCACTGTTTAAACAGATTAAGCCGTTTATCAAAAATGCGGACCGTCAAATCTTTATTCTGGGTGCACTGAAATTGGCCCTGACCGCTATTGCCCTCATGATTCCTTATCTGTACAAGCTGCTCATTGATCATGTCATGGTTGGACGGGAGCTTGGAATGTTGCCCTATATCCTTTCCGGATACCTGGGCTTATTTGCGTTGGAGACAACCGCTCTGGGGCTGCAAACCCTGTTCAGTAACCGGTTATTAGGTCGGACCAAGTTGGATTTACAACTGAATATGTGGAAAAGATTAGTGCGCATGAAGCCGACTTTATATGAGCGCTATAGTGCGGGAGATCTGAAGAACAGGCTGGATGGAGACGTCACACTGGTCAAAGACTTTATCTTTTTGCATTTGATTGATTATACGTTCAAATGGATCAGCGTAGGGGCATATGCGGTTATTCTGTTGTCGCTGAATTGGAAGATGGCTTTGCTGGGTTTTATCATGCTACCTATTTCCTTCGTCATCAGTTCCCGATTGGGCAAAAAGGCCAAGGCGCTGGTCTCCGAATTCCGTCAGACTACCGGAGAATATGAGACATGGATATCGAACAGCTTCAGACACTGGAAGGAAATCAAGGCACTGAATATGCAGCGCAAAGAATCCATTAAGTTTGTGGGATATTGGAAGAGATTTGGAAAAATCAAGTTCCGGCATCTGGCGTACACCTACGCCAATGAGCTGTATTATACCTTCCAGGATGACTTTATTAATAAGATGAATCTTTATTTTATCGGTGGTTTGCTAATTTTTCAGGGGGAATTAACGATCGGGGGATTGCTTGTCTTTCTGACCTACTATCAACAGATGATTAACAACATTAATGAAATTAATGCCTCCAATGTTCAACTCCATGATGTGACACCTTCCATTGAACGGATCGTTGAATTGCTGGAACTTCCGGTTACACCACAGAGAAAGCTCGCATTACAGCCAGAGTTCCAAGGGCATCTCGAATTCAGGGATGTCTCCTTTCATTATCAGGAGAATCAAAGTAATGTCTTGCATGAGATTAATCTGAACATCCAGCCCGGTGATTATACGGCTATCGTAGGCAGAAGTGGTTCGGGGAAGAGCACGTTAATCAAACTTATTCTGGGGCAGAACGAAACACAGCAAGGGGCCATTCTTGTTGACGGACAGCCCATTGGTGACTTGGGATCAGAATATCTTTATCAACATATTGGGGTCGTTATGCAGGAGAATGCCTTGTTCAGTATGTCCATCATGGATAATCTCAGACTCGTACAGCCTCTGGCAACAGAAGAAGAGGTACGAGAGGTATGTCGTATGGCTTTACTGGATGATTTCATTGAAGGGTTGCCCGACCAGTATAATACCATCCTGGGTGAGTCAAGTATTAAGCTATCGGGAGGGCAGAAGCAACGCTTGGCTCTTGCCAGGGTGCTGTTAACAAGACCCCGAATGCTGATTCTGGATGAAGCAACATCTGCACTGGATAATGACTCGGAACGGAAAATAAATGAGGTGATCCGCGGGATCGCAGAAGATATGACCGTGCTTGTAATCGCACACCGTTATTCAGCTATTCAGGATGCCGAGCAAGTTATTGTGCTCGATCAGGGAGAGATCGTTGCTACGGGCACTCATCTGGAGCTGGCTGGACGACATGAGGTGTATGACACGTTATTCAAGGATCAGCGTCAAGGTATCGGGTCAGTGGTCACCTGAAATAAGTAGAACGATCCTAGGAGGTTTATGACATGACCATCTATTGTCCACTACATTTGGAAGAACACTATAACAACAATGGATTCAGTTATCTTGCTGCAAACCAAATTGGTAATTTCACGACCTTTGGTTCCTCGTACCCTGGAGACGAACTGCCTGATCAGGAGAAGGTACAATGGCAGGATGTTCCGTTTCATTTTCCTCTACACAGACAGGCGTTTAATAATATAGAACTGGATAGCCAGCACATTCCGGTACCTATCGATCTATATTCGACACTATACATTCTGGGTGCAGCAGATAATGGTTCATACCATGAATTCATTTATTTTGAACGAAATGGAGAGCGGATGGGGAGAGCATCATTGGACCTGACCAACTGGACCGAGACGGTTCCACATTATAATGAGGAAATGATGTTTCAATGTAGTGGGGTGTGTACCCAAAAGGGGGCCTTACTGACATCCAAACAGCCTATTATCTGGTTTCAGAAGATTACACTCGAAGAACCCATTTCATTTGACAAGATCCTATTGCCGGACAATCCATGCATGCATATCTTTGCACTAACCTTGGGGAAGGAGTGGAGTATATGAATATTCAGCCCAGAGAAGCACATGAAGAAGGTGAAGATTGCTTTACCTTATGTGTAAGCAGCATTCTCAACTATAAACAAATTACGAATTTTCTTGCAGTGTGGAAACAATGCGGGATGATGTACCATGAAGACCCGGAGAGGGGCACCCCGAAGCTTGTTCCCACGTATATGTCGGTTGAAAATGAGTTTCAACATATTCATCATATTGATTTGAATATCGTCAGAAAAAATGATCGGGCCGAGGTTATAAAGGAAATCATGACGTTGCTTCAGCAAAAAGAAGCAGTTATTGTATGGGTTGATGTATTTTATATGCAGTATAATTCACTCTATCAATTACTTCATTCGTCGCATTGTATTGTATTGTCCGACTATACAGATGGACAGTTTGAGTTTATTGATGATTTTTATCATTTGAAAGGCAATATGGATGAACAGACGTTATTTGAAGCTCTTGATCTAGGTCAGACATCGTTGATTCGTGAGGGCACGCGTTATCGTTATGCTATATTAGATGTTGGGAGTGCCGTCCAACAGGTAAAAGAGAGAGAATTCTACGATATGCTTCATCAAAATCATGAAATAATGGATGGAAAATCCGGGCAACTGGTTAATCAGGTTGAGTGGTATGAATTAGTTAATCCGCATGTAGGCCTGCCTGCAATTGAACGATATATAGACTCTACACGTCAGCATATGCAAGATTCATCAGTGTTGACCGAAGAATATCTGGACAATATGTATGGCGACTTGGCTGGCATAAGTAATAACAGATATTTGTATGGCCACTTCCTAAGAGAGGGAATGCCATATAATCCGGATATTCATCAACTGGTGGAAGCATACGAATATGCTGCGCAACGATGGAATCTCGCCGCTAATATGACATTGAAAAGTCAGTACCTGGATATGGATAGTCGTTATCACATGTTGAACCGAGTGTTGAGTAAAATTGGAGAAATTATAGGTATAGAACAAGAAGCGCATAACATGGTAAAGATTCTGGTTGCGAGTTAGGAGTCTAGGAAACCTTACGGAATTTGCAAAAAGGCCCATAAAGCGAACATCGCTTTATGGGCCTTTTTTATGACTTGCTTCATATTAAGCAGCAGCTTGTTTTCGTGACTGCATTCTCAGATACACCTGAGAGAAAATAACGGATGCAAGTGCAACTACGGTCATACCCCAGAAAATATTGGTGTACGCTGAGGACAGTGGCAAGTTTTGCATCGCCGTCAATGCTACACCAGTAACAGCAACACTGAAAGCACCGCTGAAGAACTGACTAAGTTGGAACAGCCCCATACCTGCGCCCACCTGATCCATGGTCAGATTGCCAGACAATTCATTGGACACGCTGGTGGTTAGGGAAGAGAAGCCTACGCTGAGCAGGACATACACGGCCATGATGGCGTAGATGTTATTGTCTGCAAATAAGGCGAACAATCCGGCAGCGGCCAGTAGCAACCATGGTGCAAATTTCAACAGCAACGTATTGCCGTGTCGGTCAATCATGCGGCCGATCCGGTTGGACAGCAGCATAGACACGACTGCACCGGGGAAGATGACAAGTCCGGATTGAGCAGGTGTCAGTCCATACAGATGCGCCAAGATTTGAGGTAACAGGAACAACGTTGAGAAGTTATTAATGTACGATACAATCCCCAGCGAGCTGAGCATCATATATTTTTTGTCTTTAAACAAAGCAGGTTGAACAAACGGATCTGCCGCGCGCCGAATTCGGAGCCAGAACAGAAGCAGTGCCGCAACACCGATAACAAGCGTGTACCACTGACGGGAAGTCAGGAATAACAACACACCGGTAGTACCGATGGCGAGAAGCACGGCACCCAGCAGGTCAAATGAACCTTTTTGCGGTGTTTCCCGCGGGAGCAGTTTGAAGAATACAGGAATCAAGAATAATGTTAATCCCGTAACGATAAACAGATCATGCCATCCCAGAAACTGAGTAATACTTCCGCCGATGACGGGACCAAGTCCAAGGCCCAGTGAACTCGCGGACATGATTACAGCCATCGATTTACCCCGGCGATCATGTGGAATGTACCGGGTAATCAGTACAATGGCAAGCCCCGGAACCGATGCAGCACCCGCAGCCTGGATCAGACGTGCAATGAGCAAAATGATGAAATGATTACTGAAGAACCCGAGAACGGATGCCGCGCCAAGTAACGTAAGCCCGGTCGTGAATAATGTACGAATAGGTATGAAATCCGATAGACGTGAGAACGTAATCGAGGAAATGGCAAATACAATGGAATACCCTGTAACAATCCATGAGGAAGCGACGGATGTAAGCATAAATTCGGCTGCAATTTTGGGCAGGGCCAGATTAAACATCATTGTATTCATAACAACGAGTACAACGGTGAAGCCAAGCAAGCTTACAATTAATCCTTCCTGTATTCCGGTCCGTTCCCCTGATGATGCGGTTGCGGTGTTGTTCATAAAAACCTCCTAAAGTGATGTGTATTTCGCAACATTTCAGAAACGGTGTGTAACATTTGCAAAATGTAGTATGATGTCAATCCCGTGCCTAACAGCAGGGGTTACATAACGAAATCATTAAAGTTCGATTGGTGTCGAACATTAGAAATATATCATGGATCTGTGTTAAAATACAATGGATAGTCTGAAAAAAGGAGACTACAATATGAAGATTTTACATCATCCACAAGTATCAGATATTGAACTTT
This sequence comes from Paenibacillus sp. FSL H3-0457, assembly GCF_037981725.1. Lineage (NCBI taxonomy): Bacteria > Bacillati > Bacillota > Bacilli > Caryophanales > Paenibacillaceae > Paenibacillus > Paenibacillus sp. FSL H3-0457. The sequence continues at coordinate 6,002,764 of NZ_CP150283.1, read as the reverse complement.
CCTCCGTATTGTATGCGTTAAGCGACCCGACTCGTCTTGGGATTGTTGCTGAAGCAGCGAGAAGCGGGGAGCAGCCGTGCAGTCATTTTCATGCACCTGTTGTGAAGTCAACGATGTCGCATCACATTCGTACCTTGCGGGAAGCCGGAGTTATTCGGGTCAGAGTGCAGGGCACTCAGCATTTTCTCACCCTGCGATCCGATGATCTGGAAACGCGCTTTCCAGGACTCCTGCAACCGTTATTGCAGGCCGCAGCTCAGTCGAGCACAGATCCTTCCTAAATGTTGTCCTTTCTTCAGGTCGAAGAGGGGACATTTTTATTTTCTGAACTAGCTCTAATACTGATGCGACATTCTGTGTCGTACCAGGCCCTATATAATAACGGTGAACACACAAACCATATCGAAAAGAGGTTCACAACCATTGGCAAAAACTAAAAGAGGACGCGTTTTGTGGAGTCTTCCTTCCAGGGGCCGGGGAACATGCCCGGTGTGCAGCAGTACCCGAATTAAATTGTTGTATACGCAAACAAAAACAGACGGTACAAGTCTGAAAGTATGCAAGAAATGCTTCAAAGCCGTGCAATCCAGAGTGGATAAGGCACATGTATAACATAACTGGCCTGTTCTTCGGAACGGGCCATGTCTTTTGATATAATCTAATATATTAGGAATGGATGAGATGGGGGCGGGAAGATGAGTAACATGCATCGGATTCACTGGTTTGACGAACAGATTCGGGGTGGACGTTTTCCGAATAGCAGCTGGCTTGCCCGTGAATTTGAAATCTCCCGTCGTCAGGCTCAGCGTGATATTGAATATATGGCAAGTTCCTTGCGAGCCCCTTTGGTGTATATGGCGAAATATCGGGGCTATTGTTATGAGGATCAGACTTTTCGATTGCCCCATTTGTATATGACCGAAGAAGAGCAGCGTGTGCTGAAATATCTGGCGCATCGTTACCGGCATTACGATTATGATCAATCGGACGCGGTGAAACGTGTAGCGCATTTGCTGGAGCGTTTTACGTTGGAGGAACAACAGATGGGAAGTAGTGAGCTCCCAGTGTTTTCGGCGCAACCGAAGCAACTGCAATTCTTTGAATTATTGTCCCATGCCATAACTGACTTGCGTAGAGTGCATATTCATTACAGGGATCACGATGGAGAACGGCAGTTTTCCTTGTGTCCATTAAAGATGATATCCCAGTTTAACGCCGATTACGTGGTGGGTTATGAAGCAGATCCTGTGCAGCAAGTGGCGATTCGCTTGGAGGGCATTGTTCATGTATCGATCTTGGATGAGAGATTTGAGTACAGGTCAGATACCCTCCTAGGTGGATGGGAAGAACCACTGCCTGTGCGTAAACCGTTTGTAGCTGAGGTTCGCTTGAAGGAATTGCAGCAAATGGACCTATGGCAAGGGTATCGTATCCAGGCTAGGCACGATCAGATTTATTCAATTGAATTTTATGACACGGATGCTTTCTTACAGCATTTGTTTATTAGCGAATGGGAGGAACTTTTGTCTCCTGGGTGGCTTAGACGCAAGCTTCAGCAAAGCGCAGAAGGATTAATTGACAGGCTCGCGATACAAAGTAAGCAAAACGTGGAATAAAGCAGCATAGAGAGGAGAAGATCCGTCCTTGGCTGAGAATATTTTAGATAACCTCATCATGAAGCGGGAGTCCAAATCATACGTGGATAGTCTGCATGCGATACTAACCCATACGGGCCAGTTTCAAGGTTCCAAGGTTGTACTTGCCGGATATACGGGCATGGCTTTTAAGCTGTCGGTGCATCGCAGACTACTTCCCATGTCGGTTACAGCGTATGGACAATGGGGGGAAGCGCATCGTCCCGGAATTGATAACCTGGGGATATTCACGATCTGGGATGGGGGACGTACACGTCATTCCACGTTCGGTTATTACCAGCAGGATGCAGTGAACTGGGTGAGACGGAGTATTGATGAAGGCACTGGTGTGATTTACTGGATTCCTGAGTTCGGTGTTATTCATGGATATGATGACAGTGACCGCATCTTTTATGTGCAAGACGGATGGAGCAAGGAACCGCAGATTTTGCTATATGATAATTTCGGCTTGAACTTTACCGGATTTTGGTATTGTCAGGTGTTTGGTGATCAGGTCCGTATCCCTGAACAGCAGATGCTGCTGGAATCCCTGCGACTGGCGATTGAGGATTGGGATATTCCCTATCGTCTGTTACCTGATCAGAATATTACTTCAGGTAGAAAGGCATATGATGTGTGGGTGGAGGCCCTGCGGAGTGGGGATTTCGATGAAACCGGTGCAGGTTATATTTTGGAATCCTTCTGCCATTCGCGAACCGAAATAAGGATGTATTTGCAGGGTGTTCGAGGGATATGGAACGAACTGGATCAGGCTTGTGCATGTTATGAACAGCTTGGGACGTTAATTGACCAAATGAAAGGATATATGGTTCAGCAGGAGAATAGACGTGTCTTGCGACCAGACACCACAGAAGATTTAGCACAAGTACTCGTGAAGGCGAAAGCACTGGAAGAGCAGGCCATTGATTATTTTCGAGTGATATCCAGGAAGTATCCTGACCGTAAAAGGTCCACTATACCACGGTGGGGAGCACATTCCGCACGATAGGATGAGAGGGGAAGGGAGTGAAGGATGATGGCTACAAAAGTAGTATTGCAGGACTGGATTCAATCCCCGCAAGCTGCGAGTTTTGCTGATGAATATAGATCATGGAGCGGTGTGAGCGCATATACAGATGCGTTGTTTCGCATTTTATTACATAAACAGTGGACGGTTTTCCCACACCACATGATTGCAGGTATGACAGCAAGTGCATTCCGATTAGTGGTGGATCGGCGTCTGACGTCAGAGTCAATCTCCGCATACAATTGGATGGCAGAGAACTTTGTCGCAGCAGACTTCATTGGTGTGACGGCGAGCCAGGCAGCGGGCTTTTCGTTCGAACCAACCTTTCCCCTGTATCAGAAGCAGGCTCTGCTGGATATCAAAGCTTCCATTGACCGGGGCGTAGGTGCGATTCTATGGCATGATCAATTTGTCATTGTTACTGGATATGATGATGCGGAACGGGTGTTATTCATCTGTGAAAGTAAAGGTGATGAAATCATTCGTCTGCCCTATGATTCGTTTGGGAGGAACAGTACACCCTACTGGTATTATCAGGTTCTGGAAGCCTGTGCACCTATCGATTTATGGGAAGTCTGCAAGGAATCGTTAATCCAGGCCGTGTACAAATGGGAAACTCATGACTATATGCTGCCGCCCCAAGATTATGCCTGTGGAGCGGCTGCGTATACGGTTATGGCTGCTGCTTTGCAGTCAGGAACATATGACGCAGAACAAACGGCAACTGTACTTCGCTATTATGCCAAATCAAGATTGGATATTGCCTCTTATGTTGCAGGACTTGAGCATCTGTCCACTCAAATGGACCAGGTTATAAACGAGTATGAGCTACTCGCAAACCTGTACACAATGATCATTGAGGAAATAGACAACTCCATCTCTTGGGATTCGAGAGAACCGGAATGTGTGCAAAGAGTTATTGAGCTTATCCGGAAGGCAGGGGCTACGGAACAACGTGCTATTGATGCCATTAACCGTGCCTTTCCAGAGACGATAGGCAATCGTTTTAAGGATGTTGGATTAAGATAATTGGAGCATGATAGAGAAAATTGAAAAACTCAGCAGGAATAAAACCGGACAGGCGCAGCCGATCCGGTTTATTTGTATTGAACATATATGCACATCAACTTATATGATCCACGCTAATCATAACTTTTACAAGAAAAAATAACCAAAATTTTAATTTTGGGGTAATCCAAATCCCCTCTTGTTCCGAATATTATATTAGATGGTCTTTTTTGGATGATGATATTCAAGGACAACAGGGGGCGGGAGTATGGTACATAATCCGGAAACCATTCAGGAATGTATCGAGAATGCACGGCAAAGACTCTACCAGATTGCAAGTCAATACCCGGAACTATGGCATCCGGAGGTTATTCGCCAATCCATGGTGCTGGATGAGTTAATTAATGAATATAACAATGCAACTCGCGGGAGAACGATCTCGAATCAACTGAAATCATGATCTTTCTGAACAAAGAATTCCAAGAGGGGATTCCGTGTGTTTGCCTTACTCTTTTACCGCCCCGAGCACAATCCCCTTTACGAAGAAACGCTGCAAGAACGGATATACGAGCAGGATCGGCAGAGCGCCAATAAAGATCTGAGCTGCGTTCACCGTACGTTGAGACATGTTCTGGAGCTGCGTTGCATCCACGTTCATGTTGGAGAAATCTTGCTGTACAATTATGGTCTGCATTAACGTGGCGAGTGGATATTTGGAAGCATCATTCATATAGATCAAACCGTCAAACCAGGAATTCCATTGACCTACCATGGTGAATAAGGAGATCGTGGCAATGGCGGGCATGGAAACAGGCAGATAGATTTTGAACAGAGTTGTGATATGGTTGGCTCCATCGATAAATGCGGCTTCTTCCAGCTCTTTCGGCACGTTGCGGAAAAAGTTCATCATGAGAATCAGGTTCCAGACAGCCACCGCGCCTGGCAAAATGAGAGCCCACATCGTATTCATCAATCCAAGCTTCTGGATCAAAATATAGGATGGAATCAATCCCCCGCTAAATAGCATCGTGAAGATGAAAAACCACGCATATAATGAACGTCCCTTGAAATGCAGACTCTCCTTGGATAAAGGATAAGCCGTCAGGAAAACAAGTGTCATACTGAGCAGTGTGCCAAGAACGGTACGTTGAACTGAAATCCAGAGTGCGCTGAGAAAGTTACTGTTACCAAATGTTTTGGTATAGGCGTCCACCGTAAAATCAATCGGCCACAGTGTCACCAGATTGGCGGATGCTGCCGCTTTACCACTGAAGGAAACCGCCAGAATATGGACCAGCGGCAGGATGCACAGGATCGAGACGGCCGCGATGAATATCAGGTTGAAACCATTGAATATACGGTACCCGGTTGTTTTGTGATACACCTTGATTCCTCCTCTGCATTTTGCATAATTCGATTTGAATCGCTCGCGTGTACAAGATATAGACGAACTGAACCATTTCGATCTCTATCTTTCTTATTGAAAGTCGCTGTCTGGATTTATGCAAAATGCTTCTTAAAAAATACGGTAATTGGCGATTTTGTACGCCATCCGGTACGCAGAGATGACCAGGAACATCGCGACAAATGATTTGAATAGTCCAACAGCGGTCGCAAAGCTCATTTTGCCATTCAGAATTCCCATCCGGTAGACAAAGGTATCGATAATGTCGCCTTTCTCATATACCAGCGGATTGTACAGGTTAAAGATCTGGTCAAAGCCTGCATTCAGGATATTGCCCAGCGATAACGTACCTACCACGATAATCATCGGCACGAGTGCAGGTAGGGTAATGTGCAAAGTCTGTCTGAGTCGTGTTGCCCCATCCACCTCCGAAGCCTCATACAATGCCGGGTTAATACCCGCAAGTGCTGCCAGAAATACAATCGTTCCGAATCCAAACTCCTTCCATACATCACTGACAACCACCGTTACACGGAACCAGTCGCCATCTCCCAGAAAGAAGATCGGTTCAACGCCTGCCGCCGCTAACACCTGGTTTACCAACCCACCTTCCGGTGATAACATATCGAGCAGAATGCCGCCCAGGACAACCCAGGACAGGAAATGGGGCAGATACACCAAGGTCTGTGAGAAACGTTTGAACGTGGAGTTCCGAACCTCATTCAGCAAAATGGCAAACACCACGGGGGCCAGAAGTCCGGCCACGATTTTCATCGAAGCAATCAGCACCGTGTTCCAGATGACCTGAACGCTGTCGGGATATTCGAACATGAACCGGAAGTTGTCCCAGCCCACCCATTTGGAGCCAGTGAATCCCAGCCACGGTTTGAAGTCTTGAAAAGCAATAATAATGCCGCCCATGGGCACATAGGCGAACAGTAATGTGAGCAGTACAGCAGGCAGCAGCATCAGATGCAGCGGCCACGTACGTTTGAAATTCCAGCGGGTACGTTTGCGTGGATGGGGTGTCATTTTTCGCACCGGCGTATTGGTTGTTAACGGTTGTTCGATAGCCATCAGGGTCCCTCCTTTATCTCGTCCAGCCCAGGTAACATGAGGCGAGCAAGCCTCAGCACAGAGTGGAGCAACTGAATTATAGCAACGGAGAAGGGTCGACTATAGAACAACATTTCAATGCGGATGTTGAAATATTAACTTGTTGATGGAAACAGAGGTTTTCAAGTCACAGGAAAACGGGAGAACATAAAATCATATAGAAATGTAAGGGTTTTCAATATAAAATAGGACTTCGGTGTAGAACGACTTCAAATTCAGGGACAGGGTGAAACAATGAAATTCACAGTATTTGCGAAGACGGTCATTCTCTTAATCTGCCTGCTCGTACCCATTCTGCTGCTCTATACGTATGCGAACCAGGCAAATGTGGACATGGTCGTTGAAGAGAAACAACAGTCGAGTCTGAACCAGTTCAATTATTTCAGTTCGCAGGTGGATAAAAATATCGAGCAGCTCTCGCTGTATGGCCTGACATTGCTGCGAGATCCGAGTATCCTGCATTACCGTTACATGACGGACTCCACCAGCCAATATGAGAAGAACAGTATCTATCTGGATATTCTCGACAAATTATCGTTGTACCAGTCCACCAGCCGCTGGAAGAACGATATTACCATTGTCCTGCCACAAGCGGAACTTGTGTTATCCACCATGTCCAGCCGGACGGTTTACGATGAGAAGATGTTGACGTTCCCGCAACCTGGCCAATGGCAGCTGGAGCAGGGGAGTTTCACCTACTTTTTCACGGATAACTACGAGTGGAATGAAAAACCGGTGAACACAGGCGTGCGAACGGTGATGGAGATTAATTTTGACCCGATGAACGTGGTTGCCATGTTGGATGATTTTAAAGAAACGCAGGGAGGAGATCCTTTCTTGCTGGTACCAGGTAATGATCCGTTGCTGAATCGTACGGCGGACCCCGAACTGGTCGAAGCGATTATGCGTGATATGCCTTTTAACGGGCCGGAGAGAGAAGGCAATCATCAATTGGAGGTGGGCGGCAAACAATATCTGGTCAGTTACGTGCACTCCAAACAACTGCAAGCAGTATACGTGAACCCGGTGGTATTGGATGATTTGCTAACCCCGATGGACAAGAGCCGAAATATGTTTATTACTTCCATTTTGTTACTGCTCGTGCTGAGTATCGGTGCTGCACTGCTTTTGTATCGAAAAGTTCAGGTGCCCATCCACCGTTTGATGAGAGGACTGCAACAGATTCGCAAAGGACAGCTGTCCACACGGATTCCGGTCGATCACTCTCGTGATGAATTCGCGTACCTGACCCAGAGCTTCAACCATATGGCGGAGCAGATTCAGGAACTGATCGAGAAGGTATACGAGGAACGTATTCGCTCACGGGAAGCGACATTGAAGCATCTGCAGTCGCAGATCAATCCGCATTTTCTATACAACTGCCTGTTTTATATCAAAAATATGACCCAGCTCGGCAACCGTGAAGCGGTTATTGCCATGTCGCTAAGTCTGGGAGACTACTATCGCTACATTACGCGGGGCGAGAATGACATGACGACAGTGGAAGAAGAGATCCGGTTGCTGGACCATTATTTGTCCATTCAACAGATGCGAACCAACCGGCTGACCTACGAGATTGCCGTACCGCAGCATTTGATGCAGCTCTACATTCCGCGACTGCTCATTCAACCCATCGTTGAGAATGCAGTGATCCATGGCATCGAGCCGATGGAGGGCAGTGGGCATGTTGTCGTTACGGGGATGGCGGTAGCTGAACATATTGAGGGTCGGAAATATACAAGATATAGCCTGTTTGTTGACAATGACGGTGTCACGCTGACAGCGGAAGAGATTGCGGAATTGGAACGGGAGATCAATGAACCGATGGGCGAGGAAATTGGAACAGGTACGTGGAATGTGCACCAGCGTCTCGTTACGCGATATGGGCTGTCGTCCGGGCTTCATTTTGGAGCGATTCCTTATGGTGGACTTAGTGTAGAAATTCGATGGTTTGAGGAGGAACAACCGCATGATGAATCTGATGGTCGTGGATGATGAACATTCAGCAGTAGAGTCGATCGCTGTCTCGATACCGTGGAGAGAACACGGGATTGGGCAGGTATTCAAAGCCTATTCAGTCAAAGAAGCTCTGGAACATATGGCATCACATCAGGTCCATATTATTATCACGGATATCCGCATGCCGGGTATGTCCGGTCTGGATCTGGTCAGTCACATCCGCCAAAAGTGGGAACAGACCAAATGTATTATTTTATCGGGGCATGCTTCCTTCGATTATGCGAAGCAGGCGCTCAAACATGGGACAGTCAGTTATCTGCTCAAGCCGGTCCGGGATGAGGAACTGATTGAATCCGTGCAACAGGCTGTAGTGCAGATTCGCCTGGAGGGTGAGAAACAATTGCTGCATCAGCGGGCCATGTATTCGGTAAGGGAACATCTGCCTGAGAAGCGAGCGGAGCTGATGAAGGATGTACTGTTAGGGCATAAATTTGCGGATGCTGAACTCGAAGGCAAGCTGGAGCAACTGGAGATCGGGTTCCGTCCACAGGATAAAATGCAACTGCTGCTCATCCGGTATGATGACCATCAACCTACACATAAAGCGTTTCGATTGATGAAGTACGCCATCTCGAATGTAGTGGAAGAGATCTACGGCAGTACCTATCATCTCTGCCATACGGATGATGCCTATGATGATCTGGTCTTCATGGCCAGTCCCAAACAAACTCAGGCCGAACCGGAAATGTTAATGGGCCGACTTGGAGAGCGGTTGATCCACAGTGTGAGGCAGTATCTGAACGCGACCATTTCCCTGTCCGTTAGTCGTATGGGGCGTTTCCCAGATCAGGTGCCGCAGCTATATCATCAAGCTGTGAGTGCACTTCGCAAGCAGGCCGAGGCGGGCAAAGGATTACATTTGAATGCGGCGGCAGGAACCAATGGGGCCACGTTGAAGTCTCTTGCAGCGCTGTATGAACCACCGGGTCTGACGACGTTACTGGAAGCCGGGCGCATGGAGGATGCACACCGCAAGATTGATCAGATCTTTGCCGAACTGTCGAACAGTGTGTTCCCGGAGCATGTGTATGTGGCTTTTCATTATCTGGCGGCAGCATTCTCCTATATGGCTCATCGGGAAGGGAGACAGTTAGCCGATGTGCTTGGCCAGCAATACCAGCAGCTGCTCAAGGATGGATATGGTATCTCGCTGCGTAGTCTGGAAACGTGGACCAGATGTGTGATGAAGCAGTGGGAAGAGAGCACAAGCGATGCGGGACAGGATGCCGGATCAACGCTGATTCGGCAGGTGCAGCAATGGATTGACCATCATCTGGGTGAGGATCTATCATTGCAGGTCATTGCCGGAGAGGTGCATTTGCACCCCGTATATCTGTCGAAAATGTACAAACAATCCACAGGTGAAGGCATTAGTGATTATATTATCCGTTCCAGAATGGAACGTGCGGTTCATTTGCTGAAGCATACGGCGATGAAGATCTATGAAGTTGGTCAGGAAGTGGGGTACAATAATACACCTTATTTCATTCAGGTGTTCCGCAAACATTATGGACTGACCCCGCAAGATTTTCGGAACGGTTAACAAATCGATATGAACATTGAAATTGTGATATATGTTTGCCTCCCCGGCTGCACTATCCTTTTCATGTAAGGTGCATTTGGCACGCAAGGGTATCCAAGTTACCTGAGGAGGGGTTAGTTCATGTATAGAAAAATGATGACGGCATTGCTCGCAATCACGATGGTTGCTGTAACAGCATGTAGTTCGGGGGTCAAGGAAGAACCGGCGAAGGAAGCCGCTGCACCACTTGCTCTGCAAGATGGGAAGTATGAACCGGCGGTACAGATGAGTTATTTGCGGGCCTGGAATGATGATACGAAATTCAAGAACGGGGAAACAGCCCAGAACAATGTGCATACCAAATGGGCCAAGGAACGGCTTGGCATCGATCTGACCACGCCATGGGCTGTATCGGTGACCAATGATACATTTTACACGAAATTACGCTTGTCCCTGTCCGCTAACGAAGAACTGCCGGATATTGTCTCCATTCGGGGAGACTACAATCTGGTACGGGAATTAATTGAGTCCGGCAAATTTGCGAATGCAGGCGAGTTGTTTGACAAGTATGCTTCGGACACATGGAAACAGGCATCTGAATCGGCACCCGAGGAATGGTATCCATACATGTATGAGGGCGAGCGTTACGGTATTCCGATCTTCGATTATGCCTACAACGGCGATTCGGTCATGTTTATCCGGGAAGACTGGCTGAAGAAGCTGGGACTGGAAGAACCAAAAACCATGGATGAGCTGGTTACGGTCATGGATGCTTTTACAAATCAGGACCCGGATGGGAACGGTAAGAAAGATACGTATGGTCTGACCGTGGGCATGAAAAATGCGCTCAATACCTGGATGACGGAATCCGGCTGGATCTTCGGCATGTACAACACGATGCCTGGACAGTGGAATGATGCCGGAGACGGAACACTGCAATATGGCTCCATTCAGCCAGGTGTGAAGGAAGGCCTTGCAACGATGAAAGATTGGTTGTCCAAAGGTTACCTGCCCAAAGAAGCGGGTGTCTATGACGAGATCAAGGCAGCAGAATTGTTCACCGCAGGTAAAGCAGGCATTATTGTGGGACCACACTGGATGCCAAACTGGCCGATTGATGATGTGAAGAAAAATGTGGACGGTGCCACGTACAAGGCCATTGCTTTACCTACAGGACCAACAGGTGAGAGCCACCAGCATGGTTCTGGTGCAAGTAACGGCGTTGTACTGATTAACAAAGACATGGCGAACCCGGAGATTTTCTTCACGTACCAAAATTATCTGTTCGACAACTTTGCTAATCCGGAAGTGGGAAGCGAGTTCGAACATGGCTTCGCACAAGGATATGATTATGACATCGTGGATGGCAAAGTCGTTGGTGAAGCTGAAGTGAAGGACGGCGTATCACCACTCAAATATACGATTACGTATGATGGTGCACGGATTCCGAATCTCATGATGGATACGCTGGCGGAACTTGCAAAGGGCAAGGAACCGGAGACTCCTTTTGAGAAAAATACGAAGATTGCCAACAAACCGGAAGTATTTGTAGCCGCTGAGGTGGTCGTTGCGAATAAAGATAACGCGATCAAGAACAAGTTCACCGGGGCACCAACCGAGACGATGAAAATGAAGAAGGACGCAATCGACAAGTTGGAGAAAGATACGTTCAGCAAGATCATCTATGGTCAGGTGGGCATTGAGGAATTTGATGCGTTTGTGACAAAGTGGAAGTCCATGGGCGGGGATGATATTACCGCCGAAGTGAACGAGTGGTATAAGACAGTTAATTAATTTACAAAGCAGGGGAGAACTGATGAATTCATCAGTCTACCCTGCTTTTTTTGTCTCGAATAACATTTATGGAAAAATAGAACCTTTGGAGTTATAACTATTAATCTATATCGTACAGATCGATTATGACTCGCAGCGGACAAAAGTTACTTGTTTTCCTAGAATCACATTCTCAACCTTCCATCCGGCATTTAACCAGGATAGTGCCTGTGTATGATTATTGGAATTATTCACCCACCATTGTTCGCGATTATACGCTGTAGGGGGTAACGTAAATCCAAGAATCTCCTCAAGCTCTGCATATGTAAGGGTGATTGAAACTTGATTCAAATAGTTTTCCAAGGGGAAGTATTTGCTGTAGCTCATTTAGTCAGACCTCCTGAAAAGGAATACAATGATTATACAACGTGGGGATGATGATAGCGAGGGCATACCGAGAGCGTACATAGTTATGAAAAAAAAGGAATCCGTAGATCTCTTTGACCAGCAAACAACCGTGCATAAGCCTTATTGTTCCGGGTGTACTTGAGAGAGTAAAATAATAGGTAATATACGAACATCAATACGTATTTATAACATAGATGCCCCGGATTAATCCGGGATTCATAGAGGTTCAAGTGTGGTTGATGAACATCATAAGATGCATGGGAAGGCAGGAGATCAGATGAGTACACTTTATGATCAGGCGATGGAAGAGATGATGACAACGATCCATGAATGGTTTGATGAACAGGAAAAGCGGGATGACTTGGAAAGTGTTGTGAAGCGAACTACACTGCAAATGGGTATTTTTAATGATATTGTACTGGATTACAGACCTGGACGGACCACGGTAGACAGCCTGGATCTGGGTTTGGATGATGATGATGTAAAATTAAAGCAGGCAGGAGCCTTTACCGAGGAACAGGTACGGAACGAGATCGGGCCTAAGCTTGCAGAGGTTGTTCAGGAAAGATTGGACAAGCTGGCAGATACTCCGTTGGTTGACTACCGCTTCACCTTGCGAGGGAAATTCCCAACAACTGAAGGCAAGCTGCAACTGACTTTATTGGAATGGATAAACGAAGAGAAAAGACAGCTACTCCTTGAGCGTATTCATACCTATGTAGACAAGAAGCTGGAACACGGTACATATCCAACGAAGCCATTGGAATCCTTCTTTTTGACGAGCCATCTGCTCGATCCAAAGCTGTTCCCGGAGTTGGATGTAGCATGGACCATCGGGCAGTATGACCGGATACAAGAGTTGAATCAGGGGCGTCAGGAGGCACTTGCAGAACATCGTGGTGAGATAACTCGTGCGGTGACGGCATGGGCGGAGAATCAGTTTTTGCCACAGTATTATAATGTTCAGTCTTCGCCTTATCGTACCAATGAATATTCACTAAAACCTGGAGCAACGCTGGAGTCGAACATTGAGACACAGGCAGGCCAACATTTGAACGAGCCTGGGAAGGAGCAAACATCCGAAACTCAATCAATCGATCTGCTATTATATGCGGCGGTCATGATTCTACGTTTTGAACCCAGTTATAGCAAATCCAAAGGTCTGACTTTCTTGGAGCTCGCGAAGCAACTCGGTAGCAAACGTGCTGCACGTATGATGACAGAAGGTAGCGGAACGTATGCGAAGGACGATATTCATGTGAGAACGGAAGAAGTGGAATGCAAAGCAAATGATGTATTTGCTTTGATGACCATTCACATTCGTAAGGAAGAGGCTGGTGCCTATCAACAGGCACTTACCTTTATCACTCATTTATTGAAACAGGGCTTTCCGAAAAGTTATAAGATCAAGCTCAAGTCCAGCGTAAAGCAGTATTTGCCGATCAAGGGACTCGCGAAGTCGGATACCTACCGATTCTTTGCCAATGCACTGGAGTACCCGGAGCTGCATCCGCTTCTGGAAGAGTATGCGCGTGAGGCTATCCAGGAGTTTGAGTTTTATGAGGATACCGAGGGAGAGAAAAGCTGTATGCCGGGCAGTTATGCAACTTTTGGGCTGGGGCTCGTAGATGAGCGGTATTTCCCGCTGGTTGAATATTACATGGGCGAAGTGGATGATGAGCATCAGTTGATTCAGGATAAGTTCATTGCGGCATTTGTAGAACAACAGGGTGTAACGGCTCAATCCATACCTGCGTTAGTCGCCAGCTTGCGTCGTTCGACCGATAGTCTGAAGTTGAAGATTCAGCCCGAGCTGGAGAATGATGAAATACTCGAACTGTTGGTTAGGCAGATTCAAAAACTTGAGTATTATGAAGCGGAACGTGTACTCTATCCGATCTTTGGCAAGGTGGAGAAGCTCTCAACGCTTGCTCGCAAAGCGGAGGGAAGACGGGAGGAATTATTACTGGAACTGTTGCAGGCCGCAGGGAAATAAAAATGTAAACAAGACAAGTGAGATTGCTGTGTAAGTAAAGCATTTCAGAGAAGTGAAAGTGCATAAGGAAAGGTGGGGAGAGTTATGGAAGCGTTGAGTCGAGAAATGTGGCAGGCGTTGAATGCTCAGGACAAAGAGGCATGGATGCGTAAGCTTGTCCGTCAGTTACCAGACGGTATGGTATATGAGGGTCTCGAGACATTTGAACGATTTGGTCAGCGGATGGAGACAGGTGTATTTACGGAGGATGGGCTGAGATTTGTGTTTGTGCCTGGGGATCGGGTAACACTCGGCTGGGATCGTTGGCAGCATGGTATGAACGAAGAGACATCAGCCGACCTGCATGAAACGGTCAGTGAGTATGGTGTGGAGGACGTAGATTCGTTTCTGGCGAGTCAAATGTCACCTGTAAGAACGGTCAACATTGCGCCGATGCTTGTTGAATGCGAACTGATCTCACTTGGCTGGATTGAAGTGTCCAAGGAGGAAGCATTTGCACAGGAAAATCCTGATTTCCCTTCAGCACTGGAGCAGTTTAAGCAGTCGGAGATCCGTGAATATGAACTGCATCAACAATTTCGTCTGATTCGCCAAAGTGAGAATGAAGTCCGAATCCTGTGGTTCAACGAAGGAATAGAGTTGGAAGACGTTGTGAGGGAGGAAGCTACAGCGGGTTTTGGTTTACTAACCGAAGACGAATGGGAGTATATCTATGGCGGCGGTTGTCGCACGTTATTTCCCTGGGGTGACAGCTTCGACTATACGATGAGATTGAAGCACTTTGGAAGTCTGGAAGGCGTGGATGAAATTGTGGATGGATTGGCAGAGACGGCCTCTTCACGGGTTGAAGAAAAGGATGATTGTCCTTATGATCTGGAACTGCCAAATTTCTTCGGAGTGCAATTTGCTGGTGATCCCTACAAGTATGAGCTTACACTGGATTCGGTCGGAGATGTGATGCCCAAAGGCGGAGACGGCGGTAGCCTGATATGTGGCGGTACAGGGCCGCTGGTTGGTTTCTTGCCTGCTGCTACGGTCTATTATCGAGACGTTAATGCCAGTGAACTCGACTGGGAGGATTTGATGGATGCGATGATGTATCGCAGGGTTATTCGTTTGGCTGAACTAAAGGTTTGATGGGTTAACCGAAACAGCTATTAAGCGGTAGCATCCATACGTAGAAAGAGATTTAGTGAATTCTAAAGGGCAGTTGACAGATAAATGAATAGATCTGTCGCTGTCCTTTGGAATGTTCCATTAGGGCCAGAAGATGGAAGAAAAAGTAATGAATATTTAGATCAAAAGTTCTATACTTAACGAGTCTCAACCAAATCCATTACACAGAGAAGGAGTTAAGTATGTCCAGAGTATCCAAATGGCTCATCGTCAGTTTAGTTTCAATTTTTATACTCAGCATGTCGCAATTCACAGTCTCAGCGTCCACTTCAATAACTCAAACGGCTCAGAACGCAGAGCGATCCATTTCATCCACAGATCGGGTGCAACATAACATTCGTTTTGCAATCAGAGGCACGGAGGTGACCGTGACTACGCTTCGAACAAGTTTTGATACTGGTGAACTCAAAGAAAATGAGTACCATTTTACCGATCCAGCTATTCTCCCTAGAATACATACCGGTCTGACGACAACTTCCCATCAGTATGATCCTATCGTTAGTGACACACCAGCAGGGTTAAAAGGATACATAACTTATTATGCCACGGATGATAAGCAGCATTATTACGTTTTGTACGAGTATGACTATAGCTCGAACACACTTCGCAAGGTCCATGAGGGCGAAAACCGTATCCACTTGGAACCTCAAATCGGAATATATTATACGATCTATGAGAAAAACGTACCTAAATCCAACTACTATTCCATGGTCACAGGAAAAAAAGTATACACTCGCGGAAAGCTTTTGCTGGAAAGGGATTTTACAGATACCAAATATGTGGTATCACCGATTCCACAAACCCGTAATTTTGGGGTTTATTGCACAGATACTTTAGATTGTCACTATCTTGAATATGGCGGTATAAAGGGGAAGAAGGCCAAAGTAAGCGACTTGTGGATGAAGCCCGACCAGAAGACGGGCTTGTCTACTAAAGCTTTTCAGGTAAGTGCAGATGTTCATCTAAATGTTTCTCAAGGCAACACGAGGGATCGGAAATCAGACTGGACTGTGGTTGTAACCAAAAATGGCAAAAAAACTACACTGATTAAAGAGCGAGTGGGCTATGTGCAATCATTTATCTCACCCGAAAGAAAAACATTGGTTCTGGTCACAGAGAACGGTCTGGATAGTAAAATGGAGTCGTCCAAGGTACAAGTCTATGATTTGAAGACCCTTAAGCGGATTCGTTCCTATGATTCTCCTTATCGCGCTCGTACCGAAAGTATCCAGTGGATTACTGAGGATGAGTATATTATTGAACAGTATTTTTCCAATCCAGGCTCTTACCCGCCATCCTTATATGTTATTTCAGAAAATAAACATCTTAAATTGAATTATGGTACGTACAGTGACTGGAAAAAATATTGGAATTCTTTTCAGTTCTCTAATGTGTTTTTCCCGATGGAACCTGTAGCTATTAAGTCTGATCAGGGTGTATTGGAGTATAAAGGGCAGCCCACCTTCTATATGGAAGGTCAGCATTATGTTCCTTTAGAAGAATTCACTAAAGCATTTCATATTCAATATAATCTCGGGAAGGATCGGCTCACCTTCACTCGTGGTCAGCGTTCTTCCAGTGTGAATCAACCTTCAAAACAATTGTTGACGCTATACAATCAGACCTTTATTCCTTTAGGTCAGTGGAGTAAGGACTTGGGGCTCAAAGTGTCGGAAACAAAAGCAACTGGTTACAACAAACAATTAAGCATGAGCGATGAAGAAAAGGGAACTGATCTAGCCATGGATTCCAAAATTCTTCCTTTTCATGCAAGAGCACGATGGATGGATCGGGTAGGGGAGAGTTACCAATTAGATCCGGTAAATACAAGGCCGATGGAATCAGCTGTGCCAGACCGAATTGATGGTGTGGTGCTGAATTTTGATCGAACATTGACCATTTCCTCCTCTAAAGATTCAATTACAGAGTTGCTGTTCATCAATCCAGACTACACTTCGGTGCTCGGGAAAGTATCTTTAACGGGCATACCTGAGAGGAAGTGGGGATTTAGCACAGCCAAGATTCCAGAAAACATGTTACAAGATGGTGTGCTTAACGTGATTGTTCCCGTGAAAGAAGGAAAATCAACGATGGTGTACTCCTTGAAGCTTCCAGAACCATTTGATAAAAATAAATTCTAAAGAAAATAAGCAGTTCTGGTACAGCATCATTTTTGCTGTGCCTTTTTCATTTTTTTGGGTAAATATAATCAGGCCTAATGGCTTAAGATCAGGAGTGGGGGCGCATTGAGCCCAGCCAAGGTTCCTTTTACAATGAAAGAATAGAATCTTTCGCCGACCTCTTTAAATTGACAGCATGGAAAAGGGGAATGACTTTGCCTTCATATACATCGTTTCAGTGTTGCGGCCGGGAGGCCTTGTTGCTGTTCCAACTGATGAATATTCCGGAAGCGGATCAGCTTCTCATGGATCTGAAAGACCCTCCATTACAGGGTGAACAGGCCAAGCATAGCTATGAACAAATTCTCACAGGTCTTGTTGAAGAAGGTATTATTGAATTGGACAATCAACAGATCACCATGGACCCGCAAATATATAACCTGCTTACAGGCTGTAAGCTCAGTAGTGCAATAACCAGACTAGATTTGCGTGCAACAGATGGGAAATCATCGGTGACCTATGGATTTTTGTCAGGCATGCAGATGGTTGAGTGGGTCTGGGAACCTGCACAAGATCAGGCGCTACTCACTTCTTTTGACGAATTCGAAAAAATGTTTCAGGTCATTGGGAATCGGATTGAACTACCTGATCCATTAGCTTCCAATGTGAACCCTCAATCACAGGATACAATTCGTACACCCATGCAGGTAGAAACGTTGCAGCGTCTGTCTGCGTTGGCGGTCGATTCAGCACTGGAGATGATCGAATCTATTTTGCAAGAGGACCGGCATCTGGATCAGACTTTGATGCAGACATTGGCTAAAGGCTTTGCCACGCTGGAGAAGTGGGGGCAGTATGAAGTGTACACCCGAGGACAGGAAGGACAGCCGCAAACCATTTATTTTATAGGTAGTATCCACGGTAATTGGTTGTTCCTTGAGGGGGAAGAGAAGGGTCTATTAAAGCTTTCAAGATAACGGAAGAAGAACTGGTGCAGAGCCTGTTTCTGCTAACGACGCGTTCATTATCCGTACTGTCCGGAGTTTAAGTCCGATATGAGTCATACATATATGTAAACTAAGGGGGAATCCAGTTGACCAAAATTGTCATGAAGTCAGACTATCTGAATTCACTCGCACAGCAGATTGAACAGGTGACGGCACAACTGCAACAGGTGGACAGTGTTCTCCAACATGCCATTCAGGGAGCTGCCTGGCAGTCGGGGAATCGACAGACTATTATTGGCCTGTACCAGACACATCAGCATCGGTTTCAGACGGCTGGACAGAGCATGCAACAGCTGGCTGCATATGTAAAGACAACCCGTGAGAAGATGGAACAGGAGGATCAGTCAGGGGGGACATTTGGGCTTACGGGTATCAATCCACTCGCTCCTTTTGATGGCCCTGGGAGCACGGTAGGAACATTGACAGGAGCAGCGGCAGTTGCCAGATTGGGTTATCGCGTGAAGAACGGTTATATGATCAAGGCTCAATTGGATCGGAATTCTCCTCGCGTTCTGGTCCGTGAGAGCTATGATTCGGTTAAAGACAATAAGGCTACGAACGGCAGACCAAGGGATTACAAAATCCATTATGTGCGTGATATCGAAGCCAAAATTGCCAATGGAACGGCTACTCCTCAGATTAAAGAAGTAGCTTCTATGATCAAGCCTGGTTATGCCGTAAAATCGGCCTTGACAGACAAGCTTGGCTGGGCAAGTGTGGGAATAGACGTGTTTACAGATACCCAAGAGAACATCAATCAGAACGCGGGCAGTGACAAAATTGCTGGTGATATCATTGGGAATGTTGTCGTAGGCGGTGCAACAACGGTAGGTGCAACGCTGTTGACTGCGGCCATCTTGCCTGCGGCGGCACCTGTGCTTGCAGTAGGTGCAGTGGGGTTGGGCGTTTCCGTAGGTCTGACTTACCTAGCTGAAGGGGTTACGATGAATATGGATTTGGACGGTGACGGGAAGGATGATTCGGTGAAGGATGTTGTTAAGCATGGTGCGAAGAAAGCCTGGTCCACAGTGGCGGGGTGGTTTAAATAAATGGCGAACAAAAAACGTTCAAAACCCTCGGCCCGTGACGTCGTTGTTTCTACAATGTATGAAGGCACTCCTTACCCAAGGGAAACATTTGAGAACTATCTGGTCATCTATGCGGCAGATGGTATTCGACTGAGTGTAGGTACGCTGGTTCTGTTTTTTCTTAACGTATTTCTGCTCATTCCCGTGTTCAGTGTCCCGTTCCAATCTATGTATGCGTATATTCTCGTGCCACCGCTAGTCTTTATGAATATATGGGCGATTGCCCTTATTGCTGCCCCACGCAGACTTCAACTGAATTATGTATTGTTCCGAGGGGTATTTGGCATCGTTTGTTCTGTGGGATTTATGGTGATTATACAGAAATTTGCCTACGGGACACTTGCTCTGACGACACCTTGGTACGCCATTGGATCATTTGCAGTATATGGTTTTGCCTTGTTTCAATACGTGAAGTTTCGTTTGCGTAAGCTACGGCTGCCCCCTCAGCGGAAAAAAGGGGATAAAAGCCCGGGTATGCCTGTTGCCACATTAACGATGATTACGGGCGGAGCATATCTTCTGGCCAATATTTCACTGGCCTTTGTTACGCAGCAGACTGTGGCTGTTGTGCTGATGTGTGTATACATTATGCTGGCCTTTGTCGTGTTTCACTTCATTATGGACTTGCATCGGTATTACTGGCTTCGCCAGGTTATGAACAAATCAGAGGGGTAATTGCAGGATAGAGACATAATTAAGGAGGGCGATCATTTTGGAAAAAAATATAGCTTCGTTTCTGCCGAATGGGTCTGTTATTCGTTTAAAAGAAGGTACCAAGAAGCTTGTCATCTATGGACGCAAGCAGATGTTAATGACAGAACCACCCCGTCAATTTGATTATATTGGCTGTCTATACCCTGAGGGTTACATTAATCCGGATTATACGTATGTATTCAATCATGAAGATATCGAAGAGATCATTTTCAGAGGGTATGTGGATCAGGAGGAAGAGACATTTGCGGCGGAACTGGAGCGTAAGTAGCCCGAGTTGTAAAGGTCGGTTCTACATATGAGGAAATGAAAAAAAACGGATCAGTCCTAACGTGACTGATCCGTTTCGCGGAAACGCGTCGCTGTCTGTTGAAGACTGGTGCTGGTTTCCTGTAAACCGCGCAAATAATGACCGATGTTTGTCATGCTGTCATTCATACGCCCGAGAAACTCTCGCTGGCGTTCCCCTTCCCACTGTCCCTCAGACTGATCAATCATCGTTTTGAGTTGGGTAAGAATATCATGTCCGTTCTGGGATGCCTTATTGAACTCACCCGCAAGTTGTTGCAGTTCTTCTGGGGACAGATCAATACGCTGGTTCATGAGGTCCACTCCGTTTCTCTTCTTGCATAAGATAATGTATATTCCATTATAACCCCATCTTTTTCAAAATGAAGCTGGACAAAAGCCTTGTTTTCAGATCAGTGTAGCGTGTCTTACATAGGACAAAACACACATCAAATCAGCCCCAGCTCATAGAGCGGGACCGAAATGATGTGTGTTTCTTTTTTTGTTTATTTCACTTTTTGTACGGATACCGCCATTTGCTCCAGTTGAGTGTGAGTCAATTGGTTATTCGGCGAGCTGATGGTTACATAACGATCATCCAGCTTGAATGTGAGCATATCCGTTTGGTCTGGTGTATACCATTTGGCTGATACGCCATTAGGCAGTTTTACCGTTTTGCCATCATAGCTGAACGAGTAATCTTTAGGGGATACCGTTACATTCATACGATTAAAAACAAAGTTTACACCATCACCACCCGCACCTACGCTTTTGAACGTATCTCCAGCAACCATATGTTGTGGGGCATAGGCTGTTGTGAACCCGTCAAACTTCGCAAATGCTTTGCGAATGTTATCCAATTGTTGTTTGCTATAGTTCACATCTGCAAATGCAGTGATCCCTTGATCATTGTTGCTGTTGGCTTTTTGAACAGAGACAGCGACTTGTTGCAACTGAACTTGGCTCAGCTTATGATCCGGGGAGCTAAGGGTAACGTAGCGATCATCCAGTTGGAATGTGAGCATGCCCGTTTGATCTGGTGTGTACCATTTGGCAATAACACCATTGGACAGTTTCACGTCTTTGCTCGTATAACCGTCCGAATAATCTCTTGGAGACACATCCACTTTCATATGGTTGAAAACAAAACTGACGCCGTCGCCACCCACACCTACACTTTTGAACGTGTCACCTGCGATCATCTGCTGAGGGGCATAAGCGGTCTCGAACCCATCGAATTGTGCAAAAGCTTTTTGAATGGCCTCTTTTTGTGCTGCGCTATACGTTACATTTGTCAGAGCTGATGGATTGCTCGTAGCTTGGCCGATAATGACCTGTCCTTTTTTGCCGTCATAGGATACAGGCACATGCAGTGCATCGGCAAGCGCTCGTACGGGCAGATAAGTAGAGTTGTTATAAGTAATTGGCGCAAGTTTGTTGCCATTGCCATCCGTTGGTGAGTAAGCCGCGCCATCGACATTAAAGCTGATTCCATGGTTAAGGTATGCAGAGATTTTCTCCAGTTGCGTTCCGGCAAATACACCCGTTGCTCCTGTTAATGTCATGCCCAGTACCATCATCGTTGCTACGGATTTCTTCATGTTTTTTTTCATCATATATCTCTCCTTCAAGTTTGGGGTTAGTTTTGTTTAATGGGCTCGCTGTCCCTTATGGCTTTATATTAAACCCCGAACATATCCAGAATAATTCTGAATTATCTCCAACTTGTAAACATGTGTATATATACGGAGAATGTAGAACGAAAACTGAAGCTGCTTGGTGTGTTTGAACGTATTCTTTGCCGAATCGAAACATTTTAGTTAAAAAGATAGAGGATTAGTCCGCCAAAACCAAGTACAATCGCACCAACGTATACATAGGAAAGTTTGCTTAGGTTTTGCTTTGTGCGGCGGTCATATTCGGGGTTGCTGGTCTGATTGGCTTTGGAATTTCCGATGATCATGGTAGCAATACCTCCAAACAAGGCGATACCCACAATTAAAACATAAGGCAACCAGGTCATGAATGGACCTCCTTTGCGAATAATATGTTATGTCCTTATTGTACTTCAGGATAACCTTTGATGTAAGCTTTAGTTGAGAAATAAAGGAAAATGAAGTATCTATATTACAGTATGTATGTGGTCTTGGATCGGAAAGATCACTACAATTTTATATTTTTTTAATTCAAAAAAACCTTGATACAACAGGAGTTCGCAGCTTTCTTCACTGAAAGCTGTGAATTTTTTTTGCCCACAGAGTGATCCAGAATAGAGAACCCTGCGTTACACCCTATGAAGACGACGACGAGGAAAGAAATTATACACACAACATAATCGAGGAGTGAACACGTAATGAAAATGAAGATGAAGAAGTTTATCGCACCTGTACTTAGCTTGACACTGTTGATGCCGGGGATCGCTGGAGCAGCTGCCGCACCACAGACACCAATGACCATGATGAAAGCATCCGTGAACACACCTGCGGCTGACCTGAGAGCAAACCTGGACCACCTGTTGTCCGAGCACTTTGCACTCGCAGTAACGGCAATGGCCAAAGCATATGACGGAGCAAAAGATGCAGATGCAGCCTACAAAGCACTCGACCAGAATGCACTGGATATGCAACCAGCAATCGCTTCCCTATACGGTGACGCAGGTGCCAAAGAATTCGAACGCATCTTCCGCGCTCATAACAAATACACAGATGATCTGGTGAAAGCAACCAAAATGGGCAACCAGGCTGGAATCAAACAAGCACAAGCAAACATCAACGGTTTCGTGGATGAGTTCTCCACATTCCTGAGCACAGCTACCGAAGGCAAGTTGCCAAAAGCAGCAGCCAAACAGGCTCTGAAAGTACATGAAGATCTCGTGCAAAAAGTATTTGATGAGTATGTAGCTGGAGATTACGCTGATGCATACAAGGCTTACCGTGAAGGTTTCAAAGAAATGTTCGACGTAAGTAAGGCTCTCTCCACAGCAATTACGACACAAATGCCTGAGAAATTCGAAAATACCAAAGCGGATACAAAAGCAGCTGATCTGAGATCTGCACTCAACCACTTGGCTTCCGAACACTTTGCGCTTTCGGCTCTGCAAATGCAAGAGCAATTTGATGGACGTACAGCCGCTTCCAACGCACTGATTACAACTGAAGCTGGAAACACAGCTGACTTCAAAGCAGCAATTGCTTCCGTTTACGGTAATGATGGTGCCAATGCTTTCGAGAAAATTTGGGTAACGAACCACGTTAACGCACAAAGCGACTATGTAAAAGCCGTTAAAAACAACGATGCTACTGCTCGTGCAGCAGTAGAGAAACGTATTGCTGGATTCACAACAGAGTTCGCTACATTCCTGGATTCTGCAACAGCTGGTAATCTGCCAAAAGCAGCAGGACAACAAGCACTGACAACACATGAAAATCAAGTACAAAACGTATTGAATCAATATGCAGCAGGTAACTATGATGCTTCGTACACAACGAATCGTGAAGGCTTCAAAGTGATGTTTGGTGTAGGTCAAGCTCTGGGTAACGCCATCGTGACTCAATTCAACGACAAATTCCAAGAGCCAGCAACACCAGCACCAGCGCCAGAAATGACAACGGTGTGGATGCAACTGAACAGCAAAATGCTGAAGATTAACGACAAAACAACCAACATGGATACTACACCAGTGCTTTGGAAAAACACAACATACATTCCATTGCGTTTCCTGAGTGAAGGTATTGGTGCAACAGTTAAATGGGACAAAAAAACACAACAAGTAACCGTAATGGCTGGCGATGATACCCTTGAATTCTGGGTGAACAACAACGTTATGGAAGTGAATGGTGTGAAGAAAAATGTGGGTGCAACTGTATTTGTAAACAAAGATGGACGTACGCAAGTACCCCTGCGCTTCATTGCTGAACTTCTGAACTGGGACGTGAAATGGGCACAAAAAGATGGTTCCATTACGCTGACTAAATCGATGTAATAGTAGAGTGAAACAAGATTAAAACAAAAAGAGCTGCCCCATACGGCAGCTTTTTTGTATTCACCCAAAAGTTCAAATATTTGGTATAATCATCGAGTAATGACCTACATAACAGCTTGAATAGCCGATGGAGTCTAGAATGATGTATGATAATTTGGTATAAGCAAAATGAAGAGGGGGACAGAGGAATGAGTACATCATCAAAATCGGAGCGCCCAGCGAGAAATGTGGATACCCGGTTATTTGTTGCTTGGGCCGTTTCCGTTATTGCAACAGGGGGGAGTCTCTATTTCAGTGAGATCAAGGGCTTTCTTCCATGTGATCTGTGCTGGTACCAGCGCATATTCATGTATCCACTAACGATTTTGCTGGGCATTGCTTACTTTAAGGATGACGTGGGCATCACGAAATACGTACTCCCACTGAGTTTCGTCGGTGGCGGCATTTCGTTATATCATGTAACGATCCAGCGTATTTTTTCGGCTACAGGTAATGCCGTCGCGTGCGGTAAGGTTCCATGTTATACCGACTATTTGAACTGGTTTGGTTTCATCACAATTCCATTACTGGCACTGATCGCCTTTATTATCATCATCGTGATGCTGTGGGGTATCGGCAAAACACCAAAATCTTCTTAATAAGAAAGGATAGATGGTGATGAGCGGACAAGCTCGGTGGTTCATGCCCTTCGTTATTCTGCTCCTCCTGACGGTGGGATGCTCTTATGAAGAACAGTCACAATCGGGCGAGATGCCGGAGATGATCAAAGTGAAACTTGACGTTCCAGAGAAAGCTTCTCTTCATGAACCAACACGGTTGCAGGTGAAGCTTACACAGGGAGATGCACCGTTAAGTCATGCTGACCATGTGCAATTCCAGATCTGGAATGAGCTTGATGATCCGCCTTCTGTATCTCCGGAACAAGGTATGATGACAGCGGACGAACTGGAGAATCAGGGGGCTATAACTGCCAAGGAGGCAGAGGAAGGGCATTATGAAATCCAGCATACCTTTGAAGAACCAGGTACGTATGTGGTACAGGTCCATGTTACGCACGGAGCTATGCATAGCATGCCGAGAGCGAGAATTGTAGCGGAATGAAGCAGCAGGCGGGTACCAAGGCTTTGGTTCAGGTTTAACAATAGGTTTATAATGTTAAAGGTATGAAGAATGTTGTAGGAAAAGAGGCTGTTATGGCAACTATTCATGATGTTGCACTCAGGGCAGGAGTTTCTGTAACTACCGTCTCGCGTGTATTAAACAACCGGGGATATATCAGTCAGAAGACTCGTGACAAAGTGTATCAAACCATGGACGAACTGAACTATCGACCCAACGAAATTGCCCGTTCTCTTTTGCGTAAGCAATCCAATGTGATAGGCTTGATTATCCCCGATGTATCCCATCCGTTTTTTGGAGAACTGGCTAGCTATGTTGAGTATCATGCTTACCAGAATGGATTTAAAATTATGTTATGCAATTCCCACATGGACCCTTCCAAAGAGCGTGAATATGTGGAAATGCTCAAGGGTAATCGCGTGGATGGCATTATTATGGGAAGTCATACACTGGAAGTTGATGAGTATATGAATCTGCATTCCCCAATCGTGACCTTTGATCGTAAGATCGGTGAAGACATCCCGTTTATCTCATCTGATAACTATCAGGGAGGGGTTATGGCTGCTGAATTGTTGCTCTCGAAGAACAGACGACATTTGGCACATATCTGCGGTAATTTGGAATTGCAAATGCTGTCCAATCGCCGGACGACAGGTTTCGTTGATACATTGCAGGCTCATGGAGTCAAACCGGTCATGATTCATGAAACCGATCTGAATGTGTTTGATCAGCATCAGTATACGAAATTGGTGGATAAGCTGCTTGCACAACACCCCGAGGTGGATGGGCTCTTTGTAACGAGTGATCTGATGGCGGTGCATGCGCTGAAGCAGATCGGGTTAGGTGGGCGCAAGGTACCCGACGATATTGCTATTATAGGTTATGATGACAGTCGTGCGGCAGCGTATACGGTGCCTGGCATTACAACGATCAGGCAGCCGGTGGAGGCCATGGCTAAGCTGGCGATTGATCTGATTCGGCGCCAGCTCGCGGAAGAGAAGATCGGAATGGAGCATATTTTGCCAGTTAACATCGTTGAGAGAGAGACGACCTGATACAGGTCGTTTTTTCCTATTCGTCCTTTTGCCATGAAGAAATGAAGTCGAGAAAATTTTTTTTGAATGGTATGTCAAACGATTGACATGTCAAACCTTTGACATTATAATTCGATTTGTAAGCGTTTCCTTTTAAACTATTGATCGGGGGCCATAACAAGATGAAAAGAGAACAGAGATGGATGAAATTATCGGTATTGTCATTGATTATGATGCTTGTATTGTCGGCATGTGGAAGTAAAGCAGCGACGGAGTCCAACTCCTCCTCAGAGGGTAGCAGCAGTGAGAGTGTTAAAATCACCTTGCTTAATTCCAAGTCGGAAATTAACAGTCAGTTGGAACAAGCAGCTAAAGACTTCCATGCCGAAAATCCAAATATAACACTCGAAATTGTACCTGTAGGCAGTGGACAGTCTCCGTTTGAAAAAGCGTCTGCTCTGTATGCCTCCGGCAGCCCTACAACGATGATGATGCTGGATACAGGAGATGTCGAGAAATTCAAGGATCGTGTTCTGGATCTCACATCCGAGTCTTGGATGAAGGATGCTGTGGAGAACAGTACAGCGGCTACAACGTTTGATGGCAAAAATTATGCCTTCCCGTTCTCTATTGAAGGATATGGATTCATCTATAACCAGAATGTCTTGGATCAGGCGGTAGGTGGGACATTCGATCCAAAGTCTGTACAGACCACTGCACAGCTTGATGAGTTGTTCCAAAAGATCGCTGCTACTGGAAAATCACCTTTGATTGTATCTCCGATGGATTGGTCGCTTGGTGCGCATTATCTGGGGCTTGCATATGGCGGGCAGTCTTCAGACCGTGCGAAGGTGGATCAATTCATTACTGATCTGAAGGCAGGTCAAGTGGACCTTGCTTCCAATGCCGTGTTTAATGGCTTGTTAGATACATTTGATCTGATGAAAACCTACAATATTGACAAGGCTTCTCCACTGTCCGGAACCTATGAGCGTGGACCTGAAGTGCTTGGCAAGGGTGAGGTAGGTATCTGGTTCCAGGGCAACTGGGCATGGCCACAAATTTCAAGCTTTGATACAGCAGATGGAAAATATGGCTTCCTCCCGGTACCTGTGAGCAATAATCCAGATGATTTCGGTAATACGCAAATCTCTGCTGCCGTATCCAAACGAATATTGCTGGATAAGGAAAAGAGCACACCAGCGCAACAGGAAGCAGCGAAGAAATTTTTGGACTGGATCGTTTATAACGAAAAAGGTCAGGATTTCCTGGTGAATCAAGCCAGTATTATTCCGGCATTCAGCAACATTACATTGGAGCCAACCGATCCACTTGGCAAATCCATTAGTGAATACATCAAGGCAGGCAAAATCGAGGAATCAATGAGCACACTTCCTGCGGATCACTGGTCCAAACTGGGTGCATCCATGCAGAAATATTTGGCTGACGTCATTGACCGTGCCGGACTTGCCAGTGAAATTCAGGCATACTGGAGCAACGTGAAATAAAGGAATTAATCATAGCCCTGTGCAGCACATAGAGAGAGACTTGCGGTACGCCGGAGATGGTGAACATACAGCTTCCACACGAGGTCTGTTCGACTTGTTTCCGGTATAACCGCCAGGCTAATCATTTGGATAGAGTGGAGGTTGACAATGCTGACCGAAAAAGGATTATGGACACGTCTGCGCACCCGCCTGATCTTTACTGGCCCGACATTATTTGCGTTTGCTACGGTGATGATTATTCCATTTTTGTATGGTATTTATTTGACGTTTACGAACTGGGATGGCATTGCCATCGATCAAAACTTTGTTGGCTGGGATAATTACATCGGTGTGTTCAAGGACACCGTGTTCTGGAAATCATTTGGGATGACGCTGGAGTACGTATTTATTACCGTTGTGCTGACCAATGCGGTTGCCTTCCTGCTCGCTTACGTTGTAACTCGGGGAATGAAGGCACAGGGCTGGTTTCGGGCTGGATTTTTCCTGCCAAATCTGGTGGGTGGAATCGTGCTTGGTTTCATCTGGCAGTTTATTTTTAATCAGGTACTCGTCTTTGCAGGACAAAAAATGAATCTCACGCTGTTCTCCACCTCTTGGTTAGCTGATCCGGATAAAGCGTTCTGGGCTCTCGTTGTGGTGACCGTTTGGCAGTATGCCGGTTATATGATGGTTATCTACATTGCAGGACTGATGAATGTGCCGAAGGATGTTATGGAGGCAGCCAGTATTGATGGGGCAAGTAATCGCAAAATGCTGGCGCGCATTGTATTGCCACTGATGGTTCCTTCGTTTATTGTATGCATCTTTTTGTCACTGCAACGGGGATTCATGGTGTATGATCTGAACGTCTCTTTGACCAGTGGCGGGCCCTTCAAGAGCACAGAGATGGTATCCATGCATGTTTATGAGCAGGCCTTTCTTGCTCGTGACTACGGATTGGGTCAGGCAGAAGCCTTTGTTCTGTTTATCCTTGTAGCCGCCATTACATTGCTCCAGGTCTATTTCAGCAAAAAACTGGAGGTCGAGGCATGATGGCTGGACAATCGCGCATTCTCAACTGGATGAAGTTTATTGCATTAATCATTGTGATGATTTTGTTTGTATTTCCGTTTGTGCTTCTAATCGTCAATTCGTTCAAGGCTAACCAGGCAATTACCTCCGATCCGCTGGGCTTGCCAAGCTCCTTTCAATTCGATAATTACGTCAATGCGTTTGACAAAATGGGATATGTATCCGCATTCAGCAATTCGTTGCTCATTACCATTGCAGGTGTATTACAGATTGCTCTTTTTGCGGCGATGACAGCCCATTACTTTGTTCGTCACAAAAGCAAGGTGAATCAGTATCTCTTTTTCCTGATGGTAGCTGCGATGATTATTCCGTTCCAGGCCATTATGATTCCATTGGTTAAAATATACGGCTCGCTCAGCCTGCTGGATAACAAGTGGTCGCTGATCTACATGTATATTGGCTTTGGCAGTCCGCTCGCCGTATTTATCTACCATGGCTTTATCAAAAGTATTCCCCTGGAGCTTGAAGAAGCGGCTCTAATGGATGGCTGCGGCAGAGTGCAGACCTTTTTCCGTATCGTACTGCCAGTGTTACTGCCAACAACCGTAACGATTAGCGTGCTGAATGTATTGTGGATATGGAATGATTTTTTGCTGCCTTCTCTAGTACTGACTTCATCCGAGCAGCGTACGCTGCCGTTGTCCACGTTTTATTTTTATGGGACATATACAGTGGATTACGGTCCATTGATGGCTGGTCTGGTGTTGACCCTGCTACCTGTCCTGATCGTTTATCTGTTTGCGCAGAAGTACATTATTCAGGGGGTCATGCAAGGGGCAATCAAATAAGTTCAGTCGGGTGATATAGAGAGAGACAGGAGTGAAGGACATATGAACCAGGAACGACACGAGAAGCAGGAAATAGACACAAGGCAAGAGACAGACCTTGGACTGACGAGTTCTTCGGCTCAAACAAAGGAGAGGTATACACTCGCCCGGGCCAACGCATATATCAAGGAGCATCGACATCAGGTTGATCCAACCTATCGAATGGCCTATCATTTGATGCCAGAGGTGGGCTGGATGAATGATCCCAACGGGTTCATATACTTCGGTGGGATGTATCATTTGTTCTATCAGCATTATCCCTATGAACCGGTATGGGGGCCGATGCACTGGGGCCATGCGGTGAGCCGTGATTTGGTTACGTGGTCTTACCTGCCTGTTGCACTGGCGCCCGATCAGAGCTACGACAGTGGAGGCTGTTTCTCCGGAAGTGCAATCGTGCAGGATGGCAAGTTGGTGCTGATGTACACGGGACATGTCGTGACTGGACCTGACAAGGATAACGATTACTTGCAGACACAGAATATCGCTGTCTCGGACAATGGGATTGATTTTGTCAAAAGCACGATGAATCCGGTCATTCGGCTGGATCAGATTCCGGAGCATACGAGTACGAAGGACTTCCGTGATCCAAAAGTGTTTGAACGAAACAGTGTGTACTATTGCGTCCTTGGATCGAATGATGCTGCGGGCAAAGGTGTCATTCTGTTATACCGCTCAACGGACATGCTGGATTGGAGTTATGTCAACATTATGGCCCAGAGTGACGGGACGCTTGGCGACAATTGGGAATGTCCCGATCTGTTCACACTGGATGGCCGAGATATTCTGATCATGTCTCCGCAACGCATGCCTGCTCAGGGAGATAACTATCGCAACTTGCATTCGACCGTTTATATGATGGGAACGCTGGATGAAGACCAGGGTGTGTTGAAGTACGAGCAGTACGTTCCGTTGGACTGTGGCTTCGACTTTTACGCACCTCAGACGATGGAGGATGCACAGGGACGACGAATCATGGTGGCTTGGATGGATACGTGGGAAACGGAAATCCCGACACAACAGTCCCATGCCTGGGCTGGAGCGATGACGTTGCCAAGACAATTGATTCGTAGGGGAGAACGATTGATATTCCAGCCTCTTTCCGAACTTATACAGTACAGGTCGGAAGGCACCGAGCAGTATGGTATACATTTAAATGGTGATGAACATGATTTTGATCTTGGAATCAGTGGAGACCGTTACGAACTGTATGCTGTATTCGAAGCGGAACAGGCACAACACTTTGGGTTAAAGCTGCGCACGGGTGAGGATGAAGAAACCGTGATTTCCTATGATGTAGAGCAGCGGCGTTTATGCTTGAATCGCGAGCAGGCCGGACAAGGGCCGGGCGGAGAACGAGCTGCAACAGTGGAACTGCTTGACGGGAAACTGGAACTTCATATCTTTATGGATGTCAGCTCCATTGAGGTGTTCATTCAGCAGGGGGAGCAAGTGATGACAGGACGGATCTATCCTGGGCCGAACTCAACAGGTATTAAGGCTTTCTCGTCCGGAACGTGCACGTTGACCGAACTTCGCAAATGGGATTTACGAATTCCTCGATAAAATCTTTTCTAAAATACAGCCTTGACCTTGAAGTATGCTTCAAGGTTTATTCTTTTTTTATCAAGAAATATTGGAGGCTGAATAATGAGAATTTTAGAATGGATTTTGGTAATCATGACAGTTATTAGCGCAGTGGTTATTTGGGTGGCTCCCAAACATCGGGTAGTGGGGGGCGGTACGTTGTCGGCACTGGCACTGGCTATCCTTTTGCATGGGGGAATGGATCATTTTCGTTTGCAGTTGATGCCTACCTATATCGTGGCCTTTGTTTTACTGATTGTATTGTCCGTTCAATTATGGAAGTCACGGCGCAATATTCAGAATACACAGAAACAGAAACGTCGATCGTGGTTCAAAACCATTTTGGCATCCATTCTGGTGCTGGCTCTTAGTGCAGGTACAATGGTGTTGACGTCGTTATTCCCTGCATTCACGATGCCCGAATCGACTGGTTCATTTGCCATAGGAACCTTTTCGCAGCAGTTAACGGATGATTCCCGGGAAGAAACGAAATCGGTTGAACCGGGCGACAAGCGGGAACTCATGATCAATGTCTGGTATCCTGTAGATCAGGAAACAGCCAAAGGATTGCCGCTAGAGCATTATCCTGCCGAATTGGGAGAGGCGATCAGCCTGGTATTTGGTATTCCACCAGTGGTATTCAGTTACCTTGACACGATTCCGACGCATGTTGTTAAAGGTGCCGAGGTATCTGCCGCACAGAGCAAGTATCCTGTTTTACTGTTTTCACCAGGGATACGTTCTACTCGCTTTCAAAGTATGACCGCGATTGAGGAACTTGTGAGCAACGGCTACATTGTGGTTGGTATCGACCATCCGTATACATCTGCACAAGTTACATTCTCGGATGGCGATGTCGCTTCTTATCAGCCGGACCCTGACTTCCCAACCTCCAAAGAACTATATCAATATAATATAAAAGGTATAGGTATTCGTGCAGAGGATGCAAGCTTTGTACTGGACACTCTCACACAGTGGAATTCACATGATCCGAATCAATTGCTCGAAGGCAGGCTTGATCTGGATTCTGTCGGTATCTTGGGTCACTCCTACGGCGGTGCAACCACGGCGGAAGCGCTGGCTCAGGATGACCGTTTCAAAGCAGGACTTAGTTTGGAAGGCGGTTTCTGGGGTAAAGTATCCACAACAGACTTGAAACAGCCGTTTATGTATATCATGTCGGGTGGGACAGCCAAAAGTCTGGACCCGGACGCCACTGCCAAGGATAAAGTATTTTATCCCGAGTTTGAGCCTGATTTGGATCGGGTGATGTCAAACAGTCTTAATGATACCTATTATCTGACAGTGGAGAATTTATTTCATCAAAGCTTTACGGATATTTCGTTAATTTCACCGAAAATGTTTGCCAGAGGCATGACGCCAGAACATAATGTGGATATAACCAGATCCTATGCGCTGGCATTCTTTGACCGTTATTTGAAGGGGGAGGAGCAGCCGTTGTTGCAAGGCCCTTCATCTAAATTCCCTGAGGCCACTTATGATACCAAGTATACCAAGCTACGTCACCAAAAAGCGGAATAACCCAGCAGAAGGATGGAGAGTATCTATGGAAACCATGACAAGAGGAGAGCTGGCTAAGCGTACCGGTGTAAGTATGGCAACCCTCCGTTATTATGAGGACAGCGGGATTCTGCCCGCTCCCGGTCGTTCCTCCAACGGATACCGGGTGTATACTGAGGATTATTTGGTGAAGATTAAATTTATTAAGGATGCCCAGTCGCTGGGTTACTCTCTAAAGGAAATACAGGATACGTTACAGTTACTCAGTCAGGAAGACATGGAAAAGGAAACGTTAAAAACCCTTGTACGCGAACGCATTACTGACATTCAGAAGCATATTGACCATCTGGAACAGCTGCAGATTAATCTGGCACGACTGTTGCATACACCGGAGGACGATATCGACAATTATATTCAATCGTTCAGGGTGCAGAAGAAAGAGCCGTAATCGCGGCTCTTTTCCTGTTTAGCAGAAAACAGGCGTGGACTATTGAGCAGGGAATCGGAGATTTAGAAAGAATACATAGTTTAGTTTGCCAATACATAATGGTGGTTAACGTGATTTCAATAATTTCAATAATGAAATTCACACCACAAAAGGAGTAACATTTTCTATGAGGGATTTACAAGGTTTTGTATCCGATTACATCAAAGGAAAGAAACATCTGCATCTTGAGATTGGCATCATTACAAAGGGAGATATCGAATATCATTCATTGGGCAATCCCAAAAAGAAGAGTGTGGCTGCTCCTGAACACAGGTTGTTCGAAATCGGCTCTGTAACCAAAGTTTTTACATCGATCCTTCTGTTAGAATTGGAACGTGAACAGCAGCTTTCCGCGGATGACACGGTTGGCAAGTACATACACAACGGTAAAAACGATTATTTGAATAAGGTTACCTTAAAAAGTCTTGCTACGCATACCTCTGGATTACCTAGACTTGCCACAAATCTGAACCCCACGAAAAACCGATTGAATCCGTATTCAGATTATACCGAAGATGATTTACTTGCTTTTCTATCGGATGCTGACTTTGCGGATCAGATGGGTTCATTTGAGTATTCCAATACTGGCGTGGGCTTACTTGGTTATATCCTATGTAAAGTATCAGGAAGTACATATGACGATCTGCTGAAAAAATATATCACAGGTCCATTAAACATGACGGAGACAGCAGCTATGCTGAATACAGAACAGAATGGCAGATTTGTGGACGGACATACGTCAACGGGGAAAAAGATGCCTCACTGGGATACGGGTGTACATGAAGGCGCAGGGGCGATCAAGTCATCTCTTCACGATATGTGTTTATTTGTACAGGCCAACCTGAATGAAGATCATCCGCCAGCCTCTGCAATACAACAAAGTCATATGTCTGTGATGATTGGAGATTCAACCCATCATTACGCTTGGTTCAGTGATAACATCTCAGATCAGAATATACTCTGGCATAACGGTGGCACATTTGGTTTCTCCAGTTATTTGGCTATAAATAAGGAACAGAGTATAGGCGTCGTATTATTGTCCAATTATTGTTTTGGATCAGCCTCTATTGTGGATGAGTATCTGGATGCGATATTCAAGTTTATAACTAAAAAAGACCTTTATCCACTTATGCCGCTGGACCCTGTGGGTAATAAAATACTGGAAGCCATGATGCAGAGATAAAAAAACACCACGAACAGAGAGCACCTGAGGATGTGCTTCGGCGCTCTCTGTTGGAGGTTTTTTTCGTTCTATCTTAATGGTCTTGATCATGACATACCCGCTTCACGCAGAAAATGGTGCACAATCTTCATCTGATACTTGATACGGGTCGAGCGTTTCAGACTCCAACAGGTCTCCACTGTGACGGAACGGGCTTGTAATAGTCTTGAAGCCGCTGTACGGGCAGATCCCGGCAATTCATGCTGCTTGAGGTTAAAATGACGATCACGAATGGCAATCGACCGATTCATCCGTTCGATAACTCTTCTGCAAGCTGGAATCGTCTGACTGCCGGGATTGGTGATCAACGTCTGTCCAAGCACTCGTGAACTCAGTTGAGACAGGCCGTTGGCTTCATGCAGATCAACCCACCAGTCGGCCCGATGTTCACGCGCCAGCTGAAAAACTGCCGCAGCGAGCGGATGCTTGGCCTTGCCTGACATACGGCGTGGAAACGTACGATTCAGATCTGGCTTGCCTCTGATTTTCTTTGCGTAGGCTTGCTGGTTCACGCGTGGCACGATAATTAACAGCCCTCGCTGAATGGCGTGACGACCTGTCGCAATATCATCTGCGAGTTTTTGCGCAGCGGCCATACTCGCCGTTTCATTCCCGTGAACCCCGGATGTAATGAACATCACGGGTCCCGGCATCATGCCACGTACAATGAAGTAGGGAGTAGCGTGTACGGTGGATGCTAGAAGGACATGTTTGATTACAAGCATGACGCTTCACCTCCGTTATTACAGTACGCCATGTCCCTCTTTCATGTAACGGCGTAAGAACAGGTCTTCATCCTATTTCCTCACAAAATGGGCCGACTAATACACCCGATGAATGATATCTTCAAAATCGGGTTCTTTCATCTCAACATCTTCAATCTCACCCCAGTGCTCGAGCTGTTTCAGAATGTCCATTGTACTCCATTCCTTCCGGTTCACTTCGACGGTGACGATTTGCCCTTCCACTCCAGTAATATGTATCGCGGACGACACAACATCCGGGATGTGGAACTCTCCTCGGAACGTTACCCGAATCAGCGTAGGTAGTCCAATGGTTTCGCGAAGTGACGAGATCGTACCGTCATATGTCAGTTGACCATGGTTAATCACCATGACCCGGCTGCATAACTGCTCAATGTCGTCCATGTCATGTGTGGTCAGCAAAATCGTTTTGCCAAACGTTTCATTTAATGTTCGTAGAAATTGACGAATGTTCCGCTTTGCGTTCACATCCAGTCCAATCGTTGGTTCATCGAGAAAAAGCAGTTCGGGATCATGCAGCATGGAAGCTGCGAGATCGGCACGCATGCGTTGCCCAAGCGAGAGCTTGCGGACAGGCGTGGCCCAGAACGATTCAAGGTCCAGCAGCTCGGCGAACTGGGACAGCCGTCTCTTTTTGTCCTCGGCACTGACACCGTACATCTCGGCTAGAATATCATATGAATCTTTCACGGGCAGATCCCACCAGAGCTGACTGCGCTGTCCAAACACAACGCCCAGTCGACCAACGGTCCTGCGCCTGTCCTGATGCGGGTTCATACCGTCAAGCCTTACCTCACCCGAGGTTGGGTGCAGGATACCTGTCAGCATTTTGATCGTGGTAGACTTGCCAGCCCCGTTCGGACCGATGTAACCCACAAATTCCCCTGGGCCGATATCAAAACTGATATCGCGTACCGCTTCCTTGGACACATACTCACGTGAAAATAACGTACGTAGACCTGAGAAACGTCCTTCGCGAATAACAGGAGTTTTGAATTCCTTTTGCAGATGCCTTGCTGTGATCATGTTCATGATTCGTTTCGCCTCCTTAGCTACCTGTACTTTGATATTTGGTCATGCCAAATTGCCAGAAACGCAGACTTGCAGCCAAACTTAGTACGGCAACCGCCGCAACAGCAACAAGAATCCACGCTCCTCCTTCACCCCGTAACAGGTAAAGTGACGGAATGTAGTTGACGAATCCCACGGGAATCACCGTTAGCAGAATGCCAGACATCCATTTGGGATATAACGTTAGCGGATATTGGGCAGCCGTTCGTGCGGCATCTTCAGTGATCGTCTGTAATTCCTCAATACGTGTGGTCCAGAATCCGAGTGTGGCGGTAGCAAGTCCGATGGAAAAGAGAATGACTGCGCCCGTCAGAATAATGAGCAGGGAGAAGGGAATGGCGATCCAGCCAATCTGTCCGCTATGCATCATGCCTGCCACTGACCAGCAGAGAATGAACCCGCCTTGCAGGACTTCCCCAGCCATGATGCGGAAGTTTTGCGGCAGCAGTGCTAGCAATACGGGCATGGGACGTGTTAACAGTTGATCAAGCTCACCATTAACCAGATATTTTTCCAGATGATGAACTTCGTTTCCGAACGTTCGATACAGTGTTTTGGATAACGTCATGATGGCAAAGAGATAACCGATCTCATGGAGGGACCAGCCTTTAATTGCTCCGAATTTGTGCAGCACGAGAGCAACCATCAGAAACTCGGAGATCTGAATTAAAGCAGCCAGTACGGAAGCCATGATGAAATTGAACTTGTATTGCATCCGACTGCGGATGCTTGTTCGAATGAGCATTTTATATAAATTGAACCAGGAAGTTCGCTTCATCCGCCTTGTACCTCCACTTTACGACGTAACACTTGGGTGATGGCAAGACAGATCAACGTCATAAAGACACACCAAAGCAAGGTTCCCCATAACAAGGAGCCATCTTCGAAACCAAGATAGATTCGGGTAGGTACATAGAGCAGGAAAGGGTAGGGTGATATCCAGGCAAGTTGTTCAAGCCAGTTCGGTAGCCATTCCAGCGGAATGAAAAAACCAGCCAGCAGATTCATCATCGCGTGATTGCCCCAGTGAAGCCAAGAGGACTCCGTGGTCCACATCGACGTAGCACCAATGATGTAGTTCATACAGATGGATAAGTATGCGGCGCCGGCAAGACCAAGTGCGGCATAGAATAGTGTTGAAACGTCTGAGGGCCAATGCAGGGAAAAGACAATGGAGAAGAGCAGGTAGATCGGAATACTTTTGTACACGAACTGGTAGGCAATCTGCCCCCATTCGCGTGCCATCAGGTGGGTGAACAGATGAACAGGCCTCATCAGATCCAGTGCGATCTGCCCTGTCCTGACGGATAAGGGAATACCCAATCCGTTCGTGAGAAAACCCGAGATCCAGAGAGAGGATTGCGTGAACGCAATGTAACTGATCATTCCCTGTGTCCCATATTCTCCGAGAGTATGGTCGGCCCCGATGCCGATCCAGAGGCAGGCATACATGTAACCAAACATGGCGCTTGCCAAGTTATGTACCATGTGTGCCCCGCGGTATTGCAGATTCCGGGAGTAGGCTTTGGAAGCCAGAGTGAAATAAAGCATGTGACACCTCCGATAAGTGGATTGAACGGCGTTTCCGTTCACTTCAGTCAAGGCGAAAAAGAGAGAAGGACAACAGCATACCAATTTATTCCTTCACAGGCAAGACATTTTTTTAGCTAATAATGGTATTAACAGGGGTGTTCATGATTGCGCCACAAGACAACAGTCTGTCCGTTCATTTATAATTGAGAGGTAGTATCGCAAACGTTTACAATGTGAAATATTCAAATTTTAAATAAACCGCCGGGCTTGTGCTTGACGATTGAAGATACAGAACGAACAATCCGGCAAGAGAGAAGGATGTCATGAAGAAAATTGCATGGGTCACCGATAGTACCAGTACACTGGATCCCGTTTTTGCGGAGCAAAATCATATCTACATCGTACCGCTGCGCATCTTATTTGGAGAGGAATGTTACCGGGAAACCGATGACATTACATCTGAAATGTTCTATGAGAAACTTGCGGAGGCTTCACGTGCGAGCAGTTCGCAGCCACCCATTGGCGAATTCATTGAACTGTATGAGTCGCTCAAAGACAAGTACGATGAGATTATTACGATTCATTGCTCTACAGAGCTTAGCGGAACGCTGCATACGTCCATGCAGGCTGCAGAGATTGCAGGAGTGACGGTGACCGCAATTGATTCGAAGGCAGGTGCCTATCCTCACCGTGAGATGATTATGCAAGGACTGGAATGGCAGAAGCAGGGATGTTCCGCTGCCGAGATCAAAGTAAACATTGAACAGATGATTGATAACATGTCCTTTTACCTCATACCGGCCAGTCTTCAACATCTTCACCGCAGTGGCCGGGTGTCCGGCACACAGCTGATCATCAGTCAACTGCTCAAGATCCACCTGTTGCTTCGATTCGAAGAGGGAAAAGTGGTTGTGAATGAGAAGATTCGCACGTTCAAGCGGACAAAAGATCGTATGCTGGATATGCTCAAGCTGGATATGGAGAAAGTAAAGCATGTGTGCATTATGCATGCCAACAATCAGGAAGAAGCTGTTACAATCAAGAAGCAGATTGCCAATCTGCTCCCTAAATTAAAGACCGAAATCATGCCGTTTATTCCTGTGGTAAGTATCCATGCAGGTGCAGGAACCATTGGACTGTGCTGGATACACAGCGAGAACGGATATAGAGACTAGACGTATAAGCACTCATCTATAAACTCTCATAGACCTGGCAGGAAACACACTTTATACCAAAGTGGTGACCCTGTCAGGTTTTTTCGTATGTCATTGCCAATTCAAACAAACTGTGAGGTAATAAAGAAAACTGTTCATGTGGGAGGGAAACATGTGTTAAGTCACCGCTTGTTGCTTGTTGAAGATGATCGTTCAATTAGTGAGATGGTCGGGCCATACTTGGAAAAAGAGGGCTACGACGTCACTTATGCATATGACGGCTTAGAGGCAGAACGTCAGTTCAGCCAGTCACAACCCGGGTATGATCTGGTTATTCTGGATCTGATGCTGCCCCGCAAAAGTGGGATGGATGTGTTGCAAACCATTCGGGCAGTCAGTCTGGTACCTGTGCTCATTCTGTCTGCGAAGGATGGGGAGGTGGACAAAGCATTAGGCCTGGGCTTCGGTGCAGATGATTACTTGAGCAAACCTTTCTCGTTAATCGAACTGACTGCCCGCATCAAAGCTGCGATTCGCCGCGCCAATTATACGACTCAGCCTGTGGCTGAAGTGGCTAAAGATCAACGTATTCACATTGGAGGACTCGTAGTTGACATGGAGACGTACGAGGTGGAACGTGAAGGTACACCCGTCAAGCTGACATCCAAGGAATTTGGAATTCTGAAGCTGTTGGTTACCCATCCTGGCAAAGTGTTCACCAAGGCTCAGATCTACGCTTCCGTCTGGAACGATCATTATTATGGAGACGAAAATATCATTAACGTACATATGCGTCGTCTGCGTGAGAAACTGGAGGCAGACCCTTCGGCTCCCCAGTATATCAAGACACTCTGGGGCATCGGGTATAAACTGGAGGCGGAGCAGGGATGACACTGATTTTTGCCAGTACAACAGCTATTTTGGCCATTACCGTCATTGGATTGTGGATGAGCTTGCGGAAACGCACCCAACACCTGTCTTATATTCATCAGAAAATATCCGCTATTCTGGATCAAGGCACCTTTGAGCGTTTACTTGTATTCAATAGTGATGACCAAGTCAGTCAGCTTTTGAAAGACATGAACCAGCTGCTGGATCATGCGCACCGCGCTAAGGCCGGTTATGCGAACCAGGAGAAGGAGATGCGTAATATGCTCTCCAACATTTCGCATGATCTGAAAACGCCACTCACGGTAGTGCTTGGCTATAGTGAGACCTTGCTGCACAGTCCATCATTGACCGATCAGGAACGGAAGATGATGACGGAGAAAATACAAGATAAGGCGCAGGAAGTGCTGCGTTTAATCCATTCCTTTTTTGATCTGGCGAAGCTGGAATCCGGAGATACGGAACTGGTACTTAGTCGGGTGAATTTAAGTGAATTATGCCGGTTGAAGATGCTTTCCTTTTATGAAATGTTGACGAATCTGGGGTTGCACGTGGAGCTGGAGATACCTGATGGTGATCTCTTCGTGCAAGCGAATGAAGAAGCATTGGACCGTGTGCTGGATAATCTCATTACCAATGGAATGAAATATGGAGCAGAGGGTAAGGTACTGGGACTTTCACTTGATCATTCAATAGGTGCACCTGTGACGTTACAGATCTGGGATCAGGGAAAAGGGATTCCTGAGAGCGAGCATAGCCGTGTGTTTGAACGCATGTATACACTGGAGGATTCCCGTAATCGACTCTATCAAGGCAGTGGCCTGGGTCTGACCATTACGAAACGGCTAGTTGAGCGGATGGGTGGAAGTATTCACTTGCATAGTGTGCCACATCAACGGACTGTATTCTCGGTTACCTTAAAGGCTTGGTAGACCCTGCGTTGGCGTGTCCGGTCAGACTTAAGGTTTTTGTAAGATTTGATTAATAAAAAAGAAGACTTTTCTCTTTACAATATAGATATAGGAACCCGGACAGGGGACGTAAAGGAGAACAAGGACGATGAATTATATCGCACGAACAATAGATGTGACTAAAGTATATGAAGGGGTGGAGGTTGTATCCAACGTCAATATGAATATTAAGCAAGGTGAGATCTATGGATTCCTCGGTCCGAATGGTGCTGGTAAAACAACCATCATGAAGATGCTCACCAATCTCGTCAAACCAACCACAGGGGAGATAGAACTGTTTGGGGAGAAGCTAACGCCGACCTCCTATGAAGTGCTGAAGCGAATGGGCAGTATTATTGAATATCCTTTTTTCTACGATAGACTGTCTGCTGGCGAAAATCTGGAACTTCACTGTGAATACATGGGGTTTCACAACAAAAAAATCATCAACAATACGATGGAAATGGTAGGGCTGAAGGATACAGGCAAGAAACCGGTCAAGGATTTCTCCTTGGGCATGAAGCAAAGGCTGGGACTGGCTCGTGCACTTATAACCACACCAGAACTGCTCATTCTGGATGAACCGATCAACGGATTGGACCCTGTAGGGATCCGGGAAATGCGAGATTTGTTCAAGCGCCTTAGCAATGAGTATCGCATTACCCTGCTGGTCTCCAGTCACATTCTTGGCGAGATAGAGCAGATTGCGGACACAGTTGGTGTCATTCGCGGCGGTCGTTTGGTGGAGGAAGTATCGATGGAGAGCATTCGTGGAAGTCAAAATGAGTACATCGAGTTACAGGCGGTGGATATCCGCAAAGCGACCTATGTCATTGAACACCAGCTTGGTTTGAGTAATTATAAACTGGTTGATGACCAAACGTTACGCATCTATGATCCGGGAATCATTCCATCGGAACTGAACACCAAGCTGATCCAACACGGCATTGAGATCGAATCGATATCCAAACGGGCTCATTCCCTGGAAGAACACTTCATGAAGCTTGTGAAAGGGGATGAAGACGTTGCTTAAACTAATCAGACTTGAGATGCGGAAGCACCGT
This sequence comes from Paenibacillus sp. FSL H3-0457, assembly GCF_037981725.1. Taxonomy (NCBI): domain Bacteria; kingdom Bacillati; phylum Bacillota; class Bacilli; order Caryophanales; family Paenibacillaceae; genus Paenibacillus; species Paenibacillus sp. FSL H3-0457. Next base: position 5,960,684 of record NZ_CP150283.1, on the reverse strand, counting down.
TTTGCACGTAATTTTGCAGGAGCAGGTATTGCCAGTATAGCCATTCTTCTTTTTCTGATCATGATTGGATTCGTGGATGTGGGAGCAGAAGATTACGCCTATGCCGATTACCAGACCGCCTTTATGATTATCGATACGTTTGCGAGAGCGACCTTTATCATATTTGCAGGGGCTTTATTATCCAAGCTGGTGATCAGTGAGTATAGAAATAAAACGATGAACGTCATGTTCACCTATCCCATCCAGCGTCATAAAATCATCGCTGCCAAATTGATTATCGTGTTTGGTTTTACATTTGTGATGATTATGGTTAACGATCTGTTCATGGGCTCACTATTGTTGATTGTTAATCAATTCTACTCCTTCATTCCTGAATCACTGACGAATCGGGATATATTGGGACTTCTGGTGAAGTACAGTATAAGTTCTTTATCGGCTGCGTGTATGGCACTCATTCCCCTATTCTTCGGTATGCGTAAGCATTCTGTTACAACTACAATGGTCTCGTCCATTTTGCTGGTTTCGATTGTCTGCTCCGGATTCAACGGGTCGGAAGTTTCCATTCATTCTCTTATTATTATTCCTCTGACCCTTGGAGCAATAGGGATATGGATTGCTTCGATGTCCATGGTTCGTCTGGAGACAAAAGATGTGAACTGAATCATTCGGAAAACCATGCTCTGTATGGCTTCAGATGCCATTGACATCCGCTCGTACAAGGGATAGGATAATGTCAACTGAGACACGAAGGAGAATGCAACTACCATGACGATTCCAAAAACATTAACAATAGCTGGTTCGGACACGAGCGGCGGTGCAGGTATTCAAGCTGATTTGAAAACTTTTCAGGAGCTGGGTGTGTATGGCATGACCGTACTGACTACGGTTGTGGCAATGGAGCCCGAAACATGGGATCACCAGGTCTTTCCTGTTGAATTAAATGTGGTTGAAGCGCAGCTTCGCACGGTTCTGGACGGCATCGGTTTTGATGCAATGAAGACAGGTATGCTCGGTTCTGTAGATATTATTGAATTGGTAGCAAAACACATTCGCCGCAGCGGTCTGCCACAGATCGTTATCGATCCGGTAATGGTCTGCAAAGGTACAGACGAAGTTCTGCAACCGGAAAATACGGAAGCGATGATCGAATTCCTGTTGCCAGGTGCCGATCTGGTTACACCTAATCTGTTCGAAGCATCCCAACTGGCGAAGAGTGGACCGATTCGCTCCAAGGAACAGATGGAAGCAGCGGCAGCAGCAATTCATGCCCATGGCTCGAAACATGTTCTGATCAAGGACAGAGGTGTCATTAGCCCGGGTAAAGCAATGGATCTACTCTATGATGGAACGAACTACGAATGGTTTGAAGCCGATGTTGTCGGCTCCGGATATACGCATGGTGCGGGTTGCACGACGTCTGCGGCGATTACCGCAGGATTGGCTCGTGGTCTTTCAGTGAAAGAGGCTGTTCGTGAAGGTAAAGCCTTCGTGACCAAAGCGATTGCCGGCGGATTCCCGCTAAACCGTTTTGTTGGCCCGACACTGCATGTGGCACACCGTCTGGAGCAACAACGTTAAGTGTTGCCAGGGAGCGCGCAGTAGCGCATCAATTCTGGATAACACACTTCGATTTCATTCAAGTAGCTGTCAATGAGCAGGAGCTTGCTCGTTGATGGCTTTTTTTTTATGCGAATTTTTATAAAAATTAGTAACTTTTGGCTTATATTAATCGTATATATCATGGGAGCATTCCAAAACATGTGTGGACACATGAACGACACATGGAATAGGTATGTTATCATCAGAAATCTAAAAGGAGAGTCGGCCATGATCAGAACAGTGCTTCTGGTGGAAGATGAAAGCCGCATTCGTGAGATTGTGGCCGATTATTTCATAAAAGAACAATGGAACGTCATAGAAGCAGAACATGGAGTACAGGCACTGGAACTGTTGGCTCTGCATGAGGTGGATTTGGTTATTCTGGATGTTTTGATGCCTGAAATGGATGGATGGACGTTATGTGGGCATATTCGATCCCAATCCACCGTACCTATTATCATGCTGACTGCACGGTCCGAGGATGACGATAAAATTCATGGATTTCAGCTGGGCGTAGACGATTACGTTACCAAGCCGTTTAGTCCACGTGTGCTGGTTGCACGTGCAGAGACATTAATGAAGCGTGTTGAAGGTGCATTTGGACGAGAGCAGGGTGTGATTCGCTTCGGACAGGTAACCCTTGATCCATGGGCCAGACGTCTGGAGAAGGACGGAATTGAAGTGGAACTTGCACCAAAGGAATATGATCTGTTGCTTTATTTGGTACGTAATGCAGGCATTGTGTTGTCCCGGGATGCCATTTTGAATCGGATCTGGGGATTTGATTTTGAAGGGGACTCACGTGTTGTAGATACCCACATCAAGAAGTTGCGCAGCAAATTGGGTGATGAAGCCAAGTGTATCCGGACGGTGATTGGTACTGGATATCGTTTCGAGGCAGAAGCATGAGAAGAAATGGCGTAACGATGAAGCTTTTCTTGGTCATGGCAGGATGTCTGGTACTTCTATATGGGACGACGGTTTTTGCTCAGTTGGTCTGGTTCCCCGACTTCTATCAGCATCAAAAGGTCAGCAGTATGAAGAAAAAGCTGTCCAAGTTCGAACAGCAATATTCTAATGGGCATTGGAGTGATTTACAGCTAGCCAAGGAGACCGGGAAGTTCATGCGTCAGAATCAATCACATCTGGTCATTTTGACGAATACCGGAAGATTGGTTAATGACCCGTTCCACATTACGTTGCTTCAAGAGGATGGAAGTCACGTGAAAGTGTCCTTGTCCTTGTTTATCAATAGTGAGAATGCTGGCTGGATTACATCCCATCTGAAATATGGGCAAGAATTGACGGTGAAAGGTCCGGCCAGCGAATCCATGGTCTATCCATTCAAAATCCAGGATGCCACTTCTGCCGCATGGGGAACAGAAAGTTTTCAGGAATCGATTGAACCGGTAAAGGAATGGTCAGGCGTATTGACCGAGGTCGTTCTTCCCAATCTGGCAACGTGGAGTCAAAGGCAGGGACTGCTGGTGCAAGCACTGGATAGCCGGTTCCCGTTGTCCACCGAAGACCAACTTGCGTTGGCGAATGGCAAAATGCTCAATGAAGAATGGATGGATAGCTGGAGCGGTGTTCGCAATGTCATCACCATTGCTCCAGTGCATCGTTCTGGACCCGAGCAACAACTGATCTTTTCGCTCACCTCTCTACAGGAGATGAGGGAAGCGAATGAGGCAACACGTTTGTTCTATGCGTATTTTGGCATAGGGGCATTTATATTGATTCTGTTGCTGGCGTTGCTCCTGTCCCGAATTATAACGAAGCCGCTTTTGGCCTTGAACCATGTCGCCAAGAAAATGTCTACGCTGGATTTCACGGTGAAATCACCCATCCGGCGTAATGATGAGATCGGGAGTCTGTCTAACAGCCTCAATGCCTTATCGGGAACCTTGGGTCAGACACTGGAAGAGCTGAGGCAGGCCAACACGCAGATGCGTACAGATATGGAAATGAAGCAGGAGATTGAACAGCGTCAGCGCAAGTTTTTTGCCGATGCATCACATGAACTTAAGACACCAATCAGCATTATTAAGGGATATTCTGAAGGGCTGAAGGATGGCGTCAGTGAGAGCAAACGGGAGCGTTACATTGAGATCATTGCCGATGAGACGATCAAAATGGAAACGATGGTTGAAGAGATGCTGGATCTGGTGCGACTGGAATCCTCAGCGGTTCAATTGAATACGGATGCTGTTGCACTGGCAGACATGATTGAAGATATCGCCGGCCGTCTGGGCCCGCAACTGAAGGACAAAGGATTGGATGTGGTGCTTGTATCCACAACAGAACAGACGGTTGAGGGTGACCGAAGCAAGCTGGAGCAAGTTATTTTCAATATCATGATGAATGCTATACGTCATGCGATACCACATACCGATATAACTATTGAGATCAGCAGGCGTGAAGGTTTTGTCCATATTTCCATTGAGAACAAGGGCGAGCAGATAGCTGAAACTGAGCGGCAGTATATATGGGAGAGGTTCTATCGGGTAGAGCGCTCACGTAATCGTAAAATGGGGGGGACCGGGCTTGGTCTGGCCATTGCGAAGCAGATTCTTGATCTGCATGGGTGCAGTTATGGAGTGGAGAATACACCGGATGGAGTCCGTTTTTATATTATTTTTCCTAAAGCCTAGTACGAAAGGGAGTCAAATATTATGAAGTCTTTACCATCGATTTTAACCTTGGGGAATCTGAGTTCAGGCATGCTGGCAGTCATTATGGCTATTCATGGTGAATTTGTCCTGGCTGTGATGATGATATGGGTAGCGATGTTCTTTGATCTGTTTGACGGGTATGCGGCTCGTAAATTGCATTGTGAGGGTGAGTTCGGCAAGTCCTTGGACTCGCTTGCGGATGTAGTTTCATTCGGAACAGCACCCGTGCTGATTCTGTACCTGAATTCCATGATTGAAGTGAGTGTGCTGGGGATGGCACTGACTGCATTGTTTCCGATTTGCGGTGCTTTGCGTCTGGCCCGTTATAACTGTCAGAAGACAGCAAGCAGTGGTTTTGTCGGAATGCCGATTACATTTGCGGGAGGTCTGATGTCCTTTTTCGCACTCTGGAGTCCTTATTTCACACATGGTGTAGCCTATCTTGTCATTATTGTATTATCCGGTCTCATGGTGAGCCAAATCCGATTCCCGTCTCTAAAACAAGTGTTAGCCTCACATGAGAAGGATATTGTGGAACCGAAATAAGGAGCGAGTCAGTATGGAATTTGCAAAAGAATTTATTGGTCAATATGGTTATTTCGCAATATACGGACTACTGGCTCTCGGCGTTATTGGCATGCCGATTCCGGATGAGGTGATGATGACTTTTGTCGGTTATCTCGCCTCCATCTCGGTATTGAATTACTCCGTATCCATCGCCGTCAGTTTTGGTGGCGCATTTACCGGAGGGCTGCTTAGCTACATGATTGGCAAAAAAGCGGGCAGGCCGCTGGTTGAAAAATACGGCAAGTGGGTTGGCGTTAATGCCAAACGATTCAGCAGGGTGGAGTCGTGGTTCCTCAAATATGGGTATTGGTCCATCATCCTGGGTTACTTCATTCCAGGCATTCGTCATCTGATGTGTTGTTTCTCCGGGATTAGCAAGATGGCAATCGGCAGGTACGTAGTTGTATCGGGCATTGGTGCATTCGTCTGGTGTGTTGTCTTTATCTCGATTGGTTTTTATGTTGGCGTGTTAACTTAAAATGGGACAGCCTGTTGTAACAACAGGCAAGGATGGAAGACCTCTTGAGTGTAAGGTGGTCTTTTTTTGTTTTTCTATGAGTTTAGCGAAATTGAATGAGTAGCGGCTACGGACGGATAACTTTGTGAATATACAAAAAGCCGCTCTGACCATTTCCAACCTTCGAGATAGAAGGAGAGAATGGAACAAAGCGGCGTGCTTTTAAATACAGAATGATTTCAATACCTCACCCGTTCAAATGAGAATCTTCAATTCCTTTTTCAACCCGCTGCTCCCCTTTTTTACGTGCAAAGGTGATTTTGAGGAGTGGCGGAGTAACCAGTGTAGTCACAATAACCATGATCACAACGCTGGTAAAGTATTCCGAATCAAGCAAGCCCGAAGCAAGTCCGGTCGAAGCAATAATTAGAGCAACTTCCCCTCTGGAGATCATGCCTGCACCAATAGCAATAGAAGAGGAACGGTCGAACCCGGTCAGCCGGGCACCAGCTCCACCACCGATAAGTTTGGTAACAATAGCGATGAGGCTTATAACAACAATAAACCAAATCTGTGAACCCACACCATCAAAAGTGACATTTAAGCCGATACTAACAAAGAATACCGGGACAAAAATTCCGTAAGCAATCGGCTCGATTTTAGTTTCAACCTCATGTTTGAATTTGGTTTGGGAGATAGCGATACCAGCGGCAAATGCACCTATGATTCCAGCAACACCCATCCACTCTGCAAAGTATGAGAAGAGGAAACAGATAATGAGTCCTGTCGTAATCACGGTTTCCGTGACCCGCAGTGGGGCCATCCATTTCATGACCCGTGGCACAAGCCACCAGCCTGCTGCAAAGATGATGACAAAGAACAGAAGTTTCTTACCAATCAACAATCCAATAGAGACATCCCCTGCACCTGTGCCGAGCAAGCTCATCATCACGGCGAGCAGAACCACAACGAGCACATCATCCACAACAGCTGCACCCAGAATGGTGGTACCCTCCCGTGAACTCAGTTGATTCATATCCTTCAACGTCTGAACTGAGATACTGACGGAAGTAGCACAGAATAAAAGTCCAAAGAACAGCGCGTGTGTCTGCGACATACCAAATGCTATGGCCGAACCGTATCCTCCGATAAAAGGTAAAATAACACCGCCGACCGCTACGGCAAAGGCCGCCTTCCAGTTTTTCTTCAACTGCTCCAGATCCGTTTCCAATCCGGCGATGAACATCAACAACAGTACCCCGATCTCGGCCATATAATGAACGAAATCCGTCTTCTCCACCCAACCGAGCAGCGCAGGTCCGAGGATGACACCGACAATCAGTTTCCCCAAAACGGATGGCTGGCCTAATCTTACGGATAGATCACCAGCAAGTTTGGTAAAGATTAAAATAAGTGCAAGAACCAAAATAAATTCCATAGGTGTTCTTCCCTCCAGTAGTAGCGTCTATAGGTTAACCAACCCAAGGGCGATCCATCCTCCGCTTCAAACAGACAAAAAGGCACAGAACGGCATTAGCAGAGTGCCGTTCTGTGCCTGAAAAAGACAAAGAGGGGCCCTTGGTGACAGGCTCCTCCAGTTTCAACGCGTATGTGATTAATTGCGTTAATTATACCACAAATGAAGGATTCGGTAAATGGGAGCCGGATTGGATTTGAGTGAAAATAGCCGCAAAGGGGCATTTTATAGGGGAGTGAAGCGGTTTTTGTTCAGAGTGTTGTCACTTAACAGCCCGGAATTGGCGAGATATAATGATATAGAACATAGAAGTTAGGATATGAGGAGGATTTTGCATTGGGCAAAAATAACAAAGGGGAGCCGAACATTCAGTCCCCGACGAGTAATAAAAATTTCGCAGGCATCATTATCACGATTTCCATTCTCGCTAATGTCATTATTTTATTATTGTTCTTCGCACCGTCGATTGGTTACAAAGGTGATGTAACCTTTGATATTACGGTGTTGCCGCGGTTTAATGCCGTGTTTAACAGCTTTACCTTCATCTTCCTGCTCGCAGCGCTTATTGCGATTATTAAGCGGAATGTGAAGCTGCACAAACGATTTATTCTTGCTGCATTTTCAACAACACTGTTATTCCTCGTGACCTATCTGACGTTTCATTACCTCTCACCAGAGACGTCCAAATACGGCGGCGAGGGCATCATTCGTTCGATCTATTTCTTCATTCTGATTACCCATAGTATACTGGCAGCCCTGATTGTTCCATTGGCGTTGTTCACACTTGTGTGGGGTTGGACGAATCAATTGAAGAAACACCGCAAAATTGCACGTTGGACGATGCCAATCTGGCTGTACGTCAGTTCTACAGGTGTCGTGGTATACCTGATGATGGCACCATATTATTAATGTGATGAACGTTTCACTGTGCTAATTAGTTTGACTTGTGGGTAATGTTTCCATGGAAGGAGGGTTCACGTTTATGTACAGAGTTGTTTTGATTCGCCATGGACAGAGCATGTGGAATGTAGAGAATCGTTTTACCGGATGGACAGATGTGGATCTGACGACGGATGGTTACGCAGAAGCACGTAAAGCAGGGAAGATCATGAAGGAACAGGGATTTGATTTTGATTACGCCTATGCATCCGTGCTGAAACGTTCTATCCGAACACTCGATATTGCGCTGGATGAAATGGACCTCATGTGGATTCCCATTACGAAGACTTGGAAGTTGAATGAACGCCATTATGGTGCACTGCAAGGACTGAATAAACAGCAGACTGCTCTGAAGTATGGGGAAGACCAAGTAAAGGAATGGAGACGATCCGTGAACGTATCTCCCCCGGCACTGGACGAAACCGATGACCGATATGTGCAGGATCTGGACAAGTACAAGCGGCTCGGATGCACCATCCCGTATACGGAGAACCTGATGGATACCTCGAAGCGTGTACTGGAGTACTGGAATGCGGAGATTAAACCGATGGTGTCGGCTGGCAAAAGAGTGCTGATCTCTGCGCATGGGAACACGCTCCGTTCACTCGTCATGCATCTGGACCAATTGTCCGAAGCAGACGTGATGGCGCTCAATATCCCAACGGGCATTCCGCTTGTCTACGAATTGGATGAAGATCTGCATCCCATCGGACACTTTTATCTGACCGCCGATGGTTCGACCTACAAACATGAAGAAATGACCCATGTGGCAACGCCATCTGATTAATTGGACATGGATGTTTGTCTTGATTGTACGAAAGCTTGTATGATTTATCTCGTGCGGTTGATGTTTCAACAGGACGATTGGAAGATGACCGCTGAATTGAATTCGGAGGTCATCTTTTTTTCTGCGATCAAGCCTGTACTTCGTTTCGTTTTGTTCCCACAGGGTAATTGTCAAGCAAGACACGATGTACATTTATCCTGAAGGAGGAGAAGCACATGTCTAAAAGAAGAGGAATACTCATGACGGCTATCGGCGCAGGTGTGACTTATCTGATGAGGAACAAACAAGCAAGAGATAAGCTGTTTAGCACTGTCTCGGGTATGATGAAAAACTCCAATTCGTCCAATGGAACAAGTAAAACCAGACCACGTGTGGAAGTGAAATAGATTGCGATAGTTCGTTTATCGATTGAATTTAAATGATGATCATGAGAAACCTGGAGATGAAGTCGTTCCAGGTTTTTTTGTGAGATGAAAACTACCCTTTGTTTCGGTGAGGCATGCGATTTTTGCCAGCAAGAATGATACAATGGATACTTGCAGAACGTATGGAGGGAGATGCACATATGAAGAAAAATCGTCTGGGTACATCCGAACTGATAGTGTCTGAGATTGGGCTGGGATGTATGTCACTTGGAACTGAAATGGAGCACGCTGTGGGCCTGGTTCATGAGGCTCTGGATCATGGGGTCAATCTGTTGGATACAGCCGATCTGTATGACGAAGGGCGTAATGAAGAGATTGTAGGACAAGCTATTAAAGGGCGTCGGGACCAAGTCATTGTGGCGACCAAAGTAGGTAATCGTCGTCTGCCTGGCAAAGAGGGCTGGTCATGGGACCCGTCCAAAGCCTACATTAAGCAGGCTGTACATGAAAGTCTGAAGCGTCTGCAGACCGATTACATCGATCTGTATCAGCTACATGGCGGGACCTTGGACGACCCCATCGAAGAGACGATCGAAGCGTTTGAAGAACTGAAGAAGGAAGGACTTATCCGATATTACGGAATTTCCTCCATTCGTCCCAATGTGATTCGGGAGTATGTAAAGAGGGCAGCCATCGTCAGTGTGATGAACCAGTACAGCATTGCTGACCGCAGAGCGGAAGAAGAAGTGCTGCCTTTATTGGAACAAAAGGGGATCAGCGTAATTGCCCGTGGACCAGTAGCTAGCGGTGTGCTTGCCGATTCCGGATCTGCCAAGGCAGACAAAGGTTATCTGGACTATACGCCAGAGCAACTATATACCATTCGGCAAGGGCTAAGTCGTCTTGTTACAGACCAACGCAGTATGGCTCAGACGGCTATTCGCTACGCGTTATCCCATCCTGCCGTAGCAGCTGTTGTCCCTGGTGCCAGTTCAAGAGAACAGTTGTTGCATAATATTGCTGCTTCGAATTCGCCTGAACTCACCCCTGCGGAAATTCAGGAAATACGAGAACTCAGTCCCGCTAATCTGTACAAGCAGCATCGTTAACTCCATTAAGCCTATTTTCAATTGTAACTATACGAGGTACAATGAAGATCAGCCAAAAAAGGAACATATAAGGGAGAGAAGACATATGGAAAGAATTCAAAGTGAACAGCAATATTTGGATACAATTAACTCTGATGGTTTTACCGTCATTAAATTTGATACAACCTGGTGTCCGGATTGCAAAAACCTGGATCGTTTTATCGGGGATGTTATCGACCAACATACGGACAAAACCTTCTATGCCCTGGATGCAGAAAAGTTCCAGCCGTTTGCCGAAGAGAATGGTGTACGCGGCATTCCAAGCCTGCTCGTCTTCCAGAACGGCAAGAAAATCGCACATCTGCATAGCAAATGGGCTAAAACACCTGCTCAAATCTCCGAGTATCTGGAGACGCTTGAATCCAAAGTTTAAGCGTACGAGACTCAGCAGTTTGTCTAATTAATTTAGCTAAGGAGACCTCTTCTTGTCCTGCGACAGGAAGGGGTTTTTCTGTTTCATTCCAGCACGCTTGAAGTGCATTCAAATGTGCATTTGAATAACTGAAGTTGAGAAACAACGCTTGTTTAGAATTTGTTCAGTGCTCCCATGTATACTGTGAGAACAAACTGAATATTTGGAGTGAACAAGATCCGTATGAAGAATGAAATCTTTGAAGAAATGCACCAATTAAGTCACAATGATGACCGAAGATACCGATTGTTGATGATCGGGGTGAAGCAATTGCTGCAGGAACAAAAGGAGAATAGATATAATCTGCGTGAGAGATTGAAGAGTCGAAAGAAACACAGGAACTTTCAAGTAAAAGAGTGGTATTAGACAGGCTGCTTTTCAGAAGTGAACATAAATATGGTTGTCCATGATACATAGTAAACCTAGTCGGCATCACAAGTGAACCAACCCAGCAAAGAAGGAAGTAATGAAGAATCAGACTTCTTCTAATTACGGGTATTGCTGTCTCTGAAGCAGCAACAGAATTGTGAAGCAACAGAAACATGAAGTAACGGAAGTATAGCAATATAAAATATGGCGGCCTCGCTTCCCAAGGGAACGTGAGGCCGCCATTGATTTTGCCTGTCTAATTACTTGAATTGTAATGATTACATCAAAATAATAAAGAACACGGCTGCCAAGACAAAGCGATATACAGCAAAGACGGTCAGGCTCAATTTTTTCAAAATGGAGAGGAACGTCTTGATCGCAAGCATGGCGACGATGAAAGCAGCGATGAATCCAATCGCAAAGATTGGGAAATCACTGCCGTTCAGGTGATCGATACTTTTGTACAGGTCATATCCCGTAGCACCAATCATAATTGGCACAGACACGAGGAATGTGAACTCCGCAGCGGCTACACGGCTTACCCCTGCAAAGAGACCACCTGAGATCGTTGACCCGGAACGGGAGAAACCTGGCCACAACGCCAAGATCTGAAATATACCCACCGCGAATGCCTGTTTGTAGGAAATATCATCGACATCATGGGTAGTAATCCGCCCACTCTTCCGGCTCCAACGTTCGGCTACGATCATCAATATACCACCTATAACGAGGCTGTACAGCACTGTTTCCGGACCAAACAAATGTGCTTTGATCCAGTCGCGGAATACAAGTCCGATGACTACGGCAGGAACCATCGCCAGGAAGATATGTCCCAGATTGAGGCGGCGGGAGTAAGGTCTGCTCCCTCCGGTGAAGCGGAACATATCAATGAATTTGTTCCAGTACAGTACAACAACAGCAAGTACAGCTCCGAGTTGAACAACCACCTCAAACGTTTTGACTGACTCGTTGTCCTCCGATAAACCCAGCAAGTGGGCAGTCAGAATCATGTGTCCAGTAGAGGACACGGGCAAAAACTCAGTCAAACCTTCGATGATGCCCATAATAATGGATGATATAATGTCCAATTCTCTTCCTCCTTGAAATGCAGGTGACAGCACAGGCTGTCCTGCTTGACCATGCCTGTTCATTTGAACAAGGCTATCACCTATTATGATCACAAATGCACTCAACTTCAACTTATGCTTGTAACCATTTGTTTAAAACTATATTGACAAAAACCTAGTTATCCCATAGGATATAACTTAACTGACTGACTGATCAATCGGGAGGGTTACATGAATGACCAAAATTAACGGTTTGGAACCCGGTGAAGAACGCCGGGACCAAATAATACGCATAGCGATGGAGCGTTTTGCAACCCAAGGTTACCATCAGACGAAAATTTCCGATATCGTCCGCGAGGCTGGTGTGGCGCAAGGGACATTCTACTGGCACTTCAAGAGTAAAGAAGCCATTGCTTCGGAGATTGTCTTAACAGGCAAGGAGGAGTTACTTGAGTCGATTGGACAAGGGTACCGCAAGGATGCCGGATCAGTAGAGGATATGGTGAAAGCATCGGAAAGGCTGTTCACTGACTTGTTTTTGTTTGCCGCGCAGAATCGTTATTTTATGGAACTGTTACTCAAAGGCATCGTGACGGAAGAGTCCGTACAACGCCTGGTCGAAGAGACACGTAATGCCGTGGAAACTGCTTTTCGTCACAATATGGAACGTGCCATCGAACTCGGCATGTTGCCTAAGGGCATGGATGTTCCACTTCGAGCAGCGCTATTGGTAAGCATGATTGAAGGCATGATATCACGCTGGTTGTTCGGTTCCGATGAGTTACACAGCAAATTTTCAGCCATGACAGCTTCATCGCTGGCAACTGAAGCAGCAAGCTTTGAGTTTTACGGACTATTGGGCACATAAGATTCACATGATTAAACAAATAGCAGGGAATAATGGGTACAACTGCGGTTTAGTCACAATAAAGTAACCCAATGTACATCCAGATTAATACACGACTGAGAGGAAGTTAACGTAATGAACAACACATATGGATCGAAAACTCGTAAAGGCTGGTCTTTGACAGCAATTCTGCTGATGACCGTGCTGGTACTTAGTGCTTGTGGAAGTAAGGCAACAGATGGTGGAAGCACAAATGGTGCACAGGCAAGTAATGAACTGGAACAGATCAAGTCGGCTGGCGTTATCAAAGTGGGCATGATGGGCACATACGCACCGTACAACTTCCTGAACGATAAGAAAGAAATGGACGGCTACGATGCCGATATCGCACGTGAAGTTGCGAAGCGTCTTGGGGTTGAGGTTGAATTTGTATCCCAAGAGTTCTCCGGTTTGACACCAAGTCTGCAAGCGAAGAAGCTTGATGCCATTATCAGCCAAATGACGATTACCGATGATCGTAAGAAAGTACTGGATTTCAGTGATCCGTATATTACGAACCAAGTTAAAATTATTGTAAAAGAAGACAATAACGATATTACCAAGCTGGAAGATTTCAAAGGGAAAACGATTGGCGTAGGTCTGGGTACAAATGATGAATCATATCTGCGTAATGAAGTGTTGCCAAAAGTGGGAGACTTCACGATCAAAACCTATGACGATGTCATCTCTTCACTCAAAGATCTGAATGCTGGGCGGATTGATGCAACAATCAACAATATGTACGCTCTGAAACCGATTGTGGATGCCAACGGATTGAATATCAAAGCTGTAGGTGAAGCTATTAAGAGTGACCAGGCAGGTATTGCTGTTCGTAAAGACAATCCGGAACTCGTAGCAGCACTGAATGATGCTCTCAAAGGCATGAAAGATGATGGCACGTACAATACCATTTTCAAAAAATGGTTTGGTGAAGAGCCTGCGCAATAATGAACCTGCAAGGCGAAGGGAAGATTTGACCCATGGAACTGGTATTTGAGAATATCCCCTTCTTTCTGAAGGGGGCTTATTATACGCTGTATGTAACTGTGATCTCCATGTTTTTTGCGTTCATCATCGGGGTGCTTGTTGCGATTGCTCGTCTGAAGGGACCGATGTGGCTTAGGTTGATCGCAAGGTTTTATGTATCCATCATGCGGGGGACCCCGCTGCTGGTGCAATTATTCGTTATTTATTACGGATTGGTCGATTATGGAGTGACCTTGGGATCACTCACGGCTGCATGTCTGGGATTGAGTCTGAATGCAGGTGCATTTCTGTCGGAGACGTTCCGTGGAGCCATTCAGGCTGTGCCTAAAGGACAGACAGAAGCTGCATATGCAACGGGAATGACACCGGCTCAAGCGATGAGACGCATTATCTTCCCGCAGGCTGTGCGCATTGCCATCCCGCCGATGGGGAACACGTTTATTGGCATGTTGAAGGAAACATCACTTGTGGCGGCGATTGGTGTTACCGAGTTGTTGCGTTCAGCACAACTGCTGGTATCGCAATATGCATTGAATATGCCTTTTTATCTGGCTATTGGTGTGATCTACTGGATTATGAGTATCGGCTTCTCGGCCATTCTGGAACAAGTGGAGCGCCGGTTGGCCCGGGCTTACTGATGGGAGGAGAGAACCGATGATTACAACAACTGGACTTACCAAACGTTTTCAGCAAAATGAAGTACTTACGAACATCGATCTTCATGTCGATGCCAAAGATATTGTTGTATTGCTCGGCCCAAGTGGTTCAGGCAAGAGTACCTTGCTGCGCTGTCTGAATGGACTCGAAGAGTTGTCCGGAGGACAGATCGAAGTGAACGGCATTGTGGTCAACAGCGCAGATCCGCTGCGAGTCCAACGTGCCCGGGTACTGGAGATTCGTCGCCAGACCGGCATGGTATTCCAGCAATTTAATCTGTATCCGCACAAGACAGTGCTGGGTAATGTGATAGAAGGTCTTGTTACGGTGAAAAAAATCAAAAGGGACGAGGCGGCTGAACGCGGCCGGATTCTTCTGGATCGGGTCGGCTTGTCGGACAAGCAGGATGCGTATCCATCCCGATTGTCCGGTGGACAACAGCAGCGGGTTGCCATTGCGCGTGCACTCGCGATGGAGCCGGAAGTGATGCTGTTTGATGAGCCAACTTCAGCTCTTGATCCTGAATTGGTCGGAGAAGTGCTTTCCGTCATGAAGGAACTGGCAGAGGAAGGCATGACGATGCTGGTTGTGACACATGAATTGAAGTTTGCCCGTAATGTGGCGAACAAAATCGTCTTTATGGCGGACGGGTCGATTGTGGAAGAAGCAAGTCCACAAGCCTTTTTTGAACAACCAACGCAAGAACGCACCCGCCGTTTCTTGCAACAGATTACTGAATTCTAATTACATTACTACAATTTATACTGATTTATACGATCGATTATAGCGATAAGCTGCTGAGTGAAGGGGACGGAATCGATTCTGAAGAAGCGTAGCGCTCGCCTTTGTCTCCGAATATTGTCCTTTGTGAATATAAATCAAAAATATTTGGAGACAACAGCGATCGGAAGAACGAGCCGTACCCGGAACGGATTTCTGCAAATCGTAAACTATTGTGAGAAAGAAGGATAACATCATGAATGTAACAACCGTATGGAAAGGCAAACGTGCGTTTACTTCCGAAGGACCCTCTGGCTACGCGGTTGGCATGGATGCCACTGCTGCTTATGGTGGTGACAGCAAGGGGGCGACCCCGATGGAATTGTTACTGGCGGGTCTCGGGGGCTGTATGGGAATCGATATTACGATGATTCTGGACGCTTTCCTGGACAAAATTGAGTCGATTGAGATTGAAGCGCAAGGCACACGCAGTGAAGAGATGCCCAAAGGCTTCACATCCATTGATCTGATCTTCAAAGTCGATGGCGATATCCCGGATTATCGCATCTGGAAAGCCATCCAGATGGCTGAGGAAAAATATTGTGCAGTTTCCGCTTCGCTGAGCGCCGATATTCATCCTAAACTGATCCTCAATGGGGTAAGTACACCTCGTCCTTAATAACATATGAGTAAATCTCTGATACTGAGAAGGCACTTCCAATCGTGGGAGTGCCTTTTTTGGCTTTTCCAACACTTCAACAGGGATTTCGCCCATCTAGGAGTCACTAAACTTCTGTCAGTAGAAAAAATTCGGTAAGCCCGGTCGCCATGTTAATGGCGGCCTCTTCTACTAGAGGTAGGTTGGCTTACAGCCTGGCAATATAGTACCCATTGCAATGACAATCCGAATTCTGACGGTTCTGTGGTATGATTAATTCTGAGGACAGAACATCCTGATCCTGCTGTTTATATGTAAGCGCTTATACAGATGACGGAAGGTGCAGACATGTTGAAAAGGTTGATACGAACCACTAATAATCTCAAATTAAAGCATAAATTGCTCATTTCCTATGTACTGGTTGTCATGATTCCGGTCCTGATTGTTGGTCTTGCTGTGACCAGTTATTTTCGTCAGCAAGCCCTGGACAATGCGATAGGACAGACAATCATTAATGTGGACAAGATCAAGAGCCAGACGGCAACCATGCTGCGTGTACCAACCGATATATCCAATCTTTTAATGTTTAATGCAGATCTCAAGGAGATCGTTAATAAGCGGTACAAGAGCGTTGTGGAGTTAACCTCAGCGTATCTTGCATACAAAGACTTTCAGGAGTACAGGCGTTTGTACCGTGAGATAGCCGGCATTCGTTTTTACTCAACTAACCCAACATTGATCAACAACCTCGAATTCATCCCGGTAGACAAGCAGACAGAAGAGAGTTACTGGTACCAACAGGCACTGAAAACAACCAGCATCGGGTGGTTCTACATTCCGGACAAGGAAGATAATCCTGTACACAAGCTCAGCCTGGTGCGCAAAGTACCTTTTGCCGAGTATCGGACAGAGGGTGTGTTGATGATTGTGATCAATCAGGATGAGCTGAATGGATTGTTGCGTCAGGAACAGTTCGAGACGATGATTACGGACGAGCAGGGGTATGTGGTTGCAGCCAAGAATACCGAACTGGTAGGAAAAACGCTGGACGAGCTTGATTTTGGCGTCGATCTGCAGAATCAGGCAAAAGGCACCATAGAGGGTGATTTCCGGGGGGAACCATCTAATATTGTTATTGATGAGCTGGGCCCTGGATCGAGTATGAACAGCCTGAAGGTGATTTCGGTTTTTGCCACCAAAAATATCGTCAAAGACGCCAACACGGTCAGCTTGATCGGCATGATTTTTATTATACTGGTGCTGGTCATCGCCCTACTTTTCGTATATATCATCTCGTTCCTCACTTCCAACCGATTGCTCCGGCTGAGTAAACACCTCAACAAGCTTGCATTAGGAGACCTGAACGTGACTTCACGGATTGATGGAAACGATGAGATTGGGCAACTGTCACGACAGTTCAACTATATGGTGAAAAGTATTAATGAACTCATGACGCAGGTTGTAGAAGCGACCGAACAGAACAATCAATTGGAAATCGCGCAAAAAGAGATTAAACTGAAAATGATGGCGAGCCAGATCAATCCCCATTTCTTGTTTAATGCACTGGAGTCCATTCGGATGAAAGCGCATATTAAGGGAGAAGCAGAGATTGCTAACATCGTCAGGCTGTTGGGCAAACTGATGCGCAAGAGTCTGGAGATTGGCAGTGGAAAAACAACTTTCCGGGCTGAACTTGAAATGGTACGTTCCTATTTGGAAATTCAGAAATTTCGTTACGGCGACCGCCTTGCATTCCAGATCCATATCGATCCCGAGGTGGAAAAGATGTACATTCCGCCTTTGATTATTCAACCTTTAGTTGAGAATGCGATTGTCCATGGTCTGGAGAACAAAGAGGGTACAGTCCGCGTTCATATAAGTATTCGTTTAGTAGAGAACATTGTGCAGATCCGTGTAGATGACAATGGTGCAGGCATAACGCCAGAACGACTGGCTGAGGTAATGCAGTTCATCTGTGGACCAGAAGAACAGGAGAAGAGCCGGATCGGCATGCGTAATGTACATCAACGCTTAACCTTGACGTACGGGGAGCCATATGGATTGCAGATTAAGAGTGTATATGGGGAAGGAACAGAGGTTTCTTTCACTTTGCCAGCAGGAGGGGACCAACATGTATAAAGTGTTTTTGGTGGATGACGAACCGAGCATACGTGAGGGACTGACAACCATTATTGAGTGGGAAAAATACGGATTCCAGGTCATTGCTACAGCTGCCAGCGGGCGTGAGGCCATCTCCCGGTTTGAGGAATTGGAGCCTGATCTGACGATTATTGATATTCGCATGCCCGGTATGACCGGGCTGGATGTGATTGAAGAAGTGCGCCGGAATCATCCGGATTCGCACTTTTTGATATTAAGTGGTTACGCGGATTTTGATTATGCCAAAAAAGCCATCAGTTTTGGTGTGGATGGTTATCTGCTCAAACCGGTGGATGAAGAAGAGATTATTGGTGAACTGGAGCGTATTGCTGCAATCCTGACCCGTGAACGGGAGACAATGGCACGTCATGCTGGTGAAGATACCGTCTTTCGGGAGCATCAGATCGAGGCTTTGCTCTTTGACAGTCTGGAGGGTGCGGGTAGCATGGAAGAAGATAGCTTGGGGCTGCACTGGCCTCACTATCAGATTGTGCTGCTTGAGATGCATGTAACCCCCGACCTGCAGCGGGGAAGTGTTATGAAACGCAAACTGATTGAAGCATTTGACCATAAAGACCGAGGCATTGTATTCTCGTTCCATTCTGGTCTGGGGCTGTTAAGTAAGGAAATAATCACATCCGAGTCATCTGCAAGAAATCTGTATGATGAGCTGGAAGGACTTCTGGGAGAATGGGAGGTTCACATGTACGGTGCTGCGGGAGAACCTGTACATTCCACTTCTGAAATTGCGCGGTCATACACACAGGCGAATCGTTTACTCGGGGAACGCTTCTTGTTCACGGAGCAGCGCATCATTCTGTGGACTGAAGGAAGCGAAGGCGAAAGCGTTGTTAAGCCAGAAGTTGAAGCTGTGGACGGAGCACATGAGCCAGTTGAGGACGAACTCGCGGACAAGCTGTATTATGCGTTAGACATCCGTAGTAGTGAGTCCGTTATGCGGGTACTTGGTGAGATGGAAGAGCGTCTGGTTCCATATCACCGAACAGAGCAAGCGATCAAGACGGCGTTCTCACAGGTATTTTCCCTGGCGTTCAACAAGCTTGCAGCGACGAATCAACATATGCACTCCATTATGCAGGAACATTCGGTTCTGATTAATGAAGTCTATCATCAATTTACGATGTCTGATCTCAAAGTCATGGCATCGGAACATTTGAATCGACTTATTCAACGTATGGGTGGGGGAAGCAAGGATACTGTATTGAAACAGATGATTGAATTTATCCAGCGTAACCCTGGCGAGAATCTCAAGCTCGAAGTACTGGCAGAAGTGTTTAACTATAACAGCAGTTACTTGGGTAAGTTGTTCAAAAATCATACTGGAGAGTATTTCAATGCATTTCTGGACAAGGTTCGTATGGAAAAGGCAAAAGAATTGCTGGACGAAGGACTGAAGGTCCATCAGGTTGCAGCGAGAGTGGGGTATGCAAATGTGGACTACTTCCACGGTAAGTTCAAGAAATATGTAGGGGAATCCCCTTCCGCTTACAAACAGGCCAGAACCCAATCACCAATTAAAGGAACGGCTACGGATATAAACGAGGAATAAGTACGGAGTGCTGGGCGTTGCCCTTGCCTATTGTGTAAAACGTTTTCGATATTTCTGAGAAATTTCCAGATTCATCATATTGTCCATGCACTTCCCATGATAAGCAATGGTCACGGAATGCTTCACATTTTAGACTGGATTTACAAGAATCCAGATGAAGGGATGGCTATACGATATGAATTTGTCTGATATAGGTGCTGTACGTCATAAATTGAACTTAAATGGGACATGGCAGTTTTGTTTGGATCTGGAGTCCGATAAACTCGTTGAACAAGAGATATTACCGCCTTCACAGTGTAAAAATACATCATGGGAGACCATTCAGATTCCCGGTTCATGGGAAGAGCAAGGATACGGAGATGAGCCTGAATACGAAAGGCTCGATACCTGGACCAAGGTACGCGAGTATGAAGGCTCAGCCTGGTATGCTCAGGATGTTCATGTTCCATCAGACGATCCCGGATGCCACTATGTATTCAGATTGGAAGGTGTGCGATGGACAACAAATCTCTGGATCAATGGACAGTATGCCGGGCAGCAGGATAGTCTGGTGAATCAACAGAAGTGGGATGTTACCTCTCTGGTGAAGCAGGGAGAAGTGAATCGTGTGGAGATCCGCGTGGATAATACGATGAAACTTCCGCTGGCGGGTAGCCATATTCATTCATTGCATACGGCCACAGCCTGGGGTGGAATCACGGGTGGTGTTTATCTGGACAGTCTGCCCCCATGCCGATTACAGACGTTACGTATTCAACCAGATGCTGAGAACGGAACCATTCTGGTTGATTGTACTGTAAGCGCTCCCGCAAATGATTCCGCTAGATCGATGCAATTACATGTGGATATCCAGCATCCGGACGGCACATGGCTTGATCGATATAGTTGTAATGTGAATCTGAATGATCCATCACATGTGGATATAAGCTCAGCAGGGTTAACTGTAAGCAACGCTGTAATAGATCAGTGGCGATTGGAACTTGGAACAAAAAAGTCTATCGTAAGATGGTCGGATGAATCCCCTGAATTATACAAGGCTGTGATCCGTCTGCATAATGGTGAACAGGAACTGGATCGGCTGGAGCAATCATTTGGTGTACGCTCCTTTGCAGCAAACGGGAAGCAGCTTGAATTGAATGGGACACCAGTATATCTGCGTGGGTACGTCGATTGCTGTATCTTCCCACTGACGGGTTATCCCGTCTGGGACAAGGAGCATTATCTTCAGCAATTTCGAATCGCCAGATCGTATGGCTTCAACCATGTCCGACTGCATGGGTGGAGCGCGCCGGAGCCTTTCTGGGAGGCGGCTGATGAAGCGGGCATGCTAGTGCAGGCAGAACTTCCCCATTGGTCTCGTTTCTTTGAGCAATCGGATCAGTCTGCGCCAGCTGAAGTATTGTCCTATCTGACACAAGAACTGGACCGGTTGCTTCAGTCGCTGTATAGACATCCTTCATTCGTCATGTTCTCCATGGGGAATGAACTCATTGGTCCGAATGGCCACCCTGAACTTAATGCATGGGTATCGAGGGCAAGGGATATGGACCCGACCCGGTTATATACGGACAATACAGGATTTGGACAGCTTCCGGCGCAAGGGCGGGAAGGTGATTATTATATTCAGTCGTTGAACTGGCATCCCCCGCTGGAATCCGCATATTCTGCTGTGCCGGATACCACGCTGGACTACCATGCAGTCACCCGGCTTGCGGAGCATCCCGTCATTGGGCACGAACATGCACAGTACACCATGTATGTGCGGCCTCAAGAGCGAGCCAAGTATACTGGGGTATTGCGTCCTAGCTGGTTACGACCGATCGAAGAATCGTTAACAAACAAAGGCATGATGGAGGACCTGGAGCATTTTCAACAGGTCAGTGGTACCCATCTGGTACGTTCCTTAAAAGAAGCCATGGAGCGGATTCGGCGAACACCGGACGCTGCGGGCGTACAGCTTCTGGACATTCGCGATTTTCCAGGGCAGGGACATGCTACGACGGGCATTCTGGATGTATTTTGGGATGACAAAGGCATTACAACACCAGAGGAATTCATGCTTTTCAACGCAGATGTGGTACTGTTATTAAGCTGTAAGGAGCGTACATTTTACGACGGAGAACCCATTCATGTCGATGTACGCATCTCTCACTACGGTAAGGAGCCGCTTAAGGACGCAGTTATTCAGTGGAGGTTAATAAGCGATGATGTGATACTTACTGAAGGGGCATGGAAGACCGGAGATATCCAATGTGGGTCTGTCATGTCACTGGGAAGCATCGTCGCTACCGCACCTCATGAAGGGGCAGCAGCTTTTCGGATCGAAGCGGAGCTGATATCAGGCGATTCGGAAAGAACTGTAGCGAATGTATGGCAGGGCTGGTCGTTTCCTTTTTATCAGTCACATCCGAGTTCGAATCGGTTCTGGAATACCGTGGCAGAGTTGAAGCCATTCCTGGGTGAAGCGCATGATGATTGCGTAGATCGCATCGATGGATTTCAGTTGTTGAAAAATCAGGAGATTGACTTGGTTATCGTTCAGTCGTTAACACCCAATGTCGTTGATTATGTGGTCAACGGGGGAAGTGTTTGGCTACAGCCAACCGCAGAAGGGTTATATGATTCAGTGGAGACCAAGTATCTGCCTGTATTCTGGAATTACCTGATGTTTGCTACACAGCCTGGTGCAACGATGGGCATGTATTTGAGAGATCAGCCAGCACTACTAGGCTCCTTCCCGCATGATGAGGCTTCGGACTGGCATTGGTATCACTTGGTGAACGGTACACCAGCGATATGTTTGGATACGTTGCCCGGGGTGGAACCGCTGATCGAAGTGGTGGACCATTTCCATCGGGCCAAACGACTTGCTTATGCCTTTGAGGCAAAAGTAGGGAAGGGCAAGATTTTGATATCCTCACTTCCGTTTGCCAATCTGGCTGTAATGAAGCGTCCGGAAGCCGCCTACTTATTTCAGGAGATACTTGCCTATCTGAATGGAGATCAATTCCGTCCAGCAACCTCCATATCCGTAGCGCAATTACTCGGCATCGTTAAACTGCAAACCATTCAATTTACATTGTAATCAGAGGGACCCGAAAGGGTCCTTTTTGTATGCCATGTAATTGAAGTAAACGATTACTATAAAACGTTTTCGATATTTACCACTTTGAATAGTATTTTACCTTAATATTACTTTTATATCATTTAAAAGTAGAGTTTATCACTGAATTTAACGAATTAATGTCTGATTATATATGTCTATATCTAATTTTTATATGATTTTCTCTAAAATCCAGATGGTATTTTGAAAACGCTCTATCGAGTATGATTATTTTATAAAACAGAGGAGGGGGAACGGAGATGGAAACGCTAACAAAAAAATCCGCTTCCGCGAACAGAAGCAGTGACCCCAAACCGCCTTTAAAGAATCGGCGGAACGGAATTTGGGACAGAATGAAACAGCAGAAATATCTCTATCTCATGTCATTGCCATTCGTAGCTTGGGTTTTCGTATTTAACTATCTGCCACTATGGGGATGGACGATGGCTTTCCAAAATTATAAACCTGCCAGATCATTTGGTGATCAAGAGTGGGTTGGTTTTAAACACTTTGTAGAGCTGTTCAGTGATGATCGTTTCTATCTGGTACTTCGTAATACGCTTGCAATGAGCTTGATGGGACTAGTTGTCGGTTTTATCGTACCGATATTCTTCGCTATTCTCCTGAATGAAATGAGAGGCATGTTCTTCAAACGTGCCGTGCAAACGGTATCATATCTGCCTCACTTTGTATCCTGGGTTGTTGTAGCCGGGATCATTACGAAGATGCTCTCCACCGATGGAGGGATTATCAATGATCTATTGGTAGGACTGAACATCATCGATCAGCCGATCCAATTCATGGCCAAGGGGAACTTGTTCTGGTACATTGTAACCGCTTCAGATATGTGGAAGGAAACCGGTTGGAATGCCATCATCTATCTGGCGGCGATTACAGGTATCGACAATGAGCTGTATGAAGCTTCCCGTGTAGATGGAGCCAACCGCTGGAGACAGATGTGGCATATTACGCTGCCTGGCATACGGACCACGATTTCTGTACTTTTCATCATGTCGATTGGACATCTGATCAGTATCGGTTTCGAGAAGCAGTTCTTGCTTGGCAACAGTCTGGTCACAGACTACTCGGAAGTACTTGATCTATACGCGCTCAATTATGGTTTGAATATGGGACGATTCTCGTATGGTACAGCCATAGGTATATTCAACTCCGTTGTCAGTATCATCCTTCTGTTTACTGCGAACGGCTTGTTCAAAAAATTCACAAAAGAAAGCATCATGTAGGGAGGGGACGACATTATGGCGAACAAAGCATTCAATGCTACTCGGGGCGATAAACTGTTCGATATATTCAACATCCTCGCGATGACCATGGTGCTGGTTGTAACACTTTATCCATTCCTTAACGTACTAGCCATCTCACTCAATAACTCGACAGATACAGTACGTGGCGGAATTTACTTGTGGCCTCGCGAATTCACATTACAGAACTACAAAACGATTTTCCAATATGATGGATTGTTACAAGGTTTGCAAATCTCCATTCTGCGTACACTTGTAGGTACCGTGCTCGGATTGATCAGTTCATCCATGATCGCCTTTACACTGAGCAGACCTGATTTTGGACTTAGAAAATTTGTATCCACAACACTCGCACTCACGATGTATTTCTCCGGTGGTCTGATTCCGGTGTACATTCTGATGCGTGACTTGAACCTGATCGGTACATTCTGGGTATATGTATTGCCTGGCATGATCAGTGCATTTAACGTGTTCATCATCCGTTCATTTATTGATGGCCTGCCATACTCATTGCAGGAATCCGCGAAGCTGGACGGAGCGAATGACTTTACAATTTATTACAGAATCATCTTGCCGCTGTGTAAACCAGTGCTTGCTACCATCGCATTGTTCCTGGCTGTAGGTCAATGGAATGCGTGGTTCGATACGTACCTGTATAATGGTTCAAAGGCACATTTGACCACGCTCCAATATGAGCTGATGAAAGTATTGCAAAGTACACAGCAAGGCTCAGGTGCTGGACGAAATGCCAATGATATGGCGCAGCAAATGACACAGATTTCACCGGAATCGATCAAAATGGCGATTACGATCGTTGTAACGGTTCCAATCCTCATTGTATATCCATTCCTTCAGAAGTACTTTGTTGGCGGTATGACACTGGGCGCAGTAAAAGGTTAAACAATTGGGTACAGGCTGCCACATAGAGCGGCCGTACATCTACAAATGAAGCATCAGGATACCCGAAGCGCAGCCATTTGGTCTGCGCTTCACCGTATAGGGCTGCGGTGTGGTATTCATGAAGCTATAGACAGGGACAAAAAAGTCCCGGACAAACAGACATATGAAACAGGGAGGATTACCATTATGGCAAGTTCCAAAATGAAGATTGCACTGGCACCAGTGCTTGCAATGTCTTTACTCGCAGGTTGCGGTGGAGGAAGCGGCAGTGATACGTCGTTCAAGGATACAAGCGCAGAGACAACTCCACTTACTTTTGATTTCTTCAGCGTTGACCCCAGTCCGAACTGGAATGGCATGAAGGATGAAGTAGGTAAAGTCCTTACGGAAAAAACAGGGATAACCCTTAACGGTGAATTTGCCGTTAGTGGTGGTCAAGATAAAATATCCTTAATGGCGGCGAGCGGAGACTATCCGGATATTGTCTCCCCCAAAGGAGAACTCAGCAAACTGGTGGATGCTGGAGCAATGCTCGATCTGACAGATCTGATCGACCAATATGCTCCCAATCTGAAGAAGCTGTATGGTAATTACATGGACCGGTTGAAATACAGTAATGAAGATCAGGCTATTTATGTGCTGCCAACGTATTATGCGGTAGACCAGAAGTACTTTGATGCAGGTGGTGGATTTGGCATTCAGCACCGTGTACTGAAAGAACTCGGATACCCGGAAGTGCGTACACTTGAGGATTACGAGAATGTATTGAAGGCGTACAAAGAGAAACACCCAACAATTGATGGTCAGCCAACCATCCCGTTAACACTGGACGCGGATGATTGGAGAATCATGATTACCGTAACGAACCCGGCCTTCCAGGCAACAGGTGCACCGGATGACGGTGAATACTACATCGATCCAGAGACGTATGAAGCAAGTCTGCATTACAAACGTCCAGAGGAAAAAGAGTACTTCCGCTGGTTGAACCATATGTACAACACTGGATTGTTGGATCAGGACAGCTTCATCCAGAAAACAGACCAATACAAATCCAAAATTGCAAGTGGACGTGTTCTGGGTGTCATTGACCAGGATTGGGGTTATTCCGATGCAGAAAATGCACTGAAATCTGCAGGCAAGGATGAAGCAACGTATTCACACTTCCCGGTAACCCTGTCCGAGGATATCAAGGATCATGCCTACCAAGATCCTGGTTTTGTATCCGGTTGGGGTGTAGGGATTACAACATCGAATCCCGACCCGGTTCGTACGATCAAATTCTTCGATTACCTGGCTTCTGAAGAAGGGCAAGTGCTGATGAACTGGGGAATTGAGGGCAAACAGTACGAAGTGAAGGACGGCAAACGTGTCATTCCTGCCGACATTCTGGATCAGAAAACCAATAATGCAGCCGTATTCCAGAAAGAAACGGGTATTGGACTGTATACCAATATGTCTGGTCACTATGGAGACGGTGTGAAGGATTCAACGGATAACTACTACACTACGAATTTCCCTGAACAGATCGTGGCAGCCTATTCCGATGCAGAGAAAGAAACACTCAAAGCTTACGGTGCTACTACGTGGAAAGATCTGTTCCCGAGTGAAGACGAGTTCCCAATCAAACCATGGGGAGCAGCATACAATCTGCCAACACCAGGTGACTCCAACTACAACGTCATCTTCAAGAAAACACAGGATATCATTCGGAAACGTATCCCGGAAGCCATTCTGAGTACTCCTGAACAGTTCGATGCGATCTATGACGGCATGATTGCAGAAGTGAACCAAGCAGGAGCAGAGGATATGGAGAAACAATATACAGAACTCGTTCAAAACCGTGTTCAATTGTGGAGCGGTGAAGAGGCTAAATAAACGATTAGCAATTCAGATCTAAAACGAAAAAGAATCCAGGATATCTGGGTTCTTTTTTTATCTAAAACGTTTTCTAAAAAACGTTTTCAATTTTAGAAATTCACTATTGACAAGGGATATAGGAGCGATTATTATTCAATTATGAAAGCACTTACATTTGCTTGTACACCACGTGGCATACACCTGAATCTCAATGTAAACATTGGCAGAATGAAGAGGAAATAAGGCAAGAAGAACATTTTTTTCTTTTTAAGAAAACGCTTCTAATGTTATAAAAACAAGAAAATTATATTTGTTTCATCTGGTCACGGTATGTGCAGGTCAGCCTGTTATACAAATATACAGCTTCATTAATATCCATAAGGGGGATTACACATGAAGGGCAAAACACCAAAAACATTCGCAAT
This sequence comes from Paenibacillus sp. FSL H3-0457, assembly GCF_037981725.1. NCBI lineage: Bacteria > Bacillati > Bacillota > Bacilli > Caryophanales > Paenibacillaceae > Paenibacillus > Paenibacillus sp. FSL H3-0457. Next base: position 5,933,637 of record NZ_CP150283.1, on the reverse strand, counting down.
GCTTCTGTTAGCCAGTGCTCTTGCAATTACAGCAGGATGCAGCGGCAGTGGAGGAGGAACTAACGCTTCAGAGAAACCGGTTGATTCCGGAGATACAACCAGTCCAGTGACCTTTACATTCTTTGGTGCAGACGCGAGTCCGAACTGGAATAACATGAAGGATGCTGTCGGTCAAGAGATTACTAAGGCAACGGGAGTTACAATTGAAGCTGAGTATGATGTGAATAATGGTGGTGACCAAAAGATTCCTTTGATGGCTGCCAGTGGTGATTACCCTGATATTATCTATCCTAAAGGCAACTTGTCTAAGCTTGTGGATGCAGGCGCGATGCTGGACCTGACCGATCTAATTGAGGAGCATGCTCCCAACTTGAAAAAAATCTATGGTGATCAGATGAACCGTCTGAAATACAGTTTGGAAGATCAAGCCATTTACACGATCCCGACCAATATGGGTGTAGATAACGTTGCGTTTGACGCTACGGGCGGATTCGAAATTCAACAAAGAGTATTGAAAGAGCTCGGCTACCCTGAAGTAAAAACGCTTGAGGACTACGAGAACGTACTGAGAACGTATTATGAAAAACATCCAACGATTGATGGTCAACCGACAATTCCGTTAACATTGAATGCAGATGACTGGAAAATTATGATTACGGTAACGAACCCTGCATTCCAAGCTACGGGTGGACCGGATGATGGTGAGTATTATATTAATCCTGAGACCTATGAAGCCGTTCTACACTACAAACGCCCTGAAGAAAAGGAATATTTCCGTTGGTTGAACAAAATGTACAATGAGGGCCTGCTTGACAAAGATACATTTGTTCAAAAGGATGACCAATACAAATCCAAAATTGCCAGTGGCCGTGTACTTGGTCTAATTGACCAGGAGTGGAACTATGGTGAGGCGGAGAATGCTTTGAAATCATCTAACGGTGGCGACAAAACATATGCCCACTTCTCCGTATCCCTGAACAAGGATATTGTGGATCATACGTTCCAACCGACAGGATTTGACGGTTATGGTATCGGAATCACAACTTCGGCCAAAGATCCGGTACGTATTATCAAATTCATGGATTGGCTTGCTTCCGATGAAGGTCAGGTCCTGAGAAACTGGGGCGTTGAAGGCCAACATTATCAAGTCGAGAATGGGAAACGCATCATTCCGGCTGACGTACAAGATCGCAAAACCAATGATAACTCTGCTTTTACCAAAGAATCAGGCGTAGGCATGTATAACGTATTTAGCGCCAGATACGGTGATGGTGTGAAAGATGCCACAGATAACTATTACACAACGAATTTCCCTGAACAGATCCAAGCAGGTTACACTGCAGCTGAGAAGGAAACGTTGAAAGCCTATGGTATTACAACATGGAAAGATTTCTATCCTTCCGAAGATGATCTGAAGCTGAAAGATTGGGGCGCAGCATACAACATGCCTGTACCATCTGACACGGATTACAACGTAACGTTCCAGAAAACACAGGATATCGTACGTAAACGTATTCCAGAGGCGATCCTTGCCAAACCTGAGAGCTTCGACAGCGTATATGATAGTCTTCTGGCTGAACTCGATAAAGCGGGTGCAGTGGAGATGGAGAAACAATACACGGTTTGGATCAAAGAACGTGTAGCTCTTTGGACTGGAAAAGATGTGAAATAAGCTTGAAAACCAAGCATTAAAGTTAAGGATTTTCATAGCAAAAAAAGCCCTTGAGAAAGGGCTTTTTTTATTGTTGACGTGAGGAGATGGATAGCCTATAATCTATCATGTAAGCACTTTCAGTAAGCGGTTTATTCCATTTACGAAAACGTTTTACGTCCGTTAGAAGAAGAATCTTTCTTTTGGCAGAATCGAAACGTCAGCTTCAGTAAATACGTCGGAATGAACGATACCGAAAGCGCATTCAAAAAAGTGGTATCCTCAGGCATAAAGCCTGTTATACAGATAAAACCTTCATAAATAATAGGGGGAACTAGACAATGAGAGGCAAAATGAAAGGCAATACACCCAAGACGTTTGCAATGTTGATGCTCGCAAGTGCAATGTTGGTTACAGCTGGTTGTGGGAATTCGGGAACCAAAGAGACTTCGGAGTCCAGCGGAACCGAACCGATCACAGTTACATTCTTCGGGGCGGATGCTAGTCCGACCTGGAACAAGATGCAAGATGCTGTTGGTAAAAAGATTACGGAGCAAACAGGCGTTACCATTGAAGCAGAGTATGATGTAAACGATGGTGGTAACCAGAAGATTGCACTAATGGCTGCCAGTGGTGACTTTCCTGATATGATCTACCCTAAAGGTAACTTATCTAAGCTTGTGGATGCAGGCGCGATGCTGGATCTCACGGATCTGATTGAGGAGCATGCTCCCAATCTGAAAAAAATCTATGGAGAACAGATGAACCGTTTGAAATACAGTTTGGAAGATCAAGCGATCTATACCATTCCAACCAATATGGGTGTTGATAATGTTACGTTTGACGCTACAGGTGGATTTGAAATTCAGCAAAGAGTATTGAAAGAGCTTGGATACCCTGAAGTGAAGACACTTGAGGATTACGAGAATGTACTTAGAGCCTATTATGAAAAACATCCAACCATTGATGGTCAACCAACCATTCCATTAACATTGAATGCAGATGATTGGAAAATCATGATCACGGTAACGAACCCGGCTTTCCAGGCAACAGGTGCACCGGATGATGGTGAATATTACATTGACCCTGAAACGTATGAAGCCAAATTGCACTACAAACGTCCAGAGGAAAGAGAATATTTCCGCTGGTTGAATAAAATGTACAATGAAGGCCTACTGGACAAAGATGCCTTTGTTCAAAAGGATGACCAATACAAGTCCAAAATTGCCAGTGGCCGTGTCCTCGGTCTGATTGACCAAGAGTGGAACTATCAAGAAGCGGAGAACGCGCTTAAATCATCAGGTAAGGATGATGCCACATACGCTCACTTCTCTGTATCACTTAACGATGAGATTGTGGATCATACGTTCCAACCAGCCGGATTTGACGGTTATGGCATCGGGATTACAACTTCGGCCAAAGATCCAGTGCGTATCATCAAATTCATGGATTGGCTTGCTTCCGATGAAGGACAAGTTCTGAGAAACTGGGGTATCGAAGGTGAACATTACAACGTAGAAGATGGTAAACGAGTGATTCCAGAAGACGTTCAAGACCGCAAAACGAATGACAACTCCAATTTCAGTAAGGAAACAGGAATTGGGATGTATAACATATTTAGCGCAAGATACGGTGATGGTGTAAAAGATTCTACGGATAACTACTACACAACAAACTTCCCTGAGCAGATTGTAGCTGGTTACACGGCTGCAGAGAAAGAAACGCTGAAAGCTTATGGTATCACGACTTGGAAAGAGTTCTATCCGGCTGAAGAAGATCTGCCAGTTAAGGATTGGGGCGCAGCGTATAACATGTCCGTACCTTCCGGTACAGACTATGAGGTAACGTTCCAGAAAACGCAGGATATCATCCGTAAACGGATTCCGGAAGCTGTTCTGACTACACCAGCCAACTTTGATGCAACCTATGATGCTTTACTGGCTGATTTGGACAAAGCGGGTGCAGTTGAAATGGAGAAACAATTTACGGTTTGGGTTAAGGAACGTGTCTCTCTGTGGACAGGAAAAGACGTAAAATAATATGGATTGTCTGTGATCCATGGTTACACAAGGAAGGGGCCCTATATGGGGCCTTTTTTTGTGGAATGATGTGATGATTTGCATTGACGCAAATTTTGAAATCACATATAATTTTATTATTGTAAGCACTTACCGAAAACGTTTTACGTCATGAGGAATATACAGCTGATTCAGGAACAGGAGCTAATCATGTCCCAACACAATAAACAAACTAAAATCAATCGTCTTTGGTATCAACAACCGGCAAAACGCTGGGAAGAAGCATTGCCCATCGGAAACGGCCGTCTTGGAGGCATGGTGTACGGTGGCGCAGCAGATGAACGAATTCAGCTCAATGAAGATACATTATGGTCAGGGTTTCCACGGGATACGATTCAATACAGCAGTCAGCGGTATTTGAAGCAGACGCGAGAGTTGATCATGTCTGGGCAGTATGGTGAAGCTGAGGATTTGTTGAACCGTGAAATGCTTGGTCGTGATGTAGAGGCCTACCAGCCGATGGGTCATTTTTTATTGCACCATGAGGGTCTGGATGATCCTTCATATGATGCATTTGAACGGGAGCTTGATCTGGAATCGGGTATTGCAACCACAACCTACTCATTGGAAGGAACTCAATACGTACGTGAAGTGTATTCCAGTGCTTCGGATGATCTAATGGTCTGCACATTAACTGCTGATCAGAAGGACGCTGTGAGTGTAAGTATTACGCTAGACAGTCTCCATCCTTATCGCGTTGAGACTTCGGGAGATGCTCTAACCATGTTTAGTCGGTGCCCAAGTCATGTGGAGTCCAATTACTTCAGGGATCACCCGGAATCCGTCCTCTATGAAGAGGATCGGGGGACGGCTTATGCTGTCCGTGTAGCGTTTACGGCATCTGGTGATCAGGTGAAGGTCTCCAATCTGGAAGGCAAGTTACATATTCAGGGTGCTGATCAGGTTGTGTTTTATCTGGCAGCAGCTACGTCCTTTGAAAGTTATGATGTTTTGCCTGTGAAGGACCATCTTGTATTGGAAGAGGAATGCAAGGAGATGATCTCCAAAGCGACCACACATGGCGCGGAAGCGCTTGGTGACCGACATATTCAGGATCATAGCGCGTTGTTTAACAGAGTCTCTATTGATTTAGGGGTATCGGCTAACGCCGAATTATCTACAGATGAGCGGCTGCAGGCTTATCAGACAGGGCAACAAGACCCTGGACTGGAGGCACTTTATTTTCAATATGGAAGATATCTGTTAATGGCTAGTTCGCGTCCGGGCAGCCAGCCTGCCAACCTGCAGGGAATCTGGAACCATCAGGTAGAGCCGCCATGGCATAGTGATTACACAATCAATATCAACACGGAGATGAATTACTGGCCGGCAGAAGTCTGCAATCTTAGTGAGTGTCATGAGCCGCTGTTTGATATGCTGACCGATCTCAGTGATACAGGACGAAGAACGGCGCGGATTCTGTATGGAGCCCGTGGATGGACTGCCCATCATAACGTGGATATCTGGAGAACCTCTACACCGACAGGCGGAGATGCAAGCTGGGCTTTTTGGCCGATGGGTGGTGTGTGGCTGACCTCGCATCTATGGGAGCATTACCAATTTACCGGGGATCAGCGTTTTCTTGAGGAACGTGCGTATCCCATCATGAAAGAGGCGGCGCTGTTCTGTCTCGATTGGCTGGTGGAAGGGCCCGATGGTTATCTGGTTACGATTCCATCCACTTCACCAGAGAACAAGTTTCTCACAGATGCTGGGGAGGCACGCAGTATATCCATGGCTTCAACGATGGATATGACGTTAATTCGTGAACTGTTCAGCCGCTGTATTGAGGCCTCGAAGCAACTAAATATAGATGAGTCGTTGGCAAGCGAGTGGAGTGAGGCTCTGGAGAAACTCTATCCATTCCGAATTGGAATCGAAGGACAATTGCTGGAGTGGTTTAAGGATTTTGCCGAATCCGAGCCAGGGCATCGTCACGTCTCCCATCTGTATGGACTGTATCCGGGAGAGCAGATCAATCGAGTACACACACCGGAATTGGTAGAAGCAGCACGGGTATCACTTGAACGTCGTATCTCACAAGGTGGCGGGCATACAGGATGGAGCTGTGCATGGTTGATCAATCTGTATGCACGACTACTGGATAGCAGCCAGGCACATCAGTTTGTGCGCACGTTGCTGGCCCGGTCCACACATCCGAATCTGTTTGATGACCATCCGCCGTTCCAGATCGATGGTAACTTTGGAGGCACGGCTGGCATGGCCGAGATGTTGTTGCAGAGCCACTTGAACGAGTTACATTTACTTCCGGCATTGCCTGACCTCTGGACTCAAGGTCGTGTTGAAGGGCTTCGTGCAAGAGGTGGTTATACGGTAGCAATAACGTGGACGGACAACAAGCTTGTGTCAGCGGTTATTAAGGCAGATCGAAATGAGTCGTTGACCCTTCGCAGTGCTTATCCGCTGCGAGTGGAAGGACATGAACAAGCCAAGGCAGAGCTTACGCCTCAGGGCGATTATGTAATTATTTTAACGATGACCGCAGGACAGACGATCCGCGTGTCATCATGAGACGGAGGAGCCAACCATGACCATTTTTAAATTTCCGCAAGATTTTCGCTGGGGTACAGCAACAGCTTCCTATCAAATAGAAGGAGCGGCACAGGAAGGTGGACGCGGGGTATCCATCTGGGATACGTTTGCGCGCACACCTGGCAAGGTATATAACGGAGACAATGGGGATGTCGCATGTGACAGTTACCACCGTTACGAGGAAGACATCGAACTGATGAAGAAACTCGGGATTAATACGTACCGGTTCTCCATTGCGTGGCCGCGCATTATTCCTGACGGAGATGGAGAGATCAATCGGGAAGGACTGGACTTCTACCACCGCTTCGTGGATGCATTGATCGAGGCTGGAATTGAACCGTTCCTCACACTGTATCACTGGGATCTTCCGCAAACGCTGGAGGATGACGGGGGCTGGGGTAACCGCAGAACTGTGGATGCTTTTGTGAAATATGCCGAAGTGATCTTCAAAGAATTCTCTGGCAAAATCAACTTCTGGCTGACATTCAACGAACCATGGTGTATCGCGTTCCTGTCGAACCTTCTCGGGATTCATGCGCCAGGAAACAAAGACCTGCAAACTTCAATCAATGTTGCTCATGGATTGCTGGTTGCTCATGGTAAAGCTGTTCAATCTTTCCGTCGCTTGGGAACAACCGGTCAGATTGGTATTGCTCCGAACGTGTGCTGGGCTGAGCCGTACAGCAAATCCCCCGAGGACCAAGCTGCGTGTGACCGATCAATTGCGCTTAATACCGATTGGTTCCTTGATCCAATCTACAAAGGTTCATATCCGCAGTTTATGGTGGATTGGTTCGCAGAAGCGGGGGCTACTGTGCCAATTCAGGAAGGCGATATGGAGATTATCTCGCAACCGATCGATCTGCTCGGCATTAACTATTACACGATGGGCATCAATCGCTTCAATCCGGAGGCAGGTGCTCTGCAATCGGAAGAAGTTGATATGGGCCTCACCAAAACTGATATTGGCTGGCCTGTGGAATCACGTGGTTTGTATGAATTTATGCATTACTTGCAAAAGTACGGCAATGTGGATGTATATATCACAGAGAATGGTGCCTGCATCAATGATGACCTGGAGAACGGGAAGATTAACGATGATCGCCGGATTTCATATTATGAGCAGCATTTGGCCCAAATTCACCGCATCATTAATGACGGGATTAACCTGAAAGGGTACATGGCATGGTCACTGATGGATAATTTCGAGTGGGCAGAAGGCTACCGAATGCGTTTTGGTCTTGTTCATATGGACTATCGTTCACTCGTGAGAACACCGAAGGAGAGTTATTACTGGTATCAGAGCGTCATCAAGAATAATTGGTTGGAGACACGGAACGAACATAATCCCCAATAGTTTGGGTGGCAGGTTTTAAGGGTAGAGCAGGTCCACATTATATATGGTTCCCTTATTAAAGCTGAGAACGACGGTAACATTGGAGTATTCCAATGTGCCGTCTTTTTTTTTTGTTTTTACCGTTGGAAATGAGTAGTTCATAAAGGTTTCATAAGGTCAAGTGCAGTTCCTGTTATGAAGAGACGTTTTTTGGGTTATAAGAAGTATGAAAGAATTTAATAATGTTTTGTCAATGGTCGAAATGAAAATAAAGTGTCCAAATTGCGAATAAAATTTGAACATTTGTTGACTAAAAATCATACTGATGTGGTATATTGGTATAAGGAAAGCACTTACAAAAAGGGAAAAGGAAGTGTTTACTATGGCATCGAAGACAGCAATGGTCAGCCAATTGGAGCGCAAAGACAAAAATATGCGGCGCGCCGTCTTGACGATGACAGTTCTGGCATGGGTCGCACTCATTACGGGAGTGATCATGTGTCTGATCAATCTGAACGAATTTAATGATCGTAATCTTGGCTTGATGGTTGGTATTGGATTCCTTGTAGGTAGTGTGTTTATTTACGTTATTGCCAAAGCGATTGGCCTTGTTCATACACGCCGGGAAGACGAAGGCGCCGATTGATTATAATCCTGCGTTAATTCGTTCATAATAAGACTGGATAAGTTCCCGGAATCCAGTCAATAAAGCCCTTTGCGGATTCGTTGACACTGTTCAACGGGACTGCAAAGGGTTTTATTTTGTGACTTGATGTGTAAAGATTACGAAGTACAAATATCAAGCATGCAAGCGATTTGTGAGAAAAAATTCACACATTTAAGGTGTAAAATCGACAAATTTGTTAACAAGAACAAAAAAGTTGTTCATTTCTGATATCTTTAGTAGGAAGAGAGTAGTATACTGATTTTTCAGTATGAGCGAATTTAAGGAGAGGGGATCAAAATGAACAAGAAACCTAGGTCGCTAATCCGGATTATCATTCCGGTTGTCCTGACGTTGGTTACAATTGCATTGATTGTCTGGCCAATGCTGGCAGGCGGACAGTACGTTGTTCTGGATCCGAAGGGGCCAATTGGCGCTTCGCAGAGAGATTTGATTGTCATCTCGACAATTTTGTGTGCTGTCATTATTGTGCCAGTACTCATTTTGGCTGCCGTAATCGTATGGCGTTACCGTGAGAAACCGGACAACAAAGCAGCATATGAACCTAACTGGGCTCATAGCACCAAAGCGGAGGTTGTATGGTGGACCATTCCAATTATTATTATTGGAATACTTGCAATTGTAACGATTCGTTACACGTATGTTCTGGAACCTTCGAAGCCGTTGGCTCACGAGAAAGCACCAATTACCATCCAAGTGTCTTCACTGGACTGGAAATGGCTGTTTATGTATCCAGAACAAGGAATTGCAACGGTTAATACGTTGAATATTCCGGCAGACCGGCCCGTGAAATTTGAACTCACTGCGGATTCACCGATGAACTCATTCTGGATTCCGCAACTTGGAGGACAGATTTATACGATGTCGGGTATGGCGATGACCTTGTATCTGCAGGCAGATCATGAAGGCAAGTACTGGGGTTCAGGCGCTAACTTCACAGGTGAGCATTTTGGAGAAATGCGTTTTGATGTGAATGCTACATCGGACGAAGATTTTGACAATTGGGTAGCTGAAGTGAAACAGAGTTCTCAGGCGTTGACTACAGAAGGTTACAAAGCACTGGCTGAGCCAGGCACAAGCAACGTTGCTTATTATTCTGCCTTCCCAGAAGGATTGTTCCAAAATATTGTGACCAAGTATGTAGTAGATGGTCAAAGTGCTCACAGTAAGCATGGAACTTCAAAAGAAGCTTCTGGAGCCATTCAAAATGCAACTGATACGTCCAATCAAGACGAGGACGAGAGTGCTAACTAAAGATTCGAAAGGAGGCCCCCAATGTTAGAGGGACTTAAAGAGTTTGCATCGGAGTTTTTCGTAACCGGTGATCCGCTCATTTATGGTGCGATGGTAGCTATCGGAATTACCATGATTACTATTGTAGCGGTGCTAACTTATTTCAAAAAATGGGGCTGGCTCTGGCGTAACTGGTTAACGACTGTCGATCACAAAAAGATCGGTATCATGTATATCATTGCTTCCATTATCATGTTGTTCCGTGGTGGTGTGGATGCGCTAATGATGCGCCTTCAGCTAGCTATGCCTAACAATGAATTTCTGAATCCTGAGCATTATAATCAGGTCTTTACAACTCACGGTACGATCATGATCTTGTTCATGGCGATGCCATTTATGTTTGGTCTATTTAACGTTATCGTGCCATTACAGATCGGAGCAAGGGACGTTGCGTTCCCGTTCCTGAATGCACTGAGCTTCTGGTTATTCTTCCTGGGAGCAATGCTGTTTAACCTGTCATTCGTTATCGGTGGTTCACCGGATGCAGGATGGCTGAGTTATCCGCCTCTATCGGAGCTGTCACACAGTCCCGGGGTAGGACAGAACTTCTATATATGGGGTATACAGATATCGGGTATCGGTTCCTTGGCTACCGGTATCAACTTCCTGGTTACCATCATTAAAATGCGTGCGCCAGGCATGAGATGGATGAAAATGCCGATGTTCACATGGTCGGTATTCTCCACTTGTATCATTATCTTGTTTGCTTTCCCGATCTTGACCGTGACACTTGCATTGTTATTCCTCGACAGGTTTGCCGGGGCGCATTTCTTCACACTTGATCTGGGCGGTAACCCAATGATGTATATCAACTTGATCTGGATGTGGGGTCACCCTGAGGTATACATTGTCGTCTTGCCGGCATTCGGTGTTTTCTCCGAGATTGTGAGTACCTTCTCTCGGAAAAAACTGTTTGGTTACAAATCGATGGTGTTCGCGATGTTGATCATCAGCTTCCTGTCCTTCTTCACATGGGCGCATCACTTCTTCACGATGGGTTCCGGAGCAGACGTGAATGCATTCTTCGCCGTAACTACGATGTTGATTGCTATTCCAACAGGGGTTAAGATATTCAACTGGCTGTTTACCATGTATCGAGGAAGGATTCGCATGGCGACTCCGATGATGTGGACACTTGCCTTTATCCCGTGCTTTATTGTCGGGGGTATGACAGGCGTTCTGTTATCCGTTGCTCCTGCTGACTTCCAGTTCCACAACAGTTACTTCCTGATTGCCCACTTCCACCAAGTATTGATCGGTGGCGTTGTCTTCGGATACTTCGCAGGTCTGTACTACTGGTGGCCTAAAATGTTCGGTTTCCAACTCGAAGAAAAACTGGGCAAATGGGCATTCTGGACTTGGAATATTGGTTTCTATGTCTGCTTCATGCCGCAGTACGCTGTTGGTCTAATGGGTATGACACGTCGTCTGAGCACATACGGCTGGGATACTGGCTGGTGGGAACTGAACTTCGTATCCACAATCGGGGCATTCCTGATGGGTGTCGGATTCCTGTTCCAAGTTGCACAAATCGCAGACGGTATTCGCAAATACAAATCACTCAAAGCTTCCGCCGATCCATGGGATGGCCGTACGCTGGAGTGGTCAATTCCTTCACCAGCTCCTGAATACAACTTCGCCGTTACACCGCGCGGAGATGATATTGATGAGTGGTGGGAAGAGAAAGAACGTCGTGCCAAAGGCATCTATCCGCCAGAGCAACCGCTTGAGCCGATTCATATGCCGAAGAACTCTGGAATTCCGTTCATCATGTCTGTCTTCTGGTTCATCGCCGGTTTCGGCTTTGTCTTCGGATGGTTGTGGATGGCAATTCTCGGACTCGCTGGCGTAGGGATCTGTATGATCGCCCGTTCATTCTCATATGATACGGATTATTACATTCCGGTCGACGAAATTAAACGTACCGAAGCGTCGTTAAGGGGGTCGGTATAGATGGCTCAAGCAGCCGCTAAGCACGGTGAGAATCATGCACATGGTCACGACCATGGACATCATGATCCACAGGAAATGAAAATTCTCGGTTTCTGGTTCTTCCTGATTTCCGACGTTATCCTGTTCTCCGTATTGTTCGCAACCTTCATTGTGTTGCGTGACAATACGGCGGGCGGACCGATTTTGTCTGAATTGATCAAAATGCCTGGTGTTATTGCCGAAACATTTATCTTGCTCACAAGTTCATTCACGAGCGGACTAGCCGTACTGGCGATGAATCAAGGCAAAGTAAAACAATTAATCAGTTGGCTGGCAGTTACAGCCGTTCTGGGTGCAAGCTTTATCGCACTGGAAGTATATGAGTTTATTGAGTTGATTCACGAAGGGTTCAGCTTTACAACGAGTGCTGCTTCTGGCGCATTCTTCACCCTTGTGGGAACTCACGGACTTCACGTATCGCTCGGTCTGATCTGGATGATTGGACTTATGTTACAACTGAAAAAACGTGGTATTACCGATGTTACTCGCGGTAAAATTAACGTCATCAGTTTGTACTGGCACTTCTTGGACGTCGTATGGATCTTCCTCCTGTCGATCGTCTATCTCATGGGGGTGATGTAGATGGCAGAGCACAACTCACATGATTCCCACGGCCATGAACAACATGGCTCACTGAAGTCTTATGTCATCGGCTTCATTCTGTCCGTCGTTCTGACAATCATTCCACTTGTGGTGGTTCTCAATGATATGATGGAAAGAACAGGAACACTCATTGTTGTTCTTGGCACGGCAGCACTTCAGTTTGTGGTTCAACTCTTCTTCTTCATGCATATCCGTGAAACAGAGAAACCACGCTGGAATGTGATGGCTCTTATCTTCGGTTTGCTGATTATGATGACCATCGTAATTGGTTCGATCTGGATTATGCTTAACAATGCTGTTGCACATTAATTGATATGATGAAAGAGCTTCACGACCTTGGAATTCAAGGTTGTGGGGCTCTTTTTTTTCTAAGCAGAAGTTATCGCATTTTTTAATGAAAAAAAAGTTGTATTATATCATAATAAGTCGTTGATGAAATAATTTACCAGTGATACTATTGTTATACACTCTGGAAATATATTCAATATTTTAGTTAGAGCAATTTTAGCAAAATTATTTTAGGAGATGTACTAATGAAAGCAAGGGTAATCCGTTATTATCGTTTTGGCGAACCAAGTGAAGTATTATGTATGGAAGAAAAAGATGTGATCCCCCCTGGCCCCGGTGAATTAGCAGTGAGGATGTATGCTCGACCTATTAATCCCTCCGATATTATTCCTGTTCGAGGAGCTTACCCGCATCGTACCCGATTACCAGCTGTTCCCGGGTTTGAGGGTGTGGGGGTGGTAGAAGCAGTAGGGCCGGGAGTTTCCAATCAAATGTTGGGTCGCCGTGTCTTGCCACTAAAAGGCGAGAATACTTGGCAGGACGTCGTGAAGACTTTGGAGCGACATACAATCATTGTGCCGAATGATATCGATGATCACTCAGCAAGTCAGCTCTATATTAATCCGGTTACGGCTTGGTTGATCTGTACAGAGGTGCTTAAGCTTACGTATGGTGATACCCTGATTGTGAATGCAGGGGGATCTGCAATCGGGCGAATCTTTGCACAGATCTCAAAAATCTATGGATTTAAATTGATTGCGCTTACGAGAGATGATCGTCATACTGCTGAACTGTATCGTCTTGGAGCAGCTTCTGTTATCAGTACAACGAAAGAGTTGCTACAGGCTAGAATCACGGAATTAACAGAGGGCTACGGTGCAGATGCAGCCGTGGATTGTATTGGAGGGACAGATGGGGAACAGTTGGTGAGTTGCCTTAAGCCAAATGGGACGGTCATCAGCGTAGGATTGCTTTCGGGGATCACACCATTATGGCATGAAGTAACCCGGGGGACACAAGTTCATGTGAAACTTTTCTGGTTAAAGCATTGGGTTGAACGCTGTACGCAAGAACGCTGGGAACAGGTATTTCATGAGGTGATGGAGCTGGTCAGAGCAGGGAGGCTGGTCATGGCAAACATTGGGACGACGTATGAACTAACGAATGTACAACAGGCTATTGCAGCGGCTGAATCGGGTATCGAGGGGAAGGTTCTCTTAATACAGTAATACATAAGACTTGGAAAACTCAACATAAAGAATGCGTAATTAACAACTAATTCATATTGGGGGCCTTGTTGTGAAGATTAAAGATATGATGTTTACTGCGATTATGGCAGCCGTTATTGCAGTACTTGGACTGTTACCGCCGATTCCACTACCATTTATACCTGTGCCAATTACAGTCCAAACGCTGGGCGTAATGCTGGCAGGCAGTATCCTTGGTGCTCGATTGGGAGGGATAAGTCTCTTACTCTTTGTTGTTCTGATTGGTTTAGGAGCTCCATTGTTGTCCGGTGGCAGAGGGGGCTTGGGTGTTCTGGTTGGACCTACAGGCGGGTATGTTCTCAGTTATCCGATTGCTGCTTTTGTGATTGGGTTGTTAGTTCAACGTACATCCGTTGCAGGCATTAAATTTTGGAACTTTCTACTGAGCAACATCGTGGGCGGAATCCTTGTTGTGTATGCAGTGGGTATTCCATTCCTGTCCTTTATAACGGATGTACCAATTACACAGGCTATCATAGGCAACCTTGTTTTCATTCCAGGCGACTTGCTCAAAGCAGTGCTTGCTTCACTTATTGCTGTTAGAATCCTCAAGGTAAGTCCTACAATGATCCAGGATACGAAAAGGCAGACTCCGGGGGTCTAACATTATGATATTCAGAGACTGCACATTCTTAAACACTTCTGTACAAGTAAATCGCGCCCAAGTGATGGAGGTACTACAGTGATTCATTTTTCCAATGTAACGTTTGGTTATGCAAACCGAGCAACAATGTTAAACGATATTAACCTTCATATTGGTTCTGGTGAATATGTGGCGTTTGCTGGAAGGAATGGAGCAGGGAAATCCACCATAGCTAGGTTAATGAACGGGTTACTCCTTCCAACCACAGGCCAAGTAACTTTTAATGATTATGTGACATCCAATGAAAATGATTTAAGTATCATTCGTCAGAGAATTGGAATGATCTTTCAAAATCCAGAGAATCAAATTGTAGCATCTACAGTGTTTGAAGATATCGCCTTCGGCCTGCAAAACGTTTGTGTCCCTACTGAAAATATCGAGCGTCATGTAACAGAGGCATTGAGCCAAGTGGGGATGCTGGATTATTATAATTCTGATGTATATTCGTTATCAGGAGGGCAAAAACAGCGTATCGCTATTGCGGGAGTTCTCGCTATGGGACCAGAAGTTATTGTTTTTGATGAATCTACCTCAATGCTCGACCCGGAAGGCAAAGATCAGATTGCATTGCTGATGGGAGAGTTGCATAAACAAGGAATTACGATTGTAACAATTACGCATGACTTAGAGGAGATTGCAGCATCTTCGAGGGTTATTGTACTTGATCAGGGTGACATTTGTTATGATGGATCGCCCGAGGCCTTGTTTCAGGGGGAATACTGGCGTTTTCCCGGGATAACGGCTCCTTTTGTTGTCGAGGCAAGAGAGACATTGAACCGGAAGGGGCTGCACTCTTCTTCGGCACTCACTCTGGAAGATTTGGTGGATGATTTATGCAAATTACACTAAAAGAAGTGGACTTCTCGTATCATGTTGGAACACCACTGGAGAACAACGTATTGAGCAACATTACACTCACCATGGGCGATAATCGCATTTTTGCTGTTGTGGGAAAAACGGGATCTGGCAAGTCAACTTTTGTACAGCTGCTCAATGGGCTTCTGCAACCTACAAATGGAACAGTTGATATAGGGGATTTTCGAATGACAACCGATCGAAAGAAAACGTACGTTCTCTACGATAAAGTGGGTATTGTATTCCAATTTCCGGAGCATCAATTATTCGAGGATACGGTAATAAAAGACATATCCTTTGGTCCCAAGAACTTGGGCTGGTCAGCTGAAAAAGTTCGTAGTACATGCTTGGATGCATTACACATGGTAGGTCTGGACGAATCTTTCTGCAATAGATCACCGTTTGAATTAAGTGGCGGAGAGAAGCGGAGAGTGGCAATTGCAAGTGTGTTAGCGATGAACCCGGAGGTGCTTATTCTCGACGAGCCAACCGTAGGGTTGGATTCGGAAGGGAAAGAGCAGCTGATGGAACTCTTTTGTTCCTGGCAGCAGGAACAGGGGAGTACGATCATTATGGTGACGCACGATATGGAGACTGTTGCCGAGTACGCCGAAGAAGTGATTATATTTGAACGTGGTCAAGTGCAAAGACATACGACTCCGCTCCAATTGTTCACTGAATATCAAGTTGAGTTGAAAGATATGGGATTAAAGCTGCCTAAAGCGCTCCAGCTCGTGGAAGCCATAAATGTAAAATTGAACGTTGAATTGCAGCTGGAGTCGGTAAAGAAAGAATGGATTTTGTCATATATTGCTGATTTTTTTCAGAGGAAGGAATTGTAGTTATGTCCTTATCTCAATCCTTTATCATTGGTCAGTATGTCCACAGAAACTCCATCATTCACCGGCTTGATCCAAGAGCTAAACTCGTCATCGCGTTCCTGTTCATGTTGTCTGTCATGCTGTTGAACTCAGGGCTTTCATACGTATTGTCTGCGGTGTTTGTGGTGTGTGTAGTCACTATATCGCAAATACCACCCTCCTATATTGTTAGAGGATTGAAACCTGTTTGGCTAATAGTCATTGTCACATCTGTGTTTCACATTTTTCTGACACAAGGGGGGCAGTTATGGCTTGAAGCGGGAGTGTTTTCGATCTACGAGGAGGGTGTCATTAAAGCAGGTAATATAGCCATTCGCATCATTCTTCTTCTCGTCATCGCTTCATTGTTGACACTTACGACAAAGCTGGGTGATCTCGCACAGGCTATTGAAGATCTGTTGAAGCCTGCCAAGCGGTTGGGTGTTCCTACACAGGAATTTGCGTTGATGATCTCGTGGACGATCCGCTTTATTCCAATCCTGTTGAATGAAACCGACAACGTGATGAAGGCACAGCGGGCAAGAGGTGTTCGTTTTAATTCCGGTAATATCGTTCGTCGTCTGCAAAGTTTTATCCCAATTGTAGTCCCTATCCTTCTATTAGCATTCCAGAAAGCCGAAAGCGCTTCACTGGCCGTTGAGGCACGCGGATATAGCCCTGGCATGAATCGAACGCAACTGAGAACGTTAGCTTTCAAAAAGCTCGACTATAAAGTGCTGATCATATCCATTTTTTGTTTCGCACTTTTGTTGGCATTACGAAAGTGAGGTAAGCTATGAGGATTTACCCGACAAATCTACATGAATATCACAGACTTATTTCAGTATCTAAAGGTGATCAGCCTGCGACAATGTGGTTTAGACAGGCATCTTACTTGAACGTATACACAGGGGAAGTTGAACAAGCGAATATCTATCTGTCCGGAAGTCGTATTGCCTACGTTGGAGCCAAGGAACTACCCACTTCAGACCAGACCCAGGTCATTGAATTGGAGAAAGATCATGTTGTTGTTCCAGGATATATTGAACCTCATGCACACCCATGCCAAATGTACAATCCTTATACATGGGGAGAAGCTCTGTTACAGAAGGGTACGGTCTTGTCCATTAATGATAATCTGTCTCTGTTAACGTTTCTAGGAACTGAAGCTTTGTCATTCATTGAGAAGCTGGAGGAGACAAGTCACCATATGTTCCTATGGTGGTGTAACATTGACCGTCCTGATCGAGCTGATCCAATGACTATGGACAAGTGGCTACAACATAACCTTGTGATACAGAGCGGGGAACTGACCGAATGGCCCAAACTGCTGGCGAACGACGAAGTATTGGTAGAGCAACTTTATCTAACGAAGGCTCATCATGGGATGAGGGCGGAAGGACATTTGCCGGGCGTATCTTATGAAAAAATAAGTACTATGGCTGCAGCGGGCATCACAGCTGACCACGAAGCTCTCCATGCCGAAGATGTACTTAGACGATTAAAAGCGGGGCTGTACGCCTCTCTTCGATACTCATCTATTCGTCCTGATTTGCCACACCTCCTTAAAGGGATGAAAGGTGATTCCCGATTCAATATGAACCGAATGATGCTTACCAGCGATGGCCCGTCACCAAACTATGTGAAGAGGACGAGCTGTGCCAGCATGATCAAGATCTGTATGGAGACGGGAATATCTGTAGCGGATGCCTATCGTCTTGCTACCTTAAATCCGGCAGTATATTACGGTCTGGATGAAGACTTAGGCGGGATTGCACCAGGCAGACTGGCTTGTTTGAACGTCTTAACCTCCATAAATGAACCTGATCCACTGCATGTCCTGCAACGAGGTGATTGGGTGGTCCAAAATCAAAGGCGAGTAGTAGAGCCAGATGAAGCAGAGATACACACTTGGTTGCGCTCCACTTTTCGGTCTCGTCGAACGATCGGTAACCTGAGGCTGGACCAGATGGAAACTCGAACCGACATCGGTATTGAATTGGTGAACGATGTCATCACCCAATCGTACCATTTTGATCCCCGAGCGGAATTGGAAACGGATGAGAACTGGATGACATTACTGGATGTTAACGGAAGTTGGGTGATTAACACCCGAATCAAAGGTTTAGCGTGTGGGATCAAGGCATTAGCAAGTACTTACAACGCTTCGAACGATACACTTTTACTTGGGCGATCTCTGTCTGTCATGCGCGAAGCATCTCAGGAGTTGGAAGTTCGCGGGGAAGGAATATTAGTATATTTCGTGGATGGGGAGCAACTGTACATTCCTCTTCCTCTCAGTGGAGCTATGAGCTTGGAGAGCGTGGCATCAATCGGCGCTAGTGTGGATCATTTCAATGAGAAAATGCGTGTCCACGGTTACCGATTTGGTGATCCTCTGTATTCTCTTTTATTTCTGACAGCTTCACATTTGCCGCATATTCGTGTATCGGACAAAGGGTTGTATCTGGTTAAAACAGGTGAGATAGTGCTCCCGGCTACCCCCTTAGTTAATACAGTAAGGAAGGTGAAATGATGTTACTGGCTGATGCGATACGCATGCATGCTTCCCAGAATCCTGAGAAAACTGCCATCTTTGATGATGCCCGGCAGATTTCGTACGCCGAGCTATACCATGGAATAAAGCTGGCAGCAAATACAATTCTGGCTACTGAGGAAGATTTCGAAGCCGATGAACTTCCTCTTGTCGGCCTGCTGATGAACAATAGTGCCGTGATGATCGAATACTTTCTTGCAGCCACCAAAATTGGAATGTGTGCTGCTGTATTTGATCCCAAGTGGAGCGATGCAGATCTGACGGAGGTTATTAATGAATGTGAACCTCGTGTGCTTGTCATAGATGTGGAGTTCAAAGCCAGAATACCTCATATTCCATCGTCAACAAGGGTGATTACTGTGGATACAGGTGAACCTCGTTCTCTCAGAAGGGAAGAAGCCGAACCACAGCGATCCTCAACTGAAGATAGCCTGTTCTACATGGGATATACCTCCGGGACGACCGGACGACCGAAAGGCTATCTCCGTTCTCAGCGTTCATGGATCGAGAGCTTTGCATATGCGCGTGAAACATTCGTGCATGATGCAGGAGACCATGTATTGGCGCCGGGTTCTTTGGTCTATTCACTTACGTTATATGCGTGCATTCAAACGTTGTATATTGGCGGGACATTCCATCTAACAAGCAAATTCCGAGCGGAATACGTATTGGAGACGTTAGCAACACATGCGGTTACACATCTTTATCTTGTACCTACGATGTTTGAAGCACTCTACAAAGCGTTCATGGCTTCTGATTCAGTTATTGCGCTGCCATCTGTCAGATCTCTCATTACGTCAGGTGATAAATGGTCACCAGAATCAAAACGGAAGGTGAAAGAGGTATTTGAAAATGCAGGTTTGTATGAATTTTATGGTGCCTCCGAGCTAAGCTTTGTCACAGTACTTGATCCGGAAGGAAATCGGTATAAGCCTGATTCAATCGGTAAACCGTTTGCCGGTGTGCAGGTATCCATTCGTGAAGCGGATAGTACGGAAGTAACCGAAGGCGCAGTAGGACAATTGTTTGTAAAGAGCCCGATGATCTTTACCGGATATTATGGTTCCGAGGAAGAAACCAGCCAAGTTGTACATGGTGAATGGGCAACTGTGGGAGACCTTGCAACACGAGATTCCGAAGGTTATTTATATCTGGTTGGTCGAAAGAAAAACATGATTATTAGCGGAGGGCTTAATATATATCCGGAGGAAATCGAGAAGCTGTTGTTAACATTGGAAGGCATTGAGGAGGTCATCGTTGTAGGTGTACCCGATGTATACTGGGGCCAAAAGGTGAGCGCACTTATCAAGCTCAGAATGGGTAGCGAGGTTAGTGATGATGAGATTGTATCATTGTGCCGTCGTGAGCTTGCTACCTACAAGTGTCCAAAGGAAATTATGCGGGTGGATGCCTTCCCCTATACAACGAGTGGAAAGATTTCGCGAACAAAACTGAACGAGTTACTGAAAATAAAGATATGAACAATATGTTGATTCCTGTTATTCTTTCCGCGAAGCGAACTGCAATCGGTAAATACGGGGGGATGTTTAAGGAGACACCGCCGGAGATACTGGCTGCAGAAGTCATTCAGGCCATTTTAAGCGAAATTCCCATCCCTCCCGGTGACATTGATGATGTTCTATTGGGGAATGCAGTAGGTGGGGGAGGTAACATCGCCAGGTTATCCGCGTTACAAGCCAAACTCCCAGTAGAGGTCCCTGGCGTGACGATTGATCGTCAATGCGGATCTGGTCTTGAAGCCATTCATTTAGCAGCGAGGCTGATTCAATCAGGTGCCGGGGAAGTGTATCTGGCTGGTGGTGTCGAAAGCACAAGTCGTGCACCCTGGAGATTGGAGAAACCCTTGTCTCTGTACGGGAGTGTAGTACCTCAAGTAATCACTCGCACACGATTCTCTCCGGAATGGATCGGAGATCCGGATATGGGGAAGGCGGCTAACAACGTTGCTAAGAAGTACGGTGTGACTCGAATGGACCAGGACGAATATGCGCTTTCCAGTCATAGGAAAGCGATTGCTTCAATACAAAGCGGGCGTTTCGACAACGAAATCGTTCCATTGTCTATCCCGGAGGGTAAGCAACTTAGAATCATTCATACAGACGAATGTCCTCGGGCGAATACAACACTTACGAAGCTTGCAGCATTGCCATCTGTTTTCGAACAGGATGGTACAGTGACGGCTGGTAATGCATGTCCATTGAATGATGGAGCCGCTATCGTTTTAATCATGTCAATGGGAAAAGCATTATCGTTAGGACTTACACCACTAATGAAATTTATCGACAGTGTGGCAGTGGGCGTTGACCCGAACTACTTGGGTATCGGTCCGGTTCCTGCCGTTACCAAGTTGCTCAGCCGAAATCGCTTGGCAATGGAAGACATTGATCTTGTGGAATTCAATGAAGCGTTCGCTTCACAAGTTCTGGCCTCTTTAAGAGAACTGCATATTCCAACTCACATTGTTAATGTGGGGGGCGGGGCACTGGCGCTTGGACACCCGTTCGGTGCATCGGGAGCCATCCTGGTTACACGCCTATTCAACGAGATGAGGCACATAAAGGGGGCTCGGGGAATCACAACACTGGGTATTGGTGGCGGGATCGGGCTTGCATCATTGTGGGAGAAGTGCGAATAGGAGGAAACAGCCTTTGTTGTTAGAGGGACAGGTAGCAGTCATTACGGGTTCCAGCCGCGGAATTGGGCGTGCAACCGCAATACGTATGGCACAAGAAGGAGCCAAGATAGTTGTCAACGGTGTACAAGAAGGTGGGGTATGGGACGTTGTTCAGTTGATTCGGAATCAGGGAGGGACCGCTATTGGGGTCGTTGAATCCGTCGCAAGCATGGCCGGTGGTGAACGCATCATATCGGAGGGTCTTCGCGAATTTGGCAAGATTGATATCCTGGTGAACAACGCCGGAGTTGTTCACGATAAGATGGCCCATAAAATGAGTGAAACCGAGTGGGATCTTGTATTGAATTCGCATCTTAAGGGAGCCTTTGCTTGTATCCGGTCCGCTCTGCCGGGCATGAGGGAACGAAGGGAAGGCAGCATTATTAATATGATCTCCGTGGCGGGCTTGACCGGAATGATCGGGCAATTAAATTACAGTACTGCCAAAGCCGGATTGATAGGCATGACGTGGACACTTTCGCTGGAACTTGAATCTTATGGCATTAATGTGAATGCAGTTTCTCCCGCAGCGCGTACTGACATGACAATGCCCTATATCGAACGGGCGAAGCAGACCGCCGAAATGAAAGGTGAGTCGTTTCCCGAGTACTGGAAAGTAGGTTCAACGGAAGATGTGGCCGAATTGATGCTTTCCTTATGTCTGCCGCGTTGCCGTAAGGTTACCGGTCAGATCTTCTCTGTTAATGGTGGAAAGATCGGTGTGTGGTCCCCTCCAGAGCACCGTATAGTTGCCACCCAATCCAGTAGGGAGAACGGTTGGGAAGCAGGCGAACTCTTTGAGCAAGTGTTGTCAGCCTACGTGAAAGTGTAGAACTATTTCCGAAATATACGAATTGATGGAGGAAATTTTGTTGAAGAAAAAACGCATTTTTATTGGGATGATGGCCGGGATGGGGAGAGTGAATCGTTGTCTTCCCATAGCACTAAAGTTACGAGAGATGGGACATGAGGTGGCGTTCACAATCTGGGGAAATGCCGGGGTGGCGATGGAACAGATGGGTTTTACCTATATTCCGATTCCAGTTATTCCTGCTCCCAAGGGACAGGTTTTCCACCCAAACTTCAAGGATATGAATCACTTTTTGTCCATGATGGGGTACTCGGACCCTGTTTACATGCGAAATGAGCTTGAAGCTCGTCTACGGGTAACCATCGGTTTTAAACCGGATCTTGTTATTTCCGATTCGAGTGTCCCCGCAGCGTTCATTGCCTGTAAGCTGGACATTCCTCTCGTTTCTATGAATCAGTCCAGCACACTTCCAGGTGGTCTTCCTTTTACAACGAATTATGGATTATATGGAGACATACCAGATGTCACGAATGTGTTGAACGGAGCGTTGGTTGAGTATGGTCTGCCTGAAACGGACAACCTTCTCACATTTCTGGCGGGTAATCTTGCCCTTCTTCCGAGCATACCGGATTTTGATCCGGTACAGATCGGGAAGCTGCCCGTTCCAATTGAATATATCGGTCCCGTGGTATGGAGAGATACAAATGAGACAGGAATGCCTGCGAACTGGTTGAAGAAATCAGACAACGACAGGAGGCCACGTGTATTTGTGTACACAAGTCGTCTCGTGGAATGGGGTGTGGAGAGTGGTGGTCATATTTTCAGGGAAGCCGTTAGAGCACTCGGTAACACTTCGACGGAGCTTTTGATTGCTACTGGTTTTAATCCATTGGAAGGGGACAGCGTGGAAGTTCCCCCTAATGTACACTTCACCTCATATGTATCGGGAGTTATGGCAGCCGAGCATAGCGATGTCATGATTCACCATGGCGGACATGGAAGTTGCATGACGACGATCTTAACAGGCACGCCGTCGTTGGTCATTCCGACCTGGGCAGAACGTGAGTTTAACGCCAAGCAGTTACAGGACGTTGGCGGTGGCAGAGTAATGTCCCCAGATGAGGTTACGGGATCCGCTCTAGCTGAGACTGTTAACGCGATGATGACTAATGGAGACATGGATAAGGCTATGTCGCTGAAGGAAAACGTCTGTACTTCGCAGTACGGAGGAGCCGGGCGTGCAGCTGAACTCATTCGTCGGTTGTTGTAAAGAGGGGGCAAGGTTCTATTGAAAAGTCTTTTGGTTGTCCTGAGAAGTCCGGCCTTACTTTTATTATCCGTATGTATTTTTTTTATTGGTTTGGGATACGGATTAACGCTACCATTCATGCCATTATTCGGAGTAGAACGGGCTGGAATGAGCCCCTTATCATTAGGGATCTTTATGGCGTGTGGATCGTTAAGCGGCATTATCATTAGTACGCTGTTTAGTCGATTGTCCGATAAAAAGCCTGTGCGCAAGTGGATCATTGTTGGATCATGTGTATCTGCTTCTGTAGGCTATGTATTCTATGCAAATACGGACAGTTACATTGTGTTAATGCTGGTTTCCTGTACTTTCATGGCCTTGTCTTTCTCGGCCTTTCCGCAATTATTTGCTCTTGCGAGAGAAGTAGTCGAGAGGGAGGCGAGTGAAGATGTCACCGTTGTTATGGCTGTATTGCGAGCTCTGGTGTCTCTGGCCTGGATTCTTGGTCCTGTAATGGCGTCTTTTATAATCTACCAGTTCTCGTACACAGGCCTGTTTCTGGTTGTTTCGTTGATGTACATGCTCGTTGCCGTATTTGTACTGATGATTCGAGCAGACGAGATTCGGGAACCGGGGGGCGGAACGGAATTATCATCTGACTCAGTACGTAGCTTCAAGCGCCTGCTGATGGCACCGCAGATTGTATTTTCATTACTTGCTTTCATGGCATTTGAGTTGGCTAATACGATGGGGGGCATTGTAACTCCCTTATATGTTACGCAAGAGTTGCAAGGCGGGAAGTTGGACGTTGGCATGATCTCGGGAGTTAACGCAGCCTTGCAGGTTCCCACCATGATCATTTTGGGAATACTGGCCAAAAGGTTTGGTAGTATCACAGTTATGAAATGCGCGGGATTGTTTGGAGTCGCCTATTTTTCACTATTTTGGTTTACCCAATCGGGATGGCAGATCATTGCTATCCAGATATTCAGTGCCATTTTTATCGCGATTGTACTTGGAGTTGGAATGACTTTTTTTCAGGATTTGGTTCCTAAAATGACAGGTACGGCCACAACGTTGTACAACAATGCAAACATCATTGGTTCCATGGGTGGTGGATTACTAGCCGGAGCAGTCGGAAATTATTTTGGTTTTAAAATAGTGATTGCCTGTTCGGCAGCACTTGCCTTCCTGGGATTTGTACTATTATTGGTGCCAAACGCAAATAAAAAGGTAGTCCGGCATGTGGGAGGAGATACGTATGAAAGCTAGTGTAATTATTCTATCGCATAATCAGAAAGAAGTGATTCAGGCCTGTTTGTCTTCCTTATCGAGACAGCGTTTGTGTGAAGGCGATCAATACGAAGTTGTAGTTATCGATAACGGGTCTATAGACGGCACGGGCGAGATGATCGGCAGGCTTACGTATGATTTTCCTATACGATATAATTACATTCCTTCTACGGAGCAATCAAGTCGGGCAGCGGCACGAAACAAGGGGATTACTATCTCGAATGGAGATGTGATCGTGTTCCTTGATGGAGATCAACTCGCCGGACCGGACTTTATCTATGAACATTTGAGAGTGCACAAGCTAGCCGAGGGGAAACTTGTCATAGGGTTTCGAAGATATTTGGGTGAAGAGAGCATCGATATAACGTCGTTAAATTCGGGATGGGTGCATACTGCTATTACATCATCAGAAGCAGATGAACGATTTCAGCTCATGGAACGTTTTTCGGAAAATGGAAGCGTATTCCGTACAGCGTGGCATCTGTCTTTCAGCTGCAATTTCTCGGTAAACAGAGAAGTACTGATCCGATCGGGTATGTTTGACGAAGGGTTCAAGGGATGGGGGTTGGAAGACAGTGAGCTTGGCTATCGTCTGCAACAGGCTGGAGGAACGTTCGTATTGAACAAAAAAGCGTTAACCTTCCATATCTTTCACCCTTCCGAGTTTGATGAGAATCGTTATGATGGTTGGAAAACAAATCTGGATTATTTCCTCGAATGTCATCCGATGTTTGAAGTACAGGCGCAAAACATCTTAAAGGAATTTTTTGACCCAGAGATTAGAAAATCATGGTGGGATTGTTATATTCGCTTTGAGAAGGTTGTAAGAGCACATCAGGGTTACGAGGGGGATCGATTACCTGTCAGCATCATTGTTGTCTATGCCGAGGGCCCAGAACTGATCCAGACCATTTCGGCAGAAGCTGCCCATAGAGAAGTGTTGGTTATAGATAAGACACCATCATCGGAACTGGATATCTTGTGCCAATGTATTAACGAGAAATTTGATGTTTTGTATTACAAGCATCCTTCGGAAGATCAGTTAATCGACTTGTACCATCAGTATGCAGTCAGGGGAATTGTGAAACATGAAATTTTCAAGTGATCATGGATCAGCTGTTCTGGCCCCAAATGATGACATTTTATACGGGAGGTTGACATGAATTTTGAATTGACAGAGCAACAGAAGCAGATTCAATCCGCCGCACGCCATTTTGTGGACGAGCTACTGATTCCGTTGGAACCTGAATTATTGCGTAACGAGCGTGAGGGAAGACCCGGGATCGAACTTAGACAGATTAGAGAGCTTCAACAAAAGGCGAAAACACAGGGCCTATGGGGTATTGAGACACCAGAAGAGTATGGGGGAGCAAATCTTGGGACGGTCACTAGTGCACTCCTGAAAATGGAGCTAGGACGCACGTGTATTCCGTTTGTCTTCGGGGGGGAAGCGGACAATATTCTGTACCTTTGCAACAAGGCACAGCAAAGCAAGTATTTGCTTCCCGTTATTGCGGGTGAGAAACAGTCCTGTTTTGCAATAACGGAGCGTTCGGCAGGTTCCGATGCAAGTCGAATTCAGATGAGGGCTGAGCGTGTGGCGGATGGCTGGGTACTCAATGGAGAGAAAGTATTTATCACAAACGGGAACGAGGCGGATTTTGCGATTGTTTTTGCAGTGACTGATGTCCAGGCAGAGCCGGGTAAAGGGATCACTTGCTTTCTGGTGGACCGGGACATGGGATGGACGTCAGAGCCGATTCCTACGATGGGTGGGGATAAAAGTCCTTCTGTACTTACGTTTAACCAAGTGTTCGTGCCAAACGGGAATGTGCTCGGTGAAGAGGGGCAGGGGTTAACAACAGCGATGCAGTGGATCAGTCGAGGGCGCTGGGTGATTCCTGCTATTGCTGTAGGTGCGTCTGGCAGGCTGATCCATATGGCCATTGACTACGTTAAAGAACGATCGACATTTGGAGAGCAGTTGGCAAGTCGGCAGAGCATCCAATGGATGATTGCCGACTCTGCGGTTGAGCTGGAGGCTCTGAAATGGCTGGTATTATATACTGCTTGGAGGGTGGATCAGGGGCTGGATGCAAGACATCATGCAACGATGTCCAAGTTGTACGGTGCAGGTAGAGCAAACGATATTGTGGATCGGGTCCTTCAGATTTTTGGTGGAATCGGATATTCGAAGGACTTGCCGATCGAGCGTTGGTATCGGGAAATGCGAGTATGGAGAATCTTCGAGGGCACAGACGAGATTCAACGCATGATTATTTCCCGCAATCTGCTTAAGGGTCATGTCCGAATTGGAGAGTGGGATTAACGGGCCGTGTAACGAACGGATCCTTCATAGGCTAGCAAGTTAGAAGGAACACCCGCTCGATGTTCAATATAGACTGTGATACTGCATGCCAGATGGGAGAGGTTATCCGTGTTGATGACACTCACGAGGACACGGACGGCGTCCCCTTCCATCACGGGTGAGCGAAATCGGTATTTTATATCGCATAGAATCCAGTTATCCAACCCCAGCATTTGTAGTCGGTTTCCAATCATGCCACCGATAAGCATACCTTGTGCAATTCGGCGAGGTGCACCTGCTTCATGTGCTTTGAGAACATCCAGATGAATTGGGTTGTTATCGTTCGATGCGGCTGCATAGGCGATGAGCATAGCACTGGTTATGGTTCCAAGACAAGCGTCGAACAGGAGTTCACCAGATGAGAGACGGTGTTTCCCATCCCATTGATAATAAATCTCCGAGGGATATTGCGGATACACAGGCTCGAGTTCGGAGTACGAAGGCTGCAACGCTGGAGAGTCTAGAAGTATTAATGTGGTGTTAGCAACGAGTACGGGTTGTTTCATGACGTTCGTAACCTTCATTGTACAATCAAGGAGCTGGATCTTCCCCAAAGATCCAGTTGTTTCGCGTACGTTTGCAAGTTCAATCCTGTAAAATAAAGCTGCATCATACTTCAATTTACGTTCGTATGTAAACGATTGTTGTCCATGGATCATAATTTTCCCAGGAAGCTCCATCCAGGGTAAGTGTGTCTGTTGCCACCATATCATCGGAAAGGTGAGAGGAATGGATCTTGCGTCGGGACGAAATTCTTCTGGAAAGCCTTGTGTGAACTGGACAATCTGATCTGTGGTAATAACCATTTTCTTGGGAGGAGTAGGTACTCCGATCCATGATTGGTAATCCATAACTTGCATCTCTCCTTTGACTGACCATGTCTTGTATTATATCGAAGGCAGTTAGAATCATAAATGTTTTATCACATAAATTACTTTTTCGAAAATAAAGGTACACAAAAGATACATAATGAACTAAAATGAACTTATATGAACATTATCAAACTCAATCCCAACTAATTTAAATGACGAAAGGAATGGATTAATAATGGAAAATCGTTATGCTGCACATCCCAATGAAGTGAAAACATATGATACATCTCGCCTGCGTGAGGAATTTTTGATGGAGCAACTGTTTGCAACTGATGAATTGGTAACGGTGTATTCTCATGTGGATCGTTATATTGTGGGAACGGCTGTACCTGAGAGCAAGGACATTACCCTTGAAGTGAACCTGAAAGATATCGGAACGAACTTTTTCCTGGAGCGTCGTGAAATCGGTATCATTAATGTCGGTGGTCACGGAACAGTGACAGCGGACGGACAAGGTTATGAGATTGGAGCGAAGGAATGTCTCTACATCGGTAGAGGTGTGAAGGAAGTTGTGTTCACAAGCAGTGACAAGGCTCAACCTGCCCAATTCTATTTTGTATCCACACCGGCTCATCACACCTATCCAACAGTAAAAGCAACACAAGAACAAGCTCAGCCAAATCATCTGGGCAGCATCGAAACTTCCAATGAGCGTACGATCTATCGTTACATTCACCAAGGAGAAGGCGGAATTCAGAGTTGTCAGTTGGTGATGGGCATTACCGAACTCAACAAGGGTAACATGTGGAACACGATGCCTGCACATACCCATAACCGCCGTTCCGAAGTATACTTGTACTGGAACTTGTCTGAGGACGGTGTTGTATTCCATATGATGGGTGAGCCAAACGAAACACGCCATCTGGTTGTACGTGATCGCCAGGCGATCATTTCCCCAAGCTGGTCCATTCACAGTGGTGTGGGTACAAGCAATTACACCTTCTGTTGGGCGATGGCTGGTGAGAACCAGACGTTCGAAGATATGGACGGCGTAGCGATGAAAGACCTGAAATAATAAATTACAGATGTCTGAGTTAAATGGACAGGGTAGACACTAGAACACTCATTCATTTGACTCAGGTGGTATAGGAAGTTGATTATGATGAATCCATTGAAAAGACATGAAAAAATTATGGAGGCTCTGCTGGAACGCCAGGAAGTAACCGTCAGTGATCTGAGTGAGTTGTTGCAGGTGACGGGGAAGACTGTGCGAGAGGATCTCGACAAGTTGGAGAGTATGGGACTGCTCGTACGTGTCCATGGTGGTGCTATGCTGGCTCAGAATGACCAGTATGGCATCTTGAATAGCCGCGGAGTTACCGAGAAGCATCATTCGGAGAAGACGGAGATTGCTGAACGTGCCCTTGCTTACATTCGACCTGGAGATATCGTTGCTCTCGATGGTGGCAGCACTACGCTGGAGATGGCCAAACGTCTCGATAATCAACCTCTGACGGTGGTGACCAATGACCTGTTCATTATTGCGGAGTTGACCAAAAAGGAGCAAGTGCGACTGGTTGTGCCTGGCGGGGCGCGTGTAAGGAATATGTTGGTTGGGGATGATACGGCTGCGTTTATATCCAGTCTTAACATTCATAAAGCCTTTATATCCACGACAGCCCTTCATCCGGAATTTGGATTATCCATATACACCGGAGATCTGGTTCCTTTGAAAAAAGCAATGATATCTGCCTCGCAGCAAGTATACGGCGTTGTGGATCATTATAAATTCGGACAATTTGCACTGCGAACTTTCGCCCAGTGTTCGGAACTGGACTATATTATCAGCGATAGTCGTTTGGATGAAGAGACGGCTGCCTTATACGAGCAGAGTGGTGTCACAGTGGATTATCAAAGTTAACCTCATTCATTATTCATGGGATTAAAGAACGGACGGATCTAAGGATTGCATATCAAAACCATGCGGAGGAATCATTCATGAACCCATTTGATTTAAGCGGACAAGTTGCACTGGTGACAGGTACCTCGGGAGGACTTGGACAAGGGATGGCCATTGGTTTGGCAGAAGCAGGTGCTGATGTGGTGCTGGTCTCTTATTCCAAGCCTGCGGCAACGGCAAGTGCCATTGAAGCACTCGGACGCAAAGCTTATGTAATTGAAGCGGATTTAAGTCGTGAAGATGAGTTGTCGGCTGTGTTCGAACAGGCGCTTGCGTTCCAGGGCAGAATTGACATTCTCGTCAACAATGCCGGAATCATTCGTCGCACACCTGCGGCTGATCATGCAGTTCAGGACTGGCATGATGTAATTGGTCTGAACCTGAACACTGTATTTTTCCTAAGCCAATTGGCAGGCAGACATATGATTGAACGTGGAAGTGGCAAAATCATTAATATTGCATCCATGTTGTCCTATCAAGGTGGGATCAATGTGCCAGGGTATACAGCCAGTAAACATGGCGTTGCCGGTTTAACCAAAGCACTCGCCAATGAATGGGCAGGTAAAGGAATCCAGATTAATGGTATCGCACCTGGTTATATGGAAACCGATAATACTACCCAGATCCGTGCGGACGAGAATCGTTACCGGGATATTACATCCCGTATTCCTGCGGGGCGTTGGGGAACACCTGAAGATCTGAAAGGCCCGGTTGTCTTTCTGGCATCTGCCGCTTCGGATTATCTGAATGGTCATGTGCTGAATGTCGATGGCGGCTGGATGGCACGTTAATCACTTGATAATCGGATTAGCATAAGGAGGCAGTGAGATGAAACTTGGTATTCTGGCACATACATTTGGCAAACAGCCTACAGCACAGCTTGCGCAGACGATTGCGGATAACGGATTTAATTCCGTACAGCTGGCGCTGGCCAAAGCATTATCAGATGTGGACTCATCGAATGGCAAGCTGAGCCCAGGGCTAGCGAATGAAATCGGAGATCAATTTGCACAGCGCGGGGTGAAGATTGCAGTACTGGGCTGTTATATTAATCCGATTGACCCTGATCCGGTAAGACGACGTGCGGACATTGATCGATTCAAGGAGCATCTGCGTTATGCCCGGGATTTTGGTTGCAGCATGGTAGCAACGGAGACCGGCGGCTTGGACACCTATCAGGATACACATCCGGATGGATATGAAGAGAAGGCGTGGAGTGTGCTGAAAGAAACGGTTGAGGAGTTGGCTGAGGAAGCGGAGAAATGGGGCGTGCATGCGGCGATTGAGCCTGTGTCGACACATACTCTTCATACCCATGAACATATGACACGTTTGTTTGAAGAGATTCCTTCATCAAATCTGGGGATGCTGTTCGATCCGTGTAAT
The DNA here is from genome assembly GCF_037981725.1 of Paenibacillus sp. FSL H3-0457. Lineage (NCBI taxonomy): Bacteria > Bacillati > Bacillota > Bacilli > Caryophanales > Paenibacillaceae > Paenibacillus > Paenibacillus sp. FSL H3-0457. The sequence goes on along the minus strand of NZ_CP150283.1, from coordinate 5,902,401 downwards.
CTGATCAAACAACCACATGCAGCAGATCAAGGGGCTTTCTTGCGCGAGGTGATGGAATCGCTGTATCAGCGCATGATTGTGATCCATGCCAAAGATGTAGCCTTTGATGCACAGGGAGAGAAGTTTAATCCGGTACCTGGGGCAGGAATACTGGATTACCCGTTATTTTTTGAATTGTTAAAAACGTATAAGCCACATATCGATATTTCACTTGAAGGCGTAACTGCGGAGGAAGCTGTACCTGCGGCCAAACATTTGCGTGAAGTATGGAGTGCAGTTCGGGTCTAACCAAACCCAGGATGAGGTATTGCATACCGAAGCCAAAGTAGCTGAAAAACCTTTGCGAGTGCAAAGGTTTTTTTGGTACAGAAATCGATAATGTACATATTTAATTTTTCTTATCGGAACAATCGGAAATAAGTCTTTTCAAATGCGACATCTTGTGAGAGAATATGGAAAACATACGCCACCATGCGAAGACATCAGGAACTTAAAGAACGTATATATTGAGGGAGGATTCAGATTTATGTCAAACGAACGTGAGCTTTCATTTGAAACTTTGGCAATTCATGCAGGCCAGGAAATTGATCCAACCACCAACGCACGAGCTGTGCCCTTGTATCAGACGACATCCTATGGATTCAAGGACACCGAGCATGCAGCTAACTTGTTTGGTTTGAAAGAGTTTGGCAACATTTATACCCGTCTGATGAATCCAACAACCGACGTGTTTGAGCAACGGATTGCGGCGTTGGAAGGCGGAGCTGGAGCGCTGGCTACAGCTTCCGGTCAGGCAGCCATTACGTTTTCACTTCTGAATATTGCTGGTGCAGGCGATGAGATCGTATCTTCGGCGAGTTTGTATGGAGGTACATACAATCTGTTCTCGACGACTTTGCCGAAACTGGGTCTGGACGTAAAATTTGTGGATTCCAGTGATCCTGAGAATTTCCGGGCTGCGATTACGGAGAAAACGAAAGCATTGTATGCCGAAACGATCGGTAATCCAAAGGGGAATGTACTGGATATTGAAGCGGTGGCAGCCATCGCTCATGAACATGGAATTCCTTTGATCGTGGATAACACATTCCCAAGTCCGTACCTGCTTCGTCCAATCGAACATGGCGCAGATATTGTCGTTCACTCTGCAACGAAATTTATTGGAGGTCATGGTACATCCATTGGTGGCGTTATCGTGGACAGCGGAAAATTTGACTGGAAAGCAAGTGGCAAGTTCCCTGGATTGACGGAGCCGGACTCCAGTTATAACGGTGTAGTATATACGGAAGCGGTTGGACCGATTGCTTATATTATCAAAGCTCGTGTACAACTTCTGCGTGACTTGGGTGCAACGATCTCTCCATTCAACTCATGGTTGCTGCTGCAAGGACTGGAGACATTACATCTGCGCGTAGAGCGTCATAGTAGCAATGCCCTTGCGGTTGCGGAATTCCTTGAGAAACATGAGGATGTGTCTTGGGTAAGTTATGCAGGTCTGCCGAGCCATGGTTCTTATGAGCTTGCACAGAAATATCTGCCAAGAGGGCAGGGTGCGATTCTAACCTTCGGAATCAAAGGTGGTGCGGACGCGGGTCGCAAGTTGATTGAAAGTGTCAAACTGTTCTCTCACCTTGCAAACGTGGGCGATTCCAAGTCACTGATTATTCACCCGGCAAGTACAACTCACGCGCAGTTGACCGAAGATGAACAAACTGCAGCAGGGGTTAATCCGGAATTGATTCGTCTGTCTGTGGGTACGGAGAACATTCAGGACATTATCTATGATCTGGAGCAAGCCATCAAAGCAAGTCAGGGAGCAAGCGTAGGCGCGTAAATGGCATTTGGGTGGATGTATAAACAATCACTTAAGTGATATGCCATAAACAGGTCATATGAATATCAATAGATGGTTAAAGCCGTTGTCCCCCGGGACAGCGGCTTTTTGTCTTTTTGAACACGCATGTATGACTATCCATCGAAAAAAGCCCATTTACAAATGTGGATCACAGGCATATACTGATTAAAAGTTGTATTGAGTAAACACAATTGCATAAGTGCAAAAATGATTATCATTCTCATTCGAGATTATTTCAAAATCATTCACAAAACCATGCTGCTGCGGGATTCCCGCAGCAGCATGTGTCATTTTTAGGGCATTAACAATGGCTCTCATTCTCAATACAACTTCATTTTTGGGAGCGGAATTTAGCAGACTCGTCATCCGCAAACCTACCATTCGAAAGGAACGTGATTCATATGCAAGCGATACATCAACCACTACACAGACAGAAACAAGCGGAACAGCGCTTATCCCAAACACCAGGCCCAAACCGGGGACGTAAGCCTGATTTTCGAGCCATGGTGCAGAATAAAGAGATGCAATCTGCATTGGGCAGCGGGCTGTTGATGCTGATTGCCTGGGGAACTGCACCTTATTTTGGTACCTTATCCATCATGCTCTACATTGTGGCGTATGCCGTTGGCGGTTGGACCAAAGCGAAGGAAGGCATCGAGACACTGGTGAAGGAACGTGATCTGGATGTAAACCTTCTGATGATTGCCGCATCCCTTGGGGCAGCAGCCATCGGTTACTGGAATGAAGGTGCGATGCTAATCTTTATTTTTGCACTCAGTGGTGCGTTGGAAAGTTATGCGACAGAGCGAAGTCATAAGGATATCTCATCTTTACTGGCGCTGAAGCCGGAGACTGCACTGCGTATTGAGGACGGACAGATGAACCTCGTGGCTATTGATGATCTGGAGCCGGGTGATCTGCTGTTGGTCAAACCGGGAGAACTCATCCCAGCAGATGGCGTGGTGTACCGTGGGAGTTCTTTTATCAATCAGTCATCCATCACCGGAGAATCCCTGCCTGTGGACAAAGTTGCGGGGGATGAAGTCTATGCAGGTACGGTAAACGGGGAGGGTGCATTATACGTAGAGGTTACAAAATCGGCTGAAGGGTCACTGTTTGGCAAAATCATTAAAATGGTGGAAGAAGCGCAGGCAGAAGTGCCGGATTCCCAGCGTTTTATGGAGCGGTTTGAAGGAATTTACGCACGTTTTGTTGTAGGGGTAACTTTACTTGTGATTGCAGGAACTCCACTACTGCTTGGCTGGACATGGAATGAGGCATTTTATAAAGCGATGGTGTTTCTGGTTGTTGCTTCACCTTGTGCATTGGTGTCTTCCATCATGCCTGTTATGCTGTCCGCGATGTCCAGCAGCGCCCGCCGAGGCATTCTCTTTAAGGGAGGTGCCCATATGGAGAATATGGCTCGCACGCGGGTCGTGGCTTTTGACAAAACAGGTACATTGACCATGGGCACCCCGCAAGTGACCGATATTATTACGGCTGAACATGTAGATCGTGCCCAGCTGTTAGCTGCAGTAGCGGCGATTGAGAACCTGTCCATGCACCCTTTGGCTCGTGCCATCGTAGATCAGGCGAACAAGGAGAACATTACACTTCAGGAAGCGGAGCACGTACAGGCTCTAACAGGCTGGGGCATCGAAGGAACTGTGAACGATGTGGTCTGGAGCATTGGCAAAACAGATGTACTGAGATCTATGCAGTCAGAGAAGATGACAGGCAGCAACGTTGATCCAGATGAACATGATGTTAACCCTGTGAAGGTATCTTCTGAGTGGGGCGATGTATGCTCTCGTCTTGAAGGGGAGGGAAAAACCGTATCCGCTGTTATGGCTGATGGTGAATTAGTCGGGCTGATCGCGATGCGGGATATGGTACGGCCACAGGCAGCAGCTGCAGTGAAAAAGCTTGAAGCGATGGGTGTAAAAGTTGCCATGTTAACAGGAGATCGAGCCAGATCAGCTTCTGTAATTGCGCGTGAAACTGGAGTAAACATGGTCTATGCAGACTTGTTGCCTGGAGATAAGGTGAAGCAGGTACAAGCACTCCGCAAACAGTATGGTCCTGTGCTGATGGTAGGGGATGGTGTCAATGATGCACCGGCACTTGCAGCAGCTACTGTGGGTATGGGGATGGGATTGTCCGGCAGCGGGACTGCACTGGAGGTCGCTGATGCGGTACTGATGAACGATAACATTGAAGAGATCGCTTGGGTGATTGGGCAGGCTCGTCGAGCACAGCGCACGGTGAAACAGAATATGTTTTTTGCCATTACCGTTATTCTGGCTTTGATTGTTGGTAACTTCCTCCAAGACGTTGCATTGCCTCTGGGTGTGGTAGGTCATGAAGGCAGTACAATTCTGGTTATTCTGAATGGGCTTAGACTGCTACGGTAATCAGATTAGAAGAGGAAAATGGCTAATTGGTCTCGCTAGTAGTATGCGGCTGGTTGAACAGCTTACGTTTGAACCTTGGGTCAGCGGGTAATGATTCGAAGAGACGATTCGATACTAAGGGAGCTGTGAAATATGGGACGTTATGTACAAGTGGAACCAAATGTAAAAGTATATGTTGAAGATATTGGCGAAGGAACCCCGGTTGTCTTTTTGCACGGCTGGCCTGTTAATTATAAAATGTTTGAATATCAATTGAACGTACTGCCGAACCATGGCATTCGTGCCATTGCGATAGATTTTAGAGGATATGGCTTATCGGATAAGCCTTCCACAGGATATGATTATGATCGCATGGCAGACGATGTTCGTGCCGTTATTGATGATCTGGAGCTGAAAGACGCGGTACTCGCAGGATTCTCTATGGGTGGAGCGATCGCAGTACATTACATGGCTCGCCATAAGGGACATGGCGTCTCCAAGCTGGCCTTGTTATCTGCGGCAGCACCTGTGTTCACACAGCGTGAAGGTTATCCGTATGGATTGACTCCAGAGCAGCTGAACGAGCAGATCATTGAGCCAATCTTTGCAGATCGTCCGAAGTTACTGGAGACGTTTGGCGGCATGTTCTTCGCGAAGAAACACAGTCAGCCATTCATGGATTGGTTCCACGCCCTCGGCATGGAAGCTTCATCTTATGGTACCATTCGCAGTGCAATTGCGTTGCGGGATGAGGACTTGCGAGGTGACCTGAGTTCCATTCAGGTGCCAACAGCCATTTTACACGGGAAAAAAGATGAGATCTGTCCGTTTGAGTTCGCCGAGCAGATGCACCAAGGCATCGCTTCGTCTCAGCTGATTGCTTTTGAAGAGAGTGGTCATGGTGCATTCTATGATGAATTGGAAAAATTCAATTCGGAATTGATTCGTTTCATCCAATCCTGATCAGGAGAGGGCATAATACCTCTGACAGACGATCCCAGTAATTTCATGGAATCTTCATTTGTGGCTAAACAAAGAACCCGGTTGACAGTCTTGGACTGTTCGCCGGGTTCTTTAGTCTTCAATTAAAACAGTTCGGTCAGACCAATCATCGTGATGAGCCCGAGTAAAAAGGACATCGTCGCCACACGTGCATTGCCATCGCCGTGACTCTCGGGAATAAGTTCCTTATAAACAATGAACATCATCGCACCGGCTGCAAAGGCCAGACCATAAGGCACAAGACCAGCTACGAGACTGCTCAAGGTGTAACCAATCATAGCTGTAATAATCTCTACCGCTCCGGTCAGGGTGGCAATACCCAGCGCTTTGAAGCGGCCAATGTTCTGGTTTACTAGGAAAAGGGCCACCAGAAATCCTTCCGGCGCATTTTGCAATCCAATGGAAAAGGCAATGAGATTGCCCAGGTTCTCATCCGAGCTTGCATAGCTGACGCCAACGGATAACCCTTCTGGCAGGTTATGCATGGTGATGGCTGCAATAATCATGAAGGCTTTGGTTTCAATTTTAAATGGCATTTTCTCGGGATTCTCCAGATCGACGTGTGGAATCTTCATCTCCAGCACCAGTAGAACCAAGCTACCAAGCATAATACCAAATGCAAGTACAAAGAGATTTGATTGGCCAAGCGCTTCCGGAATGAGATTATACACCGAGGCTGAGGTCATAATACCTGCGGCGTATGCCAGCAAGATATCACGCAGACGGTGTGATATTTTACGCATAAATAGAATCGGTACGGCCCCTAGGCCGGTAGACATGGCTGATATAAAACTGCCAATGAGTGCATCGTTCATGCTTCCATTTTCCCTCCTGATGAAGACTTCTTCATAATCGCTGCCGAGCATTGACACCGTACATAAAAGAGATCATAATGAACAACAGATTAGAATGATTATAAATTAGAATTCCGTTTCTGCATAGGGCAATTGTCATTACACGGGCAGGTCTTGTGGACATGATGTAGGCTTTTCGTTCTAGTGTATGCAAAAGCCTAAGCTTTTGATGCCGGAGGGTCTAACCTTTTTGCAGAACCCGGGGGAGGAACTATACATGTATAAATCAATCATTATCGGAACAGGCCCTGCAGGGCTGACAGCAGCAATCTATCTGGCACGTGCCAACATGAACCCACTCGTTATTGAAGGACCACAACCTGGTGGCCAACTGACAACAACGACTGAAGTGGAGAACTTCCCAGGTTTCCCTGATGGTATTATGGGTCCTGAACTGATGGACAACATGCGTAAACAAGCTGAGCGCTTCGGTGCTGAATTCCGCACAGGCTGGGTGAACAACATCGACATGAGCGAGCGTCCATTCAAGATTCAAGTTGAAGGTATGGGTGAACTCGTATCGGAAACATTGATCCTGTCCACAGGCGCAACTGCTAAATACCTGGGTATCCCTGGCGAAGAAACGAATATAGGCCGCGGTGTCAGCACATGTGCAACATGTGATGGATTCTTCTTCCGTAACAAAGAAATCATCGTCATCGGCGGTGGTGACTCTGCTCTTGAGGAAGCAAGCTTCCTGTCCCGTTTCGGTTCCAAAGTAACGCTGGTACACCGTCGTGAAGAACTGCGTGGCTCCAAAATCATGCAGGATCGTGCACGTAGCAACGAAAAAGTAGAAATGGCTTTGAACCGTACACCACTCGAAGTACTTGCTGGCGACAACGGCGTAACCGGATTGAAAGTGTTGAACAACGAAACAGGTGAAGAAGAAGTGATTCCGGCAAGCGGCGTATTCGTAGCTATCGGTCACACTCCAAACACGGGATTCCTTGGCGGACAAATCACTACGGATGAACATGGTTATATCCTGACTACACCAGGCACATCCGAGACAAACATCCCAGGCGTATTCGCATGTGGTGACGTTCAAGATACTCGTTACAAACAAGCGATAACAGCTGCAGGTAGCGGATGTATGGCTGCTATGGACACAGAGAAATACATTGAAAGCTTGGAGCACAGCGCAGTTGTTCTGTAATAGAATGAGCTGATTCCAACCAAACGATAGATTAATAAAAAACATATGAGGTGAATTAAACATGGAAAACGTAATTTTATATACATCTACCAACTGCCCGAACTGTAAATCCGTAAAAACGTTCCTGGCTGACAAAGGTATCTCTTATGAAGAGCGCAACATCGAAACTAGCGATGAATTTGCGCAACAAGTATGGGACATGGGCGTACGTGCTGTGCCATTGACTGTCATTGGTGAACATCGCATTCTGGGTATGAATAAAACCCAATTTGCCAAAGCATTGGACGCTTAAATCAGGCTGATTATCTGAATCATCATGTGTTGAAAGAAATTTTCGATTCATATGCAATTCCGGTTTTCGCGAGCCGTTAGGATATAGAAAGAACCGTACCCGGAAGGGTACGGTTTTTTGTGCAAACGCAGAATATGATCTAGAAAAAAATACTCATGAAAGTCTGAAATACAACATACACCAGCAATCCTGACAGCATGTACATGAAACCAGCCTTCTTTTTGCTCTGGAACAATCGGAGTATGCCAAGGCTGAACAGGGGCGCAAGCACAATCAGGAACAGGAGGACGGTGACAAACATTTGCGCCGAGATATCTGAAGTATCCACGTAGGTCACGCTTTTTTTCACTCCGTTTCGTTATCGGAATTAACACAGCTTGATTCACACAGCCATGACAAAAATCACATAACCCCATTATACATCTGGATTTCTTTAACAAAAAGGGAGGAAATGGGGCGAAATGATGTCAATTTTCATCTGTTATTAGACAGACACCCTAATTTTACCTAAAAACTGGGATATCGCAGAGTAAGCGGCACCAACGCGGGTGGAACGGCTGCCCAGAGCTGCCCATTCAATCTGCAAACTGCGGCGGTGATAAGGTAATGTACGTTCCTCCACAACTTGTTTTAACGCTGTTTCAATCCAGGGACCTGCTTCAGAGAGCGGACCGCCAATGATAATACGTTCCGGGTTGAAACTGTTAACGATATTGGTAATGCCAATCCCCAGTTTGCGTCCAATCGTGTTGTATAATTCTTGAACAGCATCGTGGCCTTGCTCCGCATGATGAATAAGCTCTCGTGTGGTATGAGCAGGTAATTTTAGCTGGTGATCCGGGTGCTCGTAGGCTTTTTCCGAGGCGTACAACTCCCAGCAACCACGATTACCACAGGAGCAGGGCAGACCTTCCGCTTCAATGGACATATGGCCTGTTTCTCCTGCGTAGCCCCACGCGCCTTTGTATAATTCACCATCTACCATGATGCCTGAACCAATCCCCATGCCTGCACTGATGTAGATCATGTGACGTACACCGATACCTGCCCCAAAATTCAACTCTCCATGGGCACCAGCATTGGCTTCATTATCGATCGTTACAGGCAGTTGAAATTCTTCTTCAAGCATCGAGCGCAGAGCTACCTTCTCCCACCCCAAGTTGGGTGCAAACAGGACCGTTCCTGCCTCATCCACCATGCCGGGCACCCCGATGCCAATCCCAATGACTCCATGAGGGGAAGCAGGAGCTGCTTCAATGAGCTGTTTTGCTGCCAATTTCAATTGCTCCAGTACAGAGGACACGTCATGATGTTCCAAGGTCACTGCGTACTCTGTAATGATGTGTCCTTCCAGATCTGTAAGCACGCCTTTCAAATGGGTCACACTGAGTTCCAGACCGACTGCATAGCCTGATGTCCCTCGAAACAGCAGCATGAGTGGTTTACGTCCGCCGCTGGATTCCCCAGGGCCAATCTCCTGCACCAGGTCATCACTGATCAGATCAGCAACCAGGTTGGATACCGTTGCTTTGTTCAGCCCCGTAACCTCGGACACTCGTGCGCGAGAAAGAGGGGCATGGCGCCGGATCGTATCCAGAACGATCGACTTGTTTATTTTTTTGACCAGCATCTGGTCTCCGGTAATTTTCATATGGTTAAGGCACTCCTATTCTTCTGATAAAAGGGTTCTGACCCACATCCGAAACAAGTTATTCGACTATTATAGCGTAAACAACCATGTAAAAAACAATTTTATTTTACTTTGTTTAACCAATAGACAAAGTAAATTCGATGTGATAGGATAACGGTGTAAACGATTTCTTAAAACTATTGAGGAGGCATTTTACACATGGCCTATTTTGAATCCGTTAATAAAATTGCATTTGAAGGTAAAGATTCCAAGAATCCTTTTGCTTTTAAACATTATAATCCGGAAGAAGTGGTAGCCGGCAAATCGATGGAAGAACATTTCCGTTTTGGCATGGCTTACTGGCATACATTAACTGCAGGCGGCAGTGACCCGTTCGGTGCGGAGACAGCTGTTCGTTCGTGGGATAAATACTCGGGTCTGGACCTCGCGAAAGTACGCGTGGAAGCGGCATTTGAATTTTTGGAAAAAATGAATCTCCCGTTCTTCTGTTTCCACGATGTGGACATTGCACCAGAAGGCAACAACCTGCGTGAGTTCTACAGCAACATTGATACGATTGTTGATCTGATTGAAGATCATATGAAATCCAGCGGCAAAAAACTGCTCTGGAACACGGCGAACATGTTCTCGAACCCACGCTTCATGTTTGGTGCGGCTTCTACTTGCAACGCAGACGTGTACGCTCACGCTGCAGCGCAGATCAAGAAAGGTCTGGAAGTTGGTAAACGTCTGGGCGCTGAAAACTATGTATTCTGGGGCGGTCGTGAAGGTTACGACACGTTGTTGAACACAGACATGCAACTGGAGCAAGACAACATTGCTCGCATGTTCCACATGGCTGTAGACTACGCGAAGGAAATTGGCTTTGATGCACAATTCCTGATCGAGCCTAAACCAAAAGAGCCAACGAAACACCAATATGATTATGATGCAGCAACTTCGATTGCTTTCTTGCAAAAATACGATTTGGACAAACACTTCAAACTCAACCTGGAAGCGAACCATGCTACACTGGCTGGTCATACATTTGATCACGAAATCCGCGTTGCTCGTACAAACGGTATGCTCGGTTCCCTCGATGCGAACCAAGGCGACATGTTGATCGGTTGGGATACGGATGAGTTCCCGGTTGATATGTACGATGCTACATTGACAATGTATGAAGTATTGAAAAACGGCGGTATCGGCCGTGGTGGTGTGAACTTTGACGCGAAAGTACGTCGTGGTTCCTTCGAAGCTGATGATCTGTTCTTGGCACACATCGCAGGTATGGACACGTATGCAAAAGGTCTGAAAGTAGCAGCGAAGTTGATTGAAGATCGCGTATTCGATGACTTCATCGAAAAACGTTACAGCAGCTTCAGCGAAGGTATCGGTGCAGATGTAGTTGCAGGTAAAGCAACACTGGCTTCCCTTGCTGAGTATGCACTCAACAACGAAAGCCCACGCAAAAACCAATCCGGACGTCAGGAATTGCTGAGAGCACAACTTAACCAGTACATTCTGGCTGACTAATAGCGGATTAGGCAGGGTTGGGCACGTCGACCACCCATGGTTACTCAACTCATATGTGTTGGACATTAGTGTCCAAACTAGCCTATGCACAAGATTAGCTTGTACCATGGAACGCCTGAACAAGCATGACATTCGGACCGTCCCCGACTTTCCCTTGGGAAGACGGGGGCGGTTTTTTGGTTAAACAAATAACATGGTTTTTAAGTTTTTTGATATAAATGGTTGTCTAAGATGGTGCATGCAAAACGGAGTGAGCAGAAAGGACCCGAGGAAGCGGAGCGTTCGCTAAGAGCTTTCTGAAAGAAAGCTGGCTTCGGAAGCATAGGCTTATACCCGGATTTCTCCCTTGTCAAAGGGATTAAAGGAAATCCGGGGGTAACGGCGATCCGAGGGTTTTCTGATCACGGAGTGACCACATGAGCATCAAGGTTTCATTTATAACCAATGACGAATCAAGGTTATTGGATCAATCTTTCTGTTATAAGAACGAGTAATGTTTTACACGTTTCATATCCATGTGTGTCCAGTATCATGCAAAACGGAGTGAGCAGAAAGGACCCGAGGAAGCAAAGCGGTCGCATTTATCCCCGGATTTCACCCTTGCTAAGGGGTATAAAGGAAATCTGGGGGTAACGGCGATCCAAGGGTTTTCTGATCACGGAGTGACTTTCATGCGTACTTGGATCTTTCGTGGATATAACCTGTGATAAACGAGAGGAGTTAACCTATGAGTTACGTAATTGGCGTCGATCTTGGAACCAGTGCGGTCAAAACCGTGTTGGTCAATCGTGAAGGAAAAGTGGCATTTGAAGCATCCGAGGCATACCCGTTGTACCAGCCCAAGGCTGGATACAGTGAACAAAATCCCGAAGATTGGGTAGAGCAGACCATTGTTTCCTTGCGTAAATTGCTTGAAGTATCTGGCGTGCAGCCTTCGGAAATCGAGGGATTGAGCTTCTCCGGTCAGATGCATGGACTGGTCTTGGTGGATGCAGAAGGTAAACCGCTGCGTAACGCAATCCTGTGGAACGATACACGCACAACGGCTCAGTGCCGTCGCATCGAAAAAGTGCTGGATGGCAAGCTGTTAAGTATTGCCCGGAACCGTGCACTGGAAGGGTTTACCTTGCCAAAAATTCTGTGGGTTCAGGAGAACGAGCCTGAATTGTTACAGCAAGCATCCTTGTTCCTGTTGCCTAAAGACTATGTGCGTTATCGCCTGACCGGGGATTACGCTATGGATTATTCTGATGCAGCGGGAACTTTGTTGCTGGACGTTGCAGGCAAACAGTGGAGCGACGAGATTGCAGAAGCTTTCGAACTGCCAATCTCTCTTTGTCCACGTCTTGTGGAATCATTTGAGGAAGTGGGCACGTTGCTGCCTGAGATTGCGGATCAAACGGGTCTAGCGGCTGCAACAAAAGTATACGCAGGTGGTGCGGATAATGCGTGTGGTGCCATTGGCGCAGGCATTCTGAGTGAAGGACAGACGATGTGCAGCATCGGAACGTCCGGGGTTGTGCTTTCCTACGAAGAGCGTAAAGATCTCGACTTCGAAGGCAAAGTACACTTTTTTAACCACGGAGAGAAAGATGCCTTCTATATTATGGGTGTAACGCTTGCCGCAGGATATAGCCTGTCCTGGTTCAAGGATACGTTTGCAGCGGATAAATCGTTTGATGTGCTCTTGCAGGGCATCGATCAGATTCCGGCGGGCAGCAACGGATTGTTGTTCACACCATATATCGTTGGGGAGCGTACACCTCATCCGGATGCGAATATCCGTGGCAGTTTCATCGGTATGGATGCAGGGCACAAGCTGGAGCACTTTGGACGTGCGGTGATGGAGGGTATTACCTTCTCGCTACGCGAGTCCATTGATATTCTGCGTGGTGCAGGCAAAACCGTCAATGAAGTCATCTCCATTGGTGGCGGCGCCAAGAACGAAGCTTGGTTGCAAATGCAGGCTGATGTCTTTAACGCCACGATTGTGAAGCTGGAGAGCGAACAGGGTCCAGCGATGGGTGCAGCGATGCTGGCTGCCTATGGCTGTGGCTGGTTCCCGTCTTTGCAAGAATGTGCAACAGCGTTTATTCGTCCAGCGAAGTCCTATGAGCCGAACCCGGAAACGGTTGCCGTCTATGATGGACTGTTCGCACTGTATCAGGAAGTCTATGGACAGACGCGTAGTCTCAATGATCGTTTGGCTGAATACCGTTAATTCATTTATTTCACTACATTAATCTTATGATTACATTTAAAAGCATCCGCGAAGGCGGGTGCTTTTTTGTCGTTCATCAAGATTAACCCCATGAAAGGTTTACTCGGCCTGCATATCCGCATTCAGGCTCTGCATAGATTGGAAATAGAGGATTGTGATTCGTCCAGGCATCGTGTGCCCGAAATTTTAATAGGTAGAAGTTTGAGCAAGGGGGTGAAGCTTTGGATGGACATGAGGAACATGGAAGACCACATATTACCTTGTCGATGATCGTTCGTAATGAAGAGAATCGTTATCTCAGGCAGGCACTGGAGAGACATCGTCCCTGGATTGATCGCGCAGTAATCATTGATGACGGAAGCACGGATGGAACGGTCGGGCTGTGCAGGGAACTTCTGGACGGTATTCCACTCGTATTAGTGGAGAACGCTGCTTCACGTTTTGCAGACGAGGTAAGCCTGAGAAAACAACAATGGGAAGAGACGGTGGCGACCAATCCGGAGTGGATTTTGAATCTGGATGCGGATGAGATTCTAACCAGTGACTTTGGGTTGGTACGGGATCTGTTGCTCAGTGGCAATGAAGATGCGATCTATTTCAGATTGTTTGATATGTGGAGTGAGACGCATTACCGGGAAGATGAGTTCTGGCAGGCGCATGCCTATTATCGGCCATTTCTGATTCGTTATCACCCGGGGATGAACTATGAATGGAAGGAGACACCCCAGCATTGTGGTCGTTTTCCGTTAACGATCCAACATTGGTCCTATGGATGTCATGCTCCCCGGGTGAAGCACTATGGTTGGGCGCGGGAAGAAGACCGTATCCGCAAATATGAACGCTATCAAGCACTGGACCCTGAAGCAAGATACGGTTGGAAGGAACAGTACGAATCGATATTGGATCAGGAGCCACGACTGTTGGCATGGTTCGAATAAGGAGAGGGGGAGTGAGCACGTTGAAGAAAGAACCGTTACGCAAATCGCAAGAAGAATCCCAACCTCAAATAGAGCTGAATTCACAAGAAAAAGAGAATGAGAAAGAACATCAAAAAGAGGAGCAACATGAGAGCCAGAGTAAACATCGACCGTCCAGACGTTCTGATAATTCGCTGGAAACCCGCCAATCGGAAACGCTTGAAGCGCCTGGCCAGGAAAGAATACTGATCGCCAGCCCGGTTCGCCAGACAACTCCGGTGCTCCGTGAATTTCTGGATTCTCTGCATGCACTGGAACGAACAACAGTGAAGACGGACTATCTGTTTGTTGACGATAACGTGGAAGAAGCCGCATCGAATATATTACGTGAATTTGTGCTTCAGCATGAGGGGACGGTTATTCAAGCAGATGAACATGGTAGCGGTAGTCCTGACAACAAAGGGGTGTACAGCAAGGATGAGGGAGGACACTATTGGCAGGATGAGCAGATTTGGCGTGTAGCCGGTTTGAAAAATCGCATATTGCAATATGCACGCGACAATCACTACGATGCGGTGTTCCTGATTGATTCTGACTTGGTGCTGCATCCGCGGACGCTGGAGCAACTTGTATTGAGTGGCAAAGACATTGTATCCAATATTTTTTGGACCCGCTGGCAGCCGGATGCCAGGGAAATGCCGCAGGTATGGCTGCAAGATGAGTATGCCTTGTATCGCCGTGGTGGCAAAACAGTAGACGGAACCGAGACGGAGGACGAGGGCACGCAAACGACTGCTTTTCTAACTCAACTGCGGATCCCGGGTTGTTATGAAGTTGGAGGGCTAGGGGCATGTACCCTTATTCGCAAAAATGTTCTGGCAGCAGGAGTCTCATATGACCAGATTCCCAATGTATCCTTCTGGGGCGAAGATCGTCATTTCTGCATCCGTGCTCAGGCACTGGGTTTTCGTTTGTTCGTTGATACTCATTTCCCTGCGTACCACATCTATCGATTGTCCGAACTGCCAGGGGTTTCCGCCTTTAATCGCAGGGCGAGAAGAGGTGAGGAGACGATCAGTATTACCCTGTGTATGATTGTGAAAAATGAAGAAGCTTCCCTCGCCAGATGTCTGGACTCGGTCAACGGTATTGCCGATGAGATTGTAATCGTGGATACCGGATCAACGGATCGTACTCGTCAGATCGCTTCCAGATATACGGATCGTATCGTTGATTTTGAATGGGTGGATGACTTTGCAGCAGCACGAAACTTTGCCTTCGATCAGGCGAAGAGTGAATATATTCTGTGGCTGGATGCCGACGATGTGTTCGAACCGGAAGATCGGGCGAAACTGATCGCCTTGAAACGTTCGCTCGACCCGGATGTTGATAGTGTCACGATGGATTACAATCTGTCATTCACAGCAGATGGCAAGGTAGCCTACAGTCTGCGCCGGAATCGTCTGGTGCGTCGGGATCGGCAATTTCGCTGGATTGGCGCGGTGCATGAATATCTGGCTGTAGCGGGTAATCTGCTGCATAGTGATATAGCGGTTACCCACAAGAAAGATAAGGAGTATACCGATCGTAATCTGCGGATCTATCGCA
This sequence comes from Paenibacillus sp. FSL H3-0457, assembly GCF_037981725.1. Taxonomy (NCBI): domain Bacteria; kingdom Bacillati; phylum Bacillota; class Bacilli; order Caryophanales; family Paenibacillaceae; genus Paenibacillus; species Paenibacillus sp. FSL H3-0457. The sequence continues at coordinate 5,886,934 of NZ_CP150283.1, read as the reverse complement.
AAAGGGAACAGGCCGGAGAGGAATTTGGGCCGCGTGACTTGTATTATTTCGGTAATGAACTGAAGGACCATGGCCAGCATGAGGATGCGGTAAAGTACTATGAGAAGTTTCTGGATACCGGGCTGGGCTGGGTGGAAGATCAGATCGCTGCTTGCCAGAAAATTGCGGATTGTGAAGCTGCACTTGAACATTCGGAACAGGAAGTCACGGCGTTGTTCCGATCATTTGCCTATGATTTGCCAAGAGCCGAGATTTGCTGTCGATTGGGTGGTTATTTTGCCGACCGTGAAGATTATCGCAAGGCCCTGTTCTGGTACGAACAGGCGACTCGTGCTGTACGTCCTGATGACCCTATGGTAGTGCTGAATGAAGCAGCTTGGACCTGGATGCCGCATCTGCAACTATGTGTGTGTTATGACCGGATGGGTAACCGTGCCAAGGCCCGGGAACATAATGATATCGCACTCGCCTATCATCCAACACATCCAAGCATGTTATATAACGATCGATACTTTAAAGATTTGGAGAAGGATAACGTATTGGAAAATGCCTAAAGCATGCATATAGATTGGAAGTGTAGGTATAGATATTGCTGGAACAGTTGTTTGTAACAAGAGCCTCCTCTGATAAAAGAGTGGACGCAATGTGCCACTTTTATGAGAGGGGGTTATTGACGTAATTGTATAAAAGGAGTTATTGTAGATATATTAAGTCTTTTATTAAGGAGGAATGAGATGATGAAGTATTCCAAAGCTACCAATTACGCCCTGCACACGATGCTTTTTCTTGCAGCATCCAATTCAGATAAACCTGTGGGTGTGCAGCAACTTTCAAAGTGGCAGAATGTTTCACCCACATATCTGTCCAAGATTTTAACTAAATTGACAAAAGAGGGGATGATTCATTCTTCATCTGGTGCCCATGGCGGGTATACACTTCAGGAGAAGTGGGAGGATCTTACGTTTTTGGACATCATACAGGCCATTGAGGGTACAACCTCTCTGTTTGATTGCTGTCATCATAAACAGGGATGCTTAATTCAAGAAACCATGATCACTGCCGAAGGACAGATGGAAGAAGTGCTAAAAAATCGAAAATTATCTTCAATTGCCGGTAAAATATCAATGATGCATTAAGTATTTTTTTTGTATTTATAATAGATATAATTTGTCTTTTATATCTATTATAAATTTCAACAAACGAATATATCCAGAAGATTTCACACACTATTCTTTTGAATAAAGGAGACTGAAATGAATTCATTTATTATCTATTTATTGGCTTTAGGAGCCTTTGTTGTGGGAACAGCCGAATTTGTCGTATCTGGTGTTTTAGATATCATTGCCCGCGATTTACAGGTTTCGATCTCATTAGCGGGACAATTGGTCACCGTATATGCACTATCTCATGCATTGGGAGCCTGGGCTCTGGTCATGCTGACTTCCAAGTTACAACGTAAAAAAGTACTTCTGTATTCCATGCTTATTTTTATCTTGGGAAATATCATTGCATTCTTCAGTTTGAACTTTGGCATGCTTATGTTCTCACGCATCGTATTGGCCATGAGTGGTGGTCTGTATTTTGTCCTAGCCACGAACTATGCTGCAAGACTAGCTCCTTCTGGCAAACAGGGTAGTGCCATTGCAACTGTCATCACAGGATTCACCGTTTCATTGGTATTAGGAGTGCCGATTGGTACCTTCATTGCTGCCTACATGGATTGGCACTACGTTTATATCATGATTGCAATTATCGCATTTATTAATTTCATGCTGTTGTACAGATTTATTCCTCGAATGGAGGGTACCCCGTCTCTCTCCCTGAAGCAACAATTATTGATTATCAAAGATAAAAAGGTTATCACCGGATTATTAACGACTGTTTTCTGGATTCTGGGCTACACCATGGTATTTGCTTATATCGCTCCACTTTTAAGTTCAGTAGCCGATTTTTCAATAGAAATGATTAGTACGGCGTTACTTGTATTGGGTGTATTTGCATTCATAGGTTCCCGTCTTGGTGGCTATGCGGTAGATCGATGGGGACCTGTTCGCACGATTCCAATCAGTTTGATTATTCATGCTGGTGCCCTCTTTATTTTGCCAATCACAGCAGGTTCCACAATAGGTATTCTTCTGACCATCATGATTTGGGGCACAGCTGCCTGGATAACAACGCCCGCGAATCAGTTCTATTTGATAACATTGAGACCACAGTCTTCTGAAACAGTCCTGAGTTACAATACGGCAGTAATGAACATAGGTATGACTTTCGGTGCCGGATTGGGAGGTGTAGTTGTGAAATACAATTCCGTTCAAAATTTGGGGTGGATTGGTGGTATGGTCCTGCTGTTGGCGTTGGCGATTGCCCTTGTTTCCTTCAGGTTGACTACAAAACCAAGTTGAATTCAATGTCTTTTTAAAAGGAAGAAGTGAATATTGGATCAAATGATTTCATCCAGGAGAGGATATGCTTTACAATAATGAATAACGGAAAAGCGGTGACGATGATTGCCTGTCTTCGGCTGCCGAATTGATGAATCAAGGGGAACTGGATATGAATCTGACGGAAGTACTATTGGAGTCGAGGCTGGTCGCGATTGTGCGCGGTATAAGCCGCGAAGCGGCAGTAACAGCTGGACAAGGTATGACAGGTGGCGGCATCCGACTAATGGAAGTCACACTGAACACACCTGGAGCACATGATATTATTGCAGACTGGCGTGAGCGGCATGAAGGAAAGGCTTATGTTGGAGCGGGTACGGTACTGAATGTGCAGATGGCGAAGGAAGCAGTCGCTGCAGGAGCACAATTTCTGGTATCTCCCAATGTCGATCTGTCTGTCATTGAATATGCTGTAGAACATGGTGTCGAGATCTGGCCTGGAGCCATGACACCTACGGAGATTGTCGCTGCCCATGAAGCGGGAGCACGAGTTGTGAAGTTGTTTCCGATGGCGAGTCTGGGCATACCGTATCTGCGGGAGATCAAAGCTCCACTGAATCATATTCCACTGCTGGCAACAGGTGGTGCCACACTGGAGAACATTGCTGACTACTATGCAGCAGGCGCTGCTGCAGTGGGTCTGGGAAGTGCACTTTTACCACGAGAAGCTCTTGTAGCAGGAGATCATGAGCAGATTGCAACATGTGCACGGAGATTTGTGGAAGCAGCTGAAGCCTAGGTTTTCCACATCAGATGAGGGATATGTATATTTGGGTATATATATGAAGGTGCCTTTAGATTAATTGTTGGATCAATCTTTATCATAAAAACCCATGTCGCTTAACGTGCCGTTCATTCTATTGTTTTATGATGGATGTATGCCAGAATTCGGAGAGGAGAGATGCCCTGTGAAAGCTAAAACAATGATAGGCGGCATGCTCGCCGTGGCCGCAGTAACGGCAGGTGGTTTATGGAAGGCAGCGGTAAAGAGCCAGACACCCAAGAAGATTCCAATCACACTCACACCCCCAATGCCATTTGAGGATGTGACCTTTGACAGTGGGGGAGGTCGGGTGCATGGCTGGTTCATCCCGGCCAGAGCCGACATTTCGAAACCATGGCCGCTCGTTATTATTGCACATGGCTGGGGCTCCAATCGCTCCCGTGTTCTTCGTTACGCACGTCCGATCTGGGAAGCGGGATATGCCTTATTAATGTATGATGTGCGTAGTCATGGGGCCAGTGATCAGGTACGTGCTGCATCTGCCTATTTGTTCCGGGATGATCTGCTGGCGGCGTTGCAGTATACGACCGCACGACCGGAGATTGATGCAGATGCCATCGGAGTGCTTGGTCATTCTTTGGGGGGATTGGGTACGATTCTTGCAGTGACGGAGGGAATTCCTGTATCAGCAGTGATTACGGACTCGATGCCATCGCAATTTGAGGTAATCGTCAGTTCAGAGCTGAGACGCCGGCGTCTGCCCTTGTTTCCACTGGCCCAGTTAATTCCGAGAATCTGGTTCTGGCGACTGGGTGAATCTCTGAAATCTTATCGTCAGCGTGATCCGGTGATGATGCTGAATGAACGGCGCAGGGGGATGCAACTGCCGATGCTTATGGTGCACTCCAAGGGAGATAATTTCATTCCCCCGAGTGAGCTTGAATATTTTATGTCCAAAGCCGATCCGCCTGTTGAACATCTATGGGTCAACAGCGGAGGACACAGTTGTTCCGAGGAAGATCCCGCCTTCTGGGACACCGTTATTCCCTTTTTGAAAACCCATGTCCAAGGTCAGGCGAAGTTGAACGATTCGTCTAAAGCGAGTAGTTGACAAGGTAGATTCAGCCTACATAAGAGTGCAGGCTAACAGATAAAACGCCAACGTAATTGGCGTTTTTTTTGCTGTTACTAGCAATATGCAGAAATTCACATTTGTAAAATTGCCCCGAAAACGACGATTAAAAAGGAAGCTTATGGTATCATAGAATAGACTGGCAATATTCATGCGAGGTTATTTGTTATGCTTCTTTGTATGAAATTGAAGGGAGAGGTCCAGATTTGAGTTTGAATTGGAAGTTTAATTTACGATTGAAAATGTTCGCAACCAAGGCAACAACCGCAGCGATGGCAACACTGCTGCTTGCTTCGCAAACACCAGGTTTTGCAGGCAGTGCATCAGCCGCGCAAGCAGAGCAGTTGACCGCAGCGACAACGGGGGAAAATGAACAACTAGACGCAACGAGCAATGACGTGCCTGAGGGAGCGAAAATCTCATCCAGGCAAGCCAGTGAAAATATACTGAAATTATTTCCATTATTAAAAAAAGCAACGATCTCATCTGCACGATTCGATTCACCTAATTCCTATCCACCGCCAGAATACAAGGCGTGGGAGATCGGGTTCCAGATTACACAAGGCAATCATACGTCGGGATTCAGTGGAACTGTACATGCAGGCACAGGGGAAGTGTTAAGTGTACATTTGCCGTCGGATATCCTGGATAAACATGTCTCGGAATCAGATGTGAAGTTAACCAAAGCTCAAGCTGAAGAAAAGGCCGTGGCACTGTTGTACCAAGCGATTCCAGGTCTGAAGGACAATGAATATGCTCCGATTGGAGATCTGTATTCTTCCATCGAACAAGAGTCATTGTTTGGCAGAACAGAGTATCGTTACGGGTACCAGTTAAAACATGATGGATTGTTATCTGACGCAGAGACAGTCTACATTAATGTGGATGAAAGTGGTTTGGTGACAGGTTACTCCCGAGGTACTATCGAAGCCAAGTATCCCTCATCGAAACCGGCAGCTTCAGAAGAGAAGGCCAGACAGCAGTTTGAAGAACAGTTCGATGTGGAACTGGCTTATATCGCCAAAGATCGTCTATCTACCAAACAGGGTCAGCAGTATTACCTTGCATATACACCAAAAAATATCAGTATCATTCCGATTGAAGCCAATACGTTGGAACGGATTAATACATTAACAGGTAAAGCTGTGGATGAAGATTCTTTGCAGCAGGATACGAAGTTGAAAGGTGATGTAACGCCTTTTGTCCCGGCCAATGGTACGAGGTTAAATGTACAGCAGGCCGCCAATCGGGTCGCAACGAACTTTGATATTCCCAAGGGTTATAAGCTGGAACATAACCAGCTGGGCAAGGGATATTACTCGAGTCCGAACAATCAGGTGTGGAGTCTGAGCTGGAGTGATCGAAGTGCCAATATGTCCTATATGTTCATGCGGGATATCTCAGCACAGGTAGATGCAGTTACCGGGCAGATCTACAGTTATACGATGATGCAACGAATGGGTCCGGAGATGGAACAGGAGAAGCTGGCTGAGGAGAAGGCAGGCAAATTGGTAACCCGGAAGCAGGCTGAGAAACTGGCGATGGACACGGTGATTGCGCTAGTTCCAGACGCAACGGAGCAGTTCCGACTGGCTAACGTGATTGAGGTGGATGATGCTCGCACATTTTTGTTCCAGCGTTATCTGAACGGAATTCCGGTTAAGGAAGATACGGCACAAGTACAGGTGTTAAACAACGGGACGATTAACGAGTTCTATACACGTATTGCGGCAACGCCTGAACAACTGCCGGCAGATGTTAAGCCAGCCATCAGTTATGAAGAGGCCAAGGCACTCTATCTGGAGGAATTCAAGCTGATCCTCGCATATTCCCGTTATGGCGGATATGGTATGAACGGTGGTCAAGTCATCCCAGCGGGGGTGAACCTTGCTTATATGCCTACACGTGATGAGAATTCGATCTATGGCAACTATGAAGCGCTGGATGCGAACACAGGGGAGTGGAAGCTTTTATACGGGGACACAAGCTCCGCAACCAAGGCTGAACCTACGGATATCTTGGGTCATGTGGCCGAAGCGGCTCTAAGCAATATGACACAGCATGGCGTATTGCTTGCTGATGAGCAGGGACGCGTATTCCCGGATCGTGTGATCACCCGAGGAGATTGGTTTAACTATCTGGCAAGAGCGATTAATCCAAATATGGATCTGTACTACAGTGGGGACGGAGACGACAAGTTATACGCTGATGTGACACCTGACAGCCCTTATTATAAGGCAGTTCGGGCATTAATCGATCAGCGCTGGCTTGCGGGAGCGGACCCTGAACAGAATTTGAATCCGCAGGAAGAGATGACACGTGAAGAATTGGCAGTGCTGCTTGTACGTATTTTACGCTATGAGAAGCTGGCCGGATTCTATACGTTGCCATCGGATCTTCCCAACATTGCGGATGCCAGTGCCATTACGAGTAAGGGAGCGGTCTCCCTGAGTTTGAAGCTGGGATTGCTTCCTTCGATTGAAGGACGATTCATGCCTGCACGTAAAGTGACGGTAGCTGAAGCGTCACAGGTATTGGAACGGCTGGCGAAGCTTCAAGGTAAAACAGATACGTTTATGAGTGGTAATCGCCTGTATTAGACGAGGAATCACTCATATCGTGACCAAACGAAACATAGGATGAAGATAACGGGTAATCGTGATTCAATGAACTAAAGATCAAAGGGACCTTCCATAGAAGGTCTCTTTTGATTTAATTTTTACAAAACTAGAAGAATGACGACAGAGCCTTTTGTGATACAATAGGGCGTGAGAACTTTGCAAAGAAGGGTGGGTTCCTTTCATGGGTAAGAACGGGAAACGAATTATCACCATACTGCTGGCAGGCTGTCTGATTGCTGTAGCGTTACCACGTACGGTTGATCTGGATCAACTGTATGCTGCATCAGGGACATCAGATATATCCACGGCAACAGATTTGCGCCAGACCTTGCTTACCGCAATGTCACAGCGAACGGAGGAACTTGTTTTTACATACAAAGGCAATGTGAAAGGCCTCAAAAAACAATTACAAACCTCCATCGATGAGGCAATGAAGAGTGACCCCTATATCCAATATACCGTTAAAAGTTATGCATTTAATTATAAAGGCTCCAATGTGTCGGCCGAGGTGCATGTGACTCTCTCCTATCGGGAGACCAAGGAGCAGACCGATTATGTGAATCGTAAAGTCACAAACGTGTTGAAAGAAATCATCAAACCAGGCATGACGGATCATGAGAAGGTCAAGGTCATCCATGACTGGATTGTGCTTAACCTTTCCTACGATACTTCGTTGAAGAAATATACGGCCTACGACGGGCTTGTTACAGGCAGTACCGTCTGTCAGGGATATTCACTGTTGGCATATCGGATGCTGGAGCGAGTAGGTATCGATAACCGGATTGTGGAAGGTACAGCGGGCGGGCAGCTTCATGCCTGGAATATCGTGAACCTGGACGGCAAGTGGTATCACATGGACACCACCTGGGATGATCCTACCCCTGATCGCAAAGGTAAGGTTAGCCACAGCTACTATTTGCTGAGTGATGATGAGATGGCACGTGACCATATCTGGACAGGCAAAAGCAAGTACCCCGCTGCGCCAGCCCCATATCGAGAAGCTTTATTAAAGCTGGTGAAGGCCGGAGATAGCAAAAAAGCCGCTTATCAGAAGCTGTACCATGCTCTGGACTATTCCCTGTATGATGAACAGGATGCCGTTAAAGGCCATGCTGCGCTGAAGACCAAAGTTCAGAGTAAGCTGAAGGAAGGCGGAACCTCGCTGACATTCAGGTACAAGGGTACGGAGGCTGGACTGATTGAAGATTTGCAGGATTTGTACCAACTTGGCATGAAATCGATATCTTATTATGTGTCCAAAATGGAAGGTACTACGGATCTGCGCGTCAAAATTAACTGGACACTATAACAACCGTTTGAACAGGATACTCCGCTTGAGGAGTATCCTTTTTTGTGTTCAATTTTGTGTTCAAAAACGAGGATTTTAGTGTTGTCTATTTTTTGTATATGTCGCTTTGCTATTCTAATCTTCGGCGTATGCCAACACTACGTACGAGGAGGATATGCAAAAAATGAGGAAAAAAGTGAGCATAGTGATCATTGCTCTGTTACTGGTCACGCAAATGATGCAGGGTTGGATATTTACACCAACAATGCATGCTCAGGATGAATTAACTAATTTGCCAGCCAGTGCAATCAGCGATACAGCATCAGAAGAAGGTTTGGCAGGTTCGGAAGAGGTCAACAACGTTGACGTTGCTGCCACTCCGGAAGAAGAGGGGGAGGGAAACCTCAACCAGAGCAGTCTAGCAATGGCAGCTGCAGGTCCGGTAATTACAGATCAATTGATTACCAGTGTGCAGATGTACAATCAGGAACCAGAAGACAACGGGAATGGCACGATTGAAGTCAAAGGAGATAAAATCGAGGATATTCGACCACGCATTCAGGATGAGGTGGCTGTAGTCTTTACATGGGGACTTGCAGATGACAACCACAACTACAGCGATGGCTCTACGTTCACCTTTAACTTGCCCGATAAATTCATCATCGGATCGCAGCTTAAGGGTAATCTGGATGGTGGTGTTGGAGAGTATGTGGTGAATCCAGATGGCACAATCATCTTTACCTTTAATGAATTGATCGAGCATGCGAAGCTGGAAGGCAACTTCTACGTGTGGATCAAGTTCGATGAGAGCAAGATGGAAGATGGCTTGAAACAGGAGATAGACTTTAGTTCCGTAGGGCAGGGCATCATTGATGTACATTTTGCCAACACAGCTGTAGATAAGTTGAAGAAATCGGGAAGCGCAAACAAAGAGAACTTCAACTCGGATGAGATTAAATGGACCGTAGATTTTAACCAAGGCGAGAAGGCTATGAAAAATGCTGTTCTTGCAGACACGTTCCCAACAGGGCTAGAGCTCAAGGGCGATATCGAAATTCGCGAATTGGAAGTGCAATTGAATGGATCTGTTAAAGAAGGCCCAGTAGTTCAAACGGAACCACAGTTTCCAATTCAATTGGGAGACACAGATAAGGCCTATCGTGTAACTTATACGACGAGTGTTAAAGCACCAACCACTGCTCCGTTCACCAACGTGGAGTATCAAAACCAGGTTGCGCTTACAACGGATCAAAGCGAGCACGACGAAACAGATATTGGCCGAGTTCGTGTGAGTTTTAATGAGCCTTTGAACAAATCAGGGCAAGATAGTGCGTATGATCCGGTAACACAGACGGTCACATGGAAAGTGCAATATAACTACAATCAGCAAGAAATTATGCAAACGAATGCATGGATTGAAGACCGCTTTGATACGGCAAAACAGCAACTGATCAACAATTCCGTCAAAGTGTATCAAGTGGACATTAATGCAAGTGGAGCGGCTTCCAACAGAACACTGATCAATCCGAATGAATACACACTCGAAGCGATGGGTACAGGGTTCGATAATGGCTTTAGATTACATTTTAAGAACGATATTACAAAGGCCTATGAGATCGAATATGATACTCAATCTATTCATCGTGTTTATACAAACGACACCATTACGAACACAGTGAACATGTATGATGGTACTTCCAAAACAGGCCGAAGAGACGTTCAGGAAGTCATTTTTGCAAAGAGTGTAAAAAGTGAAAACTTCAACACAAAAGAAATCGAATGGCAGATTGTTTTGAACCGTGATTTGCAGGACATGACGGATATCGTCATCACCGACAATTACGAAGGCAGACATATGAAACTGATTCCGGGTAGTCTTCAAGTAAGTGGTGTTAACAAAGAGGACTTTGAACTGACTCCAGACCCGGCTGATCCAACGTATGAAAAAGGATTCTCACTTCGCTTGAAAGACGGCGTAACGCTCAGTACGGAGCATGTTATTACTTATAAGACAAGCTTTGATCCCACAGCGGGTATGCCAACGAATGATGAATATCGTAACTCAGCCAAGATCGATTGGGAAGAGTCTGATGTAAAACAGACTTCGATTACAAAATCTGCTGCGGTCAAACCGCAGGACTACACGATTCAAAATGGTAACAAAAAGGGTGAATATAGCGCCAAAGATAAAAAGATCACCTGGACAATCGATGTAAACTACAATTTGTTTGATATTCAGGACGCAATCCTTAAGGATGCGTACACTGGAGACCAATCTTTTGTAGACGGCTCATTGAAGGTTCATGAGTTAGAGTTGCAGGGAGCCAATAATGTTACTGCTGTAGGTAGCGAGGTTCCGCTCACACCTGGTCAATTCCAGCTGAACCCGGACGGTAAAGGTTTTGCGTTGGATCTGGGTAACATGGGCAAAATGGCTTATCGCATTCAGTACCAAACAAGTCTGGATGGACCATATTCTGTCGCAGGCGCATATGCCAACCAGGCTGTTCTGACGGATGGTGAGGGTGGTGCAATACGATTTAATAGATCAGCCAGTGTTACACCTGCCAACGGTGGTGTATACGTGCGCAAAACAGGGAAGCAAGAAGGTACAACGGATAAAGCATCATGGACGGTAAATATCAATCCAAGTCAATCTTTCATTCCCGCGGGTAATCAATTAACAGATACCTTGTCAGAGAACCAGATTTTATTGGCTGATTCATTGAAATTATATGCAACCAATTTACCTGCCAACAATTCAGGCAATGTATCCACCAAAGCTGGACTTGTTGATCCGGCTGATTATGAATTGAATGTAGAGGGCAATACATTTACCTTTACCTTCAAGAAAGATATCCATACCGCATTCATTTTGGAATATCAGTCTTATATTAATGCCGATCATGGCGCCCGAATTGAGAATAAGGTTGAATTTGCAGGCCAATCTTCCTCGGTAATCGGGGAAGGTAATCAGTCGGGAATCAAAGTTTCCTTGGCTGGAGCAGGTGGAGGAGCCTCTACAGGTCTGGGCAAAATCAGAATTCACAAAGTCAGTGATACAGGAGTTCCGCTGGAGGGGGCAATATTTGCAATCTATAATGCGTCTGGAACTACGCTTCTGGAAACATTGAAACCAACGGACGAGAATGGTGTGGTTGAAAGCTCCAGAAACTATCGATTAAACAATCTAACCAACGGTGTACCTTATAAGTTAAAAGAATTATCTGCACCGGCAGGATACTTGGTTGATCCTGAATATGGCTCTGCATCAGGTAAAACGATTGAATTCAAGGATGCGGATATCGCTTTTGAAATTGAAAATAAAAAGATTCGTCAAGGCTTCGAATTAACCAAGGTAGATGCGGTGGACTCCTCCAAGACACTTAAGGGTGCAACTTTCGAATTGTACTCCAAGGACGGAGCAACGCGAGAGAAAATCGATGAGTTAACGACAGGGGAAGATGGAAAGATCGCCAAAGGTGGACTGTTGCCAGGGGATTATGAGCTGGTAGAAGTCGCGGCACCTGAGTTTTATCAATTGGATGCTACATCAATTCCGTTCACGATTGTAGAGAATCAGACGGAGAGTATTACATTGACGAAGTCTAATGCAATGGGTGCAGGTGGTAAACTTGTCGTTACCAAAGTAAATGCCAAGGATAAGTCCGTATTAAGCGGAATTGAATTCGAATTGCGTGATCGTTCCAACATTGTCATCGATACAAAAGTAACCGACCTAAATGGGGTCATTGAATTCGATGGTTTGGATTATGGTTCATATACATTGGTAGAGACCAAGGCAGAAGGCTTTGTTATTGAACAGCCGGAGACGCTTGTATCTATTATCAAACCGGAAACTCAATTAACCATTGAAAATAAAAAAAATGATCGTTCTGTGAAATTGATTAAAACCAATGCGGGTCGAACTCAGCACCTTCAAGGAGCTGTATTTGAATTACGAGCTCAAACTGCATTGATGGATGCAAATGGGAATTGGAAATTCCACAAGGTAACAGGTCTAGATGAAGCTTCACTGACAACCAATCAACAAGGTGAAATTGTACTTGAAGGCTTGGATATCAATAAATATCAGTTGGTTGAAATAAAAGCGCCTAACGGATACATGTTGGAAACAACACCCGTACCATTTGAAATTACGAACATACAAACCGAAGCTGTAGTTGTGGAAAAAACGAATCAAGCTATCCCGGTATCGGGTGGTGGGTCTAGTGGACCTTATAATCCGGGAACACCTACTACGGGTGTAACACCAGATCCAGAGAAACCAGTAACTCCGGAACCAGGAAAACCAAATCCGTCGGTTCCAGGCACGGTTGTAACTGAACCTACAGAGTCTGGGGGAGGAAGCGAAAGTCCGACAGATGAAGATTCCGGGGTAGTGACACCGACACCAGGCGATTCCAACGGTGACGATACTGCACCTCCAGTTGGGGATACAGATGCACCTGATGGGGATGGTGCACTTGCACCTCCTGCTGGAACGGATACAGATGGATCACAGGGCAATGGAAATTCTGCATCACAGCCAAACGGAAATTCTGGATCTCAGGGAATGCTGCCACAAACAGGTGAAGAGAGCACAATGGCTTACACTGCTGTGGGCATGATGCTGATGGCGCTAGGTAGCGCGGGATTCATGTACTTCCGCCGCAGACAACAGCTTCATCGCTAGATCGAAACACGCAGTATCTAAAATTCATCGTGTGAGATAGAAATACCCTTTAGCAATCACTACGAAGACTTAGCGTCGACGTGTGAATATGCTAGAGGGTATTTTTTGGTGATATTTAGGGAGGATCAGGTCCCCGTAACATTTGGTTTCACTGCAATAGCTCTTACAATTAGGCGATGTGTTGGATTGACGAGTGGATCACAGGTAATCAAGGTAAGGACCTGTCCAAGCCCGGGATCCTCCAGCACAGATAAGTCAGTTGGCTCCACAACGGATATCTGATCTACCTTGTATTGGATAATCGTTCGATCTGCCAGGGTGACTTCCATTGAATCACCAATCTGGAGTTCTCCCAGACGATTGAATAGTCGTCCTTTTTTGTGGGCGCGATGAGCGGCTATGGCAGCATTACCTTTGTTCCCGATACTAGTGGTTTCAACAAGATGGGTTGCAGCTACCTTCATGTTAGCCTCCGTTGCACCCTCCAGAATCGGTAAGCGGACATCAATCTTGTCAATTGATAGTATCCCTAACGTATCCGAAGAGAGCTCTTGCACTGTAGCTGTATTGTCAGTAGTCGGCTCGGCGGAAGCTGCGTCCTGCATGCCTTGTTCGAAGGAGTGATTAAGCTTAGACAAGCCGTTTTGCAATTGCTCCAGATCGTTCATGACACGGGTTTGCTGCCAGTCATAATACGTTTCCCGCAGGAAAGGAAAGCTGATGATCAGGATGCCCAGTAGAACGAGCAGAATAGAGAATTTTTTCATTATACATCAACTCCCGTTGTCCAAGAAAAATAGTATACCTTTCTCTATTTTACTTACCGACCTATACAAAATATGGACAGGGACGAAAGGACGTACAGAAATGTTCGAAGGGGGAAGCCGATCCAAACAAAACCTCCCCGTTTCGCTACAGTAGGAAGACTGCAACGCCACGGGGAGGTTTTTTTTATATGAAGTTAAATCGTATCAGCTGTATAAGTTAAACTAACCATTTACATGAGAACGTAGAGGACAGAAATAACGTGAAGAAGCGAAGCTAAAAGCTTTCTGCAAGAAAGCTACTTCGTAAGCATACGCTGCGCCTTTATCACCAGATTTTCACCTTTGTAAAAGTGAATCAAAAAATCTGAGGATAACAGCGATCGGAAGGTTATTCTGTCATCGAAGTGGCAAGTGTAAATATTGCTTCGTTAGTGCTTATCACTTGGTGAATCAGTAGGTGTGAAATCACATTCCTGTAGCGGCACCACTTTGGTCTTTTTGATCCATTTGTAACCGAGCCACAACACCAGGAACAGGGGTACGCTCAAGTAGGCAACGATGGCTCCACTCCAGTCGATCTGATCACCCGTGAATGCCTGGTAGTTCTGTCCAATGATCACAACAATACACAGGACAAAAGCAAAGATCGGCCCAAACGGGAACCAGCGTGCACGGTAAGGCAGATCGCTCAGATCCCTGCCTTGTGCAACGTATGCACGACGGAAGCGATAATGACTGATAGCGATACCCAGCCAAGTGATAAAACCACACATACCGGATGCATTCAACAACCAGGTGTACACAATCCCATCTCCAAACAGGGAGGCAAGGAATGCCAACATACCAACGGCTGTTGTAAGCAAAAGTGCATTCATTGGAATGCCTTTTTTATTCAGCTTGCCGAGGAAACGAGGGGCTTTACCGTCACGGGCAAGGGCATAGAGAACCCGGCTTGAAGCATACATGCCTGAGTTACCGGCAGAGAGTACAGAAGTCAGAATAACGGCATTCATGACGGAAGCCGCAATGGCGAGGCCAGCTTTCTCAAACACCAGTGTGAACGGGCTGACACCGATATTTTCCAGGTCACCTTTGAGCAGATTCGGATGAGTATACGGGATGATCAGACTGATCACGGTAATCGCCAAGATGTAAAAAATCAGAATGCGCCAAAATACCTGACGAATTGCACGAGGGACATTCTCGCGCGGGTTTTCACTTTCACCGGCAGCTACTCCGATAAGCTCGGTACCTTGAAATGAGAATCCAGCAGCCATGAACACACCAAGCACAGCGAAGAATCCGCCATGGATGGGCGCATCACCGATGGTGAAGTTGCTGAAACCAACGGCTTCTCCGCCCATAATACCAAAGATCATGAGCACACCAACGGCCAGGAAGATGATAACAGTAGCGACTTTGATAATGGCGAACCAGTACTCGGACTCTCCATAACCTTTAACGGACAACACGTTCAAGGAAAAGATCAGCACGAGGAACAATAAGCTCCATAACATGGATGAACTGTCGGGGAACCAGTATTTAATGAGTACAGTAGCGGCAGCAAGCTCTGCTGCAATGGTTACCGCCCAGTTGTACCAAAAGTTCCAGCCCATGGCGAACCCGAGAGCAGGATCGACAAAACGTGCGGCATACGTATTAAATGAACCGGAGTCCGGCATAAAGGTAGCAAGCTCACCAAGGCTGGTCATTAGGAAATAAACCATGATGCCAACGGCCACATAGGCAATTAATGCTCCACCAGGGCCTGCGGTTGAGATGGCGGTACCACTTGCGAGAAACAGCCCGGTACCAATTGAGCCACCGAGGGCGATCATCGTCATATGGCGTGCGCGTAATCCTTTTTTCAGGGAAGGTCCAGTTGTTGTTGGGTTATTGCGGTCTTGCATGGGAACACTCCTTCATTCGATATACTGATGTTTGCGATACTTGAATTCATAAAAACAAAAAGACCACAGGCATCAGCCTGCGGTCTTTAATATTTCAATGTCCGCACCATGTCCCAGATGATTAAGATAGCTCAACACAGAAGAATTCATACCTTTATATAAAGGAAATGTACTTCCGTGACAGTTCTGCGCCTTTCGACAGCAGCCCCAGCTCACTGGACCGTATAAGGAACGTCCAGCGAGCTTCGGCGGGTACACCTTTCGGCTGATCTCATAAGCGGCTCCTTAGCGCCTCCATCAGCGTACTGATCGCACCCGCGACCTCTACCTCACCATCAATGGATGAGGTGTATCTATTGTCTATGAAATTATGAACAACACAACTTAACACCGTGTGTCCTGTTTAGTAAACAGACAATCAGTATAACGCGCATGGTTTTCCAGTGCAATAACAATTGTTGGATGTGAGGTCTGAGAGACGACTATTCCTCTTTTTTATTACGGCCAGCCATCTGCTGCCATACCGTTCCAGCAGCCTGTTCGCCCGATTCGATCCGCTCCAGAGCCATCTTGGCCTGCAGGCTGACTTCAAATTCAGGATCATCGGCTGCAACGCGCAACGCTTGCTCTGCTTCTTCAGTTCCGACCTCATAGAGAAAACGTGCTGCACGCCAGCGTACAAGTTTACTTTTATCGGATAACGTAGCTGTCATGGCTGGAGTGGCGGCAGGATCACCGATATCCGACAAGGTATCCCCGGCAGTCCGGCGTACCGCAGGAGAACTGTCCTGAAGTGCTTCATACAGCAGTTCCATCGCTTCCGGTGTACGAATGTCACCCAGGTATACGACAGCCAAGCGACGTATCTGCATTTTGTTGTCATGCAAGGCATGGGCTACGAGAGGCAGTCTTTCTGCCGTAGGCTCCATGCTGTCAAATGCCGCATAGCGAACATTCCAGTCTTCGTTTCGCAGAGCCTCTTCAAGTTCGGCTCCATCCAATTCACGGCGGCGCTCGACGAACTCTTCGGATTTGGTACCATGTTCAATGGCCTGTTTAATGACTTGCTCTAGCCGTTCCGGCGGGTAAGCGGCTTCCAATTCCTGCTCGACTTCACGTGCAATATCAGGCAATTCACCATATCGAACACCGTAATCACTCAGTTTGCGTTCTTTGATCATTGTTGCACTGGCGACTTCTGTTACGGCTTTGACAAAGCGGTCTGACAACGAAATTCGTTCTTCCTTGACCCCGGCCTTGACCCTAATTTGCATCGGTACACCTCGGAAGAATTGTACAAATACCTGTGCTTCTCCGAAGTGCTCGCCTGAACCATCTTCGGATTCAATCCAGTCCAGATCAATGCCGTGCTGTCCAAGGCGATTTTGGACTTCGCCCAAGATAACGGACCAGTCGGCATTCCCTTTACGATCAAGTGCCACAAAGTCTGTTGTGTGGAACACACTCTTTACACCGGGAATATGAAGCATCTGGCGAATGAACGCCGGAGCAGATCGTTCGTTGTCCAGTGTATATGTTTTGCGAATTCCGTCCTCCAGACGTTCATCGAGATGTAACATCATCGTATTTGGACTCGGTGTTGGTTCAATGGAAACAATATTCATCAATGTAACCTCCTATAGTACCAGATTCATCTTTAACTTCCCGTAAATTAAACCACACGGGTATTTCTCTATTTTACATCAATGTGTGGAATCTGCGAAATCATCCAGAAGTGAAGTGGACGTGTCTAACACTTAATGTGAAGAAGTGCGAAATTTGTTAACACTTCTTTCATGTTCACGCACAAACATTTTTAAACGAAAATTGGCACAATAAAGATAAGAATCAACTGGAGGTATACCTATGGAACCCATTACCGTGCTCTCGGATGGAAAACGTCGTATTGCATATGAGAATATTATTCAATTGTTCACGAACTGGATTGAGGACTCAACATCTGGTTCTGCGATAGAAACACATCGGGGAAGTTGGGAAAATGCCCGTTATTGTATTGTTGATTATCAGATTGCCGAAGAAGCGGTGTCAGCAGCAAATGCCATTCGGGCTTTTATGCCACAACTTCCGTTACTAGTCATTACGGATTTCCAATCCCTTATTCGTAAGCGTCACCTGCAAGAAATTACAGGTACGGGTGAGATGAAGATGATTCTCTGGAACGAGCAAGACCCGAATCAACTAATCAAGGATATGGAAAATTGGTTTCATTCTTCGTCTATCCATAACTCAAAAATAGCCATACCACCCATCTTATCCATGAGATAAAAGAGAGATATGGCCAAAGAATGTTTAACTTTTTAATCGTTACGATCGTATTAGATCACATATTTATAGCCTGTTCCCCAAACCGTTTTAATATAACGTGGGTTCTTGGGGTCAGGCTCAATTTTTTTACGTAGACTTGAGATATGAACATCAATGGTACGATCCAGATAGGCGCGTTCGGAGCCTTTGATCCGATCCATCAGTTCATTGCGGGTGAACACTTTACCCGGATTGCGGTACAATTCCTTCATAATCTCAAACTCAATATGAGTGACCTCGATTTCAACGCCATCCACAAACAGGGTTCTTCTGTACTCATTCACATTCACATGTCCAGTAACCTCTGCCTGCTTGTCTTCTTTTACCGGTTTATCCTGATAGGAAATGATTGATCTTCGCAGCAGTGCTTTAATCCGGGCATCCAACTCTTTCAAACTAAATGGTTTGCACAGAAAGTCATCCGCACCATTATGCAATGCGCGCAGTCGATCATTTAGCATGGTACTTGCCGAGATCATCAGAATGGGCACAGTGGAGTGCTGGCGAAAGGCTTCTACGAGATCATTTCCATCCATTTCAGGAAGCATGAGATCCGTTACAACAATATCCGGCTGGAATTGTGGAAACAGTTGAAGTGCCTCGCGGGCATGATGAACCCGTTCAGTGATGTATCCTTCCTCCTCAAGAAAGAAAGCAATCATGTCGGCCAGATTTTTCTCATCTTCTATAAGAAGTACTTTGATAGTCATAGGGTCACACTCCTGGTGAAAATAATATGTTAAGAAAATGCTAAAAAAACAAGGTGAATTGCGAATAAATGCCGCAAATTTTTTAATGTTTCTATCCCAAAATATAGGATGTATATGTAGAGAAAGAATACGCTTTTTGAATGAACTTCAATATTCTAGCATGAATGCAGTTTGGTTGCCGATCAATCAGAATTTCCCAAAGCTACACCAAGTATTAATTACAGTATAATGGATCAGAACGAGTTAAGGGGAAAAAAGTAATATTGTATCCGCTTAAGTTTATAGGGGGAACCAACGTTGTTGTTGAAAACAGAAGAAAAAATGATCCATGAGGGCAATTGCTTATGGATCGTATAAAGGCAAGACAAATGCTGGATTGGGTCGTGTTGAAGCTGAGAATACCCTGGATTGGGACCAGCATTCTGATCATTCTGGGCTCACTAAGCACTATTTTTCCGTTTACTTTATTCTATGGTGTACAGTTTATGATTGGTAGCGCGGCAGCACTCATTGCTCTTCGTTTGCATGGGGCCATCTATGGATTTGTCACCCTTACAGTTATCCATCTCCTGAATACCGTCTTTGTCGGCATTGTGCCGCACAATTTAACTGTCATGCTTGCCCACTTCATGGAATTAATTTGGATGCTCGGTTGGCAGATCCGCTGGAAGAATGGCAGCTTAATCAAGGCTAATGCTGTCTTTTGGGTAGTGATGTTACTTCCTGTTATCTATGGCGGGCATTTTATGTTGGGTCTAAATATAGACGATTTGAAGTATGAGTATATGTATATTGCTGTGATTGGTATGGTGAATGCGCTGATTGCGGGAATTGTAGTTGATTTTTGGATCACCACGGGTGAACACAAGTCAAAACGCATGGGAACCATTCCACTAACAAGAATTGCGTTTAAATACGTAGTCGCCTTTGTGGTATTTGTTTCTCTCGTACTGTTATCCGCAGATAGCCGCAGACAATTGGGTCAAATGAATGATGCCATATTACGTGATATGAAATATGCAGCAACCGCGGTTGTTCAGGATCTTGATGAAGAGTACGTTACCTCTGAGAATATGGATCAGAATATGGCGCGTTATCATCATCTACTGGGTGTGAATGTGATTCTGCTGAATCGCAATGATACAGTCGTTGCTTCTGGTTTGAATACACTACAGGTGGGCGAGTATCTGGACATGGACAGATTCCGTCTTCTGAAGTCGAAGGATAACCTCATTCTGTTAAGTTCCGCAAATATCCATTACAGCGATGTATTGAATCATTGGAAACAAGCCTCTTTTATCTATGAAGCAGAAATGACAAGGTTAACACCTTATCGGGTATTCATTGTGACTGACTCGTCCGAGTATTACCCCCGAATCGAATCCATTTATCTGACCACGCTGCAATCCCTGTTCATCATCATCGTGGCTTCCATGATCGTAGCGGCTCCTCTCAGCAGTAAGGTTGTTAGCCCGTTGTTAAGACTGACCCGAATGACAGGCTCTCTTCCGAGACTGCTGTTTCGAAATGGGAAGATGGAGTGGCCAACCAGCCATGTAACCGAAGTACAGATCCTGATTGGTAATTTGCGCAAAATGGCCGATGTGCTGCTGGAACAATTCGAACAGATTCGTCACGACAAGTTAACGCTGGAGGACAGGGTTATTGAGCGTACCAAGGAACTCAAGAATAGTGAAGAGGTCAAACGTGCCATTATTGAATCCTCTATTGATGCGATTATCGCTGTGGACTCCAATGGGCTGATCGTTGAGTTTAATCCAGAGGCTGAAAGAATGTTTGGATTGCGTCGGGAAGAAGTGCTCGTGCACAAGGAAGCACCATCTCTTTTTCAAGGGGCCAGCTGCAAGGAGATCAAGAATTTGCTGGAGCGATTTGAATATGTCGAAGGTAAAAGATACACCATCGTTGAAGAAATTTCAGGTATCCGGCGGGATGGTTCCGTATTTCCGATTGAGTACAAAATTGTTGAGATCCAGTTGGGCAAAAATGAGACATTATATAACCTGTTTATTAAGGATATTACGGAGCGGACCAGAGCAGAAGAAGATCGTGTACGTCATGCCCTTGCGCTGGAGAAGCTGAACTCGGAGTTGTTCAATGAGAAGATTGCGATCCAGGAACAGCGAGATATCAGTGAGCAATTTATTGAATCCGTACGAGAAGGGCTCGTGATGTCTGATCGATCAGGGACCATAACCATCGTCAACCGAAGGATAGAAGAGATGTTTGGTTTGGGTGATTTTATGGGAAGATCCATTGAGGATTTGGCGCAGGCGATTGATACGATGGTATTAACGGACAACTTCAATCTGATGGAACAGACGAGAGCATTCCTGAATGGAGAAACGGCGTTTATCGAGACCGAATTTATATTCAATAATGTGGATAAAAGTGTATTTTCCTTGTACATGAAGCAGATGGATGTCCCGGGTAAAAACCATGGGTTTCTGCTGGTGTTCCGTGACCGGACAGGAGAAGAACGGCTGGATCGAATGAAAAATGAGTTGATCAGTGTGGTATCTCATGAGCTTCGAACGCCTGTAGCCACCATAATGGGGTATGTGGAACTCATGATGATGTATGACCTTCCGGCAGCTCAGCAGCGGGAATTCATGCAGACCATCTCTTCGGAGGGCAAGCGGCTGAGCAGTTTGCTCGATGATGTACTGGATATTCAACGTCTCGACAACGAAGGTATGACTTACCACATGACGTATGTACCGCTGGTTGAGTTGGTAGAAGGGGTTGCCGAACAGTGGAATATGAAGTCTGCCCAACGTATCTACGTGCATACGTTTAATGGAGACTTTTTTGCTTATGCTGACCAGAACAGGATGGTTCAGGTTCTACATAATCTGGTGGGCAATGCAGTCAAGTATTCTCCGGGAGCCGATCGTATTGATATTACGTTATGGGAAGAAGAGGAATGGTTATGTCTTGATGTGCGTGATTACGGAATAGGTATTGCGGAGCAAGAGAAGGACATGCTGTTTAATAAATTCTATCGGGTCGATAATTCGGATCATCGGCAGATTGGTGGAACAGGAATTGGCTTGTACATTTCCCGTAAAATTGTAGAGGATCACAAGGGTACGCTGACTTTTATATCTGCACCGCACAAAGGAAGTACCTTCAAGGTTCGACTGCCCAAGCAGGACGTATTGGTCTGAATTTAATGAAGAATGAAGAAATGTATTCCACTTTTTTTATGAATAATGTTTATGTACGAGACCTACGGATAGAGCCTTTGCCCTTCAGCGCGTGAGCGTGATAAGGGGAAAGGCTTTTTTTGTTTTTCAATTTCCCCGGATAAAAAAACAACTTCTTTTGCAAACTGTCTATAGAGCCATAATTTGCATCCCATGCAAAAGGAGGACGGCAGGTATATGTTCCGTAAACAAGAGAAAACACTCATTATCGTCTGTCTGGTTGCAGCTGTGGTTGTGCTGTATGCCGTTGTGAAGAGCATCATCCGAATCATGAGTTATTGAGATACATGTTCAAGCAGAGGAACTGCTGTCGTACATAACGATTATGTGAAAGAGGAGTGTAACCATGTCATCCCTGGACCCTGTTTTGCTCAGCCGGATACTAACCGGCCTTACCCTGTTTGTACACATTATTTTTGCTTCTATCGGTGTAGGTGTTCCACTTATGATTGCCTTGGCCGAGTGGCGAGGACTCCGAACCAATGATATGCATTACACCTTGCTGGCACGCCGGTGGGCGCGAGGTTTTGTCATCACCGTTGCCGTTGGCGTTGTTACAGGCACCTCGATCGGATTACAGCTCAGTCTGCTGTGGCCGATGTTTATGCGGGTAGCAGGTCAGGCAATCGCCCTGCCGCTATTCATGGAGACGTTTGCCTTTTTTATAGAGGCGATCTTTCTTGGGATTTACCTCTATACGTGGGATCGTTTCAAAAAGAAATATACGCATATGCTGCTGTTGATTCCGGTAGCTCTCGGCTCATCTGCATCTGCGATTTTCATTACAACGGTGAACTCCTTCATGAACCAGCCTCAGGGATTCACCCTGATTAATGGCATCATGAAGGATATCCATCCAATTGCTGCGATGTTGAATCCGGCGACGCCAACCAAGGTGTCCCATGTACTCGCCTCATCCTACACCCTGAGTGCAGGTATCCTGGCGGGGATAGCCGCCTTTAGTTTGCTCCGGGGACGGGATCATGTGTATTACAAAAAAGCACTGAAACTCACGACGGTATCTGCGCTCGTATTTGCCATCAGCACCGTCATGATCGGAGACTCCTCCGGTAAATTTCTGGCGAAATATCAGCCGGAGAAGCTGGCTGCCGCAGAATGGCATTTCAAGACAATGAAGAAGGCACCGCTCGTCTATGGGGGTATTTTGGATGAGAACAATGAAGTGAAATACGCGATTGAGATTCCCTATGCACTTAGCATTTTGGCGGGGAATCGTCCCGATACGGAAGTGAAAGGTCTCGAAGAATTTCCGGCGGATCTGAGGCCACCACTGTCCATTCATTATATGTTCGACCTGAAGGTCACAACGGGAGTAATCATCCTGATGATTCCTGTGTTATATGTATTGCGGCGCTGGTTGCCAGGGCGTAAGCCATACCCCAAATGGCTGTTGCTTGGCATCGTCTTGCTGGGGCCTCTGGCCATGATTGCGATCGAGTTGGGGTGGATGTTCGCTGAAGTGGGCAGGCAGCCTTGGATCTTACGCGGATATATGAAGGTGGCGGAAGCGGCCACGACGTCAACTTCGGTAGGATGGATGTTAGTGTTGTTCATCTTGCTGTATCTGATCCTGTGTTTCTCGTGCATTCGGGTACTCAGCAAGCTGTTCCGCAACAAGGAAGCAGAGAAGGAACTAGAGTCTCTGGGGCTTGAAGGAGGGATCGTGCATTGAGTTTCGAAATTGCAGGCATCGCAATATTGTGGACGTTTTTGTTCGGTTACTTGATCGTTGCGTCGATTGATTTTGGCGCCGGGTTCTTCAGCTTTTATAGCATTTTGACCGGGCATGAGAACAAAATTCATAACATCATTCAGCGCTACCTGTCTCCTGTGTGGGAAGTGACGAATGTATTTTTGATCTTTTTTGTGGTCGGACTGGTCGGGTTTTATCCGGACAGCGCCTTTTATTACGGGACGGCTTTGCTGGTTCCAGGTTCCTTGGCCATTGTACTGCTTGCGATCCGGGGCGTGTATTACGCCTACAATACCTATGGCAATCATGGGCAGAACAGCCGGATCTATATGGCATTGTACGGGGCGACGGGATTGCTGATTCCGGCGGTATTTTCCACCATTTTGGCGATATCCGAAGGCGGGATCATTGAAGAGGTGGGCGATCAGGTGTTTTTTCGCTGGCGTGAATTTTTAACGAATCCCTATACCTGGTCGGTTGTTTTGCTTGCACTGGTTAGTGTGCTGTACATCTCGGCGATGTTTCTTTCCTATTATGCAAAACGGGCGGGGGATGAGCCGGCATATGAGGTACTTCGAGAGTACGCGCTGCTCTGGAGTTTGCCTACCATTTTTGCAAGCTTTCTGGCTTTTCTGCAGATTAACAAACAGAATCCCGAACACTTTGAGCAGATGGTAAATATTTCGTGGATGTTCATCGCTTCGTTTATTTGTTTTGTCATTGCTGTGTCGCTGGTGTGGAGAAGTAAATATCTGGGTTGGTGTTTTGTTGCTGTCATGCTTCAGTTTGCCTTTGCCTGGTATGGTTACGGGCGATCTCACCTTCCGTACATATTGTATCCTTACATCAATATTTACGACGGCTTTACGAATCGCACGATGGGGATTGCGCTCATTACAGCGTTTAGTCTGGGGTTACTCGTGCTCATTCCTTCGCTTGTGCTGATTATGAAGCTGTTCCTGTTTGATGCCAATTATGTGCGCGGTAATTCTGGTAAAAAGAAAGGATGAGTCTGTTCATGGTCACTACTGAGGGAGTCACGGGGATACCCGGTATAACCGGATTGAGCTTTTTTGAGACATTCACCATTATGTACGCCCCTCCACTGATCATTGCGGCTGCTATTGTCTTTCTGTTTATATATCTGGCCGTATATAAGAACCCAAAGGATTGATTGGTTGGTACGTCCATTCCCGTTTGGGGTAATCTGTTGTTAAGAAATGAGGAAGGGAGGAGGGCCCTTTCATGCCGAAAATCCGTTATAACAATATCGATAATGTAAGTACGGACAAAACGCTGAAGGAATTCAAACAATGGAGGGAGCAACGGCGGAGCAAAGTGAAGGACTACTCCTACACCGTGCCCAAACACCCGCCTGAACTGGATTATCTGCATGCCAACCGGGATGACACAAGTATTACCTGGATTGGACACTCCACGTTTTTCATTCAATATTATGGATTGAACATCGTGACTGACCCGGTGTGGGCCGAAAAAATGGGATTTCAACGAAGGCTCGGTGCCCCCGGCATTCCGATTCAGGATATTCCACCGTTGGATGTGATTCTGATATCCCATTCCCACTATGATCATCTGCATCTGGCTTCCTTGCGTAAGCTGATTACAGCCAAGACGTTGCTGATCGTACCCGATGGTCTCAAGCGCAAGATGATTCGCAAAGGATTCCATCGATGCCAGGAGATGAAATGGTGGGATCATATGACACTTGGCGGAGTCAAAATAACTTTTGTTCCTGCACAGCACTGGACGCGCCGAACGTTGTTTGACACCAATACGTCCCATTGGGGCGGTTATGTATTGGAATCGCATCATTCGGCAACGACTTCAGCAGCGGAAAGTGCTGCAACAACGAGCAATCAGGATGAATCATCCACGGAATCAGGGAAGAACGATACATCCAAAACATCAGGCGGTCCGCCTGTGTTGTATTTTGTCGGTGATACAGGTTACTTCCAGGGTTTTAAAACAATTGGAGAACGCTTTGACATTGGTGTTACCCTGATGCCCATCGGTGCCTACGATCCGGAATGGTTCATGACTTCTCAGCATGTGACACCCGAAGAAGCGCTGCAGGGGTTCGTTGAATCCGGCTCACAGCTCATGGTGCCAATGCATTACGGCACATTCAAGCTGGCGGATGATACGCCCAAGGAAGCGCTGGATCGGCTGGAAGCCGAACGTGAACGGCTAGGCATTGGTAAAGAGCGGATTCGGGTGCTTGGTCATGGCGAGACACTCCGCATTCACCACGAGGAAGGTAAACGGGGCTAACAAAAGTGAGCCAAATATGTTAATGTAGGGATATGCCTGCATGAACAGTGTATTTACCAAATCTTTAATAAGTAAAAAGCGGCCAATTTTCGAATTTGCCGCTTTTTTGTGTTATAATATGGTGCCAGAATAGGCATCGGGATATTGAATCCATGATTTACGCAACTTGCTATTCATGCAGTATGCAGATTAACCAATAAAGGATGGTATGCTTAATGATCAGTACAAGCGGCATCACGCTCCGCTACGGAAAACGTGCACTTTTTGAAGATGTAAATATCAAATTCACGCCAGGGAACTGTTACGGCCTGATCGGCGCCAACGGAGCCGGCAAATCAACATTCTTGAAAATTTTGTCTGGTGAGATTGAAGCCAACTCGGGAGAGGTGCACATCACCCCGGGCGAACGTATGGCCGTTTTGAAGCAAAACCACTTTGAATATGATGAGTATCCGGTTCTCGAAACGGTAATTATGGGTCATAGTCGTCTGTATTCCATCATGAAAGAGAAGGATGCTTTGTATGCGAAGGCAGACTTCACAGAAGAAGACGGTTTGCGTGCAGGTGAGCTTGAAGGGGAATTCGCTGAGCAAAACGGCTGGGATGCTGAACCAGATGCAGCGGCGCTCCTGATCGGTCTTGGCATTGTTCGTGACATGCATGACAAAAAAATGATAGAGCTGAGCGGAAACGAAAAAGTCCGTGTATTGCTGGCACAAGCGTTGTTTGGCCGTCCAAACAACCTGTTGCTCGATGAGCCTACCAACCACTTGGATCTCGAATCCATTCAATGGCTGGAGAACTTCCTGATGGATTATGAAGGTACCGTTATTGTGGTATCCCATGACCGTCACTTCCTGAACAAGGTATGTACGCATATCGCAGATATTGACTTCGGTAAAATCCAGATGTACGTAGGTAACTATGACTTCTGGTATGAGTCCAGCCAATTGGCACTTGCTCTGCAGCGGGATGCCAACAAGAAAAAAGAAGAGAAGATTAAAGAGCTACAAGCCTTTATTCAACGTTTCTCTGCGAACGCTTCGAAGTCCAAACAGGCGACTTCCCGGAAGAAAACACTCGACAAAATCACATTGGATGACCTTCGTCCATCCAACCGTAAATACCCGTTTATCAACTTCAAGCCTGAACGTGAAGCAGGTAAACAATTGCTGACGGTAGATCGTATTGACAAATCCATCGATGGTGTGAAAATGTTGAATGATGTGAGCTTTGTGGTGAACAAAGGTGACAAAATTGCATTTGTTGGCCCGAACGGAAATGCCAAATCACTGTTATTTGATATTCTCATGGGTGAAACCGAAGCAGATAGCGGCGAATATACTTGGGGTATAACGACGACTCAGGCTTATTTCCCGAAAGACAACTCCCAATATTTTGACGGTGTAGACATGACTCTCGTGGATTGGCTCCGTCAGTATTCGAAAGATCAGGATGAAACGTATCTGCGTGGATTCTTGGGCCGTATGCTGTTCTCCGGTGAGGAGTCCCAGAAGAAGGCTAGCGTACTCTCCGGGGGGGAGAAGGTTCGTTGTATGCTGGCGAAAATGATGCAGACAGGTGCAAACGCACTGATTCTGGATGAGCCAACGAACCACTTAGATCTTGAATCCATCACAGCACTGAATAACGGTATGATTGACTTTGACGGCACAATGCTGTTTACATCCCATGACCATCAGTTCATCCAAACGATTGCTAACCGGATTATCGAAATTACGCCAACAGGCATCATTGATCGCCAAATGAGCTATGACGAATATCTGGAAAGTGATGAAATCAAAGAACTGCGCAATAAAATGTATCCGGTAGAAGCTTAATCTAAGCATCATCTGCGGCACATGATTATAGGAACACCAAAGAACCGCAAGCCTCTGTGAAGAGGGCTTGCGGTTCTTTTTGTAATTCAATGGTTTCTCGGCGGCTTTAAGACCTAAGATCCACCAGTACGGCGACGTTGGTTGTTAGGCTTTTTGTTGTTTTGACTCTTCATCGCTTTAGGTCCGCCTTCAAAGTAGGCGCTGGATTGGTTACCAGAATTTGCTTGTTCTTTCTTTTGCGCCAGTTTTTGGCGTATAGCATCCTGCAAACTGACCTTTTTCGGTTCGTTATTTTCGCTCATCGTTATTTCCCTCCCGGTCTTACAGTGAGCCGTCCAGATTGGACGGGATGTACCTATTTTATACGTTTTACAAAAGCCCTACAAGGGCAACCTGATAAAATGCTCAAAACCTTTGGTTTTACCCAGGCCAACATTTTTTCTCAATAACTACAGCCCTGCCGTCTGGCAACTTTGTTTCGGCTTGCCTACAGCAATGCAACCTGGCAACACTGTTTCTGTAGACCCACACGCTCCGCATTTGGTAACATGGAAAAACCGTAATACGAAACGTTAAAGGGGTGTCGCCCGGTTTGAACGCTTATGAAGAAATTCGAAAAGGGGAGCGAGGGGCTTGGGTTAGTATCGTAGCCTATCTCGTCTTGTCCGCTTTTAAGCTGATCTGTGGATATTTATTTGCTTCCAGCGCCTTGCTGGCCGATGGTTTTAATAACCTTACAGATATTGTAGCATCCATTGCTGTACTGATTGGGCTTCGGATCTCCCAGAAACCACCTGATTCGGATCATGCCTATGGTCATTTTAGAGCGGAGACGGTTGCTGCTTTGGTAGCTTCATTTATTATGGCTATGGTTGGGCTGCAAGTATTGGTTGAAGCCGTTCGCTCCTGGTATGAAGGAGCCTTTGTTGCTCCAAACCTGTGGGCGGCAGCGGTGGCTGTAGTCTGTGCTGTGGTGATGTTAGGCGTGTACCGTTACAATCACCGTCTGGCAAAACAAATTAATAGTCAGGCTCTGATGGCTGCGGCGAAAGATAATCGTTCCGATGCCTGGGTCAGCATAGGCGCTGCAATTGGAATTATAGGTGCGCAGTTTGGACTTCCATGGCTGGATAAAGTAGCTGCCATTGCTGTAGGTCTGTTGATCTGCAAAACGGCTTGGGAGATTTTTCGGGATTCTACACATCGTCTTACCGACGGATTTGACCAGAAGGAACTGACGGATCTCAGATCCTCCGTAGCACGCGTTCCCGGTGTTGAGATGATCAAGGACGTGAAGGCACGTGTGCACGGCAGTCATGTACTTGTGGATGTAGTCATTGAAGTGGACGGAGGCCTAAGCTTGATTGAAGGCCATCAGATCTGTGACCGTGTTGAAGAGCGGTTGAAGCGATCGCATAACATCATGCATGTACATGTACATGTGGAACCAAAGACGGAAGAAGTCACAAGGAACCCTTGAACAGGGAGTGAACATCTTGGAAAATGAAAAGAGGACAGCCGCAATTGTGCGTGCTGTCCTCTTTACTTATCATTAGAACGATTATACGATGTTATTGAATGGCAACGTGGATCCACGCTTTGCCTTTCCAAGTGTATACTTGTACCCACTCGCCGCCATCGAATCCATCAACCACTTCACCTGTTGTATCGATGACTTGGGAACCTAATGCACCGATTGGTTTACCGTTAGGTGCATCATAGAACCAAGTGCGCTCCAGAAGGTTCAGCAACATCGTTGGTGCCAGTACTTCATCACCTGGTTTTACGAGTGGCTCTTCAAACATTTTCTCATCTGTAGTCGTAGCTGGCGTTTCAGTTGTAGTTGAAGTACCTTCTGCACCTGTAGTGTCTACTGTTGTACCTGTTACAGTCTCAGCAGTACCTTCTACTGTTTCTACAGCAGGTTTGTTCACTTCAACAGCTGGAGTTGTTGTGGTCGTTGTCGTTGTTGTAGCCTCAGTTCCTGTTTCCGGATTTACCGTTCCAGTAACCGCTTCCTCAGCACCCGCAGCGGCAGCCATCGAACCCATCAACGTTAAAGCAGCGGCAAAACTTACGATTTTTTTCATTTTGTTTTTCCTCCTCGGTAGGTATGTAAAATGTTGTCCTGATTACAAGTAACCAAGCAAGCACCCTTATGAATCACAAATTATAACAATATTTTCTTGCATTCTCCAGTGTCAACTGGCTCATATGTGGGTATATAGCAAGCCTGTAAATATCATACTTCAGTGGGATAAAACCGGGTTGGCTATCTCAAGAAGGTCCTGTTTTTTTTGGGATTCATACGAGAGCGGATTGGAATAAAGCAGAAGGGAGTGCAATACATAATATAGAAAAGTTGACCTATGCCTGAACGCACAAAAGCCAATCGGCTTGGGAGCACGATCGGCTTTTGTATGTATTTCGTTTAGTAAACACTCAGTCATATCAGAGCCTGAGGTTATCGCATTCGGCTACGTCCCGTAATCAGGGAGATTACGAACAGTACAACAAAGATGAAGAAGAGTACTTTCGCGATTGAAGCAGCTGCTTCAACAATACCGAAGAATCCAAAAATACCTGCTACCAGTGCAATAATTAGAAATAATACAGACCATTTCAACATAAGTATTCATCCTTTCGTATAATTGATTGTGGAGTGAGTTGTGTTCACCTCACCGCCTTGTGTAGTCTAACTTTAACCGAGTGCTAACCGCTTGAAACATTGGTTTTTTTTCCAAGCGAAGGCATATATGAAGGGATATATAATATTGTTTCGTCCGGGAAATCGCCGGGTAACTATAGCAATAACAAACTGATGCACATATGGAAAGAGAGGTTCTTCTATGATCTATCAAATTAGCGTGGCCCTGATTGCAGTGGCATTTGCAGTACTGGTATTCTTTTTAATTCGTACCTTGAAATCCGCTCAGGGTTCTTTGGACAATGTCTCACAGACATTGCAGGAGGTACAGAAAACCATTGACGAACTTAGTTATGAAGTGAAGCAGACGGTAAGACATGCCAATGATATTACGGTGGATGTACAACACAAAATGAAAAAAATTGATCCTGTTATGGAATCTGTTGAAAATCTGGGAGAAGTGTTAAATGAAGTGACGGCAGCAGCCAAACAAGTTTCCACAACGCTGATGGCGAAATTTCAGACCAAACGTAACAACGCTGAACAGACCAAGCATGCTGAAGCGGTTCATGTAACTGCACCGCCTGCTACATCAACGGATCGTACCCTGCAATCCTATGAAGCTACATATAATGGTGAAGCTAAGGGCGGGAAAAACTGGATGAAGTATGTTGATGTTGCAGCGAACGTATGGCAACGGATGCGCAAGTAACATGACCGCTTTGTAACCCATGAAGAAGCCTTCAGAGCGGTGATGAACCTGATGAAAGGGTGAGAATCATGATGAAACTACTGCTTGTGATGTTTAGCGTAATTTCTCCCTTTTCCGTTCAACCGGCAGCGGTACCCGCTGCTCACGATATGCAATGGACGGCAATGGAAGAGAAGGCGTCAGAGGTAACTCTGGCTGTTGATCGATCCGAGACTTTCCAGCATTTTCGGACTCTGAATGGCATTTCTCTGGATGACACCATGGATGATTTGTTGGCCAATAAGGGCCAGCCGGGGCATAAGCAGGAAGATCCTTATCTGGGATGTCCTGAATATCACTTTCATGATGTGAAGGTTGGCTTGTGTGAAGATACGGATGTCATTCAATATGTGCATATCGATGCATCTGAGAATCACATCATGTTAAACGGAAAGAGAATTGAGATGAATATTGAAGCGATCCATCATGCTCTAGGGAAACCTTATTATGTGGCAGAGGACGGAGAAGTGTTTCTCCGTGGAGACCAGGCTCTGAAGGTATATATGAAGTCAGGATCTCATCAGATTGAAGGCATTGATCTTTTTGATGACACAGTTTCCTAGGATTGGTTATTACCAAATCGTTTCAAACCCATATAGTATGGTTATATACTAAGTAGCTCGATACAGAAGATTAAATCAGAGGAGAGTGGAAACGATGAATTCAACCAATGAGCAAGCTTATGCAAAAGTGGTAGAAAACGGAGTCCAGGCGGTAGAAGCGGTGAAAGAATTGCAGATTACCGGATACCTTGCTGATCAAATCTTTGTTCTCGCCCATGAGAAGGATCGTACAGATCGAATTGCCGATACAGCAGATGCCAAAGAAATTGGCATAAAGGAAGAAGGCGTATTTGATTCCTTGGCGAATCTGTTCCGCTCACGTGGTGATGAACTCCGGGCCAAAATTGTTTCGATGGGCTTTACCGAAGCCGAAGCGGACTTCTACGAGAGTGAACTCGACAAGGGTAAAGTACTCGTTATTGCTAAAAAGAAAGATTAACTCGATAAGTTGAAGTTTGCTGAACATGGACAAGCTTCTGAATCATTTATGTAAAATGCTTAATCAAAAACATAGATAAGGAATGGGGCTTTCCCCATTCCTTATCTATGTTTTTGCAAGTTTGGAAGCGGGATCAGGACGCTGCAAAAACAGGGTGAGTCGCGGGGATATTCCCCTACGATGGTGCCATTTACTGATAGAAGTTTTTTGTTTTTACGATTATAGTTATACTAGGAATTATTATGTCTACTGCCGTTTTGTATGCAAAATTTGTATAATCAACGTTTGTTTTAACCTAATAAGAATCGACAAACCCGGACGCCACAGATAAGGAGATATCAATGAGAATACTTATTGTTGACGACAATCCGACGAATGTCATTATCATTCGAGAAATTCTGAAAAAAGAAAACTATCGTGACATTGTAACGGCGAGTTCCGCCATGGAAATGTTTGAAGTGTTAGGAATTGGGGAGGAAAGCAACGAACTTCGTCCAAGACCGTCGGATATTGACCTGATTTTGCTAGATATGATGATGCCTGAGATGGACGGTATCGAAGCCTGCAGTATTGTGCAGAAATTTGAGAATCTGAAGGATATACCGATTATTATGGTGACTGCCATCGGAGACTCCAAGAAACTTGCCGAAGCATTGGATGCTGGTGCATCTGATTATGTGACCAAGCCGATTAATAAAGTCGAACTGATGGCCAGAATTCGACTCGCACTTCGTTTGAAACAGGAGAAGGATTGGCATAAAGAGCGTGATCAACGTATTCAGGATGAGCTCAAGTTGGCAGCGATGGTCCAAAATGCTGTATTAAGTCCGGCAATTAGGGACCCGTTGTTCCAAGTGCATGCCATCTATAAACCATCCTTTGAGCTTGCGGGTGATCTGTATTCTTGGTACCCCCTTGGGGAAGGCCGTTACGGAGTACTGCTGCTCGACATGATGGGACACGGGATATCTTCATCCCTGTTTACCATGTTTATCGCTTCTGTGTTAAAAGATACGGTTACCACTTATGTGGATCCAGAGAAGGTCATTCAGGAGTTGAACCGTCGTTTTAACCAGCTCCATCTGGAAAAACAATTGGTGCAGTATTATTTCACGGCAATTTATTTGGTCGTTGATACACGGATGAAACGTATTGATTATGTTAATGCGGGGCATCCACCTGCTTTATTTTTCCGAAACGACGGCAGTGTCACCACATTTGACAGCGTCTGCTGTCCTGTTGGTTTATTTGACAAGATGGATATTGAACCACAAACGATCCATTATGAGGGTGACGGGCATATTGCACTCTATACGGATGGATTATTGGAAGCTGTTCAGGGCGGGCAGGAAGAACAACATGAATTCCTGATCGAAAAACTGACTGGCTCACATCAGTGGAATGAAGCTGCTATGCAGGCCATGTTTTTTGACGACGAAATTCCCCAAGAGCGGGATGATGATAAATGTCTGGTCTGGATTACTTTGAATAAAGGGGCGGGGGATGAATGAAGATCAGGAATAAACTGCTGATTGGTTTTACCGCTCTGATGGCCATTTTGATCGTGCTCACGTTTGTGAGTTATGAACG
This sequence comes from Paenibacillus sp. FSL H3-0457, assembly GCF_037981725.1. Lineage (NCBI taxonomy): Bacteria > Bacillati > Bacillota > Bacilli > Caryophanales > Paenibacillaceae > Paenibacillus > Paenibacillus sp. FSL H3-0457. Next base: position 5,853,250 of record NZ_CP150283.1, on the reverse strand, counting down.
GTTAAACAGCAGTAATCAACAGATTGATCAGATGTATCAGGAACGTTATCTCAAAGTAAGGTTCACTTCTGCTGCACGTGGAGAGGTCAATGATATTGCCAAAGTGCTGGCTAACTTGTTATTGAATCCGAACAATTCGATTAATGCTGCTGAGGGTGACCTGAAGGAGATGAAGGATCGGGGGGATGGTTACCTCGCAGAAGTGAGAAACCGGGCAGACAGTGCACCTGAACATCAACTGGTGGATCGTGTGAATACGGCGTGGACCGCTTATACATCTTATGCAACGAGACAGATCAACCTGATGTCCCAAAACCGGGTAGAAGATGCGAATAACTACCGCAATTCAACAGGACTCGCGGTGCAAAAAGAAACTGTGGATAGTTTGAATGCTCTTTCACGTTATCAGGACCAAGAGATTGATGCTGAGATCAAGAACGCTAACGAAGCGTATACGAGAGCAGTACAGATCACGATAAGTATCATGATTGCCGGGTTGTTGCTTGCATTGGGTGTCATTCTGTGGGTGCTGCCGAGTATTACACGGGGTCTGAACACTGTATCTATGATGATTACCAGCTTTGGTAAAGGGCGTTACCGAACCATTCGGCGCATACAGGTCAAATCAACCGATGAGATTGGTCAGATTGCCAGTGTGTTCAAAGATGTATCCAGTGATCTGGAAGAAAAACTGGAGATCGAGAGGGCTTATGTGCAGGCTCAGCAGGATCAAAACTGGATGAGTTCGAACATCGCAAGAGTCCCGGAGCTGCTTCGGGGGATTGGCTCCATTCGCCAAATTTCACAGATGTTTATCAGTGAGTTCACACCTGTGCTTGGTGCTCAGTTGGGTGTCGTCTATCTGATCGATGAGGAGAAACATCCCGACGAACTGAGACGTTACGGTGCATACGCATTTGAAGAGAACGAAGATGTTGGTAAGGAAATGTATCGCATCGGGGAAGGCCTGATTGGTCAAGCCGCGCTGGATATGACACCGATTATTCTGGAAAATACGCCCGAAGATTACGTGCATATTGGTTCAGCTTCAGGCTCAACACGTGCTGCGGGTATCATGATCTATCCTGTCGTGTTTGAAGATGAACTGATTGGTGTAGTTGAAGTGGCTTCCTTTGAAGGTTTCAATGAACTGCACAAGCAGTTATTCACACAACTGATTATGAACCTGGGCGTAATTTTGAACAACGTTCGACGTCGTTTGCGTGTGGAGGAGCTGCTACGTGAATCCCAGGCACTGACTGAGGAACTGCAGGTTCAATCGGAAGAATTGCAGACACAGCAAGAAGAACTTCGTCGTTCCAATGAGAATCTGGAGGAGCAGACAGAGGCGCTTAAACGATCTGAGGAGTTGCTACAGCGTCAGCAGGAAGAACTGGAACATTTTAATACGGAACTCATTGCCAAGACGCGGGCGCTTGAAGAGCAGGTGCGTGAAGTTGAAGAGAAAAATGACGAAATTGAGAAAACGAAGACACAGTTGGAACAGCAAGCTACACAGCTGTCGATGACAAGCAAGTACAAGTCCGAATTTTTAGCGAATATGTCACATGAACTCCGTACACCATTGAACAGTCTGCTCATATTGTCCCAGTTATTGTCGGAGAACAAAGGTGGAAATCTGACTGACAAACAGCAGGAATATGCGCAAACCATCTACATGTCGGGCGCGGATCTGCTGAAGATGATTGATGAGATTCTGGATCTGTCCAAGGTGGACGCAGGTAAGATGGATATCAATTATGAGACCGTACGAATGGAAGAGCTGACCAGCTTTGTTCAGCAGAACTTTGGACCGATGGCGAACAAAAAGGAACTGAACTTGAATATTGATTTCGACAGCGATCTACCGGAATGGGTGTACACCGACAGCCATCGCGTCAAACAGATTTTACGGAATTTGTTGTCGAACGCATTTAAGTTCACCAATCGAGGTTCGGTTAGTCTAATTGGACGACGGATGAAACCGGAAGAACTGCCGGGTTATATGAACACCAATCAGGAATATCTCGGATTCAGTGTAAAAGACACCGGCATTGGTATTCCATCGGACAAGACGGATCTGATCTTTGAAGCGTTCCAGCAAGTAGACGGGACCACAAGTCGGAAATACGGTGGAACTGGTCTGGGATTGTCCATTAGCAGGGAACTGGCACGTTTGCTTGGTGGTGCAATACAGGTGGAATCATCCGAGGGAGAAGGTAGCTGCTTTACCTTATACCTGCCGGATAATCATGAAGAGGAAGTCTTGGCGGAGGAAGGTGCTTCAAGAGAAGCGGCTGTTTCCTCAGAGGATCTTTATGAAAAGTCCATCGAAGCACGGACCATGCTTTCAAGTCATCAGTCCATTCTCTCTCCTGATCCGGAGCGTAGCGTGGGTACAGATCTTTCTCCTTCCCATACTCCAGATGTCACGCAGATCGAAGATGATCGGGAGAATCTGATGGAAGGTGACAAAATCCTGCTCATCATTGAGGATGACGTGAACTTTGCACATATTTTGACGGATATGGCGAGAGGAAGAGGCTTCAAAGCACTTGTTGCCCTTCAAGGGGATAAAGGACTTGAAATGGCACGTCAATATCTGCCGGATGCCATTATCCTGGATATTCAATTGCCGGTGATGGATGGTTGGACCATTCTGGGCGAGCTGAAGAGCAGTTCGGCAACACGCCACATTCCGGTTCATGTGATTTCAGTCATTGATGATATGAAGCAAGGTCTGATGATGGGCGCCATTGCGTATCTGAAAAAACCTTCGAGCAAGGATTCACTGGATAAAGCATTCTCACATATCAAATCATATACTGAGAATCAATTGAAACGATTGTTGATCGTCGAAGATGATGAAATTCAGCGTAAAGCCATTATTGAATTGATTGGTCATGATGATGTTGCAATCACTGCTGTGTCGACAGGTAGTGAGGCGTTAAATGAATTACACAGCCAGCGTTATGACTGTATGGTACTGGATCTGATGTTAACGGATATGACCGGGTTTGAGTTGCTCGACCAGATTCGCGATGATGAATATCTGAACGATCTGCCGATTATAATTTATACAGGCAAAGAACTGGATTCCAAGGAAGAAATGAAGCTGCGCAAATATGCGGAATCCATCATTATCAAAGATGTGAAGTCACCGGAACGTCTGCTGGATGAGACCACTTTGTTCCTGCATCGGGTAGAAGCCAATTTGCCGGAAGACAAGCGTCGAATCTTACAGAAACTACACAACAAAGAAACGTTGTTTGAAGGCAAGAAAATATTGCTTGTAGATGACGATATTCGTAACGTATTTGCCCTTTCGAGTGTTCTTGAAGGCTATCGGATGGATGTGACGTTTGCTGAGAACGGCCGAGAGGCTTTGGAGATTTTAGACAAAAATCCGGAATTTGATCTGGTACTGATGGATATGATGATGCCAGAGATGGACGGTTATGAAGCGATGACACGAATCAGACAGATCCCGCAGTTTGAAAAGTTGCCGATTATTGCGCTTACGGCCAAAGCCATGAAAGAGGATCGCGGCAAATGTATTGAGGCCGGAGCATCTGATTATGTGAAAAAACCGATCCAGACAGATCAATTGTTATCCTTAATGCGCGTATGGCTGTATTCGTAAGTTCATTATTCGTATGCTCATTGTTTGGGTAATGAAAGACAATACGACGAATACGCAAGTAACAAATGAAGAAGTGGAGAGAACTTATGACACCGTGGGAACCTACCGAGACGGGGGCAGATTTGGTCCGTATGCCGCAAGATGAAGAACGCGAGCTGATCGAGATTGAGTTGCTGTTGGAAGGCATGCACCGTTTATATGGATATGATTTTAGAAACTATGCACTGCCATCCCTGAAACGAAGAATCTGGCATCATGCACATGCTGAAGGTGTTAAGAGCATATCCGGCTTGCAGGAGCGTGTTCTTCATGACCGTTCCGCGTTTGAACGTTTTGTACAGAACTTATCCATCCCTGTAACGGAAATGTTTCGAGATCCTTCGCTTTTCCGAATGTTTCGGGAACAGATTATTCCTATCCTGAGAACCTACCCGTATATCCGAATATGGCATGCGGGATGTTCTACAGGAGAGGAAGTTTATTCCATGGCCATCATGTTGCATGAGGAAGGACTGTATGACAAGGCAAGAATCTACGCAACGGATATGAATGATCGCTCTTTGCAACAGGCCAAAGAAGGCGTATATGGTATTGAGAAAATGAAACTATTTACTACAAATTATTTGGAGGCAGGGGGTACCAGAGCCTTCTCCGAGTACTATACAGCGAAATACAATTCGGTGATATTTCATCCTTTTCTAAGGAAGAACATCATTTTCGCCGAGCACAACCTGGCAACAGACCGGTCATTTAACGAGTTTAATGTTATCTTTTGCCGTAATGTCATGATTTATTTTAATGATGAACTGCGGAACCATGTGCATGGGCTGTTTCATGAGAGCTTGAGCCACTTTGGTATTCTGGTTCTGGGGTCGAAAGAATCGATACATTTTACAGAGTTCAGTGATACCTATGAGCCGTTAGACCGGACCGAAAAAATATACCGGAAGATCAAATAGGGGGTTAGGGGTAGCCATGGGGCTCAATGAACCAATCCACATATTATTGGTAGATGACCGCCCTGAGAACTTGCTTGCTCTTGAAGCAGTTCTGGAATCGGAACAATATAAACTCGTTAAGGCAACTTCCGGAGAAGAGGCACTCCGCTGTCTGCTAAAAGACGAATTTGCGGTTATCGTTCTCGATGTGCAGATGCCTGGAATGGACGGAATTGAGACAGCAAAGTTAATTAAGGCACGGGACAAGTCCAAGGATGTGCCGATTATATTCATCTCTGCCAATAGCAGAGAAGCGGAGCACTTGTTTGCCGGATATTCAGCCGGGGCCATTGATTACATGGTTAAGCCATTTATTCCTCAGATTTTGAAATCCAAAATCGAGGGCTTTGTGGAGATGTTTATCACCAATAAACGTTTGAAGACACAGACCATGCTTCTTCACCAGAAGACACAGGAACTGGAGAAGATGAACCAACAACTCATTCAGGCCAAGGAAGAAGCAGAAATTGCAGCCAATGCAAAGACAGAGTTCCTGGCAATGATGAGTCATGAGATTCGTACACCGATGAACGGAGTTATCGGTATGGTTGATCTGCTGATGGAGACGGAACTGAGGGAAGATCAGAAGGAATATGCAGACATCGTTCGTCGCAGTGCAGATGCACTCGTCACGGTTATCAATGACATTCTTGATTTTACCAAGATGGAATCCGGCAAAATGGAACTGGAAGAGCATCCTTTTGAGATTGTCTCCTGTATTCGGGAAGTGTTGGGATTGTTTGCTGCAGAAGCAGGCAAAAAGAATCTGGAACTGGATTATTTCCTGGAAGATTCTGTGCCTGAATTAATCTATGGAGATATGGCAAGGCTCCGTCAGGTTCTCTTGAATCTTATTGCCAATGCGATCAAATTTACCGATCAGGGTGGAGTTTATCTGATCGTGTCAGTTAAGGAAGAAGAGGATGGAGAAATGGCATTGGAGTTTGCCGTTAAAGACACCGGGATAGGTATCGCTTCAGACAAAGTTGATCGCCTGTTCCAGCCGTTTTCCCAGCTGGATACATCCATGACACGTAAATACGGTGGAACTGGCTTAGGACTGGCAATATGCAAGACTCTGGTTGAAATGATGGGTGGACAGATCTATCTGGATACAACAGAGCAACGGGGAGCAACGTTTGTATTTACAATTCAGGCGAAACGTTATGTAGAAACTGAACTGGTCCAGGGGAACGGGGAAGAGAAACCAACGGATGTGAAAAATGAGAATAAATATCCTACGGTATTAATTGTGGATGATCATCCGATCAACCAGAAGTTGATGGCGATTATGCTTGGTAAGCTGGGGTTGCTCTCAGACATTGCTGAAGATGGACAGAGCGCACTCGATATGGTAAACGGCAGCCGTTATCCCTATGACTATGTGTTTATGGATCTGCAGATGCCTGTGATGGACGGTTTGGAATGTACACGGCGGATTCGAGAGAGTCTGTCCCAGTCTAATCAGCCAATCATTATAGCCATGACTGCTAACGTGATGGAAGGTATTCAGCAACGCTGTATTGCTGCCGGCATGGATGATTATATTAGTAAACCGGTGAAAATGGGCAATGTAAAACAGAAAATAGCCCAGTTTCAGAAACAACGACAAATGTTAGACCCAGGCCCTTCAGCCATGAATCAGGCCAATTGAAACATTTTCCAAACTTCTTTCTGATTCACTCGTGCTGAAGTTGGGTTATTAGGTAAGGAAACCATTGATCAGGAGAGAGATGTCTAATGAATACAAATAAAAATGAAAAATTCAATGCAAGAACTGAAACTCAGGACGGCGTGTGTACGGTGTATCTGACTGGCGAACTGGATTTGTCGGTTGCTCCTGACTTCCGCTTGGTGATGGAGCCGCTCGTGGATAACAAGGAACAGGATCTTGTGATTAACATGAAAGAATTGAAGTATATCGATAGTACAGGGATTGGTATCCTGTTATCTGTTCTGAAGGCCAGACATGGAATGGAAGCTCGCTTTGAAGTACAGGAAGTTCCTGCGCAGATTCAGAAACTTTTTGACATGACGGGCATCGCCAAATTCTTTGTCACACAGAAGAATTCCCAATAGGAAAGGATCGAAAAAGGAATGAATGCAGAAGTTCAAAGAGTCACCCTTAATTTACCTGCGACAGCTGATTACGTTGATATTGTAAGACTCAATCTCTATGGAGTAGCATCCAAAATGGGATTTTCCTACGAAGACATTGAGGATATGAAAGTTGCTGTATCCGAGGCCTGTAACAACTCTGTATTGTATGCCTACTCACACGAAGGCGGCATGGTTGAAGTTGTATTCGAAGTGGATGGCGAAACATTGTCCATTATTGTCAAGGACGAAGGTGCCAGCTTCGAGAACATGAACCCTGCTGTGTCACGTGCCGGTCTACACGACAAAGAACTGACGGAAGCACAGATTGGCGGACTTGGGTTCTACCTGATGCAAGCCTTGATGGATGATGTCAGTGTGGAAAGTGAGACGGGCAAAGGTACGAAAGTAGTACTCGTAAAACGTCTTGCAAGAAGTGAGGAGAAAGTATGAATGAAAAAGTGACTCCCCCAGAGTCCATGTCTGAAGCTATAGGTTTGATCTGGGAATACCAGCAGACCCTAGATAATGAAATTGCAACAGTTCTCATCCGTAAATATGAACCAATGGTCAAGATGGCAGCAGGTAAAATCGCTCGGAATCGCCCCGATCTATACGAAGACTTGTATCAGACCGGGCAGATGGCTTTGATTCGTTTGCTTAAGCAATACGATATCAACCTAGGTATTCCGTTTGAACCTTATGCCATGAAGAGCATGATCGGTCATATGAAGAACTACTTGCGTGATAAATCCTGGTATATTCAGGTGCCCCGGAGGATTAAGGAAAAGGGAGCCCTTGTGCAACATGCCATCGATGAGTTAACCGTTAAGCTGGAGCGCTCACCCGGTGTGAACGAAATTGCTGAATACCTTGATCTGACTGCAGAAGAGACAATTGAAGTTCTGGCTGGTCGGGAATGTTACCACTATGTATCACTGGATTCTCCTTTATCTCAGGATGACAGTGCAGCAACATTGGGAGAACTGATCAGTGCAGATGTGAATGACTATGATTCGGTCGAAAAACGGATGGACTTGCAACAGGCATTGGGACAATTGAAGGAACAAGAACAGCAGGTACTTATTCTAGCATTCCAGGATGGCCAATCTCAGCGGGCAATTGCCCAGAAGCTTGGTGTTTCACAGATGAGTGTATCTCGGATTCAGAAGCGAGCTACAGAGAAACTGAAACAGATCATGTCTAATGCTTCAATGTTATGAAAAATGGAACCCTAATGTTGTTGAGTACGGCATAAAGAAGGACACGTCAATGCGCTGAAATGCATACGTGTCCTTTTTGGGATCAAAAAGATGGGTATGCAATGAAGAACATGAGTGCAGGAGTGGATATTGTGATTGTGAACCAAATCAAGTTGGAAGCTCGCCGCGACAAGTTATCTTGCTCGGGCCATTGGCAATGGTGGGATTGGGTTGCGCCTGACACCGATAGCATGAACGATGCGTTGGGGGAGCTGACAGAGGCGTTTCCGGATATGCGGTATTGGCTTCATAAGATTCCGGAAGTGGAATCGAATTATTTGTCCGTCCGTTTCGTGAATGGTACAGAACCAGTCATATTTGGTTCATTGTTGTATGCAGTCAAGAATGAGAGAGATGACAAACGTCAAGATAATCAGATGTTTTTCTATGTCGATCGCAATAACCTGGTTACCTTGAATATGGATGACAATACACGAGGCATTATGAAGACGGATGAACGTGCCCATATGTTACAGCAATGTAGTGAAGCCAGGGACGGGATGTTTGTACTTTTTCGAGCTATACTGCATTACTACCATGTGGGGATGGATCATTTTGAGATGAACCTGCGTGATCTGGAACGGAAGATGGAATCCCGCAATGCCCGAACTTTAATGGACCAGATTTTGGCCGCCCGATTTGAACTGTTATACTGGAGCAATCTGTTTATCCCCTATTCGGAACTGATGGCTGCTGCCCATGAGGCTTATCTCAGTGAAATCAACGAAAATCGATATTTCCAGCAGCTCCAACATCGAGTAGAGCGAATGGAACGTTTGTTTAGTCACTACGAGAAAGAGATCGATACGTTAATCTCCATTGATAATGCGATCTCCGGTGTACGTGGCAATGAGATCATGAAGACGCTGACCATTGTTACTGCTGTGTTCATACCTGCCACGGCAGCTGGCGCGATATGGGGGATGAACTTTGAGAACCTGCCCTTTATCGACAAATCATGGGGAGTTGTACTGGTCCTTGTTGTCATTATCTTAAGCATGATCAGCATGTATGTATGGCTGATGATGAAAGGCTGGACAGGAGATCTGCTCAAAGTGAAATCCTCACAGCCTTCAGCTGAAGAGACAGAGAAAAAAGGAGCAACGGAAAAACGTAAGGGATAGCCTACTGTTGGTTAGTCCTCTTAGTTTTTGTAATCTTCAATATAACCAAGCAAGTCAGCGATATATTGGCCCACAATTGGCATATTCACGAATTGGCTGAGAATGAATGCCAGCAAACCGAGAACAACAAAGGTACCCACAGTCAGACCGAGACCTCGTGCCATGCCCGCTGTAAAATTGGTAATAATCCGCTTTTTGGGACTGCTGTAATTCTCAATAATATCCTTGATCTGTGCTCTCTCCAGACTGTCCGCAATCTGGTCCAGACGGGTGTTCAATCGCTTTACCTCATGACGCAATTCAAAAGGGTGCTCGCTTGTATCATACTGCTGTGCCGGTGTTCCTCCCGTAATTGGAGTATTACCGTTGATTGTAACTTTACTCATATTATTTGTCCTCCTCAACTCTCATTGGATAAAAAATAGCCAGCTGGAGTGCAGCTGGCTATTAGTCACTCGATCTGTATCGCCTTACAGGCTAGTCGAGTTAAGTTCTTTACGTGCATCTTCCTTCGCTTCAACGGAAGCGGCAGCCACTTCATCAGATGCACGGGATGCTTCGTTAGCCACATCAGCGGACGCTTTTCTCACAGAGTCCATTACATCATTGCGGCCTTGATTTACCGTTTTTGCAATGTCGGAAGTTTTGGAAGAGACCGTTTTAGCCAGTTCAGAGGCTTTGTCACCTACAACAGTTGCCACTTCTTTGGTGCGGTCAGTAACGATGCCCACTTTCTCGGAAAGGTCACCACGCAATTCACGTCCCGGTTTAGGCGCAAAGAGTAGTGCTGCTGCAGCTCCCAGCAAACCCCCGATGAAAATACCTTTTGCGAAAGTCGAACCCGTCTGTACAGGATATTGCTCTTCTGCTTTATTCATGTCTAATCACTCCTTCTTCAATTTAAGAAACAAATACGAAACAACGAACACCTTGTTGCCCGAATCAGGCAGCCTGTCTTAGCAGTCTGGACACAAGCCCCAGCAAGAAAACAAAGAGCGCTGTACCAATGATGGCAGGGATAATGGCAAAGTTACCGATAACTGGTCCCCAGTTACCAAGCAAGAGTGCTCCCAGCCAGGCTCCGGCAAATCCGGCAATCATTGCACCGATTATGCCTCCAGGCATGTTGTGACCGGCAAGTGCATCTCCGATCAAACCGATGATGACAGCCATCACAATGCTGATAATGATGCCCCACATAACAACCGCCTCCTTTAAACTTGATGTAGGATGTTGTCTGTTCGCGTTTGCTTACTTCGTATATAAACCCCGTGCAACCCTGTGAAACAATAAAGATGAGGATGAATGAACTGGAAATCAGAGGAATTGATTCTTTAGTGGCTTTGTTTAATGCCTTTAACCATGCAGAAGATCCATGCCAATCCAGCAGTAAATCCAGTAAATACATCTGTAGGATAATGAACGCCCAACATGATCCGGCTGAGGCCAATCAAGAAAATAAAACTAATACCACATAGAACAGGAAGCCACACACCGGAAGAGTTATGTCGCTGTCGTTCAATGGCCCAGATTACAAAGAGCATGCCGTAAAAGCCCATGGAGATCATGGCATGTCCGCTTGGAAAGCTGTACCCGTGAACGACCAGCAGATGATCCAGTTCAGGTCTGCTTCGTCTGAAAAATTCCTTCAATAAGGTGTTCAGAATCCACATCATGGCAAAACTTCCCGTGAGCGCATATCCATATACAACAAACCTTGGACTGCGTTGAATGAAGAAAAGAAGAGCAAAACCTCCTGCAGCCACAGCAGAGATTTTGAATGAGCCCAGTGCGGTTATGAATGCAGTGTAAGGGAATAGATGAAGACGTGAATCTGAATTCAGATAAAATAATTGCTGAATTTGATCATCCAGACGAATAATAACATCAGCACCCAACCAGGCACCCAGACCTGCCAGGATAAATACGACCGATGCGCTGAGGGCCAGACCAGCCAACCCCCAGTTGAAGAGTGGACGTAATAACGTACCGGAATTTGAACTGAATGAGGCTGGTGAATACGTTTTGCGCGGCATAATGAGTTTCTCCTTCAGTTATTGTAGTAGATGAACATAGATGATAAAGCTATACCCGAAACGCCTGTCGAAAAAACTGTAAAAACGTCGATTTTGTACTATACTATTTAAGATATCCCATGCGGCGTCGTGACGCAAAGCAGAGATGAAATCGGGAGCACAAAGGAGAGAACTCGCATGGAGAGTGCCTTGTTAATTAAAGAATACCGTGCAGGCGTTATGGAATGCGCCCATTACGGACACATAAGTATTACGGATGAGTATGGCCGAATCGTATACTCGGCTGGTGACCCTCATTTTAGAGCGTTCACTCGCTCATCTGCCAAACCTTTTCAAGCCATTCCAGGTATTCGGGCAGGAATTGCCAGTCACTATGGCCTATCAGCACAGGAGATTGCCATCATGTCCTCTTCGCATCGTTCGGAACCGGAACACATTCGGGTGCTGGAGCAGTTATCCGGTAAAATTGGATTGGGAGAAGAATGCCTGATCTGTGCACCAAGCTATCCGCTTAATGAAGAAAGCCGTAATCAATGGTTACGTGCACAAGGAGAGAAACGACGCATCTTGCACAACTGCTCCGGAAAACATCTGGGAATTCTGGGGTACAGTCAGATGAAGCAGGTTGATCTGGGCAGTTACGCTGAACCGGAACATCCGGTACAACGAGAAATTCTTGAAACCTTTGCCGACCTGGCAGGTATTGAGGAAAAAGAGATTAAGCTTGGGACGGATGGCTGCGGCTTTCCGGTATTTTCTTTGCCGTTGTCGGCATTGTCGAACGCTTATCTGAAGCTCGCTTGTCCGGATCTTATCGCTGATCCTTCCACAAGAACAGCTGTAGAGACCATAACATCAGCTATGAATGAACATCCGTTGATGGTAGGTGGCACGGAGCGTGTAGATTCAGTGCTGCTGGAAGACAATAACATTGTAGCGAAGGGTGGATTCAAGGGGGTATTCGGTTTTGGCCTGAAAAAAGAAAGACTGGGAATCACCTTCAAGGTGCTTGATGGTTCCGAGGAAGAGTGGGCTTTCATCACTCAATCCATCCTAAGACAGATTGGTTATTCCAATGAGAGAACCATTGCACGATTGGCTGAAGTGTTCCCTTCGGACATCCGAAATGATGCGGGTACCCTTGTAGGTCATGCAGATAGTGAGTTCATTCTTCACTCACTTGAAGATAGCGTATAACCTTAAGAAGGGGCGTGATTAGAGTTGCCGGACCCCGGGTAAAGATGACATACCAACTGGTATTCATCTATACAATTCATATACACGCATGGACTGCCGCGGTAATGTGGCAGCTCTAAACCCTTGGAGGTGGATGAACATGATTAAAGTGGTGACATCGGAAGAAAGGCACACGTCGGATCGAGGTTGGATACACAGTGAATTCAGCTTTTCCTTTGCGGATTATGATGATCCAAGCAATGCCCATTTTGGCTGTCTGTTGGCTCATAATGAAAACACGCTGATGCCGCAAGAAGGCTTTAAGAAACATCCACATCATGATCTTGAACTCGTCAGTTATGTCATATCAGGTACACTCAAACATACGGATAGTATGGGAACAGAACAATTGCTTGAACCGGGAACGGTCCAGGTGATGAGTGCGGGTACGGGAGTGGAACACTCCGAGACCAATCCGTCAGCGGATGAACCGGTACGTTTCCTCCAGATGTGGTTTTTGCCATCGGAGCGTATGCTGAAACCTTCCTATACGAATCGGAGAATAGAGCCGCAGGAGCATTTGAATCGTCTATGTCCGATTGTATCCGGGCAAGGGGGCGAGGGAAGCGAAGGCGCATTGCCTATTTCCCAGGATGTAACCTGTTATCTGTCCCATTTGGAGTCCGGGAAAAAGTTGATGTACCCGCAACACGAAGATCGACGGACACATCTTTTCCTGATCAGTGGACATGTGGAGATTCATTGTTCGGATGGTAACTTCAACCTCAAGCCGGGGGATGCCGCACGAATTCGCAAAAGCTGTGATCTGCAAATCACGAGTACAGACAGTGAACCTGCCGAATTTGTTTTGGTTGACCTGCCTTAAGGATAAACATGCGAAAAAGGACCTGTTCCCACGGTGATGTGGAAAACAGGTCCTTTTTTGGCTTAAGATTTACGAAGATTACCCAGTTCCGAAGCGACAGCTTCCACTTCAGAGATACTGAGATGTTCCTTGCTCAAAATCATTTCATACAGGTCAAACAGATCTTCATATTTCTCAAGTGGGAATGAAGAAGCTTGCATGGCGGCACCGCTTGCCATACGAAGTTTGGTTTTGATCGCTTCAATCATATATTCCATATTGGCTGCTGTTGCTTGTGTTAAATCCATCGTTAAGTTCATCCCTTCCGTATCGGAAACTCTTGTTATTGTATCATGATTGGAAGCGCTCAGGCTAATGCTTTTGCGAGGAAACCAAGCATCGGTTACAATGATGGATACAACAACAGGATTTAACGGAAACCTGAGTGCACTGGAGGGAATACAGCTTGGCAGCGTATAAGCGAGAAATGGTTCGCCATCAAGGAAGGGAAGTCCGCAAAGGCGTGCCTGCAGAGAATCTGGTCTTATTTTTCAAAAACATCGTTCAACTTCATTCTCCAGCTGAAATCACGTTTGTCTGCATCGGTACTGATCGTTCCACCGGGGATGCTCTGGGTCCACTGACAGGAAGTTTACTGCAAGAGAGCGGAATGGAGAACGTGATTGGCACGCTGTCTTCCCCTTGTGATGCAGATACGCTGGAAAAGAAATTGGCACTTATTCCTGCACACCATGCCATCATAGCGATTGATGCATGTCTGGGTCCAAAGCAGGCGGTAGGTACATACTATCTCTCGAATAACCCACTCATTCCGGCCCAATCGGTCGGAGGCAAGCTACCCCCTGTTGGACAATACAGTGTAGCAGCTGTGGTTAATGCGAATGGACCAAGGCCCTATTCCATTTTGCAGATGACCTCGCTTCACTTGGTCATGGGGATGTCCCGAACGATTGCAGACGCCGCAATTGAAGCATGGAAATGTAGACAAACGTTTCATTCATGATATGTAGGCTTAATAATATACAACCTGAATTATTTAATTCGCGCAGAGAGAGGGATTCATATGGAAAAAGTGATGTGTGATGGAACGACGATTTGTTATGCCGAACAAGGTAAGGGAGAAGCACTCATTTTGCTCCACGGATACTGTGGCAGTTCATCGTATTGGGATGAGGTCGTACCTGAACTGGCACGCAGTTATCGCTGTATCGTACCTGATCTGCGTGGACACGGAAAAACAGATGCACCTGTAGGAAGTTATACCATCGAACAGATGGGCAACGATGTATTACAGTTGATGGATGAGTTGAATGTGGAAAAAGCGGTCCTTCTGGGACACTCGATGGGGGGATACATTGCGCTCTCGATTGCACAACGTCACCCGGAGCGTTTGAATGCATTTGGTCTGATTCATTCGACAGCCTATCCGGACAGTGAAGAAGCCAAGGAAAAACGCCTGCGCGCTGTATCCACCATTCAGACCGAAGGTATCGTGAATTTTGTAGATGGACTGGTTCCCGGACTGTTTGCACCGGAACATGTGGAATCGCTATCTAAGCATGTAACACGTGTGAAGGAAATTGGATACCAGACTGCTCCTCAAGGTGCTGTTGGTGCTGCACTTGCTATGCGAGAACGCCCGGATCGCCGCGATGTGTTATCGGCTACACCTTTACCTGTATTGCTGGTTGCGGGAGAGAAGGATGCGGTTATCCCGCCAGAACGCACATTTACAAGTGACAAGCCACATATCGTGCAAGCCGTGATTGCGGGTGCAGGTCATATGAGCATGTATGAAGCTCCTGAAGAATTAATTCAGGTCATTAAACAATTTATGGCTGGATTATCGAAGTAATTGATGAAGTGATTTATGTTGATATAATTAGAATATAGTTTGGTTCCTGGATGATTCAACCTCTTGTGGAGGAGGAGTACCCAGTTCCATTTCAACCGAGCCCCTGCCACGTCCCTTTGGGATAGGCAGGGGTTTAGTGTGTTCATGGCCAGAGCAAAGACACGTGTGTCTTGTTTTTGGCTTTTTGTCATGGCATGAATTAAAATAAATATAAAGGAACGATATGAGAACGATTGAATGTATAGGGTCGAATGATGAGGGGGCATACAGCATGTTCAGAAAAGATTATCTGCTCCGCATGATGGAGGAAATGACTGAAGCAATAGGCAAAGTGTTCACGCTCAAACAGCAGCGTAAGCACACCGAGGCATTGTCTGAACTGGATGAGTTGATGCGCAGGCAGTTTGGGTTGAACTTATCTTTACTGAACTCATTGCCAGCAGAGGATGTTATTGAAATGTTCCGTTTTCGCGGAATAATTGAGGTAGATAATCTGCAGCAAGCCGCGAGGCTGATTGAAGAAGAGGCTTACATCTATCAAGAGAAGGCCAAAGTGGAAGGCATCGATGATCAGGAGAGAATGGACGCAGAGGATGACGCCCTCATTCGATTGATGAGATCACTTCATTTTTACCTGTATGCATTGAATCATGGCGCTAATCCCAAGTTGTTGGACGCACCGGAACGGGTGGAGGGTGTGTTGGGGCTTACGAAAGAATATGAACTCCCTGCTCGAACCGAAAGACAGCTTGCCCTTTATCGTGAACAACAAGGGCGTTATGACCAGGCAGAGAACAGTTGGTACAGGCTGCTACAGCTTGGTGCTGAATTCCCGGTGAGCTACCGAGATGATGTACAGGCGTTCTATGAAAGGTTGAGCCCACTCACGGATGAACAACTGGAGCAGGGCGGTCTGCCACGGAACGAAGTTGAAGAGGGACTAGCTGAACTAAGTCGTCAAGAGATGAACTCATAAAATATGGATTGGATCAAGGCCTGTTACATGCCTTTACTTGGAGAGGGAACGGAATTGTGGTATGGTAACGGTTGACCAAACCAAATCGAAAGTGAGATGTACCCCGTGGATTCATTGCGAAAGCTTATACAAGACATCTTTGAACAGAATTCGCTGATTACAGCGACCTGGAGCCAGCTGCGCAGACGGGACAATGTCTCGTATACCAAAGTGCAAGTCAAGCCGGTGACACTGAAGAATCAGCTGCATTATCAATTTGCATTTCATTATAACAACAAAGTGCTGCACGAGAATTTGACTCCGGCTGAAGCGGCTGAGCGCATGACTTTGTTATGCGAAGAGACGTTTCGTCAAGGGCTGCTCTGTACGACCGAGGCAGACTATCAAATTTTGATCAGCAAAAAATATAAAGTATCCATTCTGACCAAATCTGCTTCCAAAACTGCGGTGGATCTGTCGCATAATCGCAAGAAGCAATATGTATTAGAAGAAGGCGTACCCGTATCGTTCCTCGTTGAACTTGGTATTATGAACGAAGAAGGTCGTGTGCTGGCCCGCAAGTATGACAAGTTCAGACAGATCAACCGTTTCCTCGAAATGGTGCAGGATGTCATACCACATCTGCCGGAAGGACGTCCACTGACCATCGTTGACTTTGGTTGTGGCAAGTCTTATCTGACATTTGCGTTATATCATTATCTGTCTGTACAACAACGGCGTTCACTCAAGATTATTGGGTTGGACTTGAAGGCAGATGTAATTGAACACTGTAATGATCTGGCTAATCGATTGCATTATGGCGATCTGAAGTTTCTGGTTGGAGACATCGCGGACTACGATGAATTGAATGAAGTGGATATGGTTGTCACGCTGCATGCCTGTGATACAGCTACCGATGCTGCTTTGGAGAAGGCAGTTCGTTGGGGGGCTTCTGTTATTCTGTCTGTTCCTTGCTGTCAGCATGAACTGTTTGACCAAGTAGAGGCTTCCGTGATGAATCCGTTGTTGTCCCATGGCATCCTCAAGGAACGTTTTTCCGCACTGGCTACGGATGGGATTCGTGCCAAGTTGCTTGATCTGATGGGATACAAGACACAATTGCTTGAATTCATCGATATGGAGAATACGCCTAAAAACATATTGATTCGTGCTGTTCGCGGTCAGGCTGGCGAAGTGACGGAGATGTGGAATGAATATACGGCTTTCCGTGATTTCATTCATGCTGATCCATATTTGGAGCGGGCTTGTGCCGATTTGCTTCCTGGCGATGGCAAGCAGGCCGATGGGAAATCAAATTCGAGCAAAGAAACCGTTCAAGATTCCGCAAATTGCGACCTTTGCTGAGTGTGCCAACGCCAATCCAGGGACATACTGCAATTAGGGTCCCTGAATGTAAAATGATATTCAATGCACATACTGCGTAGCAAGCAACATCATAACTGTCAGATGTATATCAGGCAGAAGGACCCGTTATCGGGATCTTCTGTCTTTTTGTTATGCATATGGAGCGGTGGAAGGAAGGAGGGTGTATAAGGATGAAGAATAGGACAATGCATAAGGGAGTTGTAAAGTATAGACGAGGGTATGCGGCGAATGAGGAAATGATGGAACAGGCGTTTGAACGGTCTCACCACGCAAATGGTACAGAATATGTAGATAACAGGGACTTATGTAATGGGGACAGTAAGGGTAGTAAAGACAGTACATATAATAGGGAAGATACATATAACAAAGATGGTACGTATAAAAAAGATGATAAAAATAATTCAAATGGAGCTATTCAGACCGATGCGTCAGGGCGTTTTTCTCAAAGTTTGAGGTGTAAACGTTATTCAGGATGGGGTTGGACTGTTGGGGTAGGCATACTCTCCATTGTCTTGCTGCTTGCAGGATGTCTGAGTCGAGGGCTGTACTATTCAGCGGATCTGTACCCTGTCCTTTTGATCGCAGGAGGAAGCATATTGATTATGTTTTTGTTTTTCCTTGTAGGTATTCGTCCGCAGAAGGCGAGTGAACGAATACCCATGTCATTGGGGCAGGGTCGGGGGAGACTCCAACGAATCGTTGAGAAAATTTTTCGATTTCCAGGAATGTGGCGGGTATTATGGCCGCTGGGGATGATGACATGTTTTGGGCTACATGCATGGGTAGGCTCAGTGAGTAAACAGGGCAGCATGGATGAGATGCTGCGGTGGAGCCTGCTTGCGATGTTTACGCTGCTCACTGCAATACTGGCTGCGCGCACGAATGGTGCGCGTTGGTTAGCCTGCGGTTGGCAGATGGCAGGCGGCTTACTTGTGCTAAGCGGCATCTTTGCCGTGTGCGGGATATTGCCGCTGCCCTTCGGGGTGATGCGGACTGCTGACCCCGAGATCAGTTCCGCCGGAGCAAGGCTCGGCGGACTATTGCAGTACCCGAATGCGTACGGTGCCGTTGTTGGCATGTACGCATTGGAGCGGCTGACAGCCACCGCGCGAGTCATAGCCCGGCCTGTACCGGCCGGGCGACTCATCGCGGCAGTGATGCCGCTCATGCCTGCGCAAGCCGCGCTCCTGCTGAGCGAGTCGCGCGGCGCTTGGCTGGCGACCGGCTGCGCCGCGGTCGCCGCCTTTGCTTTGCAGCGGCGCGGTGCCCGCCTGCCGCTGCTACTGGCCATGGCCGCGCCACTGGCGTGCGCGGCCTGGCTGTACCGCCAGCTGGCTGCTGCCCAGCTGGCGCCTGCACCCGTGCCCGGCCTGCTGGCACTGGCCGGGGCATGGGCAGCTGCGCTGCTCGGCACGCTGCTGCTGTGCCGTCTATGGCACAGCGGCGCCGCCAAGGCTCCGCGCGCCGCTGCTCTGACGGCCATTGTGCTGGCGGGAGCCGCCGCTGCACTGATGGCCGTGGCCTCCACCGCCGATCGCCTCGCGGCGGGTGTCGGCACTGGGATGTCCCGCCTACAGATGTGGCGGGACGCCCTCCAGCTGTGGACCGAGGCCGCATGGCTCGGCCACGGTGGGGATACATGGCGCAACATGTTCCGCGCCATTCAATCCTCGCCTTATGTTGGAGGCGAGGTCCACAACGGCCTGCTCGATCTCGCCCTGGACACGGGCATGATCGGCATCCTGCTTGTCGCAGGGTGGTTTCTCCTCACCCTGCGAAGCATCTTTTATTTTGCACCGCAGCTCATGCCATCCGTGCTTGTTTTTGGCCTGCATGGGGTGATGGACTTTGACTGGAGCTTTACATTATTTTGGATGCTCTTCATCTGGCTCGGTGCTTGGGCAGTCGCATTGAAGACGGAAACAGAGGGGGGCCAGCGATCCGGCGTAACTGTGAAATACACTCCTGTCAGATCCAAATCGGGATCTAAATTGAGATCTAAAACCAGATCTCTTTTCTTGCGATATTTATCAACCCAATCCCACCCATCAGCTGTCCCGATGCGTTCCTTCTTTCATATTTTTCAGCGAGTAACTGCTCGGCTAATAAGGGTATCCACAGTGATGATCATTCTTTTCTGGATTGGTGGAACAGTCTGGCTGACCTCTCGATATGCCGTAGCAGAAGTGCAGTACCGTCAGGCGATGTCTGAACCGGATGGCACTCCAGCGCAGAAGGTGCATCTTATGGCTGCTCTTCAGTCTAACCCGAATCGAGCGGATATCGTGATATCCTTTGCGCGAACGCTCCCGGTACGAGAAGCAGAAACACTCCTTTTAAACAGCTTGTCCCATTCCCCGATGCACCCTCAGATTTACATCGAACTGGGACGATTGGCAGCCCAATTCGACGAAGGACAGCAAGCTGGAGAATATTTTGAACAAGCGATCGCATTGAATCGGTATGATGGCATTGGCCAATCCACGGCTTTGTATTGGATGGAGCAGGCAACGCGGCGGGAATGGAAGGCAGGATTCACGGATCGAGCCCGACAGACTGCCGCCGCTGGTGTACAGATGTATGAACGGTATCAACTGTTGGCTGAGGAAGTGGAAGCAGGAAACGTTCGCAATGATCGTCGTTTTGTACTGGAAGAACATGCTCCAGGCTATGGAGAGAACCTGCGCAGGCTTGCTTCGGGTTCTTCTCCTCCGTTTACTCCAGAGTTGACTAAGCGGAGCCCTTGAATCACTGCTGGATCTTGACGCTAACCCAAGCGAAATGATGATGGATGTCAACGTCTAAAAATTCTGGGAGTCCAAGCTGGCTGCTCCTCGCGGATGGGTATGCGATTTTCTAAGGAACACAGGACGTCTTATTTGGCCTTTAGCTCCTCCTTTTAAATTGTAAGGAACATCAGACACGTTATTTCCGGAAATTCCCTAACAAAAACCCTATAAAAGTCCAAAAATTCCGATATAACGTGTCTCAGATTCCTTAGATTTCTAAGAGTGCTTCAAATCCTCGAATAAGACGCCTAAGATTCGTTACCGCTCATGGGCTTGAACTTGAGTATGAGTATGAGCATGAGCATGAGCATGAAAATATACTCTCAGCTTATGTTCATGCTCCCCATGGTGGTCGGCTCCATGCTCTGCTCGATCCGTAAGCCAGAGGACGACCCTGAATTCCGCCCAGAGCGAAGCTTTACATCATAAGTGAGCAATTCGCATTTATGTTGTCTCTATCGCTTGCTCGTACGTGAAGGGAGGCACTAACATCACACGTTTAAGGACACAGTGCCCGTGCCTGTTCCTAACATGTTCAGATTCGCTTCAGCTTTGCTGCGTCTTTCAGTAGGTTTGAAGACACAGCTATCTGCCTCATTCCTCCATATCTACAGACGATAACCGCCAAATGCATGCTGAAACGCATCTTTTAATGGTTCAACATCTACTTCCCACATCGCTGCGATCTCGGCACTGACATCCTTGTTCCACCACTCACATAATTTCTTGCGGTTGTCGCGATTCTCCCCAATCCAGAGCAGATTTGTGATCACCTTACCGTAATAATATTCTTCCGCCTGCTTCATCCGTTCGGGAGAGACATATACTTTTAGTCTTTTGGCTGTCCGGTACAATTCCTTGCTGCATGCCCTGCGAATTCCTCTGGCGGAAGGAAGGTTTTGACCAGATTGCGTATGTTTGACCGGCGGAGAACCGGGTATTGACTTGTGTGACATCTTCTCACGCTCCTCTCCCCATACCATATGCGGACTGCTGCGAACGGGACACTATCCCAACCTCGTGAAGTAGCAACGTCCACAGCCCTGTGATAAAATAGGGACGAACATCCATGGTGCGGAGGGGCACCGCCAATCAGGATGGAGAAAGAGGGTTGAGATGGACGCTATTCATAACCTTGTTGGCCAATTGTTCGATTGGATTCAAAGTCTTGGGTACTTTGGAATCATGCTTGGATTAATGTTGGAAGTTATCCCAAGCGAAATTGTGCTGGCGTATGGAGGTTTTCTCGTTTCACAAGGTAATATCAACTTCTTCGGTGCTATGATTTTTGGTACGGTGGGCGGTGTGATTGCCCAGTTATTTATTTACTGGATTGGCCGTTATGGCGGCAGACCTGTGCTTGAACGCTACGGTAAATACATACTCATCCAGAAAAAACACATCGACCATTCCGAGGAGTGGTTCCGCAAGTATGGTACAGGTGTCATTTTCACGGCTCGTTTTGTTCCGGTGGTAAGACATGCAATCTCCATCCCGGCTGGCATCACGAAAATGCACACAGGCAAATTCATCTTGCTTACTACACTCGCTGTTATACCTTGGACTGCATTGTTTATATATTTAGGGATGATTCTTGGAGATCAATGGAAGCATATTGATGAGAAAGCGGCACCATATGTTATGCCTATTTTGCTTGTCGCTCTCGCCCTTATGATCGTTTATGTACTTATTAAATGGATGAATGTTCGTAAAAAGAAAGGAAGTGTCTAGTCATGGGTAAACCCAACTTGTCTCACAAATTCGGTAAAGGTCTTCCACCGAAAGATTTTATCGAGAGTATGACCAAGAACCAAAGTGAATTCCAGGCCAACTATGATAGCTTTACTTGGTCGAACGAAGAGGATCGTGAGTTCTTTGAGAGCCTGAACCATCGCGATGATCTGCGTGTGTTAATTCTGGCTGCTGACTGGTGCGGGGATGTTGTCCGTAATATTCCGGTTGTGTTCCAGGCGCTTGAAATCTCAGGAATCCCCACTGAAGTTCTGATCATGGAGAACCATCCGGAAGTGATGGATGAGTTCCTGACGATGGGTGGCCGTTCCGTGCCAGTCGTTATTTTTGCAGATACAGGTGGTCATGTGTTAGGTCAGTGGGGACCTCGTCCGCAGCATGTACAGGAAGTCATGATTGAATTCAAACGCCTTAATCCAGATCGTGAAGCAGCAGATTATCAAGAAAATTTGGCTGTAGCACGTCAAGAGATTGGTAAACGTTATGGGGAAGGAACGGAGTCACATGCGGCCATTATCCGTGAGCTGCGTGAACTGATTTCGGGTTACTAAGCCGATATGCTTAACATTCGTACGTTTACACTAGGCCCGCTTCAGACCAATGCGTATCTCTTACAAGGAGATGATCCGGGTAAAGCCGTCATTATCGATCCAGGCATGAATCCAGGGCCGCTGCTTAAGGCGATCCAAGACTTGGAGATTGAAGCGATTCTCCTCACTCATGCTCACTTTGATCATATGGGCGGGGTAGATGAGATCCGTAAATTGAAGGGATGTCCCGTTTATCTTCATGACTTGGAGAGTGACTGGCTCACCACCCCGAAATTAAATGGATCTTTGAATTGGCCGCAGGCGACACCACCGCTTTCGACAGATCCTGCTGAATATGCCATGGACGAAGGGCAGAAGCTGAATCTGATTGGGCATACGTTTAAAGTGTTCCATACACCTGGACATTCCCCAGGCAGTGTAAGTTTGCTTTGTGATAACGACCTGTTTGCCGGTGATGTGCTGTTCCGCATGGGTGTGGGCAGAACGGACCTGACAGGAGGGCGTGAACGGGATCTGATTGATTCAATCCAGAACAAGCTTTACACCTTTGCTGATGAAGTGAAAGTATATCCAGGTCATGGTCCCAAAACGACCATTGGTTATGAGAAACAGAACAATCCTTACGTGTCCGCAAGATAATCCGACATGATATGTGAAGAAAGTCTGGACAAGTGACAACTTTTTCATTAGAATAGCAATTAGTTGTTACAAGCGTTAAGGCATCATCTAACTGAAGCATTACCAAGAAACACCCAACCTCGCGAAGCACGCAGACTGTGGTCTATACCCGGTTTGCGTTCTTTTTTTGTTTTCAGCCCCTTTTTATCACAGAATTAGCCTTTTTTACGCTACATAGAGATGCAAGATGCGCTTCATCACAAGCCAGTTTTAGACCAATAGCAAGTTAGCAGCAAGTACAGATTGTTTAAAGCGATGAATTTAAGAAATAGTAGATCATGAGAGTGGGGAATATCAAAGTGGAGAAAACAAGAGTTATTCCGTTGAATCAGCGTGTCGAGTATCCGATCATTGAAGAAAACCGTCGCATATTGGAAAGTGGGAAAAGAGAAACAGGTACTGAGCGAGCTTTAATACATAACCCTAGCATGGCCAATGAAGTGGTGAAGTCTCAGCAGAATATATGGGCAAGCCGTGTTTTAAGAAACGGAGCCCGCAACCAACCGTGGTTCGACAAGCTGCAAGATTACCGGAATCAAGTCTGATTGCCCGGGAAATTGTCGGGTTTGATTTTTTTTGATTTCATTGAACGTTTTTGCAGAGCCTGTCGTATTAACTCCAGATTGAACGGGAAGCAGGTGATTTCATGATAGAGGCAGCTGAGCTGGAAGAGGTACGCAGAGCAGTATCGGGAGACGATAGCGCACTCGCAGCGTTGTTGCAACGTCACTACACGTTTGTGTATAAGTATCTTGTCAAAGTGATGATGGATGCTAACCTCGCAGAAGAGACGGTGCAGGATACGATGATTCGTTGTATGGAAAATATCCATCGATATGATGGCACGTCTGCCTTTTCATCATGGATGATCACCATTGCGACTCGCATCTATATCGATAAGACAAGACGTAAGAAGAGAGAACAGAACTGGCTTTCTCTCATTCGGGATCAGGCTGTACGTCGATTCCGCTGGCAGCTTGAGACTCGGAATGAAGAATGGACAGATGTCATGGATGCGATGACAAGACTGACACCCGAACATCGTGTAGCAGTGCTACTGAAGCATTATTATGGATACGGATATGACGAGATCGGGGAAATGCTGGGTATTCCTGCGGGAACGGTGAAGTCACGCACAGCTTATGGTCTCCGTCAGTTAAGAAAGGAGCTGGAGTAAGGATGAGCAGATCAGATGATGCACAAGAACAAGAAGTTGTAGAACGATTGCAGCAACACATGAAAGTGCTGGATGATGCATTTGAGCCGACAAGCATTCCTTCTTTGGGTGCACTTGAAGCCCAAGTCAGGGAACGGAGACAGATTAGACGTCGAGCCAATTGGATTGAGATGATATGTTTTTGGTTGGTTGGATTGCTTGCCATTACCTTTAGTGCATTATTTTTCGTATCTGCTCCAGCTCTATATCTGGGAATTCAGGCTCTTGGTACAGCTGTTGCGGTGATTTTGGTTGTAATCTGGGCCGGATGGCGCCGGAAGGAGGTTCATCATGAATAAAATGCATTATTCATTGGATGAGATTTCTCCACTGTGGCTTACATTGCTTGGCATTTTTCTTCTGGTTCAGGGCACATGGATTTTTCAGGACGCACGCAGACGTGGACGTTTCCCTTGGTTATGGGGATTATGGGGCATCACAGGATTTCCTACGCCGCTCATAATATATTGGTTTGTCGTGATTCGATCACAGCGCAAGCCAGGTGTACGGAATCAGAAATAACATCATTTTAAAAATGGAAAAAAGATTTTGCACAAATATGTTGTTTAATTCTAGTATTCCTAGACATCGTTATTCTTTTCTAGTAGACTATACAAATAAATATTAATGATAGACTACCAGGAGGTTAGACGATGCTGCGATTAGGAGAGAAGGTTGTCATCGTCGCGGATGCGTTTGAGCAGAATCTTCCTGTGGGGGAATATGGTTTCATCATCGCTTATGACCGGAATCCGGACAATGCGTTCGATTACGTGCTTCGAGTGCCGCAGGTAAACCGGAACTTTTTTGTTCCATCCGGCGACGTCGATCTGGAAGAGGTTCTGCTGAAGCAGGAAGCTGAGCGGGTCGAGCGAGAAGCGTTGATAGATTACGCCCTTGCGACACACAATGAGAAGCTGTTTCATCATCTGATGAACGGAGATTTTCAAGCTGTGGAAGAGGAAGAGGAAACCGCGAACGATGTTATGTCACAGGCGGATTTTATAAAGCAGGTTAATCTGCGTGCATGGATTTAGAATTTTAAGAGTCGGCTGATGCCGGCTCTTTTTTATTTTATAAGTTCGTTTTTAGCTTCCCAGAAGTCAGTCAGGTCATTTGCATTGAATTGTCGAACTATCTCACCTATAATGAAAAAAGTTATCTTGAGACTTTAGCCCGTTAAACGAGCGATTCGTTTCAGGTCGTTTCGGGAATCAGAACGAATGAAGGAGGCATCCGCTAATGAGTATTTCGAATAATGACGTTCAGCATGTGGCCAAGCTTGCCCGGCTCAACTTGACTGCTGAAGAAGAACAGACCCTGACAGGTCAGCTGAACGCGATTTTAAAATATGCAGAAAAGCTGAATGAGCTGGATACAGAAGACATCGAGCCCACCACTCACGTTCTGCACGTAAGCAATGTTATGCGTGAAGATGAGACCAAAGAAAGCCTGTCGATTGAACAGGTGATGCGCAATGCACCGGAAGAAGAAGACGGGCAGTTTAAAGTGCCTGCAGTAATGGAATAACGGATAACCGGAAGGAGGACAAAAACTGTGAGTTTATTTGAACAATCGTTGCCTGAGTTACATAACAAGCTGCATGCCAAAGAGCTGTCGGTCAGCGATTTGGTGGATCAGGCGTATCAGAACATTGGTGCGCATGACGATAAAGTTAAGGCATATTTGGCACTGGATGAAGAACAAGCACGCGCTCGTGCACGTCAACTGGATGACCGTCTGGTTAGCGGCGAGGAGAAAGGTTTGCTTTTTGGTCTGCCTGTAGGTATTAAGGATAACATCGTTACGAACGGACTGCGCACGACGTGTGGTAGCCAATTCCTTCGTAATTTCGACCCGGTGTATGACGCGACAGTTGTCGAGAAATTGAAAGATGCGGACACCGTAACTATTGGTAAACTCAACATGGACGAATTCGCCATGGGCGGCTCCAATGAGAATTCAAGTTTCTCCCCTGTACGTAATCCATGGGCACTTGATCGTGTTCCAGGAGGTTCCAGCGGTGGTTCGGCAGCAGCTGTAGCTGCGGGAGAAGCATACTTCACGCTTGGATCAGATACAGGTGGCTCCATCAGACAGCCTGCTTCGTATTGCGGTGTTGTTGGATTGAAGCCGACGTATGGACTTGTTTCCCGCTTTGGATTGGTTGCATTTGCATCATCCCTGGATCAGATTGGTCCTTTGACGAAAAATGTTGAAGATTCTGCTTATGTATTGCAAGCCATTGCTGGTTATGACGCCAAAGATTCGACATCTGCAAAAGTAGAGATCCCGGATTATTTGAGTGGACTGACAGGTGATGTTAAAGGGCTTCGCATTGCCGTTCCGAAAGAATACATCGGTGAAGGCGTAGATCCACAAGTGAAAGAGACAGTTTTGTCTGCATTGAAAGTTCTTGAAGGGCTCGGGGCAACATGGGAAGAAGTATCCCTTCCGCATACCGAATATGCGGTGGCTACGTATTACCTGCTGGCATCTTCAGAGGCTTCTTCCAACTTGGCTCGATTTGATGGCGTACGTTATGGCGTGCGTGCTGACAATCCGGATAACTTGCTGGATCTGTACCATCAGTCCCGCAGTCAAGGCTTTGGTCCGGAAGTGAAACGACGTATCATGCTCGGAACGTATGCACTCAGCTCGGGTTACTATGATGCCTATTATCTGAAAGCACAGAAGGTACGTACATTGATCAAACAGGATTTCGACAATGTATTTTCCAAATATGATGTGATTATCGGACCAACTGCGCCAACTACGGCGTTCAAACTGGGTTCACAGGTGGATGATCCACTTACGATGTATCTGAACGATATTTTGACTATTCCGGTTAACCTTGCTGGTGTACCTGCTGTTAGCATTCCATGTGGATTCTCGGATGGATTGCCTGTTGGCCTGCAGATTATCGGTAAAGCCTTTGATGAAACAACCGTATTGCGTGTAGCGCATGCGTTTGAACAAAATACAGAATTCCACAAGCAGCGTCCGCAGCTGTAGACTGCCCGGAACGGAGGAATATAGAAATGTCCGCATCTAAATATGAAACGGTCGTTGGACTTGAAGTCCACGTGGAGTTGCATACCAACTCCAAAATTTTCTGTGGCTGCTCCACAGCTTTTGGAGCTCCGCCGAACACGCATACCTGCCCGGTCTGTCTCGGACATCCGGGTGTACTGCCTGTACTGAATCGTCAGGCGGTAGACTATGCTATGAAGGCAGCGATGGCCCTGAATTGTACGATTGCTGATGTCAGCAAGTTTGACCGTAAAAACTACTTTTACCCCGATTCACCCAAAGCCTATCAGATCTCGCAATTCGATCAACCGATCGGTGAGAATGGCTGGATTGATATCGAAGTGAATGGTGAAACGAAACGAATCGGCATTACACGTCTTCACTTGGAAGAAGATGCAGGGAAGCTTACACATATCGATGGCGGATACGCGTCTTTGGTGGACTTTAACCGTGTCGGTACTCCACTTGTGGAGATTGTATCCGAACCTGAGATTTCTTCTCCGGAAGAGGCACGTGCGTATCTTGAAAAAATGCGTGCAATCATGCAGTACTGTGATGTGTCGGACGTGAAGATGGAAGAAGGATCACTGCGTTGTGACGCCAACATCAGTTTGCGTCCACATGGACAGGAGAAGCTGGGAACAAGAGCCGAGCTGAAGAACATGAACTCCTTCCGTGGTGTTCAGCGTGGTCTGGAATATGAACAATACCGTCAGGCTGAGATTCTGGATGATGGCGGTGAAGTGGTTCAGGAGACGCGTCGCTGGGACGAAGCTCAAGGGAAAACACTGTCGATGCGTGGTAAGGAACAGGCGCATGACTATCGTTATTTCCCGGACCCGGATCTCGTGAAGCTGCATATCGACGAAGCCTGGAAAGAGCGGATCAGAGCTACCATACCTGAGCTTCCAGACGAGCGCAAGGCGCGTTACACGGCTGATTATGGATTGCCTAGTTATGATGCAGAGGTTATTACCTCCTCCAAAGCTGTGGCAGATCTTTTTGAAGATAGTCTGAAATACACTCAGGATGCGAAGTCCGTATCCAACTGGATCATGGGCGACTTGCTGGGTTACCTGAATACGAGCAACCTTGAAGTGACTCAAGTTCCACTGACAGGTCAAGGCTTGGGTGAGATGATTGGGCTGCTTGAGAAGGGCACAATCAACAGCAAAATCGCCAAAACGGTATTCAAGGAAATGCTGGAGAGCGGCAAGCTTCCACAGCAGATCGTTGAAGAGAAGGGTCTTGTGCAGATTAGCGATGAAGGCGCCATTCTTGCCATCGTTGAGCAGGTTGTAGTGAATAATCCTCAATCCGTGGAAGACTATAAAGCTGGTAAACAAAAAGCCATTGGCTTCCTTGTTGGTCAGGTTATGAAAGAAAGTAAAGGCAAGGCGAATCCCGCTTTAGCCAACCAACTGCTTGCAGATGTACTGAACCGCTAATCCTTCCGGTGAGGCCGGACAGAAAGAGGCTCGTCCCTGTGACAGCCTCTTTTTGGTATTGATAAATACAAATGTATTTCGGACGGGGGAACGGATATGAACATTCAACCATTGTCACTGAGTGATCTGGAGACGTTGGGACAGTTATGGAGACTACAACATGTGGCCTATCGATTGGAAGCCGAAATCATCGGATTTCAGGAGATTCCTCCTTTGATGGATACGATGGAGACACTTCGGGATTGTGGAGAGAGTTTTTATGGTTGTATCCATAATGACGGAGAGCTTATCGGGGCTGTCGCTGTAGCGGAGGAAGAGGAGAACACACTGACCATTACACGAATGATGGTGCACCCGGATCACTTTCGCAAGGGAATTGCGGCATCTTTGATGACGTATGTGTTGGAACAGCATGCGGATCTTCCGCGTTATATCGTCTCCACAGGAACGCTGAATCAACCCGCAGTGAATCTGTACACCAAATTTGGTTTTAATCCCGTGGAGGTCACACAGATTGCACCTGGAGTGGAATTAACGACTTTTCACAAGAATAAACTTTAATAATATTAACAACTTGAGGAGGAATACCAACTTTGGGCGATCCCTGGTTCATTGATGAGTGGCACATTTTATTACGATTATTGCTGGCTATGCTGCTTGGAGGGCTCGTAGGCCTGGAGCGGGAACGGTCCAATCATGCTGCCGGTTTGCGTACCCATATCCTGGTATGTCTTGGTTCTGCATTAATTATGATGTTATCTGTTTATGGCTTTAAAGATTTTGCTAATGAATTAAATGTAAGGATTGATCCAGCCCGTCTGGCTACTGCTGTAATTACTGGTGTCGGATTCTTGGGAGCAGGGACAATTCTCTTCACGGGAAAATCCATTACCGGACTGACTACAGCTGCTTCAATCTGGGTTGTTGCAGCCATTGGGCTCGCAGCAGGTGCGGGATTCTTTTTTGCCTCTATCGTATCCACCGTTCTGGTATTGCTTAATCTCTGGGTATTTAACAAATTAGAGCTAAGGTATCTACGAGGGAACAAACTGCATGTTGTTACACTTCATACCTTGTCAGAACCCGGTTTTCTCGAACAACTGTCTTCATGTATGGAGCAGGAGAAGATCAAAATTCGTAAAATTACCGTGAATGAACAGGACTTGGCTTATGCAGAGATGGTGTCGGTTGAACGTAAAATTGAGATTGTGTTACATGTTCAGGTACCGCATGATTTCCAAACGGTAGGCTTGGTATCCAAGTTAAGACAATGGGAACACGTTACCAAGGTGTCGATCGAATAATGAATTACAACCCTCCCCAGGCCAGTAGTGCCGGAGGGTTTTTGGTCATATCCATATTTCTTCCAGTTACTCTCCTTGCTCTTTAGGGTACTATCTAACCAAATGCATGAAGAGCGGAAGGTCAGATCAGAAGAGAGGAGTATGTTATGAAACGGAGACGTCAATTGAACCAAAATACTCGTACAGTTCAGACCAAACCGGTCAGAAATCGGACTCACAAGTTTATTGCGGGATTACTGAGTGCCATTATTCCTGGCCTGGGTCATATTTATCTGAGATTGTACATGAGGGGTTTGACCTTTATGCTGCTTGTTTTGCTTGATCTGTCAGCAGTGTTGTACTTCTCATCTATTGGTATACAGATTAATGTGCCATTGCTCATCTTACTGGCTTTGTGTATTCCGGTTATTTACTTTTACAATGTATATGATGTATTGCAATCTGCGGATTGGGTCATGATGCGCAGACGTAGAGCCGTAACCCAGGCAACTTCGGACAAGCCGATATCCAATGAACGTTCTACACGAGATGCAATGATGGTCTGGGAGAGAGGCATATCGTTTGGATTACTTCTGATTGTGGGAGGGTCTTTGATGGTACTGTTTTTCCGCAAACCACGTTGGTTTCAAGAGCTTCTCGCCATGTACGGCGGATATTCATTTGCGGTTCTCATGATCGTAGGCGGTTTGCTTCTGTTTGGTCGTGAGTTCTGGGTGATGTTGAACAAGAAAAAAATGTAGTGGAAACGATACAAGGAGGGAACGTGATGAACCGTAAAGTCCGGGTTGGCCGCTATACGGCTGCCGCCTTAATCATAGCGGTCGGTGTGCTGTTGATTTTGGATAAACGGTGGGGAACTGACTACGTATATGAGATGGTGGACTGGTGGCCATTTTTGCTCGTTGTTTTGGGTGTTGAATATATTGTGCTGTTCCTGTGGACACGCAGAAGAAACAAGGTGCAATCGGATAACCCGAGCAATCCTGATGAGCAAATCAAAGTGCGTTTCAGACCCGATGCCAAAGGCATTCTAACCTCACTGATTTTGGCAGCTTCCGTATTTATCGTCACCGAGCAGGATCATTACATGCACTTATGGAATAGAGTGAGTCTAAATCTCGGAGCGGCATCCATGGACTACAGTCAAGCGGCAGGATATATGGAGGATAAGGGCACGATTCGTGTACCTGTTCGCATGGATACGTCAGACCTAGTGGTTGAAGGTGTCAACGGAGATATCTCGGTACAACGCGGAGATACGGATGAGATTGAAGTACGGACGGTGATCTGGGTAGATCAGACGACGGAAGTACAGGCAAAGGCCGTTGCAGCAGCCTCTTTTGTAGAGGCCGATGGTACAAAAGTGATTTATATCAAAGCTACAGGCAAGACGTATGGAGACAATGAAAAAACGCAGCCGCGTATGAATCTTACCATAACGATCCCGGATGATCGTCGTTTTAATCTGGATATTCGAACTTCCAATGGAGCCATATTATTAAACCGTCCGGAAGCCATTAGTACCATACTGGCCGAAACGGGTAACGGACGTATCCGGATTACCAATGCTGTTGGAGATATCTCCGGGAAAACGTTGAACGGGGATGTCATTGTAGCCAACGCCATAGGTAATGTCGATCTGGACAGTAACCGTGGAGATATGAAGGCTCGCGGTATTTCCGGCGATGTAGATCTTGCTACACAAGTGGGAAGTATCAGTATTGCGGACTCCGTTGGTGAATTCATCGCAGAGACACGCAACGGTAATATTACGCTGGATGGAGCCAATCTGGGAATCAAAGCCCAATCACTTAATGGCAGTATTAACATCGTATCTACCAAAGTCGGAGGGGACTGGGATGTGTACAGTGCGGTGGGAGCCATTAACGTATTACTTCCTGATCGTGGAGACTATAGTCTTGCGGGTTCCAGCAGTTATGGAGATCTAAGTACGGATCTGCCGTTCAAAGTACAGAATAAAACCATAGAAGGCCAGCTCGGTGAGGGCGAGTACAGGGTGAAAATTGAAGGCAACAGTGATCTCACCATTCAGAGTAACCCGGCTGTATCTACGCCTGAAACAGTTACACCTGATTCTGAAGATACGGCTGAGAATCTGGAACAGACAACCGAAGACGGAGCAAATTCCCAGGAGGATTCTACAGAGGTTCCTTGACTGCCGCGTTGACAATAAACTTGTAATCGCCGTACAATAAATGTACACTGGCAAGATTACACGGCATGAAAGATGGATTGTCGTTCTTAATGGCCGGGAATCAACTCTGAGCGAGGAGACGGTAACTTACTCTTCACCAGAGAATGAAAGGTAAGGCGGTGGGTTTTATGGCAACACGTGTCCAACATGCGTTGGAGCATCTGAAAACGACCGGTGTCCGTATTACACCCCAGCGTCATGCCATATTGAACTATCTGATGGAATCCATGGGGCATCCGACAGCCGATGAAATTTACCGAGCCCTTGAACCCCAATTTCCCAGTATGAGCGTGGCAACGGTATATAATAATTTGAAGATGTTTCTGGAAGCTGGCATGGTCCGGGAATTGACATACGGAGATAATTCAAGTCGCTTCGATGCCAATGTGACGGATCATTATCATGTTATCTGTGATCAATGCGGCAAGATTGAAGATTTCAGCTATCCTTCACTCAAAAGTGTAGAGCTTCAGGCGGAGTCTAGTACAGGATTCGAAGTACACGGTCACCGATTGGAAGTATATGGCGTTTGCAAAAGTTGCAGGGATTAAGAGAGTTGAATTACAATATTAACGTGCAGAATTCAGTATGGATTCTTCACGTTTTTTTTTTAGCATTTATGCAAAATGCTCATCTTTATAACAACTTATGCGCACATCCTTATGATCAGCATAATTAACGGAGGTAGACGTTTGGGTAGAAAAAGCAGATATACACGTCAGAAGCGACGTTCATTTTGGCCCGGTTTTCTCGGGGCTTGTCTGATCGCCGGGGGGGCTTACTGGCTTATAACAAATGTATGGTTGAACCAGACCCATGAAGACCCCGACTGGGTAGGAAGAAGCCAGCCTATTTTTGTAGATGGGCAACTGATGGATGGAGACGCTCTGGGTACAGGAGATCAACTCAAGTTGCCTGTAGATGTGCTGCAAGAAGCGATTGATGCAGGCATACGTTATGAATCAGAATCGGGAGATATCATTATTGCCTCTCCTCAGCGAGTCCTTCATATGAAAGATGGAAGCACACAAGCAGAACTTAATCACAAAGATTATCCTATGACAGTTAAGCCTGAGGTTAAGGACGGAGAAGCCTATATTCCGCTCAAACCTTTGAAAGAAGTATATGGCATAACCGTACAGGAAGATTCAGTAACAGGTGCTGTGCTGCTGATGCGTGGTGGAGACATGATACAGTATGCAGAGATTGATACGTTATCATCCAAAGCCGACAAAACGGTGCCGTTATATAAACGTGGGGGAGAATCCTCACCAATCATTGCCGACATGGAAAAGGATGCACGGGTACGTGTTTGGCAGACGGGTGATAAACAGAGTTTTGTTCAACTCGATAATGGATACGCCGGATATGTAGATAATGATTATATTGTCCTCACCGAGAAAAAGAAGGTGGACTTGCCCAAGTATACGCTGACTGCAGTAGAGAAGAAGTGGCAGAATAAACCGGTAAATCTGGTTTGGGAAGCCGTGTACAATCGTCAGCCTGATGTGGGCTCTATCGGTAAAATGCCAGGTGTGAATGTGGTCAGCCCCACATGGTTTCATATTACGGATGGACAGGGCACCGTGAAAAGCAAGGGAAACCAAGCTTATGTGAACTGGGCTCACCGTTCGGGTATGGAAGTATGGGGACTCATGGATAACAGCTTTGATCCGGACGTTACAAAAGAAGCTGTAGCTTCTTACGAGACACGCACTCATATTATTGAGCAAATGTTAGAGTATGCACAGACGTATCAACTGGATGGTATCAACATCGATTTTGAGAACGTGTATACCGATGACGGGCCGAATATTACGCAGTTTGTGCGCGAGATCAAGGCGATGGCTCGTATACATGGATTGATGTTATCAATCGATGTAACACCAAAATCAAACAGTGAGATGTGGTCTGCCTTTCTGGATCGCCGTGCATTAGGTTCTTTTGCAGACTATGTTATTGTGATGGCTTATGATGAACATTGGGCGGCCAGTCCCAAGGCAGGTTCGGTAGCATCTCTGCCTTGGACCGAGGCTTCCATGAGACGCATACTTGAGGAGGATGAAGTCCCTTCTAACAAGTTGATCATGGCGGTTCCGCTCTATACCCGGATATGGACGGAAGAGACGAATGATCAGGGTGAGGTTAAAGTGTCTTCCAAAGCGGTGGGCATGAATGCCATTGTGGAGCTGATTCAAGAGAAGAAACTCAAACCTGAACTGGATCAGGCAAGTGGACAGAACTATGTGGAATATAAGGAAGACGGAGCTACCAAGAAAATATGGATCGAAGATGCCGTGTCCCTTCAGGCGCGTGTGGATTTGATTGCTTCGCTGAAGCTGGGCGGAGTAGCAGCATGGAATCGAAGTTTTGCTAATGCTTCTGCATGGGAGGTATTGAAGCAGGCCGGGTACCAGAAATAATTTACTCGAACTCAGAGTGTCTGCTTGCTCCAATTTATTTTCACTAAGTTCAAAGTTTCTCATTGGATACCATCATACGTACAGTATACCGTTTTATTGGTCGTAGAACTTATAACTTAATTTCATATTTTAGCTATTGATAACTGCAATCAGGGCTCACTTATAAGCCAAGTCCAAAAAGGTCCGGTAAACATACCGGGCCTTTTTTTGTTCTTCAATGAAATTAAGGTAAAAGACATTTAGCGGTTGGAGATCATATCGTGCTAACCATCGGTGGGGGGAGCTTGTGTAGAAGGCGCTTTCAGTTGTTGACTGGTCATGTTGGCCTTATTAGGGTCCAGGGTGAGGATGGTATGACAGAACATACAACGATCCGTTTTGCCAAGCATTTTGGTTAACTTCCCGCATTCCGGACAGTCGACTTGTACCGCGCTGGTGGAGAGCATACCCGCCCAGAAATAAATGGCTAGACTGGCCATCATGGCAATCAGTCCGATGACGAGCCCTACAGCTGCGAATACCTTGCCTGCATGTCCCCAGAAAACAATCCCGGCTGTTCCCAGTATCATTAGGCCCATACCTAGCATGGTCAGTAGTAATCCCCAAGTGCGAAAAGCATTAATTTTTGCTGATTTAAAAATCATGAAAAATGCTCCTATCGTATGAGTAGTATTGGACCTGGAAAAGAAGGAAACTTCAGTCTGGATGTAGAATTACATTATAACTGACTTGGCGCTTATCTGCCATGAAATGTATGGAGGGAATCGTGGAATTAAAGAACCTTGCTTTTTTGTCCGAACAGTCGGAAGAGACAGGGGCAGTTGGGGCTATCGCTTATTCCCACCCGGGAGAGCGATTCCACGGCTCCCTAATTCAAGATTTCGAATTATTAGTACTTGTTGTTCATAATGATGATCAATTGAAGTCGACGGTCGGACATTACAGATATGGTGATCTTCGTTATCAGATGATCTATGCGAGCCGTCATGAATTAAAGAGTAGTGTAGTAACCGGGAATCATAATAATCTCACCCAGTGTCTGATTGAAGGTGAGATTATCTGGGAAGCGGACAGCGCCTTAAGTGATTTGCGAGAAGAACTGTCTACCTTTGGGGCAGAATTGCGTGAGCAGAAGCTGCTTCATGAATTCACCAGTTTCTTGAGAATGTATGTGGAGGCCAAACGTCATATTCAGGAAGGTCATGTTGTAGACGCCTACTACAATGTATTAGAGGCTCTGGGGAACTGGGCAAGAATTGTATTGATTGAACAGGGGATATACCCGGATCATGCCGTCTGGACACATGTGCAGAATCTGGATCGCGCTTTATGGAAACTTTATCAAGAGCTTACCGTAAGCTCGGAGACGCTGGAGCAACGAGTAGAGCTTGTCCTGCTTGCCTGTGAGTTTTCCGTAATGTCCAAAATGAGTGAGTGCTCAGAACTGCTGCTGCGTGTGTTAAGAAGTCGCAAGGAGCCGTGGAGCATGAATGAACTTGTTCATCATCCACAGTTAAGATTTGTTCGAGAAGATCTGCCTTTGGTAATACGTAAGCTGGTCTTTCGTTCTATTGTAAAAGAATCGGCAGGATGGCCATCAATCGGAGGAGAGGGCCGGGAAATTCGGTATTGGATTGAGGCATAACCTTTTCCAGAGGCCTGACATTATATTGATCACATAAGGGAGGGGAAACCTTCCTTTTTTGTTTGTTTAATAATTTATAAAAAGATGTTGACTCTCATTCACGATATATGATACATTATATTTCGTTCCTTAAACGAGATTATCGTCAACAAACGATAAATTCTTCAGAGGAAAAGTGAAGAACTAAAGCTTCAAAAAAGAACTTAAAAAAAGTTCTTGACGAAAACAAACGAAATGTGTTACATTATTTAAGTCGCCGCCGAAACTTGGTTGAGACGAAAAAAAGTAAAACAAATCGTGTTTGATCTTTGAAAACTGAACAACGAGTGAGTAAACATTCTGCTTGCAGAATGAACGCGAAAGTTTGAAACAAGCCTTGGCTTGAATCGACTGGAGCACAAATGAGATTTTTAATCTCGTCAGATTCAAAATGAGCTTATCGCTCTTTTCAATACTTTATTGGAGAGTTTGATCCTGGCTCAGGACGAACGCTGGCGGCATGCCTAATACATGCAAGTCGAGCGGACTATCAGAGAAGCTTGCTTCTCTGATAGTTAGCGGCGGACGGGTGAGTAACACGTAGGCAACCTGCCCTCAAGTTTGGGACAACTACCGGAAACGGTAGCTAATACCGAATAATTGTTTTCTTCGCCTGAAGGGAACTGGAAAGACGGAGCAATCTGTCACTTGGGGATGGGCCTGCGGCGCATTAGCTAGTTGGTGAGGTAACGGCTCACCAAGGCGACGATGCGTAGCCGACCTGAGAGGGTGATCGGCCACACTGGGACTGAGACACGGCCCAGACTCCTACGGGAGGCAGCAGTAGGGAATCTTCCGCAATGGGCGAAAGCCTGACGGAGCAATGCCGCGTGAGTGATGAAGGTTTTCGGATCGTAAAGCTCTGTTGCCAGGGAAGAACGCTTGGGAGAGTAACTGCTCTCAAGGTGACGGTACCTGAGAAGAAAGCCCCGGCTAACTACGTGCCAGCAGCCGCGGTAATACGTAGGGGGCAAGCGTTGTCCGGAATTATTGGGCGTAAAGCGCGCGCAGGCGGTCATTTAAGTCTGGTGTTTAATCCCGGGGCTCAACCCCGGATCGCACTGGAAACTGGGTGACTTGAGTGCAGAAGAGGAGAGTGGAATTCCACGTGTAGCGGTGAAATGCGTAGATATGTGGAGGAACACCAGTGGCGAAGGCGACTCTCTGGGCTGTAACTGACGCTGAGGCGCGAAAGCGTGGGGAGCAAACAGGATTAGATACCCTGGTAGTCCACGCCGTAAACGATGAGTGCTAGGTGTTAGGGGTTTCGATACCCTTGGTGCCGAAGTTAACACATTAAGCACTCCGCCTGGGGAGTACGGTCGCAAGACTGAAACTCAAAGGAATTGACGGGGACCCGCACAAGCAGTGGAGTATGTGGTTTAATTCGAAGCAACGCGAAGAACCTTACCAGGTCTTGACATCCCTCTGATCGATGCAGAGATGTATCTTTCCTTCGGGACAGAGGAGACAGGTGGTGCATGGTTGTCGTCAGCTCGTGTCGTGAGATGTTGG
Source organism: Paenibacillus sp. FSL H3-0457 (assembly GCF_037981725.1). Taxonomy (NCBI): domain Bacteria; kingdom Bacillati; phylum Bacillota; class Bacilli; order Caryophanales; family Paenibacillaceae; genus Paenibacillus; species Paenibacillus sp. FSL H3-0457. The sequence goes on along the minus strand of NZ_CP150283.1, from coordinate 5,815,224 downwards.
GTTAAGTCCCGCAACGAGCGCAACCCTTATATTTAGTTGCCAGCACTTCGGGTGGGCACTCTAGATAGACTGCCGGTGACAAACCGGAGGAAGGTGGGGATGACGTCAAATCATCATGCCCCTTATGACCTGGGCTACACACGTACTACAATGGCCGGTACAACGGGCTGCGAAATCGCGAGATGGAGCCAATCCCAACAAAGCCGGTCTCAGTTCGGATTGCAGGCTGCAACTCGCCTGCATGAAGTCGGAATTGCTAGTAATCGCGGATCAGCATGCCGCGGTGAATACGTTCCCGGGTCTTGTACACACCGCCCGTCACACCACGAGAGTTTATAACACCCGAAGTCGGTGGGGTAACCGCAAGGAGCCAGCCGCCGAAGGTGGGATAGATGATTGGGGTGAAGTCGTAACAAGGTAGCCGTATCGGAAGGTGCGGCTGGATCACCTCCTTTCTATGGAGAATCGTTTCCTGCAACGGAAACATTCAAATATGCAGCTTAGCTGCAAAAACACTCACTCGTTGTTCGGTTTTGAGAGCTCAAACTCTCAAACAGCTTGCTTTTGCATGGAGCTTGTTCTTTGAAAACTAGATATCGAAACGAAACAAACGCGAATTAGAACATTCCTTTAAGCTGATCTTGTGTAAACAAGTGAAGTGTTTTTATAAGGTAGATTGCACGTACGATGGTATCGAATGGGAGCGACTTTTGGCTTTGCGCAAGCAAAACAAGGGAAGCGAGCAGTCGAAACCGGAGCACGAGGTTAAGCTACTAAGAGCACACGGAGGATGCCTAGGCGCTAGGAGCCGATGAAGGACGTGGCGAACAACGAAACTGCCTCGGGGAGCTGTAAGCAAGCTTTGATCCGGGGGTGTCCGAATGGGGAAACCCAGCTGGGGTAATTTCCAGTTACTCACAACTGAATACATAGGTTGTGTAGAGGCATACCAGGGGAACTGAAACATCTAAGTACCCTGAGGAAGAGAAAACAATAGTGATTCCGTCAGTAGCGGCGAGCGAACGCGGAGAAGCCCAAACCAAAGAGCTTGCTCTTTGGGGTTGTGGGACGTCTCACATGGAGTTACAAAGGAACCGGTTAAGCGAAGAGGTCTGGAAAGGCCCGCCAAAGAAGGTAAAAGCCCTGTAGTTGAAAGTTGGTTCCCTCCGAGACGGATCCCGAGTAGTGCGGGGCACGTGAAACCCCGTATGAATCCGGCAGGACCATCTGCCAAGGCTAAATACTTCCTAGCGACCGATAGTGAAGCAGTACCGTGAGGGAAAGGTGAAAAGCACCCCGGAAGGGGAGTGAAATAGAACCTGAAACCGTGTGCTTACAAAAAGTCAGAGCCCGTTTTAGGGGTGATGGCGTGCCTTTTGTAGAATGAACCGGCGAGTTACGTTCCCGTGCAAGGTTAAGGTGAAGAGCCGGAGCCGCAGCGAAAGCGAGTCTGAATAGGGCGATGTAGTACGTGGACGTAGACCCGAAACCGGGTGATCTACCCCTGTCCAGGGTGAAGGTGCGGTAACACGCACTGGAGGCCCGAACCCACGCATGTTGAAAAATGCGGGGATGAGGTGGGGGTAGCGGAGAAATTCCAATCGAACTCGGAGATAGCTGGTTCTCCCCGAAATAGCTTTAGGGCTAGCCTCGGAAAACAGAGTCGTGGAGGTAGAGCACTGATTGGGTGCGGGGCCCGCAAGGGTTACCAAGCTCAGTCAAACTCCGAATGCCATAGACTTACTTCCGGGAGTCAGACAGTGAGTGCTAAGATCCATTGTCAAAAGGGAAACAGCCCAGACCATCAGCTAAGGTCCCCAAGTGTGTGTTAAGTGGGAAAGGATGTGGAGTTGCACAGACAACCAGGATGTTGGCTTAGAAGCAGCCATCATTGAAAGAGTGCGTAATAGCTCACTGGTCGAGTGACTCTGCGCCGAAAATGTAACGGGGCTAAACACACCACCGAAGCTATGGCTTGATGCTTTGCATCAGGGGTAGGGGAGCGTTGTATAAGGGTTGAAGGTGTACCGTAAGGAGCGCTGGACATTATACAAGTGAGAATGCCGGTATGAGTAACGAAAAGATCAGTGAGAATCTGATCCGCCGAAAGCCTAAGGGTTCCTGAGGAAGGCTCGTCCGCTCAGGGTAAGTCGGGACCTAAGGCGAGGCCGAAAGGCGTAGTCGAAGGACAACAGGTCGAAATTCCTGTACCACCGTAAGCCGTTATGAGCAATGGGGGGACGCAGTAGGGTAGTGACGCGGACTGATGGATGTCCGTCTAAGCAGTAAGGCTGATGTGTAGGCAAATCCGCACATTGTAAGGCTGAGCTGTGATGGGGAGCGAAAATTATAGTAGCGAAGGTCATGATCTCACACTGCCAAGAAAAGCCTCTAGCCAGGTGATGGTGCCCGTACCGCAAACCGACACAGGTAGGCGAGAAGAGTATTCTAAGGCGCGCGGAAGAACTCTCGTTAAGGAACTCGGCAAAATGACCCCGTAACTTCGGGAGAAGGGGTGCCCCGGTAGTGTGAATAGCACGAGGGGGCCGCAGTGAAAAGGCCCAAGCGACTGTTTAGCAAAAACACAGGTCTGTGCGAAGCCGTAAGGCGAAGTATACGGGCTGACGCCTGCCCGGTGCTGGAAGGTTAAGGGGAGTGGTTAGGAGCAATCCGAAGCTGTGAACCGAAGCCCCAGTAAACGGCGGCCGTAACTATAACGGTCCTAAGGTAGCGAAATTCCTTGTCAGGTAAATTCTGACCCGCACGAATGGCGTAACGACTTGGGCGCTGTCTCAACGAGAGATCCGGTGAAATTTTAATACCTGTGAAGATGCAGGTTACCCGCGACAAGACGGAAAGACCCCATGGAGCTTTACTGCAGCTTGATATTGAATTTGGGTACGATCTGTACAGGATAGGTGGGAGCCTTTGAAGCATGAGCGCCAGCTTGTGTGGAGGCAACGTTGGGATACCACCCTGATCGTATCTAGGTTCTAACCTGGTACCGTAATCCGGTGCGGGGACAGTGTCAGGTGGGCAGTTTGACTGGGGCGGTCGCCTCCTAAAGAGTAACGGAGGCGCCCAAAGGTTCCCTCAGAATGGTTGGAAATCATTCGAAGAGTGCAAAGGCATAAGGGAGCTTGACTGCGAGACCTACAAGTCGAGCAGGGACGAAAGTCGGGCTTAGTGATCCGGTGGTACCGCATGGAAGGGCCATCGCTCAACGGATAAAAGCTACCCTGGGGATAACAGGCTTATCTCCCCCAAGAGTCCACATCGACGGGGAGGTTTGGCACCTCGATGTCGGCTCATCGCATCCTGGGGCTGAAGTAGGTCCCAAGGGTTGGGCTGTTCGCCCATTAAAGCGGTACGCGAGCTGGGTTCAGAACGTCGTGAGACAGTTCGGTCCCTATCTGTCGTGGGCGTAGGAAATTTGAGAGGAGCTGTCCTTAGTACGAGAGGACCGGGATGGACGTACCGCTGGTGTACCAGTTGTTCCGCCAGGAGCACCGCTGGGTAGCTATGTACGGACGGGATAAACGCTGAAAGCATCTAAGCGTGAAGCCCCCCTCAAGATGAGATTTCCCAGTATGTAAGACCCCTTGAAGACGACGAGGTAGATAGGCTGGGGGTGGAAGTGCAGCAATGCATGGAGCTGACCAGTACTAATCGGTCGAGGGCTTATCCAATAGCAAGTTGTAATTCGCGTGTTTCGTTTCGAATCTAGTTTTCAGAGAACGATCTCTGAAGCATATTCCCTGATAGCTCAGTTGGTAGAGCACTCGACTGTTAATCGAGTTGTCACAGGTTCGAGCCCTGTTCGGGGAGCCATATGGAGAGGTGTCCGAGCTGGCCGAAGGAGCACGATTGGAAATCGTGTAGGCGTCACAAGCGTCTCGAGGGTTCGAATCCCTCTCTCTCCGCCATAATATTAAGGCCCGTTGGTCAAGGGGTTAAGACACCTCCCTTTCACGGAGGTAACAGGGGTTCGAATCCCCTACGGGTCATAATAACTTCAAAAAAAGAAGTTGATTTTTACAACAAGATTATGGTATGATCATAAATGTGTTGTTCGGAGGCTTAGCTCAGCTGGGAGAGCATCTGCCTTACAAGCAGAGGGTCGGGGGTTCGATCCCCTCAGCCTCCACCATATAAACTTTATAACGACGCGGGGTGGAGCAGCCCGGTAGCTCGTCGGGCTCATAACCCGAAGGCCGCAGGTTCAAATCCTGCCCCCGCAATTATACTTTCCTTTGAGAAAGTGATCTGGAACCGTGGTGTAGTTGGCCTAACATGCCTGCCTGTCACGCAGGAGATCGCGGGTTCGAATCCCGTCGGTTCCGCCATTTAATCTTTACATGAGGCAAACTGTTCACTACATCTGCTGTATGGCACTGATGCCCTATATAAAGTGTAAGGAATTAAGATTAGACTTTATTATGGCTCGGTAGCTCAGTCGGTAGAGCAGAGGACTGAAAATCCTCGTGTCGGCGGTTCGATTCCGTCCCGAGCCACCATTTTTAAAATAATTTAATATGCCGGTGTAGCTCAACTGGTAGAGCAACTGACTTGTAATCAGTAGGTTGGGGGTTCAAGTCCTCTCGCCGGCACCATGTAATCCTGGAGGATTAGCGAAGTGGCCAAACGCATCAGACTGTAAATCTGCTCCCGTACGGGTTCGGTGGTTCGAATCCATCATCCTCCACCAGTTTTTAGGGGCATAGTTTAAAGGTAGAACAACGGTCTCCAAAACCGTTGGTGTGGGTTCAATTCCTGCTGCCCCTGCCAATTAAATTTTTAGAAAATAACCTTTTATGGCGGTCGTGGCGAAGTGGTTAACGCACCGGTTTGTGGATCCGGCATTCGGGGGTTCAATTCCCCTCGATCGCCCCTTTGTTTTTTCATTTTTTATTGGGGATTAGCCAAGCGGTAAGGCAACGGACTTTGACTCCGTCATGCATAGGTTCAAATCCTATATCCCCAGCCATTATGCGGACGTGGCTCAGCGGTAGAGCATCGCCTTGCCAAGGCGAGGGTCGCGGGTTCGATTCCCGTCGTCCGCTCCAAAATATGGCGCCATAGCCAAGTGGTAAGGCACAGCTCTGCAAAAGCTTTATCCCCAGTTCGAATCTGGGTGGCGCCTCCAGCATATGCCGGCGTGGCGGAATGGCAGACGCGCTCGACTCAAAATCGAGTGGGAAACCGTGGAGGTTCGAGTCCTCTCGCCGGTATATTGAATAGCCCTACATGTTGCTTATGCAATGTGTAGGGCTATTTTTATTTTATATGAAACGATTTATGTGCAGTAAGAAAATCTAGAGTAAGAGAAGATGGACGTTAATAAAGATTGACGTATGATTATATTGAGTATATTGTAGATAAGTAAAGTCTTTAATATGGAGGAGTGAAGTAGAGTGACTAATGGAAAAAATGTATCGGATACCGATCTGTTATTTGATCTTTCTGTATGGGAAGAGGCATGGAAGAATCGTCCGAGAAGTTCAAAATATAAGAAGAAAAGCGTCCCCTCTAATATAGAAGAAGCTTTTGAGCGATGGGCCAGGGATTATCATGCACAGTCGTTCACTGAAGAAGGAAAGCAGCGTTCTGAACGCATTATGGGCTGGATTGAAAACCAGGGTGTGGAATTCGCAGGGTTATCCATTTTGGACATTGGAGCAGCCTCAGGCATATTTACCATTCCTTTTGCGGAAAAGGGGGCAAGTGTGACCGCAGTTGAGCCTTCTGAGTTGCTTGTCTCCCTTATGAAAGAGACGATACCTCCAGCTCTGGAATCCAAAATCGAAATCGTAAACGAACGATATGAAGAAATCTCCATTAAGGATAAAGGCTGGGAGAAGAAATATGACTTTGCATTTGCATCCATGTGTCCGGCGATGTCGGATTGGGAAACGATTGAGCAGGCGATCAATTGTGCCCGGAAGTATGTGTATATAAGTACTATGGCGGGACAGAAGGAACACACACTAATGGATGAACTTAAGGATGTACTGGGGGTAACTTCTTCATACAAGGCCGGTGATATGGGGTATATCCAACAGTTGCTGTATTTGAAGGGTTATTCTTATACGATGATCATTACGAGAGAAGTTAACTCATTTGAAGTACCGGTGGAAGAGATTATCGAGAAGCTACCAGAATGGCTTAATACGTATGAGTTACCATCGGATGAAGATTCCCTCAGATTGGCTGAGGATTACATTAACGATACGTACAAGGATAGTACGGTGACCTTCTCACGTGGAGGAAGATTTGGTAAAATTCTAATCCAACTTGAACAGCCCAATATGAAAACAGTTCGCACTAAGGATAAGCGATAAATCGCATAAGCGTGGCAAGTGTACTAATAATCAGGAATTGAGACGGACAATGTAGTCTAACCTCTAAGATGACACTAGGAAGCATCATACTGCAAAACAAGAAGATACACGTGTCAAACATATGAAGTTAAGATTGCAGAAGTAAAGTTGTAAGTGAAGGGAGCAGGTTATGTGCTCCCTCTTTTTTGAAGCCACTAATTCATCGACCGCTTTGAACCAGACCCTCGTTTATTTAGAGATGTTCGACACTTCTGCTTTCTGCTTACGCTCCCGATACTGGCCGGGGGTGATTCCTTCCCATTTACGGAATGATCGGATAAAGTTTTGCGGATTATTGTACCGAAGTCGTGCTGCGATATCTTTAACGGTTAGATCACTTTCGTCCAGCCATTTTTTAGCGATGTTAAATCGGTACTTGGTCAGATATTCACTAAATGCACAGCCTGTCTCTTTGCGGAAAACACTACTTAAGTAGTTGGCATTGTAGTGAAGCTTCAAGGCACATTCCTCAAGCGTCAGATCCTTATCATAATCTTGATGAATCATGGCAATCATTTTCTCAGATATATGCTGATACTGGGCATATTGTCTCGCTTTAAAAACCTGAATGACGGGCAAGATGACTTGATATTTAAACCAATCCTCAACTTCAGCAGCGTACTGCAAACTATGAAGTTCATGAAACATCGAGCCACGACCTTGGGAGATCTGTCCGAGTCGTATGCCGGATTCCTGAGTCATTTGCAAAATATGCGTGAGCAGCCTCGTAAGAGCCACCTCATACTCCTCGGGTGTAACCTCCATACCAAAGATTACTTCAAGCAGTTGTTTCAGAAGAGCAGAGGCCTGGACTTCATCCGCACTTTGAATAGCTTGGATCAACGAATATTCCAATGATTCCGGGTAGGTCATGGACCAAGTGGGAGTGTGATGATCTATGTTCTCATATTGAAAAATAATGCCTGTTCCCAGCTTCATCCGATGCCTCAGTGCTTCCAAGGCTTCTGTGTAAGCTTGAGGGATGTGATGTAGAGAGCTGTGCGACTGGCTGAATCCTATACTGACTTGAAGAGCCAGAATCTTATCCATCTGTTGTTGTAACTGGTCTGTTAATACATATAGCTGCTGTGAAAAAATAAACTGATCCTGTTCCACGGTGCCAATCACCGTGACTACTGTATGTTCCAGCACAATGGGAAGCAATTGTTGGTTATGCACAACGGTTTCCTCCAATATATTTTGAATAGCGAATAATAAGAGGTCACGATCACTAGCTCTATATTTTGTATGATTAACAAGATCGGCCTGTAGTGTAATAACAGCAATTTGTTGCCATTCCCGAACCTGATGCGTGTAGCCATATTCACTCAGGGTGTCAGGAAGAGTATGAACAGGGATCTTACCCTGGAACAGATTCATCATAAAATGATTGCGAATCTGCAATAGATGCACATTAAGTGTGTTCTCTAATTGGGAGCGAGAGGCAGATAATTGTGAGACCCCTGCTCTGATCTGTTCGAACTCATCAGAAAATGGTGGTGATTGCTGAGCTAATGTGTTTCCTTCTTTGGACAGATGGTTGTCACCAAGTTGGGTTAAAAGTTTACGAATCGGGACATGCATTCGCTTGGAGCCGAGCCAGGCGAGTAATAATGAAAGTAAAAGTAAGAAGATACTGATATACAAGGTGTGCAATCCGATATCGATATATTCTTGTGTCAGAATATTCGTAGGTGAGATTAGAACATAAGTCCATCCTTTTAAGGTAGAAGGGCTATACGTTAGAGAATAATGTGTATCGGCGATCTTAACTTCCCGTTTTTCAAAGCCTGTTGAAAATGTGATGGGTGATAGTTTGGTTATGTTGGCTTCCGTATCCCGATCCTGTAATCCAATGGCAGACAACGGTTGTCCAATGTATACAGGATCGGGATGGACCAAGATACGTTGTTCCCGATTCAAAATGATCAGTCCTGAGGCAGCATTGCCTATGGAGGCTTCTCCTAGTGTGTTTTGCAAAGAACAGGCAGGGATTCCGGCAATCAGGGCAGCATCGGAAGACGTATTCAGATTCGGAATAGATCTCGCAAGGGCAATATGATAAATACAGCCTGTACCGGGTGAACGCTCATCATTGCTGAACACCGATGAAGGGGAGAGCTGCCATCCAGAAGTTAACGTATCCGATATCAATTCTTTCATGGGAAGAGCCAGTGGAAAATCCGTATTACGATATAATCCGGCATGATCAATAAGCCAATTCTGAGATTGATTCACCAGAGTAATATCCAGCAAAGGTTCCCATGACCTCATATTCTGAAATTCGCTCTGTAGCTTGTCGGCAAGCAAAGGCCCTTTCCCCTCTAGTGAAGAAGAAGCAGACAGGGAGCGAAGGGTTACTGGAGAGCGAACGGCCTGATCAAGCATATAACTAACTGTAGCGAGTTTGTGTTCTACGTTGGATTGCATTTGTTCCAGCAACTGTCTGTTAGCCTGCGTACGATGCAGCTCTGTTTGGTTTGATGAATAGATAAATGCGGCAATTCCCGTTAACAAAATGGGCAGGGTGCTTAACAGGATTCCGAAGATGATCATTTTATGGAGATAGCTGATTGGTCGCACAGTTTCAGTTCCACCCCTGACATTAGAAATAGTAACACTTTCTATTTTAGTAAACGCTTACATATAGAACAATCTAAATTTTGTTTATGTGGATAAATAAGTAATTTAACAAAAGTGTATAGAAGTAGAGATAAGGGATTGCTGATAGATGATTTTGCAGAAAAGGTTAGAGAAATGGCTTGGACTGACTATCCAATACGGAATCATGAGAAACGAAATTGCAGTGTGAACGTAAATAGAGACATGGACAACATTCTCTCTACAGGTCGACATCTGCTAAAGGGTAGCCTGAATACGGGTAATAGAAGGTATCTGGAGTGCTATTCAGCTTAGGTGGAACGTTGGTCTTATATAGGGACAGACAAAGGTCCAACTAGATCCCCGACCTGAGTCTAGGATGAAAAACCGTCCACGGTCTGTTTTGAAAAGTCGCGGAATCCCCTAGAATAAGGACATAAGGTTAAACAAGAAACACGGAAACAAAAAACAAGAAACAAACGAACAAATGACTCAACACATTAAAAGGAACGAATGGAAAGGGCGGTGAACAACAATTATGAGATTGAATAAGGGAAATGGCTGGGCGATTGTATTGATTGCGCTGGGTGCACTACTCCTCTTCGGAAAGTTAACTCCACTTCTTGGACACTTAATGGGTTATCTGATTCCGGTCCTGATGATTGCACTGGGATACTACGGAGTTAAACGAGGGAATGTGATGCTTGGCTGGATTGTTCTCATCATCGGTATCATCTCACTGATGGGTAAACTAGCATGGTTGATCGGACCGATCATCGCGATCGGGTTAATCATCTTTGGTATCTCAATGCTAAGCAATAACCGCAGTCATCGTGGACGGTACTAAGCTTTCACGATTATGAAAAGGAGGGACAGAACATAATGAGTGTATTTCGTCGAATGCGGGATATTACCGTAGCCAATCTGAACGAACATTTGGAGCAAAGTCAGGATCCAGTCAAACTGATTGATCAGTTCCTGGTCTCGACCCGCCAAGACATCGGTGAAGCCGAGAAACTTCGTCATCAATATGCAAGCCATACCAGACAAATGAAACAACAAGCCGATCAGGCAGCAGGTATGGTGAACAAACGGGAAGAACAGGCATCCATGGCTCTGAAAGCAGGGGAAGAACATCTTGCTAAGCTGGCCTTGCAGGAGAAAATCCTCCACGAGGAAAAAATGGAACAGTACAATGAATTGTATGCACAAAGTTATGCGGCATTACAGGAGCTGGATGAACAGATCGATCAGCTGAAGGTTGAATATCAGAATGTATACAGCAAACGCCAATATTACTACGCTCGTATGCAGACGATTCAGTTACAGCAACGTATGAACCAGAGGGGCAATCACAACGGTCAGAATGTACCCCGTATGTTCAACCGACTGGATGATCAAGTCTCTGATCTCGAATATGAAGCACAAAGTCTCCGCGATATCCGGCGGATGAATCAAGATGGTTCAGGAGTGACTGGCAGCATGTCATCCTCTACGCTGGATAAGGAACTGGAACGCTTAAGACAAAAATTGAACAATGACAGAAAGGAGTAGTCACAATGAATAAATTATACCGCTCGGCGCGTAATCGAAGGCTAACAGGTTTGATCGGTGGCATTTCTGAAAATCTCGGATTGAGTACTACGCTGCTACGTATCATTTTCTTCATCAGTATTTTCGCTACGGGAGGTACATCATTGTTGATCTACTTCATCGCTGCGTTGGTGGTACCAAAGGAATCCAATCACGTTGATCCATATGCTTATGATTCCAACGTAAGAGGATACAAGTAAACGAAAGGAGCAAGCACATGAGCAAATTATACCGCTCAACGCGTGACCGGATGTTAACCGGCTTGTGCGGCGGAATTTCCGAAACCATCGGAATGGATTCCACCCTGCTGCGTATCATCTTTGTTATCAGTATCTTCGTAACTGGCGGCACGTCGTTGTTAATATACTTTATTGCAGCACTGGTGGTACCAAAAGAACCGTATCCGCCTTATGATCCATATGGCTACGGTCCGGGCCAAGGCCCTGGTCCTGGCAGAGGATACGACAACTATGATCATCAGCCACCAAGAGGTCCTTTTCAAAATAATCACAACCAACAAGGTCCTGGTAACTTCGGTCCCGGCCCTGGATTCAACGGCAGACCTCAATCTGGTCCCCGTTCTTATGACAACAACGCCTACGGAGCAGGAGCACCGCAAGAAAGTGAACTTGATTCCATGATGAAAGATATCGAGAAAAAAGCACTGAAAAAAGAAGTTGAAGAGCTTCGCCAAAAATTATCTCGTTACGAGAAGGGAGAAAAGTAAAATGGGAGTATTTAAACGGATTAAGGATATGACGAAAGCATCGGTAAATGATATGTTGGATAAAGTAGAGGACCCGATTGTAATGTTGAACCAGTACTTGCGTGATATGGAGGCTGAGATTCATGAGGCAGAGGTAACTGTTGCTAAACAAATGGCAAATGAGCGCCGCATGAAACAACGTTTGGATGAAGCGGAGCGTACTTCGGTACAACGTGAGTCCCAAGCAGAAGCTGCTCTGTCTAACGGTCAGGAAGAAGTGGCACGCAAATTGTTGGAAGAGAAAATCTACTTTGATCAAAAAATTACGGAGTACAGCGAACTGCATGCACAGTCCGAAGCACAAGCAAAAGATCTGTTGCAACAGTTGCATGATATGAAAGATGAGTTCTACAAAATGCGTAACAAACGTAATGAACTTGTATCCCGTGCACAAATGGCAAAAGCTAAAAAACAAATGTCTTCTATCAACAGCTTGCATTCGATCGAAAGTGGCGGCGCATCACTTGGATTCCACCGCATGGAAGAGAAAATTATGCAGCTGGAAGCTGAAGCTGACGTAGCTCGTGCACCTTATCGCAACACATCATCCACGTATACGAATCCTGTAGATGTGGAAAAACAATTCAAAGTGGATCAGCAATTACAAGCCCTCAAAAACAAAATGGGCAATGGTTCCAAGAATGAAGCGAACGGAACTTCAAAAGAATAACTGTTCGCTTAGTGGACAATATGATATTCTATAAATCGTGTATAATGTACGGTTGGTAGAACAAAAGTTAAGCCATACAGGACTTCATTGCCTGGTATGGCTTTTCCGTTGAATAAAGAGAGATTAACTTACAGAGGAGGTGCGGCGGGGATGAATCAAAAGAGTAAATGGCTTGCAGTTGTCATTATGATTATTGGCACAATGATGTTATTGAATGACAATATTAACTTCCTGACCGCTGCCGCACTGATTCTGTTAACGGTTGGAATGCTTCAAGTCCGCAATGGGGATACCCGCAAAGGTCATCGGTATCTTGGCATTGGTGCGGCACTGTTATTGCTGGATAATTTAATGATTGTATTTTTGATTGTACTGGCTTCTTTAGCTTACTTTTATTCGAAAAACAAAAAGATTCATCTGGACGAAGGCGTTATGAAGAAACAGAATTTCATGGCTCGGTACTACTGGGATCAATCATCCTGGACGTTACGTAGTATGAGTCTGTGGCATGCCATAGGTGAGGTTAACGCGGATCTATCTCTTTCGATTCCGGAGGAGAAACAAACAATTGTGCTGCTGCAAGGAGTTATGGGTAATGTTCGCCTTACACTACCAGAAGATTATGGTGTGGAGATTGAAGCATCGGTTCTTTTCGGCCGGATTAATCTTCTTGGAGAACAAGATAGCGGCATGATGAACAAATTAGTATGGAGAACGCCTGGATATGAATCCAGTGAACATAAAGCAAAATTTGTCATTTCTTATATTGTTGGCGACCTAAACATCAGTAATCCGTAGTAAAATAGATGAAGAGAAGGAGGAGACCCCGATGAAGACAAAACGACATACCGACATGGTAACCCGAAGTATGGGTGAAGGGATCCTCCTGGTTTTCATTGTGCTAGCTGTTATTTTGTATGTATTGTATACATATGGTTATCTTGCTCCGTTTACAGGCTGGCGGCATCTGATTCAATCGGGTCTGGCCTTATTGCTGCTTCTGATTGGGATTGGTGCGGTCTTTGGGTTCTATCAGAGTTACCGGGTTAAACGCCGGCTTGAACTGCTGCGGGAAACACTTCTACTGTGGGAGAAGGGCTCTCTATCACGCACTGTACCTGATCTGGGCGATGATGATGTGGGCCGTTTAAGTGAGCAACTCGGACGAATCGGCAAAAAGTGGGAAGATCAGATATCTACGCTCCAGCGATTGTCTACTCATAATGCACAGCTTGCTGAACAAGCCAGAATTACGGCTATTGTGGAAGAGCGGCAACGTTTGGCACGGGAACTGCATGATGCGGTATCGCAACAATTGTTTGCGATATCCATGACAGCAACGGCCGTTGGACGGAAGATGGAGAAGGATTTTGAACGTGCTCAGCGGCAGGTGGCTTTGATTGAGGAGATGGCTTCGGTAGCCCAGTCCGAGATGCGTGCGTTACTGTTACATCTGCGTCCAGTCTATCTGGAGGGTAAACATCTCGAACAAGGTCTGCGTGATCTGGTGATGGAACTGAAAACAAAAGTACCCATGGACATTGTGCTCGAAATGGACGAAGACATTGATCTGATCAAAGGCATCGAGAATCATCTGTTCCGGATCGTTCAGGAGGCTATGTCCAATACGTTACGGCATGCAAAAGCGGAAAAAATGGAGATACGGATCCAGCGCCGTACTGATGCGATCCGGGTATTGATTCGTGATGATGGGCAAGGCTTTGATCTGGATGAGAATAAACAAGCTTCTTACGGTCTGGCTAACATGCGTGAACGTGTTACGGAGATTGGCGGGGCCATACATTTTGTAACAGCGCCTGGTAAGGGAACGCGGATTGAGATTACGATACCTTTGATGAACGATGAAAGCGAGGAAGAACATGTCAATGGAACCGGAAGTCGAAACGGAGACGGAAACGTCGATCAAAGTATTGCTCGTGGATGATCATGAGATGGTACGTATTGGTCTTGCAGCGGTACTGGATACCGAAGATGGAATTGAAGTTGTTGGTGAAGCAGGTAGTGGAGAGGAAGGCATTCGGCTCGCACAGGAATATAAGCCTGATGTTGTTCTGATGGATCTGGTTATGGAAGGAATGGACGGCATTGAGGCTACTCGTCAGGTACTTAAAATGTATCCAGAGTGCAAAGTCATTGTATTGACCAGTTACTTGGATGATGAAAAAATGTATCCTGTCATTGAAGCAGGCGCATTCAGTTATCTGTTGAAAACATCAAGAGCCAATGAAGTGGCAGATGCGATTCGCGCAGCAGCTCGCGGGCAATCCGTTCTGGAGTCACAGGTGGCTTCGAAAATGATGAATCGCTTCCGGCAGCCACAGGCAGCAGCTCCTTTGCACGATGAATTAACAGACCGTGAAATGGATGTGCTGCGGTTGCTCGCCAAAGGTAAATCAAATCAGGACATCGCTGATGATCTGATCATTGGTATCAAAACAGTCAAGTTCCATGTTACAAACTTACTGGCAAAATTGGGCGTAGACGACCGTACACAGGCCGCGATCTATGCTTATAAAAATGGACTTGCAGAGTAATAAGAATCATATGTAATAACATAATGAAGCCAAAGAACCGTGCTTTCATGTGCGGAAGTTATAGATAAGAGGACAGAAAGAACCTGAAGAAGCGAAGCTAAAAGCTTTCTGAAAGAAAGCTACTTCGGAAGCATAAACTTCGCCTTTATCCCCGGATTTTTACCTTGAAAAAGGGAATCAAAAAATCTGGGGATAACAGCGATCAGAAGGTTGTTCTGTCATCGGAGTGGCGAGTGTAAATATTGTGTAGTTCAATTTATATAGAAAAGATGAATGGAAAGCTCTGATCTGCCATGCAAGTGGCGGGTGGGGCTTTTTTGTTGTGTGCAGAAGAAGTATAGCAAATATGCGAAAGGGGCATGCTGTTGATAGATTCATAGAATGCAAGAAAGAAGCGGGGGATTCAAATGTTAAATCGTTGGATGACAGCAGGTATATTGGCAATGGCAATCATTATTCTTATCGGTGTGACACAGGTATATGCAGAGAAGAATGAATCCAAAGCAGCCCAACTGGAACAGTTAATCTATACTGCTGACAGCGTGATTGATAATGTGGATCGTCTAGTTATTAAATGGCAAGGAGAAGGCAAGGGAGATGCACAAGCGCAGGCCGTGTTACTGGCTGGTCACTTGGGACTGGAACAACCTGTGCGGGTACGCCAGACGGGTCATGATGTTTACCGTAGTGAAGAGATTGTCGATACAGCTAATGGTGGCGTAGGCATGTTGGTCAATGTCGTCGATACAGGAGACAATGGTTACTATGCCATCGTACAACTCTCAGGGGATGCACACACGGATCGGAAGGCATTAATGACATTACATGAAGAGGTCGATCAACTGCTTGTAGACTCAGGGATGAAGGCAACCTGGAATATGTCTGTGCAAGGTACAGCAGTTACTGCTACTGAACATGATGCGAGTCAGCAACTGGAACTGATCGAAAAACAGCTGTCCACAAAGGTGGATATCGCCTCAGTTGAACGTTATACAGATGTAGCCAGCGGAAGTGTCTCTTATAAGGCGGCTGAGCTGCCCCTATCGATCAAGAGTGGCTCGCACATGTTGAATATGCAACTCGCAGTTCACCAGGTTGGAGACGAGGCCGACAATCGAATTACAGTGGGGTTTCCGGTGATTACGATTGAATATTAAGGAATGGTTTTTTCATGAATTAGGACCCAATATTGAGAATCTTTATCAGAAAAATGAGTTTGAAATAGTGCATCCATTCAGTTGATATGCTAAAATGGCATCACATCCAAGAAGGAACTTGCTGGTAATTGACAGTTGTATGTCGTGCATATATAACACCATTACATAGCTCGGGGAGAGCATGAAGGTTATCTTCCCGGAAGAAAGAGGAGCCCATGGTTGAAAAACAATTGCAAGATGAAGTACAGACACCAGGCGCAGTATTTTTCATTTTTGGAGCAACGGGTGATTTGGCCCGCCGGAAGCTGTTTCCGGCTATCTACAGTCTTTACCGTGAAGGCAAGCTTGCCGAAGACTTTGCGGTTATTGGCGTAGCACGTCGTCCGAGGTCCCCAGAAGAATTCCGGGAAGACATCTATGAATCCATTAAAGAGTTCTGCCGTTATCCAGCGGGGGAACCTGATGAGTGGAACGCTTTTGTCGATCATTTTGAATACAAAGCACTGGATATCAATAATGTGGAAGGATTCAAAGAGCTGCGTGCGCAGACGGAGCATCTGGAATCAAAGTTTAACACGCCGGGGAACCGGCTGTTCTATCTGGCACTGGCACCTGAGCTGTTTGGCAGTGTCTCGTACAGTTTGCGGGACGGTGGTATGTTAGAAAGTAAGGGTTGGAACCGTTTGGTGATCGAAAAACCATTTGGTTATGATCTGCAATCCGCCGAACATCTGAATGAGCAGATTCGTGAGGTATTCCGTGAAGAGGAAATCTATCGTATTGATCATTATCTGGGCAAGGAAATGGTGCAAAATATTGAAGTGATTCGGTTTGGAAATGCTTTTTTTGAACCGCTCTGGAATAACAAACATATTGCCAACGTTCAGATTACGCTTGGTGAAACGGTAGGCGTGGAAGAACGTGGTGGTTATTATGATCACTCCGGTGCACTGCGTGATATGGGGCAGAATCATATGCTCCAGATGCTGACGATGATTGCGATGGAACCGCCGAGTCGCCTATTCCCGGAAGACATTCGGGATGAAAAGGTGAAGGTATTACGCTCTCTACGGGCGTTCACCTCGGATGAGGAAGTGAGCAACAACGTTGTGCGGGGGCAGTATGCCGAAGGGGAGTACCGTGGCAAGCAGCTTCCGGGGTATCGCCAGGAAGACAAGGTTGATCCGCAGTCGAATACGGAGACGTATTTTGCAGCACGTGTATTCGTGGATAATTTCCGCTGGGCGGGTGTGCCATTCTACATTCGGACAGGCAAGCGACTTCCGGTGAAAACGACCGAGATCGTAGTTGAGTTCAAGTCGATGCCAAACAACGTGTACCTTGGGAAAAAGTATAAGCTCGAACCTAACCTGCTGGTCATTCGGGTGAATCCGATGGAAGGCATATATATCAAAATCAATGCCAAGAAACCAGGCTCGGATTCCGAGATTCAGCCACTCGCGATGGATTTCTGTCAGAGCTGCATGATTGGAATTAACTCGCCTGAAGCATATGAACGTCTGCTGCACGATGCGGCAGAAGGGGATTCTACGTACTTCACCCGTTGGGATGAAGTGGCAACAGCCTGGTCTTTTGTGGATCGAATCGCAGCAGCCTGGGGACAGAATCAAGGAGAGCTTCATACGTACCCTGCTGGAACTTGGGGACCAGAAGCGACAGATAAGCTGCTGGAGCAGGACGGATTCCACTGGTGGCCGGTGAATGGTCAGGACGAGGACAGCGTGATCTGGCAAGTGAATGGTTAGAGTAAGGGCATTAACAACAGTATTAACAATATACACAACATGACTGAGCCTGGGGAAATCGCAAATTTTGCGGTGTACCCAGGCTTTTTAGTGGGGGAAAAGGTAGGTATCCATCATAAGGAAATAAGTAATTTAAATTAAGTTGTTGACAAAAAGTAAGTATGTAACTTATACTCAACACATGAGTTAAAGAGTTACGCAAATGACAAACTTCATTCGGGCAAACGTTTCGGATAAGTTATCATTCATGAGATAAAATGTAAACCAGTTGAAGGGGTTTGCGTCACAGAGAATCATGAAGAAAAAATGTGCATAATATCTTTAATCTAAGAATACTATTTTGTATATATCGAATGGAGGAAAAAGAAAATGATGTTGGATGTAGGGTTGTTGTTGATTCGTTTGGTGATTGGATTGTCGTTCATGGCGCACGGAGCTCAAAAGCTGTTTGGTTGGTTCGGAGGTTACGGGATCAAGGGTACAGGCGGCTGGTTTGAGTCGATGGGCATGAAGCCAGGTGCATTGGTGGCGTTACTGGCTGGACTCGCGGAATTCGGTGGCGGATTGCTGTTGGCTCTAGGTCTGCTCACACCGGTAGGTGGCATTCTGATTGCATTGACGATGGTCATTGCGATTGTGAAAGTCCATGGCGCGAACGGATACTGGTCCACACAGAACGGATTCGAATATAATCTCGCGATTCTGGTGATTGGTGTAGCGCTGGCATTGACAGGTGGCGGACAATACGCGCTGGATGCATTGATTTTCTAAAACCATAAATAAAAATGAATGAGGAGTGCCTGGATGCCATGGAAATGGCTGAAGGGTGCTTTTTTTTGCAAGGGAAAAGAGAAGAATCTGCGGTAGTAATCGGTTATTTTCGGTACAGATTATGGTACAATAGGAGAGTTGGGTTAAGAAGCAGTTCACGGTATACATGAAAGCACAGATTTGAGGAGGATGAACTCCATTGTAAATGTGTAAAATTAATCTAGTGTGTAAATACCTAGTACGTAAAAACTGATGTACAATCAACCGGCCTCGCCGGATTGCATAAAGATTGAATGATGGACCGGCCATGCCGGATTAACGTGAATGAACGGACGAAAGGGATTAAACCTATGAGCAAAGCTGCAAATGAAATTCTTCAACAGGAAGTGGACAAACGCCGGACGTTTGCCATCATCTCTCACCCGGATGCGGGTAAAACTACATTAACCGAGAAACTGTTGCTGTTCGGGGGCGCGATTCGCCTTGCGGGAACGGTAAAAGCTCGGAAAGCCAGCAAACACGCAACAAGTGACTGGATGGAAATTGAGAAACAACGGGGGATCTCGGTTACCTCTTCCGTAATGCAATTTGATTATCTGGATCATCGCGTCAACATTTTGGATACACCGGGTCACCAGGATTTCAGTGAAGATACGTATCGTACACTGACGGCTGCCGATAGCGCGGTGATGTTGATTGACGTGGCAAAAGGTGTCGAGGCACAAACGATCAAGTTGTTCCAGGTATGTGCGAAGCGTGGCATTCCAATCTTTACGTTTATCAACAAACTCGACCGTGAGGGTAAAAGCCCATTTGACCTGATGGAAGAACTTGAAAATGTACTGGGTATTCGTTCGGTTCCGATGAACTGGCCTATTGGTACAGGTCGCGAGCTGTGTGGTGTCTATGACCGGATGAAAAATCAGGTGGAATTGTTCCAAGGGGACGATCACTCAACGATCAAAGTACAAAAGGTAGATGGCTACAAAGATCCGATTATCCGTGAGATGGCAGGAGAATACCTGCATGATCAATTGTGTCAGGATCTGGAGTTGCTGGATATTGCGGGCGACCAATTCGACATGGAGAAAGTTCAACGCGGCGAATTGACACCTATTTTCTTCGGTAGTGCGATTAACAATTTCGGCGTACAGACTTTCCTGGAGAACTTCCTGGAACTGGCACCGAAGCCTGAACCACGTCGTAGTACGGCAGGAGAGATTCAGCCAACAAATGAGAAATTCAGCGGTTATGTGTTCAAGATTCAGGCAAACATGAACCCGGCACACCGGGATCGTATTGCGTTCCTGCGTATTGTGTCAGGCAAGTTCCAACGTGGAATGAGTGTGAAGCATACTCGTGTGGGCAAAGAAATCAAGCTGTCACAGCCACAGCAATTCCTGGCACAAGACCGGGATATTGTCGAAGAGGCATATGCTGGCGATATTATCGGTTTGTTCGATCCAGGTATCTTCCGGATTGGCGATTCACTGAGCCAAGGCAGCGAGATTGTCTTTGAGGAGTTGCCAACGTTCTCACCAGAGATTTTCGCCAAAGTTACCGTGAAAAATGCATTGAAACATAAACAGTACCAAAAAGGAATTGATCAGTTGACGGAGGAAGGAACCATTCAGGTGTTCCAGACGGCAAGTTTCGACGAGACTATCCTCGGCGTAATTGGTCAACTACAGTTCGAGGTATTTGAATACCGGATGAAAGGCGAGTATGGGGTAGACGTACTATTACAACGCATGCCTTATCAGTTCGCTCGCTGGATCGTGGACGAGAATCTGGACCCAAGCAAATTCCGGATTAACTCTGCGCTTGTCAAAGATAAAAAAGGGAATTATGTGGTGCTCTTCGAAAATGAGTATGCAATGAGAACGGCTATGGATAAAAATCCTACAGCTCAATTCCTGGAGACTGCGCCTTAAGTGAAGACGGAAGTCTTTCGTGGGAATTGTTAAAAAATTAGTTAAACGTGAAAAGCTCATGTGATGAGATAGCTTGTTAAAAATAAGATCCCTCCGCCAATCGTGGCGGAGGGATCTATTGCTATACACCTTACTTAGAGGCGGGTATGATCCAGCCGAATAAGGGAAAGCTTTCTTTTGCAGACAGAACAAACGTAATGATGGTTACCTTACCCTCCACTGCTTCGATTAGCTAAGCGGTTGGACGGGAATGGTGTGCAGATGCTCTTGCGCGATTTGAATCAGTTCTTCCTGCTTGGCAGGTTCTGTGTTCTTCCAGATCATCTCGAAAATGGCGCCAAGTCCAGGTAATGCAGCTTCCGGTCCATCTACTGAACCTTCAATCATCTCCCGGAGCTGATCATCACTCTTGTCATGAACTTTATGAACAATCGCTTCACGCAGGCTTAATGTAATGGGCATCGCAATTCCCTCCTCGTATATTCGGCTGCTCTAATACTGTTCCCTGGGAAGCGCGAGCGCATTCAAGTTTATCGGGCTTTGTGGTATACTACGAAGGATTATTTACGTTAGCATGGGTATCCGTAATGATGCGTCATGCTGAAGAGCAGCGGGAGGTTAAGACCCTAATGGCCAAGAAACAGTATGCCGTAATTGGTATGGGACGATTCGGATCAAGTGTTGCCAATGCACTGAGTGGCATGGGATTCGACGTGCTGGCAATTGATGCGGACGAGCAGCGGACTCAGGAAATGTCCAATGTGGTGACCCATGCGGTATCGGCAGATTCAACAGATGAAGAAGCGCTGCGTGCGCTGGGCATACGGAATTTCGACGTTGTCGTTGTGGCGATTGGTGAAGATATACAGGCGAGTATTCTGACAACCCTGATATTGAAAGATATGGGTGTACCCGTTCTGATCGTAAAAGCCCAAAATGAGCTTCATGGTAAGGTATTGCAGAAGATTGGGGCGGATAAAGTCATCTATCCTGAGCGGGATATGGGACTGCGCGTAGCCCATCATCTGACCTCGCCTAATATACTGGATTACATCGAGTTATCTGAGGATTACAGCATTTTGGAGATGAGAGCCTCCGAGCAAATGATCGGTAAAAACCTGATGGAATTAAACATCCGTGCACGTTTTGGTTGTAACGTGATGGCGATCCGCAGTGGGAACTCGATGAACATCTCGCCGTACGCTGAGGATCGGATCGAAGCTGGAGATGTGCTGATCATTGTGGGTCACAAGGATCATTTGACGAAAATGGAGCTTGCGTATCCGAAGTGATGGATGCAGATGGGAAGGATGGAAAGATGGATATTGTATCACCGCAAAATACACGTGTAAAAGAATGGGCGCAGTTGCTGGAGAAAAAGCATCGTACCCGTCAACATAAATATATCATTGAGGGCATTCATCTTGTACAGGAAGCACTACGTGCCGGAGCAAATCTGGAGTGTATCGTGTACGATGGAGAGCAAGGCGTACCGAATGAGCTTGCCGGGCTTGAAAACCCGCTTCAGCGTGTGGAGTGGGTCAGTGTATCTCCAGCGGTTATCGCCAAATGTACGGATACAATGACTCCACAGCCTGTATTCGCGATTGTGCGTAAAGGCAGTGAGCCACTGGAAAGCCTGATTACCGGAGCGCGCGGGCTTGTTGTGGTGCTGGACGGAGTGCAAGACCCGGGTAATGTGGGGACGATCATCCGTAGTGCGGACGCAGCTGGAGCAGCGGGGGTTGTACTTGGCGTGGGCTGTGCTGATGTGTATAACCCGAAGACGATTCGTTCGACGATGGGGTCATTGTTTCATTTGCCCATTGTGGAGGGCCAGTTGGAATCTTTGCTTCCCGAAGCGAAGGCTGCGGGCGTGAAGCTGGTTAGTACTTCTTTGCAGGCAGAGCATTCATGTTATAGTTATGATTTTACGCAGTCGGTATGGCTTGTGATCGGTAACGAAGGCAAAGGCATTTCGGATGCTACGGCACGTTTGGTAGATGATGCGATTACGATCCCGATGCAGGGACAGGCAGAGTCGCTTAACGCGGCAATGGCGGCGACGATTTTGTTGTTTGAGGCGATGAGACAGCGGATGTTATAGGTAGTGATATAACTCAAATTTTGTGGTTTATATCATTGAATGAGACAACTTATAACATAAAATGAGACAACATAAATACGCGGATAAATATATTCTCAAGTTCTGTTAATCGTCTAATTAAATTCTCTTGTTTTTATATGATTTAGTAAGATAAACCTCCTGCTGATAACAAACTTAATAACTAACACGAACAGTCCCCATGAATAGTAATAATTCTTCGGGGACTGTTTGTACTTTATGGACAGATCGTGACAGTAATAATGAAGAGCATAGGAAAAAAATGAAATATATTATAAAGTTGGACAAGCTTAATCAAACTGAGTTTTCTCAGATAATTGGTGTGTCTCAGGGAGCATTAAATGATTTAGAAAAAGATAAATATAAACCCTCTTTGGAAACGGTAGTTACCTTGAAGGAAAAATTTGATGTTGATCTGGATTCGTTTCTTTTTGATAATGTGCGATAGTTTCAAACTCAGAAAGATTTAATGTGAGATTAAATGAGATAGAATCAAATTTAATTTCAGGCTTTCGAAGGCTTAACGTGGAAGATAAACAAGAAGTAGAAGGGATTTTAGAATTAAAGTTAAAACGATATAATGCTCCATAATAATCAAATGATTTATTACCTTATTACTGTTGGATCATGTTCA
Source organism: Paenibacillus sp. FSL H3-0457 (assembly GCF_037981725.1). NCBI lineage: Bacteria > Bacillati > Bacillota > Bacilli > Caryophanales > Paenibacillaceae > Paenibacillus > Paenibacillus sp. FSL H3-0457. The sequence continues at coordinate 5,792,272 of NZ_CP150283.1, read as the reverse complement.
GAGTAGAGTATTAAAAAGCTAGATATTACACTAAATTGCTGTTGTAGAGTATTCAGCGAAAAAAAGGATAATACAACAAAAAAAGTCGCTGTAATAGCGACTTTTTTTGTTGTATAAGTATTAGTAATTGTAACGGTTGAAAAAGTGCAAGAACCAAAGGTTTAAATAAAACATTAAAAAGTAGCTATTCTATCCTAATAGTAAATAGCGATGGAGCCCTTAATACACTTGTAGTGTAAATAATTCTACATTCATTTTGTTAAAAATGAATGTAGAATTGGAGACCATATGCTACCATCGCAGGAACGTCCTATCCCTTTATTTTATTATAGCTATAGAATCTCTTAGTTATGAAAATGGTTATGCAATAAAATTACTATTTAGCGTCTTTCAGTAATTATAAAAAAACTTAAATGTGAGAACTCTGGAAAAGTTCTATGAATTTTCTGGCGGCTGAGCTTAGAGGGAAATTATTTTTCACAGCTATGCTTAGATGCCTCTTTGGGATATTTTCCTTCACAGGTATGATAAATAATTCTTCGCGTTCTACATATTGATGAATGAAATCTTCAATGACACATGAAACACCCAATCCCTTTCTTGCAAACTCAATTAGCAATTCCATCGTACTCAATTCAGCTTTAGGAGTTACTTTTAACTTATATGAAGCAAAAACATTGTCAATGTAATTTCGAGTGTTTAGTCCCTTTTGAAGTAAATTGATGGGATGATTAGATACTAACCCCTGAAGTGATATTGCCTTCTGACTTAGTTCTCTAAACCTCTCTCCGACCACAAAACAATCTTGTATTTCTATTTTTCCGATCACAGATAATGAATCTTGTTTTACATCTAAATTAATAATGCCAATATCGACTTCACCTGATTCTAACTGTTTAACCGTGGTATACGTAGATTGGTCTTTAATATATATCTCAATGTTAGGATATGACAAAGAGTAGGATTCTATATATTTCATCAAAAAATTACTACAGGCGGTAGTACTGACAGCTAATCGAAGTTCGCCAGCATCCAAATTATTAAACTCCTCAAATTTTCGTTCGGCTGCTTGTAACAGTTCGTAGCTTTGTTCCACGTATTGAAAAAGAATTTTCCCTTCAGAAGTCAAAGTTACACCTTGAGCCTTTCGGTGAAATAATTGTCTTCCCATTTTACTTTCTAAAAGTTTTATCGACTGGCTTACGGCCGACTGGGAAGTAAATAATTCTTTTGCTGCATTAGACATACTCCCAGCTTTAACAGTGATATAAAAAACCTTATACAGTTCAAAGTTTATATTCATATAAGTATCCAGTATACCTCCCATACTAATTATTAATTTTACTTATTCTTATCTCTGGATTATACTCGGATTGTTAGAAAATAATCAATGGTTAAATCAATATCAATCACTCCAGTATAGTCCTGAGATTACACGGGTTATCCATTAATCAATAGATATTTGATTTCTTTCTTTAAGGAGTAAAAAGTGCTACTCGAGTTGTGAAAGTATGAATGAATGGATATTATTGAGAACGTTTAACTTGTCCCGATGCTGGAGTGATTCATTCTCTGAACGAAAGGAAAACACAATAATGGCAATATTTTTTATGATATTTGCATTACTGGCTGGCATGGCATTGCCCACCCAGTTCAGTGTGAATTCTCAGTTAAGAACTGTTGTTGGTTCACCCATTACAGCTTCAGCCATTTCATTCACAGTAGGAGCAGTTTCTCTAATAATTATTTCTTTTTTCACGAGAGGGCCATTGGTAAAGAAAGAATGGTTGGAAGCTCCCTTGTGGATGTGGACAGGGGGACTCTTAGGAGCCTTTTACGTCTTGGCAACAACAATCCTTATGCCCAGAATCGGAGTGGCGGCTACTGTGGGATACGTATTGGCAGGGCAGGTTATTATCTCTATTATTATTGATCATTTCGGATTAGTCGGAGCTACAATGCATGCCATAAATCTTCCCCGAATGGTGGGAGCATTGTTGGTTATTGCTGGAGTTATAATTGTACAAAAATTTTGAATTAGTATTGTGAGGGAAGTGTATGAGTGATATAAGAGAAGATTTTTTATGGGGAGGAGCTATTGCTGCTAACCAAGTCGAAGGCGCATTTCAGAGAGATGGAAGAGGTCTAAGCACTGCTGACATTCAACCATTTGTACCTGGTGCTAAGCCCACCGAGTTGCATTTCAATGAGATGGATTCAGAAATGTATGAACGCTATAAAAACGGCTCTTATTATTACCCTAAACGTCAAGGGGTGCATTTTTATGATCGCTATCAAGAATATATCGATGTGTTAGCTGAAATGCATGTGAAAACATTACGATTATCCATTTCATGGAGTAGAATTTATCCGAATGGGGATGATGAATTCCCAAATGAACAAGGTTTAGCCTTCTATGATCAATTGTTCGATTATATGAAACAAAAGAATATTGAGCCAATTGTCACCATGTTCCATTATGAAATGCCGTTACACTTGGTTGAGCGATATGGAGGTTGGGTGAACCCCAAACTCATTGATTATTTTGTGAAGTATGGACAAACTTTGATAGAAAGATTTCAGAAAAAAGTGAAGTACTGGATCATTATTAATCAGATTAACTTAGTACACAAAGAAGCTTTTGCTTCACTTGGCATACTGAAGGATAAAGTCGATCACTACGAACAGGCAAAATTCCAGGCTATTCACCATCAGTTTGTTGCTTCATCAAAAATAACTCAGTATGGGCACAAAATAAATTCAAACCTTCAGTTAGGTGTGATGTTAGCGGACACGTTAACCACAGCGTACTCATGTGAGCCTGAAGATGTGAAGTTAAGCTTTAAACGGAACCGGATGCAATATTTTTATAGCGATGTCCTCATTCGAGGAGAATATCCTGATTACGCTTACGCTTACTTTGAAGAAAATGGTATTCAGTTGAACATTGATGAAAAAGAGAAGGAGCTTCTCAGGAATAACACAGCGGACTTCCTTGCTGTATCCTACTATTGGTCCAATACGGTCAAGGCAAGTGAAAATACAATGGATCCGAATACAACCGTCAAGAATCCCCATCTAAAAGCGAATCGTTGGGGCTGGTCTATCAATGCAACCGGACTTTATTTCTGCATGTCTAACTATTGGGATAGATATCATGTTCCGATGATGATCGCAGAAAACGGTATTGGTTTCAAAGATATATTAACGGAAGATAATTTTGTTCACGATGACTATCGTATTGAGTATCATAAGGATCACATTTCCGCCATGTTAGAAGCAATACATGATGGCGCAGACATATTTGCTTATTGTTCATGGGCACCCTTCGATATCATCAGTGCAGGTACTGCAGAAATGAGTAAACGTTATGGCTTCATTTATGTGGATTACGATGATGAGGGAAAGGGTAGTGGACAATTCCATTACAAAGATAGTTTTTACTGGTATAAGCAGCTTATTGATTCAAACGGTAAAGATTATTCCCATCCAAGTGTGAATAGTTTAAATGACAATAAATCAAAATGATTAAGACATCCCGGATCATCTTTGTTTAATGGAATAAACAAAGATGATCCGGAAAGTTGAACCGGGGGGAAAACAATGAGTCATCAAAAGTTGGCAAAAGAAATCCTTGAGGGCGTAGGCGGTAAAGAAAATGTGAATGCTGTTTGGCATTGTGCCACAAGACTACGTTTTAAACTTAAGGATGTCAATGCTGCAGATACGAAAAAAATTGAAGAAACAGATGGAGTCATCACTGTTGTAAATAGTGTAGGGCAATATCAGGTTGTTGTTGGTAACTCTGTGGCTCAAGTCTTTGAAGAACTTACTTCGTTGCCTGGAATGGATACACATATTTCTTCTAACTCTGAAAGCGCTTCAGAGGAGGGGGATAAAAAATTTAATCCAATAAGCCAATTGATGGATTTCGTTTCTGCTGTATTTACTCCTTTCCTTGGAGCATTAGCGGGTGCAGGGATTCTGAAAGGAATCTTAGCTTTGGTGATAACACTAAACTGGTTGTCTAGTGAAAGTGGCGCATATAAAGTATGGAATGCAGCAAGTGATGCAATTTTTTATTTCTTACCTATATTCTTGGCCTTTACAGCGGCCAAAAAGTTAAGAGTGAATCAATTCGTAGCTGTTTCCTTAGCTGGGGCACTGATTCACCCCTCCTTGGTAGAAGTAGTTACAAAATCACAAACACTTGATTTCTTTGGTATACCTCTTGTACCGATTACTTACACAGCTTCCGTATTTCCCATTTTGTTGTCTATCTGGGGCCTTTCCTACCTGGAACCATTCTTGAATAAAATTTTCCCGGAGTCAATTCGGAATATGTTGACTCCACTGGCTTCGTTGGTAATGATGTTACCATTAACCTTGGCCCTTATTGGCCCCGTAGGAACACAAATTAGCGATGTATTTGCGTGGATATTGCTTGGAGTTTATGGTTTTTCTCCACTGTTGGCTGGGTTAGTATTAGGTGCTTTCCACCAATCGATCGTAATCTTTGGAGTACATTGGGCACTTATTACACTTATGATTAACAACGTCGCTAACCAAGGATACGACCAATGGTTACCTATTGTATGTGCAGCAGTACTTTCTCAAGCTGGAGCAGCACTCGGTGTGTTCTTGAAAACCAAAGATAAAAAGCTAAAAGGTTTATCGGGCTCTGCTGCCCTCACAGCTATTTTTGGGATCACAGAACCGGCAATCTACGGTGTAACTTTGAAATTAAAACGCCCATTCTACTGTGCCATGATAGCTGCCGGTATTGGTGGAGCAGTGATTGGTTCTTTCGAAGTTCATGCATCCACGTTCACATTCCCAAGTTTGTTAGCGATTCCAACCTATTTGGGAAATGGTTTTCTAGGAGAGATAATTGGATTAATTATTGCTTTCTTTGGCGCTGTTATCCTAACATACCTTTTCGGGGTATCTAATAAAAGTGAGATCATGCCCACTGTAAAAGCTCTTCCGAATGAGGTATTGGTGCCCGTGGAAGGTCAGGTAGTTTCTTTAACTAGTGTAAACGATGAAGTATTTGCTTCTGAAGCAATGGGAAAGGGAGCAGCAATAATACCATCAAGTGGAGTAGTGAGCGCACCTGTCAATGGTAAGATAAGTAGTGTGTACAAAACAGGGCATGCGATCGGTATTGTTTCGGATTCTGGAATTGAACTTTTGATTCATATTGGTATAAATACAGTGAAACTAAAAGGACAGCATTTTAAACCCGTGGTGAAGGAAAATGATCAGATTAAAATTGGGGACAAATTGGTAGAGTTTGATCTGAAACAAGTTGTAGATGCAGGCTACGATCCAACTGTAATGATTGTGGTTACAAACTCATTCAATTATGATCAGGTTCAAGTCAATTTGGATAATCCAAACTCAAATCAATTGCTACTAATAACTTCACCAGAAGCTAAAGAATGATTTAGTGTATTAATGAAATATGATATTATGGGAATCGTATAAAGCTAAGAAGAAATTGCACATTCATTCAAATTTAATTCTTTTTTGAGGGTTTGGCGTGCTCCATTATCTATTGACGGAGTTCTCGTCGAACAAGTAAATGATAATAAGAAAAGAAGGACTGCGTTTAGCACTCCTTCTTTTTATTATATTGATTTTCAAGTCATTCATTCATCTATCTAGTTTAACTGTTACAGTTATAATAAGTGGTGGATAGATTTGTTGGTTGAGATTACACAATAAAGTAGTAAACAAATGACAAGTATACAGCTAGATAGCTGAGAAAGGGGTAACGACATGGAATTAAGGAGATTCATATCCAGGCATTTAAATACTAGTCATCAAGTATGCCGTTGGATTGATTACGATGCTTAAGAAGAGTTTGTGCTAAAGAACAAAACTATATTGATCTACAAGACTAGCTAAGGTAATTTATTCTCAAGTGGTAATGGCGGATAAAATTGCGATAGTTCCGACGATACAATCCTTTGGCTAAATCCAGTAAGATATGTATGAATCGGGAGGACAAGGAATAAAGATATCCTAATCAACTTGATTAATATTTTTTCACAGACAGAGCCTAAGCACACCGAGTTTTTTTTTATAAACGCCTGAGTAGGCGTTTATTTTGATTCCGAAACTTTCGCTTTAAAAAATAATGGATGATATCAGACCGATTATATTGACTTGTTTTAAGCTAATAGCTACTATCTCAAATCCTAATCTCCAAGAAAGGTAAATTGTGAATTATAGCTTTTTTCACTTTTCAATAAGAGATTTCAAAAGGAGGTTTATATATGAAGGAATTATTCACGATAGGTGACTTATCAAAATTATTTCAAGTTAAAATTTCCACACTTAGATATTATGATGACATTGGTCTCTTGAAACCGGAATATGTGGATGAAAAAAATAATTATCGGTATTATTCAACTCAACATCTTGAAAGATTAAGTACTATAAAATATTTAAGAGCTCTCGGTTTACCGATAAACGACCTTTTAGAGTTTTTCGATTACCGTGATACGGATCGGCTAATTGAAATGTTAAAAAAGCAACAAATAGAAGTTGCTAATAAAATTAGAGAACTCGAGTTAGTAGATAAAAAAATTAAGCGACGATTGGATCAGATAGATGATGCAATAAACAAACCACTAGGCACGATTGCAGAAGTGAAGCTTCCCAAACTAAGAGTTGCCCATTTAATTCATGAATATAGACCTGATGAAGATATTGAATATCCGATTGCTGAATTGAGAAAAAACTTTAACATTGAAGGAAGTATATTTTTGGGTAAAATTGGTATATCGGTTGCTTTACAAGACATTCAATCAAATAAATTTGACAGATATAACAGTATTTTTATGATTTTAGAGGAAGGCGACATAATCCCTAAGGCGGTGACTATTCCTTCTCGGGAATATTTAAGAGTGCGTTTTAGAGGAACTCATGCCAATGCTTTTTTATTTTATGAAAAGCTACTTCTTTATAGTCGGGAACATCATTATAATATTTTAGATGATTCTATCGAAGTGACATTAATTGATTACGGAATCACTAATAGTGTGGAAAAGTACGTTACAGAAATATTATTACCTTTTAGTCGCTAACAAAATTACTTGACCCTCTAGTAACTAGAGGGTTTATTTTTTTTATAAGCTGATTATTAAAGGAGAGAAAAATAATGTTTGGAACCGTCTTTAATGTACTAATGATTATTTTAGGTAGTAGTATTGGGAGTGTTTTTAAAAAGGGGATAAAAAACGAATACCAAGAAATCTTGATGAACTCAATGGGATTAGCTGCGATAGCGCTTGGAATTAATTCGATCGTACAACATATGCCTTCTAGTAAATATCCGGTTTTGTTTATTGTTAGTCTGGCTTTAGGTGCATTAATTGGTCAGAGGTTTAACTTGGAATTGAAGTTTTCCAAAATTGTTAGCAGATTTTCGAAAGGGAATTTAGCGGAGGGATTATCTACTGCTATTTTATTATTTTGTATAGGTTCCTTATCGATACTCGGTCCGGTTGAAGCTGCTCTAAATGGTAATATGACATACTTATTTGCTAATGGAATGTTAGATTTTATCACTTCTATTGTTTTAGCTTCCACATTTGGGATAGGTATAGCATTTTCAGCTCTTGTATTATTTTGCTGGCAGGGCTCCATTTATTTAATTGCCACTTTAATAGAGAATTCTTTGAATACAGATCTTATGAATGAGATATCAATCATTGGGGGGATCCTGATATTGTGTTCTGGATTGAGCATTTTAGGAATCAAAAAGTTTAAGACGTTAAATCTGTTGCCGGCATTAGCTGTTCCTCCACTTATGTTCTTAATTCTGTTTGTTTTTAATTTGTAGAATACTAAAATAAATAGATGTAAGTATACAAAAAATGAAATTGGAATCGTAATTACTTTGCCTAAAGGTGTTGTTTATTGGGTTCAAAACGCAAATTTAGAGAAGAAGTTAGAATGGTGTATACTAACGCTGGAGTGATCTAAAAAACTACAATTCCATTTTATGTAAATAAAACAAGGGCTGAGGTGTACGATCGATTTGATTTTGTTGGATGTCAATTTGCCAGATGGATCGGGATATCAACTGTGTAGTGAAATCCGGGTAACGTCGCAAGTGCCCATTATCTTTTTGACGGAGATGAGGAGGCGAACGTCGTCGCGGGACAAGAACTTGGTTCGGTACGTACATTCGCATTTTCAGAGTAAACTGAAGTACATTTTGTTTTGGATGATAAAAATCACAATGGACTGATAATCAATTACGACGGCACACCAGCAGTATACTGATTGAATTAATAAATTTATCTTAATTAAACATAAAGCCTTCTTTCCTTCGGAGAGAAGGTTTTTAGTCTAATTAGAATTTTGTTGACACACATATAGCCTAATGTTAGGATACATATATCCTAACATTAGGATTAATAATTATAGGGTAAAGAGGAGATTGAATTTATGAGTGTTCTATCCATTGTTTTGCAAGTGATTTTAGGGTTAGGTTTTCTTATGTTTGGGTTGATGAAGTTTGGGTCCAAGCAGATGGTAGAAGGATTTAAGCACTATGGATATCCTGGAGCGTTTCGAGTGTTTACAGGGTTGATCGAAGTCATTGCAGCAGGTTTAGTTATTGCAGGTATTTGGAATGAGGGTTTAGCTGCATGGGGTGGTTTGCTCATCGTGGTAACGATGATCGGTGCGATCATGACACACATTAAAATAAAGGATCAATTGAAACAAATGCTTATGCCGATCATTTTATTAATTCTAGGGTTGGTCGTATTTCTAATCAATTACGGATCTTTGTTTGTGTGAATGGTCCGTTAAACTAAGGAGTGAGTATAATGAGAATCCAAATTATTAAACCCAAAGATCAAGCGAGTGGTCAGTTCGATGGTGGTAAAATCAAAGAACAAAAACCAATCGGTTTTTCCGGAGAAGGCTCCATCACTACTCGAGTAGGCCCCCTATTTTACTGGGCTTGGGCTCATTCTCAGGAACCAGCAGAAATCGGATTCCATCCACATCAAGGCTTCGAAATCATCACTTATGTGATCCATGGTAAGGGATATCATCGGGATACACTGGGTACGGAAAGTGTTGTACAAGAAGGAGGAGCTCAGCTCATGCAAACAGGCTCTGGTGTGCAACATGCTGAGGCGTTAAAGGAACCAACTGAAGCCTTTCAAATTTGGTTTGAACCACATCTAAGCCAAGCCGTTAAACGTACACCTATTTATTCGCAATTCGATTCTAATCAGTTTTCGTTAGTGGATATAGATGATGTCAAAATTAAAACACTCTTAGGAAACAATTCTCCTATGCAAACCGTGACTGATGCTAAAATGTGGGATGTACTTATTCCTAAGGGAACAGTATATACTCATAGCCTTTCCTTGGGTCGTACATTGGCTAGTTTAGCCATTAGAGGAGATGGAACTCTTTTGTCAGACACAATTAAAGCAACTCATTTCTCACATAAGGATTTTATTATCGTTCAATCAGAGCAAGAGGAGAGAGTAGCCATACAAGCTATTGATCAAGACCTTAGAATCTTGCTTATTGAAGTTCCGACTGAAGTTGATTATCCTTTATACAGAAAACCAAGATAACAAATACTGTTTTTTGGGAAGGTATCTAATAGGAGGTCCTGTACATGTTTCAAGGAGATGAACAAAGTCAGATAGATTTACGGCTTTTCCGTGTGTGGGTAAAGGCCAGTAAAACTGTTTTTGATGATGTTGTAAAAGATATAGAACGATACGGCATTAGTAATGAGAACTTTATGGTGCTGGAACTCCTCTACAATAAAGGACCACACACGGTCCAAAGTATAAGTGAGAAATTTTCGATCCCTAGCGGGAGTATCACATATGTAGTTGATAAGCTTGAAAAGAAAGAATTAGTAAAGCGAGAACCCAGTCCGACAGACCGTCGATCTTCAATTGTAGTCATTACAGATCAAGGCCAAAATGTATTCAAAGAGATCTTTCCTCAACACGTTGAGGTCATATCCAAAAATCTGTCTTCTATTACCAATGAAGAAAAAATACAGTTAACCGATCTTCTCAAGAAACTTGGACTAGGTGCCAGTAAGATCAACGAATGAATTGAGATGAAACCAACTTTTGGTTTCTAGGCCTCCATGGAACTCATATGGAAGGACAGACTAAGATGGAACAATATCGTATTCAACAAGAAAAAGGTATGGAGATCGGTCTCTATTCCATTGGAGATCATTTAAGCAATCCTCTCACAGGCCATCGCATCTCTGCACAGCAACGGATTAACGAATTAATCGAAACTGCCAAACTGGCTGAAGAAGCAAGACTTGATGTATTCGCAGTAGGGGAGAGTCATCAGCCGTTATTTGCAACCCAGGCACATACTGTGATCCTTGGAGCAATTGCCCAAGCAACCAAAACCATTAAAATCGCCAGCTCGGCAACAGTCCTGAGTACATCTGACCCGGTTCGAGTATATGAAGACTTTGCAACGTTGGATCTGATTTCAAATGGACGTGCGGAAATTGTAGCAGGACGTGGCTCACGTCTAGGTGCATATGAATTATTAGGTTTTGATGTGAGTAACTATGAAGAACTATTTGAAGAGAAATTGGCATTACTGCTGAAGATTAACGAAGAAGAGCGCGTTACATGGCAAGGGGAGTTCCGGGCACCATTACATCATGCCGAAATCATCCCCCAACCATTACATGGGAAAATGCCGATATGGCGTGCAGTAGGAGGACCACCGGCAAGTGCGATTAAAGCAGGTTTAGCAGGGGTACCCATGATGCTAACGACACTTGGTGGACCGTCAACAGCATTTAAAACTGCTGTAGATCGTTACCGTGAAGCTGCACGAAGTGCAGGCTTTGATCCTGCAAGATTACCCATCTCCACAACGAGTCTCATGTACGTAGCTGAAGATAGCCAAACAGCCTTACGCGAATACTACCCACATATTAATAACGCTACGGTTCAATTAAGAGGTAGTGGTTACCCTGAGCAACAATTCTTGGCTGCTACCGATTATCGAGATGCACTCATGGTGGGCTCTCCTCAGCAAATTATTGAAAAAATGTTGTATCAATACGAGATGTATGGGCAACAACGCTTCTTAGCCGAGATCGATGCGGGTGGCGTCAGTATGGATCAGATTAAAAAGAACATTGAACTACTAGCAACAATCATTATGCCTGCTGTTAAGAAACATACACAAATATAATGAATAAAGTGATGCTACTAATTTATTGTGTGATATTTGATCCAGTAAACGTTTATATCAATAACGAATTGAATATTAGCAGTGTTTGGCTGTTACTGGTAAAGAAGGCATGACTAAAATGAAATTGCATTTTCCTTATGTGAGTATGGGAAGGCATATCGTTTTGGTCTTTTTTATATCCAAATTCAGAAAGAGCTTTCGGTATTGGTTGGAAAAAGGGATAATATCGCTCGGCTTACGCACCGAGCAACCCGACTTCGGTTCGAATTGCACGACATCTCCCAAAGCAAAGACAGAAAAACTCAAAGCTCTTCCAGGCGTCATTACTGTTGTGAACAATGTTGGGATTCTTCTATCATTAGATCAATTTGTGATTACTCTTGTCAGAACGAAAGAACTAAATAATTTAGTCGAAGGTTACAAAAGATATTAAAAGAAAATATATAATTGAATATCCTCAAGCAACTTCAAAAGAATATTGAAAAATGTAATTATATCCTTCTTACTAATACCCCTGTTTATACCAGATTTTGATATATATTTAAGGAGTATGTGGTATGATTATACTAGTTTTATGAAGGGAGTAGTCTTAATGATCTACGTTATTTTCATTATGTTGTCTAAGACATAATGAATAATCATTTGTAAAATGTAAGTGAGAAATATTGTTGGTGAACTTCAGCAAAGTAAGAATTTAAAATGTGGATTTATAATGTCATTTCTTAGTGATCACCACGGAAATAAGTTATTAGAGTTTGTTAAGGTAATAAAATGTGTTCGCTCTTGGTGTGTAAATTGAATTTATGGAGATGAGAGCATGGAATTTAGTATATACAAAATAATAATTTCAAGAGATAACTACATAGAGTTTTTAACTCGAGAATATCAAATGAATAGAGTTGGTGTTGTACAAGTTGGTGAACTACAAAAGTTAATTGATAGTCAAGAGATTAAAATGAAGACTAAAATGGACTTTTTTTTTAAGACAGAAGATGAAAACACAAATATTGAATGGTTCGATTATTGGAAGGTTCATTTTCAGAATTCAGATTAGCAGACTAAAATTGTGGAATCAACATATGGAATGATTCTTATTGAAGTAGACGAATATTTATATGCAATCTCCTTAGGGAGGGCCCATAGTATCGCCAACAATTTTGCAGACATAGAGTTTGGCTTTGATATTGCAGAAATTATACACGATAGCGAAAAAATAGATGTTAAATCCGCGAAATTTTTTAAGCAATCAAAAAACAAATCTTTGACACAATATAATAGGAATTCATATGTAACAACTGAAATCGGTGAAAGTCATGAAATGCTGATTAGCAAAATTGTATTTCCTCCAAAATATTCTCAGTTCGTTTTAAGCAAGTATGAAGAAGGATTGAAATTTGGTTCCACTGTTAAAATCAATGTTCGTACATATAAGCCCCAAGAAATAATTGAGATTGTAGCGGAGCTTCATTATCTTCTGAACAATGAAGATAAAACAGGAAGTTTACCAAGGATGAATTTTGTCAAGAACAATGAGGATAATAAGCCCTTAATTTCCGATTTGAATAGTGAATTGTTAAAGGAATTGAAAGCTGAGGATTCAAAGGTTTCTCTCTCATATTTTATGGAGGATGACGGAGATATTATTATTCGACCTGCTAATGATGAAAAAATTGAAATTGTATATGCTTCAAAAAGACATCCAATTAATTCATATACTATAGAATCTATAGGTGGAAAGTTAAAGGAGATTGAGTGTGAAGACATATCAAAGGTTTCAATAAAAACTATATCAGAAAAAGATAAAAGAATTAGTTTATTGAAAATGGTAGACTTCAGTACAAATCTCCGCAATAAAGATTATTGTCTTTTCAAAGGAAGATGGGCGAGCTTTAACAAGTCATATATAGATTATATTGCTAGTGAGATTAAAAAAGTAAATCAAATATCTTCATATAATGAGGCCTATAGTCTAACAGATGATATTTTGGAGGCTGGAAGAAAGATACAATTATCTAATCCGAAAAAATATGACGGTGGTGTCAAGTACGCAGAATATCCTTTCAACATTTACTTAGAAGATAAACATCAATATACGCTTCTTGATCGTAAAAAGGGCCAACTGTTCTATAAAAATGTTGAGTTTGCAGATCTATATGATGATAAACAAAAATCTCTAATCCATCTGAAGATAGGCGAGACTTCATCTTTAAGATATTGTATTCAACAGTCTCTCCATAGTGCTGAACTATACAATTCGCAGGGTAACGTATTAAATCCTTATGGGATTAATGAAATTAAAAAAATATCCATGATATTTATAGTTACTACATCAAATCTAATAGGAAAAGAAAAACAAATTGATTTCAGTAAAAATGCTTCAATATATTTTAAAATTGAAATAATTGAATGGTTAACGACAGTTAGGTCACTCGGATTCACTCCTGAAATTATAGTGGCTAAGGATCTGAGAGTGTTCAAAAAATAGTGAACAACTTCTGTAGTATAAATATAAAAATATGGTAAGACCTAAGGAGGAGATCCGGTGAAAGACGAGGAAAAAGCAGTTCAAACTGTCTTAAACTTTCTAAATGATGATAGTAAAAGAACACTTTTGATGAGAGGTTATGACACTGATGCTAAGTTAAGGGTAGTTTTTTCCTGTCTAAATAAAATTTTTGATAGAGGGATTATTAGTACGTCTTCTATGTCGAATGTGTCAGAATTAATTAATCATGCTTTTAAAATAAAGCTCCTTCCTGATAATGTAAAGTCTACTTCTACCTATGAATTAGGGGATATGGAAATTTTAATAACTAGTTATGCTACGTCAACGAAGTTTAAATTTAACGGAAACGAAAACACCTTTACAACGTTTTTTCCAGTTCAAACTATCCTAAACGATTCGAAGCGTTATGAAAAATTTCTCCTTAGGCTCAAAGATAATAATTCAAGAAAAATTATATTTGTTACTACAAACGAGTGGAGTATTAATGATTGGGATATAGAAAAATATGTAGATGAAATTTTCTTTTTTGAAGTTGAAAATGATAACCCCGAGTTGATGGTCAATCTAAGAAGTAACGGGGCAATCTGAATGCGCTTACACTTTTTCAGATATTATTTGAATAAATTAAAAAATAGAATAGCGAGCTACTTCTAGATGATATCTTTTTTCATATCAGAGTTTTTGTGTATAAAGTGTTGTTTAATCAAAATAGATATCGGCACAATAACATTAGCTTCTAAAAAAAATGAATCGAGGGAAAAAATGGAAGGTAAAATAATTGAAAATTACGCATTGTACAGTTACGAGCGTCTTCAGTTACTTCAACCTCAATTAAAATTTAAAGGCTTATATAAACAGCAAAGTTGGTACTATATTCTTTGTGATGATCTTAATATCGTTCCCATTAATAGCACTTATACTGATATGTATAGTACTTTCGAAAAAGAAATTAAAATTGCGAGTTGTCCAATTAAATTAGTTATAGATTTGCCTAATGGAACCCAAAGAATTAATGAAAGAGAGCAAAAAGATATACAAAATTTAGTGGGTAGCCCTTTCACCCTAAATGATTTTAATTTCCATTTGTCTTTAAACCTTCCCAATAAAATTCCTTCAATTTGGGTGAATTATGATAACAAAAATGATATATGGGAAATTATGAGTGCATATATTTTATCAGGTGATGAGAGTGATATAGTTAAAGAATGCATTTCTAACTTGATGGGTTACCAGGTAGAAATTATTTTAACTCAGACAGAAAATATTGAAAATGAATTTAAATCAGTTTACGAGAAATTTTCAAATATCTCAATTGCAGTGAGTAAGCACTCGTTCTTTGATTTTTCTAAAGAGTTAATGCGCAAATGGGAAGAGGATGAAGAAGGATGGATCCAAAATAAAGAAAATTTATTATGGAACGATACTGATGACTTTATCCAGCAAGAGTACAATCATTCAGCTTGTTTTGTGAATGCTAGTTTTGGAGAAACCAATATATAAGGAACTATTTAACTTTATTTAATGGGATTAATCTGATTCTTCCTAAAGAATCCTTTGAAGAAAATTTTTATAACAGTTTAGGTGTCAATGAAAGCGAACTCTTGAGTTTAATTGAGATGAACAAATTAAAAATAGTACTTCCGCACTCTGTTAATAAATACAATACTAAGTTCATCGAGAAAGTTGTTTCTGTGAACTCAAAAAATCTTGTGTTTAGTAGAGAGTTAGCATGCAGAACTTTAAGAAATCAAAGGATCAGGAATCCATATATATTTCTTCCAATTGAGACTAATGAAAAGAGTGAATTCTTGAATGCACTCTTCAGATTGTCAGATAGCTTAAATAACAATGAAGATGATATTTTAGCTAAATGGGTGAAAAATTTTGCCATGGTATTATCAGATTCATGGAGCAAGATGTATGAGTCAATTGCAAAAAAAGGAGCACTTGGAACATATATAACAGGTTTAGGTCCAATTCTGCATAATACAATTGAATCGTTAACTGGGAATAACTATAAATTAGAAATAATGGAAGCTGCAAATTCAATTGAATGGGCAGCAGCCCAAAATGCAGTTCTTTGCCCTGTTGGTCCGTTAGCAAGAAATGAGGAGAATTTAGCTTATTTGTATTCTGGCGTAAATAATAACTGGAAATATGATATTATGACATCTCCTAACTTAATTACTGATGGAATACTGACTATATCGAGGCATGTTCCAGTTTTAGAAATTGCAGAAGCTTTTCAAGGGAGCGAGATAGATAAACTACGGAATTTAATCATGAGATTGTCTGAACAGCAATCACAAGAACAAATGACTGAAATTATAGAACAATTTAACAAGAGAGTAAAACATTACGAAAAAAATCGGAAAAGATTAGATGTATGGGATGTGAGAGGAGTTACTCTTGACTCGATAATTGAAGTCACTAATTCCACGATCCCCTTTGCTGGTTTTATTACAAAGCAATTAGGGAGAATAGCAGAACATATTGGGTCAAAGTATGGTGAAGTGGAAACAGTACTAAGAAGAATCGAAGCTAGAATGTCTCGTACTTCTCCAGATGTAATCTTAGTTAGTCGTGCACGTGATCGTGCACGTGATAAAATCAAGGATATGTTATGAATATTGTTTAGTCAGCGGTATAATCTCATTTTATAGTATAGAAGAGATATGTTTATCTTATATTACGATAAAAAAAATATAAAACTATGATATAGAAACACGTTATTTCACGTGATTTTAGTCTCAATTGATGATATAACTCACATTCCTGTCCAATTTCAAATTTACCGTCCCTAACTAAAATTAACTGTCCCCAAACCACCAAAGACTGGAACCTGGTTGACGATTGCGCCAACCATTGTTCCAGTCTTTTTTTTCATGCTTTAAGGCGTCACAGCAGGGATTTCCCATCCAAATCCCGAATAGGTAATCAAGCAGAAACCCAGTCTCCTCAAGGCTTTTGGGTAAGCGCGGATGGTTTTACTCAGTCATTTCCCAGGCTCTTACCCAGGCGTTTCAAATGCCGATCCTTGCTTTTCTCAGGCGATTCTCTATCCTTTCAGGGACACGAATTATTAGTTGTTTTCGTTCACAATTCAACCAGTTTCCTTCCAGTTTTCAGGGCTTTTTCTCAGCGTTTTGGGGACAGTTATTTTTATCTCGGAAATGGCGATGAAGCCTTGTGGGGTAAGGGATTGGGGGGGGTGGAGGTGGGGACAGTTATTTTTAGTTTTCTACAGGATGGTGTAAACATTAAATAATTCCTGTCCCATTCCCAAATAACTGTCCCATTCCCAAATAACTGTCCCTGAATAAAAATAAATTTTCGGAAACACTTTAAAGACTGGTAGAAATGCAGCTGATCCAAGCGCACATTTCCCCAGTCTTTTCTCGCTCTTTTTCTCTAAACTTTAGCTTTTGCCCATTGATTTCTCCACCTTTTGGACAATAATTTTTATCTTGAAAATAGAGGAGAAGCATGCGGCGTAAGGGGTTAGAGCGTGTTGGAGGAGGGAGAGTTTTGGGATAGTAATTTTTATTTGTTTAGAGGATGGGGTAGACTGTGAGCGATTAGAAAAACTATAAGTTGGTGTAAGACATCTGTCACCGTTTGGCATGGGTTTGTAATGATTTCTGGCTTAAGTATTTCTAGTTCTGATGATTAAGAATTCCTTGGTTTGCAGGACTTTTTTATTCTCAGTTAGTTTTCAATCGTCCTCGTTGTGTGGGAATGAGCATTTAGGAAAAAAGTAAGAGTTCATTTTAATGAGTAATTGGAATGAAATGCATCTGGGTGTCTTATAGTAAGCTCTTCAATTTGGGGATATAAACCATATTATCATTTTAGAGGATTAAAAAGTTCTCTATGACATTTGCTTGTACTTATCTCTACATATTCAAATAATTGCCTTGGATAAAAGTTGAAAAAAAATAACTATATGTTATCATGTGATTAGTACTATTTTACTATATATTTCAAAGGATTGTGTTTTATGAGGAAAATGGAACTAATCTGTATTCCGTATGCTGGAGGTTCAGTGTTTTCATATGAAAAATGGAGGGGGTTACTAAATCCTGGGGTGGAATTATGTTTGTTTGAGCTTGCAGGGAGAGGAACCAGGAGCCAAGAACCCCTCTATCAAAATTTGCATGAGGCTGTTGATGATATTTACGCATGTATGAATGAAAGATTCAATATCATGGAAACACCGTTTGCTTTATTCGGTTATAGCATGGGCAGTTTAATCGCTTATGAGCTTGCACATAAGATTAAAGAATTATTGGGACAAAATCCTCAGCATATCTTCTTTGCTGCCAAGCAACCCCCAGATTATACGAGCAACAATAAGATTCTGCATACATTACCGATGCAAGAGCTAATAAATGAGCTCACAGCAATGGGAGGGACGCCCTCTGAAGTATTTCAAGACCCAATGTTAAGGGACTACTATCTTCCAATTATAAAGTCGGATTTGAGAATAACAGAAAATTACCGCTACATACAACGTGAGAGCAAGCTGAATTGTGATATTACTACTATAGATGGAATATATGATCATATGCTTAAGTCGCCAATAGAAGGGTGGCAAAAGCATTCTAATTTAGAGTGTTATACATATAAGTTGGAAGGTGACCATTTTTTTATCCACACCCATACGAACCAATTATTAAATATAGTTAACCGACAGTTAACGAAGAACATTCATCCTGAGAACCTGATTTGAGAAGAGGTTAGTACATTGAAAAAAACAGCGTTATTATTTCCGGGACAAGGTTCTCAGTACATCGGCATGGGAAAGAAGAACTATGAAAGCTTTGCCTGTTCCAGATTAGTGTTTGAAGAGGCAAACGATATGTTAGGGTTTAACTTGAAAAAAATGTGTTTCGAGGGTGGAATGGAGCAACTCTCACTCACCCAGAATGCGCAGCCTGCTTTGCTCACAGTAAGCATGGCGGCTTATGCCGTTTACAAGGAACAAGTTGGACTTACTCCTGAGTTTGTAGCTGGTCATAGCCTGGGTGAAATCACCGCCTTAACTTGTGCGGGAGCTATTACATTCTCTGATGCACTTCGCATTGTAAGAAAAAGAGGAGAGCTTATGCAAGCGGCTGTGTCGCCTAACCATGGCATGATGGCCTCAATCACAGGTATAAGTCAAGAAGAAATGGAAAATCTATGCCGTATTCTGTCAACACCAAAGACTCCCGTAACCATTGCGTGCTACAATTCGCCGGACCAACACGTTATTTCTGGTTTGAAGGAGTCGGTTGAACATGTCATTTCTCATGTGTTAAACAAAGGTGCGCAAGCAATACCCTTACAAGTTAGTGCTCCGTTCCATAGTATATATATGAAAAATGCTTCAGAGCAATTTAAAGAAGAGCTTCTGAAATACATATTTAATCCACTTCAGTTTCCAGTGATATCTAATGTGACGGCTCAACCCTATGGGAACCCAAACGAGATACCCGATTGTTTAGCTGCACACATGATTATGCCCGTAAGATGGCAAGAAACTATGATGTATCTAATGAGCCAACGTGTAGATAGCGCTATTGAGATTGGTCCTAAAAAAGCACTTTATAACCTCCTTGTAAATTGCATAAAGGAAATCAATGGCTATTCATTTGAACGTGACTTGAATGAATTAATTCGGCTGAGAGAGACATTACCGAAGTGGGAACAGATGGACGTTGGCAATAGACTGCAGTCAGATCAGGATTTCTTGTCATCATGCATCACTATAGCGGTTTGTTCTCGGAACCAGAATTGGGACAAAGATGAGTTCTTTACTGGTGTAATAGAGCCAATTACAGGCATGAAACGAAGGTATAATCAACTTCACACAGAGCAGGGAGTGCTTAGTGAGGGCGAAAAAAATGGGATAATAGATAGTTTGCGAAGCATACTGGCGGTAAAAGGGTTATCAGATCAGAATATCCATTTAATGATGGCAAAGTTTAATTCCGATTCCAATGAAGAAGTCGAATAGTTTACTATTTTTAGTTGAGTAGGAGCGGCTGACAATATGAGATGTGCTAATTTAGTCGAAGTAATTGAAATACAATCTAAGTTTGATAAAGGAATTACATATATTAATGGTGATAAAGTAGAACGACGTGTTCCGTATAACGACTTATATACTAGGGCAATTCAGATCTTATTTGATTTTCAACAATTGGGACTGCAAAAAGGAGACAAACTCTTATTTCAAATTGGAGAAAATGAACCGTTTATTGAAATGTTCTGGGCATGTGTATTAGGCGGTATTATTCCAGTGCCCGTTACCATTGGCGATAATGACGAAAGCAAGCTTAAGGTATTTAAAGTTTGGAAAGTAATGGATAAACCTCGTTTAATTACAACTCCCAAAACATTGCAGTCTTTAGAGAAATATGCGAAAGATCATGGCTTATTAGGTGATTCAGCGATAAGTGACTGTGCGTTATACATAGATCAATTTGCCGATTCCTCAGGTAAGGGAACTATATATTACCCTAATCCTACAGATATTGCATTTATCCAATTTTCATCTGGTTCGACAGGTGAACCAAAGGGAGTTATTTTAACTCATGAAAATCTAATGTTTAATATCTATAGCATAATAGAGGGTTCTACCAATACCTCGAATGATGTTTTTCTCAACTGGATGCCCTTCACTCATGATATGGGGATGATTGGGTTTCATCTAATGCCTCTTGTGGTGAACGCGGATCAATATAATATCCCTACTTCATTATTTATACGTCGTCCAATTTTATGGTTGAAAAAAGCTAATGAGCATAAAGCAACGGTATTATCGTCACCGAACTTTGGATACAAATATTTTCTAAACTACTTCAAACCAGAGCATGCCATGAACTGGGATCTCTCCCATATACGTTTGATATATAACGGTGCTGAACCGATATCAGTGGAAATATGCAATCTGTTCTTAGATAAAATGGATAAATTCGGATTAAAAAGAACAGCTATGTTTACTGTCTATGGGATGGCTGAAGCTTCGTTAGGTGTGTCTTTCCCTCGTCCTAACCAGCCACTTGTTTCATATTCGTTCCATCGAAAACACTTAAATATGGGCTGTACCGTGATGGAGGTGGACGATAACGATCGTGAGGGTACCCGTTTAGTATCTGTGGGTTCAGCCATAGCTGATTGTTATTTGAGAGTGTGTGACGATGTGGATCAAGTCGTTGATGAAGACACTGTTGGTCATATCCATATTAAAGGGAAAAACGTGACAGAGGGGTACTATAACAATCCAGAAGCGACATCGAAGGTGAAAACAAAGGACGGATGGTTGCGTACTGGTGATATCGGCTTTATCAAAGATGGGAATTTAGTTGTAATCGGAAGATCTAAAGACGTCATCATTATTAATGGCCAAAACTACTATCCGCATGATATAGAGAGAGTCTCAGAAGAAATAGATGGCATAGACCTAAACAAAATTGTTGCGTGTGGGGTTAAAGAAGATAATGTAGAGAAAATTGTCCTGTTCGTATTATTCAAAGAGAGTTTAGCAAACTTCATACCTTTGGCGAAAAGGTTGAGAAGCCATCTTACCCTAAAGGGAGGGTGGGACATCTGGGATGTTATACCTGTTCGAAAAATTCCAAAGACGACAAGCGGCAAAATACAGCGTTACAAATTAAGCGAAGCTTACCAAAGTCAGAAATATGCTGAGATTTCGCAACAACTGAAGGAATTGGCACATCAAAAGGTTCAAACAAGTAACGGGTATTCTCCGACCAAGGATCAGTTTGAAAAGAGACTGACTGAAATTTGTATGAACATATTAAATAACCCTCAGATTGATGTGAAAGACACCTATTTTGAGATGGGAGCAACCTCCATACATATGGTGCAAATTGCTGAAGAGATTGAGCAATCTCTTCACATTAAGATTGATGTAACGGATCTCTTCTCTCACCCTACTATTGCTAAAATGTCAGCCTTTCTAGCAAGCATGGAACAAGATGAGGCATTATTTCCTGCCAAAGGTATAGAAAGTGAAAGTAAGGATATCGCTGTTATTGGTATGGCAGGGAGATTTCCAATGGCGGACGATCTAGATGCATTTTGGATGAATCTTGCGGCAGGCAAAGATGGTGTCGGTAAATTAAATGGGAACCGGCAGGGCGAAGCCGAGAGGTATATATCTTATCTTAACTTTGACAGGGACAAAATTGAGTTTGTAGAAGGTGGCTATCTTGAGCATATAGATCAGTTTGACTACCAATTTTTCAAAATGACGCCTAAAGAGGCTGTCATGATGGATCCGAATCAACGGTTATTTTTGCAAAATATTTGGCATGTTTTTGAGGATGCAGGCTTCACTCCTGAAAGCCTTTCTGGACAAAATATAGGGATTTATGCAGGCTTCTCGAAAACAAGCTTTGATTATGAACGCTTGATTTCGGAAGTTGAGCCGGGTACGATTCCCAACCATATGATCGGAAATATGCCGTCCGTGCTTGCAAGCAGAGCCTCCTATTTACTTGATCTGAAGGGGCCAGCTGTGACTGTTGATACCGCCTGTTCTTCGTCTCTGGTTGCTGTGCATTTAGCGTGTCAAGCGCTTCATAATGGAGACTGTGAAATGGCGATTGCAGGCGGTGTGAAGACAATATTGATGCCCTTCAAGTTGGGTATAGGGATGGAGTCATCTGATCACCGAGCCAGAGCTTTTGATGATAGCTCAAGTGGAACCGGCTGGGGAGAAGGGGTAGCATCGGTTTTGCTTAAGCCACTGCATAAGGCAGTTGAAGATAAGGATCGCATTTATGGCATCATTAAAGCCAGTGCTATTAATCAAGATGGAAATACGGTTGGAATAACAGCACCTAATCCTCTTTCTCAGGCAGGCGTAATTGAGAAAGCGTGGGAGAAAGGTAATATTGATCCGAGAACTGTTACATATATTGAAACCCATGGAACGGGAACGAAACTAGGAGATCCGATTGAAATTGAGGGTATCCGTAAAGCATTTGACAAATATACAGATCGTAAGCAATTTTGCGCAATTGGTTCTCTAAAAACTAATATAGGGCATCTATACGAAGCTGCTGGTATAGCAAGCTTAATAAAAGCACTCTTATGCTTAAACCACAAACAACTTGTGCCAATGGTGCATTTTAGCATGCCTAACCGGAATATTTCATTTGAAAACTCTCCAGTGTATGTTAATAACATGCTGTCCGAATGGGAGGAGACGATACATCCCCGTCGTTGCGGAGTAAGCTCGTTTGGATTCAGCGGAACAAACTGCCACATTGCATTAGAGGAATACAGAGCCCCTCTGACCACGGTTGAACTACAATCCGAAAAAATAAATATCTTTACAATTTCGGCTAAAAGTGAAGCCTCTTTATGGCGTTTGGTAGATAAATATCTTCATATATTAAGTGTTAAAGACATCTCCATGGAAGACTTATGTTATTCAGCCAATACAAAAAAATCACATTATCAATACAGAATTGCGCTTCCAGTAGTAAATCAAAGTCAACTCAAAGAACAGCTTGTGGCTGTTATTCAAAAAAAAGAGCATGATGGAGTTCCTTCCGTAATTCAAGGTCATAAAGAACATTCGCAATTTGGCAAGCTTTCTGCCGCGGGTCAGAATGCTCTAACTGAAACCGCTCAAGTGCTTTTAGATGAACTACTGAAGAGGGGATCGATTAGCCGCGAGCAAGTGGAACAGATATGCGATCTATATATCAAAGGTGCGGATGTGAACTGGAGCATGTTTAACAAAAAGGGGACGAAAATACAATTGCCCTTATATCCGTTTGAACCTACGAGTTGCTGGATTAATTATGCTGGAAAAATAGAAAGCAATACGAAAGATATGATAAGTCAGGAGAAGACTATGGCAAATGACATAGCTGTGATGTTAAAAGGTATGATTCATCGAGCCTCCGGGATTGAGATGGCGGCAATTGAAAACAGTATCCATTTTCTGGATATGGGGCTGGATTCCATTATGCTTGTTTCGCTTAGAAGGGAATTAAAGGAAGTATTTGATCTAGACATTCCTATGAATCTCTTCTTTGAATCGGTAACGAGCTTAGATAAGCTGATTGACTACGTAGGGTCGGCCTTATCTTCAGACAAACTTGTAGCAGCAACATCTACAACTCAGCATTCGGAAATTTGGATGAAAGATGGACAAGTGTCAGAACTTCCGCCACAGGCAAGCAAACAACCAATCAGTCTAGACAGCAATCATAGCAGGTCATTAGATTCTGTTATGGCGAAGCAGCTGGAACTCATCGCACAACAGCAAGAGTTCACAAATACTTTATTTAATCAGCAGCTTGAAATTTTGAAATTAAGCATACTAAATGGAAATTCAGTTGCCGATCTAACTGAAAATTATGTTCAAGTTAAGAAAGAAAGGGTAGGAGCGCAAGAAACGAAAAAGCATCAAGTGAATACTATACAAGAGAGTTCTCCAAAGCCATTTACACCCTATCAGCCTTTGATTTTTGAAGCAGGTAATTTTACTCTCTCTCAACAAAAATACCTGAACCAATTTGTTGCACAATATACGGCCCAGACAAGGCTCTCTCAGTCTCAAACGCAACAGAGCCGCCTAGTGCATGCAAACAATCGGAATGTTTCGGGTTACCGTTCGTATTGGAAAGAATTAGTGTATCCAATTATAGCAGAGCAGTCCAATGGTTCTAAGATGCGGGATGTCGATGGGAATGAATATATAGATCTTACGATGGGATTTGGCGTGAATTTGTTGGGTCATAATCCTGACTTTATTGTAAATACCATGCTATCAAGCGTTAATTTAAGCCTGCCTCCCGTTGGACCTATGTCTAATAAAGCAGGAGAGGTTGCAGCGCTTATATCCGAGATGACATCCACAGAAAGGGTAGCTTTCTACAACTCTGGAACAGAGGCCGTTATGGTAGCTCTACGTATAGCACGTGCGGCAACCGGGCGTTCCAAGGTGGTTATCTTCTCAGGATCTTATCACGGTACATTTGATGGTGTCCTAGCGGTTGCAGATCCCGAGGATTCATATGGCAGAGCATTACCGATGGCTCCAGGCATAATCAAGAGCATGATGGAGGATGTAATCATACTAAATTACAATAGTCCTGTTTCTCTTGAAATTATTAAAGAACATGCTCATGAACTGGCAGCTGTACTTGTGGAGCCGATTCAAAGCCGTAGGCCGGATTTACAGCCCGTTACATTTTTAAAGAAACTTAGAACACTGACAGAAGAGGCCGGGATTGCCTTGATTTTTGATGAAGTTATAACAGGTTTTCGTATACATCCTGGCGGTGCCCAAGCATGGTTTGATATTCAAGCGGATATTGTCACATATGGGAAGATAGCAGGTGGCGGTCTTCCGATAGGGATCGTTGCAGGAAAAGCACAGTACCTAGATGTTATAGATGGAGGCTTTTGGCGTTTCAATGATCAATCTGACCCCCCATTTGCTGAGAAAAAGACCTTTGTCGGGGGAACATTCTGTACACATCCTCTTACAATGGATGTTGCCTATGCAACCCTTCGGTATTTAAGTCAGCAAGGTCAGCCTCTATATACGAGCTTAAACGTGAAGACAGCATCTATGGTTAATCGTCTCAATGCCTTCTTTAAGGAAAATAATGTATCTATACAGATGGTTCATTTCGGCTCATTGTTTCGTTTTGTTTCCTATGGTGACTTGGAATTATTTTTTTATCATCTCATTCATAAGAAATTGTATATCTGGGAAGGCCGAAATTGCTTTTTATCTACGGCACATTCCGATGAAGATATTGAATTCATCATTCAAGCGGTGAAGGAAACAGTTGCTGATTTAACACGTGGAGGCTTTCTGGCCTCAAATGTGAAGCTAGTTAACCCAACCTATGCCCTAACGAGCGAACAAAAACAAATCTGGTTTGCTTCACAAATTGAAGAGGGGAAATCAGTTTCACTAAATGAAAGCATCGTGTTAAAGATGAAAGGGTCATTTAATGAAAATATTATGAGGAGTGCTGTGCAAGCCATTGTTGATCGGCATGAAGCATTACGCACTGTGATCAGTCATGATGGGGAGGAGCAGACAATACTTTCCGAGTATAAGTGCAATATTCCATTACATGACTTTTCAATGCTTAGCCCAGAAATAAAGGAGCAGCAAATTAACGGGGTAATTGAAGCCGATAGAGCTCAGAAATTTGATTTAAGTAGCAAAGAGCCGTTATTCCGAGCGGGGATGATCAAGTCGTCGGAGTATGAGTATTATCTGTTATGCACATTCCATCATCTAATTACAGATGGTTGGTCATTGGCTCTGTTTTTCCAAGAATTAGACTTAATTTATACGGCCGCCGTTCGGGGAGAACAGCCTGTCTTGCAGAAACCCGGCTCATTTCAGGAATATATATTGTGGCAGGAACGAATTATGCATAGTCAGGAGAGCAATGATGCTGCCTGTTATTGGGCAGAGCAGTTTTCTAAGCCAATGGATGTGCTTGAGATTCCTTCAAACAATCAAATGTTCAAGAAGCGTAATTTTAGCGGACAAAGGGAGACAGTCATTCTAAGCAAAGCTTTCACACAGCAGGTAAGAAAGCTAAGTGTTCAGCAAAGTTGCAGCTTATACACGACACTATTAAGCTCCTTTAACGTATGGCTTCACCGCTTAACTGGGAACGCACATATTGTCGTTGGTATTCCGACTTCAGGTCAATCGCAAATGGGATCAAACCGCCTGATGGGTAACTGCGTTAATATGCTTCCCTTATATACTGTCATTCAACAAGAAGAAACTTTCAGTTTGCATCTTCAAGAGGTGAAAGCCGGTATGACCGCAGTCGATAAGCTACAACAATTCTCTTTGAGCATGTTGGCAGAGCGGTTAGAGCAAGCATTCATCCCACCAATTCGCGCTGTATTTAACATGGATCGGCCGATAAATGGATTCGGTTTTGCACATATGGAAGTAGAAATGATAGAGAACACTAGTCCAAACGCGAAATACGATATCTTTTTGAATATTACAGAGATACAAGGTGAACTTAAACTAGATTTCGATTTTAGCTCGGAACTGATTGAGTCCAATATGATGAAGATATGGGTCGGCTACTATAGCAACATCTTACAATCCATAGTCACAGATGCGGAACGCAAAATAAAAGAACTGTCATTATTGGCGGCATCCGAAAATATGGAGTATGTCAATAATAATCGGGCAACAGGTTATGTGCTGGATCATTACTTGCAAACCGCTCCAGTAGGGGTATTGGGACAACTGTTCGATTCTAATCATGTTCAGTTAGGCCAGATTGGACGCTATACATCTGAGTATACGATTGAACATTTTGGAGCAGCAGATCTGCAACATAATTTGCATGGACACCAAGTAAACTTGGAGCGATTAGAGCAATTTCTGCAGCATTATCTTGCTGTACAAGCATGTAGCGTGATTATGAGTCGTGATCCTGAAACAGGAGAAAAACAACTGATTGCCTATTTGGCGGCACCAATGATGTTGGAGGAAAAAGAATTAATGAAGCGGGTAAAGGAGGTTTTGCTTGGACATGCCATTCCTAAACATTTTGTGTGTCTGACCAGTCTCCCGGTATTGCTGAATGGAAAGGTAGATAGAGAGAAATTAAACAGTTTAAGCTTGCAAATGAATAGAGGGGCTGCAGAAAGAATCCGGGAGAATAAAGAGTTCTTGGGAGACATTGAATACCGTCTGCGCAATATCTGGAGACAAGTGCTGAATAGGGAAGAAATATCTGTAGAGGATCGTTTTCTGGAGCTAGGGGGGGACTCACTCAAGGCAACAGTGATGCTCGCTTCGGTGCAAAAGGAATTTGGTATTAGAGTTCCGCTTAAAGAGGTATTTAATCTTGAATCCATACTTGATTTCGCGGCATACATCCGCAACGGAACTCAAGAAAGCCAAATCGACATGGCTACACTACCAAAACAGGAGAAGTATGCAGCTTCAGCAGCCCAAAAACGGATTTTTCTATTAAATCAATTTGAAGGAATGATGATGTCGTGAGTGTGGTTTACAATTTATCTGGTGGTATAAGCATTCAAGGTGAGTTGGATGTTCAGAGTCTGAGATGCGCCTTGAATACATTAATTCAGAGACATGAATCACTAAGGACGGAGTTTGAATTGGACGGAATGGAGGTTATGCAGCGAGTAAGAAGCAACGTTTCTATTAATATGGAATATGCTCTGATTTCGGAAAATGCCTTGCATAATGAGATTCAGTCGTTCCCAAAACCTTTTGATTTAAATAAAGCACCCTTAATAAGAGCTAGACTATTAGGTATAGCAGAACAAAATCATGTGTTGCTCCTTGATATGCATCATATAATAACTGACGGGTTCTCCATGAAACTCTTTGTACAGGAATTGATCAGTCTTTATTGGGGAGAAGAGTTACCTGAAGTTAGCGTTCAATACAAGGAGTTTGCTGCATGGCATAATAAATACCTTGATTCAGAAGACATCAAGATCCATGAACGGTATTGGATAGATGTATTTGGTGACGAAGTAGTTGTATTGGATTTACCAACGGATTATCCGCGTTCAATTAGCCAAAGCTTTGAAGGGAATCACCATTATTTTAACATCGACAAGCAATTATCTTTGAAGCTAGAGGCACTTGGACGGGATCATGGAGTAACGCTGCATATGATTATGTTTGCGGCTTATAATGTGCTTCTTTCTATCTATTCTGCTCAAGAAGATATCATTGTAGGCACGCCGACTCTAGGAAGAGCGGATGAAAGGTTGAACTATACGATAGGCATGTTCGTCAATACGTTAGCCATCCGTAGCCGTCCTCAAGGAGAGAATACCTTCGTTGAATTTCTTGCTGATATGAAAGGCAATCTTCTCTCCGCGTATGAGCATGAGCATTATCCTTTCGAGAGGCTTGTTGAGGCAATTGACATTAAACGAGATGGCAGTCGGAATCCTCTGTTCGACACGATGTTTATGTTTCAAAATTTAGAAATTAATGAGGTTTCATTTAATGAGATCAATTTCAAGCCTTTTGAAATAAAGACGAAAACAGCTAAATTTGACTTAACGATGGAAATTATCCAAACCCAGGATGGCCTGAGCGGCAATATTGAATACAGTACGAAATTATTTACAGCAAAGACTATTGAAAGAATGGAAAATCATTATCAGAATTTACTGAGATCAATAGTTGAAAATCCGGCTTGTAAGTTGTCGGAGTTGTTGATTTTATCGGAACAAGAAAGAGTCTGGATCTTGCATGGTTATAATGAAACTGCACAGCCGTATCCGAAAAATAAAAGAATTCATGAACTATTCGAAGAGCAGGTTCTGATAACGCCTGATAAGATTGCTGTTGAACATAATGATATTCAGATGAGTTACAGTGAGCTCAACAGCCGATCGAACCAGCTCGCCCGGGTATTAGTGAAACATAATATCACTTCTGAAAGCCTAGTGGGCATTTTGCTAGGTAATTCAGTCGAGGTTGTTATTAGTATTCTTGCGATATTAAAAGCAGGCGCAGCGTACTTGCCAATTGACCCGGAGTACCCAGTGGAACGGGTTGAATATATTTTGAACAATAGCGGTACAGAATTAATTATTACGGATTCTGCCATGCCTCAAGCCCATTTCGCAGGACAAGCCATTGACGTAAGCCATGGGCATACATTCTCTTGGGAAGAAGACAGCAACTTGAGGTTGGATCTTCCTGCTGACGGTAGAGCCTATGTCATCTATACTTCGGGTACAACTGGGAATCCCAAAGGAGTTATGATTAAGCACAGCGGTTTGGTCAATTATATATGGTGGGCAAAGAAAATATATATTGCAGACCAACCTGCTGATTTTCCACTGTATTCTTCAATTTCATTCGATTTAACGGTGACTTCTCTTTTTACTCCGTTAGTTTCTGGGAATAAAATTATCGTGTATGAGGGTGAGGATAAAGCAGCCTTAATAAAGGAAATAGTCAAAGATAACCGTGTTGGTATTATTAAATTAACCCCTACCCATATGAAACTGATTGCGGACATGGATTTCAGTCAATCAATCATCCGTGCTTTTATTGTCGGCGGGGAGGATTTAAAAACCGCACTTGCTTTGAGTATATCTCGTGCATTTGATGGTGCAGTGAGTATTTATAATGAGTATGGGCCAACTGAAACAGTTGTAGGCTGTATGATTCATAAGTATGACCCAGAGACGGACGATGCAATCTCCGTTCCCATTGGAATACCGGCTGATAACACTCAAATTTATTTGTTGGATTCCAATCTGCGTCCGGTTCCCCTTGGAGCATATGGAGAAATTTATATTTCCGGTTCGGGTGTTGCACTAGGATACCTAAATAATGAAAGGCTTAGCCGGGAGAGATTTATTGACAATCCGTTTATTCCTCAGAGCAAAATGTATAAAACTGGCGATATCGCTAGATTTCTGCCTAACGGTAACATGCAATATGAAGGACGAAGCGACCAGCAAGTCAAAATTAGAGGGTACCGTATTGAGTTAGGAGAAATCGAAAGTCATTTGCTTAAGCATCCGGTTATAGAGGAAGCTAAGGTTATTTCTATGGAGGAAGACGAGGAAGATACTTTCTTATGTGCGTATTATGTGGCTAAAAGTGAGTTAACCACACGTGAGCTTAGACGCTTTCTGCTGGAGTTTCTCCCTGCCTATATGGTTCCTACCCATTTTGTTGAGATTGATAATTTCCCAATAAGTAGTAATGGGAAAATAAATGTAAAGGAATTGCCGAATCCTTATGATTTGATCCATGGGCAGA
This sequence comes from Paenibacillus sp. FSL H3-0457, assembly GCF_037981725.1. Classification (NCBI taxonomy): domain Bacteria; kingdom Bacillati; phylum Bacillota; class Bacilli; order Caryophanales; family Paenibacillaceae; genus Paenibacillus; species Paenibacillus sp. FSL H3-0457. Next base: position 5,761,718 of record NZ_CP150283.1, on the reverse strand, counting down.
AGATTGTTGCTCCAACAAATGAATTGGAAGTAAAACTTGTTGAGTTGTGGAAAGAAATCATTCAGCTTTCTAATGTAGGAATTGATCATAATTTTTTTGAGATCGGCGGACATTCACTAAAAGCTGCGTTATTGATAGTCAAAATTAATGAGCAATTTTCCTTAAACATGAATATTCAGGATATATTTAGATTTCCGACAATTAGAGAGCTTGCTGAAGAAATCAATCATTATGAAATGCATCAGCCCTCAATGATTGAGCGTACCGAAAAACGGGAATGGTATCCGCTCTCGCCGGCACAGATGCGCATGTTTGTAATGAATCGGCTGTATGATCAGAGCACTGTTTATAATATGCCCTATGCTGTTATGATCGAGGGCCAACTGAATGTAAGCAAGTTTGAGCAAGCGCTTAATTACATGGTCCAACGTCATGAGATTTTGAGAACATCGTTTGATGTGTTGGAAGGACTTCCTGTACAAATCGTTCATGATGGAGCTTTTGTTAATATTCAAGCCTTGAAATATGAAAATACGGATTTACAACAGATCATTGGCAAATTCATAAGACCGTTTAATCTTCAAAAATCTCCTTTAATACGTGTAGGCATGGTTAGATTAGAAGAGCAGAAGCATCTTTTCATATTTGATGCCCATCATATTATTTGGGATGGAGTGTCCTCATCTATTTTCGTCCAGGAGTTAAGCAGATATTATGATGGAAAATCTTTAAATCCAATCAATTTACATTACAAAGATTTTGCAGTATGGATAAACAATCAGCTTAATTCAGGCATGGAACGCGAGTTGGAAGACTATTGGATGAATAAATTAGCTGGGGAACTGCCAATTCTCGACTTGCAAACGGACTATCCGCGACCGACTGAAAATAGTTTTGCAGGAGACCGGAAAATCTTCCATCTCGATAAGGTATTGTTGGACGAGTTGAGAGATATTTCCAATTATAATAATTCAACCCTTTATATGGTGCTTCTATCCGCCTTTAATGTACTGCTTGCCAAGTATACAGGGCAACAGGACATTATCATTGGCTCGCCTGCGGCTGGCAGAATACATAACAATATCCAACATACAATCGGAATGTTTGTGAATACATTAGTCATGCGGAATCAACCTAGGGGTAACGCTACCTTTAGAGAGTTCTTGAATGAGGTCAGAGAGAACTGCTTATCTGCGTTCAATCATCAATCTTACCCTTTCGAGAAGCTTGTAAAGAAAATGGGTCTTGAAGGTTCAACCGAAAGAAACCCATTATTTGATGTGATGTTCGTAATGCAAAACACAGATACACATGAATTCCACTTAGACGATTTGACATTTATCCCATTCAGCATTAACGAACACGTTTCTAAATTTGATTTCACGTTAATAGCAACTGAAGATCAACATGGGTTAGAGCTTATACTCGAATATTCGGTAGAACTATTCAAAGAGGAAACAATCCATCGGATGGCTGAGCATCTTATGACGATTCTGAAAAGGCTAAAAACTAGCTTAGATTGTCCTCTACATCAGCTGAATATGCTATCCCAGCAGGAGGAGCATCAGCTACTTTTGGAATTTAACGATACGGATAGGGAGCAGGAAGAAACATATATTCATCAGATGTTTGAAGAGCAAGCTCAAAGAACTCCTGATGGGATAGCTATTGTTAAAAAGAACAGTAAAATGACTTTCCAGGAGCTTGATACCAAGACTAACCAGTTAGCCAGATTACTGAGAAGCCATGGGGCGAAGTCAGAAACAATCGTTGGTATTTTGGCAGATGCTTCTATGGAGTCTATTGTTGGTCTGTTAGGAGTGTTGAAATCGGGTGCAGCATACCTTCCTTTGTCTCCGTCCTTTCCTATAGAAAGAACTCTGTACATGTTGGAGGATTGCAAAGCACCAATTCTTTTAAAGCCTTCTTTTATACAAGTTCCTAAAGGATATAAAGGAATCATTATTAATTTGGATGAAGAGGCGCTAAGCGAATGGCCGTCAGATATGCTTGAACCTGTGCATAGACCCCATGACTTGGCTTATATCATCTACACATCCGGTACTACAGGCGTACCTAAAGGTGTCATGATTGAACATCGAGCATTTGCAAGCAGAATTCAATGGCAACGCGATCAACTTGATTTAACTGCTAGTGATAGTGCTTTACAACTATTTCCCTTTATTTTTGATGGTTTTAATACGAGTTTTTTTACTCCATTATTATCTGGTTCCAAGATCATACTTATGGAAGAACAAGAAAGAAAAGACCCACATGCTATCAGGCACTGTATCGTACGAGAGAAAGTTAGCTATCTGATCAGCATACCTAGCCTTTTTCAAGTCATTATAGATAACATGTCAAAGGAAGACATTCAATCATTAAGGAAAGTTGTCCTGGCAGGCGAGAAGATGACGAAAAATATTGTAGAACAGAGCAAATTGAAACACCCGGATCTGGAATTGATTAACGAGTATGGCCCGACTGAAGGAACCATTGTATCTACAGTAAAGCGCAATATACAGCCTGGTGAGGTCATTACAATAGGCAAGCCGATTGCCAATACGAAGATTTATATATTAGATTTGGACGGAAATTTAGTGCCAGTAGGCGTTCCGGGCGAGCTCTGTATTGCCGGGGTTGGGCTTGCGAGAGGCTACCTCAATCAAGATCAATTAACGTCGGCCAAGTTTGTGATCAATCGTTTTGCGGCAGGGCAAAAAATATATAAAACAGGTGATGTTGCACGCTGGAACAGTGATGGTGAAATCGAATACCTAGGCAGAACCGATCATCAAGTTAAAATCAGGGGTTATCGCATCGAAGTTGGAGAGATTGAGCACAAGCTTCTGGAACTACCGGAGATTAACGCGGCAGTTGTAGTTGCCAGACAGGATACGGAAGGGAACTCCAGCTTACGCGCATATTTTGTTGCATCAGAGAGGATGGACACTCATGTTGTGACAGACTACTTGTACGATCATTTGCCTGAATACATGGTGCCTAAATTAATCAAGCAGTTGGAACAGATTCCTTTGACTTCAACTGGGAAAATTGATCAAGCGCAGCTACCGGAGCTGCAAGCCGGTCCAGATCAACGAAACTTTATACCTGCTCGGAATGAGATTGAGGAACAGTTGATTGAGGCTTGGCAGGAAGTCTTTAAAGTCGAATTAATAGGAATTCATGATAACTTTTTCATACTTGGTGGCGACTCCATTCGAGCTATACAGATTGCTGCATATTTAAACAAATATCATTTGAGATTCGACTTGAAGGATCTATTCAAGCATTCCACGATCGCGGAATTAAGTCCTTATGTATCCTATGTTCGAACCAATGCTGTTAGCCAAGAGCCCGTTATCGGGGAAGCAATGCTGACGCCAATTCAGAGATGGTTTTTTGGAAATGGCTTCTACAATATAAACCACTGGAATCAGTCTGTGTTGCTGTTTGCAAATAATAAATTTGTAACTTCAGTTGTTCAAAAGGTTATTCATACTCTAGTTCGTCATCATGATGCGTTAAGAATGTGTTTCCCGATTAGAGATAATAAAAGGATTCAAGTGAATATGGACATTGAACATGAGCCACAATTGTTGATTCACGACTTTTTGGGCAGAGGAGAATGTTCATCCAGTATAGAGGAGACGGCAAGTTCTATCCAAAGCAGCATCAATATAGAAGCCGGGCCGCTGTATAAGTTTGCTTTGTTCCATACCGACTATGGAGATTATTTGTTGGTTGTCATTCATCACCTTATTGTTGATGGAATATCATGGCGTATTTTATTAGAGGATTTCGATGATGGATACATGAAAGTGCTGAAAGGTGAGGGATTCACTCTCCCCCAAAAAACTTTTCCATACTTGGAATGGGCGGATATTCATTCGAAATATGTGCTGGATAAAAGGAATAGTGTGGAAACGACCTATTGGAAAAAAATAAACTCATATGATGGACCCCAGTTGGTAACAGATTTTGCAAATGGAAATGGTATGCAAAAGGATACCCAGACGATAGAAGTATCCTTGACAGAAGAGTGGACAGAGCGTCTGTTGAAGCAGGCAAGACAAGCTTACAATACAGAAATTAATGATTTGCTAGTTGCTTCTTTAGGGTTGGCATTATTCAGATGGAAGAGGATGGATAAGACACTAGTTCAGATGGAAGGACATGGACGTGAGGAACTAACTCCAGGTATAGATATGTCTAGAACAGTAGGATGGTTTACTTCCATTTATCCTATTCAATTAGAGGCCACAGATGAAATGGAACTATCTTTTGTAATTAAGTCGGTAAAAGAAATGATTCGGCAAATACCGAATAATGGTGTTGGCTATAGTTCATTCAAGTATTTAGAGGGGGAGGATTCGGTTCCAGTTATACCCGATGTTAGCTTCAACTACTTAGGACAGTTCGATGAGAATGCGAAAAGTGGTTTGTTTACGATATCGGAGTCTGGGGTCGGTGAGTCTATAGATCCAAGAACGCAACGCCTGCATAAAATTGACCTAGTCAGTATTGTAAAATCTAATCAGCTTGTGATAACAATCGGTTATAGTCAAAATCAGTATCGCCAGGCATCTGTTCAAGCTTTCTCTAATCATTTCGTAAGCAGTTTACAAGATATAATTAGACATTGCTGTGAGAAAGGCAATACCGAATTTACACCTACCGACTTCGGGAACGACAAGCTCACATTTGAAGAAGTTGACCATATTCTTGATATGGTTAACGACCTTAATTAAAAGGAGAACGGTATGAACACTAAGCTGGAAGTTGAAAAAATCTATGCACTATCCCCCATGCAGGAAGGCATGCTATTTCATTCCCTCATGGAAGATGCTTCAAATGCGTATTTTGAACAAAATTCGTTCGAATTGGGCGGCTCGCTCAATATTCCCTTATTTGAAGAGAGCTTTAATACTATTATACAAAGGCATGATGTATTTAGGACTTTATTCATACATGAGAAGACCAGTACTCCCCAGCAGGTTGTTCTTAAAAAGCGTCCAGCCAAAGTCAAAGTGGAGGACATTAGCAATTTGACAAGCGATAAACAGGATGAATTCGTGAAACTCTTTAAAGAGGAGGATATTCAGAGAGGGTTTAAACTGTCAAGGGACATCCTTATTCGAATGAGTATTATTAAAAAAAGCGAGCATGCCCATCTCATCATCTGGAGTTTTCATCATATCGTTATGGATGGATGGTGCATGGGGATCGTAACTAAGGAGTTATTTGAAATATACAATGGGTTGATAACGCGGCAAACTCCCAATGTAGGAGCTGTTCAACCTTACGTGAACTATATTAAATGGTTGGAGAGGCAGGATCGAGTTGAAGCCCGACAATATTGGAATGAGTATCTGATTGATTTTATGCAGCCGTCATTTGTGCCATTCATGCAACCTTCCAACAAATCATATGAATACCAGGAGCATCGTTTTAGAATTCAACAAGAAACAATCGAGGCATTATCTAAGTTAGCTAAAAGGCATCAAGTCACTATGAATACAGTGTTTCAAACGATATGGGGAGTATTTTTGCAAAAAAGCAACAATTGCAATGATATCGTATTCGGCACAGTTATTTCAGGGCGGCCCCCAGAAATTATTGGAATAGAAAACATAGTTGGTTTATTCATCAATACAGTTCCTGTTCGGATCAGAAGTAATGCAAGCTTCGCAGATTTATTGCAAGTTGTGCAAAAGGATGCGTTATGGGCTGAAAAATACGGCTATATGAGTCTGTCAGAAATTCAAGCAAACACAGAGTTAAAGCAGGGGCTGATTAACCACGTCTTTGTGTTTGAAAATCAGCCAATTGAGCAAGATATCGAGCAAGCCGAAGAAAATAACCAGTTATTTGGTTTTCAATTCAGCGATTTGCAAGTTTATGAACGCACGAATTATGATTTCAGCGTGATGATTATACCCGGGAAGGATTACATCTTTAGAATGGGATTTAATACATCCTTGTATGAGCCTGGGATGGTCAAACGAATAGAACGGTATATAACGCAGCTCATTCAAACTGTGATTACGAACGACACAATAGCAGTTGAACAGATCGAACTGGTTACAGCAGAAGAAAAAGCAATGATTGTCTCAAAATTCAATAATCCGGTACAAGAGTATGATCGGCGATCCATTCAACAATTGTTTGAGCATCAGGCGGAACTCACGCCTGATGCTATCGCGCTGGAATTTGAATCTGAGAAGCAAATGGAACTTTGGCCATCCGTAGCAGAATATTTTATTTATGATGACTTACTGTACAGTGCAATGACGTTTGATGAGCATCGAAATGCAAGCTATAAAACTGTTATTAACAAGTATGTAAAGGATAAGATCGTTGTGGATATAGGCACTGGAGGTGATGCAATTCTATCCAGATTTAGTGTTGAAGCAGGGGCTAAGCGGGTGTATGCCATCGAAATATTGGAAAGCAGTTATTTAAAGGCGAAGGCAGTCATTGAAAGACTCCATTTGCAGGATAAAATAACGCTCATTCATGGCGATGCTACAAAAATCGAATTACCAGAGAAAGCGGATGTCTGCGTTTCGGAAATTGTGGGAGCAATTGGTGGTGCGGAAGGTTCAGCAGTCATCATTAATAGCGCATGGAGACTACTCAAGGAAGACGGCATAATGATTCCGCTTAGAAGTAAAACAATGATCGCAGCCATTAGTCTACCGGATGAGTTCATTGAAAATATAGGTTTTTCACACCTGGCTGCCGAGTATACAAACAAAGTATTTGAACATGTGGGAAGAGAATTCGACTTGCGTGTCTGCATCAAAAACTTCGACAGACAGCATCTGATTTCAAATTCGAGTATCTTTGAGGATTTAGATCATTCCGGCAAGGTAGATTTGGAAACCTCGGATCAGATCGAGCTATTGATTAGTAAAGATACGAAGATTCAAGGATTTCTTGTATGGCTGAATTTATATGTTTCAGAGGATGAGGTTATTGATATCCTTGACCACGAATATTGCTGGCTACCGGTATTTGTTCCCGTCTTTTACCCTGGTGTTCATGTGTCTAAAGGGGATCGTATTATTGCAACGTGCACTCGCACGTTGTGTGAGAATGGATTGAATCCTGACTTTAATTTAACAGGCTATCTTGAAAAAACGAGTGGGGAATGTGTTCCTTTTAATTATGATATTTTACAGTTCGGTAAACAATTCAGAAACACACCGTTATATCAGAAAGTATTCCGCAATGAACATAAAATTGAAATGTGCAAACAGCCTAAGGCTTTGAATAGCATAACCTATTCCGAATTGAATAGAAAATCGAATCAGATTGCCCACTTGTTAAGACAACAGGGAATTAAACCCGGAGATCTTGTAGGGCTATTAATGGAGCGGCCCCAAGAAATGATTGTTTCAATACTTGCCGTGCTAAAAGCAGGTGGAGCTTACCTTCCCATTGATGCTTCGTACTATCCCGAAGAAAGAATCATGAACATTATTGAAGATAGTACTATAAAGCTACTGTTAACAGATGAATCCATTATTGCGAATAACCTCTCCAAAAAGTTTATTTATAACGTTGAATCAATGGGTAGTCAGGTGCAATTGTTTAAAGAGGTTGCTACGGAAGCTCTTGTCTTCCTGGAAGAGAACCCGGTTGATATTAACAGTCCGGAGGACATAGCTTATGTGATTTATACATCCGGTACAACAGGTGTTCCTAAAGGGGTCATGCTCAAACATAAAGGTGTAGTTAATCTGACTGTATCTCAAAATAAATCATTTGGTATCACCAGTAGCAGCAGAGTGTTGCAATTTGCTTCTTTCAGCTTTGATGCTTCTGTTTCTGAAATTTTCACGGCATTAACTAGTGGGGCAACCTTATATCTCCCGAAAAGAGATAAGGCGTTTGTCTATAACTTAAATACGATACTAAGGGACAAAAAAATTAACGTAGTGACTCTTCCTCCTTCCGTACTGAAGATAATATCTAGTGAAAATCTGCCTGACTTGACAAGTATTATTTCTGCTGGTGAAAGCTACAGTAAGGACTTATTGACAAAATGGTCAAAGGGGAGGAATTTTATTAATGCCTATGGGCCGACAGAATCAACGGTTTGTGCGACTATTTCAGACAGTATTGACCAAGGGAGCCGAATTACAATTGGGAAGCCGATGTCTAATATACAAGTATACATAATAGACAAAAATTTAAATCTGCTCCCTGTAGGGATGGCCGGGGAGATCTGTATTGGCGGGATTGGGCTCGCCCAGGGTTATTTAAAGCGGCCTGAATTAACAGAGCAACGATTCATTGATAATCCATTTATTGCGGGTGAGAAACTTTATCGGACAGGAGATATGGGGCGCTGGATGCTGGATGGAGAGATTGAGTTTTTAGGGAGAATTGACCATCAAGTGAAAATAAGAGGTTTTAGAATTGAGATAGACGAGATTAAGCATCATTTATTGAAACATGAAATGGTAAAAGAAGTGGAGATTATCGATATTGTAAGCAATGAGGATAATCAGCTATACGCCTTTCTTGTAACGAATGGGGATTGCATACCCACTGTATTAAAAGAGCACCTGTCAAACTCTTTGCCAGATTATATGATTCCATCACATTTCGTACAGGTGACAACCATGCCGCTCACTAGGAACGGGAAAGTTGATCGTGCGGCGCTCCAGAAATTTAGTGAGCGTGTCAACTTCAATGACGAAGACGATCAGCCTCGAAATGAAACGGAAGAGATCCTATGCGGCGTTTGGAAAGAAGTGCTCAATAGAGAGAGCGTTGGTGTGAATGAGGCTTTTTCAGACATCGGAGGACATTCTTTAAATGCCATACAGATTGTATCAAAATTAAAAGGCTTGGACATTACACTGCGAATTAATAGTTTATTTGAGCTTCAGACCATTAAAAACATTGCTACCCAGTTTGAAAAAACAGAGGTAACTAATCAAGTTCAAGTTGAAAATGAACAGGCGGCAGAGCTTATGTTGGAGAACGCCCTAGGCTTTAAAGTGAAGTATACGAGGTCTAATGTAGGCGGCAAGACATACTATTGTGTTCATTCAGAGTACACGGATCCTACATCAGTAGACAGGCTTAAAGAAATGATCAAGCAAAATATGGCTCCGACGATTTATCCTCACTATATTTGCGCGATGGATACTGAATGTGTAGCTGAATATAAAACTGAGGACGCATTCGGTCAAGCATTGAATCTAAGTAGCCTAGATGAATCAGAAATCAACGATACGATAAGCAATATGTGGAAGGCACATGAATTGTTCGAAACACAGCTTATGCACAATACGGTGGTGAGTCAGCAAAACGTAGCGCCAATACAGCAATACCATCTGTCAACAATGGATTTCTCAGGAACCTTTCTCAAAATTAGCGGCATGATTTCCATAGAAACCATAAATAAAGCTTTTTATGAACTGTTAAAAAAGCATGATATTTTAAGATGTACCTTGAGTGAAGAAGTGCATGAAGGAAAATGGAACATGCACGCAATGCCGGACAGCATAACATTGCCTTATTTGGATCTGTCGTTATATACCGAGACTTCTAAGAAAAAATGCATGGATACGTTTATCAAGGAGTTTTATTTTAAACCTTATAGCCTATTTAATTCATTCCAATACCGCGTGCTTCTCATTAAGGAGAACATGAAGGAATATTCCCTGTTGCTGCCTTTTGCACATGCCAAATTCGATTTTATGAGTAGTGAAATTATAAAAAAAGATTTAACAACATTTATCAATGCTAATGATGCAAATAAAGAAGTATTACCTGTGCAGAGAAAGAGCTATTGGGATTATGTCGATCAAATCTTGGATGGGCCTTATGAAATAACGGATTCTCAGATAGTGGATCTATACCATCTAAGTATTTTCAAGGAACAAGCTGAAAAAGTGGCGGAGTATGGAAAAATACAGGATTTTGATCGAATAACAAAAGTGGAGTATGAAATTGATCATTCTAGCACAGCCTTGCTTGAAGATATAACAGGTTTTCTGCTCTCTTTAACTGGCGTGGTTATGAGTCGTTTATCCGGATTGGAGAGAATTCCAGTCTATGTTGTGAACTATGGAAGATCGTATATGGGAACGACATATTATGATACAATCGGTGAATTTATTGATACTATTCCATTTGTTCTTGATAGTAATGATAATCCAGACAAAGTCACAACTGATATCAAGGAAAGGCTACAAATTGCACAACAGAAAAATATCAATTTTGCTGGACTAATATTTAATGAAAATTTGAAACAAAAGTTTCCGGATGCAGGTCAGTTGTTACAGGACATACCAGATAATCTCCAAATTATATTTAATTTCATTGGTTATACGAGTGAACCATATCATCATGTAGAACAGATGATTGAACAAAATTTGGAGTTTGCGCCGCATAATCGCATTTTGTTCGAGGCTATTCGTCAAGAGCATACTACGGTGTTCAAGGCAATTTTCCCTTATCGGTTGGATGAGGCATTATTCAAAGAGTGTGTAGAAGCTAAATTATATAATCCTATAGGTCGCATTTAAAATAACTAATGGAATAATGGAGAAGTGGAGCATGGAAACTCAAAAAAACCTAATTTTAACGAAGTCTATGAGAGGTTCACAGAGGAACTTTTATATCTTTACGTTAGCCCGTCTGATATCTGAACTGGGGTCTTCCATTTTTAAGTTTGCCTTAAGTTTATATATTCTTGACATAACAGGGTCAGCAGCAGCTTTTTCGATGATTTTAGCACTTTCTATATTTCCAGGCGTATTTGTGAATATTTTTGGTGGAGTATTGGTAGATAAAAGTAATAAAAAGAAGATTATCGTCTGGAGTGAACTAATCAGCGCAATCGTCTTATTTTCACTTTTTTTTCTGTTCCAGAATTATTCTACTAGCCTGATTCTCTTTACTTGCTTTTCTGTCGTATTAAGTATTATTAATGCTTTCTTTGCTCTGGCGCTCAATGCTTCAATTCCTAACCTGGCAGCAAAAGAGCACGTAACCAAACTAAATTCTATCTATCAAGGGTTAGGTTCAATCATCAATATTATAGGTCCTATTCTAGGGGCATTGTTATACAGGAAATTTGGCTTTAGTGATATTTTATTGATTGAAGGCATTTGTTTTATACTCGCGGGTATTGTTGAAATGTTCCTTATTTTCAGAGTTGATGATGAACAGCAGGCACATAAAAGTTATATGGAGGGCTTTAAGGATGTATGGAGGTATCTAAAGTCTCAGGAGACTATTATTTATTTGCTATCCATCGTAGTCATTATCAATTTCATGCTTGTTCCGTTAATGTCCGTCGTACTTCCATTCATCATTTACAAAGGAATCGAGCTGACGGCAACGCATCTATCATGGGTTCAGGCGATGTGGTCGGTTGGTTTTATTGGGGGAGCCGTCGTTGTATCTATTCAGGCAGTGGGCAAGAAAGTGATTAATAAACTGTTTATTTTGGTACAGTTACAATCCATCATAATTGTCATGTGGGCTTTCCCTAAGTTATCAAATATTGATGCCAATAATCATTCATTAATTGTCGCTATATACTGTATTATTTTAGCGATTGGCGGATTTTTTAATGCGATGACTAATATTCCAATGTTAACGTATCTGCAACTCCACATTCCTGATAAGCTACGGGCAAGTGTATTTGGCGTCGTAAACACGGCTATACAGATCGCTGTACCTATAGGTATTTGGGGGTATGGGCTTGCCTTGGAAAAAGTGAACTGGACGGTTGTGGTCAGTATTTCGGGAGTACTACTATTCATTGTTGCGTTGTTAGCACATCAAAACAAGCCGTTAAGAAACTTCTTTCAAAACAAATGAGGAGAGGCCTGGTTATTTCATTTCAGTCTAGCTCCAGTAAAGAGTATGGGGACTACCTTTATGCGGATCTCTAACGATGAGAAAGTGCAGCATTGAGTTTAAAAACAACAGAGCAGCGATTCTTTCGTTACTAGAGAGTAGCTGCTCTGTGTTTTAGGCTCAGGGCTACTTGTTGGATCTGGTGTTTTTTTATTTTTTTAAATATCTGAGAAAAATTGACAAGAAACTGATTGTGTTATATAGTTAACTACATGAGTAACTAACCAGATAAGTGAAGGGTGATCTAATTGAAGGCTAGCTTTGATGAAGGGCAGCCGATTTTTCAGCAGATTGCTGAAATGATTGAGGATGGAATTCTTAACGGAACATATACAGAGGATGGTCAGATCATGTCAACAACTCAGTTTTCCAATATGTATCATATAAATCCGGCGACTGCTGTTAAAGGAATAAACTTGCTTGTTGATAATGAGATTCTCTACAAAAAAAGAGGGTTGGGTATTTTTGTTACACGGGGTGCCCAGGCAAAAATTTTAAGCCAGAGAAGAAAAACGTTTTATCATGATTATGTTATGAAGCTCTTAATAGAGGCTGATAAAATTTGTCTGGAAACTGAAGATATTATTGACATGATTAATAATGGGCTAAAGGAGTAACTTCAATGGCTATAGTATTGGAATCCAAGAAGCTGGTTAAAACTTATGGGAATCTAGACGCTATCCGAAATGTTGATTTATTGTTCAAAGACAATACAATCTATGGTTTGCTTGGGCCAAATGGAGCAGGTAAAACTACACTGATGGATATGCTTAGCGGCGGACTGTTTCCGAGTGACGGTACGATTAAGGTTCAAGATGAGATTTTGAAAAAGGGGGTCACCCCTAAAGGAATGTGTTATGTAAGAGAGAAAAATATTCATTTCACGCGTTTAAAAGTTTCCGAAGTGTTGAGGGTAGCAGCTTCCTTTTATGAGAACTGGGATTGGGAGTTCACCAAAGAACTGCTGCAACTGTTCGATGTGAATACGAATAAAAAAGTAAGCCAGTTGTCGAGAGGCGCGCAGTCGCTAGTTGGAAATATAATAGGACTTGCGAGCAGGGCTCCGATAACCCTGTTTGATGAGCCGGTACTCGGTTTGGATGTCATAATGAGGGAAAAGTTTTATAATGTGTTGTTAACGGATTATGCGAATCATCCGCGGACAATAATATTATCCACCCATTTATTGGATGAAATATCTAAAATTGTTGAAGAAATTTATATTCTTAATAAAGGGAGCATATTGCTGAATAAATCTATGGAAGATATCAGGAGTAAAGCCTATATTGTATCAGGAAGGCCTGATGCTCTTAAAGAATTCTTAAGTAATAAGAACATTTTGAAAGTAGAGGATTACGGAAACATGGAAGTTGCCACTGTATTTGATGACATAAGTGATATGGAGAAGAGAGATTCCCAGAAGCTAGACATCTCCATTACAGGAATGCCACTTCAAAGGCTGTTTACTGATTTGGTAGGGAGTGTGAGAAACAATGACTAGAATAAGAGGCGTTATCGTTGGTGCATACTCTCTTTTGAAGCTGTACTTATTTATCATTATTGTGTTGGAGGGACTACACTTTCTGATCAACTCTATTTTAGGTATCAGTGGCCTGAATCAGAATCCTGAAGTGTCGGCAGGTAATATTGTGACGTCCTTTCTCATCGTGATGGCTATCATATTGCCCATTTTCTTATTCAAACGAATTTTGAATTTGGGAGCATCTCGAGGTGAGTATTATATTGGTAGTATAGCTACATATCTTCTATTCACAGTGGTCTTCTCCATATTCAATATATTGTGGTATTTACTTGAGATTAATGTATTTGTTAAATACAAAAACTACTTCAATATTATTGAGATTCTCAACTGGGATCAACATGGGATTTTGGGGATGTTCATATACCAGTTTGGGGCTTACTTACTCGCTATTTCATTGTTCAACTTTATTGTAACTTCTCTTAAAAGCAGGCTTGGAATTATTCTCAGCTTAATTATAGCAGGGGGGATATCTTCTATTTTATCCATAAAAGCACTGAGAACCGTTTTTGTAGAAAGACTTATCGATGTCATTATGAATCCGAACATCATTGTGGGAACAATGCTAACTTTAGTTGTGGCAGTCTTCTTTTTTGCAATCGGGTGGTGTTTCATCTCAAAAAAGGAAATATAATTATGAATTTTCCGAAAGTAAACTGGCCTTGGAGAGTGAATTATGAATATTATTGCTAGAAGTATTATCAAAAGCATTGCTGAAAGAAAATTTCGAACCTGTCTAATTATATTTTCGATTTTGATTGCTACTGCGCTCTTTTTTTCTTCCATTACAATTTCGAATTCATTAACCCATGTGTATACACAGAAGCTGGAAAATGCACAGGGGAATGCAGATATTATAATTAAAAGCGTGGATAATACTGACCCGTTTTTCTCGGCAAATAAGGCTGAGAATTTGAGTAAAAGCACGTCCTATAATATCGGGGAAATACAGAGTCCTGCTATATATATAACTGAGAGTAATAACATAAATTGGTTTAACTTGCATGGGTTAGAGGAGGGCGAACTTGAAAAACTGAATCCAATTACGTTCGTAGACAAACAAAATAACCAGCTCTTCGAAGGAAATAAGATCATTGTCAGTCAGGGAGTAGCTGATAAATTCAAGCTTAGCATAGGTGATGCTATTGTTTTGGAGGTTAACGGTAAGAAGCAATCCTTCAATATATATGGAATCTCAAATCCAATGGGTTATTTTATGGATGAGTCTCAGTTCTATTCTGCAATCGTGCCCAAAGGATTGCTCAGTCAAATATACCAGACAAACGGTTTGGTTAATTATGTGAATATCAAACTCGCGGACGTCACTGATAAGCCAGCAGCCATTACGGAGCTGTCAGCTATGTATAAAGACCAAATGGTGAAAGATCCAGTGTCTCCAGAGGATATTAAAAGTCAAACTAGCGTTCTAAGTACCGCACTTATGGTTATGGTTGTTGTAGTCACTTTTATGAGCATATTCATCATATACACATGCTTTAAAGTTCTGACGATTGAGCGGCTTCCAATGGTAGGAACTTTTAGAAGTATAGGAGCTACAAAGAAAGTCATTCATTTATTACTTATTGCGGAAAGTTTATTTTATGGTGTGATTGGTGCGGTATTGGGTAGCGCTCTAGGTGTTGTCATTCTTAACTATATCACTTCCATGACGACTCCGGGTTATATTGAGCAGTCCCCAATAATGTCTCAGTTCTCGCCTGTACATATAGTTGCATCTTCCCTATTTGCCATTCTATTGTGCTTGGGAAGCTCGCTCATGCCTATTCTTAAAACATCAAAAGCTCCACTTAAAGAAGTGATATTAAACCTTACAGAATTAAAGGATTTGGGAAAAAGAAAGAAATTTATTATAGGTCTTGTCTTTATCGCATTAATTGTGATATTCGCGCCAATGGTTACTGGCCAATTATCCGTAGTAGTTATAGGTGTGAGCGTTATTTTAGCAGGCGTGGCATTAACGCTGGTGATTCCTTTCTTGACTGAACTTGCTGCGGTGATTCTTGAGAAACCATATGCTCTCATCTTCGGTAATATAGGATCGCTTGCGTTGAGAAACATTCGAGGAAACAGCAATATGATGAATACTATATCGTTAATCGCGATTGGTATCACTTCGATTATGTTTGTCAATACGGCGAGTAACAGTGTATTGACAGCAACTACGAATTTGTATTCAGAAAGTTCCACCTTTGATATTAAGATGACCGCTGCGGGAGCCGATCAACAGCTTGTGAATAATATTCAGAAAGTCGACGGTGTAAAGGACGTATATGCGAACTATGAAGCTAAAAATGTAAAAGTAATTGATAAAAACGGAGATATTCTTGCTATAGACAGTGTGGATTCGAATAGGCATCTTGATTTTTGGAAAGTAGATGTGGTTGGTGATGCCAAGGAGCAACTGAAAAGCTTAGATAACGAGCGTAATATTCTGCTTGCCGTTCAGGTAAAAGAAAGACTTGGTGTTAAAGACGGGGATACAATTACGCTGGCATTTCCTAAGGGGGATAAAGAATATAAAGTTCAAGGTAACTTTAACACTCTGATGTATACAGGCAACTATGCGTTAATTTCTGAGAAGTATATGAAAGAGGATTTAGGCACGACCATGTATTCTAATATGTATATTAAAACAAATCAAAATCCGAGTACGGTTGCTAAAAAAATGGAACGGCAATTTTTCTCTGATAGGCCTCAGATTATAACAGTGAAAGATTGGCAACAGGAAAACGTCAAGAGCAACGAGCAGATATTTAGTATATTAAAAGGTTTTGCATTTCTCTCTATGCTGATTGGCATTGTTGGTGTATTTAATAATCTGGTTATCAATCTTATCCAGAGAAGACGAAGTCTAGCGATGCTTCGTTCCATCGGAATGAGCAAGGCTCAGACCGCTAAAATGATATTTATTGAATCATTAACGCTTGGCTTAATTGGTGGTGTGTTTGGATGTTTGGGTGGGTATTTACTTATTTGGCTGCTTCCGTATATTTATAAAGCGCTATACATTCCACCAGTATATATTTTCTATCCGTTTAGCCAAGTGTGGCTATATTTCCTAGCATCCGCTTGCATCGCCATCGTGGCTTCCATTAGCCCAATGATTAAATCATCTAAGTTAAATATTATTAATGTAATTAAATACGAATAGATGATCAAAAGGAGAGAGAGCAATGAGTATTATCGTTGAAACTAGAAATGTATCTAAAAGCTATCAAATGGGCGGTCTTTCGGCAGAAATTTTGAAAAATGTGAATCTTCAAATTAATAAAGGCGAATTTATTAGTATTATGGGCTCCTCCGGTTCTGGAAAAAGCACATTATTATATTTAATAGGCGGCCTGGACAAACCGAGTGCAGGTAAGATCGAGATACTTGGTAAAGAAATTTCCGTGATGAAAGACAAGGACGAAAGTATTATGAGAAGACGGGATATCGGATTTGTATTTCAGTTTTATAATTTAATTCCCAATTTAAGTGTGGAAGAAAATATTATGCTGCCTATGCTTCTGGATGGAAAGCCTAAAAGCAGCTACCGTGATAAATTGGATGATATTATTGAAATTGTGGGCTTGTCGGATAGAAGAAAACATACACCAAGGGAACTGTCTGGCGGACAGCAGCAAAGAGTGGCTATTGCCCGAGCATTAATCAATGAACCTGAACTCATTCTAGCGGACGAGCCAATAGGCAACCTGGACAGTACAACCGGTATGGAAATTATGGAACTGTTCAAAAAAATTAATAAGGAACATGGCAAAACTATTATTCAAGTGACACATTCTCAAGAAGCAACTGTATACGGAAACCGTATCATTCGTTTGAAAGATGGAGTTTTGCAGAAAGAGGCGTAAGTAGATATAAAGTTATTACGCCAGCTCCCAAAAGACTGGAAATTGCGCAGGTATTATCCTGTCCAATCTCTAGTCTTTTTCTCTTCGTAAAGTTTTATCTTTCCCAAATTCTACAATTAAAATGAAAATTGAAAGACTGGAAGAAATGTCGCTCACAAAGAAATTATTATCTCTTTTTTTCATCAGTCGTAGAAGTCTGCTGAATGCATATGTGACGTAGTTACGTCAGTATATATGGTAAAAAATGGCCGTTCTCAGCAGCCTCAAATGGTAGTAAGTCGGCATACTGCTCGCTGAACAAGAGGAGATTCGGCTAGGAAATGTGAACAATATACATATGGTCGTTAGAGACATTAGCTTCACAGCAGTATCGGATAGCGGGCTCTCCAGGCGGTCAGAAAAATGGCGTGAAGTAGGAAAAAATTGTACGAACCATTGGTAGTTAATAAGTATTCTATACGACCGATTGTCAAACCAAGTGCGACAGTTCCTCTGTGAAAGATTCGTGAGCGGTTCTCCAACCCAAGCATTTTCGTGGTCTGTGATTCATTAGATCGAGTGAATGGGCGAGATCTTCATCCTCCACTTGAGCGAGATCGGTACCTTTAGGGAAAAACTCTCGAAGCAACCCGTTTGCATTCTCGTTGGAACCGCGTTGCCAAGACGAATATGGATCAGCAAAATAAACGTGCATGTTGTGGGTCGTTTCCAGATTGGCATAGCATGCAAACTCCTTTCCTCGATCAGCCGTAGCTGTGAGGAAGGTCCCTGTAGGGTACTGTGAGATCGCTACACCGAGCGCAATCTCCATCGACAAAGCGGTACGGTCGGGCATGAGAACACCGGTATATAGGCGTGTTTTTCGTTCAATCAACGTCGCTACGCAGCCTTTACTTTTCCCGCGACCCGATACGACGGTATCCAGTCCCCAGTGTCCAAACGTTTCACGGGAACGAACCTCTTTGGGGCGATCTGAAATGGGTTGACCAATAGCGAATTTACCGCGAGTTTCTGCGGGTTTCTGGCGCTTCCCCTTGTGTCGAAGAACCTGTAATACACCTCGAACCAAGCACCCAGCGTAGATCCAGCGGTAGATGGTTTTGAAGGAGACTGCACGGCGGCCTTCGGTGCGGAAACGTTCAGTGATTTGTTCCGGAGACCACGTTGCCTCCAGTTTTTCCTCCAGTGAAGTAGCCAAGGCGTCTGAGCATTTACCTGGTGAGACAGAAACCTTACGACGCTCCTCATACGCGTTCTGAGCTTGTTCTGCCTGATAGGGATGCGATGCAACAACACGATCTAGCTCACGGCAAATCGTGGAAGGATGTCTACCCAGTTCCTTTGCAATGGTTCGTGAACTTTGGCCTTGCTTGTGGAGGATTTCTAGCTTGCTGCGTTCGTTTATGCTAAGATGTGAATAACTCATGGACTGATTCTCCTTGTGTGAATGCTGGTGTGGTAACTTTCATTCTACACGAATCAGCTATGAGCCATTTTTTTATTTTCAGTAGGTGTCGCACTTCATATTACAATCCGTCATATGATTTAGTAAGATAAACTTCCTGCTGATAACAAACTTAATAACTAACTCGAACAGTCCCCATGAATAGTAATAATTCTTCGGGGACTGTTTGTTCTTTATTTGTATTTATTAAATTTATTAATGAGTAATGAACCTTATCTGCCATAAGTGTCACATACGTGAAAATTATATTTACTTATACAACTTTAAAGGTAGGCTTATTAAAGATTGTCCTGCGGCAGAAGGAGTAAGATTATCTTCTAGTATGAATCCATCCACTGGCTCAATTTTGTTGAAAGTTTTTAAAAATGTAGTCAGTACAATTTTGCCCTCCAAGCGTGCCAAGGGTGCTCCCAGACAGAAGTGCGTACCAAAACCAAATGCAAGTTGTTTGTTATTGTTTGAGCGATGAATATTAAGTTTGAACGGATCTTCGAACATATTCTCATCCGTATTGGCTGCACTCATCCATGCTACGATGGCGTCTCCTTTTTTCATCTTAACTCCAAGCAGATCGTTATCCTCTTTGACCATGCGGTCCATTTTACTGATGTGAAAGCGATATCTCAGCATTTCTTCTACCGCAGCAGGATCGAACAGGCACAGATGAATCCATGGGACAATCCGGAATGGATGCTGTTGTCTTACAATAAACCTGCTAAGGCATCTTCCTTTATGGAAGGAAAAGAAGCTTCGAAAGCGATGGATGAGAATGTTCAAACATGGTGGCAATGAGGTGAAGCAGGTCTATCATGTTATTACTCAGCAGATGGGTTCGGCAAATTGATGCTCGTTATGAGTAAACCTTATGTATACTTAGACCTCAATCAGAAGGATTACTTTATATTGGCTACTTCCAACGGTGTACCATTGCAAAATGCTGATTTTGTTCACAAGCGTGATATCGATTTATCTGGTGACTCAAGCCACTATTATTTTACCGGAACTGATAAAGATTATATGGTCATTGGGCAGGACTCAAAAAGAGGTGACCTAAGATTAACAGTTGTGGATAATGAAAATAATATTCTCGAAGGACTTAACTATATCCAAATTGTGATCAGCCTAATAGCCCTACTTTCAGTTCTCTGCATCCCATTAACCTTTATTGTATTACGGAAGTGGATTTTTAAGCCAATCACAAAGTTAAAACAAGCCATAAAGAAACTTGAAGGTGGTGACCAAAATCATAGTATTAAAGTAGAAGAGCATCCATATGAATTTACGCTGTTAAGTGATACTTTTAACCATTTTCACATCAGAAATTCAGCAACTTAAAATTAATGTATATGAGGAGCAAATTCATAAACAGAAGGCGGAACTCTAGTATCTTCAAATGCAAATCAAACCTCATTTTCACTTGAATGCATTCAATACCATTTATAGCATGTCTCAGATGAAGGACTATAGTTTGATTCAGGAGATAGTTCGCAGTTTGTCGGATTATTTAAGGTATACGGTTAAGGGGAACCTTACACTTGTCCCATTCGAGGACGAATTAAAGCATGTCCAAACATTTCTGCAAATTCAAAAAATTCGCTCGGGGGAGAATTTGATTTGTCATATTGATGCAAATCAGCAGTTAATGAATTTACAGATGCCTCCTTTAATCTTGCATACCTTTATTGAGAATATTATGAAACTGCCTGTCAATGGATGAACCGATATCAGTACTTATTAAAGCAACATGGCTTGAAGACGAAAAAGACAAGTGTGCAAGTATTATAATCCAAGATAATGGAAACGGATTTTCCGCAGAAGCTCAGGAACCTGGTTGCCGCTTTTCCCAACCATGTTTCCAGTCTTTTTGTTTTTCTCTTTGAAGCACGACAGCAGGGATTTTCCATTCAAATTCCGAATAGGTGATATAGTTTCTATTTCTTAAGCTGATAGGCAGGTGTATAAATTGGAAATGAATAATGGAAAAGAAAAAACTCACCTTAGGGAATTTATGGCTTGGGCCGGGGAAAAGGGCTGGGACATAATGAGTAAATCCGGTTCGCAGTCACATTTAAACAGCAGCATTACTTCAAGATATAAAGGACTTCCAGATGAATATTTAGAATTTCTAAATGTAGTTGAAAAATGCGTTGCACCGGATGAGCAAACCTGGTTTATTTGTGAGGCTGAGTTCAACAATAGCACGGAGACCGCATTCCAATGGAATGAATTTGAAATGCTTAGTTTGGAGGCAGCAGAGGGTGATTCTATTTGGCAGTCAGAGATAACGGCTTGGTGGGATCATCACTTGCCGATCGTAATGTCTGTGGAAGATGGATATTCCTTCTATGCCATTGACTTAACAACCGACAGTGGAGCTATTGTCCGTGGATGTGAGCCTGAATTTGAAGAGGTTGAAAAGGTATCCGATTCGTTTGGAGAATTTCTGGCATGGATGATGTCGAATTCAGATTAGCATAGCCAGGAAAGGTTGATGGTTATACTTATGGCCATTGGCCTGACATTAGATTAACCAATGAAGGAAAAGTTAGTGCTGCTTAAATAGAAGGAGTGAAACGATATAGGAATTCTTAATTTATGATATAAAATGGTTTATATAGCGTTTCTCTTCTCATTTAAGTAAGTTCCAAGCATGTTTTCTACATATAAAATAATTCTTTACTGTTCGTTCTAGAAATGATATGCTAACAGCAAGTTAGATCTAACTAGTTTTTTTTACACATTAAAGAATGATCGTTCTCGAAACTAAAACTACACTACTCTAAAGAATATAAGGGAGAGAATAAGATGAAATACACCGTAATTACAGGAGCAAGTTCAGGAATTGGATATGAAACAGCATTGGCATTTGCAGCACGGGGCAAAAACTTGATTTTGGTAGCTAGAAGATTGGATAAGCTTGAAGAGCTTAAATCGACTATTCAGGGTATCGATCCTAAAGTAAATGTTATCGTTCATACAAGCGATTTGTCTGTTACCGCAGAGGCGTACACGCTATATAACGATTTGAAGGAATATGAAATTGAGACTTGGATTAATAATGCAGGGCTTGGAGAAGGCTCGTTCATTGCTGAACAGAATTTGGATAAAGTGGAGACCATGCTGCGTGTTAACATCGAATCTTTGACCATTCTATCTACATTGTATGTGCGAGATTATGCGAATGTGGAAGGCACTCAATTGATTAACATCTCATCCGCACTCGGATATGCCATTGCTGTAGGCAGTGTGGCTTACTCTGCATCGAAATACTACGTTAGTGCCTTCACAGAGGGCCTTGCCAAAGAACTGGAATTGAAGGGTGCAAAACTAAAAGCGAAGGTGCTTGCACCAGCGGTCACGGAAACAGAATTTGTGCAAAAATCAATAGATGCTGAAGGATTTGATTACAAAGCGAATATGTCCAAATATCATACTGCTAAAGAAATGGCAGGCTTCATGATCGATCTTTATGATCATAACGAAGTGGTTGTAGGGATTGTAGATCAGAACTATGATTTCCAGCTGACAGGTGCGATCTACCCGGTGATTTCAGAATTGAATTAATACAGCAGAATCTAGAGGATACATCTACAAAATCTCACATAAGAAGAGGAGTACATCCAAATGGAAAAGATATGGAGTAAAACAAAGATTGGTAACATGGAATTGTCTCATCGACTAGCGATGGCACCTATGACACGCAGTAGAGCACAAGAAGATGGTACACCTGGAGAGTTGGCAGCACTTTATTATGCTCAACGCGCAACGATGGGACTCCTGATTACGGAAGGAACGCAACCTTCCGATGATGGACAGGGATACTTGTGGTCACCTGGCATCTACACCGATAAGCATATTGATGGATGGAAAAAGGTAACGGATGCGGTGCATGAAGCTGGCGGATATGTATACATTCAATTAATGCATGCGGGTCGCATGTCACATCCGGACAATACCCCGCATCATCGTCAACCGGTTGCTCCATCAGCAATCGCACCGGGTGTAGAAATGTTTACGGCTACAGGGATGCAGGATATCCCCGTTCCCCGGGAATTGAGTCAGGAGGATATTCAAACGACCATTGCCGATTTCCGAAAAGCAGCAGCCGCAGCGATCGAAGCAGGGGCGGATGGCGTCGAGATTCATGGGGCCAACGGATACTTGATCAATCAATTCTTGGGAGAAAATTCAAATACACGGACAGATGAGTATGGCGGGTCTATTGAAAATCGTACTCGCTTTGCAATTGAAGTAACCAAAGCCATCGTGGAGGAAATAGGGGCAGAACGAACAGGCTTCCGTATCTCACCAGGGACACCGCTGGGTGGAATTCAAGATGGCGAACAAGGTCCTGAACTCTATCGCTATCTTGTAGAAGAATTGGCTCAATTGGATTTGGCTTACCTTCATGTTATGCATATTGGAGATGAACAACTGCTCCAAGACATTCGTTCGATCTGGCAAAATCCATTGTTGGTCAATCGGGCTGGAAGAACGTTGGATGATCTTAGTGTCGATTTAGATAATGGTCTCGCTGATGTGGTACCTGTAGGTGTATGGTCCTTGGCTAATCCAGATTTGGTGGAACGACTTCAACAAGGTGCGCCACTCAATGAAGCAGATCCGACAACCTTCTTTGGATTGGGAAGTAAGGGCTACACGGATTATCCTACGTTGGAAGAATTAAAGTCGCAAGAGGGGCTACACTAGCACAAAGCATGGGTCATGGCGTACAACTAAACATTGCGCGCCATGTTCCTACATAAGTTGAACTAATCATTTTACACGATAACAGCGATTGGAAGGTTGTTCTGTCATCGTAGTATCAGTGTAAATAATCTTTAGTTCAACTTATGTAGTCTATAAGCAAAGGAAGAGGATAAATGATGAGAGCAGCTCAAATACAGAAATACTCTAAAAAAATCCAGGTGGAAATTAATGATATTGCGACACCTCAGATCCAGAGCCATGAGGTTCTTGTCAGAGTAAAAGCAGCGGGTGTAAATCCACTGGATATCTTGAATATGAATGGCAGTGTTCGGATGATTGCCGACTATGCGTTACCTTTAACTTTAGGGAATGAATTATCGGGTGTCATTGAAGCTGTCGGTGATGATGTTTTGAATTTTAAAGTGGGTGATAAGGTTTATACAAGGTTACCTCTGAATAAAATTGGTGCTTTTGCTGAATATGCGGCTGTACATGAGGATGCTTTATCCATGATGCCTGAAAATCTGTCTTTTATCGAAGCTGCTGCAGTACCCCTTACTGCCTTGACCGCGTATCAAGCATTGCATGATGTGCTCCGAGCGGAACCGAATAAAAAGTTGTTTATTCCTGGCGGAACCGGGGGATTCGGTGCGATGGCTATCCCAATTGCCAAATCTATGGGATTAACGGTGATTACAAGTGGCAGTGAACGGGGCAGAGCACGTACTTTATCCATTGGAGCAGATAAATTCATTAATTATAAGACCGAGCAGTATGCTGATATTCTGTCGAATATTGATTATGTGATCGATACCTTGGGTGCGGACGAGATCAAAGATGAACTGAGCATTTTGAAACCACAGGGGAAATTAGTCTCTTTGAAGGCAGGACCCAATTATCGCTTTGCAGTGGACAGTCAATTCCCGTTGTGGAAAAGAGCATTGTTTGGTCTCGTAGGTGCACGCCTGGATTCTTTAGCGCGTAAGAATCAAAATGAATATCGTTTTTTATTTGTGCACTCCAGTGGAGTTCAATTGCAAGAGATTACAGCTCTTGTAGAAAAAGAAGACATTAAACCTTCGATCGATTCTACGTATACGTTTGATGACATTGAAAAGGCATTGATTAAAGTGTCCACGGGTCACTCTCAGGGCAAAGTCATTGTTACCTTTTAAAGGCTCGATAGGATCATGCTTATGCTATTCAATGTTCGTTTTCTGAACAGGAGGGAAACCAATGGCGAGAAGCAAAGAGTTCGAAGAGTCTGTTGTACTGGATAAAGCGATGAGACTTTTTTGGGAACAAGGTTACGAGAAGACGTCTATGACGGATCTGGTTAATCATATGGGAATTCATCGTAAAAGCTTGTATGACACATTTGGTGACAAACATACCTTGTTTCTAAAGTCAGTAGATCTGTATGATCACAAAATCAGCTCCGCTCTTGCAGCAGGCGTAAAGCGTTCTAAAACGGCAACGGAAGCACTTCAGTTTATATTTCTTTCTTTAATTCATGGAGAGGAATCTCCAGCATCAGGCTGCTTCATTGTTAATTCGACGGTAGAATTGGCGGCACGTGATAAAGACATGAACCACCGATCGACGGAGATGTTTGCAAATACGGAGAAACTAATCAAGGACATTATGGTGTGGGGACAGCAAGAAGGTGAATTCACAACGGAGTACAACGGCGAAGTATTAGCGGAATATCTGCATAACGTAAGCATTGGGTTAAGGGGGATGGCCAAGACCTCGATGACCAAGGAAAAACTTCTTCGTATAGCGACGCTATCCATGGATCTCATACGGAGGTAGTCTATTTTTTTCACTATTATAGAACGCTCGTTCAAATATTGATGTTCCAGATGAAACATATTTTATAGAAAAGAGAGGCAGGTAACGATATGAGAAAGACAGTTCTAATCACAGGGGTATCGGGTGGGATCGGTAAAGAGTTAGCTGATCGGTTTGCCAAAGGTGGACATCATATTGTGCTGGTAGCACGAAGCGAGGGTAAAATACAGGATCTAGCTCAGGAGTATCAGAAAAAGTATGGTATTCGGACAACGGTTATTGCCAAAGATGTAGCGGCACCTGGGGTACCACAGGAGATTTATCATGAGCTGAAGGAAAAGGGCATTGTTGTTGACTATCTTGTCAACAATGCAGGTTTCGGTCTGTTCGGGACGTTTATGGAAACGGATATGGAACAAGAAGTTAATATGATTGACGTGAATATCAAGGCTTTAACCGTCATGACAAAGCTATTCTTGCCGGATATGATCCAACGTGGACAAGGCGGAGTGATGAATGTGGCTTCATTGGTAGGTTTTTTCCCTGGACCGATGATGTCGGTATATTATGCAACAAAGGCGTACGTGCTATCGTTCACTGAGGCTTTGGAGAATGAAGTAAGCGGAACTGGCGTTACGGTAACGGCACTGTGCCCAGGCCTGACATCCACCGGGTTTGTTGATCGTTCGGGTATGGGTGTCTCGAAGATGTTGCAGGGTCCGATTATGGAAGCTGGACAGGTGGCCGAAGAAGGGTATCGAGGCTTCTTACGTGGCAAGACGTTAATTATGCCTGGAGCTCGGAACCGATTCATCGCGTTTATGCCGCGGTTGTTGCCGCGTAAGATGATGACTCGCATAATTAGATCCTCACAGGACAAGACAGGACATTAAACATATAAAGAGGATAAATCAAGTCCTCCTCAAGTCGATCGATACACGTTGTCCTTCATCTTGTCTTTTACGACAAACATATACAAAAACAGGAGGGAAGCTGAAGGGCACAAATTGAATTTTCTCCATCTCAAATAGCTCAGCTAATTGTTTCCTCATATGAAGGGAGTACTGGTATAAAACTAACGTGCCTCCAGGTCGGAGCGCTGTATGGATCTGTGACAGGATGTTGTGTCTCATTTCTCTGGAAAAATTAAAAAAGGGCAGTCCGCAAATGATGCTATCCAACTGATGCATATGTTCTTGGTTGATCCTTTTTAATAGATAGGATGCATTGGAATGGAACATGAATTCAGGATATGTTTTCTTCAGATTACTTCTCATTTTGGGGTCTCTTTCAAATAAAAACACGGTTGCAGATTTCGGTAAATGTGCTCTCATGAAACGTGTGACTGCCCCTGTTCCTGGCCCAAGCTCAGCAATGGTTCTAACCTCATCCCATCGTACGGACTGGACAATTTCCTTAGCCAAAGATTTGGAGCTGGGCAGGAGACTGCCTACTCGTTTGGGGTTCCTCAGAAATCCTTGCAGGAAAAGAAGTGGTTCGAATGTTTTCATCGCGGTATCCTCCATTATCAATGCTATTGATGTATCACTGGATGTTAGAAGGCAAGCTTAGTTGGAATATAAATACGTTACGCGTATGTTTTAGTGTTAAAGTCCCCTGATGTAAATCCGCAATGTTTCTCGCAATAGAAAGTCCCAGACCAGATCCTGATTGAATACCTTCGCTATTCCTCGAATAATCCACCTTATAAAAGCGATCAAACAGTCTGTTTTTTTGTTCTATCGTTAGTGGTATGCCTTTATTCTCTACTTCAATGGTAACGTGATTATGCTGCACACTCATTCGAACATGAATCGTGCCCGGTTTAAAGGAATACTTGAGTGCATTCATGAGGAGATTGTCGATGGCTCGAGCGATCTTATCACTATCCAGGGAAACCATGATTGGAGCATTACCGAGTGTTTTTTCAATACGAATCCCATGCTCCTGAGCTAAAGGTTCGAATTCAAACAACAATTGGTCCAATAGCTGACAGAGGTCAATATTTTTCAAATCCAATTGGGTGTTCACTTCGTTAAGACGCGTATATTCAAATAAATCATCGAGCAACTTCTTTAAATGCGTTGCTTTGTTATAGGTGTTCTGTATGAAACGATCATACTCTGCTTTGTCTTGAAATGATTCTGATTTGAGAAGCTCAATATAGCCAATTATGCTGGTAAGCGGTGTACGCAGATCATGTGAGATGCCAGTGATCATGTCCATCTTGGATTGCTCCAATTCACGTTCTTTAGCAATCTGTTGCTTTAACTGTTCTGTCATATGATTGATGTTGGAAGCAACGCGTCCAAGTTCATCTTGTCGATTAACGGGCACCCTGTAATTCAGATTTCCTTCAGATATGATTTGAAGCCCTTGCTCTAATGTAATGAGATCTCTCACAATTTTCCGTGTGGAAAACAAAAAAATTAACGTGAAAATTACGATGAAGATTGGTGTTAGAACATAAGGAAAGATGTAGAGAAGCGAAGGCCAATTAAATCTTTCACTAATTTTTGCGGCAGCTATGATCAACATATTATTTACACCCACAGAGCCAACAAACGAAATCAATAAACTGATCAACATTTGATATAGGATGTTAATCTGTATCTTTTTTTTTAAATGTGGTAATCGTTTAATCAATTTTATATCCAACTCCCCATACCGTTTTAATGTAATGAGGTTCCCGCGGATTTACTTCCAATTTCTCTCGCAGGTTACGAATATGAACCATCACCGTATTATCCGAATACCCGTAAGGTTCTTTCCATACGGTTTCGTAAATTTTCTCGGAGCTAAATACTTGTCCAGGATGGCTGGCAAGCAACACCAGAATGGAGAACTCCAGTGGTGTAAGCGAAATGTCATTATCTTTGAGTTTCACAGAATGTTTACTCGTATCAATGACAAGGTCCTTGATCAAAATAAGTGAATTGGATTCTGGTTTTCCGATCAGTGTTTGACGTCGTAACTGAGCTTTAACGCGAGCCAGTAACTCTAATGGATTAAACGGTTTGACCATGTAATCATCAGCCCCGGTAGTCAGGCCCGTGATTTTATCAATGTCTTCTTCCTTAGCGGATAACATAATAATGGGAGTGGGTGATACTTCTCTTATTTTGAAGCAGGCTTTGATTCCATCCATAATGGGCATCATAACATCCAGAATAACGAGTTGAACCGATGTTGTTTTGATAATATTTAGCGCTTCCTCACCATTGGCTGCTTCAATGACATGATATCCTTCGTTACGTAAATAGACATGAATGACATCCCGGATATCGGGTTCATCATCAACAACAAGAACGGTATTCATAATTGAACACTCCTTAAAAATTTGGATAACATCAGTGTAAACGATAGTCTGGAATGTTTAAATTGTTTCCTTTTTGCGACAGACATAAACGAACGCAGGTGGGATATTCAAAGGCACTAATTCTATTTTTTCGATGATAAAGTGTTCGGATAATGTTTTTTTCATTTGAAGTGAATATTGAAAGGCGATGAATAATCCTCCAGGTTTGAGTGCCTTATAGATCTGGTCTACCAACGTACTTCTTAATTCAGGCTCAAAGTTGAAAAACGGCAATCCGCTAAAAATGTAATCGAGTTGCTGAACGCCCTCTTGATTCATGGATTCTACCAATCGAGCGGCGTCTGGATAACAGGAGAACTCCGGGTATGCCGTCTTAAGAGTATTCCTCATCGTTTCGTTCATCTCAAACAACAACACTTTCGTTGAACCCTGCACCTCTTGTTTAATATAACGAGTGATAGCACCTGTACCCGATCCGAGCTCGGCGACTGCTTTGGCCTCTAGCCAAGAGGCTTGCTTCACCATTTTGCTGGCGAGAAACCGGGAACTGGGGATGATGCTGCCAACATGTTTAGGGCTTTGCAGAAAGCTTTTCAGAAATAAAATGGATTCATTGGAATTCATGTTTGTGGTTCCTCCGTATATGTGATGGTATGTTATCCAAACCAGTTAGAAATGGAATAATTGAAGCGTAGAAAGAATGGGACCGCCGAAGTAGATTCCCGCTGTAAAATACGTTATGGTCCATAACAAAGCACTGGAATAGGAGATGAGAGCAAATTTTCTATACTGCACGCCGCTCAGTCCAATGACCAAAGGGAGAACATATCGCACGATTGGAATGAACAAACCGATGCACATTGCCCAATTGCCACTTTTATTCAGAATCAGTTCGGCCTTGACGAAGTGTTTATGATGTTGAAATCTGTGTTTTATCTTGGTTCCAAATAACCTCCCTGCAAAATAGGCAAAGGTAATGGCTGTTAATAGTCCTGATAAAATACAGAAGTATGTGATCCATGAATTGATAACCCCCGTGTGACTCAAAATGGCACCGCTGATAATCGTGATTTCATTTGGAATTGGAATCCCAAAAGGCCCTAATGAGAAGGCAAAATAAAAAATCAGATATCCATACTGATGAAGTAGCTCTAAGATCGTATTACTGATCATTGTTTTGCCTCCTCTCTTGTTGATATAGCAATCTTAATGAAAAAAACTAAGGAATTAATGAGCATAAATCTGAAGAAAATCTAAAGAATACATAAGCAAAGCCAAACAACTGCGTTCAAGAGAAAAAGCCTTGCCAACGTACTGGCAAGACTTGAACAGGAAGACATATTTAGGAGCGGTGATCAAGTGATATGAATTTCTGAATACCAAATAAAGTTTGTCTCAAAAAGGAACGTATAAGCGAGCTCGAGTTGATTACCTATATCTTTATCTACAAGGAAGAGGATGATCAAAGAAGAGCCGAGACGTCATAATGACGACTCAGCTCTTTTTTTGATGTCCCAGGGGATCAGACTTCTTTGGATCAGCTTATTGTAGGAAGTAGAACCAGTTAAATTTTTTACCAGCAACAAAAAACAAAACAATCCATCCCCATAGAAACAACAAACGTAAAGGTCGTGGAATCAGGAGATATTCTGAGTACAATTTGCTGAAAAGTTTCATTACAGTAGTGACCACCCCTGCTAAGTTGCTCCCTTATTTCCGCTTTCGAAAGAAAAAGAGACGATAAGATAACCAATATCCCAATAAGTCTGTATACCGTGGGGTAGGCCGCGAAGTAGCTTCTGGCGATTACCAATCCGATGATCGAAATAAGATAATAGCAAAAGACCAAAGGGGATCTTATAACTCAGATGCAGAACCTCCAATTATATCAAAATTAGGTATATTATATCATGATAAACACCAGAGGACCTTTTTGTATCAGATTCAGCCATACCTACTCATTCAATAAATAAATCGAACGATATGATGCTGGCATGCCAATATATAGTGTAAGGAGGAGGGGAATGGATAATGAGTGAACAAGATGAGTACATAGAACTTGTAACGTTAATACGGGCGGGGCATGAAGAAGCATATGGAGAATTATATGAGAAAACAGTGACGAGGATATATCAAACTGTGCGATTTCTCATCAAGGACAAGTCTGACGCGGAGGATGTGGTACAGGAGATTTACATTCAGGCGTATCGATCATTGGCGCGATATGATGCGGAGCGTGCTTTTCGTCCCTGGTTGATGGGGGTGACGATGCGACAGGTTCAGAGTTGTCGACGCAAAAGATTGATGCAGTTTCGGTTTGGTAAGCGGATCGAGAAATCTGACGTTGGACTAGAATATGATTTTTCCACTGATCTGGTCAACAAACTGGCAAATCGTCCTCTGCTGGAAGAGGTGCACCGTTTGCCGTACAAGCTGCAGCAGGTGGTTACACTTCATTATTTGAATGAATACACGCAAGAGGAGATTGCTGGCATATTGGAGATTCCGCTTGGAACCGTAAAATCGCGCATACATGCGGCGCTGGCGAAGTTAAGACAGAAAGAGAAGATGAATCCAAGATTGCGGGGAAAGGTGGAGGATCTGCATGAAACTCGATGAACAGTTGCGAAGAGCCTACCAGGAAGAGACCAATGATTGGTCCGTTCCTGCGAGAATTAAACATAAAATGATGGATAGTATTCGAAATGATTCACACATCAGAAGAAATCGAAAAAAATGGCTGATCACTGGACTATTAGCAGTTGTGCTCGTTATTCCCACCGGAGCCTACGCAGGATACACCTATCTCGCAGACGGAATATATGGTTCGAAGGAGAATATCGCTGTTATGGGGGGAACAGCTGAGGATTATATGAGGTTGGAAGCAAAGCTGCAGACGGCCAAGGCCCATTTCAGCGAAGAAGAATTTGTTCAATATATGGACTTGCTGAAGCAATTAGGGCAAATGGCCGTGAAGTATGCCGATTCTCAGGGCAATATGCATCCAGAGCAGTGGAGTACAGTGGAGCAGGAACGATATAACCTTCTTGTAGCTGAGCTGGAACCGTTTTTTGAGAAGCTGGAAGCTGTGAGTGTGGGGTCCTCCAAAAAACTGATGGACGAGCAGCAATTTTGGACGGAACAGTTGGAACAGGCAGAAAAGACATTTACCAAGGAACAATATCGTGAGTTCAAGTCTGTCTATGAACAAATGAAAAAATACAAAGTTATAGTGATGGACAAGGATGGGAGTATCCATGAGGAACGCTTGTCAGCGGAGCAGAAGGATGATTTAAGGTATCTAGAGAGACGCCTAATTCCCTACTTGAAACGGTTGGAGCTCAATGTGCGTTGAGTTAGGCAATAAAGGATAATCATGAGTTTATGATTATTCTTTATTGCGATGTGCAGAAATGGAAAAAAAAGGAGGTTGATGACAAAGACACAATAAGTACTTTAAATGTTTTTAGTTAAGTGAAGATCTTTTTTATTGGATTAAAAATAAAGTATACAAATGAATGAAAATATTGTTAGTTTTAAATTTCTGTGATACCTTTTTAAGAGGCTTATGATACTAAAGTAGTAGGTCTATAGAATTAAAACCAATGGAGGCGAAATTGAAACGTGAAAAAGTGGGGAAGTCTATTTTTATCAGGAGTATTGTTATTTAGTGGTATGGCTACATCAGTACAGGCTGAAGTAACCAAAGACGGATGGATTGGGAATGAATCATCCTTAAAAACAGCTCAACAATCTTTCAAAGATGTGGAGGGCAACTGGGCTCAGGAAGTAATTGAAAAGTGGGCTGACCGTGGAATCGTCCAAGGAAATGAACGAAATACGTTTTTGCCCAAAGGAGAAGTTACGCGTGCTGAGTGGGTCGCGATGATTAACCGAATTTTCCAGTATGAAGAGGTAAGCAATACTACTTTTTCAGATGTAACATCATCGGGTTGGTATGCTCAAGATATTGCTAAAGGAGTACAAGCCGGATATATCCGAGGATATGCAGATCACTCATTTCGGCCGACTGGTTCAGTGACAAGGCAAGAAGCAGCAGCTACGATCTCACGGATACTGCAATTGCAGGGAAGTGGGGAGTCTAATTTTGCCGATGATAAGGATATCCAAAGTTGGAGTAAAGAAGCAGTAAGTGGAGCAGCTGACAAAAAGATTATCGTTGGTTACAGTAACGGCAATTTTATGCCGAACAAGGCAATTACTAGAGCTGAAGCAGTACAGATTTTGGATCGAGCTTTTAGTACATATGGCAGTTGGTATGGGCAAGAAGGAACCTATGGATCTACAGAAAAAAGGGAAGAGATATCTGGCAGTGTAGTGATCGGTACATCAGGCGTTACACTTCAGAATATGAATATTACAGGTGATTTGATCATTAGTAAAGCGGTCGGTGATGGCGATGTGTTCCTCAAAAACGTAACTGTGCAGGGGAAAACATATGTATATGGTGGCGGTGAAAATAGCGTACATCTGGAAGATTCGGTCCTGTTGACGGTTATTGTGAATAAACAGGATGGTACTGTGCGTTTGGTTGCAACAGGAAAAACAAAGGTTCAGGAAATCACTGTTCAAACGGCGGCCAACATCGAGTCTGACATGGGGGCAAAGATCGACAAACTGACATTGTCCGAGGCACTGCCGGAAAAATCAAGAGTATACCTTAAAGGTAATTTTGAAACGGTTAATGTGGTTGCCAAAAGCATTAACATTCAAATTCCATCGGGTACGATTAATCAACTGAACGTTGACGATTCTGCGTCAGGAACTACGGTTCAGACTAATCAGGAAGCCAAAATTATATCAGCTATTCTTAATGCAGCTGTAAGAATGTTAGGGACAGGAACCATTGAGCAGGCTACAGTTAACGCTGTAGGCGTGACCATGGAGACAGCACCAAATAAGGTTAACTTGGGAGAGAGTGTACCTGCCGATACAACAGTACAAATTGGTGGGACAAGTAAACCCGTGACTTCAGTTACACCTCCAGTTACGCCTGCTCCATCAGCTAGTGGAGGATCATCCTCAGGTTCATCAGAAGGAAGTGGTGGTAGTACAACTCCTGTAAATCCGGGTACGGGCAATGGCGGAGGAACTACACCAACTACTCCTTTACCGGGAAATGAATATGGTAGTTATGAGGGTGGTTCTTATTACTTTGTAGGAGTAGAATCTGATGCAATCCCTGTTACGGATGCGGTATATATTTATAGTCCTCGCAGCGGGTATGCCTACGTATCTAAAAGCAGTATTAATGAGAATGATCCAGTTTTGTTGGAAGAAGCAATTAGACAAAAAGTAGCATATAGAGTGAAGATTGAAGCTAATACTCGTACTGCATTGCCTGTGGGAGAGATAGCAACCGAGTTTAGTAGCTACTTTAAAGTTTTTGCTGTGGATAACGAAAATCGCGCTTCCTATATCAAAAATATTATGATTCTGGATGGACCAGGAAAAGAGCTTAAAAGTCAGGGGATGATTTTATCTTCAGGTGGATGGCTAAATGATCACGAATCATATTTTATTTACTTCAACACACTGATTAAAGCGATAGATCTAAATACATTGAAAAATAGTATTGAGATTTCAACGGGAACGGAACAACCTAATTATCGCCCGCTAGGTGATGGAGATCGCGTGGAAATCGTTAATAATGGTATCGTGATAACTCCACAACATAACTATGGTAAAGCAACATATATCCGATTAAATGCTGATGCGGTGGAGACGTTGGACGGTCTCTTTAAAAATAAAGTTTACGCATCAACCCAATATCGGACTTTTACACGTCCTGAGTTTATTGATTATCCCGATAAATGGGAAATAGCTGTCCCAGTCGGAACGGTGATCAAATTTAAAGCCAATTATGGTGGAGATACATTCTATTTTGTATATAAAGATACTTTTGGTACTGAAAGTGATTACGATAAAGAAGTGACAGATGGCCATGGTTATAAATTGGATATTCCTATGGACGGTGCTGATATGACTTTCGAATTTGATACTAAAGATCTACAACCTGGAGAATATAAGGTTACTGCTTTTGGCTCAATGTCTCTGTATGTGAAGTTGACGGAGAACTAGATTTATTGAGTTTTCCTGTACAGTAAGTTATATCAAGCGAATATTTAAGGATTGGCCATAATGTGAGTTTGATCTGAACACCTTCAAGAGAATTAAACCTTGTCGTAAGATAGGGAGATAATTTTGGAGGTGTTTTTGCATTGGGAACAAGGGATTAAGCTATGCCTGCGAAGTAAAGGTAAAGTCATTGAAATGAAATAGGAAGTTGTTGTAATCCATTACTTCCTCCCCTGCACCTTCAGCCGATATTGATGTGGTGTAGAGCCTGTGGTAGTACGGAATACTTTGCAAAAGTAGGAGGGGCTCGTCATACCGACACGGTGACCGATTTCGGGAACGGTGAGCGAGGAGCGAGTGAGTAGCACACAGGCATGACGGATGCGGGTGGCTTGAGCATAAGCAACGATGGTGGTGCCAGTCGCTTTTTTGAATACATGAGATAGATGATAGGGGGACAGATGAAGTGTATCTGCGATATGCTCCAAACGAAAAGGCTCCTGGTAATGCTGTTCAATCCATTGCATGATGGCTTCGGCATGAGGATGAAGAACGGTAGCACTGGACGAAAGTACATCTTGGGAGCGGCTTTGCTGCCCGTCCTGCCACAGATAGCGAAGTTGTGCGAGCAGATCCAATAAAAAGAGGCGTGTATCCTCCTCTATTTCGTGAGGAAGCAGACCTGGATACGCATCTGCATATTGTTCCATTCGTTGAACGAGTGGTGATGTGGCAGCAAGTCGGATGGGCTGAATGGGGGATTGCTCTTCCAGCAGATCCTGTATGAAGTCGTGAGTAACGATAAATTGGGGCCAATGTGCCTTCAGTAGATCAAGTTCAACCATGAGTACATTTCGAATGAAAGGCTGCTGTCTGGATACTTGAATCTGGATGTGGTGCAATTGAAAAGGTCGAAAAATCATGAGCATACCGGGTTCAAGGGAGAAAACCTGACCTTCGGTTATCAACTGCCCATATCCTTCGTGGATATAGGTTATCTCCAGCTGCGAATGAGCATGGAACACTTCGCGAGACGTAGTGTTGGATGTACGACGACAGACCAGATTAAATTGTTCTCCCAGAAAGATGGACTTCATGAATGCCTCCCTTATCATGCGCAAGATAGTTTTATTTTAGCACAAGATGAACGCATAAAAGCGCTTTATTATTGTGTATTGTGAAGGGAATAAGGGAGGTATGCAACGATGTTAAAAGTGGCGATTATCGGAGCAGGTGCAATTAGTGGAGCACATATCTCAGCATATTTGGCGTTCCCTGAGCGATGTCAGATTGTTGCTGTGGTCGATATCTACGTGGAAAAAGCACAGAAGCGAATTAATGAATATGGTCTGGAAGGTGCACAAGCTGTCACGGATTACACAGAGTTACTTGCCCTAAACATTGATCTGGTATCAGTCTGTACACCACCGTATACGCATGCTCCCATTGCGTGTGATTTCATGCAAGCAGGTGCACATGTGTTGGTCGAAAAACCGATGGCTTCTTCCCTGGAGGAAGCGGATCTGATGTTGAGAGCAGCGCAAGCAAGTGGCAAGTTGTTATCCGTAGTAGCACAGAATCGTTTTACGACACCAATGATGAAGTTAAAAGGTGTGCTGGACAGTAAACGGATGGGACCGATTGTACATGTGCAGGTTGATTCGTTTTGGTGGCGTGGCCACAATTATTATGATCTGTGGTGGCGCGGGACATGGGAAAAAGAAGGCGGAGGCTGTACCCTTAATCATGCGGTGCATCATATTGATGCCATGCTCTGGATGATGGGACCTCCAGTGGAACTACAGGCGATGATGGCAAATACGGCACATGATAATGCCGAAGTTGAGGATATATCCATGGCGATGCTTCGCTTCCAGGAAGGGGCGCTTGGCATAATTACCAGTTCCGTCGTACATCACGGAGAGGAGCAACAGTTAATTTTTCAGGGCAAAGAAGCCCGGGTATCTGCACCTTGGAAAGTCGTTGCTTCTACCGCGCGGAATAACGGATTTCCGGAACCGAATCGAGAGTTGGAACAACAGATTCAGAAGCTCGCTGACGAATTACCGGATGTTATTCATGTCGGTCACGCTGGGCAAGTTGAGGATGTGTTAAATGCTATTGAAACAGGCTGTCCTCTTCTGGTGGATGGTGAAAGTGGCCGGAATACGCTTGAACTGATTGTGGGTATCTATAAGTCGGCAAGTACGGGAGAAAAGGTTGTTTTTCCACTAGGAGCGGAAGACGCGTTTTACACAAGAGAAGGAATTATGCAACATGCCGTACACTTTTATGAAAAAAAGACGACGGTGGACAACTTCGAGGATTCGAGTATTACACTCGGGAGCAAGTTGGATTCGTAGTGTTTTCGTGAAAAGGATGCCCCTCACATAAGTGAGAATGGGCATCTTTTTTTGTACTAGGTCGATTACACCTACATCACCATAAAAAATCAATACACTTGGTTTTTCCATCCATGTAACTCGTATTCGCTTCAAGATCATAATCTCCATAGTCAGGGATTGGATCAATGAGAGCTACAATCAGTCTCGTAGTTGTGTGAGGGAGAATAGGAAGAATCAGTGCTGTTTAGCTTCAGCTTTTGAGCGCGTTGGTTCAACAGAAAGAGGGTGCAAATGTAGCGCTTTCACATTTAGCGGATTCACGTCATTTTAGACACTTGGAGAAGATGATGTGGTGGATTGAAAAGCATTTGGATTATGAATCCAGATTGGGCAAGATGGCGGCAGATGTTCACCTGTCCAAATCGTATGCTTCCCGCATTTTTCATCAAGAGACAGGTAGCAGCATTACGGATTACGTCACAGCTCGAAGGTTGAAGCAGGACTACTTACGCCTTGATATAACAACATTTTCGGTGGAGGAGATTGGCAGACGTGCCAGATTTCCGAACGGATGTATTTCATCCAATTATTTCGCAAATCTGCCGGGACGAGCCCGTTGTATTATCGGCAACAATTTGAACGGTGCAGCAAGCATTATTTTAGTTTGCAAAATAATAGCGTTATTACGTCTCTATATACATAATTAGTATTTACCGTTTGAATTAAAAAAATCCCGGCTGTGGATTGCACTAGCCAGTTGCTAAATGCGAAACTCACCTCCGGGATTACACATCGGTAACCTTCAAGCTAAATAAACATTAAGGTTTTCCTCAAGCTGTTACAGCCACTTATCAGCCCAACGTTCCACGGCGCTTAGCGCTCTCCCCAGTTCCGTGCCTTTTCGTGACAACATATATTCAGTCCGAACTGGACGTTCCGTGACCACATGGCGAACCACAAGTCCTTCTTCCTCCAATTCCTTCATTCGCTCATTTAACACACGTTTGCTCAAGTCAGGGATATAAGCGTGAATCTCACTGAAGCGTTTGGGTTCCTCCATCAACGCATGGATAATGAGGGCTACCCATTTTCGGCCAATGATCTGATAAGATTGTTCCACTTTTGTACATATTTGCTTGGCATTCTCATCATCGCTCATGATTGTACTCCTTTGATTTAGTATTGCTTGTAATATCATTAGTATACTTATTGTAACCTACTTGTCCACAGGCCATATGTGTAAAATGTCACATACCAATTGTTCTTAATGTTACCACATAAAGCGTTATCATCAAATAAAAACCCTATAAACACTGGAGTTCACAGGTTCGACACGATTATTGACGAATTGTGACGACAGGTGTAATATGGGTAACGTTAATTCAAATGGTTACAATTTATAACCTAAACACAGGTTGTGGAGAGAAGGAATGTTCCATGGTTGAATTCAGGCGTGTTATATAAACGGAGGCAAGGCGGGGAATACACCCACTTATTCCGTCTTTTGTCATGCTTGGATTTGAACATTTTGCAACATCATATACTATACTGCACAGATCACAGGAGGCACTCCAATGGATGCAATGACATTTGTCCTGTTCGGGGCAACAGGCGATTTAGCCAAACGCAAGATTTACCCTGCATTATATAACTTGTACATGGATCAGAAAATGCCGAAATCCTTCTCCGTTATCGGATTGGGACGACGTGAATTGTCGGATACGGACTTCCAGGCGAATGTTGAAAAGTCACTGCATGAATTCTCACGTCAGACGCCGGAAGAAGCATCTCAGGTTCGTGATTTCATTGGCGCTTTCCGTTATTGTTCTTTAAATAATACGAAGCTTGAAGATTACACCAAACTGTTGGAACGGGTTCAACAGCGTGAACAAGAGCTTAACATTCCCGAAAACCGCATGTTCTACATGTCGGTGGCACCGGAATTCTTTGAACCAATCGCATTAAACATTCAAGAAAGTGGCCTGGGTAACACCAAAGGCTGGAAGAAACTGATTATCGAAAAACCATTCGGACACGACCTGCAATCAGCTCGTGATTTGAACGAAAAACTGAGCAATACCTTTGCGGAAGAAGAAATCTATCGCATTGACCATTTCCTCGGTAAACCGATGGTTCAAAATATTGAGACGCTCACCTATGCAAATCCGGTGATTCAGGCGTTGTGGTCTAACCGTTATATTGCCAATGTACAGATCACGGCTAGTGAGACGGTGGGTGTTGAAGAACGTGCCGCGTATTACGACCAAAGTGGTGCCCTTCGTGACATGTTCCAAAACCATATGCTTCAGTTGCTGATGATGATTGGTTTGCATTTGCCAAAACGTTGCACACCGGAAGAAATTCAATTCAAAAAGCAAAAAATTGCTGAAGCACTTCGTCCATTGACAAAAGAAAATATCGCTTCTGAAGTTGTTCGTGCGCAATATGCAGCAGGTGACCTGCAAGGGACATCGGTTGTTGGATATTTGGACGAGCCTGGCATTCCAGCCGGATCTCAGAACGAGACCTATGTTGCCGCAAGACTTTGGATCGATGATCCGTTCTGGAGCGAGGTTCCATTTTATATCCGTACAGGTAAACGCCTGGCTGAGAAATCCACCCGAATCGTTGTTGAGTTCAAGGCTCCACTGAAGACCGGTCATGAATCCGAAAATACAACGGAACCTAACCTGCTGACGATTGAAATTGGTCCGGGAGAAAGCATCTCGCTTCAATTAAATGCAAAGAATCCATTGAACCATGGTGAAGTGGAACCAATGCATATGACCTTCAACTCAGGTAAACGTAACATCCCTGAAGCTTACGAGAATCTGATCTTTGATGCGATGCGTGGGGATTCCACATTTTTCGCACACTGGAACGAAGTGGAGCTGGCATGGCAATGGGTGCAACCGATTCAGGAAGCATTCGAAGCGGGCAACGTGCCACTGGATACGTACAGTGCAGGTTCGCATGGACCAGAGTCAGCAGATCGCTTGACCGCAGCAGACGGCTTCCGTTGGTGGTAAGTGAAACGAAAGAGTGAGCATAAGAGAACACAATAGTAAAGACAACAGTACAATCTGTTCTGCTCACAAATAAATCATTTGCACAAATCCAAACAAACCTTTCCAAGTTAACAGGATATAGAACGAAATGTTTTATTCCCCTAGAGCTTGTACTCAGGATCAAGTTGGATCGAATGATGCAAAATACTGAGATATACAGTAACTATTACGAATCATACCGTTCCAATTTTGCATAAGTCCTTCCGGTTATTGGCCGGAAGGCCGTGAAAATTTTTGAATATAGATTAGCTGTTCAGTTTTAAAAATGGTTGGCTTGAACGCTGAGAATGTAGTGTAGGGGACGAAATCGATTCTGTAGAAGCAAAGCGTTCGCCTTTATCCCCGGATTTTCTCCTATATAGGAGATTCAAAAAATCTGGGGATAACAGCGATCAAAAGAACGATTCGTGACCGGAACGGTTACTTCGCCAAACGTAAGCTCTTATTTTTAATTTTGAACGCAAATGAAATTTAAACATTGTTCATAACAGGAGGATTTTGAAATGAAACTTGGACTTGTCGGATTAGGAAAAATGGGATTGAACCTGGGTAGAAACCTGATTGATCACAAACACGAAGTGGTTGCTTTTGACCTGAACGCTGAAGCAGTAAATGAAATGAAAGAATATGGCGCTGAAGGCGTATCTTCTTACGCAGAGATGGTGGCTTCACTCGAATCCCCACGTGTATTGTGGATCATGGTTCCCCACAATGTAGTAGACGCTGTATTGGCTGAAGTTAGCCCATTGTTGTCCAAAGGTGACATCATTATTGAAGCGGGTAACTCCCACTACAAAGAATCCATTCGTCGTTACGAAGAGATGAAACCTAAAGGCATTCACTACATGGATGCAGGTACATCTGGCGGTATGGAAGGCGCACGTAATGGAGCATGTTATATGATCGGTGGAGACCCGGAAGCTTGGGCAATTGTTGAACCGGCATTCAAAGATACTTCCGTGGAGAATGGCTACCTGTATGCTGGTAAAGCGGGCAGCGGTCACTTCCTCAAAATGGTTCACAATGGTATCGAGTACGGTATGATGGCATCCATCGGTGAAGGTTTTGACGTATTGGAGAAAAGTGGATTTGACTTCGACTTCGAACAAGTGGCTCGCGTATGGAACAACGGTTCCGTTATCCGCTCTTGGTTGATGGAGCTGACAGAACGTGCCTTCTCCAAAGATGCAAACCTCGATGAGATTAAAGGCGTAATGCACTCTTCCGGTGAAGGACGTTGGACGGTAGAAACGGCATTTGACCTTCAAACCGCAACACCGGTTATCGCTTTGTCCTTGCTGATGCGTTATCGTTCCCTGGAAACAGACACATTCACAGGTAAAGTGGTAGCAGCATTACGTAATGAATTTGGTGGTCACGCTGTAGAGAAAAATTAATTTTATATATAACTGTTAACATATGATGAACATCGGGTAATGACTTATATCGTGTTTACGAATTCATCAAGTGGAGGTAACATATCATGAAATTTTTCTTGGATACAGGGAATGTGGAAGAAATCAAACGGATCGAACGTCTGGGTCTGGTGGATGGAGTCACGACTAACCCGTCTTTGATTGCCAAAGAAGGTCGCGTATTTAAAGAAGTCATTCAGGAGATCTGTGGCGTTGTTAAAGGCCCGGTCAGTGCTGAAGTCATCGGTCTCAAAGCCGAGGATATGTTGAAGGAAGCTTATGAAATTGCAGAATGGGCACCGAATGTAGTCATTAAATTGCCGATGACCGAAGATGGGCTGTACGCTTGTCATGAGTTGACGCAAAAAGGGATCAAAACCAATGTAACGCTGATTTTCTCCGCAGCACAGGGCCTGATGGCGGCGAAAGCCGGTGCAACCTACATCAGTCCATTCGTTGGTCGCTTGGATGATATTGCGGTGGATGGTATGAAATTGATTCGTGATCTGCGTCTTATTCTGGACATGTATGATCTGCCTTCCGAGATTATCGCAGCAAGCATTCGCAATATCAAACATGTAGAAGATGCAGCCCTTTCCGGTGCGCATATTGCCACCATTCCGGGTTCGCTTCTGCCGACACTTTGGAAACACCCACTGACGGACAGCGGGATTGAACGTTTCCTGAAAGACTGGGAATCTGTTCCGAAATAAAAGGATAGACATGGCCTGAATCTTTGGGTGGTCTGAACATAAAACCTTTCGCCTTGCAGAGTAATCTGCGGGCGAAAGGTTTTTTTATCTCTGTTTATGTGTTTCCGATTTCCGAGTTAGTTTAGCCAATGAGGAGTACTCGTCCCTTTCATGTTGTTGTTACTTTCTATCCAGTGTCCATGTACTGTCCTTCTTTTTCGGGACAACGGTGCATAAGGTTAACATATAGCCTATAGCTCATCCCGTAGGGGAGGGACACTTCGATGATGAGAAGAAAATGGCGAAGCCGGAGACGCCGTAAGCCGCCAAGCGGCAAACGCAAAATGTGGTTGATCATTTTATTGGTCACCGCGTTTTGTTTGATGCAGGGCTTTGCTTATGTGGATAAAAAGATGAAGCCCCCCATCATGCACTTGGCCAAGATCAGAGTGAAGCAGATTGCGACCGAAGCGATCAACAAGGCGATTACAGCACAGGTTGCCGATGGCAAAACCAACGAAGGACTGATTGACTGGAAGACGGATACCGCCGGGAAAGTGTCCGGTTTCATGCTGAACTACAATGAGCATATGCGAATCACTGCAAGTACGATGAATATTGTGCAATCCACGTTGCAGAATGTACACATGTTAAAAGAAAAAATCCCGCTGGGGCAGGCGCTGGGCAGTCCGGTGTTGGCTTCATTTGGCCCGAGTATACCGGTTCGTATTGAGCCCCAAGGCGCTGTCAAAGTGGATCTGAACACCCGTCAACAGAATGCGGGTATTAACATGATTTTGGTGGAAGTGTACATTCACATCATTGCTGAGGTCGCGGTCGTGGTGCCCTTCGACATGGAACCCGAAACGGTCGATACGGAGATCCCGATTTCCTACCTTCTGGTTGTCGGGGATGTGCCAATGTATTATTACGATAATCAGGGCAAGCCAGTGGGCAGTAACGGCAGTAATGCCCCAGCTATTGCGCTGCCATCAGGTCATACGGGTGTATCAAGCGGTAATGGAGTAACTACGAATCCCCCTAGCCAGAATCAGCAACAGACGCCGTCAGACCATTTGCAAGGGAATGAACTTGAAGAAATTGAACCGGATGATCTGCCTGATGTGAATGGGGGATTACAGCTCAATAAGGACGCGCACCCATGATACACACAAATTTGAATTGTAAAGCAAAGAAAGGGGCCTCTATTAAAGAGCAATGTCATTAAGTTTAGCTCAAAGACAAAACTGAGAATAAAATGAAATCTGAAACGGCATGGGAAAAAGTCCCGTGTCGTTTGTTTTTTTGTGTATGCAAGGAAAAAAGCGTACAGCAAACAAACGGATGGATGATCCGCTTAAAAAAGTGTTCATACGAACCGAATTTATGCTACTCTGTAGACGAAGCTAACCGATGATTTATAACGTATTTTGCGCGTATTCTGCTGCCCTGGTCGAATGGGTCGAATCGGCAAAACGTTTTTGCGAATCAGTGCTTCAACATCGGGCGGGGGGTCATCGTCTCTTGAGCGCAGGAAATGTCTACAAACATGAACGGCAACCGTGAAGTTGACTTGGTAGTGGTACTGTTTAGCTTTTTGGGAAATGACGACGTGCGAGGTCATCATTTCTGCAAAATTGTACATGATCATTCTTGCAAAAATCTCTTGGATGACGGACTCTCGTCTCTTTGCGTGAAAATGGGTCAGACCGACGGTGTATTTTAATGCCCTGAACGAGGTTTCAATTCCCCACCGCATGTTATAGATGGACCTGAGTTCATC
The DNA here is from genome assembly GCF_037981725.1 of Paenibacillus sp. FSL H3-0457. NCBI lineage: Bacteria > Bacillati > Bacillota > Bacilli > Caryophanales > Paenibacillaceae > Paenibacillus > Paenibacillus sp. FSL H3-0457. The sequence goes on along the minus strand of NZ_CP150283.1, from coordinate 5,717,718 downwards.
GGGTGGAAAATCTGCGTCAGATAGATTCGTAATAACGGTCTCATAAGCGCCATCCGGCAGGACAAACCGAACGACTCGAAAAGATATGGGGTAGTACAGATGCTCCTTCAAATCTAAGAAATCAAAGGTAGACTTAGAAGGGATGAACTTGTAAATTTCGGGATGAGCTTTGACCTCTTTGGTTTGTTTTTTAGTAAGCACTAGATGAACCTCCTGATCAAACGAACCGCTATCGGGTAAACGCAAGCCCGAGAGAATACCACTGGAGGCCAGATCTTTTACTCGAATGACATAGCTCCACCCTTTGCGTTCAATATGTGCGAAATTGTTGTAACTTTCATAACCTCGATCGGCAATGACAATGGTTTTTCCCTCGATGCAGGAACGGTCAACCATATCCCCTAACGCTTTTCTCTCATTACTTAATCTTCGCGGTTGAACAATCGCATCCACGTAAAGTCTGTTGCAAAGGTCATAGGTGGCGTTTAAATGCAGCAGATTATAGCCTCTTGCTTCCGGTTGACTTTGAAAATAGGTGTCGGTATCCGCAGGGTCAGTGGCGAAATGCAAATCCGAACCGTCAATGGCGAGTAACCGATACCCTCGGTAGTTCTTGAGATCCGTAACCGATTGCGTGAATTCTTGAAACAAATATGCCATTGCAGACGGCAAGATTTTATTTCTCTGTTGGACAAAAGCAGAAGAGGTGGCCGTATTTACATCATAGCCCTGTGATTCCAAGAGTTCCTTGTATAAACTGTTTCCGCCCATAGAGATCAGTAGTTGCATAACCGTTTCAAACGGTAACTTCTTTTTACGGGTAAAATCTTTTTCAGGATTATTGACATAAGGTGCTGGTGCAACTGACATTTCTCGTATGAGAGAAGCCAGTTTTTCTTTTAGCGAATTCGCATATTCATTCATTGGCGTAACCCCCTCGTTTTCCAAGGGCTTCGCCACACCTTTTCACCTGCTTGTCAAGTCTTTTTTCTTATTTTCATACATGAAAAAAGCAGGCTATCTTTTCGATAACCTGCTCATTTTATTGATTTTTGGTCCTGCGCCTTAACTTAATGACATTGCTATTAAAGAGGTCCCTTTTTCGAATACTTATCGTGCATATCCTCGTCTCACTTACTTTTCTTGTTCTTTTGTTTGCGTTCATCCTGTTCCCAATGTTTCAGCTGTGGATAAGGATCAAACGACCATTCGTGCAGTCCGCTGTCGCGATAGATCCCATAGTGCAGATGTGGAGGGAATTTGCCCTGTGTCCCAGGTTTCCCGTACCCCGAACTGCCAACCCAACCTACGACCTGACCGGGGATCACAACTTCACCGATGCGTGCACTTTTGTCAAAACCCGAAAGGTGGGCGTAGTAATGATAATGGTTGTTCAAATCCCGAATGCCGATGCGCCAGCCACCAAACGGGTTCCAGCCTTTGATCTCCACGACCCCGTAACAGGTACTGCGCACAGGCAGGCCATGCGGAGCGAAAATATCTGTTCCCTCATGAATGCGATAACCGCCCCAGCTTCTTTTTGTCCCCCAGGTACTGCGATAGGAGTAGTTGGTTCCGAGCGGGACCGGAAAGGCATGTCCGAATAGATCCAGATTGTCAAAATGCTCATATAACTTCGCGAATTGCTGTATCCGTTGCACAGCACGGGAGTTGTGATAATATTCCCACAAGGCAATGTTGAAGTCCTCTTGTTTGTTCCCGTAACCTTGAATAACAGAAGCCATGCTGTACAGCACATCCTGATCATTGTTGGCATCCGCTATACCGTCTCCTGAACCATCACGTCCATATCCTTTGAAAAAAAGAATGGATTCCGGATGTTGATCCGTCTCATCGGGATTTAGCCATCCTCTCCAGGCTGGAGGGGTCATGAAAATACCCGTAAGTCGCTCTGGATGCTTGCGATCCTTTGGATGTGCACGAGTAATCGTTCGTTCATACTGATCAATAGCAGCAAGCCTGTACCAGGGAATCTGGGTCATCTGACCAATGGTTTCATATAAATGGCGACGTGCAGCGAAAATTTCTGCGGGTTTTAACTCGGCAGCCTGTGGTTTGGGAGCGGCCTGGGTGGGTTCACTGTAAACTTCAACAGGCAAGAATGGGAGAAGCAGAGTACCTGCAAGTAATGTTTTGATCCAAAAGCGGTACGTGTGCCTGAAGGTCAAGCGTTGTTGCACTGGGAAGCAGCCCCTTTCCATTAGAATGATACAAGGTACCCGATGAACCAAGCTAAAGGTTAGCGTTCTTCAAAAGTTCTCATTTTATCCATGTAAGCTCTTGGGGGGGAATCCAATTATACAAATTATCCATATCGGGCATGAATGCACAAGATGTGACAAATGGGGGTTTTTCCAGCGCTTTCATGGTATAATATGTTCCGAGCAACAGCCTAACTTCAGTAGAAAGAAGGTTTATGCATTGGCTAAACGTGTTAAAGAACCGAAGCCGGATTGGATTCGGATCAAATTGACAACCGGCGATAACTATCAGGAAATGAAAACGATGATGCGTTCCAAAACGTTGCATACGGTATGTGAGGAAGCACGGTGTCCGAATATTTATGAATGCTGGGCCAATCGAACGGCCACTTTTATGATTTTGGGCGACATTTGCACAAGGGCATGCCGTTTTTGCGCGGTGAATACAGGCTTGCCAACGGAGCTTGATTTGCAGGAACCAGAACGTGTGGCGGAAGCAGCAGAGCAGATGAATCTGCAACACTGCGTAATTACAAGTGTAGCCCGTGATGACCTGAAGGATGGGGGAGCTACGATTTTTGCAGAGACCGTGAAGGCCGTAAGACGACGGTTGCCATTGTGTAGCGTTGAAGTACTCATTCCAGACTTTCTGGGTGATCGGGAATCTTTGCAGATTGTAATGGATGCCAAACCGGACATTTTGAATCACAATATTGAGACGGTTGAGCGGTTGTCAGACAAAGTGCGTGCCAAGGCAAAATATAAACGTTCACTGGAATTGCTTGCTCGTGCCAAAGAAATGCAACCTAACATCCCTACGAAATCAAGCATTATGCTTGGTGTAGGTGAGGAATATAATGAAATTTTATCAACAATGGATGATCTTCGTGCGGTGAACTGTGATATTATGACGATTGGTCAATATTTGCAGCCATCGGAGAAACATCTGTATGTTGAAAAGTATTATCCGCCAGAGGAGTTTGCTACATTGAAACAGGAAGGATTAAAACGTGGGTTCAGCCACGTCGAATCCGGCCCGATGGTACGCAGCTCCTACCATGCGCATGAACAGGTGAAATCGGCTACCAAACATGCTGAACAGGCGGCAACACACGCGTGATGGAGGATACCGGATTGGAAGAAGAAAAAATCACAGAACAGATTCAGGACCAACTTCAGGATCAGATCCAGGAGCCGGTTCAGGAATCAGTTGTTGAATCGGTTGAGGAAAAGCCCAAAGAACCGGTCATTGTACAGATCGGCGGCAAAAATTATGAAATCGTCCAGAACCACAAAGAGGGCTGGAATCCAGAGGTTTTCCGTGATCGTTACAGTGAAGTGCTGGAGCGTTATGATTATATTATCGGAGACTGGGGTTATAACCAGTTGAGGTTAAAAGGTTTTTACCGTGATAACCATCCAAAAGCAACGAAGGATTCCACGATTGCCAGTATGGTGGATTATATCAATGAATATTGTAACTTTGGCTGTGCGTACTTTGTGCTTCAGAAGAGCAAGGATCAACCTCAAGCCAAAGCAAAAAGCGGTTCCTGAGAAGGACCGCTTTTTTGGTGTGTTTATTTTAGTCAAGAAATGCCGTGCGAACCCGGTTCCAAAATGGATAAGGGCGGAAACGTGCGAAACTGACCTTGTGACTGGATACCTGACAACGGACGGAGATCAGATCCTCCACCATCACATTCACATGATCAATCGTCATCAATAACCGCTGATCCTTGCGGGAGAAAATATCACAATGATGATGCTTGGGCAAAATAACCGGTGAACCAAGTGTACGATAGACCCGGTTATTAATCGATGCAATCTCCGCAATCTGAATCGCCTCGATGGTTGGATGAACCATGGCACCGCCAAGGGCCTTGTTGTATGCCGTGCTGCCTGATGGCGTGGATACACAGATGCCATCCCCACGGAACATCTCAAATGTCACATCGTTAATATCGACCTGGGCTACGACGGTACCGTCTACACCTTTTAACGTAAATTCATTAAGGGCGATGTAAGAGGAATTCCCCGACTTTTTACGAATCTCAAGCTCCAAGAGTGGGTATTGTACAATACGTGGTTTGAGACGCTCCGGATCTCCCTTGCCACTCATCAGCCTGACTAACTCCCGTAATTCTTCCTTCTTCCAATCGGCGTAAAAGCCGAGATGGCCTGTATGAACCCCAACAAAAGCAATATCCGGAATACGGTCGATGAAATTGTGAAATGCCTGTAGCATCGTACCATCGCCCCCGATGGAGATAACAATCTCCGGCGATTCTGCATCCAGCTTGAACCCTTCTTCCTTCGCCAGCGCGTGAAACTGCTGACTGAGATCAATCGATAACTGGTCTCCGCGGTCTTGAACATAGTATCTCAAGATGAAAGCTCCTTTGTGGTCATTATACTACCGATGATAATCAATTCCGCGGAAGAACACAACGTTTGGGCGCATATTCAGTTAAATATAGATGAATCGTTCACTTATTTTTTGGTATGTCGTCTAGGCTTGAGAATGGAACTTAATATCGCAAGGAATAACAACAACACGATGAGGCTTACAAAAACAATCATTCCGGATAAGAAAATCAGTCCCCAGTCCGGTGTATACGTTGATAACGATGGGATGAAACCGGGCTCCATGAGAACGGGTGAAGAGGAACGTCCCATCATGGGTGTCCACAAGAGCAGGACCAGCACAGGTGCGATTAGCGCATGAATGGCTCTGGCAAATAGAAAGGGACCATATCTCATGGGTGTGTTGCTAAGGACACTCATAATCTGTGCATGGACGGATAATCCGCCCCAGGAGAGAACAAAGGCTGCTGCTGCTACTTTATAGACGAGAGGGATGGATGCCCCGGCACTCCCAGCCTCTTTGTTCCCCAGCGTTACTTCAAATAGTCCACCGACCAAGCTAGGAGATAAAGATGGAGGCAGTCCGCTATGTCGTAACAATTGCTCGGTTATGCCGTATAATCCGCCAAGCCAACCGGTCTGGACAAGCAGCTCCATCATGACCGAGAAGAATACAACCAGCCCTCCTACGATAATAATAAGGCGAAGGGATGAGGAGACTGCCTGGCGCAGCAGTTCACCAAATGCCCGTCCGTCAGCTTTTCTTGCTTCGTGCATCGCATAGATGGCCCGGACCAGTCTGTTTCTAGGTATCTCCTCCGATGGAGATCCAGAAGAACTGTCTGGGTGTGAGCCTTTGGCTGTACCCCCGTGAAAACGCATGAGCATACCCACCAGAAAAGCTGCAGCGTAATGGCTCGCAACCAATACTGGAGCAATGGCGACATTATGGAAGAACCCAACCGATACCGCTCCAATCATGAAGATCGGATCGGATGATGTAGTGAAGGCAACGAGCCGTTCTCCTTCTTCCCGGGTAACCAGCTTTTGTTCCCATAACTGAGCGGTCAGTTTCGCCCCTGTAGGATAACCGGATGCACAGCTCACGGCAAATACAAAACCACCGCTTCCGGGAACACGAAACAATGGACGCATCAGTGGATTCAGCAAGGTACCTAGAAAATGAACAATGCCAAAGCCGAGCAGCAGCTCGGACAGCACCAAAAAAGGAAAAAGGGAGGGAAACAATACGTCCCACCAGATGGACAGTCCACGTACACCTGCATGCCAGGTTTCCGCTGGATACAAGACCATTAACACACAAAGGATCAGGAGAGCGAGTGTGACCAGGACATGGGTGAGTCGTTGTGAAGCAGCCATGAATTCTTCTCCTTTATATTTGGAATGGTCAGTGTGCGGAAGTCTGTGATGTTATTGCCATCAATATATGAAAAAAAGTGGACAAACAGTACAAAATTATACGTAGAAAGCGCTTGCAAAAGTGGCTGTGTTTTTGAGTGATGTGTGCTAAAATGAGAAAAACGCCTGAACGTCACCTAATTGTCTCCAAGGTGGAATTCAATTCGGATGGAGTGATGATCATGAGTCTTGTCACCGGAATCCTGGTCTGTGCTTTTGTATATGTGATACGTGCCTCGCTGGTACGCTCTGAGGAAGAGGACTGGCGGAGTTATTAATGAAATATCTAGTGCGCCAACCCAAGCGGTTGGCGCTTTTTTTGTGTTATGTTTCGAATAAGGTCCTATATACAGATGGCAGGTTACATGTCCTGATGATTTCATGTTATATAGGACTTTTTGGTTTTTTTTGATAGAATGAAGATAAAGGCTTTTGTGGCCTGGATATTGTTACTGTTTTCACAATGTTCACGGAACGTGTAATATATGGCAAAATTCGACATCAGAAAGGGGAATCAGACGAATGAATCCCAGTTTGAGTATTTATGACAATCTTGGCGGTGAGAAAGGTGTTCGCGCGCTGGTCGAGGCTTTCTATCCGATCGTTCAGCAGAATGAGCAGCTGGCTCCGCTTTTCCCGGAAGATATTCAGCCGGTCATCGACAAGCAGTATATGTTTTTGTCTCAGTTTTTTGGAGGACCAGGGCTGTTTTCCGAGGCGTTTGGACATCCAATGATGCGTGCCCGTCATATGCATTTTGAAGTGACGGTTGAACGGGCTGAGGCGTGGCTGGCATGTATGGATCAAGCCTTAACACAGATTGGTGTGGAGGAGCCCTTGCATGCGTTTATCCTGCAGCGTTTATCCGGGCCTGCACATCATTTTGTGAATACACCGTAGATCCGAATATGATTACAAGCGTACGGGAGAGGGATGGAAGAGATTGGAATTAGAGCCGCTGTATAAGGTGAAAGTGACCTGCCATTATTGCGAAACCGAGTATGAAACCTCACGGGTAAGACCGAGTTTGAAAAGGCCCTACCGGACGGATTCGGATTTTTGTGCTTACTACAAGCTGGAGAATCCAGATTTTTATGTGGTTCGCATCTGTCCGCAGTGCGGGTTTGCCACGACGGAGAACGCAACGGAGCATTTAAATGATGCTCAGCGCAAGGCATTTAAGGAACAGATCGGTAACCGCTGGGTTAAACGTGATTATAGCGGAGCACGAACACTGGAACAGGCGCTGGCTACGTACAAGCTTGCCTTGCTGTGCGCACAGGTTATCCGGGAGAAAGATCGTGTCGTCGCTGGTCTGTTGCATCATATAGCTTGGTTGTATCGTTATATGGAGGACCATGCACAGGAACATCGTTTTCTTGAATTTAGCCTGGAAGCCTATGTGAAGGTGTTCGAACGTGAAGGAACGGGTGGCAATGAAGCCAAACTGTTGTATTTGCTCGGGGAATTGAACCGCAGGGTAGGCCGGTTTAATGAAGCAGTGCAATGGTTCAGCAAGGTCATTCATGACAAGCGGATCACAGATGCGGCCATGATTCGTGCTTCAAGGGAACAGTGGGCCGTGCTGCGTGAGCAGATGATTTCAAGTAAGTTGGAACTCCCTGAAGAGATGCTGGAAACAGACAAAGAGGCTGCAAAGCGCAGCCCCCTCTAGGTTGATCTTACATTAGTTACGGACAGGACGGCTGGATAACAAATAGTCACTGTCGTTGTCGATCACGGTCATGCTTGTATTACAGCAGGGAAAGACCAGTAATTTCTTTTTGCCTTCGCGAATGAGCACAAGCTCTTTGGGTTTGAGGGGGAGCAGCACGTTGCTTGCGTGACAGTAGGGACATTGCTGTACATAGATGTCTCCCATCACAATATCGTAAGGCCAGCTGTTCTCAAACGGAATCATTCTTGTTCGCCTTCTGGTGCGGAAGGTTTGGAGGTTTCTTGTTTGGCGAGTTCCGCAATCTTCTGCATCAGGATATGTTGGGGCATGTGCATCAGGTGCTCCAAAGGTACGCCCAGGGATTCTGCTAATTTGACGGCTGTATCAGCCGATACTTGTAAAGGTTTCATACGTTTACCTCCTGAAAGTTGCTATAAGTATTTCTCTAGTATAGAGATATGGCTGACAGAAAACCAGTTTTTAATTCAATCCTAACCATCCAATTTATAGAGAGAGGTGCCTTATTAAATGAAAACGCCATTACACCCCGTATGGGACCTGGAGTCCATTTTTAGTGGAGGTTCTTCCTCCGAGACATTTGCTGCGTATCTGATTGAACTGGAAGAGGATGTACGTAAACTGCAACATCTGTTGAACGAAACAGATGCACCGACTTCATTAGAAGAGACGGCTGCATTTGATCCGATTTTGGAACTACTGCAAAGCTGTTATATCCGCATATCGGAAGGATCTGCGTTTGTATCCTGCCTCTCATCGCAAAACCAGAAGGACAAAAAGGCAACGCAGCTTCAAGGCGCCATCAGTTCCCTTGGTGCGATGCTGAACGGCAGCAAATCGAAGTTTGATAATACACTCAGTCAGACATCGGATTCGGTGTGGGACGCTTGGATTGCTCGGGAAGATATTCAGCTGCTGGCATTTGTACTGAACGAGAGTCGCACGCTGGCTCGTGAGAAGCTGTCGCCTGAACTGGAAGGCCTTGCACTGGATCTGGGTGTGGATGGTTACCATGGTTGGGGCAAATTCTACAACACGATTGTCAGCAAGGTGAACATTCCATTTGAGCAAGATGGGGAAACGGTGATGCTCTCCGCAGGACAGGCTGCCAACAAGCTGAGCGATAGTGATCGGAATGTACGCGAGACGGTATTCGCAAACTGGGAGCAGGCTTGGACCGATGTCGAAGATTTCTGTGCTGACACGCTGAATCACCTCGCGGGATTCCGTCTAAAGTTATATGAGAAACGTGGCTGGGATGATATCCTCAAAGAACCTCTGGCCATCAACCGGATGTCACGTCAGACACTGGATACGATGTGGGATGTGATTAACGGTGCCAAACCTGCGCTTGTTCAATATCTGGAGCGCAAGGCAGAACTGCTGGGGGTAGACAAGCTCAGCTGGAGCGACGTAGATGCACCTGTAGGTAAATCAAGTGGCAAAATCACTTACGATGAGGCAGCCATCAATATTGTTGAACAGTTTGCCAAGTTCAGTCCTAAACTTTCCACGTTTGCAGAGATGGCTTTTGAGAAACGCTGGATCGAAGCAGAAGACCGTCCTGGCAAACGTCCAGGCGGATTCTGTACGTCTTTGCCACTTAGCAAAGCAACCCGGATTTTCATGACCTTCTCCGGGACACCATCTAATGTGTCGACTCTTGCGCATGAACTTGGGCATGGATATCATCAACACATTATGGAAGAGTTGCCTGCATTGAATCAACGTTATGCGATGAATGTGGCTGAGACAGCGTCCACATTTGCTGAACTGATTGTAGCAGATGCCCTGGTGCAGGCGGCAACAGATGAGCAAGAGAAGCTGGCTTTGCTGGAAGACAAGATACAGCGAAGTGTGGCTTTCTTTATGAACATCCATGCCCGGTTCCTGTTTGAGAATCGTTTCTACGAACAACGCAAAAAAGGCTTGGTCAACGCGGATGAATTATCCAAATTAATGGTGGAGGCGCAGCAGGAAGCGTTCTGCGGTGTGCTTGCATCAGATCATCCTCATTTCTGGGCATCCAAACTGCATTTCTATCTGACAGGTGTGCCATTCTATAATTTCCCATACACGTTCGGTTATATGTTCAGTGCGGGAATCTATGCAAGAGCGCAGCAGGAAGGTACAGCATTTGCAGATAAATATGATGATTTGTTGCGGGATACAGGGCGTATGACGGTCGAAGAACTTGCTCAGAAACATCTGGGTACGGACCTGACACAACCGGAATTCTGGCAAAATGCTGCGGACTTGGTTATTGCCGATATTGAGCAGTTTCTGCAGATGACAGCAACCGAAAAATAAGTTGAATAGAATAGGTTGAATATATATGAAAAGGCTGCAAATCCGTGTTAACAGACACAGGATTGCAGCCTTTTTTTTGTACAGAATCCTCATTTTTGATTATCGAAGATTTTGTCGTAATTAATTGAAAAAGCTCAGTTTAAGGGATCGGAATGGCAATTAATTGTGCAAATCATAGTTAGAAATACCCAACTTTTCCGTTCTTTGTTGAATGAGCACATATGATGTCATATAATGAGTCGTAAGTCCTTGATGTATAGGACTATAAGCATATAAGGAGAGTGTTAATATGAAAATTGATGAGCTTTCATTAGCGAGACAGTTGGATCTGGTATTCAAAGAACTTGATCATGAGTTGTCAGGGTTAGATTCAGGGGTAGTTTTTGTGCAAATACGAAACAACGTAATTGGGAAATTCGGTATTCGACATAATCCGATAGCTGGACGAGATGGGCAGATGGATATGGAGGAAGGGGGGCTAAACGAAACCCAGAGAACTTCTTTCCGGGCAATGGCACTGGAGACGTTGAAATTCAAACGTAATTGGACGCATGGCGAAATATCGTACGACTTCACAGTAAGACAAGGTATGATGTTGGTAGATGCAACGATGGAGTCTAATTACAATATGGCGAGCCTGATGATTCGTTACCCTAGAACCAATACATACAAGGATTCAGATATGGAGTCGACCTCCTAATTAGTTGCACAAGAGAAAGCGGCACTTCTGAAGAAGGCCGCTTTTACTTTTGGATTCTGCTTAGGCTCAAGCAATAATTACGAGCTTACGAACGACCCGATAATTGCTGCTCAGCGATTTGCACCAGACGTTTAGTGATGTATCCACCCAGAGAACCTGTCTCACGGGAAGTATAGTTACCGTAGTAACCATCTTGTGGAATAGTTACACCCAGCTCTTGAGCAGCTTCAATTTTCAATTGTTGCAATGCTGCTGTTGCTTGGGGAACGACCAGGTTGTTGGAGCGGCTACCGCTACCTTGGTTTTGACTTCCGTACATATGTGTCACCTCCTTATGGGTTGGTGATGTTAGTATGGTTAGAGAATACGGAAATATACATGATATGGCGTAAGGGAAAATATGGATAAATATCAGTGCACAGGACACATAAAAAAGCCGACCCAATGCGGGTCGGCAAGTTGTATTTGGATATCAAAATATAGGGTGATATGCGTAAAAGCAAAGTAGAGCATGATCAGCTCGCTTAGTCTGTAGGAGGTATAACCTCAATACGTGTAAATAACTCAACAGGCTGTTCCGGTTCCAAGCGAATCAACCCGGTTTGTTCATCCGATAAAGCCAAATTAGGTGCATCCGGGAGCCAAGTGTACGGTTCAATGCACAAGAACTGATCGGATTCACCTTTGGTGAAGAGAACCCAATGTTTGAAAAATGTTTCATCTGCTGAATATTTCAATGTATACCCATCTTGCCTGCGTAAGTAAGCCGTAGCCGGTTCACCTTCGGTAGCTTTCAACAGGGTATCCCAGTTACGTCCCTGCAAATTGATGCCTTCGTTCAGAGCAGACCATTCACCCAGGGATTCCAGTTCACCTGTCGGTAGTTGTTCTTCATTCTGTCCGTATATTCCGGAAACAGGCAGTTGCAGTGTCCAGTCGGCAGGTTTGCCGTCTAACAAAAACCATGTATGATATCCCATCCCAAAAGGAGCAGGTGTTGAGCTCAGATTGGTGACTCGCAGACGCTGGCTAAATACAGCGTTTTGCAGACTGAACGTCATCTCAAGTTTTAGGGGAATCGGGAATTGGGCCATCCAATGCTCTTCATTTTCGGTCAGTAATTCAGTCGTAATTGCACAGCCGTCTTCATCTTCCTCAATGTCACTGACACACCAGGATTGGGTACGGTGGAGACCGTGAATATGGTTGTCATTCGCCGTGTTCTGATCAAACTGGTAACGAACGCCTTCATATTCGAATTGTCCACGATGAATGCGCCCTGGTGGAATCAGGAGAGGAACGCCAAAATGGTACGGCTTCTGCAGATAAAAGGCAAGATCGTCTTCATCCGGACGGCGGACGACATCTCTGTCCTGCACTAAATCGCGAATAGAAATAATATTATTTCCAATTCACGGCTATGTAGGATATACGTGTCGTAACCATTCCATTGGCCTTTGGTCACTTGTTTCATATCGATGCTCCTTTTCCCACTTGAAATCTGTCTGCAAGCAGTTGTGATGAAGCTACTGCTGCAGGCGTGTCGTTGTGTACATGCCAGCTATTTCCTGCGCTATTTCGTGTGAAGCAGGCAACAGGATAAGCAATTCCATCATAACAGATTTTGATGTCTCGGGTAAAAAAGTTCAACTCATTTTGACATTCACGCCTGTGCGCATTAAGATGGAACTCTGAAAGCATTTATTAGAATTAAATGACATGAAATCGATGACAGGGATAAGTAGGCCAAGAGAATCCTCTCCAGAAAGCCGGTGGTTGATGTGAACCGGTGTGAGCTCTTTACCGAATGGACCCTTGAGTGTAGGTTTGAACAGGTTAAGCCAGAGATGGGCTTGCCCCACTAGAGTCTGCCGTATAATCCACGTTACGGAACAATGAAGGCATTTCTTCAGCTTGACTTGATTTCAGGGTCAGGAGCAATCGAAGAAAAGCGAATAAGGGTGGCACCACGGTCTCACGTCCCTTGCGGATGTGGGGCCTTTTTGCGTTCGCAGAGAATGGCAGGAGTTTTTTATATACAATCAGGGAGGCGTTATGTGTAATGAAAACAGTACTTTCAGGTATTCAGCCAAGCGGTAAGCTCACATTGGGCAACTATATTGGTGCAATCAAAAATTTTGTAAAACTCCAGCATGACTATCAATGTCATTTCATGGTGGTTGATCTTCACGCCATCACCGTGGCTCAGGAGCCAGCAGCATTGCGTGAACAGTCTGAAGCGGTAGCCGCACTGTTTATTGCAGCAGGTATTGATCCGTCGAAATCTAACGTATTTCTGCAATCCCATGTACCGCAGCACGCGGAATTGGGCTGGTTGATGACAACGCTGACCTCCATGGGTGAGCTTGAACGCATGACTCAGTTTAAGGATAAATCATCCGGTAAAGATTCCGTTGGTGCCGGACTGTTTGTGTATCCATCATTAATGGCGGCTGATATTTTGTTATACAATGCTGACCTTGTACCAGTAGGTGAGGACCAGAAGCAGCATCTGGAACTGACACGTGATCTGGCAGGACGTTTTAACCACCGTTATGGGGAGTACTTCACCATTCCAGATCCGTATATTCCGCAGGTGGGTGCACGGGTAATGTCACTTGATGATGCCTCTTCGAAAATGAGCAAAAGTAACCCTAACGCTGGCAGCTATATTGCCCTGCTGGATCCGCCGGATGTGATTCGCAAAAAAATCAGCCGTGCCACTACAGATTCGGGACGTGAAGTCGTATATGATCCGGCAAACAAACCGGAAGTCAGCAATCTGATGAGTATTTATGCTGAATGTGCAGGTATAACACTTAAGGAAGTAGCTGAGCGTTATGAAGGCAAGATGTATGGTCCGTTCAAAAAGGAACTGGCTGAAGTGGTTGTATCTGTGATTGAACCGCTGCAACAACGATATAATGAGATTCGTGAGTCTGGCGAATTGGCGGATGTTCTGGATACGTCAGCCCGTCGTGCAGAAGAAGTTGCTGCTCAAACGTTGGATGCAGTGAAAGAACGTATGGGATTTGTTCCGAGACGTAAACAGTAGTCGTGAACAAAGATCTTCATTTCATGCAATGAATAGTTAACACAAATAAAGAGGAGCCCTATTGAAGGACTCCTCTTTATTCATGCGTTCATTATTGAACTATCAAATGACCTGCTCAAGAAGTGGGCTCTGAAGCAGCCGAGCGAACTTCCTGACGTTCTTTTTTGGCGCGAATCACAAATCCCCAGCCAATGTTGGCAATGGACAGGACAAACAGTAGTGCAGCAAACCAACCGGAGTAGGAGATCATAATTGCTGAAACCGTTAACAAGATAATCGAAGAGAATGCGAACCATAAAGACAAGCCTTTACTCATTGGGAAAAACCTCCATCTACAAATTTAGTAAAACTCCGTATAACCTGTAGCCTACGAGCCATAATAATCTTGCAAGCTTGCAATTACATTACAGACACAGATTGAAGGGAGATTATAAATATGGCTCAAGGATCTCGTTCTAACAACTTGGTGGTACCTCAGGCAAATTCAGCACTGCAACAATTGAAAATCGAGGCTGCACAGGAACTGGGTGTAACTATCCCACAAGACGGTTACTATGGTAACTACACTTCCCGTGAAACAGGATCTTTGGGTGGATATATCACCAAACGTCTGGTACAAATCGCTGAGCAGTCTCTGGCTGGGTCTGGCAAATAATTTATTTTAACCAACAGCAACAAAACAGGATAAACGGAAAGCCCGGAGCGGAAACGCTCCGGGCTTTCTCGCGTATCAGTTCCTATGTCTGATTGTGCCTTGCCATGCTCACTTCGTCAAGGGCGTGCAGATAAAAGTTTTTTATCCATTTTCTCATCGCTTAACCAGCCTACATACGTATCAATAGTTTCAAAATTCCGATCCATCACAATCACAGCGACAAATGGATATTGTTTCCGGTGTCGATAACGTACATCTGCCCAACGGACCTTGTAACCGGCAGGCAGTTCTTCAACCTCTGCCACCGCATAGGAGGTGAAATAGAGGAAGGCACTGACTTCCGGTGATTTGCGTGAAGCAGCAACGGCCGCATGAGTAGAAGACGAAGCGTGCAGACTCCATACCAGATTAGAACCATCCATTTTACCGATCACATAACTGCCGTCCTCAACTCGTTTGACCACATGCCAGCGGTTCCAGGATATCGTTGGAATGACGATGTATCTTGCCTGCTCTGGGCTGTTGTCGAGACGTCTGACTTTTCTGACCGTTTGTGCACGAGCAATCGTTCGCCATATATAATATAAACCGGTCAAACTATACAACGTAACGAAGAGTGGTGCAGGGGCGATCAGATCAAAGGCCCATAACAGGATAGCTATGACATGTGTAGTGAATAGAAACGGATCAAAAATATGAATGATGTTCCAGGCGATCCAGCGTTCCGTAAAAGGCCGAGCGGCTTGGGTTCCATAGGTGTTGAACAGATCGGTGAATACGTGAAAGCCTACTGCCACAGCGGTCCAGGTGGCAACGTGTCCAATAGGGACACCAGGGAATATCAGTGCAATGACGCCGGTGATGAGCAAAACCCATAACAGGAGAAATGGCAGAGAGTGTGACAAGCCCCGATGATTACGAATGTAAAGCGAATTGCTTTTGAGACGCAACGCAGTATCGATGTCAGGGGCCTGGGAACCGGCGATCGTGCCAACCATTACCGCAGCTGCAAGCATGGGACTCGCCGCGACGACAGGATCGACATAAGCCAGACCAGCTAGACCAATCCCCATGACAAAATGTGTAGAGGTATCCATAAACGTCTCCTTTGTTTGGTATATCGTTCTAAGGCATATTACTTCTCTATCTAGGTGATACCCATATATAGTGTATAATATCCGTTTGTCAGGATGCAAAACATCCCTAATTTCAAATTTATTACAATTTTCTGTTCCATACCCAATAAATGTACGTAGTTTGTCAAACTATTTTGGCATTTCCTATGATAAACTTTATATCGGATACAGTGAGAAAATCGCCAGAGAACGTACGATACTATTCGAATGATATACAATGCTAAAATAATTTATGGGCATTGTTCCTTTAAACCGTTACAATAATATAGAATCTTATAAAAAGTAGGTTTCTTTGAATACATATGTCACAGTAGATGGATAAAGCGAAACAAACGTGATTTTGGATTCACATATGTATGCGTATTCATAAGAGGAAATACAGAAGGGACGAGGAAGATGCTGAAAAAGTATAAATGGACATGGATGCTGCTCGGGCTCGCACTGATTATGGCTGTGTATCTGATGTGGGGCACCGTATTTGCCAGTAAGGAAAAATTACCCGAGATTCGTGAAATCCAATCCTTTTCCATGGAAAATGTAGATGGCAGTACAGTATCGCTGGAGGATACGCAAGGGAAAGTCCGCTTGTTCTACTTTTATTTCACCAGTTGTCCGGATGTCTGCCCTATTACGACCTTTACGTTATCCCAGGTGCAGGATCTGTTGAAAGAGGACGATACCTTTGGTAAAGATGTCTCATTTGTATCTATTTCATTCGACCCGAAAGTCGATACAAGAGAGAAGATTAAGACGTTTGCGGACCGCTTCCACGCGGATTATTCCGGATGGTACTTCTTGCGAGGGGATATGGACAAAACCAAACAGTTGGCCAGGGAATCATTTCAGATCCTGATCGATGGGGAGAGTAAGGACGATTTTGCCCATATGAATATGATTGGATTGGTGGATGAGAACAACCAGCTGCGCAAGGTATATAACGCATTTAATACAGAGGACGTTGTGCCAGCTGTCATTGCCGAGGATATTCGCAATCTGATCAACGAATAACATGATACTCATATTGTAAAGGCTGCCTTCTGGTTGGATATCAACCCAAAGGCAGCCTTTTGGTATTTCATTTTAATAGGAAGGATGTTCAGGGTATTGGATGTATGTCTCTAACCCGGCTTTCTCCAGCTGGGCAATGATATACTCATCAGGTGTTCCTTCCACACCCGCATATCCTCGTCGTGTATACATCTGTACTGCATCCGGGAAAGCATCCCGAAGTACACCTCTAATTTTTTTGCCGGAACTGTCATTATCCATAAATAAAAAGACTTCATCGTAACCGACTTGCTTGCGCAGGGTCTCCAACTTGAGGGAATTAAGTGTTCCAAACGTACATAGAATGTTGATTTCGGGTCCAACCAGACGTTTCAGTTTGCTTCGGTCATTCTTACCTTCCACAATGACATGAATAGGCATGATATTCACCTCTTGTTCGAGAGCTTATGTCGACATTCCCCGGGAAATGTTGCAGCGAAAATCGACTGATTATATAAAATGGACTCCTTTCTTTACACGACTGCTAACTGGATAGAACAACACATCAAGTTTGAGGTCTTATTTCATAAATGCATCATTAGGTCAGTAATAGCTTTAGTGGCCGTTCCGGTTACGGATCGTTCTTCCGATCGCTGTTGTCTCCATATATTTCTGATTTGCTTTTATTAAGTTAATATTTGGAGACAAAGGCGAACGCTACCGCTTCTTCAAAATCGATTCCGTCCCCTTCACTACTTTTGGCTAATTGTTCAACCTTAATGATCTTCAATAAGATAAAACCTTCGGTGATTGTAAAAGGTAGATTTCCCAGTTAGCTTTTATTAACGTGTAAAACGTTAGTCCATTTTATATAGTTTAGCTGTAAATGGGGGAATGATGCAAAGCTAATGAAAATACAGACCAGCCTAATTTAATATACTTTTCGGATCGGACAGGGAAGCTTCGCGTCTGGATGTATAGTATGGAAGCAGTAGCATACCAATCATTAACAAAAGAAACGCGATGAAATAGGGTGATAACCCGACACGAAGTTGCCCGGCTGTGATGGGGCCGATGAAAGAGCCGATGGAGGTGGCAATGGATTGCAACGAGAAAATGCGGCCCAACTTGCTTCCTCCGCTCAGACGGATAAATAGGGTTGCCATAGCTGGAAAGATGATGCCTTTGGACATCCCAAGTACAAATAATACAGTAGACAACGGAACTCGCGGAATGGCTGCCATCACAAAAAAACACAAGGACATTAACAGCACGCCCGCAACCAGACGCAGCTTGGGGGAATACCGGTTGAGGAATAACATGCTGAGTGTGAAGAGTGCCCCAATACTGATTATAGAGAACAGCAGTCCGGTAGACATGATGGACGATTGTCCTCCGCCCCGCAGGGGTAATTCGAAGAAGAGAATCCCTTGGGCACAGGCAATCACCAGAGGCAAGGCAAAGTATCGCCAGGACACCGGCAGGAATGCACTTGTGGCATCTGCTGGTGAAGCGTCAGGTTTAGCAGGTACCGTTACTTTCTCATGCTGTTTGACGATACCACGAGGCATGGTCATGAAAGCAATGACACCTGTGAGAATAAGCAGATAGCCCAATCCTGAGAATGTAGCAGAAAATCCCATGGAACCCACAATGATCGCACCGGCTGCTGGTGATACGACAGACGCGAGGGTATGCACTACCCCGTGACCAGACATATACTTCCCCTGTTTCACCGGATCGCTGGATAACTGTGCAAGCAGAGCGAGACATGCAGGAGACAGGAAGGCCAGTACAAAACCGCTGATGGAACGCAGCGCGAGCAGTTGCCATGGTGTCTGGACATAGGCTTGCAGGAGCAGGATGAATCCTGCACCGAGCAGACTGAATACAATGTAGCGGCGACTGCCATGTTTATCGATTTGTGTTCCAGCAATCAGATTGCCAGGAAGATGTGTTAAGGAATAGATGCCCATCATCCAGCCAATGAAAGTAGGGGCGGCTCCCAGCGAGATGGCAAAAGGGGTTAGAATGGGATACTGGGCGTGCAAATCAAATACGGCAAGGAACAAAAACAGGTATAGCCAGATGGCCGTTTTCACATAAGCCCCTCCTTGTTAAGCGATGCATGTTCAAACTACAGGTCTTGAACGTGTTCCCCGTTCGCCCGGCAGAACCTCATGGTACTACTTGTACGCCCGGCGGGACGAACTTAGACCGTTTATTTTTAAGGGAGAGGGCTTAGCTGACAGCAGCTTCGGAAATCATGTATAATATTCGGGAGTGTTACGAATGAATTCTAATACGGAAGGTGTAGTCATGAACATAGAAGTAATCAAAGAGTTTGTGATGCAGAACTGGCTGGTGATCGTGGTCGCATTGATCATATTGTTCTTTGTTCTGAATGTGGTCAAAACCGTATTGAAATGGGCGATTGCCATCATCATTATTGCGGCTCTACTGATATACAGCGGCATCTCCATCGATCAGATCAAACAGACAGTGACAGACGTACAATCCAGCACGATGGACACATTGAAGAAGGAAGCAACCAGCATGATGCTGAAGGAGGCTTCCAAAGCGAAATACGTCAAAGGACAGGATGGAGCGTTCACCATCACAAGTCCCAATGTGGAGATTAAGGGCAGAACTCAATCGGATAAAGTTGATGTGACCTTCCGCGGAATTTCACTTGGCGAATGGAAACTCGACAATGAAACTATACGTACGTTTGTCGAACAGGCACAGGAGAACAAAACAGCACCAGCATCGTAGTAAAGGGGGAATCGGTACGTGCTGCAGAATTGGCTGGACAGCCTGAAGGAATTGAATGGCATCACGATTATGCTGTTGCTGATTGTGGCTGCTTCATTATTGCAGGGTTGGTCCAGAGGGGCTTCGCGTTCAGCAGGCAGACTCTTTGGGTTCCTGATGGATGGCATTATGGCGGTCATTGGTATTCTGTTGTCGATCGGTTTAACGTTGTGGCTTGCGCCATATGTACAGCAGTGGCTGTCTGAGTATGCTTCAGCCATGCCTAATCGTGAGTTGAACCGATGGGAACAGATGTATTATACGTTGGTTACGGCGATTGCAGATTTTCCGCTGATGCGGTTCGCTGTATTATTTGTACTTAGCTATGGACTCATCCGACTGATTCTCGGGTTTCTCTCTTCATTTATTTTTAGCAGCAGGCAGAGGTCAGCCGAGGAAAGTGCGCCTAAAGGTATGTTTAGTCGGTTGACGGGTGCATTCATTGGCACGATCATAGGCTCCGTCCGCGGAATGATTGTCATTGCGGTGTTGTTCATGATTGTCAGTCTTTACCCTGGGAGCATGTTCAGCCGATATGTGGAAGCATCTCCGATCTATATGCAAGGGGCCAAATCGGTTATCGAACCGTTGTCTGGCACGTTTATCAAGGACAAGCTACCCGTATTTACGCAGGCTGTGCAGAAGGAACTGGGCGGCATCCTGCAACGCAAATATGAAGTTATCGACCACAATATTCCGACGGACATTGAATCTGCAGCGAGTGAGATTGTCAAAGGCCAATCGACAGATGAAGCCAAGGCAAGAGCGCTATACGACTGGGTAGGTTCACGTATTCAGTATGACTATGGTAAAGTGGATGACTATGAGCAAAAGGGCATATGGCATGAACAAAATCCACAGAATACATTTGATACACGCAAAGGCGTATGTATTGATTATGCCCGTCTTTACGCCGTGATGGCCCGTTCACAAGGACTTGAAGTCAAAGTTGTTACAGGACTTGGTTATAACGGCCAGGGAGGGTATGGTCCGCATGCGTGGAATGAGGTGTATTTGAGTGATTCCGAGAGCTGGGTTCCGCTTGACCCGACATGGGCGATCAGTGGAGACTGGTTTAATCCTCCGAATTTTGCCGACACCCATCTAAAGGATCAATCAGCTTAGCAATACAACGGACATGGGTCCGGAATATGACGACGTTGCCAGGTTATCATGCCGCGGAGAATCAGTTTGAGCGGTATGCATCAAGTCATGAAAGAGGTAGGATGGATGAAAAAACATTCCAATGAGAAGGATGAACTTACGGACAAACGGCGCTTCAGTTACCGAATGAACGTATTTTTCTTCGCTTCCTTTGTTATTTTTAGCGTTATTATTGTACGCTTGGCCTTTTTGCAATTCGTGGAAGGGCCTGAACTTAGCCAGGAAGAAGCAAGTAACATTACCAAGGATGTACCACTTCCTCCTGTGAGAGGCACGATCTATGATTCTACAGGTGAGGTGAAGTTGGCTTACTCCAAGCCCATTCAGTCTCTCTACCTGACACTGTATAAAAACTATGGGGATGTTGATGGGAAACCGAGTCCTAACATAGGGGAAGTGCAGGATATTGCAACCCGGTTGCATGATGTGTTTGAACAGTACAAGCTGAAGGACTCAGAGCCACTTACGGTGGAGAAAATTATTGAAGAGATGGACTTGAACTCCCGCAAAGCGAACGGTTTTATGCCACGTCTGATCAAGAGTGATCTGTCCGAGGAAGAAGTTGCTTATTTCCTACAGCACAAGGACGAGTTCAAAGGTATTCAGATCGTCGAGGAGAGTGTGCGATTCTACGATCCGGATACGGTAGCGGTTCAGACCATCGGTTATCTGAAGAAGTTCAGAAGTTCGAAGTCCTTGAACAAATACAAAGAGGTGGATGAGGCCAATAAAACGCAAACGGATCCGGGCCTGGTGTATACAGAGAATGAATTTGTAGGCTTTGATGGACTGGAACTGCAGTATCAGGATGCTCTCCGCGGCAAAAGCGGATATACATCCGTTGATGTTGATTTGCGTAATTTGCCTGAAGGTGTAGCAGGTTCTACCCCTCCGCAGAAAGGGTACGACCTGATTTCCAGCATTAACAAGAACGTTCAGGTAAAAACAGAACAGGCCATTCTGGATCAGTTGAGTTGGCTTCATCGGAATCAGGTTTCCGGTCGATTACATCCAAATGCCAAGACCGGATTTGCAGTTGCGATGGAAGTGGATACGGGGAAAATCGTATCTGCTGCTAGTATGCCAGATTATGATACCAACATCTGGAGAACAGGCAGTATCACAAATGATCAGTATGATGATATCAAATATGTGTATCAAAATGGTACGATTCGTTCATTCCCTCCGGATGACTCTAAAAAGCGAGCTGAATCGATCGTGCTACTCGGTTCCACCATCAAACCGCTTAGTGTCTTGATTGGTTTAAAAGAAGGTTTCTTCACTACCAATACGGTTTATTCGGATAGAGGTTCAACGACCTTTGGTGGGGACAATCGCAGAGTGCAGAACTCATCAGGGCATGTGTACGGTGCAATGTATCCTCGTGATGCGATTCGTCATTCCTCGAACGTATTCATGATTGATGAGATTGGGAAGAAGATGTACTCAAAATACGGCGCGACCGGAATTGACAAATGGGATGAATACATGAAGCAGTTCGGCCTTGGGGTATCTACAGGGGTTGATCTGCCGAATGAATTCCTGGGCATACGGGATTACATGAACGACACGGAAAGCTCGTTGACTCGTCTCGTGTATGGTTCCTTTGGACAGCAGGGAAAATACACAACCATGCAGTTAGCACAGTACACGACAATGCTGGCGAACAAAGGAAAGCGGATGGAGCCACAATTGGTTAGAGAGTTCCGGGATTCGGAAGGCAACGTGGTCGAGAAAGTAAAACCGAAGGTACTCAGCACGGTGGAGTTTAACGATGCCTACTGGAATGAAGTACAACGAGGCATGGCAACCGAGGTATCTGCATTTAGCGGATTCCCTTATGACTTTGCTAGAAAAACAGGAACATCGACACAGGTAGTAGGCGGTAAACTGGTGGATAACGGTGTATTTATCGCCTATGCACCACGTAATAATCCAAAGCTTGCTGTCGCTGTGGTTATCCCCGAAGGGGGCTTTGGATCGAGCAGTGCGGCTCCGGTTGCACGTGCGATCTTCGATGCCTATGACGAGGAATTCGGTCTCGACGGTGTACCGAAAAAGGACAAAAATAAAGATTCAGATTCGGAATCAGGCACACAGTAATGTGAGGCATTGGTTACAGAGGGGACTCTTCGTGGGTCCTCTTTTTTGTTTTTACGTGGAGAATGGATCGTAAGAGTGAACTAATTAGTTGCATTAATATGTAACCATATGAGCTGTACCACGTTTATATAAAGGAAGGGTAAACGCGATCTGGGGAACGGGATAACGTTGATATGTCAGTGTTTACATTAAAATCGGTAGATTAGGTAGTGTAACGGTTCTGTTTACGAAAATGTAACCAAATATTGAAAGACGTGACAGCTAACCTTTGGTAGACTTGGTTGAGAAAGGATTAAATATAGGATTGAACACGTTCACAAGACGGATTAAATATTTTATTTTTATAAAGGAACGGGAGAGGCTTATAACATGTTTAACCGATTGAGGAAGAAACCCATGACTGAGGAAGATACACCCGTCAACAAGCCTTCCACCGCAAGGCTGAATCTGTTTTTTTTCGCGGCATTTGTCATATTCAGTATCCTTATTTTCAGATTAGCCTTTGTGCAATTTGTGGAGGGTCCTGAACTGACGTATATGGAAACGAGTCGTAATACCAAAGACATTCCACTCGCACCTGTTCGTGGTCCCATCTATGATGCGACTGGGGAAGTCGCGCTGGCTTATTCCGAACCTGTACAGTCCCTGTATGTGCTGTTATATGAGGATTATCGGAATGATGAACGTAGACAGGAAGCAGAGGAACTGGCTCATGATCTGGCGGCTGTGTTTAAGCAGTTTAATCCAGGGGACAAAGAGCAGCCGGACGGGGAAGAGATCATCAAACGATTGGATCTGGATTACCAGAAAACGTTTGGGTATGTGCCGAGGCTTGTGAAATCGGATCTATCGACCAAAGAAATTGCTTTTTTCATGGAGAAAAAAGCAGATTATCCGGGCGTTATGGTGCTGGAAGAAAACATAAGAAAATATGACCCGGATGGTGTAGCCGTTCAGGTTGTGGGTTACACAAGAGAGTTCAAGCGAGCACCAGATTCCATTGCCAAATATAAGGCCATCCGTGAGGGGGCAAGTACCCAGCGTGATCCTGGTCTTGTGTACCATGAAGAAGAAAAGGTTGGCTTCGATGGGCTGGAGCTTCAATACCAGGAAGAACTCCGTGGACGAAGCGGATATCAGTCCATTGATATTGACGCACGTAATCTGCCAGATGGGACGATGTTACAAACACCACCGGAGAAAGGCTACAGTCTGGTCTCCACCATTAACAAGGAAATTCAGATGGCCGCACAAGAAGCAATAACGGACGAATTGCGCAGACTCCCTAAGGCAATTACCGGATACGCAGTAGCCATGGAAGTGGATACGGGGAATGTGGTGGCTATGGCGAGTATGCCGGATTATGATCCGAACGATTGGGATTATGACAAAATCAAATATGTGTTCCGTAATGGAACCACCGAGTCGTTCCCACCGAATGATGCCAAGCCTAGTCGCGCGGAATCCGTTATACTTCTTGGATCAGTAATCAAGCCGCTAAGTGTGCTGATTGGATTGAAAGAGGGATTATTTACAGCAGGACAGACTTATCACGATCAGGGATATGCTATCTTGGGGAAAGACGGACGACAAGTGAAGAACTCACATTCTGCGTATAATGGTTCTATCACGGCGAGAAGAGCGATCGAGAAATCCTCCAATGCGTTTATGATCGATATGGTAGGTAAACGTTTGTTAAGCAAATATGGCTCGGAAGGAATTGATATCTGGGACAAACACATGAAGGAATTTGGCTTGGGTGTGTCCACTGGTGTAGATCTGCCTAACGAATTTCTGGGTAGGCTAGAATATACTAATAAAGACGAATCAGCTCTAACACGTTTGGCATTTGCCTCATTTGGGCAACAAGCCAAGTACACTACGATGCAACTCGCACAATATACCACCATGCTTGCCAATAAGGGCAAGCGGATGGAACCACATCTGGTGAAGGAAATACGTGACGCGGACGGCAATGTGGTGAAAGAGATCAAACCTAAGGTGCTTAATGAAGTTGATTTTGCCGATGCGCACTGGAATGAAGTGCACAAAGGAATGGTTACCAAAGTAAGTGCATTTGACGGTTTCCCTTACGATTATGCTCGGAAAACAGGAACATCAGAGCAGGGAACCGGACCGAACAAAAAAGAGAATGGTGTATTTATTGCCTTTGCACCACGAGATAATCCGAAGCTTGCTGTCGCCGTTGTTGTACCTGAAGGTGGATTCGGGTCAGTCAGTGCTTCACCAATAGCACGGAAAATCTTCGATGCATATGATGAAGTGTATGGTCTCGATGGAACGCCAAAAGGTAAGAAAGACGAAGGGAAAGACAAAGAGTAATGTAAAAGAAACGAGGCAGATGTAGCGCTTTTACATCACATCTAACAGGTTAATGAAGTGAACAACATATGAATTTGGACAGGCAGGGGAAATAATCCCTTGCCTTTTTTTTTGGCTTCGGATAAAATTTGCACAAGGGAAACATTATTAGTCTTGATTAAAACTTAATACCTTGTACAACATTATTAGTCTTGATTAAAACTTAATACCTTGTACAACAAAATTAGATGTAGACAAGTATTTTAGGAGAGGGAAAGGGGACGGTTGAATTGTTAATGGTGAAAATGAGGAGTATTCAGAGGGGGTTCATCACGCTAGCGGCTCTGGTTCTGGTTGTTATACTTACGGCATGTTCCAGTGATGCAGAGACAAGCAGTGGTGGCAAGCTGCAAGTAACAGCTACAACGGGAATGATCGCTGACGTAGCACGTGAGGTAGGCGGGGCATATGTTGACGTTACCGGGCTAATGGGCCCGGGAGTTGATCCACACTTGTACAAGGCATCCCAAGGTGATATTCGCAAGCTGGAACAAGCAAAAGTCATTTTCTATAATGGACTGCATCTTGAAGGCAAAATGACAGACATTTTGGAGAAAATGTCCTCAAGCAAGCTGGTTACTGCTGTTACAGAGACTATTCCAGTCGAGGAGTTACACTCAGGCAAAGATACAGGCGGCACCGAATATGATCCACACGTCTGGTTTAACGTCAGCCACTGGATGCATGCGACAGAAGCCGTACGCGATACGCTCGTGGAGGCGGACCCGGACCATGCTGAAGAGTACAAGGCTCAGGCAGAGGCGTATCTGGCGAAGCTCGAAGTACTGGATGCCGAGGTGCGTGAGAAGATTCTGGAGATTCCGGAAGCAAGCCGGGTATTGGTTACGGCGCATGATGCATTTGGATATTTCGGTCAGGCATATGGCATGAAAGTGATGGGGCTTCAGGGCATCAGTACAGCAGCCGAATACGGAGCAAAAGATGTTAGCGAACTGCGGGATTATCTCGTAGATAACCATATCAAAGCAGTATTTGTTGAATCGAGTGTGCCTGCAAAAGCGATGGAAGCCATCATTGCCGGAGCAGCTCAAAAAGGACATACGGTCAGCATTGGCGGAGAACTGTTCTCGGATGCCATGGGGGCTGAGGGAACGGAAGAAGGCACATACATCGGTATGATTCGCCACAATGTTGAGACGATTGTAGAAGCACTGAAATAATGAATCACATGAAGAGAGGAGTACAGGATTATGGAAGATACAACTTTATTGAAACAAACTCCTACGAAACTGAACAACAGTCACTTGCAGGGAACGCAGCCAACATCGGCTCCTCTTAGTGTGAGGGATCTGGCTGTTGCGTATCACAAAAAGCCGGTGCTTAGCAGCGTATCCTTCGACATCCCTGAAGGACAACTCATCGGAATACTCGGACCGAATGGTGCAGGGAAATCGACCCTGATCAAAGCCGTTCTGGGACTAGTACCGAAGATGCATGGAGAGGTACGGATCTTCGGACAATCGTACAGGGAACAACGTCGCCGCATCGGTTATGTGCCCCAACGGGAATCGGTGGACTGGGATTTTCCAACGCATGCACTCGATGTAGTGATGATGGGACGGTATGGTCATCTAGGCTGGTTCCGTCGTCCGGGGAAAAAGGAGCGAGACCTGGCGGCACACTGCCTGGAGCAAGTCGGCATGGGTGATTACATGTACCGCCAGATCAGTCAGCTGTCCGGTGGACAGCAGCAACGTGTCTTTCTGGCGCGGGCACTCGTGCAAGACGCAGATCTGTATTTCATGGATGAGCCGTTTGCAGGTGTGGATGCCACCACAGAGAAAGCGATCATTTCGCTTTTGGAACAGTTGAAGAAACAAGGCAAGACGGTACTGGTCGTTCACCATGATCTGGCGACAGTCGAGGAATACTTCGACCATGTGCTGCTACTCAATGGACGACTGGTGGCAGGTGGACCGACAAGTGAAGTATTTGTACCGGATACACTGCAAGAGACGTACGGAGGCCGGATTGCGATGATCGGAAGCCGGACGGAGAAAGGCCAGGTGTAGTGCATGTGGAACTGGATCGTTGCCATCTTATCTGACCCCAATACACGTTGGATATTGCTTGGCTGTCTGTTGTTAGGATTCAGTAGCGGGATTATTGGCTCCTTCACCTTTCTTCGTAAACAGAGCCTGATGGGGGACACCCTTGCTCATGCTGCTCTGCCTGGGATCTGTATTGCATTTATGTTGACGGAAACGAAGTCCGTAGGCTTGTTTCTGTTCGGTGCTCTGGTGGCTGGCATTGTCGCTACCTTCGGAATCTCGTGGATTACACGCTACTCCCGGATCAAGCAGGATGCGGCGATGGGAATTGTGCTGACCGTCTTTTTCGGGGTTGGTGTAGTGATGCTGACGCGCATCCAGCATGGGGCGAGCGGAAGTCAAAGCGGACTCGATAAATATTTGTTTGGGCAGGCGGCATCCATGGTCATGACGGATGTGTATGTCATGGGTGGCGTATGTTTAGTATTACTGATTGCCTGTCTTGCCTGGTTCAAGGAATTCAAACTGGTGAGTTTTGACCCGGGATTTGCACGTGGTATGGGTCTGCCAGTTGCCATGTTAGAGCAGCTCATTCTGCTCTTGACAGTGATCGCGGTGGTTGCAGGAATTCAGGCCGTTGGTGTGGTGCTTGTTGCAGCCTTGCTGGTAACTCCAGCAGCAGCGGCACGGTGCTGGACCGACTCACTTGCACTGATGGTGGTATTGGCAGGCATATTTGGTGCATTGAGTGGTGCAACAGGCACGATCTTCAGTACGCTTGTACCTAATCTGCCGACAGGACCTGTAACCGTTCTTGCGGCTACGGTGTTGTTTGCCGGGTCAGCCTTGCTGGCTCCGCGTCGTGGATTATTAGCTCGACGTTTGCGTAGTATTCAGGCAAAATCGGCGTATATGCGTGAAGAGCGGGCTACACTCCAGACTCTCGCCACACAGCGAAATCAGCAGGAACGGGGGGAGATGTAATGGCAACGTTTTGGATTATCTTAACGGCCGTATTGGTTTCTTCCGCCTGCGCCATCCTCGGTTGTTTTCTGATTCTGCGGCGAATGGCTCTGGTCGGTGATGCGATCAGCCATGCAGTTCTCCCCGGTATTGCGATTGCTTTCCTGTGGAGTGGTTCCAGAGATTCATTGTGGATGCTACTTGGTGCAACGGTGTTTGGACTACTGACGGTGTTCTTCATACAGAGTTTGCAGGCGGGTGGACTGTCGTCTGATGCCTCGATCGGAATTGTGTTCACAGCACTCTTCGCAGTAGGTGTCATTCTGATTAGTCTGAACGCCCAGCATATTGATCTGGATCTGGATTGTGTTTTGTTCGGTGAGATCGCTTATGTTCAGTGGGATACGCTAACCCTTGGAGGTACGGATGTCGGGCCGAGGGCGGTCTGGATGCTGGGTATCACTTTGCTAGTCATCCTCGTCGTTATTGGGCTGTTCTACAAACAGTTCAAGTTATGTGCCTTCGATCCGGCGCTGGCTGCGGCCTGCGGCATTCCAGTAGTGCTGTTCCACTATCTGCTCATGGGACTCGTTTCGATGACGTCCGTAGCTTCATTTGAAAGTGTTGGTTCGATTCTCGTTGTGGGCATGCTGATTGTACCTGCGGCGGCGGCTTACCTTCTCACTGATCGTCTGGGCAAAATGATTCTGTATGCCGTCCTAATCGGAGCAGCATCCTCGGTTGGAGGTTACATCATGGCATACGCCCTGGATGCTTCCATTGCGGGCTGTATGGTAGCTGTTGCTGGAATTCTGTTTGTTCTTACACTGCTGCTGTCACCGAAACATGGCATCGTATTCCGTTACGCTCGTCGCAAATTCGCGGCAAGGTAATGGAAGTTTAAGTGATAACAGGTGAATAAATAAAATTATAAGAAGCCGTCTGCATCGCAGGCGGTTTTTTGCGTGTCTGGTCGTATTACTTTGACAAGGGCAACCGGATATAACATATGCAATATAAATTGATTATGTAGCGTCATCCTGCTGATTACGGGTTATTTTGTTGCATACAGATGATCTGTGGTAAAATGTCGTTAGCTGTGACGTCCGGAGCGTCCGTTGTTACGGGTGCCGGGCGATCTTGTTGTGAAAGAATGTTTAAAATAGATAAAGAGAACCTTTAAGTTGAACTGGAGAACCATTGTGGTACGGAGAGGGCCCGCGTAGTGCCTGAATGGATATCCATGAGTTCAACTTGGAGAGAGACAACCTAGGAGGAACTACTGTATGAGTGAACTGAAATACAAATTGCTTGCATTGGATATGGATGGAACATTACTTAACGATAATCATGAAATTACACAGGAGACCGCCAAGTGGATTCAAATTGCCATTCGTCGGGGTGTACATGTGTGCCTTTCTACGGGAAGAGCGGTATTCCACGCCATGCCTTATGCGGTCCAGCTTGGGCTGGAGACACCGATGGTTACTGTTAATGGTAGTGAGGTCTGGAAAGCCCCGCATGACCTGCATATGCGTCATCTGATGGACCCGGCATTGATTCGCAGAATGCAGGAAATCGGTGAAAAATATAATAGCTGGTACTGGGCATACTCCGTGGAAGAACTGTTCAATCGGGACCGCTGGACGGACAACATTGAAGGTCTGGAATGGTTGAAATTCGGCTTCAATACGGAAGTGGATGAAGTGCGTCACCAGATCATGATGGAACTGCAACAAATGGGCGGTCTGCAAATGACCAACTCCTCACCCGTTAATATTGAGATCAACCCTGCTGGCGTATCCAAAGCCAGTGGTGTAGCCGAAGTCTGCAAGCTGCTGGGCATCGAGATGTCCGAAGTTGTTGCTGTCGGAGACAGTTTGAATGATCTGGCTGTCATTGAGGCCGTGGGTCTTGGTGTGGCTATGGGCAATGCGCAAGAGCAGGTGAAGGAAGCAGCTGATCTGATCGTAGCGAGTAACAATGAAGACGGCATCGTCGAAGTGATCCGTGAACATATTTTGAAGGGGGAGTAACCTTTGCTCGCAACCGTTGCCTGGATTTTAATTGTACTGCTGTTTGCAGTGGGGATGGCTGGAACGGTATATCCTATACTGCCTGGTGCTGTAGCGATTTTCTTCGCGTTTCTGGTCTACGGCTGGTTCTTCAGCTTTGATCCGTTTGGTGTGTGGTTCTGGATCATTCAGATTCTGATTGTTGTTGTGTTGTTTGTGGCTGATTATGTCGTCAGCGCATGGGGTGTGAAGAAGTTCGGTGGCTCCAAGTTATCGACCACGCTGAGTACCATTGGTGTTATCATTGGTCCATTTGTCATTCCGGCATTCGGACTGGTGCTGGGACCATTTATCGGTGCATTTATCGGGGAACTGATCGGAGGGTCTTCACCTTCCAAAGCGTCGAAAGTTGGATTTGGTTCCGTCGTGGGGCTATTTACGAGTACTGTGATGAAAATTATTTTGCAAATCGTCATGATTGTTCTCTTTATTATCTGGGTGGTAAGATTCGCCTAAACGTTCAGGATTAGCTTCAACGGGATGCACGTCCGGTGTGGAGGAAAGAAGGGGAATTCGTTTGTCTAAGAAAGAAACATTCATTAGGGGTACGCTCATTTTGGCGGCCGCTGCGCTTATCGCAAGAGTACTCGGATTGGTTCAACGGGTGCCGCTGGAGCATATCCTCGGCGATATCGGTAACGCATCGTTTACCATCTCCAATACGGTATATTTAATGCTGTTAACTGTAGCAACGGCGGGCATACCGAGTACACTTAGTAAGATGGTATCGGAACGTTATGCGCTCGGACGCGCGAGTGAAGCCCAACAGATCTACCGTGCAGCCCTGATCTTTGCCGCTGTGGCTGGGGTAGTCATGTCTGCTTTGTTGTGGTTCGCGGCACCTTATTATGCTACGTATGTGTCCAAAGTACCGGAGTCAGTCAGCGCCATTCGCGCCTTGGCTCCAGCGTTACTACTTTTCCCGGCTATTGCGATGATGCGTGGATATTTCCAGGGACGCGGCAACATGACAGCAGGCGGTATTTCACAGATCGTGGAACAGTTCGCCCGTGTAGGTACAGCCATTATCGTGGCTTATGTCATGCTGCAATGGAATTATGATGACCAGACGATTGCTGCGGGTGCTTCATTTGGTGGGGTATTAGGAAGTGTGGGTGCCTTCGGTGTCATGCTGTACTTCACCTTGAAGCTACGTCGTAGCGACCGTGCGGCCCAATTGAATTACGAGCGTGCAGAGCAGTTGCCGATGCGAGGTATCTACAGTGATATCTTCAAGCTGTCTATTCCAATTGTGCTGTCCTCACTTGCAGTTCCAGCCATTAACTTCATCGATTCATCCCTTGTGGTACCACTGCTTAGTGGCCAGATCGGACTCGAAGAAGCGACTGGTGTACTTGCGATCCTCGGGGCGAAGGCCCAAAGTATTGCGGGGATTCCTCCGATTCTGGCTATCGCTTTGAGTCAATCGTTGGTGCCTGTCATTTCAGCAGCATTTGCACGCAAGGATGAAGCGCATCTGAAGAGTCAGGTTACACTTGCCTTGCGCATTTCGATTCTGACTGGTATGCCGATTGTCATTGCACTTTGTGCGGCAGCATATTCGGTTAACGGATTGCTGTTTACCAATCTGGATGGAACACCGATCATTGCCTTGCTAACATTCGGTACCATTTTCCAGATTACGATGATGACCACCAATTCCATTTTACTCGGGGTAGGGAAACCGCGGATTACGATGATCAGTGTCGCAGCAGGTGTTGTGATCAAACTGATCGCAAGTCTGATTCTGGCGCCGATCTTCGGCATTTACGGCATCATTATTGCAACGGCCCTCTGCTTCTTGGTCATCACGTACCTGAATCTGCGGGTCCTTCGCAAAATCGTTGATTTCTCCATCATGGGAGATCGTTGGAAAGGATTTATCATTACGGTCTTGCTTGCAGCAGGTGTAGGGTTTGCAACGAACTGGATTGGGAATACGATTTTTGGACTGTTCCTGCCAGCGCGTGTATCCTTCTTGTTTACCTGCCTTGTGGTTGGTGTGCTTGTTGTGGTGGTGTATCTGGTTCTCATGGTTGTGCTGCGTGTACTGCGCAAGGACGAGCTGGGCAGTTACCCCCGTATCCTGCAAAAAATTCTTCGTCCACTTATGCGTCTTCAACGTGGAGCTGGGCAAAGAGGTTAAAAATGCAAGGAGCATCATTTATGCTCCAATATTTTGTGAAAATAGGATACAAGCTCTGTCTGCTGTTAAGCGGACAGGGCTTTTTGTATAGTTAGGGAATGCTGAGCGACTGAACTAGACATTAGGCCAGCAAGCGAGGATTAGCGGTACATCGGGATATCACATCATCCGTCTTTGCCTGCTCTATATAGTCTTCAGCATTAGTGTGTGATAGCTTTAGCATCATGAGCCAGTGCTGTTTTCAGCATGCCATACCGGTGTTCGTGACTCATCTCAAACAGCCATGGGCGACGCGGTGCCGTCAAATAACCGAGACAATCCCGAGTCTGAAGCCAGTCCTGTCTGGTAATCGGTTCATAAGGCGTGTCCCCCCATACGGAGAGCAGTTCCGGACTGTATAATCGTTGCCCTTCTGGAAGCCATTCTTCATCCATTAGCTCCTGAGCATAAAGTGTATGTTCACCCGCCTCGTCTTCACGATTGGTAAACAGATCAGGCCAATATTCAGCGCGCGAGCCACGATGGGAAACCAAGCGTGCGAACTCCAACACTTGTGTGTGTACTTTCTCCACGCCAAACAATAGTGCATATAGGCCTTTACCAAACATGATTCGCTCATCCAGTTTGCCAAAATGTTCAATGACGCGTCCTGCGAGTCCTGCTCCCTGTCCAAGAGGAAAGACGATATGATTCAGACCGGCCAGATTATGCAGATGGAATGCGGGTTTGGAAAGTACTTCTTTTTGAAAATAAGGATGCTGCACCACCCGGCTCTCGATATAGTTCTGCTCATTAATAATTAATGCCACACTTAGCAGTGAACTGCATCGTTCCAGCCAAAAGCGTTCCCAAAACGGCGTCATAAACGCCGATACGTGAAAGTGCGACAAGAGATGGAAACAGCTACGTCCGATCCGGCGACTGTTCATATACAGCAGAAGCTGTGGATATGCATCCTGGAAAATGAGTGCATTGCACCGCTCCAGCAGCCGATACATATGCTCGCGATCGCTTTGATTCTGTAGATTATGCATTAAGTCACTCTGAAGATCTGTCATGTGATATCCGCCGTTGCGAGAGACCATATGGGCAAGCAGTGCCCAATGCAGTTCGGGATATTGTTCATAACATTCCAGATAGGCTGCCGTGCGAGTGATATTACTCCGATTGTGCTCTTGAGTCAGTGTCTTAATCTCTTCCAGAATGATGCAATCTTCTTCGCAGACGAGTGCGCTTTGAACCTGGTCCGTGCGTGCAAAAGATTTGTTGCTGGCAGGTAACAAACGCTCCACCTCAGACTGTAAGGCAGCTGCCGTATCGGTATTCCACTCGATATCACGCAAAGGGTGACGAAGCTGTGCAGAAGCTTGCCATGCAGCCTGTTTGCCACGCCAGATTTCCCGGGCAGCACCCGGAATGGAACGGACCATCTGCAGGAGGGACCCGTGATGTTGTTCGCTGGAAGAATCGGTTCTGGTGGAAGTCATGATGTGACATCCTTTCATGATGTTCTGGGTTTAATTTCACAGACTATGTGGTTTATTCTAAGTATGCGCTGATTATTTGACTTCCACTCGCCAATTTGCTTCACTTAGGGTAAGACAAGGTACAGAAAGGGAGATGAACCGAATGGAACAGATTACTTCCAAACCGGCTTTTGATGTAGCCATCCAATCCCCACGTTTGACGATTGCCGTATTCAAGGCAGACTGGTGTGGTGACTGCAAATACATCGATCCGTTTATGCCTGAGGTTGAAGAGAAATATGCACGTGAACTGACCTTAATTGAGGTCGACGTGGATCAGGTTGGAACTGTTAGTGAAGAGCAGAATATTCTTGGCATTCCAAGCTTTGTGGCGTATACAGATGGCCGCGAACTCGTACGGTATGTGAACAAGCTGCGCAAGTCGAGAGAAGAGATTGAGCAGTTCCTGGATCGCGCAGTTGAGGTGTACAACACGATCCATAAATGATAATAAAAGTATGACAGGTTCATGTTGTAAAAGGGTATAATAAAAAGAACGCCATTTCTCTTGAAATAGGGAAATGGCGTTTGTGTGTTCGACACGTCTATGTAAGAAACGTTTCTGTACATATCCCCAATGACCTGCGGGTCATTATTTCACCAGACGTTAACATTTTGTCACAAAGCGCGACGTCAATGAACATTTTATCCGGTATAATGAATTTAGTTGTGAAATAAGTGTCAAAGTACCGAAACAAGCGGAGAATAATTCTTCGCCATCTTAAACCAACAGCGGGTGAGAAAAAATTGAAACACTTAACTTTGTTTAAATGGTTAACCGTATTAACCTGTCTTGTCATGTTTCTGGCCACTTTTGGTGGAGGCATCGTAACCAAAACGGAATCGGGCCTTGGCTGCGGAACAGAATGGCCTTTATGTAACGGAAAACTCGTTCCCGCACATACTGTGGCTTCACTCATTGAATATTCCCATCGCGCTGTAAGTGCACTGGCTGGACTGTTGTCCATTGCCTCGTTTGTTGCTTTTCTGCGGTTTGGCAAGTCACGCCGTGACCTGCAATTGTTTTCTTTCTTAACTCTGGTATTTGTTATCGTCCAGGGAATCATGGGGGCTTTTGCCGTTGTCTTCTCCCAATCTTCAGCAGTCATGGCACTGCATTTTGGTTTTGCACTGATTGCTTTTGCCAGTTCTCTAATGATGGCGCTGGGCATAAGGCAGGAGGCAAAAGATGGCGGATTGGAGCGCCTGAATAAATACCCTCGGGTTAGCAAAAAATTCAGGAATCTGGTCTGGTTCTCCACCATTTACACATATCTCGTGGTATACACAGGTGCATTTGTGAGTCACACGGATTCTGCCGGCGGATGTTCTGGATTTCCGCTTTGTAACGGTCAGATTATTCCTGAGCTTTCGGGTGGGGTAGCGGTTGCTTTTGCTCACCGTGCAGCAGCTGCGTCGCTCGTGATTGTTATCGCGATCCTGGGTCACTTCGCTTACCGTAATCATCCGGACAACAAGGAAATGCGTACTCTGGGTGTGGTATCCGTTGTTCTTATTCTGATGCAAGTAGTCATTGGTATTTTCATGATGGTGACAATGAACCGTCCGGAAGTATACATGTTCGTAGCTCTTGCTCATATGCTGGATATCGCCATATTGTTCGGAGTCTTAACGTATATGAGTTTCCTGGTGTACAAGCTACATCTCCCGGCTAATCGTTTTTAAATATGAAAGTCCACCATCCAGTGATGTACATCATTGGACAGGTGGACTTTGTTTGATGTCAGAGGGATCAGGGCAACCTATGGCAAGCAGCAATTACACGGAATGAATGATGCTTCGTTTACGGTGATGAATTCTTGTTGATTTGGAAAAGAGGAGGTTAGATATGCTGCGAACGTTGTTGGGGGAAAAGCCACGTATAAACGAAGGTAAATTGAAAGCAGCGATGGACGCAATGGCGCATACGCTTGAGCTATTTCAACGACAAATGCATGTGGACCATGATCCCACGCATGACTATCGGAAACTGTATGTGTGGACTCAGGGACTCATCTCCTCACTGGATGAACTGGAGCAAAGCTGTTTCGCTGCTGCTCATTTTCGTAAAAAGGTCGTTGCAGGTTCAACGGATGATATGACGCCGACTGAAAAAGCCGAGTATGCACGTTATGTGTATTTCTACAAAGATGGCTTTATCCGCTGCTTTGCCATTCTGGATAAAGTCGGCACAGTATTAAATGAAATATTCCAGCTGAATACTTCCAATACCAAAGCGCATTTTTCTTATTTTACTGTGTTAAGGCAGTTCGACTATGCAAGGGAGCATCATGATCTTGCATTGCAATTAATACAGATCAAGGACTCTTATCGTGAACCGATGAGCAAGCTGCGCAAGCGACGTAATATGGAAATTCACTACATGAACTCAGAAATGCACGATGACCTGTGGCAGTTACACCAGACCTTGCAAGGTAAAGTGAAATTGGAGGATCTGAATCAGCATGTGCAGGAAATGCGTCAGGGCGTGGATATGGTCTGTGAAACATTAACAGCCTCTTATAGTTATATCAATAAAATATGGAAAAGAAATAATTCCCTTTGACAAATCGGAATACTTGGAATATACTGAGTTTCAATCGAATGTTACATGGATATAACTGATATTTCGGAAGTTACGTTCACATTATAAAGCATAAACTACATGAACTTATAAAATCCTACAACAACATATTTCTTATCGAGAGCGGCGGAGGGACAGGCCCGATGAAGCCCGGCAACCGATTTGTAATGACATGATACATGTATCATTCGTTATAGATGTTAGGTGCTAATTCCTACAAAATGGTGCAAGACACGATTTTGGCAGATGAGAAGGTATATTCTTTCACGTGAAGAGCCCTCTTTGTATCTGCAAAGGGCTCTTTTTTTGTACTTTAGGGGGAGTTTTCCTTTAGATCGGGTAAAGATACATGTAGGTGGTTGGAAAGGGGCAAGTGCGATTGATTGAATTAAAAGGTTTAACGAAAACGTACGGCAAAGGAACAAAATCTACAACAGCGTTATCCGAGTTGAATTTGAGCATCCAAAAGGGCGAAATCTACGGAGTGATTGGCCATTCCGGAGCGGGCAAAAGCACATTGATTCGCTGTATTAATTTGCTGGAACGGCCTACGGAGGGTGAGGTATGGGTTGACGGAATTAACCTGACTGAACTGAGCAAAACCGAATTGCAGCAACAGAGACGCAAGATCGGAATGATTTTTCAACACTTTAATCTGTTATCCTCGGCAACGGTATATGACAATGTAGCTTTTCCACTAAAACTTGTGAATACACCCAAGGAAGCCATTGATCGCAAAGTGAAGGAAATGCTCGCACTGGTTGGTCTGGAGCACCATAGCAGCAAATATCCGGCTCAATTATCGGGTGGCCAAAAACAACGTGTAGGGATTGCGAGAGCACTTGCAAGTGACCCAAATGTTCTTCTCTGTGATGAGGCTACTTCGGCACTTGATCCGCAGACGACAAATTCAATCCTTAAGTTATTACTCGACATTAATGAAAAGTACAACCTTACGATTGTGCTGATCACACATGAGATGCATGTCATTCAGAACATCTGTGACAAGGTGGCTGTCATTCATCAAGGTGGCATTGTGGAACAAGGACCTGTTACAGACGTGTTCCTGAAGCCGCAGCATGCGATTACGCGGGACTTCATGATGCGTGACCATGAAGCTGGACTTGCTCTGGAAGAGACCGCTCTGGCAAATGCAGGCGTTGAATTGCAGGCAGGTGCTGCTTCCAAACTTGTGAAGATATCCTTTCTGGGTAACAAAACGTATGAAGCGATTTTGTCTAGAACGGTACGTAAAACAGGCGTGGATTTTGCCATCCTGCAAGGTACAATCTCTACGATCAAACAGGTTCCTTATGGGCAGCTGACCGTTCGGTTCGAGGGTGATTCAAATGCGATTGATCGGACGATATCAGAATTAACCGCTGAGGGACTTGATGTGGAGGTGCTTCGTTAGATGGATTTTTCAACCGTACGTTGGGAAGAGGTTGGTAAAGCTTCCATAGAGACACTGCAAATTTTGGGTGTATCAGGCTTGTTTACCGTTATCTTAGGTTTACCGCTCGGAGTACTGCTGTTCATGACAGCCCGATCTGCTTCGATTAAGTCACGGGCAGTGTACACTATACTATCCCTGATTGTGAATATTTTGCGCTCAGTCCCATTTATCATATTGATTGTTGCTCTTATTCCATTCACTCGTATACTCGTCGGAACAGCTACGGGGGTGCTCGGCGTTATACCTCCTTTGGTGATTTCAGCAGCTCCTTATTTTGCTCGTTTGGTGGAGACGACGTTGCGAGAAGTTGATCGTGGTGTCATTGAAGCGGCACAGTCGATGGGTGCATCGACCGGACAGATTGTAAGACGGGTGTTACTGCCTGAGGCACTGCCTGGACTGCTTGCTGGTATAACGATCACCATTGTTACGCTCGTCTCCTATACGGCGATGGCGGGCATGGTTGGCGGTGGAGGTCTGGGAACACTGGCAATCAACTATGGATACTTCCGTTATCAAAATGAAATTATGATCATATCCGTAGTGTCGATGATCATTCTAGTGCAAATTCTCCAGATGGCTGGAGATCGCTTGGTTACATTTTTCACCAGGAAATAACACATAGATAACATGATGGATATGCATTAATGCAGATGCCACATGACAAAATGATTAGAGAAGGGGTTTTACACATGAAAAAATGGTCTTTTGCTCTACTTAGTCTTATGTTGATTGCGGTTCTCGCAGCTTGCGGAAACAACAAGGACGCCGATAGCGGCGCAGACAATTCAGCAGGTGCACCTCGTACAGTTGAATTGAAAGTTGGAGCTTCACCTACACCACACGCAGAGATTCTGGAAAGCATCAAGCCTGAACTGGAAGCACAAGGTATCCGTCTGCAAGTCGTTACATTCAACGACTATGTTCAACCCAATCAGCAACTTGCTGACAAAAAATTGGATGCAAACTTCTTCCAGCACCAACCATATCTGGACACAGAGAATAAAGAACGTGGATTCAACCTCGTTTCTGTAACACCTGTTCATGTTGAACCTTTTGGTGGATACTCCAAAAAGATTAAGTCTTTGGATGAATTGGCAGACGGCGCAAAAGTAGCAATTCCAAATGACCCATCCAATGGTGGACGTGCACTGTTGTTGCTTGCGAAGGAAGGTATCATTACGCTGAAAGACAACACAAATATTACATCTACGATTCAAGATATCACAGCCAATCCGAAGAACCTGGATATCATCGAGCTGGATGCAGCCATGATGCCTCGTCAATTGGATGAAGCGGATCTGGTATTTATCAACGCTAACTATGCGCTCGAAGCGAACCTGAATCCGGCGAATGATGCTTTGCTGATCGAAGATCTGCAAGGTAACCCATACGCAAACATCCTCGTTTCCCGTGAGGACAACAAGGATGCAGATGCAATCCAAAAACTGGCTGCTGCTTTGCACTCCGAAGAAGTAAAAACATTCATCAAAGAACGTTATAAAGGTGCAGTTGAACCTGCAACTGAATAATTCACGATATGTATGATATGATGTGAAGCTATTAAGATTAAGCCGTATATCTCTTCTGAAGAGATATACGGCTTATTTTATGTTTCCTAATCTGTGCTGACGTGGGGATCAACAAGGGAAGGGTTAGGGCTTATCTTGTTTCTCCGCGTTGGATGGATGCCCAGATTGGAGGTAGTAGGATAATTCATTCTGATCAGCATACTGCTGTTCATCGGCTTCTTGCAGGTACGTCCTCTCGGAGGGAGAGAGTTTCTCTTCTTCTCCGTGTGAGCTTTTGATTTTGTATCTGATCCAACCGATTAACCCAAGGACGACAACGAGGATCAAAGCCCATCCTTTTTTGAGCAAAAGAAGAGCACTGAATTTTTGGGAAGCCGTGTACCCGATCCCGCCCATCAGAAGACTGTTGAGCCCTATGGTGGATGTTTTGTCAGTCGAAGCATTGTACTCCTCGTAGGTATATCCTGCATTGATGCTAAGTTGATTAAGGACAGTTTCCTCGAATACCTGGCGGCTCTGTTGAAAGTTGTCCGTATCGGTAACCAGAATGGCTGTGATGTACCCTTCGCGTGTCAGGAGTTTTACATTGTAATTGACCATGGCTTGCTGATCAGCATTCTTAAAACCGAGGGAGTAAACCAACTGATGTTTGGTACTGTCATATGTCGGTTCGATCTCCCACCCCGTTATGTACGTTCTATATTCAGGATCAAATTCTCTGTTATCTTCTTCTGTGCCTCGGATATAACTGCTTAACAGCTCTTCGGCACTTAAATTTTGATCGTCATCATGGATATGACCTGTCTTCACGTACTCGAACACAACATACCACGAGCCGAATTCACTATTGCTGGTTAGGCTTCCGATTTCGTTCCCATTAGGCTTTCCATCACTGTTAAGTATCGAGCGTTGGGTATTGGGCTTATCCAGATAGGAATGGCTTTCAGGGACTTCCAGGGTGGCCTTACCGTCCAAAGAGACAGATGCTGGTCCAGTAATCCAATCGTACTCATCAGGTGCTGGCTCAGTCAAAATATATTTGGAATTAAAGGTGGATAATCCCTTGTGGATAAGCGAGTTGTAGGAGGACGACAAATCTTTTATACTGGATAGTGACTGCTCTTTGAAGAGGGGGATGAACGTGAAGGGAAAGATTGCCCTCATAACGGGAAGTGCCAAAGGTCTTGGTAAAATGACGGCCCTCAGTCTGGCAGGTCAAGGGTGCCATATTGCCCTCAACTATGTACACAGTAGAACAGAAGCTGAGGCTTTAAAGGCTCAGATTATAGCCAAGGGTGTGAGATGCATTGCCATCCAGGCTGATATATCCAAGGTGGAAGATATCTCTTCATTGGTTGAGCAGGTGGAAGGCAACCTGGGCAGCATTGATATTTTGGTGAATAACGCAGGTCCATTTGTCCGTGAACGACGATTATTTGCGGAATATTCTGAAGCTGAGGTACAGATGCTTGTGCAAGGAAATCTGCTGGGACCGATGTTGCTGGATCAGCGTGTATTGCCAGAGATGAGACGCAAACAATGGGGACGCATTATCCATTTTGGCTTCAGTCACGCTGGAGAAGCGAGATCCTGGCCTCATCGCGCCGTATATGCGGCTGCCAAGGTGGGTCTGGTTTCTTTTACAAAGACACTCGCGGTTGAAGAAGCTCCGTATGGAATTACGGTTAACATGGTATGTCCAGGTGACATTCGTGGTGCGAACAAAGAGAAAACGATTGATGAAATGGCAGGCATCACCGACGAGGAAACGCCAAGAGGGCGCCCAGGCAGCGGTGAAGATATTGCACGAGTGATTACGTATCTGTGCCTTGATCATTCCGATTTTATAACAGGCAACATTATGGATGTATCTGGAGGACTTGATCCGATTCGTCCGACCATACAGCGCGAGGATACTTAAAAGGTGAATTGAAGGATTGTACGTGGAATCTGGTAAAAGGGACAGATGAAATGTACTCTCTGCATATGCACACAAAAAAAGAGCCCTCCGCTTCATGCGAAGCGAAAGGCTCTTGAGGTTTATTTCGTGAAGGATTGATTAGAATACTTGTACGACTTCTTGTACACCCTCAACTTCTTCGAGAAGGGCACGTTCAATCCCGGCTTTTAAGGTAATGGTGGAGCTTGGGCAACTGCCGCAGGCACCGACCAGTTTCAGCTTAATAATGCCGTCTTCCACGTCGACCAGTTCCACGTCACCGCCATCGCGTTGCAGAAACGGACGAAGTTTGTCAAGCACATCAATTACTTCATCATACATGGTGCTTTGTGCGTTTTCGCTCATTTTTTTCAACTCCTTTCCCCTATATTATATTACAAATAGCCACAAATTAAAATGGTCAAACAAAGCAGGTGAACCTATATGAGACCGATTATTGAATTTTGTGCCAATAATATGCATTTTGGCACAGATGAAGTCATGGATCAACTGGAAGAAAATCCAGACTATGATGTGATTGAATACGGCTGCCTCACCAACTGCGGCCAATGTTCTATGACTCCATTTGCACTGGTGAATGGTGAAGTTGTCATCACGGACAAAGTTGAAGATCTATATAACGCCATTCTGGCCAAAATTGCCGAAGCCGATGTCTGGGACGAGCTGGATCTCGACTAACCGAGATGACGCTTGGACATCCAGAGCACACCACTTTTCAAAATACGAGGTACACGTCCCATCATGGACGTTTTGCCCATCAGCCCAAACCCAGACTTCTTGCCGAGTGCACCCAGTGTGCCACGAAGCTTGAGTGGATGTGGATTGGGCTTTTCGCCTTTCCAGAGGGCATGCTGAA
Source organism: Paenibacillus sp. FSL H3-0457 (assembly GCF_037981725.1). Taxonomy (NCBI): domain Bacteria; kingdom Bacillati; phylum Bacillota; class Bacilli; order Caryophanales; family Paenibacillaceae; genus Paenibacillus; species Paenibacillus sp. FSL H3-0457. Next base: position 5,675,601 of record NZ_CP150283.1, on the reverse strand, counting down.
TATGGGCGATCTGTTCACCCTGTACTTCTGCAGCTTGACCGCTAGGTGCATAAGGTACACTGGCACAGTCACCAACGACATACACATCGGTATATTCCGGGATTTGGTAGTATTCATTCAGGACGACACGTCCTTGAGGGTCTTTGGTTACGTCCAGATCCTGTACCACTTTTACGGGCTGAATGCCTGCAGTCCACACGACAGCATCCGTTAGAATCTGTTCATCCCGGTTATAGATAGCATTAGGTTCAACGCGTGAAATGGCGATATGCCCGCGTGTCTCTACCTGATGTTCGTTAAACCATTCATGCACATACACGGATAGACGTTGCGGGAAAGCGGATAATACACGTTCACCACGATCCAGAATGCTGATGTTTAGATCGGGTCTGCTCTCACGGAGTTCGGCTGCCATCTCGACACCACTTAATCCGCCACCTACGATATGCACATTGCCATAGGCTTTGACTTCATTAAGGCGCAGGTAGGTCTCGCGTGTTTTGCTAAAGCTCTGAATGGTACAGCTGTAGTCTTCGGCGCCTGGCGTGTTGTGGAAACGGTCTGTACAACCAAGTCCAATGACAAGTTTGTCGTACACGAGCGGGTCTTGGCCTTCAAATTCAATCTGACGCTGTTCCAGGTCAATCGAAGTAACTTCTCCATAACGGTAAGTGACTTTATCGCTCACTGGAAATTGGATACGCAGGTCATAATCAGATACGGTTCCTGCTGCGAGTGCGTAATATTCTGTCTTTAATCCCTGAAAGGGGCTGCGGTCCACCAAAATAATTTGTGTATCGGATGGAATTTTACCCTCCAGAAGTTCCTTGATGATGGTGAGGCCGCCATAGCCGCCTCCAAGAATGACGAAATTTTTCATGACTCGGCTTCCTTTCTGCATCAGTCCCACTGAAATGGGGCTGTAAACTGTGGAGCAGCTATGCAATAACATAGCTGCTCCTTTTGTTATGATTTAAATAATTGAAAAGTAGATATTGAAAATTGAAGATATTAATCAGCAGTTTGCACCACTCGAATTCAAACGTCTCCCTATAATGAAAGCTACGTTCTGGAGTGGTGCTGGTGCAATATTGGTTGTAAATGGAGTTATATCCTATTCGTACACTTGAATTTCATTGTAGAACGTATCACGTTCTACCGGAATACGTCCTGCACCCTTAATGAGCCATATGAGCTCTTTACGTGTAAGGCCTTCAGGTGTGAGTGCACCTGCCGCATGACTAATCCGTTCGCGAACGATCGTACCGTGTGCATCCGAAGCACCGAATCCAAGGGCAACTTGAGCTAGCTGTGGACCGATGTTAATGAAGTATGCTTTGATATGATCGATGTTATCCAGCATCAGACGGCTGATCGCAATTGTTTTGAGATCCTCATAAGCCGAGTTACGACGCATAATGCTTGCGTTTTTACTTTTTGGTTGCATGGAAAGTGGGATAAAGACCATGAATCCGTTGGTCTCGTCTTGCAATTCACGGATCTGCACCATGTGGTTAACGCGGTCCTCATAGGATTCAATCGATCCATACAGCATCGTTGTATGGGTACGCATGCCCAGGTTATGAGCAGTACGGTGCACCTCAAGATAACGATCTACGTTCGCTTTGTCTACACGCATTTTTTTGCGATATTCATCCGACAGAATCTCAGCGCCGCCACCAGTCAATGTTTTCAAACCTGCTTTTTGCAGCTCCTGCAGAACTTCCTTGATACTGAGTCCGCTAATCCGGGTGAAGAAATCAATCTCGGCTGCCGTGTAGGCTTTCAGCGTAACATCCGGATATTTCTCGTTTAAAGCACGCAGGGAATCGACATAATATTGAAAAGGAACATGGTTGTTATGTCCGCCTACGATATGGAACTCACGTACGCCTGGATGAATATGCTGTTCCACATAATCGATCATTTCCTGACCGGATAATGTATAGGAGCCTTCTTCACCCTGATCTTTACGGAAATTACAAAAAGCGCAGTGGGCTTCGCATACGTTCGTAAAATAAAGACTCATGTTTTCGATGAAGTATACTTTCTTACCATTTTTCCGCAAGTTGGCCTCATTGGCCAGCTGGCCCAAAGTCAGCAGATCATCTGTTTCATACAGATATACGCCGTCTTCTACGTTCAGCCTTACGCCGTTCTGCACTTTCTCAACGATTTCAGCCATTCTTTTGTCTGTGAACGGTGTTACCAATGTAGACATACTGTTTCCTCCTGTTCTTAACCGGATTTGAGTTGTGTGTAGGATCTGTATACAGAACTACATAGCAAAGATGCGGTCAACTGCCGCCTTCTTATATGGACTAACTCTTATTTACCCGGTGCAGCGTGTGCTGCGTACGTAAAGCTAATTTTTTCATTAAAGTGAGTCTTGTGACTCTATATGCATTGGGGACTGCGGACAGTCTCGAAATGTGAAAAAAATTACAACTCTATATATGATCGTCACCTGAATAAGACATGACAAAATATCGACATTTCAGTGCGACCACCTATTCATTATAAACCTCGTGTCGCGGGGGTTCAATACACTGGGAAGAAAAAGGAGTTCAGGGGGAACGCGGAAAGAGGCAAACATGACTTGAGACCCTTGACGGGGTGGAGTATAATTTAAAGAAGAGTTAATGAAAGGTAGTTCAAAAAGTCCGCTTTTGATTACGAAGGATGCCTAGCGGCATCTCAGCGTCGAATATGGGATTCAGCCGAAATGTCCGTTGCTCACGTAGTTTTGCCTACGCTCCGCTACTCCATTTCTATCTTCATCCCATCTTCTTGGTACTGAAAAGCGCCCTTTTTGAACATGATTTTATATGAAAAAGGAGAGTGACCTGGCATGATTAACATCAGCGAAACGGCTGCTGACAGATTGAAAGAGATGCTTGCACAGCAAGAGACACCTGGTATGTTCCTGCGTCTTGGCGTAGCACCGGGCGGTTGCACCGGATTTTCGTACGCCATGGGCTTTGACGATAAAGAGTCCGATGAGGACCTGTATATGGATATTCAGAGTATGAAGGTTGTAGTTGAGAAGGAAAACCTGAAGTATCTGGATGGTCTCGAAATTGATTTTGAAGAGTCCGGTATGACGGGTGGGTTCACCATCCATAATCCGAACGCGGTAGCCACTTGTGGCTGTGGATCTTCTTTCCGTACGAAGGAAGATGCGGGTGTGCCTGATAAGGATTGTTAAGAACTGAGTTGTACTGCGGTTTCCCAATCTTGTTTTAAAATAAGCAGTATGCAATCCCTTTAATAGATAGCCTCTGAATTGTATCCGTTCTGCACGGGCATGATATCAGGGGCTTTTTTGCGTATACTGATGTGCATGGTTGACAAACTTAGTTGTAACAACTATAGTTACATTATAAAGTTCAAACATAAACAATATCGCAAAAACAATATCGATAATTACAAAGGAGAGATCATGATGAACATTGCAATCATTGGTGCAACAGGCAAAGCAGGAAGTGTAATTTTGAAAGAAGCAGCAGACAGAGGTCATAAAGTAACGGCAATCGTTCGTAATGCATCCAAATTGGAAGATAAAAGCCTGAATACGCTGGAGAAAGATGTATTCGATCTTACAGCTGAAGATCTTAAAGCGTTCGATGTGGTTGTAAATGCATTTGGTGCTCCAGCGGGTAAAGAAAACCTGCATGTGGAAGTAGGACAAGCGTTGATCAACATCCTGAAAGATGCACCAAACACTCGTCTGATCGTTGTGGGTGGAGCAGGAAGCCTGTTCACAGACGAGTCCAAAACATTGCGTGTCTTTGAATCCCCAGGATTCCCGGATGCTTACAAAGCAACTGCAACGAACCAAGGCCAAAACTTGCAGGATCTGCAAGCATCTTCGGGTATTCAATGGACATTCTTGAGCCCGGCTGGATTCTTTAATCCAGAAGGTGTACGCACCGGCAAATATCAAGCAGGCAACGACGTTATTCTCGTGAATAGCGAAGGCAACAGCTACATCAGCTATGCAGACTATGCGATTGCTTTGGTTGATGAGATCGAGAATCCACAACACAAAAACGAGCGCTTTACCGTTGTTGGCGAAGTGAAGTAATACTTTGAAATTATAATATGGAACATACAAACGGACGCTGATCTCCACAGATCGGTGTCCGTTTTTTTTTGTTATCGAAGAGGGAAGTTCTGCAATAACGTTAGATAGGTTAGATGATTATTGTTCAACTTCCAACTACTCCTTTGAATCTATGTTATATTATTCTAAAGATGGGAAGGAAATGTGATTATGTGAAAACCATCTTCTCTTCATTGGAATTGCTGCGAGTTCAAAAGTACAAGGGAGTGAACAGTTCTGAAGATGTATTCTAAAGGAGTTATATTATTGATCTTTGCGGTTTTTATGATTAGTGTATCGAGTGGTTCAGGGTTATCCCAATATACAAACGTTAAAAATACGATGAATCAATTTCACATCACTTCTTTTTATCCGAAAAATAAGAATGGACAGACATATGGTTCTGCCGCATATGCGACTTCTCCAGAAACGGAACCTGATTTAATCTTGGCTACTGGTGTGGATGGTACAGACGGATATCTGCTGAAAAAAGACATGGATGGCGAGCAACCCAAAACACCTGAAGAAGCTATTGCGATACAGAACAGCAGATCACCAGATGGTCGTGATATTCCACTGTATGACAAGGATGGTGAAACCGTAATCGGTGTGTTTCGTGTTGGAGGAGAGTGAAAGAAACCAAAATAGGATCAAATGTGACGTTACCATACATAGACGATTCTTTTCTGAATGGCTTCCTACTACAGGATATGAACAGGTCGACGGAATGGAATTTGAAATTACTGGAGTTAAAGATGGACTGAATTTTGTTGAGTTATGGTTTGCTGTAAGAAAAATATCTTAGTTTTATTTCTTTTAGATTAGTCTTGAATAATAACTTAATAAAGACAAATGGAGCAAACAATTGTGTCCGATTGGTTGCTTCTTTGTTCATTCACCTACCGGCCAGGGAAAATGCAACATTTTTCCTGTTAAACAGGTCAATAAAGATGTACCAATTAACATTATGAGAAGAAGGTGGAAAAACTGAAGCTTCGTATAATCACGTTAATTTTTTTTATATCTAGCGTGTTCTTTATCTCAAATGCACAAGATGTTAACGCTTTGTCATGTGCTGTATCGGGAAGCCCCCAAGAAGAGTTAGAAATATATGATGGAGCTGTTTATGGTGAAGTAAAGCAAGTAAAGGTCGACTTGAAGCAAGAGGGATTTACGGGGACCAAAGAGAAAATTAGATATATTTTAGTGGAAGTTGAGAGGAGTTGGAATACTGAAGTTGACTCTCAACTAATTATCGCAACCAACTTCACATGGGGATTTGATTTCAAGGAAGGTAACAAATACTTAATATACTTTAGCGAAGTGGATGGTGAATTAAGTAGTAGTCCGTGCAGTTCAACCATCGAAATGAACAATATTAATCAAGCAACTGAACTATTCGGGGAAGGCTTTCCACCAAAACAACAAGTAAACTTAGAACACAAAATGTGGTTTATGTTTGAGCAAGATATTGATTTGTTTATCGTAGGTGTGATCGTATTTGCGGCGATCTTTACCTTCATCATGAGAGTAAGAAAGAAAAAGCGCAAAGCATAATTTGGTAGTGCTAAACGTGTAGCTTTTGCTCAAACAAAAAGTCATTTGAACTAGGCATGGATTCCTGTATGACCTATTACCCCCTTTACTTAAATGAGGATCGAGGCGTATAATCCGTTGAGATATCAGAGCAATAAGAGGGGATACAGTTATGAATAGTGGATTAATCAACGCGATCATTGCGTATATCATGTGGGGAGTTCTCCCGCTGTATTGGAAGTTGTTTGAAAATGTACCGGCAGGTGAGATTTTATCGCACCGGGTTGTCTGGTCATTTGTCTTTATGGGGATTTTCGTTGCCGTCCAACGTCGTTGGAGTGACATGAAGCGCATTCTGACCAGTCGTTCGACCCTGCTGTCCCTTACCGCGAGTGGGCTGCTAATTGCTATTAATTGGCTGATCTTCATTTGGGCGGTTAATAACGGTCATGTCGTTGAGACAAGTCTGGGCTATTATTTGAACCCGTTACTGAATGTGCTGCTGGCGGTTGTCTTCCTTCATGAAAAGCCAAACCGTGGACAATGGCTCGCGATTGCCATCGCTGGTGTCGCGGTGCTTATCATCGCTATCGACTACGGGCGTTTCCCATGGGTTGCGATCTCGCTGGCCGTGTCATTTGGCTTGTACGGTCTGGCGAAGAAGAAGATTAAGCAAGATGCTTCTGTGGGCTTATTTTCGGAGACAGCTGTAGTTCTTCCCATCGCACTCGGCTACTGGATCTACTTGGCCATTGTGGGAAAAGCAACGGCATGGACGCTGCCTGCACCGATGTTCTTCGAACTGTTGCTTTCCGGCGTGGTGACGGCGCTGCCACTGCTGTTCTTTGCACGGGCGGCTGCTCGAATGTCGTTGTCCACACTCGGCTTTGTACAGTATATTGGTCCGACAATCATGCTGATCCTGAGTGTGTTTGTGTTCAAGGAAACGGTCTCGCCAGTTCTGCTTGTTGGTTTCGCACTCATCTGGACAGCGCTCATCGTATACGCTGCCGCATCGATACGTGCTACGAGACTCGCTAAGGTAAGCTGAACAGAGGTATCTGGTATCGCCATAATTGCCCTTTCTGCCAATGAGGTGGAGAGGGCAATTTGTTGTTTGTGGGGGAGCGATAGGTCGATAAAAACTAAAAAGGAAGGCTGATCAACGTTATGGTAAAATACAGGAGTAGTAATCAAAAATAGTAACCAAAAAGAGAAATAGAAAAACGAGGAGGCGACAGATATATGATGGTTAATAACCGTTACCGCAAACGAGAACCATTCTTTGTAAAGAAGGCTGTAGTTCAGATACTATTTCAGTTTGCAGTTTCAGCAATAATCGGTAGTATATATGGGTTCATGATGGTCAACGAGACGATAGGTAGATATATTAATAAACTATTACCGAGCACGGATGGTCCGGATCTTCATTTATATCTGCCCGTTGTGATAACGGTGTTCATCTACTCATGTTTTATTCAGAAGAAACAACGGATTTTTCTTGAAAAAATATCATTTAGTTGTCTCCATATTTTGGTTGCCCTAATAAGCTGTTTTTCTTCAGTTGTTGTGTTATTGGTGATCTAATCCGGATTCCGACGTATCCACACCTTCAGCCCCATCAACTGCATCGATGATACCGACAGCGAGTGTTGTTACCGCAGCAGCAGCTAAAAGATTCTTGGCACCAAGCTTCACTCTGTCCTTATCTTCCTCTTTCATGCCCACAACAACATCTTTACCGCTGTTATATACATACTTGGCTGATATCGCTACACCTTTTGCAGTATTGGTTACAGCACCTCCAATATCGGCAAGCCCCGCGTCTATGGCGGTATCATCTTTTCGAATTGCACCACTGGCAAGATCATATGTACCGCTAGCGAGTTGTCCAACGGTTTTGCCTGTATTAATCGTGGCTTTCTCTACGCCGTTTCCGACTTCTTTGATAAAGGGGCTTCCTGCAATTTCGCCAACAACCCTCACGCTACCGCCCAACACTTTCCCGGTAACTTCCCCAGCTAACTGACCGAACATTTTTAAAAAACTCATCCATTTTCCCCTGCTCTTAAAATAAGCTAACCCCGATGTTCTGCATGATTTTATTTTATTATATTCATATGTAAGCGAAAAAACCATTCTGCATTTAGCCTGCTCATAAGAACGTTGCGCCCCCGGAATGCCCTGCACGCTGCCCAAATGGCACCCTCAACTGTACACTCGCTCCAACGTAAAAAAAGGCGCTACTCCCACCGGGAACAGCGCCTCAAGCCCTTGTTTTACCTTACTACTTACCATTTGACTACCCACGGTTTTAGAAGTGTCTCAAGGAGCAGCAACGTAGTGGAGGGGGCGGAATCGATTCTGAAGAAGCGGAGCGGTCGCCTTTATCCCCGGATTTTCCCCAATAAGGGGAATTCATAAAATCTGGGGATAACAGCGATCATAAGAACGATCCGCCACCGGAACGCCCACCACGATGCCCCCTCAATGCACTTCATCGCCAAAAGGCGCTAATCCCCCCGGGAACAGCGCCTCAAGCTCTTGTTTTACCTTACTACTTACCATTGCCTACACACGGTTTTAGAAGTGTCTCAAGGAGCAGCAACGTAGTGGAGGGGGCGGAATCGATTCTGAAGAAGCGGAGCGGTCGCCTTTATCCCCGGATTTTCCCCCTATCAGGGGAATTCATAAAAATCTGGGGATAACAGCGATCATAAGAACGATCCGCCACCGGAACGCCACCACACTGCTCCCCAAAGCCCACACTTCTAACCTCTCCGTGTTCTAGTCAATAAATCCTTCCATGACAACAGTCGGCATCATATTCGACTGCCAAGCGCCCTTACCATATCCACTGTTATAACCTGGTGTAGCCTGAGGCTCCCAGTAGAATACACCTTTACCTTTGCCATTTGGCAGATTGCGGATTTGGTTTTTCATCGCAGCAACAAAACTTTTTCCAGCTGCAGCCTGGTTATTGTCCATGCCAATTTCGGAGATGATGATCTCTTTGCCATAACGGTTGATCATATCCTTGGCGTTGTTTACTGTATTTGTCACAGCAGTGTTCCAGCCGGAAGCTGAAGGATAGAGGGACATGGCAATCATGTCAAAGTTAGCTCCGTTATTGATCAGACCACCAATATTCCATACATAGAGGGCGTTATCATCTCCACCTGCCAGATGCACAATGGTTTTGGTGCCGCTGCTCAGGGATTTTACTGCGTTATGGCCAGTGTTCACCAACCACGCATAGTTTTTCATGTTGGTAGATGCTTTACCATCTTCCCATAACATGCCGTTGCTTGTTTCATTACCGATCTGTACCCAGTCAGGGGTAACGCCTTTGCTTTGCATCGCCGTCATGACATCACGTGTGTGGTTCCACACCGCATCCATGAGCTGTTGAAACGTGTAGTTTTTCCAGGCAGCTGGTTTGGTTTGTTGACCAGGGTCTGCCCATGAATCGCTATAGTGCAGGGTAAGCATTACACTCATGCCAGCATTCTTGGCACGTTGTGCGAGTGCAGCCGCACGATCCTTATTCATGTAACCGTTCCCATAATCATTCGAAGGATTAACGAATACCCGAATGCGAACGGAATTGATTTGATAGTCTTTTTTCAAAATATCAATGATGTCGCGCTGTACGCCGTTTTTATCTTTCCATTTGTAACCTTGGGCTTCCATTCCGGGAACCCAACTGATGTCGGCTCCTTTGGCGAAACTTGGTGCTGCGCTGGCATGCTGACCTGCGGGCAACATGATGGAGGTGAATAACAAAACAAAAGCCAACATGATGGATGTCTTGAAACCCCTTACATTTTTGAACATTACAAGATGCCTCCTCGGATTTAGGTTGAGTTGCATCCTAATTATAGCCATCCTGGTTTGCTCTACTAAAGGGTCCATTTCCAATATTTTGGGTGTTTTCTCAACCTCTCTATAGAAAAAGAGAAAACAAAAAGCCGTCCGAAGACGGCTTTTCTACCCGTGGCGCTTTTTGAAACATTGATCCGTATCCCGCGCCTCCACCAGACTCTTTTAATTTGAGCTAGTGGATCGGGTAAGGGACACGTTCAACATGACATTAGAAATGTTGACGCACCTCCTTTCCTTGTGGCAAGAGTATACAACACCTTGTTTCGGAAAGCTAGTCTTTTTTACGTATTTACGAAAAATTATTTTTCAGTCTGGAACATCGTGATATCTCGTGCATAATGGCTCTTGGTTCCGTCATTGTTTCGAATGCGCACACTGTCTTCACTGATCCGCTCCACAATGCCACAACCGACCTCGCAATAGACACCAGCCGGGTCTTCCTGCCATGCGCTTACCATACATTGGGATAGTGCAGCTGTGAAAAACTCTATATTTTTTTGTAATGTTCTAGGTTTGTTGGATTTCATTATATACTCCTTTAATCAACTATATTTGGAATGAGAACAAGCAACCGGACCAAATCACACTGTACTTCACTTTACTCTGTCTATTGACCTTTGTAAAGGGATGGAAAAAGTTGCGGCCATGAGGTATCATTTACATAAATTTTACGTAGCGTTTACACTGCGCTGACGCTTGATGTTGATTACGAATAGTACAATTATATGAGAACTTCTAACCAAGAATAGATATGCAACACATTCGGAGGCCATACATGCATAGAGACGTCAAAACAGGCAACTACGTTAATCGTGATTTGAGTTGGGTTGAATTTAATCGGCGCGTACTTCAGGAGGCCCAGGATCCAACAACGCCTCTGCTGGAACGCATGAGATTTCTCGGCATTGTCGCTAGTAATCTGGACGAGTTCGTCAGTGTAAGGGTGGCAGAGACAAAAGAGAAGATCAAGGCCGGATTCACGCAAAAAGATTTTACAGGATACACGCCTTCGGGATTGTACCGCAGATTGATCAAACGAACCGGGACTATGGTCGCCGAACAGTATAAAACGTATCGTGAACTCATCCGTCTACTCGCCAAGAAAGGCGTGAACATTCAGGAATATACAGATCTTAATGTGACACAGCAGCGCGCAATGGACCAGTACTTTCATGAGATTATTTTTCCGGTACTCACACCGATGGCGATTGACCAGAGTCGTCCGTTCCCACTGGTACACAACAAGTCTGTCTATCTGTCCGTGATGTTACAGAAGGAAGGGGAGCAAGAGGGCGAGCCGTTTATGGCTATTGTTCAGGTGCCTTCCAATCTGCCGCGGGTAGTTCAGGCTCCCATTCGGGCGAATAGCAAGAAGAAAACATTCATACTGATTGAAGATCTTATCAAACATCATATCCATACGCTCTTCAGCGGATATATCTCGCTTGCTGCACAGGAATTCAGAGTGACCCGTAATGCGGATCTGTTTATTAATGAAGAAGAAGCGGAAGATCTGCTTGAGGCTATTGAAAAAGAATTACGCCGCAGACGCCGCGGGGCTCCTGTACGACTGGAAGTCTGTAAGGATTTTCGTCCGGATGCTTTATTGGAATTGCAGGATGAATTTGATATTCAGGACCCGGTATATGAAATTGATGGACCACTTGATCTGAGTTTTCTGGCGGGATTCGTAGACAGTCTGGAAAGTTTCTCACATCTGAAATACAGTCCGGTGAAGCCAGTCTACCCACTTGAGTTTCTGCCAAGAGAAAGTCATTTTGAGCTACTGCGCAAACGCGATGTACTGGTGCATCATCCGTACGAATCGTTTGAACCAGTCACTGATTTTATATTGGAGGCTTCGGAAGATCCAAGAGTTCTGGCCATCAAGATGACATTATATCGGGTCAATGGCGATTCACGCCTTATTCCGGCACTTGCACTTGCAGCTGAGAGTGGTAAGCAGGTCACGGTGGTGGTGGAACTGAAAGCCCGGTTTGATGAAGAGCGCAACATTGCTTGGGCGCGTAAGCTGGAGAAAGCCGGTTGTCACGTGGTATATGGACTGGTTGGACTGAAGACCCATGCCAAAATCATTCTTGTTGTACGCAGGGAACAGCAGGGGCTGAGACGTTATGTTCATGTAGGAACCGGTAACTATAATGAGAGTACAGCCAAAGTTTATACGGACGTGGGACTGTTCACCTCTAATCCAATTATTGGGGAAGATGCATCCGAATTGTTCAATGAGATTACAGGATACTCCGGTCCGAAGGCATTGCAGGCGTTCCGCGTAGCTCCGGATGGTATGAAGGATGAGCTGTTTGCACTGATTCGTAGAGAAACAGAGCACGCGCTGAAAGGCAAACCTTCCAGAATCATTGCCAAGATCAACTCCTTATCCCATCAGGAAATGATTGATGAATTGTACGAGGCTTCTCAAGCCGGCGTGCAGATCGATCTGATTGTGCGTGGTGTATGTTGTCTGCGTCCGGGGGTAGAGGGGCTCAGTGAGAATATTCGGGTCATTAGCATTGTGGATCGTTTTCTGGAGCATTCAAGGTTGTTTTATTTTGAAAATAGCGGAAACCCGGATGTATTCATCTCCAGTGCAGACTGGATGACACGTAACCTGAATCGAAGAATTGAACTGATGTGTCCCGTATTTGATCCAGAGCTGAAAAAGATGCTAGTGGATATCCTTAATCTGTCCCTTATGGATAATGTCAAAGCGAGACAACTTATGCCTGGTGGCAATTATGTATTTGTAGAAAATGAAAAGCCCCCGCTGAGAAGTCAGACGGAGGCCATGGGTATTATCCCTTGGAAGCCTGCTGAATGGAGTGCGTTAACGTAACTCCCCAGGCTTCCTTCAGATCCTTGACGGCCTCTTCCAGGCCATCAAGTTCCAGTAACGGCTCAGCTGTACAGGTGAATTGCACCTGCAGCGAGTCGTTTTCTTTTGTTGCTTTGATCGCAGCGATGCTCTCGGATCGATTGATGGCTTCAGCTACGCGGAGCAGAGAGCCTAAACGATGAGCATGCCGCTCATCCGAGTTTTTCAGAATGTCCCGGTGCTTATTCAGCAGCTGGGGCGTTCTTTTTTTGGGATGATAATCAGCTGCACTGGCACTTAGAATGGTCTCCCGATGAGAAAGTCCATAAATGCTTGAATTCATGATCCAATAGGCCGAGTGCTGTGTATAACGGAAATAGTTAATCTGTTTACCTGCCATGTGCAGCATGGAGGATGCATACAGGATTCGGGCATCTGCTTGATCAGGAGGGGTACCTTGTAATGCCGTATACAGGGTAACCATATCCTGATGAATCCGTTGCAGACGTTTCTCTGGAATAGGCGGACCAAAATGGATAAAGTTGCGGATACTGTCCCTCAGCGCGTCTGGAACGACCGGCTGCCCTCCAGCCATGTAATCACGCAACAACCCGTCTCGTAGACCCGCGCCACTAACCACATAACGATCTCCCTGTATTATCTGGAAGACAGTTCGCAGGATCAGTACGCCGGGCACAATGATGTCAGCGCGATCTTTGGCGAGCCCAGGTACCTTTTTGCGCTGTGCCGAGGTGAGATGTGGTAAGGAGCGAGCGATGTTCTCCATCGCTTCCTCACTGATCTCATAATGATGGCTGACAGGCAAAGAATACTGGGTGCGCTTCTGTTCCACTTTGGCGAGTGTACGCATTGTGCCGCCAAGTCCGATGAGTGGCAGATCAGGATGCTCACGAATCCAATCCTGTCCACGGAGAGCCTCAGTGACTTCGTTGCATAATGCATTTGCATTCTCCTCAGTCCACTGATCTTCGCCCCCGTAACGGGCATGTGAATTCACAGCACCAATAGGGAGGGAGATGCTATGTAACCTTTTCCGATCCCGAAAGACCGTGATCTCTGTGCTGCCGCCTCCAATATCCACGACGTAACCGTCTGCCAGATCAATGGATTGAGTGACACCAAGGAACCCATAATAGGCCTCCCGATCTCCCGATACACATTCAATGGTAAGCCCCGTCTCGGTCTCCAGCCATTCAATAATCTCCAGGACATTGCTTGCATTACGAATAGCTGCCGTAGCTGCTGCGCGAATCAGTTTGGTCTGATACGCTTCACAGGTCGCTTTGAATTGACTCAAGATGGTGATGGCTTTATCCAGAGAATGGCGCAGAATGGTTCCATCGGACTCAACAACGCTGCTCAGACGAGCGGCGTATTTGTCTTCATGAATGATGCGATAGGCTTCGTCCTGGTCCAGTTCATAGATAACCAGACGAATGGAGTTCGAGCCGATATCAATAATTCCTAAGGTTTCATTAGTACGTGTCATAAGCATCTCCTTCTACAGAGGTTCAACTACCCGAAGTGAAGAAGGGCAGCCATGGCTTCCGGTGAACCCGGCGGTGTGGCAGAGAAGGGCGTAGTTAACATAACAATAATGATAAAGACGATGAAACAGGCAAATATAAGACAACTCACGGCAAAGCCGCGATTACGCTTTTGCATAAACAGTCGAATACCTGTGACAAAGAGAAGTACCGTAACAGCTACCAGAACGATCGACATTGCAAAATAGGCTACGCCATAAAGTGATTTGAAAAATGCTTCCATTTGTTCTTAACGCTCCTTAGATCCTCATATTTAAGCCCTTCCAAGCCATTCCTTAGTAGCATACGACAGATTGACTTGTTTGAAAAGTAAACCGGGCGCTTGTTCCCGTTTCCGCCATCTCCCCTGGGACAGGTTACATGGAAAAGGGGCCCTTGCCGCGGACAAACATCCAAGAAAGCAAGGCTTCTGTTGAGTATGTATAAGGAAGGACTATTGTTTCAAGGAAGGAGATCAACCCATGTCGAGACAACTTGCAAGCAAATGGCGGAAGACAGCGGCTCTGATGAAATATCCGGTAGCTGCTGTCCATATCCCACAGACCAAGGCATTCAACTCGGGTAATCTGCTGCAAATGCTCAGTCGTTATGGAATGGTGTATGTCAAACCTATTTTAGGAGGCGGAGGTTACGGTGTTATCCGGGTATCGGCCAGCGGTGGGGCTTATCGATACACCCATATGAAAACAACCCGTTCTTTCGCCAGTTTCAGCCAGATGTATCGCTCTCTGGTGCGTGTAAAGGCTAAACGCAAGTACTTGATCCAGCAAGGCATTCATCTGGCAACAATTCAAGGGAGACCTGTTGATTACAGAGTCAAAGTTGTCAAAACCCAACGAGGCTGGGTATTCCGTTCCTTAGTAGGACGACTCGCTCGTCCCGGACTCTGTGTGACGAATCTGAGCAAAGGTGGCACCATGTTATCCGGAAGGCGAGCTCTTGGTTTATCCCTGCCACATATATCCGGTCGGCACAAACGCCGGGAGATGCGTTCACTTACACTGACATGTACGTACATTATGGAAAGTCAGTTCCCTGGTGTAGGTCAGCTTGGATTTGATTATGGACTGGATTATTCAGGCAAGATCTGGATTCTGGAAGTGAATACCAGACCCCAATAGAAAATGAATGGGAAAACTCAAGAAAATTCAAGAAAAACCGATAATATATAAAAGAAAACGGTATGAAAACCGTTTGAAATTTTACATTACCGGGTAATTTACTCGCAACAAGTCTTGAAACTATGAATTTATTCCAAAAAAAATACGCTGATAAACGTTCTGACAGTAGTACAAACTCCCTGTGCATAAATATTGTCCACACTATACACGTTGATTACTCTATATTTTTTCCATTTATCAACAAACTATGCACAGGATTTCCACATATCGTTGTGGATAACAAGAACGCTTGTTCTCTATATGAATCTCTGATATGATAGTTTTGAGGAAAAAAAAGGAAAGGTTGTGGCGGGAAATGGCTATGTTATCCGATGAGATGTTGTTGGATTCCTACCATAAAGCGATTGAGTTGAATCTCGAACGAGATTTCATCGCACTGCTGTTGGCAGAAATCCATAAGCGCAAACTGGGTACCGACGTATCTGCCATTCTTCACTAGAGATCCTCATTGCAGGCAATGTTACAGGTTTCCGGACAAGTCCCATAGTAAGACTGGCCATGGCGTGCTCGTCTGACAATGGTGACAGTACATCACATGATTGCAAACGTTTTCGACTTCGTCTGCCGTGTCAGAGGAAGTTTGGAATACGTAGGGGCTGTATGGTCCGGTGTAATCATCCAATTTGCCGCATTCTAACAGTCCCTGAAGGCAGTGGGGGCAAGCCTGCTCCGGTACAACCAGACCGTTACACAGCGGGCATATATAAGACAAGGGTATCCCTCCTGATATGGATTCACTCAGGAGTAAGATACCCTTTTTTGTATCAATATATGTTATTTCAGCAAAACTAGCGTTTCATGTTACTGCTGTGTCCTGGGGACAATTTGGCATCCGGATCGAAGTATACCTTCGCATTGTTGACGGCTGTTGGAGCTTCGCCGAATCCGACAGCGATCAGCTTCAGTTTACCCGGATATGTTGTGATATCTCCGGCAGCGAAGATTCCTGGAATGGATGTTTCCATGCGGGAATCAACAACGATGGAGTTGCTGTCAATTTCGATACCCCACTCGGCAATCGGTCCGAGAGAAGAGACAAATCCGAAGTTAACGATCACGTCATCTACTTCGATTTCCTGTGTTTCTTTAGTTTTCACATGGGAAAGGGTTACCTTGGTAATCGTGTCATCCCCATGAAGTTCCGTGATTTCGGTCGGTGTAACCACATTCACCTTGGAATTCATCAGGTTTTCGACACTGTGCTCATGTGCACGGAACTTGTCCCGGCGATGGATCAGCGTTACTTGCTCAGCGATAGGCTCCAGCATAAGTGCCCAGTCTACCGCGGAGTCACCGCCCCCACTGATCAGTACCTTTTTGCCAGCGAAGGCATTCAGATCACTGATGAAGTAGTGCAGGTTGCTCTTCTCGAACTTGGCAGCACCTTCAAGCTCCAGGCGACGTGGTTCGAATGCACCTACACCAGCTGTAATAATGACGGCTTTGGCATGATATTCATTCTCATCCGTCTTCACGACGAAATGTTGCTCATCCTTTTTCTCCACCGATACAACCTTTTCTTCAAGGCGAATGTTCGGGTTAAAATGATTCATTTGCTCAACGAGGTTATTCACCAGTTCTTGAGCTGTTACTTTCGGGAATCCGGCTACATCATAGATGTATTTCTCCGGGTAAAGAGCGGCAAGTTGTCCGCCAAGCTGTGGCATACTTTCAACCAGTGTAACGGATGCCTGACGCATCCCACCATAAAACGCGGCGAACAGACCCGCAGGGCCTCCTCCGATAATAAGTAAATCAGTCATATCATGACTGGAATTTTGTGCAGTCAAGAATCAACAACACCTTTCATATTTTAATAGGTAGTTAACAGAAAGAATGTGCAGGCTACGGATCGTAACCGGCATGGGTGCTGAACTGTCTTTCCTATTATAAACGGTGTATTCAGGGTTGCAAAGTTAGCAGCGTCACGAAACTGGGAACAATTGATGAAGATCAGATGAGAATAGGATGAAATTGGAAATGAAAGGTTATGAAAAATAACAAAAAAAACCTTGATCTTTACTAGAAATACAGATATCCTTGACCTGTACTATGTGTTTTTTTGTCTAATTTAGAGTCAATATGTAATATGAAGACAGATCCCGTGTTTTGTAGAATCTTGTGGTTAATTTCACAACTTGAAACGATAACTTGCGTGCAAACGTATCAATTTCATAAACCTTTAGTTGCTTCAATCAAGTCTAGATATAGATCAAAACGGTTCGATATGTCGATATCTAGTTTCATAAAATCCATTTTTAGTGAGTTATGAAATTGATGCAAACGTTTAAATAAATTCGCGAAGTTAACATTTGTCGTCATAATGGGCAAGACCTCATCAATATTTGTAAGTATGTGCATTTTGCATCTCACCCAAGATCGGGCTGATGCAAGTGAAACCGGAAGGGGTATAGACATGAGCAGTATTCCCAAAATCGTCATCCTCGGCGCGGGCTATGGCGGGATTCTGACAGCCCAGCGGCTGCAGAAGGAATTGAACTATAACGAGGCCGACGTCACACTGGTGAATCGGCATGATTATCATTATATTACTACACATCTACATATGCCGGCAGCCGGCACGGATACCATTGAGCATGCAAGAGTGCCCATTTCCAAGCTGATTGATGAGTTCAAGATTGATCTGGTCAAGTCTTCCGTGAAGGAGATTCGTCTGCAGGATCGGAAGATTATTCTGGAGGACGGCACGTTATCCTATGATTATCTGATTATTGGACTAGGCGGTGAGCCTGAGACCTTCGGGATTCCGGGGATGCTCGATCACGCCATGACAATCCGCAGCATTAACTCGGTCAGACTGATTCGAGAACACATCGAATATCAATTTGCGATGTACAAAAACGATAACAAACGAAATCGTATTCGGTTTGTCGTAGGTGGAGCGGGTTTCAGTGGTGTTGAATTCGTAGCTGAACTTGCAGATCGTATTCCACAGCTGTGCAAGGAGTTCGACGTGAATCCAAAACACGTGCATATCTACAATGTAGAGGCAGCACCTTCGGCTTTGCCTGGATTTGATCCGGAATTGGTAGAACATGCGATGAATGTGCTCAAGAAGAAGGGCGTTACTTTCAAGATTGGTGTTCCAATCAAGCAATGTCTCCCGGACGGGGTTATTGTGGGTGAGGGTGAAAAACTCGATGCTGCTACAGTCGTATGGACCGGCGGAATTCGCGGTAACTCACTACTGGAACAGGCAGGTCTTGAAGTGATGCGAGGACGTGTGAAAGTAGACGACTACTTGCGTGCTCCAGGTCATGAGCATGTCTATGTCATTGGTGATAATTCACTTGTGTTCAACGCGGAAGGACGGCCTTATCCACCAACAGCCCAGATTGCGATGCAGCAGGGTGTGAACTGCGCCAAGAACGTCGTGGCATCTATTCGCAAGAAACAGCCACAACCTTTTGTATTTACGAGCAAAGGCACGGTTGCTTCATTGGGTAAAGGTGAAGCCATTGCCGTTGTAGGCGGCAAGAAATACAAGGGCTGGAAAGCGGCTCAGTTGAAAAAACTGGTTGATCTGCGTTATCTGTTCATCATTGGTGGTATTCCGCTAGTCCTGAAGAAAGGGCGGTTTTTTGGATGAGACATTGCAGTGTTCAGGTCCGGGGATTATTAACACGTGAAGAGCTGGATCGATACAACGCCCTGATGCAGGTCGGTGGTTATCTCGAGGAACAGGATCAGTATGATCTGGCCTACATTGTGCAGAAAGAAGTGGATATTCTCATTTTGCCCGCGATTGAGCGTCTTAAAGAGAAGGGGCGTGACCGTGACCGGGCCACAGCCGAATTCCTCGAATCGCTGAAAGCGGTAGATGAAGAGGACGAGGATTAGAGACATAACCTTCCAATCGCTGTTATCCCCAGATTTTTTTGATTCCCTTTTGTTAAAGGGAAAATCCGGTGATAGCGTATGCTTCCGATGCAGCTTTCTTTCAGAAAGCTTTTAGGCGAAGTGGATGCTTTCGAAGTAGCTTTCTTGCAGAAAGCTTGTAGCTTCGCTTTTTCAGGTTTTTTCTGTCCTTTCCGTTTTTGTGTAAATAAATAGTTCAAACAATATAGATCTAAATCAAGCTTGAGGTAGTAGAATATAGATAGATAATAAAGCACCGCTGACAGTATCCTTTATAGGAGATGTCGCGGTGCTTTATTGTGCTTTGTGCTATTTTTACAGCTTAAGCATGTCTTCCAGTGTTCCTTCGTTCAACAGACTTCCCACATAGAACGAACCGAATTCGCCATAACGGGCGCTAACTTCATCGAAACGCATCTCATAGACAAGTTTCTTGAACTGAAGTGCGTCATCCGCAAATAGCGTAACGCCCCATTCCCAATCGTCGAAACCGACAGAGCCGGTAATGATCTGTTTTACTTTACCCGCATAGCTGCGGCCAATCATGCCGTGACTACGCATCATGGTGCGACGCTCGTCCATGGACAGCATGTACCAGTTGTCATTCAGCTCACGTTTTTTGTTCATTGGATAGAAGCAGATGTATTGTCGTTGTGGCAGAACAGGTTTCAGACGGGCGATAATATCCGGATTCTGCATCGGGTCTTCGCCTTCTTTGCCAAGATAATTGCTCAGTTCCACTACACTGACGTAGGAATACGACTTAGTTGTGTATTGAGCAAACATCGTTTTGTTAAACGCGTTCTCAACAGCCTTCAGATCTTCCAGCGTTTCACGAAGGTGCATCATGACGAGGTCTGCTTTTTGACCTACAACCGTATATACAACGGTACTTCCTTTGGATGAATCCTCGACTTCTTTCCATTCTTTCCAGAATTCCTGAAGCTCGTCCAGTGCTACAGCGCGTTCTTCATCATCTGCTGCTTTCCAGGCGGCCCAGTTAATCGAGCGAAAATCATGCAGGGCATACCAGCCCTCCAGTGTTGATGCGGCTTCGTTCATTGGTTGTGTTCCTCCTGCAAGGTATATTTCCAAATCCCTATAAGAGGTTGTTCAAAAAGTCCGCTTTTGATTACGAATCATGCCTGGTGGCATCATCAGCATCGAATATGGCATTCAGCCGAAATAAGTGGGAGGCTTACGAAGTATGTTTCCTTAGGAAACATTGTAGCTGCTCACGTAGCTCTATCTACGCTCCGCTACTCCATTTCTAACTTCATTCCATCTTCTCGGTACTGAAAACCAGTCTTTTTGAACACGCACTATAAGGGACGGGTGATTGCTTTATCGTTTACATTGTATCCCAACATGAAGCAGAAGGGCAAATGAACAGAGTATAAATATAGGGAAATTTGTCCAGAAAGTTCGTTGCTTCGCCACATTTTTTGCGGTACACTAACTACTATCCAGAAGTGAAACCTGAATGTGTGAAAGAAGAGGTGAATGTCGCCCGATGCAATTTATACCTGTGTTAGTATTGATGGTATTATTTTTCGTTATGATGTTTGGTATCGGTTTCATTCTGAACATGCTGATGAAGACAACCTGGTTTCCTTCCTATCTGTTCATTATTGTAATTCTGCCTATTGTTGTGTACTCTCTATGGGATCAGTCGTCATCTCTGATGTCACATCTGGGTTCTTTCCAGCTTGTAGACTATATGACGGGCATCGCTGGACTGGCTGGTGCGATAATCAGTGGCTGGACGATCCAGAAGTTGCGTTTGGGTGGGTACAGAATGTTTTAGATTGTTGGAAAGAGGCAACACATGCCACTGTAATCGCGTGAAAGTCTTGTCTTTGTCGTAAACGCTTACGAGTACAAAGGGAAGGCTTTTTTGCTATTCATTTATATTATAAGGATTATTGTACACTTGTACTTCATATACATCTGGAGAACATTCTCTTTAGATATTCCCTTGTATTCTGCGGCTACAGCTTTTATAGTATTCTAGCGGCTCTCGACATTTTATTTTAGAAATTTGCTGAATTCGGCGAAAACGTGAATGATGTCGACCTAGGACGAAACGGAACGAGAACAGGCCATCTTTTTACCTGTTTTTGAGCATTTGAGGATCAGACATTTATGATAGAATAGATAAACATACTTTTGGGGAGAAGGAGATCAGGCTATGCGCATGAAGAATCTGCACCATTATACTGAACATCATCGCTACTGCGTATACAGGGAGTTTGGACTTAGCGCCCTGGATGACCGTATGCTTACAGGAGCATATCAGCCCATGGTAGGTGCTTTTGCGGTTGGCTTGTATCGGCTGTTGTTTCAGCATCTTCCCGGTGAACAGGTCGGTTATTCGCCGCTTGAACAGCAACGGAGGCTGTTCATGACGCTTGGCTTGGAGCCAAGTGAGAAAGGGCGCAAATATTTGTTAGAGCAGACATCCAAGCTTGAGGCAGTGGGGCTACTTCAGACATCACGTCTATATATACCGGAAAATGATGATTACATCTACGAATATGAGCTGCAACCGCCGCTCTCTCCGGCAGAGTTTTTCCGGACACAGCATTTGACACTGCTGCTTCGTGACAAGATTGGTAAATTCGCAGTTCTTTCCCTGCGTTCCGGTTTCTCGGCAGTGGAAAATGGGGACGCACCTTATCCGGCAGCCAATAAAGAGAATATTTCCGTTCCCTTTTACGATATATTTGAATTGAATACCCATGTAATTGATTACGAGTTGGAGCAAGCATTGTCGGAAGTATCAACTACGGCCCAACGGACAGGCACGAATGATGCAGCGGAAGAAAATAGTTTGAACTATGCCGACATTATTTTGCGTTTCCCGCGGGAGTCCGTCAATCGCCGTCATGTAGAACAGCTGCGGTTCGACCATGAACAACTAGGCATTGTAAATTATGTAGTGAACAAGTTCAACCTCAGTGTGCAGGATGTATGCCGACTGCTGGACGAAGATGATATCTTCAGTCCGCAGGGCCAGCTGATTTTGGATGATCTCCAGCATAAGGCGAGCATGCAGTTCAGGCAGACGAAGAAGCGTCATGAGCAACAGACCGTACAGGCGGCCAAGGTCGTGGCGCTGAGACAGCATATGGAGGAGCCAGAGCGGAAAGAAGACTCCGGTGAACCACCTGTTGAGCATGGAGTGCAGATGGAATATTACGTCGAAGTACCTCCGCAATTTATGACCAAGTGTGATATTCATCAATACAATATGATGTTGCGTAATGAGCCATACACACGTCTGTTGCAGACATTTTTCCCGGGTGCAGTACCAGACAATCTGATCGATATATTTGAGAAAATTGATCTGAGCTACAAGTTGCCTGGTGAAGTCATCAATGTATTGATTCATTATTTGATGGCATTGCTTGTATCCGGCGGCGAGCAGCGGATTAACCGTAACTTCGTTGAGGCGATCGCCTCCAACATGTTGCTCAAGCAGGTGAACTCTTACGAGAAAGCTGTTCAATATATTCGTGATCAGGCCAAGGTCAAAGGCAAACAGGCTGCTGGTGCAGCTGGAACCCGTACCCGTACATACGGCAAAGGAACCAAAGCCAAGCCCGAAATTCCGATTGTACAAGACATAAGCACCGATGGAGACGCCGTATCCGAGGAAGAGTTCGAAGAGATGATGCGATTTGCCCAGCAGATGCAGGCGAGTAAGCAAAAAGGCACTTCTTAAATATTTTTAATAAAGCCAAAAAGACGAGTCCTCCGATTAATGGAGACTCGCCTTTTTGCTATATAAGTTGAACTGAAGAAACGTATTTTACGTTTAATCATTTCCATACGTTCAGGAGGGGGCCGTGTGAAATAGCGATGTCCTAATCACTTCGTTGGACAGACAGAGTTTTGTGTAAAAACGGCCACCATCCGGGAACGGCTATTCTTCGTATACATTTCTGAACTGACTTACTTGACCGGCCCCATCCAGGTTGAAATCGTCTTCTGCTGGTGCGGCAACGGCGGTTTTAACTTCCCGTTATCGATCAAATGCTTCAAAATATAAGCGACAAGCCGGCCTCCGCCGGTGTTGCCTCTCACCATGTAAGCAAGCTGCGGCTCCAAATGCTTCGGCTGATTTTGCAGGAACAGGTTGAGCATTTTGTCGTAGAGCTTGCCGACAGCAGGCGCATACAGAGCGGACAAATCCGGCATTGCTTTGTTCAACCGATCCAACGTTTGCGGAGAGTCCATCCAGACCGCATTGAACTTGTACCCCTCCTTCGTCTTGCGGATGTACCCCTTCTCCAGCAGGAACGAATATTGCTCAGCGTTCTCTTCGTTGTCGGGCAGTTCCCCTTGTTGGAACGCATGACAAATCTCGACATTCCGATATTCCAGCAAACGCCAATCCATCTGGCGGTCGCTCCAGTACGTATTGAATTGCCACAAGTATAAAGGAGAGTCTTCGACGTAGCGGAGCGACGGACCGAAGGTGACGTAACTACTCATATCAAAACCCGGATCGGCATAGTGGCTCCGATTTAACGCCGCATAGGCAATATATTGACCTCCGTCCTTTCGCATTGGTGCGACCGCATCGAAGTTTTCGCCAGCCGGCATGCTCCGCCAAGATTGCTCCTCGATGTTCTTGGGCAGCAAGGTCCAGAGCAGGAAATTATAGTCGCCGTCCGGAACGTAAACTCCGCTATCCTCGACTTGCCGGCGAACTTCCATTATTGCGTCGAAATGAACATCGGCCACTTCGGCGGCGCAATCTTGCCAGAATTGATGACCAGCTACGGCTAACTCGAAGAGGTCCCAGACGATGGTATTGCTTTGATATTTGCCGGGAGAGGTTTGGATGAGAAAATTGTAATCGGCCAGGTGCCGGACTTCGCCTTCCAGCAAAGACGGCGGCATTCCGAGCTCCTCCGCGATTTGATGTACGGTACGCGCCTTATGATAAGCCGCGTAAACGATATTTTGCGCCAAGGCGCGTCCAAGAAAATCGTTGGTTTCGCCCAGGCTGCCGGCCGAACCGGAATGGCCCATTTCCCCCATGCTGACCGGATTGACACTTAAAGTTCCTGTTGCACGCATACGTTTCATCCCTTTCCGTAACTTCTTTTTGGCCTCGCTCAAATGCCACTTCACCGTGTTGACAGGAATGTTCAGAGCAATCGCGATATCGCCGATTTTAAGCTCGTCGTAGTAATGCATGACCACGATCCGGCGATGGATGTCGGACAGAAACGCGACTTCTCGGCGGAGCTCGCGGTAAGCTTCGGTTACCAGCAACCGGTCAAGCGGTTCCCGAGAAGGGGCGGCCGACAGTTCGGACATGCCGTTGATTTCGATCGCTTGGGGAGCGTGTGCACGCTTTTTCAACCAATTCACCCAAGTGTATCGAGCAACCGTCCAGACGTAAGCGTCAAGGCTTCTAATGTCCCGCACCCCAGAGAAGGATTTCAACAACTGCAGCATAATCTCCTGAGCCAGATCCTCCGCCTCGGCCCGCTGCTTGACCCGGTTTAATGCAAAACCGAAAATCGGTTTGACATAGCTCCGAATTGCTTCCGCTGCTTCTTTTCCGTTTTTACCAATTGAATCCATCTTTTGCCTCCATAGTTGCATCTGTAATTCCTGACAATTATATAGTGTGCCAGGCGAAATAAAGGTTGGGATTATTTTTTTAAAATTTGGACGTCCTAACGGATCGCTCATACATGTATAATTACAAACATCAACATCATGAGTAGGTTATTTAAATGGTTAAAGAGACGTTATGAACTTTTTGTTAAACGAGATGAAGATTACTTTAGATGTAAAGGTCTCACTTTTAGTATATAAAGATACTTCTTTTCCGTTCAACTATGGGAGGATACAAACTAGGAGCACGAGCCGAAGTTCTTCTTCGGGTACTTGGGGTACTCCTTCGTTCCGTAGTTAACCAGGAGTGGTCTCGATTAATTATTCAAACGCATAATTGAAATTCATTATACTAACGAGAAACGTTAGCTTAATGCTCAAAGAATCGACGTAATCAACTGCGGTTTAGAACTAACGGATGACAATAGGGATCGTGCAAAAATGCTAACAATCCTTATTGGTATACCTTTAGGGGGGATGTACTCCAGAAAATACGGACAAAAAAAAGCCCAAAAGGGCTACTTCGATAATTGTCATAGTAAACTTTTCCTAGTACTCTCACTGGAAAAAAATTATATCCTTAACTTTCCCTTGTAGGAGTATGAGTAGCAACTTTCCATTTACCTTCCTCATAGGTTAAAGTTATTTTTGCAGAGAGCGACCCCTCATTGGCACGATACTTACTGACCTCTATGGCAATGTTATTATCTGATTGCTTCTCCTGCTTTTCAATTTTCAGTAAAATCCCTTTTAGCGTATTATCAGACCGTTCAGACAGTCCTTCTTCAATCAATTCTTCATAGGTTAGGTTATAAATTTTTACGTTATATTTGCTGTGAAGGTAATCGTCAATGCTTTTCTTATCAGAATCCTTTAATGAAATTCCTTTATCAAAATCCAATGAGATATACTCCATGTTTTCATTAAGAGCCGTATCTGTTGAAATTAACTCCTCCAACGCCATACGATAAGGTTCACCTGGTTCATTCTGCTGGCTAGAGCCAGTAACACCACCTGCGCAAGCTGATAGTAAAAATAACGCTACAACACTGAAAATAAAATGCATTGTCTGTACTTTTATGACAATCCCCTCCTGGGTACTCGTTTCCTAAATAAACGTAATGATAAACAGAAATGTTGTATTTCAGTTTAGAAAGAAGCCAAATTTGATCTGCCTAATTAAGCTAGCAAGTAGGTTAACGGCAAGGATCGTCTGTGAGCAGAACTGTAATATCAGGAGAATTTATGGTTTTAATAGAGGATAATGATTACTTATTATTCCAGATATATGCTACTCTCTTTTTATTCCATAGTTTTCTTAACGGAGAAATGGAAATTTAAATGTTGGGGGTAATTGCTTGCTTCTATCCGAACGATTGCCAATTGCAGCAAGTCTGTACCCTGAGGAACCTGCGTTAATGAGACATGGGCAAACGATGAGTTATGGGGAGCTTTACGGTCTGGTTGAAAGATTCAGTCATACCCTGTATGTTGAAGGACTCCGGGCCGGTGATCGTATTGCCCTTTTAGGTGATCCAGATCCCCAGCTCGTTGTTGCGTTTTATGCAGCAGTTGGGATCGGCGCTATACCACTCGTTCCTTCTCCTATGCTAACAGTACCTGAACTCGCTGCCATATTTCAGGATGCAGAACCACATATGGTTATTCATGATGACCAACATGCTAAAGTAGCTATTGCCACGGTAAAGCTTCTTGGGTATTGTCCAAAACTGTTCACGATAGACGAAGAAGGGACGAATAGCAGTTCGCTCGCTGCTCTTTTACAGCAGGAACCTGCGTTCTCTCCAAAAGACCATTCCAAACGAAGTTTAGACGATACGGCAGTCCTGATTTATACGGGTGGGACAACTGGTCGGCCAAAAGGGGTCATGCATTCGCATCGTGGTATGGCTGCTTGGAATCAACTTACGCCTTCTGCAGGCTTCGGTCATGATCTCAAGCGTCGTGTGTTAGTGCTCAACTTATCCCATCTGGTAGGTCAGTTCCAGCTGTGGGCGACCATGGCTGCCGGAGGCTGTCTTGTATTTCTAGACGAATACCCGGCGGATGTACACCGCATTATGGAAGCTATTGAACGTGATCAGATTACACAACTCAGCACAGTAGGCCAACTGCTTCGTGATCTTACCCGCGAGGCATCCGTAGGAGGTAGAAACTTGAAGAGTCTATCGCTTATTGGCTGCGGAGGGTCCATTATTTCCCCGGATACACTACAGGAGGTTGTATCGCAATTTCCTGAAGTTATCATTGTGAACAACTACTCACAAGCGGAATGTGGAATGTCCATAAGCCGCCTTTTTCCTGCTCAGCATATGGGCGATCCCCATCGCCTTCGATCCGTAGGTCGTCCTGCTGACTTGGCTGCCCAAGGTGAGCAGGCCTTCGAAGTTCGGATATTAGATACGGACGGAAGTGAGACAGTTACGGGCGAGGCTGGAGAAATCGTTGTTCGAGGTCAACAGACCATGCTGGGGTATTGGCGCCAGTTGGAGGCTACTGCCGAGACCATGTCCGATGGTTGGATTCGAACTGGGGATGTCGGTTGTCTGGATGCCGAAGGTTACCTTTATGTGTTTGATCGCTTGAAGGATATGATTATTGTGGACGGTTCCAATGTGTTCTGTGCCGAAGTGGAGCATGTTATTGTGAGCCATGAGTCGGTAAGCGAGGCGGCCATAATCGGACATCCTCTTCCTGACGAAGGCGAGGAACTTGTCGCTTTCATCGTGTTACAGGATGGTGAAAGTATGGATCTGACGCAGGTGCGGGCGTTTTGTGAGCCACACCTTGCTCCGTACAAATGGCCGACTCAACTGTTCATTGTGGATACTTTGCCGAGAACAGCCGTGGATAAAATAGATAAAAAGCAGTTGCGCAAGCATCTATCCTCAATTTCATCCGAAGGACTATGCTAACGGGAATGCTGTTTAATAGCTGTTGGGTTGAATATTTATTGTTAGATCAACAAAAACAGCCCTTCAACTTCCTTTTGGAAGTGAAGGGCTGTACGTTTTTATCTCAACTGTTATGCAGACGAGAACAAAAAAATACTTTGCAGTATTATCTCAAAATCGTAGCGGCCTGATTGCCTGCATAATCCTCAATGACCAGCTTCAATGAGCTGTTGCTGGACGCTGGCGTGAAGGTCAGTTCACTCAGCTTTGTTCTTCCCCGAATGATATACGGGAATTTTTGCGATACGTAAGTGACTCCGAACTCGCGTGGCACCCCATTTTCATATACATAGATCTTGTACCAGTCCTCCAGATCCGGGAGGGCCAATGTGTACTTTCCATCTTTTACCGTGACCTTTTCCTTGACGTATGGTGTAATCTGAAGATCTGCGAGCTGTCCGGTATGGGTTACCGGGTTCTGCCCGCCAATGGCGATGTTCAGCACGTAATGCTCACCGTTGGTCGGAAGTCCGGTCAGGACGGCAGATTGTTTTCCTTTTTTGACCTGAAGCGACTTGGTGAAAGGCTCTTTTGTGTATTCTGTTTCTAGTGTGAGTTGAATAGACTCGTTGCCTTTTCCTTTGTCTTTATTTTTATCCTTGTCCTTATCCGTATTCTTATCTTTATCTTTGCCTGAATCTTTCGCTTTCTTCGGGTTTTTCCAGCTTACAATAGCATCGCCATTCTTTTTGAATTTCACATCAATATCCTGAACGGCTGCATTCAGATCGTAAGGCAGGACGGTTGCTTCACTTTCGGTACCATCTGCACCAACCGCACGGATAGACAGTTCACCAGATGGCTGTTTTAGTGATTTGATATAAAAAGTGGAATCATACACGCCGCCTACATAGGCGCCATTTTCATATAAATTGTATTGTTTGACCTCTGAATAGTCCTTCATGTCCCATGCAACAACCAGTTCATCGGTGCTGGTCAGTGCTTTGGCAATATGGAATCCGGTCGGTGCATCCGGTACAGCCGCTGAACCGTCGGAAATGCGGATCTCGCCAATGTTCATCTGGTAATTCTCAATTGCTTTGCCATTCGGGTCAAAAGATAATCCCATAGCGGCAATGGTTTTGCCTTGATAGGCACTCAAATCCAGCGAAGTTGTCTTCCAGCCTTCTGTATGCTGGCCTACATTAGGCACATTTACGTTGACCACGTTGGATGGATCATCTTCGAAGATCAACCCAACATGCAGGGAGGAAGCGTCACTAGTCGACGGTTTGTTATACGTCAGTTCCAGTTTCGATTGCCCGTTGACGGACAGGTCGGTCTTGTACAGGCGCAGGAAGTTCTCCGCGTTCAGTGTGCCGTTCACCACGAGAGAGCTGCCGCCATTAAACGCGCCAATGGAGTCATAGTTGTACCTTGCGCCTTTCTCATAAGAGGGACCATAGTCAAAATCAACACTGAGCTTGTCGCCTTCACTATCCATCCACCATTGCCAAGTGACAGGGATATCCTGAATGTTGATATTGGACCATTCTTTATCGTTCGAGACAGCACCGTCTTCATAATATTTCAGGCCGTGGCCCGTATTGAAGTTGGTCGCAAAATTGGAGCCGTTGATGACGGATCGCTCGGTAAGATAAGCGGCGATTCCATCCCAATTTGCACCGGAAGCATACATATCCGACAGATCGGCAGACGCATTACGACGTGCATCTGTCGGGTCTTGATTTGGACCAGACCACCAGGCACGATCACGTACAAAGGTCATCCACTGGTAATCATCTTCCGCACGATGATTGGTGCTGCCATCGCCCATCTCTTCATCCAGAGCGTTGTGGGTGAAGTCGGCACCTAATGTCGCGATGCTGTTCATGGGTTGACCGTTCTCATCCAGGTTATGGCGCAGGTCATAGGATTGCTTCCAGCGGCCGAATTTGTCATGTCCACCTTCGACACCAGCAAATACGGTTTCCAGTGGATCCAGTCCCAGGCTAAGGGCATGATCACGGGAGTCGCGGAGCATCTTGTGGTTCCACACATAGTTCAGGAAGATGGAATCCGAGACTCTGCCGAGAACGGAATCTTGTACAAAGGGGCTGTTGAGCCCATTGAATTGGTTCTGGTATTGAATTTTGCCTGTTGTATTGATGGTGGAATCATACCACTGAACGTACAGGCCTTTATCTCTTAGATATTTCATGAATTTCTTGTAGGATGCGATATCTTCAGGGGCTACACCCCGGGCAACTTCTTCCTGATTGAAGAAATATCCATCGTAGTTGTAGTATTCTGCCATCTCGGCCAATTTCTCGGCCACAGGAAAATTACCGTTTTCATCCTGGATCAGCATTTGTTTATAGGTTTGTGGGCCACGGTCATTGTCCGAGAAAAAGATGTTAGCAATGGACTTAACGCCGTTCTTGTGGGCTGCATTGGTGTAGGCCGGATTCGGAATGTTCAAAATGCCAAACTCGAAGTATTTCTCCGTCCACTCTTTACTCGGATCGTACAGCTCCTCAGGTACTCCCGCAGAGGCCATGCCGTGCCAATAGCTGTAGTAGTCTGTATATTGCCAATAATTAAATAGATACTGGCTGAATTCATTGGTATAAGGTGTGCTATCGAAGAATGCATTGCCGTAATCGCCACTCATTGTGAATAACTGGGTGTCCGGACTAAGCTCAGGATAAGCCTGTGTGGCAGCGAACGCTTCATTACGGGGCTGCAAGGGAACATGGGCACGAAGTAAATCGCCATGGATATCACTTTCCGGTGTCCAGTTCAGAATCTGGGCCGAGGTGTATCCATGTTGATAGGGCTGATTCACCCCTTTGGCACTTTCACCGGTGTAAGGGAGCGTGTCTCCGGCATAAACGGATGATGCAACAACTTGTCCAAGCAGAGCCGTAGTCAGGACCATGGCGGTTACCTTGGGTATGATGCCTTTTGCTTTGAGTTTGCGTGTCATGCTGTTCCTCCTTCAAGTGGAATGAATGTAAGGTATTCTTTTACACAAAGCTAAACTTATGGTTAACGATAGTGGATGAAAGCGTTTTTAAATAGGGTGAAATTAAAGAAACACAGATATAAACTAAAGAAAAGTTGCAGGTGACAAGTTAATGTCAGAAGCCTGATGGTATAATTCAAGTCAGGAAAACAGCATCGGAGGGAACATGCGAATTGAAAATTGTTAGCGTTTACAATAATTTCTTCAAAAATAATATGTTTATGAAAATGCTCCTGATTTTCTCGATGATATCCATTGTCACGATTATTACATTGTCTTATATCATCTTCCTGTCGGTGTCCGACTCCACGATTCGCCGGGAACTGGCGATCCAGAAAGCGGCGATGGAACATGTGGATCGGTACATTCATCAGCAGTATGAATCGGTACAAAACATGGTGAGGGATATGCATCAGAATGAGGCGCTGTCCGCCAACATTACTTATCTGATGAATCATTCGTACGCTGAATATGTTCAGCACATGACGAATGGATATTACGCCAATCAGGACGATTATTCGGCCGATGTGTTGAAACATTTTCAGAACATTATGGATCGCAATTCGCAGATTAATCAACTCATGTTATATAGCGCTGAGCAGCAGGATCTGTCTACCTTCAATCAACACAAGCAGTTCCGCAAGCTGGACGCGAATGTAGCTCATTCCTATATTCCGGACGTGATGGCGATGGAAACACCCAATATCAGTGCACCCAATTACTGGATACGCAAAGAGATTAATCAATGGGACCCTGCGCTCTACTCCATCCGTGTACCAATTAACAATACACAGACTCTTCGGAATCTGGGCCAATTTCTTGTCTTCTTTGACTCGGAGGGAATCGGTAACGCGCTGGATAACTACGAGAGTAATCTCAAGGGAGAAATCGTGGTGTTATCGGCGAAAGGGACAGTGTTATTTGACTCCAACAATCATTATTACGGGAAGAAGTACCCCTACGTGAATGTGGCCGATTCCCTGTTTGATCAGACGGATATGGATTCAATGAAAAAGGAGCAGAACATGTACGTGAACAAGTTTGTCTCCGCGGATCAGGGTTATGTGGTCATTGGCACCGTTCCGGTAGAAGAGATGGCTGAAACCTATGCGGGCATTCGCAATACCATTATCTCGATCAGTATTGTGTGTATTCTGTTTGCCGTGCTGGTTCCGGCGTTTTTCATTATTAACTTTGCCAAACGAACCCGTCGAATTATTCGCTTCACCCAAAAAGTGAAATATGGCAACTTAACGGCTCGCATCGACGATCCGCGTGATGATGAACTGGGGCAGATCTCACATAGCTTCAACGATATGTTGGACGAGCTGAATCTGTACATTGAACGGGTCTACAAAGCCGAGATCAAACAGAAGGAGACCGAGCTGGTCGCATTACAGGCGCGTATCAACCCTCATTTTCTCTACAATACGCTTGAAGTGATTCGGATGAGGGCCATATCCCAGGGGGCGAGAGATGTCGGCGAGATGATCTATAGTTTATCCGTATTGTTCAAGAGCCTGGTACAGCAAAAGAAAAATTATACGCTGAAGGATGAGATGGAAGCTTGCCGCTTGTATCTGGAATTATTCCGAATCCGCTACAAGGATATTTTCATATATACGATCCAGATCGATGCTGCATATTATCAACACCCTGTGGTCAAACTTTCGCTGCAACCCATCATTGAGAATTATGTCGTACACGGCATTCAGACAGAACGTTCGGATAACCGATTATCGATTGTTGTGGAAGAGACAGATGATGTGGTGCAAGTGGAAGTCAAAGATAATGGCAAAGGCATTGATCCGGCACGCCTGACGGAAATCCTTGAAGAACTGGAACGTCCTGAAGAGTCTGGTCAGATGTTTGGGCTGCGCAGTGTCCATAGTCGATTGCGCTTCCTGTATGGGCCAGAGTTCGGTATCACCATAGAGAGCACCCTCGGAGAAGGAACACGAATCAGGGTGCGTTATCCACATTCAGAAGGGACAGGTGTGTAATATGTACAAGGTGTTTATTGTGGACGATGAGCCATTCATCATTGAAGGTTTATACGATATTGTGGATTGGTCTTCATTTGGTATGGAAATTGTGAGCCATGCAGGTAATGGGCAAGCAGCGTTACAGGCGCTCTCTTCTCAGCCTGTGGACATTCTGATTACGGATATATCCATGCCACTCATGAATGGTCTCGATCTGATTCGGGAAGCAAGGCGAGTGCAACCTGAGCTTAAGGTCATTATCCTCAGTGGTTTCAATGAGTTCGAATATCTGAAGGAAGGCATGCAATTGGGGATCGAAAACTATCTGCTCAAACCGATTAATGTAGAGGAACTGGAATCCACGCTGAGCAACACGGCGTCCAAGCTAGATCATACGGTATCACCTCAAGCCGATGATGCGTATGGCATCCAGATTCTGAAAGATAACATTCTTCATCGATGGCTTACGGGACAGATTGCAGCTACTGAATTTGAAGAACGTGCCCAGTTCATGAACCTTTCGCTGGATGCACCGGACGTTGCTGTGGCCATTCTGCGTGACAAAGGGCAAGTACCCGGCATGTTTGAACGTGTAGAAGAGATGCTGAGAGACAGACGCCATCTGAACGTATTTCATGATATCGATGGAGACATCGTCATTATTGCTAACATTCAGGGTACGAGTGACGAGGAACAGAAGTTGATGGATGGTCTGCAGGCAATATCTGATGAGATAACCGTAACCCATCCGGCGGCACGCATTGGAGCAGGCAGATTGATGAAAGGGTTATACCATGCGCCGACCAGTTATGCCGAGGCCAAAAAAGCACTCCAGTATGTGATGATTTATCCCGACCTTAAAGTCATCGATCATGCCATGCTGGAAAGGTGCGGAAATTCAACGGCGACCTTTTTCATTGAATGGAGGGAGTATGCCAAACTCATTCTATCCCGCAATACAGAACAACTTGCCGACCGGATTCGCATGGATTTTGAACAGCATCGCGATGGGCTTACACCTGGGGAGTTACAGAATACCGCACTGGAAGTTGTGATTCGCTTCAAGATGGAACTGGAGAGCATCAAACACTCGGATGAGTCTGCCATATACCAACAAGGGCTTCAACTTGTACTGGACAGTGGTACTTTTGATGAACTCGTGCGGGCGCTTCAGCAGGTTGGGTCGCAGACGATCCAATCCCTATTGCAGGATCTGAAAAATCCAATTGTAAACCAAGTGCTTCAGCATATCGACAAACACTACGCAGAAGAGCTCTCCTTGAAGCTATTGGGTGCCCACTATCATCTGCATCCGGTGTATTTGGGACAATTGTTCCATAAGGAGACCGGGGAGACGTTTGCCGAATATATCAACAAATACCGGATTGAACGTGCGAAGGAGCAACTACGCAATTCCAATCTGAAGGTACATGAGATCGCCCGAAATGTAGGGTATTGGGAGACGGGGTATTTCTATAAACAGTTCCGCAAATATGTAGGGATTTCACCGACTGATTTCAAGGTGTTTGGTTAATTCGGTGACGGGTAGATCCAACCATGCGGACAGAGAGCCAAGAGACATATCGGGAACAGGAATGGCATGGTAGAAAATCATGGCATACGTTACCCGGCATGTCTCTTTCATGTAAGCGATTTATTTAAATAGGTACAAAATAGATGCCCAAGGAAGATTTCTCTTTAATTTGTACCTCGAAAACTTAAGTTTATCTTCTTTTTGTAAATGCTTTCATTCGATAAGGTTAAAGCAGTTAGTAAGTAGAGCCTAAGGGAACACGAAAAGGGAGGATCAAAGAAATGAGTAAACAAAGAAAACGCTTCTCACTCGTTCTTGCATTGTTAATGGCCGTTACACTTGTTCTTAGTGCCTGTGGAGGAAGCAAAGATGCTTCAGAATCCGGGGGAGCTGGAGATGACGCGGTAGAGTTGATCTGGTATACCATTGGTACCCCTCAGAAAGACGTCAATAAAGTGATGGAAGAAGTGAGCAAGTATACCAAAGAGAAAATTAATGCCACGGTAACGATGAAGATGGTTGACTGGGGTGACTACCCGCAGAAGATGCAGGTTAACGTAGCATCCGGTGAGCCAATGGACATTCTGTTCACTTCTTCTGGTGGATTCGATTATGTACAAAATGCCAGAAAAGGTGCATTCCTTGAACTGGATGACCTGCTTGCTGAATACGGTCAGGATCTTACCAAGACCATTGATCCTGCGTTCCTCAGCGGTTCCAAAGTAGATGGACACAATTACGGAATTCCAGCCAACAAAGAGCTGCCACAACAAGAGGTATGGCGCTTTAACCAAATGCTGGTTGATAAATACAAGCTGGACATCTCTGGCGTTCGTACGTTAGACAGTCTGGAGCCTCTGCTCAAAACAATTAAGGAAAACGAGGCGAGTGTAACACCATTTGCCATGGATAAAAACTATGTTCCTTACGTGCCTTATGACTATGTCATTCAGAATCTGCCAATGGCAATCAAGCTGGATACAACAGACTATAAGCTTGTAAACATACTGGAAACACCTGAAATGAAAGAAGCACTTACCACGATGCACAAATACTACAAGGCTGGTTATGTATCGGCAGAAGCGGCAACAACAGGTTCCACGAACGACCTGACAACATCGGGCAACTGGTTCCTGGATCGTGCACAGACTCAGCCACTCGCGGACAATCAATGGTCTGCAAGTTACGGTTATCAAGTCGTTTCAACACCTGCAAGTGAAGCAATTATAACGAATACATCTGTACAAGGTTCCATCATGGCCATCTCGGCCAACTCGGAATATCCGGAGAAAGCGATGGAATTCCTGAACCTGCTCAATACAGATCCTGTGCTGCGTAATATGGTGGACTCCGGTATTGAGGGCACACACTACAAAAAAGTGGATGACACACATATGGAAAATCTGCCTGAATCGAAAAACTACGATATGCCTTCATACTCCCTTGGGAACAACATGCTGCTCTATCTGAACAGCAATGACCCGGATAACAAATGGGATGAGTTCAAGAAGTTTAACGCTGAAGGTGTCAATTCCCCGATCCTCAGCTTTAACTTTGATGCAAGCAATGTATCGTCCGAACTGACGGCGGTACAGAACGTGAAAGAGCAATATTGGGCAGCACTGATGACAGGTACACTGGACCCGGCAGCCAATCTGGATCAAGTGATTGAGAAGTTCAATCAAGCCGGACTGGAGAAAGTAATGGCTGAAGCCCAAAGCCAGCTGGATGCCTGGAGAGCGGAAAACAAGTAACAGTACATCGTAAGGATCGGGCGGCTGCTTATCGCGTCCGGTCCTTTTTCATTCAAGCCTGAAGGAGGATCTCCACAATGACTACATTTTTGAAAAACCTGATTAGAAACCGAGTCATGTTGCTCATGGTGCTACCAGGCGCCATCTGGTTCTTCTTCTTCTCCTACTTACCACTTGTGGGCACAGTGGCTGCTTTCAAAGAATACCGATTCAGCCGTGAAGGGTTCTGGGCAAGTCTGATGAAGAGTGAATGGGTTGGCTGGGACAATTTCAAATTCCTGTTCAGCACAAGTGACGCATGGCTCATTACA
Source organism: Paenibacillus sp. FSL H3-0457 (assembly GCF_037981725.1). NCBI lineage: Bacteria > Bacillati > Bacillota > Bacilli > Caryophanales > Paenibacillaceae > Paenibacillus > Paenibacillus sp. FSL H3-0457. The sequence continues at coordinate 5,639,444 of NZ_CP150283.1, read as the reverse complement.
CGCAACACCCTCTTTTATAACATCGCCATTATCTTCCTGGGACTGGTATTTGCTGTGGCATTGGCAATCCTGCTCTCGGAACTAGTGAATAAACGACTCGCCAAACTGTATCAAACCGGTATGTTTCTGCCGTATTTTCTATCCTGGGTTATCGTTGGTTACTTCGCATTCAGCTTCTTGAGCATGGATCGCGGGATGTTGAATCAGATTATCGGCTGGTTTGGGATGGAACCAATTCAATGGTACTCCGAGGCGAAATATTGGCCGTATATTCTGGTATTCGTAGCGCTATGGAAAACCATAGGTTATAGCAGCGTTGTCTATCTGGCTTCCATACTGGGGATTGATAAATCACTGTATGAAGCAGCCATGATTGATGGAGCAAGCAAATGGCAGCAGATTCGCAATATTACGATTCCGTTGCTGTCGCCCATCATCACGATTATGACCTTGCTGGCCGTAGGCCGCATTTTCTATGCCGACTTTGGACTCTTCTATCAGGTGCCAAGGGATTCGGGTACGCTTTATTCCGTGACAAATGTTATTGATACGTATGTATATCGAGGTTTGAAAACTAGTGGTGAGATCGGCATGAGTACAGCAGCGGGATTGTATCAATCCGTGGTGGGCTTTGTGCTTGTTATTATCTCCAACTATGTTGTTCGCAAAGTAGATAAAGACAGCAGCCTATTCTAGGACAGGGAAAGGAGTGAACCACTATGGCTCAAGCAGGGCTTGTTAAAAAACGCGACTTCCACCACGTATCCAACGGCTGGAACGTGATCATGAACATCATCGCAGGTCTATTCGCTCTGATCTGTGTATTTCCTTTTATATTTGTAGTCATCATCTCGTTTACAGACGAGAAAGCACTGGCCCGTGATGGGTATCGTCTGATTCCGGCAGAATGGAGTCTCGCGGCATATCAGTTTGTCTGGCAGAGTGGGGACACGCTGCTGCGGGCGTATGGAGTTACCATCTTGGTGACGGTACTTGGTACCATCATCAGTCTGATTCTCATGTCGCTGTATGCGTATGCGGTTTCCCGCAAGAGCTTCAGATATCGGAGATTTTTCTCCATCTTTGCAATTCTTACCATGCTGTTCAACGGCGGGATGATTCCAACCTATATGGTCGTATCCCAGCTGCTTGGAATGAAAGATACGTTATGGGCACTGATTCTGCCGCTGGCGATGAACGCCTTCTATATTATGATCCTGCGTACATTCTACTCCACCAGTGTACCGGATGCAGTCATTGAATCGGCGAAGATTGATGGCGCCGGTGAGTTCTATACCTTTATGAAAATCGTGGTTCCACTTTCCTTGCCGGGACTGGCAACCATCGGGTTGTTCAGTACACTCGGTTACTGGAATGATTGGTTCAATGCGCTGTTATATATCGATAATCCGAATCTGGTACCGCTGCAATCCATGCTGATGCGGATTGAGTCGAGCATCCAGTTTATCCAGCAGAACTCTGCTAACAGTTCGATGAGTCTGGCAGCCATGCAGTCCATTCCGCAGGATACGTCCCGAATGGCGATGGTTGTGCTTGCTACGTTGCCGATTATATTCGCCTATCCGTTCTTCCAGCGTTATTTCGTACAGGGTCTGACGGTGGGCGCGGTCAAAGAATAACCGGATCACGTTATAGGATTGGAGAGATGCAGATTGATGACTTATAAGGACCAAAGCAAATCCTTAGAGGAACGGGTACAACACCTGCTTAGCCTGATGACTACGGAAGAAAAGGTAGGTCAACTTACGCAGCCATTTGGCTGGCAGACATATACGAATGATCAAGGGAACATCACGTTAAACGAATCCTTTAAACAGCAAGTGGAAAATGGGGGCGTCGGCTCCCTCTATGGTGCACTTCGCGCAGATCCGTGGACGGGCGTTACGCTGGAAAATGGACTATCCGCCAGAGAAGGCGCTGAGGCGGTCAATCTGATTCAACGTTATGCAATAGAACATTCCAGACTGGGGATTCCCATTCTGATCGGGGAAGAGTGCTCGCATGGTCATATGGCTATTGACGGAACGGTCTATCCTGTCCCTCTTTTACTGGGGAGCACCTGGAATGTGGATCTGTATCGGGAGATGTGCCGGGCAGTAGCACGGGAGACACGTGCTCAAGGTGGTGCGGTCACCTATTCTCCGGTACTGGATGTTGTGCGTGATCCGCGCTGGGGACGTACGGAGGAATGTTTCGGTGAAGATCCGTTTCTCATTGGAGAGCTGGCAGTTGCTTCCGTAGAAGGGCTTCAGGGTGAAAGTCTTGACCGTGGAGATACAGTAGCGGCAACGCTGAAACATTTTGTTGGTTATGGCAGCTCAGAAGGCGGACGTAATGCAGGGCCTGTACATATGGGCTGGCGCGAGCTGCTGGAAGTGGATCTCTATCCATTCCGCAAAGCGGTGGAAGCGGGCGCTGCGTCGATCATGCCAGCATATAACGAAATTGATGGCACGCCTTGCACCGTGAATACGGAATTGCTGGAAGATGTTTTGCGTAAGGATTGGGGCTTTGACGGTCTGGTCATTACGGATTGTGGTGCGATCAACATGCTGGCAAGTGGGCATGATGTGGCGGCAGATGGAATGGAAGCTTCCGTACAGGCGATTGAGGCAGGCATCGATATGGAAATGTCCGGTGAGATGTTTGGGCAATATCTGGTGCAGGCGGTGGCAGAAGGCAAGCTTGATATGCAGGTTCTGGATCAGTCTACCTCTCGCGTGCTGGCGTTGAAGTTCAGACTGGGCTTATTCGAACAGCCTTATGTGGATGCCGATCGGGCAGCAGAAGTAATTGGAAGTGAAGCGCATATTCAACTGGCACGCCAGTTGGCTGCGGAAGGGGTTGTACTTCTCAAAAATGAGGCTGACACGTTACCTCTCTCGTTAGCAAATGTGGGCCGGATTGCCGTGATCGGCCCAAATGCGGATCAGGCCTACAATCAACTGGGCGATTACACATCTCCGCAACCGAAGTCGAAAGTGGCGACGGTACTGGATGGGATTCACAGTAAGCTGGCTAGTCATGTGGATGGGCAAACGGAGAAGAGTTCTGTTGGTGCTTTGACTGGTGACAGCAGTACAGATCAGGTTCTTTATGCACCAGGCTGCCGGATCAAAGGTGATTCGAAAGAAGGATTCGAGCGTGCGATCGAAGTTGCCAGTCAAGCGGATACGGTCATTATGGTGGTTGGCGGCTCCAGTGCACGTGACTTTGGAGAAGGAACAATTGATCTGAAGACGGGGGCTTCCAATGTGTCGGATAACTCCTGGAATGATATGGAGTGTGGCGAAGGGATCGACCGGATGACGTTGGGTCTTGCCGGAGTACAGTTGGAACTTATTCAGGAGATTCACAAGCTCGGCAAGAAACTTGTCGTTGTTTACATTAATGGTCGTCCCATCACTGAACCTTGGGTGGATGAACATGCCGATGCGATTCTGGAGGCGTGGTATCCGGGTCAAGAGGGCGGTCGTGCCATTGCAGATATTTTATTCGGTGATGTGAATCCGTCAGGCAAATTGACGATCTCCATTCCGAAGCATGTCGGCCAATTACCGATCTATTATAACGGCAAACGTTCCCGAGGCAAACGTTACCTCGAAGAGGATCTGGAGCCACGTTATGCATTTGGATACGGACTTAGCTATACCACATATGAGTACAGTGAACCGCAGCTGAGTGCTGCGTCCATGACAGCTGGTGATTCAGTTACGGTATCGGTGAACGTGACCAACACCGGCCGTTATGCAGGTGCAGAAGTTGTACAGATGTACATCTCTGACGTGGTCAGCTCACTAACTCGTCCGGCCAAGGAACTGAAGGGGTTTGCAAAAGTGAACCTGGAGCCGGGAGAGACACAGACCGTGGAATTCCACATAGGGGCCGAGCAGCTGCAGTATATTGGTCGTGATTTGAAGCCTGTCGTTGAACCAGGACAATTCCATATTCATATCGGCAGCAGCGTAAACGATACGCAAATAGCCGAACTGACCGTAAGGGAGGCGTAAGACGTTGGAACGTATCAGACGATTTATTCGCGAGTTGTCCGAACATCAGTGGCTGGAGCAATTACAGCTGCGCAGCTGGGACATTACCCGCGCTTATTATAATGTGCCAGGACAGTACGAGGATCAGGGTGAGTACCCCGAAGGGCAAGATTTTGATCGTTTTCCGAGCAAACAGGGAACGACTTATTTCTTTAGAACACGTTTGGAGATTCCTGCTACATGGCAGCAAACACCTTATGGGCTTGTATTTGAGACAGGCGGAGAAGGCTTGCTTCGGGTAAATGGGCACTCTTATCAGGGCCTTGACCGCAATCATACCTACGTCACGCTTGATCCATCCAAAGTCGGAAACGCTCCAGAACTGGAGATCGAGATGTTTGATCCGGTACCTGAACCTGTAGACCCGTTGAATCAACAGGCGGTTATTCAGCCACCGATCACATCAATTACGAGCCTGCTGGTGAGACCCAATGAAGCGGTTCGTAGTCTGATGTATACCGTCATTATTGTGCGTGATTCGGCTGTGTTGCTACCGGAAAGTGACTTTCGGCGGGTTCGCCTGTTAGAACTGGTATATCGTGCGATGGATCAATTTGTAGGCATGTCAGCAGAAGAGATTGAGCAGGGTGAGGGTATTCGTCAGATTGAGAATAATTTGAAGCATCATGTGCGTGAGATTGGCGGAAACGCGGAAGGTCTGGAGCATATGGTGGGACAGTCCCATATTGATATTGCCTGGCTGTGGCCTGTACGTGAGACGGTACGCAAAACGAGCCGTACTTTCTCCACCGTGGATGCACTCATGAATGAATATCCGGACTATGTTTATTCCCAGAGCCAACCCTTATTATATGCGTTTCTGAAGGAGCATGATCCCGAGCTGTATGCACGGGTGAAGCAGCGGATTGTAGAAGGTCGCTGGGAACTGGTTGGAGGTATGTGGGTTGAGCCGGATCTGAACATCCCAAGCGGGGAGTCCCTGATTCGCCAGATGTTATATGGTCAGCGTTTCTATATGGAGGAGTTTGGCAAAACATCACAGATTGAATGGTTGCCGGATACGTTTGGGTATTGTGCCTCCCTGCCACAGATTTTGAAGCATGGCAATGTGGAATATTTCATGACAACAAAGCTCGGATGGAACGACACAAATGTGTTTCCATACGATCTCTTCCACTGGGTGGGCATTGACGGCACACCGATCCTGTCTTACCTCAATCATGGTGTTAACGAGCATACGTTGCCGAAGGACATTCATGATCACTGGCAGTCCTACCGTGAGAAAGCGGCTCATCCGGAGCATATGCTTCTATACGGACACGGAGATGGCGGCGGTGGCGTAACACGCGAGATGCTGGAGTATGTGGATCGCGCAGACCTGATGGTTGGACAGCCTGCGAGCCGTTATAGCACAGCTGGAGCTTTCTTTGCCGGAATTGAAAAGGAGCAACCTGTACTTCCGAAGTGGCATGGCGATCTGTATCTGGAGTTACATCGGGGAACCTACACGACCCATGCGCGCAATAAGCGCAACAACCGGAAAGCGGAGGTTTTGTATCGAGAAGCTGAGCTGTGGAACACACTCGCTCTGCCAGATATGGAGGCGAATACCGAAGCTGAAGTGCGTTCGAATCTGCATGAGGGCTGGAAATTAATTTTGCTGAATCAATTTCATGATATTATTCCGGGCTCGGCAATTACGGAGTCCTACGTCACTTCGAATGAGGAATATGTACAGGTATTTGAATTGGGCAGAACCGGACTGGATCAAGGCATTGCAGCATTGACAACGGGTATCAACACAGAGGGACCGGAAGGTTCATTAGCCTATGTTGTATTCAACAGCCTGGGCTGGAAACGGAGTGCAGTCGTTCAACTTCCTGTGCAGGATGGCTTGGATCGCTACGGCATCGATGAAAAAGGCCAGCGCTTGCGGATGGATCGGGAGGATGGCAGCATGTCTATTCTCGTGACAGACATTCCGGCGTTTGGATATAAGACGATTTGGCTGGTACCGGAAAATACAAGGGAAACGAATGTACGGGAAATGAAGAACCTTGCCGCACAAACAACCTTTAATGATACATGGGATACCGCCTTTTATCATGTGCAATTCAATGAACGTGGGGAGATCATCCGCCTGTGGGATAAAACCGCAGAGCGTGAGATGCTGAAGCCGGGTGAACGAGGAAATCAACTTCACTTCTTCCACGATCGTCCAACGCTTTGGGATGCATGGGATATCGACAGTCGTTATGAAGAACAGATTGCTGGCGAAGTGGAACTTTTGGAGAAAAAGCTGGTGCTTGCGGGTTCAACGAAAGATGTCCTGCGCTTCCGCTGGAAGCTACATCAATCGGAAATCACACAAGATATCGTCTTTTATCATGACTCACGGCGAATTGACTTCCAAACACAGGTGAACTGGAACGAAAATCACAAACTTCTGAAAGTTGGTTTCCCGATTGATGTGGTGACCTCCAAGGCCACATTTGAGATTCCATTTGGCACACTGGAACGTCCAACACATCGCAACACAAGCTGGGAACAAGCGCAGTATGAAGTCTGTGGACATCGCTTCGCGGATGTGTCCGAATATGGATACGGCGTGAGCCTCCTCAATGACTGCAAGTACGGGTATGACGTGCAGGGAAGCACCATTCGTTTGTCCTTGCTGCGTGCTCCAAAATGGCCGGATCGCACAGCCGATCTGGGAGAACATGAATTCACCTATTCCCTCTACCCACACGAAGGAGACTGGCGAACAGCACACACCGTACGTCAGGCTGCCGAGTTAAATCATGAGGTGACGGTACAGCAGGTGAACCAAGTGCATCAAAAGGGTCAGATACAACAAGTGCAGCAGATAGAGCAGGTACAGCAGAGGGAAGAAGTACAGCAAAGCACAGGGACTGGAGTCGATCCAATTGCAGATGCAACTGCAAATGCGGCACCTGTACGTCCAGCAACAGGCTCCTGGATTAACTTTAATAGTAATCACGTCATTCTCGATACGGTCAAAATGGCAGAGGATGGGCACGGAACAGTCCTTCGTTTCTATGAATCGTCAGGCAAACGCGAAAACATCACATTGCAATGGCCACATGCCTTTGAACAGGCGTATCACTCCAACGCACTGGAAGAACCGGTCCAACCACTGGCCCATACCAATGGCCAGATCACACTATCTTTTAAACCTTACGAAATACAAACCGTGCTACTGCGGTAAACCTTTTTGAAATATTTTTGAGCTATACATGTTCTACTAAAAATTCACACGTTAACGGAGAGGACAGAAAGAATTCGAAGAAGCGAAGCGTTCGCCTTTATCCCCAGATTTTACCCTTTAGAAAAGGGAATCAAAAAAATCTGGGGATAACAGCGATCGGAGGATATTTCTGACCGCGCAGTGGTCCCGTGTAAATTTTTTGTTTCATCCTGTATAGCTACACCATTCAATTTGTTTAAGGAGTTGCACTCATCCATGGAACAGTTCAGATTACCCAAAATACCCATGCCACCTGTTGCTTTGCCACAATCCATTCAGGCCGTGCTCGAAGAAGCAGAACAGAAACTGGCTCACCGACCGAAGCTGCTTCAATTATTCAAAAACTGCTTCCCCAATACCATCGAAACAACAACCAAGTTGATGGAGGATGGCACTACGTTTGTGATCACAGGAGATATTCCGGCTTCCTGGCTGCGTGATTCCGTGGAGCAGGTGGTACATTACATTCCGTTTGCAAAAGAAGATGAGGACCTGCAACGCATTATTGGTGGGCTGATTAAACGTCATATCCAGTATGTTCACATCGATCCGTATGCCAATGCTTTCAATGAGACGGCCAACGACTGGCACTGGAACACCACGGACGAAACCGAGATGTCACCTTGGGTGTGGGAGCGTAAGTTTGAGATCGACTCATTATGTTTTGTTGTACGCCTGGCGTATTTATATTGGAAGGAAACCGAGCTGACTGACATTTTCGATTCCAGCTTCAAAGCAGCGATGCGTAAAATCGTGGACCTGTTTAAAGTCGAACAGCATCACATGGAACAATCTCCATATCGCTTTACTCGTAATAACGGTATCCCAACAGATTCCCTGCGCAATCACGGAAGGGGTATGCCAGTCAACTACACGGGTATGATCTGGTCCGGTTTCCGTTCCAGTGATGATGCGTGTGATTTCCACTACAATATCCCTGGCAACATGTTCGCGGTTGTAGCTCTGCGTCAAATGCAGGAGTTTGCCGAGTGGGTGTTCCGGGATATGGAACTTTTGCAGGAATTGAAGGATCTGGAGCAGGACGTGGATCACGGCATTCAGTTGTACGGGATTTATCGTCATCCGGAATTTGGACCAATCTATGCGTACGAGACGGACGGTTATGGCAACCACTGTCTCATGGACGATGCGGGTACACCGGGGCTCATATCCATTCCATATCTCGGTTACGTCACAGCGGATGATCCGATCTACCAGAATACGCGCCGCTTCGCTCTGAGCAAAGAGAACCCATTCTATTATGAAGGCAAGGTTGCCAAAGGAATCGGTAGCCCGCACACCCCGCCGAATTATATCTGGCATATGGGCTTGTCCATGCAAGGACTGACTGCGCAGTCTTCCAAGGAGAAACTGGAGATTATTCGCATGCTTGAAGCGACAGATGCAGATACAGGTTATATGCATGAAGGCTTCCATGCCGATGATCCAACGATTTTTACACGAAAATGGTTTGCATGGTCCAACAGCCTGTTCTCCCAGTTGGTCTATAGATCCATGAAGGATGGCCTGTTATGAGTATGCAACCTCATGATAAAAAGCTGATAATCTTCGCTGATCCTGCGTTTCCATTGGATGGTGCTTTTCCAACTGAACAGGCTCTGAATACATGGAAAGCAGTCAAAGAGATCACCGTTGTAAACGCCGAAGAACTCGCAGAGGTTTTGAAGACCACAGCAGGTGAAGGATGTCTGGTCAATCTGCATGCACTCTATTTTCCCAAGTCCGCCTGGACGGAGATTGCAGCTTACTTGCATCAGGGCGGAAGCCTGATCAGTGTGGGGGGCGCACCCTTCAAACGTCCGGTTCGATATGAAAATGGGGCATGGGTTGTAGAGTCCGAGCAGACCGCGTATCATCAGGAACTCTATATTCATGAGGCACTGAACGTATCTTCTGCCAATGTGCAATCGTACACTTCATCCGAACAGATCCCGCTTCTCACTGGGAAAGAGGGGCTGTTTGAGAAGGCAGATACATGGAATTTGGTTCCACATACAACCAAAACAAGTGATCTGCCCCACCAGATGGGGTCATCAGGACCGATGAGTACGCAGATTTATCCATTGCTTCGTGGCATGAGTAAAGACGGGCGCAGTGTCGCCGCTCCGGTCGTTCTGTGGGAAAACTCGCGCGGGACTTTCGTAGGTTCACGCTGGATGTTTGTACATCTGCCGCTGACCACCTCATTCTGGACGCAGGATGGCGCTGCCGAGATTGTGAAATGGGCGCAATTCTGTGCGCAAGGTGTAACTGAGTTATCCCTCAAAACGAATTATGCTTCGTATGAGCCAGATGAGCGGGCTGTACTCACACTTCAAGGTCAGATTTTACAGCGAGCAGGCAACAGACTTACCGAGTCCGAGCTGTGGGCATTCGACATAACAGTCGAGCATGAAGATCGCACAAGTGGCACGACGGAGAAGGTATGGAGCCATCGACTGGAGATGGAACTTTCCGGTGAGCAGCGTTTCGAACGTATACTTCTCCCGGTATCCATTGAAAGTGGGCTGTATCGGATCGTATGCCACGCGCAGGCTCCTGACGGTGAAGTTCGGACCTTGCGTCAAGGCTTCTGGGGACAGGATGCTGCACTGCTGGCAGAAGGGGAAGTGATTACCCGCAGCAGGGATTATTTTGTAAAAGACGGACGTCCTCTCCCAGTTGTGGGCATGACCTACATGACCTCCGATGTGGCACGGAAATTTCTGTTTCTGCCGAATGCGGATGTTTGGGACCGAGACATGGCCCAGATGGCAAACGCCGGCATCAACTGGATTCGGACAGGAATCTGGACCGCCTATCGCAACATGATGCAGGTAGACGGACATATGGCAGAGGATGTGCTTCGTGCCATTGATGCATTTATTTTAACGGCGAAACGCCACGGCTTACAGGTCACGTTCACTTTCTTCTCCTTTACACCAGAGACATGGGAAGGCACGAATCCGTATTTGGACCCGCAGAGTGTCGAAGCACAGAAACGTTTCATCCGCAGCATCGTCAGTCGTCACACGCATACAACACATGTGGACTGGGATCTGATTAATGAGCCATCGATGTTCGATCCAGTACGTATCTTCTCAGCTGGCCCACGCTCGGCGAGGGATTCGTATGAACAGCAGGCTTATATCGCTTGGCTTCAGCAGCGTCATGAGACGATTGAAGCGTTGCAGGAGGCATGGAACATGTCGCCGAAGCAGCTCCCCAACTTTGCAGCCGCAGTGATCCCGGAGGCGCAAGAGATTAATTTTGATGTACAGGATATGCACAAGGCCAAAAAGGGAACACGCTGGCTCGATTACTGTCTCTTCTCTATGGAGATGCACAATGTTTGGGCAAGAGAGCTGGTAGGTACGATCAAGGATCTGGTACCGAATCATCTGGTCACTGTGGGACAGGATGAAGCCCTTGGTGCACAGCGTCCTTCGCCGTTCTTCTATGAACGTGAAGTGGACTATACAACCGTGCACTCCTGGTGGTTGAACGATGATCTGATATGGGATGGCATTTTCGCCAAAACGCCATATAAACCAAATCTCATTCAGGAGACGGGCATCATGTATGTGGAAACCCCGGATGGGCGAGCCAAACGTACGGAAGAAGAGCTTCGTGGCATTCTCGAACGCAAGTACGCCTATGCTTTCTCGACAGGCGGCGCTGGCGCCGTGCAATGGATCTGGAACACCAACTTCTATATGGATAATGCCAATGAGTCCCATATTGGGGCCCTTCGTGCAGATGGTACGGAGAAACCCGAGGCGGATGTGTCTTATGATTTTGGCCGATTCATGGATGGCATTCGTGATCTCTTTGAAGACCGCGATCTGGAGGATATTGCAGTGGTGTTCCCGTATTCCAATGACTTCTCCAACCGTGCCCTCGCCTATGATGCCACAACAAAGCTTACTCGCGTAATGTCTTATGATCTAAAAATTCCGTTCCGTGCGTTATCCGAATATCATCTGGAAGCGTTGGAGCAGCAACCACCGAAGCTGATTATCGTACCGAGTCCGCACAATATGGAGAGCGATGCACTTCAACAATTGCTCACGTTTGCGGAGAAGGAAGGCACGAGCCTGCTCATTACAGGGCCGCTGGGACTGGACGCATACTGGAAGGCAACTGACCGGGCCGATCATATCGTAGGTAAACGCAGTCTGGGTAACGTACAGCGGGAAGAACTGCTGAATATTAACGGCGTGAATCACCGGGTGACCTACGGACGGCGTCGTATCGCCGAGGTGGCAAAGGAGACGTTGCTTCATGGAGATAATGGTACAGCAGATGAAGTACACGTTCTGCCTTTGGGTAAAGGGAAATTAATCTGGACTCCACTTCCGCTCGAGTTAAATGGACGGGACGAGCCACTTGCTGAATTGTATCGTTATGCAACCGAGATTTCGGGCATCGAACTGGAGTTGGAATGGATATCTGGCGGAGATATCGCAGGGATCTATGGACGGAAGCTGAGTTTTCCAAAAGGAAATATGTATGTATTTGTATCGGAATTTGCCTTGAACCATGAAGTTCACGTGAGAGATCAACGTACAGGTGTATCGTATGCGTTCCAACTGGAGAAAAATCGTTCGGTGCTGTTTGCCACGGATGCTTCCGGAAAGCTGACTGCGGTGTATCGCCCTGATGAGGTTGAGATTGTACAACAAGATGAAAGAGGTGGGATAACACGATGACCAAAAAAAAGAGAGCACATATTATTTCGCATACCCACTGGGATCGGGAATGGTACTTGCCGTATGAGAAGCATCATATGCGTCTTATTCAGCTCGTCGATTCACTGTTGGATCAGCTTGATGAGGGATCGGACTATAAAAGCTTTTATTTGGATGGACAAACGATTATTATCGATGACTATCTTCAGGTTCGACCGGAGCAGAAGGAAAGACTGGAGAAGCATATCCGCAATGGGCGGATTGTGATTGGACCATGGTACATTTTGCAGGATGCGTTTCTGACGAGCGGAGAAGCCAATGTGCGCAACATGCAGGTTGGACATAAGGACGCCAAACGTTACGGCACCCCTTCGAAAATTGGTTACTTTCCCGATACATTTGGATTGGTCGGGCAGACTCCACAGCTGATGCAACAATCAGGCATTGATAATGTGTTTTTTGGACGTGGTGTGAAGCCGACGGGATTTAACAATACGGTATCGGATGCCGGATATGAATCAAGCTTCTCGGAGCTGATGTGGGAAGGACCAGACGGATCAAAAGTACTCGGCGTATTGTTTGCCAACTGGTACTCCAACGGAAATGAAGTTCCTGTAGACGAGGAATCGGCCCGCAAGTTCTGGGAAACCAAGCTTGCAGATGCCGAGAAATATGCATCGACCAATGAGTTGTTGTACATGAACGGATGTGATCACCAGCCGATTCAGCGAGATCTGCCAGAAGCGATTCGCATGGCTGAACAATTACATCCCGATATCGAGTTCATTCACTCCAACTTTCCGGATTATCTGGAAGCTTTGAGAGCATCGTCTGAACATGAACTGTCCACGGTCAAATGCGAATTGCGCAGTCAGCGTACCGATGGCTGGGGAACTCTGGTGAACACCGCCTCGGCTCGTGTGTATCTGAAACAGATGAACCAGCTGGGCCAGACTATGCTGGAAAAAGTGGCTGAACCCCTGGCATCCTACGCCTATCTGCTTGGACATGCCTATCCACATGATCAACTGACGTATGCCTGGAAAACGCTGATGCAAAATCATCCGCATGACAGCATCTGTGGATGCAGCGTGGATGAGGTGCATCGCGAGATGGTGACACGGTTTGATAAGAGCCGTCATGTAGCAGAGGCTTTAATTGAAGAGAGCACCAGCCAGATTACTACAGCTGTCGATACCTCCATATTTGAGCGTTACGGCGAGCAGGCTCGACCTGTTGTGGTATTTAATACAACGGGTTGGGAACGCAGCGGTGTAGTTCAGATGGAACTGGACGCGGCTCGGTTGTATTTCCGGGATGGACATACGTTGGAAGAGATGGCGACGCAGATGAAAGCCGTTGACCTGTCAGACCGCGTACTTGTAGATGAAAATGGTAACCACATTCCATGTACGGTGGAGGATCTGGGTCTGCAATTCGGCTATGATCTGCCGGATGATCGCTTCCGCCAACCGTATAGTTGTCGGCGAGTACGTATTCGTTTTGAAACAGAAAATGTAGCTGCATTTGGACTAAAAACCTATGCATTGGTCAACTTTGTGGATCATTCAAAGAGTGGCTCTCCATCGAAAATAAATACCTTGTTGCGTGGTGAACGTGGCATGGAGAATCAATATTTGATCGTCACGATTGCAGACAACGGTTCATTCACACTCACAGATAAACGGACAGGCCGGACTTACAAGGACCTTGGCGTATACGAAAATGTGGGCGATATAGGCAATGAATACATGTTCAAGCAGCCAGAGAACGAAGTGGCGCGGACAACTGAAGTACTTCAGGCTGAGATTCGAATCCTTGAGGATACATCATACTTGGCCTCGTTCGAAGTGATTCATCATTGGGAAATACCGGAGTCTGCGGATGAGATGCTGGATCAGGAACAGCGAGAACTGATTTATTATCCACATCGCAAAGCCCAGCGTTCAACGAAGATGATTCCGCTCCAGATCCGCACGGTTGTATCGCTTAGTCGTAGTGGAAAAGGAGTGCAAATAGAAACAACCTTTAACAATCAGGCGAAGGATCACCGGGTACGTGCTCTTTTCCCAACCGATCTGGTATCTGGGGTTCATCATGTGGATTCCATGTTCGAAATTGCAACACGTGATAACAAGCCTGCACCGGAGTGGCAAAATCCAAGCAATACACAGCATCAACAGAATTTTGTGGATGTGAGTGAAAAGAACGCCGGATTGGTCGTTGCCAATCTGGGCCTGAATGAATATGAAGTCCTTCAGGATGGTCGCAACACCATCGCCGTTACGCTGCTTCGTGCTGTGGGCGAACTTGGAGACTGGGGTTTGTTCCCGACACCTGAAGCACAATGCCTTGGTGAACATACATTTAAAGTCGAGATCATTCCCCACGATGGCAATGGTGCAGCATCAGGTGCATATATCGAGGCTTATCAGTTCCAGGTTCCTTGGACGCTGGCACAAACCGAAGTACACACGGGTTATCTGACACCTAACAACACACCGTTTGCATGGCAAGGAGACGGCTTGGCTTTTTCTTCACTCAAGGTGAATGAAGATTCCGGTGATGTGATGCTCCGCTGGTTCAATATGACCACCGAATCCGTCACGTTGAAGCTTGCTGCATCGCAAGCGAATCCACAGCCATTCGAAACGGCGTACAAGAGCAACATCCTGGAGGAGGAGGGCGAAAAACTTCATTCCCACAGCATAGAAGAGGCATCAACATTATCATTTGCCAGCAAGGAATGGAACATACAGACAGGTTCATGCGAGATCGTTACTGTCGGCTTGCGCCGCTGATAAAAGTTGTTTAAAGAGTCGAAAAACAGACTTTTGAACACACACTAAAAGGTACAGGACTGCAAGTATGCTCTAAACTAGGCATTACGTAGGGTGGTGGAAGGGTTACGCTATTTACCAGATCTATGAGTTGAGTTATTGGTTGTTTTTCTATAGAATGAACAGTAGAATTGCAAATGATCGAAAGTTCCTATGCCATCAAGATGGTCAGGGGTACACTTCATTGTTCATTCTATATTGAAACATTAAGGGGGCTTGAAGCCATGGAATCCTTGGGAGGACTGCTTCAGCAGCTGAACCCTGCCTTTCGTGAGCAATCGCGGCGGATTGCGGCGGAATTGATGGAAAATCCGTACGTACGCGAATTCCGCGCAGGTCATCCTGAACTGCAAGATGCACAGCTCATGACCGATCTGAGCAAGCTGTTTCAGTACGCCAAAGACTCAAAGAACTGTGCGAATTGTCCGGGACTCGACAACTGTCCTAACGATTTTCAGGGCCACTTTTGCAAACTGGAAGTAGAACATTTTAACGGTAAACCCGAAATCATAGATATAAAAGCGCCTTGTTCCAAACATATCGCCCGGCAAAATGAACATATTATTAAGCAACGCATTCGCAGTTTCTATGTGGACGAGCGTGCGCTCAGTGCCGGATACAACGACGTGGAGATTATGGGCAAGGATCGGATGCGTGCTCCGGCAGTAAATCAGGTGCTTCGTTATATTAGGGAGACCAAGGAGAATGGATTATCTCCGCAAGGACTGTTTCTGGAAGGAACATTCGGGACGGGTAAGACGTTTCTGATGTGTTATCTGCTGCATGAACTGGCGGTTGCAGGCCACACGGGTGTCATTATCTATATGCCTGACTTTGTGGAGGATCTGAAATCCATGATCAGTGAAGGGCAGAAGCTGAAGGAAATGACGGATATTTTGAAAAGTTGTGATCTGCTCATCTTTGATGATATCGGGGCAGAGAATCTGAATCCTTGGGTTCGAGATCATGTGATGGGGTCCATTCTGAACTATCGGATGAATCGCAAACCAACGTTCTATACGTCCAATTACAATCTGGAT
The DNA here is from genome assembly GCF_037981725.1 of Paenibacillus sp. FSL H3-0457. NCBI lineage: Bacteria > Bacillati > Bacillota > Bacilli > Caryophanales > Paenibacillaceae > Paenibacillus > Paenibacillus sp. FSL H3-0457. The sequence goes on along the minus strand of NZ_CP150283.1, from coordinate 5,623,574 downwards.
GGGCTTGAAAAACATCTTAGTTTCACCAATCGGGACGGCGAGGAAATGAATAAAGGTCAGCGTCTCATGGACCGGATTCGTCCATTCGTGGATGTCATCTCCGTTCGGGGTGAGAATCAGCGCGGCAAACGTTGAACCGATTTAATTGAACGAAATGGTTCTGGACAAGGTTAATCTTCAAATTATCGGTGAAGCTTACGATTTAGAAGCTGAGCTGATTGCAACCAAAAGCTAAAGTAGTCCCAAAAAAAGCCTGGCTTTCGCATTGTCGCGAAAACCGGGCTTTTCTGGTCCTGCGTGAGCCTGGAAGCATCCTATTCGGTGAGGAATTTGAAGATAACCATACCGAAAAAGATCACTGTCATCAGGCCGGCCATGCCGGCAACACCCGCGATCAGATCAAATAGATCGTTGCGGGGTTCCTCGTTCACATGTTCACGCGGGTCGCTGATCCGCACATTTGCATCCATGTTATTGCCTCCTTATGGGGAAACAGCTTGCCCGTATGGGGGGCTGAAACCCGGAGTAATTTTAGTATACTTGGAAAAGAAAGCGTTTGTAAAGATTTTGCAGTTAGTATGCCACATCCTGTAATTGTGAAGATTTGATGTTGGGAAGATGAACATTGCAGCGTTCAATTCACAAGTTTGACGTACCTGTGTTATACTGGAAGTGTCGTTCACGACGTTACAGGTTAAAATAAACCGTAAGTATATATAAGGAGGACAATTTCATGGCTATTGTTAACGTATCCGATCAATCCTTCAACGCTGAAGTAGAAGGCGAAGGAACGGTTCTTGTTGATTTCTGGGCGCCTTGGTGTGGTCCTTGTAAAATGCTCGCTCCAATCCTGGAAGAGCTGTCCACAGAAGTTGGCGATGCAGTGAAAATTGCTAAAGTTAACGTGGATGAAAATCCGGAATCTGCTTCCCGCTTTGGCGTAATGAGCATTCCAACTTTGATCTTCTTCAAAGACGGTCAACCGGTAGATAAAGTGGTTGGTCTGAACTCGAAAGATGCGCTCAAAGGAATTATCGCAAAACACCAATAATTTAAAGGCTTACACATACGCCTCCGGTTTACATGCCGGGGGCGTTTTGCGTCGAATACCTTTATATAGGACAATATAAAGTATACTATTTATATAAAATGAAACTGGAAATTTACATGTTAACGGAGAGGACAGAAATGAGCCTTAGAAGCATAGCCGTTGCAATTTTTATCCGAGTTTCACTTTTAATATGTATTGCACTAATTACTCACACAATAGCGGAGAGAACAGAAAAAACCTGAAAAAGCGAAGCGTTCGCCTTTATCACCGGATTTTCCCCTTGTAAAAGGGAATCAAAAAATCTGGGGATAACAGCGATTGGAAGGTTGTTCTGTTATCTAGTGTTCGTGTGAATTACAGCGATCGAAAGATCATTCTGTCGTCGGAGTATCTCATGTAACGTGAGGATTTCAGCTTTTTCGGGAAGGAGGATTCACCGAATTATGGATCAATTCATCAATGATTTGCAGGATCAGGAGAAGGCATTGGAGCAGATTCGTCATAAGCTCGCTTTGTTGCCAGATATGTCTGGATGTTACCTGATGAAGAACAGTGAAGGCACCATTATCTATGTAGGTAAGGCTAAAGTGCTTAAGAACCGCGTACGCTCTTATTTTATCGGCAGTCATAACGGAAAGACTCAGCGTCTGGTGTCTGAAATTCGTGATTTCGAATATATCGTGACGGGCAGTAACATGGAAGCACTCATTCTGGAGTGTAACCTGATCAAGAAACATATGCCGCGGTATAACGTGTTGCTCAAGGATGACAAGACATTCCCATATCTTAAAATTACAAATGAAAAGCACCCCCGGCTGGAAGTAACCCGGCGTGTGCTGAAAGATAAAGCCAAATATTTCGGACCTTATCCGAACTCGTATGCGGCACACCAAACGAAAAAATTGCTCGATCGCATGTATCCACTGCGCAAATGTGGTGTAATGCCCAAAGAAGTGTGCCTGTATTATCATATGGGACAGTGTCTTGCCCCTTGTGTGAAGGAAGTGGAGAAGGAGCAGTACGACCAGATTTCACAAGAAATTGGTTCATTTCTGAGCGGTGGTCACGAAGAGATTAAGAAGGATTTGCAGCGTAAGATGCAAGAGGCTGCGGAGGATCTTTATTTTGAACGTGCCAAGGAGCTGCGCGATCAGGTAATCGCCATTGATGCGATGATGGAAAAACAGAAAATCACGATGGCCGATGCCAGAGACCGAGATGTATTTGGTTTTGCCATTGATAAAGGCTGGATGTGTGTCCAGATTCTATATATGCGTCAGGGTAAAATGATCGAACGCCATGTCTCCACCTTCCCGTTTTACGGTGAGGCGTATAGTGACTTCATGTCCTATGTAACACAGTATTACAGCGATAATCCGGCATTGCCACAAGAAATTTTGTTGCCGGAAATGCCTAAGGATCTTGCAACGGATAACGAAAGTTTGGATACAGTATCTGATGCTGAGGGATCGGTGCCTGCCGCAGTTAAGGTAGAATTCGAGCAGATGGGACAAGTGGAGCGCAGTAACGCTTCCCAGCCACTGGTTGCTGAGACTCGTGCAGCTTACGGAGGTTCCACAGATGCAGAAGGTGAACAACCTGATAGTATGCAAGAGGATGAATCAATAATGGATACAACTACTTCAACTGAAAAGCTTCCATCAGGACTGGAAGACCCAACTCAGGTTGCTGCTGCTTTACAGGAGTGGTTGGAGATCAAAGTGCTCATTCCGCAACGTGGATTGAAACGCCAGATGATCACGATGGCTGTGGATAACGCACGTGTGGCATTGGAAGAGAAGTTCCGTTTGATTGAGCGAAATGAAGAACGTACATCCAAAGCTGCCGAAGGACTGGGACGTTTTATTGGATTGGATCAGCTTCACCGTATTGAAGCGTTTGATAACTCGAACATTCAGGGTACAAACCCGGTATCTGCCATGATCGTATTTACCGATGGTAAACCGGATAAGAAGGAATATCGGAAGTACAAGGTCCGTTCGGTTGAAGGGCCGGATGATTATGAAACGATGAGAGAGGTCATCCGTCGCCGTTACGAACGGGTATTAAAAGAAAACCTGACCCAGCCTGACCTGATTGTGGTTGATGGTGGTAAAGGACAGATCTCGGCTGCGGTCGATATTTTGGAAAATGAGCTGGGGCTGTTTATTCCGGTATGTGGTCTGGTGAAGGATGCGAAGCATAAGACTTCGCAGTTGATGATCGGTAATCCACCGGAAGTCATCTCCCTGCCACGGGATAGTCAGGAATTTTACTTGTTGCAGCGGATACAGGAAGAGGTCCACCGTTTTGCGATCTCGTTCCACCGGGAACAGCGTGGCAAATCGATGGTCACGTCACGTTTGGATGCCATTCCGGGTATTGGAGAGAAGCGGCGTAAGTTGTTGTTGAAGCATTTTGGCTCTTTGCGCAAAATAAAAGAGGCCAGCGTTGAAGACTTCCGGCCTCTATCTATTGGTGACAAACTGGCAAATCAGATTATTGCAGCACTTCGGGATGAGGAGTCGTAACATACGGCTTCTCTTTTTGTTTTGGATTGAATTTGTAGACCACATATCCAACAATGGCCGGGAGTACAATCCAGAAGAGTCCGGCTGTCATATTCAGGGCATCACCCATAAAGACCAAGCTGAGTCCCATCAGCAAGCTGTCGAAGATCACATGGGCGAATACAACGGCAATGAAGCCGTGACGTAGCATGATCAGACTGAACAGCAATCCAATCACCATCAGCTCAATGGGACGGGTGATTACTGGATAGATCGGATACAATGTGTGTCCAAGTGCCCAAATGATGGTTGGAATCAGACAGGCAATAAACGTGTTACGCACAATCTTTTGCATCATGCGAATGCCGAACAGTCGATAAACAGTTTCTTCACCAATACCGGCCATCCAGGCCATGATCGGGAAGAGCCAGGCATAGGTCATATTAAAAGTAGATTGATCTGCTGACGTCGTTGACCATGTGCCGATGCTTCGCTCCAGAATGAAGAACAGGATGGATTGCACACCCAGTAGAATGAATGCCCACAGGTAACCAGCAACCATGCTGTGAAGTACATATTTTCCATATCCGGGTTCTTTGGCACGAGGCCATGGGTTCAGACCTATTTTGCGCCACATGCCGTCACCAGCAACAAGGGACAGATAGATGGTTGCACTCATGACCAGTGTAATTCCCGCCTGCATTAACATCAGGAACGCTAACATGAAGCTGGAGAGCCCTTGTGCCTGAAAGAGTGGTATCATGTTCAGCGTACCAATTACCGAAGCTGCGAAATACACCAGCGAGAGGATGATCCCGCGTTTGAAAGACGTATGTGCTCGGGTCAGAATGCTATAGATGATTGCCAGCACGCCCAGAACAAAGGTCAGGAATGCATAACCGCCATAAGTCATCCAATTGGCTTGGCGCGTTTGATCTTTCACATAATCAGTATGGGATTCCGGGACAGAGAATCCAGGATCGAAGGATCGTACCGCACCCTCTTCAAACGTAAAATTCAATTCAAGCTTAGAGTCTCCAATGGCTTTTTCAGAATCCACATACTTCAGTCCCGCTTCACCATCGCGAGTCTCCAGTTGAAGTGCCGGCACTTCATAACCGAATTCGGTCAGAACGCCAGCCGCGAGCTGTTGTTTCTCGTCCAGAGATATATTGCCTTCAGCAAGTACTTGCGATGTGGTCACTCGTCCACTAACCTGCTCCGCCTCAATGGCGGTATAGAGTGAAGAAGGCAGTTCCCGTTTGAAGCCGACGACTTTTCCTGTTTTCATATGTACGTCAACATTAAGATAACCGCCCTTGTCTTGATCAGGCAAACGAACGCGGAATACATCGTAAGGATAGCTTGTTTCCCATTTCTGGTTATAGGTATCAAGTTGTTTGGTTTTGGCCATATATCCGTAGATATCGGAATGTGTCTGGTAGGTGACCAGGGTTTTTGCATCATGATTTGGCAGTGTATAGTCATTCACAGAAGCTGCGAATGATCGTGCGGATTGCTTCGCCTGCTCCTTGGTTATGAAGGACGTAGACGAAATTTCTGTCGTTTGCGATGAGGTAGCAGGAAAGATCTGAAATACAAAAAATAGAATCAGGCCAATCGCCGCAAGCAACCCCAGCCGCTTGAAGTTAGCCTTGAGTTGCAAAGGCTGCCCTAAGGGATTCATGTAATGGTGTTCCTCCTTTATTGATAGAGGTAGTTCAAAAAGTTTCTATCTTCATCCCATCTTCTTGGTACTGAAAACCGCCCTTTTTGAACACGCACTAATATGGATATTAAAGTTAACATAGCACAGGCCAAGCACCGAATGCCAATGATGTAACGAAAACAGGTGTAAATCCTTGAAAATGAATGAAAAGGACCGAAAGAATCTGATCCATCCGTCGCCATATCTGAGTTCTTCCCTTTTTGGCTGAATTCGATCCGATTTCCACAAAAAACGTTTTGTCTACAAACGTCGCAGCGCTTATAATTTTGAAACAAATGTGCAATGATTCGCATGTCTTTCGCCCAACAAGGGAACGAATAGGATATATTCCAACTTCATTATATATGTCGTTTTAAACTGAATCATACTTGTTTAACGTTTGGCAACAGCATTTCAAATGAAGAAGGCTCCACGGGTGTGGAGTTATTTTCATTTTAGAAGAGGTGGAAGATACTCAAGTGAAACTGAATGTGCAATGGATGCGATTATCGCCACCCCGTATTCTTGTGTTAGGGTTTGCTGGCATTATATTGGTAGGCACACTGTTGTTAATGCTTCCGGCATCCAACCGTAACGGTGACAGTCTTGCATTTATTGATGCGCTCTTTACAGCAACTTCGGCTGTTTGTGTCACTGGTCTGGTTGTGGTCGATACAGGGACTCATTTCTCGGTGCTGGGTCAGGTTGTAATCGCGATTCTGATTCAGATTGGCGGACTGGGCTTTATGACAATGTCCACATTGGTTGCCATTGCGTTCAAACGGCGGATCTCGCTCAGGGAAAGGTTGATTCTACAGGAAGCGATGAACCAGAGCACGATGGAGGGCATCGTCCGGCTGATCCGTAAAGTTGTGATCTACTCACTCATTATCGAAGGCATATGTGGCACACTGTTTGCCATCCGCTGGTCGTTCGACATGCCAGTCGGACAGGCGATCTATTACGGCTATTGGCATGCGATCTCGATGTTCAACAATGCGGGCTTTGATATGTTTGGGGATTTCCGCAGTTTGACCGGTTATGTGTATGACCCGTTGGTTAATTTTACAGCAATGTTCCTGATTGTCTCTGGTGGTATCGGTTTTGTGGTGTTGTCAGACCTGGTGGATTACCGCAAAACGCGGAAGCTGTCTCTGCACTCCAAAGTTGTACTGTTAATGACTGGATTGTTAATTGTGTTTGGTGCACTTGTCATTTTCGTATTTGAATTCAGCAATCCACGGACACTGGGTGGCCTGAACTGGGGTGGCAAAATTCTCGGTTCATTCTTCCAGTCCGTTACGCCGCGAACAGCAGGAGCCAATACGGTAGATATTGCCGGGCTGAGACAGGCAACACAGTTCTTTATGATCATTCTGATGTTCATTGGTGCTTCGCCGGGTTCTACCGGAGGCGGGATCAAAACAACGACATTTATGATTATGGCTGGAGCGGTCATCGCCATGATGCGTGGACGTGAAGATATCGTGTTTTTCCGCTATCGGCTTGTACAGGAACGGATTTTCAAGGCGCTTACCATTACATTGCTGGCGCTTTTGTTCATCATAGCTGTAACGATGGCACTGAGTACCACAGAAGACGCCAGTTTTATGATGATCTTATTTGAAACGACATCGGCCTTTGGTACTGTAGGATTATCGCTTGGACTAACGCTGAAGTTGACTACATTGGGCAAACTCCTGATTTGTTTTACGATGTTTGCTGGAAGGCTTGGACCGATTACATTAGCGTATGCACTTGGGCAGAAAAAGGGTAAAGAGTTATACAGGTATCCGGAAGGCAAAATGATTATTGGATAAATCTATTTTTAGTGAGTTTTGAAATTGATTTGGATAAGGGGTTCGTGAAGAACAATGAAAACACAGCAGTTTGCGGTGATTGGGCTTGGGCGGTTTGGCTCCAGTCTGGCACAGGAATTAATGGAACTCGGCTACGAGGTACTCGGGATCGATAAAAATGAAGAAGTCGTCGAAGACATTAGTGAATTGGTCACCCATGCCGTTGTAGCCGATGCCACAGATGAGGAAGTGCTACGCTCCCTGGGTATTCGAAATTTTGACTGCTGTATCGTTGCTATCGGGGATGATATTCAGACGAGCATTCTCACCGCGATTCTGTTAAAAGAGCTGGGCGTCAAGACGGTCGTGGCCAAGGCCATATCCGTCCTTCACGGACGCGCATTGGATAAACTGGGGATTGATCGTGTCGTTTATCCTGAGCGGGATATGGGCATTCGGGTTGCCCACCAGCTGGTTACCCCGAACTTGCTGGATTACATTGAATTATCCAATGATTACAGTATTGTCGAGATGAAGGTTCCCGCCTGTCTGCACAACAAAACCCTTTCAACCCTGAATGCACGTGTACGTTTTGGTTGTAGCATTGTGGCGTTACAGAAAGAAGCTGGGGTCATTATCGCTCCGACGGCACTGGATTCGCTTCAAATGGGGGATATCATGGTCATTATTGGTAATAATGCAGATATCGACCGATTTGAAGAAGAGGTTATCAGCCAAGAGAGCTGATAATTATCATGTGTTAAATATGGAAGCCAGACGTTAGAGCCTGGCTGTTTCAGATCAAGGCAAAGGCGTCGTAGCCCTCCGTGAGGGCAATGGCGCCTTTGCTGTAAAGAGTGCAGCCGTCTCCTTGACCCATTGTCTGGAAGTCTCGCTGAGGTCCTCTTTTTCCCCATAGATCATACAAGTTGTTCTGCGGGTCTGCTGTAATTGAGGCAAATGAACAGAAACAAGATCATTGTCCGCGAGCAATTGTGGACGAAGATATGACTTGGGCAATAGAGCAGCAGCTTTGGCGGAAGGCAGAAGTCGGATGATCGCTTCGAAGGAATCAATCTCCATGCGAATATCCGGCATCACGGCACAGCGCTGGAAGAGGTCGTCCGTTAATTTGCGATACCAGGTGCCTTTGGAGAACGTGATCATCGGCAGATCCTGCAAATGCTCCATCCCGGCTTCCTTACCGGACAAGGGGTGTGTAAGCGGCACAACCAGTTCCAGGTGATCGTCAAAGAGCGGCACACAGTTAAGCCCCACTTCGCTGATGGAGGAGGCGACAATGCCTACATCGGCTTTTTTGTCACGCACAAACGAGACAATCTCATGTGTTTTACCCGTCAACAGTTTCAGTTCGGCATTTGGATGTTTCTCCATAAAGGCATTGACGAGAGGTGGTAACGTAGTTTGAAGCGTCGTCAGACTGGCTCCGAGTGTAATGGTGCTCTGTTCTTCGTCTTTATACTGGGCCAGCATAGTGAGGAACTTCTGTTGTTGCTGCTTCTGTTCTACAGCATAGGTATAGGTGAACTGGCCCACACTGGTTAACTCCAGCCGTTTGCCACGGCGGTGGAACAGGGCAACCCCGAGTTCATCCTCCAATTTGGCAATTTTGCGTGAAAGTGCGGGTTGGGACAAGTTCAGTAACTTGGATGCACGGTTGAGGCTGGACTGCTCCACGACCGCTGCAAATGCATTTAACTCCTCAAACATGAACAATAACCTCTTTTCCATGAATGTGATTCTTGCCCTTGCTCAATCGTTTTCCATGTTGTATAGCCTGTAAACCCAATGTTTCACTGCTTATACCTATAGGTTATAACATTTAATAATTATATTGCAATTCCCTTATAAGAAAAAAAGGAGTAACATGAACCGTGACACAAGTTGTTCACACCTGGGGAAAACGGAACAATTTGTCGAACCTTTTCATGGAAAAGGATTCGTGTCATGATAAGTGAAATCATTTATGAAAACGTTGTATTTAGCGAAAGGGGATCGACATTTTATGAAAGGGTTTTACTCCAGAAAGCTGCACTCCTTGCTTGGCGTCATTCCGCTCAGTTTGTTTTTTGTTGAGCATTTGGTGACGAACTTCACGGCAGTTGAAGGCGGCAAAGAAGCTTTTTACGGTGCCGTTGCATTTCTGAACGGTTTGCCTCTTGTTATTGTAATTGAGGCATTACTTATCTGGTTGCCGTTGTTCTATCACGGTGTTTATGGTCTTTACATTGCCTATCAGGCCAAGCCTAACGTTGGGCGTTACGGTAATGAGCGCAACTGGCGCTACACGTTACAGAGGGTAAGCGGTATTATTACGTTTGTATTCGTCATCTGGCACGTATGGGAGACGCGAGTACAGATTGCGCTGGGTAATGTATCCCATGAAGAGATTGGCGGCGTTATACATGATGCGGTGACGAATCCGATAACCTTTGCGATATATATGATCAGTGTGGTTGCGGCGTCATATCACTTTGCCAATGGTCTGTGGTCGTTCCTCGTTAGCTGGGGAATTACAGTTGGTCCGCGTGCGCAACGTGTATCCTCTTACGTATGTATGAGCTTGTTCGCTATTGTTTCCATCATGTTTATTGCTTCACTATTTGCTTTCCGGAGCATTGATTTCCAGACAGCTACTTCGATGATTGACGCAGTAAAAACAGTTCTAATTTAAGCATTTAGCGTATAAATGCTGACTTATAAGGGAGTGAACAGCAATGGCATCAACGAATGTAATTATTGTGGGCGGCGGTCTCGCGGGATTGATGGCGGCGATCAAATCGGCTGAAGCCGGAGTCCATGTTCATTTATTTTCACTGGTTCCTGTTAAACGATCCCACTCTGTATGCGCACAAGGCGGCATTAACGGAGCGGTAAATACCAAGGGTGAGGGTGACTCCCCATGGGTACACTTTGACGATACGGTATACGGCGGTGACTTCCTTGCGAACCAACCTCCTGTTAAAGCGATGTGCGAAGCAGCACCTGGCATCATTCACTTGATGGACCGTATGGGCGTAATGTTCAACCGGACACCGGAAGGTTTGCTTGATTTCCGTCGTTTCGGGGGAACGAAGCATCACCGTACGGCATTTGCCGGAGCGACAACAGGACAACAATTGCTCTACGCATTAGACGAGCAGGTACGTCGCTGGGAAGCAGCTGGCCTGGTTACGAAATATGAGAACTGGGAGTTCCTGCAGGCAGTTTTGGATGATGAAGGCGTATGTCGCGGGATCGTGGCTCAGGATCTGAAAACGATGAAGGTACAGACCTTCCCGGCAGAAGCGGTTATTCTGGCGAGTGGTGGCCCGGGGATCATCTTCGGTAAAACGACCAACTCTGTAATTAACACAGGTACAGCAGCAAGTGCGGTGTATCAGCAAGGTGTAAATTACGCAAACGGGGAGTTCATTCAGATTCACCCAACAGCCATTCCAGGGGATGACAAGCTACGTCTCATGTCTGAATCCGCGCGTGGTGAAGGTGGACGGATCTGGACGTACAAAGACGGAAAACCTTGGTACTTCCTTGAAGAAAAATATCCATCCTACGGTAACCTTGTTCCACGTGATATCGCGACTCGTGAAATCTTCAGCGTCTGCGTGGATATGGGTCTGGGTGTGAACGGCGAGAACATGGTTTATCTCGATCTGTCGCACAAAGATCCGAAGGAACTGGATGTTAAACTCGGCGGAATCATTGAGATCTATGAGAAGTTCATGGGTGATGACCCGCGTAAAATCCCAATGAAAATCTTCCCGGCAGTCCATTATTCCATGGGCGGCATGTGGGTAGATTACAACCAAATGACTAACATTCCGGGGCTGTTCGCAGCTGGTGAATGTGAATATCAATACCATGGTGCGAACCGTCTGGGTGCAAACTCATTGGTATCTGCGATCTATGGTGGTATGGTGGCTGGACCAAAAGCGGCTGAATATATCAAAGGACTCAAAAAGTCGTCCGCTGATATCCCATCTTCCGTATTTGAGAAACACACCAAACAACAAAGCGACAAGTACGAAGGCATCTTGAAAATGCAGGGCACGGAAAATGCCTATGTCATTCATAAAGAGCTTGGCGAGTGGATGACAGCCAATATGACGGTTGTGCGCTACAACGACAAGCTTGAAGCCACGATTGGCAAGATCAAGGAATTGAAAGAGCGTTATGGCAAAATCAACATGTATGATAGCTCTGGTTGGAATAACCCGAGCGCAGCATTCACTCGCCAACTGTGGAACATGATTGAACTGGCAGAAGCAATGACTCTCGGTGCTCTACTCCGTAACGAAAGCCGCGGCGCGCATTACAAACCGGATTTCACGGAACGTAATGATGAAGAGTTCCTGAAAACGACCATCGCAAGCTGGTCGAAGGAAGGCCCGAAAATCTCGTACGAGCCAGTAGACGTATCCTTGATCCCACCACGTATCCGGGATTACTCCAAGGATTAAATATCACGGATTTATTTATAAAGTTAAATATTAAGCACCTGAACGAAGAGGCAGGACAACTTTGGAGAAGCAAAGCTTCTTCAAAGTTACTGCCATCAAAGTGAAGGAAAGACCCAGAAGAAGCAAAGCCCTAGCGATGCTTCAGAACTTCAATACTGCCTCCAGCATGAATGGAGTGCAGTTTTCCAGCAAAGTTACCCAGTGCACGACATAGCGGAAGAAGCGGAAATACCCAGAAGAAGCAAAGCGCCTTAGCGATGCTTCAGAACTTCAATACTGCCCATCCAGCATGAATGGAGTGCAGTTTCCAGCAAAGTGACCCTGTGTGCACGACGTAGCGGAGGAAGCGGAAATGCCCAGAAGAAGCGAAGCGCTCGCCTTTATCACCGGATTTTAACCCTGGAAAAGGTTGATCAAAAAAATCCGGGGATAACAGCGATCAGAGGGGCATTCCGCTGACGAAGCGTCTCCCGTGCACCAAACCATTTTGCGCATCAGCAATACAATCATCGTCACCAGAGGAGGGGACTACGATATGGCGGAACAAGCTACAGCCAACAAAACCGTCAAGTTTATCATCACCCGTCAGGATAGCCCGGAGTCATCTTCGTACAACGAAGAATTTGAGCTTCCGTACCGTCCCAACATGAATGTGATCAGCGCCCTGATGGAGATTCAGCGGAACCCGGTCAATACAGATGGCAAATCCATTGCTCCCGTGTGCTGGGATTCCAACTGTCTCGAAGAAGTCTGCGGTGCCTGCTCCATGGTCATCAACGGCAAGCCACGTCAAGCATGTGCAGCCCTGATCGACAAGCTCGAACAGCCTGTTCGTATCGAACCGATGAAGACATTCCCAGTGGTTCGTGACTTGGTCATCGACCGTAGCCGGATGTTTAGCGCCCTGAAACGAGTAAAAGCATGGATTCCGATCGATGGTACCTATGACCTCGGTCCAGGTCCACGGATGCCTGAGAAGAAGCGTCAGTGGGCATATGAGCTGTCCAAATGCATGACATGTGGTGTATGTCTGGAGGCATGCCCGAACGTCAATGAGAAAACAGACTTTATCGGTCCAGCAGCACTGTCTCAAGTGCGTCTGTTCAACGCTCACCCAACAGGGGAGATGAACGCCGACGATCGTCTGGAAGCGTTGATGGAAGACGGAGGCATCGAGGGCTGTGGTAACTCACAGAACTGTGTGCAATCCTGTCCAAAAGGCATTCCACTGACAACCTCCATTGCCGAAATGAACAAACAAACGACCAAGCATATGTTCAAACGCTGGTTGGGTGTATAATCTCGTCATAACATGTGCAGAAGTGTAATCTGCAACTTAGAAGAAGTCGTGATCCCGTGCAGCAACATGCCGGAGATCCCGGCTTCTTTTTGTAATGAAGCAGAGGAACCGGGCTACCCATGCAGAATATGATATACTAAGGGGATGGATTAAGAGCGTAGAAGGAGGGGGAGATATGGCAGAGACACCGCGTCAGGGCAGCAACAACTCGCCGTCCCAGCGCTCGCACAAAGCATCAGGTGCAGAAGAGTCTGTGTTTCCTGGGGAAGAAAAGGATCATGATCCCTCTCGCCGAAGTTTCTTATTGCGCATGGTTTTGATGACAGCGGGTGCCAGTTTGCTTACAGGAGGTTATGCCTGGTTATGGGAACCGCGTCGTCTGGAGATCAAGCAAGTAGAGCTGAAACTTCCGAAGTTTCCAAAGGCATTTGAGGGTTTGCGTGTAGTTCAGTTCAGCGATGCCCATCTTGGTTTTCATACCGGGGTGAAAGAGCTGAAGAAGCTGGCAGCAACGATTGAGGAGCAGCGACCGGACTTGATTTGTTTTACCGGAGACATCGTCGAGAGGGAAGCAGAGCCGATGCGTGAATGTATTCCGGTACTCGCCTCCATGCAAGCGAAGTATGGCAAATATGCTGTTTTGGGGAATCATGATTATCGGGGTGGACAGCAGAATGAAGTGACAACCATGTTCCGTGAAGCGGGATTCACTTTGTTACGGAACGAACATGTGGTGATTGAACAAGGGGGCGAACGTCTGGCTATAGCTGGTCTGGATGACGCACTTACAGGCAGGCCTGATCCTGCCCAAGCCATCAAGGGTTTGGATCATGATGTGTGGAAATTGTTACTTATGCATGAACCGGATTATGCCGATATTGCCACTCCCTATGGTTTCGGATTACAACTTTCCGGTCATAGCCATGGTGGACAGGTACGTTTTCCTTGGATCGGGGCACTGACAACTCCGCGAGGTTCACACAAGTATGTTCAAGGGTTGTATTACACGGATGTCCAGGGGGTATATTACACCACCCAGACACAGATGCCGGTGTATGTGAATCGTGGTTTTGGCATGACTCAACTGCCCATTCGTTTTCTGTGCAGACCAGAATTAACGGTGTTTGAGCTTAAAGGATCAACCACATAAAAGAATATAAGATGAATTTAAAACATAAAGGGTTGAACATGAATGGAGGTTATCCAGATGGAAAGAATTGCGATTGTATCCGACATTCATGGCAACATGACTGCCTGGGAAGCAGTGTTAAAAGATATCCGAAGTCGTGGCGTGGAGCGAATCTTTTGTCTTGGTGACCTCGTGGGCAAGGGGCCAGAACCGGTACAGGTTGTGGATCAGGTGAGAGCGACGTGCGAACTTGTTATCCGTGGCAATTGGGATGAACTGGTTGCGGTTAACCAAGACAACGAGAACTTTACGTGGCAAGCAGAGCGGCTGGGTGAGGAACGATTGGCGTACTTGGCGGGCCTGCCCTTCAGTCATCAATTTCAACTGAGCGGTCGCACCATCCGTCTGGTCCATGCTTCACCTCAAAGTGTATACCATCGTGTACAGCCGTGGGACGCGATGGAAAAGAGGTTGGCAATGTTTGATCCTCCGGCTGATGAGCCTGAGCAAGGTGTTGCAGATGTTGTAGGTTATGGGGATGTGCATAACGCATACTTGCAGTATATGAACGGCAAGTTACTGTTTAATGCAGGCAGTGTTGGTAATCCACTCGATCTTCCCCAAGCTTCCTACTGTATTCTGGAGGGTGAAGACAGCAACGATAACAATCCCCCGTTCAATGTTCAATTCGTGCGGGTGCCTTATGATATTGAGCGAGAAGTACAGGTTGCACAGTCGGCGAATGTTCCTGCATTGGATTTCTATATTCGTGAGATTCGTACGGGTATCTATCGCGGGCTGCAGGAGTAGTCAGCATCTGGACCTTTTAGCGTGATGAATTGAATGATGCAATATATTAATACTAAAATGCGAATACTAAAGTTCGTGGATCAGTTCAAATGGTATTACGCCGGATCATCATCAGAGCATGCTTGTCTTACCGGACTAGAGCCCGTTTAGGCAAAAGGAGCGATTGTCATGCTTACCCGAAAAATGCTGGTTCAAGGTCTGCCGGCTTTGTGGACAGAGCGTCTTGTCCTGCGATCATTACGTCAAAGTGATTACAGCACATTATCGGAACTCTTTTCCGATCCTCAAGTCATAAGATATGTGAATAGGGGAAGCCAGCCCACGCCAATCCGAGCGAGACGGTTATTGAACCAGATACGGAGCAGCAGCGCCAAGCTGGATTCGTTACATTATGGGATCTGCTGGAGAGGCAAGGAACAAGTTATTGGGATCACCTCATTCCAGCACTGGAATGATCAGAATGGTACCGCACAGATTGGTTATATCCTGAACAGGTCCTGTTGGGGCAGGGGTGTGGCTACCGAGGCGGTACAGCGGCTGCTGCAGTTTGGATTTGACGATCTTCATCTGGGGAGGGTGGAGGCACGTTGTTATGAGGCCAATGTATCTTCACAACGGGTGCTAAGCAAAATAGGGATGTCCTATGAGCGGAGTCTTCCCTCGTTCGGACTGAATGATGAGGATGACGAGGGATCAGAATCCCTGATGGATGTTAAAGTGTATAGCATGTATCGGGAACAATACGTACGCCCGCTTCAGGAAAAAGACCTGCAAACCCTGGTATCTGACAAGCCGCAATGACATAGAGTAAGAGTAGCCAAACGTGAATGAATCGAACTTCAATCATTTGTTACACAATTGAAATATAGCTGCAATTGAACTCTAACAGACAGGGGGTAAACTTATCTCATGACCCCCTTTTTGATAATAGATAATGCTGTTGGGACCCGCGCGAGCGGGTTCATTTTTTTTGTCCATATAAGTTAACTGTGGAATATTTACACTGGCCACTCCGATGACAGAATAACTTTCCGATCGCTGTTATACCCGGATTTTTTTGATTCCCATATTTTAGAAGGGGAAATCCGGGGATAGCGTATGCTTCCGATGCAGCTTTCTTTCAGAAAGCTTTTAGGCGACCGCTTCGCTTCTTCACGTTATTTCTGTCCTCTCCGTTATCGTGTAAAATATAATTATATTTCCTTATATAGGGCAATAAAAGGCCCCCACGGCGTGAACAAGCGCGCTGTGGGGGCCTTTGTGTTTGCTATTTTTTACAGTGGTACAACCTGCATCTGTTTCTGCTTGAAGTATACCCAGTCGGTGAATCCGATCTCCTTGAGACGTGTACGAACGTCATCCAGCTCGTCTGCAACCCGCTGTGGTTTATGAGCATCCGATCCAAATGTCACCTTCACTCCATAATGATGGGCGCGTTCCAGAATGGCATCCGAGGGATACCAGCCACCGCTGAGTTTGGTTTTGCCAGATGTGTTAATTTCGATCGCTACGTTGGATTCTGCAATGACCTGCAACGTTTCATCAATGGCCTGATCAGCGATAATATCGGAGAAAGGTGGATAGTTTCCTTTCATCGCATCAATATGTCCAAGAATCTGGAACATACCGCTGCGAGCCGATTCCCGAATTAATGAATAATAGCTTTCTTTCACTTCAACTTTGCGAGCATTGCTTAGGCCATTCCACCGGGTTTTGTTGAAGATACTCACATCCTCGGTATGATGAACTGAACCAATAATATAGTCAAAAGGATACTGTCCCAGTGTGGTACGGTACAATTCTGCATGAACAGGGAAGTAGTCGGATTCAATGCCGAGCAGCACATCGATTTTACCAGCGTACTCTTCTTTCAAAGCAAGGACTTCTTCCACATAATGCTGCAATTCCGACTTGCCCATTGCGATCCGGGGAAATGCCTGCTCAAGCTCACTGCCAAAGTACGGCGTATGATCCGAGATACCGATGGCCTGAAGTCCTGCCTTAATACCTGCCTCTATATAATCGCGGATGTTGCCGTCTGCGTGACCACAACGAAAATGATGTGTATGAAGATCAAATTTCATATGGAATCCTTCCTTTCTCATGGCTCATTGTCATTCTGAACTGATGAATTGGGTTTCCGGCATACCTTTGAGGTCACTTATGAATTGTTGCATTGCTGAGTTAAGGTATCGACTGGACTTATAGATGACACCAACAGGGTGACTGACCTCCAGCTCACTTAAGGGTATCATTCGCAATGTACCTTGACGCAACTCATGCGCAACAGATTGTTTGGAGATGACAGCTGCCCCGAGATCAATCTCGACCATCCGTTTCACTTCTTCGCTGCTCGACAACTCCATTACAATGTTAGGTTCAATATTATGTTTCTTGAAGATAGTTTCCGTAAACCTTCGTCCTACGGTATCAGGGGACAGCAGAATCAATGGTGTACTCCGGAGCACATCCACTGCAGCATGTTTTTTCTTTGCCAGCGGATGGGAAGGAGATACCACGAGTTCAAATGTGTCATAGTAGAGCACAGATGTATTCAGGTTGGGATTACGCTCCGTGAGATAACCGATACCAATATCAACCAGACCATTTTCGACCTGGGTATAGATCTGTGATGAAGGAAGGGACTGGATACTGGTTTTGATCAGCGGGAATTGATCTTGGAAATAGGATAACACCCTTGGCAAGATCTGAATAGCAATGGAAGTTGTTGTGCCTAATACGATACGTCCCTGAGGCGTTTCATCAAGATCGGACAATTTTTGTTTCAACTCATCAACGATGTCGAGCATCCGTTCAGCGTGCTCCAGGAATACCTGTCCACGGTCTGTCAGGGTAACAGGTTGGTTCCGATCCACAAGAACGGTGCTGAATTCGTCCTCCAGACTTTTGATCTGGGCCGAGACGGCAGGCTGGGTCAGGTTCAGAAGTTCTCCCGCTTTGCGGAAGCTCATCGTTTTGGAAATGGTAATTAGTGTCTCCAGTTGGCTTATGTTCATAGGTGACCTCCTTGCAGGCAAAATTTCTTGATTATGTAGTGTTTAGTGTGATGTAATCCCGTAACTGGTTATTGTTCCGTTATCTTAAATTATAGGTGATTCAGGACAGCAGAGCAATGAAGGTGATTATCAGGATCAAAAGTAGTTCAAGAGACTGTGAAAAAAACGCGAATACAAGAATTTGATTTTTTTTACAGTTGCGAGAAAGCAGTAATAAAGTCCTAAATGCCCTTTGCCACGCACGATGATCGAAATGCTTTCTTCAAAAGAAGTGAAAAGCGCTGTTTATTCGCTAGAATCAGCTATAAACATTTGCCCCACGGATGACGATAAATTATAGTACACATGGTTTAACGAATTCTTAATGAATTCTTGTACGTGATAAAGTATAATAAATTTAATGAATATGGGACTTTTGGTGTGTGACCAATAACCCAGTGCGAGGGGGACATAGACAGTGAAAGCGGAAGTGATTAATCCTTTCCTGGAATCGGCACGGAACGTATTCGAACAGCTCATCCAGGTTTCGCCTTCCACCGGGAGTCTTGGCGTGAAAAATGTAGAGTACATTGCAGACCATGTCTGGATCGTGATCGGAATGACCGGACAACTTAGCGGAAACATTGTATTTGGAATTAATGAACAAGTTGCATTGAAAATTGTATCTGCGATGATGGGTGGTTTTGTCATTACAGAAATGGATGAAATGAGCAAAAGTGCGATTTCCGAACTGGGGAATATGATCAGTGGTAACGCCAGCACGATCCTGTCAAACCAGGGTGTTGTGGTCGATATTACACCTCCACAAGTGATGAAGTCCGAATATCTGACTACATTTAGTGCAACGAAAGCACTGAGTATTCCTTTACTGATGGACGGCATTGGTGAGATGGATATTCAGGTCATGATCTCGT
The DNA here is from genome assembly GCF_037981725.1 of Paenibacillus sp. FSL H3-0457. NCBI lineage: Bacteria > Bacillati > Bacillota > Bacilli > Caryophanales > Paenibacillaceae > Paenibacillus > Paenibacillus sp. FSL H3-0457. The sequence continues at coordinate 5,604,855 of NZ_CP150283.1, read as the reverse complement.
AGAATAGAACCATACGCCTCAAAAGGCAATATGTGTTCAATACGGGAGGACATCACGGATGCTGAAAGATCAGGTAGTGTTTATCACAGGTGCATCGAGTGGTATCGGTGCGCTGTGTGCGCAGATGCTGATAGAAGAAGGAGCCATCCCAATTCTGGCTGCCCGTTCACGGGACAAGCTGGAAGAGATTGGTGCCTCGCTGAAAGGGCCGCATGAATTACTCACACTTGATGTTACGGATAGTGAGCAGGTTCAGGCAGCTGTGGATGCGATATTGCATAAATACGGACGAATCGACATTTTGCTGAACAATGCAGGTTACGGGAAATTCGCAGCGATGACAGAGATGTCTGTACAGGAATTCGATGAGATGATGGACGTTAATTACATGGGCATTGTACGTTGCACCAAAGCAGTGCTTCCACAAATGCTGGAACGTGGCAAAGGTCAGATTGTGAACGTGGCCTCCATGGCTGGCAAAATCGGTACAGCCAAATCCGCTTCCTATACGGCTACGAAACATGCTGTCCTCGGATTTAGTAATGCGCTGCGTCAAGAGCTTCGCAAGACTGGCGTCATGGTGACAACGATTAATCCGGGTCCGATTGATACACCATTTTTCCATCGGGCTGACCCTTCTGGCAATTATGTGAATAATGTACGCTGGATGATGTTGAAACCGGAAGACGTTGCGGGTCATATGATTCGGGCGATGAAAAAGCGCAAGGAAGAAGTGAATCTGCCAAGACTTGCTTCTGCTGGCATATGGCTGTACCAGCTATTTCCTCGTCTTGCAGATCGATTGTCGCACGGTGTAATGAATCAGAAGTAAATGTGATACGAGGCATCATATACGGAATGAAAGAAAGGCTCCGCCGAGGGGCTTTTCTTTTTTTTGGCGTGTATACATACAATTCTGGAATAAGATTTGGTACACGGGCTTTTTTCGCATATAATGAAAGGTAATGTGATGACAGGCTTCGGTTTATATCCGTACAAGCAAGGCTAGCATCAAAATGAATAAATTTAAAAGGATGGACATACATGACGAATCAAACATTTGCTTCAATTGGCGTGGAACAGGATCTGGAGGCCGTTTTGGCGAAACATGGCATTAACGAACCTTCACCTGTACAGGCTCAGACGATCCCGGTTATTTTGGAAGGCCGAGATGTCGTATCCAAATCCCAGACGGGAACAGGAAAAACGCTGGCATATCTGCTGCCACTGTTACAATCCATCAAAATGGATATCAAAGGTACGCAGAAACTCATTATTGCACCTACGCAAGAGCTGGCGATGCAAATTGTACGTGAAGCGCAGCGTTATGCGGAAGAACGTAAGATTGGCGTATTGGGTCTAATTGGAGGCGCAGCGGCTAAACGTCAGATCGAGAAGTTGCGTGAGCATCCACAATTGGTTGTGGGTACACCGGGACGACTGAAGGAATTGATTACACTCAAAAAACTGAAAATGCACAACGTCTCTACGATTGTTATCGATGAAGCAGACCAAGTGTTCCAACTTGGCGGCGTAAGTGACGTGAACTTTGTACTTAAGAGCGCATTGCGGGACCGTCAGCTGATCTTCCTGTCAGCAACCATTGATGAGCATACAGCTGGACTCGCAAAGCGTGAGATGAAAGAGCCTGTGCAGATCGGAATTGAACCGGATCGAGCTACGGCTGCGGGCCTTGAGCATTATTATTTTGTAGAAGAAAACCGTAACAAAATTGACATGCTGCGTCGTCTGGTTAGACAGTACAATCCGGATCGGGCAATCGTATTTGTGAATGCAACCGAAGATATTGGTGAAGTTGAAGCAAAAATGAATCATCTGGGCTTGTCCGCTGCTGCGCTGTATGGAGATGCTGACAAAGTGACCCGCAGTAACGTATTGTCTGCCTTCCGTAATGGCAAACTTCAGTTGCTGATTGCCAGCGAAGTGGCTGCCAGAGGACTGGATATCGAAGGTTTGCCAATGGTCATTAACTATGACCCTGCCTTTGACTCGGAGCACTATGTTCACCGTGCAGGTCGTACAGGCCGGATGGGACGCTCGGGTATCGTTTTGTCCATTGTGGATGAAACACAGATCTTTATTATGCGTAAATTCGCACGCGAACTTGGAATCGAACTGTCAGAACGTGTACTCTTTGGCGGTAAAGTACTGGAGGCTGACCCGCGTCCGGACACGCGGCCTGAGGGACATTCGTTCTCCAGAAAACCAGGACAATCCAGAGATCGCAAACCAGGTCAGGGCAATCGTAATGGGGGAACCCGAGCTACAATCTCCAATTCGCGTCCAGCAGGTAGCAAACCAACGGGTAATACAGGCCGCACGGAGCGCGACCAGGATCGTAAAAACAAAGGAGCACCCAAGTGGAGTAAAGATAAAACGCCACGCTCCGAAGAATAGAATCTGACGAAAGGGGTGCAGGGATAGATGGAAAACGTTCAATCGCCTGTTCTGCAAATCAGCGGGTTAAGCGGAGGTTATAGTGCCAAACGGCCCGTCCTTCACGGCATCGATCTGGAAGTTGGACGTGGAGAGATGGTCGGACTAATCGGCTTAAACGGTGCTGGCAAAAGCACAACCATGAAACATATCCTCGGCTTGATGACCCCTCAACAGGGCGAAGTGCGAGTGATGGGCAAGAAGCGGGACGAGGATGCGCAGATCTACCAATCGGCTATGGCATTTGTACCGGAATCACCTGAACTGTATGATGAGATGACGGTGATGGAGCACCTGGAGTTTACGGCAAGAGCGTACAATGTGTCGGAGGCTGATTTCAAACAACGTACGGAGAAACTGTTGGAACTGTTCCGTATGAATGAGAAAAGTACAAGTCTGTCGACCCACCTGTCTAAGGGGATGCGGCAAAAGGTCATGATTATGTGTGCTTTTGTGGCCGGACCACCACTGTACATCATTGATGAGCCTTTCCTGGGATTGGACCCGCTGGGTATTCGCTCTTTGCTTGATTTTATGCTGGAGATGAAAGCTTCAGGATCATCCATCCTGCTCAGTTCACACATTCTGTCCACGATTGAAAATTACTGTGACCGTTTTATCGTTCTGCACCGTGGGCAGGTTATTGCTCAAGGTACGCTGAATGAACTGCGCTCCCAATTCGGGGAATCGGATGCCACGCTGGAGCACATGTTCTATTCCCTCGTACAAGGCAGGGATTGAGCATGGATCTCAAGCAGCTATGGAAGCAAAGACGCACAGGATTCTGGAACGGAATTCTTCCTTATCTGGGTTATGTGATCCAGAGCGGTGTAGCTATGGTTTTTTTATTTCTCGTCATTGCGTTCTCCGCCTGGTATACATCGTTTGTCCAGAACATTCCGGCGGAATTTCCGATTCGCTGGGTTGCATTGCTGCTGCTGGCACCACTAGTGCTGTTTAGCAGTTATCGTACATATCTGCTTCCGGCAGATATTGTGTTCCTGCGACCACAGGAATACCGGATGCAGGAGTATTTGAAGAACAGCTTTGCCCGGGGCATCATCTATAAAACTCTGGGCTTGCTGCTTGTATTTGTTACACTGTGGCCGCTCTATGTCAGAGCAGATCTGGATGCACGGCCATTTGGCTGGTTCATCGTATTCCTGTTGCTGTGGAAAGGGTTGTCCAGTTATGGAGCGTGGCAAGAGCTAAGAATGGTTCAGGTCGGTGCGGCAAGAGGATATCGTCTCTTGCGATGGGCTCTGGCAGTGCTGGCGGTTGGCGCATGGCTGTGGCAGCCACCGCAGCGCAGCGTCTGGTTCCTGCTGTTGCTGGCTGTTGTCTACATCGTCGCCTTGCGTATACCGGTGAAACATCGGGTAGCGTGGGAACGACTGATCCAGGTAGAGCAGGGTCAGGCTGGCAGGGTTATGCGTACGCTTGGCTGGTTTGTGGATGTACCTTCATCCGGACAGAAAGTAAGTTCGCGTCGCTGGCTTAGCAAATTGGGGAGCGGTCTTCCCTGGAATGCAGGGAAAGCTTACCGTTACTTGATAACCAAAACGTTTATTCGAACCGAAGTGTTTTCAATCGTGTTACGCTTAATTGTACTGGGCATGTTACTATCCTGGTGGACAGCAGGCAGCTACTTTGGTGTCGGGGTGTATCTGTTCTTCCTGTTGCTTGCAGGTGTTCAGTTAGGTGCGCTGCGTCGCAGTCATAGTGAATCGTTCTGGATTATGATCTATCCAATCTCGGGTGAGAGTCGTCGTTCTCAGGTGTTGGGATTCATATTCCATCTACATGCACTGGCTGCGTTACTCATGTGGCTGCCTATGCTGGCTGCCGGAGCAAGCGGACTGACTGTCACCGGAGTAGCACTTATTTTGGGTATACTGGTGATTGTGATCATGCGGCGTTCGCAAGGTAACAAGTGGTTGAAGGAAGAAGAGGACGAGTAAACGATCGGACACCTGACCAACTCGGATTATTACATTGGGCTCATCAGTGAGAGGTACAAAAGATAACAAAAGAAGGGTATTCCGGGCTGTGTCCCGGTATACCCTTCTTTGTGCTGTAATGGAATCATGCAATCAGATCACTTGGTTCTCGCGTAAGTGTGTATTGGTACTAACAGAGGAACGATTTAGTGATAATCACGAGCAAGATGAACAGAACGAGAATGGCACCTGTGTTTGTAAATCCTCCGCCGTAACCGCCGCATCCATAACCGCCTCTTGTATCTTCAACTCCAGACATGGTCATTCCCCTTTCAAGTGGTTGTTTGGCACGCCCTTGCGTACATCGTATATTATGTGCCATGGGGGTAGGCTGATTGGGCCGATGCCCGGTAAAGCCAGAAATTAAAGCTTTTGGGCTGATAAAACACAAAAGAACCCTTCGTATATTCAGTGACATGAAGCGTCGCCGTTATACAAAGGGTTCTTATAACATTCAGGGTACAGGTCTGTGTTAACTAAGTCGTCCGCAGATCCTGAACTCCACGATAGATGGTTTCATACAGATCTTCCAACCCGGATTCTTCAATACAGGAGAAGGCGATTCGAAGATCCGATTCACCCAGCGCGATTGTACCCACACCATATTTGTGCAGCAAATGGCTTCGAAGTTCTTCAGCGCCAACTTCTTTCAGCTTCAGGCACATGAAGTAACCGGAGTTGAACGGATAATAGTCCCATGCATCTCCATACTTGCCGCTATCGAGAATGGCTTTTACCTTATTGGCGCGGCCTTTCATAATCTCGAACTTCTCCTGTTTCTGTGCTTCAAACTCCGGTGCTTTGAGCGCATCCAGCACAAAAGTCTGGGAAGGATGCGGGCCACTGGAGATCGTTGCCCGGATAATACCAAGTGTTTTTTGTTCCAATGCATGCAGAACGGCTGCATCTTCATGAGCATACGTAATGAATCCAACGCGGAAGCCCCATACAAACTCCTCCTTGGTTGCACCATCCACTTTTACAGTCAACACACGTGGATGAATGTTGGCAAGTTTGCCAAACAGGGATTCATGAATGGAATCTTCGAAGAACAGTCCAAAGTACGCATCATCTGTTACAGCAACCACGTTAACGCCGGCTTCAGCTGCCTGAAGAATCGTGTTCACAATGGCATCTGCTTCTTCGGCTCCAGGCGTATAACCTGTTGGGTTATTCGGGAAGTTGAGCAGAACGATCGCTTTACCTTTGTCCTTTTGATCAAGCAAAGCCTGAAGCAGACCCTCACTGTTGAAGTTCAACTGATCATCGAACAGGGGATAATGAACCAACTGGCCATGACGACGAATTCCGAAGGTCAGCTCGTAATTTTCCCAGTTTTTATCCGGATATATGACAGCGTCCCCTTCATCGGCGAACAGGTCGGCTACGATACTTAGTCCATGGGTTAATGCATTGGTTACAATTGGATTGCCAAACGTTTTGCCTTCCAGAGAAGGTGTTTCCTTCAGCATCTTGTCTCTCCAAACGGTCCGCAATTCAGGTTTGCCTGCAGGTGGAGCGTAAGGATACAGATCCTTTGGTTGGAATGCAGACAGCTTCTCCTGAATAACCTGAAGATGCATCGGCACACCACCCTCCAGGGCGATACCAATCGTGGCATTATGGGTCTTGGCCAAGCTTGCTGCTTCAGCAGATTGACTCAAAATCCCCTCTTTAGGAAAATAAATTTCTTTGCCAAGCTGTGACAGCATGGAGTAGACGTGACTGCTGCCTGTCTGAATACTTTCGTTCAACTGTTCAGCCAGTGGATTCATTCTTTTCATCCTTCCAAGTCTTTGTGATTCAACTGCCTAACATTATATCACCTTGACATGCCCCCGTCACGGAAATTACGCAATATGACAGTTATATCACTTTACCGCGTTGTTGCAGAGGGTTTTCGGGTGGGTTATCGTTGTATTCGACCTTGGAGTAATCCTCAAGAAATGAAACTTATTGCTGATGAAATGGACAGTATTTCCGCATCATTTCAGCAGTTTCGGCATCTCTTCCTTCATTGCGCTGTTCCAGTTCACCACTGATATGATCGAATCGTTCACTCGAGAGGTTTTGTCCAAATTTAAACTTGGCGCTGATCCGTTCAGGACTAATTCGGACTACGGCTACAGCTTTGAGGTTTCCTGTGTAACGCGAGTCAGTAGCGTCAATGGGTACATATCCGCCTTGCGGCTGGAGTTTTTCCATAAATCGTTGCAGTACCTTACCTTTGATGTCCAGATCTTTAACCGGTTCAGCCTGACCAAAGGCCATGACACTTTTGAAGAAAGAAGTCGCTGGACAAGCAAGCTCAGGATCACTGAAATAAGATGGAATCAGGGAGAACTCTTCAGCTACTGTGAAACTGACCGACGAATCCTGTTTGATCTGTTTCATCTTCTCGCCAGCCAGACTGCCGTGAAAATAAAAGCAACCGTCCATATATACAAAATTCAGCGGTGTAACCCGTGGTTGTCCGTCCGGACTGACCGTTCCCAGAAACCCGAAGGAGCACTGATCCAGAAATGCGGTAATTTCCTGTTCTTCATCTACTGTGAATTCTTTCCGTCTCATGTGTATTCCCCCATCATTGAATGTATAATAGAACGCCATATCTTATGGATAACCATAGTTCATACATTGACAATGAAATAGATCCAATTTACATTCACTTTAGTAGGCCAATTAGTCGGGGATCACAGATGAATACAAATGAAGAGAGGTGCATGATGGAATTGTGGCTGCCGATGGATACCTATGAACTTCAGCATCGATACAAGTATGAGGCATTGTACCATGCGTTACGTGATGCCATTCATGCAGGCACATTGGTGGGAGGCACGCGGCTTCCTTCCACCCGTGAGTTGGCAAAACAATATGAGATGTCACGTGGTTCGGTAGCTCAGGTATACGACATGCTGCTTGCGGATGGTTATGTCCATGCACATCGGGGAAGAGGTACATTTGTCACCGAAACATTATCCACTCAGGAAAATGAAAAACAGGAAGCCGTTCTCAAGCTGTCTGCCTGGGGCGAACGAGTACAGAGGTTGAATACACAACATGAAGTCCTGCGGACTCAGATGTCTTCACCGAAGCCGTCCGTCATTAATTTTCAAATGCAGCGCATGCCTGCGGAACATTTCCCGTTAGGCGAGTGGAAGAGTGCACTCGCTGCGGTTCATCGCAGTGGTTGGCGAGAATCGAGCGGTGTAGCCGGTGATCCGGAGCTGCGTGAGGCCATCGCCTCCCATCTCAGATGGACACGTGGTATCCAGGCTGAACCATCTCAGATTGTATTGTTCAGCGGATCAATGCAAGGCATCACCCTTCTATCCCAGCTGTTGATCGCAGAGGGGGCAGCGGTTGTATTAGAGAATCCGGGATATCCGGGCATCGCCCATGCCGTCAAGTCCTGTGGTGGGCATATCATCCCGGCAGAGGTGGATGCCGCAGGCATTATTCCTCAGCCTTGGGAGGCACAGACGTTATTTGTCACCCCTACCCGGCAGTTTCCAACAGGGGCCGTGCTGGGATTGGACAGAAGACGTGCCTTGCTTGGGTGGGCCTCAAAGCGGAATGCGGTCATCATTGAAGATGATTATGACAGTGAATTCCGATGGGGCGGAAGACCAATTGAACCCCTCAAAGTGCTTGATCGTGAACAGCGCGTCATCTACGTTGGTTCATTCTCACAAACGATGGTTGCTTCGTTTCGACTTGGCTACGCCGTCCTGCCACCTGGTCTGGTAGAACCTCTCCTTGCCGCCAAGGCGCTGTATGAACCGGTACCTCCGGCACTGCTGGAGCAGCGCGCACTGGCAAAGTTTATGACCAGAGGAGGTTACCTGAGACACTTACGGCGGTTAACCCGGTTATATGGGGAACGGCATGATTTTTTTGTCCGCGAGATGGAACTACAGTTGCCGGAGGCATTCACAATGCAGCTTGGTGATGCAGGACTGCATATCTACGCTACCTGGAATGGCGATGTGGACAGTTATCAGCGATTTAAAAAGCTTGCTCAGGAGGATGGCATATTGTTCCGTGATGCAGAGCGATATCGGTTGACTTCAGGTCATCCGGCGGCCTGTTTTGCTTTTGCACATCTGGAGAAAGAAGAGATGACAGAGGGAATCCGGCGAATGCGGCTAGCCTGGGAGAAGTGCACATTTTCGTTTCGGTGAATTCCGCTGTATAATGGGATAAGACATTTCGCTCCTGTAGGGGCAGAGATTATATATGAGCAAGTTGTATTTAATCATGCAAGATACTGAAATACATATGGCCTGGATTGAAGAAGTGAGATTCAGATCAGAATGATGCCATATGCAGAGAGATTAACTATCAAGGGGGAGTGGCGACATGCTGCAGGCATCGCCGTCATCATTTGTTATTTTGCCCGCTGTCGCCAAAATTGTCTGTGAACCGGGCTGGAAGTGGCAGAAACGGGAAAAACCGATGCAAAACTATGATTTATTTTATGTATGGAGTGGTGAAGGAACGCTTGTACTGAATGACCAGTCGTATGAAGTTGGCAAGGGTAGTTGTTTTTTGTTCAGGCCAGGAGATCATCCTACTGCAACACATAATAAGCAAAAACCGTTGGTACTTACGTATATTCACTTTGATGTGGACGTGCCTGTTGCTGACGTTCCCCAGTCCTATCGCGAGGTACAGGAAACGGTGGAGTTTGAGCACTTGCTGGCACGTTATGTAAGACTGTTCTTATCAGATGTGTACGGACGTGATGAAGAGAGCCGATTGATTCTGAAACAATTGATGATTCATTTGCTGCGCGCTGATACGGAAGAACCTGTGGAGAAAAAGGTGAGCAACCAGTTGTCCGATGTCATCCAGGAGGTCGCCAATTATGTGCGTCAGCATCCCGGGATTACACATCGGGTGGAAGATCTGGCTGCGCGGGCTGGCTTATCGCCCCGATACTTCTCGATCAAGTTCAAGGAACTGGTGGGCTCATCGGTGCAATCTTATATTATCCGCATGCGTATTGAACGGGCGGAACATCTGCTGGTGCATACCGGCATGAATGTGACCGAAGTGGCGGATGCTCTGGGCTACCGGGATATTTTCTTCTTCAGTCGTCAGTTCAAGCAGTATACCGGCAAAAGCCCGTCCGAGATTCGTTAAAATTCTGATGAGAAAAAAAGGAAACCGTTTCAAGTCTGGAATGCAAGGGTAATTATCTAGCATTCCAGATGACCAAAAGGGGGAACTTGTGATGAACGGAAAACGTCGGGTCCGCAACCGGGGATGCTCTACGAAGGGATGCAATATTTTCCGGAACCGTCTGCGTCGCTTCAAACCGGCAGAGGACTTGCAAGATGTGTGGTTTTGAGGAGAACTCAGCAGACCAATAACGACGGAGCGAAGCTTCGTATTGCATGTATATATGGATAAATATGAATTCATAAAGAGGATGACGCAATACCTGGTTACAGGTGTTGCGCCATCCTCTTTATTTGCGTATGGACTCATTAGTTCTTTGGTTTCAAACGACCAAGCAATGCGCCCATTTTGACCGAATCGCCTGGCTGTAAGCCCGGGTTTGGTTCGAATGTGCCACTCTGCGTCAGCAGAACAACGGTGGAACCGAATTCAAAATAGGCCAGATCATCGCCTTGTGCCCAGGTACTTGTGTCCGTATCAGCATATTGTATGCTACTCACGTTCATCGCACCTACTTTGACAACCGCCACTTCACCGTAATCATGTGCGATATACGTAATGAGTCGTTCGTTTCGACTAAGCACGGATCTCATATGGGTCAGGCCAAAGTCATTCACGGGATAAACTTTGCCCTTGATGTGTTCGCTCTCTATTTTGCGGCCGCTGACAGGTGCATGAATGCGGTGATAGTCGCGAGGGCTGAGATAGAGGACAAACCCGTACCCGTGCTTGTACTTCTCCAGATGGGGAGAATGGTTTAATAATTCAGCAAGTGTATAATTTTGTCCCTTAACATTCAGGAGTGTCCCTGCAGATATTGGACCGGCTGCCGTAATCTTGGCATCTACCGGGCTGATCAGTGCATGCTCTGAAAGTTCCAACGGGCGCATGCCCGGCTTTAATTTGCGGGTAAAGAAATCGTTCAGTGAACGGTATTCCTTCCAGTCTTTCTCGGCCTCCTGAACAGGGATGTCGTAGGTCCGGACAAAATAAGGGATAAATGCCTTACTTCCCCGGCTTTTGGAGAAGGCTCCCACGGTCCGGGAGATCCATTTGCGCGAAGAAAGCTCGGTCATTAATCGCAACAGCGTTTTTGCCATGAATATCCCCCTTAGGGTTAATGCGAACTTCAAGGCCGGCAAGACCGGCCGTTCTGCATAATATTGACACAGAATGCACACGAAATCAATATAGTCTCCTATCGTATGTCTGCGGTTGTCTCGGAATTCTCGAATTCTGTTCCAGCAGCAGACGCCCATAAGCCATCGGTTTGCTGTACGTTGCCTTCCAGTGTTCCGACATTCCCGCCTTGCGAAAACCGTAACGCTGATCCCGTCCATTGCATTCAATAAAATAGATCTGGCCGCTGCGCGTTATCCCGAGATCAAGACCCAGATCAGCCAGATGTGGCAGACTGGCCGCCAGGTTCTGGGCAATTCGAAGTGCAACGAGTCCGATTCTGTATTCCAGTCGAGCCAGGTCGAAGCCAGATTCCCCTAATCCAAGGGCCTCTGCGAGCTTCATGACTTTACCGCCCTGGGCGATATTGCTGACAAACGTATGGGCAGGAGCCGCTTTGGCAAACATGCCTGTTATTCCCCAAAGACCATCGCCACCACGTTGTACAGATACCCGCAAATCTACCGGCCTGCCCTCATAACGTACCAGTGGGATACGCTCTTCAATGAGGTAGGCATGGCGAAAGATCCGCCTTAGGGTGGCGGAAGGAAGCTGTCCTTTGCTCAATCGGAAGGTAGCCCACCCTTTGCGTGCCGCCTTCGTCTCACAGGTTAGTTTCCACTGTCCATCTCGCTCAAAGACTCGCATAATCCCATGACCGATGCTACCGCTGCATGGTTTGATGACGAGGTCATCATATTGTTCCATCATATAGACCAGAGACTCTGGCGTAGCTTTGACTGCACGGGGCAGGTGTTCTCGCAAGGCGAGGTCCTGATGAAGCATGTCATGAATGTGATCTTTACGGTACCGGTTGCGAACGTTGAATACCTGGATACCCTGCAACATCAGCTTGGTAATCTGATGCTGTTCCGTCCGGCGAAGCTGGAGTGAGCGGTTATGAATGACGGAGGGCAGTGGCATACGCTCGCGAACATATCTGCCTTCTTTTTTAACATAGGCAAGACATGTTTTTTGATCCGAATCGATATCTTCCAGCCTCAAAAAGCAGGGGGTTAATCCATAACTGGCCGCTGCCTGTTCATAATTCGCGAGTGATTCCTGACCGGTCCTTCCGGCCGGTATCCCCCGGTACATGCGTGAATCGAACATAATGCCGATCGTTTCTTGGAGCATGACCGTTCCTCCTTCGATGTTATCGCGACCATGGATCGTCCATTCATGGAATGCCGGCCTGTCACCGCATGGCTCAGACATCGCGATAACGCAGACCGGTGTGTAAGATGCATCGCCAAGCACTAGTGCTTGCTCAGGGCGTGTCTAAAACTCCGAAGGAAGCAGGTTTGCCGAATCTTCGTTCCAAGCAAGGAAGTTTTTCGCAGGCGTGCCGGGGCACGTCAAGGGAAAGTGACGTAGTAGGGGGCGAAAAGACGGTGAAAGATGCACTTCAGCGAGTTTTCAGACACGACCTAGATATAATATCCTATGACATAACTGGGACGGGGGCGTGGACAGCCGCCTTTCCTCTGCAGCCCTGACACGCCTATTTCCACGAAGATCATCGAACCTTCCTGTCTTGACGCCTGTACATCCGTACTCTGGAATCCGCAAAAGTCATAAATGAAGTGGCAGATGCCCATATGGAAGCATATGATGCCGGAGACGAACGTTAGAGGAAGGAGCAAGCTGCATGAGTAAAAATGGCAAAAAGAAGGTTCCAACGCCGAAACTGCGGCATGTGAGCCCGAAATACAAAGAATTGGAACTGACTGATCGCCGGGCAGACAAGATGAACTCAGGTTTCACTGTGAATAGGGAAGAACGTTTGAATACGAATAAAAGGGAATCAAGGGCTGTTCAGGAGTCGGAAGAATTCCTATTCGACTCAATGGAGCTACCTGCATCAACAAACGAGCTGGAAGAGGTGGAGATCGAAGCCGAAATCAAGCCGGAACCCGTAGAGTCTGATAGCAAGGAAATCGAGACAGAAGATAGCTCGGATAAGCAAATTCAGGTTAGCAGCGTGGCTCCGCTTGTTCTGGAAGAAGAGGTGGATATCATCAAGCAAGAAACAACAAGCAAGGACCGGTTGCAGATCCTGAACCAGAACCAGATGCCGGGTCATACCGGACATTACATCTACACGGACGACTTGAGTGAATTTGCTGTTACGGAGAGCAAGTTGGCTCCTTTCTCTGTGGATGCCTCCAAGCTGAAACCGGATGCGGTCGGCAGTGAAGCATTGCAGGATTATGCGGTGACCAGCATTCACATTGCAGACGGGGCCATTGTTTCAGCGAAACTTGCGGAAGCGTCTGTATCTGAGGAGCACCTGATTGACGGTTCTGTGTCTGGTCACAAAATACGAAATGCTTCTATTGCCGGTGAGAAAATCAGAGATGGCAGTATTACTTCTCAGAAGCTTGGCAACCAGGCCATCGATTCGGCCAAAATTGCCGACGGCTCCATCAGCACAAGACATCTCAGCCGCATGCTGGTAACGGAAGAATTAATCAAGAATCATGCCGTAACTGGAGACAAGATCGCGATTAGCGGGGTGGATACAAGACATCTCACGGGGGGAGCTGTGAATACCTCCAAACTGGCTGACGATGCAGTGACTACATCCAAAATTCGGGAAGCTGCTGTCACAGGCAGCAAAATCGAAGAACACTCCATCGAGTCTCACCATATTCAGGCAGGTGCTGTTAAACAGACACATCTGGCAGAAGGGTCTGTCGGTCGTTCACAACTATTAAATGGAAGTATTGGAAGTGACCAGATAGAGGATGGATCCATACAAACAAGACATTTAGCTGAGGGTTCACTAACTGGAAGACATCTACTGGATGGTTCAATCGGTTCAAGCCAGATTCGAGCTCATTCCGTTGGCAAGGAGCAGATTGGCAATGGAGAAGTGGGCAGTGAGCATTTGACAGAAGGTGCAGTAACCAGTAGCAAACTGGCAGACCAGTCTGTTGGAACAGCAAAATTGCTGGAGCAGTCCATTACGGCATCCAAGATCTCTGATCAGAGCGTCATATCTTCCAAAATTGCGGATGAAGCCGTACAGGGTAAACATCTTGCCAAAGGGTCCATTCGTGCGGAACACATTGCGAATCGGGGAATTACGCCAGTACATGTGGACAATTCCGCAATTCACTCTATTCACATTGCAAGTGGAAGCATCGAGGCAGCTCATCTATCTGCCGGAAGTGTGTCCGGAGACGCTCTTGCAGACGACGTGGTGTGTGAGCGGCATCTTGCAGAGTCGGCCGTGGGTACGTATGAATTGCAGGATGGTGCCGTTACAGACGTTAAACTTGCGGATGGAAGTGTGACAACAGAAAAGCTTGGAACGGCATCGGTGAGTAGCAGAGCGCTTGCCCCGGGAAGTGTTATATCCTCGCATCTTGCGAGTGGTGGAGTCACAGGGACACATCTGGCTCCAGGCAGCGTGGGTTCCGAGGCCCTGAGACCTTATGCAGTGAAATCGGAACACTTGACAGAACATGCCGTAGGTGTACCTCATCTTCAGCCGGGTAGTGTTGAAACGGATGCGATTGCACGGGCCGCGGTCACAACAGACAAATTGGCTATTGATAGTGTAACTTCAGCCCAGCTGGCTGGCGGGTCCATTTTTCCGCCTCATCTAACAGATCATGCGGTTACCTCCCCCAAGCTTTCACCAGAGAGTGTTGCAACAGATAAACTGGCGGATTTTGCTGTCACATCAGCTAAACTGGCAGACGGCAGCGTGACTTCTTCCAAGATTATGGCAGAGAGTATTAACGCCAAACATATTCCAGCAGGAACCATTCGCGGATATCACTTGAAGCAGCATGCCGTTTCCCTGGAACATTTGTCGGAAGAAATACGCTCGCCGGAATTATTTGCTGATGGTAGTATTACCGGCAACAAACTTCAACATGGCTCCATAAGTGCGGACCATTTGACAGCAGAGTCGGTATCCGGGACAGAACTGCAACAGGCTGCTGTAGGTAGCGAGCACTTGCAGCCATCCGTTGTACAATCCGTCCATCTGGCTGAAGGCAGCGTGAAATCTGACCATTTGGGGACTCAAGTAGTGAGCTCACAGCATCTGAAGCCAGACATCATTCATGAGGAGCATATTGCTGAACAGGTGGTAACATCGCATCACTTGGCACCCGGATCTGTCGAAACAGACCATCTGGCACCTTTATCCATTACAGCGGCCCACCTTCAGCCAGGTTTGATCAGTGGTTTGCATCTTCAGGCAGAGTCGACAAGTGCTGTTCACCTGCAGCAAGGAGCTGTGCATTCCCGTCATATTCAAGATGGTGAAATTCTTCCTCATCATATCCATGAACGCAGCATCGGAACATCTCATCTGGAAGAAGAAGCGGTAAGTACAATTATTTTGCAGGATGAATCTGTAACACGCTCCAAACTAGCAACGGGTAGTGTGGATGGCAGCAAATTAGCTGCAGGAACCGTATCGGCTACTCACCTTGCCAATGAAAGTGTGCAAACCCATCATATCCAAGAAGGAGCAATCCTTGCTGATCATATTCAAGAGTGCAGTATTGGCTCAGTTCATCTGGATGAGCAGTCTGTAAGTGCAGTTCATTTGCAAAATGGATCTGTAACAAGTGCCAAACTGGCGGATGGCAGTATCAACGGCAGCAAATTGCTTGAAGGAACCGTATCGGGGGTTCATATTGCGTCCGAAAGTGTGCAAACCGGGCATATTCAGGCAGGGGCCATTCATGCTGACCATATTCAGGAGCGGAGCATCGGCACAACCCATCTGGAGGAGGAAGCAGTAAGTGCGATTCACCTGCAAAATGGGTCTGTCATCAGTACCAAACTGGCCGACGGCAGTGTAACGGGCAGCAAGTTGATCGAAGATGCGGTGTCGGGAATCCATATCGCATCGGAAAGTGTGCAATCCCGCCATATTCAGGAAGGAGCAATCTTTGCTGACCATATTCAGGAGCACAGCATTGGCATGCTTCACTTGGAACAGGAAGCAGTAAGTGCCATTCATCTGCAAAATGGATCTGTAACAAGTACCAAGTTGGCCGACGGCAGTGTAACCGGCAGCAAGTTGCTTGAAGGTGCAGTATCAGATATCCACATTGCAGACGATAGTGTGCAATCCAGTAAGATTCAGGCAGGAGCCATTCATGCTGATCATATTCAAGAGCGGAGCATCGGCACAGCACATTTGGAAGAGGAGTCTGTAAGTGCCATTCATTTGCAAAATGGATCTGTAACGAGTGCCAAACTGGCGGATGGCAGTATAACTGGCAGCAAGTTACTCGAAGGTACGGTATCCGGGGTTCATATCGCATCGGAAAGTGTGCAATCCGGGCATATTCAGGCAGGAGCTATTCATGCTGGTCATATTCAGGAGCGAAGCATAGGCACAGCCCATCTGGAAGAGGAAGCCGTAAGTGCGGTTCATCTGCAAAATGGGTCCGTAACAAGTGCCAAATTGGCTGACAGTAGCATTAGTGGCAGCAAATTGCTCGAAGATACTGTATTGGGGAGCCATATCGCGTCGGAAAGTGTGCAAACTCGCCATATCCAGGCAGGAGCGATCCTTGCTGATCATATTCAGGAGCACAGCATTGGTACGTTCCATCTGGAAGAGGAAGCAATAAGTGCGGTTCATCTGCAAAATGAATCTGTAACGAGTGCCAAACTGGCGGATGGCAGTGTGAGCAGCAACAAACTGCTTGAAGATGCGGTGTCGGATGTCCATATTGCCAATGGAAGTGTGCAATCGCGTCATATCCAAGAGAAAGCCATACATGCTGACCATATTCAAGAGCGAAGCATTGGAATCTCCCACCTCAAAGCCGAATCGGTAAGTTCGATTCATCTGCACAATGGTTCCATAACAAGTGCCAAAATGGCTGACGGCAGTGTAAACGGTAATAAATTGCTTGAAGGTGCGGTATCGGCTATCCACATAGCAGACAAAAGTGTGCAAACTCGTCATATCCAGGATGGAACCATTCTTGCTGATCATATTCAAGAACGCAGCATTCGCACAACTCATCTGGAAGAGGAAGCAGTAAGCGGGGTTCATCTGCAAAATGGGTCTGTCACCAGTGCCAAATTGGCCGATGGCAGCGTGAACGGCAGCAAACTGAGTGAGCAGAGTATTACCTCTAATCATTTGAATGCGGGGATTGTAGGTCCAGCGCATCTGAGCGAAGAGATATGGAATGCGATCCGTCAGTTCAGTGGAGAAACGCTGGAGCAACTGGCAACTATCAAAAGACAAGAGGGATTGCTTCAACCAGAAAATGAAGGTGTACAGCAATCACAGCAGGTAATCGTCGAGGCAATACCGGGTGCTGGTCTGGAGCAACAACAAGAGCTGGTATCCCAAACAGATCAGCTTGGCGAACTACCGGCAGCTTTGTTCACAACAGAGCCGGCAGAACAGGCTCAGCAACCACAGCTTGAACAGTCACAGGAGATCGCTGGAACTACGGAGTTTATGTTAAGTGAACAATCGATTAAACAGGAGCATCTCTGTGATGATACCGTGGGCAGCAGCCAGTTGCAATCGGGGGCAGTTCAAGCCAAACATCTGGCCTTCCAGCCCGTTCGCAGCGTAAGCAAACAACCGGTTGTACAACAATTCGGAATGGAAGCTTTTGTACTGCCAGAGAGTGAAGTATGCACAGAGGTAACTGTTGTTTTTGAAGAATCATTTGCTTCAGAACATTATGTGATTGTGGGCATGAGTAATGATCGGGGATTCCAGATTTCCTTGCTCTCGCAGAGTGAGGATGAAGCGGTACTTGAAGTGTCACGTACAGCAGATTGCAAGCATACGTACGGATTGTTGTCATGGATTGCTGCGGGACCTTCGCAAGGATAGTGCAGGATTGTATCCGTAATAAACAAATGACAAAAGCGGTGTCCAGAGTTGTCCGGGACACCGCTTTTGATTGATATCAGCTTAATCCGTTCGGACGGTGAGGGGTGTCTGAACGTTTTGTTACCATTAGGATGAGTACATTATAAGTTGAACTACAATAAAATAAGATTTTACAGGCCTACAGCTTGATACGCTTTGGTAATAGCAGTAGCTTCAGCGGAAGTTGCTCCGTACAGATCTTTGGCTGCTTGAATGGTAGCTGTTTTGGCAGCGGCAAATTTGGACGTTGGTGTCAGGTAGTTCACCAGTGTGCTGTAGAAAATCTGGATCGCTTTATCCCGACCGATTCCGGTAACAGTCACACCATTATGTGTTCCGCCTTGAGCAGCAAGGAAATAGGCTTTATTGATGATACCACTGTTGATATGGACACCGCCGTTGTCCTGTGAGCCTGTGTAGCGATCGCTGTATTTGTCAGGTTGACCATACAATGTAGGGTTGGAGAGGGAGCGCAGCGCATCTCCTGGAGTGTTAGGTGTGTAGATATCATCACCGAGCAG
Source organism: Paenibacillus sp. FSL H3-0457 (assembly GCF_037981725.1). Classification (NCBI taxonomy): domain Bacteria; kingdom Bacillati; phylum Bacillota; class Bacilli; order Caryophanales; family Paenibacillaceae; genus Paenibacillus; species Paenibacillus sp. FSL H3-0457. The sequence goes on along the minus strand of NZ_CP150283.1, from coordinate 5,586,625 downwards.
CCAGTTTTTGCTTTGGATCGTATTACCGAAAATATCGGCAAAGGCTTCATTGAGTGCGCCTGGTTCATTGCGATATTCCAGGTTGGCTGTATATTCAATAACACCATGCGTCAATTCATGGCCCACAACATCCAGATCACCTGACAGGGATCGGAACATCGTTCCATCGCCGTCACCAAAGACAATCTGTGCCCCGTTCCAGAAGGCGTTATTGTAATTGGAGCCGTAGTGCACGGTTGATCTGATCAACAATCCGTTACCATTAATACCGTTACGGTTGAATTTGTTTTTGTAGAAATCATACGTAGCAGCCGCATGAGCATGAGCATCTACACCTGCACGATCGGTCCATACATTATCCGAATCTGTAAGCAAGCTACCAGGCAGTGAGGAGCCATTGTTCGCCGTGTACGTTTGGATGCCATTGCCGCGAGTGGTGTCTTTCAGTTGGAAGGTGCTACCGGATTGGGTGGTTGTCAGGGTTTTGGTATCTCCAAGCACACCTGTACCTGTTCCAGTAGCGAAGTTAATGAGGTCAAACTGGGATACGATACTGCCATCCACTGCGTTAATGAAATATTTGGTCCGTAGAGGGGCAGGTTCCAGTACGTTTACTTCCGTAATGTAAACCAGATATGTCTGACCATCTTCTTCATGATGATAGATGTTCAATTCAGCTTGAGGCGTGATTTCCGCGGCACCAAGCTCTCCAATCCGGGAGGTTGCTTCTTCGGTTGCAATCTGGATCGCGTCTTCTCCGCTGATCTCGGCTACACCATCATTCGGAATGGCCTGCTCTTCAATCGGTGGAAGATCGCCAAGTGCGGAGCTCACGGCTCCGGTTTTGTCCAGGTGGACCGTCTGTTCTGCACCATAAACCGGGATACCTTTAATATACTGTTTCAGGCGGAAGTGTCTTACGCCAGATGTATCTGTGTTTCTTTTGACAATTTTGAGCTGGGATTTCACATCGGTATTCAGAAATTGTTCCTGCTGTCCAAGATAATTAAAGATAGTGTCATCTGTTCCACTGTTCAATGGAATACCCTCCTCAGAGGCATAAGGGGCCTGAAGTGGAATGGATTGATCAGACACTGGAGCTGCAGTAGCAGAGGACACGGAAGCGAGCAAAAGAGCTCCTCCAAGAATTGTTGGCATAACTTTGGCGAATTTCATAGTAAACTCTCCCATTCTTAAACTTATTTTTGGTTGGAAAATGTTCATGCCAGTCTCGGTTGGAATTCCGTCTGCAACTTGGGCAGCGCGGAGCGTGGGGCTAAACCTGAAGCGTGGAATGAGACAAGAAACGATTGGAACAAAATCGGCTTGGCCTTAGCTCGGGAAGTGTTAAGCACGACACCAAACAAAAAGGATAACCGTTTATTCAGTTCAACCCGAAGGTTTAATCGTCTATTGTGTTCCTCTTTCAGAAAGCCGGGGGTTGTCCAATTGCGCAGGTAGAAGATACGTTCACGGAAAACTGGGGTGTTCAATCCGGGTTTGCGTAAATGACAAAGGCAGTGTGTTCTGAACGGCATCACTCCTCTCAAGAGTAGAATGTATCTGCTTAACAAGTTCTGTGAATGAGGTCATAATCTAATCAACCTAAGGTCAATAAACTGATTTAAAAAATATATGGGAACTTATGTTCACCACAAGGTTATTTTTGTAAATAAAACTGCTTGGAACGTATATTATCACAATGTAAAACTTTGGAAAAGATACAATTTTAGATTTTTGTTAAATTTGTGTCTGAAGTAGGGGAGAGGTAGCGTTTTTCACATATTTTGACGTATTTTGTCTAAAAGCAAGGCCTGTACCCTCGTGTTCACAGGGAGAACCTGCTTAGTGCAAGGACAAACGCCGTTTCCACTGCTCCACGAATACATAGAATAACGTGTACTCCCTTGGCATGCCGATGATCGAATGCGGGAGGTGAAACTGTTGCGCAAAACCCGTACCACAGCACGTTATGCAACCCGAACCAATGTGACACGAAGAAAAACAGTGCTGAAGAAACGAAGATGGAAGTCTGGACACAAAAAGGGTACAAAGGCCTATACGTTCGTTATTCCATCCAAACAGCTGATGTCACAGGCTAAGGATGGAGTAGAGAATGGAGCGGAAAATGGCATGAGTGATGCTCCTTCACACAGGGGGGGTTCTCAGCGACCGATGCTCTCGGTTATTATCCCTGCTATGAATGAGGAGAAAAGGATTGGTGCAGTTGTCCGTGAAGCGCTGCGGATATGCCGCGATGCTGAAGTGCTTGTCATTGTGAATGGTTCTACAGACGGTACTGCTAACGCAGCCAAACGGGCTGGAGCACGAGTGCTCACGTATCCCGAAGCACTGGGGCATGATGGAGGACGAAAAGTAGGCGCAGCGGAGGCGCGTGGTCAGGTATTGTTATTTACTGATGCAGATATCGCAATTCCCGCAGAGCATCTTGCACCTTACGTGAAGGCTGTGCTGAAGGGAACGGATGTGGCGCTTAACGACTACCATGGGCCGGTCACTCATCATCCCGTTCATCCCGTAGTGGAGGCCAAGCACATGTTGAACAGCATACTCGCAAGATCCGATCTCCGGGGGGCATCCATGACAGCTATTCCACATGCAATAAGCCGAAAAGGACTTGAGGTCATGGGGATATCCTCACTGGAAGTTCCGCCACTCGCACAAGCGAAGGCAGTGATCGGCGGACTTCGGGTACGCGCTGTTCATCACGTACCTGTGGGTAGAATGAATGCAGTACGAATCAAGAAGCGAAGCGGACCTGATCCGCTAAGTCAAGTGGTACTGAATGATCATATGGCAGCAATCAAGTGGATTACGGATACGCTCGGTCCCCGCGGAGGTTATACCGATCTGCAACGTGTTCGCAACCTGGCGAGGTAAGCATGTCGCATCGGATGATGCAGCATGCTGGAGGTGAGGAAATGAAGGGACGTTCAGGGGTTGTCCGCCGCAGGCGGACAACAAGTAGACCAACGACAGCAGGAAGAACAGTAATGAACAAGCGTCATAGGAACAAGAAACATGTAGATATTCAAAAAAAAAGAAGAAGCCGAGCAAAGTCTGGCCCAGTAAATCTGCACTTGATGTGGAAAGTGGGGCAAGTTGCAGGAAGCGAGGCAAAGGCAAACAACACAGTATCAGAAGAACATGCACGTCTCGTATGGAATGCACACGCGGCGAACATTGCGGAGCTAAGCAACTTCGAGCTAGCTCTGAAGGCAGGTAAGGCATTTATGCAGGGTTATGCTCAGGCCTCGGGGCATTCATTCCAGATCGTGCCGCTATCTCTTCGTCATTCGGCTGCTGCTGTTGTCTGTGCCTGTAATGAGGAACACACACTGGGGCAGGTGTTATTGCAACTAAAGCGGTTGCCTCTGACGGATATTATTGTGGTACTGAATGGAACGACAGATGACAGTTTGAAGCAGGTACTAAGGCAGCCGGGACTTACAGTAATCTATGAACCGGATCGGGCAGGACATGATGTGGGCCGGGCACTTGGAGCCAAGATGACGGATGCGGAGACGGTACTTTTTGTGGATGGAGATATGGTCGTCTCGGCTGAACAGCTTGCACCCTTTCTGTTCGCGGTTGATCGAGGACAGGATGTGGCGTTGAATAATCTGACGTCTTTGCTTCCTGCGTTTGCAGGGCAGGATGAGGTAAGCCGGATCAAAGCATATCTGAACCGAACATTAGGCAGGGCAGATCTTGGTTCCAATTCCATGACAGCCGTGCCTCATGCATTATCTCGTCGTATGATTCAGACCGTGAAGCCAGCATCACTGGCCGTTCCACCTAAGGCACAAAGTCTAGCTATTCAGCATGGAATGAACGTCTCGGCACCAAGTCAGGTGGATGTTATTCGTTCCAATCGGTTGCGTCCTGGTAACACGGGAAGTGGGAATGATGTCGCCAAATTGATCATCGGGGATCATCTGGAGGCACTGGCTACATTGCTGGGTACAGGTTGGAATCCAGCCCAGGCACATACACTCTCCCGTGTAGAAGTGGCCTACAGGAGGAACGCCTAATGACACTGACGAGTATGATTATCCCAACTTACAATGGTCTGGATCTGATCAGGCCCTGCATCGATGCCATACGTCAATACTCGGGCGCTCCTGCGTCATATGAAATTATCGTGGTAGATAACGGTTCGACGGATGGAACGGCTGAATATTGTGCGCTGGAGCGAATTCGATTTGTAAGGTTCCCGGACAACCGGGGGTTTCCGGCAGCGTGTAACGCTGGACTTCGTGCAGCTTGCGGGGATGAGCTGTTGCTGTTGAACAATGATGTTACGGTCACGCCCCGTTGGCTGGAGAACCTGCGAACGGCTCTGTACAGTGACGCAAGTATTGGGATCACGGGGCCTGTTACGAATTATGCAAGCGGCATCCAGCAGATTAAACTGCAGTTTCGGGATATGGAACATTTTCAGGAGTTGGCCAATTCCAATAATGTTGTGGATTCTTCAAGGTGGAAGGAAGTACGCCGGATCGTCGGTCTGTGCATGCTGATGAAACGAGATGTGGTGGAATCGGTTGGACTGCTTGACGAGGCATATTCTCCGGGACACTATGAGGATGACGATTATTGTTATAGAGCAAGATTGCAGGGATACCGCCTGCTGGTATGTGGAGATGTTCTCGTGCATCATCAGGGAAGTGCCAGCTTCCAGAAGACAGATCCGGTAGCGTGGAAACAGCTGCTTGAGCGTAATCGTTCGATTTTTATGAACAAATGGCATGTCGATCCGCTTGAATATATGGACATATCCGATGAAGGAGGGAACGTGGAATGAAAGGTGTAATTCTTGCCGGCGGAACAGGAACTAGACTGTATCCGCTGACCCGGCTCATTAACAAACATCTGCTTCCAGTCGGTAAACATCCGATGATTATGTATGGCATCGACAGGCTCCGCCAGGCAGGCATTGATGAACTATTGATTGTGATCAACAAACATTCCGCCGGGTTATATACAGAGTATCTTGGTGGCGGAGCAGATCATGGGGTCAAGTTGACTTATCGCATTCAGGAAAAGGCAGGCGGGATTGCGGAAGCATTGGATCTGGCAACTTCTTTTATTCTTCCTGGCGAAAAATTCGTTGTGCTTCTCGGTGATAATCTCTTCAGCGATGATCTGAAGCCTTATGTGGACCGTTACATGCAGCAACCTGCTGGTACAGCGCGAGTTCTGCTCAAAGAGGTGGATGATGCACGACGTTACGGGGTGCCTGTTTTTGATCCAAAGCATCCTGAGCGAATCTCGTACATTGAGGAGAAGCCAAGCCAGCCGAAAACCTCTTATTGTGTGACGGGCATATACATGTATGATGATCATGTATTTAACCTGATTCGCAACATTGCGCCGTCTGCGCGCGGAGAACTTGAAATTACGGATGTGAATAATCACTACGCGTCTGCTGGCGGACTGGAATACGACATTTTGCAGAAATACTGGAGTGATGCAGGTACATTTGAATCGCTCCAGGAAGCAGCTGTCCGTATGAAAGGACAATTGCCCTAAAATATATGCGACTGATGCTGCCGCTGTGCGGTGCCCCATGGGAGCAGAACACTCTGCGCCGGAGCTGGAAGGATGCTCCGGCGCTTTGCGCAGCGACAATCCTCGTGCATGCCAAAGGAGGGAATGGCGTGAGAGTAGTGATACGCACCGGGGCCGCTAGGGCCTCCGTGTCGGGTAAGCCCCGGGGCATCCACCCGGCCGTATTTATGGGCAGTGGCACTCCGGCAGCAGCAGGTACAGGGTCTGCTGGAGTCAAAGGTGTGAAGTCAGGGAAACGTAGTACCCTGACCAAAGCGGGTACATCTGCAGGCGCAGCGCATAAAGCTGCTGCAAGGAAAGCGAGCAGCACAGGCAAAGCTGGCTCTGCGGGCGCGAGCAGAGCGGCAAGAGCCAGCCGCACCGGCAAAGGCAAAGCCGGCCTGCGCCGGGCCACTGCTGGGCGCAGGCCGGCATCAGCGCGGGGGCCGGCGTGCCGCTGCCCGCGCCAAGCAGCGCACGGCGATGCGCCGTGCGCCCTTGCCAGCACCGCAAGCCAGCACGCCACAGGCGATGCCTGCCAGCGGTGCTGGCCCCGCCCCGCGCCAGGCGACACACCCGAAGGGTGTCGCCCCCGCGGGGCGGGGAGGCGCTGCCGGCGCGAAGGGCTTGCCGCCTCCGCCCGCGGAGCACGCAGTGCAGGCGGAGGCTGTGCCCGGCGGCTACGCCGAGGGCTACCGCGACGGCGTATTCGCCGGCGGGGAGGCGCTGGTGGCGCAGCACATCCCGCCGGATCACATTCTGCCTGCCGTTGCGGCGGCAGATCTGATCGCGGCGGGATTCCGCCAATACGCGCCCAGCCTGGCCCGGCTGTCCAGCCCTCATGAGATGGCTGGACACATCACGGCGGCGCTGGATGCGCAGCGCCCCTTGTCTGTCGTTCGCCTCGGAGATGGCGAACTGCTCACGCTGGCAGCCGATACGGTGCTGCCAGGTCAGGAAGTGCAGGAGCTGGCACCGTTTCTGCCCTATGCAGGGGTGCCATGCTCAACCCCCGACATCCGCGCGATGCTTGCGGAAGCCATACAGGCCGCCGACTGGGTTGGCGTGCCGATCTCGCGGGCGCCGACATTCCAGGGGCTGTTATTCCCGGTATTGCGCCACTTCGGGATTGACTGGTCCCGGCTGAAATTGACCAGTTCCACGATCAATTACAGTCTGCATCAGTCCGGTCTGGTGTTGCCCTTGCTGCAAGGACGGCGGGTTCTGCTCATAGGCAGCCAGGCACCAGAGCTTGCGGCACTGCTGCATAGCAGAGGGATTCATGTCACAGGCATCATTGGTTCTGTGGCAGGAGTCATGGATATTCCGAGGGTGATGCAGCAAACCGCAGAACATGCTTTTGATATCGCGTTGGTGGCGGCGGGAATTCCGGCGGTCATTCTGTGTCGGCGAATTGCAGGTGAGCTCGGCAAGGTTGCTCTGGATTTTGGACATTTGGCTGACAAACTGGTAACAGGAGAACTTCAACTCTAGTGGACCGTCCGAGGGCTGGTCATGTGTGTGTTAGCCTCACGGACAAGTGGAAATGGAGGGAGCAACATGAGCACACCCGATCAACAGCGCGGGGAAAAACGTCATAGCCGCAGCAACAAGATTAAGGCTCGAAACGTCGTCCGTCGAAAGGGTCACAGTCATCTGAACATCATTCCAAATATCAGCACTCACAGTGACAACAGCCGCAGTGAAAACAACAGGAATGGCAGCATAAGCAACGAAAAAAAAGCGGCCCGCCGTGCCACACAGCACGATGTCTCGCGATCTGACATGGCAGTCCTGCATGCAGCAGGTCGTCGCTCAATACGGAAATCCAGACGTAAAGGCAAAAGCAGGCGCACACCCAAAGGTGCCAGGCTCTACAAACAGGGGTATACCAGAGGATACAACGAAGGTGTTCGCCAGGGACAGAGCTCGTTTGGTCTTGTATTTGAAGGGGTCAGCATCATTATTCCCACGTACAATCAGCGGGAGTATGTGCTGAAGTGTGTGTCCAGTATCGAGAAGCATACCCCTGCTCCCTACGAAATCATCGTCGTGGATAATGCCTCCAAGGATGGAACTGCCGAGGCCATGCTCCGCAAAGGCGGTATGGTGAGGGTAGCTGCCCTGGATAAGAACGGGGGGTTTGCCGGAGGTGTCAATCATGGGCTGATGATGGCGAGAGGACGACATATCATCGTGTTGAACAACGATACGCTCGTTACTCCAGGCTGGCTGGATAACATGATGACTTGTCTTGCCAGTGATCCGAAGATTGGTGTGGTGGGTCCGGTGACCAACTATATTGGCGGGGATCAGCAGATTCAGGTTCCGTACCGTGAGGTAGAAGAGATGTGGCCTTTTGCCGCCACACATAATCGTCCGGATGCAGACAAACATCGAATAACCGATCGCTTGGTCGGATTCTGCTGGCTGTTCTCACGGGAGCTGCTGGAACGGGTAGGTTATCTGGACGAAGGGTACGCGGTGGGCAATTTTGAAGATGACGATTGGATCATCCGGGTGAAGCTGGCAGGATACCAGCTTGCGGTAGCCGGGGATGCTTTTATCCACCACTTCGGAAGTGTCAGTATGAAAGCCTTGGGTGAGCAAGACTTTGCTGTAGTGAATAAGGATAACGAGCAGTTTTATAGCCAAAAGTGGGGAGATCCCCATGCGCTGGTTGCCGAAACCTGCCGCTTGGCTAGACAACTAACCTCTGGTACCCCATCCGTTCAACAAGAGGAGGGTGATACCAACCCAATGGATCCGCGTCAGCGAATCTCAACGCAGGGCAGCCAAGATCCGACATTACAGTTCAGAAACAGTTATGACTTCTACCCGGAAGGTTCGTTCCTGTCCGATGCCAAAGGAGATGTCTATACTTTAACAGGCGGTCGGCGGCGGAAGCTGAATATCCCTGTACCGCGTGGAATATCTCCTGTTCAGGTTGCCAAACCGGACCTGCTCGCCATTCCTGCCGGAGAAGCACTGATATCAGCGGGGGACGTGCAAGGATGGCCGAGGGAATCACAACAGGTGCATACGACAGCGGTTCATGGTTCTCACCATGGATGGGCAGAAGGAAGTATTGTTGCCGCAGTGGATGCACCCGAGATTCGATATCAGATCAGCGGAGACAAGCGGAGACGATTTGTATCGGTCTATGCGGCAGAACGTTGGGGGGTACATTCTGGTCATATTATCAGCGTGTCTGCGGACCAACTGAATGCGATGGAAGAAGGCTGGCCCATTATCGCCCCACCTCAGCTCTTGAACCCCGATCTGTAATGTCAGGCGATCTGTTTATGCGAATCAGCAGCATGATGCGGAATGGAAAATGTAGCGGTACCCTGTGTAATCGCTCTGATTCATTCCGCATCCGAATATTACATATGAGTTGGTAGCTAGACTACTGAAGCAGTGCGATTCATTCCTGTAAAATAAGCCATCTTTCAAATTTATAATTTAATCTTTCTATTTGGTTATAGGTTTATTCTATTAGCAGATCCATTGACGCAGGAAGGGCACAGGAGTACATTTAGAGCCATAATTCTTATTTAACAGATGGGAATTAAAGGTCTAGGGCGTTCATATTCAATCGCACAGATCTTGATCTTAAAACTAATCAGGAGGTATGTCGATGTCATCATCAACCAAAAAAGTCGTGCTGTGGAGCAAAACAGGCTGTCATTTCTGCGGGGAAGTGAAAGCATTTCTGACAGAGCGAAACCAGCCTTTTGAGAACATTGAAGTGCAGGGCAATGACGTGCTGCGTGATGTGCTTGAAGCAAAATATGGCATTCGGCATGTACCTGTCATTGAAGTGGGAGGGGACGGCAAGTTTGAAGCCTTGCTGGAACCTGATCTGGAGAAGCTGGCTGAACTTCTGGCACGAGCGGACGAAGCGGCAGCAGTCTAACGGGAGTTGATATATACCTTTGGAGCAAGCCGTTCCGGTTGCTGCATGATGCAAGATCGCATTTGTACAGCAGCCGGAACGTTCAATAAGTTATAGCTCTCTTGGGATGTAAATGGTCTTATTTACATCTTCAATGTTCATATAGAAAAAATCTATTAGTCACGCTGTTGACCCTTTTACGGGGCAGTGATAAGATTTGTGAAATTAAAACAAACCAAACTCATAGGAATAGTTAACTTTTAAGTTATTTCGCATACGTAATCAGTTCAGTTGGCCCTTGATCATTCTTTTGAAGATTCTAATCCAAGGAAGGCGGAGTGCATATGACAGCGAAACGCAGTTTGAAATTTGGAGCCATTATTCATGGGGTTGGAGGAAGCAACACCACATGGAGACACCCGGAGGTTCTGTCGGATGCCAGCGTTAACTTTGGATTCTACAAACGTCAGGCACTGAAAGCGGAGGAAGGCAAGTTCGATCTGGTCTTTATCGCAGACGGTCTGTATATTACCGAGAAATCCATTCCGCATTTCCTCAATCGCTTCGAACCAATCAGTATTCTCTCCGCTTTGGCTGCCGTTACTTCACATATTGGACTGGTAGGCACCCTCTCGACATCCTATAGTGATCCGTTCACCGTAGCCAGACAGTTCGGTTCCCTCGATCAGATCAGTGATGGCCGTGCAGGCTGGAACGTCGTGACTTCTCCGCTGGAAGGTACAGCGAAGAACTATAGTAAGAGCAGTCACCCTTCGCATCCGGAACGTTATCGCATTGCCGCGGAATATTTACAGGTAACCAAAGGGTTGTGGGACTCTTGGGAAGATGATGCCTTTGTGAGAGACAAAGAGAGCGGTGTATTCTTCGATCCATCCAAGCTGCACACGCTTAATCATGAAGGAGAGTTTTTCTCCGTACAAGGTCCGCTCAATATTGCCCGTTCACGGCAAGGACAGCCGGTGATTTTCCAGGCAGGTTCATCGGAAGATGGCAAAACGCTGGCGGCGCAAGAAGCGGATGCTGTCTTTACTGGACACGATACGATTGAAGATGCACAGGCATTTTATAAGGATGTGAAAACACGAGCGGCTTCCTATGGACGTTCTGCACAGGATATTGTTATTCTGCCAGGCATCAATCCTATTGTTGGACGGACGGAAGAGGAAGCTGAACAGAAATATCAGGAGATCGCAAGTCTGGTTACCATTGATAAAGCGCTGGATTACCTGGGACGTTTCTTCGAACACCATGATTTCTCCCAATATCCGCTGGATGAACCGTTCCCGGAGCTGAATGGCATTGGAAGCAACAGCTTCCGCAGTGGAACCGACAAGATCAAGAAGGATGCCAAAGAGCAAGGATTGACGTTGCGTGAAGTGGCTCTGCGGGCAGCAACACCGCGTAGCAAATTCCTGGGCACACCGGAGCAGGTTGCTGACAAGATTCAGGAATGGTTCGAGACGGAAGCGGCGGATGGTTTCATTATTGCTTCGGAGCTGCCAAGTGGATTGTCTGATTTTGTGGAACTGGTTGTTCCGATTCTGCAAGAACGCGGTTTGTATCGTACGGAATATGAACACGATACATTGCGAGGTAACCTTGGCGTGCAAATTCCGGTTAACCGTTATACGGCTGCGAAGGAGCAAGTTGTATCTGATTTGGCATAACGGATAGGGAGCGAACGAGCATCTGATTTTGTCTGGCTGTTTTCTCCAACCGGTAATAAAATCAATTACTACGTTTCGTACTGCTTTAAAACCGACTTAACTCATAGGGTATATAGAGTATTGGTATAAACATTAATTTAATGACACCTGTATACACAGAGGGGGAAGCGATATGAACAGGTCTATCTCATGGATGAAATATATGGCATTGGCAGCAGTATTGGTGATGGTATTATCCGGTTGCGGAGCGGCGGGAGGCAGCACGAACAGTACGGCACAGGCATCAGGCGGGGGGCAGGCCGGGCAAGCTGAAGGAGGCAACCTGACTTTTGCACTCGCCACTTCACCGGATACGCTTGACCCTCATCGTAGTGGGCTTGCCGTAACGGTGCGTGCCATCCGGACGATCTACGACAATCTGGTCGTGCAGCTACCTGATGGTTCCATCAAACCTTGGCTTGCCACGGAATGGAGCGTATCCAAAGACGGCAAAAGTTATACGTTCAAGCTGCGTGAAGGCGTGAAGTTCCATGATGGTACACCGTTTAATGCGGAAGCCGTGAAATACAATCTGGACCGGGTGATTGATCCGGCCACCAAAGCTGCCAATTCTCTGGCCCTGATTAGACCCTATAGCTCCTCCGAAGTCATTGATGAATATACCATCAAGGTAAATCTGGAATCACCATCGCAAGCCTTTCTTGGCAACTTGAGCCAGGCACTTCTGGGGATCGTATCCCCTACAGCTGCTCAAAAATATGGTGACCAGCTAGGTAAAAATCCGGTGGGCACAGGTCCGTATACCTTTGTGAAATGGGATGAAAATGCGGATATCGTCGTTGCCAAAAACAAGGATTACAACTGGGGACCTGAGACGGTTGAAAATAAAGCTGCACCACATGTGGATACGATCACATTCAAAATTGTACCGGAAGAAGCAACGCGTATCGGAAGTGTACAGAGTAGTCAGGTACTCGCTGCCGAGACGGTTCCACCGCAAAATATCGCTGCATTAAAAAACGATCCGAACCAGCAATTGTTACAGGCCAACACGGTTGGACTGCCATACACACTCTTTTTCAATCTGCGCAAAGCGCCTTGGGATGATGTGAAAGTAAGGCAGGCGGTACAATCCGCCGTAGATGTAGAATCGATTGTCAAAACATTGTATCTGGGCAACTACGAACGAGCGTGGTCCGCACTGTCTCCTGGAATCCTGGGTTATGATGCATCGCTGGAAGGAAGCATCAACCCGGACATCAACAAAGCCAATCAGCTGCTCGATGAACAAGGCTGGGTGAAAGGCGCTGACGGAATTCGTGCCAAAGACGGCCAGAAACTGACCCTGCGTTATGTCGATGGTTCGCCCAATCGGGAGAAACGCAATGACATTGCCGCCATTATCCAACAACAGTTGAAACAGGTTGGCATTGCTGTTGAAGTCGAGATTACAAAAGATATCGCAACAGTCATCTATCAGAACTGGGATTATGATCTCTATGGCAACAGTCAGGTCAATTCTGATCCTAATGCCTTGTACGCTTTCTATCATACGAGTGCAGAGGGCGAGCGCCCGACATTGTCCGGTTTGTCTGATCCAAAGATCGATGAACTGTTAGAGCAGGGAGCGGTCGAGACGGATCCTGATAAACGTGTGGAGATCTACAATCAGATCCAACAATACCTGATTGAGCAAGCGGTAATTCTGCCGATCTATGTATTCCCGTATACCGTCGCAGCATCCAAAAAGGTCGAAGGCATCAAGTTTGATTCACTGGGGTATCCACTCTTTAACGACGTCCGCATTCAGCCCTAACATGAACGGCCAATCCAGATTGAGGAAGGAGATATCCCGGTATGGTTCAAACGATACTGTCACGACTCGCAACATCGCTTCTGGTTATTTTCGGAGCTTCGGTGCTGGTGTACTGCATCATGTATCTTCTGCCGGGTGATCCGGTTTTGCTCATGCTGGACCCGTCCTCGGCTACCCCGGAGATGATCGAGAATCTGCGGGTTCAGCTTGGACTGGATCAGCCGTTTTACATCCAGTTTGCGAACTATTTCGGTGATATGCTGCGTGGGGATTTCGGTAAATCAATGATCAATTCAGATCCGGTTTTGCCAAAAATATTGGAACATTTCCCAGCCACACTGGCTTTGACCGCACTCAGCTCAATCATTGCCATCACGATTGGAATTACACTTGGTGTATTGTCTGCGATTCATCGCAATGGTGTGATTGATTTCGTTGCCCGGCTCGTTGGACTGTTTGGCATTTCCATGCCAACCTTCTGGACGGGGATTCTGCTCATCCTGTTATTCTCGGTACAGCTTGGCTGGTTCCCGGCGATGGGGTCCGACGGGTTCAGCTCACTGGTTCTTCCGGCAGCCACGCTGGGTCTTGTGGGTGCAGGGTTTATCGTACGGATGGTGCGTAACAGCATGCTGGAAGTGATCAATGAACCGTTTATCGTAGCGTTACGGGCCAAAGGACTTTCGGAACGTGCCATCATGTATGGTCATGCACTGCGTAATGCGCTTATTCCTGCAGTAACGGTAATCGGCATGCTGATCGGTGATCTGCTTGCGGGAACCGTTGTGGTGGAGACCGTCTTCTCCAGACAGGGGATCGGCCGAATTATTGCGGATGCGCTAATGGCCAAGGATCTGCCAGTGGTGCAAGGGGTTGTTTTCTTTACATCCATTATCTATGTGGTCTTGAATTTGCTGGTGGACATCTCGTATTCGTACATCGATCCCCGGGTTCGGCGTGCAGTCCGAACATAATATTGGATAGAACAGTCAGAAGTGTCCTGACGCGGAGTATGAAAGGAGGAGTTGTTGCTCATGAGCATGAAACATTTGGCTGGTGACAAAAAAGCATGGGCCGGCAGTGTAGGACGTATCCATCTGTGGAATCGCCGCCCTTGGCGTTATCGCGTCTCATTCGCGGTATCCCGATTATTCTTTTATGCAGCATTGCTGGTGGTGGTGTTTACCGTGGCATGTGCGATTGTACCGGGCTGGATTGCGCCCTATGATCCAACTCAGATGATGACGGATGCCATTCTGCAGGCTCCTTCTGCTGCGCATCTGTTCGGGACGGACTATTTTGGCAGGGATATCTTCAGTGTAGTTGTGCATGGAAGCAGGGATTCGCTGCTCATTGGTTTTGCTTCCGTTCTTGTGGGCGGTGTTGTCGGTAGTGCTCTTGGTATTATCTCGGGTTATGCCGGAGGAATTGTTGATACCATCACGATGCGGGCAGTCGATATTCTGATGGCTGTACCCGGCGTACTCCTTGCATTGTCTGTTGCAGCTGCTCTCGGGCCAGGACTGATGAACATTGCACTGGCTGTTGCGGTTTCCTCCATTCCGGGCTACGCACGGGTGATGCGTGGGCAGGTCATATCAGTTAAAGGTCTGCCTTTCATTACAGCGACACGTTCACTGGGCGGTTCCAATACACGTATTTTCTGGAAACATGTACTGCCACATTCGTTGTCACCCCTGCTGGTCATGGCTACGCTGGGCGTAGGGACATCGATCCTTACGGGCTCCGGACTCAGTTTTCTGGGACTTGGGGTGTTGAAGGAAATTCCGGATTGGGGCGCATTGCTCTCACAAGGTAGAGGTTATCTGACGGTTGCCTGGTGGATCTGTACGTTCCCGGGTCTGGCGATCACGTTGTTTGTACTGGCGGTTAATCTGATTGGAGACGATATTCGCGATCGGCTGGACCCCAAAGTAAAAGGAGCGGCTTGACCGCTATTCCAAAATATAAGAATTTATAAGTTTCACCCTATCCATTTTTATATTTCACTGCGAAACGGTAGCTGTGCCACCA
Source organism: Paenibacillus sp. FSL H3-0457 (assembly GCF_037981725.1). Lineage (NCBI taxonomy): Bacteria > Bacillati > Bacillota > Bacilli > Caryophanales > Paenibacillaceae > Paenibacillus > Paenibacillus sp. FSL H3-0457. Next base: position 5,571,615 of record NZ_CP150283.1, on the reverse strand, counting down.
GAGGACGGCGACAGCCGTTTACGCTTGAGGAGGAGAAATTCATGTCACATGTTGTCATTATTGCCGGATCACCTTCCAAACGTTCGCGATTGACAGGTCTGACGGATTACAGCAGCCAAAAATTAACGGAGGCAGGCATCACCGTTGAAGTCATTCACGTTGTGGATCTGCCCGCTGAGGATCTGGTGCAAGCCCGGTTTGACAGCTCATTCATTCGTGATGCACTTGCTGTCGTGGAAGCGGCGGATGCAGTTATTGTGGCAACACCGGTATACAAGGCATCGTACTCGGGAGTGCTCAAGCTGTTCCTGGATCTGATTCCGCAAGAAGGGTTGCGGGGCAAGTTGACACTTCCGCTCGTTATCGGTGGCTCTATAGCTCATCTACTCGCGATTGATTATGCATTGAAGCCTGTTCTGGCAGCCCTTGGTGGAAGACATATCTTGGGTGGCGTGTATGCTGTGGATCAGGGAATTGAACGATTGGATGATGGAAAATTTGTACTCTCGGCAGATGTGACTACACGTTTAGATCGCTCGCTGGATGAATTGATATTGACACTGGAAAAGGATGGGATTACGATATCATAAAACCAAGTAAGTGTATTGGATAAATCAATATAAGATCAAACGTCTGCGGACGTGGATACGGAGGCGCTCATGAATATCGAGAATATTGAAGCATTTGTATATATCAATCATTATGGAAGCTTCAATAAGGCTGCCGAAGTACTCTTCTTGTCCCAACCTTCGGTCACAGCTCGCATTCAGTCAATGGAAAGGGAGCTGGGCTGCAAGTTGTTTGATCGGCTTGGCAAACAAATTGTGCTGACAGATGAAGGTCGGAAATTCCTGCCATATGCGCAGCAAGTACTGCAAGTGATTCAGAAGGGCAAGCAGAAGATTCAGCAACGGCGATCAACACCGGATGCTCTTCGACTTGGTAGTACAGTATCGGTATCCAACTATGTCATTCCCGATTTTTTACCCAAGATCAAGGAAGCTTACCCCGAAATTAATATCAAATTGACGACCGCAACGACGGATCAGCTGATTGCCAAACTGCTTGTTCAGGAGATCGATCTTGCTTTTGTGCGCAAGGTCATGCATCCTGCGATCCGTACGGTTGCTTTTTATGAAGATCCGATTCAGCTCTATGTGTACAAAGGGCATCCATTCATTGAGAGCGGGCATGTCAGCATGGAAGCTATCCGGAATGAGCAACTGGTCTTTTTTGAATGTGGTTCACTGGACTGGCTTCGCATTCACCGGGCTTTCGACTCGCTGGAACATCCGCCGAATATTACATACCATGTCGATAATTCGGAGACGGCGAAGAAACTGGTTATGCAAGGGGCAGGCATTGCCTTTCTCCCGGGACTTACGGTGAAGAAGGAAGTGCAGAATCAGGAGCTGTTCCCCATTCAGGTACATGAGGTAGCAGGTGTATCGTTGCAGATCAGCGTCGTTACTTTAAAAGAAGAATATTCGCCATTGGCAGAGCCCTTCGGGGAACTGCTGCGGCAACTATAAAGCGTCTAACGTTGAATCTGACTTTTACACCAAAACGGAGAGTGCAGAACCAATCTGAAGAAGCGAAGCGTGCGCATTTATCAACAGATTTTTCCCTTGAACCAAGGGAGTAAAGAAAATCTGGGGATAAGAGTGATCGGAAGATGGTACTGCAATCGGAGTGATAAAGTGTAACATCTCCAGCTCAACTTAATAGTGATTCAAGAACAGCGGTTCAGCACAATCAAGGAGGAGAAGGATATGAGTATTCGTGTTGGCATTTTGGATCAGACTCCCATCTATGAAGGGGAAACGGCGGTGGATGCTTTTCGGCATACGATTGAGCTGGCACAGCGGGCAGAGCAGCTTGGATTCCATCGGTTCTGGGTGTCGGAGCACCATGATTCAGGGCATGTTGCAGGTTCCTCCCCGGAAGTACTCATCTCCCACTTGCTTGCGCATACAAAGCGGATTCGGCTGGGGTCTGGCGGAGTAATGCTCCAGCATTATAGTCCATACAAAGTCGCCGAGAATTTCAATATCCTCGCCGCGCTCGGACCAGGAAGAGTTGACCTGGGAATCGGTCGTGCACCAGGCGGGTTACCACGTTCGACACAGGCGTTGCAGGAAGGTATTCAGGAAGCCTCATCTCTGAAGGAGAAAATTGTTCAGGTGAAACGATACATCCACAATGAGCCGCTTGAAGATCAGTCGCATCCACTTGCAGGTCTCAGCGCTTCGCCAGTGTCGGACATTCCAGCGGAGCTGTACGTACTTGGAGCAAGTGTCGATAGTGCGGGCATGGCTGCGGAACTGGGACTCCCATATGTCTTTTCACTGTTCATTAACAGTAATATAGAGGTAGCGCTTCAAGCGATCCGTGTATATCGTGAACAATTTGATCGTTCCCAGGGACGAGAGCCCTACGCTGCACTAGCCATATCGTTAATTGTGGCCGAGAGTGAGGAGGAAGCGGAAGGACTTGCGAGCGAGCATATGCTGGTGAAGATCCATCTGGAGAGTGGGAAAGTACTCACTGTCGGTTCTGTGGAACAGGCGGAAGAATTCGGCCGTCAATCAAACGAAACCTATCGGATCGAGATTTTGGAGCCAAGTGTGACCCGGGGTACGAAGGAAAGCGTAGGTCAGGCGTTGCTGAAGTTCCAGCAGGAATTTGCTGTGGAAGAGTTCATTGTGACTACAGCTACACGGGACTTTACCAAGCGAATTCGTTCATTCGAATTGTTGCGTGAGATTCTGGCAGAGCAGGGACTCAGTGAATTTGCACTGGAATCCAAGGAAGAAGCAGCAATCGGATAGAAGTAGGCAGTTAATATAACAGTGAATATATACGAATGGGAGGCCATGTGATGAAAAGTGATCTGGAACAGCCCAAGCAGCATTCTGACCAACAAGTACAGGGCCCCGAGCATGAACTTCACGGTGAACGGGCGGAAGAATTCGTGGAAAGATTAATCACCATTCGGCGACATCTGCATCGTAACCCGGAATTGTCCGGCGAGGAAAAGGAGACGACGGCAGCCATTCGCAGTTGGCTGGAAGAGGAAGGCGTCCATATTGCAGACGAATATGCGCTACGGACAGGGCTTGTCGCTGAAGTGGGTCAAGGGGACGGTCCTGTTGTCGCCCTAAGAGCAGATATTGATGCGCTGCCCATTCAGGAAGAGACAAAGCTGGAATTTGCCTCCCAGGTAGATGGAAAGATGCACGCATGCGGACATGACGCACACACGGCAATTCTGATCGGTGCTGCACGATTACTGAAACAGCGCCAGTCCATTCTACCGGGTAAAGTACGATTGATATTCCAGCCATCGGAGGAAAAAGCAACGGGTGCTCGGCAAGTGATCCAGAGCGGCGCATTATCCGATGTTCGGGCCGTATTTGGTTTGCATAACAAGCCTGATCTCCAGGTAGGTACGGTGGGCATTCGGGAAGGCGCATTGATGGCAGCAGCAGACGGTTTTGTTGTCAAAGTGGAAGGTGTAGGCACCCATGCAGCCGTGCCGGAAGCAGGCATTGATCCAATCGTGGTTGCTGCACATATTGTTACGGCATTACAGGCCATTGTGAGCCGTAATGTGGGGGCACAGGAGAGTGCTGTAATCAGTGTCACCAAGCTCCACAGCGGCACAGCCTGGAACGTTATTCCGGATGAAGCGATCCTTGATGGCACAGTGCGTACCTTTGATGAGAAAGTGCGTGCACGGATTCGCGAACGTTTCAATCAGGTAGTCGCCGGTGTGGCGGCAGCCTATGGCACACGGGCTACGGTCCGTTGGATTCAGGGACCACCTGCCGTGGTCAACGATGAAGCTCTGGCATCTGCGGCGGAGCAAGTTGCAAGTCAGATTGGGCTGAATAGCATCAGACCGCTGCCTTCTCCGGCAGGAGAGGACTTCTCTTTTTATCAAAAAGAAGTTCCCGGCCTGTTCCTCTTCCTGGGCACCTCTGGCCCGCATGAGTGGCATCACCCTGGCTTTGATGTGGATGAACGGGCTCTGTCGCTGGGAGCACATCTTCTGGCTGCACTGGCTGAGAGAGCACTGCACAATGTGCAAGCACATCAAGAGTGATGAGTACAGTGAATCACTGGATCATATCCAGATCGAAACGGTTCCGTTCGACGGCAACCGTTTTTCGTATTCCCTTTTTTAAGTGAGAACGGGGTAGGAACGACGAGTCGTTGAATCTTATCAGATGGTGTAGGTATGGCTAGGGCTGGCGCAGAAGCGTCAGCTCTGTTTGCGTTTTCTTACAGGAAGGGAAGCTAAAGATTTTATGAAATTTTATTTTTTTTAAATGGAAATATTTGTTGACGCTCCCCAAAAAGATGTGCTATATTTTTCTCGACCTTTTAATCGTAATAATTACTATTAGATAAAAAGAAGAACAGGAGTAGTCGCTGCGATGAAACAGGAGATCGATTTTATCAAGTTCAGTCCCACCCAAAACATGACGATTCTGGTTAAAACGGATCATGCAGCCGAGAAATACAATCATATTGCAACTCGTCTAATGTCGTATGATAACGTTTACGCTGAACAAGTGGGATTCATTGAACCAACGAGGAGACCGGAAGCTGCTGCCCGTCTGGAAATGGCCGGAGGAGAGTTCTGTGGCAATGCCTGTATGGCACTTGCAGCACACCACGCATCTGAAGCAGGACTGGCACATCAGGAGTCTATGGACATCATGCTGGAGGTTTCCGGAACCGATCAATTGATCATGTGCCATGTGAAGAAGCAGCAGAACGAATATGACTGTCAGGTAACCATGCCGATACCAAAGCAGATCGAACAACGAACAATCCGATACGAAGGCATCGAGCTCGATATGGTGATCATCCGGTACGCTGAGTTCATCCATATCGTGATCGAAGTTGATGACTTTGACGATACGATGAAGAAGAGGGCACAGACCCTTGCAAGATTACTGGGATTAACCCTGGGAGATAAGCTGATCGGTATCTTGTTATATCAATCACACTTGGAAGAAATGGCCCCACTCATCTATGTTCCGGAGCTGGATAGTCTGATCTGGGAGAGAGGGTGTGGTTCGGGTACGGCCTCCGTCGGAGCGTATCTCGCATGGAGCCAGCAGAGGCAGATTACGCAGTACATCAAGCAGCCTGGTGGTGCGATCAAAGTGGTAGCCCAGTGGAATGGCGCAGAACTTGGGAGTATTACGATTGAGGGATCTGTTGGCATCGTGGCTCAGGGCAAAGCCTTCATAGATGCTCCAGCAGAATGGAGCGTTGTAAACGCATGAGGTACATGATACATGATCGAGACAACGTATAGGGGGAAAAGAAATGATCACATTGGTCCATTTTCAGACATGTTTGAGTGAATTTGCAGAGAAATTCGATAAGCTCGCGAGCAAGTATGATCATACGATTCAGCATAGTGCAGAGCTGGAGGCTGTGATCAATGACTATTCCCGCTTTGTGACTGATCAGGACAATAAGGCAGCCTGGGAACAGTTGGAGCATTCGGAGCTGGAAGAACTGGATTCGCTTGTATGGCAGTTAAGAAATAAATCCGCCCAGTGTGTGGCGATCATGGAGAAATATCGTGCATTAAAGTTAGAAAACGGGGATGTTCAGATTGCCGATTATTTCAAAAATATAGAAGAGTGTATCGATAAAGAATTCGGCAGCTTCCATGTCACCTCCGATTCCAACGTATTGTTGGTAGGCTCCGGTTCCTTCCCCATGACACCATTACTCATCGCCAAGCGAACAGGTGCACAGGTTGTCGGGATCGATATTGACGAAGAGTCCATTACACTCGGGCGAAAAGTAGTGGAGACACTGGGAACGGACTTGAAGATTCGTTTGGAGTCAACATTGCTTGAGGATCTGGATTATACCAGGGAAGCAACCCATATCATTTTCAGCTCTACGGTGGCCCCTAAATATGATCTGCTCGATCAACTGCATGCCCTGACGAATGCGCAGGTGGTTGTAGCTATGAGATACGGTGACCAGTTGAAGTCCTTGTTCAATTATCCGATGAGAGCGACGGATAGCAGCAAGTGGAAGCTGGTGGACCAGATCCTGCGCCCGGATGATGTGTTTGATATTGCGTTGTATCAAAAAGCATAGGTATGCAAGTGCATCCAAGTGTGTCCAAATGGATTACAGATGGAACATTGAATTAAGGAGGCTTATATGAGCAATATTCAGCGAATTCTGATACTCGGAACCGGACCTGCATCCATTCAGCTTGCGGTAACGCTCAAAGATCATCTCAACTGCTGTATAGGCATTACGGGGAGACAATCGGTTCGTTCAGCGTCCGTATTCTCAGCCCTCGAACAGAGCAATGGGCGTATTCAGGTCAGCATTCAAAATGAGAAACATCAATCGCTCGCAGGTGAGTGTTTCGTTGATCATGTGTTCAAGGGATATGACACCATTGAGGGGGAATGGGACACACTCATTTTGGCGGTTACGACCGATGCTTATATCGATGTATTGGAACAAATGAATGATGAATTCATCAAACAACTGAAATGTATAATTTTGATTTCTCCAACGTTTGGGTCCAATCGACTGGTAACCCATTATATGAGAGAGCGGAATGCAGCGCCGGAAGTGATCAGTTTCTCTACCTACCTCGGAGATACTCGTTGGATGCACGAACATCCCTCGAATCATGTGATTACTACAGGGGTTAAGAAAAAGGTTTATATCGGTTCCACTCTTTACCCGTCTGAACAGGTGAGTAAGCTACGCCAAGGTTATGAGCGTTTGGGTGTTGCGCTGGAAGTGATGCGATCCCCACTGGAGGCGGAAACGAGAAATATTTCGTTGTACGTGCATCCACCTTTGTTCATGAACGACTTCTCATTAGAAGCCATCTTTGGAGCATCGAATATTCAGAAATACATATACAAGATGTATCCTGAGGGTCCGATTACACAAGTTTTAATACGGGAAATGCGGGCACAGTGGCAGGAGATTATGAATATTACGGACCGACTCCATATCCAGGGAGTTAACCTGCTTCAATTCATGACGGATGACAACTATCCGGTTCGATTAGAGAGTATATCACGCCAGGATATCGAGGATTTTAATCAGCTGCAGGTCATTCATCAAGAGTATTTATTATACATACGGTACACCTCATTATTGATTGATCCATTCTCGGAACCCGATTCGGAAGGGAAATATTTCGACTTTTCAGCAGTCCCATTCCGTCAAACGTTCATGAACCGCGAAGGAGAACTGGACATCCCCCGTATGCCCAAGGAAGATTACTACCGCATCAAAATCATTCAGGGCATAGCCAGACATCTCGATGTGAGCTGTCCAACGATTGATCAATTTATCGCCAGATTTGAAGCGAAGCTTCAGGAAGTGGCTGACGCACATTCGGATCAACCCTTGTCCGATGCCTTTGTGATCCAATCCTTTGACGAGGATATCCGCATGATCTGCACCGGACTTTCAAGGGTCTAATTACATTTAAATAATGCAAATCAAATTTTGTTTTACACAGTAACGGAGGGGGCAGAAAGAACCTGAAGAAGCGAAGCGTTCGCCTTTATCACCGGATTTTCTCTTTGGAAAAGAGATCAAAAAAATCTGGGGATAACAGCGATCGGAAGGTTGTTCTGACCACGTAGTGGTCTTGTGTAACGTTTGAATTTTAATTTGCTCATCAGGAGGAAATGTTGTGAAAAAGGGTCTTACTTTTACATCCATACTATTGCTGGTGTCTGCCATTGCGCTGCTCGCCGGATGCGGACAGAGCCCAAAAGAGACAGAGAGCGCCCAAACGGAGCCTGCCAATAGCCAAGTACAAACAGAACTTATCTATGCTTCTGCCAAAGATATTAATGATATGAACCCTCATCTGTACACAGGCTCCATGCCAGCACAAGGGATGGTATATGAGTCTCTGGTGGAAAACACGCCTGACGGAATCAAGCCATTGCTGGCTGAATCATGGGATATTTCCGAGGATGGCAAGACCTATACTTTTCATCTGCGACAAGATGTGAAATTCCATGATGGAGAGCCATTCAACGCAGAGGCGGTTAAACAAAATATCGATGCAGTACAGGCGAATGCCGAAAAACATGCCTGGATCAAGCTGTCTACCAAAATCACAAGTGTAAAAGTTATAGATGAGCATACGGTGGAGCTGACGCTGTCGGAAGCCTATTATCCGGCACTGGTGGAATTGTCCATGACAAGACCTTACGTCTTCATATCACCCAAGGATTTTAAGGATGGCGGAACCAAAGACGGAGTAAGTGGTTTCCACGGTACAGGACCTTACAAGCTTACTGCTCATAAAGTCGAAGAGAATGCCACGTTTGAAGCCAATGAAGACTATTGGGGTGGTGCACCTGCAATCAAGAAAATCACATCCAAGGTTCTTCCCGCAGGTGAAACGACATTCCTGGCATTGCAAAAAGGAGAGATCAACTTTGTGTTCACCGATGACCGGGGAGCAGATAGTATCGATGTCGAGGCCATGGACCAATTAGCTGAATCTGGTGATTATCAAGTGGTTCGAAGTGAAGCGATGAACACCAATATGATCGTAGCCAATAGCAGTCGCGAGAATAGTCCGGTTCAGGAAACGGCAGTGCGGGAAGCGCTATGGGTGGGCATTGATCGGGAAACGATCAGTAAAGATATTTTCAACGGAACGCAGACTGTAGCGGACACGCTATTTTCAGCCAATGTCAATTACGCCAAGGTGGATCTTAAGAAACGGGAGTATGATCCGGAAATGGCTAAAAATCTTCTGGAGCAAGCTGGCTGGACATTGGCAGATGGTAAAGTGGTGAGAACGAAGAACGGTCAGCCTTTGGCCATGAAACTATACTATGACAGCAACTCGTCTTCACAGAAAATACAGGCTGAATTGATCCAGTATTCGATGAAAGAACTGGGTGTTCAGCTTGAAATCGTGGGCGAAGAATCCACTTCTATTGCGAATCGGAGAGCCACCGGGGAATATGATCTGCTCTTTAATCAAACCTGGGGACTGGCTTATGATCCACAGAGTACCATTGCTGCATTTACATCAGATTCGGCATACAAGCATACAACAAGCGGAATTGCCCAAGCAGATGAATTGTACAAAAAAATTGATGCGGTCATGGTCTCCACGGATGAGGCTTCACGCCAATCCCTATATGCCGACATTATGAAGATTGTCCATGATGAAGCAGTCTTCATCCCGATTACCAACGGACGTGTTACCGTAGTCGCTCCCGAGAATCTTAATGGAATCTCATTCAAGCAGACCCAATATGAACTACCTTTTGAAAAAATGAATTTTAAATAGAGCGGAGATGGATATGGGAAGTTATATCTTCAAAAGGATTATGTTAGCGATCCCTTTACTGATTATCATTTCATTTATAACGTTTGTCCTGATTAATCTATCTCCCTTGGACCCGGCGGTTGTTGTGTTACAGGCACAGGAAGTTCCACAGATCACAGAGGAATTAATTGCCCAGACCAACAAGGCATTGGGATTCGATCAGCCGTTCATGATCCAGTATGCGAACTGGATCATGGCTGTTGTGCAGTTGGATTTCGGCAACTCTTATGTATCGGGTGAACCCGTGTGGTCTTTGATGGGGCCGGCTTTTATGAACACATTGAAGTTAACACTTGTCTCATCGGTATTCATTATTGCGCTGTCCATCCTACTGGGTGTGATCTGTGCCATGAGAGAAGGCAAGCTACTGGATCGATCGGTCAGAGGCGTATCATTTTTCCTTACCGCCATGCCATCCTACTGGCTTGCAGCCATGATGATCTGGTATTTTTCCGTCAAGCTGGACCTGTTACCTACCAGCGGCATGGACTCGTATCGAAGCTACATTCTACCGGTGATTGTAATCACGGTGAGTTATACGGGCATTTACTTCCGAACGGTTCGAAGTTCCATGCTGAGCAATATGAATGAGGACTATGTGTTATATGCACGGGCAAGTGGCCTGAGCGAGAAGAAAGTCACCCTGCATATTCTAAGAAATTCATTACAGGTGGCCGTGTCCATCTTTTGTATGGCGATCCCGATCGTGTTGGGCAGTACGGTAGTCATTGAAAATGTATTTGCCTGGCCGGGGCTCGGTAGGCTCAGCGTGAAATCCATTTTAAGCAGGGATTTTCCGATTATTCAGGCGTATGTTCTGATGTTGGCTGTCACCTTTGTGTTGTTTAACACGTTATCCGACATCATTAATGCGGCGATGAATCCACGTTTGAGAAAGGAATTCTGATGCGTATACTGAAAAATTTGAGCAAAGACAAGCTTGCTATTACCTCTTTGGTGGTGATTATCGTCACGCTTACGGCGGGCATATTGGCTCCGCTTATTGCGCCGCATGATCCTGGACAAGTGAACATGAAGCTTCGTTATGCCTCCTCATCCTGGGAGTATCTATTAGGCAATGATCATCTGGGCAGATGTGTATTATCCCGGCTTATCTATGGCATCCGTCCAAGTGTGTTATGGGTTCTGGTTGCGCTCAGTCTATCTGTTCTGATCGGGGCCATTGTTGGATTCATCGCAGGTTACTTAAAGGGGAAAGTGGATGCATGGATCATGAGAGTCTGTGATATCATGCTGTCTTTTCCCGGATACGTGATGACACTGGCGGTGGTTGGCATTTTGGGTGCAGGACTGGAGAATATTTTGATTGCCTTTGTGTGGATGAAATGGGCCTGGTTTGCCCGCGTTATTCGCACATCTGTGATGCAGTTCTCCGATATGGATTATGTAAAATTCGCCAAAGCCTCCGGCACACCCAATCTGAGAATTATAACCAAACATATTGTTCCGGTTACCTTTGCCGATATTGCCGTCATTGCGAGTGGTTCCATGTGTTCAATGATGTTACAGATCTCCGGCCTTTCCTTTCTGGGGCTTGGTATTCAGGCTCCGCATGCGGAGTGGGGCATGATGCTCAATGAGGCGAGGGAAGTCATGTTCTCCAGACCTGAATTGATGTTGGCACCGGGCCTGGCCATTGTGGTGGTGGTGTCTGCTTTTAATTTTTTATCGGATGCGCTTCAAGTGGCTCTGGACCCCAAATTGATGACCTCTCAAGGTAAGTCTGACAAGTCTTACGAAAGTGAGGTGAGAAAGACGGCTTATGAATATAGTCGAGGTTGAACATTTGAAAGTCTGGGACACCAATACAGGCAAAGTGATCATTCATGACAGTTCATTTGAAGTCAAAAAGGGAAGCTGTATGGCCATTGTGGGGGAAAGCGGTAGCGGCAAGTCCGTCACGTGCAGAGCCATCATGCGACTGAACAAGCCATGGATTCGTCAATCAGGCAGGCTGTTATTTCAGGGCGAAGACCTGAACCAGCTTTCGGAACCGGAGATGCGGCGTAAGCGGGGCAAGCATCTATGTATGATTTTGCAAAATGGCATGAGTGCATTTGATCCTTCCTGTGTCATTGGTGTTCATATTCGGGAGACGCTTCAGCAGCATTTTGGCTGGAATACCCGCGAGAGTGAACGGAAAATCATCAATGCCATGGAAAGCGTCATGCTCAGACATCCGCGCGAGATTCTGAATCAATATCCACATCAGCTGTCCGGTGGGATGCTGCAACGAATCATGATTGCTCTGGCATTGGTGCTTGAGCCTGATCTGATTATTGCGGATGAGCCAACAACGGCGCTGGATACGATCTCTCAATATGAAGTGGTGGAGCAATTGATTCAATTACGCGAACGCATGGGTTGTTCCATGATGTTCATCTCCCATGACCTCGGCGTCGTTCAGAAGATTGCAGATGACGTGATGGTCATGAAAGACGGCAAGATCGTAGAGCATGGCAGTATGCATTCTGTTTTGACAGAGCCGAAGCATGCCTACACGCAGTATCTGGTCTCTACCCGACTGGAGCTAAGCAATCATTTTAAGGCGTTGATGCAGGGGGACTCATAGATGCTAAAGGTGGAAGGTATCGAAAAATCATATAACCAAGGCGGACTGTTCTCCAAGCACAAACAACAAGTTTTGAAACAGGTTACCTTTGAATGCCAGCAGGGCGAGTGTCTCGGTATCATCGGTGAAAGCGGAAGCGGTAAATCTACGTTGGGCCGTCTGATTCTGGGCATTGAACGCCCGGATCGTGGAACGATCTCGCTGCATGGTAAAAACGTACAGGATCGGCGTGTACGAATGGGCAATCTCAGCGCTGTTTTTCAAAATTATACGTCCTCCATCAATCCGTTTCTTACGGTTGAAGCTGCCATTAAGGAACCGATGCAAGCACAGCAAAAGCTTCGAAAGTATCAGGGCAACTCTGAGAAGGTAGATCTGTTGCTGAACCAAGTTGGACTGGACCCTTCCTATAGATCCAAATATCCGCATGAACTATCCGGCGGGGAGGCTCAGAGAGTGTGCATTGCCAGGGCCATCTCGACAGCCCCAAAACTTATTGTGTTCGATGAAGCGATCAGTTCACTGGACGTGTCTGTTCAGATTCAGGTACTGCAATTGTTGAAAGAGCTTAAGGAAATCTACAAGCTGAGCTATGTCTTTATCACACATGATATACAGGCGGCAGCTTATATCTGTGACAGGGTGATCATTTTCAGAGAGGGACAGGTTGTAGAGATCGTTCCGACCAAGCAACTTAAGGACGTACAGTCAGACTATGCGAAGCGATTATTGAAGCATTTAATACCATTTTAGGGGGAGCATCCATTGTGAGTGGAGCGATGTCTTGGCCTTTTCTGCGCTTGTACATACTGGTTCTTCTATATTTCAGTGCCAATGCCATTCTTAACGTGATCATCCCATTGCAAGGAGAGTCTTTGGGCGCGAGCGGTACAACGATTGGACTGATCATGGGCGCTTATATGTTCACAACGATGTTTTTCAGACCCTGGGCAGGTCGGATTATTCAAAAGCACGGTCCGATCAAAATATTACGTCTTATTCTGATTATCAATGGATTTGCGCTGATTTTATATACCTTTACGGGACTCGGAGGTTATTTGGTTGCTCGTATTTTACAAGGTGTATCGACAGCGTTTTTCTCCATGGCCTTGCAGATTGGCATTATTGATGCACTTCCGGAGAAAGATCGGTCACAGGGGATTTCGTATTATTCGCTATTCAGTTATATACCGGGGATCGTGGGGCCTGTTATCGCGTTAGGAATCTGGCAGACGGGTGGTATGGATTATTTTACAGTGGTTCTGATCGGCATTGCCGTCTGTACGGGCGTCTTCGGATATACCGCCAAAATGGAACCAAACAAGGAGCAACCTGCTGAGAATCTTTCGGAGCAGAACGTGAGCATGTGGGAATCCTTTGGTCAGTTGGTGAAGAATCCACATTTATTTCGTTGCAGTGTGTTAATGCTCGCCGCTTCGGTTGTATTTGGCGCGATTACCACCTTTATTCCGCTGTATGCGAGTCAAGTACCAGACGGGAATGCGGGTGTATATCTGATGCTTCAGGCAGGAACAGTGGTGTTGGCTCGAATTATGCTTCGAAAAAGGATTCCGTCCGATGGCAGTTGGCATTCTCCTTTCATCATGGGTACGATGTGTCTGCTCGCCGTAGCTGCGCAATGTGTCAGTTTTGCCGTGACAGGTGGGGTAGTCTTTTTCTATGTGGGCGCTGTATTCATGGGAATCGGTCAGGCGATCCTGTATCCGACACTCACGACCTATTTATCTTTTGTCTTGCCTAAGCTGAATCGAAACGTCCTGATCGGGTTATTTATCGCGATGGCGGATCTGGGGATTTCTCTGGGTGGTGTGATTATGGGACCCGTTGCTGACTTCTCTTCCTATTCATTTATGTACATGATCTGTGCTATCCTAGGAGCGGTAATGATCATTTTTGCCTATGAACGGCGGAGACCCGTGACAGGTACATCTGTGAGTTGACTGCCAGAAGAGAAAGTGGTGACGAACGTTTGAAGGCTTCAATGACGGCAACATCCAATGGAAAATTAAATCCGGTATCCTTTTCGTTTATCCGGTTTTATATGCTGGCCTTTTTATTTTTTGCGGCAAATTCAGCTTTGACGATTATTCTGCCCCTGAGAAGTGAGGCTGCGGGATTAAATCAGGCTGAGATTGGTCTGATGATGGGGGCATATATGTTCACCTGTATGCTCTTGAGACCTTTTGCAGCACAGCTGCTGGGTAAGTATGGGCCACTTCGTGTGATGCAATGGTTATTGCTTCTACACGCCGGGACGTTGCTGCTGTTTGTTGTTTTTGGTGTGGAGACGTATCTATGGTTGCGAGCCCTGCAAGGGGTGGCTACGGCCTTTTTCTCCATGACGATGCAGGCGGGTATTGTGGAAAAATTGGAGGACAAAGACCGGGCACAAGGGCTGTCCATGTACACCCTGTTTACGATGGTTCCTTCTCTGGTCATACCGATCCTTGCTATACAAATCTGGGAAAATGCCAGTGATCTGGCGTTTACGCTACTGATGATCGGACTGGCGGCGCTGCCACTTCTGCTTGGATATAATGTGGATCTGCCGCGGAGTACCGTACAGAACAAATCGTACACCTTGGGTGACATGTTTCGTTCATTCGGTGGCATCTGGCGCAGTACGCCACTGCTGATTAGCAGTGTGGTGATGTTGTTTGCGTCCTGCGTCTTTGGGGCAACAGCGACCTTTCTTCCCCTGTATATGGTATCCACCGGAATGGCGAGTGCAGGCGTATTTCTGACGATTCAGGGATTAGTTGTAATCCTGTGCAGGTTTATTTTGCGTAAAAAAATTCCGTCCGATGGTAGCTGGAATACCTGGCTGATGGCAGGGTTAATGCTATGTGCTGCACTGGGAACCCAGTTGCTCAGTCTAATGGAGACCATCGGGCCGCTAGTGTATTTATCCGCGGTGTTTAGCGGTTTTGCCCTGGCACTGTTGTACCCGACATTAACCACATATCTGTCCTTTGTGCTGCCTGCGGATTCCAGATATGTACTCATGGGGATTTTCATGTCCTCGTATGACCTTGGATTCTCTATGGGCGGATTGGCGATGGGGCTTATTGTGCAAGCGAGTTCGTATTCGACCATGTTTATGATCTGCACGTTGCTCTCTGTTGCAGCGATGGTACTGGTGTTGGTGTTCAGGCAACGGATGGAAGCGGGCAATAAGGCCAAATCTGGGGTGGCTATATAAATTGAACTAAAGAACATTTACAGAGGAGGTTTATGACTCACTTCTTGCCAAAACGTATCCTCAGGATGCGAAAGTGCAAGGGTCGGCCATCAGCCTTTTTTTGTTTTTTGCAGGTTGAAATCAAAAATAGTTTGACAACGACCGTCTAACAGGATTATAGTCATTGTTGTTAATCGTAATAATTACTATTAAAGTCTGGATTACACAGACTGCACATATAAGGAGTAGATTTCTATGACACAAAAGCAAGTTCCGGTAACCGTACTAAGTGGTTACCTCGGTTCAGGGAAAACGACGGTTTTGAATCACGTGTTGAACAACAGACAAGGGCTTAAGGTTGCCGTAATCGTTAACGACATGAGTGAGGTCAATATTGATGCAGCGCTGGTTAAGGGGGAGGCAACCTTGTCTCGAACCGAAGAGAAGCTGGTGGAGTTGTCGAACGGCTGTATCTGCTGCACCTTGCGGGATGATCTGATGCAGGAGATTGAGAAGCTGGTGAACGAAGGCAAGTATGATTATATTTTGATCGAATCCACCGGAATCAGTGAACCTGTTCCAGTTGCACAGACCTTTACATATGCCGATGAAGAGTCGGGTATTGACCTGACTAGTCTGGCCCGATTGGATTGTTTGGTAACGGTAGTAGATGCCAATCGATTCTGGCATGATTTTGGATCAGGACAGAGTCTTCTGGATCGTAATCAGGCGACCGGAGATGAGGACACCCGTGACGTCGTAGACTTGTTGATTGATCAGATCGAAACCTGTGATGTGCTGCTGCTGAACAAATGTGATCTGGTCGATGACACCGAGCTGAACAAGCTCGAAGGTATCATCCGCAAGTTACAGCCTAACGCCAAGATTATTCGTACCGAGAATGGACAGGTGAATCCGTCCGATATTCTGAATACAGGGCGCTTTGATTTTGAGAAGGTGAGCATGTCCGCTGGATGGATTCAGGAGCTGGAGAAGGAGTCGCATACACCGGAAACCGAGGAATATGGTATTGGTTCCTTTGTCTATCGCCGTAGAAAGCCATTCCATCCTTCCCGTCTGGCTGAATTCATGAGTTACTGGCCGGAAGAAGTGGTACGTGCCAAAGGTTTGGTATGGCTCGCGGCTGAAGGGGATGTTGCGGCAAGTCTCAGTCAGGCAGGACCATCCATTCAGTTCGGTCCTGCGGGACATTGGGTCGCGGCGTTGCCGGAAGCGGACAAAGAAGAGATTTTACGTAACGAGCCGGATGTTCTGGAGAAATGGGATGCCCAGTGGGGAGATCGTCAGACGGAGCTTGTCATGATTGGGATCGAAATGGAACGTGCCAGCATTGAAGACGAGCTGGACCAGTGCCTGCTCAGTGATGAAGAAATGCTAGGCGACTGGGGTCATTTTGACAATCCACTGCCATGGCCTGTGGAAGCCGTATAACTCGGAAGTTGATGTTCTAAACATAAATTTAATGGATAAAGGAGCTGTATTTCATGGCTAAAAAATCAAAAGTGGTACGTGAGAAGCAACGTCAGGCGATCGTGGCAAAATATGCGGACCTGCGCCGGGAACTGAAGGAGAAAGGGGATTACGAGGCATTGCAGAAATTGCCACGGAATGCATCTCCGACTCGTTTGAAGAACCGTTGTGAAGTGACAGGTCGTCCGCGGGGTTATCTACGCAAGTTCAAGGTGTCTCGGATTAAGTTCAGGGAACTGGCTCATCAAGGTCAGATTCCTGGTGTAACAAAATCCAGCTGGTAAAATGATCAAGGGATGTTGCTGACCACCATTACATGAAGGCAGGTTGTTGTGTGTTTGGAGCTGCATGTGGTGCGTAGAGCAGGGGTGGTATTTTTGCTGAAAGGGTGTGCATCTTCATGTTGGACTTGTTTACGTTACGAAGAATTCAGTCCGTAATGAACGGATATATTCACGAGAAGATACCTGCGCCACTGCGTACGATGGTGAAGTTGACGTATGTGATGAATTACAATGAATTGATCCTGACCGAAGAAAGACCCGCCGAGGAACGGTATCAATGGGATAAGGTGCATATTGCCCGATTTTACTGGGAAGAAAATCATTGGAAAGTGTATGCCAGAGATGAACAGAGCAGCTGGAATCCGGTAGATGTTATTACACCTTGTTCCGATTTTGAGAATGTGCTTGAACAGGTGGAAAGGGATGAGGCTGGGCTGTTCTGGCGTACGTGAGCGAGATCGGTTAAGAGTATATTTCATTCGTAAAAATTAATGTTAACTCAGACAAATATGGCGTATATGCAACCGAGTTCGAAGCTAGCGAAACAGTGGCTAGCATCGGGCTTTTTTTGTGTCAAAGAATCATTGAAGCAAAGAGGGGGGGGCGATCTTTTGGTCTGCCTTCCTTAATGGGTAAAAGAATAAATAAAATCTGTTTTACAATAAAAATTTATTGTAAAACGATAAATATTATGATAAATTCATATCACTTAAAACAAGTGAGGTGCTTTTTGTGAAGCGAGGTACAACCATCTTTTTAAAATTGGCTGTGTTGCTTATTGGTGTTCCCATTCTTGCCTTATGTATATTCGGCATACCCTGGTTAGCAAACAATCCGGTGAATCCGAATTATGCAGGTGCACTATACCCCATAGTGATTATTATGTATGTGTCCGTTATTCCGTTTATCGTTGCACTGTACCAGGCATTCCGTCTGCTGAGCTACATCGACAAAAATGAAGCGTTCTCTCTAATGTCAGTGAAATCCTTAAAAACAATAAAATATTGTGCTATTGTAATCAGTAGTCTCTATTTTGTGATGTTGCCATTTGTGTATGTTGTCGCAGAGAAAGATGATGCCCCAGGCCTCATTCTAATGGGAATGGTTCCTGTTTTTGCTTCATTGGTCATTGCAGTTTTTTCTGCTGTGCTCCAAAGATTGTTACAGGAAGCGATTGATATCAAATCAGAAAATGACCTAGTGGTCTGAGGTGAATATATGGCCATTATAATCAATATTGATGTGATGTTGGCAAAGCGGAAAATGACGGTTACCGAGCTTGCAGAGAGAGTTGAGATCACAATCGCCAATATTTCCATATTAAAAACAGGAAAAGCAAAAGCGATCCGTTTATCCACTCTGGATGCGATCTGTAAAGCACTGGATTGTCAGCCTGGAGATATATTGGAATATAAGGCTGATGAGGACGAAGATACAAATGAACTTATATAAAAAATGAACGAAGAAGACTCTGCATGTTATATGCAGAGTCTTTTTTTACATCAGCTTGTTCAAGGAATACGTCCCGTGCCCTATAACGAATGATTGTGCATCATACGGAATTGCATAGGTGTTACGTTTTCCTGGGTTTTAAAACAGCGGATGAAGTAGCTTGACTGTGAAAATCCCGTTTCCAGTGTAATTTGTTTAATGGAAAGGTTGGTTGTTGCGAGCAGCTGTTTCGCATGTAGTAGCCTGGATTCCAAGAGGAATTCCGGGAAGGAGATGCCAAACGTCTGACTGAACTTGCGGCTAAAGTATGTTGTACTGTATCCGGCAATTCCGGCAGCGTGATCAAGTGTGATGTGCTCATTACTATGAGAGCGAATATAATTCCCTGCTTCACGAATTCGCTCTGAAGTGTGATTTAAAGAAACATTGATTTGACTCGCTGCGGATTGCAATCGGGTCAGAAGTTCATATAATGTTGCTGCCACACTGTGCTCGTCCTCCACCTGATAGCCTCTGCCTAGCTCCAGCAATCGATCCATGAGCGCGGTAACCACCGGAAAGTTGGAACATTGAAACAGCCAGGGCTCGTCAACGCCTTTTCCATTTAACAGTTCTTCGAGACGAATACCGTAGAAGTGAATCCAACGAATACTCCAAGGGTCATCCAAATCTGAATAGTAGGTTTGTCTGAGACCGGGACCGTAGAGGAATCCCTGCCCTCGTGTTAGCTCATAACGAGTGGTTCCCGTGTCCAGGAATCCTTTACCTTCAAGTACAAGGTGCAAATTATAGCAATGATCCAAGTTGATATCTTTCGTTCGATATTCCCGATTCACATAATGTTTCGGAAAGTCACTGTACCCTCCAATAAAATCGGGAAAGCATACATGTCTGGGGAAAACCGGCTTGGGGAGAAAGATGTGTTCTTTCACGTGCATCCTCCATTTAAACGCAATATTTTTATGTAGTGAACTGAAATCGATTCAGCATACTGTTATTTGAATCTTGGACAATGACAATATTTTATTATAAGTCGCATAATCTTGTCATTTATTATATGTGAAGGTTCCAATAGAATGGAGGCAATATGGCAGGTTAAGGGGGCAATTAAAGGTGGCAAAATCAATCCAAATGGATGAATTAAAAATGGGGGTCTGTTATTACCCTGAGCACTGGTCGGAAGCGTTGTGGGAGGACGATTTCCGTAGAATGAAAGAGATGAATATCACAGTTATTCGGATGGCTGAATTTGCATGGTCCATCTTTGAACCGGAAGAAGACCAGTTCGATTTTAGTTTTTTCCAGAAGGCACTGGATCTGGCGCATCAATACGGTTTAAGTGTTATTTTGGGAACACCTACTGCAACTCCACCAGCGTGGTTAACATCCAAATATCCTGAAGTATTAAACGCAAATAAGGACGGGGTGTTGTATCAACACGGAATGCGGCGTCATACCAACTACAGCAGCCCAATCTTCAGACAGCAATGTGAAAAAATTGTACGCAATATGGTGATTGCCTATAAAGATCATCCGGCTCTCATTGGATGGCAGATCGATAATGAATTCAATTGTCATATGGATGTTTTCTATGCTGAGGCGGACCATGTCGCCTTCCGTGAATGGTTAAAGGATCGTTATGAATCGTTGGAGAATCTGAACCAGGCTTGGGGAACCGTTTTCTGGAGTCAGACCTATACTGACTGGGAGCAAGTTCACCTTACCCGAAATATGGTCAGCCAATCGCCCAACCCTCATTTGGCACTAGATGAAAAGAGATTCATCTCAGCAAATACCATTTCATTTGCCAAGCTTCAGGTGGACATCATTCGGGAACTGGACCCGGAACATTGGATCACAACAAACGGTACGTTTGGACACTTGGATAATCATGAAATGACAGAGGAGCTATTGGATTTCTTCTCCTATGATTCGTATCCGCAGTTTGCCACGATCTTCCCAGGGACAGACGATAACTCATTACAAGATCGGGCCTGGAGCATGAAACTGTCGAACGTACGTAACATGTCACCGAACTTCTGCGTCATGGAACAACAGTCTGGGCCAGGAGGCTGGGTCGACAGTATAGGCATGGGTACGCCAAGACCGGGACAGATCCGATTATGGTCGTATCAATCTGTTCTTCACGGAACAGATCTACTCGTCTACTTCCGCTGGCGGACGGCAACATTTGGCACGGAGATGTACTGGCATGGCATCAATGATTACCATAATCAACCTAACAGAAGAGTACGCGAGGTTGCACAAGTAGGGGAAGAGTTTGCCAAGATCGGGCGTGTTATTGCGGGCACTACATATCAAGCCGATGTTGCGATCCTACAGGATTACGATAACCTGTGGGACGGAGAGTTGGACGAATGGCACGGTCCGCTTCAGCAACAGAGTGTTCGCTCCTGGTATAAGCAGCTCCAGTATCGTCATATTCCGACGGACATGGTTACACTGCAACCAACGACAACACTGGAAGAGTTATCCGAATATAAGGTGATTATCTATGCTCACCCGGCCATCATGACAGACGAGACAGCAGAACTTCTGCAAGCCTATGTCAGTCAAGGAGGCACTCTGTTTTTCGGTGCTCGCACCGGATATAAGGATCTCAAGGGGCATTGTTACATGAGACCGTTCCCTGGGGCTGTCGCTGAGTTGTGTGGTGTAACCGTAGAGGACTTTACCTTAATCAAAGGAACCGTTCCAGCAGCCAGACTGCAATGGAGTGGGGCGAGTGAGCGACTTCAGGAGGGAACGTCAACGGCCGGATTTAACGAAGTTCTTCATGTGGAGCATGCTGACGTGCAGGTCATGGCTGAGTATACATCTGAATATTATGCAGGTAGTCCTGCATTGACCAAACGTACGGTAGGTCAGGGGCAAGTATGGTATTATGGAGCGGCTTACAATGAACCGGTCGTAGATGCTCTCCTGGATGAAAAAGAGCTATCTTCACCTGTGGGTGACCTGGTAGAGGTACCGTCCGAAGTTGAGCTTGGTATCCGTTCTGGTAAGGATAAAGCTTATGTCTTTTTACTCAACTACTCGGATCAACAAGTCCCCATTAACCTTAAGAAGCAAGTAAAAGAGTTACTGTCAGGTACAACACTTCAGAATGAGATCAACATGCCCGCGTATGGTGTGTTCATTTTTGAGATCGATTTGCCACGTTAAGCAATCCATTCATCGATATCATGCGTTATATATAGAAAGAAACACCAAAAACGCCTTGCAGCCCTTGCAAGGCGTTTTGTATATGCATGATGTAATGTTGAATACACGTTGAGCATGGGCTGTTATTGTCTACATTTGGTATACCTATGCTTCGTACAAAATCTCACCTGTCCGAGATACGTCATATCCCTCGAATGATTGCAGTTCCTGCCTGAACTCCGGCGATTGGAGAATTCGCAGTACAGATTCTGTCCAAGCTTCATTACCTTGCTTCCTCAGCATGACCAGATCATAACGTTCCTGAATGAGCGGGATAAAATCAACCTGTCCCACAAGTCGCGCAGCCTTCTCAATGCCAACTCCGACATCAGCTTCTCCTGAACTGACTTTGGCCGCCACGCCCATGTGGCTGGTTTCTTCGGTTTCATATCCGATCAGACCTGCTGCAGGAATTCCATGCAGTCGAAGTTGCTCATCCAGCAATACTCTCGCGCCAGAACCTATCTCCCGATTAGCTAGTCTCAGTTCAGGCTTGCTCAGATCGGTCCAATTCTGCAAGTTCTGTGGATTGCCACGCTGTACATATAGTCCGGCAGGTCGTGACAGCAGGTTCACCACAACATAAGATCGTCCCGTCAGAATTTTGCGAATATACGGCAGATTATACTCACCGGTATCTCCGTCGAGCAGATGGGTGCTGACCAGATCGGACTCACCGCGATACATCGAGATAAGCCCATCCAGACTACCCATGAACGAACGTAGCGGACGAATGTCCCGGGTTTGTTTTTCCATATGGCGCATTAGGATATCCAGACTGACGTCCTGACCTGTTATGACCAGATGCCGTGGTACAGCAGTCATTGCATGAGCAGAACTCGCTGGAGTAATCGCATGCGCAGACCCAACGGGTGTAGTCGATTGTAAAGAAGTTCCCTGAAAATCACCCTGACCTGGCTGAGTCCCTGATTCCGAGGTCTGATGAGAAGTCGGGATACGTTGCCCTGAGGACTGAAGTTGCTTGGAGCGACGTTTATATGCCTCCAGATCGGTTGCATCAATTCGCATCTGTTTGCCCACACGGTATGCGACGAGGTCTCCTTTTTTGATTAGGTCATAGACCGTCAGTTTCGATATTTTGAGTAGCTTGGATATTTCTTCGGTTGTGTAGGATTGCTCCTCCGTCATAAGTGAAGATCCTCCTTCAAAGGTATAGAGCAATGATGGTTTTATTATGAATGTTTCTTGTACTATATCATTAATTGAGGGATGCCATAAACCTGAGAACACGCAATACACGCATAGGACAGATAACAAAAATCAAATGTGATCTTAATCACCTTCCCATTTTTTTTGTCTTGTGTATAATTAGATATAATCAATTATAACTAGTTATGTCTAAAGATAACGTTGGGGGAGAAATGAATGAGAAAGAGAATCGGATATGTGTTGGGAAGTATGTCACTGGGACTGGCTCTTGTATTGGCTGGTTGCGGCGCAAGCACGGGCACTACGGATACATCCACAGGTGCAGAACAAACAACCTCAACGCCAGCGGCATCAGGTGAAAGTTCATCAACAGGAAATACCGATCCACAGGAAACGGTAGATCTGACAATCTCTGCGGCGGCCAGTCTGACCGATGCGATGAAAGAGATTGAAACCAATTATGAGTTAGCTAATCCTCATATAGAACTTAATTTTAACTTTGGTGCCTCGGGTGCCTTGCAACAGCAGATCGAACAGGGTGCACCGGCTGATATCTTTGTATCGGCGGCAACAAAAAATATGAATGCGCTAGTGGATGAAAACCTGATTGCATCGGGCGATCAGAAGAATCTGCTACAGAATTCACTGGTGGCCATAGTGCCAGCAGATGGGACCCACACAGTAACCAGTGAAACGGATCTCACCAGCGACTCCATCAAGACGGTAGCCATTGGGATTCCGGAAAGTGTTCCTGCGGGAACCTATGCCAAGGAAGCTCTGACCAATGCCAAGCTGTGGGATGAACTGGAAAGTAAACTTGTGCAGGGGAAAGACGTTAGACAGGTTCTTCAATATGTAGAGACAGGCAATGCAGATGCAGGATTTGTATATAAAACGGATGCTCTTACTTCGGATCAGGTGAAAATTGCGTTTGAGGTGGACAAGAACAGCTACACACCAGCCAATTATCCAATAGGCATTATTGAAGGAACCAAACACCGTGCTGAGGCCGAACAATTTTATGCGTATTTACAAACCCCGGAAGTGCTCGATATCTTCGCGAAATACGGATTCACAATTCCGAAATGAATGTGAACGCCATAGACTGGTCCGTATTCTGGTCACCGGTGCGTTTGTCACTTCAGGTTGCTCTGTTATCCAGCGTGGTGGCCACTGTGCTCGGAATTGCGATAGCCTGGAAGATGTCACGTTCTTCATTTCGGGGAAAGATTCTGCTGGAAACGGCATTTATGCTGCCGCTAGTCCTTCCTCCGACGGTGGTTGGATTTCTGTTACTTGTCATACTGGGGCGTAAAAGTCTGTTTGGACAATGGATTGAAGCCATATTCTCCGCACCGGTTATTTTCACCTGGTGGGCTGCGGTGATTGCTTCGGTGGTGGTTGCTTTTCCACTCGTGTATCAGACGATGAAATCGGGATTCAGTGGTGTGGATCGTGATCTGGAGGATGCGGGTCGTTCGATTGGGGCAAATGAGTGGCAGGTTTTTCGTTACATTTCCCTTCCGCTCGCAGGCAGAGCATTGATGACCGCTTTCATCCTGGGCTTTGCCCGTGCACTCGGCGAATTCGGAGCGACACTGATGATTGCAGGCAATATTCCAGGCAAAACACAAACGGTACCCACGGCAATCTATGTTGCTGTAGATTCGGGCAATAAGACCATGGCTTGGGCGTGGACTGTTTCCATTATTATCATCTCATTTCTCATGTTACTGATGACCAGACAGCAGCGAGATGGAAAAAATGACTAATTTGATATGTGTTAATATTATATATAAAATGATTAAAAACCCGTTTTGAGGAAAGAACTTTTTTCCTTAACGCGGGTTTTTATTACCAATTTCATATGTACCAATATCAATATCCTGCCAAATTGGTCTTTATGGAAATGTAAAGCTGTTTTAACATAAAAAAATAAAAATTTTCCCGAAATTTAATCGTTCAGTACTCGCTTTCAGTGGGCTTGTTCCTGTAAGATAGAAGTAATGGATTCCAGCCAAGTACTGAAATAAGGAGAGACGACGATGAACACTAAATCTGATTGCGGCGTTTCGTTGCAAATTGATGACTATCTGGATCTTTTGCATTTTGCCATCCAAATTCAGGATCAGGAATGGCAGCAATCCCTTATCCGCCAACTCAAAATATTTCAGACGGCGACGGAGCAGCAACGCACACCTGAAGAGGAATTATGGACACGGTTTGATTACATTAACAGCAAACTGACAGGTCTGTGCCATCAGATTCATGCCGCTCATTCCATGGACGAACGCAAGAAGTTCGAGGAACGGATCGGTCTCTTACAATTACAGCGAGTGGAAGTTGCACGTAAAATTAAATGGGCGAGTCGCAGATAGATGAGTAGTGTACACACCAAGTGATGCACCGCCAAAATGGTATAATCAATGAGAGTCATACAAGAAGAAGCCATCCGCCAATCGATATGGGGGATGGCTTTTTCTTGTACTATAGAGAAGTCCTATAACCATATCAGGATGTCCTATTAGTTTAGTTATTGCCCTAAGATGACTTGTAATGATATTCTTTGTTCAACCTAATTCCGACTATACAAGTAAGAATGGTTTGTTAATAGGGAGAGGAATGGGAGTACACATCATATTCGCTGTGATAACAGCCTGTGGAGGAGATTGGGAATGGTTAAAAAACGGGGGATTCAAAAATTCCGGACAGCACTGCTGTTCATTACAATGCTGGCGGTACTGGCTGGATGCAGCACAGGAACTGCAAGTAATGATTCAGAATCTGCTTCGGCAGCAGGCGACGCCAAAGTGAAAAAGATCATTGTAGGAACAGGTACACAGTTCCCAAATGTCTGCTTCATTGATGAGAATGGCAAGTTAACAGGTTATGATGTGGAACTGATCCGGGAGATCGACAAACGTTTGCCTGAGTACGAATTCGAATTCAGCACCATGGATTTCAAAAACCTGCTACTGAGTCTGGAAACGAAAAAAATTGACCTGATCGCTCACCAGATGGAAGTGAATGATGAGAGACAGGCCAAGTTCCTGTTTAATTATGAAGCCTATAATATTTTTCCAAATAAAATTGTCGTAAGTCAGAAAAATGAGGAAGTAAAATCGATTGAGGATCTCAAAGGGAAAAAACTGATTGTTGGTGCTACAAGTAATGCGGCTGTACTTGCTGAGAAATGGAATGCAGCGAACGGCAACGGGATTGATATCGTTTATTCCGGAGCGGGTGAGGATACCATTACCCAGATCAAAACAGGCCGGGTGGATGCCACCATCAGCACGCAGTTTGCCATTGATTATCAGAATAAGGCGGTTGATGCTCAGCTGAAAACGGTAGGAGATGCCCTCTCCAACTCCAAAGTGTACTTCATTCTGAACAAAGATGAGCAGGAGCTCAAAACCAAAGTGGACGAAGCGCTCAAAGCGATCAAAGAAGATGGAACGTTAGGCAAACTGAGCACTGAGTGGCTTGGAGCTGACTATACGGTTGAAGAGTAGTCTGAGAAAGGTGTGCAGCGGTAATGGGAAAATCATTTGATCTGTCATTGGTTCTGGATTTCATCCCGGAACTGCTACGATATTTGCACATAACACTGATTGTACTGGGTGGTTCCATCGTGCTCGGACTGGTGGGCGGCGTGCTTCTGGCCGTTCCCCGGCTGTATCGGATTCCGGTACTAAGCCAGTTGGCTACCCTGTACGTCTCATTCATGCGGGGCACACCGATCCTGATCAAATTGTTCCTGGTGTATTACGGACTTCCCGAGTTGCTCAAACCCATTGGCATCGACCTGTCGAGAACCGACCCGTTGTTATTTGTCATTGTGACCTATGCGCTTAGTGACGCGGCATCCTTTGCCGAGATCTTTCGCGGAGCGGTGCGCAGCGTGGATAAAGGTCAGACGGAAGCAGCCTATGCTGCCGGTATGACCACATTCCAGTCTTTTCGGCGGATTGTTGTTCCGCAGGCACTGATTGTTGCTTTTCCAAATATGGCTAATACGTTAATCGGTTCATTGAAGGATACGTCTTTGGCCTTCTCCATTGGTGTCATGGATATGGTGGGCAGAGGGCAGACGTTAATTTCGGCTACATCGCATGCACTTGAAGTGTATATCAGTCTGTCTGTGGTCTATTATGTCATTGTTATTGTGCTTGAAAAAGGATTCGCTGTTGCAGAACGCAGACTCCAGCGTCATGAACGCAAGAGGGTCGTACACAAACCGGCAATTCGAGCCAAACGCCTGAAACGAATAGCGGGGTGAGCATATGTCGATTGATCTCCAGTTTATCTATACATCTTTTTTTCAAATCCTGAAGGCATTGCCACTGACACTCGTCATTACGATTGTTCCGTTGATTGCAGGCTTCGGAATCGGTCTGGCTACAGCTCTGATCCGTATCTATCGCGTGCGGTGGATTCACCGCATTGCTGACTTCTACGTTTCATTCCTGCGTGGAACACCGATGCTGATGCATCTATTCCTCATCTATTACGGTATTCCGATGATTATCGATAAGCTGGCGGAACGTTACGGTTGGGCTTTCCAATCCTCGTCGATTCCAATTCTCGTATTTGTACTGATTGCTTTCTCACTCACTGCGGGCGCCTATATGTCCGAGATTATCCGTTCAGGCATTCTTGCTGTGGATATCGGCCAGCTGGAAGCGGCTCACGCTGTAGGCATGAGCACATTCCAGGCTTTAAGGCGCATCATCATCCCTCAAGCGATCGGGGCGGTATTGCCTAACCTGTGCAGTATGTTTGTTGGGTTCCTGCATGGATCAACACTCGCATTTACCGTGTCTCAGATGGACATTCTCGGTAAAGCGGATGTGGTGGCATCCGTCAGTCTGAAGTTTCTGGAGGCCTTTATCGC
The DNA here is from genome assembly GCF_037981725.1 of Paenibacillus sp. FSL H3-0457. Lineage (NCBI taxonomy): Bacteria > Bacillati > Bacillota > Bacilli > Caryophanales > Paenibacillaceae > Paenibacillus > Paenibacillus sp. FSL H3-0457. The sequence continues at coordinate 5,543,913 of NZ_CP150283.1, read as the reverse complement.
CGCAGCGTTCATCTATTGGGGGCTGACCATCATTGCCGAGCGGATCACTGCTCTGCTTGAGCGTCGGGTTGCCGTGTACAGCAAAGGAGGCGTGTCATGATTACACTAACAAACATACACAAAACTTTTGGTAAGCAGGAAGTATTGAAGGGAATTGATCTGACCGTGGAACAGGGCGATGTCGTAGCGATCCTTGGACCGAGCGGATCAGGTAAAACAACGCTGCTGCGCTGCGTCAATTTTCTGGAACGTGCCGATGAGGGCGAGGTTCAGATCAGTGGATTAACCGTCGATTGCAAGCATGCACGCAAACATGACATTGTGCAGTTGAGACGAAAAACGGCGATGGTGTTCCAGCATTATAATCTGTTCAAACACAAGACGGTGCTGGATAACGTCACGGAAGGTTTAATTATTGCCCAGAAAATGTCCAAAGCCGATGCCCGCACGCGTGCCTTGCGCGTGCTTGAACAAGTCGGACTGTCTGCCAAAATCAATGAGTATCCAAGTATGTTGTCAGGTGGACAACAGCAACGGGTGGGCATCGCCAGAGCATTGGCACTGAATCCCGAAGTGATTTTGTTTGATGAACCGACTTCTGCGCTGGACCCCGAGCTTGTGGGTGAAGTGTTGTCTGTCATCCGCTCCATTGCTCAAGAGGGGATTACCATGATTGTAGTCACCCATGAAATGGGGTTTGCCCGTGAGGTGGCAAATCGGGTTGTTTTCATGGATGGAGGTTCCGTTGTGGAGGAAGGAACCCCGGAAGAGGTGTTTGTACGTCCAAAGCAGGAACGTACTCGCCAATTCCTCAGTCGATATTCTTCCGACTGGAGTTATGTCATCTGACGATATAGGCGCAAGCTGTAGTAACTGACGATCCCGGCCCGGCATATGCTGTAACAGGCAAATGCTGATAGGCCGGGTTTTTCTATGGGTGAAGCAGGCCGTGACGGTAAGGAGGAGGACCATGCAGAGCAAAATCGATGAAATCATCACACATATTGCACACTCTCACCAGCAGATCGCACGTGTGCTGGATGCCAAACGCCAAGTCGCTGTACGCATGTCTGAAATCATCAATCATTTGCCAGATATCGAACCGGAGTTGGACGGCGTTGACGGTCTGCTGGATAGCTCTGGGCAAATCAACAAAAGCATTATCTCTTACTTGGGGGGCCTTGCAGATCTGGAAGAGGCTGTAGCCGAAACGCTGACCCAAGTCATGCGGGAGATCGCGGTTCAAGAAGAAGAATAAGCCCGGAAGGCGGGTGAAGGAACATGAGTAGAGAACAGAGCCTCATTCTGATGCTGGACGCAGCAGCCAAAATGCAGTGGAATATTGCCCTGATCCTGGAGGCAAAAGCGATTGAGGCCGAGAAGGTACGGAACTGGACGCTGAATCATTTGAATGGGGATACCTTTCTGACGCATGGGGATCAGGTAGGCGAGCCGCTCAAAATGCATGATCAGCTGGTGGAATTGCTGGAAGGATTAACCCGGATGGAGACCGGACTATGCAACAATCTCAAAGCGGTGATGGTGCAGAACGATAGCGAAGATGGCGGCGGTATGGACGGCGGCATGTTTGGCGGCATGGATCTGGGAGACATGGGAAAATGAGTCTGATGCGGCGTGAGCAGGAAGCCAAACTGGCGCTCATTGAATCCATTGCACACAGTCAGCAGGCGCTGGCACGCATTCTGGACAGTGTAGCCAGTGTAACCGCTCATTCGGAAGTATCCGCCCGCAGTCTGGCCGAAAACATTCGTTTGCTGAGTCGCTATCAGGCAGAAATGTCTCGTATGGTTACGGGAATCAGGCTGGCCCGAATCCAGCATGGGGAGCCTGGCTTGCCGTGGCTCAAAGACCCCGGGTGTGCAATTCGTATCGTTCGGGACATACAGGAGGAATGTTGACATGTTAAAGAAAAAGAAAATACGACTGAGAACCAAAAGAGCTTTGTTAATCCGTGGAGCCCGTCTGCGCAAAATTCGCAAACTGCGTGCGCTCAGAGCCAAACGTGTTCTTCACAAACGTCCACTTAAAGGACGCAGTGCGTGGCTCAAAAAAAAGAAACGTGCGGTACGGCGGCACCGGAGTCCAAAGCCCGTACAACCAGTCGTCCCGGCTACCCCTACCGATCCGAACCCGGACGGTGCGTACAGCCAGGGATACAACGAGGCGTACAACGAGGGATTCAACGCGGGTTTCGCCAAGGGATTCGAGGACGGACATCAGCTGGCTTACAAAGCACAGTAACCGATTAGACCGGATTATTCCTGCATGGAATGATACCTGTATAACAGTTAGCCCGGGGGACAGATCCCTCCGGGCTATTTGCATCGCCGCAAAAGCGGACATGCCCGTACAGGCGGATGTGGAGGGCATGCGCCAATTTTGCGCCTTGCAGGACACCCGTCCATGATGCATCTGACCCCGAGGCATATCCTTTAGAGGGAAGACCAATCTCGGGGAGAGTCTGGAAGTGAGATCTCCTGAAGGAAGACAGGGTGAATAATGTGGCAAAACGAAGGCACCGTCCGCTGACCGAAGCGGAAACGGCTTACCGCGGCGGATATGCAGAAGGCCGCAGATTTGGCGGCTGTCAAGCCATGATGGAGCGGGTGCAGATGTTTGAACCGACCCTGCGGGACATGAAGGTGTTATATATCCCGCAAGGATTCGATGCCATCGATGAAGGTGTCACCTTGGCTCTGCAACAATCTGTACGTGAATGCGTTGTTGGATCGCCAGCAGCGATGTTGCAGGAAGCCAGTCAGCATCGGCCCGATGTTGTGCTCGTCATGAATGGTCTGCATGTATTCCCCGCAGATCATGTAGAGCAGGTGAATGGCATACGTGCACTCGGTATCCGAACTGCCGTGTGGTTTGTGGATGATCCGTATTTCACCGAAGATACAACGTCCCTTTGCCAGCACTATGATGTCGTGTTCACGCATGAAGAGGCCGCCGTACCCTTCTATCTGGGACATGGAGCGAACCAGGTCATCTATATGCCACTCGCGGTGAATCCAGGCATGTTTCAACCGCGGCGCGCCGCACCGCAGCATCAGCACGACATTTGTTTTATCGGTACCGGATTCTGGAACCGGATTGCCTTGTTTGATGAGCTGGCCCCTTTTCTAGCGGACAAAAAGGTATTCATTGCGGGTAGCCAGTGGAATCGGTTGACACGCTATGATGTACTAGGCCGTTTCATACACGAAGGATGGATTGCTCCTGGAGAGACAGTAGATTATTACAATGGCGCCAAGATTGTCATTAACATTCACCGGACTTGCGAGAATGGGGAAGACAATCGCAATACACATCATCTTGAAGGTCACTCGATTAATCCACGCACGTATGAGATCAGCGCATGCGGCACAATGCAGATTACGGATGCACGTGCAGATTTACCCCGTTATTATAAGCCGGGATATGACATCGAGACGTTCACCAACGCAGCAGAACTTCAGCGCAAAATCCACTATTATCTGAAGCATGAAGAAGAACGACAGGCGATGGCGTGGCGTGGACTTCTCACCACGATGAACCAGCATACATTCACTCGCCGGATCGGTCAGTTGCTGGAACATTTGTAATCCCCGTCTGAAGTGCAGCATCAACAAGAACACTATCCCAAAAAATAAAGGAGTGGCGGTATGTCTCTCAAACACCGTAAAACCAAAAAGGTTCATGCACCCGTACTGAGCCTGGCTGATCAAGCACGCAAAAATGGGCAACATGCCGGATATGACGCAGGTAAAGAAGAAGGATATCTGCGCGGTCGCGCCAACTATATAGTGAATTGTGCACAGGAACCGTTGCCTTTCCGACAGCTTCACGTGCTGTATGTATCCTCGGGTAAAGGCTTCCCTTACTCCCCGTTGGATGAGGCCATTATGGCCACGCTACAGGGTATGGTAGCTCAAGTAACCCTCTCTGATCCGCGTCAACCGGTTTCTGAAATTGCACTGCAGACGCGTCCTGATCTTGTGCTTGTGCTGGATGGAATGGATATCCCCATCGAGCATATCGATGCGATTCGCCAAGCGGGCATTCAGACGGCGATCTGGCTCACGGATGACCCGTACTATACAGATATGACGCTGGATATTGTGACACATTTTGACCATGTCTTCACGTTGGAACTAAACTGTATCGATCTATATCGACAAATCGGCTGCGCGTCCGTTCACTACCTCCCTTTTGCCGCATTCACTAATCATTACTTTCCAATTACAACTCCTTCCCCGTTAAAACGGGATGTCAGCTTTATCGGCTCGGCCTACTGGAACCGGGTATACTTCTTCAATCCGATCATGCCTCAGTTGATGTCACACAATACGGTATTTAACGGAATCTGGTGGGACCGTCTGCCTGACTATACTGCCTATGGCGAGAAGATTGAACTCGGTCGCTGGATGAGTCCGCCGGAGACCAATGATGTGTACAATGGCACCAAAATTGTCATCAACCTGCATCGATCCCACGAAGATGATTCCGTTAATAATAATCACCTCAAAATCGCGCCAGCTTCACCAAACCCGAGAACGTTTGAGATTGCCGCGTCCACGACGCTACAGCTGACCGACGCGCGGGATGACATTGCACGTTTCTACAAACCGGGTGTGGAGATTGAGACATATTCCTCACCGCAGGAGTTACTCGACAAAGTGGAATATTATCTTACTCATGAAAAGGAACGCCGTGAGATTGCACTTCGTGGACTTGAACGTACACTGAAAGACCACACGTATGGCAAAAGAATTAATGAAATGTTAACCATCATATTCCCTTAATTCTGGCCGGGAGGAGGTGTGCACAGTACCCTGTATCGGATACCCGTGTACAGGGTCCGTGCGGCCATGGCAACGAAACCAAAGCTGATGTTATTTTCACATGTTTGCAATACTCGCAGCATTACAGGTGCCGAGAAGTTGCTGCTTCATTTTATGAGAGAGATCGGTACGATCTTTGAATGTGTGCTCGTAGCCCCTCAGGAGGGGAAGCTTGCGGGCCTTGCGCGAAGATTCGGCATTCAGGTCAAAATATGCACTCTGCCGATGCTTCACGGTGTGTACACACCTTACCTGGGCATTGCAGATGATGCGGAGCATCTTCGTCATACACCAGCGTATCAGGAAGCAGTCTCCCTCATACGGGAGACTGCTCCCGATATGGTGTTAACGAACACCTGCGTTAATGTACTGCCGGCTGTAGCGGCAAAGTCCCTTCAGATTCCGGTCATCTGGAAAATTACCGAGATCATTCATACGAATGAACATACAACCGAGGCGGTCCAGATGATTGGCCGTTACGCGGATTGGATTATCGGTATATCCGAGACAGCTGTAGCCCCATTCCAAGAAGCCGGCATAGGTGACAAAGTGACCATCATATCCCCAACTTGGGAACCCGCGCTACCAGCACCGGACCGCTGGGTTCATCTGCGCGAACGTAAGCGTAAGGAGCTCGGTTTCAAATCATCGCAGACCTGTATCGGTTATATTTCTTCATTTATATATGATGCCAAAGGGTTGAAACCTTTTGTAGATATGGCCTTGAGGATCTGTGAAACACATTCGCGCTGTCGCTTCTGGATCATCGGGGCAGCATCGGATAAAAAGTATTACGACGAGTGTGTATCACGGGTGAAAAAATCCGGGTACTCACGCCGGTTTACCTTCACCACATTTGAAGAGAACGTATCTCTGGCGTATACCGCGATGGATATCCTGGTCATCCCAAGCATGGTCAAAGAAGGGTTTGGCATGACCGCACTGGAGGGTCTCTATTTTGCCAAACCGGTCATCGCTTTTGCTCAGGGTGGACTGAAGGAATTAATGGAATCCGTTGGCAGTGATGCATTTCTGGCCCCGCCGGGTGATACCGAAGCGCTTGTCACCTTGGCAACAACCTTGCTGAATGATGCAGAGCTGGCCTCGAATACGGGGTGGCGTAATCGGACAGAAGCGGAAAGGCTCTACGGCGTTGAAACCTACCGAACGAAACTGCATACGATGGTGACACAGTGGTTATTGCGTTTTCCCGGATGGTTTGCTTATATCCAACCTCCGAATGGACCTGTGTATACCCACGGGGAGGGAGGACTGCGCACTGTACTGGTACTGGAGCCGACTACGGTTCGGGCACTATTATTCCCACTGACCGTCATACAGGCGTTGCCACATTCCTCATTACCTCCAATCGCATTGGGTCACGATGCTCCTGCTGCCTCAGGTACTGTCCCGGCTGCAAAGCCGATTCAACAGAGGGGCAAAACGCGGAAACGTCGTCGCAAGCCACTTGCACCTCATTCTCGCCGAGACCGTGAGGGGCTGAAACGTACTTCCGGAACTGGCAGACGTAAGGGGAGAACCCGTACAACGAAGGGACCGCGTCCACATATGGGGAAATCGGCTAGTCGCAGACGCAAATCTGCCAAAGCGGGACGTAGCCGAGCAGGGCGCAAGGGTTCCAATACAAGATGAAGGCAGGGATTACGATGAAGATCATGACGGTGCTGGGTACGAGACCTGAGATCATACGGCTCAGCCTGATCATCTCCAAGCTGGACCAGTACGCGTCCAAACATATTCTGGTGCATACGGGACAGAACTTCACGGAAAGTCTCAGCGGTCTCTTTTTCAAGGAAATGGGCCTGCGCGCACCGGATTACGTTCTTCAGGATGAAGCGGCCACTCTGGGACGACAGCTATCCTCGATGTTTATGCAGATGGAAGATCTGATATTGCAGGAAAAGCCTGATAAATTGCTGCTGCTTGGCGATACCAATAGCGCATTATGTGCAATATTGGCTGAGCGCATGGGTGTTCCTGTTATTCATATGGAAGCAGGCAATCGTTGCTTTGACCTGGATGTGCCTGAAGAGAAAAATCGTAAGGTTATTGATGCCATCTCCACCGTTAATATGCCTTACACGGAACAGAGCAAGAAACATTTGGTCAGCGAAGGGGTACCAAGCAGGCGCATCGTGCTAACGGGCAATCCCATCTATGAAGTCATGCAGCACTACGAAGCGCAAGTAAGTTCCAGCAAAATACTGAAGAAGCTCAAGCTGAAGTCTGGGCAATACTTCCTGGTTACTGCCCATCGAGCTGAGAATGTGGATCATGCCCCTCATTTGCTGGAGATTATGAAAGGACTGAACCAGGTCGCAGAGGAACACGGGTTGCGTGTGATCTGCAGTATTCATCCGCGTACAGCAATCCGGATTGCGGAGCATCTGCATCTGGAGATGAACCCACTGGTGGAGTTTCACGAGCCGTTTGGATTCTTCGACTTTGTAATGCTTGAACGTCATGCACGCTGTGCACTTACGGATAGCGGTACCGTGCAGGAGGAGTGTTGCATTATGGGTGTGCCGACCGTAACGATGCGTCGAACTACCGAGCGGCCGGAAACGGTCGATTGCGGCAGCAATGTAGTCTCCGGTCTGGATGCCGCGCGCATCGCTGATTGCGTGAAAGTCATGACAAAGATGTCTAGCGACTGGGATTGCCCGCAAGGTTACAAAGCCACAGATGTATCCAGTAAAGTGGTTAAATTTCTGCTTGGAGGGAAAATGCATGTTTGAAAATAAGCGTATACTCGTGACTGGCGGTACGGGATCATGGGGTTATGAACTTGTGGCTCAACTACTGCCCCAGCAGCCCAAAGAAATTATTGTATATTCCCGGAACGAGTCCAGCCAAGTGGCTATGAGTCGTGAATTTGAAGACCCACGTCTTCATTTCCGGATTGGAGATATTCGTGACAAGGACGCATTAACGGCGGCTTGCCAACATGTGGACTATGTATTTCATCTGGCTGCGCTCAAGCATGTTCCGGTGTGTGAAGACCAACCGTACGAAGCACTCAAAACCAATGTGATTGGTACACAGAACGTAATTGAGGCCGCTATTGAGAACAAGGTGGAAAAAGTAATCTATATCTCGACTGACAAAGCTGCCAATCCGTCCAACTTCTATGGCATGACAAAAGCGATCGGCGAGAAATTAATTGTATATGCAAACTTGTTACACAGCGATACCAAGTTTGTTACGGTACGGGGCGGGAATGTACTGGGAACAAACGGAAGTGTGGTACATCTGTTCAAGAATCAGATCCGCCAGAAAGGGCAGGTCTCCATCACGGATATGAGTATGACTCGATTCTTTCTTACGCTGAAGGACGCAATTACCTTGCTGTTCAAAGCTTCGGTGGAAAGTGTCGGTGGAGAGATCTTTGTCATGACAATGCCTACCTGCAAAATCGTTGATCTCGCGGAAGTACTGATTGAGGATTCCGGTGTGGAGAATGTGAGCATTGTGGAACGGGGCATTCGTCCAGGGGAGAAAATCCATGAAATATTGATGAGTGAATTCGAGAGCATGACCACCGTTGTCTACGATGAGCAGTACCTGGTAATTCTTCCTACCCTAGGCATACCGGGTCTGCGTGAACACTATACCAATTGTCCCCCGGTCTCCTTTAACAGTTTCAGTTCTGAGCATCAACTCATGACCAAAGAGGAGATTCGTGAAATTCTGAAACGCGGAGGATTCTTGTCATGAAACTGCTGATACTTGGTGGAAACGGAATGGCCGGCCATATTCTGGTCGACTATTTCCGCCGTCAAGGTGTACACAGCGTCTTCTACACATCTCGGGATGTAACGGACCCCAATGGTCTGCTCCTGGATGTGAACGACAGCTTCATGGTTGATCGATTGGTAGAAGCTGTGCACCCGGATGTGATTATTAATGCTGTAGGTGTGTTGAACAACTTTGCAGATGAGGACAAAATTACTGCATATCATATTAACGGTTTCCTGCCACATCGTCTGCGGCGGGTTGCAGATACGATTGGTGCACGCCTGATTCATATCAGCACGGACTGTGTGTTCAGCGGGGAACGGGGAGCATACCGGGAAGATGATGTTACGGATGGGACTTCAGCTTACGCCATCACCAAAGCACTTGGTGAAGTTCAGGATGAAGGTCATCTGACGATCCGTACGTCCATTATTGGACCCGAGATTCGGCAGGGCGGCATTGGTCTGATGCAATGGTTTATGTCCAGCACAGGTGAAGTCGGGGGGTATACCCGCGTATTCTGGAACGGTGTGACCACACTTGAGCTGGCCAAATGGGTAAACCATTACCTGTCCTCATCGGTTAGTGGTCTGATCCACTTAGCTCATCCGGTACCTGTCAGCAAGCATGACCTGCTTGTATTGTTCAAGCAGACCTGGGATAAGCAGGATGTGACGATTGTGCGTGATGACAGTGTAGTGCAGGATCGTACACTGGTGTCCACTCGCGAGGATGTGAAGACAGACCTGCCGGATTATTCTACAATGCTGAAGGAGTTGGCATTATGGATGGAGCAGAGCTGAGAGGCAAGAAAGTGCTGATTACAGGCGCCTCCGGTTTTACCGGGCGACATGCCGTATCTTATTTTCGGGAAGTTGGTGCAGTGGTTGCGGCGGTAGTCCGGAGGCCGGATGTGTATTCATTCGGAAAAGGTGCACAAGTCCATGTCTGTGATCTAAACGATAAACAGCAAGTACGTCATCTGATCGGCGAGGTGCAGCCCGACTATGTGCTGCATCTCGCTGGCAAAAATTCAGTGCCTGATTCGTGGTCTGATCCGCTACTGGTCCTGGAGACCAATGTGATGGCCGTGCTGTATCTGCTGGATGCGCTTCGCAGTTGTCCGACAGCACGAACCGTTATTGTAGGATCGAGGTTAAAATATACGCCGGAACCTGGCCGGATTCCCCAGCCTCCGCATCCATACAGTCTCAGTAAAGCGCTGGAAGAGATGGTGTCCTTGTCGTGGATGTCGCTCTTCGGACAACAGATCATGCTGGCGGAGCCAGGCAATCTGATAGGTGCGGGTCCTTCCACAGGCATCTGTTCACTGCTTGCACGCCATGTTGTTGCCTGTGAGCAGGCGGGCAAAACCGAGGCATTCCGTCTGTCCGGACGGGACAATACCCGTGACTTTCTGGATGTGCGGGATGCCGTCAGAGCGTATGCGACCCTCCTGGTACACGGGTCCAGCGGTACAGTATATCCGGTGGTGTCTGGAGTTGAGCGCAGTCTTGGAGAAATTGCAGATCTGCTGTTGTCCATGACAGAAGCGGAAGTTCCTGTTCGCTGGGATGGGGCATCTTCTGGTCCGGATGGTTCGGGGAAACAGGAGGAATTATCACTGCTGCGCAAGCTTGGCTGGCAGCCGATGATTCCATTTGCCACATCACTTCAGGATATCCTGAGTGATGTTCGTGTCCAGCAAGGGAGGACGACAAGTTGAATCCGAGAGTATCCATTGTCATTCCATTCTATAACTGCCCTTATGTGCCTCAGGCGATTCAGAGTGCGCTGAACCAAACGTATCCCGATGTGGAGATCGTTGTTGTGAATGACGGTTCAAACCGGCATGCAGAGTTGCTTCAACCCTATCTTCCTTATATTAATGTGCTTGGCAAAAGCAATGGCGGGACGGCTTCGGCACTTAATCATGGCATCCGCCATGCCTCAGGTGATTATGTAGCCTGGCTCAGTTCGGATGATTATCTGTACCCGGATAAAATTCGTTATCAGCTGGAGTTTATGCAGCGTGAGAATGTGCTCGTCTCCCATACGAACTTTCATTATATCAACGAGCATTCGGCAGTTACCAGAATGCATGGTGGGCCTGAACCGATGTCGGATATGGATTTACTACGACGGTTTGTTAACGGCAATCCAGTGAATGGCTGCACGGTCATGATTCGCAAGGATCTCTTTAGCGGAGTGGGGCTGTTCGATGAACTTCTTCCCTACACCCATGATCTGGATCTCTGGATGCGTATTGTACTGAACGGTCATCGGTTCCCATACCTGAATGAACCGCTTACTGCCTATCGGTGGCATGGTGGAATGGGATCGGTACGTCATGCGGATGTCATCGGCAGAGAGGCATCCATGGTATGGTCCAGATATCGGGAACCGCTGTTGCAGCGAATAGCGACGCTTGGCGGGTAGCGTAGGGAGGGCAGTTAAGAAAGCCAAAAGATGGCTGATTAACGCCCTCTTTGCGCAGCATTTTACCTAAGACAGTAAGAGGAGGGGAAGGCCCGAATGGAGCCAAAAGTATCGATCGTCATTCCTTTTTACAATTGTGCTTATATCGAGCAGGCTGTTCACAGTGCCATTCACCAGACGTATCCGCATATCGAGGTCATCGTAGTGGATGATGGGTCAACCGAGCACGTGGAGCGGCTACAGCCATTCATGGATTCCATCCGCTATATTCGCAAAGAAAACGGTGGAACCGCGACAGCATTAAATGAGGGCATCAAACATGCAACAGGGGATTACTTTGTTTGGCTCAGCTCAGATGATGTGATGCTACTGGACCGGGTGGAGAAACAACTGAAGTTTATGCGAGAAGTCAAGGCTTCATTCTGTCATGGTGCCTACCATTATGTGAATGAGAAGAGTGAATGGTTGGATACGGTGCATCCGGAAGTGGGAAGTCGTCTGGAAATGTTGCAGGTACTGCTGGAAGGTTGTCCGATCAACGGCTGTACTGTCATGTTAGAGATGGAAGCATTTGAGCGCTTCGGACTGTTCGACACTGATTTTCGCTACACCCATGACTATGAGATGTGGATGAGGCTGTTTCCAATGTATGAGCTGTTCTACTACAATGAACCTCTGATGTGTTACCGATTGCATGAATCGATGGGGACCAAACGCCATTTCAAGGCACTGGTTGCCGAGATGGAACAGGTTCAGGCGAAGCATCGGCCTATTCTGTTTAACTTGCTTCAGGTTGGCGGGTACTGGAAGTAGATGGATTTGGCAACGATGGCTGAAATGGAATAGGTGTTAAATGGACAGGAGAGCACCCTTATGAAGCACTTTTTAAGTGTTATAAGTGGAAGCTCTTTTTTTGCTTTATGGACAGATACGTGGACACAAAGGGTGATCGATTGCTGAAGTCTCTGTATAATGAAATGATTCATACACGGAAGGGACTGGACTATGCACAGATATCAATATCTTAAACCTAACTATTAATAAACTAATGGAGGTAAGAGTATTGATTACAGAGTTATACACAGAACGGTTATATTTGCGAAAAATGAACGTATCGGATGCGGCCAGCTTGTTTAAAATTTGGTCTGATCCGGATGTAACTAGATTTATGAATATCACTCATTTTACGGATGAAAATCAAGCTATAGCCATGATTAATCTTCTGAATGATCTTGCTCAGGAAAACAAGGCCATTCGGTTCTCTATCCTTGTGCAAGAGTCCAACGAAATCATAGGTTCATGTGGTTATAATGCACTGGATTTTGACAATCTCAAAGCAGAAATTGGGTATGACATTGCCAGATCACACTGGGGGAAAGGATATGCTACGGAAGCGATCTCTTCTTTGTTAGTTCATGCATTCTCGACCATGAGGCTGAATCGAATGGAAGCAAAGGTTGACCCCGATAATGTGAATTCTATCAAGCTATTACAAAAGCTCAATTTCACATACGAAGGCACCCTCAGAGCATACGAGAGGGCAGGCGAAACGTTCAGTGATCTGAATATGTATTCCAAGTTGGCGACAGATTAGAGAGATCTGGAATAGCGTGTTCTCGGTCCGTTAGAAAACATTTGAAACGAGAAGGGGGTGTCCTCAGTCATTCATATGACAGATGGGACACCCCTTGTTTGATATTTCGGCATGTTATATAAAGACGGCATATCATTGGACAACTCAATCTTTTGAATTCATGATCACCATGGATGCAGGATCGGGAAATACATATCCTTTAGGCAGCTTCTTCATCAATTCATTCATTACAGCGTAATCCACGTTGATGTGAGGTGTGGAAACTGGAGTCGAAAACCAGCGATTGTATAGATCACTTGGTACAAGTAACGTCATATTGTATGTCCTCCTCTGTAGATGGCTTCTTGGTAGACTTGAAATGTACGCAATCCCATCACTTCCAGTGAACGATGTTGTTCAGCCCAGGCTTTCGCCGCCGCACCCACTGTTCTCCGGGTAACATCATCCTCAAGTAGTGCATCCAACAGTTCACGGAGCGAGTCGACATCCTGCGGAGGAACAACCCATCCTGTGCGTCCAGGGTCAACCATCTCAGGCATGCCGGCTGTACCACTGACGATAACAGGTACACCCGCCAGTTGTGCTTCGGTAACGGAGAACGGCTGGGTGTCCTGCAGGCTGGGCTGAACATAGATGTCTGCATGGCGCAGGAAGGAAGGAATATTGTCCAGCTTGCCCCAGAACACAACATCGGCTCCAATACCCGTTGACGCGGCCTGTGACCGCAATTCATCGGTTAGATTGCCTTCTCCTGCGATCCAGCAGACCCAATCGGAACGTTTATTTTTCAGACTGGCTAAGGCCTTGATTAACACATGAACGCCCTTGATGTATTCAAGTCGTCCGGTAAAGGCAATGACTTTCTTGCCCGCAGGTGGTCGCTGGCGGAACTTCACAGCTGCTGAGGCACGGTAGGCTGGGAGATCTACAGCATAGGGAATCTGTCTGAACTTTGATTCAGGAACGGCAAGCTCTGTAAGCGTACTCTTGATCCAGTGGCTTGACACGAGAATGAGCTCGGACTGTGCTGCACTTCGCTCTTCCAATGAGAGAAAATAACGTCCACGCTTGGATTGCAAATATGAAGGGAGAGTAAGCTGTGGGTTGGAATTTTGAGCATCGTAAAAGGCTTCGCGTGCAAGAGCGCCATGATAGCTTGTAACCAGTGGGATATTGCGGTTTAAGATGCGTTTTATGGCTACGGCAGCTACCGGATCTTGCGCATGAATAACATCATAGTGGTCCACCCCCAGATAAGCGGCCGCCATCTCGAAGGCATATCTATTCAGTTCATAATAAGCGAGAAGAGGATCGGCAGTGAATTGTGGCAGATCAGTCGGATTGAGTTTGGCTTGCAGCATGGGCCACACCTTATCCTTGGAGAAAGCGCGGTTCAGATTACGAACATATACTTCGTTATTGGCACCATTTGTGCCCATGATATCAACCTCTACACCAAGTGCGATTAACCTGTCGGCCAGTTGTTTAACATATGTCCATATGCCTCCCATATGTGTAAGCTCCCAATACGTAACGAGCAGAACTTTCATAGCTACCTCCTTGTCACGGCCTGCACCGGCCGAGCTTCTATCCTTTTATTCTATGAAAAAAGAGGACCGGAAGGTCGGGCATTTCCGTGTAATTGGTCGAAAATGGGTGAATGCAAATGGCAATGGACGAGAGGAAGCATATCCTATGTACAGGAAGGTTCATGTGCTCCGAAGGAGGGATCTACAGTGGCGGTATATTTACTTGAGATTCATGAGAATCTGTTACAGACATTTGTTCCCATCAAGTACATGGATGTGGAGTTGGCCTATGTGGGCGGCGAGGAAGGGACGGATGTATTTGTTGGTGGAGCCAGTATGCACGGAGAACTGTACCGACACCTTTTTCACCTAACGTCAAATTCGGGGGGAGCGGGCGGTAATCAGGTCATTCATAATCTGGATGTGTCATCCGAGCCTTATGAGCTGAGGATCATCAGCAACAGCTCTTCTCCGAATCATCTGGTTATTCGAATGTATTTCCGGAGTATTCACGGTCAGACATTGGGCATACTGTCAGAATATCAGATGATGAAGCTTGCAGATTGATATGGTTATAATTAAATAGTCATGATTAATCAACGTGTGGAGCAGGGAAGGTGCCTGTTCCATTTTTTTGTGGTGTATCCATAGTAGAATTGTCTGAAAAAATAGCTTGACAGCAAAGGTATTTTCATTAGAATTAGATCAGTATTAAACGAAAGTTTAAAACGACGATTTAAAACGATAGTTTGAAATTGGTCGTCAATATAGGCTGAGTGAGACGCATGGATAAGGCTGCGATCTACTGGCTGGAAAAGAGTGTGGAGAACGTGAAAGAACAAACAGCAGTACCCCAGGAGCCGGCAGAGTTTTCGCTTAAAGCCATTATACTGCCACTCCTGGCAATTATCGTCGGAATGATTATGGTTATTCTGGATAGCACGGTGGTGAACGTGGCCATTCCAAATCTGGTTCAATATTTTGAGACGGATCTTAAAACGATCCAATGGACGGTTACGGGTTACACCTTGGCTTTGTCTGCAGTTATTCCACTGGCAGGCTGGTTAACGGACCGTTTTGGTGCCAAAAGAGTATTCCTGTTCACCATTGCTATGTTTACCTTGGGTTCAGTGTTATGCTCGATCGCTCAATCACCTGAGCAATTAATCATTTACCGTATCATTCAGGGTCTCGGTGGAGGCATGGTTGCTCCTATTGGTATGGCGATGGTCTTTCGTCTGGCTCCGCCTGAGCGAAGAGGTTCCATCATGGGGATGCTGGGAATTCCCATGCTGCTTGCCCCTGCGTTAGGTCCGGTGTTGTCCGGGTGGTTTATTGAATCACTGAGCTGGCACTGGATCTTCCTGATTAACTTGCCCATTGGTATTGCAGCTTTCATTCTATGTATCAAGTTTTTGCCGGATACAGATCGTGGACGCACACCTGCACTGGATCTGCTCGGCATGATTCTGGCGCCAATTGCGTTCTCGATGCTGGCTTACGGTGTGAGTGAGGGTGGAACGAGCTGGACGTCTACAACAACTTTGACGGGTGTCATTGTGGGTGGTGTAGCACTCATTTTGTTCATTATTGTGGAGCTTCGTCATCAAAATCCATTGCTCGAACTCCGGGTATTCAAATCATCTGATTTCTCACGGGGAATTATTCTCGCATGGGTGTCACAAGTGGCGCTGTTCGGTGCGATGATCCTGATCCCGCTTTATTTGCAGCAGATCAAAGGGTACACTGCACTGGAAACAGGATTGATTCTACTGCCACAGGCGTTGGCTTCCGGAGTGGGTATGCCTCTTGGTGGTCGGTTGTTTGATAAAATCGGTGCTAGACCTCTGGCCTTTGTGGGTCTGGGTATTATCTCAGGAGCATTGTTTATTCTGTCCTCCATTACGGCAGAGACAGGTCTTGGCCTGATTATAACGGCTCTGGTCATGATGGGTCTGGGTATGGGCTTGTCCATGATGCCACTCAATACGCATGTATTAAATGCTGCACCGCGTAAGTTGGTTGGACGGGTGACACCGCTCACGGCGGCTGCACAGCAAGTGGTCGTGTCCTTTGCGGTTGCAGGGCTTACAGGCTTCCTGACTTCAAGAATCGCAGACAATACAACGAGTACAGAGCCGACCACTATCGTGCATGGTTTGGTGGCTGGTTTCAATGATACGTTCTTCCTTGCCGCTTGTATTGCATTGTTCGGATGTTTGCTCAGTCTGATTCTGCGCAAACCTAAGCCGATGCCGAAAGAAGAACTTCAAAATGGCGACAAGCCTGATCCCGCGATGATGATGGGACACTAAGACTCTATAAAAACCATACTAAGGCAGTTCAGAGAAATTTTGCTGAACTGCCTTTTTTGCTATGCTCAATGGAAAATTCGCAGTGCTGTCATCATTTCACGGAAAGAAATGGCATATCGATCTGGTGAAAAAGACAAGCTCATATGCTGTCTGCCCTGAATACGAATATACTCACGCAGTTTCTTGTTTTTCATGAGGTCCTTTGCTTCGGCTACAGCGGCCTCTACATTTCCAATCGGATAAAACTT
Source organism: Paenibacillus sp. FSL H3-0457 (assembly GCF_037981725.1). Lineage (NCBI taxonomy): Bacteria > Bacillati > Bacillota > Bacilli > Caryophanales > Paenibacillaceae > Paenibacillus > Paenibacillus sp. FSL H3-0457. The sequence continues at coordinate 5,527,182 of NZ_CP150283.1, read as the reverse complement.
ACCAGTCTTATTATGTGTGATAAATGAACGCACACCGTCCGAATCCGTACTGAGTACAGGGCAGCCACAAGAGATGGCTTCAGCGACGGCATAACCGAATCCTTCAAGCAGGGAAGTGGATAACATGATGCCCCCTGAAGCCGCGATCATGGAATAGTAGGTAGGCATCTGAGAATGGGGAACATTGATAAAGATGCCAATCTTATCTTCAAGCCCGTATTCTGCCAGCATGTGCCGGAACATGACTTCATCTTCTGGATTAGCCAAAGTTGGATCGTGGAATAACCATAGTCTGGCTTCCGGATTTTTTTTGACGATTTCACTCGATATGATTAGATATTCACGCCAGTTTTTGTTGTGTTCAAGTCGTCCTACCCAAGCCAGCACCGGATAGGGTGGGGTATCCACCAAGATTGGTGCGAAGGTGTCCGTATCCAGCATGTTGGGAATAACAAACCGATGAAGCCAGGGACAGATATGAATGAACATATCCAGCAGGTGGTCTGTGGGAGGTATAACGGCAGCATCACAATGAGCTTGGAGGTATGGGACACCCATCTGTATCGTTTCCAGAGCTTGATCGCGTGCTCCGAGTCCCTGCGCTTCAAAAATAATTCGTCCGGTATAACCAAGTCCTCTCAAACGGCCGGGCATAGCGATGTCTGAAGTGGCAATGATGGCATCATAATGATGAGTATGGATGATATGATGGATATCCTCGTCACTGGACGCGGTGAAAATGGGTGTATCACTGTTGTTCTGCAATCCCGAGCCTGTGCTGAGATACAATAGGTGCGCTTCAATGCCATGGCGTTTCAGAACAGCGGTGCGCAGTCGATTTAACGTATCCACGCCACCGCTCGGAACATAAAACGTGAATAATACTTTCACACGATTCACCCTCTGACTTTTGGTCAGGAGCACATTCTCCTGTACTCTATGTTACGTTGGCTTTAAGCGCAGGGTGTGGGTGTTGGTCAGAATGTTCACATTTTGGACAAATATTTTTAAGCTGTCTTTTAAGTGTCATTAAGCTGAGGCTAGGATAGCTCACGTAAGATACAAGGAACTTCCCGTGTCTATCATCTAACCTAAACGATGGTGCACGGGTATTTTAACGGGAAAGGATGAATGATGTGCTCGAAGTGAAACAGGTCAGCAAAGTTTACGAAGGACAACGCGGCGTACATCAACTGGATTTCACCATGGAACGTGGTGAGATTGTTGGCTTTCTCGGACCCAATGGAGCCGGGAAAACAACAACGATGCGTATGGTTACGGGTTATGTGCATCCAACCGCGGGTACCATTATGGTGGATGGGGTATCAGTGCATGAGCAGGGTCAGCGTGTTCGTTCCAAAATTGGGTATCTGCCTGAAACGCCGCCACTCTATCCGGATATGACCGTGCAGTCCTATCTTAAATTCGTAGCCAATTTGCGAGATGTCCCGGCACGTGAGGTTAAGCTACGGGTCAGTGAGATGGTTAGCAGACTTGGACTTCAGGGTCGGGAAAGGCAAATGGTACGTGGGTTATCCAAAGGATACAAACAACGCCTCGGGCTAGCAGGAGCCATTATTCACAAGCCGGATCTGCTGGTTCTGGATGAGCCAACATCGGGCCTTGATCCAAATCAGATTATTGAGATCAGAGATCTGATTCGAGAACTGGGGGAGAACCATACGGTGCTGCTCAGTACGCATATTTTGCCTGAAGTGAGCACGCTCTGTAATCGAATGTTGATAATCAATCAGGGACAGCTCGTGCTGGATGGTTCACCTCAGCATTTCGGATCAGCAATGGGGGATCAGTTCAAAGTGTCGATTGAAGTGAAGGCCACTGCGGAGCAATTACATAATGTGCTGACACCATGGGAGAAGGTGCGGAGTGAAGTCATTCAAGCGTCGGATGCGAATACCGCCAAAGATACTTCACTTCATTCAGATTCGGCGAATACGGTTAAAATGCTGCTTACTGGAGAAAACTCGGAAGATTTCCGGGAGGAGCTGTTCTACCTTTTGTCAGGTGCAGGATTACCGATACTGGAGATGAAGAAGGAGAACCTGAGTCTGGAGCAAATCTTCCTGAAGCTGACCACAACTGAGGCAACAGATACAGACGCAAATTCGGCAGATGTGGATAAGGTTGCTGGGGCAGAGATGGATCAGGACGTAACTTCGGACATCGACTCGTCGAGTATATCGGGAACATCAGCCGATACTTCGCCCCAAGCTCACAAAGGGGAGGACTCCAAATGAGACGAATGATGGCGGTATGTAATAAAGAGCTGCAAGCTTATTTTCTGTCACCAACGTCCTATTTTGCTTTTGCCGTGTATGTACTGATGACTAGTTTGCTGTTTTATTCAAGCTTTGTATATTACCAGCCGAGTATTGTCGATTATCGTCTCGTGTTGGGCGATACGTTGTCCATGCTGCTGTTTGTCGTGCCATTGTTAACGATGCGACTGGTTGCAGAGGAATTTAGACAAGGAACGGATGAATTGTTACTGACTTCTCCGGCACGTGTAACAGAAATTATTTTTGGAAAATATCTTGCTTCTCTGGCCATTCTGGTCGTGCTTATTCTGTGCAGTCTGGTGTACCCATTCATCATGTCGTTCTATGGGACATTGGATATGACGACCGTATGGATGTCTGCGCTGGGGTTATTTTTCCTGGGCGGAAGTATGATGGCGATTGGACTGTTCGCTTCTACATTATCCCAGCATCAGATGGTGTCTGCGGTGGCGGGTTTTATTATTTTGCTCGTTTTGTGGATCCTTGATTCATTCGCAGGAAATACAGGTTCTGCTTTGCAACAGTGGCTGGACCCGTTTGCTCTGACCAACCGGTTCGACAGCTTCATGAAAGGTGTGCTTAGTGGGCCGGATATCTTGTATTATGTCACCCTTTCGGGTGTGTTTCTGCTGTTAAGCATTCAAATTGTGGAACGGAAGCGGTGGAGGTGAGAAGATGAAAAAATGGTTAAGTCATACCAACAGTACCGTGCTGTCCGTAGCGGTGATTGGCATCTTTATTTTGCTAACACTGTTCCTGAATTCACTTGGCGGCTTCCAGCTGGATCTGACCTCGAACAAACAATACACGTTATCTGACCAGTCTCTTACTGCGATCAAAAATGTGAAGGATGACGTCAACATTCTGGTGTTAACGGTCGAAAATGCCAACAACACCGTCCTGAACCGTGAGGTGACGGATATGGTCGAGGAATACACGAAACGTAACAGCAAGCTGAAAATAAAACAATATAATCTGACGCAGGAACCTGCGCTTGCATCCAAATATGGCATAACAGGCAGCTCCATTGTGCTGGAGCAGGGAGATCAACACAAAGTGATTGATATCGCCAGTTTGTTTACCGCGACAGGTGACGGCAGTGACGGATCATATCAGTTCACAGGTGAGGAAAAACTTACGCAGGCGCTCATGAATATGTCATCCACGGAGATGCACAAAATGGTCTTTTTGACTGGGCATGAAGAGCTGAGTCTCGCTCAGATGACTACGCTGCAATCCTCCTTGGAACAAAATAATGTGCAGACGGAAGAGTTGCAGCTGAATCAAGCCGGAAAGGTTCCGGAAGATGCAGATGTACTCGCCATTATTGGCCCACAACGCGATCTCAGTGATACCGAAATGAAAGCCATTCGTACATATCTGAGTAATGGAGGCAAGCTGTTATTATCCCTCGGATTTGTAGAAGATATGAAATCCAGTTGGAAAAACATCGATGCCCTCATGGCTGACTATGGCGTCGTTGATGAGCATGCGGTCATGGTGGATAACCAGCAAGCCAGTACGATGGGGCCACTCTGGGTGGTACCGGAGTATGGTACACATGCAATTACGGACAAACTTGCTGCAAGCCAATTGTATCCGATGTTGTCGTTGTCGATTGCGCTGACCAGCAAAGAACAGGATAAATATACGCTTTCACCGTTAATGCATTCTTCGAATGACAGTTATGGGGAGACGAATATCGGCGGCTTATTGCAGAATGAAACAACCAATGATGCCGAAGAGGACATTCAGGGACCCGTTGAATTAGGATATGCAGCCGATACGACGGATGGTAAACCGAAGGCAGTTATTCTGGGTTCGTCCATTTTCATGCAGGATTCGGAAATTGCGAATGGTGGCAATCGGGACTTTATTTTGAATACGGTAAACTATTTGAGTGAGAAAGAAAATGGATTGACGATTCGTCCAAGGGTACAAGCTGGGTATGAGATGGCATACCTGAATGGCGAACAAGCCAGAACGATTTTCTTCGTGGCTATTGTAGCATTCCCACTCATCTTTGTTATCATTGGTGTACTCTTATGGTGGAGGCGCAGACGAGTATGAGAAAATGGGTTCCAACGATTCTGGTGGTCATCGTACTAATTGTGGGCTGGATGTACGCGGCCAGTCAAAATTATTTTCGGGAAGAAGAAGCGGTTCAAGCCAAGTTGCTTGGTATTCAATCCGGGGATATCCAATCCATTACAATACATGACACAACGGAGGAGACATCCGGTACAACAGCATCTTCGACTTTGTCGCTTGAAAATGGCGTATGGCAGATGCTTGAGCCAAAAGCCTATCCTCTGAACGGTTACAGTGTTAGCAGCTGGCTGGATGCTCTGAGTGGTGCAAATCAGGAACTGGTGGTGGAAGAAGCGCCAACGGATCTGGATAAGTACGGATTAGGAACAGATGCTACACGTATGGATATCAAACTCAAAGATAATCGGGAGATCAAACTGGCTATTGGCGGCCAGCTTCCAGCAGATGATGCACGTTATGTGCGTGTTGATTCTGGCCCTGTGGTTGCCGTGCAGACAGAGGCGATTACCAGCATAGCTTTGTCTCGTCGTGACTTATTAGACACTACACCTTTTAACATGGATGAGACAAATGTTGGGTCTCTGGAGTGGGAAGGTGAAGCAGCTACCTGGATGTTAACATCGACATCGGAGAACGATGCGGAAGAGCAGACCTGGACACTGAATGGAAAAACGATTGAAGCCACAGATGCCGTATCTCTTATCGGCAAAATCAAAAACCTTTCGACAGCAGATGATGTGCGCAAAGCTTCCGAGCTAAAGAATTCGGTTCCACGATTCACCCTGTCTATTGAACAGATGGTTAATGGACAACAAGTTCGAGATGTGTATCGGGGACTTACGGTGCCATCCGAACCTGATCAGATCTGGGTCATTACGCCGGATGGTCAATGGGCATATGGCATGGATGCAATTAGCCTGACTGAAGCCGAGAAATTCCCGGATACAATTAAAGCATCCACAACTTCGTCGGAAGAATCATCGAGTTCTGCAAATGACGAAACGACTTCTTCATCGACAGACGGGAAATGAGCGGGGCGGAAGATAAGTGATATTGTTGCGTTGAGATTCAAATATGATTTCGAGGCAGTGCTGCGAACAAGCAGCACTGTTTTTTTTTTATTGGTGAAGCCCTTGAAGCCCTCACTGTCCAGAGATCAAAACCCAAAGATCAATAAACAAAGACCAAAACCAGAATACCTGAATCTACAGGGTAAGGTACCATATCCTTTCAGCATATCGGCACGTACAGAAGCGCATCCTATCTTTGTGACCAAAACCAACAAACATTGGAGGATGAGTACATGCCAGCAGTCAAAAAGGCAACAGCTATTACGTTATCATTATCTACTGCAATCTTTGTAATGGCCGGTTTGACAGGTTGTGGCACGAATCGGGATACCAACAATATGCATACGCAAAGTGTTCGTCAGCAAGCCAACGGCATTAACCGTTATGGTGTGGAAACAAATGGCATGGATGGCATCCGTGCGAAAAGTTATCGCATGCACAATGTTACTGACCTGAAATCCAGTGAAGAGCTGGCAAAACGTATCACGGAGATGAAGGAAGTAAAATCCGCCCGTGTCATGTTAACGGATCGTAATGCTTATGTCGCAGTTCGTTTGGCAGATGGTCATGCAGGCAAGTTGGAGAGCAAGTCCAATGGTCGTACGAGCATGCTGAATGGAACGATGCGTAATCATGCCAGTGATACCATGCGTGGGGGCAACATGAATCACGATATGGGTGGTATGCGTGTGAATGGTGGTATGGGCACAATGTCTCCGTACAGCACTAGCGGAATTGCTCCAGGACTGAACACAAATTCGGCAACGGATCGCAGCCATATGGGGAATGACCGCAGCATCTATGGAACCATGGGCACAGGCGCCGTTGGCATGATGCGTGGTCTGACAAACAGCGGTAAAGCACGTGGGACAGACGATGGGCATTATGGTATGAAAAGTGAAGGACAACGTGTAGATAGCACGGACGATAACACATCAGCTGAGATTAAGGGTAAGATTTCAGCCAAAATCAAACAGTTTGCACCAAATATCGAGAATGTATATGTATCAGCCAATCCAGACTTTGTGGAGCATGTTGAGAACTATGCCACAGATATTCGTAACGGTAAGCCCGTTAGTGGCATGATCGATACGTTCCAATCGATGGTGGAGCGCATTTTCCCAACGAACGGAACAGATACGAATAACCGTGATGGCATCCTTGACGATGGCCTGATGAACCGTAATCACAACGGTGGTGTCATGAATCGAATGAATCGGTAGTTTTTTGACATGAACAAGTGTGCCTTTGCGCAGATGGTAACATCTGCTGCAGGGGCATGTTTGTCTTACATAATCTCAACAGGATTCACTTTGAATGTTTCTTCAATAAATTCAGAATATTTGTCTTCCATATAGACTAAATAGACTAACGAAATGAAGTACCATCTAATATTCTTGCGCTCCTAAAAGAATTATGTTCTGCTCTTACGTCTAAGTGCAGAGTTTTTAGTGAATAATAAAGGGGATTGAAATTAGGGTGTGGAATAGTTATGGATTAGAATGAACTTGGAAAGAAAATTCTGAACAGATCCAGATAAGGCAAGAAATGCACGCGCAAATGTGAATGGTGGTGAGTGTATGAACGAGAAAATTGTAGTTGCTGCAATGCGAGTATTTGAAGAACAGCATGGTTTTGCTCGAACAAAAGATTTTATAGAAGCGGGCGTATCCCCTTACTACATAAAAAAACTGGAGTCCGCTGGTGAAATTGAACGGGTAAAACAGGGGATTTACCGACAGTCTGGTCAATTTAATGAACCGCCCCATGAAATGGTTGAGGTATCCAAACTTGTTCCCAAAGGAGTTATATGTCTTCTCTCTGCGCTCTCCTTCTATGAACTGACAACTTACAATCCATGGGAATATCAGATTGCTATTCATCGTGGCGGTAAAAAGCCAAAGCTTCCAGACTATCCTCCTATTAAAGTAATCTATTTGGCAGATGCTCAATACAAAATTGGAATTGATGAAGTCTATATTGATGGCTCGGCAGTTAAAATTTATGATCGTGAGAAAACAATTTGTGATATGGTGAGGTATCGTGAGAAAATTGGAATTGATTTGATGAAGGAAGGGCTGAGGAATTACCTTCAATCCCCCCACAAGAATATAACAAGGCTTGTCTCCTATGCTGATAAGCTACGAATTCGAACGGTTTTGCAAAAGTATCTGGAGGTGCTGATCTAATGAGTGAAATTAAAAATATTCCCGCCTCTGTTTCTGAACGTTTGAAAAATATAGCTAAAAAATCAGGAAAAGCATTTGATACCTTGCTGTTGCTTTATTTTCAGGAGCGTTTCTTATATCGTTTATCCATTTCTGAGTACAGGGATAAATTCATTTTAAAGGGCGGGTTGTTTTTGTTCTCACAAACTCAATTCAAGGCACGTCCAACCAAAGACGTTGATTTTCTCGCCAGACAGATTGCTAATGAACTGGATTTATTAAGAGAGTCGTTTGTCTCCATTTGCTCAATAGTGGTTCCTACGGATGGTATTGCATTTCAGTTGGATGAACTGACAACGGAGAGAATTAAAGAAGATGCTGATTATGAGGGAGTAAGAATTAAAGTAACTGCTCTTTTAGGGCGGATGAGAAAAAGTTTGCAGTTTGATATCGGATTTGGTGATGTGGTGGTCCCGAAGCCCCAGCTTATTGAATATCCTGTTCTCCTGGATATGACAGCACCACAAGTTCAAGCCTACTCGAGGGAATCCGTCATTTCAGAAAAATTTGAAGCCATGATCACATTATCTGTGATGAATAGTCGGATGAAGGATTTTTATGATATTTATACGCTGTTAACAACGAACAACTTTGATGGTCGAATCCTTCACGAGGCAGTGTCCGAAACCTTCCAACAACGGGGCACAATATTTTGAAAAAGAGCATCCTCTGTTTCATGAAGAATTTGCTGAAAATGAAGGTCGGACAAAACAGTGGCAGGCTTTTCTGCGTCGTTTAGGGGTTGAAGAACAACTTGCATTTCAGGATGTGATGGATGCTCTTGTTTCTTTTCTTGAACCTGTTTATCATTCAATAATTGATGAGAAAGAGTTTTTTAAGCGTTGGAGTTATACCGAAAGGGCATGGAAGAACAATAACTGATTAATACATAATTTTTTGAACTATGCACCAACTATTTTAGAGGGATGTATGCAAATTACTGCCCATTTTTCTTATAAAACTGAACCAACGCCCTTGACCTGACATAAGATGAGTTGACTGTATCCCCTTAACCTTGTTACACCAACACAACCCGAGCAAGGAGGGGTGAACATTGAAGGGTATCGATCATAAAAGCAAATTTTTGTTGACCCACCGTGAACGCGAAGTATTCGAATTACTGGTTCAAGACAAAACAACGCGTGACATCGCAGGGCAGTTATTCATCAGCGAGAAAACGGTGCGTAACCATATTTCGAATGTGATGCGATTTGAAATTATCATAAGATAGGGATAATGCGGTAAAGTAGAAAGTGAGTTCGCATGCATGGTATAATATCCCTATAATTATCGAGGAGATGGAAAACATACGCGCTATTAAATTGGATGCAATCAAATATATGTTTGTACTTGGAGCAGTAGTAATTGCAATCTTGCTTTATAAGCACATTCCAAGTTTCAATGAACTAACTTTAATAACATGGCATGGCCTAGCCGATCTGACTGAATCAATTTGGACAAGTTGGATGGTTGATGCTGGATACTTTAAGCCTGACTTCTCAAATACAGCCCCTTAGAGGGCTTTTTTTATTTTGTTGTATGATGTAAAAACTCGGGTTATTATGTCGAAACGTGTTACAATATAAAGAATCAGAATGTAAGGAGTTGGTTCTTTTAGTGAGGTTTAAACCAAACAATCATCGTAAAAAGCAACGAGTTAAAGAAGGATACACTAATGGAAAGACATTAGCTCTTGTTAAGAAGTATGATGAGCTGAGAAACGGGCTTTTGAAGTGCAGATGCAGCAGATGTCAAAAAACTATTCGTTTAAGTCAAACTGAAGTCGGATCATATTGTGGTGAGTGCATGAGACAGGGGATTTACTCAAAATATGTGCTGACTGATTATAAAATAGATCGTACCAATCAAAGATATAAAAACGCATAATGTCACACAGCCTAAACAGCCCTCACACGGCTGTTTTTTGTTTCCCGACAGTTGTCACCCGACTCATGAAACTCCAACACAGCTAATCCTCGCCATCTGAAATCGTGTCACCGGGTGACACTGTGGTTCCGAATTTCGGAAGTCTTCAGTGGTGCATTTAGTGACACTCCATACGTATCTTTACGTTTAAAATCACTTTGGCGGGTGCTATACTGTATTTAAGGAGTGAAGATACATATGAAGGTCGATAGAATAGAAGTTGAACAAATCCTTTTGACTCATCTTGAATTAGTTCTTAAAACTAAAAAAGTAAAGCACCAATTACAGGTTCAACTAATCGAATTAAATGTTCCAGTTGAAGAGATTAATTCGATAATATCTAATGTGGAGTCTGTTTCCAATTTAGATGTTCCCATGCTTTATGGCCTAACCAAAGCTTTATATGAAGTAACAGAGGATAAACTATTCAACCCAGATAGGTATTTTGGTAAGCGAGAAATTAAAGAAGCGGAGAATGTTCTTAGTCAATCAGTTCAAGAAAGAGTCACTTTGCCTATTCATTTTGAAGAATGTACAAGGATTAAATTTGATAGCTACATCACAAAGATTTCAATTCAAAATTTAGTCAACTTGTACGACAGCCAGTTAATTATTTATGACGATGAAACACAACGTGGAGTCAACTATAAGACAAACAAGTCAGGAGGTATAGTTAGGACTCCTATTGTAAACAAGGCCAGTGTTAAAAGGATTGCTGATAAAATGGCTTCCAACAGTTATTTTGAAGATATGATCACTCTCAATGTATTCTCAAGTGAAGTAGACCCTGTCACGTACAACGAGGAGTCCAACACACTGACAATAAACGAGGGCGCTGTTATATCCATCCTTGATGGTTTTCATCGCTTACAAGGTGGTGTGGTTGCGCTACAAGTCAATCCACACTTGGACTTGGAATTGATTCTATCAATAAGATCGTATGACCATGATACAGCTCAAAGATACTTTGGTCAGATTAATACAGTTAACGTGTTAAAGAAAGAAAGAAGAGAAGAATTAGCTCAAGAGAGATTGTCTGATAAAGTAGTGGCAAATCTGCAACGTAAGTCTGAAATCGGGAAACAGATTGCATCATCTAACAAAGTAAGTGATTTAGTTGGAGAACTTACAACTTTTGATATCCTTTCTTATGCTGTAGATAAAGTGTTCAAATTGGAAAGGCAATTTGATGTGCTTCAAGTATCGGATTACTTATTAGAATTCGTTGCTTATTTAGTAGGGAGCTATCCAGATGAGTTTTCAACCAATGTAAAACTACGAGGAAGTCACATTATGAGTCACCCTCTAATGTTTATAGGATATATCGTTCTAGCTCATTACATGTATGAGAAAAAGATTCCGTTACAGAAATTATCTCATTACATTGATAGCATTAATCTAGAAGATGAAAAACTATTAAATCTACTGAATGAAAAGAAGACATTAACCGGAAACAAGCGTATACGTGAGGATCTTATCAAGTATTTCGACTCCATATTTAGAGGTGTACAGTGTGAATAAAATCTATGATGAATCCTTCTACAATTCATCCGTGAAAGAACGATACTTGAAAAATCAGAGTGAAGCTGCAAAAATCTCATATGGACGTGTGCTAAAGAGAGCTTCGAGTATTGAAGGTAAATTAGGTCGTGATCTATACGATTTTAACTTAAACGAAATTAAACAGGTATTGTTCTTGTTGAAGTCCACAAAGATGACTACAATCACTGCCACAGGAATCATAATACTAAATTATATAAGATGGGCAATTGAACAGGATTTGCGTGTAGACAACATTAATCCACTTGATGCGGTTAGCTCTGATGAGTTTTACAAACAATTTTTAGATACAAGTGAGCCGAGTTTATTCCATCATGACAATATTATGAAATGGGTAAAAAATTGTATTAACCATCAAGATAAATTGACTATATTGGGAATATTTGAAGGTGTATACGGTAGACAATATAATGAACTTTTGACCCTTAAAATGGAGAGAGTAAGAGAAGTTAGTAGCGATCCGTTGAGTTATGAAGTTGAATTATTCAATGAAACATCTGAGGGCAACAAAGAGTCAAGGATAATTCCCATCTCAAACGAGCTATATAACATTATGAGAACTGCAAACAATGAAGAGGTCAATTTCAAGAATAATGGATTAGATTTTGAAGGCATGAGAAACAACAAAAACTATCTTACTAAAACGGACTACATAGTTCGTGGCGCGGCTGATGCACGTACAGGTGTGGAGGGTAACGTACCAGCAGCTTCCGCATTGATCAATAGAAGAATAAAGAAGATATCAGAGCTGTATCAAGTTCCAACATTAACGCCTACAAATATCAGAAACAGTGGAATGTTATATATGGCACATGAACTGTATAAAGCAAGTGGTAAACTTGGTAAAGAGGAATATTATGCTATTTGTGAACGTTATAATGTAGGGCGTACACGCGATGGAGGTTATGTTTACGCTAGATTGAAAAAGGATTTCTTGAACATGGAAAACCTTGAATCTGTTTATGAATTGGAGTAATTTTACTGTGAGGGGTGGCACTTGGTGACACCTTTTTGATTTTCTTGAGAAAGAAACATCCAGAGCAGAAGGGAAGCTACATGGAGAAATTACATATGGAAGTTGAATTTTAAGTATAAAAGACCCACATAATTTGTGGATCTTGGTTGTACAGTTGAATTAGTATTTTCCGTGTCTGGGGTACGAAGGATCAGCATTGATAGTTTTAAATTGACTCATGTTAATTGCTCTAAAGTGTTGAATCTGTTCATCAAATCCGACTTTCAATTTTGCCAAAGGATAATCTTTCAATACCTCACCAACAAGTTCGACCATCATAATAGTCAAATTAGATAAACTCACCAGCATCATTTTTAATGTTAAAGGTTTAATATCGTCAAAAACCGAATTATGGGTATTACTGTCGGAATACTTAACACTTGTAACTGCATCTATTAGATTAGAATGGGCAAACATCTTATTGATAAATTCAGATTTGATTTTTTCAAGATGCTTTGAATGTTTAGGGTAACTCTCATTTAACCATTTGTAAGCTTTGACTTTAACTTTAGGTTTATCTAATAACTTCTCGCTATCCGGATCAAATCTTACATAATTGTTCTCTTCAGGTTTATGTAATGAGTAGCAAGCTAAAGAGATAGATTCAATAGCATTCCTTAGCAGTTGATAAGTTTGTGTTAAGTGATGTCTTACAATTGAAAGGAGCGCCAATGACAACGACTTGCTTGCCTGTGTAAGAAAAGCATTGAAAACATAGGCATTGTCTTGAATTGGTCCTACGAATTTCCATGAATAATCGACTGTATCTTTAGCTAAATTAAAGAATTGACCATAGTTATTAGATGCTTCCATGATAAGGTGATTTTCTTCATCTGCCAATTCATAAATAGAAAACATTATATAGTCACCTACTTTTTTTATCTGATTGTATCATATGTTGACGGTTAAAATGAATGAGTCAGAATAGCATTTAAATGTATGTTTTGAAGCATGAGAAAGAGCCATTCAAATAGTCTGAACGGCTCTTATTCTGGACAGAGGTATTAAATACAGATATAGCTACACTCTAGTCCACGGTGACAGTGAGCTGAAATGAACTCTAGCTCTCACTCGAATACCATTAGATAACGCATATGCATCTCCTGAGCTCATATAAGCTGAAAGACAGGAATTAACTTGAGACTGGTAATTTGTAATAGCCTCTATTTGAATTCGAGGAAGATTGTTATTTAAAAAATTGACATCTAGCTGAGATATTGGCCCAATATTGTTTAAAATATAATCTCTCATTACTCCAATCTTTTCGGAAATACACGACCTTACATTAGAATTGTTGTTATAAAGATTAGAGAAGGTAGAAGGTATTGTTACATTTGCATTTATTGAAATAGCTCCAGTTCTAGTCCATTTACATCTTTGTAAACGAATACCTGTTTGTGTACAAAATCTTTTATTAGTAGTCCCTATTGGACATGAGTATTCTCTTATAATCCCGCAACCCGTTGTACCATTTATTCTTGCTCTAGCTGTAAATAAGTCTTCGGAGATTTGTATTTGTCCTAGACTAACATCAGGCCCCAACACAATACCCAACGAATCGATATCAAAGGCGTCTCCTCCTCCTGTAACAGGAACAGATGATTTTTCATAGATAGTAGTTGTACGCTTGCCACCTAATGTCTTTACTTTTTTACATTTTAATGGTTTATTGAGTTTACTTTTAATAGCCTTATCTGAGAGAGTTACTGATCTTTCAATATTAACTCTTTTTGAATCAGTTTTCTTTCCACTTCCCTTTTTGGTTTTGGAGCAACCACATTTGTTTTTTGAATCAATTTTTTTGTTGGATGGCCTGTTGTGAAGAGTTTTTTTATTATTTATTTTCACTATATCTAATCCTCCTGTTATTTTGATATTCTAGAATATGATTTGAAGTGTAATATGTTGATAGACGATCTTCCTAACTTCTACAAAATAGCCTCATATCTTATTGACTAGCTTGAGGAATATTTAAATAAACTCGTAATTAGAATTACGAATTTATGATATATCTTATAAATCATTAAGTAGTCCCAATGGATTGCTTTTTTTATTTTATGAACGGAATAAAAAAGACGATCCACTTTATACAATATCGCATTTTTTTATCCTTTTAGATAAAAGTGACGGTAAAATTCAGCAAAATAGAAAAACAAAAAAAGACCCAACTTATTTTGAGTCAGGTTCATTTTCTATGTGTGGTACTTCTTCAAACTGAATCAGCTCAGATATGTCTGTGATATCTAGGGCAGCGGCTATTTTCTCAAGGATACCTAAGTTAATCTCTTGTCTCCCCGGCTTACAGAGTTGCGATACTCTAGCTTGATTAACTCCAGACAAGCTCTCCAATTGCCTTTGGGTAATGTTTCGCTGTTTTAATACATCTTTAAGTTTAATTTTAAGAACGTGCAACTAGAAATTCCCCCTAGAAAATAGTTGACATGATTCTCTTAAGCGAATAATATGAAGGAGTATTATTGATTCGCATAAGCGAATCTAGATTAAACGTTAACACCTGCATACACATTGTACACCATCCACAACATTTCATCATTAACAGCTTAGTGTAACCTGCTTTTAGATTTGGGAAAGTGAATTAAATCAGCAACAATATACTGTAACTTACATTGTATAAGATAGTATCTTAGTAAGATAAAATTTTATGTAACAACTTATCTGGAAAGTAAACTCATTCACAAAAGAGCGATACCATGTACAAGCACGCTAAATTGATTAACGGACAATTATTCATTCGTACACGTAACGGCAACTAAATTGAATTGAAATGTGTTGCAAACGTTTAGTCAACAAAACAAACCCCAAAGGAGACTAATACATAATGACAATCACATTTAATCTATTCGTTCAAAATGTTCCTTTAAAGTTTGAATCAATCATTACTAAATTGGAAATTAACCCTAAAGCTCATGGATTGATTGCTAACATGAAAGCTGTGCTTACTTCAGATGAGTTACGTTACGAATTCATGATGCGTGTCCCTCACAAACCAGCTGGTTCAAATATACATGCTTTACTTGACGAGATGAGGGAAGAACAACTTTACATCAATCCAATGTCAGACGAATCATTTTTGGATATGTACATGCTTAATCCGTTACAGGCTTTGGTGCAGTATTTCAAACATAGTGTGTCTAATGCTCATCTTGAACGGGTTAAACAATGGAGAATCGATATCAAAGATGTGATGAGAATAAAACGAATAGAGAATAACATACATCTCAATGATGTGCTGGAACGATTGTACCTTAATTAATTTATTCGCACTGTATGACAGGTAGAAGGTTAGCTCCCTGACCGGAGAATAAGATAAATCGAACATTGTAACAGTGTACTGTAACGAGATTTTCATAATTCGTTTAACAACTCCCGAAAATAACTTGATGAAATTCCGATTTCACTTTGACTAAGGGAGGACACACATGAAGGAGTTGTACAAACCGGATTACTACAATTTACCACCTGATGAAAAATCGGCATGGAATTATGATCATTATCAACGTACTCGTGAAGCCATTGATAAATACTTTACCAGTTATGGATTGGATGTTGCCATTGTTATAGGGATGATGGAAAGGGCAAAAGAAAGCGATATTCGATATCAAACAATGATTGACTTACTTGATGCTAAATTGCTACCACCGTTTAGTGAAGAGTTGAGTTGGCTGGAATCATTTTTTGCAGATTTATTTCGTGAGGTGCTTAGACCACTACCAAATGAAAACAAGTATTGATAGAGGAGAATGAGATTCGATGTATAATGGAGATTCATTATTTGAAACGATAATGAGCCTGAATCATACGGAAATTCCGTATCAGTCCCCTAGTAGTATAAGCAGAGCCAATTGTATTAAGCCAAAGAAACAACGTAAGCCTATAACAATTGAGACAAGGTATAGCCATCTGGTTGCTGAAGGATCGAGACTAGACATAACAATTGAACGTAGGATGGAAATACGTGAAGAGTTAACATTGATTAGGCAACAGAAACGAATGATGATGAAAATTGAATATGATTTATGAGGATGGCACAATTAGGTGCTGTCTTTTTTTGTTATTGTAGCCGAATTCAATTAATCTGGTCTAGGCGGGTAAGTGTTTTTGAAGGAGGAAAGTCTCCAGTCGATACTTAATAGTGGGGGATAATATTCACTGAAGTTTGAAGAAATTCTACTGATTGTTTCAGCAACTTCGTTATCAATGTTACGAAAGGTCTTAATGGAGACAAAAGGGATTTCTCTCAAGCGGGTATATAAAGTGTCTCTTAGTTCTCTTTGTTCAGCTTTAAATTTTAGCATGTCACTTACATATTCTTTAGTGATATTAGTATTTGTTTCTAATTGATATTGTGTTGATTTACTATGGCTTTCAGAAAGTATCTCTTCAAGTTCTTTCATTCGTTGCTCACTGACAACGTAACCCACTACACTACGCATATATTGAAGCTTAAAGTGAGCGCATAATTTATCATAGTCTGTTACACCTATTAGAAAATCTACACTTTCTCCCAGTATGTCTGGAAGTTTAGCAAGCATGTCTACATCTGGTTTGCGTTGTCCATTTTCAAGATCTTCGTAGCTTAAAGTTGAGAGACTCAGTTTATCAGCAATTTGGTAAGTGCATAATGCATTTCTTTCTCTAAGGCATTTTAGTCTTGCAGAAAAAATCTCCATAGTTAACTCCTTGTATATTCAGGATAATGAATTTCTATAGAAGTATGATACAGGTGAAGTTACTATTCCCTTAATTGGAAACACTTATGCATGAGATTGTGTAATACAGTGAATGTGAATCTAACGCGTTAAATATCAATCCAAGATATACTTGAAAGATTTAATCGAATTACTAAGTTGCCTAGTAAAATCAAATAACAATGTTGATAAGAATATATCATTATCTTTTTACACTTTTGTTAGTGGTATAATATTTCTATCCTAAATAAGGAGTGGTAAGGTATTGGAAGGGACGATAGATTGGATAAAGGCTATGTGGAAAAGTGGTGTAATAGGAAGCGTTATAATGCCTTTAATTGCTGTACTTATAGGTTGGTGGCTTGCTAATTGGAGAGCAGACAGAAAAGAGAAGAGGGCTGAAAAGAATCAGCGTCTTAAGTTATTACATATGCTTAGACACGAATTAGATACGGTACTTAAACATTATGATGCTAAAGGGAAGTATTACTTGAGAAACACATTAACGGGACAAATAGTAAATAACAGTTCACTCTTAAATGTAGAAGATCACAAAGACTTACTGGAAAGGTTATGGGAGTACATGCGTGGCTATGAATCTCTAAATACTGCAATTGAATCAATTCCAGCTATGACAACTCCCAAGCGTAAAGTTATCTTTGACATGAGCAAGAGATGGTGGGGAGATTATGACCTTATCAAATATAATAAGCTTTCTAAACATGTTGATGATGAAATTGAAATTACAATAAATGATTCTGTAAAGTATATTATTGATGCTGCTAGACCACTATTAGAAGAGGTTGAAAGGCTGCTAAACAAGATGGGGTACAAATAGAAGGAGTTTATACTATGCTTAAAAGTGTTTCAGTATATTTACTGCTTTTCTTGCTTTGTACGTCCTGCACGTTGTTTGATGAGTATGAACAATCAATGGAGCAAGCAAGAAATGCTATGAAGTCTTCCGACTATGCTAAGGCTTTGGAAAGTCTTAATGTAGCGTTAATAGAGCAACCAAACAATGCTGATGCAGTAAGCCTAAAGAAGATGGCTGAAGAAAATTTAGCAAAACAGCAGGAGGAGATCGAACACGATAAATTTCTTGAAGTGTTTACTCCTATTTATGAAAAGTTGTCTAGCTGGAGAGGGAGTATAGGTGAAGAGATAGAGTTTCTTACAATCACTGAGGCAGAAATTTTACTGCCTCAGGTCGAAAAATTACAAAATGAGATCGAAGCTAACATTAGAGAATGGCAAAGCTCCAGTTATTCAATAGAAATCGGATATTTGGATAGTGCCACTGAAAGCTTGTATTTGTGTATTATTGCAATAATAGAAAACATATCTGAACCAGTTGAGTTAAACGGAGACCATAGTCGTAGCAATGTGATAAAACAAATGTTAAGAAGCAATGATTTTAAAATACGGGCTGACTTTTTATACACAGATTTTAAAAGTTCTATGAATAGATTTGAGGAGCTCTATAACAAACATAAATAATCAAAATCTATTGAACTGTCCATGTGGATGAGTCCCATTTTGTTATCTATGATAAGATTTCGAAGCGTCTATTAATTTGTAGAATCTCGTTGTAAAATTATTTCTATAATGAGAGGAGAAAAATGATGCTACTAACTGTAATTGGAGCCGTACTTGGTACAATACTTACTATACTTGTATCATACTTTACCCGGAACAAAGCTAGAATAGGCTACCAAACCAGCAATTTAAAAATTATTGGTAATCTTGGCTTAAATCTACCACAGGACTTTGAAGTGACACTTTCGGGAGAAAAAATTGAAAGTTTGTATAGGTCTCAAGTGATAGTATGGAACGATGGGAAAAACACTATCAACAGGACTGATATAACAAAGGATGACCCATTAAGAGTGGTGCTGGATTCTCAAACTAAAATTTTTAATGTTAGTTTGGTAGGCTGCTCTAGAGAAATAAACAAGGCTGAAGCCTTTGATGTAGATGGCAATGAAGTGGAGATTAGCTTTGATTTCTGGGATAAAAAAGATGGGGTTGTATTAGATATTCTACATACAGAAAGTAAATCTGAACCGATAATTAAAGGGACAGTCAAAGGACTTGTTAATGGAATCAAGAATAGAGGTCAAATAGAATATATAAAGAAAATCAAAAAGCCTTGGCTTCTTTTGCTTTTAAGTTTAAGTGCTCCCTTATTAATTTCTATCTTAATTGCAGTACTCTTTGTCTATGTTTTCTATGTTTTTAAAGAAACTAGTACAGATATGTCATATTTGAACGTATTTATTTCAGTATTTATTGGTGCGTTTATTGCATCATTTATTGGATTTGCGAAGTTTTTCTCTTTTAAAAAGAAATTCCCTCGCACAATTAAATTTAAGCATCCAGAGTAAAGTTCTAAGGCATCCTTCGGGGTGCTTTTTTATTGTTGACCGAGTAGTAGTTAAATTGGTCACTTTAGCTCAATTGATTCAGAAAACATAGGTAGAATGACACTTGTTGTTGTATAATTGTGGTAGTGAAGTAAGTGTGTTGATAGGGACCAGCGTATTATGTACCGATAAAATTTCGAGATTATCTTTGTGAAATAATACTTTTTTTCAAAGTTAAATTTCGTATGAATTGAAAAAATAGGAGTTGAACTTATGTATTATCACATTCGAAAAAGTGCTCTTGATAGAAATAAAGAAGCGGTCAAACTATCATGTGATATCTCTGAGCTAAGACAAGGAATGGTGCGTCCTTTTAGGCTAACGATTCAGAATGAACAATTTCATGATGTTGGATATTTAATATTCAATTATTATTATGATGGAAAAATTTATATTACGGATTTTAAAGTGCAAAACCAAGGTGTTAGACATGGAAGACTATTGCATGACTTTTTTCTCGAAGTGTTGCCGCAAATTGAGGAAATCGCCTTCGAAATGGAGTTAAGATCTGTAAAGATGCACATAATTGAAGGCGAATTATTTCCTAATGGAATATCAAGAAATGATCTTATTGCAATATATAGGCATTTTGGCTATACGATTGATGGTAGTTGGATTACTTTACATTTAGAAGTGAGTTGATGGAAGGTTTATTTCATAAGGAGGGGGTGTTCATTTGAAACTAGGCAATGAATCGATTTCTTTTTTAGTCAGAATAATACTGGATGATTTAAATGAATTTTTATCAGAGCGAGAACGTTCTTTAGGTAAAGCGTTATGCAACACGTTGAGTATTTGGCTTGAATATATTAGTGGAGCATCACCTGAAGAAAAGGAAATAATTATGAATGAAATTCATGAGGCCCTTAGCGATATGAGTGTTTGGGAATACGATCCGAATGAACAAAAACAGATTGTGGTAAGAATGTATCAGTATTTTTCTGATTTTTATGGTCAGGAAGAGCACATTAAGGACTTTGCTGATCTATTTGTTGACTATTATAAACAAGAAGTTAAAGCTGAGTTCAAGTTTTAAAAATTTATAATGGGTGGCGCAAAAATGTTCGATCCAACTAAACACCAATTTTCATACATGCTCTCTAAATACGATTGCTTTAGAAAACTTACTGGAAAATGCTCTTTGATGCTCACTGATGATGAGTTTAAGAAGTTTGCTTTAAAAGAGAAGCCAATTAATGAAGAAGAAACATACGAGGATAGAGAGGAGCAGTCAGTTCATTATTGTCGTCTTCTCTTAAGAAGTTTTCATAGCAGGGGAATACTAAAGCCTGTAATCATTCACCCTAACTCATGCGGACACTATGCATTTACTGATGGTCAACATAGGACATGTATTGCTAAGACGGTAGGTATGGTAAATATTCCAGCCAACATTTCTGAAGCGAGCAGTTCTGAATGTAGAGTCTGTTATTTTAGGAAGCAGAGCATCAAATTTCGCATAAAATTGGCCTTTGGACTCTCCGATGAATTTACTAGATGAATAGCAAACGGTTTTTATAGCGAAATGTGAGATAATTATTTTATAAGGAGTTGAAGAAACATGAACAAAGAAAAGATTAGATACGTGATTCTCAAAGAAACTGAGAAAGACACTCTTTTCAATAATGTTGACAAGAGTAATTTTGAGCAACTTGACCTAGGATTCAGTTGGGAGCAATTTGAGGAGCAAGTTAACTTTTTGGTCAGAGAGAGATACTTAACCAAACCTTTTTATGCTGACGATACGATATACTATTATAACTCCAAGTTAACGGAAAAGGGTGAAGAGTATTTAAATGACAACAAGCTGCACGTTAAAGCGTATAAATTTGCAAAAGAAATTAAAGAGTGGATAAGCCTTTAGTGTAATGAATGGTTGTTTATTTTGTGGTTAAGGGGAGAATTTAAGCAATGCATCCTAACGTACTTAGTGTTGCTCTCAGAGCAGATCAAGCATTCGATGAAAAAGATATTCATTCTTTAGAAACGATAGTGGGAGAGTGTCTTGAGTTTATAGATTCGTCAGATTATAACGATCTTGAAAGAGCTATATTTGCTTATCATGGTGCGACATCTCAAGGAAATAGAAATGGTCTGCTCTATAGTGGACAACTAGAACACTCAGATGAAAACAATAATGAAGAAAATTTTGAATTAAGTTTGTATTTATATCGTAAGTCACTGGAGTACTTTAGCAAGTATAAAAGTGAACCAGTGCAAAGGGCTTCAGCTACAAGGGAGGATGAGGCGTATTACACTGGCTATTTGTTAAGGTCAACTACAAATTATGCAAATGAACTACAAAGTATCGGAAGACTAACCAGATCAATCAATCAGCTAAAGCACGGAGTAAATGAAGAATTTCCTATGGCTTTAGGAAGTATGGGACTTAAACTTATAGATTACGCTCGCATTGACTACGATGAGGGACATAGTCAGGTTCTACTTAACGAAGGAAGTCGATTGCTGAAACAAGCTCTTACAAGTCCTGACGTAGATGAATATGCACGTATTGTGTTTAATGCTGAAGTTGAACGTGTTAAGGACTACGTTAATGAGAATATTTTTGATGAATTTTCTCTTGGGTCTTCTGAGAAAGAAAAAGACTATAGATCTTGGTGTTTGCACAACAGCTTATTCTTGAATACACTGAATGATTATTTTAACGTTTCGATGGTTGCATGCGACGTTCTACACCTTCCCGACATTGTAACTGATATAAGGATTGGCCCTAAATATCATGGTTTATTTAATCAGTTAAAGCAAGAATATGTATCAGCAAGATTTGTTATTTATGATGGAATTAACAACAACACTCCGCATTTCTCAGACAAAGAAGTTTTTATGTATAACACTTTGGATTATCCTATATATGGTATTGGGATTGAAAAAATAAAATTTGGGTTTAGAAGTCTTTATTCAATTTTTGATAGAATAGCATATTTTCTAAATGAGTACTTCGATTTAGGTATAAAAGAACAGGATGTTTCTTATAAATCAATTTGGCACAATAAGAAATACGGCAAGAATGGGTATGATTACAAGCTGGATCTAAAGAAACATATTACAGATAATGAGACGTACAATCATCCTGGTGTCGGTTTATATTGGTTATGCAAAGATATTGCCAAGAAACAGATAAAACACAAGTATTTAGATCCTTCTATTGAAGCTTTATCTGATTTAAGAAATGCATTGGAACATCGTTACCTTAAAATTCATGACTCATTACTTCATCAAAACGAAAATTCCATGGATACTCTTGCGCATTCAGTTGATCTCATAAATTTTCAATCTGCAACATTAGAACTAATGAGATATTCTCGAGAAGCAATTGTTTTACTCTCATTATTAGTAAATGTGGAGGAAAGACAGAGATTAGTAGTTCGGCGAGAAAGTTCCACAGTGCAAGTGACAATGGACGAATACAAGGACGAGTGGAAAACATTCTAGGAATGCAAGAGTCTTAATCAGATGGCTATTTTATTTTATTATAATTGCACGTGGAGTGTGAAATGATCTTGATAAAAAAAGTGAAAAAAATATTTTTTAATTCAAATAAAAGCAAGTTAAGTGTCTACAACCAGTCCATTAATGAAAGTGACGATGATAAGAAAAAATTGTTTGACAACATGATAGCAGCAGTAAAAGATACCATCTCTCAAAATGAGGAGCTGGAACAATCGCCATTAAGACATCCTATCTATGATTTAATAAAAATGATAGGACTACGAATCCAGGCAAAGTATCTCACTAATAAACTATATGATCCCTCACATTCTAGACTCCCAGATATCACCTCTGATGAAGCTTTTTTTAAGGAACCGATTGAGAATAGAAGCTACATTTCTAGTTATCTTAAAAAACTTCCAAATGAATCGTATTCTATCAGTCTTAAAGATGATTTAGTTTTACCTTGGCCGTGGAATTATGAAAGATTGATTGGCTCTCTTGTGAGTATAGGTGAGGATAGACATTGGGGAAATTGGAAAATGGATGTTTTAAATCATAATGTGGAACTTTGGTTGCCAATGAGGATTGTATTTATCATTGGCGGAAATCATTCAATTACCTCGGGGATCGTCCAAGGTATCGGAACGCTGGAACCTAATTATGTTTATGATATGAGCCCTATTTACAATTACGTGTATACTGACGGGGTTTACTACTATAGAAAAGATGATAATTCAAAAATTGAGAAGGTTAATGAAGTTGAGTTTGCTGTATTGTTTGAGGTTGGAAGGATAATGATTGAAAAGAGACTCATTTAATGAAAGGCATCTTTTATATTCTTAGTGTTTATGAGGTGACTTATGTTTATTGAGGACATGCCTGATGGATATAGAGTACATGTGGAACGCAATATAGAAAATCAGTGGAGTGTTAGAATTACTGAAATTAAAATAGGACATAAGTATGTTATAGTTGGTCCCTTATACAGCAAACAACAGCACATGGCAGGTAGAGAGTGTACAGTGACTGACTTCATAGAAAATAAATGCGGTTTTACAGACAAGGCAAAGGTAAGATACATTGATACCAATAGAGTGGGCCAAGTTTCATTAAGGAATTTAGCTGGCAATGAAATTTTTATAACATGATCTAGAATGATATTTGAGTGGCAACTTGGAGGTGAAAAATATGGCAGAGCTTTGTGTTTGTGGATGTGGAAGATATGCTGCTAAAGGATCTTCGTTTAATAATGATCAATGCAGTCTGAACTACAATCCTAATGACTACCCTTATGAAAAAGATGATGATGAAGATGAAAAAGAGTAAACACTAGAGTGCATTACTATGAAATGCAAGTTTCACATAAATTTAAAAGGGAAATGGTGATTTTTTGAAGCGGTTTGTTTACTTAATTTTATTGATTGTAGGATTGCCAATTGTGTTGAATTATGCGTTGTTTTCATGGCAAGCACCAGGAGTAAATGCAGATGAAAGCGCTTGGTTAGGATTCTTTGCCAACTATGTCGGTTTAATCTCAGCAGTTTGTATTGCTCTTTATCAACAGTATACTCAGAGAAAAAAAGACAAAGAAGACGAATTAGATCAAAAGAAGAAAGAAGAGGATCGACTTAAAAGAGACAACCGTTCATACATTGTACTTCATGACTTTAACAGTAATTTGCGACTGAAAAATGTTAAAACACATGAAAACAGCAGAATAATTGAGACAGAAGGCTATAGAAAGTTAGTTGATAGTTTAAATAAAACCACAGGTGCATCCGATACATTTAACACCAGTTTCCTCAAGTTATCGCATTATGGCAATCCTGAAGTGATACTGGATTGTAGAGTATTTTTACAGACTAAAACTTCGGAAGGGAACCTTGGAAACTTTAAAGTCGACATCGGCGTATTTGAAAAAGGTATTGAGATTTTCATACCTATTGTTCCAATTAATGCATATGTTGGTGATACTATTGAAATCATCGAAGTGAAAGTAGAATACAGTACACTGAGTAATGAGAAAGTACATTATATTCATAGCTTACCTGAGAAAAAAGACATATGTAAAATAATCTATGATGGGAAAGAAGAAATCCTTTATGAATTTCATCTGGATGAGTCTAGTTGGATATACCCCAATAAACTCGTTAGGAATTAAGATCACTTAATGAAATGTAGATTTCACATAGAGACAATATTAAAACCCACCACTTTAAATGGCGGGTTTTTTGTTGCGTTCAAATAGCAACAGAACATTATCACTAAACTCCGAAAGGCTGGCGCAAAGCCATGCAAAAGAGAACCAAATGGAGCACATTACTATATATTTTTAAAGTTTGACTAGGATTCATTGAGATCTGGAAAAGAACGTGTAGTCAGTAAGGAGCAAAGACCGGCTACAAGTCTATACTTTAAGAAGATGAATCAAATACATATTTCAAATGAAAAAAGTGGTCATATAGACCACTCAGAATGTAGAAATAGAATCTAATATTCCATTATAAAAGTAGAGATAGTCATACTCATATGACCATAGTTCAGTTGTAACCCTTGAGCTGTTGTAAGTGCTTATATCGCTTGGATTACCCCATGACATAACAACCTGTTCTGTCGTCATGCCGATAGAGATTCTATTGTTAGCAATATTGTCCCAAGCTTTTTTAGACCAGTTTGGATAACTCGTTTTTGGATTTGTAGAGTAAAAAAAGTCGTATATGTCTGTTGATGGATATCCATGCAGAAGCAATTTTAGAGTCACCTTGTTCCCATTTGCTCGATTAGCACTAATTACAAGGTTTCCATCTTTAATATCTAAAGAAGTAAAATACACTTTCTCGATATTATGTAGTGGACTCGAAGAGTGAAGTTTATTGTAATTTGCCCAGTAGTATTTTCCCTTGAATCCGCTCTTAATCAATTCATACTGGTAATAGAAACAGAAGGAGTCAGGCTCTGATTCAAAAATTGTTTCTTCGATTGTTTTTCCATCATTCAGGAGAATAGTAACATAGGTCAAATATCCACTGTATTTAAGCTCAATAACCCATCCTGTTTTGTTGGTATCGTACATAAACACTTTTGATCCAAGATAGTATTTAACCCCTTCAGGAACTTTTGTAAAGTTATTAATGATTTTATTAGACTTAGTTTGACCGTCTTTATTGCTCCAAATAAAAACCGAAAAGCCTTCTGAAATGTGTTTAGCTGAATAGCCCGTAATACTCAAAAATCTTTTTAAAGATATGTAAGTTGTATTTTGATATATCTGAGAATTTGACTTGTCGAGAGTAAAACTACCTTTGGTAGAGATTATGCTGATACTATTAGTATAGTTCACTTTGATGTTATCTAGGTCATTTAGTAATTTTACAGGTAGATATAAGTTGCCGTCATCAGCCAGATAAGTTTTCTGCTTTAATACTTTAATGTTTCCATCCAAAAAGACTGCTGTTTCCTCTGGTGCATAAGAATTAGCAAGGGTGTTGCCTTTTGCTGCATTTGTTGGTGTAGCTAGAATACAAAAGAATAAAAAGACCGAAAGCAAACCAACCAAACATCTAATATTATTTCGCATATTTCCCTCCAAATTTGAGATTCAACATGTATAGTATCACACAAAGTAATATATTAAATAGAAATATTAATTGAGATGAACAATTTAACGAGAAAGGAGCGCCCAATTACTCAGGCGCTCTTTTTTTATCTTGATATTTAAATAATTCTTCTACAGTTTGATTGAGTACACTATTGCAAACATCTAACACAAAGGTGGGGAAATTTTCTAATAGCTCAACTTCGTGATAATAGCTTAGTCCAATATGTTTATCGTTCATATCTTCAATGGCCATTATCGTAATGTACAAGTCTTTATAGTCGACTGGGTGAATTTGTCCACCGCTATGGATGACTCTATTTCTTACCTCGATTATGAACTGTAGCTGTCTCCAAAATTCTAATTTTAATCGAGGATTAACAGAGATCGCATTAAGTATGCTTTGTATAGCTTTCTGAAGTTCTGCTCCTTTGAGCTGTTTGTTTTGGAGCGAAACTATATTCAAATCTGTATTCTCTATCAGCTCGTTGCGTATTTTTCCAATTACCATTTCCAATTCAGTTAATGCGGAAGAGAGGATAGAGGATCGCAATAAATTTGGATACGTGCTATGTAGCTGAAAATAGCGTTCACGGTTTTCGTCCCACACCATTGCTTGATCTTCGCCCTCATATTTTGCTGCAAGTTCTGTAACTCGATTTGCAAACAATGTGGCCTGAGATTTTATTGACTCTTCCATGTCTTTGGAATAAATTTTTAGTAGATCAAATTGAGAATTAGCATTTGTCTGTAATATTCGAATCGAGAAATTCATTTTATCAACCTTTTCGTTTTAATATTGTTAGTAAAAGACAAGTTTTACAAGAAGAAAAAAGGGTGGAGAAATCCACCCTAAAGTTCTACCATAGTGTTATCGAACTCATCCCACGCATAGACATCTCCTGTATATATATCTACAAGAAAATCACCATATGTAATTATATTGTCTGGGGTCTCCTGAAACGCTCGAAATAGATAAAACTTACCCTTCACAATACTATCATTCATGAACTTAAGGTCATATTCATCAGCTTCTTCCTTTGTCTTTTCGTAAAGCAATGTGATAGCTTTCTCTAAGCTAACCTTTGCAACTGCTTGTTCTCCAATGTAGAGATTGCCCTCTTTTAATGAAACTTTTTTCCCAATCGCAGTACTAATACTTCTAACTGGCACATATGTAGTGTTCTTGTACGTTATTGCATTAGTTGTGGAATCTTTACTTCCATCTACATATAAGTTAACCTTCTGAATTACTGCCTTAATCGGTGTAGTAGTAGCTGCAAATGCTGTTGCCCCTGTGATTGTTGATCCAATCAGAATACCAACGACTAAACCCTTCAACTTGTCCTTCATTATATTACTCCTCTGTTATGTGAAATGGATTGCTTACTGTATTATACAATTGTTTCGATATAGTAGACTACATGAGAATAGACTAACTTATACGTGAGGCGGTTAATATCTTGCTTTTTAAGCAAGAATATAATAATAGTATATGTATAGAATGAATTTATGACGGCAGGATTCGGAAAGATTATTGTCGAAATAGTAACAATGAAAAACACAAAAAAGGAGAGAGAGCTGTATGGCTAGATTTATTGAGATTGGAGAGATTATTGGTGACCACAAACATAGAAGTCTTGCAGGAATTGGAGCGATTAATTACATATTTAACTATGAAGGCTTGGCAGTAATTAAAACTACTAAAGGTTTTGTGATTACAAACAATAGTTATGAAGTTTTTAAAGGACTGTTAGCACCATACCAGTTCAATGAGACTGAAATAAATGGAACTTTGTTACAAGTGGCTGAGTTAAATACTAAAAACAGACCTATTAAAACAATTATTAATTTGAACAAAATAAGTTCACATTATGGTGGTCACCATGGTGTAATTCAATTTGAAGATGGAAGTTCAGTCGAATCGACGTTTAGTCCTCAAGCGTCAATGAATAAATTGAAATTGGATCAAGGAGATTATATTCTTCGCCACAATAAAGAAGAGTAGACATCCATTACAAAAAGGCACTCAGACGAATTTAATCTGAATGCCTTTTTGTAACTCATTTTTCATTGGTTTTGAGGTACATCAAGAGAGTTTGAACTGAAATACCAAACAGACAATTTAATCTGCAACCAATTCTTTGAGCTTAGGCTTTTAAAAGTACTCATTACGGAGAGGCTCTTACAAAGAAGTTTTTCAGTGCTTCGTGCGATCTTTTATGATCTTCTGAATCAACTGAGAATTTGATGGTCATTTTGATTCCTCGTTTGTTTTTATCAATAGACAAGAGTTTAGAGTCGTCAGGATTCTCCTGGTAATCGTAAATATCCCCTAAGAAAAAGACTTTTTCCATATAAACTAATCCTCCTATGAATACTATTGTTATTTAATATATTCAACTTGCTTGGAGATTATACTAGTTATTTATAACTTTCAAATGGTATTGTGATTTAGTCCCAGATGTATAGTTATGAAGTCCTTAATTTTAATCTTGAAAAAATCAAAATATTGCTTAAATAAGTCATCATTTTAGATAATCCTGTTACTATACGATTGAACTTTTTGAAAACGCTGAAATTCCTTGTCCTGCCTACGTTATTTAATATTTCAATCGTAAAATTTACAAAATTTTCTAATGTGTTAAAATCGTTGCTACGACTAGCTTTTTAGGGTGTTGTTGATCATTCTACGATTGCGCTTACGATATAGGATAAATTGACCTGACAAAGAAGCTAGAACGTTGATTTAACTGCATAAATGGATAGTTGTTGTATCGTACACGATTGGAATCACGATCCATGTGATTATAATTTGTTGATTCTGTCATATGAAAAAATTGGTATGACATTGCACCGCTTGGTATTAGGAAAGCTATTTGAAATGTTTTCTCTTCCTTAATCAATTGATCGTGATGGATTGTTTCTTAAACAGAACACACTGTCCCAAACAGTGGTGAACTATCGTGAATATCCAGACAGTTAAAAGTAACCATCCTAAATGACCGGTTAGTGACTTCGGAAATTACGATGTTGTTCCAGTACCATATTGTTACACTACTACAAGTGGACAACAAGGAATCGAACTTCGATTTCCGAACTGTAACCTCAAATTGAAGTTAGCAGCCATTAATCCTCAAATATATCATTGTCGCAGTCCGGAATAGACATTAATTTATTTTGCAGCATAATATTAATTATGTTGCATTTCGTGATGTATAAGGGTAGAATAAGAGTATGTAATGCAACATAATTTAGTGGTTATACGCCTTTACATAATGCAACATAACTGATAGGGAGTGAGCTAATGATTCAATTGTTTGAGCAGCAGCTAATAGCCGATGAACTAAGTACCAACACAATTAAAAGCTACATACTAAATGTTAGAGGATATATTAAATGGTTTGAGGAAAGTAAGGGAGTCGAGTTTAAGAAAGTACATAGAGAGAATGTTAAAGATTACATAAGCTACTTGAAAACGATTAAGAAGAACAGTCCAACATCGATCAACGCTAAGATAAGTGCATTGATTAAGTTTAATGATTATCTCATTGAAACGAATGTCCAAACTGAACAGGTGATAAGCAAGAAGGATATGCTAAAGCTACAGAAACAATATGCTTCATTGGCTACGGTTGGGCTTGCTGATGTAGAGAAATTCAGACAACTGGTATTAGAGAGTGAATCTAAGCGTAACTATGCTATCGTTTCATTACTGGCCTATTGTGGTCTACGTATTAGTGAATGCTTAAACATTGGGATGAATGAATTCAATCTAACATCCAGGGAATTGATTGTGTCAGAGGGTAAAGGGAAGAAACAGCGGAATGTGAATATAGGGAGCAAAGCAAGAACAGCGTTGCAAAGCTGGATCAAGGAAAGAGAAGAGAAGGGTATCAAAGGAGAATACTTGTTTGTCAGTAACCGTGGAAGCAAACTAGATAGAACAGTAATCAATAAACTGTTTAAGCATTATTCAGGTATCATAGGCAAAGATATCACGCCACACGATTTGCGTCACTTCTTCTGTTCCCATGCATTAGAGAATGATATGTCAGTGCATGAGGTAGCCAATCAAGCCGGGCACAGTAACATACATACTACGTTGCTGTACACTAACCCAACAAGAGAGAAGATGCTTGCTAAGATGGATAGACTATAAAAGTAATGATTAGCCTAGATATTCTTGCTAGGCTTTTTGTTGTTTTGGAATTGATTCTTTTCCTGAATGAGCTTAGTTGGAGTTTAGATCATATAATAACATTATACATAGGGGGTACATTTACACCCAGAAAGTAATAATTTCTGGAAAATGATCCGCTAGCACTTGTCAATTGATCACTAAGTTGTTGCATTGACGATACATGTGACATATGGGGGGATATTTTAAATCCAGAAAAGTGGTTTAATTGGAAAATAGTGGACTAGCACTTCCACTTCCACAGTACGATGAAATTTCCATTACTATTCATAAAATTTAATTTACCGCTTCGAATGCCGCTTAAATAAACAATGTTCCCGATTGCCAAGTAATTTAGCTACCTTCTGATCTATACTATCAATATCTGCTTCATTATCAAACGAGAGTGTTACCCACATTTTCGTTTTTTCATTGTATCTTCTTAGCTTATTGATCTTACCATCAACGTCTCTTCCTATAACCTGATACTTTTTTCCATTTCCAGTCTCAAATATTTCAGTTTCCTCCATAGTATATTTCTCCTTACAACGAACAGAATAGGTTTTGGTAATCAGCTATAGTATTCCCGTTGATAGTGATTGTATAAGCAAATCAAGCTTTTTATTCAAAAACAAATCCCCCGACCTTGTATGGAAGAGGGACTATCCTTTCATATAGAAATCATTAAGTAAACCAAAATGACAGACACAACGATTTTTGTTGAGGATGAAGGTGAGCGACAGCCATGGAGTGAAACGGAATGGATCTCGCCACCTATTATTGTTGTGATGAATAATATCAGGAACGATACCATCTCGATAAAAACCACTTCGCTATCGCTTCGTTAACGGTATTCATCGACCTATCGCGTTCCTCTTGGCTACGCCAATTCACCTTCCGATTCAATTTGGTACATTTAATTCCAAAATAAATAATCAATCATTAGGCATAAACGTAGTCGTATCAGGAGTTTTTGAGCTATTGTTTACCTAATTGAATCCTTATTATAAGGGTTTATTCCATGAAAAATATGCAAAGTTATCAAAAAACCTATATAAACACTGACTTTCTTGAATTTCAGTCGTTTTCATTTTTGTACTATTTGTGATTATCAATTGTATTTCGCAAGTGACCAATACGTCTTAGTATAGTTTGGATTAGGCTCATTGTTTTCAAGTTTTCTTTTGTTATCCTTCATCTTGTCTTTTACACTATATGGAAAGTTGTTTTCTATAAAGTATTCGTTGATAATTCGACATCCACGTTGTAACCTATTTCTACCATCTCGAATATTGACCTTTTTAATTAATTCTTCTTGTTCCTCTTTATAAAGTTGCTTTCCAGTAATACTATCTAAGTAATCTGAGAGTGTAGCCTTTTCATATGTATCATCAAGCACAGTGTAACTATCTTGTTGAAGCTTAGTCTGCAAATAGGTCATGTATCCATGTTCCTCCTGTAGTATATCTTCGTAAAATTTCTTGTCATAGCATTCCTTAAAATATCGTAATTCGTTGATTACCTTTTCAACCTTGTCATTGTCTACGGTCTCAGTGTCATAGATAACTGGACTACTATATTTCCTGTATTTCTTAACATATTCTAAAGATCCATTATCCATCAGATACTTTGCAGGATCAATTATGCGTTCACAGTCTTCAAGTTTTTTATTGATCATTTTGTCTGAGATATTCTTGATTATTACGGTTACCTTATCACTATTATCAGCAATCCTTTTCCTACCCAAGCACTGTATGAGTATATCTATGTCTTCAATATCGACAATTACATATTTGATTTGTTCGTCTCTTAGGTTGACACCGTTGTCCAGTGTGGAAGTCGTGAACAAGAACTTTTCTTCAAATCTCTCTTTTAAAAGCATATGACTGATTTTTTCTTTGTCGAGATACTTCTTTTCTCTAGATGTCCCAGATGCAGAACAGACAAAAAGTGAACCCTTGAATATAGTATGTAAGTTGAAGGCTTTTTTTGCACTCTTGCTGAAACAAACGGCCTTTTCATTTTTAGGAATCGTATGTAGAAACTTTTGTAGCACCTTGTCATTTCTATAAAATATTAATTCTTTGATATGACTGTAATCATGAGGAACGTTGTAACTACGATGCTCAATATGTTTGAAACGGAAATATTCTATTGCTCCATCTGCTGTAGCGGACATGAATATCCTGGTCTTCTCTGATTCGGAGATAATCAGATTGAATGAATCTTCTGTGTTATTGTTAAACTTTGATTCGGTGAGAAAGTAATGGAACTCATCTGACACTATGTACTGATAATCCTTGCTAACTACCACATTTCGCTTCCTTACAACATCCTCGACATTCTGATACAACAGAATCTTTATTACATCACCCTTATTATCCTGTTCAATCTCACGTTGAAACTGTTCACTGAGTCGTGTTCGATTAAGTAGGAACAATATCTTGGTTTCCTCGCGTTTAGCCTTCTCATACAGCGTGTTCTTAATGAAGTATGACTTGCCTACACCTGTACCAGCTTCAATCGTGATAATTTCACCTTGCTTCCATTGTTCAACTTCATTGCCTATGATGTCTGTTACTGTGAGTCTCTTTTTGCGCGCAATAGTGGTTGTCCTCCTTATTTAAGAGTTAATATATGTATTTATAAATAAATTAACATGATCGTAATGGAATTGCAAGTATATTTTGAGAAAAAGGGGGACAAAAATTCGTGTTTCAAAAAATGGGTGTCGCCAACTTTAACGGGGTATGTTGAACATACATCCTTTGATACATACGGCATACGTGATCCATTAAAGGTCACAACAGCATATACAATCATCTCAGGTCACCAACGTTATCGCATTGCAAATGATTCGGGGTTACTGGAGTTCCAGTTGAAATTATGGATGTTGATGAATGGAAAGCCTAATACATGCTCATTGCAGAGAACACGGAGCGTAGGAGAGAAACTGAAAGCGATCCAGACGGCGTTCTTAAAGGAATATTGGAAAGCCGGACATGGGGGAAATAGGGCAACGGGACAATAGGGCCTGTTGAAAAATGTTGCCGAAGCAATAGGGGAGACAGAGAGAACTGTGAAGCGTCTGTAAATAATAATGAAATAAAACGGAGCTCATGAAGGAGGACACTTTATACCTCCTAGGCTAGTTGTGTTCCAAATTCCTATTAATTAATCAAGGATATGTGGAAGAGAATCGATTCTGAGATGACACTATAGTAGAAGAGAAATGTAAAATTAAATAAGAGTAAAAATACGTATTTACATTAAAGTATTTATTTAATAAACTGTGATTACAAGGTTAACGAATTCCAAGACAAACCCTTGGAGCCTATGAATACACATGAAAGTGAGGGATGAGATACGAGGAGGGTCAGATATGCGTGGTACAGGTTGATGAGCTGGTTATGGCTGGGCTGGAAGTGATCCAAGGAGAATTAGTAAGGGTAGCAGGGATGAAGACGAGGAATAGGGAAGAGTTCGAATATAGATTGACCGTAGATAGTGAAAGTCGAAATAATACATAATGAATTGGAGATTTGTGAATATGAACAAGTTTAATGTAGTTTGTAAGTTTAAAGATGGATACGGATTTACTACCGAAGAGATTGGCAGCGAGTTCTTAACAAATAAAGACGTGAAACCCTATCTAGAACAGTTATGCATAGGTTTTTTGAATGGGCTTATTGACAATCGGAAATTTAATTACGTTGATAATGATGGCAATAAGCATCCATATAATTATATAGACTTGGCATCCATCACAATTAACTTTGTTTGGGAGGGAGAGTAAATGAGTGTTTGTAATATTGTGTTTATTAATGGTGGAGAAAAAGCATATATCTCTGCTGATTCTAGGGTATGTGTTATACGTGGATCAGACCCGGAGCGCTATCAATTACATGATGACGCTCAAAAATTACAGTTTTACTCTGGCGGCTTTGCGGCTTACATTAGTGGGAGCATGGATATCGCTGATACAGTAAGTAGAATTCTTCAAGAAACAGGAGAAAATGATATTGAAAAGATTGTAAATTTAACGAAAGATGTTTACGGTACATTTCTAGAAAATAGACCCTACCTTAAAGATTCTAAGTACAACATTCAGGTTATAATTCCGGGCATTCGTGAAGACGGTACGTGGGGGATAGTTTACTTTGATGAGGTTGATAATTTTAATCCTGTAGATATTTGTGCTCATCCTGGTGAAGATTTGGTTATTGGATATGGAAAGGGACATTGGATTACTGACCCTGTAATTGAACGTTATCTGGGGAAAAAGAATATTGGTAAAGTATTGCTAAAAGCATATGCTGCTGCGGCAAATGAGCAATGTGGAGGTACTCTTACATATTTCGAGTTGGATAAAGAAAACACACAAATGTACACTGCGAAGATTCCAGATACAAAAAAATTGAAACGATATAAAGACTACTTCCCTGATGCTATTAAACATGGCGAAGGTGATGGAATGACTGCAACAAGCGGTAAGTATCAGGAAGTAAAATATAACGGAGGCCTATCTCAAACATACTATCAAAGCAATACAGGTCGAGAGAGAAGTGTACTTCTTGATGATTCAGGGATCATAACAACAGCGGATCAAGGAAAATATACTGCTAGAAGTAAAGAATTTCAATTCATTGCCACTGAGAACGGTACATATAGATTGAGTCTTTCTAATGGTTCAACTTTTGAATTAACAACTTCAGGTCTTGGGATCGACATTCAAGGTGATATCAATATTAAGGCCACAGGAAACATTAAAATGAACGGTAGTCGTATCGATCTGAACTAATCAATCAAACATATAGAGGAGAATATACATATGAATAAACGATTTGAGCTAGAGAAGAAACTGATGGAAGAACTACAAGAAACGAGAGACTTGTACGAAACAACTATGGATGAGTACGATATTTTGATGAATTTTGTCATGCAACACAATCTTACAAAGATGCTGGATTCATACGTTCATCAACAATTAAAGGACTGTAAAGATGAATACCTTATTAATCGCTATCTACAGTTGGTTACAAATCCTCTAGAGGAGAATATCGAGGACGAAACAAGCGTAAGTTTGGAAGCGTCAGACACTCAGCCATTCTTTTTTATTAATGGGCAGGCCGTTGATGTCTCTAAAATTTTCGTAGGGAATTCTAAGTGATAGCGTCAATGTAACCGATAATCCTATGGTATAGTCTTCCATATGGGCTATACCATATCACTCTATCGGAGGTACATAATATGAAAAAATTAGTAACAAAGATACCCACATTTCTACTTGGAGCCGTAGTAGGAATTACTCTTACAGGAGCGACAGCGGTAGGGGCAGCTACATACCTAAAAGTAACTCAATCAAATGTAAAGGTTGTTGTAGATGGATCTCAAGCAAAACTGTCTGATTCACCACTTAACGTGAACGGAAGGCTCTATCTTCCAGTACGAGACACGGCAAATGCCATGGGCTACACGGTTGAATCCGTTACTAGCTCTCAAGTATCACTAAAAGAAGGATTTTCAACAAGTAATGCGACATCAAACAATGGCTCAACTGTAACTAGCGTTACAAATAGCAATTCAAACAAAAGTTCAACATCCAAAAACACAGGAGGGCAATACGTGCAAGGATTACACGAGAAGTATTCCACTAACGGAAAACTTGACGCAGTAAAAGTTAAAGAAGCAATTACAGCTAAAGAAATCATAGTGAATACACAAGATAAAGAAACAGGGAATAGTCTAATGCACTATGTAGTTTTGGAAAATAATTATTCTCTATATTTAACAATCAAACGTAATGCATTAGACGTTAACTTGCGAAATAAACAAAAACAGACCCCTTTACACCTATCTGTCATAAACAAAAACTCCTTTTATTACGGGGAACTTGAACAATTAAATGCAAATCCCAAAATTGAGGATATAAACGGTTTGTTGCCCATTGATTATGCAGAAAAAAATTCAGTGTTCGATATTGGCCTAGATGCTTACATGCGTTTTTATAAGTAATGATTAAACTACCATCAAAAAGCATTCAAACTCCAACAGAAAAAGGACAAAATAAAAGACGACTACTGCAAATCCAACAACATCCCACTAATACGCATTCCCTACTGGGATTTCAAAAATATCGACTCAATACTCACCGAGCGATTAACTGAGTTGGGTATCCTCTCTCCTGCTATGGTTGAGGTTTAATGAAGTATTTGCTCGGCAAACTTTTATATAGTATCATATGCTTGCATCAATAACAACAATTATTTTCGAAAAAAGGTATCATTTTGACTTAATCTGTGGCATAATAAGTAGTATAAGGTATAGGAACATCTGTTCGTTTCTTGAACTTATTCTACATAAAGGACTGATTTTATGACTCAAGAAAGACAATTTTATTTTGATGTTGACACTGTAGCGAGCTATCTTTACCATATTAACCCTTCTATTTCACCACTTAAGTTGCAAAAAGGACTTTACTTCTTGTTCGCTTACCATGGAGCGTTGTATGGAGAGAAGGTTGAAGACGGTGTGTTCGAAGGTACTATTGGAATGCCTAAGTATTTATTCGATGCTGAATTCGAAGCTTGGCAGTATGGCCCTGTAATTCGTTATGTTTACTTTAGTGATCGTGATGGCGATTATGTTGCCGATAATAAACCTGAAAAGGCCAAGTTTGAAATCGAAAAAGAACCCGAAGTCAAAAAATTCATTGATGAACTATTCGAGCAAATCGATTCGGTAAGTGACTTTAAATTGGTTGATCGTAGCCATCAAGATGAAGCATGGAAAAGCGCATATAAAAAAGGTCAGTCAACACCTATGAATAATGAACTAATAATCCAAGAGTATCGGGAACAATATGTTTAAGGTTGACTTTGGAGCATCAATTCGCCCAAAGGGTTGTTTTGATGTTCTCACCAAAAATAAGTTCGAGAGTGATGGATTTTTGCAATCAGGCAAGAAAAACTCCAAATTAAAGAAACAACTAGATAAGATTGAACCGACTTTTGAATTTTTGAATTCCGATGCGAAGAAATCAAAATCGCTGCCAGAATATATGTTTACTAATTTTCTGACAGATTCAACGCCTGAGACAATTAAGCTAAGTATCTTTGATATTTTTGATAACCCTTCGATAGTTGATACTCCCAATGCTGGAGTAGTTCGTTTGAGCAAGCCAAAAATTGAGGCTTGTCTTAACTTGTATATAAGTCCCCTTCCAGAAAATGCTTACATTGTTAAAAGTAATCTAATTGATATTTTTGGGGAACCTAAACATATACGAGTGTTCACTATTATGGAATTTATAGCTCAACCTGAACTTAAAGCAATCTATAAAATAATTCTTATTGATCCCTTCCACTTGGTCATTCCCAGTAAACATGGAGAAAAGTCTAAAGAAGAAATGGAACACGATACGTACAATCACAATAGGGATAATGTGCTCTGTATGAATGAGTACTATAGACAGGCTCTTGGTTTTTAATTAATTACTGATGGAGTGAACCCATTGTTGTCGTATGCAAGTATTGAGCATATAAATCAGATGTGTTCTGATCGCTGCAATGGTATCTATCGAATTGAAGTCACCTTCTGAATGAGGGTGGCTTTTTGTGTATAAGGAGGGTTTCTTATGAAAAGTGTCATAAAGCAGTCGAATGGTTCTTTGAGAAGAAGCAAACTTGCCAACCCCTTCTCTCATATTCCAATGTCTGAGCGACTCAAAAAGAGAAAGTCGATTGACCTTCGAGACAGCCACGTTGTTATTGAAGACAATGATGGTTTTGTAAAAGTTAAACCAATTGATACGACTAAAACTTTTTGAATATATGATTTGTTAGATGAGCAGCCTCATTATAGAGGTGCCTTTTTTTAAAATTAGCTAAGAACCGGAACAATTAAGTCCTGTTCTAAGGATCAGATATGACTTACTCATCAAATAATTTTAGGTACAACTTGTAGATGGGCAATTCTTTAAATTTGCTCTGTTCTCCAGAAGTCATTGAATCAATAGCTATTTCAGTTTCTTCTTTATTGTTCAATAAGATATTTGCACATGCCAAAAGGTAGGTGTCTTGATTGGCCTCGTTCCTCTTAGTAATCAACATTCTTCTTTCATCTTTCCTTAATTTTTCACCTCTCCAAGCTTTGATTTGATACCTATTGATGAGTATCGCATTAGCATGTTCCAACTCTGTACCGATTATCTTGCTGTAAATATGTTCAATAATGTCTAATAATTTTTCATTTCCACATGCAAAAAATGCTTCAAAGCAATGCAAAATAAATCCATTAGTACTTTCTACCACTACTTTATCTGCAAATACATTTACGGAGTCAAATGACTCTTTTATAGCATCTACATTGAAGTTTAATGAAGTACTTAATTCCTGTTCAGTCAACGTAACATACGGACTTACTTGAAATGTTTCACCATCATCATTTTCCACCTCGAGGAAAAAGTCAGGAGCTTCCTTCAAATTAAAGCCATTGTAAAATTTGTCTTCAATCTTTAATAACAACAAACTATATTCTCCTATTTGAAATGAGACAAAGCCCAAAACAAAATCAGATAAATCATCATAATTATCACCATTCATTATACTGGCCATATTTTGAAGTTGTGTTATGAATTCATCATTGTAATTTAATTTTAGATTTTCGTTAATATTTAGTGTTCTGAAAAGGGATTTTAACTTTTCTATGGAGCCTTTGAATTTCTTCCAATCTTCTATCATTTCAGAATCGCCAGGAGCCTTCATGCTATGTTCTAAGAATTTTATTTCTTCCCCAGAGAAAAAATGATAAAGTAACGGTTCTATCTTTAGAAGAGCACTTAGAGAGGAACCAACTAAATGTTTATAAGAAAAAAAAGAATGTTTCAAATCTTCCCCAATTTCAAAGGCATCTTCTAAGGTGAGTGTCCATAGTGAATTAGTAACCGTTAAGATAGCTTCCAATTCATAATTTAAAACTCCAACTTGAAAGTTTGTTTTTCCACTGAAACTAGCCATTTCTAATTTTGCAAGAGAAATAGGGATATGAGTTTCATTTTTTATACCATATAATTGAAAAAACTCATCAAACAGATTGCCGTTGTCAATTGGTACTAATGAAGTTAATCTATAATTTTGAAACTCAGACAGATCAAACGCTTTGTTAGTGATAATATCAGATGGTTGTTTCTTTTGGTCTTCAATAAATCTAGTGCAAACCTCATAAAGGGTTGTTTCATCAAGTGGACGTAAAGAAATTACTTTAGTTCCCTGTTCTCCAAATGAATTTAAGATGTAATCAATTTCCAAAGGCAAAAGTGATTTGTAGAATAACTTCACTGACGGTATCTCGTCTGTCTCATTTTCTCTAACCTCACCTAAAATTATCAAAACTCCACTAGTTTTTAAATAATTCTGAATGTCTTTTAAATTGAAACTAAACGATATGGTTTTATTTGAGAATATATTTACGCCAGTAGACTTTACCTGGACAAGAACTTTCCCTAAAAAGGAATCTTTTCTTTCGCTGTTGTTACTAAATACATCAATGTGTCCATCAAATGAAACATCTTTATCTCTAACAGATATAGAAGTCTTTAAATAAGAATTCCTTCGTAATGCGAATGAACTAATCTCATGCACAACAAGTTCTTCTTTTTCTGAATTTGAAAGCAAACCCATTACCTCTTTCGTTGCGTTATTATCTTTAATTATACCATGATTAAAAGTGTTCTTGTTGGAAGGCCTGTTACCTTTTCTCAATTCCCATGAAAGCATACTTTTACCTAGTAAAAGTTCGTTTAACTCCTCATATTTAACTTCGTATTAATCAATTATAATTGGTAGAAGTTATTCATTTTATTTTACGTCTGTTGTTTAACATGATACAATTGCTATAGAGAGATACCAACTTATGTAGCTTTCGAAAAAACAAAACTATCATATCACTAGTGATTCAATCATATCTATCATTGTCTAACTATTTAGATAGGGAGTGATTGAATTGACTAAAAGAAAGAAGGTAGTAACTATGTCTCCAACAACCTTAAATACTCTACCTAAAAAACACGTAGACATTGAGAAAAAGAAGGCTGCTCTGCGCGCTGGAGGTTCTCTGAAAACTAAGAATAAAATTGATGTTCAAGAAATTTCTCGTGAACTGAGAGGAAAATAGTATGTTTCTTGATGTGTTTCCTGACGATGAAACGCTTTTAGATTTTGGAAGTACAAACTTTGATCTGCCTACACTAGAATCATGTTTTCTTGATACAAACGTTATTATCGCTTTCCTCTATCAATCTGATAACAGACATTTATCTTGCTACAATTTTATTTCATATCTGATTGTTAATGACATCAAGATGTACATATCTGAAATGACAGTTGCCGAAGTAATAAACTCATTGGCTAGAGCACTATTTATAGACGATGAGTTAGAAGCTTACAAGAATCAACATGGTAACCTACCAACATCAAATAGAGAATTGAAGAACTTAAAATCAAGATTTAAACAGAATTGGTCGGGACAAATAATTAAAAATGATCATGTGAAGTTATCAAACTACAACTCGCGCGCAATAGAGATGTTTGCACCTTTAAGGGAAATATGTTATTTACAAAACTCAAGCGATCAATCTATAGAGGTGGGGCTTATGCTCAGCAGCAGTGTGCCACTTGCTTCTTCTGATGCTATGATTGCCGCTTCAACAATCCTAAGTGGTTCCGCCTACTTGATCTCATTAGACAAAGATATGCGTAAGCTATCCTATGTAACAGTGCTAAGCACATCTGTTTACAACAAAGATTACAATGCTGAATACATGATAAGAATGCTAGGTACTGAAGAATTTTTGATCGAATCTTTAGGTGAAGAAGAATTTAAAGCCAAGTACAATATTGCTTCATAGTTACTTGGATATTTTAAAGGGGTTGGTCGTATAGACTGATCTCTTTTTAGTTTATTCAAATGAAATACCAAATTTACATAGAAGTTAACTTTGAAGAAGCCTTATAAATAGGGCTTTTTTTATTTTAATTTTATGGAGTATAGATTAAGTAAAAAGCTGATCCTATTTTTTTATTTTTAAGTATAAATATATGTAAATTTTATATTTTGTTTGTTATAATTCTGATATAAACAATAGATAAACGGAGTGATACGAAATGTTGACTGCTCAAAAGACTGAATATAAGAGATATGAACTATGGTTCGCAGAATTGATTAATACTAGCAGCGGCAGTGTTCAGAGAGGAAAACGTCCAGTCCTCATCATACAAAATGACATGGGTAACAGATATAGCCCAACGGTACAGGTAGCTTCAGTTACCACAGCAAAGAAGAAAGCGATGCCTACACATGTAAATTTGGACGCTATGGAGTGTGGATTGCGTGATGACAGTATAGTGATGATGGAGCAAATTTCAACTATATCAAAAGAACAGTTGATGTGGAGAATCGGCTCCGTACCGGAAGAATACGCTCCTATGCTGGATAGAGCTGGTAAGGTGCAAATGGGATACATCAGTGCATGGGATTAACTACATACGATTTAACAAGTGTTATATATAAATAGACACCTTTGATGCTTATTAAAGGTGGTGGTGCAAATTGATTTGATTTGGTGGTACTGTCAATTGTGTCTATTAAAATATTTAAACACGGAGGAAAGAACATGCATAATGGCTTGAATGAGATCACCAATATTAACGATGCGGATTATATTGAATTGGTAAGTGGGGAAACGAGTGATTTTACAGTAGGACAGATTTATGAGGTTAAGGTGGATGATGGTTCTATATACACTGAGGGGGAGCGCTACAGTATGGATAATACATATACCGCAAACACTGAGATGTTCTACAACCCGAAATTGCAATTAAAATTTTATAAGAGGAATGCTGCTTAATGCCGATACACGCTGAGATTATTAATAGCAAATTCAAATTAGAGGCTTTAACCATGGGAAATAGATATGAAATCAAAAGAACTGAGCCAAATTATTATCATCATAAAGGCGAACCTTATGTTATTAATGACCAAGGGGTGATGGATTTTAGTTTTAAGATGTTGTGCAAGTTAAGATACCACAGAGTTAGATAAGATAAAGCAAAAAGTATGGGGTCGGGCTGGGGTGTCCGACTTCTAAAATTAATAAGAGTGAACTTAAGAAGTATTATTCACAAAAAGAAAGGTTGATTGTATTAATGACAGATAAAAAAATGGGCAGACCATACAAATTGCATC
The DNA here is from genome assembly GCF_037981725.1 of Paenibacillus sp. FSL H3-0457. NCBI lineage: Bacteria > Bacillati > Bacillota > Bacilli > Caryophanales > Paenibacillaceae > Paenibacillus > Paenibacillus sp. FSL H3-0457. Next base: position 5,484,425 of record NZ_CP150283.1, on the reverse strand, counting down.
CATCGGAGATAGAAAAATGGAATGAGAAATATGGAGATAATACATATTTAGTGAGGGGTATTTTATGTGCGCAGGGTTTGATAGAGGATGGGTTTATTGAGGAAGACCATGAATTTGCCTGTTACCTACTATTCAAATCAATAGAATCGCGTATCCATAGTTGTCGCTATGAACAAGGTATCTATAAGGGGGTTCATTGTGCTTGGAGTGATCCAATTAGTGGAGTAATGGACGTTATCAAATACAAATCAGATATGTGGTTACAGTGGATTGAGCAGACAAAAATCTTTCTAGAGAAAGATCAACAGCAATTATATCGTCCTACAGTAGATCGCATTGAAACTAATCCAGATGTAGGATACAGGTTATCTAACATTGCCATGCTACCGTTCGGCAAAAATTCTTATAAGGCGCAGGCCAAGCCAGTTTATGCATTTGAGATGGGGAACAGTCAGTCCAATAGTCTAACTACATTTAAAAGGTATGAAACAATAACAGATGCAAAAAAAGATATGGGCTTACCTAATTTAGAAAGCGACACTGGAGTTTTCACAAATACACCTGATGGAAAAACGTTTATTTTGCAGTCAAGCGCCACAACAGTAGGGGAGCAATCAGTTGAATTAGATAGTAGTGAGACTGAACAGAAAGTGTATACGGGTTACATACCGATAGGCCAGATTATGATTGACGGTAAAGTGTTCAACGTGCATCAACCGTTTACCTTTGAGCAAGTACAAATAAAGTTGAAGGGTCAAGCATAAATACATAACGAAAGAATAAACTAGCTGTCCAGAATACATACAATACTAAGTCCACTAAACATTCATCCTTGTACTGAATGAACACAATTGAAACAATGCTTAGAATTTATTCTAGGCAGCCTAGTGTGGTGTCACCTTGATTTAAATCGAAAAGGAGGTGAGTAAATATCCAAAGTACAGCGAAGACATTGTCTGTCATTCGTCCAAGCAGTATCCGCATAAAGTATCCGTATGACACTAATACGGGTGGTGTGCAACGAATGAAGGAGACAAGTAAGAGAAAACAATCCAATTCATTCAACTTTATATTTATAGATGACAACCGTAGCGAAGAAGAAGCAAGAGAAGCAATTCAATTTGTAGTTGACACGATAGTACATAAAGTAATCAAAAATTTCCCTGCTTCAGAATATGATATCCAGATTAAATCGACAGACTAAAGGGGAAAGTCACATGAAATATGATGATGCAGCGATATATGTTAGGGTATCCACGACAAAGGAGTCCCAAAAATTCAGTCCAGAACACCAAAGGATGGATTGTGAGGAGAAAGCAAGACAGTTAAGTTTAAAGGTTCGTGAAGAGTACATATATGTGGACAGGGATAGTGGAACATCCATTATTGGCAGACCATCTATCCAGACATTAATTGAGGATGCAAAAAAGGGCTACTTTAAAACCATCCTCTTTTCTTCTTTATCAAGATTTTCTCGTGATACGTACGACTCGCTCGGATTAAAGAGAATTCTCGTTGATAAGCTAAAATTGAGAGTAATTTCACTGGACGAGAACTATGATTCACAAGTTGATCATGACGAGTTTAAGTTTCAGATTTTTTCAGCGGTCAATCAGAAACTAAGTGAGCAAATTAGCATCTCATCACGAAGAGGAATCAGGCAGTCAGGAATGAAGGGTAATTATTTAGGCACGATTGCTCCACTGGGCTACGATAAAATCAAAATTGATGATAGGAAAACAATTGTACCTAATGATCGTGCCAGCCTTGTACAACTCATATTTGATATGTATGTCAACCAGAAGATGGGCGAGAAGGCTATCACGAAGTATTTGAATAAAGGGAATATTCCCTCTTATCGAGGGGGGAAGTGGGGAGTAACCTCAGTTGAAAGAATATTAACAAATGAAATATACACTGGTAGAAATGTGTTCAATAAATTCACAGTGATAAAGGTATATAACGACATAAATAATATGTCTGATCGTTCTAGAAAATTAGTGAAACGGGATAAAGAATTATGGGAAGAGAGCGATAAACAAACTCATGAAGCAATTATTAGTGAAGAGTTATTCAGAAAAGCACAGGAGGTTCGCTTAAAGCGTGGAGGTGGGAAGCGTGGAGGGGTAAGAAATAAGGTTAATGTATTCGCTGGAATAATCAAATGCAAGCATTGCCAATCATCATTGAACATTGTGACCTCTAATGGCAAGAAGAATACCTACCGCTACCTAGTGTGTTCAAAAAGAAGGAGACAGGGGGAAACTGGGTGCGACAATCATAATAGGATTCCATATGATGATTTCAAAGATGCTCTTATTCAAAGTCTAAGTGAGAAATTGAGAGTCAAGATTAAATCAGGTAAAGCGATAACTATCACGAAAAAAGCAAGGGAAGACACTGGGAAATTAGTTGTAAAATTAGAAAAGCAGATACAGAATGCACGTAAATTGCTTTTTGAAATCCGAAAGCAAAAGCTTAATGATGAGTTAGATGATGAGCAGTATGAGTTTGAGAAGGAACAGTATGAGCAAGAGATCAAACAGAAGCAAGAACAGTTATCCAAGATGAAAACTGATTTAGAACGAGCTTTGAATGACAATGAGCAATTTAATGAAATAAACATTTCACTTGAAGAATTATCGAATCTGAGTCAATTTACTGAAGTAGACCAAGTAAACCTGATTTTGCGAAAGTTAGTTTCAAATATCACTGTTGATAAAGCAAACAGTGTTGAGATCCATTCCGTATTGGGTAGGCTATAGTTTTTTGTGTGTTTCAAACCATATTTCGAATGTGATGCAGAAACTCAATGTTAAGGGTCGTTCGCAGGCAGTTGTCGAGCTGATTAAGCTTGGAGAACTGAAGATTTAGTTGCGAATTACAGTTAGGATTAAGTAGCAGCATGAAAGCCTTTCTCTATTCTTTGTCATGAAGAATGGGGCAAGGCTTTTTTGCTGTGCTGGATCATGAATTTAAGAAAGATCCGAAACGTAGCATCGCTTGTTTTCATTATTTTAGTAGACCATAATGATTACATATATGAAACAGATAAGGTAGTAAGTAAGGCTTGAAATTGAAACAATGGTAGAAAGGATGATCTAAATGGACCTTTTCTTAAATGAATTTGAAGACCATTTTCGTGCGGGTTTTCTGCCCGATCTAGAACAAACGCTGGCTAAGGTTCAGGATGAGGAAGTATATGCTTGTGCATTTGGAACGGACAGTGATTGGGTAACGCTGTTCATGGCGGTAAATACAGAGGAATCCCTTGCTGGGCATATTGTGAGTATGAAAGAGCAAGGGCTATGTGATAGTGAGGAGGACGAGATCTATTACAGATGGGGCTGCTCCGAATATCAATATGGCGAGGATACACACTTTAACCACATCAGTCGATTGTTGTATGCAACAGAAGATGTCCAGAAGTATAAGGATGAGATCATTCGAATCATCGCCAAAGTTGTGAATGAGACAGCAGATGACGTTTTCGCCCGATATGGACAAACCAAAGCAGACATTACGTTTTTCGTTTCTCTCACAGATGATGATCTGGCGGAGGAGATTGAAAATCAATCGGTCCATCAAATGACAAACCCCAGCTTACTCAGCAAGTTTTTAAAACGATATGATGGCATCAATTAGAACGAGCTAACTTGAATCAAAATGAATTGAATCGTTGTACCGCGAAAGTCTTTCCTATTCTTTATCCAAAGAAGGGAAGAGGCTTTTTTGTTTTAGCGTGAAAAAATGAAACAACCGAATCCATATTACTTATAGATTCCTATTCGTTTGAATGAACACCCTCCATCTTTTCTTCGAAAATGGCTGATAAAAGAGCTGCTCCAATTCCTCGAACTCTGCTTCGTTCAGATGAAGATGGAGTGCTCTTTTCGCAATTATGGCGGCAGGCTGAGAAGAAAATTTCCGGCCTCCGGCTTTTCGTTTGATCGGAATATGAAATTGCAGCAGGTCTTCGAGCTGATTCCAGCCTTCCCAACTGAGCCGACCTCTGCGTTTCCAGTCGATAGCATAGAGGGCATAATAGGCATGTCCTTCTGTTTCTTTGGTAGCCATAATCCAGGTGGAAGGAATGAACTTTCTTCGTTGTCTTCGATTCATTGAATTGCTCCTTTTTTGATATTGCAAAAGTCATGTTAAATTCCTCTTGATTTGCATCATCGTCTTGATTAGAATAAAGTTATAAAAATAATTTTCTTAATTTATTAAAAATAAATAAAAATAATTTTCATAAAGCGAGGTGTCCTCATGGCAGCCATATTACGTGCGTTGCAGCAAGAACTGAATAACCTTCCGTCTCAGGAGCGACGTATCGCCGAAGTCATTATGCAATCTCCATCGGACATTCCCGGCTGGACGATTAGTCATCTGGCAGAGCAGAGTGGCACAAGTGCGGCGACGGTAACCCGCTTTTGCAAGTCGTTTCATTTCAAAGGTTTTCCCGATTTCAAAATGAAACTCGCCGCAGAATTGTCCCACGCATCCGAGGAAACGGCGTATCAGGATATTGTAGCGGGCAATTCACTATCCAAAATTGTTGAAGCTATCGAAGCCAACCACCTCGCGTCGATTGCAGATACCACCCGTTTGCTGGATTTGGGCAGATTGGAGCAAGCAGTGCAATTATTGTGCCAGGCTCGCCGCATCGATCTTTATGGTGTGGCGACCTCGTCGATTGTTACACAGGATTTCTATCAGAAATTGGTGCGGATCGGCAAAAGCTCTACGGCTTTCTCCGACTCACACATGCAGATTACATCCGCATCTTCGCTCGCAGAGGGAGATGTGGCGATGGCTGTATCCTATTCAGGCGAAACACCAGAGACCATCGATGCCCTGCATTGTGCCAAACAGGCCGGAGCTTCTACGATTTCACTGACTTCCTATGGCAGTAACAAGCTTGCAACTGTATCCGATATCCCACTCTTTACGTCCTCTCTGGAAGAAGGCATGAGGCGTGGAGATATGGCTTCACGTATTGCACTGCTGCATGTGGTCGATATTTTGTTCACAGGCATGGTAAGTGCCGACTTCGACCGTTTTATCCCCAGACTGGAACAATCCTATCATAATGTGCAGTCCTATCGAGTCCAACACAACGGAGGTGCCTGACAGATGAAGATGAATATACGCATTTTTGAAAATGAAGAAGATTTGAACGCCACAGGTGCTGGCCTCATTGCCAGCTTGTTGCAAACCAAACCACGGGCTGTATTGGGGCTTGCGACAGGAAGTTCTCCTGTAGGCATATATAAACAGCTTATCACGTTATATCAGAAGGGGCTTGTCAGCTTCTCACAGGCTTCTTCTTTTAATCTCGATGAGTATGTGGGACTTCCAACAGAGCATCGCGAAAGTTACCGCAGTTTTATGAATGAACAATTATTCAATCATATCGATGTAGATATTGCTAGAACGCAAGTGCCTGATGGTCAGGCTGCAGATCTGGAACAGGAATGTAATTCTTATGAACAACGGCTGGACGATCGTGGACCGGTAGACCTTCAACTGCTGGGCATTGGACATAATGGTCATATTGGCTTCAATGAACCGGGAACGGAGCTGACTGGACGAACGCATGTCGTGGATTTGAAAGAAGAGACGAGAAAGGCAAACGCACGCTTCTTTGACAGCATTGATGAAGTTCCGGCTCAGGCGATTACAATGGGTGTCGGTACCATTTTGAAAGCCAAACAGATTCTGCTCATTGCCCGTGGCGAGGAAAAAGCCGAGATTATTCGCGAAGCTTTTATGGGTCCAATCACAACGGCCTGTCCTGCATCGCTTTTGCAATGTCATCCAAATGTGGTGGTACTGCTGGACCGTGCAGCAGGGAGGCTGGTGAGATGACCGAGGTCAATAGCCGTGAACCTGGGAGCCAGCGTGATGAAAATATTTCTCTTCTTCGGGGCAAGCTGCTCCTTGCAGATGAATTATTGGAAGACGGTGTAATAGCCTGGAAGGATGGGGAAATCCTTTATGTTGGGATACCGGAAGGTCTTCCTGAACGGATTCGGAGCGAGGCTTTGCCGCTGTCAGTACCGGAACGTGGTCTCATTGTGCCTGGATTCATTGATATCCATGTGCATGGTGGGAACGGAGAAGACTTTATGGACGCAAGCCCGGAGGTCTTGGACAAGATCACTTCTTTCCATAGTACGCAGGGAACAACAGCGATGCTTGCGACTTCCATGACGGCTCCGAAGGAGCGACTGGATAACGTACTTGCTGAAGTGGACCGCTATCGTTCCGGTGAAATGCCATATGCACAGCTTGAGGGTGTGCACTTGGAAGGCCCGTTTTTCAGTCCGAAATGGCCTGGTGCCCAAAATCCGGAACATATCATTCTGCCTGATGTATCTTGGCTCGAAGCATGGGAGAAGCAATATCCTGGCCTGATCCGTCAAGTTACGTTGGCACCGGAACGTGAAGGTGCGCTGGAAGTCATTTCATGGCTGCGAGAACAACGGATTACAGCGGCACTCGGTCATACAGATGCGACCTATGAAGAGGTGGAACGGGCAGTGGAAGCAGGACTGCACCATGCAGTACATACGTTCAATGCCATGACACCGCTGCATCACCGGCTGCCGGGTGCTGCCGGAGCCGTGCTGAGTGATACACGCATCAGTGCTGAGGTAATTGCTGACGGCATTCATGTTCACCCTGCGGCAATATCGATCCTGGCTCAGCTGAAGCAACATGATGATCAACTCGTGTTGATCACGGATGCCATGTCTGCTGCGGGACTGGAAGACGGAGAATACAAGATCGGTGACCTACCCGTAATTGTGAAGCATGGCGAGGCCAGACTGAAGGACGGAGGCGCACTGGCGGGTAGCACGCTGACAATGATTCGCGGTTTCCGTTACCTGGTACAGGAAGTGGGCTTGAGTCTGAACGCTGCATCACGTGCAGCAAGTCTGACCCCGGCACGCCTGCTGGGCATTGATCACCGGACAGGTTCCCTGGCTCAAGGAAAACAGGCAGATATCGTTTTGCTGAATGCGGAGCTGGATATTGAGGGTGTGTGGGTGAAGGGCAGACGGATCGGTGAGTCATATTAGATATAGAAAATTAGTATCGTGCTAATAACTCTCATTTGTGTTGCATCGGTCTTCGGAGTTAAAACTTGGCTTTTATCTGTGTAGAGGCAACACCTTGCGCAATATGTTAAAATAGATCTCAAAAAGACGGGATCTGCGGATCACGCATAACGGAGGCGTGAAACATGGAACGTAACGCTATGCTCGAACATGATCCGTTCATCACAGTGTTGGCGGAGAAGTTGCACATACACGGATATTATGCCTTTTATGGCGAGCATTACAATGAGACCGATATGGAGCTGTACCGCAGGCATCTGTTCACATCATTCAGCAACATCGTATGGGTAGAGCTGGATGCACGCAAAAAGTATATGATTGTGGATCATCGTGGACGCAACACAGTCATGAAACTGATCGAGGGTATGCTGAATACACGTAGAACGCTGCGAGCAAATCAGGCAATGACAGGTACGGACACCTCTGGAGTCCAGCAGGAGATCGCACATTTATCCAAGCTAGTGCACATGCTGAAGTTCACAACATTCCGCACATAAGCGAAGTGTGATATGTAGGCTGTAATAAGCGGCGTGAGTAGTGCTAACGAATCTGTGAAGCCTTATTCCAATGATTTGGCAGTCATAGAAAATGTAACGAATCTCAGACACGCTATTTAATGCAATTTAACGATATTTCGTTACTTAAACATGTCTAAAGCGCAAATAAGATGTCTACGATTCGTTAGATTTTCAAACCTGCGAAATTTCAAGTAATAAGGTTTGTGAGGTTCTTTAGACGACAGTTGGCAATCTCGATGAAAGCTATGGATTGGACTTAGATAGTACACGAGTAAACGAAAGAGAGAGTCCTGTCATAGCTGACGGAACTCTCTCTATTTTCCTTATACAACGACTCTTCAGTTCAGCAACAACCATATTCACCCATTAACTCGTTCAACGGGGATGTAAGCTTCTGAAGCTAACTCATGTAGTAACTCATATCTTACTAACTTGGCACAATCCATAGAATTAAAATAACAAAGCTTCTAAAGATCACAAAGTTACTCACCGAATTCTATAGATATCTCCAAAGATCTATCCCCATCGACAGATCCATCCAACATTCCTTCATTCATCTAATGTCTGAATCCTCTATATAACTAGTTATCTAAACGAAGTCACAAAACTACTGAACAGCGTCCGAACATCATACTGATACTTATTGATCGGCTCAATTGGACGATTTTCTCCAAGTAAAGTGTATACCGCGATTCGTGCTGCTCGGACCGAATATTCTTCTGTGAATACCACGTCATCGGGAATCTCGCAGAATTGGCTGATGAAGGCCAGGTTGGTGGAGCCTTCAGGCACAACCTTCGGTCTGTCGCTGTTTAGTCTAGGCATGAATTGCGCTGTAATGTATGGCATCATACAAGGAATGCAGTTGGCGGTAGCCATGATGGCCTCTTGATTTTCCTGGAAATGAAGATGGCCGATCAACTCCTGCATAATCTCTTCCCCTGTACAGTCGCACATTCTTTTCTTCACGTAATCGCCCACGTTATCCGGGGATAATCCGTATCCCCAGAATACGTTGACATGCTCCGGCTGACCACGGAAGTGCGGCTGGAAGGCGAGAACGACAGACATGAACCAGCTGGAATCCTTGAAAGTAACCAGAGCACCGGTACCTGCCCGGTTGCGTGTGAATTTCTCCATCAGATCAAAGAAGACCGAATCCTGGAAGGTGACCGTAAACGATTCCCATTTGGACTCATCCACATGATCATTAAAAGAAGAAGGGTTGCCCAGCAACGGTTTCTTGGCGGCAATGTTCTCCCACAGCTTCCATGAGCTGCCCTTGCCATTCAGCTTTGGTGCGGAAGTCATGGAGCCGATATCGGCCCCTTCGGTCATCGAACCGTTTGTGACAATGACGAGATCACCTTCGAGGATGTCAATGACTTCCTCTTCACCTTCCCTGAGCACATGCATCCGACTTACCGTAATGCCGTCTCCGTCTTTGAAATCCAGATCGGTAACCGTACATTTCAGGGTGAAATCTACGCCAAACGGCTCCAGGTAGTTATGCAATGGCAGGATAATCGAGTCATATTGGTTGAACGGTGTGCGGGTGACACCTTCCAGCGTTTGAATTCTTGGGAATTCGTGAAAAAAGCGAAGCATGTATCTTTTGAATTCCACGGCGCTATGCCAAGGCTGGAAAGCGAAGGTGGTCGCCCACATATACCAGAAGTTTGTTTTGAAAAAATGAGGGCCAAACCAGTCGTTGATTCGCAATTTACCCAGCGTGTCTTCAGGAGTAATAATCAGTTTGCCCATCGCCAACCGGTCCGCCATATCAAAACCCATGGAGAGCACATCTTCGACCTTGCCGTCACGGTTGATGAGCCGGGCATTGGAATGTGTGGGATTGGCATCGTCAAATTCGGTGATTTCCTGTCGGACAGATATGCCCGGACGGTCGATGGAAGGGATGGAAGCCAGCAACTCCCACAGATTCTCATAGGCCTCGTCATTGAGCATCCGTCCGCCGCGGATGATATATCCTTGATCGGGATTACCAGCACCGTCATTGCTGCCGCCGAGAATCGGCATTTCTTCGATAATGTGAATGTGTTCTCCAGGAAAGCCACAATCTCTAACCAGATAAGCTGCACCCGCCAAAGATGCAATGCCGCCGCCTACAAAATAGACCTGTTTATTACCATGTTCTTTCTTCACGATCATTCGCCTCCAAAAGTTACTGTAATCACATCCCTAATGTAAACCTTGCAGGTTCCGTAAGGTATGATCAAAAGAAAGGGAGTGTCCAATTTTTGGTCACTTGTAGTAAAGTGTCTAAAACCTAGACATAGATCACATGTGAAAAAAGCCGCGCATCCTTAAGTGGATGGCAGCTTATTCTCATACCTGTGCAGTGCTCTCAGGACATTACCTTCGATTAGCTCACTGAGCTTCTCAATAATCTGTTTTGGCGGTTCTTGCATGTTGCCCCTCATCCATTGAATGATCAGCCCGGTGAAAGCCAGGGTATAAAAGTTGGCGACAAACTCTTTGTCTTCACCGCAGACCTTAATCCCACAGGCCAGCTCATCAATAACACCCATGATCAGATCATGGGTTACTTCATAGAGGTATACATCCAGGTGGGTACGCCCGAGCGAGTTGAGTGTGTTGCAGCAGAACGGTTTGTTGTTCTCGATGTAACAAAAGATTTTATAGAATCCGTCCGTCCATGTGCTGTAGCTTCGGTACTCCGTAAGACTCTCCACCGCTTCAGTCTGATAGATCCACCCAAGCAGCGCGTAAATATCCTGAAAATGATAATAAAAGGTTTGCCTGTTCACTCCGCAATTCTCCACCAGATGTTTGACCGTAATCTTGTTCAATGGAGTATGCTCCATCAGTGATTTAAGCGAGTGAGCCAGCGCATTTTTGGTCAGGTGAGAAGTAGACACAACATTCACCTCATCATTTTGGATTAGCTTGCCGGGGCGCAACAGCAGGTAAACACTCATGGCAAAAGTCCCGCGCCGAAGTCGCTGAACATAAGCAAGTCAAAACGCAGGAATCCCGAAAGACCCTCCCATCCACAAAACCCCTTTAGCTATCAACATCTTCGTTACCCGATCCACATCATACTCCATAAGGTTCATTCTAAGTACTGAATATCAATCGATTCAAATAAACATCTAAGGCCTTCGCTTGAGTTATCTCATCACAACTCCTTAAAAGTTAGCCGTCGTCTAAAACCAGTCACAATAAAGTAGCCCAGTCAGGGTAAAAGCTGAAACCTAGTGAAGGATACCGATCAATCTAAAAAAACGGCCGATAAGCCGTCGCGTATGTTATCTCCCATACACTAAACCATTAAAACCGAGACCTCGTCTATAAAATCAGTCATAGGAACAATGATAACGAAGTTATCGAGAAAAAATCGAAAAAGTGTTCAGTAGCCCATCCTTAAGGTAATCTATCACACTAACCCATCAAAGTGAGACCCAACCCTCTAAAGCACCATGATAAAGCTACAACGTAACGATCGCGACAAAATCAAAGAAACGGCCTATAGGGCTACCATGTTGTTATCACTAATACACTAACCTTTTTAAAAGTAAGCCTCCATCGTCTCCATCATAAAAAGCAACCATCAAAAAAACTACAATTTCATCAAAGAAACAAGAACCAAGAAACAAGAAACAAAATCAAAAAAACAAAAAAACAAAATAAATCAAAAAAACGACCCGAAGGCCGTCCTTTTGTTCTCCTAATTACACTAACCATTCAATAGTTAGGCTCAATCCTAAAATCAGTCATGCGAGAAGCTGCAACGTAATGAAGGGGACGAAATCGATTCTGAAGAAGCGGAGCGTTCGCCTTTATCGTCGGATTTTACCCTTTGAGAAGGGGAATCCAAAAAATCCGACGATAACAGCGATCTAAAGAACGATTCGGCCCCGGAACGTCCACTCAGCACGCTCTCATGATCTGGTTTTAAACACGATGATTACAAACTCTTCAGAAATTGAACAATCGTCAACAACCCTTTATCAAAGTTCTCCAGGTTGAAGTGCTCGTTCGGTGCATGAAGGTTCTCATCCGGCAAGCCAAAGCCCATCATAACAGCAGGGATTTCGAGTACACGTGAGAGTTTCTCAACAATCGGAATGGAGCCGCCATCTTTGGTAAAGAGGGCACGAACGCCATACACGTGCTCATACGCGTCTGCTGCTTTTTGCAGAATTGGATTGGAAGGATCGGTGTTGAAAGCAAAAGCTTTTTCGATCTGTTTCACATGCAGCGTTGCACCTGGTTGAACGTGAGCGCGCAGATGTGCTTCGATACGATCCAATACATGTTGTGGATCTTGATCCGCAACGAGGCGGCATGTAATTTTGGCATGAGCTTCCTTCGGAATAACCGTTTTGCTGCCTTCGCCCTGGAAACCACCCCATACGCCATTCAGTTCCAATGTTGGACGAGCGCCAACACGTTCCACGAACGAGTAACCTTCTTCACCGTACAATTGCTCCAACCCGAGGTCTTGACGAAGTTGTTCTTCATTGAAGCCCTGTTTCACAAATTCTTCTCTCATCTCAGGAGACAGTGGCAGTACGCCGTCGTAGAAACCATCTACACTTACACGGCCTTGCTCATCATGCAACGAAGCGAGCAAGGATACGAGTGCGTGCAGTGCGTTGGGTACACCGCCACCAAATGAACCGGAGTGCAAGTCGGTATTGGCTGTGTTCAGATCTACGTGAAGCGAGCAAAGGCCGCGCAGGCCTGTAGAGATCGCCGGTTTACCTTTTTCAAGCAAGGACGTATCCGAGATTAGTATCATGTCTGCACGCAGCTTGTCTGTATGTTCATTCAGATAGATGGGCAGGTTCGGGCTGGAGATTTCCTCTTCGCCTTCGATACAGAACTTGATATTAACTGGAAGTTCCTTGTTTTCGGCGAGAATGGCTTCAACTGCCTTGATATGTAGGAAGATCTGTCCTTTGTCATCCGTTGCACCACGGGCATACAGCTTGCCATCACGAACGGTAGGTTCGAAAGGAGGCGTGTCCCACAGATTAAGGGGGTCTACAGGTTGTACATCATAGTGTCCATAGATCAGAGCTGTCGGTTTGCCGGGTGCATGCAGGTGATCTGCATAGACAATCGGATGTCCAGCCGTTTGAATGACCTCTACGTTTTCCATGCCTGCACGTGTGAGCGCATCTGCTGCCCATTGTGCTGCACGATTAATATCCTCTTTATGCTCTGAAATGGCAGAGATACTTGGAATGGACAACCATTCATTCAATTCTGCCAGGTGTTTTTCTCTATTTTGTTCAAAATAAGTCTGTTCTTTCATTAAAAAGGCCTCCTTCATGTTTGCTATATCTCATTGTAATCCATTTTGTCATGTTAATAAAACATTGGTTAAAAAAATGATCGGTTACAGATCGTTTCATTCACCTGAGGATTGTGAGTATAATACAAGAAAAGGATTTCATCCATATATTCTCAGGGGAGTTGAGGAAGTTTCCATGACAGTCAGACCCGATGCAAGCAGGCAGGTGAGCAGCGATGGAACCGACTAGGAGCGATCGAATATTTGGCAGATTCAAGCGGTTATCCGATTTGAAGGCTGGAAGGCATAAAGGACGATTTTATCGAAACAGCCTCATGCTTATTTTACTCATTGCCAGCATTCCCGGACTAATCACAGGTATCGTCATGTATCAACAGGTTGTTGGCCGGATGGAAACCGAGTTCAATCAGATGCATCAGAACCAGATCGAGAACCGGGCACGCAATGTGGATGACCAGCTGGCTTATCTGGAGATGAACTTATCCCATTGGGCTTTTGAACCGAGGTTTGGCAATGCTTTGCGAACGCTGGATTTTGTGTATTATTTTAATGAGACGCAGGAGATTGTGACTACCTTATATGTATTACAAGGTTCCCATCCACTGATCAAGTCAGCACAGCTGTATTTACAAGAGCCTAAGCCAATCTTGTTTAATCGGGATTATACCGAATTGAACGATGAAGCGAAAGTACAAGCCTATGATCGATACCTTTCCATGGGGAACCACGTGTACTGGACAGATTGGGTTTCCAGCATCAACAGTGATACCGAACCTTCGACCAACGATAGTCCACTGCATACGGATGCAGGCAATGCACTGGTTCTAGTACATAAGATACCGGGGGAGAGCATTAATCCGTTTGGTGCACTGATCATCACGCTGGATAACGAGAAAGTCGCCAGTTTATTGAAAACGCTTACTCCATACGACGAAGGGTTAACGTTCCTCATGGATCAGGAAGGAAACACACTGGTTACCGGTAATCCGGGAACGGCGGGAGAGACTTCTGCTTTTGAGCAGCAGCTAAAAGAAGAAGTAGCCCTGCATGCGGGCAGCCGCTCATTCCTGTTCCGATATGAGGATCAGACCTATTCTGTCTCATACGGTTCATTGAGCCGGATCGATTCAGACTGGACTTATGTCTCCGCAGCACCTCTGACCTCAGTCACTTCGCCAGTCAAGCTGGTATCCAAAATCATCGTCATTGCGAGTGCAGGCAGTCTCATCCTGGGATTATTGTTATCCTGGTTTGCTTCCCGCCGCATCTATTCGCCTGTAGCACGGATGCTGCATCTGCTTACGCCTGGCAGAACCGAAACAACACCAACGGATGCCAAGCTGGATGAGTTTGAGCTGCTGGAGCAACAGTGGAACGAACTGACCTCCCGCAGTGTTACGGCACATCGCCAATTGCAAGAGCAGCTTCCCCATCTACGCGATAGCTTTGTTTTACAACTTGTCCAGGGCCATCTATACGCCTATAACGAGCAGGATCTCCAGCAGCGCATGCGTCATCTCGGATTTGAACTGGAGGGCCAGCAGTATTTGCTGGTGCAGATGTATTTTACGGGGTACGAGCAGCTGCAAGGCAGATTTGGAAGCCAAGACACGGGATTAGTCACCTTTGCAGCAGTGAATATTACACAGGAAGTTGCGAAAAATTATTTCAGGCAGATCAGTGTCATGAACTTCCATGACCTGTCTTCCGCCATGCTTGTGATCGCTCCCCAGGACGAACCTGTGAAGTCACAAGCGCTGTTATGGGGACGGGAACTGGTGGAGGTCATTGGACGTACGCTCAAAATGAAGGTGACCTTGATGGTCAGTCGCCCGGCAGCTTCACTTCAGGAACTGCCCGGACGATTCGTCGAGATGGAACAGGCCGTGGCTTATCGCAGTGTGGAGGAAGGAAGTCAGATTCTCGATCTGGAGGATGAGGCGTGTTTCTGCAGAAATGAAGCGGCTTCCTATCCGCTTGGGCTGGAACGGGAGTTGTTACAGGCGGTCAGGCTGGGCAAACAAACCGAAGCGGAACGTGTGCTGGAACAATTCATGAGTGAAATTACGCGGACGGGCAGTACCGAATTTCAGGTGCAACAGATGATGCTTCAATTGCTCGGTAGCATTCAGCACATGATGCTGCAAACGGGAGTCACACCTTATAAGCTGTTTGGTGGTAGCAACATGTATGAGCGCTTATCCGGTATTCGTGAACCTATACAGATGAGACAATGGATGATGAATGAGGTATTCATACCTTATATACAAGAGGTTGAGGTACGATCGCAGGAACCGCTGAAACTGGTGGTGGAACGAACGATGTTGTATATCGATACACATTACCGCAGCGACATTTCGCTGGAGAATTGTGCTGACGAGGAGCAGATGACACCCTATGCACTGAGTAAGGCTTTCAAACAGGTATCGGGCATCAACTTTATTGATTATTTGACACGTGTGAGAATGGATGCGGCGAAGCAATTGTTGCGGGAGACAACGATGAAAATCAATGATGTTGCAGCGGCTGTGGGATATCAGCACAGTTATTTTAATCGGATCTTCAAGAAACAGGAGGGAGTTACCCCGAGTCAGTATCGCGATCAATGGTTTGGACAATAACCTTTTATATCTTTGTCATTTCAGACCGGCATTCGGCTTTAGCGGATGCCGGTTTTTTCTTTTTTTTACCGTGATACAAAGAAGGATAAACCCGCAAAAATGTGCAATTCTACCCGCTACGTTATGTGCAATTTCTTGTGAAAATGGCGTTATAGCGGGCTTTTCGGCCATCATGTCGTAGCAATGCAAAAAATGAAGGTTGCCGGAAACCAGGCGTCTGTATAGTCTGAATAACAGGTTAATTGATAACGCTTACATAGTTGAGGGAGGGGAGACATGATGAACGGGAAGACGGACTGGAATACCAACGGCACTGCAACTGCTCAAGCGGATATGGCAACAAGACCATTAAAACAGGAGTCCAATTGGAAAAGACAGATCAAACGAAACAAATGGTTATATGTGCTTGTGCTTCCCGGCTTTTTGTACTTTGTCATCTTTAAATACTTGCCCATGTGGGGGATCATCATTGCCTTTCAGGACTACCAGCCTTTCCTGGGCATCCGGGAGAGTAACTGGGTAGGGCTAGAGAACTTTACGAACTTCTTCTCCAATCCGGACTTCTTCCGACTATTACGCAATACGCTGGTCCTTGCCCTGTATGATCTCATCTTCTTTTTCCCGGCACCAATCATTATCGCTTTGTTATTAAATGAAATTCGGGTCGCTTTCTTCAAAAGAACGATTCAAACGCTGGTCTATGTACCCCATTTTGTATCGATGGTTATTATCGCGAGTATCACGTACGTGTTCCTGACCCCGCAGGGGGGGGTGTTATACGACCTGATCGCCTGGATTACAGGCAAGCCCATTGATGTACTCTCCAGCCCGGGTTCGTTCCGCCCGCTTATTATTGTTCAGATGATGTGGAAGGAGATGGGATGGGGCACAATTATCTTCTTGGCAGCCCTCGCAGGTGTCGATACGGAGCAATATGAAGCCTCCATTGTGGATGGCGCAGGACGATTACGGCGGATGTGGCATATCACGCTTCCAGCCATTCGTACGACCATAGTCATTTTGCTCATTCTCAGATTGGGGAACTTCCTCGATACCGGATTTGAGCAGATCTATCTGATGACCAACTCCCTCAACCGGGATGTCGCAGACGTCTTTGATACGTATGTGTATACGGTGGGGATCACGCAAGGTGCATTCAGTTACAGTACCGCTGTGGGACTATTCAAGTCTGTGGTGGGGATTATTCTGGTGCTTGGCAGTAATAAACTTGCGAAAAAATTCGGCCATCCCGGAATTTATTAAGGAGGAGCGCCCATGAACAGCCGTCTATACAACAGCCCTGCCGGCAAGGTATTTGATATCTTCAATTACGTCATGCTGGGGATTCTGGGCATATTAACCGTCCTTCCGTTCCTGTATATTATAGGGAATTCTTTCGCAACGGAAGCCGAGATCACCGAACGTAGTTTTTTCCTCATTCCGAAGGTGTTTTCCTTCAGCGCGTATGAGTATATCTTTTCATCGTCCACGATCTTTCGCAGCATTGGTGTTTCCATTTTCATCACGGTGGCAGGTACACTGGTCAATCTGTTCTTCACTCTAACGATGGCCTATCCACTATCCAGAAGTGACTTCTGGGGTCGTAACGTCATGATGAACATGGTGATTTTCTCGATGTTATTTGGTGGTGGCATGATTCCAACGTACCTCGTCATTCGTGGACTGGGACTGCTCGATTCTTACTGGGCCCTTATGCTTCCTGGCGCGATCAGCGCTTTTAACTTAATAGTTGTCAAAAACTTTTTTCAGCAAATGCCGCCCGGGCTGGAGGAAGCGGCCCGCATCGACGGCTGTTCAGATCTCGGGGTGCTGTGGCGAATTGTTCTGCCTTTATCAAAGCCAGTCATTGCCACGTTTGCCTTGTTCTACGCCGTAGGCCACTGGAACAATTTTTTCTCGGCACTTCTGTACATTTCCGACAGTGACAAATGGCCGCTGCAAGTCATGCTGAGACAGATCGTGTTACTTTCGCAAGCCAGTGTCGGAGATATGGCTAACATGGACCCCAATTTTGTGCAGCCACCAGAGCAGTCAATCAAAATGGCGGTGATCGTTGTAGGTACCATTCCGATTTTGCTGGTGTATCCGTTTTTGCAGAAGCATTTTGCCAAAGGTGTCATGTTAGGTTCAATCAAAGGTTAAAGCCAAGGGGGAGAACGTATGGGACAAAAAACGGAATTCAAAAAAGGTGCACTGCTACTCTCTGCGTCACTGGTATTGAGTACAATTCTGGGAGCATGCTCCACGGATAAAACAGGTTCAGGGAGCGCTGCCGGTGGCACAGACGAAATTACCATTATGCTGCCGAACTTTGAAGCGGAGAATCCGCCGGAGAACAGCCCGGTCATCCAGAAGCTTGAAGAACTGACCAAGGTGGATGTGAACCTGCAGTGGGTGCCAAGCAGCTCGTACGAAGACAAATTTAACATCACACTGGCTTCAGGAAAGCTGCCTCAGATTATGGTGGTGTTAGGGAAGTCTCCAAGTTTTATTAATGCAGCACGAACCGGAGCATTCTGGGAGCTTGGTCCTTATCTGAAAGATTATCCGAATCTGAGTCAACTGAATGAAATCATCACCAACAATGCATCAATCGATGGCAAAACCTATGGGATCTACCGGGCACGCGCCTTAGGACGTAATGGGGTCACAATCCGCAAAGATTGGCTTGAGAAGTTGGGTCTGGAAGAGCCGAAGACGATTGATGAATTTTACAATGTATTGAAAGCGTTCACGAAAGATGATCCTGACGGTAACGGCAAGGATGATACGTATGGTCTGGTTGCCAGCAAGTTCACGGGCCCATGGGATAACATGCAGGTATGGTTCGGTGCACCCAACAAATGGGGAGATGATGGCAGCGGAGGCCTGATCCCGGCGCATGAGACACCAGAATACATGGAAGCTCTGAAATTTTTCCGTCAAATTTATAGTGAAGGTCTGGTCAACAAGGACTTTGCCGTGATGGATGCAACGAAACTGCCTGATCCTTTTGTGAATGGTCAAGCAGGTGTCATGGTGGATGTAGCAGATAATGCACAGCGCATGGATCAGAAAATACTCGATAAAGACCCCAATGCGACAGGACGTGTGGATGTGCTGCAAGCGATGGAAGGTCCAAAGGGATTGCGTGATATGCCAACGTCCGGTTACTCAGGCCTGATTGCCATTTCCAAAAGCAGTGTCAAAACGGAAGAAGACCTGAAGAAGGTACTGAGCTTTCTGGATCAGCTGAATGAACCGGAGTTGCAGGCATTGTTGTACAACGGAATGGAAGGCAAGCAGTATGAGAAAAAAGAAGACTACATCATACCGAGCACTGACAAGCTTGCGCTCCGCGACCTGCAGGGTTTAAATCAGATTTTGATGTTTGTGCCGGAGGACAGAACGCTTCGTGTCCAACAGACACCTGTCCGTGAAAAGGTTGCACAGGTGCAGAAAGCCAACGAAGAGATTGTCATTGCCAATCCTGGCGAACCGCTGATCTCTGATGTTTACGCTCAGAAAGGACCACAGCTGGACAATATCATCAACGATGCACGGATCAAATATATCGTAGGTCAGATTGATGAGAAAGGATTCGAAGATGCTGTTGCCCTTTGGAAGAATAATGGCGGAGACGATTATGTGAAAGAAGTTAATGAACTGTATGCTGCACTGAAGTAGTCTTATAAGCCAAAGCCCGGTAGCCGTGCCTTCAGTGTAGGGGAAACAGCCGGGCTTTCCTTATCGCTGTAATGGCTTGATTCGCGAACAAAATTTCATCCAACTTTCTGGAAATTATGACTTCCTGAATATGGTTTTTGATGTATAATCAAAACAAAACAAACCTATATGAACTGAAATGAACGTTATTGGTAAAGCTGGACACCACACACTCTTGGACACGCAGGGAGGAAGGCAACATGTGGAACGGGGATGCTTTTGAAAATCCCGAGGCGCAGTACCGGGTTCATCCCTTTTGGTTCTGGAACGGGGATATGGAAGAAGAACAGATAAAGCGGCAAGTGGCTGAGATGGCGGCGCAAGGTGTAGGTGGATTCTTCATCTGTCCACGTCAGGGACTGCAAATTCCCTATCTGTCGGAAGCGTGGTTTGATAAGGTGCGGATTGCAGTGGAAGCGGCGGCTGCTCACGGCATGCAAGTATGGTTATATGACGAATATCCATATCCAAGTGGGATGGCTGGTGGGGAAGTGACCCTTGATTTCCCTGAAGCGAAGCAGCGACAGCTCGTACATCATCAGTTGGTGGTTCAGGGCGGAGAAGCTGTGGATCTGGAGTTACCATGGGGACGAGTCTTGGTTGCCAAGGCGATTCCCAAGGATGAACAGGGCAACCGGTTGTGGCATGAATCCATTGACTTGCGCAGCAAAATCGGTAATATCCAGACCGATCAGGTGTATCAGGAGACCGGACTCACATCGTATAACCGCAAGCGGTTCTTCACCTACCGAACAGCGTTCCGCTTGTTGTGGGATGTTCCCCCGGGTGATTGGGAGTTGATTATATTTCAGGAAATGGAGATCGATGATTTCAAATATTACGGCAACTTTGTTGATCCTTGCCACAAGGAAGCGATGAGTAGATTTATTGAACTGACACATGAGCGTTATAAGTCAGCGGTTGGAGATCAATTTGAAAGCGTAATCAAAGGCATGTTCTCGGATGAGATTGCACCGCTGGGTCGTATCCCCTGGTCGCAACAGCTTCCCCGTTATTTCAGCGAGCGTTGTGGTTATAGTCTGATCGATTCGCTACCGGCGCTGTTATATGGTGATGTTCCGGACGCGCATCGTATTCGGTATGACTATTACCAGTCACTGCACCTGCTTCTCAGGGAGTCCTATCACAAACAGGTGCATGATTGGTGTGAGGAAGCAGGAATCCAGTACGCGGCAGAGGTGCCTGGCGTACGGATGACCACCCAGTTGTTCAGTCATATGCCAGGTGGTGATTCGGCCCATGAGAAAATTGGACGATCCTTATCGTGGATTCTGGAACGATATGGTCAAAAGATGCGTGACAATCCCAAGATGGTCAGTTCGCTTGCCCGGCAATTGGGCCGAAGCCGCAATCTGATTGAATGTTTTCATAGTGTAGGCTGGTCGATGACGCTACAGGATGCGAAATGGATGATTGATCGAATGGCCGCCATGGGCACTAATTTCTATAACTTTCACGCCTTTTTCTATACGATTGGTGGGCTTGCGAAGCATGACGCACCACCGTCTCAATTTTTGCAGAATCCCTACTGGAAGCATTTCCGGCAGTTAGGGGATTACACCGGACGGTTGAGCTATCTCATGAGCACCGGAACAGCAGACATTCGTATTGCCGTGCTTGACCCAACGACGACATTCTGGAGTCTGATGGGTAATCCGCTGCATGGATTTGAGTATAGCGGCGAGGACGAATCAGAACGGGTGCAACTGGAGCGTCTGACGAAGGACTGGATGCGGATTACTACCCATCTGCTCGAAAACAGACGGGACTATGATCACCTTGACCCCGAATTGTTGGTTGAAGCTGACTTAACGGATGGCATCATTCAGCTTGGCGTTGCCCGTTATGACGTATTGATTCTGCCACCGATGCTGAATCTGGAGGCCGCGGCCTGGAAACAGGTGAAGCGATTTGTTCGGCAGGGAGGAACTGTCATCTCTGTTGGGATGCCTCCGCATATTGCGATTCAGCCGGGAAGTCCGGAGGGAGATGAAGCTGCCCAGTTCTTTGGTGCGGGCGAGCAGCCGGAAGAGGTGTACTGGGGCCGTAACGTGACAACAGATCACGATAACCGTGAAACCATGTGGCATCAGGGTGAGGGGAATGCTTATTTTCTACCCGCAGGAACGGGGCAAGGAGATGACTTTTCGCTGGAGCTAATCTCTCTCCTGCTCGATCAGGAATTGCCGGAACCCATCTGCTGGATCATGGAGGAGGAAAGTGCCTCCCTGCTGATGCACACCCGTGAATTGTCGGCTGGGGAGCATATGGTTTTTTTGACCAATCAGGAGGGTCAGGAACTGAAGGGACAATTGAAGCTGGTCACCAGACAGTTGTGGGATGGAACGGAGCTGACAGAGGGTGCTTGTCTGGTGGTAGAACGACTCGATCTGGAGACAGGGCAGCTTCAGACATTGCCGTATACGAGCAGTGGTGGGGAATGGTGCATTTCACTAACACTGGCGCCTTATGAAGCGCATGCTGTACGCCTTACTTTACAACCTGCGAAGGAAGAGGCATTAACAACGAAGGTGGATGTAGCAGACAAAACGGGTTCGGCGTTCGTAACGGATGTATTGGCAGGAGCTAATCAAGCCTGTAAGATCATGGTCCCTTCGGAAGGGCCATGGCGACTCGAAACGGTGCAGCCTAACATTTTGCGAATGGGACAATTCCATCTTCAGGCTTCCAATGTTAATAGTGTGATTCTGGAAAGCCAGCATGTAGCTGTAAAACCGTTTATTGATCAGGCGGCAGAATTATCGGAGCAGCAGCATCTGCCAGTCCAGTTTAATCAGGTATTTGGCACACCGAAAAAGGCATCCGTTGCTTACCCGATCGAGTGCCGTTATACGACCACATTTGAACTGAGAACGGCATTGCCTGCATGCCTTTTATTCATGGACAGAGCGGCGATCTCGGGCACTTGGTCCATGGAGATTAATGGGCAACCACTTGGAAAAGAACAGTTCGATCCAATCGAAATAACCGATCACAATAACATCGCTTGTGACATTACGGAGCTGCTGCATAGCGGTCTCAACGAAATGACGGTGATTGTGCAGGTAACCAAAGATGAGGATGGTATCGTGGATCCCCTGTATCTACAGGGAAGATTCGGCGTGGAGTTCCATCATGAAGGCATGGCTTCGCTTGTGCGGGAATCGGATACGGCCCTTCGTATCGGACCTGAACCGCAGCTGCTGTATCCCCATTTTGCCGGGGAAATGAGTTATAAACGCACGTTCTGGCTGGATGAGTCAGGGGAAGATATTACCTCGTTTGAACTGGAATTTAGCGATTGGCGTGTGCAGGATGTGACGGAAGTGCGGGTGAACGGACATAGTCTGGGTGTGAGATGCTGGTCTCCGTATCGTTGGAAGGGAGAGACCTCCTGGTTGCGTCCGGGAGACAACGACATTGAAGTGCGGATTACCAACACATTGATCGGCCTGCTGGAAGGTACGTATTTTGATTCGGAACATCATCGATTACAGGATGCAGGTCATGTACCTGTTGAAGAATTGGGATAAAGGAGTGGAAGTAAGGGATGGGACATCGTATTCAGTTTGACCGCTATCCAGGTGGTGTGATGAAAGCGTTAACGCTCAGTTATGACGATGGAGTGGTGCATGATCGCAGACTGGTGGAAATCTGTAATCGGTATGGCCTGCGGGGAACCTTTAATCTGAACTCCGGTACCCTGGGTACTCCAGGCCGCATTGAGGCTGGGGAAGTCGCTGAACTTTATACGGGACATGAAGTAGCCGTTCACACGGTTACTCACCCTACGCTGCCTTATGTTCCGAATGAACTATTGACCGAAGAGATTATCGAAGACCGAAAAGCATTGGAGCAGGTTGTCGGTTATCCTGTACGAGGCATGGCTTATCCCAACGGAGGGTACGACCGTGCGTTAAGTACAAAGCTGGAGTGGCTTGGCATTGATTATGCCCGTACCGTTGAATCACATGGCAGATACACGTTGCCAGATCGGCCGCTTGAATGGCACCCGACCTGTCATCATAACCATGATCTGGCGGGGCATGCCAAACGTTTTATCCAACATTCCAAAACAGGTACGCCACTATTACTCTACGTCTGGGGTCACAGTTATGAGTTCAATGACAACGACAATTGGGAGATCATCGAACAGTTTGGTGAGCAAATTGGCGGCAGGGACGATATCTGGTATGCCACGAACATCGAAGTGATTGCCTATTGGAAAGCGGTGCAACGATTGGAGTGTTCAGCAGATCGCTCCATCATCCATAATCCGTCTGCCATCCCGGTTTGGTTCACGGCAGATCAGCAGGTTGTTGAAGTGCAGGGCGGAGAGACATTGCGGCTAAGCGAACGAATCAAGGTATAAGGGAAGGGAGCTGACGATCATTCGTTATTTTCATGAGAACGAGGCGATTGCAGGCAAGGTGTACGATTCAATTCCGGATATATTAAATACGGTGGCTCAGCGTTATATTGGCGATCATCCGAAACATTCCTTTTTGTTCAGAGCCTATCATCAGGGAGGTGTTCGTAGACGTGGGGACTACCGCTACGACCTGAATCTGAATGAGAAATGCGTAGAGGCGCATGCAGGGCAATACGTGTATGTATGGGGCAAGTTATGGAGCGAGCAGAATGCAACGTTAAATACGGGCCTGAACTGTTATAGTCCGGTGACGATTTACGTGAACGGTGTAGAGGTATTCAAGTCTGAGCTGTTGCAGGAATTATTTCCCGAGCGAAGAACCCAGATTCCGATTTCCGTGAACTATGGCTGGAATGATGTATTGCTGTGTTTTGTCAAAACAGAAGTGGGATTCGGCGGTATCTACGGAACAGCCTCGTTCAAAAATTTCCCGCTGCACTTCCTCACTCCTGGGGCAGATCGTCAAGGTCAGGAGGGCTGGTTATATTCGGAACCCGTCGATGAACCTGTAGTATCTCTTCCTCGTGACGGCATGACAGAAGAAGAAACGGGTCTTACCTGGTATCCGCGCAGGGGCTGGACAGATGAGGAGCAGAGCATGGGTTCTTTTGCCCGCATCTTTGGTACAGAAAAGCCAGCTGTTGCCTACGCCTGGTCCAGATTGGATGTAACTTTGCCAGGAACATCACCAGTTATTTTAAAAGGTCGTCATGATGGAGCTTTGACTCTGTATGTGGATGGCACGGAAGTATACTCTGCTGGAAGCAGCGGTAATTTCCGCGTTGAACTTCCTCGCCGTTACGGTACATCCGATCTGGTGGCGAAAGGTGAAATCCAGGCAGTTGGCGGCTCATGGGGATTCACGTTGGAAGATGCCGAGAGCTCGGATTCCAAAGGCTGGAGACTGAAATCGCCTCATCCGGTTGCGGGATGCTCTGACCCCTGGCTGTACACGGGTGTGTTTGCTCCCGGTGCTGCTGAACCATCGCATGCCGACATCGTGCGAACAGATACCGTATTTGATGATGGCGCACAAGGTGTGTATTGGCGGGTAGATCTTCCCGACACCCATGTTCGTCCCTATCTGGAAAATACACATTACGGAAAGTGGAATTATCCGCTCGGCGTTACCCTGCTTGGACTACTCCAGACGGGACAGGAATTGGGACGGGATGATTACATTCAGTACGTGCGGCAACATATTGAACTGAGTACTTCATTTGACCGCTATGGTCTGTGGGATCGGGAAGGGTACGGTGCTGCAGGGATTAATAATCAGCTGTCTGCCATCGACAGTCTGGATGATTGCGGTTCGTTTGGGTCTACGCTACTTGCTGCGATGGAGTTGGGTGATATTCGTGGGGGAAGAGATACTGCGGATCGGATTGCGGGCTACATTACGGATGAGCAGGAACGTTTGGAGGATGGTGCCTTTTACCGGGTTCGCGGCAGTGGAGAGATGCGTCAGGAAACGATGTGGTGTGATGACTTGTACATGAGTACACCTTTTCTGATGCGTTACGGTCAGTTAACAGGCGATGGGACGTACTGGGATGATGCGGTTAATCAGTTCCTGATGTTCCGTAAATACCTCTATCTTCCCGAACAACAGATCATGTCCCATGTGTATGATTTTGTGCGTGGTCGGGCGACAGGTATTCCATGGGGACGGGGGAACGGCTGGGTGCTATTTTCATTAACCGAATTGTTATCCATCCTGCCACATGATCATGTGAAACGGTCGGAACTATTACGGTTCTATCGTGATTTAAGTGAAGGTTATCTGGCGCTGCAAGGGGAAAATGGACTATGGCATCAGGTGCTGAACCGCCCAGATTCGTATGAAGAAACCTCCTGCACATCCATGTTCATCTACGCTTATGCCCGTGGTATTCGGGAAGGCTGGCTGGAACAGCCAGAGTCTTATCTGGAGGCAGTGCGCAGAGGATGGGAAGGCATAACGCGCTTGTCGATTGATTATAAAGGCAATATATATGGGGTATGCCGGGGCTCCGGGTACTCGTTTACCGCCTTGTATTATCGCGATGATCTGGGATGGAATCTGAACGATACCCATGGGATTGGCATTGTGCTCTTGGCAGGCATTGAAGTGCATAAAATGAACCAGCAGCTCCGTGAGGCGCATATCGATTCTTCGGTTACAGCCGCGCAGCGCTGATGTTTGACACAACGAAACGGCTGTATGTGGATAGCCTTCTATAGATAGATTACCAGCTAAAGAAAGCGGCAATGCCCTTAGGCTTGCCGCTTTTAGTTTGTTTCCAATATCGAATCCGCTCTGCATAATAGCAATGATAAATACACTTACCTTCACCCAATAATAGAAATAACTGAATTATGAACACGGATCAAAATAATTCTAGCTGCTCCGGTCCTTCTTCCTTCTCCGGTTCAGAACGGTCAGGGAAAGGCTTCACCGGCTGATCCAGCAGGTCCATCATCATCTGGGCATTCGCCGCTGCATCTCCACCGGAGTTGTTATTAAAAATAACATAGACATCCTTGCTCTGCTCCTGCAATTGCTCCAGATACCCTTTCCATTCCAACAATTCTTCCTTGTTGTAACGGTATAAATAACGGGTCTCGCGCCAATTAGGCGCACCATTCTGATGCCACCCGGACACATTGCGTCCGTGCATGCGAACCAGTGTCATCTCCGAATCCGTCGCCTGTGGCACGATGGGGATAGAACCTAGACCTGCCTGAGGTTCGTCACAGACACTGTGAATCCAGCCTTGCTCTTTCAGGAACGAAAGCGTCCGCTCGCGCATGTCACCTTCATACCAGCTACGATGACGGAATTCGAGGGCACACGGAATACCTTCCATTCGAAGTTTCACTTCACGAAGCTCTTTCACGTTGTCTTTATTGCACTCAAACCAAGGCGGATATTGAAACAAGGCTGCCTGCATCTTGCCGGCTTCAATGACCGGTTCCAGTGATTCCCGAAAAGCCTTATACATCTCCGACGTGCTGGTGAAGTAGGGCTTGCCCCGTAGATGTCCGGTCATTCCCTGATAGGCTTTGATGATAAAAGCAAAGGATTCGGGCGTCTCGGCAGCCCATCGTGCCATTCGATCCCGCGGCTGAACGGCGTAGAAGGAACTATCCACCTCCACGGTGGAGAAGTATTGTCCGTATAGACTGAGCTTGTCTTTGGCTTTGGTACGGTTTGGATAGAGATCTTCCTGATCCCCCCATCCGGTAAGTCCGATGTGAATCATAAGAACACCTCCTGTTGCTTTTTGAACAACCTCTTATTAATTAACCGATTTGCAGGCATATGTCTAACATTATATCGTGTGCATTTTGGCTCTTCAATGTTGGAAAATTACTGGAATTTTTTGAGTTTGCAGAATAAAGACGTTACAATACATTAAAGCTAGTGGAAATGATCAGGCCTGTACATAGCGTACTACAGATAGAGAGCCAGTGACCAAGTGGAGGGCGAGAATGGATGACGGAATGGTATGAAAAGAGTTTTGGAGAAGATTATCTTCTCGTATACAAGCACCGGGATGTGCAGGGTGCCCATCAGGAAGTACATAAAATGATTAATTGGTTGAAGCTTGAGCCCAATTCTGAAGTATTGGATCTATGCTGCGGTATGGGACGGCACTCCATGGCACTTGCTGATGCAGGATTGCGAGTGACCGGAGTTGATCTGTCCGATGTGCTTCTACATGAAGCGCGCCTAATGGACACCGAACACCGAGTATCTTGGTGTCACGCAGACATGCGTGAACTGCCGCTGAAAGGTGGCTTTGACGCTGTAGTTAATCTGTTCACATCGTTTGGTTATTTCCTGGAGGACGGAGAACAACTGAAAGTATTACGTGCCATTCATCGTATGCTTCGCCCGGGTGGCAGCTTTATAATTGATTTTATGAATACGGCTTATGTGACTCGGCATCTGGTGCAGCACTCCGTTCGAGAGGATGAGGGGCAGCGGATTGAGGAGTATCGCAAGATTGAGGAAGGGTTTGTGCAAAAGGAAATTCGCATTACGGATACCACATCCGGACATGAACCGCGGGTATATCAGGAACGTGTGAAGTTGTATACAAAGGATCAACTGAGTGAGCTGTTAAGTAAAGCTGAACTTCACGTAGATCAGGTACATGGCGGCTATGACGAAGAGAAATATGACGAGCAGACTTCTCCGCGTATGATTTTTGTTGGTCATCGTCCTGTGGAGTGAACAGAGACAGTCTGGAAGGGGGATAACATGAAGCGCACAGAAGAGATGCCCATGACAGAGGGTATACACCGGGTTAAGATCAGCATGTCGTTTCCCTTACGATGGGTGAACAGTTATGTGTTATCAGAATCGGATGGGAAGATAACTATTATAGATCCGGGACCGCGTAATTCGGAAACAGAACAGGAGTGGAGTGAAGCGCTGGCAGATCTTGGCCTGACCTTTAGCGATATTCGTCAGATTGTACTGACCCACCATCACCCCGATCATCTTGGGTTGTCGGGTTGGATGCAACAGATGACGGGGGCACCCGTTCGAATGTCCACACGCTCCTGCCAAGAGGCTGATTATATGTGGGGACCTGATTCACGTATTAATACATTATTACCTGATTATTATGGAAGCCACGGAATGCCGGAAGACAAGACTGAGCAGATACATGAACATATGAAGGCATTTACTTCGCAGATCACTCCACTTCCGAATGTCACACCCATTGAAGATGGCGAGTGGCTTAATATGGGCGGGAAACGTTGGGTTGCTGTGGAGACGGGGGGACATGCCCCAGGCCATTTATCCTTTTATGCGCCGGAGTCCATGGAGATTCTGTGCGGAGATGCAGTTTTGCCACAGATTTCACCGAATATCAGTCTGCAACCCGGCAGTGACCCTCAGCCATTATTGTCTTATATGGAAGGATTGCAACGTCTTGGGGAGCTGAATGTCAAGCAGGCGTATCCGGGGCATCGGAATCCTTTTGCCCAGTTCAACGAACGGACAGTTCAATTGCTGGCTCATCACGAGGAACGTCTTCAGAAGATGACGGAGCGAATTCAGGAGTCACCGGCGAATGCTTATGACATCTGTGTGCACATGTTTGGCAATCGGCTGGGTACCCATCAACTGCGGTTTGCCATGAGTGAGACGTTAGCCCATTTGCAGGAGTTAATTCGACGCGAACTAGTGAAGCAAGAGCAGCAACCGGATGGCACGTTCTATTTTCAAATCTAAACGGAATGATGATATCGATATGAAATGATAATACGATCTTATATAGAGGCTCGGGACAGGAAATTCACCTGTTCTGGGCCTTTTTAGCCTCTCTTAACGGTTCATTCATCTATTTTTAAGCCAGCGCGCCTATGATACATCTATGAACTTCGCTAGGGCATGTCTTGAGACACACCCTAAAGAAAGCAGGGAAGAGCGATGACCAGAAGAAAACGGAATCAATGGAGAAAATGGCAAGCTTCAGCGGCAGCAACGTTGACTGTGGCTGCACTTTTTCAATATGTAAGAACTTCGGATGCCTTTGATGTGGCCTATGCAGCAGCAAATGGCACAGATACAAGCGTTACTGCTTCAAGCCAAGTGGATACGCATGATGATGTGATGGATGAATGGATCAACAGTACAACGGACAGCAACAACTGGAACACGCAGGACAATGACAATAATGATAGTCAATATAATGGAACATCCGATAGCACACAAGCAGCTCGGCCAGATCAGAGCTCGAGTAACGAGGGGAATTATTCAGATTCTCAGCGTATCGGGCAAAATAACCAGGGTACAGACTCCGGATACAGCAGTGGCAACTATCAGTCACGTACAGGTGCATCATGAGCCGCACGGAGCAAGTTGCTCGTCCGCTCCGATTTCAATTCCGTGCGATGAACACGGATGTTGAAGTACAACTGTCCGCTGGGCGGGAAGAAGCTGAACATGCAGCAACCGTGGTGAAGAATTGGTTTGAGACGCAGGAGCAGCGCTTCAGCCGATTTGTTGCAGACAGTGAACTGAATCGTTTGAATGCTTCAACCGGATGGATGTCCATCTCCGCTGCGATGGATGAAGTTTTGAGTTTGGCCTATGGATATATTGGCCTGACCGAAGGGATTTTTCAACCGGGTATCTCGCAGGCTCTTCAGGCTTCGGGATATGATCTAAGCTTCGAGAAGGTGCAGCAACGACAATTGAAACGTCCATTAATTGAACGTGTATTGCGAACGAGAACACCTGAATCATCAGGAGGGATGGAAGATCGATATGACCACAGCCGTCCGAGCTGGATTCAGCGGGAAGGTAGCCGGATGGTTCATCTGGACCCCGGAGCTGAGTTGGACCTAGGAGGCATTGTTAAGGGCTGGGCAGTAGAGCGTATCGCAGACTGGTTGCAGCGAACATTGCGTATTCCAGCGGGGTTGATTAACGCGGGTGGAGATATTCAAGTATGGGGTTCACCAGACCATTCCCAATGGACCTTGCAAGTAGCAGATCCTTTGCAGAATCAGGGTGCTATGTCGGGAGCGATCCGTTTACAGCGAGGAGCTGTTGCCACTTCGGGTATTTCCCGCAGACAATGGCAGAATACGGATGGAAGCTTTGCACACCACCTCATTGACCCCCGGACGATGGAGCCGGCAGATACGGACGTATTGCAGTGTACCGTTCTGGGACAGCATGCTTCGCAATGCGAGATCATTGCCAAGACGGTATGCATTCTGGGGAGTGCCGAGGCGGTGGGCTGGTTAAACCGACATTACGATCGGCATGACGTCCTGTGGATGACACGGGATGGGAGTATTTATTTTAGAGGGAATACGGATACGCTTGCTGAGCATTGGCCCGGTTTTGATCCGGATCATCGCTTCAGTCTGATCTAGGACAAGTCTAACAGATATGGGGGAGCCGGTTATGGCACAATGGATTGTAGATTACCTGCCAACGTGGAATATCATTCGAATTAGTGGAATTGCTGCTTATGTGTTGCTCTTTGCCGGTGTGTTTCTGGGTATTGCGCAAGGGATGCCTATGGCCAAAGGCAAACCAAAAGCAGCCATGTTCAAATGGCATACCCGAACGACCTGGCTCGCCTTCGGACTTGGACTCGTGCACGCATTAACGTTATATATTGATCATTACAGCCCATTTACCTGGGGAGAACTTCTGATTCCTTTTACCGCCTCCGTACATCCGATCAGCAGTGGTCTGGGAACGTTAGCCTTCTACGGATTAGTGATTGTCCTGTTATCCAGTGATCTGCGGAACAAGCTGGGCCGTAAATGGTGGTTCATGTTCCACATGTTGTCCTATCCGGTGTTCATTGGTCTGCTGGTTCACGGCATGGTTACCGGAACGGATTCTGGCAACATCATCATGCGGATGATATATGTATTTACCGGACTGAGCATTCTCGGTATCACGGTTTTGCGTGGCATGTTGAGAGAACGTAAAGGCCCGGAAATCACGATTGGACCGAAACGTGCAACATCTGGTTCACCTTCCGAGCAGAATTGGGTTGAAGGTTTTGGTTTGGTGGGAACGGTACGACCTAAACATCTGAAATAATAACATGTGGATTATCCAATATGTATCGTTACACATGCAAAAAAGCGGCCATCAGGCCGCTTTTTCCATGAACAGTTATTTTATTGAACAGTCATTTCACGAAGCATCCATACACATGTCCAATGTTCCACATGACCTCAGATATGAAACGAGTTACGCATTATACAGCGTCATCACTAACAGGTTTTTCTCCCAGTGCTTCTTCAAGCTCGGATTGTTTGCGATGGGCGATCCGACTGCTCGCTGCTGATGCAATAGCACCGACAATATCATCAAAGAACGTGTGGACAGGGCCCAGGCTCTTGTCATTCAGTCGTTCAAGCACCCCTGGTTTTAGCTTGTCCACATAACCATAATTCGTAAATCCAATACTGCCATATACATTGACGATGGAGAATGCCAAAATCTCATCCACGCCATACAGTCCTTCATCGTTCTCAATCATCTCCTGCAAAGGAGATATGAGCTGCCCCTGTTCTGCCAGAATATCAAGCTGAATCCCGGTCAGAACAGCATTCTGTACCTCACGTTTACGGAGAACCATCTCCACATTTTCGATACATTCTTCCATCGTAAGACCTGGATAATATTTTTGCTGCAATAACATGACCAGTTCTGCGATCTCAGGGATCGTGACGCCCCGCTTATGCAGCCATTCCCTTGTGGCCTCCGCCACCTTGCGGCTATTCAGGCTGTAAGGGATTTTTTCTTGCTCAGGATGTTCCATGGGCGATTCCTCCTCTGAAGTTAGCAATGTCCCTACTCTTGCTTCCTAATACGTTATTAACCTGGTTTACGTTTCTTTAAGATAATAAAATTATAAGTTTCAGTGAAGTTGAACAATTCGATTAACACATGGAAATTTCAGCTAAACACGGTCTGTCTTCCGTGAAAGTGCGTTGATAGACATTTTTCTTATTATCTTTTAGTTATTTTTTGGACAAAGGCTCGTATACATGGTAGTACAAACTGTAAAAATGATGAGGGGGAACGTGATCATGAGAAAGATCCATTCTTTGCGTACGGTATCGGCAGCAGCGCTGCTGAGTATTCCTATGGTATTGTCAGGCTGCGGCATGTTTGGAGCACAGTCTTCCGAAGCTGTTGATCCACCACCGCCCATCCAGGAAGCAGCCATGATTCAAGCGGCCGAAGGGAATGGAGCACTCGCAATGCTCCCGTTAACGACGGTATATCTGCAAGACCAGCAGGGGCTGCTCGCTCCGGTATCCCTGACACTTCCTTCTGGAACAGACGCAAGCAGTCCAAAGACAGCTCTGGATACACTTGTCACAGGTGGGGCCTACGCGGGTATGCTACCTGAAGGATTCCAGGGCGTTCTCCCGCAGGGAACGGTTGTGCAGAATGTAACGATTCACGCGGATGACAAGCTGGCGGTTGTTGAGTTCTCGGGTAATTTTGCCAAGTATGATGCGAAGGAAGAACGGAAAATGCTAGAAGCTGTCACGTGGACATTGACGGGAACACCTGATGTGGAGAATGTGCAGATCTGGGTGGATGGCAAAAAGTTAACACAAATGCCTGTGAACAGTACGCCGTTGCCTGAACCGCTGAATCGGGCTGTGGGAATTAATCTGGATCTGGGTGATACGTTTGTGACGAATAGCAGCCCGGTCACGGTCTATTTCTCCGCTGCTTCGCCAGCAGGCATCCAATATTATGTTCCGGTGACACGTCTGGTTACACCTGGTGAAGATCGCGTGCAGGCAGCATTGAACGAACTCATCAAAGGACCTGACAAAGGTGGAGAACTGGAAGAGGTCATGACAGGCGGAACGGAGCTACAATCGGTCAAAACGGCAGAGGATGGCACGGTCACGGTTGCCTTGAAAGATGATATGTTTGCCGAAGGGGATATCGTGCCAAGCGAGCTGTTACAATCTGTCGTATTAACCACTGCGGAGAACACAGCCAGCAAGGATGCCAAAGTACAGATCGAATGGAATGGCCAAAAAACAGTCATGGGTGACGACAACAGGGATTACAGTGCGCCGGTTTCCAAGCCTGAATATATCAACGAAATTCCGATTTAATGAGCAAGGAATGCTTAAGGATGCTTTTAACCGAACTCTTTGGTAAAATATAAGGGATTAGTAAAAATACGTGTTCAAAAAGATCGGTTTTCAGTACCGAGAAGATGGGATGAAGCTAGAAATGGAGTAGCGGAGCGTAGGCAAACTACGTGAGCAACGGACATTTCGGCTGAATTCCATATTCGATGCTGATGATGCCTTAAGGCATTTTTCGTAATCAAAAGCGAGCTTTTTGAACAATCTCTAAAAGTGTGAATAAGTTCAACATTACAGGATGCTTAAGTCGTAGGAGGCAGAAAATATGAGATCAAACGGACGAACCAGCGAACAGCTGCGCCCGCTGAATTTAACAGTGAACACGAATAAATACGCCGAGGGCTCTGTACTGATTGAAGTTGGAGATACAAAGGTGATCTGTACAGCTACAGTAGAGGAACGTGTACCACCCTTTATGAAAGGGCAGGGTAAAGGCTGGGTAACAGCGGAATATTCCATGTTGCCACGTGCAACACATACCCGGAACCAACGTGAAGCCAATCGTGGCAAATTAACTGGACGCACCATGGAAATCCAGCGCCTGATTGGTCGGGCACTGCGCTCGGTAGTTAATCTGCAGGCTCTTGGTGAGCGTACGATTACCTTGGACTGTGATGTTATTCAAGCTGACGGAGGCACACGCACAACGTCCATTACTGGTGCGTTTGTAGCGCTGGCGCTTGCCGTGAACAAGATCTCCCAACAGCACAAACTGCAAGTGTTCCCGATTACGGATTTCATTGCCGCAGTAAGTGTGGGTGTTGTGGGTGAACAGCCTGTACTGGATCTGAACTATGATGAAGATTCCAAAGCCAAGGTAGACATGAATCTGGTGATGACAGGTGGCGGTAAATACGTCGAGCTTCAGGGAACAGGTGAGGAAGCACCATTTGATCGCCGTGAGCTGAACGCCATGTTGGAACTGGGCGAGCAGGGGATTTTGGAGATGATTGAGCGTCAAAAAGAAGTGCTTGGACCGATTGCGCTCAAGATCGGCGCGCGTGGATTAGGGGAAGCCTAAGATGAGTTTGGACAGCCCAATCCTCATTGTTGCAACCCGCAATGCGGGGAAAGTCCGTGAATTCGCTCATGCTTTCGCACCGCTTGGCAAAGAGGTTAAGAGCATGTTTGACTATCCGGAGCTGCCGGATGTGGTAGAAGATGGCGTAACGTTTGCGGAGAATGCCTGGAAGAAAGCCAAAGCGGTTGGTGATGCGCTTGGTTTGCCCGTTCTGGCAGATGATTCAGGTTTATGTGTAGACCTGTTGGATGGTGAGCCAGGGGTATATTCAGCGAGATATGCAGGCGAAGGAGCAACGGATGCACAGAATAATGGGAAGTTGCTGGAGACGCTGGAATCGTTGAAATCCGGTGAGGACACCGAGCAGCCGCTACTAAGTCCGGCTCGTTTCGTTTGTGCGCTGGTCCTGTACGATCCGACAACAGGTGATAAGTATGAATCAGAAGGCACTGCGGAAGGCTGGATTACGGCTCAAGCTGCAGGTGCTGGCGGTTTTGGATATGACCCACTCTTCTATGTACCTGAATACGAGATGACGATGGCAGAGCTGACGCTTGAGCAAAAACAGGCGATTAGCCACCGTGGTCACGCGCTGAGAGCGCTTGTATCCAGACTTGAAGGCTGAGACTAAACGAAACATCTTGATTTAACTTCATGATATGTGAACATCAAAGCGTTAATGGAAGGACAGAAGCATTCCGATGGGATGCTTCATCCGCCATTAACGCTTTTTCTATGAATTGAAGTGTTTGATCGGGTTTGGTGAGGGTCCATCCATATACCTAATTGAAGATAGATATTTCTGCGACTATACATCAGAACGTACGTTCTTGTACCTACATGAGGAATGGTTTACATTGCACGATTGGGAATCTCATTGGGACTGGAGTTGGAAGAAGTTGCAAGCCTTGTGTGGTATGGGTTAACATTCAAACTAACGAATCACATATGAACCTTAAACGGAGGGATCTACTCATGCAAGAAGTGAAGCTTGTTGTATCTTACGATGATTATGAGGACGGCATTCGTATGGAAAAATTAATTAAGGAACTGGCAGCTAAACCGGAGGCTAGCTCATTGGAAAGTCTGGTCATCGGAGATTGGGGACAGGCTTATGAAAATTCGCCTGACGAGTTCATAGGTACACTTGTCGAGTCTGCTCCAAGCTTTCCGTCATTGAAGAAACTGTTTATTGGAGATATGGGATTCGAAGAATGTGAAGTATCGTGGATTATCCAGACAAATCTCACACCACTGTTAGGTGCCTTTCCAGAATTAAAATCATTTTCTGTAATGGGCAGTAGCGGCCTCAGTCTGGAACCACTCCAGCATGCCAAGCTTGAAGAATTGATTATTATATGTGGTGGTCTCCCGAAAGAAGTGTTATCTTCAATCACCCATGCCAAGTTGCCTGAATTGCGTAAACTGGAACTGTACCTGGGTGTGGATAATTATGGTTTCAATGGATCACTTGAAGATGTGCTTCCTTTGCTAGAAAAAGGATTGTTTCCAAAGCTGGTTTACTTGGGTCTGAAAGACAGTGAAATTCAGGATGAGATTGCCAAAGCAGCAGCTGAAGCACCTATTCTGGATCAACTTGAAGTACTGGATCTATCGCAAGGAACGTTGTCCGATGAAGGGGCTGAAGCGTTACTTGCCAGTGACAAAATAAAGAAACTGAAACATCTTGATTTAAGTTACCATTACATGACCAATGAAATGATCAGTCGCTGGAACCGATCGGGTATATCTGTAGATGTTAGCGACCAGCAACAGAGTGATGAGGATGACTGGCGCTATCCATCGTTAACGGAATAGTCGATGTCAGGTGTAAAGGAAATGAATGAAAGCCTGCACCAGCCAATAGATGTGCATGGTCTAACACAAGATCAGCCCTTTTTATTGATCGGAAACCCTGATAACCGACGAACACAAGGGCTACAAGAGGCTAGGCATAGATTGGGTCTGAAACCTGCGGTTGTACTGCCATATGCTCAATTGCTGCAGAATTGGAGACACGGACGAACCATCGCTGATACAGTAGATTTCAATCTGCCTGTACCCCTGATTCGGATTGATGCTCCTGGTGAGGATTGGGACGTGGAGCGTGAACTACTGTTCCTTGGAGCTATGAATGATTCGTCAACATTAACGGCTGGGATGGGTACAGAAGCATTTTCCGCAGAACAGGCACTTGCGCTGGAACAGGAGTGGGGAAGAATCTACGCTCCCGCCCAGTGGTTTCGTGGCTGGAAAGCATGTTTGGATCGAATCGGCCGTGAGTCTCGGGAGATATGGTCTGAAGTCCGATTCATGAATGATCCCGCCGATATCCAATTGATGTTTGACAAGAGAACTTGTCAGCAACATCTATCTTCACATGGAGTTGATGTACCTCCGGCGCTGCAATTTTCGCAGCCAATCCGCGATTATATGGACCTGCGTAGCTCAATGAAGTCTGCCGAGATGCATCGTGTGTTTGTGAAGCTTGCGTACGGCTCCGGGGCTTCAGGAGTTGTTGCCTATCAAGTCAATCCCCGAACGGGTGATGAAATTGCTGTAACAACGATGGGAATGGAACAGTCGCGGGGCAAGACGATTTTCTTCAATGAAGGACGTCTACGCAAGTATACCCGCAGTGAAGAGATTGCTACGCTGATGAACTGGTTATGTGTAGAAGGTGCACAGATTGAACGATGGATGCCCAAAGCCACGCTTGATCAGCGAGCCTATGATATTCGCCAACTGGTTGCAGGTGGACAGGCAGGTCATGCGATTATGCGGTTGAGCCATACGCCAATTACCAATCTGCATCTGCGTAATGAACGTATGCTGCCTGCTGAAGCAGGCCTGGATGAACAGCGGATGTCGCTGATACGGTCGGCAGCGCAAGCAGCCATGTCTGCATTTCCCAACTCGTGGTCAGCCGGGATTGATGTGATGCTTACTAGTGGTTCGAATCCGCGTGCCTATGTGCTGGATGTGAATCCATTTGGAGATCTGTTATACAGGGTTGAGCATCATGGCCTCGGAACCTATGAGTGGGAAATGGAACTTTTACGAAAGGAGCCTATTCAACATGCCTGATATGAACACCATTGTGGGCTCCCATGATCTGTTAATGATTACGCTGGATACGCTACGCTATGACGTAGCCAAGCTGGAAGAGGAGAATTGTCCTAATCTGTGTGGTTCGGGTCCGTGGGAGAAGCGTCATACCCCAGGCAGTTTTACATATGCGGCACACCATGCTTTTTTTGGTGGTTTTATGCCGACTCCTGCCAATACAGATAAGGCATCTCATGTAAGGCTATTTCATTCCCGAAATACTGGGCTCAAAACACATCCGCACACCTGGCTGTTTGATACACCGGATATCGTATCCGGGTTCGCAGCTGAAGGTTACCGTACCATCTGTATTGGCGGCGTCATCTTTTTTACGAAAAAAAACCCGCTTGCGAAAGTATTGCCTGGCTATTTCCAACACAGCTACTGGAGAATGAACTTTGGGGTAACCAACCCCAAATCAACAGAGCATCAGGTACAGCATGCATTAAAGTTACTTGAACAGACAGCGCCGGATGAAAAGATATTTATGTTTTTGAACGTGTCTGCCATTCATGGACCCAATCGTTACTTTGTAGAAGGAGCGAAGGAGGACTCGGTGGAGACTCAACGTGCTGCACTTCGATATGTAGATGAGGCTCTTGGACCATTGTTCGAGGCGATGAGGAAACGCGCCCGGCCTGCGTATTGCCTGGCTTTTTCCGATCATGGTACAGCTTACGGTGAAGACGGGTATCAAGGACACCGGCTTGCGCATGATGTCGTCTGGACGGTGCCTTACCGTGAATTTTTAGTATAGAATGTATTGATCTTATGAGGACAACAACCGGAGACAGGAGGAAACCGATGGAGAAACAATCACAACATACGACAACAGGCCATTCCACACAGTCCGGATCCAATATGACTACAGGTCTCAGTGAAGTACTGGCATTCCCCTATCGTTCTTACTTATACTCTTATCCGCACAAGACCGCATATCGTGAGCTGGACCCACCGTTGCAGCTGGAGTCACTGTGGGAACGAGAGAATACCGATACGTATTTTTTATATATGCATATTCCCTTTTGTGCTGCTCGTTGCGGATTCTGTAATCTGTTCACACTGCCGGATCGACGGGAAGATACGCATGAACGCTATGTAGATGCGCTGGAACGTCAGGCGAAGCAGTGGGCACCTATTACATCTCGAAGACCGTATTCGCGGTTCGCGATTGGTGGGGGAACGCCTACATTATTAAATGAGGTTCAGTTGAATCGTCTGTTTGATATTGCTGAACATGTGATGGGGCTGGACCCTGCGCAAGCATCGATTTCGGTGGAAACGTCGCCGGATACCGTTACGGAAGCCAAGCTGGCCATCATGAAGGAACGAAGTGTGGATCGTATTAGTATGGGCATCCAGAGTTTTATTGAAGCTGAAGCATCTGCCATCTATCGTCCACAAAAACCGCAGGAGGTCGAACGAGCGCTTGAGAAGCTTACTCGGTATGATTTCCCATTGTTAAATCTGGATCTGATCTATGGTCTGCCGGGTCAAACGGTGGAATCGTGGATCTATTCATTGGAAAGAGTTCTGACCTACGAACCAGGCGAAATTTTTATCTATCCCCTGTATACACGGGAAAATACAATCGTGAAGCCTGATGATATTCGCCGTCAGGGACCGGACATACGGATGGAACTGTATAAAGCTGCACGTGAGACTTTGAAAAGTAAAGGTTATGTTCAATATTCGATGCGCAGATTTGCCAAAGAACAGTCGTCCTCCAAAGTGCTTCTGCCTTATAGTTGTCAGGAGGAGGGCATGGTTGGTCTGGGATGTGGCGCACGCTCTTATACAAGTGAAGTACATTATGCTTCCAAGTATGGCGTGAGTTACAAGGCGACGCAGAGCATCATTGCCGACTACGTGGCGACCGAGCGCTACGATGTGGCGGACTATGGCATCGTGTTAAGCCGTGAGGAACAGAGACGTCGCTTTATTCTGAAAGCCTTGCTGCATCGGGAGGGATTGACACTGTCTGACTACCAACAGCGCTTTGGTACCGATGTGATGTCCGACTATGTCTGGTTGGCAGAACTGTTGACAGAGGGCATGGCGGAGTTGGAGAGTGATGAGGGCAAGCAGGTGCTGCGTCTGACAGAAGAAGGACTGGGCTACTCCGATGCGATTGGAGATTGGCTTATATCTGCCGAAATCCGTGAACAGATGGAAGGGTTTGTTTTCTCATGAGAGCGACTTTGTATTATCGGGGGAAGTTGTCTTCCTGTAATTACGACTGTCCATACTGCCCGTTTAGCAAAACCGTGGATTCCAAAGAGACGTTGGAGGTGGATGAACAACAATTGCGTCAATTTGTGATTTGGGTCAGGGAGCAAGAGAGTGCCGGGCATCAATTTTCGATTTTCTTCAATCCCTACGGTGAAGCTTTGGTGCGTCGTTGGTACCGGGAAGCGATGGTTGAGCTGTCACATATGCCACATGTGGATAAAGTTGCAATTCAAACCAACCTGTCCGTCAAGCTGGAATGGGCGAGGGAGTTGGA
This sequence comes from Paenibacillus sp. FSL H3-0457, assembly GCF_037981725.1. NCBI lineage: Bacteria > Bacillati > Bacillota > Bacilli > Caryophanales > Paenibacillaceae > Paenibacillus > Paenibacillus sp. FSL H3-0457. The sequence goes on along the minus strand of NZ_CP150283.1, from coordinate 5,444,374 downwards.
TGCGAATAAAGCAGCCTTTTGGGCGACGTATCATCCTCGTGAGACAAAAGAGGCTTCTTTTGTGAAACAATGTCTGACCTTGCGTCAGATGGGACTTGCTTTTAGTGTCGGTACTGTCGGACTCCGTAGTGCTTTCCCCGCAATCGAGTCCATGAGACAGGCTTTGCCGGATGATGTGTATATGTGGGTCAATGCCTTCAAAGATCGGCCCAAGTATTACACGCCGGAAGAGATTCAGTTTTTACGTGGGCTTGATCCGCTTTTTGAAGGTAATCTGCAGGATTATGAGAGCTTGGGCAAACGATGTGCTGCCGGTTCGGAAGTATTTTATGTACAGGGGTCCGGGCATGTGAAGCGGTGTTACAAGGATCGACGAATTATTGGGCATCTATATCGCGATGGTTTGCAGGCTTTGTCTGAGGATCGGCCTTGTCGCATGAAAAAATGTGGCTGTTACATCGGTTATATCCATATGGAGGATTCCCCGTTCAGAGAAACGTTTGGCAGCGGGCTGCTTGAACGTAATCCGGTATTGATCAATCGTTAACTTTGAATTGAAATGCGCTGAAATTGATAAAGACTTTACACCAGTAAGTACTGCTGGGTAAAGTCTTTTTTTTTATTTTGGTCTAACGATTCAAAATGTGTAATTTAGGATAAAAGAGATGTAGTATATTGTCGGTTAGATGTGCATAAAAACCTAAATAATAGTATAGGTAGATACTATAGACCTATATTTGAATGCGCAAATATGCTAACCTATTTTAAGTAGTCTCATATTTATCCATTTTTATTTGAAGTAATAAGGAGGGGAGATTTTAGCATTCAGATTGACTACATAATTCATGATTGAAATACATTGAAACGTATGGGGGAAATGAAATGAAAAGAGTATCCATTAGTAGGAAATTGCTTTTAGGTTTTGGTTCTGTACTTCTTTTATTGGTAGCCGTTGTAGTCATCTCATATACTCAGTTTATCTCGGTTGAGAAAACGTTTACGGATTTAATCCGGGAGCGTACCGCGAAACTGCTCACTATTAAAAACATGATCATCGATGTGAAATCCCAGCAGGTTGCTTTACGGAATTTTGTGACGGAAGAGAATGATCAAAGCGAGCAACAATTCAAGTCTTTTTATGAAGATTATCGTAAAACAAGCGAAGAATTAAGATCAGGGATTCAAACCCCAATGATGATTGATTTTCTGGATCGTTCAGACCGCAGTGCGGAGGAATATTATGCCTTTGGACAGAGTGTCATTGAATTGAAAAAACAAGGCAGAACTAGCGAGATCACAAGGATGCTGTTAGATACAGGTCCAACGATCATATCCGGATTTGAAGAAACGGTAACTGCCATGGAACAACATCAGCAAAATTCATTGGACACTGGCATTGTAAATGCCAATCAACTCATTCAAAAAGTACTTCGTTTAATCATGATCATTGGTATCATCTCGATCGTTTTAGGCGTGGTAATTGCATTGAGCATGGGGAGAATCATATCCAAACCAGTTGCACATGTGGCAAAGGCTGCAAGCCGAATTGCTGATGGAGACCTGACGGGTGAGGCGATTGTTGTTCGTAATCGGGATGAGATCGGAGAACTGGCGGAATCCTTCAACAAGATGATGGATAACTTGCGTCATTTAATCCATCAGGTGGGTCATAATGCAGATCGGGTAGCTGCTTCTTCTGAGGAGTTAACGGCAAGTACAGAGCAAACGGCGACAGCGACCGAACAGGTAGCTACAACGATGGAAGAGATTGCTACGGGTATGGATACGCAAGTGAGTATGGTTGGAGACGGGTTTCATACGATTAATGAATTGTCCACAGGCTTTCAGCAGATGACAGTGAATACACAAAATATGTCGGATGAAGCAACGAATGCGTCAGCGAAAACCATATCTGGTAATGATGCGGTTCAATCGGCTGTTGAGCAGATGAACTCCATTCATCACACTGTACATGTACTCGCTACGGTTATTGAAGAACTGGGAAATCATTCAGATGAGATTGGATCTATGGTTGAAAGTATCTCCGAAATATCGGCACAAACGAATCTGCTGTCTCTTAATGCGGCTATTGAAGCTGCAAGAGCAGGTGAGCATGGTCGTGGATTCGAGGTGGTTGCTACTGAGGTGCGCAAGCTGTCTGATCAATCTGCGAAATCAGCGGAACAGATCAGTGTACTCGTAGCTGCTATACGCAATGGCATGAATAATGCATCACAATCCATGGTAGAAGTAAACGCTGAGGTTCAGGAAGGCATAGAACTTGTCCGTAAAGCAGGAGGTACTTTTGAGGAGATTCGTGAAGCTGTCAGCAATGTCGCTGGTCAGACTCAGGAGGTATCTGCATCCATTGAACAAATGGCGGCGGGCGTGGAGCAGATCAATGTGTCGATGAAAACCATCATGGAAGTAACAGAGAATGCGGCTGCCGGAACAGAGGAAGTTAGTGCAACGTCCGAGGAACAACTGTCTGCCATGCAGGAAATCGCTTCGGCGGCTAATGACCTTTCCTCTATGGCGGAAGAGTTACAGGAGTCCGTTAGTAGATTTAAAGTGTAATCATGGATATACTTCTGGGTGAAGTTCAATATTTATGAATGATCATATCGTGTATTTAAAGAAGTGGGTGCCAAGAAGAACAACAGTTATGCTGTTCTTCTGGCACCCTTTTTTGATGAAGTAGCGATCAGTGGGTCATTCTAACGAATAGCGACTTTATATGTCCGCAACCAGGTATTGATCTGAGTCAGATAAGCAAATAACTGGGGACCCGACATTAACTGTCCAAACCAGGGGAGATTGGAAGCTGCATCTGGTGAAGACGCAAGATTCCGGATCTGAGTTTTGTCGATCAAAGGCAAAATCGGCGAAGTGGGATCATCCAGGATATCAAGTACCTGCTGTTTGACCGCGGCCAGATATTGCGGATTATGTGTTTTCGGATACGGACTCTTTTTGCGATATAACACATCGTCAGGCAGGACACCTTCGAGTGCTTTACGCAGAATACCTTTTTCCCGTCCACCCGTTATTTTCATTTCCCAAGGGATGTTAAACACATACTGGATCAGACGATGGTCACAGTAAGGTACCCGTACTTCCAGTCCTGCCCCCATGCTCATCCGGTCTTTGCGATCCAGAAGTGTAGGCATGAAACGTGTAATATTCAGGTAGGACATCACCCGCATTTGTGCAGCTTTACCTGTTTCCCCATCCAACAGAGGCACTTCAGCCACTGCATCCGAATAGCGGTCTGCCAAATAATCGAGTGGCCGAATCCATTCCCGGATATCCGGGGATAACAACGCTGCTCGCATATCAGGTGCTACAGACCACGGAAACGTACCGGAGTTCAGCATATCTTCTCGATGGAACCAGGGGTAACCGCCAAACACTTCATCCGCTGCTTCGCCTGAAATGGCAACGGTGGCCCCTTTTTTGATTTCTTTACAGAACAAATAGAGCGAGGAGTCTACATCTGCCATACCTGGCAGATCCCTGACTAACATGGCCTGTGTCAGTGCATGAATCAGTTCTCCGTTCTCAATCTCAATCCAGTGATGGTCGGTCTTGAGTTCATCCACCATTCGCTTAATCCAGGGTCCATCTGCACCCGGCTGAAAGGAATGCACCTGGAAATGCTTGGCGTTATCCACATAATCGACAGAATACGTACTGATTTGGCCTTGCCCGGTTCGCTTGTAATAATCAACGGCTAATGCAGACAAGGCGCTGGAGTCCAGTCCTCCTGATAAAAGAGAGCATACTGGAACATCCGAAGCCAACTGGCGCTCCAGTGTATCTTGCAAGAGAGAGCGTACCTCTGCTGCCGTCTCTTCCAGGTTATGTTCGTGGTTCTGGCTTTCCAGTTTCCAGTAGGCATAGGTTCGGATACCGTTTCGGTTATAGATCAGCGCGTGCGCAGGCTTGAGTTCGCTTAGTGAAGAGTATACGCCGTGTCCTGGTGTCCGTGCAGGCCCTACGATAAACACTTCGGCCAATCCTTCCGGGCCAACAGCGGCTTCCACATCAGGGTGAATAAGCAGAGCTTTGGGCTCTGAACCAAATACGAGAGTGTCTTTGTTATTACTGTAGAACAGAGGTTTCACGCCAAGGCGATCTCGTGCGATAAAAACCTGTTCGCGTCCCCCATCCCATATGGCAAAAGCAAAAATACCGTTAAACCGGTCAACACATGCCGGTCCCCACTCAATATAAGAGGCGAGCAACACTTCCGTATCACATTGCGTGCGGAACTGATGCCCCCGCTGGAGCAATTCCTTTTTCAACTCGGGTGCATTGTATAGTTCTCCGTTATACACGACGGTATAGGAGGTATCTCCCTGTAACGCATGCATGGGCTGTGCGCCGTTCTCGGGGTCCATTACACTAAGACGCCGATGTCCAAAGGCACAAGGATTGGAGATCCATGTACCTGAAGCGTCGGGCCCCCGGTTCGACAAGCTATCTGTCATACGGACCAGCAGCTCTGATTCCTGGGTCAAATCCCGATTCCACTGTATGAAGCCGGTAATACCGCACATGGTTTGTTCATCCTTTCTTGGTCGAGTCATTCATCCGTATGGTTGCTTAGTTACTGGCAACCAGCAAATGTTGTCTTTTCGTCAGAGGTCGTAACAAATATATGCCGAAAGCAGGCATAAAATGTCTGTCCTCTTCGGAAACTAGTTCTAGGGACAACGGCCTCAACATGCCTGTGAAGGAGAGAACATGCAATGGACAGTATGAAGTATTATGTGTCTGTCATGGGCCGCTCCGTTATTCCGGATCCGTCGGTAACATCATATGAATGGATCATTCAGGCAACGCCGCAGGAAGCGGAGCAATTACTGGGACTGCTGAGCCTCATGCAGGAAAAGGAGGAAGAGGCCTTTCCTGGCATGGTATTCCCATGGCCAGATACACCGGAGGAGTCCGTAAACCGAGCTTATGAAACGGTATTACAACAGGTGTATCGAGAGATTTACCGATTGGGCACACCAGAGACACGATACCAGATTGAACAAAGTACATGATAAGCACAAAGGAAAAGGAGCGCGATGACGAATGTATGCCATTCAAGATGCCAAAATACGCAGATTAACCGAGGTGGATGGATTGTCTTGTGCAGAGGTTGAAGTGCAGCCTGGAAATGCCGGAGATCCGTCGTTACTTGTATACGTGGCTTCAACACAGCCCGGAAATTCGCTGGAAGTTGTTCGGATTGTACGCAATCACTCCGATTCGGCGATCGACTGGTATAACAATAATATGCATACTGCGTTTGAAGAGGCGACAGATACCGCATTTGAGAACAGCGAAGGCATGACAGTCGAAGAAGATAAAGCTCGGTTTCAAAGTGAATTGTTTGCCTTTGGTTTGCTTGGTCCAACACTTCAGCGTTATCTGATCGGGCAGGCTTAACAGGTAACGCTCCAGCAACACATGTGGCGGATAGTGGGATAGAGTTCGATGTTGAGCTACATGTAGATGTGACCTGTTGCTGGTTGCTCTGACTGTATCTGTAACTGGAAAAACCCGCCGTTGTTGAACGGCGGGTTTTGTTATGCGATGGTCAGATCAGGTGGAGATGTGATCAAGCATACTCGCGCAGCACTTGAATCCCTTTAACCACATTGTACACAAAGCTTAATCCGTAAATCACAAAGAATAGAATGACAAACCCAACGGCAGAACCCAGACTATGCGCAGTTACGAAGAAATAAAATAACGGAATGGCAGCGAGAAAGGGGAATACATGTGAGAATAAGGCGCGTTTTGCATGTCCCTCAATGTAAGCATCCTTGGCAACAATCCATATAATGATCGGAAACAGGAACGGAGCAAAGAAAATACTGAAATAGGATAGGGCTGATAAAAGCTGTCTCATGACGATTCTCTCCTTCAATGGATCATTGAAATGTATGTATGCAAAAGATTACCCAGCAATTCTGACATTGAAAATGTCTGATGTTAATCTTACTCTAAATGTCCCAATCTCCTCAATATAACCTGGTTCAAGCTATCATATTCTCAAAGGGGCTGGAGTATGAGAATAACACCGAAAAGTACATTTATCGCCTTTGATTACGAATGATGCCTAGTGGCATCATCAACATCGAATATGGAATTCAGCCGAAATGAGCGGATGCTTACGAAGGTTGTTTCCTTTGGAAACAATGTAGTTGCTCACGTAGTTTGCCTACGCTCCGCTACTCCATTTCTAGCTTCATTCCATCTTCTCGGTACTGAAAACCGGACTTTTTGAGCCTGCATTTAAGTATAATTATTAATTTTTTTATAAAACTATTGAAAAATATAGAAATCAGAGTATAATAAGAACCGCGCCGAAAATTTATTATACATATTTGTCTCAGTAGCTCAGCTGGATAGAGCAACGCCCTTCTAAGGCGTCGGTCGGGGGTTCGAATCCCTCCTGGGACGTAAAAAAAGAAGAAGCTTCCTTTGGGAAGCTTCTTCTTTTTCGTTCAAGGGAAGAGAACCCCAATGGTTCGTCGAAGCATCCGCTTCGTTAGCGCTTTTATTGGTTATACCTATAAACAATATAGAATTTATATATTTATAGAATAAACAATTCTATGCCACAATGAGGATATCAATAACGGAAGCGACGGTGGTATCCATGAAATCATTAAATCAATGGCAAGCAGATGAGTATGACAACAAACTGGCTTTTGTGTACGGATACGGCAAAAATCTGATCTCTTGGCTTCAACCCCAAAAAGGGGAATACATTCTTGATCTGGGTTGTGGGACGGGGGATTTGACGCATGAAATTTCTCTGGCCGAAGCTGAAGTTATTGGCATGGATGCATCGACGGACATGATTCGCCGTGCGAGGAAGAAATTCCCTGAACTTGAGTTCGTGGAAGGAGACGGTCATCAGTTTGAGACGAATAGACTGTATGATGCCGTCTTCTCCAATGCAGCCCTGCACTGGATGCGAAGCCCGCGATTAGTGGTGGATAGTATATGGAAATCTTTGAAGCCTGGAGGGCGTTTTGTAGCAGAATTTGGTGGTAAAGGGAACGTGCAGACCATTGTGAATGCATTAGAGCAGGTTATGGAGCGAAACACGGGCATTCGTGCATCGGAACGCAACCCTTGGTACTTTCCTTCGATCGGAGAATATAGCCATATTTTAGAGCAACGTGGATTTGTGGTGCGACAGGCCTATCACTACGACCGTCCTACGAGACTGGCAGATGGTGAGCAGGGTATAGTAGGCTGGTTGGCTCATTTTGGAGGTGACTATTTTGCAGGCCTCAGTCATGAAGAGATACAACAAATATGCCATGAAACCAGTCAAATCGTGATGCCTCACCTTTGGAAAGAAGATGCGATGTATGCCGATTACAAGCGCCTGCGTATTGAAGCCGTGAAGCCAGAATAAAGTAAAATATCGCGATATGTAGCAATTTTATCGATGTTAAACGAATTCCGGTATTCTTTGTATACTAACCACGCTTCCCCTATACATCAAGAGCCTCTTTCGGATAAAGAGGCTCTTGGTCTTTTTTTTGATGCATTATTTTAGAAATGAAATATTCAAACGACAAATAATTACAAATGGATATTTTCATCATACTCAAGACCCATATAAGTAATTTCTATATCATATTTGTAAGTATTTAGAAGGAAAATGTGGTATTTTGATAGAATAATTTACCAAGGGTCAATCTTCTTGCAGATAGGCGGTGAAATTGGAGGCGTATTGCAGTACGCACAAACACAGCAGGAACCCATCATTTGGTGACGTATTCACATTTAAAAGGAGGGGCAAAGCCTTGAGTAAACGATTGATATCCACGTTATTAAGTGTTCTGATGGTCTTTTCCATTATTCTCCCCGCGGCTGGAGCCGCTCCCGCAGATTCAGTTATTCAGCTTGACAACTTACCCAGTACAGCCGAAGCCAAACAATGGAGAGAGATTCTTGCAGGACGGGAAGCAAAACTTGCCGCAGATCCATTTTTGGATAAAAGCTTGGAAGGTCTGGGTGGCGAGAACACCCGAGTAATCGTTGAGCTTTCCAATAAACCTGTTGCAGTAGCGCAAGGTGAATCAACCCTCTCCGGAAAATCTTTTACCTCCTCTATGGAAACAAAGGCTGTGACTCAAGTTGAGCAACAACAACAGTCATTTGTACATAGCCTCACTCAGAAGAAAATCAAACATGAAGTATTGGAAGAATATGCATATGCCCTGAATGGTGTAGCGATTGAGCTTAAAGGAAACCAGGTGGGACAATTGCTTCAAATACCTGGCGTGGTCAGCGTATATCCAGACCTTGAAGTTACAATAGCGCCCGAGACAGATGAAGTGAACCCGTACATGAAAGACACAGCTCCTTTTATTGGTGCACCTGAAGTATGGGATCTGGGTTACAAAGGAAATGGCATTAAAGTCGGCGTCATTGATACTGGGATTGACTATGAACATCCTAATTTGCAAGAAGCCTACAAAGGTGGATGGGATTTTGTTGGAAACGACAATGATCCGTATGAAACAACATATCAAGAATGGAAAGGATCGGGCGAGCCTGAGCTTAACGAGCTTGGAAGCCCCTATTACACATCTCACGGTACACACGTAGCGGGTACCGTTGCTGCTCGCGAAGCGGGGGACTACGGTATTGTTGGTGTTGCTCCTGAAGCAGATATCTATGCTTACCGTGTACTTGGACCGTATGGTAGTGGTCAAACCTCATGGGTACTCGGCGGAATTGATCGTTCTGTTCAAGATGGCATGGACGTAATTAATCTCTCGTTAGGTAACGCCGCCAACGACCCGAGTTATATCACTTCGGTTGCCCTGAACAATGCGATGTTGTCTGGTGTGACAGCGGTTGTAGCAAGTGGTAACAGTGGACCTAACCGTTATACACTCGGTTCTCCGGGTGCGTCTGCAATGGCCATTACGGTAGGTAACTCTACAGGACCGAGCCAGGTGATTACAGCCGATACTCACTTCTGGATTGGTGAGGAAGGCGAAGAGGCACAACCTGAACAACAACCGGTGCCAGAGGTTGAACAATCTCCTGAACTGGGTACAGCACCTGGAACAGAAGCACCAGAAGTTTCAGAGCAAGGTGTACCTGCAACTGCTGATGAGGAAAGTGCAGCGGCTGTGGAGGACACAGTTTCTAACGAAGCTGAAGTTCCGAATGTAGAAGAGGTTACAACAGAAGAAAATACTCCATCTGTATCACCTTCTGCACCCGTTGAAGCTTCTCCTGAAGCTGCTCCTGTGGAAGAAGAGTCTGTAATTGCTCCGACTGAAGCTCCACTGGCTATTACAGAGTCGGTTTACCGTCTGGATCTGATGGGATGGAGCCTTTCAGCGGACCCTGAAACTGTTTTGACAGGAAAATATGAGCTTGAATATGCAGCACTGGGTAAGCCAACTGATTTTGAAGGTAAAGATTTTACAGGTAAAGTGGCATTAATACAGCGTGGTGAACTCGCATTTGTAGAGAAAATCGCCAATGCTAAAGCAGCCGGAGCCTTGGCTGTTATTGTATATAACAACATTCCCGGTCCAATCGGTGTAAGTCTGGGCGATAACTTTGAACTCATTCCAACACTGAGCATGTCCAAGGAAGATGGAGATGTAATCAAGGCTGAGCTGGACGCAGGCCAAGCCGTTGAAGTGAGCTTTAGTGATTTTGAACGTTCCCAAACTCCGGGCGATGAAATGAGTTCATCCAGTTCACGTGGACCTGCAAAGGTAACACTGGACATCAAACCGGATATTGTTGCACCAGGTACAAGCATTTTGTCTACGATTCCTGCCTACGGCAAGGATGAGCCAGACGCAGATTACGCACAAGCTTATAATCGTAAATCAGGTACAAGTATGGCTACACCTCATGTAGCAGGTTTGATTGCGTTGCTGATCGAGAAGCATCCGGAATGGACACCATTTGATATCAAAGTTGCACTGATGAACAATAGTAAAGTACTGGATACAACCAAGTTTGATGTATTTGATCAAGGTGCTGGCCGTATTCAGGCTGTCAACACCATTGATCCTGCTGCTTTTGTCAAAGTGCTTGATGTGACTCAATACACAGAAAGTGGCTCTGTTGTTGAAAAGGAGAATATCACCGGAAGTATCAACTACGGTAATTTCTTAAGTACAGATGAAAAGACGATTACCAAAACGATTAAAGTTGAAGCGCTGAATGGTAGTGGCGGGGATTACACCGTAAATGTGAATCCAACTCGTAATGTCGCTGGTGTATCCGTTGCGGTAGACAAGAGTTCCTTCACACTGAATGGTGAGGAAGAACTTGCAGTAACAATCACCGTTCCAAGAGGGGTTACTGCGACTACAGAAGCACAAGGATACATTGAATTCTCAAACGGAACCAATACTTTTACTGTGCCATATGTTGCTCATTTCAACGTTACGTTGAGTGGGGTTAAATATATTGAAACCGTAAAAGGCACTGAAAAAAATCCATTCCACTATCCATTGAAGGCTGATGGTACGTTGGATACCCTTAATGTAGCGATGGAATTCTATAATCCGATGACTTTTGCCCTGATTGAGATCTATGATGGTCTTAATCCGGAAGGTGGATATTATCAAGATGGTTATATCGGCTCCATCTTTGGTAACTATTTTAACTTCAATGCCAATGCAAGATACAACCTTGCTTGGGACGGCTCATATGCAGATTACACAACCGATGAAGTGACTGAGATTCCGGATGGTTTATATACCGTAGACATCACTACGATTGGTACGGACGGCAAAACCTATAAGGAAGACACTTCGCCATTTTTGGTGAAAAAGACAGCTCCGGCTGTAACTGCACCAGAAGCGTTGGAGTTCAAAGAGGATGAGTCTGCTGTCCTTAACGGTAGCGTGGAAGACTTGTACTTCCGTGTAGCTCCTGCGCTTGCCAGCGGATGGGACATCACGTTTGATCCGGCAGCTTCCCTGGAAGCAACGTATGTTGTGAAAAAAGAGGATGGATCGGTTTATAAAGAAGGAGTCTTTGAAGTACAAGCTGATGGTACCTTCAACCTTTCTTTGGAGGGAATTGAAGCAGGCGAGTATGCTGTTGAACTTACAGTAAAAGACCAACAGGGGCTTTCGGGTACAGCCCATACGGCACTGAAATTGGAAGCCGTGGAGACCGAACCTGAAACTCCGGCAACCAAGGCCCCAGGTACGCCTGTATTGTCTCACAATAACTGGGTAGGCAACGGCTTACCAGAGGGCGCGTATATCGTTACAATGAACCTGTGGTGGGGCGAGAACGCAACTAGCTACAAGTTATATGAGGACGGGGTTTTGGTTGATACGCAGAAGCTGACTTACAACGCACCTTGGGCGCAGTTTGCTCAGACGAAGATCACGGGCAAAGCCAATGGCACGTATACGTACGTGGCTGAGCTGACTAACGACAAGGGAACAACGCGTAGTCAGACGTTGACTGTTCGGGTTACCAACGCAACGCCAGGCAAAGCGGTTCTTTCTCACGATAACTGGGATGGCGATGGCAATTATAAGGTGACCATGAACCTGTGGTGGGGGACCAACGCTACAGAGTATCGTCTCTATGAAAATGATAAGTTGATCGATACGCAAGAACTCCGTTCGGCTACACCTTATGCACAAAGTGCTGTGACTACACTGTCCGGGAAAACATCGGGCACGTATACGTATCGGGCAGAGTTAATTAACGCAGGCGGTGTTACCAGCACAGACACGATTAAGGTAAAAGTGAAGTAAGTTCATTCCTCATTGAAATTGATTAAAATGGATTCAATTAATGAAGGAATTGTTCTATGCATAAACGGCCTCCATCCTGATTTGCAGGATGGAGGCCGTTTTGTTTTTTTATAAATGAATTGTATGACTAACCGATCATTCTATTTTTGCTGGCCTGAATCCCTGCGATTAACAAAGCGATGGCCAGAATGACCTGTATTAGCAACGGCAGGGTCCATCCTTTTGTCCAGTCATGAAGCATACCGAACAGTAAAGGTCCAACTGCCGCTAGCATATATCCGAAGGACTGGGCCATACCGGACAGGCTGGCAGCTTGTCTGGCATCTTTTGTGCGAAGGACGAAGAACATTGTTACCATGCCAAATGAAGCTCCAGCACCTATTCCTGCCAACGTGACACCAATGGTAACGAGCGAAGCGATGCCACTTAACAATAAAGCATACCCGACAATTAAAGAAGAGCACGTTATCGCGGTTAGAACACGCTGATCTCGCGTTCGGCCGGCGAGGATTGGAACGATAAAGGTAGCTGGTACACTAACCATCTGCATCAGGGAGAGCATCCACCCTGCTGAGGTGGGGCTGAATCCTTGCTCAGCAAGAATTTCGGGAAGCCAGGTAATCGTTGTATAGAATATTAGAGATTGCAGACCCATAAATAAAGTAATGAACCAGGCCAGGGAAGAGGTCCGTAGACGTACAGGTGTCCCTTCACTCTGTGTGGCTATGAATAACATTCGCTGACGTCCTGCGGCGATCTGGGGGAGCCACAAGAGAAGCGCCAATATGGACAACAAGGCCCACATGCCTAACGAAGCACGCCAACCCATAGATGTGGCTCCTGCTACGGGCACACTCACACCTGAGGCGATGGCGCCAAATATGTTCATGGATACAGAGTATAATCCGGTGACGATACCTACCCGTAATGGAAAATCACGTTTGATCAAACTTGGCAAAAGCACGTTGCTTAATGCAATGCCGCACCCCAAAATTGCGGTTCCTGCATATAAGGAGAGAACGGAAGGCAACAAGCGTAATGCCACCCCAATGGTTACGATCATAACAGCCAATAGCAGAGCAGATTCGAGTCCTAGACGTTTGGCAAGACGTGGTGCAAAAGGAGAGACTGCTGCAAAGGCGAGCAAAGGAAGTGAGGTCAGAAGCCCGACCATCGTATGGTCGATACCTGTATCTGAGCGGATCATCTCCACTACAGGTCCGGTTGCTGTAATCGGTGATCTCATGGTAGCGGCGATGACGATAATGCCTGCTAACAACAGGCCGAATCTTTTGGATGTCGAAGAATGTTCTTCCTCGGTATGGATAGATGAGTGTTGCTGTATTGAAGATGACATTGATAAAATCTCCTGTTTCCTAAGAAGTTAATATGTATGGATTGTTACATTACCCACTCCGTAAGCATAACATTCTATGTCAATATTGAGCAATGAAATGAAAAAACACCCAATAGACCGTGGGTGCCTTGACTATCCTGTGAACTTTAACGAATCCACGAGGTTTTATAATGGGTAAAACCGCTATTTTCAGATTCTAACGAACCTCAGCGACGTTAATCAGGCTACGAAGTGCGAATAAGTGAGTTAATACCCCACAACGTGTTGCTTATAGAATGAGCAAATACGGATGCTCCAATGCAACGACATAGAGCATGTAACGAAGCGAATGCTCCGACGAACCATTGGGGTTCTCATCCCCAGACGCAAAAAAAACTTCCCGAAGGAAGCTTCTTTTAATACGTCCCAGATGGGATACTCTCCTTGCAGTCGAGACTGCGAAGTGGTGCTAACGAAGCGGATGCTCCGACGAACCGTTGGGGTTCTCATCCCCAGACGCAAAAAAAGCTTCCCGAAGGAAGCTTCTTTTTATACGTCCCAGGAGGGATACTCTCCTTGCAGTCGAGACTGTGAAGTGGTGCTAACGAAGCGAATGCTCCGACGAACTGTTGGGGTTCTCATCCCCAGAACGCAAAAAAACTTCCCGAAGGAAGTTTCTTTTTAATACGTCCCAGGAGGGATACTCTCCTTGCAGTCGAGACTGCGAAGTGGTGCTAACGAAGCGAATGCTCCGACGAACCATTGGGGTTCTCATCCCCTGAACGCAAAAAAAGCTTCCGAAGGAAGCTTCTTTTTAATACGTCCCAGGAGGGATTCGAACCCCCGACCGACGCCTTAGAAGGGCGTTGCTCTATCCAGCTGAGCTACTGAGACATGAATTTTTTCAAGCAAAATTGATTTTATCATATGCATACAGGAATATCAAGCATTTTATTTCAAACTATTTTTCGTATATGATATTTGGCGGCAGTAACGTTTTTTTCATTATATTTAAGGTTATGTTAGAATATCAGGAGAACTCAGAAAATAGATCAACAATCGTTTTAATATATACATCTATTTATGTTGATTCCGACTGGAGATTCAGGATATAGAGGAGGTGCTCCCATTAAGGAATCCACGACCCCGGAAACCGAGCATAACAACAATATTGTGCTGTTTCCTAAGACGCTGGACTATTACCAGATTCAATTGACAGTTATGCTTGAAAATGAACGGTATGGTGAAGCGATGAAATTGCTTCACTTTTTGCTGCAATGTCAGGGCCAGGAAGAGCGCCACTATGATGAATGGCGGGCTCTGCTCGAATGGCTTCAGGCTGCGTTTCCTCAATATGAAGAAACCTCGCCTGCCGTTCTTGAAGAACGAGAAGAGGAAGAAGAGATTAGTGAGGAAGACATGGCACGGCAGCATGCCCGAATGAAGCTCGAACAGGATGATGGTTATGCAGATAAGATGCTTCGCACAGTAATGGAGGAGCCGCTGTCTGAACAGACGATGCTGGCTTTGGAGCAGCTGGCCTATCTTGACCTACCGAAGATTGACGAGGCACTTACGAGTTGGTTAAAAGATAAGTCGCTTCACCCTCTGCTTCAATTTCGGGTGTTGCAAACCTTGCGTCGCCGAGGTGTTCAAGGTATGATCCTGTTTACGAGAGGCGAAGAGCAGGTTGAAGTCGAGATCGACACCGTGCCTCTTAGACCAGAGGAATTCCCGCTCCAAATCGTTCAGATTCTGGAACGAGTGGCAGATCAGACGGAGGTTCATGAACCTACGCTCTTTTATTTTGCCCAGGAACTGTGGATACAATATGTCATGGCGGTGTATGGAACCCGTGATTATGTATCGATGCTGGAAGAAAATGATTCCATGACAGATATATGGGCAGCAGCTCTACATATGACCGTTGCAGACAGTCTGGGTGGTTCGCATGATGAGGAAAATACCCGCTCAATGTATGCTGTGACAGGCGCGATGCGCTTTCGACTGGAGCAGGCTTATCGTTCTATGAAACAGTTTGTATCTGCCGGTTTGGATGGTTAATCGAGGCCGGAAACGTTTTCCTTAAACTGTATCAAGGGATTCCCCTTGAAAAAGAATCTAATCTTGTTTATACTAAAATGGTTATTTTGTACGTGATTGCCTACGTGAACATGTGAATTTTGGAGGGGAAAGTATACAATGAAAGCAACTTGGGAAAAGATAGAGAAGAACCTTGGGGTTCTTGAGGTTGAAGTGGATGCAGATCGTGTAACTGCAGCACTCGACAAAGCTTTTAATAAAGTGGTTAAACAAGCAAACGTACCTGGATTCCGTAAAGGTAAAGTACCACGTTCCATTTTCGAAGCACGTTTTGGTGTAGAGAGCCTTTATCAAGAAGCAATCGACATTTTGCTTCCTGAAGCTTATACAGAAGCAATCGACCAAACGGATATCTTCCCGGTTGATCGTCCTGACGTAGATGTTGAACAATTTGCTAAAGGACAAACATTCAAGTTCAAAGCAAAAGTAACTGTGAAACCAGAAGTTACTCTTGGTGAGTACAAAGGAATCGAAGTTGCTGTAGCAAAAGGTGAAGTAACTGAAGCAGAAGTGACTGAAGAACTTGAGCGTCTTCAACAACGTCACGCTGAACTCGTTGTAATCGACGAAGGTTCCGCTGCTAACGGCGACGTTGCAGTAATCGACTTCGACGGTTCCGTTGATGGTGTACCTTTCGAAGGTGGACAAGCTGAGCGTTATTCCCTGGAACTGGGTTCCAACACATTCATTCCTGGATTTGAAGAACAAGTTGTGGGTCTGTCCACAGGTGACTTCAAAGACGTAGAAGTGACTTTCCCAGAGAGCTACCATGCAGCAGAACTTGCTGGCAAACAAGCGGTATTCAAAGTGAAAATTCACGAAATCAAACGCAAACAACTTCCTGCATTGGATGATGAGTTTGCTAAAGATGTTAGCGAATTCGACACACTTGAAGAGTACAAAGCTGATCTGAAAACACAATTGGAATCCCGTAAAGCTGACGAAGCCAAAGCTGCTCAAGAAAATGCAGTTGTAGAAAAAGTGGCTGAGAACGCTGAAGTGGACATTCCTTCTGCAATGGTAGAGAGCGAAGTACAAAACATGATGCGTGATTTCGACAACCGTCTTCGCAACCAAGGGATGAACCTTGAAATGTTCCTGAGCTTCTCTGGCCAGACACAAGCTGACCTGAGAGGACAAATGCAAGAAGATGCTTCCAAACGTGTTCGCAATAACCTGGTGCTTGAAGCTGTAGGTAAAGCGGAAAACATTGAAGTGTCTGATGAAGAAGTGAATCAAGAACTCGAAAAAATGGCTGAATCTTACAAGCGTCCTGCTGATGAGATCCGTGGCATCCTCGAGGGTAATGGTTCCCTGGACAGCCTTCGTGATGAAGTAAAACTGCGTAAAACGATTGACGTTCTCCTTGAGAACAGCACAGTTGTTGAACCGGTTGAAGCTCCAGCTGAAGAAGTTGTTGCAGAAGCTGACGAAAAATAAGACAAGCTGTTATCAACTTGTCAGTTGAATAAACGATAAGGCACGTGAATTATTGCGTGCCTTATTTTTAAATTATGACATCCATTTTATAGAAAATGAAGTAATTATATGGATGAACACTAATTTTATTGATCCGCGTACACTTTTTACATACCTATGTACTTCATGCAAATAAAAAACGGCAAGACGGCATAGGATGGCTTCAATTTGCACATACATAGAAAACATGGTTAAATATGATCAGGCTAAAAAAGTAAACAAATTGATGTCTCACCCCTCTTGTGAAAAATGACATTGTCACAGGAAAGTGTTAGAATGAATTTGGGTTTGCTTTACAGGTGGCCTATGTCTAATTACATGTAGAAAAGAGGTTGGTCTCATGAGTCTGGTGCCAATGGTTATAGAACAAACCAATCGAGGCGAGCGGTCTTACGATATATATTCACGTTTGCTGAAAGATCGCATTATCTTTCTAACCAGTGCGATTGATGACGATGTAGCCAATCTTGTCATAGCACAGCTTTTGTTTTTGGCAGCCGACGATCCTGAGAAGGATATCAGCTTGTACATTAACTCACCTGGTGGTTCTGTCACCGCAGGGATGGGTATATACGATACGATGCAATTTATCAAGCCGGATGTATCTACCATTTGCGTAGGGATGGCAGCAAGCATGGGCTCGTTATTGCTGACAGCCGGTGCACCTGGCAAGAGATATGCGCTGACAAACAGCGAAGTAATGATTCATCAGCCGCTTGGCGGCATTCAAGGACAGGCTGCGGATATTAAGATACACGCAGAATGGATTATTAAAACACGTCAGAAACTGAATCAAATATACGTCGATCGTACGGGTCAGCCTCTTGAGAAAATTGAGCGGGATACCGACCGTGACTTCTTCATGAGCGCTGAAGAAGCTAAGACGTACGGCATTATTGACCAGGTGCTCAGTAGACCGATCAATTCCTAAAGGGGTGGTTTCATGTTTAAATTTAACGATGAGAAAGGGCAGTTGAAATGCTCTTTTTGCGGTAAATCTCAGGAGCAGGTACGCAAGTTGGTCGCTGGACCAGGCGTGTACATCTGTGATGAATGTATCGAACTTTGCACCGAAATCGTTGAGGAAGAACTTGGTCATGATGAAGAAGTAGACCTGAAAGATATTCCGAAACCAAAAGAAATTCGTAATATTCTGGATCAATATGTTATTGGGCAGGAACAAGCGAAAAAATCATTGTCTGTTGCGGTGTATAATCACTACAAACGGATCAACACACAAAGCAAAATTGAAGACGTTGAATTGTCAAAGAGTAACATTTTGCTGTTAGGGCCAACAGGTTCTGGTAAAACGTTGCTTGCGCAAACGATGGCAAAAATTTTGAATGTTCCTTTTGCTATTGCGGATGCTACGTCATTAACAGAAGCGGGTTATGTAGGTGAGGATGTAGAGAACATCCTGCTCAAACTGATTCAAGCTGCTGATTATGATGTGGAAAAAGCAGAGCGTGGCATTATTTATATCGATGAGATTGATAAAGTAGCGCGTAAATCCGAAAACCCATCCATTACTCGTGATGTATCGGGCGAAGGTGTGCAACAGGCTCTCTTGAAAATTCTTGAAGGAACTGTGGCTTCTGTACCACCACAAGGTGGCCGTAAACACCCTCATCAAGAATTCATTCAGATCGATACAACAAACATCCTGTTCATTTGCGGCGGTGCCTTTGATGGTCTGGAGCAAATGATCAAACGCCGGATCGGTAAAAAAGTCATTGGCTTTAATACTGTTTCTGAGCAAAAAGATCTGAAACCAGGTGAATACCTGGGTATGGTATTGCCGGAAGATTTGCTGAAATTTGGTCTGATTCCGGAATTTGTAGGCCGTCTGCCAGTCATCTCCACTTTGGAGCCGCTGGATGAAGATACGCTGGTACGGATTCTTTCCGAACCAAAAAACGCGCTTACCAAACAGTACCAAAAACTGCTTGAGCTGGATAATGTGAATCTGGTATTTGAACCAGCTGCATTGCTTGCGATTGCAAAAGAAGCAATTAAACGTAACACAGGTGCACGTGGATTGCGTGCCATCATTGAAGGTATCATGCTGGAAATCATGTATGAAGTGCCTTCACGTGAAGATGTTACGAACTGTGTCATTACCGAAGAAGTTGTTGAGAAAAGAGTCGTGCCTGAACTAAGCCAATCGAAGGACGATAAGCAGGAAGAGAGCGCCTAATAAAAGGCCTGAATCCCGTTGAACTCTGAAATATAGACTTGTCAGTTCTCCACTTTGGCAGAAGGCGAATTCATGTCTCTGTCAGGGTGGAGCTTTGACGTTGTGGGGAGAGAAATCACTCATGTATTTAAGACAGGATACACGTCCCGTGAAAGTGGGAAACGTAACGATCGGTGGCAGTAACGAAGTCATTATCCAAAGTATGTGTACAACCAAAACGGCAGACGTTGAAGCAACGGTTGCAGAGATTCTGCGACTGGAAGAAGCGGGTTGTCAAGTGGTACGTGTAACGGTGAATAATGAGGAAGCTGCCGCAGCCATCAAGGAAATCAAAAAACGCATTAATATACCGCTCGTAGCGGACATTCATTTCAACTATAAGCTGGCTTTACTTGCGATTGAGAACGGCATTGATAAAGTTCGGATTAATCCAGGTAACATCGGTAAACGTGCTAAAGTGGAAGAAGTGGTTAAGGCTTGTAAAGACCGCGGTATTCCGATTCGGATTGGAGTAAATGCGGGGTCTTTGGAAAACCATCTCCTTGAGAAGTATGGGTATCCTACGGCAGATGCTATGGTAGAAAGTGCATTGTATCACATTGGTATTTTGGAAGAGCTTGATTTCCATGATATCATCGTGTCTCTCAAAGCATCGGATGTGCCGATGGCAATTGAGGCGTATACCAAAGCAGCTCAAATCATTCCGTATCCGTTGCATCTTGGGATTACCGAAGCGGGTACATTGTTCTCCGGTACGATCAAAAGCTCCGCAGGTATGGGAGCCTTATTGTCCATGGGTATTGGTTCTACGATGCGGATCTCACTGAGTGCGGACCCGGTAGAAGAAATCAAGGTCGCTCGTGATCTGCTCAAAACATTTGGACTGATTACAAATGCAGCTACATTGATCTCCTGCCCAACGTGTGGACGTTTGGATATCGACCTGTTCTCCATTGCCAACGAAGTGGAAGAGTATATCTCCAAACTGAAGGTGCCGATTAAAGTATCGGTGTTGGGTTGTGCGGTTAATGGTCCAGGTGAGGCCAAAGAAGCGGATATCGGCATAGCCGGTGCTCGTGGAGAAGGTCTCTTGTTCCGTCATGGTAAGATGATTCGTAAAGTGCCTGAAGAAATCATGGTTGAGGAATTAAAAAAAGAGATCGACAAAATCGTCGAAGCCTACGAAGAGACAGGTGTTATTCCTGGTCGTTCGCACTGATTGATTCATATCTGTTACAGCAAAAGCTCGCCAGCGATGGCGGGCTTTTTATTTTCTCGTATACAAATTCCGTATCGCCCGTTTACGTCGCGTTGAAAAGGCTATACTACCAAGTATTAGCATGATCTCATATGAGAATAGCGACAAAATAGGAGGATGTGAAGACATGGAATTTGGTATGGTCATCATGTTGATTCAGTTATTTTTTGGAGTGGTGATTGGTTTGTATTTCTGGAACCTGCTGCGTGGTCAGAAAACAAACCGCAGTGCCGTTGAGCGTGAATCTCGCAAGGAACTGGAGAAGCTGCGCAAGCTGCGTTCGATCTCACTCACCAAGCCGCTGTCGGAGAAGACGCGTCCAGCTACCATTAACGATATTGTTGGGCAAAAAGACGGGCTGCGTGCCCTTAAAGCTGCTTTGTGTAGTGCTAATCCGCAACATGTTATCATTTATGGCCCTCCCGGAGTCGGGAAGACAGCTGCGGCAAGGGTCGTTTTGGAAGAGGCTAAGAAGAATCCAACATCTCCTTTCAAGCCAGACGCGAAATTCACGGAGTTGGATGCAACAACAGCCCGTTTTGATGAACGTGGTATTGCGGACCCCTTAATTGGTTCGGTTCATGATCCGATATATCAGGGAGCAGGAGCTATGGGCGTTGCTGGTATTCCCCAACCAAAACCGGGCGCTGTGACGAAAGCGCATGGGGGAATGCTTTTTATTGATGAAATTGGTGAATTACATTCGATTCAGATGAATAAGCTGTTGAAAGTATTGGAGGATCGCAAGGTGTTTTTGGAGAGTGCGTACTATAACTCGGAAGACACGCATACTCCTGCTTATATCCACGATATTTTTCAAAATGGCCTGCCGGCCGATTTCCGCCTGGTTGGAGCAACGACACGTTCGCCTCATGAACTGCCACCAGCTTTGCGTTCCCGCTGCATGGAAGTTTATTTCCGACCTTTGTTGCCTGAGGAGATTGGGCGAATTGCAGAGGATGCTGTTCAGAAAATAGGGTTCAGTCCATGTCCGGATGCCGTTGATGTGGTCAAGCGATATGCAACCAATGGACGTGAAGCGGTCAATATCATCCAGCTGGCTGCTGGACTTGCGCTGACAGAGAAGCGTGAGACGCTTCAGGCATCTGATGTGGAGTGGGTGGCGGGTAGCAGTCAGATTCAGCCACGGCCTGATCGGAAGGTCCCTACACAGCCGCAGGTGGGTTTTGTTAACGGCTTGGCGGTATACGGACCGAATATGGGAACCATTTTGGAGATCGAAGTGTCTGCTGTTCCGGCTCTTAAAGATCAAGGCCGAATCAACATTACAGGCGTTGTGGATGAAGAAGAGATTGGAGGCGGTTCGCGTACACTCCGGCGAAAAAGTATGGCCAAAGGCTCGGTTGAAAATGTGTTAACCGTATTAAAAGCCATGGGTATTCGTCCGAATGATTACGATTTACACGTGAATTTCCCAGGTGGGACGCCTATTGATGGTCCATCCGCCGGGATCGCCATGGCGACTGCCATTACATCAGCCATTCAGAGGCGTCCTGTGGATCATGAGACAGCGATGACTGGCGAGATCAGTATTCATGGTCGGGTTAAGCCTATCGGTGGCGTGCTGGCCAAGGTCGAGGCTGCCTTTCAGGCTGGAGCGAAGACCGTTATTATTCCCGCGGAGAACTGGCAGTCCATTTTTGAGAATCTGGATGGCTTGCGCGTTATCCCGGTAGATACGGTACAGGACGTATTCCGTGAAGTGTTCGCCTGGGTTCCGGAATCACAACAGATGGAACAAACGAAGCTTGCAGAGGAGACAGTTGCACCTGCACCGGAGATTTTTCCACCGGCATCCGCTTCCTATTTGCGTGCGGACGTGCCTCGTCCAGGACAGGTTACAGATTCGGGAAGCTGCTAAGCGCTTCCCTTCATTGGTTTTTTATGTGAACATTTGATAGAATAATGAATGACTACAACCTGAGAGCCATTGGAGGTGCGAAAGCGATGGGACCGAGCAAAGCGAAAGGTCGTCGTTTTCCTTTACTGCCTTTAAGAGGACTTCTCGTCTACCCGAGTATGGTACTGCATCTCGATGTGGGCCGGGAGAAATCGGTCAAGGCTTTAGAAAAAGCGATGGTAGAAGAACATCTGATTCTCCTATGTTCCCAAGCCGAAGTAAATATTGAAGAACCAACACAAGAGGACATTTTCAGAATCGGAACCGTGGCCAAGGTCAGACAGATGCTGAAGCTTCCGAACGGTACGATTCGTGTACTCGTTGAAGGCTTGGAACGGGCTGAAATTATTGAATATACGGACAATGAGGAATATTATGAAGTACTGGCTAAAGAGCTGCCTGAAGAGGAGAATACCCATCCGGAGACGGATGCCTTGATGCGTACCGTTCTGAACCAGTTCGAGAATTATATTAATCTGTCCAAAAAAGTGACACCAGAGACACTCGCAGCGGTGTCTGACATCGAAGAACCAGGGCGTCTGGCCGATGTCATCACGAGTCACCTGTCCTTGAAGATCAAGGATAAACAGGAAATTCTGGAGACCATCGACGTTCGGGAACGTCTGGAGAAATTGCTGGATATCCTGAACAATGAGCGCGAAGTGCTGGAGCTTGAACGCAAGATCAGCCAACGTGTGAAGAAACAGATGGAGAAAACGCAGAAGGAATATTATTTGCGCGAGCAGATGAAAGCGATCCAGAAAGAACTGGGTGAAAAAGAAGGCCGTGCGGGTGAGGTCGAGGAACTTCGCACTCAGATGGAAGAACTCGGCTTGCCGGACAAGGTGAAAGAAAAGGTCGAGAAAGAAATTGATCGACTGGAGAAAATGCCTGCAAGTTCAGCCGAGGGCGGAGTTATTCGCAACTACGTGGATTGGCTGCTTGGCCTTCCTTGGAGTCAGATGACAGCGGATGATCTGGATATCCAAAAAGCCGAAGATGTGCTCAATGCAGATCATTACGGATTGGAAAAACCCAAAGAGCGTGTGCTTGAATATCTGGCTGTCCAGAAGCTCGTCAAGAAGCTCAAAGGGCCAATTCTCTGTCTGGTTGGACCTCCAGGGGTCGGTAAAACATCACTTGCTCGTTCGATCGCGAGATCGCTAGGTCGGGAGTTTGTAAGAATATCTCTTGGCGGCGTGCGGGATGAAGCCGAGATTCGTGGTCACCGACGAACCTATGTAGGGGCTATGCCTGGGCGTATCATCCAAGGGATGAAAACGGCAGGTTCACTCAATCCGGTATTCCTGCTGGACGAGATTGATAAGATGGCTTCAGACTTCCGCGGAGATCCTTCCGCAGCGTTACTTGAGGTACTTGATCCGGAACAAAATAATACGTTTAGTGATCATTTTGTAGAATTGCCGTTTGACTTATCCAACGTTATGTTTATAACAACTGCCAACACGGTACACAATATTCCGCGTCCATTGCTGGATCGGATGGAAATGCTCAACATCCCTGGTTATACGGAACTGGAGAAGCAACAAATTGCGAAAAACTATTTGTTGCCCAAACAGAAGCAGGACCATGGTTTGGAAGAAGAGCAATTGGAAATCCCGGATGACGCGTTGTTGCGTGTAATTCGTGAATATACACGGGAGTCAGGTGTGCGTAATCTGGAACAGCAGATGGCTTCGTTGTGCCGGAAAGCTGCCAAGAACATCGTATCGGGTGTAGAAGGTCAGATTAACATCTCATCCGATGAGATCAAAGACTACCTTGGACCTGGCAAGTTCCGTTATGGTATGGCCGAACTGGAAGATCAGATTGGTACCGTAACGGGTCTGGCGTGGACTGAAGTGGGTGGAGATACCCTTATCATTGAAGTGACTGTTGTGCCTGGAACAGGTAAATTGACTCTCACAGGTAAACTGGGGGATGTCATGAAGGAATCGGCACAAGCCGCATTCAGTTACACCCGTTCCAAAGCTACACAGCTAGGAATTTCGCCTGACTTCCATGAGAAGAACGATATCCATATACACGTTCCGGAAGGAGCGATTCCGAAGGATGGTCCATCTGCCGGGATTACGATGGCAACAGCGTTAATCTCAGCCTTGACGAACAAACATGTGTCCAAGGATATCGCGATGACTGGTGAAATAACACTGCGTGGACGTGTGCTGCCGATTGGTGGTCTGAAAGAGAAATCACTGGCGGCCCATCGTGCCGGCTATAAAAAAATATTATTGCCTAAGGATAACGAACGGGACCTGCGTGACATTCCAGACAGCATCAAGGAAGATGTGGAGTTTGTCCCTGTAGCCCATATGGATCAGGTATTGCAGCATGCACTTGTTGAGCAGACAGGAATTCACCTGTAATCCACGTATCCGAAAGGTTCGTATGAAGAGTAGACCGTTCTGCGGAGGCTTCGGCGTCCGCTGGAACGGTTTTTTTGGTATGATAGAACAATCCATGGCATAATACCTTCAACAGGTGATGCATAGCACAGGTTTTCAAGAGAGGAAAGATACAATATGAAAGTAAATCAATCTGAATTTATTATCAGTGCCGTTCGGCCTGAACAATACCCCGAGGACGGTCTGCCAGAGATTGCTTTGGCGGGACGCTCCAATGTGGGGAAATCTTCCCTGATCAACCGTTTGATCAATCGTAAAAATTTGGCTCGGACGAGCTCAACACCGGGTAAGACACAGCAACTCAACTATTATAAAATTAATCAGGATCTCTACTTCGTGGATTTCCCGGGATATGGCTACGCTAAAGTTTCTAAAGAGCAACGCTTTGCCTGGGGAAAAATGATGGAGAAATATTTGTTGGGACGCGAGGAATTGAAACTGGTCATGCAGATGGTGGATATGAGACATGAACCGTCCAAGGAGGACAAGATGATGAACGAATGGCTTCGTCATAATGGACTGCCTTTGGTTGTCGTAGCCACCAAGATGGACAAGATTCCAAAAACACGCAGAGCCAAATATATCAAAGTCATTAAGGAATCACTGGGTCTTCGTTCAGGGGATTTGTTTGTGCCGTTTTCATCCGAAGAGGGATTGGGGAAAGAAGAGTTATGGGACATCATTACCCGCCATGCCCGCATAGATAAGTATGCACCAGTGCTGGATGCAGAGGGTGCTTCTGATGAGGAAGAAACCAACGGAATTAACGGATAACCGAGATAGTATACCGTTTTAGTGCAGGAAAGTGAGCATGCTAAATGAATTTTTGATGAGATTCAGATTAATCCGGTTTTTTAAGGGATTTCGTGAGAATTCATCATCTGGATCTGGAGAAAAATAACGTTAGGGTAGTGTATAATGAGCATAGGTGCATATTGCCAACAGTACCAAAATTACCGGCCATGCCGGCCTGAAGAATTTTGAGATGACTGCTACATGTGCAGGAAGACAAAACAATCGGGAAAGAATTGAGGGATTTGTATGGCTCAGCGGTTAGCCACAGAGTACGTTAAGGCCACTATGAAATTGTCAGAACCCCAGATGCATCAGTTTTTGCGCATGACAGAAGACGGCAGGCTTCATCACCGGGTTAAGGTGTTGGACAATGGTTGTCAGGAGGTTGTGCTGGGGGATGTAAGTGGAGAAGAAGTGCATTTCCCTTTTGAACGCATAGAAGGGTTTTATATCTGTGAATTATCTTGCCGCCTGGTGAATCTGCATCTGACCAACGTTGTCCGGAAGCTCTTTGTGACTTTTAAGGGTGACGGGGTCGTTCATCGGATCTATAAAGGGTTCACCATGACGTATGTTTATGCTCAAGGCACTGTCCGCAAAATTGTGGAGAAGACCGGGGAGAACACCCGAGTGATCTATGAATACAAAAATACGTTGCTTGAATTGCAACATCTGTTCCAGGCCAGAGATGTAGAACGCGAAATCAACCGTGTGTATGCCGAGATCGATTCACTACTGGACACTAGAAAAGATGCCACTGCTGATCAGCTCCATCAGATTGATGAGACTCTTGCTCGTCATCAAAAACGGTTGTTTGAGCTTGAAGCTTATTAGCTTAAAATTGTATGTTTATAAACGTATATGTATATAATGAATTCCCTTGTATCTTCCGGGCAGTGGCACTCGCCAATGTGGAGGTTGCAGGGGGATTTTTTGATGTGAGATGGAATATTCCGAATTGGAAATATTTATTTTACAATCTTCTGGAAAAGGGTTGATTTCACTCTAATTCAATGTTATTTTTAATCTCGTTGAAAACAATATAGGAACCAGGATTCACTCAGGACATTATATGTTGCGAGAGATTTTTCCCTCGGGAAGTGAATGACGTAGGTCCTAGCGGATGAAATTTTTCAAACATTTTATTCCTAGGAAGGGGGAACCGAAGGATGGAATATTCAACTTTCGGAAGACACGTTGCTGTTGATACTTGGGGTGTCGACTTTAATCTACTGAACAATGCAGCGTATCTGGAGGCCCAAATGGTTGAAGCAGCGGAGGCATGTGGCGCGACAGTGATGTCCGTACAGTCCAAGCAGTTTGATCCACAGGGAGCGACCGTACTTGTACTATTGTCTGAGAGCCATCTCTCCATTCATACGTATCCTGAGAGAGGTTTTGCAGCGATTGATTGTTACACTTGTGGGGAGACTGTAGATCCACAGCTTGCTATTGACTACCTGGTATCCGTATTAAAGCCTGAAAAAACGTATGCAAAGAAGCTGGTACGTGGTTTGGGCGAATTGCAAGTTGAAACACCAGACATGAACAACCAGACTGAACGGGTTTAAATAAAAAGTATATTGCATACACAATGTTCACATATCGGGATGGACACATAACCTCCCAAACTCTAATAGTCATGGAATAATTCCATGGCTATTTGTTTTAATATGCGTATCGTTATGAATATTCATAATCGACACTTTTTAACGCATAACGGTGAACTTTGGTGAGACACTACAATAAATGACAGTGCATATGATGATGAACATGGTGATTTCATAAACATTTCATAAAAATGACCCGGTCACGGCTATGATGTGTGATATAATTAACCTTGTCAATCATAAATGGATAGACATATGCAGTAAGCACTTTGATTGGAAATTTATTAGGCAGGTGAACTTGCAATGCACATCGTTGTCGTTGGTTTGAATTATCGCACGGCGCCTGTAGAGGTTAGGGAACGATTCACATTTGCAGAAAAGGATTTGTCTGAAGCGCTGCAGCAGCTCAAGCTGACCAAGAGTGTATTGGAAGGTGTAATCGTAGCCACATGTAACCGTACCGAGTTGTATGTTGTGGTGGACCGTCTTCACATGTGTGGTTATTTTATTCGAACATTCATGGAACAATGGTTTAACGTACCACGGGAAGAATTTACGCAACACTTATATATATATGAAGATGATCAAGCCATGCGCCATTTGTTCCGCGTCATCTGCGGACTAGATTCCATGGTCATTGGTGAGACTCAGATTCTTGGACAGGTGAAACAGGCTTTTCTTAAAGCGCAGGAAGAGAAATCAACAGGTACCTGGTTTAATATGCTGTTCAAACAGGCTGTTACGCTAGGCAAACGGGCACATTCGGAGACTTCCATCGGGGAGAGCGCCGTATCTGTCAGTTATGCTGCTGTTGAACTCGGTAAGAGGATATTTGGCATGTTCACAGACAAGAAGGTGCTCATTTTGGGTGCGGGCAAGATGAGTGAACTAACCGTGAAACATCTCTATGCCAACGGGGCATCCGAGGTCATCGTGGCGAATCGTACGCTCGCAAGAGCTGAAGAATTGGCAGCCAAGTTCCGGGGGACACCTTGTACGATGGAACAGGCATTAGATCGACTTAATGAAGTTGATATTGTGATTAGTTCGACTGGAGCTGAACGTTATGTCATGGATGCAGCAGTGGTACGGGAGAGCATGAAGCGTCGTCAATCTCGTCCATTGTTCCTGATTGATATTGCGGTTCCACGCGATATTGATCCGGCGATTGGTGAATTATCCAATGTATTTCTCTATGACATTGATGATCTGGAAGGAATCGTGGAGAGCAACCTGGAGATGCGTAAGGTGGAAGCTGCCAAGATTGAGAGAATGATTGAGCTTGAGATGGAGGATTATTACCATTGGCTCAAAACGTTAGGTGTTCGTCCCGTTATTCGCGCTTTGCAGGAAAAAGGTGTCTCCATTCATGAAGAAACGATGGATAGCCTGTTTAATAAGCTGCCTGAGCTCGATGAACATCAACGTAAAGTCATTCGTCGTTTGACCAAGAGTATTGTGAACCAAATGACGACAGATCCGATTAATCGGATTAAGGAAATGGCAGGCACGAAGCAAGGTGATGAAGCTCTGCGCATGTTTACTCAGATTTTCGCTCTGGAAGATGCAGTAGAGATGGCCGCTGAAAAAGTGAGTCAGAGTGATGCCACAGCTCTGGCGAAACCGGCCGCTCACCTTAACGAAAACCGGCAAGACCCCGTGCCGGCTTATGCTCCGGCAGGCGTATAAGGCGGGTGGGTAGCTTGACCCTTGCTGAACAAGTTTATGAAGCTCTAATCTATATGTATGCCCTGAGCCTACTGTTCTATTTCTCGGACTGCATTCGACGCAATGCGGGGGCGAAGCGGACAGGCACAGGGTTTCTTGTCGTTGTTTGGGGATTGCAGGTAACGCATGTCATATTGCGCATGTGGACTGAAGGCCATTTCCCCATCTATACCACCTTTGATTTTTTGTTTATATTTTCATTCAGTATTGTGCTGATGTCTCTCGTCATGACTCGCATCCAGCGTTCCGAATTTGTGATTTTGTTGCTGAATGTTGTAGGTTTTTCAGTTACGGTATTAAACCGACTGTGGTTTACGGCCGGAGAGATATCACTGCATAACTGGCAAACGGTACATGGATTACTCATTATGCATATTACCTTGGCGAATCTTGGTTTTGCGGCGTTAACCGTTGCTACGGTATTTGCCATGTTATATCTGTTCCTGCACCGTAAGTTGAAGAAAAAAAAGTGGAATGATACGATGCGACGGATGCCAAGCCTGGAAGTGATCGGCAAATACATGGATGGTGCTAATTTCATAGGTACACCGCTCCTTGGTGTTTCTGTGATGCTTGCCGTATTATCCATTGTGGCGGAAAGACGCTGGATTCTACTCTTGGATCTCAAAGTTATTGCGACAGGTCTTGCTATAGCCATCTATGTGGGTTACTTCGTATCTAAGAGAAGGAAACAGTTCTCTACAATTATCATGGCAAGATGGACACTAATTGGGTACGGATTTGTCATTATAAGTTTTTTATCCAATGCGTATTCAGCGTTTCATCGTTGGACGGGAGAGTGAAGGGGATGGACCGTTACACGCCGATATTTGTGAATACTTCAGGCAAAAAGTGCTGCGTGGTTGGTGGTGGACGTGTTGCCGAACGTAAAATTAAGGGATTACTGCATGCTGAGGCACAGATTACGGTCATTAGTCCGGAGCTTACTCCTGTATTAAAACAACTGCATCATGAATCCCGAATTCAATGGATAGATCGGTCCTACCGCAATGGAGATTTGCGGGGGGCCTTTCTCGTATATGCAGCGACTGACCATTCAGAGGTCAATTCAACTGTGGTTCGGGATGCGGAGACTGCGGGCATATTGGTGAATGACGCAATGTCTTCGAAGCACAGCAGCTTTATTACACCAAGCATGGTAAGGCGTGGGAGATTAAGTATAGCCATATCCACAGCAGGAGCGGGACCGGCAGCAGCTGCGGAGATACGTGCCACACTCGAACGACAGTTCGGTGATGAATATGAGACGTACCTTGAGTTTTTGCACCAGATGAGGACTGAGGTGAAGTCACGCGTATCTTCTTCAAGTCTCAGAAGTACGTTGCTTCGGCAATTAACTGAAATGCACATATTAGAAGATATTCGTACAGGCCATTTTCGGTGGTGGACCGAAGAAGAAATCGGGGACTGGATATCCCGTAATCAGGAGGAAGTGTAGATATGCGTACAATTAAAGTTGGAAGTAGACAGAGCGCGCTTGCGCTAACCCAGACAGGTCATGTCATTCAGGATTTACGCGATATTTGTGAGCGGGAAGGATTAGCTTTTGACTTTGAAGTACATAAGATTGTTACCAAGGGAGATCTCATTCTGGATGTAACGTTGTCAAAAGTGGGCGGCAAAGGTTTGTTTGTCAAAGAGATTGAACAGGCGATGCTTGATCGTACGATTGATATGGCTGTGCATAGTATGAAGGATATGCCTTCCGAGTTACCCGAAGGATTAATCAATGGTGCTATTCCCCGTCGTGCAGATCCACGGGATGCGCTGATCTCCAATGGTGGACTTACTCTGGATCAACTGCCAGAAGGAGCTAGAGTCGGAACAAGCAGTCTGCGCCGGTCGAGTCAATTAAAGGCCTATCGTCCAGATTTGCAATTGGAATCGATTCGCGGCAACATTGATTCCCGTCTGCGGAAGCTGGAGACCGAAGGATTCGATGCGATTATTCTGGCAGCTGCAGGATTGTACCGTATGGGCTGGGAAGACCGGATCACAGAGTACCTGACGGAAACAGCTTGCCTTCCGGCAGTGGGTCAAGGCGCGCTTGGTATCGAATGTCGTGAAGACGATGAGGAACTGTTGCACTTGCTGCAGCTGTATAACGACCCCGAGACAGCATTTCCTGTACAGGCGGAACGCCGTTTTCTCAGTGTATTAAATGGGGGCTGCCAGGTTCCGATCGGTGCTCATGCGGTGTGGGTGCCTCAGCAAGATGCAGATTCCCTGAATGGTGAAAACACGTTACAATTAACAGGTATGGTCGGCACGCCGGATGGTGGGCTGATTCTTAAGGAAGCCATGATCGGCAAGGACCCGGTTCGTCTGGGTGAAGAAGTGGCGTGGAGATTGATCGAACGGGGAGCAGAGCAGATACTGGCAGAAGTTAGGGGATGAAGACATGGTGGGAAAGGTCTTTTTGGTAGGGGCAGGTCCTGGGGATGCAAAGCTGATTACGGTAAAAGGGTGGGAATCCATCGGGAAAGCCGATGCTGTAGTCTATGATCGTTTGGCAAGTCCGAGATTGTTGAAACAAATGAAACCCGGCGCAGTCAAGATTTACGTGGGCAAGCGCCCGGATCGGCATACGATGAAGCAGGAAGAGATCAATCAACTGTTGGTTGATCTGGCGCTTGAAGGCAAGGTTGTGGTTCGGCTTAAAGGCGGCGATCCAACTATCTTTGGACGTGTGGGCGAAGAGGCGGGTTTGCTGCACAAAAACGGAATTCCGTTTGAGATTGTACCTGGGGTTACCGCTGCAATAAGTGTACCTGCGTATGCCGGAATTCCTGTGACTCACCGTGACTATGCATCTTCCATCTCTATTATTACGGGACACGAGAGTCCGGACAAGCTTGATCGCAGTATCCATTGGGATAAAGTGACGAATGCAACGGGCACACTTGTATTTATGATGGGGGTTGCCAAAATTGGATATATCAGCGAACAATTGATTCGTCATGGTCGTCCAGCGCAAACACCGGTAGCTCTGATTCGTTGGGGAACACGAGCGGAACAGGATACCCTTACAGGTACCCTTGAGGATATAGAAGCGAAAGTGATCGCAGCCAATTTCCAACCACCAGCTGTTATTGTGGTGGGAGATGTCGTCAATCAGCGGGAACAGTTGAAATGGGCAGAAGCGCTGCCGCTGTTTGGCAAACGAATTCTGGTAACCCGTGCTCGCAGTCAGGCGAGTGAACTGGTGAATCGCATTGAGGAACTCGGCGGCGAACCGTATGAGTTTCCGGTCATTGAGACGGTCATGCCGTCCAGTGAATCTGCGCAGCAAAGTGTCAAAGACGCCTTCAGTGCTTTAAATACCTATGACTGGGTGTTTTTCACAAGTGTGAACGGCGTGGAGTTTTTCTTCCGCCATCTGGAACAGGAAGGCAAGGATATTCGTTCGATTCATCAAGCGAGAATTGCTGCCGTAGGACCTTCCACAGCAGATGCTTTGCGCAAACATGGCATCGTTGCAGAGGTTGTCAAAGGTCCTTTCCAGGCCGAAGGCATGCTTGAGGCTTTTGAAAGTGAGCTGAAGGAAGGCCAGAGAGTATTGCTTCCGCACGGTGATCTTGCGCGTACATGGTTACGTGACCAGTTGAGAGAACGAGGAATTCAGGTCACCGAAGCCATCACCTACGATACGATCCTCGCTGGTGAGGATGATGACGAACTACTCAAGCTACTTGAAGAAGGTGGTATTCATGCGGTAACCTTTACAAGTTCATCGACGGTTACCAATTTCATGAGTATGTTGAAACGTATGGGATTGCAAGATCCACTGCCTTTATTGAAAGATGTGGAGGTTGCGTGTATCGGACCTGTTACAGCCAAGACGGCAGAAGCCGCTGGACTGAAGGTTACACTGATGGCAGAGGAAGCAACGATGGATAGCTTAATCACAGTGCTATGCGACTGGAAACGGACAGGTACCAAAGAAGGCGTTCTTCGAAATTAATACACATGTAATCATGTCAACATATGAAGCGTGCTGAATTCGATAGGATACCAGCGCGCTTCCCTTTTTGCTCTATTTAACTTTCAAGGAGGTTTTACTCGTATGAGTTTTCCAATTGTACGGCATCGCCGTTTACGTCAATCCACAGGTATTCGCAATATGGTCAGAGAGACCCATCTAACTGTGGACGACTTTATTCAACCGATCTATGTGACGTATGGAGAAAATGTGAAATCTGAAATTAAATCCATGCCTGGCGTATTCCGCTTCTCGCTGGATCGTCTTCAGGAGGAAGTAACGGAAATTGCCGAGCTGGGAATTCCAGCCGTGTTATTGTTTGGTATTCCCGAGACGAAGGACAGTGTGGGTTCATCTGGCTTCGCTGAAGATGGCATTCTACAGGAAGCGACGAGATTGATCAAATCCTGGTATCCAGAACTGCTGGTTGTTGCGGATACTTGTCTGTGTGAATTCACGGATCACGGTCACTGCGGTATGGTACACACCGTGGAGATTGACGGTCACATCTGCGGAGATGTGTTAAATGACGAATCACTTGATCTGCTCGTGCAAACGGCAGTGTCTCAAGCCAAAGCAGGAGCGGACATTATTGCACCATCCAACATGATGGATGGATTTGTACAAGCGATCCGCGCGGGGCTGGATGAGAATGGATTCAGTCACATTCCGATTATGTCTTACTCTGTTAAATATGCATCCGCATTCTATGGTCCATTCCGTGAAGCTGCGGATTCCACACCACAATTCGGAGACCGCAAGTCATATCAGATGGACCCGGCGAACGCGCGTGAAGCCTTGCGTGAAGCAGAGACGGATGTGCTCGAAGGAGCGGACATGTTGATGGTAAAACCATCCCTTTCCTATCTTGATGTCATGCGTACGATTAAGGATCAATTTGATCTTCCGCTTGTTGCCTATAATGTAAGTGGCGAGTATGCCATGGTGAAGGCAGCGGCGATTCAAGGCTGGATCGATGAGAAAAAAGTTGCCATGGAAATCCTGCTCAGCATGAAACGCGCAGGTGCAGATATGATCATTACCTACTACGGAAAAGACGCTTCACGCTGGTTGGCTGAGAAATAAAATAAATTACATTAAGGAGGATATTCATGACTGCACAACAAGGTAATCGTCGCAATGATGAGCGCTCAAGCAGCGCGTTTGAGGAAGCGAAGCAGTACATACCCGGGGGTGTGAACAGCCCTGTACGCGCATTCAAATCGGTGGGACTTACTCCGATCTATGCAGAACGCGGTGAAGGGTCCAAAATCTACGATATTGATGGCAATGTTTTTATTGACTATGTGGGATCGTGGGGCCCACTCATTATGGGACATGCACACCCTGACGTTGTAGAAGCTTTGCGTGAGACAGCCCTCAAAGGAACAAGCTTTGGTGCGCCTACCTTGCTGGAGACCGAGATGGCAAAACTGGTCTGTGAGCGTGTACCTTCTATCGATATCGTGCGGATGGTTAATTCTGGCACGGAAGCAACGATGAGTGCCATTCGACTGGCACGCGGGGTAACCGGACGCAGTAAAATTCTGAAGTTCGAAGGATCATATCATGGACATGCAGACAGCTTGCTGATTAAGGCGGGTTCAGGTGTTGCAACACTGGGTCTGCCGGATAGTCCAGGCGTACCTGAAGGTGTAGCTATGAATACAATTACGGTACCTTATAACGATCTGGAGTCCGTGAAGCTTGCTTTTGAACGATATGGTGAAGAACTGGCCGCTGTTATTGTGGAACCTGTGGCGGGTAACATGGGGGTTGTACCTCCGGCTTCCGGTTTCCTTGAAGGCCTGCGGAGTTTGACGACCCAATATGGCAGCCTGCTTATTTTTGACGAAGTCATGACCGGTTTCCGCGTAGGGTTGAACTGTGCTCAGGGACGATATGGGGTTACACCTGACCTGACTTGTCTGGGTAAAGTTATCGGTGGCGGACTCCCGGTTGGTGCTTATGGTGGCCGTCGGGATCTGATGGAACAGATTGCCCCAACAGGACCAATCTATCAGGCGGGTACATTGAGCGGAAATCCGCTGGCTATGGCAGCAGGATATACAACGCTCAAATTGTTAACACCAGAGGTCTATGACCGTCTGGAGACATTGTCTGCACGTTTGCAAGCCGGATTTGAGAAAAATGCAGCTGAGACGGGTATTGCGATAACCATTAACCGTGTGGGTTCCATGGTTTGTCCATTCTTCAGTGCCGTTCCAGTAACCAATTATGATATTGCCAAAGAAAGCAATCTGGATCAATTCCGTCGTTATTTTGCGGCCATGATTGATCAAGGTGTAAGTGTTGCACCTTCGCAATATGAAGGCATGTTTGTCTCTGGTGTGCACACAGAGCAGGATATTGACGATACGATTGAGGCGAATCGTAAAGCTCTTCAATCGCTATGACCATCAAAAGTTGGAAACGCCGCGGGGAATGGCTTGAACTGATGCCAGGGAAAGCCGTAACAGGCAGTTCGGACAAACCGATGGCTGCAGAGCAATGGTTATCGTCTGAACTGCAGTTTCCGGAGAAACTGCTTCGTCAGCTGAAAGCAAATCGAGGAATACAACTTGCAGGGGACCGGCTTCGGCTGGCCCTTTTTGCGTCCCAGCCAATCGATGTTGAGCCACGCTGGGCTGATGTGGATGTATTGTATGAGGATGATTTCTGTCTGGTTATGCACAAACCGGCAGGTATGAAACTGCATCCAGATGGAAGCCGTACCGATCAGGCCATCACGCTGGATCATGTGGTTGCCTCTTATTACGAAATGAACGGAATCCAGGCGAGCGTTCGCCATGTTCATCGACTGGATGAGGATACAACCGGACCTGTCCTGTATGCCAAAAATGCTTTTGCCCTCGCCAAACTGGATGAAGCGATGCGTCGCAAAGTCATTGGCCGCCATTATGTAGCCATTGCAGGTGGACAGATCCCCCTTGAACTCCACAAAATTGATGCTCCGATTGGCAAGGATAGACATCACAAACAGCGCAGGCGTGTCTCGGAAGGTGGACAGGAAGCTGTTACTCATGTGGAGATCGTCGAAGTGTGGGAACAAGCAACCCTTGTACGATTAAAGCTGGATACAGGACGCACACACCAAATTCGTGTACACCTGAGTTACGCGGGACATCCGCTTATTGGTGATGCGTTGTATGGAGGTAGAGCGGATGCCATTGGACGACAAGCACTTCACGGAGAGATGCTTAAGTTTAGTCATCCGTTAACCGGAGCGATGATTGAAGTGAATGATCCTTGGCCATCCGATTTCACACAATTGGCAGAGCGAGAGGGGTCTTACTAATACACTATATAAGTTCGACTAACTATTTACACGAAAACGGAAAGGACAGAAACAACCAGAAGAAGCAAAGCGTTCCCTAAAAGCTTTCTGAAAGAAAGCTGCTTCGGAAGCATAAGCTATCCCCGGATTTTCCCTTTATAAAAAGGAATGAGAAAAATGTGGGGATAACAGCGATCAGAAGGTTGTTCTGTCATCGTAGTAGCATTGTAAATAATAATGAGTTGAACATATATAACAAGGTTTTTCAAAAGGTGGCATGCTCCCCTCATTCAAGGCATATAGATGGGGTAACGAAGGATTTGGACCATGGATCAGTCCCATGAGAAGGATCATGGTGAACATATGCCGAAAGGAGGACGCCACCTTTGTTGAATCAACCTTATGGTTTGCGGTTCGATATTTATGAGCGCGTTCATTTGTCTGAGGGAGTTCCTGCGATTGAGGAATTGGAGGAGATTGAACTATACCCACGCATTCAAGTCATAGGGCAGGATGATCATGCCACATTAAGAGGGCATCTTTTACTTACAGGTGCGTACAGAGGAGAAAATGAGGCTTCAGAGGAGCTCAAACATTTCATTCCCGTGGAGATCACAGTGCCGCTGAACCGGGTCAGATCGATTGAGGATATTTCCATCGAGATCGAAAATTTTGACGTGGATCTGTTATCCAATCGCAGTCTGAACATTACAGGCGTGTTGTCGCTACGAGGTATCGAAGGTTTTCCTGTTGAAGAGCCACAAGTGTGGTCAGCAGATGAGTTTACAGTTGTTCATTCACCTGATGCTCAGCAATCCAACCGTTCCGATGAAGCAGCACAGGCAGGTAGCGATCCCAACACATTTGCACAAGAGTACCTGCTCCAGCGGAGTGAGGAAGAGAGACTTGCGAATGCAGCAGAACTTGCATATGGTGCTCCGGAATTCGCTGACCTGTCCACAAGGGAAGAGACATTAAGGAATAGCGAAGAATGGCAGCAAGAATATGCGGATTCGTCTTCGGTCGAGCCACTTCAGTCCGAGGAGCAAAGTGCGGAGTACGCTAACGAAAACAGACAACCTGATGCAAACGAAGATCCTGCATCTCTGACAGCGAATGGAGATGAATTGGCATCTCATGAGCAATACAGCGAACCTTCTCCGATCTCGTCATTTATGGCAGAGACTGCAGATCGATTAGCTTCTTACCCTGAGTCGGAACCATTGCTGCCTCTGGAAGATGAGTCTTCGGGTTGGTCCGAGCCTTCCGTGGATGTATTACCTGCGAACTCGAGAGGTGGAGATCAAGCAGTCTCAGAGCCTGCAGCTCAATCATCTAATGAGTTGGCAGCACCGGATGTACCGGACGCACCAGAGGTATGGCACTTCGAATCAGCGAGATCTGTACCTCAGCAGGAGAATCAGGCAGTTGCCGATGTCCCGGGCGAATCACAGGCGGAGAACTGGCAAGGTGTATTTGCTTCGTCCGAACCAGGCAACGCTGAGGAAGACCGGCCGTCTTTTGAAGCGACTGGGGTAGACGAGTTCGTACAGAACGAAGCATTTGTTCCTGAACCTGTGGCTGAGACGGAAGACAAGCCGGAGCTGAAGGTTGCTTTTGGCAGCAAAAAAGAATCCGCACCACGGCAAGAAGAGGGCGTAGGTATCTCTTCTTTGTTATCCTCCGGTAGAGCGGCACGCGATGCTGAAGTGGAGCGAGGCGATGAGGTTCCTGCGGGTGTGGTACAGGAAGAAACGTATCCAGCTGATGATGTGGAATGGAAGAACCTGTTCCTGGGAACGATCGTGGACCAGACCCCGTTCCGCAAGGTGAAACTTTGCATCGTTCAGCGAGAAGATACACTGGATGCTATTGCAGATCGATATCAATTGAGCACGAGGGAACTTCAGTTGTATAACCGATTATCTGAGCAGGTTGTGGAAGAAGGTCAGATATTGTACATCCCTTAATCCGTAGTTAAAGCCTTCGTTACGACCCGTGATCCCCTTGAGGATTGCGGGTTTTTGCATGATTCGTCCTAAACCTGCATTCCAGCGCTCTTTATCCGCTGTTGTCAGGTTGACTATCGCGCACGAGCAAGGTATGATGTGTGTAGGTTTTTTGAAGAACAACGTGGAACGGGAGTAGTAGACAGTATGACCTTTCAGAGAGTGGAATTGCAGCGCTGTGAGATTCCGCAGGAACCAACTGATCGAAGTCGCCCGGGAGTTGCCTGTTTGAATACAAGGGATGAATGAGATCTATCGTCATTTATTACTGAGGTAGGATGGGCCGGTAGCAGCCGTTATCTGCTTGAAGTGTCACGTCATGTACAGAGGGTGAAGTCTATCTTGCTGTAGGCGTGAAACAAAGGTGGTACCGCGAAAGCTAACCTTTCGTCCTTTGATGGATG
Source organism: Paenibacillus sp. FSL H3-0457 (assembly GCF_037981725.1). NCBI lineage: Bacteria > Bacillati > Bacillota > Bacilli > Caryophanales > Paenibacillaceae > Paenibacillus > Paenibacillus sp. FSL H3-0457. The sequence continues at coordinate 5,406,021 of NZ_CP150283.1, read as the reverse complement.
AAAGGTTTTTTTGTTTTTTTTGGCGAAGATGATGAAGTAACGGAGGAATGACACATGTCTGAGGAAAAAAAATCAGCTGCAACAGAAATGCCGACCACTTACGATCCTAAGGCGGCAGAGGATAAATGGTACTCCACCTGGATGGAGCGTGGATATTTCAAAGCCGGTCAACGTAAAGATGCCGAGCCGTATACAATTGTAATTCCACCCCCAAATGTGACCGGGATGCTGCACATTGGGCATGCGCTCGATTTTACACTGCAGGATATTCTGATCCGCACCAAACGGATGCAAGGTTATGACGCACTGTGGCTTCCGGGTTCCGACCATGCAGGTATTGCTACTCAAACCAAAGTGGAGCAGAAGCTGCGTGAAGAAGGTCTGACTCGTTATGATCTGGGACGTGACAAGTTTCTGGAGAAAGTATGGGACTGGAAAGATCAATATGCCACTACCATTCGTCAACAATGGGGCAAAATGGGATTGTCGCTTGATTACTCACGTGAACGTTTTACGCTGGATGAAGGTCTGTCCCAAGCGGTTCGCAAAGTATTTGTTCAACTGTATGAAAAAGGCCTTATTTACCGAGGCAAACGCATCATTAACTGGGACCCGGTGAACCGGACAGCTCTGTCCGACATTGAGGTTGAATATAAAGAGGTTCAGGGTCACCTGTACCATCTGCGGTACCCGCTCAAAGACGGAAGTGGCTACGTTACAGTGGCAACAACGCGTCCTGAAACGATGCTGGGTGATACAGCGGTTGCTGTTCATCCGAAAGATGAGCGTTATGCAGATATGATTGGTAAAGTACTTGTACTGCCTATCATCGGACGCGAAATTCCAATTATTGCTGATGATTATGTGGATAAAGAGTTCGGAAGTGGTGCAGTTAAAATCACGCCTGCGCATGATCCAAATGACTTTGAAGTAGGTCTTCGTCATGATCTTCCTCAGATTACGGTAATGGATGAGAGCGGCACAATGAATGCAGAGGCGGGCAAGTATCAGGGACTGGATCGTAGTGACTGCCGCAAGCAGATTGTTGCTGACATGAAAGAACAGGGCGTATTGATCAACATTGAGGATCACACGCATCAGGTTGGACACAGTGAGCGTACCGGAGCTGTTGTTGAGCCGTATCTGTCTACACAGTGGTTCGTTGAGATGAAGCCACTTGCAGAGAGAGCGATCAAGAAACAACAGAGCGGCGAAGGTGTTAATTTCGTTCCAGATCGTTTTGAGAAAACCTATCTGAACTGGATCGAGAACGTTCGTGACTGGTGTATTTCCCGTCAACTGTGGTGGGGACATCGTATTCCTGCCTGGTATGATGAAGAAACGGGTGAAATCATCGTATCTGCTGAAGATCCGACGACACTGCCAGAGAATGCTGGACGCAAGCTCAGACAGGACGAAGACGTACTCGATACTTGGTTTAGCTCCGGCTTATGGCCGTTCTCCACATTGGGCTGGCCGGAAGATACGGAAGATCTGCAACGTTATTATCCGACAAGTGTACTTGTGACAGGGTATGACATCATATATTTCTGGGTTGCACGTATGATCTTCACTGCATTGGAATTCACCGATGAGATTCCGTTCAAGGATGTGCTGATGCATGGTCTTGTTCGTGACGCAGATGGACGCAAAATGTCCAAATCATTAGGCAACGGTGTAGATCCGTTAGATGTGATTGAGAAATACGGCGCAGATGCGATGCGTTACATGATCTCAACCAGCAGCACGCCAGGTCAGGATCTGCGTTTCCGTTGGGAACGGGTGGAACAGGCTCGTAACTTTGCCAACAAGATCTGGAATGCTTCGCGCTTTGCATTGATGAATCTGGAAGGATTCACCTATGAGGAACGTGACATTAGCGGAGAGCTTGGTACAGCGGATTATTGGATTTTGCACCGTCTGAACGAAACTTCCCGCGATATTACGCGTCTAATCGAAGCGTATGAATTTGGGGAAACGGGTCGTGTGTTGTATAACTTTATCTGGGATGACCTGTGTGACTGGTACATCGAGTTTGCTAAGCTGTCCTTCTATGGGGAAGATCCGGTTGCCAAGAAGAAAACACAATCCGTGCTTGCTTATGTGCTGGATCAAACCATGCGCCTGATTCATCCGTTTATGCCATACATCTCCGAAGAAATCTGGCAGCATCTGCCGCATGAAGGTGAGACCATTACGCTGGCATCATGGCCGGTATATGATCCTGCTCTTGAGAACCCAGAGGCTGTTGCCGAGATGAACCTGCTCATGGATACCATTCGTGCAGTGCGAAACATTCGTGCAGAAGTGAACGTGCCGATGAGCAAAAAGATCGAGCTGATGGTCAAAGCAAATAGTGCTGAGACGTCCAGCATCATTGCACGTAACAGTCACTACATCAAACGTTTCTGTAATACGTCCGAGTTCGATAGTGGGCTGGATTTAAACTCACCGGATAAGGCAATGACTGCGATCATTACGGGGGCAGAACTATACTTGCCGCTCGCAGGTCTTATTGATATCGAGCAGGAAGTGGCTCGTTTGGAGAAAGAGTTGGAGAACCTTGAGGGCGAAGTTCTCCGTGTAGAGAAAAAACTGGCGAACGAAGGCTTTGTTGCCAAAGCTCCTGCCAAAGTTATTGAGGAAGAGCGCGCCAAACAAGCAGATTATTCCGATAAACGGGATAAAGTGATTGCACGAATCAAGGAACTTAAAGGTTAATATATGTGGGTCGGATGGAGAGCCATTATGCCATCCGGCCGCTTTTTCACTCAAACTCGGGACCGAAGGTGAATCAGATGACGGAATTAGACGGGACAGATGCAGCAGCTCTTTTACTTACGTATAACGAGGCCGTGGACTGGATCAATGGCCTTATTCCTTTTGGCATCCGACCTGGATTGGAACGAATCGAGAGTCTGATGTCCATGTTAGGCAATCCACACCAACGTCTCAAATTTATTCATGTCGCGGGAACGAACGGCAAAGGTTCGACTTGCGCTTTTTTGACGTCAGTGCTTCTTCAGGCTGGATATGATGTGGGTACCTTTACGTCGCCTTATATCACCAAGTTTACAAACCGTTTTCAATACAACGGCGAGGATATTCCTGAAGAAATCCTGCTTAAGCTCTCGAACCGATTACGTCCACTGGTCAGGGAAATGGCCTCCACTCCGCTTGGATCACCCACGATGTTTGAGGTGTCCACGGCTCTGGCGCTTCTGTACTATGCAGAGGAGTGTTACCCTGACGTTGTGGTATGGGAGACGGGGCTAGGGGGAAGGATGGACGTAACGAATATTGTCGCACCTGTTGTGTCCGTCATCACGAACATTGGTATGGATCATACGGATGTGCTTGGAGATACGATTGAGCAGATTGCTGGAGAAAAGGCAGGTATTATCAAGCCGGGAGTACCCGTTGTGACTTGCGCGACTCAACCCGAAGCTGTGAAGGTGATTCAGGAGAAAGCACAGCAGCTTCAATCAAGCGTGTATTTGGCTGGAGATCAATTCTCTTATCATAGACTGGACAGCAATGAGAACGGACAATCTTTTCATTTTACAGGCCCGTTCCGTGATCTGGACGTTCGCATACGCATGCAGGGCTCACATCAATGTGACAATGCAGCGGCCGCACTTATGGTGCTTGAATTGCTTAGACAATACATGGCATTTATGCTGGATGACAACGATATTGCACTTGGACTGGAGAATGCTTTCTGGGCAGGAAGATTCGAAAAAGTCGTCAATGAACCCCGAATTGTGCTAGATGGAGCACATAATCCGGAAGGGGCAGAGTCACTGGCCAAGAGCATTATGGATGTCTATCCGCACAACAAGTTAATTTTGATGATGGGTATGTTGGCAAATAAGCATCACGAAGCGTATTTGCAGCATATACTGCCACTAGTGGATACGCTGATCCTGACCGAGCCAGATTTCCGACGCAAAATGGATGCAGCCGAATTGCTGCAGATTGTCGAACGGGTACGTCCCGCCATTGCGAAGCAGGAACTGGAAATCATCGTCGAGCCCGAATGGGCAAAGGCACTTGATCTATTGAAGTCACGGACGGAAGCGGAAGATCTGGGGGTGGTCTCCGGCACACTGTACCTGATTGCGGATGTGCGGGCAGCCCTTTTGCATCAAACCGATTCTGAAAAAGGTTGGTGAAAGTTTTGTTAAATACATCGGAACACGTTCATTTTATAGGGATTGGCGGATATGGCATGAGTGCCATCGCAAGAGTTATGTTGGAAATGGGATACACCGTTACCGGATCGGATGTCGCTTCACAGGAGTTGACCGAGAAGTTGGCAGCCAAGGGAGCGAAAATATATATTGGACATACGGCAGAGCACGTCACTGGAGCAGATCTTGTTGTCTACTCTACAGCAGCGCCTGCTGATAATGTGGAACGGGTAGCAGCTGCAGAGCTGAACATTCCGATTCTGCATCGTTCCCAGATGCTTGCACGTTTGTTGAACGAACGTAAAGGTGTGGCTGTAGCTGGGGCTCATGGTAAAACAACCACTTCATCCATGATTGCACTTGTTATGGATAAATGTGATACAGATCCGACATACATTATTGGCGGAGAAATCATGAATGTGGGTACCAACGCGAAGGCCGGTCAAGGCGACTGGGTAGTCGCTGAAGCGGACGAGAGCGATGGTTCGTTTCTGCAGTACCATCCATGGCTCGGTATTGTAACCAATATTGAGGCAGATCATCTGGAGAATTACAACAGTGATTTTGAGGAGCTCAAAAGGGCTTATGTGCAGTTCCTGAGCCAGATTCGTCCGGAAGGAACAGCGATTGTGTGTTCTGACGACGAGAATGTTCAAGCGATTTTGCCAGAACTCAAGTCACGGATTACAACCTATGGTATTGATCGTGCTGCAGATTATACGGCAACGGATATTGTATTGGGCGATCGCCGTATCTCCTTTACGATGAATCATCAGGGTGCTGCTATGGGCACGGTGGAATTATCAGTGCCGGGTAAGCATAACGTTTATAATGCGATGGCTACTGTGATTACCTGTCTGGAAGCAGGCATTCCATTTGAGAAGATTGTGGCAGCTATCATCCAGTTCCATGGAGCCAAACGTAGATTCCAGGTATTGGGCGAGGCGCGCGATATGCTGATCATCGATGATTATGCTCATCACCCGACTGAGATTGAAGCTACAATTAGTGCCGCCAAAGCAACGGGCAAACGCATTATTGCGGTATTCCAGCCACAGCGTTATACGCGGACGTTCTTCCTGCTGGATGCGTTCAGTCGTGCTTTCGCGGAAGCGGATGAGGTGCTTATTACGGACATCTATTCTCCTGCGGGCGAAAAACAGATCGAAGGGGTAACCTCGGCCCGACTGGTTGAACTGATCGTTCAAAACAGTAATGCTTCTGCACGTTACCTTCCTACAAAAGAAGAAGTGGTAGCTGATCTGCAACATCGTCTGCAGCCAGGAGATCTTGTGATTACGATGGGCGCAGGTGATATCTGGAAAGTCGGCGATACACTTGCCAAAGGTTTGAAATAGATCAATTGAGAAATCGCCTGTCTTCGATACGAAGCAGGCGTTTTTTGCGTTATATGGAATGTATTCTCCAGTCTCTGCATATAGCTTATATAAATGGGACAAAGGAGAGGGTACGGGTGAGCAATGCTAGAATGACGTTTCGCTTCGGGGATCATGAGTCGGACAAGCCTGAAAACAAGAGGATATCCGCGTCCAGTCCATTGGTGACGTTAAGTGAAGAATTACCGCATAATCAACCGCTAACGCCTAAGCAGATGGATACAACCCCATCATGGGCGCCTGAGGATATCCCCGGAGACTGGGGAGAGACGGTGCTGACAAGCTCTACTGTACCTGAATCTGACGAGCGGGTGAGTCATGATTCGAACTTGAACTTGGATGAGGCCCATTATTTTGGGAACCGTTCCGGTTACGGTTATGTTAATCACACTGATAATCCGGAGGAAGAGCGTCGTGATCTGCCCAATATCCATGATGATCAGGGCCACGACTGGCTTGCAGATTCGGAGAACTATTCCTATAAACGCAATCGCCCTCCAAGAGGCTGGAAAATGATTGGTTCTGTCACTGGTGCACTTGTTACCGGAGCACTTTTTGGTATGGTTATTCTTTCATTTTTTAATAAAGAAGGAGCCGCGAAGCCAGGCGATCTTCTGCCCGTCAATCAGGCAGTTTCCACTGTGACGGGTCAGGAGGGGACTGCAGGTACAGAGCAGCAGCTTCAGACAGCGGCGACTGGCAGTACGTATTATGCACTTCAATACGGCGTGTTCAGTTCTCCTGAACGAGCTGAGCAGGCTAAGCTTGAACTGGCTCAGGCAGGTATAGCCACAGGTTCTGATCCTGAAGATGGCAATCGAGTATATGCAGGCATTTCGGCTGATCGTGAAGAGGCCAAGCTACTTAGCTCCAGGTTAAAAGCCCAGGGAGTTGAACTGTATGTCAAGGAGATTGTGAACCCTGAGATCAACCCGGCTATATTCGGTGGCAAGCAAGAGGATGTGCAGCTTTTCTTCACAAACAGTTCTGCACTGGTGGAACAATTATCTACCTTGTCCATTCAGCAGCTGGGACAGTCTGCTCCGGCAGCAGTCTCTACAGAAACGATGACCGCGATTCAGAATAAGCACGAGTCATGGCTGACGGGATTAAATAGTCTTACACCTGGCCTGACCGCAGATGTAAAACCTATTATTGGTGGAATGGAGAAATCAATGAACAGTGCAATTACGGCTATAGCGGAGTACAACAAAAACCCGGATGATGTACACATGTGGTCCGTGCAGTCCGATCTGATGGATTATGTACTGCAGCAGAAAAAATGGCTCGAAGCGATAAAGCAGTAACATGCTCTTTCCCATAACAACGCTTGGAAATACCCATCCGGCAAGGAACTGGAAATAGTTCCCCTTGCCGGATTTGTGTTTGTATTGACGTACAAAACCCCGTATAATAATGTGGGTGTCAAAAAATGGCGAGGGAAGATTACCGATGAAAAAAAACTTCGGCATGTTATTGCTGTTTCTGCTGCTCGGCTGGATGGCCGGAGCGTGGATCGCCAAGGCACTGCAGCCTGTAAAGGCAGTAGCCTTTCTTACGAAAGCCACGACCATACGTTGGTCGCCACAGGCTGATCTGGATATTATCAGTTATAATATTTCACTTCAATTTCAAATGAGCCTTCTGAGTCTGATCGGTATGATTGCCGCTGTGTGGCTGTATCGCAGACTGTAGGAGAATGACGAGTTATGACGAAAAAAATTAAACCAGTGACATCTATTATCGTGATCCGGACAGGATGTTGCCGTGGCATAAGGAGCCGTTCATTTTGGATAACACACAACAGCGCCCTATTATTCTGGCCTCCACATCGCCTCGGCGCAAAGAACTGATCGCATCACTCCACCTAGCGTTTGATGTAATACCAAGTCATGCCAATGAAGATACACCACCAGAGTGGACACCTGAACAGACGGTACAGGAACTTGCTTTGCGCAAGGCGCTTGCCGTGTATCGTGGGCTTGAAGGCCGCGAGCAGGAAGCCATTATTGTTGGTAGTGACACCGTTGTTGTTCTGGATGGTGAGATTCTAGGCAAACCCTTAGACGAAGCGGATGCTGAACGTATGTTATCAAGGCTGCAGGGCCGCGTACATCGGGTGTTTACGGGTGTCGCTTGTATTGATGCGGGCAATGGACAGTCGTTAGTTCATTACCGCCAGACCGATGTAACGATGAAAGAGCTGTCGGATGCGACCATCCGTGCTTATGTGCAGACAGGTGAGCCTTCAGATAAGGCAGGATCATATGCCATTCAGGGCATTGGTGCTTCACTGATCGACCGCATTGAAGGATGTTACTTTAATGTGGTTGGCTTGCCGCTATCTTTGCTAAGTGATATGTTGGACGGGTTCGGCGTACATGTGTTGCCACGAACATGAATGAAGCCAAATGTTGTGAAATGAAAAGAGGGAACATATGGAGTCGCCTCAATACATGATGCGCGACATCCCCCAGGAAGAACGCCCGAGAGAACGCATGATGGAATACGGGGCGGGCGCCTTAAGCCATGCTGAATTGCTGGCAATTTTACTTCGAACAGGCACAAGACAGGAATCCGCGGTGCATATGGCACAGCGGATTCTGGCCGAAGCGGGTGGCATTCGCTCGTTGATGGATTTGAGTCTGGAAGAACTGACCGCGATGAAAGGGATCGGCAATGCCAAGGCTGTGCAATTGAAAGCTGGCATTGAGCTGGGTCATCGGATTGCCAAAAGCAGACTCACACAGTCGACTTCAATTCGTACACCGCGTGATGCAGCTGATATCCTGATGGAACAATTGCGTTATTTGCAAAAAGAACATTTTGTGTGTCTCTTTCTGAATAGCAAAAATCATATTATTGCCCAGGAAACACTCTCCATGGGCAGCCTTAACGCTTCGATTGTACATCCACGTGAAGTGTTCCGGGCTGCCATCAAATGCAGCAGCGCATCGATTGTGTGCGCACACAACCATCCGAGTGGTGATCCTACGCCCAGTCCGGAGGATATCCAAATAACCAAGAGACTGATTGAAGCAGGCGCTATTGTTGGCATTGACGTGCTTGATCATATTATTATCGGAGATGGAACGTACGTAAGTTTGAAGGAGAAGGGCTTAGTATAATATAATGGTTGGCGTTGATGTTTTCCTATGAATGTTAACGGCGTTGTCCGTAAAAGATAGGTTCACTTTACAAATGCAAAAAAACAAATGCAAATATTAGCTCCACGTATTACGTGGGAATAAAATTATTACGCTCTGGATCAGAATGGAGCGGCTATATGAGGCAGAAAAGGAGATTATGTTATGTTTGGTGGTTTTACGAAAGATTTGGGTATTGACTTGGGGACAGCAAATACGTTGGTTTATGTACGAGGAAAAGGAATTGTGGTGCGAGAACCTTCGGTTGTCGCTATACGGACAGATACAAATAGCATCGAGGCAGTAGGTGAAGCCGCCAAAAAAATGATTGGACGTACACCAGGGAACATTCGTGCCATTCGTCCAATGAAAGATGGCGTTATTGCCGATTTTGATACAACGGCAACGATGATCAAATATTTCATTCGTGAGGCGCAAAAACAACGCTCTATGTTCCAGCGTCATCCAAACGTGATGGTATGTGTACCATCCGGGATCACAGCAGTAGAACAACGTGCGGTTGAAGATGCAACCAAACAGGCTGGAGCACGTGAAGCCTATACGATTGAAGAGCCTTTTGCTGCTGCAATCGGTGCAGATCTGCCTGTATGGGAACCAACGGGTAGTATGGTTGTCGATATTGGTGGCGGTACAACGGAAGTGGCTGTTATCTCTCTTGGTGGTATTGTAACGAGCCGTTCGGTTCGTGTAGCAGGTGACGAGATGGATGAATCCGTTATCCAGTACATCAAACGCCAATACAATCTCATGATCGGTGAGCGTACATCGGAGCAATTGAAGATGGACATCGGATCAGCAATGCCATTGGAACAAGTAGAAACGATGGAAATTCGTGGACGTGACCTTGTAACAGGTCTGCCGAAGACCATTACGATTACTTCGGACGAGATCAGTGAAGCGCTGGCTGATACGGTGAATGCAATTGTTGAAGCGGTAAAAGTAACACTGGAAAAATGCCCGCCTGAACTTGCAGCCGATATCATGGATCGGGGTATCGTTCTTACAGGTGGTGGGGCGTTGCTTCGCAACCTGGACAAGCTTCTCGCTGGTGAGACAGGAATGCCTGTCATTGTGGCTGAGAACCCGCTGGATTGTGTAGCAATCGGAACAGGTAAAGCGCTAGAGAATATTCATTTGTTCAAAAGCAGAAGCAGTTCTGCAGTTCGTTCCAAACGTTAATTGGTATTTGCCTAACTTGGCATAGCGACCAAGTGGCAAGATATCTTTATAGAGGACCCGGTTAACCCCGGGGATGAGCTATTACCCGCTTAACAGGGGAGGATCGGCTGATATTCTCGCAGGGACTACAGGTCTGACAGTCTCCCCGCCGGGCATGGCTCGGAAGAGAATATGGATGTTAGAGGGTGTTCGAACTGTTTAAACTGCTAGGCAACAAAAGACTTTTTGTTTTGCTGGTGGGCCTTGTTACATTTATCGCGTTAATGGGCTTTACGCTCAGTCCGCGAACCACTCTATCCTGGCCGGAGAAATTCCTGAAGGATTCAGTTGGATTTGTACAATACGTATTTTACAAGCCCGCTTCCTATGTAGCGGGCTTTTTCAAAGATGTAGCGAACATGCGTACGGTATATGAAGAGAATGAAGAGCTCCGCATCGCGATGGGTCACTATACCCGGGATCGACTGAAGTACAATGATATGGAGCAAGTGAATGAGCAGCTTCAGAAAGCGCTCAATTTCACAGAAGAACAGAAGAATCGCTATAATTACGGTTCACGAATTGCTCAGGTTATCAGTGCCAATTCGGATCCAAACAGCAGAACCATTAACATTGATATCGGTGAAAATGCGGGAATCAAGCCGGGGATGGCCGTTACCTCCCAGGAAGGGCTGGTCGGCGTGATCAGTCATGTCAGCTCATATACATCAACGGTTAATCTGTTAACGTCCATGGACGCCAATGATCCAACATCCAATGCCATTGCAGCAACGGCAGTAGGTAAGGAGAAAGTATTTGGTATGATTGAGAGTTATGATCCGAAGACGGGCATGCTCAAAATGACCAAGATCTCGGAGGATTCTAATATCAAAGAGGATGATGAGATTATCTCCTCCGGAATTATTAACAATTTTCCGAAGTACATGCGGATTGGTGAAGTGGAAAAGGTTGAAGTTGGGGAGTACGGTTTAACGCGAACTGCGATTATCAAACCATACGCAAGCTTCCTTGATTGGAAAGAGCTGATTGTCATTATCCCGCCTGAGGTAAAAGAATAATGGTAACACGTAAGCAAGTTTTGTTCCTGTTACTATTCCTTTTGTTCATTGCGGAAGGCACAATTTTGCCGCTGCTCATCCCTTCTGGCTGGCAGATGCGTATTTCTGCCAATCTGGTCTATATCGTAATTTTGTTTATCGCTGTATATCATCATCGTCACACGGCACTAGTACTCGGTATATTTTTTGGACTATTGCATGACGTTGTATTCTACGGCGAGATGATTGGACCTTATGGATTCTCCATGGGATTATCGGCATATATGATGGGACTCATTTTTCAAGCACCACGTGCACCACTGCCGGTTATGGTATCGGTTGTCATTTTGGGAAGTCTGCTTAATGACACCATGCTATTTTTCCTGTACAAGCTCTTCCAACTTAACCACGTGACCTTTGACTGGGCGTTGATTGAATACATGATTCCTAATTTGTTCATTCATTTTGTGTTTGCCTTGATCATTTATGTCCCGCTTCGGAAACAACTGGAGCGGATCGGCAAGAGACGGAGCAAGACAGAAGAAGCTTCCTAAATACATTTATGGAGCGCAAAGCAGGAACTTGGGGCCCCGGGCACGAAATGTAATGAGATGGGAGGGACAGGCTTATGACGGTAAAATCGAATCACGTAACGATTAAAGGCATCCGAGACGGCCTGGTTTTCCTGTTGGACGATCAATGTGAATTCGAGGAATTGCTCTATGAGCTCCGCTATAAGCTGGAACACAGCCATCAAAATATTTTGACCGGACCGATTGTTCATGTGGATATCAAGTTGGGTGCCCGCGAAGTGACAGAGGACCAGAAAGAAGCAATCCTCGATATATTGAAGCAAAAAGGGAATTTGCTTATTCGATCCATCGACTCACCTGCACTCCAACCGGAGGTTAAAGGACCACCGCCGATTGTAACCATGTGTGGTATGGTGCGTTCAGGTCAGGTGCTTCATCATGAAGGAAATCTCCTGTTTCTTGGGGATATCAATCCGGGGGGCACAGTGACGTGTACCGGAGATATATATGTGTTGGGTTCACTCAGAGGTATGGCTCATGCCGGAATTGGCGGGGACGAGGAAGCGATCATTGCCGCTTCGGTATTTGCACCGACGCAGCTACGGATTGCGGATATCATCAGTCGTCCTCCCGATGAATGGGAGAGCCGAGAGACCGGAATGGAATTTGCTTACTTACAGGACAATCAGATGCAGATAGACAAAATGAGCAATATCGTTCGGTTACGCCGAGATTTTAATGTGTTTAAAGGAGTGTAGCTCATGGGAGAGGCGATCGTGATCACTTCGGGTAAAGGCGGCGTGGGTAAAACAACCACCTCGGCAAACATCGGGACAGCGCTGGCGCTGCTCGGCAAAAAGGTTTGTCTGGTAGATACCGATATCGGCCTTCGTAATTTGGATGTCGTGATGGGACTCGAAAACCGTATTATTTACGATCTGTGCGACGTTGCGGACGGCCGCTGCCGTCTGAATCAGGCTTTGGTCAAAGACAAGCGTTTCGAAGAATTATATATGTTGCCTGCGGCGCAGACGAGAGACAAAAACTCAGTGTCGCCAGAACAGGTCAAGGATATTATCCTTGAATTGAAAAAAGATTTTGAATACGTCATTATTGATTGCCCAGCCGGCATAGAGCAGGGTTTCAAAAATGCGGTAGCAGGAGCAGATCAGGCCATCGTGGTCACTACACCGGAAAATGCTGCAGTACGTGATGCGGATCGTGTCATCGGCCTGCTGGAGAGTTCGCACATTCAATCACCAAAGCTGGTGGTGAATCGAATTCGTAATAATATGGTTAAATCGGGTGACATGTTAGATATCGATGGTATTTTACAAGTACTTAATATTGACCTGATTGGCATCGTACCTGATGATGAACTGGTCATCAAAGCGGCCAATTCAGGAGAACCTACGGTCATGAATCCGGATTCACTTGCGGCAATTGCGTATCGCAACATTGCACGACGCATTCTGGGAGATACGGTCCCATTGATGCAGCTGGAGCAGAAAAAGGGTGCTTTTACTCGTTTCAAAAAGTTCTTGGGAATGGGTTAACTCATTTAAATGGACTTATTCATTATCTGATTACATGACAGCCGTGGCTTATAGCCCGGCTTTTTTTGTTACCTGCGGGCAGGCTTGTTCATATTATCAACCACCTCTTCATAGGATGTAGTAAACAAGCCTCGGCGGGAGGACATTCCATGAACACGAAACTCAGAATCAAGCAGAGACGAGAAGAACGTATCCGGCGACTGATGGATGGTGCCACTGTGGAGGTCTTACAGGAGCAGAAATTAGGTTCACTGTTGGACAAGAATGAGATCATACACCCAAAACCATTTACGCCGCCTAGTGAGGGGACACAGGAAAGAGATCCGGAATGGTTGTGGAAAAAAGAGAATGGTCATTTCGTTCCAGGGGGGCATTCGAGATTCAACCTGTTCAAGTCACTTCTCAAACGGACGGTTATTAGCGCTTTGATATTTGGCGGAGTATGGGGTCTATTTCAGTTGGATACATCGTGGACGACATCACCCAAAACAGTAATTGCGGATGCACTCCATCGGGATATGGATTTTGCCTCAGCATCGGCTTGGTATGAACGGCATTTTGGAGGAACGCCTTCGTTTCTTCCGGTCCTCGGACATACGACGGATGCCGTGAACGGATTGAAAGTAAGGCAGTTACTGGGCAAACCGATCTCAGGCACAGTGGTTCAGCCATTCGCGCTGAGCATGAAGGGAATTGAGATCGTTCCGGATGCCGCAGGTGCAGAACTTATACAGGTCGCAAGTTCTGATGCTGGGCGTGTCATGGAGGTTATCGGCGATGCAGCAAGTGGATTCACAGTTGTCATCCAACATACAGGCAATGTCACGGCAATATACGGTCGGCTGAACGAAAGTGAAGTGAGCGTGAATGATTGGGTGGAAGCGGGGAATCCAGTGGGGAGTCTCAAGGCTACGGGTGGTGAACAACCGGCCACGCTCTATTTTGCAGTCAAAGAGGGGGAGGAGTACGTAGACCCGGCGGAAGTTGTTGCCCTTGATTAGGGTGTGGGGAGTCCATATTACGTTTCATCCGTTTTTTGTAATTATCATGATGGCCTCCCTTCTGACTGGACATTTTATTGAGCTTATTACGTTGTTTGCCATCGTATTCATTCATGAATGTGGACATGCTGCGGCGGCAGCACTTCTGGGCTATCGTGTCTTGTCGATCCAGATGCTTCCTTTTGGAGGAGTTGCGGTTATCGAAGATGGAGGTACGATCACGGCTTACCGGGAAATCATGATTGCTCTGGCTGGTCCATTACAAAACATCCTGATGGTTGGCGTGGTTATGCTGTTGCAGTATGGCAATCTGGGCGATCCGGTATTTCTCAACTATATCATTCAGGGGAACCTGCTCATTGCCCTATTTAATCTGCTGCCTGTACTTCCTCTGGACGGAGGTAAAGTTGTTCAGGCACTTGTCAGTCTGTGGGCACCTTACTATACAACATTAATGTGGACTTACAGAATTAGCATTCTGTGTAGCGTAGGGGTTATTTTATATGCTATCAGCCGATGGTTTACTGGAGACTACGGCCTACCGCTCAACATTCTGTTAATCGGCCTTTTTTTGTTCTATTCCAACGTAACGGATTACCGAAATGTGCCCTATCGCTTTATTCGTTTTCTGATGAATCGAGAGGGTGCGTTTGCTCGTCACGCGGCTACTGGCAGTTTGGCGCAGCCAATAATCTCATTCCCGGCGAAACCTTTGGACACTATTTTGCGTCTATTAAAGAGAGAAAGATACCATATGGTATACGTGATGAACAGACAGGGTCGAATTATGGCCGTATTGCCTGAGCAACGGATTATCGGTTCCTATTTTCAACAAAATGGTAATAAATTGTAGTGTTCTGGTGGACCTGTTCTGAAATGGGTTAATATATGTACAATGAGAATTGAAAAGATACTGAAATGGATGTGGATGATTTGAATTGTCTTCTAGAGGTGAAGCCATGAAACAAATGATAGTACATAATGAACATAACCTCATGCAAATGGCGCTTCTGGAAGAAGGCAAAGCTGTGGAATTTACGGCAGAGCGTACACGTGATCGTGGACTGCTGGGTTCCTTTTTCAAGGGACGGGTCGTGAATGTGTTACCAGGTATGCAAGCTGCTTTTGTGGATATTGGTCAGAAAAAGAATGCGTTTCTCTATGTGGACGATGTGTTGCATCCCCATCTGGAGAAACAGCCCAAGGTGAAGCCTTCCATCTCGGAGTTGCTTCGTCCGGGTCAGGAAGTCATTGTTCAGGTTCTGAAAGAACCGGTTGGAGGCAAGGGAGCCCGGGTGACGACTCATTATTCACTCCCGGGCCGTTGGCTTGTCTACATGCCTGTTGCTGACTATGTAGCGGTATCCAAGAAAATTGCCCGTGAAGGGGATCGTTCCCGTCTTAAGGCACTTGGGGAGCAACTGAGGCGGGATGAAGAAGGACTTATTATTCGGACCGTATCTGGAGAAGAGCAGCATGAAGCCATTAAGTCGGACTTGGAAACATTACGCGCGCAGTGGTATCTGATTCGTGAAAAAGCGGACAGTTTGCCTTCACCAAGCCTCTTGCATCGGGATCATAGCATGGTACAGCGAATCATCAGAGATGTGTATACGCCAGGGAGTGACGAAGTCATCACTGATAGTGAAGGACAAGCCCGTGAGGTAAAAGCATTGCTCGAAGAGATTAGTCCTGGTCATCAACCCAAAGTACAGGTGTATCGGGGAACAGAATCCATCTTTGCTGCCTATGGTGTGCAGGAACAGTTGAATAAGGATTTTGCTCGGAAAGTATGGTTGCCCGGAGGCGGATACATTGTCATTGATCATACCGAAGCTCTGACTGTAGTGGATGTGAACACAGGCAAATATACGGGAGCTGGCGGTGACAGTCTGGAAGAGACCGTGACAGAGACCAACATACAGGCAGCAGTGGAGATTGCTCGTCTGATGCGCCTGCGAGATATCGGTGGCATGATTATTGTCGACTTTATTGATATGGAGGAAGCTTCGAATCGGCATGAAGTCGCGGCAACCTTGGAGGGTGAGCTCAAGAAGGATCGGACCAAAGCGTTTGTAATGGGTTGGACCAAGCTGGGTTTGCTCGAACTTACCCGTAAGAAAGTGCGGGAAGAAAGTACGTTGCCCTATGTGGAACCGTGTTCTTCCTGTCATGGTACGGGAAAAAGATATATTTCACCATTGCATTGATTTTTGATATATTGCGTGATATAATCTTCAAGTATGTGTTTAGCCTAATGGTCTTGCACATGCTGTAACCGCACTGGCCGGGTATAAGAACAGTTCCGCAAGGACACTGTCACCTGAGAACGGGCGAGTCTGAGACATGAGGAGGTGCAAGGCAAATGTACGCAATTATTGAAACAGGCGGCAAACAGTACAAAGTCCAAGAGGGCGATGTTCTGTTCATCGAGAAATTGACTGCGAACGATGGCGAAAGCGTAACGTTCGACCGTGTCCTGGCTGTATCTAACGATCAAGGTTTGACAGCAGGTACACCATTGATTTCCGGAGCTACTGTAACGGCTAAAGTGGAGAAACATGGCAAAGGACAAAAGGTTATCGTATACAAATACAAACCTAAAAAGAACTACCATGTGAAGCAAGGTCACCGTCAACCGTACACTAAAGTAACTATCGAAACAATCAAAGCGTAAAGAAGGTGCGATAAGTGATTATCGTTCAAATCTTTCGTGATGAGGACGGGAACATCGAACGTTTTTCCATTGAAGGGCATGCTAATTTTGCCAAGCGGGGAGAAGACATCGTATGTGCCGGGGTATCCGCTGTTACAGTGGGTACGGTGAACTCGATTGAAACATTGACCGGTGTCGAAATGGATGCCAAGATGAAGAATGGCTTTTTAAGTGGTTCTTTACCTTTGTTAGAGAGAGGGGAAACTTGGTCCCAGGTACAATTGTTACTCGAATCCATGGTGGTTATGCTCTCTAATATTGCAGAGTCATACGGGAAGTATATTAAAATACAGCAATTCAAATAAGCAAAGAAGGAGGACAACCAATCATGTTGAAATTAAATCTTCAGTTATTCGCATCGAAAAAAGGTGTAGGTTCCACGAAGAACGGACGTGACAGTAATGCTCAACGTCTGGGTGTTAAACGTGCTGATGGTCAAACTGTAACTGGTGGTAGCATTCTCGTTCGCCAACGCGGAACGAAAATTCACCCAGGAACTAACGTTGGCATCGGTAAAGATGACACTTTGTTCGCGAAAATCGACGGCGTTGTAAAATTCGAACGTTGGGGACGCGATCGCAAAAAAGTAAGCATCTACCCTGTTAATGTTGCTCCTGTAGCAGCAGCAGTAGAAGCGTAATATCGGCATTCCGCCTAAGGAGCCTTCGGCATTTTTGCCGAAGGTTTTTTGTATTCAACGGTTATTCGATAATGAACTGGCAGAAGAGACATGTTATACTTGGTTACGGTGGGTGTAGACCAACCGAGTTTTGTAGAACGGGGAGAAGCCATGAAATCTTGGAAAAGAGTGCCGTGGATTGCGGCATGTTCACTTCTGATTCCTTTGGTTTTCGTTATGTTGTATCCGGCGATGATCTCAAGCGTCGTGTGCGCATTGTGGTCCGTCGCAGTATTGCTCATTTCTGTGAATGCGATGAAGAAACAGGCGGAGGCGGAACGCAGAGCCATCATACAATCCATGGAAAAGACAGCAATTGCTTCATTAAATCATCATCGACACGACTGGATGAACGACCTTCAGGTGTTATATGGATATCTTCGGCTGGGCAAACTTGATAAATCCTTGCAATGTGTGGAAAGAATAAAAGAGCGGGTTACAGAAGAAAGCCGAATCTCCAGATTAGGTATTCCTTCCCTCGTATTTTATCTTCAATCTTTTCGCGCCAGTGGAATTGCGCTGGACTTGCATGTGGAAATAGAAGATGAGTTGCAGCTTAGTGCTCTGGTCTCTCCCGAGGATGGCGAGTCACTTACCGGGGCGATTGCTGATGCAATCAGGGCCTATCAATATGGCGGCGGCCGGTCTTCTTGGGGAGAGGTTCGCAAACTGACCTTAAACTTCGGACAGGATCATGGAGATGTGGTTGTCCGACTGGATGGGGATCAAACACCCGATCCGGAAACACTGCGGCAGCTTACTGCCGTACTCAAAGGAAAAAAAGTCAGAACGGAGCAGTTTCCGTCTGAGGATACGTTTATACAATTCAGAATGCCGTGTGGAATATAGGAAGAAGGGGTTAACCAATGTTTGTAGATAAAGCGAAGATTTATGTAAAAGCCGGAGACGGAGGGGACGGAATTATTTCGTTCCGTCGTGAGAAGTATGTACCAAACGGCGGACCTGCCGGGGGCGATGGAGGCAGAGGAGCTGACATCATTTTCCGCGTGGATGAAGGTTTGCGTACGTTGATGGATTTCCGTTACCAGCGTCACTTCAAGGCCCCACGTGGTGAGAAGGGACGTAACAAAAGTCAGCATGGTGCAAACGCGGAAAACATGATTGTACGCATTCCACCAGGAACTATCATCTTGGATGAAGACAGTGGAGAAGTACTGGCGGATATGACACGTCACGGTCAACAGGTTGTTATTGCTCGTGGTGGTCGGGGCGGACGGGGGAACATCCGATTTGCTACACCGAACAATCCTGCACCTGAACTTGCCGAGAATGGTGAAGAAGGACAGGAGCGTTACATCGTACTCGAACTGAAAGTTATGGCAGATGTTGGTCTGGTTGGTTTCCCGAGTGTCGGGAAATCCACATTGCTTTCTGTCGTTTCGTCAGCCAAGCCAAAGATCGGTGCATACCATTTCACAACCATTACACCGAATCTGGGTGTAGTCGGTGTAGGAGAAGGCCGAAGCTTCGTTATGGCCGATTTGCCTGGACTGATTGAAGGTGCGCATGAAGGTGTCGGACTGGGACATGAGTTCCTACGTCATGTCGAGCGTACTCGGATTATTGTTCATGTCGTAGATATGTCGGGTTCGGAAGGACGCGATCCTTTTGAAGACTGGCAGAAAATCAATGACGAATTGAAGTTGTACAATCCGCTTCTCGCCGAGAGAACGCAAGTTGTAGCAGCTAACAAGATGGATATGCCAGACTCTGAAGCGAACCTGGAGCAATTTTTACAGCAAGTTCGTGAAGTTCAACCTGATATTGAAGTGATGCCAATTTCATCCTTGACTCGTAAAGGGATTCAAGAACTTCTGTATCGTGCAGCTGATCTGCTGGATCAGGCTCCAGACGAGCGAGTGGTTGAAGAGGTAGCAGATGTATCTGAACGTAAAGTATATAGTCTGGACAAAAAAGAAGACGATGGTTTCAAAATTGTGCGTGAGAACGAAATGTTCGTTGTCGAAAGTGCCAAGATTGACCGCATGATGAAACGGATGCAACTGAACTCGCACGAGGCTATACTGAAGCTCGCACGTACATTGCGTTATATGGGTGTGGACGCTGAGTTGCGTAAGCGCGGAGCTGTAGAAGGTACCATCGTTCGTATTGGAGACTTTGAATTCGAATTCGTGGAAGGCAGCAGTTACTACTAAGTAGCCGTCTTCCGTGGAGAGACAGATTGATATAGGAACGCAGAGAAGTGGGAAGTTGACCCGCAACTCTGCGTTTTTTTGTTTTTTCCTGACATGGGAGAGGGATAAACTTGTATACTGTGAGGAACGTATTTCAAAAAATAGGCGTGTCATGTATTGCCCTTTTGTCATAGATCCTATATAATGTCCACTATATGAATACATGAGTCTTTGAGGAGAGGACGTTCTGTGAACGAACGCTATTACTTAGTACGGGAAGATATTTTACCAGAGGCAGTGGTGAAGACCATGCAGGTAAAAGAACTACTGGCTTCTGGTGATGTTAAAACAGTGCATGAGGCGGTTGAACAGGTCGGATTAAGCCGGAGTGCCTTTTACAAGTACAAAGATGGAATTCATCTGATTAACCAGCTTGAGCGCGAGAGAATTGTAACGATCTCCATTGATCTGGAGCATCAGTCAGGGATCTTGTCTCGTGTGCTTGGACATGTAGCTGGTTATGGAGCTAATGTACTCACGATTAATCAGAGTATCCCGCTTCAGGGAAGAGCCAATGTTGTCATTTCGGTGGAAACAACACATCTTCATGGCGAAATTGGTGAAATGCTGGATCGAATGCAAGATATGCCTGGCGTAAGACGTACACGTATTGTAGGCCAAGGGTAAGTAGGCTTTAACATACAGGACTGACGGACAAGAATAGACATTAGGGGGTAGATCGTTAGTGAAACCGGTAAAAGTCGGATTGTTGGGTCTGGGAACTGTCGGAACGGGAGTCGTTCGCATTGTGGAAGGGAATCAGGAGGATCTGAGCAGTCAGGTTGGATCGTCGATTGTCATCGAGAAGATCGCAGTGAAAAACACAGAGAAAGAACGTGTTATTGCTGTAGACCGTGCCAAGCTTACGGAAGATCCTTGGGAAGTCATTCGTCATCCGGATATTGATGTTATCGTTGAAGTCATGGGCGGCATTGATCAGACGAAGGAGTATATTCTTGAAGCATTGGAACGTGGGAAACATATCGTAACAGCAAACAAAGATCTCATGGCACTGCATGGTACAGAGATTTTGGCGAAGGCACAGGAAAAACAATGTGACGTGTTCTATGAGGCGAGTGTTGCTGGAGGGATTCCGATCATTCGTACGCTGATTGAAGGTTTCTCTTCTGATCGGATTACCCGCATTATGGGGATTGTGAACGGAACAACGAACTTTATTCTGACCAAAATGAGTCAGGAAGGTGCATCCTATGAAGAAGTACTGGCTGAAGCACAGGCTCTGGGATATGCCGAATCGGATCCAACTTCCGATGTAGAGGGACTTGACGCAGCTCGCAAAATGGCGATCTTGAGTACACTCGGTTTCCGTACCAATGTGGAGTTGAAGGATGTAACCGTTAAAGGAATATCCTCCGTAACTCGTGAAGACATTATGTATGCTAAAAGACTGGGCTATGAGATGAAGTTACTTGGTATTGCGGACCGTATTGGCGATGAGATCACGATCAGCGTTCAGCCGACAATGGTTAGACAGAATCACCCGATTGCTTCAGTCAACGGTGTGTTCAACGCAGTATATGTACACGGTGAAGCTGTAGGGGAGACGATGTTCTACGGTGCGGGTGCGGGAGAACTCCCAACGGCAACTTCGGTTGTAGCTGACATTGTGGCGGTTACCAAAAACCTTAAACTTGGCGTGAACGGTCTCAAAGCAATTGTGCCTTATAAGATTAAGCGACTGCAAAGCGACGAACAGATCGTGTCGAAAAACTTTATTTTACTACACGTAGACGACAAAGCCGGTGTATTGGCACAAATCACACAAATTTTCGCAGAATATGATGTCAGTCTGGCGTCGGTTGTTCAACAGCCGAATGAGCACAACCCGGATGCCGAGATCATTATCGTTACACATAATGCAAGTAAGGCAAGCATGGATAAAGTGTTAAAACATTTTGAATCACTCAGCGTCATTCGCCGCATTAAGAGTGTTTACCGGGTCGAAGGATAATTGTCCTTATCCCATACGGCATCTCAATTATTTCAGTTATAACGTACAAGTTAATCATATCCGGTTCAACAGGTCATCATTTCAGATTATTAAAACATAAAGGAGTTTACCCACAATGAGATATCAAGGACTTTTGCAAACGTACAGAGAGCACCTTCCAGTTAATGAAAATACACCCCTGCTTACACTTCAGGAAGGAAATACACCGTTGATTCATGCAGAGAATCTGTCTGAGGAACTCGGTTTGAATGTTTACTTCAAATACGAAGGTTTGAACCCTACGGGATCTTTCAAAGACCGCGGTATGGTTATGGCTGTTGCCAAAGCTATGGAAGAGGGCAGTCGTACGATCATGTGTGCATCCACAGGTAATACGTCAGCAGCTGCAGCGGCCTATGCCGCACGTGGTGGCCTCAATTGTATCGTACTGATCCCGAATAACAACATTGCACTGGGTAAACTGGCCCAAGCCATGATCTATGGAGCTAAGGTGATTGCGATCAATGGTAACTTTGACCGTGCACTGGAGATTGTGCGTGAGATCACAGCCAAACATCCGATCACGCTTGTAAACTCTGTGAATCCGTTCCGGATTGAAGGACAGAAGACAGCAGCGTTTGAAGTAATTGAACAACTTGGCGAAGCGCCTGACGTTCTGGCTATTCCAGTCGGTAATGCGGGTAATATCTCGGCTTATTGGAAAGGTTTCAAAGAATATAAAGAGGCAGGCAAGTCCAGCACTCTTCCACGTATGGTTGGTTTCGAAGCAGAAGGTGCGATGGCCATTGTCAAAGGTGAGCCGATCCTTGAACCTGAAACGGTAGCAACAGCAATTCGAATCGGTAATCCGGCGAGCTGGAAAACGGCGGTAGCTGCAGCTGAGGAATCTGGTGGACAGATCAACTATGTAACGGATGAACAAATTCTGACAGCGTATCGTACACTTGCTTCTCGGGAAGGAATTTTTGCTGAACCTGCTTCTGCGGCTTCCCTTGCCGGTGTATACAAACTGAAGAGTGAAGGGTACTTTAAAGGCGGAGAGACTGTCGTTTGTGTACTGACAGGTAATGGCTTGAAAGATCCTAATATTGCGATCAAAACAGTAGCGACTGAGCCGCTTGTTGTTGAGGATACCGAAGAAGCGGTAATGGCGGCTATTGCACAACTGGAGCAGCAATCTGTATGAGTTTGCGTGAAAAGGTAACCGTAAAAATACCTGCAAGCACAGCCAATCTCGGTCCGGGGTTTGATACCCTGGGCATGGCATTGTCTTTGTATGCCTGGTTGGAAATGAAACCTGCCGAGCAGACGTCATTTCATCTTCACGGCAATCATTTGACAGGTCTGCCAACAGATAAATCGAATTTGATTTACGAAGTTGCACAGATGGTATTCAATGAAGCTGGGGTATCCATCCCTGAATTGGAGATTTCCATGTATTCCGATATTCCGCTTACGCGGGGACTCGGGAGCAGTGCATCAGCCATCGTTGGTGCATTGGCAGCAGCGAATGCATTAATTGGTGCTCCTTTATCCGATGCCAAGCTTCTGGATATGGCCACATCCCTCGAGAAGCATCCTGATAATGTGGGAGCATCTCTGTATGGCGGTATTATTACGGCTGCATGGAATGGTCAACAGGTAGATCATATACGTATTGAACCACACCAGGATCTGCAGGCTTTGGTTATTGTACCTGAATTCCAGCTGTCTACTTCAAAAGCAAGGAATGTGATTCCAGAGCAATTTGGCATGTCTGATGTGGTGCATAACATTAGCAGATCTTCACTGCTCGTTGCCGCTTTGGCGAGTGGACGACTGGATATGATTCAGAAGGCGATGTCAGATCGAATTCACCAACCATATCGGGCATCATTGGTGCCAGGCATGGCTGAGATATTGGAACATGCTGTTGATCATGGAGCGTTGGGAGCTGCCCTGAGCGGAGCTGGACCGACCGTATTGACTTTGGTAGATCGTCATGACACCCGGAAAGCGGGATTGGAACAATATTTGCTGGACACCATGGAGCGGGAGGGCATATCTGCTTCTGCACTGTGGCTCGATCCGGATTTGGACGGTGTAACCGTGCTGCCTGATCAAGACGAACGTCCTTTTCTGGACAGAATCAAAGGGGAAGTTAATGCATGAAACGAATTGCAGTATTACCTGAAGGCTCAGTCTCTCATGAGGCAATTGATTTCCTTTTCAACGGGGAACCATTAGATTTGCTTCACTCCAAGCTCATTTCGGATGTTTTTCGAGCAACGGATAGTGGAAATGCACAATACAGTGTCATTCCGATCGAAAATACCATTGAGGGTTCCGTTAGTCTTCATATGGACTGGCTTGTGAATGAAGTAGACATTCCGATGCAAGCGGAGTGGGTATACCCATCCATCCAGAATGTGATTGGACATGGCTCGGAATTTAAGACAGAGAGTGGCGAGTATGATTTTGGTAGAATCACCAAGATTATGTCTCACCCTGTGGCTATTCCGCAGTGTCAGAATTTTATTCGGCTACATTCGCCTGGGGCCGACCTTGAAGGTGTGAACAGTACAGCCGAAGCTGTAGAAATTGTGAAAAAAAATCCGGGTAAGGGTTGGGTAGCGATTGGTACCAAGCTTGCTGCTCAGAAGCATGGTCTGGACATTATGGCTGAGCGGGTTACAGATCATGACAACAACTACACTCGTTTTGTGCTCATCGGCCATGAACCTGTAAACATTCCACGTGAACCGGATCATGTAAAAACCAGCTTGCTGGTGACGTTGCCAGAAGATGCACCGGGTGCGTTGCATCAGGTATTGTCAGCTTTTGCATGGCGGAAGCTGAACTTGACCCGTCTCGAATCTCGTCCAACGAAGAAACGATTGGGCAGTTACTATTTTTACATTGATGTTGTGGAAACGGTCGATTCGGTATTGCTTACCGCAGCCATGGCAGAGATTGAAGCATTGAATTGTCAGGTGCGTGTTCTGGGTAGCTATCCTTGTTATACATATCCTTCGAGATAATTGACCTGATGGTGTTTGGGAAAGTTAGAAGGTTGTCATAAGTCGGGGTAGAATGAGCGAGTAATGGCTTGTCATTTGGTGTACAATGGACGGGTTAATAACGTTTCGGAGTACAGGGAATGGATATTTTATGGAGGTGCAGTCATCAGTGGCAGAACAATGGATCTATTTGGATGGTCAGTATGTGACCAAGGAGAACGCAACCGTTTCGGTATATGATCATGGATTTTTGTATGGAGATGGTATTTTCGAAGGTATTCGGATCTATAACGGAAATATTTTCAGATGTAAGGCCCACTTGGATCGTTTGTATGATTCGGCAAAATCCATTAGTTTGAACATTCCGCTGTCCATTGATGAGATGCTGGAAGTCATGGCTGAAACGGTGCGCCGCAATGATATGCGTAATGGTTATATTCGTCTTATTGTATCGCGTGGCCCTGGTAATCTGGGGTTGGACCCGTTACGTTGTCCTAAGGCATCCGTAATCATCATCGTGGAGCAATTAGCGATCTATCCGGAGGAAGCGTATCTTACTGGATTGAAAGCCGTGTCGGTATCCCAACGCCGGAACATTCCAGACGCATTGAATCCAAAAATTAAATCGTTAAACTATCTGAATAACATCCTGGTTAAAATCCAGTCTAACTATTCAGGTGCTGGTGAAGCAATTATGCTGAATTCCCAAGGTTACGTTACTGAGGGTTCAAGTGATAACATCTTCATCATCAAAAATGGTGTAGTGTACACGCCGCCTTGTTATCTCGGAGCACTTGAAGGGATTACACGTCAAGCGATTATCGATCTATGTGGCGAACTGGAGCTTGAATTAAAAGAAGTGCCATTCACCCTGCATGATGTGTATATCGCAGACGAAGTCTTTTTCACCGGGACAGCTGCAGAAGTTATCGCTGCATATGAAGTCGATGGAAGAACAATTGGCACGGGAGTAGCAGGTCCGGTAACGCTGAGACTGCTGGAAGCATTCCGTCAGATTGTTGACAAAGATGGATATAAAGTGTGGGAATCTTAAGTTAGAATTGCATAACATAGGGAACAGGAATCCTCCTTGTCCGATAAAATTTTGCATACCTGGCGTATGGGGATTTTAGAGACAGGAGGATTTTTTTTGTTTAGTTGATGTCATTAGCCCGGTTTCTGCATAGGATGTAGTAACGGTATGGGCGAATGTACTGCCCAAGTATGACGTCTAGGAGGTTAGTTCCCTGTGAAAATACACATGGTGAAAAAAGGCGACACATTATATCTGCTGTCCCAAAAATACAATGTAGCGCTGGACAAATTGATCGCGGCTAATCCGCAAATCACAAATCCTGACAAGTTGGATATTGGCATGAAGGTCAAAATCCCTGCAGAGCCAGTAACACCGAAGCCGGAGGGTGTGCTCCACAGTCACAAGGTGCAGCAAGGAGATTCGTTATGGAAGTTGGCACAAGCCTGGGGAGTTCCTTTAAAAGATATGGTCAATGCCAATCCACAGTTGAAAAATCCGAACGCTCTGCTGGTGGGGGAGACAGTTTATATTCCATCTATGCACGCACAAGGAAACAGCACATCTAATTCGGGTGCCGGCAACATTGCTGCTCAAGAAAAGTTGTCACCTGAAGGTAAGGAATATACGGGAGTCAAAGAACCGGAACCACCGGCTCCAGTAGCGCCAACTCCCCCTGCTCCGGTAGCAGAGGTTCCTGTTCCGGTCCCGGTGCCTGCTCCACCACCAGCCAATACGGAGAAGCCGAATGTGAAGCCTGAACTGGAGGTACTGCCGCAGTTACCGGAGCTTCCTGAAGTGAAACCCGAAAAGGAAACGCATAAAAAAGAAGAGGTTAAACCCGAAGTTTATGTAAAACCGGTAGCAGAATCCAAGAAATACACAATGCCTAATCTATCGCCTGAAATTATGCCTTTGCCTGTAATGCCTAATACAAAGTCTCCAACTGAGGTTGCACCAGCAACGAAAAAACCTTGTGGTTGCGGTAATAAGTTGCATCATGCGCCAGCCGAGCACCCTTATGTTCAAATCCCGGTTCCTGTACAAGAGGTGTATGGTGCTCAGCAAGACATGTACACGGCAGGAGCGAGTAACAATGCGGCGTTTCCAGGGATTCCGGAAGTTAGTCCTTATAGTGGCAGTGATCTGCCTAACAGTCCGTGGACTGGCGCGGAACAGGGTTATAACCACAATAACGTTATGCCGAATCTGTCCGCAGAAATGCAAAACAACTCATTTCCGATTGCTCCAGCTGGCGAAGTGAATAGTCCATTCCCAACGTATGTAGTACCTAGTCATATGAATCATCAGCCGCCTTTCATATCTCCATACTCAATGCTTCCGTACCCTCCATGCGGATGTGGCTCACATACACATATGCCTCAGTATACTTATCCTTCTCATGGTTATCAGGATCCGGCATGGAATATGTACGGTCCTTCGTACGGTATGCCGCCTGAAATGTCCACATCAACGATGCCAAACCAGCCTATTGAGTATGCTTATCAGAATCCGTACCCTACTCAGAACATGGTTCCGCCGTCCCCGCTTGGAGCATTTGGTGAAATGTATCCTCCTCAAGGGCAAGGGAAGGGTGGTAAAAAAGGGGGGCGTGAAGACGCTAACCTAAGTCAGGTAGCAATTGAAGAGGTTGGATCAGATTCGGAAGGGAAGTCCAAGCAAGCAGGGAGTAAGCCGGCCGCTGCAAAACGCAGAACAAGCAAGGCTCCTCTGAAGAATAAATCCAAGGTATCCGTGTCCGGGAAAACATCCAGAGAGGGTGCAGCTGCTTCCAACCCACGGAAATCCGATAAAAAGCGTCGTAATCCATGGATACAGAACTAACCTGGAGATTGCGATTGATGAATAAGTGAGGTGCCTGTTATATAAGCGGGAAGCCAGCTCTGTAATAGAGAGCTGGCTTCCCGCTTACCTGAGTGAACATTGAGTTGCACATAACGGAGATATAGTTGCTCAGGAAATAATAGAAAGCATTTTATTAAGAAGTTATTGTAAACCCTTTCATAAATGTGTTAAAATATTTGTACCCTATGAGCATGACCTAATATGATAGGACAAGATAGGGTACAGATATGATAGCTTTAGCTAATGTAAAACTACTAAAGAAAAGAAATGAAAAAAACTGTTGCATTACATTCAGCCGTATGATATATTATTTAAGTCGCCGCTGAAACACAGTGCTGACACAGGAAACACAAGAGATAACAAAACAAGTTTGATCTTTGAAAACTGAACAACGAGTGAGTAAACATTCTGCTTGCAGAATGAAACGTGAAAGTTTGAGACAAGTCTTGGCTTGGATCGACTGGAGCACAAATGAGATTTTTAATCTCGTCAGATTCAAAATGAGCTTATCGCTCTTTTCAATACTTTATTGGAGAGTTTGATCCTGGCTCAGGACGAACGCTGGCGGCATGCCTAATACATGCAAGTCGAGCGGACTTGAAGAGAAGCTTGCTTCTCTGATGGTTAGCGGCGGACGGGTGAGTAACACGTAGGCAACCTGCCCTCAAGTTTGGGACAACTACCGGAAACGGTAGCTAATACCGAATAATTGTTTTCTTCGCCTGAAGGAAACTGGAAAGACGGAGCAATCTGTCACTTGGGGATGGGCCTGCGGCGCATTAGCTAGTTGGTGAGGTAACGGCTCACCAAGGCGACGATGCGTAGCCGACCTGAGAGGGTGATCGGCCACACTGGGACTGAGACACGGCCCAGACTCCTACGGGAGGCAGCAGTAGGGAATCTTCCGCAATGGGCGAAAGCCTGACGGAGCAATGCCGCGTGAGTGATGAAGGTTTTCGGATCGTAAAGCTCTGTTGCCAGGGAAGAACGCTTGGGAGAGTAACTGCTCTCAAGGTGACGGTACCTGAGAAGAAAGCCCCGGCTAACTACGTGCCAGCAGCCGCGGTAATACGTAGGGGGCAAGCGTTGTCCGGAATTATTGGGCGTAAAGCGCGCGCAGGCGGTCATTTAAGTCTGGTGTTTAATCCCGGGGCTCAACCCCGGATCGCACTGGAAACTGGGTGACTTGAGTGCAGAAGAGGAGAGTGGAATTCCACGTGTAGCGGTGAAATGCGTAGATATGTGGAGGAACACCAGTGGCGAAGGCGACTCTCTGGGCTGTAACTGACGCTGAGGCGCGAAAGCGTGGGGAGCAAACAGGATTAGATACCCTGGTAGTCCACGCCGTAAACGATGAGTGCTAGGTGTTAGGGGTTTCGATACCCTTGGTGCCGAAGTTAACACATTAAGCACTCCGCCTGGGGAGTACGGTCGCAAGACTGAAACTCAAAGGAATTGACGGGGACCCGCACAAGCAGTGGAGTATGTGGTTTAATTCGAAGCAACGCGAAGAACCTTACCAGGTCTTGACATCTGAATGACCGGTGCAGAGATGTACCTTTTCTTCGGAACATTCAAGACAGGTGGTGCATGGTTGTCGTCAGCTCGTGTCGTGAGATGTTGGGTTAAGTCCCGCAACGAGCGCAACCCTTATATTTAGTTGCCAGCATTTCGGATGGGCACTCTAGATAGACTGCCGGTGACAAACCGGAGGAAGGTGGGGATGACGTCAAATCATCATGCCCCTTATGACCTGGGCTACACACGTACTACAATGGCCGGTACAACGGGCTGCGAAATCGCGAGATGGAGCCAATCCCAACAAAGCCGGTCTCAGTTCGGATTGCAGGCTGCAACTCGCCTGCATGAAGTCGGAATTGCTAGTAATCGCGGATCAGCATGCCGCGGTGAATACGTTCCCGGGTCTTGTACACACCGCCCGTCACACCACGAGAGTTTATAACACCCGAAGTCGGTGGGGTAACCGCAAGGAGCCAGCCGCCGAAGGTGGGATAGATGATTGGGGTGAAGTCGTAACAAGGTAGCCGTATCGGAAGGTGCGGCTGGATCACCTCCTTTCTATGGAGAATCGTTTCCTGCAACGGAAACATTCAAATACGCAGCTTAGCTGCAAAACACTCACTCGTTGTTCGGTTTTGAGAGCTCAAACTCTCAAACAGCTTGCTTTTGCATGGAGCTTGTTCTTTGAAAACTAGATATCGAAACGAAACAAACGCGAATTAGAACATTCCTTTTTAGCTGAACTTGTGTTAAACAAGTTTCAATAAAAACGGTAGTCAAATTGCTTTTGTGAGGGTATCGGGTGAGAGCGACTTTTGGCTTTGCGCAAGCAAAACAAGGGAAGCGAGCGACCGAAACCGGAACAAAATGGTTAAGCTACTAAGAGCACACGGAGGATGCCTAGGCGCTAGGAGCCGATGAAGGACGTGGCGAACAACGAAACTGCCTCGGGGAGCTGTAAGCAAGCTTTGATCCGGGGGTGTCCGAATGGGGAAACCCAGCTGGGGTAATTTCCAGTTACACCTAACTGAATACATAGGTTAGTGTGAGGCATACCAGGGGAACTGAAACATCTAAGTACCCTGAGGAAGAGAAAACAATAGTGATTCCGTCAGTAGCGGCGAGCGAACGCGGAGAAGCCCAAACCAGAGAGCTTGCTCTTTGGGGTTGTGGGACGTCTCACATGGAGTTACAAAGGAACCGGTTAAGCGAAGAGGTCTGGAAAGGCCCGCCAAAGAAGGTAAAAGCCCTGTAGTTGAAAGTCTGTTCCCTCCGAGACGGATCCCGAGTAGTGCGGGGCACGTGAAACCCCGTATGAATCCGGCAGGACCATCTGCCAAGGCTAAATACTTCCTAGCGACCGATAGTGAAGCAGTACCGTGAGGGAAAGGTGAAAAGCACCCCGGAAGGGGAGTGAAATAGAACCTGAAACCGTGTGCTTACAAAAAGTCAGAGCCCGTTTTAGGGGTGATGGCGTGCCTTTTGTAGAATGAACCGGCGAGTTACGTTCCCGTGCAAGGTTAAGGTGAAGAGCCGGAGCCGCAGCGAAAGCGAGTCTGAATAGGGCGATATAGTACGTGGACGTAGACCCGAAACCGGGTGATCTACCCCTGTCCAGGGTGAAGGTGCGGTAACACGCACTGGAGGCCCGAACCCACGCATGTTGAAAAATGCGGGGATGAGGTGGGGGTAGCGGAGAAATTCCAATCGAACTCGGAGATAGCTGGTTCTCCCCGAAATAGCTTTAGGGCTAGCCTCGGAAAACAGAGTCGTGGAGGTAGAGCACTGATTGGGTGCGGGGCCCGCAAGGGTTACCAAGCTCAGTCAAACTCCGAATGCCATAGACTTACTTCCGGGAGTCAGACAGTGAGTGCTAAGATCCATTGTCAAAAGGGAAACAGCCCAGACCATCAGCTAAGGTCCCCAAGTGTGTGTTAAGTGGGAAAGGATGTGGAGTTGCACAGACAACCAGGATGTTGGCTTAGAAGCAGCCATCATTGAAAGAGTGCGTAATAGCTCACTGGTCGAGTGACTCTGCGCCGAAAATGTAACGGGGCTAAACACACCACCGAAGCTATGGCTTGATGCTTTGCATCAGGGGTAGGGGAGCGTTGTATAAGGGTTGAAGGTGTACCGTAAGGAGCGCTGGACATTATACAAGTGAGAATGCCGGTATGAGTAACGAAAAGATCAGTGAGAATCTGATCCGCCGAAAGCCTAAGGGTTCCTGAGGAAGGCTCGTCCGCTCAGGGTAAGTCGGGACCTAAGGCGAGGCCGAAAGGCGTAGTCGAAGGACAACAGGTCGAAATTCCTGTACCACCGTAAGCCGTTATGAGCAATGGGGGGACGCAGTAGGGTAGTGACGCGGACTGATGGATGTCCGTCTAAGCAGTAAGGCTGATGTGTAGGCAAATCCGCACATTGTAAGGCTGAGCTGTGATGGGGAGCGAAAATTATAGTAGCGAAGGTCATGATCTCACACTGCCAAGAAAAGCCTCTAGCCAGGTGATGGTGCCCGTACCGCAAACCGACACAGGTAGGCGAGAAGAGTATTCTAAGGCGCGCGGAAGAACTCTCGTTAAGGAACTCGGCAAAATGACCCCGTAACTTCGGGAGAAGGGGTGCCCCGGTAGTGTGAATAGCACGAGGGGGCCGCAGTGAAAAGGCCCAAGCGACTGTTTAGCAAAAACACAGGTCTGTGCGAAGCCGTAAGGCGAAGTATACGGGCTGACGCCTGCCCGGTGCTGGAAGGTTAAGGGGAGTGGTTAGGAGCAATCCGAAGCTGTGAACCGAAGCCCCAGTAAACGGCGGCCGTAACTATAACGGTCCTAAGGTAGCGAAATTCCTTGTCAGGTAAATTCTGACCCGCACGAATGGCGTAACGACTTGGGCGCTGTCTCAACGAGAGATCCGGTGAAATTTTAATACCTGTGAAGATGCAGGTTACCCGCGACAAGACGGAAAGACCCCATGGAGCTTTACTGCAGCTTGATATTGAATTTGGGTACGATCTGTACAGGATAGGTGGGAGCCTTTGAAACGTGAGCGCCAGCTTGCGTGGAGGCAACGTTGGGATACCACCCTGATCGTATCTAGGTTCTAACCTGGTACCGTAATCCGGTGCGGGGACAGTGTCAGGTGGGCAGTTTGACTGGGGCGGTCGCCTCCTAAAGAGTAACGGAGGCGCCCAAAGGTTCCCTCAGAATGGTTGGAAATCATTCGAAGAGTGCAAAGGCATAAGGGAGCTTGACTGCGAGACCTACAAGTCGAGCAGGGACGAAAGTCGGGCTTAGTGATCCGGTGGTACCGCATGGAAGGGCCATCGCTCAACGGATAAAAGCTACCCTGGGGATAACAGGCTTATCTCCCCCAAGAGTCCACATCGACGGGGAGGTTTGGCACCTCGATGTCGGCTCATCGCATCCTGGGGCTGAAGTAGGTCCCAAGGGTTGGGCTGTTCGCCCATTAAAGCGGTACGCGAGCTGGGTTCAGAACGTCGTGAGACAGTTCGGTCCCTATCTGTCGTGGGCGTAGGAAATTTGAGAGGAGCTGTCCTTAGTACGAGAGGACCGGGATGGACGTACCGCTGGTGTACCAGTTGTTCCGCCAGGAGCACCGCTGGGTAGCTATGTACGGACGGGATAAACGCTGAAAGCATCTAAGCGTGAAGCCCCCCTCAAGATGAGATTTCCCAGTATGTAAGACCCCTTGAAGACGACGAGGTAGATAGGCTGGGGGTGGAAGTGCAGCAATGCATGGAGCTGACCAGTACTAATCGGTCGAGGGCTTATCCAATAGCAAGTTGTCATTCGCATGTTTCGTTTCGAATCTAGTTTTCAGAGAACGATCTCTGAAATGTAAGCTAAGCTATGCGTTTGGTGGCGATGGCGGAGGGGTTCCACACGTACCCATCCCGAACACGACCGTTAAGCCCTCTAGCGCCGATGGTACTTGGACCGCAGGGTCCTGGGAGAGTAGGACGCCGCCAAGCGAACTCTTTCATCATACATAGAAAACAGGCTCTGCATGTTGATGTTGTACGATGAATTGCATTTGCACTGCAAATGCATATATTCCCTGATAGCTCAGTTGGTAGAGCACTCGACTGTTAATCGAGTTGTCACAGGTTCGAGCCCTGTTCGGGGAGCCATTAAGGCCCGTTGGTCAAGGGGTTAAGACACCTCCCTTTCACGGAGGTAACAGGGGTTCGAATCCCCTACGGGTCATATTATGGAGGCTTAGCTCAGCTGGGAGAGCATCTGCCTTACAAGCAGAGGGTCGGGGGTTCGATCCCCTCAGCCTCCACCATATAAACTTTATAACGACGCGGGGTGGAGCAGCCCGGTAGCTCGTCGGGCTCATAACCCGAAGGCCGCAGGTTCAAATCCTGCCCCCGCAATTATACTTTCCTTTGAGAAAGTGATCTGGAACCGTGGTGTAGTTGGCCTAACATGCCTGCCTGTCACGCAGGAGATCGCGGGTTCGAATCCCGTCGGTTCCGCCATTTTTATATTAATAATACCGTGTGCGGAAGTGGCTCAGCGGTAGAGCATCGCCTTGCCAAGGCGAGGGTCGCGGGTTCGATTCCCGTCTTCCGCTCCAATATTTGCGCCCTTAGCTCAGCTGGATAGAGCGTTTGACTACGAATCAAAAGGCCGGGAGTTCGAATCTCTCAGGGCGCGCCATTATAACTTCAAATTTGCCGGCGTGGCGGAATGGCAGACGCGCTCGACTCAAAATCGAGTGGGAAACCGTGGAGGTTCGAGTCCTCTCGCCGGTATATATAACGGGATGTAGCTCAGCTTGGTAGAGCACCTGGTTTGGGACCAGGGGGTCGCATGTTCAAATCGTGTCATCCCGATCTCTAAAAACACTATCTATAATTAGATAGTGTTTTTTATATTTATCTATATAAGATTCTATAAATGCAGGTTCCGGTATTCACTATGACAAATTCTCTAACCTAACACATGTGTGTTCCTTCTTCAGACTACAAGTTAATTGTGCATAAAGCCTCAATCTTTAGGTCACAATAGGTTTAAAAAGTGATAGAAGGGGTTCATGTGAACACGTTTAACTTCAGAAAACAATTCAAGAGACGCTGGAGACGGTGGAAACGAACAGTATGGATGACGGCGGCTCTGCTTGCAGTTACGATATTGGCTTACAGCGGGTTGTCTATCTCATCGGCGATAGAGCGTTTGCTGACAACTAATTTTAGTGAGGCAACCAGTGTGATGGGCCCTGTTACGCAGGAAACAAGATCAGAACAGGAGATTCAGGCGTTAGTAGAGCAACTTGATTCTGATCCGGATCATTTAACAAGTGTGGTTTTGGAGACACAGTACATCTGCGGAGTGGAAACAGAGCAGTTAGGCAAGATGGCTAGACCACAGTTGAAGATGCTGCTAGCTCAACATCCGGAATGGGATGCTACCGTTGGAACATCAGATGAGTTGCATTTGAAGCAACGTGTAGATGACCTTTCACCGCTTTGTAAACAACAGGCTTATATCAGCATAGATGCTGTAGGGAACCTTAATTTGTACGAGGGTAAGCCTGCAGAAGAGAAGGTTATTCGTACGTTCTTTCAATTGGATGTTGGAACGTTGGAAAGTTCTTTGCCTGAAGGCGTACTAGAACAATTGCAGCAGGGTATTCGGATTCAAGACAAGGATGAGTATGATAGCGTGATCTCTACGTTCAGTGACTATGCCGTGGATGAAGACCATCATTTAATCCGTAATGGCGGGTAATCCAAACGTCCTCACCTATGGTATTAAAATTGTGAAGTACTGAAACGATGGTGGCAAGCAATAACATTGGTGGTTTACGTAACCAAGCGATTGAATCTAAAATACGTGGAATGTGATGAAGGACATCGAAGAGATGTCCTTTTTGTCGTTTAAACTAAAATAGTTGAAAATACGAATAAACATGTAAAAAATTCGCGAATAAAGACGAGTAATCAGTTAGACAAAGTTTTTCCTGCCGCTGGGTCTATCTTTTGTTATAATGAACTGAACGATACATATGTTCGCTTTTGTGAGGGAGAGATGGTTTTGCGTTTTTTGGGAATTGACCCGGGGATTGCGATTGTTGGTTTTGGTTTTGTGGATAAAATCGGCAGTAAGGTGGTACCCGTACAATATGGATGTATTCAGACGGAAGCTCATACCCCTGAAGAGGAACGGTTGCTTCATGTATATGAAGGTATGGTGCAATTGATTGATAAATACAAACCGGACGCAGTAGCGCTGGAGAAACTTTTTTTCAATCGGAACGTTACAACAGCAATGTCTGTCAGTCAGGCGAGAGGCGTTATGGTACTCGCTGCCGCACAGAAGGGTTTGCCTATTGCAGAGTATACGCCAATGCAGATCAAGCAGGCTGTTGTGGGGTACGGTAAAGCAGAGAAGAAGCAAGTACAGGAGATGGTCAAAATGTTTTTGCGTCTTCAGGTCATTCCTAAACCAGATGACGTAGCGGATGCATTGGCTGTAGCCGTGTGCCACGCACACTCTTATACATTAAATTCCAAGTTGAATGAGGTATTGCGAAAATGATTGATTTTCTAAGAGGACAGTTCATTCATGTAGAGAATGATTATATTGTGCTGGATGTTCATGGTGTAGGTTATCGCGTATTCTGTCCAAATCCATTTGCGTTTGCGAAGCAAGAAGGCGAAATTACCGTGTACACTCACCATCATGTGCGTGAGGATGCGATGTTGCTGTTTGGATTTGTTACACGGGATGAGCAGCGTTTGTTCCGTAAACTGATTGAAGTATCCGGTATTGGTCCAAAAGTAGCTCTGGGCATACTCGCTGGAGGTACACCAGAACATGTGGTTACGGCGATTTACCAGGAGAATCTTACGTTCTTGACCAAATTGCCAGGCATCGGTAAGAAGACTGCACAACGCATGATTCTGGATCTCAAGGATAAGCTGGATAGTTTTGGCGCGGCAGCGTATGCAACAGGGTTGTTCGCTCCTCCATCGGAAGAGTCGGGAAGTGGTTCAGCCTGGGATGAAGCACGTGAAGGTCTCAAGGCACTTGGGTATACTGACAGTGAGCTTGATAAAGTATGGCTCAAATTGAAAAAGGATGTTACTACAGCAGATTCCGTTGATGTGTTGATGAAAAAGGCGCTGCAAATGCTGTTTACGGGATAATACAAATTGCATATTATAATATAGCTGTAGCCTGCAAAAAAAGGTAGGGATGAACATGGATGACCGGATTATTTCCGCGAACCTGATGATGGAGGACCAAAATGTTGAGTTGAGTCTTCGTCCCCGGTATCTGAATGAATATATCGGGCAGAATCAGGTGAAGGAAAATTTAAAGATATATATTGAAGCTGCCAAATTTCGTAATGAGGCATTGGATCACGTTTTGTTATATGGACCACCTGGACTTGGTAAAACAACACTTGCCAACATTATTGCCAACGAATTGGGCGTTAATTTACGAACTACGTCAGGCCCGGCCATTGAACGCCCGGGTGATCTTGCAGCATTGTTAACCAATCTGCAGGAAGGCGATGTCTTGTTTATTGATGAGATTCATCGTTTGCATCGTACGGTTGAAGAAGTCATGTACCCTGCTATGGAAGATTCGGCATTGGATATTATGATTGGTAAAGGTCCAAGTGCACGTTCCGTTCGGCTGGATCTGCCACCATTCACTCTGATTGGGGCTACAACGCGTGCTGGCTTGCTGTCTGCTCCACTTCGAGATCGATTTGGTGTTATCAGTCGATTGGAATTCTATACGGTTGATGAGCTGGCTTATATCGTCTCACGCTCTACCGAAATTTTGGGTGTGGAGATTGTGGGAGATGCTGCGCAAGAGATTGCATTGCGCTCACGTGGGACACCGAGGATCGCGAACCGTTTGTTAAAACGAGTACGCGACTTTGCACAGGTGCGTGGTGATGGGATTATAACGCAGACACTGGCGGAAGAAGCGCTGCAACGTCTCCAGATTGATCCGCGTGGCCTGGATGACATTGACCATAAGATGCTCAAATCGATGATCAACAGCTTCCGGGGAGGTCCCGTAGGATTGGATACAATTGCTGCTACAATCGGTGAAGAAAGTCAGACGATCGAGGATGTCTATGAACCGTATCTGCTTCAGATTGGTATGATTCAGCGTACACCAAGGGGCAGGATCGTAACAGATCTCGCCTATCATCATTTGGGTCTTCCTGTTCCACCAAGAGATGGGAAATAATCGAATCTGTTGAACATGCTCATTTGAACGTTCACCATAAACCTTGAAATAATCACGTGTTAATCCGATATAAAATGAAAGAAATGCACGGAGAGGAGTCTGATTGTGGGAAAAGCAATACGAACGAAGAAGTGGAGTCGTCGATTGAAGGTACTGGCGGCAGCTCTTTTGACAGTGGGTTGTCTGCAAGTGCCTGCGTATGCAGCAGGAAATGATGGACAGACGATCCGGGTAGCCATGTTTGCAAATCTGGGTAGTACGTATAAATCAACTACACCACTCATTACGCTTGAATCGACGGGACAATGGAGCATCCAATCGGAGAGTGGCGCAAATGTAAGTCTTCCGGCAGGGCAGGTCCGTTTCAGTGCAGATGGATTCCGAGTAAAGGTGTTGGAAACAGCGGATTTCAAGGCAGCATCGGTAGCAGCAAAATTGTTGCAGGCAACCGCGGATAAACCTTTGCTGTTCACAACGTCTGTGAATGGAAATACGACATATCAGCTCTACACAGGCAACTATGCAACGGAGGCATTGGCTGGACAAGCTGTTACACGGGTACAAAAGGTAGCAGCAGCTCAATTGGCTGGTCAAAAGCCAGCTGTAACGGGAAGTAAACGCCTGTCTGCTGGAACCTATGGTTCGATTCAGGAAGCAGAGGCAGCACAAGCCAACCTTTTATCAGCAGGAGTTAGTAGTGTCTATCCAGTCCTTCAACTGAGTGGAGGAAGCCAAGCATACGCGGTATGGGTGGGTGAAGCTTCAACGGATGCGGAATTAACCGCATTGAAGAACAGTGTGGAAGCCAAAGCTCCGGGGGTAAGCCTTTCACCTGTCAACAATAGTGCAGGGCTCATCATCCGCCAGGATGCAGGATTAAGTACGGATGCACTCAAAACAGCTCCGCATTACACTATTGCAGGTACTGAATCCAAAGCATTAGTACAAGGGAATGGCAATGGGATCAAAGTAGTGGAGCGTTCCCAGCGAACGTATCGTGGAGATATGGAAATCAGCATCGTGAGCGGTGATCTGGCGTTGGTCAACGTCGTTCCACTGGAGCAATACCTGTACTCTGTCGTAGGGGCAGAGGTGTATTCCTCCTGGCCTGCTGAAGCTCTGAAAGTTCAAGCTGTAGCTGCTCGATCCTACGCGCTTCAACAGGGTGAACGTTTCAAAATTGCGAATGTCGTGGATACAACGCTCAGCCAAGCCTATAACGGGATTGGTTCGGAGAACGATAAAGTAACCAGTGCAGTGGATGCAACGGCTGGAGAAGTGGTCAAGAGCGGTGGGAAAATCATCGAAGCTGTATTCTCCTCCAATGCTGGCGGCCAGACGGCTCATCCTTCTGAGGTATGGAACGGCGGAGCAGGTGTGTTCACCAATGTGGTTAGTTCAGGAGATACATCAGCCCAGGCAGGATTACATACGTGGTACCATGTGCTGCTGGGTACAGGCGTTAGCGGGTACATTCGTGAGGATAACATCAAAGAATTAACGACCAAGACCAATGCGGGACTGGCAAAAGTGACGGTAACGGCTCAGAATACCAATGTGCGTGCCGTTCCGTTAGTTCAATCCACCGTTGAACCTGTAGCTAAAATGAATCCAGGCAACGAAGCTGTTGTACTGGCAAAAGTAGCTCAATCCAACGATTATGCTTGGGTGAGAGGACCTTTCACGTCTGCCCAGTTGGTTAAATCCCTTCAGGGTAAAACAACAGCGTCTGTTCCTGCTTCAATCTCAACCTTGGAAGTGACCAAGCGTGGACCTTCCGGAAGAGCACTTGAAGTCACTGCCAACGGACAGGCTATGACGGTGAAATATGCCGATACATACCGCTCTGCGCTCGGTGGATTACCGAGCACTTTATTTGATATTGCAGGGACCGGAAGT
Source organism: Paenibacillus sp. FSL H3-0457 (assembly GCF_037981725.1). Classification (NCBI taxonomy): domain Bacteria; kingdom Bacillati; phylum Bacillota; class Bacilli; order Caryophanales; family Paenibacillaceae; genus Paenibacillus; species Paenibacillus sp. FSL H3-0457. The sequence goes on along the minus strand of NZ_CP150283.1, from coordinate 5,366,814 downwards.
TATACTGTATTAGGCGCTGACGGCAAAACAGCCAGTAAAACCGGCTCAAATGGTGCCTCTGTATTGTCTTCTTCTGGCGCAGGAACATCATCCAGTAATGCACTTGTGGTTATGAGTGGTGATGGTCAAGCGAGAGCGGTGACGCAGGGTCAGACCTTCATGTTCATCGGTCAGGGCAATGGCCACGGATTGGGCTTGTCCCAATGGGGAGCCAAAGGCATGGCAGATGAAGGGTATGATTACCAGGCAATATTGAAACACTATTATCAAAATGCGACTATTGTTAAGGAATGAAACTAAATGAATGTGAACTTATATGATTTTGAACTACCGGAGCAATTGATAGCACAGACGCCGTTGCTTGATCGCACGGCATCCCGTTTGCTTACCTTGAACAAAGATAGTGGTGAGATTAATCATCAAACGTTTCCTGATATTATCGATTTTCTGAATCCCGGTGATACATTGATTCTGAATGATACACGTGTTCTACCAGCCCGTCTGTTCGGTACAAAAGAAGATACCGGAGCAAAAGCGGAAGTGTTATTGCTCAAAAATGTGGAAGGCGACAAGTGGGAAGCACTGGTTAAGCCGGGTAAAAAGCTGAAAGCCGGTTCAGTCATCGTATTTGGTGATGAATTGAAGGCAATCATTGAAGAAGAGGGCGAGATGGGGGCACGTACACTTACGTTTACGTATGATGGAATCTTCCAAGAGATTTTGGATCGTCTTGGTGAGATGCCGTTGCCACCTTATATCAAAGAGACATTGGATGACCGCGAACGGTACCAGACCGTGTATGCCAAGCATGAAGGGTCGGCGGCTGCACCTACAGCGGGACTGCACTTTACGGATGATTTGTTGGATCAGATTCGAGCCAAGGGCGTTAATGTCGCCTTCATTACGCTTCATGTAGGACTGGGAACATTCAGACCAATGTCGGTTGATGTTGTTGAAGATCATGTTATGCATGAGGAGTATTACTCCTTGTCACAAGAAACGGCAGATCTGATTAACCAGACCAAAGAGAATGGACACCGTGTTTTTGCGGTTGGGACAACGAGCTGCCGGACTTTGGAAACGGTAGGCAGCAAATTTGAAAATGGAATACTGCAAGCGAGCAGCGGATGGACCAGCATTTTCATCTATCCGGGCTATTCCTTCAAAGTGATCGATGGGATGCTTACGAATTTTCATCTCCCGAAATCCACGTTGGTTATGTTGGTTAGTGCACTAGCAGGCAGGGAACATATTATGCAGGCATATGAGGAAGCCATCCAAGAGAAATACCGGTTCTTCAGCTTCGGCGATGCCATGTTGATATATTAGTATAACGGTATAACGATTAACTTTTAGAGGATGATTAAAACCAATGGCAGCAATTACGTATGAACATATCAAAACTTGCAAACAATCCGGTGCACGTCTGGGACGTGTACATACACCTCACGGTATTATTGAGACACCAACCTTTATGCCTGTAGGTACACAGGCGACTGTCAAAACAATGAGCCCTGAAGAGTTGAAAGAAATGGATGCTCAGATTATTTTGAGTAATACCTATCACCTGTTTCTGAGACCAGGACATGAAATCATCCGTGAAGCTGGCGGATTGCACAAATTCATGAACTGGGATCGTCCAATTTTGACAGACAGCGGCGGATTCCAAGTTTTTTCTCTTAGCGAGATGCGCAAGATTACGGAAGAAGGCGTTAACTTCCGTTCTCATCTGAATGGAGACAAAAAGTTCCTTTCTCCTGAAGTGGCGATGGAAATCCAGAATGCACTTGGCTCCGATATTATGATGGCGTTTGACGAATGCCCACCGTATCCGGCTGAATATGAATATGTAAAAAAATCACTCGAAAGAACAAGCCGCTGGGCAGAACGTTGTCTTGAAAGTCACGCTCGTCCGCATGACCAAGGTCTCTTTGCCATCGTACAGGGAGGCATGCATGAAGATCTTCGCCGTCAGAGCGCCGCAGATTTGACTTCCATGGATTTCCCGGGGTATGCTATTGGTGGACTGAGTGTTGGAGAACCGAAACATTTGATGTATGGTGTATTGGATTATACGTTACCTTTGTTGCCGTCCAATAAACCACGTTATTTGATGGGGGTAGGTTCGCCCGATGCGTTGATTGAGGGATCTATTCGTGGAGTGGACATGTTCGATTGTGTTCTGCCTACTCGGATTGCCCGTAACGGAACAACGATGACCAGTCAAGGACGTCTGGTAGTTCGTAATGCCAAGTTTGCAACCGATTTTGGACCATTAGATCCTGAATGTGATTGCTACACTTGTCGTAACTATTCCAGAGCTTATCTGCGTCATTTGATCAAAGCAGATGAAACATTTGGCCTGCGTTTGACAACGATCCATAATCTTCATTTCTTGCAGAATTTGATGCGTAATGTACGTAAAGCCATTATGGAAGATCGTTTGCTTGATTTCCGGGATGAATTTTTCGATCAATATGGTCTTCATGACAATGACAAAGGTTTCTGATTGAGTTTTTGAGGAAACCGGCGTAACAAGCAATATCTGTATGTATAGTCGATAAGGGGGAGTTTGAATGTTTCAAGGAATGCCTCTAGCAGGAGCGCAAGGCGGTGGGATCGTATCTTTGATTGTACCTTTAGTACTCATGGTTGCGATTTTCTACTTCTTAATGATTCGTCCACAGAACAAAAAGCAAAAGCAACGGAATTCCATGCTAAGCCAATTGAAAAAGGGCGATAAAATTGTAACGATTGGTGGCCTTCACGGTACGATCGCTGAGATTACGGACGATGTGGTTGTATTGCGTGTAAACGATGTAACTAAGCTTACATTTGACCGTAATGCAATCAGCACGGCTGTAGCTCGTGATACGGCTGTTGAATAGTTACTGTAACATAGAATAACGAGGGTGCGTTTGTGGCGTATTCCCTAGTAGAGAACCGGATCTCCTTGGAGACCCGGTTCTCTTTTTTGATTTATGAGGGAAGGTCGATGTTCTTTACCAGTCAGTTAGGAGCGATGCGTATTAACACCGAACATGCCACCGAGAGCTGAAATGAAGAACGCGCTAAGCAGTTGTAAACTATCCTTCCAATTAAACGAAGCATCCAGCGCGAGAAATCCGATCAACAGCACAAGCAGTCCATATACGATTCCGGTAATCCCTCCGTAGTACCATCCTTTTTCACCAGAACGTTTGCCTGCGACAAAACCACCAACCAATAATGACAAGCCATGAACAACATAGGTATACAATGAGAGGTCCTGTTCCCGCATTCCGCTCATCCAGAGAAACAAGGAGAGAATAAATGCCCCGATAAACATCCATACAAAAGCCTGACAGAGGCCTGACAGAATCGGATTGGACACTCGAAACGAAACCAAGCGGCGGATCAATTGCATGAAGCAACCCCCTTGTACAAGTTATAAGTTAATACAGTGTATGGTCAAGCCTTCGGACTTATGAACTGTTTTCCATTAAATGAACGGATTATTTCTGCATGAGCATGTAAGGTTCAGGTCAAAATAGGGATTGCACTACCCAGCTAACTGTTAAAAACTCAGTTTCGAAGGAGGACCCCTGTTGTGAACTTCCCAGATGTCGGATCACATATCTTTCGAACCATTCTCATGTACTTTCTGGTGTACTGTGCAATGAGGGTTATGGGTAAACGTGAGATTGGTAAGCTATCCATGTTTGATCTTGTTGTCTCCATTATGCTTGCTGAAATGGCTGCTTTTGTCATTGAAGATATTGATAAACCGCTCTCTCACGGGATTGCCCCCATGCTTACCTTGATCATTGTACAGATCGGAATGGCGTTTATAGGTCTTAAAAGTCGGCGTCTTCGCCTGATAATTGATGGGAAACCTACTGTTTTGATCTCCAAAGGCGTTCTTCACCGGGATGAGATGCGGAAGCAACGATATAATCTGGATGATCTATTACAACAGCTCCGTGAACAGAATGTAGACAGTATCGGTGAGGTTGATTTCGCTATTTTGGAGACCACAGGCAAGCTGACCGTTTTTCCCAAGGATGAGAATACTTCTAACGGCAGCAGTTCTTGCGGCTCTGATTCAGAAGGGGCTTCTTCCGGTAAATCCAAAACAGAGAAAAATCAGATTGACGGATTTCCAAATATCAAATATGAAGGTCTGCCACTACCCTTGATTATGGACGGAAAGGTCCAGGATCAGAATCTGGAGATCATTCAGAAAACGAGATTTTGGCTGAAAAATCAAATTCAACAGAACGGAATTATGGATTTCAAGGATGTATTTATATGCTCCATTGACCACAATGGGAAGATATATGTCAGTCCAAAAGATGATAAAAAATGAAAATCATTTGCCTGAACGGCGCTTGAACCATGAACCAATCAAAGGAGCACGGGACAGATCATGAAAGTCAATCATTTTGGTCCAGCCCATGACGATGAAATACACGATAAGCCCGACAAAAGGAGCGAGAAGCATCCTCACCCAAAAAGGCAATATCATGGCAGTCTCTTCGTATACGAGTAGGGTCGCTGCTCCCATGATAAACATTCCTGCACCCGTCTTGACCCAATCCATCATTTTGAAGCGGAACTGTAGCAGGCTACGTACGCTTTGGGCATGTAACAGGGTAACTACCGTAGAATTCACACAGATGGCGATGACTGCACCGAAGATGCCATATTCAGGCCGGGAAGCAAGCGTTAAAATCAACGTGATTTTGATAACAGCACCGATAAACGTATTTAGCAATGCTTTACCCGGACGGTCAAGAGCTTGTAATGCAGCTTGAAGAGGAGCTTGAATATAAATGAACAAAGCAAAGGGAGCCATTAGTTTCAGCATGCTTCCGATCGATGCATCATTATACAGAACAAGACACATCGGTTCGGCAAGCACATACATAAACACGGAAAACGGAGCACCTGTCACAAGTGCCAAACGTAAGGCCTGATGCATTCTTTTGTGAATCAGAGCGCGATCTCCCTGAGCAGAAGCTTCGGACAGTGAAGGCACAAGTGATGTCGCGAGCGATGAGGTTAGTGCCCCCGGCAGCAGCAACAGAGGAATAATCATACCTTGTAATGCACCATATTGTGCTGTAGCAAGTCCTTTGGATATGCCTGCCAGAGCCAGACTCTGGGCAGTAACGATGGTTTCGGCCAGATAGGATAAGGAGCCAACCAATCGGCCTGCTGTAACAGGAATAGAGATTGAAAGCAAACGCCGGATTAATCCCGGCTGTGGAGTACCTGTTTCTTTCAGAACTGAAGATATTGGGTTTAAAGGTTTGGCTGTGAGATTGGACATGTTCTGTTGGTTAGCGAGCGGTAACTCTTTCTTCTGCCTGTTATACTTCCACAAGAGTACAAGCATACCGCCGAATTCTCCAACGAGTGCTCCCAGCATGGCACCAGCAGCAGCCTGTGCAATACCGTGGGGGAGGAGAAGCCAAGCAAACCAGATGACACAGACAATGCGAATGATGGTTTCAACAATGGATGAAATGGCAGTAGGCATCATGTTTTGCTTACCTTGGAAATACCCTCTGTAGACAGCAGATACGGCGATAATGGCAATCATGGGGCTCATACTAACGAACGTATGGTATACCCGCTCATCTGTGAGCACGTACTTGGTAACCCAGGGTGCAAATAGGATGCACAAAAACATGAATACAACACCCAGGGTCAACGTAAAGCTTAAGCTTACTTGCAGGATTCGCTGGGGGGAATAACGATTGGCACCGGTATCAGCTTCGGCTACGAGCTTGGCTACGGCGAGCGGAATACCACCCGTAATTAATGTCACTAGTACGATAAAAAAGGGATAGCTCAATTGGTAGATGCCAACACCTTCTGCACCGATGACTCGTGGCAGCGCAATGCGCGGAATGAAACCAAGTATTCGATTAATTATGCCTGCAGTGAGCAGGATCATGGCCCCCTGGATAAATGTCTGTTTCTTCAAGACTACCCCTCTTTCCCGGTTGAAAGTACAGGCTATCAACATAAACGGGACAAAGCCGTTGTTCTTCATCCTATGCCAGTCCTTTATCTTCTCATGACAACTTGGACACGATTAACAAAAAGAACCATAATCAGCAAGAAGGAATATGATCAGGCGAAGTCGAATCATGTAATATTGATGCCGCATAAAGGCTTGGATGTACGAAGGGAGGCTCCCCGTTGGAAGAAATGAATGATGTGGAGTTGGAACAGTCAATAGAGATGCTCTGCCGTAGCAAAGCGGAGGAATTAAGGCTTGTCGGTTACGAATATGTCACCAGCAAAGATGTCTGGAATTGCGTCAGTCATAAATATGAAAAACAGGGCATTCCACCGCTTCACCAGCTGGTGAACGACATTTTGTCACTGAAAGCAACAAGCTTTATGAACTTTATGACCGTGTCTGCATACCGGGGGTCCTCTTTCTAGACGAAAGGGATCTTTTTTGTTGAAAATTGACTGCTTTTTACGGCATCGCTATAATAGGAATATTGAGAACGAAAGGGGATCTAGGAACGGCATGAAAAGAATTATCAGTTTCATTCTGGTCGTGCTTGTCACCACAGGGGTAATGGTGGGAACAAGCCCGGAACTGCTCAAAAATATACGCTTGGGCCTTGATTTAAAGGGAGGCTACGAGATCTTATATGAAGCAGAGCCGCTCGAAGCAGGTCAACAAGTCACCAAAGCATCTTTGGTGCAAACGGCCAAAAGTCTTGAAAGCCGCGCCAATGCGCTCGGAACAAGCGAACCGGAGGTAACCACTGAAGGAAGCAACCGGATTCGATTGAAGTTGGCAGGGGTTACGGATGAGGCTGAAGTTAGAGCCAAAATGAAAGAGCCGGCTGTTTTGACCTTCCGTAGTAAAGCTGAGAACGACAAGGAAGGCGAATACACCAAAATTGAGCTTCGCGGAAATGAATTTGTTGAGAATGCAGCCAAAGTTGTGTTCACTCAATTGAATGAGCCGATGATTGACATTCAAGTGAAAGATAAAGCCAAATTTTCCGAGATTACCAAACGTTTGATCGGACAACCTCTCGCGATTTATTTGGACGATGAGCTTCTATCTGCTCCAACCGTTAGACAACAGTTGACAGATGGTTCCGCTCAAATTTCGGGTGCTTACACACGTGACGAAGCAAACCAGCTTCGTGACACCATTAACCTGGGTGCATTGCCACTGAAACTTACAGAGAAGTATTCACAAAGTGTTGGTGCAACACTTGGCAAGCTTTCTCTGGATCAGACCATTAAAGCAGGATTGATTGGTTCCGTTATTATTCTAGTGTTCATGATTGGGCTTTATCGCATTCCTGGTATTATCGCGAGTTTTGCCTTGATCACACATACGTGGCTGGTACTTGCAATCTTCTATTTAGGAGAATTCGTGCTTACCCTTCCAGGTATTGCGGCGTTTATCCTGGGTATAGGGATGGCGGTGGATGCCAATATCATCACGTACGAACGGATTAAAGAAGAGATGCGCAGTGGTAAGTCGATCTTGTCTTCGGTTAAAGCGGGTGGTAAACATTCCTTCCGAACAATCATTGACTCCAACATCACAACCATTATTGCTGCGGCTGTTATGTTCTTCTTGGGAACAGGTGCGGTTAAAGGTTTTGCACTCGTGCTGATTTTTGATATTGTCACCAGTATTATCACGAATATTTTCTTCTCCCGCTTCCTGTTGACCCTGCTTGTACGGGGTAACGTGTTGAAGAAGCCTAAGTACTTCGGAGTGAAGGAGAGTGAAATTCGTGCGCTTTAATTGGAATTTTGATTATGTTAAAGGTAGTAAGATTGCCTATATTTTCTCGATTATTCTGACGATTACGGGGATCATCAGCATTCTGGCTTTGGGTTTGAATTATGCGGTTGATTTCCGTGCTGGATCGAACGTGGATATCTCGGTTTCCAAAGCAATCACAGCGGAGCAGATTAAACCTATCGTTAAGGACATCGGTGTTGATGAGGGTGATGTTACCATTACGCCGGGGGCTGACCGTGTAAATGTTCGTTTCTCCAATGAACTGGATGAGACCCAAGAGAGCAAATTTAAACAGGAATTTGCCAAACTGGATGCATCAGCTTCCTATGAAGTAAATACCGTCGATCCAGAGATGGCCAAAGAATTGGAACGCAACGCGATCTACGCGGTACTCATTGCAAGTATCGGGATCATGATCTATGTTGCGATCCGGTTTGAGTGGCGCTTTGGTTTGGCTGCGGTTATCGCACTCTTCCATGATGCATTTGTTGTAATAAGTGTGTTCTCCATCTTCCGTTTGGAAGTCGATCTGACCTTTATTACTGCAGTATTGACCATTGTCGGGTTCTCGATCAACGATACGATCGTTATCTTTGACCGGATTCGTGAGAATCTGCGTTTTGCCAAAAAGACAACCAAAGCCGACTTGCGTGAGGTAGTCAATCGCAGTTTGGCTCAAACGATGACACGTTCCCTGAATACAACATTCACCGTGTTTGCAGCTTCAATCTGTTTGTTCATATTTGGTGGAGAATCCATTCGCATGTTCTCGCTTGCGATGGTTATCGGAACACTTTTCGGTGCATATTCTTCAATCTATATCGCCGCTCCACTATGGCTGATGCTCAAAGGTAAACAAGTGGATAAGCCAAAAACAGTAGCTAAAGAATCTAACTAAACATCTTATTGTGAAGCCGCGTCTGCCAGGCGCGGTTTTGCAACTTTATGTACAGAATTAAGGGGGAATATTCATGACCAGAGAACATATCCCATCTGCTCAGGCTGCCACATGGAGCGGTATTGCCGGTAATTTGGGACTTGCGGTGATCAAAGCGGGAGTCGGTTATATGGCAAACAGCAAATCATTGCTCGCTGACGGCTTGTATTCTGCTTCTGAAGCTGGTTCTGCCCTGGCTGGTCTCTTTCCCTCCAAGTCTGTACGCGATAAGAGCAAGGCTCGCAGGGGACGGTTTAAAGAACATTCACGTGTTGCTAGACCCGGAATCTCAGTATTGTTATCTGTGCTGATTCTCATGGGTGGATTACAGCTTGCGATCTCCGCATTGGGTAGTCTCTCCGGAAGTGAACCGGAAGCACCCGGCAAGTCGGTACTTTTGGTGGCTGTTGCAGCTTTGGCTGTGAAAGAAGCGATTTTTCAATTTCAGTACAGATATTTCCGTAAACGAAACCAGTCTCAGGCGCTGGCCTATGCACAGCAACATCGCCGTGCACTCTATTGTTCGCTCACCGTGTTAATCGGCATTATAGGATCGATGGCTGGTGAAGAGACGGGATTGAGCATGCTGCTCTACCTAGACCCCACGGCTGCGTTGATTGCTTCCTGTTTTGTGCTTCACAAGGGTTACCGAATGATTGTGGACACGGTATATGGTTCACTTGTTCAGGAACTGGAGCAGGAAGAAGCGTCCGATTTCAAAGAGACTGTACAGCGGGTATATGGCATCATTACCATTGAGCATTTGGTTGCACGTGAACAGGAACATGACGTTACGATTGAGCTGGTCATTAGTGTGAATCCGAGGATCTCGATACTGGAAGCACAGGAGATTGCGAATCGGGCCAAGACTCTACTGTTAACCCGTTTCAGTCATGTGAAAGAAGTACAGATTCAAGCGATACCTTATGATCCGGGCTATCCCTATAAATCCAATCATGAACTGCCCGATCACGAAGCGACATTAATTCAGTAGTGAAGCGCGGGTCCAGTAGATCAGGAAAGGAGCGTTATCATTGCTTTATTCGCAATACCGGTGGAATACACCGAATATCGATTTGGAGGCGGCTGCGGGACTCTCGCAGGCGCTTTCCGTTTCACCCCTTGTTGGACGTTTGCTTGTGAGTCGAGGAGTGCACAATGAGAAGGAGGCCGAACGTTTTTTGCATCCTGACCTGAATCAGATGCATGATCCCTATCTGCTCCTCGGCATGAATGAAGCTGTGCCACGTATCAAGCTGGCATTGGAGCGGGAAGAACATATTTTGATCTACGGGGATTATGACGCTGATGGCGTATCCAGCACATCGCTCATGATCCATTTGATGCGTCATCTTGGAGCTTCGTACGATATATATATCCCTCATCGCTCGAATGAAGGGTATGGATTGCACAACCATGCATTGGATTGGGCCCATCAACAAGGCGTTTCATTGATTATTACCGTGGACACCGGAATCAGTGCTGTTGAACAGATTGCCTATGCGGCCACGCTGGGCATCGAAGTCATTGTGACAGATCACCACGAGCCGCCTGAAATTTTGCCCGAAGCCTTTACACTTATTAATCCGAAACTTCCAGGATGCCCGTATCCTTTTAAAGGTTTGGCAGGAGCGGGAGTAGCCTTGAAGCTCGCTCAGGCATTAATCGGGGAAGTGCCCGGTGAATGGATGGAGATTGCCGCCATCGGCACCGTTGCCGATCTCATGCCTTTGGAAGGGGAGAACCGGGTTATTGTCAGTTATGGAATAGAATCGATGCGTGGTTCACGTCTTCCTGGTGTAAGTGCATTGCTGGAAATCAGTGGTGTGGATCAGAGTCAGGTGACTTCAATTAATATTGCCTTTGCCATGGCACCTCGTATTAATGCCAGTGGACGTTTGGATCATGCCGGGAGAGCGGTATCGCTTCTCACCACCGAGAATCTGGATGAAGCTCATACGCTTGCGGGCCAGCTTGATCTATTGAATCGGGAGCGGCAGCAAGTAGTAGAGGGCATATTACAAGAAGCAACTGCACAGTTGGAACAAAAGATACAGCTTCGTTCAGGATCCGTTCCAGATGTAATCGTATTGGCTGGTGAGGGCTGGAACGTTGGAGTGGTTGGTATTGTGGCTTCCAAGTTGCTGGAGCGTTATTACCGACCTACACTTATCCTTGGGATCGATCCAGAGAGCGGTGTCTGCAAGGGCTCTGCACGCTCCATTGAGGGCTTGGATATCTATCAGGCACTCACAGTCAATAAACACACTATGGACCATTACGGGGGACACCCTGCTGCAGCAGGTATGACCTTGCATCGGGAACAGTTGGAAGAACTTGAGGCTGGTTTGAATGAGTTTGCTGCATCTGTATTAACTGAAGAGGACTTTGTACCTCAACGTCTTGCGGATGATGAATGCAGAATCAGTGATGTTCCGCTGAAAGTGATCCAGGAGATCGACAGATTGCAGCCTTTTGGAATGAGCAATCCTTCGCCACGGTTTGTATTGAGAAGTGTGACTGTGAAGGAAACCAGAACAATGGGACGAGAGAAACGCCATCTGAAACTGGTTCTGGAACAGGATGGTCAGCAACTGGAAACCGTTGCTTTTGGCAAGGGAGCGTTAGCAGAGTTTCTTCTCCCAGGTTCCGTTATTGATGTGATGGGAGAACTGTCCATCAATGAATGGAATGGGATGAGAAAACCTCAATTGATGCTTCAGGACATTCATGTTCCTCAGGTCCAAGTGTTTGATTTGCGCGGTAATGCCGAGCCATTAAATGCGATGAAACATTTCTTGAGCTCACTTGAGGTGCATCTGCGATATAAATCTGGTTCTGTTGGTGCTATTGTTCGGAAAGAAACAGATGTTTCCGAGGGAAATTCATTGTATGAACCTTGCCTTTGGGTATATGATAGAAAGGTCGGGTTATTTCCGTGTAATGCTGCTGCACAGCATTATGGACAGGAACAAGTCCGGACGTTATTTGTGTTTGATACGCCGGAAACCCCGGAACAACTTAATGCCATGCTGGCTTTGTTCAGTGGAGCTGAGAATATCATCCTTCTGCACGGATCAGGCAACCGCCGAGATCGCCTTCAGATGCCTTCCAGAGAACTCTTTAAGCGTATTTATATGCAGGTGTTGAAATGGAAAGCTGAACCCGTGGAGGAACAAGAGATTACTCCTGTGCTCAGTCGTCAGTGTGGTTGTTCGCCGCGCATGATTACGATGATGTTGGATGTATTCGAAGAGTTATCCTTCATTACCCGTGATAACGGCAAAATTGCGTTTGTGGATAACCCGCCTAAGCGTGAACTAACCGCTTCACGTCACTATCAGGCGCTCGAAAATATGGCCGAGATAGAACAGGTGATGCTGGATGCAGCCACACCGCAACTGACACAATGGATGATATCCCGGATGAAGGGCGTATCTTAGATGGAAGTTTGTGTATTTATTTTAGGAGGAGATTATTTTGGATTTTAAAGATTATATTCGTGTCATTCCTGACTTTCCACAACCGGGAATCAGCTTTAAGGACATTACAACATTGTTGAAGGATGGAGAAATGTACCGCAATGCGATCAATGAACTGAAAGTGATGGTTTCTGATCTCAAAATTGACGTTATTGCTGGACCTGAAGCACGTGGTTTCGTTGTGGGCGCCCCTCTGGCATACGCTCTTGGTGTCGGTTTTGCTCCGATTCGCAAAAGTGGAAAACTGCCTGGAGAGACGATTGAAGTTGGTTATGATCTCGAGTATGGCAAGGATACACTCGCGATGCACACAGATGCGATTGAAAAAGGTCAAAATGTCCTGATCGCTGATGATCTGCTCGCAACGGGTGGAACGATTGCAACTTCCATCAACTTGATTGAACAATTGGGTGGGAAAGTTGTCGGAGCTGCCTTCCTGATTGAGCTGTCTGATCTGAATGGTCGTGCTAAATTGCCAGAAATCGATGTATTCACATTGATGAATTATTAAGCTGAATTTCCACATGTACCGCTGTGACGAAACATGAATTGTTTTTTCCGTTTCCCGGGAAATAATATACAGCATTAATGATTATCAAAAAGCCTGTTCTTCCAACTGTAAGGTTAGGGAGAACAGGCTTTTTGATGTGTATACGATGGAAATTAATCGGGCGTTTTTTCAGTGATAGGCTGTTTTTTTGAATCATCATTTAACCAACCCAGCACTTCAAACAGTTTGAACAACAAGCTCATCAGGATTCCGACGATGGTTGCCAATGCCATCCCTTTCAGATGAACGCCATAGAAGGTAACTTCTGTACCACTCAGTCCAATGACCAATACAAGTGTAGTAAGCAGCAGATTGGTCGGTTTGGCAAAATCGACTTTCTGTTCAACCAGAATACGCAGACCAGATGCTGCAATAACCCCGAACAGAAGCAGGGATACGCCACCCATAACTGGCACAGGAATATTGGCTACAAGCGCCGAGAATGTTCCTGAGAAGGAGAGTACGATTGCAATGACTGCTGCGCCACCAATGACATATGTGGAGTATACGCGAGTCAGGGCCATTACACCGATGTTCTCACCATAGGTTGTATTGGGAGTAGATCCTACAAACCCGGATAGAATGGTGGAGACCCCATTACCAAGCAGGGAACGATGAAGCCCAGGGTCTTTCGAAAGATCTTTGCCTACAATGCTGCTCGTTACAAGCAAATGTCCAATATGTTCAACGATAACCACAAGCGCTACAGGTAAAATGGTGAAAATAACGGACCAGTCAAATGTAGGCGTTGTTACGGTTGGTAGTGAGATGAAATCAGCGTTTCCAATAGCCTGTTTATCAACCAGACCCATAGAATAGCCAAGGATATAACCGACTACAATACCGATTAGAATATGAATGATTTTGGGGAATCCACGGAACGTTACGGCACCAATGACAGTGATACCAAGCGTGGCCATGGATAAAATGATTGGTTTGGCTTGAGGTGCCCAGTTGGGATATTTAAGGATATCGGGATTAATCAGACCTGCCATTCCGGCAGCCACGGGTACAAGCTCCAGTCCGATCAGAGCAACAATGGCACCCATAACCGCTGGTGGGAAGACAACATTGATCCATCCGGTACCCGCAAATTTAATAATGAGGGCCACGAAACAGAAAACAAGTCCTGTTATGATAAAAGCTCCAAGTGCCATGGAGTAGCCATTCTCAGGATGTTGTTTTAATACCATTGTGACAGGTGCAATAAAGGCAAAGCTTGATCCGAGATATGCTGGAATCTTTCCTTTACACATCAGTATGTACAACAGTGTTCCAATCCCGTTCATCAGCAGGATCATACTTGGATCAACACCGAACAGGTTGGGTACAAGTACGGTACTGCCAAACATGGCGAACAAATGCTGAAGGCTAAGCAGTGAACCTGAGCCAAGTGGCATCTTTTGATTAACCTGAATTTCGCGTTGCAATGAATTTCATCTCCTTTTCCGAAACACAAACTTTCAATAGATTACAGAGTTTCTCTTAATTAATCAATAACATTTTTGACGTAACAGAGCGATAGAATTAATATTGTCATGAATTTTCCTTCTATTTCAGCAAATAACGGCAATAATACATAAGAAATAAGAAATACATCCAATCCCCTGTGAGTCATAGGGAAACGGGATAGAAGTAATTCAGATCACCAATATAAAAATTGGATAAGCGCTCTTATTCGTCAGCAGTTGACGGGAAACGGGCGAAGCGTCATAATTATAGGAAATTACTTTTACGGGGAACCTGTGTTGCAGCACTGTCACGGGTTCCATTTGGTATAGAAAGGACACGGAACAGATCAGAATGGGCATAGAGCAATTACTCGAGAAGGCCGGGGCATATATCAAAGAACCCGATCTGGTGCGCATACGAGAAGCTTACGAATTTGCTGATCAGGCCCACCATGGACAGACGCGAAAATCGGGAGAACCGTATATTCTGCATCCGCTTGCGGTTGCCGACATTGTTGTGAACATGCAGATGGACACCATCTCCATAATAGCAGCGCTTCTTCATGATGTAGTAGAGGATACTACGGTCTCACTTGAAGAGATCCGCAATCATTTCGGCAATACGTGTGCCATGCTTGTTGACGGCTTGACGAAGCTGGAACGTATTCAGTTTCGCTCCAAGGAAGAACAGCAGAACGAGAACTACCGCAAAATGTTCATCGCCATGGCGCAGGACATCCGTGTCATCGTGATTAAATTGGCTGACCGTCTGCATAATATGCGGACACTCAAGTTTCAGTCGGAAGAAAGCCAGCGCCGGATTTCATATGAGACGCTGGAAATTTTCTGTCCGATTGCAAACCGTTTGGGTATCTCTGCAATCAAATGGGAAATGGAGGACATCGCCCTCCGTTATTTGAATCCGCAGCAGTATTACCGAATTGCAAACCTGATGCACAAAAAACGTGCAGAACGGGAGCAATATATTGATACGGTTATGGATGGAATTACGAACAAGCTCGATGAGATGGGAATTCAGGCAGACCTTTCAGGCCGCCCGAAACATATCTACAGCGTGTTCAAGAAAATGACCACCAAGAACAAGCAGTTTAACGAAATTTATGATCTGCTTGCCATTCGTATTATTGTGGATAATATCAAGGATTGTTATGCTACCTTGGGAATTATACACACGCTATGGAAACCGATGCCTGGACGCTTTAAAGACTACATTGCGATGCCGAAGGCGAACATGTATCAATCGCTGCATACAACGGTAGTTGGTCCCAATGGCGAACCAACGGAAGTACAGATCCGGACATGGGATATGCACCGGACTGCTGAATTTGGTATTGCTGCCCACTGGGCCTACAAAGAAGGCGCTGCGAACGGAAATCATTTTGAAGACAAGATTACGTTCTTCCGTGAAATTCTTGAACTTCAAAACGAAGCACAGGATGCATCAGAATTCGTAGAGTCACTCAAAATGGATTTCTTCTCGGATCTGGTATTTGTATTTACGCCAAAAGGAGAAGTCATCGAATTGCCAATCGGCTCTGTTCCTTTGGATTTTGCTTATCGAATCCATACGGAGGTTGGTAATCGGACCATTGGTGCCAAAGTAAACGGTCGGATTGTTCCGCTCGATTATCATCTGAAGACAGGTGATATTATCGAAATTTTGACGTCCAAACATTCTTATGGACCGAGCCAGGACTGGATGAAAATTGCGAAATCTTCTCATGCACGAGCGAAGATCAAGCAATGGTTCAAGAAGGAACGCCGTGAAGAAAACGTTGAAAAAGGTCGGGAGAGCTGTGAGCGTGAACTGAAACGTATGGGGCTTGATCCTTCTGCGTGGATGACGGATGACAAGTTGATGGAAGCTGCCAAAAAATATGCGTTTAACGATATTGATGACATGCTTGCGGCTGTTGGATTCGGTGGGATTACTGCTGCACAGATTGTAACAAAAGCAACCGAAAAACTGCGTAAAGAGCAGGAAGAGTCCAGTTTGCTGGAATTAAATTCCGAGATGCGCGAGCTGAAACCTGCGCCTGAGCGCAGAAATCGACCAACCAACGGTATTCGTGTTAAAGGCATCGATAATCTGCTTGTTCGATTCGCACGATGCTGTAATCCTGTACCTGGGGATGACATTATCGGATATGTTACACGCGGACGCGGCGTTTCCGTGCACCGTAGTGACTGTCCAAATATTCCAACAAGTGCAGACGGTGAAGAAGCAGCACGTGTTATTGAGGTTGAGTGGGAAGAGAATATCGAAGCAAGTTACAGTGTGGATATTGAGATTACAGGCCATGATCGGAATGGCTTGCTCAATGAGGTACTTCAGGCTGTATCTGAAAGTAAAACCAATATATCTGCCGTTACAGGACGGACAGATAAAAATAAATTAGCATTGGTGCACGTCACAATTCTGATTCGTAATACGGATCATCTGCAATCCGTTGTAGAACGGATCAAACGTGTGAAAGATGTCTATTCGGTGCATCGGATTATGCAGTAAGGAGCCTGTAAGATGAGGGTGCTTGTACAACGCTGTAAAGAGGCTCAAGTGACCGTGGGAGACGAGCTGACAGGTAAGATCGAGTCCGGATTAATGCTGCTCGTAGGCATTACCCATGAGGACACCGAGAAGGATGCCCAGTATCTGGCTGACAAAGTTAGTGGGTTGCGGATATTTGAGGATGATCAGGAGAAGATGAATCTCAGTCTGCTTGATGTAGGCGGTGCTGTATTGTCTGTTTCCCAGTTCACCCTGTACGGAGATTGTCGCAAAGGAAAGCGTCCGAGCTTTGCGGCTGCGGCCCGACCTGAAGCGGCAGAACTGTTATATGAAACGTTTAATCAACTGCTACGGGATAAAGGTATTCAGGTTGAAACCGGGCGTTTCGGAGCAATGATGGATGTAACATTTACCAACTGGGGACCCGTGACTTTGATGCTTGAAAGTCCGGTTCGTCAGGAACCAAGTGCATAATTTCATAGGGTTCAGGCCATAATGAGGAATATTCGTTGATGACTATTTCATGATCAAAGGAGTATCCATCCAATTATGCGCCAATCTGCGAAAGAAACACGTACCCGTTCAGAACCTTTGTTACTCCCAGGCAACCTGTATGAATCATTGCACCTTGCCCGTTCGGCTGCTGAGTATGTTGCAACGATCTGGGCACTTCAGGATTCGGACAAAGGGAAGCAGAGTCATCTTCCGCGATCTTGAATGTTTACACAGGGATATAAACATCCGATATTTGGATTATACAGATTCTGAAAAAGTCCTGATTCCTTCCCGAATCAGGACTTTTTGTCGTGAGTTGATCATTTTAACTATTCGTTTGAAGACTTCGTTACAAAATGAAATTACATTGAATTGTTATAAATTGCTCTGGTGAGGGTAATAACAAAACGAGGCACAACGAAGTGCCAATGTACTGCAAGACCCGATTTTATAAAGAAAGTTCGAACACGGAAAGGAGAACATACGTTATGAGTAAAGTTGCTTTTTTATTGGCGAATGACTTTGAAGATTCGGAGATGCAGGTCCCGTATGACGAAGTAAAAAAAGCTGGACATGAAGTGGAGATTATCGGATTAGAAGCCGGTGAGACCCTTAAAGGTAAAGGAGGAAAGGCCTCCTATACCACAGATAAGGCGATTGGTGATGCATCCGCTTCAGATTATGATGCAGTCGTGATTCCTGGTGGATCATCCCCTGAGAATTTGCGAAGTGATGCGCATATCTTGAAGTTTGTCACCGAGATCAACAGTGCGAAGAAACCAATTGCTGCGATCTGTCATGGTCCGCAAATTTTGGCTAGTGCCGGTCTGTTGAAAGGCCGTACCATTACATCCTATCCACCACTTAAGGATGATATGGTAAACGCAGGAGCAGAGTTCAAGGATCATGAGGCCGTTGTGGATGGAAACTATATTACATCCCGAACGCCTGAAGATGAGCCAGCGTTTGTACGTGAACTGCTAAAAGTTATATAACTTCAGCCAGTACAACTGACATACATTGATGTATCTTAACTACGTTACATCGTGATGTTTACAAACTTCACGTTGCATTTCATTCCGAAAAAGGAGGGTTTGACATGACAAAACATATTCAGGCGTATTTTCGAACCGAGGACGAGGCAGAGGGAGCAAGAACTTCACTTCAGACGTTCCGTACAGAGCATTTGGAAGTAGGTCAACTGGACAGTGCGATAGGTAGAGACACGCGTGTTATGGTGCCACTGGTGCCTTATAATACAGCAGGTGGCGTAGGCACCAACGGAGCAATGGGTGTAGGTGCAGCCCCTGGTGTTCCGGCCAGCGAAAATGTGATCCCTGTGGTAGCCAATGTGGACCGTGATGCAGAACGGGATACTCGTGACAGAGTGAATGAGGATGGAGACCTGCTGAATGCTGCAGATGTGTCTTCGGCCGATTATGATGATCTGCATTATGTTCTGTCTGCCAAAGTAAGGGATGAGGATTATGACGAGATTGTTCATAAGCTTCGTTCCAACCATGCCTATGTGGAAGATTTGAATTAACGTGTAGATACTTCTTGGCCCTTGCACTGCTCGACCACACAGTCGAGTGATGTGCAAGGGCTTTTTGATCATGAGGATATTAAAAAACTAATTTATAAAGCGCTATCATTTTTGTAATATTACTGTAATATTAGATACATAAGCCTTTAACATAGTGGGCTTATAATAACACACATGACCCCCTTTTTTTATATATCCTTTGAGCCTGCACACCGTGTGCAGGCTATTTTTTTTGAGCTGAGAATGTGTATGTTTTGGGTAGAGCTTACCCCTTTATTCAATTTTTGCTAGAATAGAGAGATGGGTTTATATATTCTACAGCGAATTGTTTTCATAGTTGGGCTACATTGGACGGTAAATCTAGCTCCAGTGATTGGGTTCAGGCGAATCCAATTCTATGACATAGAGTATGAGGAACTCATCGCCAGAGTGATCCGTCATATTCCAGATGAACATATACTCGCTGAAACGGCCCCGCCTTTTTTATATAAGTAAGGGGCAGCCGGTTCTGCTTGATCGATGGAATTTGAAAGTTATATAGAATGCCTCGTTTGAGAAATGACACCTACAATGCTAAAGCAACAGAGTTCTCATGCGAATGGCTAGAGACAGATTTAAGGGGGAATTAGTTTTGAGTAAGGTTGGAAGAAATGATGTATGCCCATGCGGTAGTGGGAAAAAATATAAGAAATGTTGTCTGAACAAGGAGTCCTCTGCAGTAGAATCCATACTGGGGATAATATCAACGGAGCAACCGGTTCGGGAAGCCTCCATGCAGCCTGAGAGCAAACTGACCTTGACCAAGCTGAAAAAGATGGTGGCAAGCGATTTGAGATGGGAGCACCCGGCTCACGAACAGCTGGCCCTGCAGACTATTGAGAACATGAGGAACCAATATGAGCCAGAGGTAATTTTGGAAGCTCTGGTGTTATGGAACGGCTACTCCCGTCAGACCCGCCCTACTGTGAAGAAGACAGGCTCGTTCTCTGCTGCAATTGAGTTTTTGCTGTCCGAGGAATACGGCTTCAATGTCACAAAGGCTGAGCTGGCTGATAAATATGAGGTAACGACAGGCACGATCTCCCGGAAGGTTAAGGAGATGAATAGTTACATCGAAGAATACGGCATGGGCGGTGAAACGGACGAGCTATTGATGCTGAACGGTCCAGGCACATCGAGAGACAAAGCACAGGCTCTGCTGTCTAAGGCGAGGGAAGCGAGCTCTTCCAAACGGAGAGTACATCTGGCGGAAACAGCGATTGAGATGTATCCTGACAGCTCTGATGCGTATCTTGTTCTAGCTGAGGAATCGGACAATGAGAATGATGCGCGATCTTACCTCAAGGAAGGAATCGCTGCTGGCAAACGTGAACTGGGCGAACTGTTCTTTGAGGAGAACAAAGGGGACTTCTGGGGGCTTCATGAGACTCGTCCCTATATCCGGATATGCAAAAGTTATGCCGAATCCTGCTGGTTTGGCGGAGATACGAAAGAAGCAGCACAGATTCTGGAGCATATGCTGGAGCTTAATACGGAAGACAATACCGGAGCACGTTACCTGCTCGCTGCTGTGTATTTGTACAGCAACCAATTGGAACAGGCAGAGCAATTGCTGGAGGAGTATGGAAGAGGTGACACCGCAACGGCCTTTGCCTATGACAAGATCATTCTGGAGTATAAGAAAAACGGAATCACCTCCCAGCTCAAAATGCTGTACCGTGTAGCCCGGGGTGTGAACAAACATGTGCCTGATTACCTGTTGGGTTTGAAACGGCTGCCGCATAACCTCCCTGACTTTGTCGGCATGGGCGACTCCGACGAAGCGATTGAATATGTCATTATGCATTCCCGTTTATGGGCGAGCGCGCCGGATCTGTTGAAGTGGATGCTGCAACAATAGAGGAATAAGAAGCGAATAGAAGTTGGAATTCATATGATGAATCCAGCTTCTATTATCCGTGATTTCTGTCACTCCCCCATCCGGTGCAGCGTGTGAGCAAAATTTTTTAGAGCTATCTTTTCGTGTTAACCCTTGACTTTAGCACTGCGGTTCATTACAATCAGAAAATAATACGTTGACTATAGTCAATACAAGTCGATTTTTGAACTATATTACTGATTTGATGACGGGACCAAGTACTCCGTGCCCACATGACCAGAGAGGAATCCCCAGGCTGTAAGGATTCTCTTGATGAGCGGACGAATGACTTCCCCGAGAACAGACGGCGAACACAGCAGATATGATCTGTTGACCAGTAGCTGGCCTGCGCAGGACGTGCGTTACACGTAGAGCGGAATATCTGCTTGATCAGAATGCCTTGGGCAAACCTGAATCATCAGAGATCGCCTGAACGGCTAAAGTGTCAGGTTTCCGGAATGTGGGTGGTACCACGGGTGAATGTATATTACACAATCTCTCGTCCCTTTGTTTGCTGTATATACAGCGACAGGGCGAGGGATTTTTTTGTTATATAGAAAAATCAATGCTGGAGGGATCAAGATGGCTTTTCAAAAACCGACTGGAACGCAGGACTTACTGCCTGGAGTTGTCGAGAAATGGCAGTACGTAGAAGAAAAAGCACGAGATCTGTGTCGACGGTTTAATTACCGTGAGATTCGTACACCGATCTTCGAACAGACTTCTTTATTTGTACGCGGTGTAGGAGAGACTACCGATATCGTTGAGAAAGAAATGTATACCTTTGATGACAAAGGCAATCGCAGCATGACTCTTCGTCCAGAGGGAACAGCAGGTGTTGTCCGTGCGTATGTAGAGAATAAAATCTACGGTGAACCGGATGTGAGCAAGCTCTATTACATCGGTCCGATGTTCCGGTATGAGCGTCCGCAGGCAGGTCGTCAGCGTCAATTTCACCAGTTTGGTGTAGAAGCCATCGGTGCGCTAGACCCTGCGATTGATGCGGAAGTGATCGCACTGGGCTACCAGTTGTGTGTAGAGCTCGGCTTGAAGGATGTCAAAGTGGAGATCAACTCCGTTGGTAACTCAACCAGCCGTGCAGAATACCGCGAGACGTTACTTGGGTTCCTCAGACCGATGAAAGACAGCCTGTGCAAGGACTGCCAGTCCCGCATGGAGCGTAATCCGCTACGTGTACTCGACTGTAAGGTCGATCAGGACAAATTCGTTGGGGCACCATCTATACTGGATAGCCTGGATGAAGAGTCTTTGAATCACTTTGCCAAGCTGCAGGCATACCTGGATGATTTCGGAGTAGATTATGCTGTGAACAATCGTCTGGTACGGGGCTTGGATTATTACACGCTAACTGCGTTTGAATTAAAAGCTCAAGGTATTGGAGCAATAGATACGGTTGGCGGCGGTGGTCGGTACAATGGTCTGGTTGGAGATATTGGCGGACCTGATCAGCCGGGCATCGGCTTCGGTATTGGTCTGGAGCGTATTCAACTGATTCTGGAGCACCAAAACATTGAGGTTACTACGCTGGCTCCACTGGATGTATACTTTGTTGCTCTGGGAGAGGCTGCTGATCGTGAAGTGAACCGTCTGTTGTTCAAACTTCGTCAGTCTGGACTGTCTGGGGAACGTGATTATCTGGGCCGCAAGATGAAAGCACAGATGAAATCAGCTGACCGTTTCAAATCCCGCTACACTGCCATCCTTGGTGATGACGAGCTGGAGCGTGGTGTGATAGCCCTCAAGTCGATGGATACGGGTGAGCAACAAACCGTGAAGCTTGATGATCTGGTATCGGCAATTCGCGAAGGTAAATAAGCACGAAGTGTTACATTAAGATCAAAACTTTCGAGTAAAACAATTGATCCGGCAAAATTACTGAGGTTCACCAACGATTCCTATTAAGCGGAAGTTGGCGAGCCAGAGGTAACATGCCTTTTCGAATACATGGTCTACACGTAACCGGACTGTTGAAGAGCAGGCACTAACTGCCCATACAGAACGGAAATTCACATAATGAGGAGTTTGGTTATGAAAAGAAGTCATCATTGCGGCGCATTAACACCCGCACACATCGGTGAAACAGTAACATTGAACGGTTGGGTTCAGACCCGCCGTGACTTGGGGGGCGTACTCTTCATCGACCTGCGTGATCGCAGCGGGATTGTACAAGTTGTCTTTAACCCGGCTTATTCCGGTGAAGCTCTGCAAATTGCAGATCGCGTACGTAGCGAGTATGTTATCGCTGTAACGGGTAAAGTCGTTAAACGTGATGCTGAAACAGTTAACAAAAACCTGCCTACTGGCGAAATTGAAGTTCAAATCACAGAAATCGAAGTGCTCAATGCAGCCAAAACACCTCCATTCTTCATTGAAGATGGTGTCGAAGTTGATGAATCCCTTCGTTTGAAATATCGTTACCTGGACCTGCGTCGTCCGGAAATGTTCGAAACATTGAAACTGCGTTCCAAAGCATCCAAAGTGTTCCGTGACTACCTGGATGGAGAAGAGTTCGTTGAAGTGGAAACACCGATCCTGACTAAGAGCTCCCCGGAAGGTGCGCGTGATTATCTCGTACCGAGCCGTGTGCATGAAGGTGAATTCTTCGCCTTGCCACAATCCCCACAAATCTACAAACAGTTGCTGATGGTGGGTGGCGTTGAACGTTATTATCAGATCGCTCGTTGTTTCCGGGATGAGGATCTGCGTGCAGACCGTCAACCAGAATTCACTCAAGTCGACATCGAGACTTCTTTCTTGCAACAGGATGACCTGCTGCCAATGATGGAAGAACTGATGGCCAAATTGCTGCGTGAAACAAAAGGTATTGAGCTGGAACTGCCTTTCCAACGGATTACGTATGCAGATGCAATGGGTAAATACGGTTCAGACAAACCAGATCTGCGCTTTGGTATGGAACTGGTTGAAATGAATGATATCGTAGCAAACAGTGGTGTGAAAGTATTTGCTTCTGTCATCGAAAAAGGTGGAGAAGTCAAAGTGCTGAACGCTAAAGGCTGTGGTACATGGAGCCGTAAAGAGATCGATGATCTCGGACCATTTGCTGCACGTTACGGTGCGAAAGGTCTGGCTTGGATTCAAGTGAAAGACGGCGAGTTCAAAGGGCCAATCGTGAAGTTCTTCACGCCTGAAGAAATCGAAGCTGTCAAAGAACGTACTGGTGCTGAAGATGGCGACTTGTTGCTCTTCTCCGCAGACACTAAAAAAGTGGTTGCTGACGTTCTGGGCGCATTGCGTCTGAAAATCGGCCGTCAACTCGGACTGATCGATGACAGCAAGTTCAAATTTGCTTGGGTTGTGGACTTCCCACTCCTCGGATATGATGAAGATGCGAAACGTTATGTGGCAGAACACCATCCGTTCACTCGTCCAAAAGACGAAGATGTACATCTCTTTGACACTGATCCGGGTGCAATCCGCGCTCAAGCCTATGACCTTGTTCTCAATGGTTATGAAGTAGGTGGTGGTTCAATGCGTATCTACAAACGTGATGTTCAGGAGAAAATGTTTGCTGCCCTTGGACTCTCTACAGAAGTAGCGAATGAGAAATTCGGCTACCTGTTGGAAGCATTCGAATATGGAACTCCACCGCATGGTGGTATTGCCTTTGGTTTGGACCGCCTCGTGATGTTGCTGGCGGGCCGCACGAATCTGCGTGAAACGATTGCCTTCCCGAAAACGGCAAGTGCAACGGATCTGCTCATGAATGCACCATCCGAAGTGGATGACTCACAATTGGAACAACTGCATATCCGCGTAGCCCGTAAACCGGTAGCGGAAAAGAAATAAAGGAGGCATCGATTCTCAATGCTCCATCAATTTTCAAGAACAGAACTTGCGATCGGACCTGAAGGTCTGGACACGTTGAAGAATAGTACAGTCGCTGTGCTCGGTATTGGCGGCGTAGGTGGTATTGCTGTAGAAGCTCTTGCCCGTAGCGGCGTTGGGCGTATCATCCTGATTGATAAGGACGTCGTGGACATCACCAATATTAACCGCCAGATTCATGCTCTGACTACGACAGTGGGGCAGAAAAAAGCGGATCTGATGGTGGAACGTGTGAAACTGATCAATCCGGAATGTGATGCAATTGCCCTGAATATGTTTTACACGGAAGAAACATATGAGGAATTGTTCAAATATGATCTGGATTATGTGCTGGATGCATCCGACACGATTATCTACAAAATCCATCTCATTAAAGAGTGCCTGAAACGTAAAATTCCGATGATTTCGAGTATGGGTGCGGCGAATAAAATGGACCCGACGAAATTCCAGGTTGCAGATATTTCGAAAACGACCATGGACCCGATTGCCCGTGTTGTGCGTACGACACTTCGTAAAGACGGCATCAAAAAAGGTGTGAAAGTGGTCTTCTCGACTGAAAAGCCGATGAAACCACGTGAGGACGTAACACAAAAAATCGTTCCCGAGAATGCTCCGGAAATTCGCAAGGCTAAACAGCCACCTGCGAGTAACTCATTTGTGCCTCCGGTAGCCGGACTGATTATGGTCAGTGTTGCGATTAAGGATTTGTTAGAAATTGCAGAGAACGAGCAGCAGTAACTTGCTGCCAACTGAAGAAGCGTGGATGCCAATAAGGCATCTGCGCTTTTTTGTATGATCATACTTCGTAAGACCGGAGCGGATGGGACGTCAATCGTCTATGATAGCCGAACTGTATTCCTAGATAAATGTCAGAGTTACGTCATGTACTTCAAAGTCAAAACCGTGTATGATATTCACTGCTGCGCGAAATGATGATACATACATAATGAATTTGCGGCTATAGAGAGAGGGGAATAGAACGAAATGAAACACGGATGGATGACCAGACGTCTTGGCATGGAGCCAGGAGACCAGTGGAAGAAGGAAGTTGTGGCGGGAGCCATTTCCTATTTTGCCGTGGTCTATATCGTTATGGTCAATGCTACAATTCTTTCCGATGCCGGGATGCCTTTGCAGGCAGCTATGGTTGGAACACTGCTGACGTCCATTGCAGGATGTTTGCTCATGGCATTTGGCGGAAAATCACCGATTATCGTGGTACCCGGAATGGGGATTAATGCATTTTTCACGTATACACTTGTACATTCCATGAAATTAAGCTGGCAAGAAGCGCTGGCTGTTGTAACCGTTACAGGTATACTGTTTGCCATTGTTGCGTTTACGTCACTATACAAAATGATCAGCGAAGCAATCCCGAAAAATCTGCAGCATGGCATTACGGTCGGGATTGGTTTGTTTCTGACATTTATCGGTTTGCAAAAAAGTGGAATCGTTATCGCACATCAGACCACGTTTGTTGCGATTGGGCATTTCAATGATCCCAATGTCATTACAGCCTGCGTTACGCTGGTGCTTGCCTTGATTTTATTTATACGGAACGTACAGGGTGGACTTCTGATCAGTATTCTGGTCGGGACAGGTCTAGCCTATGTACTTGGTGCAGTGAACCCGGGTGAGTCCGTATCAGCGATGGATGCGCTGCGTCAATACGGTGGGTTGTTTGGCGAATTGTCTTTGATGAAGCTAGCTAATGTTGCCTTCTGGATCGCGGTATTTTTGCTACTGCTAATTGTGGTGTTCGAAAATATCGGATTAATTACGGCTCAGACACAGATGATTGGTCGTCCAGAGCGGTTTAAAGGTAGTCTGCGTGCTCTATCCATTAGCACCGTACTGGCAGGTGTATTCGGAAGCAGTCCTCCGGTTGCCGCAGCCGAGACTACAGCCGGAATTGCGGCAGGCGGTCGCACAGGTTTGACCCCGCTCGTTACAGCTGTGTTATTCGGGGCTACTTTTTTCTTCATCCCGCTGCTCGGTTATATTCCAGACAGTGCAATTGCTCCCATTTTGATCATTATTGGTGGCCTGATGGTGCAAGGTGTGAAAGATATGGATTTTGGTGACTTCACAGAGGCATTCCCGGCATTTCTGATCATGGTCATGATTCCATTTACATATAGCATCGTGGACGGTATGGCGTTTGGATTCATTGCCTATCCATTAGCGAAGCTGGCAGCAGGTCAAGGTAAACAGGTGCCTGTGGTCATGTATGGCATTTCCATCCTCTTTTTAGCCAACTTTGTGTTGCATGGAGTTTTGTAATAACAAAAGGCAACGTCATGTAAGTTCATACGTATGATCTCTGGTGAGCAGATGCAGAACGGGAGGAACGGGAATGGAAGAGCAGCAACAAACAGGGCAGAATGAACCGAAGGTAGGAAAAAAGGGATTTAAGGATTTCGTCAAGCTCATCGCTTCCACGAATCCGCCAAAACTGATCCTGATTCTGGCCCTCATCTTAACCCTGATTCAAACAACAGCCGGACTGATCGTGCCATTGATGACCAAAGGTCTGATTGATGGACTAACCACTTCGGCACTGAACAAATCTGTTATTTTGTTATTGCTGGGGGCATTTGTGATTCAGGCTATTGCCTCGGGCATTAGCATTTATATGTTAAATTACGCCGGACAACGCGTGGTCGCAACGCTTCGTACCAAGCTGTGGAATAAGGTATTGTCGCTGCGAATGCCGTATTTCGATCGCAATCGTACAGGGGATACGATGAGCCGGATTACGAATGATACAAGCCAGATCATGACGTTGATCGCGGATTATCTGGTTTCCTTTGTATCCAACATCGTTGCTGTTGTGGGTGGCGTGGCGTTACTGTTCTATTTGGATTGGGTGATGTCGCTCATTATTCTGAGTCTGGTGCCACTTACGATGTTGATCCTGTTGCCGGTGGGTAAGAAAATGTACAAGATCTCCAAGAAACAACAGGACGAGATGGCGGGTCTTACATCAGTGCTCAGTCAGGTTATTGGCGAAATCCGATTGGTCAAAGCCTACGGCACGGAGAAACAGGAAGTGGAAGCAGGGGATTCCCGGATTCGTAAAATGTTTGCTTTTGGCTTGCAGGAAGCACGCATTCTTGCTCTGATCGGTCCTTTGTTTACATTTGTCATGACTGCCGTTCTAGTCGTTATTCTGGGTGTGGGGGGAATGCGCGTAGCGTCTGGACTGTTGTCGCCTGGTGAACTGGTTGCGTTCATATTGCTGTTGTTCCAGGTCATTATGCCAATGGGACAATTCACGACGCTATACTCCCGTTTGCAAAAAGTCGTAGGTGCAACGGAGCGCATACAAGCGATCCTTGCCGATGAGGAAGAGCCACATGACAGCACCAAGGTAGCGCCAAAAGGAAATGAGACGATTGCATTCCATGATGTACACTTTTCCTATGTTACAGGTGAGGAAGTATTGCACGGAATCAATTTGACGGTACCTACACAAAAAGTGACAGCCATTGTCGGTCCAAGCGGTAGCGGCAAATCAACACTGTTCTCTTTGATGGAGCAGTTTTATATGCCCGATTCAGGCCATATTTCATATGGGGGACAAGCCATAACAGATTATTCTTTGGCCTCCTGGCGCAGCAAGATTGGGTATGTATCTCAGGAAAGTCCACTTATGGCGGGTACGATCAAAGACAACATCACGTACGGATTAGGTCGTGAGGCCACGATGGATGAGATCCGGCGAGCTGCTGAGATGGCCTATTCTGCCGACTTTATCGACAAGTTGCCACAGGGATATGACACGGAAGTGGGCGAGAGGGGAATCAAGTTATCCGGAGGCCAACGTCAGCGGATTGCTATTGCTCGTGCCTTACTGCGCAGTCCAGATATTCTTATGTTGGATGAAGCCACATCCAGTCTGGACAGCACCTCGGAGTATGAAGTACAACAGGCTTTATCCAACCTGATGGAAGGAAGAACTACGATCGTGATCGCGCACCGATTGTCCACAGTGGTGGATTCCGATCAAATTGTTGTATTGGAGCATGGGCATGTTACCGGAACAGGAACTCATACGGAATTAATTAGCAATCATCCGGTATACCGTGAATTAGCGCAGAAACAGTTTGTGGCACAGGAAGGCAATGCAACTACAGTACAAAACGAAGAGTAATTCTCATTAATGCAGGGTCTCCGTAATACCCATGAGGTATTTCAACGGAGATCCTTTTTCTTTTTCTAAAATTCCTCATATTGACAGTAAGACCAACATACTCTATATTATAGATACCGACCGTTGGTATGTATAAGGAGGAACTTATGGCCAGAAATAAATACCCTGAGCAGACACTGGACCTGATTCTGGCAGTCTCAACTCAAATGTTTACTGAAAAGGGATATGAAAAGACCAGTATTCAAGACATTATAGATGAATTAGGTATGTCTAAAGGTGCGATATATCATCATTTCAAGTCCAAGGAGGATATCCTTAGTGCAGTGATGGAGAAGGAGCTCGGGCGGGCAGAAGACATGTTTATGGAACTCATCCAGAACACGCATGCTCCGAATGCCAGACAGAAGCTCATCAGTATTTTGGAAAATATTATCGTTGATCCTGGAATCCAGTCTAACTCAATAGATCAGGTTCTTAGCACTCAGATCAAGAATCCGCAGTTTGTACTCGGTGGAATCAGGAAGGGTGTTCTAAAAGATGCACGAATTGTTGCCAATATTATGGAGCAAGGCAAGGAAGATGGGTCCATTTCAGTCGAATATCCGCTGGAGTGTGCTGAAATCTTCATGTTACTCGTTAATATCTGGATTAACCCTCTACTTTTTGGACGGGATCAGGCACAGACATTGGAAAGGCTTAAGTTTTTGCAACACATGATGAAGCTCTTGGGAGCAGATATCGTTAGCGAACAGCTCATTCAGCGAATTACGAATCGCCATGCCAGCACAGGAGGTTATGCGGAGGCGGAATAAACATATACCTGGTTGTTTGAAATGGAGAGGGAAAAGATGTTGAAAAGTAGTGAGCTTTCCATATGCATGAGCATAGACATTGATCAACCCATTCATGATATACAGTTAAATTGGTTGTCAGGAGATATCAGAGTTCTTCCGAGTGTGGATGAACTTATCCACGTCATACAATTTGCGGATGCGTGGTTTTCCAAGCGAAGGCTGATGCAAGTTAACATACGAGGGGATGCCTTAAGCATTGTGGACGGGAGAAAAAGGAGAGGCCTCGTTGGAATAAATATTGCTAGAACAGCATTGGAGATTCAGCTTCCTGATCGTATTTTTGATCGTATTTTACTAAACTCCACAGGAGGACAACTCCGGTTGAATCGGCTTCTGGCCACTCGCTGTCAATGTAAGATCACCTCAGGTCGTGTAGACCTATCAGGGAGGATGGATGAGCTTGAACTGTGCGCATTGGCATCGATAGTGAAAGGGCAGCACCTTAGTGCAGATAAATTCAATCTTCAATCCAGTTCAGCCAAGATCGACATATCAGGGGAATTCCGTCACTTGCAGTATACAACTACAGGCAGAGGATTGAATATGGATTGTCTCAAGATGCCGGAGAGCTTGCATTCCGTATCCACAGGATCAAAAGTAGTGGTTTCCATTCCAGATAACGAAGGTTTCCGAATTTTACTTAAAAGAAGATCAGGAGCGTTAAAAAGCGAATTTGATTTAACTCCCCTTCATGGGGACAGCAACTGTCTAATACACAAAAGTGGAAAAAGTGAATTCCAAGTGGATATTCGAGGAGGAGCTTTTCATCTAAAATCCAGGAAATGAGAGACTGTTCGTGTGTACTGAAAACAAAGGGGGGCGGTAGGTATAATGGCTGGTTGGATTGTAGGGATTAGTTTTTCCACCATCGTACTGCTAATCGGGATTTACGGCGCATTAAACAGCAGGCGCAGGCTGGCCAGAAACAATTGGGCCTGGTGGTTTATTCTGTTTGGTTGTTGTGCGCTTGTCAGTGCCATCATTAATTATCAATTCAGATGAGCCTCATATAATACAAAAGTAAGCCTACAAAAACGGATGTGGCTTTCAATTGCCCTATGTGATATAGTAAGTATCCTTTTGTATTTCCAGATCTAGGAGATACAGAGCAAAACATATTCTTAGGAGGTAACTGAAACATGTCAGACAGCTTTCAAAGTGCCTATCAAGAAGAAGAGTACAGGTTAGAGCGAACGATGGAGGAAGTGGACAGTCAGCTGGAACGACTGCAGAACATTCCGGTATACACCGGCCACGACTTCACAGAACAAGTGCTGGAGGCTGGACGCGAAGAGCGCCGCACCGCCTTGTCCAAGAGCGCGCAGCAACCCTATTTCGGACGCTTGGATTTCGAAGAACAGGGCAGTGGTGCACGGAAACCGCTGTATATTGGCAAAATTGGCGTAGACCGCGAAGAGGTGGGAGAGCATCCGCTCGTCATCGACTGGCGTGCTCCTGTCGCAAGCCTGTTTTACTCATTTACGGGAGGGGAAGCCTCCGCTACGTATGAAGCCCCGGAAGGGCTTATTGAAGGTCTCGTATATCTGAAACGAAACGTTGTCATTCGGCAGCGGATATTGGAACGTGTGGCGGATACATATAACCGTGACAGCGACCAGCCAGCGGTATCTGATGAATTCCTCGTTTATCGTCTGGGAGAGAACAAGGATAACAAACTGCGTGATATCGTATCTACGATTCAAGCGGAGCAGGATCTGATTATTCGTGCGGCGAGAAACACTGCATTGATCATTCAGGGTGTAGCTGGATCCGGGAAAACGACGGTTGCCCTGCATCGGCTTGCCTTTTTGC
The DNA here is from genome assembly GCF_037981725.1 of Paenibacillus sp. FSL H3-0457. Taxonomy (NCBI): domain Bacteria; kingdom Bacillati; phylum Bacillota; class Bacilli; order Caryophanales; family Paenibacillaceae; genus Paenibacillus; species Paenibacillus sp. FSL H3-0457. The sequence continues at coordinate 5,335,433 of NZ_CP150283.1, read as the reverse complement.
TATATCAGTACAAGGAGCAGGTATCTGCAGAGAAAATGGTTATTTTTGCGCCCAACCACATGTTTCTGGATTACATCTCGGATGTGCTTCCGGAACTTGGAGTGGGGGACATTCAACAGCGGACATTCCCGGATTGGGCGATGAACCTGCTGGGGCTGGATATGCCTTTGGCGAATACGTCGGATACATTGAACACCTGGTTCGAAAAACCTGATGCACGACCTGAATTGAATGATGATGTACCTGGGCGTTACAAAGGATCCATCCGTTTCATGGAGCTTATTAGAGAATGGTTGTCGGGGATGGAAGCGGATTCCGTACCGGATACGGACTTCAGTCCATGGGATGGTAAGGTGCTTAGCAAGACAGAGATCGAGAACTGGTTCGGTGAGGAATACAAACATTATCCACTGGCCAAACGCAAAGAACGGGTCATGGCGAGAGTTCACCGCTGGATTGAGATGGAACTCAAGAAACCGATGCCAGAAGCTGTGCGCAAAGAACGCAAGAAAAAAGCAGCGACTCGTGAGAAGGCCTATGCCAAAAAATGGCCTCAATATGAGCCGCTTACGTTATATAAACAGTTGTTCAAAGCTGCAAAGGGTGGTTCTGTGCCAGCTTCGCTCAGCGGGCTTATCCCCAAAGGCGTAATGAAACAAACGGCAGCAGATCTGAAACAGGATATCGTCCGTGAAGAGGATCTGTCTGCATTGGTATACATTCATACATTGGTCCATGATATCGAGGGTTCGGAGCGGTTTGATCATGTCGTGATCGATGAAGCGCAGGACTTTTCACCATTTCATGTGGCGTTATTGGATCGTTTCGTCAAAGGGCATTCCTTCACCATACTGGGTGACTTGTCCCAAGGGATTCATGAGTACCGTGGTGTTCATGCGTGGGAAGAGATGAGTTCTCTATTTCCTGAGGAACAGAATGCATACTTTGCATTGACCCGAAGTTATCGTTCAACGATGGAAATTATCGACTATGCAAACACGATTCTGGAACGTGGCGTCAAGAGCGGAATTACGGCGATTCCTGTTTTCCGTAGTGGTGATCCGGTTCGGACTTTGGCTTATGGAGGGGAAGGGCGGACGGCGAGTCTGGAACAGGCTTTGAAGCTGTTAACGGTCAAAGACTACCGAACGGTCTCGATCCTGACTCGTACACTGCATGAAGCAGAGGAACTTCACCGTGACCTACAGGCCGCAGGCTGGGATCTAAACCTGATTGATGGTGGCAAAAAGCAGTACACGGGTGGACACTCCGTTTTACCGGTCTACTTGTCCAAAGGGTTGGAGTTTGATGCCGTTATTGTGGCAGACGTAGACCAGAAGCATTATTTGCCAAATGCAGGTGATGCAAAGCTGTTGTACGTTGGTTGTACACGGGCCTTGCACGAGTTGTGGTTGTTCCATGACGGTGTACTGCCGATCTATGCGGCTGCAACACATAATCCCGATGGCGAGTCCGTAACCATTCAGGGTTGGCCAGAGCTTGGCTAGATAAAGTCTATTTATACAACAAAAGGCATGACGTTCATGGGAAAGTCCCATAAGCGCATGCCTTTTAATGCTTTTGTACGAAAATCGCTTGATTTTCCAAGGAAGAACGACGGGGGAGTTCAAGTTTATGTTACGCTATTTCTCATTCTGGATGAGCGACGGTTCACCAGGAATATACCAACACCAATGAATAAACCGCCTGCCAATGCAAACCACTGAACGTGTTCTCCTAGTAAAATCCAACTCGATAATACACCAAAGAACGGTGCCAGAAACAGATACGAACTGGTTTGGGCTGGGTCACTATTCTGCAGCAGATAAAACCAGAGTGAGAACTGAATAATGGAGCAAACAAGCGTTAACCAGAGCAGCGCCATAACCGAGGTGGTATTGACCATAAAGTGAGGCTGTTCAGTCCATACGCTGAGTAGAAGAAGCGCAGCACCTCCCGCGAGCATCTGATAGGCAGTTAAGACAAAAGTATCGTAGCCATCACCCCAGCGTTTGATGAGCAATGTGGACACGGCAAAGGAGATCGCACCACCAAATCCAATCCAGGTTCCAGGACTAAAGCTCATCTGCCATCCAAAAGTTAACATAATCCCGATGAAACCGAGTATAACACCGATCCACTGACTGAAACGGTAGGTCACTCTATATAAAAGAGCACTGAGGATAATGACCAGTAGCGGATTGGTAAACGTAATAATGGCGGATTCACCGGATGTAATCCAGTTCATGCTGTAGTAGGCGCAGCCCATCACTCCGGCGGATTGGAACAGGCCAATGAGGATTATTTTCAACCAAGACTGCCATCCAGTAGGCAAAGGACGTTTACGAAGGAACAAGGCCATCAAGCCACCTGCCAGTATATAACGTATGCCCATGAGCAGGAAAGGTGGGGCATATAACATGCCGATCTTGCCAACTGGAAAAGAAGTGCCCATGATTAACGTTGTCAAAATGATCAATAGTGTATATTTCAATGGTTTGATGATCCGGGTATCTTTATCATGACTGGAGCTCATAACGTCTGTCCGCTATCTACAGTAATTAGTTGCCCGGTCATGGATTGCTGTTCCAGCGCAGCACAGATCATGTGTGCGATATCTTCAGGTGAGGCAATATGCTGTAATAACACTTCTCCGCCGAGACGATACATTCGCTCCTCGTTTCCAGCCCACCACCTTGTAGCAACTGCGCCAGGGACGATAGCATTCACCCGAATGTGTGGTGAGAGTGCGTGCGCAAGTGTTAAGGTCAGCCCATGAACTGCCGCTTTGGAGACGGCGTAAGGGAGGGAGGAGCCCGAGCCCGTACTGCCTGCGATGCTGCCCAGATTTACGATAGAACCACCGCCAGCCTGTCTCATGCCTTCCGTCACTGCACGAGCGCAATGAAACATGCCTTTCACATTCACATCAAGCAGCTCATTCCAGATGTCATCTGTAACAGACTCCAGATCGTGCATGGGGATATGGTGCGTGATTCCAGCGTTATTTACAAGTGAAGTGATCGGGCCATAGGTTTCAGTTATTGTAGTGACCATTCGCTGGACATCAAGATCATTGGCAACATTAGCTTGAACGGCGAATGCATGGCCTCCCGTATCCAAAATGTGTTGAACAGTCTCGTTTGCTGCATCTTGTGAGCGTGAATAGTTGACAGCGACCAAGGCTCCGCGTTCAGCGAGCAACTCACTTACAGCACGTCCTATACCTGTTCCACCACCTGTGATCAGAGCAACTCTATTTTTCCAGTATGTCATGCTGAACACTCCTTATCATCATCCAGTCAGCTGACTGGTTTGGGATCTACATGAATTGTAGTCCGGTTTACACATGAAGTATAATGATTGGTAATGAAGCGGATATCATTTTGAATGATGTCAGAGTGGGGGGACCATGGAGAGCGGGGATCTTAGAATATTTCAGTGTGTTGCACAGGAAGGGAATCTGACCAAAGCTGCTTCTAAACTGGGGTATGTTCAATCCAACGTAACGGCACGAATCCGGCATCTGGAAGCAGAAGTAGGTACAACGTTGTTCATTCGTCATAACCGAGGTATGACGTTATCTCCAGCCGGAGAAATGTTGCTGACCTACGCAGATAAAATTATTGGTTTGCTGAATGATGCTTCCAAGGCACTTCGGGCGACGAGCACACCATCGGGTCCAATGCGAATAGGGTCTACACAAACTGCAGCGGCCGTGCGACTACCTGAACTTTTCGTCAGATATTATAAACAGTATCCAGATGTCTCCTTGTCACTGGTTACTGGCAATTCGCAGATGCTTATGGATCAGGTTATTGGGTATGAATTGGAGGGAGCGTTTATAGGCTGTCCCTGTGATCATCCTGATATCGTTTCTATTCCCGTATTTGATGAGGAACTATTTGTTGTCTGTTCTGGTATGGGTCCTACGGATGAAGATCTTAAGAGTAAACCCATTCTTGTCTACAGCATGGGGTGTTCCTATCGTCAGGTTTTGGAGGAATGGTTAGAGGTGGGTGGTGTTACCCGCCCAGTAATTATGGAATTCGGAACCCTTGAAGCGATTATTAGTGGAGTTACGTCCGGTATGGGAATTTCCTTATTACCAGAGATTGTGATTAGGCATCAGATCAAAAATGGATTATTGCGCACGCATACACTCCCCGTAGGTATGAATCGCATGATGACTCATTTTATTACTCGCAAGGATGCCTTTGTCAGCAGTGCACTTCATGCATTTATGGCTATGTTACCGCGAGAGTATGATATGATAGAGAGTGGAGAACCATCTGAAGTGTAATTGTATTCAAGGCAAGGCAATCCGTTAAGGAAGTGATGAGCAATGGATTTATTTTCGTTTCAACAGGACTCAAAACCACAAGCTAGATTGCTCGCGGACCGCTTGCGGCCAGAGCATCTGGATGAATATATTGGACAGGAACATATTATTGGACCGGGGAAATTACTCCGGCGCGCCATCGAGGCTGATCAGATTTCGTCCATCTTGTTATACGGCCCGCCGGGATGTGGCAAGACTACCTTGGCACATATTATTTCTCAGCAAACGCAAGGACAGTTCGTACGTCTGAATGCAGTGGAAGCTTCCGTTAAGGATGTGCGTGAAGTCATCGAACAGGCGCAAACGAACAAACAGCTGTATGGAACCAAAACCATTCTGTTCCTCGACGAGGTACATCGATTTAACAGTTCACGTCAGGATGCGCTATTGCCAGCGGTAGAGAAGGGCACGATTATTTTTATCGGCGCGACAACAGAGAATCCCTTTCATTATGTCAATGGAGCCTTGATGAGCCGTTCCACCCTGTTTCAGCTAGAATCGCTAAATAAGGATCATTCACTAATTGCAATGCGCAGAGCATTGAGTGATGCGGACAAAGGTCTGGGGTTCATGGAGCTGCAGGCGGACGATGAGGCGCTTGAACATATTGCTACGATGGCCAACGGAGATATTCGGCGTGCGCTTAATGCGCTTGAACTGGCTGCGTTGACGACGCCACCGGAGAAGGATGGATCCATTCATATTACGCTTGACGTAGCTGAAGAGTCTATTCGGCGCCCCATTGTGAAGGCGGATGAATCGACACAGTATGATGTGTTGTCTGCATTTCACAAGAGTATTCGGGGTTCCAGTGATGCGGCGCTGTTCTGGTTTCTATACGCGGTGGAGAAGCTCGGCATGGACCCGATGACCTTTATTCGACGCCTGATTGCAGCAAGCAGTGAAGATATTGGACTTGCGAACCCGCAAGCCATGACTCAGGCCATTGGAGCACTTGATGCGTACCGGAATAACGGCTGGCCCGAAGCCAAGCTGAACATTGCACAAGCGATTTTGTTCGCGGTCGAAAGTCCAAAATCCAATGCGGTGTACACCGCCATTTCCAAAGCCATGAACGCGATTGATGAGGTAAAATCGGCAGAAGTTCCGCTTCACTTGCGAGATACGCATTACTCGGGTGCCGTGAAGCTTGGACATGAGGGTTATCAATATCCACACAACTATCCGGGGCATTACGTGAAACAAGAATATTTGCCAAAGCAGCTCTCACGGAGAGTATTCTATGAGGCAACGGAGCAGGGTAACGAATCGAAGATCAGGCTGAACCAACAGCGGCGCAGAGATCTATAAGATCAGTCAGATCACTCGGGAGATGCACACAACATGAAAGAGCTTTTGTATATAGGGGCGGGTGGATTTCTCGGCACATTAACCCGATATGCTATACAGTTAGCGATACCAACTGTCCATGGGGGATTTCCATGGGCAGTGCTGTTAATCAATGCGATGGGCAGCCTTTTTTTGGGTTGGTTCTTTACCATAGCTGTTCCAGGCAAAATAACACCACAACTTCGACTGGCGATTGGTACAGGTTTTACAGGCGCATTTACGACATTCTCCACGTTTACACTGGATATTGTTCGTTTATCCGAAGGGGGCGAATGGATCAGTGCCGCTATTTATATGATCGTGAGTCTGTTGGCAGGATTGTTGCTCTGTGCGCTGGGAATGAGCCTTGGACATCGTATGTTGGGAGCACAAAGACAAGAGGGTGATGCCTCATGATCCTGTGGATTGGTTTTGCAGGTGTGCTGGGTGCGGTACTGCGTTACAGTCTGGGAAAATGGGTCTCTGGCTTGCTGGGAATGGCCTTTCCATGGGGAACATGGATCATCAACATCAGTGGTTCATTGTTGCTTGGGTTGTTATATGGGTGGCATGAATCTGCAATGATCTCAGATGGAATCTGGTTGATGTGGGGAACCGGATTTTGCGGTGCGTACACGACGTTCTCTACCTTTGGTTATGAGACGTTAGGGCTTATGGGTCGACAACGATACGCAAGCGCGGCGCTCTACGTTGTCAGTTCGGTTCTAGTTGGGGTGTTTGCCGCCTGGGCAGGGGTCTGGTTGACTGCATAACGAACTATTTTTAATTTTTTTGCAAAAATAAGCAGGAAAAAAGCCATCCTTCATGGTATACATGAAAGACGGCTTTTTTAATAGGGATACACGGTATTGTGTATAATCCGCATTTTAATGGACAAGCTCTATTATTGCATTGCGGGTACAGGTACTTTTTGCACCTGATCGATCGTACCCCCACCCAGGCAGACCTCTCCGTCGTAGAAAACAACGGCTTGTCCTGGTGTAATGGCTTTTTGCTGCTGGTCAAATTGGACATCGACACTTCCATCTTCTTGCCAGGTCAATGTTACACCTTGATCCGGCTGACGATAGCGGAATTTGGCAGTACAACGGTATGGCACATTAGGCATGTGCTCTGCACCAGCAATCCAGTTCACACCCGTTGCGGTTAGACCTGTGGAGTACAGGCTTGCATGGGCATCGCCCTGAACAACAAGCAGTTGATTCTTCTCCAGATTCTTGTCTGCAACGAACCAAGGTTCACCATTGCCGGAACCGCCAATGCCAAGACCTTGGCGCTGTCCAAGTGTGTAGTACATCAGACCGTCATGACGACCTTTGACTTCACCGGTTGCGATATCAACCATGTCTCCGCCTTTGGCAGGCAGATAGTTACTCAGGAACTCTTTGAAATTACGCTCACCGATGAAGCAGACACCTGTGCTGTCTTTTTTCTTGGCAGTATACAAACCAGCCGCTTCTGCGATTTTGCGTACTTCGGGTTTGGGCAGATGACCAATCGGGAACATGGCTTTGGACAGCTGGTTCTGATTGAGTGCGTTAAGGAAATACGTTTGATCCTTATTGTTGTCCACACCACGAAGCAACTTGAGTGTGCCATCTTCCTCAATCAGGCGAGCATAGTGTCCTGTAGCTACATAATCTGCGCCGAGATCCAGAGCTTTGTTCAGGAATTCACCGAATTTGATCTCACGATTACACATGACATCCGGATTTGGCGTGCGACCCGACTTATATTCATCAAGGAAATAGGTAAATACTTTATCAAAATATTCTTTCTCGAAGTTGACAGTGTAGTAAGGAATGCCGATCTGTTCACATACGCGGCGTACATCCTCTGAATCTTCTTCAGCGGTACAGTGGCCGAACTCGTCGGTGTCATCCCAGTTTTTCATGAAAATGCCGATGACATCGTACCCCTGCTCTTTCAGCAGCAGTGCGGTAACGGAAGAATCGACACCTCCGGACATGCCAACGACGACCCGTGTATTTTCAATTGTTTTGGACATCGTTATCACCATTTCTATATATAAATGTGTTTCGTTTCTTATTCTAGCATAACCGGACTCAAGATACGATACACCCGGCCAATTTTGGATAGTGTCCACCACAGGCGCACATTTTGGAATATCGTCAATCTTTCTTTTCCATAAAGCATGCAGATATGTTAACATTAGCTGAGGGTTATGATCGGAATACGGAGGATTAGAAGGTTTATGCTAATCTCAATGCATCTCCGCTGTGGACAGATCGTGAAATAGACGGTCATGGACCATAGGATTAAATATAAAGTTTCCAATCGTTTCTGAAAATTGAAAGAGGTGACTCCTTTGAAAATATCGACAAAAGGCCGTTACGGCCTCACAATTATGATGGAGCTTGCTGCCAGAATAGGCGAAGGCCCTACATCACTTAAAAGCATTGCTGAGCGCAACCAGCTCTCGGAGCATTACCTGGAGCAACTGATCGCTCCATTGCGTAATGCAGGACTGGTGAAAAGCATTAGAGGTGCTTACGGCGGTTATATCCTTGCGGGTGATCCTGCAACCGTGACTGCAGGCGATGTAATCCGTGTACTGGAAGGGCCAATCTCTCCAGTAGACTTCACGGAGGAAGATGATCCGGCGAAACGTGATCTGTGGTTGCGTATTCGTGACGGGATTGCGGAAGTATTGGATTCCACAACACTGAAAGACCTGATTACCTTCCAGGATCAGGACAAAAAAGATAGCTACATGTTCTATATTTAATGCTGATTTGTATTACTGGCTGAACAGCCTTATACAGCAAGGGTTTTCGAGGTTTAGTTTAAATAGGGTTACCCACATTCTACCCACATATTTTTAATTATTGATGGCCCATTCAAAGTCATCAGCAATTTTGATTTGTCGATTCTTTGTGACGTGGAGATAAATAAGCTCTGTAACTTTGGAGTTACTTTTGTGTCCGATCCGTGCCTGAATTTCTGGAAGACCAACACGGGGGTTAGACGCAAGAAGAGACACATGGGTATGACGTAAACTATGCGGCGTGAGATTTGTTGGCAGATTAGCTGGTTTGAGAACTCTCCTCATAAATTTACCGATCACAGTTACCTGAATTGGATATCCTGGAAAATAACAACTCCAGAAAACAAAGTTATCCTTAGGATTAAATTTTTTGGCAGATGCGCGTTCTTCGGTCTGCCATTCCTTTAATAATTCGAGTGCTTTAGCTGCTGTATCCCCGAAACTCACCACACGTTCACTTTGTTCATTTTTCGGGGGGATGAACGAGTAATCCAGAATACTTGATCCGAAAATTTGCTTATTTATGTCTATAGTCCTGTTCTCCATATCTATATCTTCCCACTGAAGACCTGCTGCCTCACTGATCCGCAAACCTGTATAAGACAATATAACGAAGAGCGCCCATTGGTTTGTGGTTAGCATGAACCTTCCCATTTGAAGAAAAGCTTTAAGTTCGTCCTTCTCAAGAAATTTGGGAAGGACTTGTCTTTTCTCGCCAACTTTTCGAGCTGGTTTTCTCTCCTTAGGAATGACAGCATTTGCAGTCGGATCTACTTTAATCAATTCCGTTCTTAACGCATGCTTAAACATTAGTGATGCAGCAGTGTGATGGGTTGTGATAGTGCTTCGGCTCATGCCCTTTCCTTTTAATTCATAGAGGAAATCTTGATACATACTCGAAGATACCTCATTGAGAGCAAATCCCCCAAACTCCTCTAAAACAACACTCAATCCGTACTCACGACTTCGAACGGTGTTCTTAGCTGGTTCTCTTTCTAGGATATAAGCTTTAATCCATGATTTGCTCCACGCACTAACTGTCAGGACCTCAGTGTGGTTTAGTTTCTTCTTTATCCTCTTTGCTCCAATCAAGATTCCAAAATCAACAGCTTCTTGGATGGTTTCGAATCTAGGTGATTCCTTCTGTTTACTACTTTTCTTTTCGATCCCCTCAACAATTATTGTAGTCGGTACCCGATAACGATACGTGAATTTTCCATCTCGTTCTCTCACATTAGGGGGTAAAGGTTTGGATATCTTGCTTTTCTTTTTCAAAGTAATTCTCCTTTCGTTTGGTTATTAAGGAACATATGTTCCCTTTTTGGATATATTTAAACAGCCTTGCGACTGGGGATTGCAAAGTATACTTCAAATATGATGGAGCTGCTTCGGAATACCACAGCGTAACAAATAAGATTCGTTGGATTCATCAATTTCAGGAGCGACCAAGCAGGTGAGTAGTTTCACAGCAAAGACGTTAGCTTGCCGCTCAAATTTACCTGTATTGAAAAATGTGTGTTGATCTATCCAGAATCTACTGAGACCGGGATGTAAACGATCATGAGCAAGCTCATGGGCACAAACTACTCTTTTCCAATCTTCTGATAAGTTAGAATCAATTACAATAAATCGCCTTCGTAGTTTTCTATAGTAAAGTCCTCGTGTGCCTTCCTCGAAAGCGACGTATTTAACCCTTATATTTAAACCCTCTGCGATAACAAAGGGGTCGTTTGACTTAAATCTCTTCACCAGTTTATGAATAATTTCATCCAAAACAGTCACCTACTCCTGGCTGTTTTTTTCTTCTTCTTCTTCTTTTACTTTCTTCTTCGTACCATATGTTTGTTTATTAAGCTCTTTAGCTTCCCAAAAGAGTCCAGAAAGGATGTCCATTACTCTTTGACGCTTCTCACCTTCTATTGGTACTCCGTCAAACATAACCGGTTGATCTTCTTCCAGCATCTGTTTGAAGTCAGCAATATCTTTTTTAGTTGCCCAAGTAGGCAATTCAGGTTTTTCTACCTTAGCTTCATGACTAGACCCGGAATCGATTAAATCATCAACATCTACATTGAAATACTTAGCTATGCTTTGCAGGGATTCTATTTGAGGATTCTTTGTGGTGCCATCAAGTATCTTAATCAAGGTTGTGTAAGGCACACCCGATTCTTTTGCCAATTTATACTTTGACAAACCCTCAGACTCCATAAGTTTAGACACTGTTTCAGCGATACTCACGATCTTATCCCCCTAAATATGTATATCCGTATTCGGTTATAACCGTTTAAGGTAATACTACTACGCAATTAGGATATAAGTCAAGCAATACAAAGCATGATCGAGGTATTAGTGGGTTTTGTTACCGAAATGGGTTAATACGACACTTTACGACATACCGTATAAGGTAGTATTATCGAATTCGAAAGCAGTATTACCTTATACGGTAGCAATTATACCGGAGGTAATCGAGGAGGTGATCAGATGGGGTTGGCTGTGAAAAATAATGTAGACAAATTGCTTGCTTTGAAAAATTGGTCTATTTACAGGCTGAGTAAGGAAAGTGGAGTGTCTCAAACAGTTTTATACAGTCTCGAACAGAAGGAGAAGGGACCTACAGCAGATACGTTGATTAAAATTGCGGGTGCTTTGAACTGTTCTGTAGATGACTTGCTGAAAAATAACTAATATCTAACTCTGGCAGTAAAGGTGGTGAGAGAAAAATGGAAGCTGATTTAGGACCCACTCTTGATGTAATTGACGCTGCTAAGTATCTGAAAGTCAGCAAGTACACAGTTATTAATCGAATCAAGCAGGGCCAGTTAAAAGCTTATAAACAAGGCCGTGGCTGGAGAATCAAAAGGGAATGGTTGATGGAATACGAAAAGGAGTTGTTTACCGCATGAGTCGGCCAATGCGTAGTGAATACGCGATCTATAGAGGTGAAGATCTTCTTGCTATGGGAACCGCTAAGGATTGCGCTGACGAGTTAGGCGTTTCTGAACGGTACATTTACTGGCTTACGTCACCAACTGCACAGCGGCGGATTGCAACTCGAAAAAATCCGGAAAAGTGCATTGTGGGCGTTAGCTTAAATGATGACGAATGAGAGGAGGTGAGAATCTTGCCCTTGATGACAAAACAGCATTACAAAGCAGCATGTGCCTTTTACTTGGCCCTTGCAAGCCAAATGCGCCGCAGTGGCCATATCAAAGTCGCTACGCATGCGGACAAGCAGTATCGCACATATCGTAATCGTCTGCACGCAAAAATGCAGCTGGAAGGCTCCTACCCCTTGTCAGCTGCACACAATTAAACACTCTACCGTCAGTTTACCACTGATAGAAAGGATTATGCAATGAATGTAACCGGAAAGGTTTGGCTTGCCCTCACTCGTGATGAACGAATCATCTGTTTAGAATTTGCTGCTTACGAGAATGCCAAGCGCCAGGCTCGTATTCATTCGCTAAAATATTTTGCTCGATTTAAAGCCGGTTTACGGAAGAGAGGAGATTCAGTATGAGCATGAAATCCACTGGTATTGTTCGCCGCATTGATGACCTGGGCCGTGTTGTTATCCCAAAAGAACTTCGCCGCGCTCACTTTATTGAGGAAGGAGATCCGCTGGAGTACTTCGTAGAAGGTGACAAGATCATCATTCGGAAGTATCAACCTGGCTGCATCCTCTGCGGCAACACTGAAAGTCTGCACTTATTTCATGGTAAACAGATCTGTACACCTTGTATTAATAAAGCTTCAGAGCTTACTAAATCAAACTAAAACCTATTAGGAGGACTCATCCATGCAAAATATCGTTCCGATCCAAATCACATTCCAAGCCGTAAACGCCACTGACATTAAAAACCTGGTGCACGATCTGGCAGGCACATTGGGTAGTATGCCGAACGATTCTGTGCCGGCAGAAACAACTGTCTCCAGTGTTCCTACACAACCGGCACCGACTCAGCCGTCTAACCAGGCTCCAGTGCAACAACCGCCACAGCAGCCCCAATATGGCCAACAGCCACAGTATGGGCAGCAACCTCAGTACGGCCAACAGCCAGTCTATGGTCAGCCGTCGCAGTATGGCCAACAACCAGAACAACCGCAATACGGACAGCAGCCACCGCAACAAACAGGCGTTCCAACAACAGCACCAGCTTACACGATTGATCAACTTGGCGTAGCTGCTCAGCCCGTTATGGATGCAGGTAAAGGTCCCGATCTGATCGGATGGCTCCAGCAACAAGGGGCTGGTTCACTCACAGCGCTTGATCCAAGCAAGTATGGTGAATTTGCCACGTTCCTCCGCAGCCTTGGGGGCCGCATCTAATGACGGAAATTGCACATGCAGAGCGGGCACATGCGCTGCTGTCAGCCAGTGGGGCATCCCGCTGGTTGCAGTGCACGCCGAGTGCCAGGCTCGAAGCCACGTTACCTGATAGTGAGAGTGAGGCCGCCAAGCGCGGTACACTCGCCCATGAGATCGCTGAGCTGAAGCTGCAGAAACTGTTCTCGGGTCTGACGACTCGCAAGTATAACGCTGCGCTGAAGAAGTACAAAGCGGATGAGCTGTATGAGCCAATCATGGAGGATCACACCAATTCATACCTGGATTACATTCAGTCCATTGTTCACCAATTCCCTTCGCCGCCGTTTGTGGCCATCGAACGTCGAGTAGATCTGACCGACTTTGTTCCGGAAAGCTTCGGAACCTCGGACTGCATCATTATTGGTAGCGGAAGGCTCCATGTCATCGATTATAAGAACGGCCAAGGCGTTCCGGTATCGGCTGAAAACAATTCACAAATGAAGCTGTATGCGCTGGGTGCTTACAAGGCTTTCAGTCTCCTGTTTCCAATTGAGTCCGTGCATGTGGCCATTGTGCAACCAAAAGTGTGGAATGAGCCCTCTGAGTGGTCGCTATCTGCGGCTGAGCTGCTGGCCTGGGGGGAGTCGATCAAGCCGATTGCTCAGGCAGCCTTTGATGGCCAGGGTGAGTATGTTCCAGGTGATCACTGCAAATTCTGCCGTGCGAGTGCGACCTGCAGGGCAAGAGTGACGCAGATCATGGAAGCCGGCACCAAAGCACCGCTGAAGCCCCCTCTGCTTAGCTGGGAGGAAGCTGCAGATGTATTGAAGCGAGCTGATGGAATTGTCGGCTGGTACTCCGATCTGAAGAAGCTTGCTTTGGCTGAGGCACTGAAAGGGGGAATCGTTCCAGGCTGGAAAGCCGTAGAGGGTCGGGGCAGTCGTGATTATGCAGATTTGGACGCAGCATTTAAGCACCTGCAGGATAAAGGCATTGAGGAAGCGATCCTGTATGATCGTAAACCATTAACACCGCCACAGCTGGAGAAGACGCTGGGCAAAAAGGAATACCGCGAGTTACTGGAGGAGTCCGGCCACGTGGTCAGCAGATCAGGGGCGCCGACACTGGTACCTGATGATGACAAGCGGCCTGGCATTACAACCCAAGTTAATCCAGCAGACGTATTCGGTCCTGCACCAGAACAACCACAAAACTAATTCATGATAAGGGGATAAATCCATATGACAACAGAAACAGCAATCACCACAAACGAGGTAAGACTGAGCTTTGTAAACTTGTTCACTCCACGTGCCAACAAACCCGGGCAAGAGCCGAAATACAGCACTACTATTCTGATTCCTAAATCCGATTTTGCCACAATGCAACGTATCAATGCAGCCATTGAAGCTGCGTCACAAAAGGGTGTAGCTGGCGTATGGGGCGGTGCTCGTCCGGCGCAACCTAGCAATCCTATTCATGATGGGGACGGATTAAGACCAAACGGTGAAGTATTTGGCCCTGAATGCAAAGGTCATTGGGTTCTGACGGCCAGCAGCAAGCAGCAGCAGGCGGTTGTGGGTCCAGACATGGGACCGATCATTGACCAAACCCGTGTGTACTCCGGTGTGTATGGCCGAGTGAATATTAACTTCTTCCCCTATAGCAACAGCGGCAAAAAAGGGGTAGGTGCCGGACTTGGTCCGGTGCAGATCCTTCGTGATGGTGAAGCCTTGGGTGGACGGATCTCCGCTGAACAAGCTTTCGGTGGCAATGGAGGCGGTGTGGGCTTTGTTCCCCAGCCAGCTCCACAGGGTTATGATCATATCCCGCCGCAGCAATACGGCCAACAACCACCACAGCAGCCGCAGAATGGCCAGCAACCTCCGACTCAACCGGGATATGGCCAAGCACCACAACAACCGCAATACGGCCAACAGCCGCCAGCACAACCTGGCTACGGTCAAGCACCTCAGCAACCGCAGTACGGACAAGCTCCGCAACAAGGCTACGGACAGCAGCAACCACCGCAACAGCAGATCGATCCGATCACCGGCAAGCCTCTTGGCGGCGGGATCTACGGGATCTAATTCATAAGCAGTTCAGTAGAGGGGTTCTTCGGAACCCCTTCACTTTACCAGAAAGGAGGAAACCAACAACATGACATGGCACCTTTCAATCGATATTGAGACCTACAGCAGCATCGACATTAAGAAAGCAGGGTTATATCGATACGTTCAAAGTCCTGATTTTGAAATCCTTTTGTTCGCTTATTCCTGGAATAGCGGCCCGACGCGAATTATTGATCTAGCTCAGGGTGAAGTCATTCCGGAAGAAGTTATCCGCGCTTTAAATGATAAAGAAGTCATCAAACACGCATATAACGCGGCTTTTGAATGGTACTGTCTAAACAAATTCTGGCCTTCACCTGTAGAGCATTGGCGCTGCACACAGATTCATGGTTTGTACTGTGGTTACCCTGCAGGACTTGGCAAGGTGGGCGAAGCGCTTGGACTTCCCCAGGACAAGAAGAAAATGGGCGTCGGTGGCGCACTGATTCGGACGTTCTGTGTACCGATCAAGAAGCCTGCCAAGTCAACTGGCTTCCGGAAGCGCACTCTGCCCCATCATGAGCCTGAGAAGTGGGAGCTGTTCAAGCAGTACTGTGTGGGTGACGTTGTGGCAGAGGTGGAGATCCTTCGCCGGTTATCGGTGTTCCCGGTTCCGGATATGGAGTGGGAGCTTTGGTTCTTGGATCAACGGATCAATGCCCGAGGGATCGCCTGTGACCTGCAGCTGGTCAAGGGTGCTTTGGCCGTAGATCAGCAGATCACAGCGGAGCTGATGCAGGAAGCCATACAGCTCAGCGGCTTAGACAACCCCAAGTCAGTGCAGCAACTTAAAAAGTGGCTATCCAAGGAGATCGGGGAAGAGGTCGAGGATCTGAGGAAAGACACCGTATCCGGACTGATCGACAACGTGGAAGATGGCAGAGCCAAGCGCGTCCTGGAGATCCGCAGGGAGCTGTCCAAGACCAGTACTAAAAAGTATGTGGCCATGGAGACGGTAGCTTGTGAGGACGGACGGGTTCGAGGGCTCTTGCAGTTCTACGGTGCGAACCGGACAGGCCGGTGGGCAGGGCGATTGGTCCAGGTCCACAACCTCCCCAGGAACAAGATGGACACGCTCGAATATGCGAGGCAGCTGGTTCACGGCCAGCAAGTCAATCTGTTGAAACTGATGTACGGAAACGTTCCTGATACGCTCAGTCAATTGATCCGGACCGCGTTTGTGGCTCCGGACGGGAAGAAGCTACACATTGCCGACTTCTCCGCAATCGAAGCCCGGGTAATTGCCTGGCTTGCTGGAGAACAATGGCGGTTGGATGTGTTCGCAACGCACGGCAAAATTTATGAAGCTTCCGCGTCGGCCATGTTCGGGATTCCGCTTGAACAGGTAGATAAGGATCTGCGTCAACGAGGCAAGGTGTCTGAATTAGCTTTAGGTTATCAGGGTGCTTCCGGTGCTTTGATCGCCATGGGCGCCTTGGATATGGGTCTAGAAGAGGACGAACTGCCCGAGATTGTAACGCGGTGGCGTAACGCCAATCGGCGCATTGTGGATCTGTGGTTCAGCTTTGAAAAGGCGGCGCTGAGTGTTATGGAGACGGGGCAGCCTGCAGGTGTTCGGGGCATCATCTTCGCTCGGGAGAGCCATCACGGTAACGGTCTGGACTTCTTTACGGTTCAGCTGCCTTCCGGAAGAAAGTTGTATTACGTGGAGCCACGCCTGGCTCAGAACGACTTTGGTAAGCAGGCATTGCACTACATGGGTCCGGATCAGAAGACGGGCAAATGGTCGCTGATCAACACCTATGGCGGAAAGCTTGTCGAGAACATTGTCCAGGCAATTGCTCGGGACTGTCTGGCCGTATCACTGGTGCGGGTGGAACAAGCCGGTTTTGACACCGTGCTGCATGTGCATGACGAAATTGGAATCGAGTCGGATCAACCGGAGGATCTGGAGAAGGTATTGGATCTAATGGCAGAGCCGGTACCGTGGGCTCCCGGGCTACCACTGAAGGCAGCCGGGTTCACCACAGACTTTTACATGAAGGATTAACTAATTCTTATGTGCATCGATAAAAATTTTCTGAAGGCGTTCTAGTTTTTCAACAATTCTTGGATCGTCGTCGTCAAGTACGTTTTCAAAATTATTTTCTCCAATTTCAAGTGCTAACAAAAGAAATTTAAGGCTATGTCTGTTAGCAAAGCGTTTTAGATATTCAGTTTCAAGACTGAATTGTACAAAAACTGTTTCATCGAATCTGCCATTCGATTTGTTTAGTAGCTCATTTGTACGTCTTTTTAAATCATTAGATGTCGAAACAAAGATGATATTTCGATTTTTGTCCAACAGGAGGAGTACTCCTTCTCTTTCTGGCGCTTTATCAACTGCTTCGTTGACTGGGATTTCTTCGTCCCAATCAAAATTCTGAATGGCTTCACCTTCAGCTTTCAGGTGCAATCTAAATTCTGTTTTTGAGATGAATTCCATAGATAAATCTCCCTTATGTAATTTTATTTCTAACGTTGACTTTATTCGCTTTTGATTTAAAGAAATCCTTTGTTTCCTAAATATTAGAATCCGGAGGTTGATTTCATGATAAATGAATTAGTTAAAGCGGCCCACGCCAATGCTTCGAGCAAAGGCTGGTGGGACAAGAATCCCAGCTTTGGTGAAACCATCGCACTGATCCATTCGGAAGCTTCGGAGGCGCTGGAAGATTTCCGAAGCGGGAAGCAGCCGACAGAGGTTTGGTATGAGGTGAAGAATTTTGATGGCCAGATTATTGAACGTTCCACAATGCTGGATGCTGATTGGAAGCCCTGCGGAATTCCTTCCGAGCTGGCCGGCATCGTTATCCGTGTTCTAGATGTGTGCGGTCACTATGGAATTGATCTGGAAAAGGCTATTCAGGAGAAGATGGCATACAACGCTACTCGGCCGAAGCGGCATGGCGGCAAGGTGCTTTAAGCCGATGTTCACTGACCTGTATAAATCAGATATCCCTTGGGATATTGTCACAGACGATAGCGGTAAGGTGATCGGTGAGGTGTACAAGCCTCTTCCGGAACCACCGCCAAGGAGGCGACAAGCAAAATGGGGCATTATTTCTACATCACTCCAGGGGAGTATGCAGAAGCGGCCAAGCTCGGAATAAAGCCAGCAATGTTGGATCGGCGTATTCGTGCACAGGGTTGGCCAAAGCAACAGGCAATGACAACACCGCCGCGTCCGCTCACGGATCGTAGGCGCTGGAAAGCCGAAGCAGAGAACAACGGAGTTAGTTATGACACGTTCATGTCCCGGATCAATCGAGGTTGGACGATGGAACGGGCAGCAACCGAACCTCTCCAGACGCCTGAACAGGCAAAGGCTCAGACGGCAAGAGCCACAGAGGCTATTCGCGTTTATCCCAAGGAGTATGTGGATCTCGCTGCTCAAAACGGAATAGCTTATGCCACATTTGTTCACCGGATTAAATCTATAGGTTGGGATTATGACCGTGCAGCCACTGAACCTTTAAGGTCACATCAGCAGTCAGGTGTCCTGGGGGCTAAGCGGCTCAGGGAACGAGAAGGAGATTGGGCAGCACAGATATTTGGAAAGCGGTGATTATAGTGTTAAACGTCGATTGGAAAATGACTATTGGATTTCCCGGAGCTGAGCGTGAAGGAACGGTCGAGATTGAAGCTTCTGAATTAGAAGGGAAATCATCAGAAGAACAAGATGAAATCATCTATAAAGCGATCTGGGAAGATGCCATGCAGTATGTCGATGTATTCCCAACTCGGAAATATGAGGATGGTGATCCGACATGAGTAAACCAGATAAATTGCGATTTGATGGTAATAACCGAGCCCACGCGTTTGTGATTACAGGCATGATTGAAATGATCGAGAACGACGGACTGACTCCACATGAAGTATTCGAAGTGTTGGAGGATATTAAACGTCAGACGTGGAGCGCATTAAGTGACATCCATAGAGGGGAGGGTTAGCCCATGAGAGCCTTAACTGTGCAGGAAAAGAAGCACATTGCTGATGTGAAGAAACGTGCGAATACAGCGATATCCAAGAAACGAATTTTGCTAGGTGCCCAGATCCGAGCGTGTACTGCTCCTGTGGAGATGAAACGGAAAAAAGAACTGCTCCGTCAGTTTGATGCTCTTTCACCAGTCAAAGGTTACCCAGCAGTCATTGAGGACAAGGATCGTTCGATGGTCATTGACTATGAACTGTTCCGCAGGTTAACCCGATCACTGAAGCATCGACGTGTAGATGTTCGAATCGAACCAGGTGGCGTGCTGATGATACATCATGAAGACCCGTCCAATAGTTGCAACCACGGCGAGCTAGAGCTTTACGAGATACCACCTTGGCAGCAGTATGCACTTTCGGATTTACCTGTTATAGAGATTGATTAAACCAGGAGGCAGGCGTCATGCATTTTGACAGACAACTAACTATATCAAGCGCCGGGACCAGACACAGCACAAACTGGCAGACGCAAACGGCCTATTGGTCGGAGATCGTCGAGCGTTTACGGACTGCTGTACGGGGTGCGGAAACGCTGGCGGAATACTTGCAGCTGCCTAAGAGCAAACAGGATGACCTGAAGGACGTTGGCGGCTTTGTCGGTGGCAGTCTGTCAGGCGGTCGCCGGAAAGCCAACGCGGTCATTGGCCGTGATCTGGTTACGCTTGACCTTGATAATATTCCAGCAGGCGCGACGGCGGATATCCTTCGCCGCCTGGATGCCCTGGGCTGCGGCTATGCCGTTTATAGTACACGGAAGCATGAAGAGAACCGTCCACGGCTTCGGGTCGTGGCGCCGCTTGATCGGATGGCCACAGCTGATGAGTATGAACCGATTGCCCGGAAGCTCGGGGAGATCATCGGCATTGGGCTTTGTGATCCGACCACATTCGAAGCTTCACGGCTCATGTACTGGCCAAGCTGCAGCGCAGACAGTCAGTTCGTGTTCACGTTCGGGGATAAGCCTTTTCTTTCAGTAGACGGCCTGTTGGCCATGTATGCTGACTGGCGCAATGTGGCTTCATGGCCACAGGTGCCTGGTACCGGCCAGACCCATGTACGTCTGGCGGCCAAACAGGGTGATCCCACCGAGAAGCAAGGCATGGTCGGGGCTTTCTGTAAGGTCTACGACGTGCCGGCAGCCATTGACGCATTCTTACCAGGTGTCTATCTGAATACGGATGATGGCAGTGGCCGACTTACGTACGTAGGCGGTTCGACCACAGGCGGTGCGATCGTTTATGACGATGGCCAGTTTCTATTCTCCCATCATGCTACGGATCCGACAGGCGGACGACTGGTAAACAGTTTTGACCTGGTGCGGCTTCACAAGTTCGGAGATCAGGACGACGAGGCGAAGCTTGGGACTCCTACGAATAAGCTTCCTTCATACACAGCCATGATGGACTTCGCCATGCGCCAGGAGCCTGTGGCCGGACTGCTGATGCAGGAACGACACCAGAAGGCTACAGCGGCGTTTGCCGACTCTCCAGTGTTGCCGGCAGAGCCAGAGGATATGGACTGGATGCGGCGGCTGGAGTTCAACAGTAACGGTGTTTACCTGAAGACGGTAGATAATGTGCTTATCGTACTGGAGTATGACCCAGCGTTAAAGGATAAGATTGCGTTTGATGAATTCGCCAATCGGGGTCTGGTGCTTGGGGCGCTGCCTTGGGATGCCAGGGAAGAACGGCGGCCTTGGGCCAGTTCAGACGATGCAGGGATCTATCATTACATCGAAAAGGTGTACGGTATCGCGGTAGACGCCAAGATCAACAACGCTTTAACCCTGATCACGCATAAGAAGCGGTTCAACGATGTGCGGCGGTACCTGGAAGGGCTGACGTGGGATGGTGTGCCGAGACTGGACACGCTGTTCACCGATTATCTGGGTGCAGAGGACAGCCTGTACACCCGGGCAGTGTCCCGGAAGTCCTTCACGGCTGCTGTGGCCAGAGCGATGGAGCCCGGCGTCAAATGGGACTATATGCCGATTCTGGCGGGGCTGCAGGGGCTAGGTAAATCCACATTTCTGCGGTACATGGGCAAGGACTGGTATTCCGACAGCTTGACCACCTTTGAGGGCAAGGACGCCATGGAGTTGATACAAGGTGTTTGGCTCAATGAGGTAGGGGAGCTGACGGGGATGAGTAAGTCCGAGAGTAACGCCGTAAAGCAGTTCCTGAGTCGGACGGAGGACATTTATCGTGAGGCATACGGCAAGCGGACAATGCCTTATCCACGGCGCTGCGTCTTCTTCGGAACAACGAATGACAGTGAGTTCCTACGGGATCGTACAGGGAATCGACGGTTTTGGCCAATCGATGTTGGCATCGTAAAGCCGACAAAGAGCGTGTTTCAGGATCTGAAGGGTGAAGTGGATCAGATATATGCGGAAGCTTTTGTACGGTGGCAGCTGAGTGAGCCTCTGTATCTTTCAGGTGAGATCGAGGACATGGCCAAAGAGCGCCAGGAGGCCCACAGGGAGAGTAGCGCAAAGGAAGGCATCATACAAGCATTCGTGAGTCGAGATGTACCTGCTGATTGGCAGAAGCGCGATTTACCGACGAGACGAATGTACTGGTCCGGTGAGTTTGGGAAGCCCCAGGAAGGCGAGGGAGGCCCCCGGGACCGGATATGTGCCGCTGAGATTTGGTGCGAATGCTTCAATTCGGACATCAAGTATATTAAGCAGTCAGATACACGAGAAATTAACGGTATATTGTCTTGCATCCCAGGGTGGGAAGAGTACAAAGGTTGGTTTGGCCCATACAACTGGCAGCGAGGTTTTCGGAAAAAATGACTTGGACAGATTGGACAAACCATCTTGGACAGTCTACCGAGTGTCCAACTTTCATTTTGGACAGATTTTGAAGTGTCCAAGCGAGTGTCCAAGTAAGTGTCCAAGGAAAAAACCGCTATATATCAATATATTATTACTTTATTGGACACTTTGGACACTTTAATAGTTAAAGGTAAATATTAAAGAGATTAGAGAGATTATAGAAAATATATACCGCCTGATACACCTAATAACTAGAATGTTCCGTGTGCGTAGCGTGTGCACGCGTAACACAGCCTGAGGAGGGTTGTCAAGTGAAAGAGAGCCAAATTGAATCCTATTTACGAGATAAGATAAAAGCCCTTGGTGGCATCGCCTATAAATTCGTATCGCCTGGTAACTCCGGAGTGCCTGACCGGATAGTACTGCTTCCTAAAGGCCGAACCGTATTCGTGGAGTTGAAGGCCCCAGGTAAGAAACCCACCAAGCTGCAGCAGGTGCAGCATAAGCGCATGCAGGCTTTGGGCCATGAGGTACGGGTGATCGACAGCAGAGAGCAGGTGGACGCATGGCTGCAGGAGCTATAAGCGCCGAGCGGAAGAAGTTTGTCCCGCATGACTATCAGCGGTATTGCATTAACCGGCTTTTGACAGATGATGCCCTTGGACTGTTTCTGGATCTGGGTCTAGGGAAAACCGTGATTACCTTGACCGCCGTTAACGACCTGAAGTACAACCGATTCGCGGTCAGCCGGACCTTGGTCATTGCCCCCAAGAAAGTGGCAGAGGCTACCTGGGGGAACGAAGCAGCCAAGTGGCAGCACCTGAAGCATATGCGAATCATTACAGTGCTGGGTACCGTACAGCAGCGGATCAAGGCGCTGAACACCCCAGGAGACGTATGGGTGATCAACCGGGAAAATGTTGCATGGCTTGTGGAGTATTATCGGAATGCCTGGCCCTTTGACATGGTGGTGCTGGACGAGCTGTCCAGCTTCAAGAATCATAAGGCGCAGCGATTCAAAGTTTTGACGTGGGTACGGCCGCATATCAAGCGGATCGTGGGCCTAACAGGTACCCCCGCACCCAACGGGCTACTTGACCTGTGGGCCCAGGTGAATCTATTAGATCAGGGGAAACGTCTGGAGAAGAACATCACCGGGTACCGTGTGAAGTATTTCGAGAAGAATTATAACGGCCACGGCTACACCGCAAAACCCGGTGCGGATGATGTGATTCAGAGACAGATTGCCGATCTATGTATCAGCATGAAGGCTGAGGATTATCTGGAGCTGCCTGATAGCATCATGAACGTCATTCCCGTTGTCCTGGATGCGAAAGCCCAGAAGCAATATAACCAGCTGGAGAAGCAGTTGCTTCTGGAGATCGAGGACGGAACGGAGATATCCGTCACCAGCGCAGCGGCGCTATCAGGCAAGTTGCTGCAGCTGTGTAACGGAGCCTTGTACGATGAGAACCGGCAGGTCTTCGAGATCCACGATAACAAGGTGGAAGCCTTCATGGAGCTGGTAGAGCAGCTTAATGGTAAATCGGCTTTGGTGTTCTACAGCTTCCAGCATGACCTGACCCGGATCAAGAAGGCTTTGGAGAAAACGTCCTTACGGATCCGTGAGCTGAAGACGCCGCAGGACCAACTGGATTGGAATGCCGGCAAGGTGGATATCCTGCTTGCCCATCCCGCCAGTGCCGCCTATGGACTTAATTTGCAGGATGGCGGTAACCATGTCGTGTGGTTTGGCCTGAACTGGAGCCTTGAGCTTTACCAGCAAGCTAACGGCCGTTTGCATAGGCAGGGCCAGAAGCAGAAGGTTATCCTGCATCACCTGGTGGTGCAAGGTGGAGCTGACGAAGACGTGATGAAAGCCCTGGAAGGTAAGGCCGCCACACAGGATAAGCTTCTGGACGCACTGAAAGCCCGGATTGAGCGGATCAAATAGAGAGGGTGAACCCTTTGAGTAACTGGCACTATGGCATTCCCAAGCGAGAGAACGAATTGAGAGCTGCAGTTAAGTCTCCCGTCATAACTTCGCAATTGTCGCCTGAAGAGTTGGAGGAAATCCGGCAGAAGTATCCAGCAACAAAGGCAGATAAGGCCTTCAAAAAACCGATTGAGATAAAAACCAAACCCAAGGGGGATAACGATATGGCAAAGTTTACACTTACCGAAGAACAGTTCAACGCAGAGCGTGCATCAGGGAAGAGCGTTGCGAAGATCGCCAAAGAGCAGGGTGTTTCCGAGGTGACGATCTACAACCACGTCAGCAAATGGGCGGATGCCCGGAAGCCTGGACAGGAGAAGTTGCTTCGGGAGAAAGATGTTTCACCGGGAGCTGACCCGAAAGTGGAACTGCTAGACAAAGCGGAGAAGGAGATTGAACGGCTGACTGTAGAGAATCAGCGTCTGGATCAAAGAATGGTGTCAGCGCAGAACGAAGCGACGAAAGCCTGGGCAGAGGTTGAACAGCTTCGAGATAAAAATGATCAAAATGCTACGTTGTGCAGAGAACTGGAAGACGATAAGAACGAATACAAGAGAATGTTTGAGAGTGGCTATAAGCTAGGTCAGGATCAAATAGCTAAAATCTCAGAACATCTGGAGACCATTAACGTATTACGTGAAAGTAATGACGCTTTGATTGCCGAGAATAGCCGTCTGGTGGAGCGTAATGCTGATCTTTTGGATGCGCAGTTGAGTCAGCAGACGCCTGCAAGTGTGGTGCCAGATACTGAGGTTCAGCGCTTGGATACAGCTATTCAGGATCTGACCCGAGCACGTTGGATTCTGAACCGGCTGTCTGCATCGGGGGAATAGCCTATGACAACAACGACCAAAGCAACGTGGATTGAGACACTGATCAGTCAATACGCAACGGATTCCCGAGCATTGGACAATTACCGAAAGAGTCTGGATCTGGACGATCCCCAAGAGAAAGAGGAGGCTGGGACAGTCTCTGAAATGCTGTCGGACATGAGATATGCCCTGACGTGGCTAAAGCGCGGGAGAAGGCCAGGCAGCCGTCGTGGTGTCGAGATTACCGATGTGTATCGGCAAAGGGAAATCTATATCAAGCTGTCAGGGCAGGAGATCACCGATGCTGAACGGCTGCGTCTGGTGGATGCGTTACTTGCCCTGAGTGATCGGGAGCGAACATGCTTTCTGCTCCATATGGCGCAAGGCTTGACGCTTTTGGAGATTTCGTCTAAACTAAATCTATCAAAACGGTCAGTGCAGGAGTATGTTGCAAGGGCTAAGGACAAGATTTCAAAAGAATTTTTGTGATCGTGTCGTACGTACTGTCGTACAACGTGTCGTACAATATGTATACCATAAGTCTGTCTATCATAGGGCTCTCCATTACGGAGGGCTCTTCTTACTTAGTAGAACTCTAGGAGGAGCGATAGAGGTAGTGAAACTAAATAAAAAAAATATTGCTATAGTGGGTGGCCTTCTTGTAGTGGCTCCCATTATTCTAAGTCAGTTAATTCGTTTGCCTTTTGGTTTTCTAACGATTGGTGACGAAAATTCATGGGTGGGCTTTTTTGGAGGATACATAGGTGCCATAACTGGTGCGGTTGTAGCTTTTATAGTCGCGAGGTATCAAATAACAACTCAGTTTCAAAAGCAAGTTGCTAACGAGGAAATGATTTCTTTCATGAATCAGAAGCCTGCGCTATTAAAAATTAAATATGATTTAATCGCAATGGAGGATTCTTTAAAGGAGCTAGGAAGGATTAGTAGTGGTGAGACTGCAACAGAATTTCGTTTTGAGATGTATGAAATGAGTCAGGTGTTTTGGACTGATATTGATCGTGTCGAAGATACAGACCTTTCCATATCGTTAATTATGATAAGCAATTCGTACAAGTCATTGTATAAAAACTTCTCCACTGACCTTGGTTATCTAGATTCAGTGAAAGAACAGCTTTTAATTGATATTCTTGAAAAAACACCCGAGGATTACGAGAAAATGCATCGAGCCCTAACAATGGCTGAACAAATTGAAAGAATGACCGAGGAACGAGAGCAGATGATTCGTAATGGAAGCATAACGAAGACAAAAGAAGACATAAATAATATTTTAGAGATTATTGATATAGTAATCACCAGTATTGATGAAGAAAAAGAAAAAAGGCAAAATATTAGGGATTCAACGCCTTAAATTTATAGGAAAATAATCAAAGAATTGTCGTAATCGTTAAGGCATCCTTCGGGGTGCTTTTTCTTTTGTCAAAATACATAAAGGAGCTGAAAGCGATGGCAGGAGGACGGAAAAGTAAATATCAGACGCACGTAGAACCCAAACTCCTGCTGATCGAGGCGTGGGCTCGTGATGGGATGATTCAAGAGGATATTGCCAAGAAGTTAGGCGTGGCGATGTCCTCTTTTTCTGATTACAAAAATAAGTTTCCGGAATTATCGGAGGCCCTAAAAAGGGGCCAAGAGGTTGTAGACGTTGAAGTCGAAAATGCCCTGTTTAAACGGGCCCTGGGCTATCGATACGATGAGGTAACCAAAGAGGCTGCGCGGGAGCTTGACGAAGAGACTGGCGAGTATAAGACAGTTATGGTGGAGACTAAGCGAGTTACGAAGGAAGTTCAGCCGGATGTTACGGCTCAGATCTTCTGGTTGAAGAACCGTAAACCTGAGACGTGGCGTGACAAGAAAGAGGTTGACGCCGATGTGTCGGGATCTATGCAAGTGATCTTTGATGCGGGGATGAGCAAAGATGAGTAGAGTAGTCATTCCCTACAAGCCTCAGCCCCGTCAGCAGGTCTACCACCAGACTGAAGCTGATGAGATCCTGTACGGTGGTGCTGCAGGTGGAGGTAAGTCGGAGGCGACGATCTGGGACGCCTTGAAATACGCCATGCAGTATCCAGGCAGTCGTCAGATCATCTTCCGACGTACGTACCCTGATCTCAAGCGCTCCATCATTGCCAGAACGTTGCAGGTGTTCCCGAAAGAACTTGGGAAGTACAACCAATCCAAGTATGAATGGACCTTTGTCAACGGCTCTGTTATTGAGTTAGCGTATTGGGACAATGACTCCAACTATACGAACTACCAGGGTGCAGAGTATGACGTCATCCGGTGGGAGGAGTTAACGCAGTTCGAGGAAAAATGGTATCTGTACATGCTTTCTCGTTTGCGGGGGAGTAAGCCATTCCCTCGGTCAGTCAAAAGCACAACGAACCCAGGTGGTGTTGGTCATACCTGGGTTAAGAAGCGATTCGTGTCACCCGGTCCCGCTGAGACAGTGCATCGCATTAGGGAGACCGATGACGAAGGCAATACGCTGTTCTGGCCCGAGGGAACCCCTCTGGCAGGGGAGCCGATCATACGTAGCAGGATCTTCATTCCCGCGACTGTTCACGACAATCAGGCCTTGGTCCAATCGGATCCGGGCTATTTGGCGCGTCTATTGGCCCTGCCCGACATTGAGCGGAAGCAGCTGCTTGAAGGGGATTGGGATGTATTCGCAGGTCAGTACTTTGGTGAGTTCAGTCGAGCCGTCCACGTCGTGGATCCGTTCGAGATCCCACGGGAATGGAAGAAGTACCGGGCATTGGATGAAGGGTACACCGATCCGTTCGTTTGTCTCTGGATCGCCTTAGCGCCAGATGGTACCGGGTATCTATATCGGGAGCTGGCGCAGACCAAGCTCTTAACCAGTGAGCAGGTGGAGATCACTAGGCTGAACAGCCCTGTAAGAGAGCGGTACGAGTACAACGTGGCGGATACCTCATTCTGGAACAAAGCCAAGACGGAGAACATCACGCCTGCAGAGATCTTCGCTCAGAAGGACGTTCCGCTGATCCAGGCGAAGAAGGAACGCGTCAATGGCTGGAAACGGGTGCGAGAGTGGCTGCATGTTACGGACGAAGTGGATTGGGTTACCGGCAATAAGTATAAGACAGCCAAACTGAAGATATTCAGTACGTGCGTAAAAGCCATCGAAGCGATTCCGGCCATGATGCACGATCCGCGCAAGGTGGAGGACGTTGCCGCTCACGCGCTGGATCATATTCCGGATGCGCTGCGTTATTGGGTCATGAGTCAACCGACTGCAGCCAAGGGAGAGAAGCCGTGGGGAGCCAACCCGGAATCACTGCCAGGAGGCAAGCGGGAGGACTTCGACGATGAGGACGACGATCTGCCAGAGGTTGAAGGCTTCTGGTAATTCCGTATGCAATATTTATGCAGGACTTGTGTTCAAAACCCGGGCTTTTGTGCAATAGTCTGAAACCTCAGACCCTTGGTACATAAGGAGTTGAGATGCATCGAGTCCGAAACGTTTATGCATCGTTTATGCAACGTGCCTTGAACCCTCGTGGTTGAGGGTTTTTACATTTCGTTCCAGCAGTTATTTTATGCACTCATTATGCAGACAGGAGAGTGAAAAATGGAAATAGTATTCGCCGTTATTAACGTCGTGGTGATCGGCTTCTTGGTGTTTCAGCTGCGTGAGCAGGACAAGGCCATCAAGGATCTGACGAATCGATTAGTCGCTCGTAATCATAGCGAGTACCTGTCTACGCGTATTCAGCCTGGACGTCCTCCGGACGACAAGCCACAAAAACGAATGAGCTGGTATGACGACCCGATGGAGGGTGATGAAGAATGAGTACTTTACTTGACAAGGTGAAGGGGATATTCACGGGGGAAGATGCCACCGACTCCACGAACCCCAACACGCTAGAACAGCAGCGGATCTGGGAAGTGGTTAACGAGGATTACCAGGTGTTCAAAGCAGCCAGGCAGCCGGTGGAGGAACACTGGCGCAAGGAACAGCGGTTTTACATGGGTGATCACTGGCACGGTCTACGTACCGATGCAACTTCCAAGCGCAGACCTGATTCCGTGGACAACATCGTGTTTTCACAACTGGAGTCAATCGTGGGCAAGCTTGCAGGCTGGATGCCCTATCCGGATTTCAGTGCACCTGAGCCAGGGGATGAAACCAAGGCTCGGGACCTGAACGACTTCATGCCGTATGAGCTGCGCAAGATCAAATTCAAGCACAAGCATATGCGAGCTGTACGCCGGATGGTTATTCACGGTCCGCTGATCTATAAGACGATCTTTGATCCAACGGTGGAAGGTGGGCGAGGTTCGAACAAGTACACGGGCCGTAACGATATCCTGCCTGTGAATCTAGCTACCTTCTTCCCAGATCCACGCATTGATGATTTCATTTTCCTGCAGGAGATGTCCGCAATCATCATCCACACTCGGCAGCCACTGGAGTACTTCCGCAAGCGTTGGAAGAAGCAAGGGGCGAAGGTGCAACCGGATAACGGCTCATCTGATATCGATCTGTGGGACGATACTACGGAAAGCCAGAATCACCGGACAGATAAGACGTCGGGACTGATCGAGTACTGGTACCGCGGCTTGCCGAAGCTGATGACCCCCGAGGACAAGGAGCTGTTCAACGAGTTAGCTGAGGATGCTCTGTCGCTGGGTAACGATCCATCCGAACTGATGGCGAAGGCCAAGGGAGATATGGACGGCGTGCATTGCATCTATGTCTCCACGTCAGGCGTCATGCTGGAGCATAAGTCGTATGTGTATGATCATGGCCAATATCCATTTACGGCACGTACGCTTTATCCGGAGGAAGGTTCAGCCTGGGGTAAAGGGTTTGCCAGGGATATGATCAAACCGCAAATTATGAAAAACAAGTTTGCTGAGATCGCCATCGAGACGTCAGCCAAGATGGGCGGAGCAGCCATTGCCTATGAAGAGGGAGCCATCTCAAAGCCCCGCACATGGCAGGAACAACGCGGAATGCCTGGTGCCATGCTTCCCGTAGCACCGGGTCGCTTGAATGACGTGAAAGAGCTGCAGGGTGTCAATGTGCCGGCAACCGTGTTCAACAGCTTAAACTACTATGACGAGATGTTGCAGAAGATCCCGGGCCAGTTTGATAGCTCCAATGGCCAAGCGAACAGTAAGGTGACCAGTGGTGAACAGGCTAAGGCCTTGATGGCTGC
The DNA here is from genome assembly GCF_037981725.1 of Paenibacillus sp. FSL H3-0457. Lineage (NCBI taxonomy): Bacteria > Bacillati > Bacillota > Bacilli > Caryophanales > Paenibacillaceae > Paenibacillus > Paenibacillus sp. FSL H3-0457. Next base: position 5,305,746 of record NZ_CP150283.1, on the reverse strand, counting down.
TGCAGGTACTCGTCTCAATACCGCATCCGACATGATCCAGGAAGCCCTGGAAGAGGTGTTCGCTCAGTATGTGGAGCTGATCGCTCAGTTCTACACGACAGAGCGGATTGCAAGGGTCACCGGACGTAACGTCTCAATCAGCCGGAATGCCGTCATTTCTCGCGTTCCGACACAATACGATACTGGAAATACCTTAATCGATCCAGAGACCGGAGAAGAGCAACCAGAGGCGATTCCGGTGGATGAGGAGTTTGTTCCTGAGTTCGACATCCTGGTTAACATTAGTGTGGACAAACCCCAGGATCGGGAATACTGGTTGCAGCTCATCTTTAACCTGATGAACCTACGAGATCCGATTACACAGTTGCCTATGGTTGATGCTGAGGCTGTACGTTTCGTCATTCAGACAGGACGCATGGAGCCGATGGATGTCATCAAGCGCCGGATTGAAGAAGCTTCAGGGATGCAGCAACAACTGCAGCAGGCCCAGCAACAGGCACAGGAAGCCCAGGCTCAGGTGCAGCAGCTCACGCAGGAAAACCAATCTATGCAACAATCCATGCAGCAATTCAACGGTGAGCAAGCCCAGCGAGAACAACGTGATCGCGATTTCGAACAGGGACTGAAGCAACAGAAAATGGATTTGGAAGCAGCTAAGACCGCCAACCAATTGATGCAACCGCAACGACCAGGCCAAGGGTGAGAATCCTTTGGCCTATTTATTCTGCCGCCAGCCATAGCGGATTAGGAGGATGTATGTCATGAGTATCAACCCAAGCGCCAGCCAAAGCGAAGAGGGGAACGAGCAAGACCGTCACAGTGAGGAAGAGATCCGCGAGTATTACGAGGCTTTCGGTATTGATTATCCGAGTACCGAGGGTTCCGAAGAAGAGCGCGAAGACCCGGATATCGATTCAGGAGACGAGGATCCTGCCATAGATCCAGCTAACCCTGCAGACATCAAAGGGCTTCAGGTGAAGTACAACGGCCAGGAAACGCTGGTACCGGACGAAGAGGTTCGGGGCTATGTGGAGAAGGGCATGAATTACGAAAAGATCAAGGGGCGCAATCAGCAGTATGAATCGGCATTGGATCGCCTTGCACGCCAGCAGGGATATAAGGATCATACCGAGTTACTGGATAACCTGGATCACATCGAACAGGCTGCGGTTCAGAAGAGGAAAGATGACTTTGATGGCTTAGAACAGAGCCTGCGGGAAGATGCAGTGAGTGCCGGTATTGATCCCGACGTGCTGGACCAGTACCTGAAGCAGCATCCGCTTCTGCAGCAAGCACAGGAGCTGATTCAGCAATCGGAGCAATCTCAGACGAATCGCCAGCAACAAGCAGAGCAACAGCAGCAAGTCGAAGCCTGGGAGTCTTTCTTCCGGAAGTATCCGGACTTGGCCAAAGAGGTTTCCGAGGACGGCACGTCTGCCCCATGGCTCACTCAGGACATGCAGGCACGTATTCAGCGTGGGTATGACCCGGTTGACGCCTATGAGCTGGTTCACCGGGATAAGCTTTCCGCTCAGACCCGGAAGCAGGCTGAGCAGTCGTTCATTAAGAACCAGCGCCTGAATAAGCGATCTCAGGTGGAGACCAATCCACCGGGCAGTCTGGATCCGCAGGCACCGAAGGAGCTACGCGATGCATTCTCCGCGTTCGGCCTGGATCCTAAGACGGCAGAGAAGTACGCTAAAAATTTTGAAAAATAGGGAGGTTGTGCACGATGGCACAAGGATTTAAGTACGTATACAACGACTACGGTAAGGATCCGACACGGATTACGGAGTTTCTTATGACAGATGGTGAAGCCGGATCTGCTGGTGAAGCGGTGAAGTTGGTAGCGGGACGATGGACAAAAGCAGGGGCAACCGACCCGATTGCCGCATTCCTTACCACAAATGTAGTAGCCGGAACGGACAAGGAAGCTGAGGTTATTTTGGCTCGGGAGGGTGACTGGTACGAAGCCCCTTATAGTGGAACAGCTGCAGCAGGGTTCACACCCGGTGCATCTGGAATTGCTCTGGCTTCGGATGGCCTGTCTGCCAACTCGGCCACCGTAACGGGCGGCTCTCTTGCAGTACTGGCGATTAACGAAAATAAAAAGACAGCGCGGTTCAAAGTTAAGAACCGGCAATTGTCCTAATTAGAAAGATCAGAGAGGGGATTAAATTATGCAAACAGCATTGAGATGGGATCCGAAAGTACTGGAGCCGATTTATAGAGAGCTCTACGCTCTGGAGATGAAAAATAAAAAGGACTTTATTCCGATGCTTTACAACGTGACTACTTCCAACAAGTCTATGGAGTCTTACACAGGGGTCGGCAGCGAAGGCACCATGGAAGAATGGAGCCACTCGAATAACCAGGTGCATTATGAGGACGTTGATGACCTGTGGGAGAAAATCATCAAAAACCGGAAGTTCTCGGATGGCCGTATTATCGAACGTGACTTCATTGACGATCTGAAACTTGCTGAGATTTCTCGCCGGATTAAATCTTTGTCTGGATCGGTTTATATGACACAGCAACTTCAGGCAGTGGAATTCCTGAATAACGGATTTGCAACAACAGGACCGAACTGGCGCGGCCGTATTGATAAGTATATGGGTCCAGATGGTAAGGCACTGTTTGCTGCAGATCACCCATACAGCCCAACGAACAGCACAGATGTGCAGTCCAACCTTGGTAGCAGCCCGTTGACTATTGATTCGTGGGATGATACGGCTGTGGCTATGCAAGAGTGGAACGATGATAAAGGTAACCCATTAGCGGTTATCCCTGATACATTGATCGTTTCCCCATACAACGCTCGCCCTGCATTTAAGATTGCCGGCTTGCCGGACTCTGATCTGCCGAAGTATGAGCCAGGTAGTAATCACTTTGACGTGAACATGTACCAGGGCACGATCAAGGTCATTGTCAATCCGTTCATCTCTGCAGCTAAACGGAAGAACTGGTTTGCGGCCGACTCGGCTCGTCTGAAACAGTTCAACATCTGGCAGTGGAGACGTAAGATTGAGAACGGTACGATTACCGACTTCGACACGGAAGTCTCCAAGTTTAAAGCCATCGGCCGCTGGGCTTACGGGTTCACGAACTATTCGTTCATCTATGGCCATAATGTTCAAGACTAGAGGGAGCTCCGGCCCCTCTTTTTCTATTTTGGAGGTGTAACATGTACCGAGATGAACTACAGGCACTGAATGCAATTCATGCGGAGCAGAAGCGCACCAATCAGTTGCTGGAGAGATCCTTGGTCAGTCGCCGGGTACGGGGCAGGCAGTCTGCCAGGAGTAGACGTTTCCGGACGCAGCCCAGAGGACAGGAACTGCAGCACATGAATGTATTAATTGAAAAACTTATTGGAGGGATAAACGATGCCAATCAATCACACCCGGCAGCCGAACTATCAGAAGGTAATTCCCGCAGCCGAAGCACCAAGACTTCCCGAAAAGCGGGAAGCTGATTACGTTGTCTTTGTGGACGAGACTGGAGCGCCCATCGACTTGGGCGGAAGTGGCGGCGGATCCGGAGCCGTGACCGTAGACAATATTACTGATGCTACCGACACGGGTAAATCAGTTCTGAAGGCCGCGTCTGCAGCAGCTGCTCGTACAGCTATCGGGGCGGGCACATCGAGTCTGGCAATCGGTACAACGGGTACAACAGCTGCAGCGGGTAACCATGCTCATGCTGTGGCAGCCATTACGGGTCTACAGTCTGCACTGGATGCCAAGCTGACCGGAACGAAGGCAGCGGCACAGGCTAACAGTACAGCGACCGACGTTGCAGGACTTGTGGCTGATTTCAATTCTCTTCTGGCCAAGCTTCGTACTGCTGGCGTCATTTCATAGGGGGCTCAGACATGAAGGTGAGCGATGTAATAGAAGAGATTATCGAGAAGTCACCACATACGCTGTCACCGGCATCGATCCTGCGCAAGATTACACAGGTGCGGGATCGCCTGTTGCGTAACCTGGGTTCAGCTCAGCAGCAATCCGAAACGGTCTGCACGGCGATTGACCTGGTTAAAGATCAGCCGGCATACACATTGCCATGCCCCCAGAGTGCCGTGACCGAGGTGACGATGTTGCGTGATGATGTGTATGTCCGGCTGCCGCTAAGGCAGTTCCACAACGCATCGATTCAGCCATACCACTATTTCCAAGCAGGTCAGATCGGGATCGTACCGACACCTGGTGCAGATGTGGCTTATGGGATAAAGGTGTTCCATGCTCCCGTTCTGTACCCGCTCAGACTGGAAGAGATGGACAAGGATACCGGCTTTGATCCGGATTATGACATGCTCCTGGTGTACGGCGTGCTGCGAGAGATTACCAGCGGCAACGAGGCAGAGGAGTATAACAACAAGTACATGCAGTTGTATACGGAATATCAGTCTGCTTCCAATGGCTATGAACGGTATGCCGTAGATGAAAGGTGGTAAAGCATGAGTAGATTCCCATGGAGAGATACCAGCACCGACATTGCAGGTGGACAGCCGCCGCAGTGGGAGACACCCCAGGGTGCGCAGAAAAAAGCCGACGATGCATTGAAAGAGTCTAAGGATTACACCGATGAGCAGAACGTGAATTTCAATGCTCACATTGAGGATACGACGATTCACGTTACGCCTGCAGATAAAGCCAACTGGAATAGCAAGGCTCCTGGTGTTCATACGCATGCAAACGCGACGCCAACCACACCAGGGTTCATGTCTCCTGAAGACTATACCAAGCTCAAAGGCGTGGAAGCAGAGGCAAATAAATATGTTCACCCTGCGACTCACCCACCAGCGATCATTGCGCAGGATGCGGCGAACCGCTTTGTTTCTGACGCTGAGAAGGCCGCGTGGAATGGTAAAGCGGAGACTACTGAAGCGACAACCGCAGCGAAGGGCCTGCTGTCACCGCCAGATAAGCAGAAACTTGATGGGATCGAAGTTGAGGCAGAGGTTAACCAGAATGCATTCTCAGGTGTGAATGGAGTTGTGGCCACATCGAAGTCTGATACGCTTCAACTGACAGGTGGTACCGGCATTACGATCACCGAAGATGCAGCCACAAAGCGATTGACCGTGACGGCAACAGGCACTGCTACACCAGGTGCTCATGCAACTTCCCATCTCCCGGGCGGCACGGACGTCATCCCTGAGGCTGTGACAGGTGGGCTTTCAGGTTTAATGAGCGGATTGGATGCACAGTTTGTTCGCCAGGATGGGGAAACCAAGACAGGGGCGCAGTTAAAGGCGGATGAGGCACTTGTTGCTGCTAATGAGTACGCGGATGGGAAATCGGATGCTGCTATAGAAGATGCTAAGGTCTATACAGACACTCAGATCAGCGTTGTCAACGCAAACTATATTCGGCAACCTGGGTACGCAGGTACCACGGGCACAGGCTCAGCTTATGTTGTAACGTTGAACCCAGTCCCGACTACATTGCCTAACGGGTTCGGAATCACGATTGTGCCACACGTAACAAATGCCCCTGGAGCGACGCTTAATATCAATGGATTAGGTGCAACTCCACTTAAAAAGCAAGATGGCACTGCTTACGCTGCTGGCGATCTGTTGGTTGGGAAGCCGTACACCTTCCGACGTGTTGGTTCGGATTTTTTAGCAGATAGTGGTGGAGGGGAGGTGGAAATACCCGGTCAGACGGAAATGACCGTCACCTATAGCGAGGAAATCGCACAAGGGGATATGGTGAGGATGTATACCCCGCCAATAGAACTGTTACCAGCACTGTCGACAGCACCGCCTGGCCCAAGCATAGGTATAGCTATGGGAAACGACTATATCGCCGTCGGAACTAATGCCAGTCCTTATTTGATGCTCTACAAGCGCTCAGGTGACACGTTCAACAAATTAGCAAACCCAAGTGTGTTACCTGGCTCAATACCTAACGCTTTGGCTTTTTCGCCAAACGCTGATTACCTTTATGTAGGAGTAGGTAGTGCGCCATACTTGCTGGTATACAAACGCTCAGGTGACACGTTTAGCAAATTACCTGATCCTACTATACTGCCAGGTGGAAATATTACTTATCTTCGGGCGGCTAGTGATGGAACCTATATTTACATGACGCTTTCTGTATCTCCTTATTTTGCAATGTATAAGCGCTCAGGTGACACGTTCACAAAATTGGCTGACCCGAGTGTAAATCCAATCGTAGCTAACCCGCGAAATCTCGCAGTTTCGAATAGTGGTGAGTTTATAGCAGTTTCTCATAATACATCCCCATATATTCTGATTTACAAAAGGTCTGGGGATGTATTATCCAAGGTATCAGATCCTGTTATAACTCCGCCATCCTCAGGATCAGGTATATCTTTTTCGTATGATGATAATTACCTCACCTTCTCTCACACAGTAGGGATGGGTATGACGACTTATAAGCGTCTTGCAGATGTGTTCACTAAGGCGCCTGATGCTCTAACAAAAGCGTCACTTACAGGTGATATATCGTACCATCCCAATAAAATGAAACTATTCTTAGTGCAATCTAATAATGCTCCAGATATTTTGCCTTACAGTCAGAAGGGTGATCTATTATTTCGAGTATCTGAATCCAAAGACGCAAAAAGTCAGTCGGCAAATAGATTGGCGTTATCACCTGACGGAGTTTACTTAGCTCTTGTATCTAACACTTCTCCATATGTCAATGTATTTAAAATACCAAGCGAGAAAGTGGCAAGGGTAAGTAACACAGCTGCTCTTATGTCAGAGACAGACGTCGGGGTCATTGGATATGCCAAAGAAGGTGGGTCTGCTGGAGACATCCGTAAAATAATCGCTCTAATTCAATAGGAGGGCCCTATGAAGTTTTATATCAAATTGGACGGAAACATCATCCGTGACATTATTGAGTACGAATACGAAGACTACCAGGAGGTAGAGATTCCAACGCCGCTCCCGATTGGCATTAATGTTGGATACTATCGTTGGCAGGATGGGAAAGCAGTGTTGGACGAATCTTTGAAATCTGATTCTGAGCAAGGTACGCCAGTTGAAGGGTTAACTGAATTGGAGCAACGTGTTTCTGCTACAGAAGCAGAAGCGGCTAGCCTAAACCTTGCGATCATCGATATCTGGGAAACGATTGCAACCAGCTCATAAGGAGGAAACGACATGGCCACGATTATTAATTCACTAAAGATTGCTTACTCGACGGCGATTTTTCGTCATGGAACCAAGCGGTTCCCGGAGATTATGGCTGCCTATGAAACGCCTGTAAAGGAATACGCTTCTGTAACATATACCAAGACGGAAATTGATAAAGCAAGAGACAACGGATTTATCACAGAGGAAGAATATACGGACACCATCGGCCTTGTAGAATAGAGGTGTAGCCCATGAACTTAAACATAATTATTTCCGAAGCGGACATGCTTGTGCCGAATGACGTACCGATTGCGGATAAAGTAGTATGGCTGAACGCTTTAAATCAAGATTTTTTCAATGTAGTGAAGATTCCCAAGATTACCACTTTCGAATGTGTATCCGGGCAATCTGACTACGTACTGCTGTCTGAAATCAGTCAGAAAAATATTGATCTCGTGATGGTGGGAATGTTCACTTACAAGAGTCTGGTTCGGGACGACGTGACGCCTGCGCAGAACGCCTATACGTTCTCTGATGACACCAGAACGCTATCATTGTTCCCTGCGCCATACAGTAGCCTAAAAGGTGTGTTACGTTATCGAAGAGTGGCCACTAGCCAGTTCTTATCTACAATGCTTACGGTTCCGCCGGATGCTCCAGAGGAATACCACTGGACGTTCATCCCTGGTCTGGCATCGATGTTGGCCAATAGTCAGGACGACATGACCAAGGCATCGAATTACGAAAGCCAGTACAAGGCTGCATGGAATGTGGCTGCTCAGAACTATCAGGCAGGTGCAGGGCAATGAGGCCGGTTCAGTATAAATCGACGCAGAGCCAGCCCATCGAGGGCATGATGCAGCCTATTCCGATTCGTGAGTTCCGGGGGCTGAACACCTACGATCCATATTCTATTGAGGACAGCTACTTCACGGAGCTGCAGAACATGTCTACGGATGATTACCCTGCGCTGTCTACCCGTCCTGGGTACACCATTCAGGGAACGTTTGGTAGTCGAGTTCTAGGCATGGGTGTATGGAAAGGCCGTGAGTTGCATGCAGTGTTCAACGATGGTACCTGGCGCCGGTTAATCGGCAATGCCTGGACCACACTCGCCAGCGGCCTGAATACATCTGCAGAGTGGTCCTTCACCAACTTTGATGGGAACCTGGGGGACGTGAATCTGATCGGATGCAATGGCGTTGATTCCATGCGCCGATATAACGGCTCCAGTGTGTCTGTACTGAGCGGAGCACCTTCAAACGGTAAATACATCACCACGTATCAGAACAGGCTCTGGTGCGCTGTAGGGAATGAGCTGTGGTCCTCTGCACTGGACCAACCGCAGACCTGGAATCAGTTTGCCGGCAATCAGCAGGACAGCTACCGTAAAACAATTGAATCGTCCCACGGTGAGGACATCAACATGTTATCAGGCAGCCTGTACCGGCTGACGATCGGGATGCCGTCTTCCATTCATTTGCTAATGGGTGGACAGCCCTCAGACTTTAACAGCCGAGTGGTCACCGATGACGAGGGCGTGGCCAATAACAATTCTGTCGCTGCTCGTGAAGGCTCTTTGCGTTTTATGCATAAGTCGGGGATCTATGAATACTCGGCTGCGGCACTTCCGGACAAAGGCTTTAGCGAACTGATCAGGACGTTTTATAGCAATGTTAGTAGCGCCAGTGCAGCAGGTTCCGATGGCTTACTGCTTCTGTTCAGCACACAAGGCGGAGAGACCCTGGTCTATGATCCGCGAATTGGCACATGGACACGCTGGCTATTACCAACGCCTACATGCTATGCAGCGATTGGCCAAGATCTGTACTTCGGTACCGCTTCCGGTCAGGTACTCAAATTAGGTGGGACGGTGGATAGCTCAAATCCGATTGCCTGGAAAGCCGTGACCAAGCCATTCACCAATGGATCCATCGCACAAAAACAGCGCTGGCTGAAGATGTGGATTGTCGCAGAGATGGCCACGGGTAGTGTGCTGAGAATTAGCTTGTCCAGTCAAGCATCCGGAGAGAGTTGGGATCTGGTGAATACCATTATGGCATCTTCTTCAGTAGCTCAGCGGATTATCATCCCAGTCCGGAAGTTTGCCCTGGAGAATACCGTCCGGATAAAACTGGAGGGTACCGGCTGGATCCGGCTTCATGAGATTACAAGACAGGTGCGGCAGCTGCCGCTCTATTAAGGAGGGATACCGTGGGGATTCAAGACGTAGCGCCTTCATTCCGGAATCCACCTACGTTTAATGATTTTGGGGAAGTGAACGCGTACCTGAAAGACAACATCAATAAAATTGCACGTAGCCTGCAGGATATCGACTTTATGATTAACGGTACCCTGGATGTGAAGAACATTCGCGCGGATGGCATCGAAGCCCGTAACATTAAGGCTGAAGCGATTACGACAGATAAATTGATTGCCGGCGCTGTCACAACGGACAAGATTACAGCTGGTGCCGTTACGGCCGAGAAGATCACCGTAGGCGAGCTATCCGCGATCAGTGCGAACCTGGGGCACATTGTTGCAGGTCTAATCGAGTCAATTGAGATTTACGGCTCCTATATCGCTACCCGGCGTAATGCGTACCCTCGTTGTGAGATGAGCGCTACAGGGAATGTGTTCGGGGCATTTCGCGATGCCAACAACCACGTTGTCATAGAGCCTGACTACGGAGGATCTCCTGCTTTACGCTTCACAGTAGCAGGTACTCCGCGCGGGAGGATTCATAACCTCATAGGCTATCCCATCTTTGAAAGTGATTCGGCATTAGGCTTGCAGGCTGCAGGGACCATTTTTGTAAATGCGGCTCAAATGAGTTTTTCAAACTGGGATAGACTTTATGCTGACAACCCTGGTCGAACGTTAGGTGATGAGCTGCGTGAAATCTTTGACCGTATCGAAGCTTTAGAAGAAGGCTGATACAATTTGGAGCAATTTGGATATCTAACTGCGGAAGCTGTGGTATATTGGTGGAAAATGGTATAAGGGAGATTCGAAATGAAAAAGTATGTTGCTGGATTCCTTGCTGGTGCCGTATTCGTCCTTTCCGCTTCAGCCTTCGCAGATGATATTCAATCTTTAATAGGTAAAAAGATTCAGGGAGAAGCAGTCGTTGAACTGAATGGCCAGGCTTTGGATACTGCAATTATCGTTGATGGAAAAAGCTATGCGCCAGTTCGTGTGATCGGTGAAGCTGCGGGCTATGACGTGAGCATGCAGAACAAGAAGATTATCTTGGACGAGAAGTCATCCGCGACTGTGACAGGTCCTGGAAAGGGGCAAAGTGTGGAAGAACAAGTAGGAAAGTTGAAGCAACGAATTGTGGATGTAAAACAGCGAATTGCTGACACTAACAAACTCATAGATGCTAGTAAATCTATAATTAATGATCCATCAAAAGATAGCACTGGCGAGGAAAATTTCCTTAAAATGCGTGAAGCAAACTTAATCGAACAAGAAGATTTGCTTCTTGATCTTGAATCCCAGCTGGCTGAGTTGGAGAAATAGAAGTGAAACGTTTGACAGCGACTTTCATAGGGGCTCTGATAATTCTTGTTGCGTTTAGTTTGCTAATTTATCCGACACCGTATAGATATCTTGAATTTATAACTGCAGGTGGGACAAAGTATCCGATTAAGGAAAACAGATTTACCGGAGAGATGACGATTTATAACGCGAGAACCGGTACGTGGGTTGAGAAATTGAGCAACGATTAATGCATCTGGAAGGCTCTCGTTCGAGGGTCTTTTTATTTTGCTGATTTCCGTCTGAAGCGAATTTACGATGTCAATTAAGTTGAATGTGAACAAAATGTGACGATATTCGAGAATTATTAAAAAAAAGTTTTATTGCCACTGTTTCATTACTCGATTAATAAAACCTATGCTAGAGTAGTGTTTGAGGAGACGAGAATGGTCAAAGTGTTAGTATTACACACCATTTTCCCGCATTGACAATCTGTTGAGTGAATCCAGTCTTTTTGCTACATTGGATTAAGCGAGAGGAGGGAATATTTTGCAAGGGAATATGAAGAAATAAAAAGAGCCGCTAAATTAGCAGCTCAGCAGGTCGTCACCTTATCAACTTGGCGGTAGGTAGGTGACACAAAATCTAAGGGGTGTTGCGGGTTGTGTCCGTTACATCTAGTTCTTCAACATAAATGTAACGCAGTACATTATTCAGCATTGACTATAGTCAACGATAGTATAGCATATACATCTGCTATGCAACACCCCGCATTTGAGGGGGAAACATGCAAAAGACTTGCTTCAATGTGACTCAAGAGAGTCTGTCAAAGTTACTGGGGATAAGTGAGCAGGAACTACTTAAACTGCTTCGTAACCGATTACCTTCACATGATGGTGAACACGAGGACTTCATCTCTCTATTTCACAAATTAATCAAGGATTAACCTGAGAGCACCCATATGGGTGCTTTTTTCTATGCCCAAAAGGAGGTGCGCTATGGCTTACGAAACAACGGGTACTGTCGTTACTAAGAAGAAGGACCCTATTCCAACTGCGATGGGTGTGGCTGCTGCGAACAAAACGCCTACAGTAACAGGTGCAGCCAATTCGCCAACGCTTGGCAACGGGGGAATTAACTACGCTTCAGCTAATGTGCCTGGGCGTCAAGGCATTGTGAGTAACCAGGCTCAGATTAAAAACGATGATGCCTACCGTCAAAGCGAGATTGCTCGAACTCTGGCCACAATCACGAACCGGCAGAACCAGGGCTTGGATATTTCTGCGCAGACCAAGTATCTGAATACGAATCTGGGCTATCAGGCTCCAATGGCTCCAGCTGCTTCTAATGTACAGGCGGCACCTGCAGCACAGAACAACTTTGCAATACCAGGTAGCCGTACAGAGGCAACGCTTGGCCGAATCGATAACTTCATCAATAATCAGTCCGGATTCCAGTTCACGAAACCGGATGCTTTTTCGTACGATCAGACAACCGATCCAGCGTATCAGGCTCAACTGGCAGAAGCTAAACGGAATGTGGCCACGCAACAAGCAGATACGAATGCCGGCTTACGTGCAACGGGACAGGGTAAATCGTCTTGGAGTGAAACGGTGGCCAACCAGATCGGCACAGGGGCCATGGAGAGTATCGCCAATAACCTGGTTCCAGCTCTCATGCAGCAGGCATATCAGCGTTACAGTGATGATGCCACCCGAGACCTGCAGGTTCAGCAGATGAACTATGGTGTTGGTCAGGATGCGATCGGGAATCTTGGCAACCTCTACGGCCTGCAGAATCAGGAGTACTTCCAGAATCCGCTGACCGAAGCGCAGGTCACCGGCAACTACCTTCCGACCGCAGCCAAGGACGCTATTAACAATTTGCTCAGTCTGAAGCAACAAGCCGAGACAAAAGGAATCTCTGCAGAGGATCGATCCGCGCTCAGCAAGCAGGCAGACTTTATTCGTAACCAGCTGACTTCGATGGGGATCGATGCGAGTCAATATGGAGCTAACGTTAGTCGTTCAGAAATGGCGAAGGTGAATCCAGGTATTCGGACATTGGCAGGTCAACAGATTGATCTGGGCAACAAACAGGCGAACTTGCAAGCAGCAGGAATGTATATGGATGCGTCCGGCAAGTTGATCACACCGCAATCCGATTGGGGTGGTCTGGTACGTCAGGCAACGAACCCGAATGGCCAGCCTACCCTCGCTGGACAGAATCAAGCGTTTAACCAGCAGCAGGTGGGGATCGATAATCAATTCCGCGCAGAACAATTCGCATACGCCAAAGCACGTGATGCCGTGGCAGATAGCCAATGGGGAGCGCAGTTCCAACAAAACGCAGATCAATTCGGCATGAACTACGCAATGGATGAGTTAAAACGTCAGGATGAAAATGCTTACCGCAATGCTATGACGGCAATCAGTCAGGACGAGAACAGTCGTGCTTGGCTCGGTCTACAAAACGCACCTGCAGCTGAGTACAACGGGATGACGCCTGGTCAGGTACTGGGTGCCTTGCAATCACAATTTGTTGATGGAGACGGGAAATTCACGCCACCAACCGATTCGAAAACAAAAGAGCAAATATATATGCAGGTTACGGGCTATGGCCTACCAGTAGGGCAGGATGATCAAGTGTTGCTCTCTATGGGCTTAACCCAAAAAGACATTCAGGACTTCGACAAGAAGTACATCACGACACCGACGCCAACCGGAGCGAATACTGCGGGAAAGTAGCCAGCCCCACGGCCAACGGGACTGGTGGGGCGCTCTCGTATAATAACTATTACAAGGCAGTGAAAGATGCAAAAGCGAATCCCAATAATTACTCCACAGCCAGCAGTGCAGTGAGTAGTGCGCTCAAAGCCGCGGGCAAACCGGATAGTTGGTTACAACCTACCCTGGAGCTGGTTGCGCGTGAATCTAGTTTTAACCCGAATGCGAAGAATCCCAAATCTTCTGCAGCCGGGTTATTTCAGTTCTTGGACATGACCAGGAAGAATTATGGCGGCAGTTCAGTAAACTGGAACGATCCATACCAACAAGCTATTGCCGGTATCAAATATATTGAGAATCGTTATGGAGATCCAGTTAAAGCCCTGCAGCATTGGGATAAGAAAAAATGGTATTAAGGAGGAAGAGGTATGGCGACAAGGCTAGAACAGTTTTCAGCCGATCAAAGGCAAAAGGCCATGGAGATCCGGGAGTCCGCTTTGAATGGGACGCTTAGTCTCCAGCAGCCGAATGCGCAGATCAACCCGAGGACTCAGGCGGTACAGCGTTATATCGCCAGTCAGCCATCAATGAGAGACCTGCAGTCAGCCTTGCCGCCTGCACTCACTCAACCTGGTTCGGACATTTATATGAATTCCACCTTGGGAAGATCGCTGGCGGGGGATCCACAAGCAATCCAGGCATACCAGCAAGCGACAGGCGTCAATCCAACGCCAATTCCACCTCAGCCGAGCCAGTACGAGATTAACAAGCAGAAGATAGCTGACAGTGCAGCCAAAAGTAAATTTGCTGATTTTGTTTCTCCATTTTCCAATTTAATGAATGATCTGACCTATGGTAACCCCGTGGGCGGTTTTGTGACGCGTGCAGTCGGTACAGGGGGCGGCATGCTTCTTGGCGGTCCGTCCATGGCTCCTGGATCTACAGGCAATGCTTCAGCGGATAGAGTGGCTGATATCGTAGGTATCGGCGGTGGTATCCTCAGTGCAGGATTTAACCCATCTGCCGGTGGCAATTTGATCACCGCACCCTGGCGTGCTGCTAATGGATTGATGGCTACTCGTGCCGGTAATAGTCTGACGAATTTAGTCGGTGGAGGGATCAATAAAGTCCTGCCACGTTTGAGTCCCACAACAGCGGGCAAAGTGGCAGAGACGGCCATTCGCGGGGCTACTACAGGTGCGATCAGTAATACCAGTATGGGACTGATCCAAGGCCAACATAGTAACAGTGATGTTCTCAAGAGTGCGGCATTGGGCGCAGGCTTAGGGGCAGGTGGTGACTTGTTGATTGCCGGAGCTGGTGCAGGGATACGTTCATTACTGGCCAAGTCCAAGGGAGCAGGGGCAGCTCTACCAGACACTCTTCCTCCAGCAGTCAGCCAAGGTGCAGATATGGCCAATCCGTCTGCCAGTCCTGGTCAAAGATTGCCTGAAACAGTGCCGGCACAAACGGACATTTCACCGACTCCAGTATTGCGACAACAAACAGATATTCCAGATGGAGCGACACCGCAGCAACAGCCATTGAATCAGGTGGACACAGCCACGAATATCAGTCCTAACCCATCGGTGGCTATTCCACGTACAGAAGCTGTTCGGAAGTATCAATCAGAACAGTCTGTGCCATCGACACCTAAACCGGCATCGGACGATTTCCTATTAAGTCGCCCCGGTAGATCGGTCCAGGCTGCTGAGCAAGCGCCGCGGCTCTCTACTCGTGTGGAACAGGAAGCTGCGGAGGTTGTGGATGTCGTTCAGAAATCACGTGCCCGCGATCGGGTGTATGACTTCCTGGACTCTGCTGAACAGGCTGCACGTGATCGGATTGCCAAGCGCCGGGGCAATCTCAATTCCAACCCATTACCAGAGTGGGGCGACTATGCGATTATCGGAGCCGCCAAGCTGGGTAAAGGGACTATCAAGTTTTCGGACTGGACCGAGGAAATGGTTCAGGAGCTTGGGGAACAGTTCAGGCCGAGCGCCGAGAAAGTATATCGGATGGCCAAAGAAGAGCTGCGGAAGCAGGAACGACTTGCCACGAAAGAGGGCCAGGCTGCTAAAGCTTTCAACGAGAGCGGCGCAGGTACAGCTGAAACGTTTGCCGGCAAAGTTCGCAGAGGTAGCGTTAAAAAATCAACAACCTCATTTGAAAAGAAGTGGGAGCGTGTACGGACGCAGTTCGTTGATGAAGATGCAGCGCTTGAGGGTTTGGAAAAGCGGGTCACAGGCAAGGTGAACAGCGCTGAGAACAGCATATATAAGATGGCCCGACTCTTTAAGGGCACGCCGGAGAAAGCGAATCAGGTGGTGAAGGAGCGTTTGGCTCCACTGATCAATCAGATCGAAGATGCCGGTTATTCAGCGGATGAGCTGGGGAATTATGCTGTGGCTGTGCACGCCAGGGATATTAACGCGGCAGGCATTAAATCTGGTTTTACGAACGCCGAGATCGCAGCAGTAATCCGGAAGTATGAGAACACCGAACTCGAAGCAGCTCGGCAGGGGTTGGTTCAGCTCAACCGCGATATGATGAAAGAGCTGGTGGATAACGGCGTAGTCAGTCAGGAGCTATCCGATGTGCTCGCTGATCGGTGGCAGAACTATATCCCGATGTTCCGCGCGTTTGAAGACTCTGCAGAAGGGTTTGGAGGTAGTGTCTCCCAGGCACTCGCCAATGTGGCCAGTCCGATCAAGACCCTGAAGGGATCGGAACGTAAGGTGGATGACCCGCTGATTAATATGGTGCGGAATATCTTCCAGTCCACGAACGCAGCTGAGCGGAATAAAGTGGCCACGCAGCTGAAACGCCTGGCTGATATCGATGTTGAGGAGAATTTCATTCGTCAGCTTGGTCCGGACGAGCAAGTGGGCCGGAAGAACGTGGTCAATGTCCGGGTGAACGGGGAAAACGTCAAGTATGAAGTGGAACCGGAAGTGTACCGCTCCATGCTTAATCTGGACCAGGAATCATCCAATATGATCATTAATATCTTGTCCAAGCCTGCATCCCTGCTTCGTGCCGGCGCAACTCTGACACCTGAGTTTTCGTTGCGTAACCCGATGCGAGATGTCTTGCAGGCATACGTGACCAGTAATAGTGGATTCAACCCTATTACAGACTTTACCGTCGGTCTTATCCAAAGTATTAAGAAGGGCCCCCTATACAAGGAATGGATTAATGAGTTGGGTTCCTATGGTAACGTGCTTTCGATGGATCGCGAGGTTCATAAAAAAGCATTGGAGAGTGTCCTACGCGAGAAGCCAGGCAAGAAATTTGTTAACGTCATTACAGGCAAAGCGTTTATCAATATGCTTCGTGCCATTACAGATACCACCGAGTCAGCTACCAAAGTAGGTGAGTATCGGGCGGCATTGCGTTCAGGCGTCAGTAAACAGGAGGCAGCTTATCGCTCACGGGATCTAATGGACTTTGCCCGTGCGGGATCAAGTGTACGCCAGGCTAACAAGATCATCGCGTTCCTCAATGCCAACATCCAGGGTAAGAGCAAGCTCATCCGGTCAATCAAGGAGAATCCTGTAGGCACAACAACTCGTATGTTCGCGGCAACTACGCTGCCCACGCTGGCAATTATTGCGGCCAACAGGCAGTATGCTAACGAGACGCAGAAACAGACCATATCCGATGCTCCGGACTGGATGCGCGATACCTTTTGGCTGATGGCGATCCCTGGTACTGACATGGTGGCCCGGATCCCGAAGCCTTTTGATATTGCGCCGATCTTCGCCAATCTTCCGGAACGAGCTGCACAGTTTGTCCTGGATAAGGATCCCGACGCTTTCGACGGTTTCATGCGACGTACCATGAGCGATGCTGCAGTGCCGGTGCAGATCACCGGATTATGGCCATTTATTGAGGGCATGTCCAATTACTCGTTTTTCCGTGAAGGCTCCATCATCCCGCAGCGTGAACAGGGACTGGAGTATAAGGATCAATACGATCCAACTCGGACGACAGAGGTGGCCAAGCTTCTGGCTGGTATTATGTCCAAAGCGACAGGCGAAAAGGGAATGCTGAAGAACTTCAGCTCGCCACGGATCATGGATAACACCATTCAGGGTCTGACGGCCGGACTTGGTACCTACGCCACGTCGGCAATGGACTCTATTCTGAAAGGTGTAGGTGCAGTAGATCGGCCTGCGAGTCCGGAAAAGCGTTTGGAACAGCGTCCATTCCTGAAAGCCTTTCTTGTGGATCCGCTGCAATCAACGAAGGGAACCGACAAGCTGTATACCCGCAAGACGGAGCTGTCCAACGAGAAGGATTCAGCAAAATTAAATGGGGTTCCGTTTGACAAGTCCAAAGCACTTGAGCTGAAGGTGCTGGATCGGGCAACTGAGAAAATGAGCAAGATCAATAAACAGATCCGTACGATAGAGGGCGATGCAAGTTTATCGGCTAAACAGAAACGAGACCAGATTGAGCCGTTGCTTGCCCAGAGAAATGAGATTTCGAGAGAGGCCATGAAGCTCCAAAAATAGACCAACACGCTCAACTCCTGGGCGTGTTTTTTCATAGAGAAGGGGGAAATCAGATGGATTCTAATCCAGGAGGTGTGACGGCTATGCAGGTGCAGGATGTGAATACGATTGTGGATTTGAAGGTTCAACTGGCACGGATCGAGGAAGCCTTAAAGCCTTTGGCTGCTTTGGCTCCAGGCTTGGCTGAGGTCAGAGAGATTTCCAAAGAAGCCCTACAGGCGGCCCAACAAATGACTCTTCGGATTATTGAGCTTGAAGCTGAATTGAAGAAGACAACAGATGTGGCTCATGAAGCCAAGCGCAATGCGGCCGATGCGCTGACGCGTTTAAATAAACATGACGAGGATCAAAAGTGGCTAAAGCGTACCGTGTATGGTGCGGCATTAACTGGATTGACTGGACTTCTTATCGCGGCTGTATGGGCCGGGATTAAGTTAGGGGGAATGTAGTGTGGAATGGGACATTATTCAAGGGTTGATTGATGGTAGGCTGCTAATCGTATTGGCAGCCTGCTGGGTGATCGGGTACGTTCTCAAGAAAACGCCAAAGGTACAGGATTGGACCATAGTTTATATCGTTTCCGGTGTAGCAATTGTATTTTCTATCCTGATGCTTGGCCTGAGCGTGGAGAGCGTGGTACAGGGCGTTCTAGTGGGCGCTGTGGCGGTTTACGGGAATCAGTTGGTGAAGCAGACGAAAAAGGGAGCTGGTACAGATGCAAGCACGTAAACAGGGGAATGCTCAGGGGATTGATGTATCCCATCACAACGGCAATATCGATTTCAAAAAGGTGGCAGCGGATGGGATTTCCTTTGTGTTTATCAAGGCCACACAGGGAAAGTCCTTCCGGTCCTCAAAGTTTCTGCAGTTTGTCAGAGATGCCAAGGCGGCTGGCCTGCTGATCGGTGCATACCATTATGTAGATGACTCTGCCGGCAGTGTGGATGCCGCAAAGGCAGAAGCTCAGAATTTTTACAGGGCCATTCAGGATGCTGGTGGGATTGGTATGTTTGATTTGCCACCTGTTATGGACTATGAATCAAACAAAAAGGGCTTCAGCAAAGCAACGATTACGGCTGTAGCCAAGACGTTTCTGGAAGAGGTTCACAGGCTTACAGGGGTCAAGCCATTGGTATACACTTATCCGGCATTCATCGGCAATTTCAGCGGTCTGAACGGGTACCCATTGTGGATTGCACGTTACAGTAATCAAACGCCTGCTGATGCTTCCGGTTGGACGCGTTGGGATTTCTGGCAGTACAGCGATGGGGCGGCTGGTGGATATTTGCCACGGGGTAATCGTAAGGTTGACGGGATCAACGGTGCTGTGGATCTGAATGAGTTTGACGGGACAGTAGCCGAACTGAAAGCTAAGTATTCAAAGAAGAGTGAACCAGTTAAGGAGGACAAGCCAGTGACACAGGAGAAAGACATTAACGTGGCCAGCAAGTGGGCAGAATCGGCATGGGCAGAGGTGACAGCCAATGGTTATTTTGACGGGACACGTCCAGGTGCGCCGATCACGAGGGAAGAAACAGCAGCAGTCATTAATCGGCTCAGGAAAAATATCCTGGCCTTACTCACCACAACAAATGGTAATGTTACCGATTTGGACAAACGCCTGAAACAAATTGAGTTAAATGATTAACTTTTGGTGAAATGATCCGTAAGATATAATTAGATGCCAAACAATTATAAATTGTGGTAGTATATACCTAATTATGTCTTGCGAGGTGAAGTAATGAAGGTATTTTTACCCAGAGAGTTCACACGAGAAACAATGTATGGATTCGTGGAGAAGGTTTTAGACAATGATATGCGCCCGCGGGATGATGAATTTGATTTCGACTTCACGGAACTTAAATTCATCAGACCTGTGGGTGTAACTGTACTCAGTAATCTCATTGAGCGATTAAATAAACAAGGAAGGAAGGTTACCGTTACATATCGAAAGCCTAAAAGATTTCAAAGGAATTGCCCAATGGCATTTTTAGACGATTCAATGTTTTTCAAAAGATACTTGAAAAAAACACTAGACGACAAAGCTGAGTTACGACCAACAACTTTACCATTAGCCCAAGTCACATACGAAAGAAGTTACCAATATCTAGATAGGGTAATTTATTGGTTAGCGGGAAAACTTAGTCTAACTACCGAATCGTTAAGTGAGTTAAAAGCCGCGATGAGTGAAGTCTTCAATAATATTACTGACCATTCTTTAGAACATATGGGCTGCGTTTTTATTCAACAGTATCCGAAAAAACATATTGTTACAGTATCGATTTCGGATTTCGGAGTGGGGATTCCAACAGCAATACAACGTATATCACCGAGTGCTGACGATGCTGAAGCTTTGCGATTGGCTGTACAACATGGTTTTTCAAGCAAGTCGACACCCAAAAACAGAGGTGCTGGTTTGCATTTCTTGTTACGCAATGTGGTAAAAAATAACCAAGGGAAGGTTTACATCCATTCCAACCATGGTATACTTAGTGCTACAAACACTGATGGAGAGATCGATATTAGTGTAGAAAAAACTTCTGGTTTTTATCCTGGCACACTAATTGAAATTGAATTCAGAACAGACACTATTGATAACATTGTAGAGGAGGATTTTTCATGGGACGATTATTAAAAGTTACTGACCATGTCGATCAATGTTACTCCAATGCAGATGGCGACCAAATCCGCACTCAACTACTCCAGAATTTTGAAGTGAATGAAAAGGTTATTGTTTCGTTTCAAGGATTGGACAGCGTCTCATCTTCATTTATTAATTCAGCATTTATTGATTTGCTGGAAAATTACGATTTTAAATTCATAAAAAACCATTTAGGGTTTAAGGACACCACTAGACCGATTAACGAAGCGATTAGAGATCGGTTTTCTTACGAAGTGAATGACAGAAAGCAACACGTCAAAGCTTAAAAAAAAGCTCTACCTTATTCATAGGTAGGGCTTTTTTACGTGAAAAATTTGAACCCACCAGCTCATTCCGGTGGGTTTTTCTCTTTTTGCTTCAAGGGCTTTTTCGTAAGTGTTTTATAATACTCGAATGGCACACCCTTGTAATGCCATCTGTTCTCCTGCTTGTCCCTCTTCTGAATGATGACTTTGAGTTCCATATTGTTAACCTTCCGCTGAAATGCGGCTGCATACTCCTTGCATTGTTTGAGCCCTCTTTCCTCAGTCTCACTATAGAAGACGTGAAGGGAGAACCCATTCGCCATAACTTCCATTCTAAATAGATTCATTTGCATACCTTCTCTTAGGGTGATTACTTAAATCATACCAAAAACATCCGTTAAAGCTACTTCGTTAAAACAGATAAACGATAATATATAGATAATATTCGACAATATAATACGCATTAACAAGAACGTATGTTCCGTGTATAATGTGAAGTATATCTTCCGTGTAAAGTTAATTCATCGTTTGCAGAAGCTAATAGATGTAAAGTTTTACCTTCGGGACGTTCGACACAATGCGACACCGAATGTCATAGGAAAAAGGTATTATTTACATAACAACATTTCAGAGCAATTTGCTCTGAAACCTCCAGGGGAGGGCGGAGAAACAACCGCCGTTTACTCTTCGATATCAAGTTCTATATCCCATTCATAGAAGTCGTTCATGGCGCATTGAAACACGATAGATGCGGCGACTAGATCTTCAGGTAACATCACTCGCTC
Source organism: Paenibacillus sp. FSL H3-0457 (assembly GCF_037981725.1). NCBI lineage: Bacteria > Bacillati > Bacillota > Bacilli > Caryophanales > Paenibacillaceae > Paenibacillus > Paenibacillus sp. FSL H3-0457. The sequence goes on along the minus strand of NZ_CP150283.1, from coordinate 5,284,211 downwards.
ATCCTGGCAGAAGTGAGATATTACCCTCGGATGTCTGTTAACCTTGTCCGCGTATTGCGCTTGTGTCCAACCTCTTGCTTGGATGAAATCTCCGAGTAAACACCTCCCGCGGGAGACATTCACTTATTAACCTCCAGAGTAACTAAGATGCCTTGATTATAGCATTCTGTGACTCAAAGGGTAAACATGACAGTAAAGGATGTGCAAAATGCAGACTCATCAAATTGAGATTAAGCAAGCACTAGACAGAAATGCCGCGGAGGAGTTAGCGAAGATTGTAATTGAGGTTCATGAAATAGACTCACCCGTCACTGTAAAAGTGACTTCACCAAAAGCCGAGTACATATTCGCAATTTGAATTGCAAAAAAAAAGAGCTGAAGAGTCCATCGAATGGGATTCCTTAGCTCTTTTTTTCTACCCTCATTTTACCCACAAAATGAGTTGTAGATGCTTGTTTTTGCTTGTAGATATAAGTAGATATAAAATCCCGAAAACCTGCTTGCTGTATAGCATTATATAGATTAAACTAGAAGCTTGTAGGTTACATTAAATAGATGTTCTACATTTAACAATGACTGCGATGAGCATGACATGGTAACATACTTGAGCCCCCATTTGGGGGCTTTATCCATGCCATAACAGAAAAATAAGATAATTTAACATAAAACGGGGTGAAGATAAATGAAACGAATTTATTTGGATCACGCCGCATCGACACCTATGCATCCACAAGTCGCAGAAGCGATGATGAACGTCATGACAGGACAATTTGGCAATGCATCAAGTATCCATGCCTTTGGGCGTGAGGCCAAACGGACTGTCAGCGGAGCAAGGGATGTCATTGCGGCGTCTTTGGGCTGTCTCCCGGACGAATTGGTATTCACCGGAGGTGGCACGGAGAGCGACAATCTGGCAATCTTTGGAGCAGTCTCATCCAGGCAGGATAAGGGGAAACACGTCATTACAACCGCAATTGAGCACCATGCTGTCTTGCATACGTGTCAGGAATTGGAGCGGCAAGGTTATGAAGTAACCTATCTATCTGTGGATCGTCATGGACGAATAAATCTGGATGAGTTGCAAGAGGCCATTCGGCCGGATACGGTGCTGATTACCATGATGTATGCCAACAATGAAGTAGGCACGATTCAGCCGATCCGTGAGGTGGGTGAGCTTGCACGTCAGCATAATATCCTTTTCCATACCGATGCGGTTCAGGCTCTGGGCAGCCAGAATATTTCCTGTAAGGAACTGCCTGTGGATCTGATCAGCTTCTCTGCGCATAAAATCAACGGACCTCAGGGCGTGGGTGCACTCTATGTACGGCGAGGAATTGTGCTGGAAGCAAGAGCTCACGGTGGGTTGCAAGAGCGTCAGCGTCGGGCTGGTACGGAAAATATCGCAGGTATTACCGGATTTGCAGAGGCTCTCAAGATTGCATCAGCACAGACGGAGGTGCATCGTCAGCATGATTTGGAATTGCGTAAACTTTTGTTGGAACAGCTTGAAATTCATGTGGGTACGGAGCACTTTCACGTGAATGGACACCTGGAGCATACGCTGCCAAACATCCTGAATATCAGCTTTCCGGAAGTGTCCACAGAGACGATGTTAATGAATCTGGATATGGAAGGAATTGCTGTTGCAAGCGGTTCTGCCTGCACTTCCGGTTCACTTGAAGTCTCTCATGTGCTCAAAGCGATGAAATTGCCTGAAACATTTTTACACTCTGCGATTCGATTTAGCTGGGGATTGGGTAATACTACGGAAGAAATCATGATAACCGCCGAAAAAATTGGAACCATTCTTGGACGACTGCGTAATAGACCCTAAGGGGAACTTTACACATGGAACAGAAGGAGGGAAGAAGTTCCATTTCATCGGTTGGATAGAAGCGGTTTTGATGATCGGCGTCTGATTGCCACTCATCAACTTTGGGCATACCTAGCAATAGCGCCGCGCCTATTTAATGATAAGAAGATGAGGGGGACCCAGCGATGAAGCTTCAGGAAATGATCGGACTTGCCGTTTTTGATGTTGAGGACGGGAAGCAGGTCGGTAAAATCCAGGATTTCATTGTGAATGATGATTGGGAGATCGAAGGCATTGAGCTTGAGAACAAAGGTCTGTTTACCAATCATGTCAAAATCGTGCAGTGGCAAGATATCGTTGCCTACGGCGAAGATGCCGTCATGATCCGTAATCAACAGGCTGTCCGCAAGACGGGAGCCGACGACATAAAATACACGTACCTCCTCGGTCGGTCTAAATTGAAGGAGATGTCCGTGCTCACCGAAGAAGGTTTGCTGCTCGGGCGTGTCTCCGATGTTTATTTTGACCAAGAGTTGGGAAATACAATAATAGGGATTGAAATTACGGACGGTTTTGTGTCCGATCTGATCGAGGGCCGCAAATGGCTGCCATGTACAAGCGATATGTCCATCGGGGAAAGTGCCATTATGGTGCCTTCTCTGAGTGAACAACGCTTGGAAAATGCCATTCATTCTGTTAATGGATAGGTGAATGAATATGAAATGTCCAAACTGTAGTTCCAAAGATATCGGGAAAATTGGTTCCCACCAGTTTTATTGCTGGGGATGCTTTATTGAATTAACGGTGAACGGTGAGAAAATGTCTGTATATCAGGTGGAAGAAGACGGTACGCTGAGTTCCCTGGATGATCTGTTTTTCGGGGACGAGCTGCCACAAGACTTCCCTCATCTTCACGCTTCTTCTTAATAAGCAGAATAACTTCCTCTATATGCGGTTTCATGACAATGTCTGTCATGGGAGGCTGTCGCTAATTGTTGGCAGATGTATATAGATGCGGTTACATAGTGGTTCGGCTGGTGTATGGTTGATTATATGCTAACCCGTACTGCAAAATGCGCTTCCTTCTCTGATGAAGGAGGCGTTTTTTTGGGTTTAAGAAAAAATGTTCGGATTACTCCTTTCCACTTCTGCGCTGTGTTAATAAATATTACCTTTCCTACATATACTGACTCTCAGAGCCAGTCCAAAAGGAGAGATGCAAGTGGAGCAATTAACCAAAAACAAGCTGTTCCGTTACGCGATCTGGCTGCTGCTCGGATTGATCATTTTATATTTTATCTGGCTACTGCGGCCTTTACTGCTTCACATATATGCGTTCCTGAAAACAGTGCTGGCACCCTTTATCGTAGCCCTTATCATATCCTATGTACTTAATCCGATTGTCAGCATGCTGGGAGGGCGCAAGGTGCCGCGTACGATTGCGGTACTACTCATATATGCCTTTTTCCTGACCTGCCTCGGTGTCATTCTGATGAATGTCATTCCGGTATTGATTGAACAGCTAGGGGAACTCAACGAGCATATGCCGGAACTGTCCATGCGTGCCCAGAGCCTGATGAACAATATGGATCACAAATTAATGCCGCCAAGTGTGCGAACAGGCATGAACAGTTGGTTTTTTCAGATGGAGGATCGACTAACTCAGGGAATTGCTGTGCTCATGGACAATATCGGGGCGACCATTAATGTGTTATTCAATGTGTTTATCGTGCCATTTCTGATCTTTTATATGTTAAAAGACTTTGAGGTGTTTGAGCGCACCATTGTGGCGTATCTTCCGCGTTCACGTCGGAAAGCGATTGTCTCGGTGATGAAAGAGATCGATACTGCACTGGGGAACTACATTCGGGGACAGTTTATTGTCTGTGTCATTGTTGGTATCTTTGCCTACATTGGTTATATCGTCATTGATATGCCGTATGCCCTGCTGCTTGCAAGCATTGTAGCTGTGTTTAACATTGTGCCCTACTTGGGGCCTTTCCTTGGAGCTGCTCCTGCTGTGGTCATGGCATCAACCGTATCGTTTAAAATGGTACTACTTGTTGTCATTGTGAACACACTGTGCCAAGTGTTGGAGAGTAATGTTATTTCTCCTCAGGTGGTGGGACGTACGTTGCATCTGCATCCACTTTCGATTATATTTGCACTGCTCGTCGGAGGTGAACTGGCAGGCATTGTAGGTTTAATTTTGGCAGTACCCGTTTTTGCCGTGCTGAAGGTGATTGTGCAACACTTTTTCGCCTATTACATCAAACGAAGGACCGACTAATTATCAGGGGTAAAACATCAACGAGGTCGCGTTGACACCCGCTTGTGCTACCGATATAATGAGTGTGTATGTTGAGAACATGAAATCGATGATGAAATAAAGTACGCCGAGGGTTCCTTTCCTCAGAGAATAGACTTCATCGGATCAGGGTGAGCCTGAATTGATGGCTGGAAGAGTCTTGAAAGATGAAGCGGCGGAAAGCTAATTTCGGAGTGCAGGACAACCCTGCCGGGAGCGACCGTTATTTCGCATGAACGAGGAGATTGTTTGTTTGTCCGGGCAGCAAGGGATGAACAGCAATAACCAGGGTGGTACCGCGATAACATCGTCCCTGATTATTCAGGGGCGTTTTTTGTGTTTATTTTTACCAAAACAATGTTGACCAACCGGAGCGAATACGCAACGGACTATTATAATTTAATGGGGGCATCCAGTATGAAAGCCAGTGAAATCCGGTCCAAATGGATAGAGTTTTTTGCAAGTAAAGGTCACAAAATCGAGCCGAGCGCATCGCTCGTGCCTCACAACGATCCTTCTCTTTTGTGGATCAATGCAGGTATGGCACCGCTCAAACCATATTTTGACGGACGTGAGAAGCCGGAGAACCCGCGTCTTGCGAACTCCCAAAAATGTATCCGTACCAATGATATCGAGAATGTTGGTAAAACACGTCGTCACCATACGTTCTTCGAAATGCTTGGCAACTTCTCTATTGGAGATTACTTCAAGGAGGAGACCGTAACATGGGCTTGGGAATTCTTGACCAGCAAAGAGTGGATCGGTTTCGATCCGGAACGTCTTTCCGTAACGGTATATCCGGAAGATGAAGAAGCTTTCAAACTGTGGAACGAAAAAGTAGGACTACCTGCTGAGCGTATCATTAAATTGGATGAAAACTTCTGGGATATCGGCGAAGGCCCATGTGGACCTTGTACCGAGATCTTCTATGACCGCGGCGAAGCTTACGGAAACGACATGAGTGATCCTGAAATGTATCCAGGTGGGGAAAACGAACGTTACCTGGAAGTATGGAACCTGGTATTCTCCCAGTTCAACCATAACAAGGACGGCAGCTACACACCGCTTCCTAACAAAAACATTGATACAGGTGCAGGTTTGGAGCGTTTTGCTTCCATTCTGCAAAATGTGGATTCCAACTTCGACACAGACCTGTTCCAACCGATGATTCAAAGAACAGCTGCTCTTGCGGGTGTGAAATATAACGACAGCGTAGAGATTGATGTTGCATTGAAAGTCATTGCCGATCATATCCGTACGGTTGCTTTTGCAGTAGGTGATGGCGTTCTGCCAAGTAATGAAGGACGTGGATATGTCATCCGTCGTTTGCTTCGCCGTGCAGTTCGATATGGAAAAGTGCTTGGGCTTGACCGTCCATTCCTGTATGAACTGACAACAACCGTTGGTGAAGTGATGGGCATGTACTACCCTGAGGTATTAGACAAACAGGAGTTCATCGCCAAAGTAATCAAAACCGAGGAAGAACGTTTCCACGAAACACTAACAGATGGTCTGGCTATTCTGGCTGATATCAGCGGCACAGCCAAATCCGAAGGACGCACCGTTATTAGCGGTCCTGAAGCTTTCAAACTGTATGATACGTACGGTTTCCCGTTTGACCTGACAGAAGATTATGCCGCAGAGCATGGTCTGACTGTGGACCGTGAAGGTTTTGATGCTTCCATGCAGAAACAACGTGAGCTTGGACGTGCTGGGCGCCAAGAGAACGAGAGCATGAAAGTTCAGGGCGGACCACTTGCTGACCTGGAGGTTAAAAGCGAGTTTGTTGGTTATACTGACCTGTTGACGGAAGCAAAAGTGGTAGCCATCGTAGCTGGTGACGCCCTTGTTGAATCTGTAGGCGAAGGACAGACGTGTCAGGTTGTTCTGGACAAGACTCCGTTCTACGCGGAAAGTGGCGGTCAAGTGAGTGATCAGGGCTTGCTGCGAGGTGCTGGTGTAACAGCAAAAGTACAAGGTTTGTTCAAAGCTCCACTTGGACAACATGTACATCTGGTGACTGTGGAGTCTGGTGAACTGCGTGTAGGCGATGTGATTAATGCCGAAGTAGACTCAGCGAAACGTGGCGACATTATCAAAAACCATACGGCTACCCACTTGTTGCACAAGGCACTCAAAGATGTGCTCGGAACACACGTAAACCAGGCAGGATCGCTCGTAGAGCCACAACGTCTGCGGTTTGACTTCTCTCACTTCGGTAGTATTACGCCGGAAGAGTTGACAGAGATTGAACGTCAGGTGAATGAACAGATCTGGAATCGTCTGAACGTGAACATCGAGCTGAAAGCTATTGATGAAGCCAAAGAAATGGGTGCAATGGCCCTGTTTGGCGAAAAATATGGAGATATTGTACGTGTTGTTCAAGTCGGAGACTACAGTTTGGAACTTTGTGGCGGCTGTCACGTAAATAATACTTCAGAGATCGGAATCTTCAAACTGGTGAGCGAGAGCGGAATTGGCTCCGGCGTACGCCGGATCGAAGCTGTAACTGGCCGCGGCGCATATCTGTATGTGGAAAGCCAGTTGGAACTGCTTAAACAATCAGCAGCACTGCTCAAAGCAAATGTGGCTGATGTACCTAAACGGATTGAAGGTCTGAACCAACAACTGAAAGAAGCAGCCAGAGAGACTGAATCCCTGCAAAGCAAGCTGAGTGCCATGGAAGCGGGTCAATTGACCGATCAAGTGGTACAAGCAGGAAATACACAATTGCTGGCAGCACGCGTAGATGCTCCGAACATGGATGCGCTGCGTACAGTGGCAGATGAGTTGAAAGTAAAATTGCCTAACGCGGTACTCGTATTGGGTGCTCCAGCGGACGGCAAAGTGAATTTTGTTGTAGCAGTACCTGCTGAACAAGTAAAACAAGGATTACACGCAGGCAAAATCGTCAAAGAAGTCGCAGCAGTATGCGGCGGCGGTGGCGGTGGACGTCCAGATATGGCGCAAGCCGGAGGTAAGGATGCGACCAAGCTGGATGAAGCGCTGAAACTGGCGGTTTCGCTGGTTAGCGGGCATAATGCATAAATCCATTGAACGGCTTTCAATCGTCAAAAAATAAATCGAAATGGTTCTGTTCGTTTATTTTTTGTACCCGAGAGCGTGTGGAATCGAATGATGCAATATGCTGAAGCCAGTAAAGGACAAGCAAAAAACACAATTGCCTTATCCTTTGTTTACTTGTGGCAGTCAGAATATGTTATTATATAAACAGAAATCAATTCGGCAGGACATGGTCCCCATGTTCATGCAGGAGCGAGGTGTCATCAATGGACTCCATGGATAAGACGGTTAAATTTAATGTGAAAGGTGACGAACAGGAAGCATCATCCAAAGAGATTCTTCTCACGGTATATGATGCATTGGTCGATAAGGAGTATAATCCGATCAACCAGATTGTTGGGTATCTGATTTCTGGAGACCCGGCATACATTCCTCGTCACAACAACGCACGTAGTCTGGTCCGTAAAAAGGAGCGCGATGAGCTGATTGAAGAGCTTGTACGTTCCTATCTGGCCAATCACCGGTAATGTACGCCGCTTCCGCTGTGTTGCAGCCTTGCAGGCAGCGGGAAATGAACCGACAGAAGACAGCCTGAAGCTTGAGAAGGCGATTATTTGTAATCGACCTGAGCAGGCCCCAGGATGGGAGAGCATGGATGAAAATATTAGGTTTGGACTATGGGGACCGAAGAATCGGAGTTGCCGCGAGTGACGCCTTCGGTTGGACTGCCCAGGGATTGGAAGTGCTAGAACGCCGCCGTGATGAAGGTGAGTTCGCTCGGATTGCCGAACTTGTGCGTGAGCATGAGATTAGTGAGATCGTAGTCGGACTTCCCAAAAACATGAACGGCACCGTAGGACCGCGCGGTGAGATATGCATTGCGTTTGCCGATCGCCTGCGGGATGAACTGAATTTACCTGTTCACCTTTGGGATGAACGGCTGACAACCATGGCAGCAGAACGTACGCTGATCGAAGCGGATGTCAGTCGGAAAAAACGCAAGCAGGTTGTGGATAAAATGGCCGCAAGCTTGATTTTGCAAAATTATTTGGATGCCAATAGTAGAAGGTGAGGGGGATCAACAATGGCTGAAGATCAACTGGGTATGGAAGAAGAAGCGGAAATTATTTACATTGCGGATGACGAGGGTAATGAAGAGGAATTTGAAGTCATCATGAAGTTTGAAGTAGATGGTTCGGAGGCCAAGTACATGATGGTTGCTCCGGTTGAACCTGAAGATGGCGAAACGGATGTATATGCATTCCGTTATGAAGAAGAGGGCGACGATATTAAACTTTTCGTCATCCAAGATGATGCCGAATGGGATATCGTCGAGGAGACGTTTAATACATTTCTTGCTGAAGATGAAGAGGAAGCGAACTAAATGACGGAATATAGCCGCAAAGACCTGAAATGGACAGATTCACTGCGTCTGGCATTCGGTGCTCATGTTGAGCTCGAGGAAGAGAACGGTAAATCACAACCGTATGACTTGTTGGCTGAGTTCGAAGTGAACGGTCAGCAGTACGCGGTGCTCCGCAGTTCGTTGCGACCTTATGACGAGGTTGAACTTCTGCGGGTATCACCTGGAAGTGAAGACCAGATCATGCCAGAGTTAGTTACGATCGACGATGATGATGAGTGGGAGAACATCTCGGAACTGTATGATGAGTGTACACTCCCCATTGACGAAGATTAAATCAGCTTCAAATTGAAGAAACCGGGAGGGCGGAGAAGTCCGCTCTTTTTGGTTGTGTAAAGGAGTTGTTTCTTTTTTGAAAGGGAAAGCAATTGTAGTCATACTGCTTATCATTGTAGTTCTTGTCGGAGGCGCAGGCGGTTACGTGTGGAGTATGATGCGTCCTGTGGAAGCTTCTACAGAACCGGTCGTATTCGAGATTAAGAGCGGATCGGGAACTTCGAAAATCGCGGATCAGCTTCAAGAAGAAGGCCTTATCCGAAGCGGGTTAACCTTCAAAGGGTATTTAAAGTGGAAGAAACTAGGTTCTAATTTCATGGCGGGTACATATTCAATGAATCCTGGCGTGACATATGATGAGATTGTTAGCAAGCTGAGTAGTGGCGAAGTTGTACCGGAAGAAATGGTGAAATTTACGATTCCGGAGGGTTATAACGTTCTGCAAATGGCGGGTAAGCTTTCTTATGAGCATGTAGTAGATCGTGATGAATTCATCAAGCTGGCCAATGATCCTTCGGCCTTTGATGTAGATATCATCAAAGATATTCCAGTGGATGAAGAACTTCGCTACGTATTGGAAGGGTATCTATTCCCGGAGACGTATGAGCTGAAAAAGGGAAGTTCCACGCATGATGTGATGCAACGGATGCTGGAAGAATTCCAGACCAAGATTAATTCCATTCCTGATTTGGAAGCCAAGCTGCAGGAAAAGAACCTTTCCCTGCATGAACTGCTGACGATCGCGTCACTCGTGGAGAAAGAAGTTGTAGTGGACGAGGAACGTGCTCTGGTTGCAGGTGTAATCTACAATCGGATCAATCAGGATATGAAGCTGGAGATTGATGCTACCGTTCAATATTTGCTCGACAGACCGAAGGAACGATTATTTTTCAAGGATCTAAAGGTGAAAAGTCCCTATAATACGTATCTGAACAAAGGCTTGCCACCAGGTCCAATTGCCAGTCCAAGTCTTCCGTCCATTGAAGCAGCGCTAAATCCGGAAGCTTCGGAGTATCTGTTCTATGTGACAAAAAAGGATGGCTCGTCTGGACATCTATTTGCCAAAACGTATAAGGAACACCAGCAAAATATAGCCAAAAGTAAGGCTGCGCAATAAGCGGAGGGGATTATATGAGTAAGAAACATGAACTGCTCGTTACAGCAGCGAATGTGAAAGAGGCAGAAGTGCTTCTCCAGGCTGGAGCAGATGCTCTGGTCATTGGAGATGATCGATTCGGCATGCGTCTTCCAGGCAGCTTTAGCGTGGAAGAGACAGCAGAGGTGGTTGCCATTGCAGCCAAACATCAGGCGCGTGTGTATGTATCCATGACTAATCTGATGTCCAACGAACTGTTGAAAGAATTGCCTGAATATGTTCAAGCACTTGGCAGAATCGGTATTGATGGTGTGGAGTTTAATGATCCATCCGTGCTGGCTACCATGAAGGAATACGCGCCACATGTGAAGTTGCACTGGAATGCGGAGATGACTTCAACGAACTATGCGACGGCCAACTATTGGGGAACCAAGGGAGCTAGTCGTGTTGTGCTTGCCCGTGAGTTGAATATGGACGAGTTGACGGAAATGGTCCCTTTTCTGAAAGTGGAAGCTCAGGTTCAGGTGCATGGTATGACGAATATTTATCATTCCAAGCGCAGTCTGGTGCAAAGTTATATGGCTCATCAAGGGCGGCCGGTTGAGGGACATCTGGGGAAAGAGCGGGGATTGTTCCTGATCGAGGCTGAACGTCGGGATGAGAAATTCCCGATCTACGAGGATATTAACGGTACACACATTATGAGCTCAGAGGATATATGTATCCTCGAAGATCTTCATCTGTTGATGGAGGCGGGCGTGCACAGTTTCAAAATAGAAGGTATGTTAAAATCACTCACCTACAATGAAGCTGTTGTACGTGCATATCGGACAGCGATTGACAGTTATATAGCCGATGCTGATGCATATGCGTTCTCTGAAGAGTGGCTCGCTGAGGTGCGGAAGTTACAGGACCCTGAACGTGAATTGTCGTTTGGATTTTTCTATAAAGAACAAGTGTATTAATAGACGAGGTGAACAGAATGGAAACAGTGGCGGTACAGCGGAAGTTCTCGGGGAAACGTAACCGTCTGGACAAACCGGAGCTGCTAGCTCCGGCGGGTAATCTGGAAAAACTGAAATTTGCAATCCATTACGGTGCAGATGCCGTATATATCGGTGGACAAGCCTATGGACTGCGTTCCAACGCGGATAACTTCAGCTTTGAAGAGATGCGTGAAGGTGTGGAGTTTGCCAAAAAGTATGGAGCCAAAGTGTTCGTAGCGACGAACATCTATGCACATAATGAGGATGTTGAAGGTATCGAAACGTACCTGCAAAACCTCTATAATGCGGGAATCTCTGCGATCATCGTAGCTGATCCGGCTATTATTGAAGTAGCCCTTCGTGCTGTGCCAGGCCTTGAGGTACATCTAAGTACTCAACAATCCACACTCAACTGGCAAGCCGTGAAGTTCTGGAAAGATGAAGGACTCCCGCGAGTTGTTCTCGGACGTGAGACTAGCTTCGAAGAGATTGAAGAGATCAAGGCCAATGTGGATATCGAAATTGAAGCCTTTATTCACGGGGCAATGTGTTCGTCGTATTCCGGACGTTGTGTGCTCTCGAACCATTTTACGGATCGGGACTCCAACCGGGGCGGCTGTTGCCAGTCTTGTCGCTGGAAGTATGATCTGTTCGAGGATGCGAGAGAAGATACGGTGTGGGTCAGCGAAGAGGACATGCAGATGAAGGCACCTGCACCATTCAAACTGGGTGAGAACCAGCTTCCCCTATTCGAGGAACAGGATAATTCATTCTCCATGGGATCTAAGGATCTGTGCATGATTGGACATATTCCCGAGTTGATTGATGTGGGTGTGGACAGTTTCAAGATCGAAGGACGTATGAAATCGATCCACTACGTGGCAACTGTGGTTAACGTATACCGTCAAGCCATTGACGCCTATATGGCAGACCCGGAAAATTATGTTCTGAAACCTGAATGGGTTGAAGAAATGAACAAAGCGGCGAATCGCCCGCTGAATACCGGATTTTTCTATGATACACCAGATCATGAAGATCATATCTATGAACCGGAAGAAAAGGCCGTACCTTTTGACTTTGCTGGATTGGTCATGGGGTATGATGCTGAAACAGGAATGGCAACCATTCAACAGCGCAATCACTTCAAACCAGGACAGGAAATCGAATTTTTCGGTCCGGGTGGTCACTTTTTCAAACAGGTCGTCGGTGAAATACAGGATGAAGAAGGCAATGTTCTAGATGCTGCTCGTCACCCGTTGCAACTGATTAAAATGAAGGTAGATCAACCGGTTTCGTACTTCGATATGATGAGAAAAAAGAAGTAGGCTCAAATACCTATAATGTGTCAATATTGTATTATGATTTAACAACATAGTGTTATGAAATTTACATGGGGACCTCCGTTTATCGGCAGATGGGGGTCTTTTTTTTATAGAAAAATAGGAATAAAGTTGTAAAATATTTCTGGGAAGTGAAAGGGGAACGAAGAAAGCTGTCGAATACTACATATTTATAGGGGAGAGAAAGAAAAATCTAACAAGTAAATTACTGGCAGGTGAATGGGATTGGTTCAAAAGAAGCAGGAAGACAGTGGGGAGCAAGTGACAAAAGCCGAGCAGGTTAATCCTGAGAAGGTTCAGAAAGTGAAGAAAGAAAAAGTAGTCAAAAGCAAAACAACAGGCAGTGGCAAAAAAATGTTTAAGATTAACCGCAGTAAGCTCAACCTGGGCTGGATCAAGACTGATTGGGTAAAGAAACAATTTAAAAACCGGGATTGGAAAAACATTGGAGGTTCCTCTTTCCAACAGATTAAGAAGGCAAATCCGGTTAAATCCGTAGGGGTTAAACTGTTCTTGATCTTTTTTGCGGGAATTATGATTTTTGTAGTAAGTTTAGGTCTATTATCCTATTCGAAGGCCAAAGGTACGATAGAGAAAAATGCCTCGCGTGCCAATCAGGAGACCATTGATCAGACCAAACAAAAAATGGACATCATTTTGGAGAGGTTTGTCGATACATCCACACAGATTTTCTTTGATCCGGAAATGCAGTCCTTGCTACAAAAAATGTCAGATACGAATTTGACTGCGTATGATACATTCGTGAACTCAAGTTCCATCAACAAGCAACTGTCCAATGTTGCATTTACAAATAAATCTATGGAAGCGATTTATTTGGTACCTACGGACGATACAAAGTCCATTATGGGTACCGGCAGCAACAGTTCATCCATGGGCAGCATTCGCCAGGAAGCATGGTACAGTGAGTTAATTGAAGCGGGCGGTTATCGCTGGCTTCCAACAGAGGTCAAAGAAGGTGGCTCAACGCCAACGTTTAAAATTGCACGTTCCATGAAAAACTTGCAGGGGACGACTCAGTCGTATGTTCTGGTTATTGAACTGAAACTGGAAGTTTTGGAGGAACAATTGAAATCGCTTGATCTTGGGCCAGGAGCTATTCTTCAATTAATTGCTCCGGATAATAAAGTGGTTGCATCCTCCATCTCGGATCGTACAGGACAAGAAACAGAGCTTGCATTTGTCAAAGAGTTGACCGAACCAGCAGGTAGTACGAATACGGAGTATTCGGTAGATGGCAAATCTACGGAAATGCTGGCTGTATACAGTACGATGGATACATCCAATTGGAAACTGGTTGGTATGATACCTACCTCTGTTTTGGTTCAGGACGCAAAAGGCATTCTGACTCTGACCCTGTGGATGGCGCTGATTGATGCGGGGATTGCAGTATTGATCGGGATCTGGATGGTGCGTATGATCGCTCGTCCACTTGGCAAATTGAAAGACCTGATGCAGGAAGGTGCAAAAGGTAATCTTAAAGTTCGTACACCATATAGCTCCCAGGATGAAATTGGTCAGCTCTCGACCGCCTTCAATCTGATGATGGAGCAGATCACTAAGCTGGTTGAACAAACCAATCGTTCTGCGCAGGAAGTATTGGATACGGCCTCTGAGCTGAGCAGTGCATCCAAGAAAACGGCTGTGTCTGCTTCGGAGATTGCCGTAGCTACAGAAGAGATCGCGGGCGGTGCAGGCAGTTTGGCAACTGAAGCGGAACGTGGCAATGAATTAACTGACAATATCTCTCGTCAGATGCAGAGTGTAATCGCTGCTAATGAACAGATGGGTGATTCTGCTCGTCATGTAGAGAAGTCCAGTCAGACAGGAACACAACATCTGAATCAGTTGATGACCAAAACCCAGAAGACAGAAGAAATGATTGGTGCACTGGTGAATAAGGTTGATTCGCTGAAAGAGAGTACGTCTTCTGTTCTGAAAGTGCTTGAAGTGCTGCAAAACATAACGAAACAGACAAATATCCTTTCCCTGAATGCAACCATTGAAGCAGCACGTGCCGGTGCAGCCGGACGCGGATTCATGGTGGTGGCTGATGAGGTTCGTCAGCTCGCGGCTCAATCCAGACAATCCATTGAGATGGTTGGAGAGATTACAGACAAAATCATGACTGAAATGAATGAGACCGTTGATGCTTTGTCGGCAGCTTATCCGTTATTCAAGGAACAGATGGATGCGGTTAAAGATACCAACGTCATCTTTGCTTCCGTACAGGAACAGATGGGTGCATTTGTGGAACGTCTGGGCATGGTGACAGGTTCTATTGGAGATTTGAACAAATCTCAAGGTACGTTGTCTGAAGCCATGAGCAATGTCAGCGCTGTAGCTGAAGAATCTTCTGCAACGTCCCAAGAAGTAGCTTCCTTGAGCAGTGAACAGCAAAATATCAGTAACCAGCTGGTCAATCTGTCTGGCAAACTGGAGAATGTGTCCACTGAACTGAAAGAAACCTTGTCACGCTTTACGGTGTAACAAGCCAAGGTTGAAATGAGGAGAACCTGTCCCGCACATGGGACAGGTTTTCTTTTTGTTTACCGGATAATTCCAAGTCATATCAGCAATAATATGTCAAAACGACAAAAGGTGAGATTGGGATGCATCTCCTTGCGAAACGGCGAATCTATATAACTTGTATTCTTCTAACTCTTGTCTTTGGATTGCTTATATTACGATTGGGATGGGTTCAGATCGTTCAGGTGAATCAGACGATGCCTGGATTTCACCGAACGGTACGTGAAATGTCTGTATTGCAGCGTGAACGCGGGGTGATGCTTGACCCGGGGCGGGGGCAATTTACAGATTACAAGGGTGAGGCATTGACCGGTAAGCTGCAATGGGGACTGGTTCTTTTTCCACAGGCAAGTCCATTACAGACATTACGCAAGGATGGGGCATTAGAAGGCTCCGAGATGGTACAGTTGGCAGCTATATTACATACCGATCCGGATCAATTGAAGAAGGAATGGAATCAGGAAAGTATACCTCATTTCTGGACAGCAGGTACACATCAGCCTGTTCTTTTGAACGCTGCTCAGGTGGAGCGTCTACGCAGTTTGCACCTGCAAGGAGCTGGCATCTATCCGATGATGACAAGGTACCTTCAGGGGCATACAGGAATGCAGTGGATGGGTTATCTGGCTGAACAGCCTGAGTCCTCCAAAGTTCTAACAGGGCATCAGGATGAAATAAAACAGCCATTTGCCATGAAATCAGGGGCAGCTGGACTGGAAAGGACACTTGAACCGCTGTTAAGGGGAATTGGCCCTACGCTTGTATCACGCATGGTCTCGGGTGGTGGGGAGATTATCCCTGATATTCAACCGCACGTCATTGCACCAGCCAATAGCCATTATCCTTTACGTGTGGAAACCACTGTGGATGCTGAGTTACAGCGTGGGTTGGAGGAGTTGACGCAAGAATCTGGATTACAAGAAGGGGCCATTGTTGTGTTAGATGCCGCTAACGCAGATGTTCGCGCCATGATCTCCCGCCCTTTCTATCAGCCACAACATGTGGACCCTAAAGAATCGGCCTGGGGGAATCGTGCATTACAGGGAGCCGTACCGGGTTCCATTTTCAAAATTGTCACTGCGGCTGCCGCATTGGAGTATCATGCGGTTTCTAACGGAGAAGAATTCCATTGCGGTGGTGAGTACGGAAGATATGGGTTGTCTTGCTGGAAGGAGCATGGGCATGGAGACCTGAATCTGGAGCAAGCATTCGCTAAGTCTTGTAACATCGTATTTGCGGAAACGGCACGCAGGCTTAGTATGGAACAACTGGAGAACATGGCTGATCGTCTGGGACTCGCGCGTCCGATTGGCTGGGAGGGGAAGCAGATGGCAGGAATGCCTGTGTTACGACATTTTGATCATGAGGATCACGGGCGTGTGAGAACAGAGGCTGTTTCTTCCGCTGATGAAGGTGCGAAAATACAGACAGCAATTGGTCAGCGAGATGTCTTGGTCACACCGCTGCAAGCTGCCAATCTGATCGTTACACTGTTACATGATGGAAAGGTTAGTTCCCCACGTCTCGTTAAGCGCATCCGATATGCGGATGGTGGCACCATGCTGGAAATGCCCTTGCATGATTCACCTTCAGCATCAGGACAGATTGCTCCCGCAACAGCGCATAAACTGATATCCTGGATGAATAAGGTAGTCCGTGAGGGAACAGGAAAATCCCTGCAGCGTGCACGGTGGCATGTTGCAGGGAAGTCAGGTACAGCTCAGGTACAGAAACATGTAGAGAAGCGTAACAATCAATGGTTCATTGGTTATGGACCGATAGAACAACCCAAGTACGCCGTAGCTGTTCTTGTCCAAAATGTCTCACCAGACAGCCATCATCAGGCGACAGCTCTCTTCAGGAAGGTGATGGACTATTTGGCGGAGTCCTCATGATCCTTCGCAGGAATGGGACGTTGTACAGTAGATTCGGCAGAATTCGATGAGGCCTTATTAACGGGTGGGTCCATGACTAATGGAGAGGACTCAAATTCATCTTTTGGCAGGTGAATCCACTTTTGCAGGTATCCTTGTTGTAACAGTTCTTTCAGAAGGATCAGAAGCACTGGAGATAACACTACGCCAGCCAGGCCAAAGATCGAAAGAGAGATCAGCATAAACGAAAGCATCAAGTACGCCGAGGATACACCAATCGAGTTACCCGATATTTTCGGTTCCAGCAACTGCCGTGTCAGCATCGTTACTGCCAGAATCACAATCAGGCCAATCGCCAGGCTACTATTGCCAATAATGAACAAGTAGACGATCCATGGAATAAACACAACAGGAACGCCAAGCAAGGGTACCAGATCAAAAACCGCACAGACTGCTGCAATGGTAAAGGCGTTAGAGGTTCCCAAAATCAACAAACCTGCATAAATCAATACAAACGTAATGAGCATCATGATCATCTGTGCCTTCAGATACGAGCGGATTGTTTTGAACACGTGATTACGCATGAATTCAATAGCTAACTTTAATGTTTTGGGCGTTTTCGCACGGGCGAACTTGCGCCAGGATTCAATCTCGATACTGAGGAAAAATGCCAGAATAATCGCAATTCCGAAGTTCGTAATAAACGAAGAGAATGAACTGAGGAAACCTACTACGAATTGCGCTCCGCTAGTTACCCATTTGGACAGGAACCCGGTCAGTGTTGCAAAATAATCATTCGCTTTTTCCATAACTCCATCAGGGAGAGCGTCTGACTTGTCCTGAATGAATAAAACAAGATTGGTGAATTCACGTTGTATCATTTCAATGTATACGGGAAAATTATCTTGAAGATTGGAAATTTGTGAAATGATAATCAAGCCTACCCCAAAAAAGGCAGCGACAATTAATGCAAGAAACAACAAGACGGAGATGGCGGCTCCAAGCGTCTTGGGCAATCCTTTGCGATGTAAAAATTTGGCCAGCGGTTCAATCATCCAATACACAATGAATGATAGAAAGACCGGTGCAGCCACATGGTATAATTGACTGAAACCGTACATGATCACATACACGGTTAATACGAGCAATGCGATGTCAAAGACAGTTCGCCCGTATTTTTTGTAAAGCGGTAGCATGGACATGGCTCCTTTGATGGCAATAATTAGATTGTATTTATTGTACACGATAGCTATCTTTTTGGGAAAACAGGATTCAAGAAAAGTCTGAACTATGATAAAATTAAAGGCGGTTTATTTTAGATAGTGCCATAGTGCACCGTAATTCAGCAGGAGAAGTGGGGAGCTTGCAACATGACAACGATACTTCAGAGTATTCTACTGTGGTTATTGTATCTTTCATCTTTTTACGCCTTTATTCCAAGTTTGATCAGCAGGCTTTTTGGTTTTCGTGTATTTCGACGGGGAAGAAGTGATACACAATTTGCGTTAACGTTTGACGATGGACCAGATCCACATTATACGCCAAGACTGCTCGATCTGCTTCGTCAGCATCAAGCAAAAGCCACATTTTTTGTCGTTGGAGAACATGCAGCGAGTCATCCTGAACTCATACAGCGCATACATGAGGAAGGTCATCTTATTGGCATTCATAATTATATTCACAAGACGAACTGGCTCATGCGGCCACGTACCGTTCGAGATCAGATTCAGCGAACAGGTCAGATTATTCATGAAGTAACCGGCGTGAAGACTTGTTATTATCGTCCACCGTGGGGGATTATGAATTTGTTTGATTTTTTCAGCAAAAAAGAACGAAAGATTGTACTGTGGTCTTCCATGTTTGAAGATTGGAGAAGCCGAGTAGGTGCCCAGAGATTGACTGAACGGATGCTGAAGGAACTGAGAGGCGGAGAGGTCATGCTGCTGCATGATCGAGGAACGACCCTTGGTGCTGATGCATACGCGCCGGAGCAGATGCTTCAGGCGCTGGAAGTCGTATTACAGGAAGCTGAACGGCTAGGCCTGCAAAGCGTACGCGTTGATACGTTGATGGGAGGTATCATAGTGAGCGAATCTCAGAACAAAACGCAATTACAGACACCATTGAAGCTATGGAAACGAATCGTTGTTGCCTTATGGTTGGGCTGGGAGAAGTTGTTCCACTGTGGGTATACCATCTACGGACGGCTTCGCCAGAGGACCCCATGCTGCACTTCAGATCACGTGTATATCACGGAGCACGGGTGGAGATGAATGATGGCCATGTCATTCAAAATGGAGATCCGGTGATAGAACTACATTTTGACAATCAGAAGTTGTTTGAACTTGGAGTGACGTCACGTTCCAGTATGCATTTGGCTATTCGCATGATTCGGACCATGGAACAGCAATTGCCGGATTTGGCACGCATGGTGGCACTCGAACCTGAGTTACGCTCTGCCAAGGCCATATACGGTGTGAGTATGATTAACAGAGGCCCAGAAAAATTCGGATTTACCATACAAGAATTGCCTCCTGGACCGTTCAGTGCTGCATCCAAAGTATACTTGAAGCTGCTGTTAAGTGTAATCCACCCGGCAGGAACCAAACGTTTGAAACAGCGTACTGAACAACTGGTACCCAAGATGATTGCCATGCCGCTGGATCTATTATTGGAACGTTACGGTCAACATACGATGCAGGTAGCAGCAACGGTAGAAGAATCCAGAGATGAATCGTTGTTAATTGAACAAGATATACTGCCAGAGCGGAACTAAACGGACTGATCACACCAACCAGCAAAAGAAAAGGGTTGCCCTTCGCCAGATTTGGCAGAAGAGCAACCCTTTATTTATTAGTGAATTAGATACTCAGTACGCCACCGTTGCTTGCATTGGTAACCAGTTTGGAATAACGAGCCAGGTAACCGGTTTTTACTTTCGGTTCAAAGCCTTTCCAACCTGCGCGACGACGTTCAAACTCTTCGTCACTGATGTGCAATTCGATGATACGGTTGTTCAGATCCAGCTCGATGATGTCTCCTTCTTCAACAAAGGCGATAGGACCACCCTCAGCTGCTTCCGGAGAGATATGTCCGATACTGATTCCGCGGGATGCGCCAGAGAAGCGTCCATCGGTGATCAGACCAACTTTGGCACCCAATCCCATACCTACGATCTGGGAAGTAGGAGCCAGCATCTCAGGCATACCTGGTCCGCCTTTTGGTCCTTCATAACGGATAACAACAACATGTCCTTCTTTTACTTTGCCGTTAGCAATACCTTCGAGCGCTTGCTCCTGGGAGTCAAAGCAGATGGCAGGACCTTTGTGGTATCCGCCAACCGAAGCATCAACTGCACCAACTTTGATGATAGCGCCTTGTGGTGCAAGGTTACCAAACAATACAGCCAGGCCGCCTTTTTCGGAATGCGGGTTATCCAGGTGGTGAATGACATTTGTATCCTGAATTTCTTTTCCTTCAACGTTCTCACGGATTGTTTTACCTGTTACTGTAATGCAGTCACCATGAATTGCGCCTGGTTTCTTGAGCAACTCGTTTAGCACTGCACTTACGCCGCCTGCATTGTGAACGTCTTCGATGTGAAGATCGGAAGCAGGTGCAAGTTTCGCCAGATGTGGAACGCGGTTCGCTACTTCATTAATACGTTCGATTGGATACTCGATACCTGCTTCATGAGCCAGTGCCAGCGTGTGCAGTACTGTATTCGTAGATCCACCCATCGCCATATCCAGTGCAAACGCATTATCGATCGCTTCTACAGTTACGATATCACGTGGTTTCAAGTCCATTTTGATGAGTTCCATCAATTGGGTAGCGGATTGTTTAACAAACTCACGACGCTCAGGAGCAACGGCAAGGATGGTTCCGTTACCTGGCATAGCCAGTCCCATCGCTTCAGCCAGACAGTTCATGGAGTTTGCCGTAAACATACCGGAACATGATCCACATGTTGGACAGCCGAACTGTTCAAGTTCAAGCAAGCTCTTATCATCGATTTTACCTGCTTGGTAAGCACCTACACCTTCAAATACGGATGTCAGGGAAAGAGCTTTACCATTGCTGTCACGACCAGCTTTCATTGGTCCACCACTTACGAACAGGGTAGGGATGTTTACACGAAGTGCACCCATCATCATGCCTGGTGTGATTTTGTCACAGTTCGGGATACATACCATGCCGTCGAACCAGTGTGCAGATACAACGGTTTCCACGGAATCCGCGATAATGTCACGGCTTGGCAGCGAGTAACGCATACCAATGTGTCCCATGGCAATACCATCATCTACTCCGATGGTGTTGAATTCGAATGGAACGCCACCGGCTTCACGAATAGCATCCTTTACAATTTTACCGAATTCCTGAAGGTGGACGTGGCCGGGCACTATATCGATGTATGAGTTACATACGGCAATAAACGGCTTGCCGAAATCCTCTTCTTTAACGCCCGCTGCGCGGAGCAAACTCCGGTGTGGTGCACGGTCAAAACCTTTTTTGATCATATCGGAACGCATCTTCTTGGCTGACATGGTGTATTCCCCCCAAATATATAATATTGAGCAACATGAATG
Organism: Paenibacillus sp. FSL H3-0457; assembly: GCF_037981725.1. Lineage (NCBI taxonomy): Bacteria > Bacillati > Bacillota > Bacilli > Caryophanales > Paenibacillaceae > Paenibacillus > Paenibacillus sp. FSL H3-0457. The sequence goes on along the minus strand of NZ_CP150283.1, from coordinate 5,262,935 downwards.
GAAAAGTAAATGGCAGTGCATCTGTCGTTTAATTTCATCCGTACTCTAAAAAAAAGGACCGGCATGCCGGTGTCGAGCTCCCCGTAGTTTGTGAAATTCTTTGCTGCTTTAAACCCGTGAACACCCGGTTTTTCTATTGAGTCTATCACAACCGTCGTCATATTTCTACAATCAATAGAAAGAAGCCTCAAACCATTTTCATGGAATTAGACTTCTTGATTTACGGGAAAGCTATGATCATGTTTCGATGTGGCGAGCGGAATTCATTAGTTGCTTCCGCCTTTGCGTCCAATCTCACGATAGAATTCCTTATTATGAGTTTCGGAGGTTGCTTCTCCGCCCTTGCGACCAATCTGCTTGTAAAAGTCAGTATCATGGGCATCTGAAGTCGCTTCGCCACCCTTTTTTCCAATCATCTGGTAGAAGCTTCGATCATGGTTCTTGGAAGTCGCTTTGCCACCTAATCTGCCAGCTTCCTCACGGCTCATCTTGTGTTCTGACGTCGGTTGACGTGCCATTACAAATCACTCCTTACAACGATAAGTTGTTTTTTGTAGCGCGTATCCCTAATTTACCACCTTATTTCCAGCCTGAAACAATTCACTAGGATAGAATCGATGGTGAAGAGATCCGTCAGAGCATTAGGCCGACCGTTTAAACACTTCATGTCGATTGAAAGAAAATCGGGATATATTCGGTTCAATTACGGGTTTGAACGTGTGACGTACAGCCGGCAGAGCCAGTGTGACTGCAAAGAGTACGGCAATGACCAGTATGACTGGAATATACGCCGAGCTTCCCATATAACTGTAGACTCCGGACCAGATCGCGAGACGAACGAGAAACCCATGCAGCAGGAACACATAGAGTGTGCGTCGTCCAAGGTCCGTCAGTCTGGAAGTCAAGGAAGGTACCCAAGCCAAGAACAGTGCTGCCGATGCGATTTCCAGCAAGTAGACACCCACCCGGAAGATACCGGCATACCATTCGTGGTGACCCAGTTCGGCGTACGTCATGCTGCCGAGTAACCATCCGGATGAAATGTTCAAACCACCATACCCGATCCATACCAACAGTGCAGCAGAGAGGATGGCTGCGGTTTTTCGCCCCCAACCGGATAATAAACGTGAACGGATGGTTGCTCCATAGTCATAACCGATGACAAAAAACGGCAGAAATACAAACGTACGGCTGAAGCTGAGCCAGAACCCGTCGATGGGCAAATACCCGGCAATTACACCGAGCGCAATTGATCCAATCAGCCGATATATCGGTTTCCAGGAAATCGTCAGACGAAGCAACAGTCGCCAACAGAAATGACTCGCGAGAAACCATAACAGCAAGTAAGGTGCAAAGAAGGATAGCCGCATATGGGGTGTGTGGAATACGGTAAAGTCCATCAATGCGTATAAGGACTGAAACAGTACATACTGTAGTGCAATCTGCTTCAGAACGTTTCGTCCAGATGCACCTTGGAGTGAGTGTGTCGCAAAATACCCGGTTACCCATACAAAGAGTGGCATGTGAAACGTATATATCCACAGGAACAGAGCTTCCGCTCCTGCAAAACGTGTAATGAGTGGTTCAAGTGCATTACCAGCTAGGACACAGACGATAAGCATAAAGCGCAGATTGTAAAAGAAAGATTCCTGATCATCCCGGATCAGTGTCTGATTTTTCATGGTGTAGCCCCCTTATAGACCCTGTTTGCAAGGTCATTTGCATCTGTAATAAGGGTAATATGGATGTTCATTATCTATTGTGATTTAATTCACATTAGTAAGCGTTATCTTTTATCAAAGCTGTGACAACAAAATGAACGCAACGGGATTGACAACAGTTGCATAGAGGATGACAATAGAAAAAGAAGATGAGGGAATGTAACTATAAGGAGGGAAGAAATCATGTCAACGAGTCCCTATCCAAGCCCGGAAATTATTACGTTTGGGGAGAGTATGGGTTTGCTGACTGCCAAGGATACAAGAGGGCTGGAATATGCAGCCACACTGGACAAGTCTTTCGGGGGTGCTGAGAGCAATCTGGCTATTGGTGTATCCCGCCTGGGGCATACCAGTGGTTGGTTTGGACGCTTGGGCAATGATCCGATGGGCAGTATGATTCTGAAAGCCATTCGCGGTGAAGGCGTAGATGTATCCCGAGTACGTTTAAGTGATCACGAGCCCACTGGTTTGATGATTCGTGAGAACGCTTCCGGGAAAGCTTCGGTGCATTATTATAGGAAGCTATCTGCTGCAAGTGCGATCACACCTGATGATCTGGATCCCGACTATATTGCCGGGGCGAAGATATTGCACGTTACGGGGATAACGGCAGCGATAAGCCCGTCCGGACTTGCTACGGTAGAAGCTGCCATACATATTGCCAAACAGGCAGGGGTGAAAGTAAGCTTTGATCCAAATCTGCGTCTCAAACTATGGTCTGCGGATGAGGCCCGTCCGGTTATACTGCGTTTAGCTGAACTGGCAGACTACTTTTTACCGGGTCTGGACGAGATGAAACTTCTATATAACGAAGAAAATGATCAAAAAGTACTTGAGCGTTTATCTGCCATGAATGCTGTGTGCATCGTGAAGGGTGGCCCTGATTTGACCTATGTATTGGCGAATGGTACCCTAACGGAAGTTCCGTACTTTAAGGCGGATTATGTTCTGGATACGGTAGGAGCAGGAGATGGTTTCTGTGCGGGATTTTTATCGGGTTTATTAAAAGGATACTCCCCGCAGGAAGCAACCCGTCTCGGCAATTTGACCGGCTCCATGGTTATACAGGCTGTTGGCGATTGGGAGGCGCTCCCGACGTGGGGGCAGGTCGAGGCCAAGCTGAACAACGTTGCCCATGTTGAGCGTTAGTCGCTCTAAATCATATATGGCTCATCTTCGTTCTTAAATGTAAGGCTTGTATACACAACCACCACATTGACAAGGGAGAGAATGAAATGAAGAAGCTTCAGCTGTTGCAAAAGATTACGGACAATGGGGTTGTGGCAGTTCTGCGTGCAGATTCTGCGGATCAAGTCATTGCCATGGCCGAGCAAGCGATTGCGGGTGGCATTAAAGTTATCGAGATTACGATGACAGTACCCAGTGCCCTCAAAGCCATTGAAAAATTAAGCCGTGTATACCATTGGAACACACAAGATCCAGAGAAATTCGCGATTATTGGTGCGGGAACGGTGCTTGAACCGCAAACGGCAAGAGCGGCCATCATGTCGGGTGCCGAGTTTGTAGTCGGACCTTCCCTGAACCCGGATACCGTGCAGATCTGCAACCTGTATCGAATTCCAATTCTGCCTGGTGTGATGACGATTGCTGATGTTCAACGCGCATTGGAACTCGGTGTGGACATTGTGAAGTTGTTCCCGGGTAATCTGTACGATCCTTCGATTATCAAAACGATGAAGGGCCCTATGCCGCAGGCGAATTTTATGCCAACTGGCGGGGTATCCTTGTCTAATCTGGGGGATTGGATCAAGGGTGGAGCAGTCGCTGTAGGGATCGGCTCCGACTTGACAGCGGAAGCTGTGAAGACGGGTGACCTGAGTCATGTCCGTCGCAAAGCGGAACAATATATGGATGCTTACCGCAAGGCCAAGGCTGAATAATATTTTTTCAATTCGTAGAAGGGGAGCCTGATAAACAAAGGCTCCCAATTCTGTGAGCCGCGGCACCTGCGGAAGTGAAGAAAGGTGATTAACGTTGAGAAATCGGTATAATACAGGGCGCAAGAAGAGGGGCATCGGGAAATTCCTGCTCGTACTTCTGGCGCTCATTGTCATTGGATGTGGATTTGTTGCGTGGAAATTATTCACACCATACGGTCCACAGGAAACAGCTCAAACAGCTATGGAAACAGCCAATTCGGTGACGGTGAGTGAACAAGAGAACTGGATTGATTTTGTGCCAGATAAACCGACGGGGAAAAGTGTGCTTTTCTACCCTGGTGGACTGGTAAAACCGGAAAGTTATGCACCACTTGCGCATGAGCTGGCTGCTGCGGGTCATCACACGATTATTGCCAAGATGCCAGTTAACCTGGCAGTGCTTAAGCCAAACTTGGCAGATGAGATTCTGGCCGCATATCCGGACGAACAATTTGTTATGGGTGGACACTCTCTCGGCGGGTCGATGGCTGCACGTTATGTAGCGGCACATCCTGATGCACTTCACGGGATTTTCTTCTTGGCATCTTACCCGGATGAAAAAGGGAGCGTAAAGTCACTTGGAATACCTGCTTTATCTATTCTAGGTACTAAAGATGAAGTCGTGAATGCTACGAAGTATCAGAGTGGACGGATGTATCTTCCAGAAGACACGGTATATTACACCATTGAAGGTGGTAACCACGCCCAGTTCGGTGATTATGGTCATCAAAAAGGAGATGGCGAGGCGGAAGTGAGTGGGGAAGAACAGCTGAATCAGACGGTCAAGACTGTACTCGCTTGGTTAAGTACCATGAAGTAGGTTTTGATTATTCTGCATTAAGGGTTGAATGCATTTATAGCATAACTTAATGGAGGTGATATGGATGACCATGCTTCAAGTGAATGGAGTGCAGATCCCATGTAAAGGGATCCTGTTCGATAAAGATGGAACACTGCTGGAATTCCTTCAGCTATGGGGGCCGTGGGCAGAGACGTTGCTGAGTCAGTTACAAGCACGTATGAATGAGCTTGGAGCTTCATTTACGGTTGAACGGGAGCACGTCTTAGGCACCATTCATAATGCAGAAGGTCACATTGTCGGCTATGATCCGCAAGGCCCGCTGGCCATTGCGACTGTGGATGAGTGCACGGGATTGCTTGCCGGGCAACTATATGCAGCAGGCATACCATGGAATGAAGCGATCACAACGATACGCAAATTTTCAAGTGTAGCCATGAGATCGGTAAGAGAGCGCAAATCCGCTGAACCCATGTCAGGATTGCTGGATTTCTTGCAGAAATGCAGGGCAGCAGACATACCACTGGCGGTCGTCACTTCAGATAGTACAGCGGCAGCAGAAACACATCTGGATTGGATGGGGATTCGTTCCTTTTTCATATCCATTGTGGGCTGTGATCGGGTGACCCAGGGCAAACCGGATGGAGAAGCAGCACTCTTGGCTTGCCGTGAATTACATATCGATCCTGCGGAGGCAGTTGTAATTGGAGACAGCAATGGGGATATGCAGATGGGGCGGCACGCAGAGGTATCCTATACGCTCGGTTACGGTCCGCAGTTAGATCAAGGATCTCACCTGGTTGATGCCCATGCCATTATTCGTCATTATAATGAGATAAGCGTTATTTTATAAGTCACCCTGACCTGATTGAACGATATAAAAGGAGGAGAGAGGATGAACGCAACAGAACAACTGGCTGCCTGGATTCAGGAGAGCTCCCGGATTGTTTTTTTCGGAGGGGCCGGGACTTCAACGGAAAGCGGGATTCCCGACTTTCGCTCGGCTGCGGGTCTGTATCAGACGGAGCAGCATTCGCCTTATCCACCGGAAGAGTTATTAAGCCGGCATTTTTTTGATCAACATGCCGATATTTTTTATGATTTTTATCGAGGTAAAATGCTTCATCCAGATGCGGAACCGAATGGGTGCCATCGACTATTGGCCCGTCTGGAGCAGGCGGGAAAACTTCAGGCAGTGATCACGCAAAATATCGACGGACTACATCAGAAGGCAGGTAGCAGCAATGTTTTTGAACTTCACGGCTCAATTCATCGTAATGCCTGCATGGATTGCAAGCAGTTTTATACGCTGAATGATATTATACAGTCCCAAGATACCGTGCCTCGCTGTACCACATGTGGTGGTGTGATCAAACCGGATGTGGTGTTGTACGAAGAGGAGCTGGATCAGACGACTTTGTATCGTTCCATTGATGCACTGTCTTCTGCAGATCTGTTACTCGTGGGAGGCACGTCACTGACGGTATATCCGGCGGCCCAGTTAATTACGTATTTTCAGGGAAAACATACCGTTCTGCTCAACGCTACACCTACCGCTTACGACCGCAGGGCTGATTTGCTGATTACAGAGCCGATTGGCGAGGTAATGAATAATGTGGACCAGCTTCTTGGTTGAACGTATGGACTGAATAACCGCATTCTCCGGTATAGACCGGATACAAGAGGCGGAACCTGGGGAAAGAAGGGATTCATAATGGTCTACGTAGCAAGCGATACTCGCTATGAAACGATGAAATATAACCGCGTTGGACGTTCAGGTTTGAAACTGCCAGCGATTTCACTGGGGCTGTGGCATAACTTTGGCGGTATTAATAACGCTGAGAATGGTCGTAATATGATTACCCGATCATTTGATCTGGGCATTACACATTTTGACCTTGCCAACAACTATGGCCCACCGGCAGGTTCGGCAGAGCAGTTATTTGGACAGGTACTGGCCCAGGATCTGAAACCTTATCGTGATGAACTGGTGATCTCCACCAAAGCGGGGTATTATATGTGGCCCGGACCGTATGGCGAGTGGGGTTCACGCAAAAATCTGGTATCCAGTCTGAATCAGAGCTTGAAGCGTATGGGCCTGGATTATGTAGATATTTTCTATTCACATCGTTATGATCCCGAAACACCTTTGGAAGAAACGATGATGGCACTGGATCATATTGTTCGCTCGGGCAAAGCCCTTTATGTGGGGATATCCAACTATCCCGCAGAGCAGACAAGACAGGCTGCCGAAATTCTGAAAGGTCTGGGTACGCCTCTGTTAATCCATCAACCGAAATACTCGCTGCTGGACCGCTGGATTGAAGATGGTTTGCAGGACGTGCTGGATGAGTATGGAACAGGCAGTATTGCATTCTGTCCATTGGCACAAGGTGTGCTCACGAACAAATACTTGAATGGTATCCCGGAAGACTCACGTGCCAAAGGACCGTCGGTATTCCTGAATGAAAACAACATCTCTCCAGAGACGCTCCGCAAAGTGCGTGCGCTGAACCAGATTGCAGCAGCCCGTGGTCAGAGTTTGGCCCAATTTTCACTCTCATGGGTGTTGCGTAATGGCAGGGTAACTTCCGCGCTGATTGGCGCAAGTCGTCCTTCCCAGATTGAAGAGAATGTGGCTGCACTCAGCCAATTGGATTTCTCTACAGAGGAATTGGAACGGATTGAATCCATCCTGTCTCCAGAGCCTGATGACAAATAAATAAAGTGTAAAAGGTGCATCTTAGCCATAATGGCGGAATGCACCTTTTTTTGTCGTACGTGTTCCGTCCGTTGTGTTGCTCACTGTTTGATTTGTTGAGCATTCTGCTGTAACCCCTGATGTAGTGGACGGGACAGTATTTTCTCTCGATACAAGCTAGGCGCTTCACCGTGAAATCGTTTGAACTGTTTGGAGAAATATAGTGCGTCTGGCAGTCCAACCGATGCAGATACCTGTTCGATGGACAGATCCGGGCGTTCTCTGAGGAGTTGGCGCGACTTGTCGATCCGTAGTTTTAGCAGATAGGTGACTGGGGAAAGACCGGTTTCCTGTTTGAAAATACGGGATAAATACGCGCGGTTGTATCCAAGACTCGCAGACATTTGTTCAATGGAGACAGGATAGGCATATTGGGTAGACATATATTGAATCATCTGTTTCACCGTACGTCGGATGGAGGATTCACCTGGAATTAAGGTTTGGCCCTGCGAAAGGTGATTCTGTGCTTCGGCTAGAATCATATATAACGTACCCAGTGATGTGAAATGGGAGCTTTCTTTGCGCTCGGCAAAAGCATCCTGCATCACGGATAGCCAATCGGATATTCCACAGGATGGTCCAGCATGAAAAACGGACTTCTCCGGGCGGAACCCGGCTTCCTCGGTATGTTGGCCAGCCTGGCTGCCTGTGAAGGCAATCCAGCGATATTGCCATGGGTTGCGGGCGTGAGACTGGTAACTTACCAGTTGCCCAGGATGAATGAGGAAACAATCACCTGCGGATAACTCGTAGGTGTGCAGTTCGGTACGGAACGTACCCGCCCCTTTTTCTACATAATGCAGCAGATAATAATCAAACAATTTAGGACCGAGGGCGTGACCCGGAAGGGTCTGGCTTGCTCCGGCAAACAGGACATGCAGTGCGCCTTGTTCATAATAGACCGGATTGGAGGCAACCGAATAACTGAGTGCTCCGCTTTTACCGGAAGGTGATTCCTGTATTTTTTCGTTAGAAGATGCAAGGGATTCTTTCTTGGGGTTGGATTGATCTGACATGGTCGTTTCCTTCTTTCCGGGATGCTCCGATCATTATACGCCTTAAGGTCACATTTATCCATATGAAACACACATGGTTGCATTACAAGAGGCACCGCTTTCTTATATAATAACATTAAGAAAACCACAACAACGAGGCGAGGTGCACCAGCAGTGAACGTAACTGAATTGAAACAAAAGTTTATTGAGAAGTACGGAGAGAGTGGAGCGGACATCCGTGTATTTCATGCCCCTGGGCGTGTGAATCTGATCGGTGAGCACATTGACTATAACGGTGGATACGTGCTTCCGGCAGCACTTGAATTCGGAACAACATTGATCATTCGTGAGCGTCAGGACAACAAGTTGCAACTGGCTTCCACGAACATGTCTTATGAAGGGGTACTAGACACTTCCTCCATAGGTAAGGAAAAAACCGGAGAATGGACCGACTATCCTGTTGGTGTCATGGTTGAATTGCAGGGCAAAGGCGTGAATGTAACAAAAGGCTACGACTTCTTGTACCACGGGGAGATTCCGAACGGGGCAGGACTTTCATCATCTGCATCTCTGGAGGTACTCACCGGATTTGCGATTCAGTCTCTGGAGGGTGTATCGGATATTGATACGGTTCAACTGGCGCTTTTGTCCCAGAAAGCGGAAAATGAGTTCGTAGGCGTCAACTGTGGAATCATGGATCAGTTCGCTGTCGCAAACGGTGCTCAGGATCACGCGATCCTGCTGATGTGTGACACACTGGAATACGAAAAGGTTCCTTTCCGTACAGGCTCCTACAAATTGGTCATCGGTAACACGAACAAACGCCGCGGTCTGGTGGATTCGGCTTACAATGAACGTCGCTCCCAATGCGAGCAGGCACTTGCCATCTTGAAGGAACAGCTGCCTGCACTGAATTACCTGGCTCAATTGACGCCAGAGCAGTTCGTAACACTACAGGATCAGATCAAGGATGAGAAAGTAAGACAGCGTGCACAACATGTCGTGGAAGAGAACGCTCGTGTGCTCGCATCAGTCGAAGCATTGCAGGGTAACGATCTGGAAACCTTCGGCAAGCTGATGAACGCTTCTCATGAATCGCTTCGCGATTTGTACGAAGTAAGCTGTGATGAGTTGGATGTTATGGTTGAAGAAGCTCAGCGGATTCCAGGCACGCTTGGTGCCCGGATGACTGGCGCAGGATTTGGCGGTTGTACCGTATCACTTGTGCATGAGAATGATGTCGAGCGTTTTGTAAGTGCAGTGGGCGCTGCATATGAAGCGCGTACCCGTCTCAAAGGTGATTTCTATGTATGCGGTGTAGGTGATGGTGTTAAAGAATTGAAGGAGGCGAAGTAAAATGGCAATTTTGGTGACAGGTGGAGCAGGGTATATTGGATCTCATACGGTAGCAGCATTGTTGGAACGTGGGGAAGAGGTTGTTGTACTGGATAACTTGCAGACAGGGCATCGTGAAGCGTTGCTCGGCGGTAAGTTGTATGAAGGGGATCTTCGTGACAAAGAAATTCTGGCGAAGCTGTTCGCTGAGAATTCAATCGATGCAGTCATTCACTTTGCAGCCAACTCACTCGTAGGCGAGAGTATGAAAGACCCGGTTAAATATTATGACAACAACGTGTTTGGTACACTCTGTCTGTTGGAAGCGATGAATGCAGCGAACGTACGCCGCATCGTCTTCTCCTCTACAGCAGCTACCTACGGTGAGCCTGAGAAAGTGCCAATCGAAGAGAGCGATCGTACAGAGCCAACCAACGTATACGGCGAAACAAAACTGATGATGGAACGCATGATGTCATGGTTCGATAAAGTTCAGGATATCAAATACGTTTCCTTACGTTACTTCAATGCAGCTGGTGCTCATGACAGCGGCAAAATTGGTGAAGATCACCAACCAGAGAGTCACTTGATTCCACTTGTACTGCAAACAGCATTGAAACAACGCCCGCACATCGCCGTGTTTGGTGACGACTATGCAACAGAAGATGGCACATGTATCCGTGACTATATCCACGTGAGCGACTTGGCTGATGCACATCTGCGTGCAGTAGATTATCTTCGTAAAGGTGAGAACAGTAATGTGTTCAATCTTGGTAACGGTACAGGATTCTCGGTAAAACAAGTGATCGAAACAGCTAAAAAAGTGACTGGCCTGGATATCCCGGTTGTACAGGAGCCACGTCGTGCAGGTGATCCGGCTGTGCTGGTAGCTTCATCTGCAAAAGCGAGATCAGTCCTGGGTTGGAATCCAAAATGGACCAATCTGGAAGATGTCATTCAAAGCGCTTGGAGCTGGCACCAATCACGTCCTGACGGCTACGGAAAAAACTAGGAGGCGAACACCTTATGTCACAGACTCATATTGCAGCAGGTGCCACAGAGCGGACACCGGAGCAGCAGGAAGCACTGCATGCCATTGAACGTCTGGTTGCATTTGCCTTGCAGAAACAATTAATCGAGGAAGCGGATTGGGATTATAGCCGCAACCTCTTGCTGGAACAATTCGGATTCTCAGAGCCTTATGCCGGCGAGTTGGACACGAATGTGCCCGATGGCCCACAGGCTATGCTGGATACGTTGATCGATTATGGATTTTCCATTGGACTCATTCCTGAAAATAGTGATACATTCCGTGATTTGCTGGATGCCAAAATCATGGGTCATCTGATGGCACGCCCATCTGAAGTGGTACGCGCATTCCGCCACACGGAGCAGACGGAAGGCATTGAGGCAGCCACATCTCAATTCTATGACTTGTCGATTAACTCCAACTACATCCGTATGGATCGGATCTCGAAGAACGTCTACTGGACACAGGACACGGCCTATGGAGACATGGAGATTACTATCAACCTGTCAAAACCGGAGAAAAGTCCAAAAGAGATTGCCATGGCGAAATTGCTTCCGCCACCGGTATATCCAAAATGCCAACTGTGTCGTGAAAATGTAGGTTACGCTGGTCGGGTGAATCACCCGGCCCGCCAGAATCTGAGAGTCATTCCGTTGGAACTTAACAGCGAGCCTTGGTTGTTCCAATACTCGCCGTATGTGTACTACAACGAGCACTGCATCATTTTCCATCATGAACATGTGCCGATGAAACTGACAAAGGATACGCTGCGCAGACTGCTTGCCTTTGTTGGGGAGTACCCGCATTACTTTATCGGATCTAACGCGGATTTGCCGATCGTGGGCGGTTCTATCCTGACACATGACCATTTCCAGGGTGGACGTCATACGTTCGCCATTCAAAATGCACAGCCAGAGGCAGTCTTCCGCCATGCGGATGCACCTGGACTTACATTGAGTCTCGTGAAATGGCCAATGTCCGTAATGCGTCTGGCTTCACACGATCCTGCAGAGTTGCTTGAAGCGGGTAACGCCGTATATGAAGCGTGGAAGGTCTACAGTGATTCTGCTGTGGATATCGAAGCATTCAGTGAAGTGGACGGGGAACAAGTACCACACAATACGGTAACACCAATCGTTCGTCGCAGTGCAGATGGTGGTTATGAGATGGATCTTGTATTACGTAACAATCGTACGAATGATGTGCATCCAGAAGGCATTTTCCATCCGCACCGTGAAATGCACCATCTGAAGAAAGAAAACATTGGTCTGATCGAAGTGATGGGGCTTGCCATCCTGCCAGGTCGTTTGAAAGAAGAACTGGACAGTATCGCGGATATCCTCGCTGGAGATGCCAAACTTGCTGAAGCCGCCAAAGCTTCTGATCATGTGTTGAACAAACATCTGGGCTGGGCGGAAGAATTGATTGAACGGTTTGGTCCTAACCTGGACAAAGAACAAGCCGTTGCCATTGTACAGCAGGAAGTTGGCTTGAAATTTGCCGAGATTCTGGAACATGCAGGAGTCTACAAATATGATGAAGCAGGACGCCAGGCTTTCCGTCGTTTTGTAAGCAGCATGGGATACACTGAATAGACATGTATAACGATGAACACCAGCCCATAATACAAGGGCTGGTGTTTTTTTGAATATGATTTTTAACGGAGTTGTGAGCCAGTCGTTTGTTCTGTTGGAATAGAACGATAGATCAGGGCAGCCAGCTCGGCTCGGGTTAGGGAGTCATCCGGCCTGAACTGTCCGTGATATCCCACAACCATTCGAGTCTCGGCCAGTGTGGCTATGTAGTCATGAGCCCAGTGGGAGGAGGGCACATCCTCAAAAGAACTCGTTTGAATCAGCGGCAGGTCCAGCGCGAGTACCAGAATTTTTGCTGCCTCGGCCCGTGTAAGTACCGCATCCGGATGGAAGAAATCATTCAAGCCGTTTGAAATATGGAATCCATCAATAAGGCCGACCTCCTGTAGTCGAGATATAGCATCAAAGTAGGGATGTGTGGGCTCTACATCTTCAAAGGGAGCAGCCTTTCGGATTATCGGTAGCTCAAACGCTCCATTGATTATAAGAGCCATGTGTTTACGCAAGATTGGCTGGTTAGGCCTGAATGTGGCATCGGGATATCCCTTTATCAGACCACGTGCAGCAATATTTTCAATCATCAAGCGTGCCCAGTGGGTTGAAATATCACTGAACACAACTGGGGTCAAAGGTGTTGTTGGCACTTTAGGTTCAGGTTCAACTTTAAGTTTAGGTTCGGTTTTAAGTTCCGTTCCTGTATCAGGTTCCTGGGATGATGCGTCAGTAATAGAGCTACTGGTCCAGAAAGAAGGACTGCCACCATGGTTTTCAGAGCTATCAGTCTTTACCCATTTGGCATATAGCGTTATGTCCCGACTTACGGTATCTCGGTCAAAATTCCAGGGAAGAGATAATGCCGAATCTATGTACCATCCATCAAATGAAAACCCGCTCTTGCTGGGCTGAGTGGGAGGCGCTATTGCTTGATTATTCCTAGTAATAGTAGAGGAAACGGGGCTTCCGCCTTGAGAGTCAAAAGAGACGGTCAAAGCGGAAATGGGATCTTCCTTATTCGTATATTTGGACGCAGTTGTCACTGAACTCGTCCACTTGGCGTACAGCGTGATGTCCTCAGTCACGGTATCTCTGGCAAAATCCCAGGGAAGGGAGTATACCGAATCCATGTACCAGCCTTCAAACAAAAACTCGTCCTTGGTAGGCTGAGTGGGAGGTACAATGGTTTGCCCATAAGTGGCTTGAGTGACTGCAACCGGGTTCCCTCCAATGGAGTCAAAGGAGACGATCACATTCAGTTTTTGAAAGGGAATGTCATCCCAGTAAGCGAAATCTTGAGCCTCTGAAGGATCAAAACCCGTAATAATAAGGGATGAGTTTCCATCAAACGCTGAGAAACCAATTGACAAGACACTAGCTGGAATGAAGACAGTCGCCAACCGATTGTCCGCAAATGCCATCGCCCCGATAGAGGAGACACTATCCGGAATGACGACAGAAGTCAGTTGATTGTCCATAAATGTAGCATGTCCAATTGAAGAGACACGATTTGGAATAACAATGGAAGTAAGCTGGTTAGATGCAAATGCCCAGTATCCAATAGTTGAGACGTTCTCTGGGATAACGACAGTAGTTAGTTTATTGTTTGTAAATGCACTATTTCCGATCGACATAACAGTCTCGGGAATAACGACAGAGGCCAGTTGGTTGTTAGTGAAAGTGGAGTTCCCAATTGTGGATACACTATCCGGAATGACGACAGAGGTCAGTCGGTTGTATCCAAATGCCAAGTCTCCAATAGTCGTGACAGTCTCTGGAATGACGATAGAAGTTAGTTGATTGATTTCAAATGCCCTTTCTCCAATCGTGGAGACGGTATGCGGAATAACTACAGAAGTCAAATGATCGCTGTAAAATGCTTTTTCACCAATAGAAGTAACTGGTTGACCGCCAATGGTTTCGGGAATAATGACATCTTTCGAAGTGCCCACATAGTCGTTTATTGTGATTCCATGAGCATTAGCGCTCGTTATGAAATCTTTTTCTTTATTCGGCTCAGCATACATAACCATCTGTCCCCAGGGTACGAGGAACATTAGCAGAGCAAAGAGGAAGATGCTTGCTTTTTTCAATCCAATAACCTCCTTATATTTTTTAAGAATTTTGAAGTTCTTTTGGTTACAGTACAACTGTTAGATGAGATTAACAATACTGAATCTCCAATAGGTGACCCGAGGGGACATGGGGGCGCGGTATTTGGATGACGGCACTCATATTCGTTCTCAGAAATGGAAGATGTCACTTCCCGCATGTATAATGGTGGAAAGCCATTGAAAACATAACTCAATGAAGAAACGGGGACGAATAATTGGAAAAGCAGGCATTGAATATTCCGTTGATAACAGATGCTGAGGAACTGCAAGGCATGGTGGGTGAACCACATGAACATGTGCGTAACAAGGCAATTTCATTTGTGGATTCACATGTTCAGAACTTTATATCCATGTCACCATTATTTTTCCTCTCCACCTCCGATCGTGATGGAAAAAGTGATGTGTCACCTCGGGGTGATGGAGCGGGATTTGTGAAAGTCTATGATACATATCGGCTCGTTTATCCCGAACGCCCAGGCAATCGGCGGATAGACTCATTGTTGAACATGTTGTCGAACCCTGGTATTGGCATGCTCTTTTTGATTCCGGGTATGAATGAAGTGCTGCGTATTAATGGCACAGCATCCATTACCAAGGATGAGGAATTCATCGCCAGTATGGGCTGGAGTGGTAAAACCATAGGTGCGGCTGTCATTGTAGATGTGGAAGAGTGTTTTATCCATTGTCCGCGGGCATTCAAACAGGCTGGATTATGGGCCTCAGAAACATGGGTAGATGCTGACAATTTGCCTTCAACGAGCGAGATGTTTCGAGCCCATTTGGAGATTAACGGGTTGTTATAAAGTGAGTGACTATCGATTTGTTTTTCTATAAACAGGGTACTATAATTGGAGTTGCACTAAAAATTCTAAACTCCATTGGAGGCGACAATAGATATGAGATCTTTCCAATTCTATAATCCAACCCGGCTGATTTTCGGCAAAGGACAACTGGAAGCATTAAAGACAGAAGTGCCGAAATACGGTAAACGGGTTCTGCTTGTATATGGTGGCGGCAGTATCAAACGCAGTGGTCTGTACGATCAAGTGATCGGTTTGCTTAAGGAAGCTGGAGCAGAAGTGACTGAACTGGCAGGTGTGGAACCTAACCCACGTCTTTCTACGGTGCATAAAGGGGTAGACCTCTGTAAAACAAATAACATCGACCTGATTCTCGCTGTAGGTGGCGGCAGTGTACTGGACTGTTCCAAAGCTATCGCTGTAGGTGCCAAATATGATGGCGATATGTGGGATTTTGCTCAGCGCAAAGCCGTTGCACAGGACGCTCTTCCACTCGGTACCGTATTGACCATGGCGGCAACTGGTTCGGAGATGAACTCCGGTTCGGTTATTACGAATCAGGATACACAAGAAAAATTGGGCTGGGGTAGCGCATACTCATTCCCTGCATTCTCTATCCTGGATCCGGTGAATACATACACTGTTCCGCTGGACCAAACGGTATACGGCATGGTGGATATGATGTCCCACGTATTGGAGCATTACTTCCATCTGGATGCCAATACACCGGTTCAACTCGGCTTCTGTGAGACGATTCTGCGTACTGTCATGGAAGCAGCGCCACGTCTGGTTGAAGACCTGGAGAACTATGAACTGCGCGAAACAATTCTGTATTGCGGAACAATGGCACTGAATGGCGTACTGAATATGGGTCTCGCAGGAGATTGGGCAACACATAATATTGAACATGCGGTTTCCGCAGTGTATGATATCCCACACGGCGGTGGACTTGCAATCTTGTTCCCACACTGGATGAAACATAACCTGGACGTGAATGTGGATCGATTCAAACGTCTGGCAATTAATGTATTCGAAGTGAACCCTGAAGGCAAGTCGGACAGACAGATTGCTGAAGAAGGTATCGATGCGCTCAGCAAATTCTGGACATCCATTGGTGCACCTAACCGTTTGGCAGATTACGATATCGATGACAGCCAGATCGACGTAATGGCTGACAAAGCGATGCTGTTTGGCCCATTCGGTAATTTCAAGAAACTGCAACGGGAAGATGTTGTATCCATCTACAAGGCTTCTCTGTAATTCTATAATCACTGCAAAGTGAAAGGACACATTCTGTTGTCCAATAACCGCAAGTCTCCTTCATGGGGGCTTGCGGTTTTTTCGTGTATTCGGCTGTACACGTGAATAATGGAGGAACTTGAAGCAAGGCGAACAGAATGTCGTGATAATACCCATTATCGGGTTCAGAATACAATTGAGGAAAGATTTTGAAACATTTCCCCCCTTGCTACGTATTTATTTACATGTGGAATGCTCAGTTAGGATGAATTTGCGGCAGAGAGAGGAGGAACAGGGGATGGAAACAATTTATTGGGGGTGTCTAATCGGAGGGGCGATATTTGCGGTTGTCAGCCTTGTGCTGGGTGACTTGATTGATGGCTTGCTGGACGGAGCCTTCGAAATGCCAGGTCTTGATTTTTTCAAACCCGTTGTGTTAGCTGGTTCCATTACAACCTTCGGTGGGGCAGGTATTTTGCTGACACGTTATAGTTCATTAAGTGCGATGTCGGGTCTAATATTATCCCTACTTATAGGTATTGCTGCAGCCATGCTGGTATTCTTCGCATATATCAAACCGATGCGTAACAGCGATGTCTCGATTGCATTTTCAATGAAAGAGTTATCTGGGAAAATTGGGGAAATTACCATTCCGGTGCCGGAAAAAGGTTTTGGCGAAGTAATGATTCGTTTTGCATCCGGTAGTACGATTCAAACGGCATCCAGTTTTGAACACCTCCCCATTGCGGCGGGAGCCCGTGTTGTTGTGGTGGATGTTGTAGATGGTGTACTGCGTGTGTCGGAATGGGATGAAAATGTACTTAAAGATTTATAAAGTATTCTTATCAACTAAGTAGATTAAGCACTCATCATGAATGAATAAGGGGAGAGATGTGGAATGGAAAATTTGAATTGGGATGTTTTGTTGATTCCTATAGTTGTAGTCGGTGTCATTCTAATTTTAGGTCTGGCTTTCTGGGCGAGATACAAAACGGTTGGACCGGATGAAGCGATGATCGTTACGGGATCATTCTTGGGTAGTAAAAATATCTCCGATGATGATTCTGGCCGAAAAATTAAGATTGTTCGTGGTGGCGGTGCATTTATCCTGCCGGTATTCCAGCAATCTGAGTTTATCTCCTTATTGTCCCACAAGCTGGATGTCTCCACACCTGAAGTATACACGGAGCAAGGGGTTCCGGTTATTGCTGACGGTGTAGCTATTATCAAGGTTGGAGGCGCTGTAGAAGACGTTGCTACGGCAGCTGAGCAATTCATCGGTAAACCTGTAGAAGCGCTGAGAAGCGAAGCACAGGAGGTACTGGAGGGGCATTTGCGGGCCATCCTCGGTACAATGACGGTGGAAGAAGTATACCGGAACCGGGATCGGTTTGCGCAAGAGGTTCAAGGTGTAGCAGCTAGAGATCTGAAGAAAATGGGCCTTCAAATTGTCTCATTTACCATCAAGGATGTTCGTGATAAACAGGGCTACTTGGAAGCTCTCGGTAAACCGAGAATTGCTGCTGTGAAGCGTGATGCCGAGATAGCTGAAGCGGAAGCGATGCGTGATGCACGTATTCAGAAGGCCAATGCGGAAGAGCAGGGTCAAAAAGCAGAGTTGCTGCGTGATACCAATATCGCTGAGGCAGCCAAAGAGAAAGAACTGAAAGTAGCCACGTTTAAGCGGGATCAGGATACAGCCAAAGCGGAAGCCGACCAGGCGTACCATATCCATGAAGCTCGTGCGAGACAGACCGTGGTGGAAGAAGAAATGAAGGTTGAACTCGTTCGTAAAGAACGTGAGATTGACCTCCAGGAAAAAGAAATCGTCGTACGTGAGAAACAATACGATGCCGAAGTGAAGAAAAAGGCAGAAGCGGATCGTTATGCGGTAGAGCAGGCTGCCGAAGCGGATAAAGCCAAAAGAATGCGTGAAGCCGATGCAGTACAGTATTCCATCGAAACACATGCCAAAGCAACAGCTGAGCAGAAGCGACTTGAAGGTCAGGCCATGGCGGATGCGGAACTTGCCAAAGGTACAGCAGATGCAGAAGTTATTCGTTTGCGTGGTCTTGCAGAAGCAGAAGCAAAAGAAAAACTGGCCGAAGCGTTCCAGAAGTTTGGCGAAGCAGCTGTACTCGATATCATTGTCAAAATGCTGCCTGAACTGGCTGGTAAAATTGCAGAGCCAATTGCATCCATTGATAAACTGACGGTGGTAGATACAGGTAAAGGTGAAGGTGCGGCACGAGTGAGTAACTATGTTACTGAACTTATGGCGACCGCTCCAGAGATGCTCAAAAGTGTATCCGGCATCGATGTAGAGCAGCTGATTAAAGGCCTTACGAAGTCTAAAACACCTGCGCCAGTTGCCATTCAACAGAGCGAGGCTGTTACAACTCCTTCTATAATCGACAAGATTGTGGAAAGAGCTGGAGTTGACGAGTAAGAAGCACTTCCAATCTTGCATGGTTGCTCTATTGACCTTAAGGCGAATTTTTGTTACTTTTTAAGCGAGACGTCCGGCGCGGTTTGCCCGCTCCGGGTGTCTTTTCGTTCGTAACAGGGTGTGACTTAATCACACCTAAGATGGTGTGAAAAAGAGGTGCAAACAATGAGCAGCTTGCATGTAGATAAAGCGCTAAATAATAATGTAATCATTGCACAGCATCCAGAACACGGGGAAGTCGTTGTTATTGGTAAAGGCATTGGCTTTAACCGAAAACCGAGTGATCACATTCCATTGATGGCTGTGGAGAAAATGTTCATTTTGAAAAACCAGCAGGAGCAAGAGCAGTACAAACAGCTTCTTCCACAGGTGGATGAAGCACTGATCGAAATTATTAACGAAGTTATTACGTATATTGCAGAGCGTACGGACGTTCCTCTGAATGAACATATCCATATTGCATTAACCGATCACATTTCTTTCGCGTTAAAACGCAAGGAGCAGGGCATTATCATACAAAATCCATTTTTATATGAAACCCGCGAGATTTATCCTGAAGAATATCGAATGGGAGAATACGCTGTTCGTCTGATCAAAGAGAAAATGGGTGTAGATCTGGGGATGGATGAAATTGGTTTTGTTGCCCTCCATATCTATAGCGCAATGACCAATCAAAATATATCCCAGGTACGTGAACATTCGCAATTGATCACTGATTTGGTGAACCTGGTGTCTGATCAACTCGATTATTCGTTTGAAACGGAATCGCTTGATTACTCTCGTTTGCTGACTCATCTTCGGTTCGCCCTTGAGCGTGTTCGCCGTGGAGACAAAGTGGAAGAGCTTCATAAGTTGGATTCCCTGCTTAAGTTGGAGTATCCCGAAATGTACTCGCTTGCATGGAAACTGACCAAAGTAATGGAGAAAAGACTGAAACTGCCGGTTTATCCTGCAGAGGTAGGTTATCTGACCATTCATCTGCAAAGGCTGAATCAGCGGAAGGAAGAAGAGAATAAGTGAGATCATTCCAGTGATGGAATGCGGAATTTATTTTTTTGGTGTAAAGGCTTGCAATAGATTAAAACTGGTGCTACAATGGTTTCCGTAATCAAGCAACTGAATAAACATAAGCGACGTGTTACTGACTCGATCAGGCATGAGTTAATTAAAGTGTGATTGTTCTTTCCTTGTACAGGGTATGCTATACCCCAAGGTTGGCACAGTTTACTTTATTAATTCATGCCTTTTTTGTGTTCCCTTGCTTGCATCACAACATATAAATTAGACGAAAGGGAGAAACGACGCGATGTTCAAAAAGCTTTTTGGTGTATTGCAAAGAGTAGGTAAAGCTCTCATGCTGCCTGTAGCCATTCTACCTGCGGCAGGTTTGCTGCTCGGAATTGGTAACATGCTGGTTAATCCAGATTTCTTGCAATATGTAACGGCGCTCGACACCCCTTGGGTGAACTCGATCGCAACAATTATGATGAACGCAGGTCAGATCGTATTTGATAATCTGGCATTGCTGTTCGCCGTCGGTGTAGCCGTCGGATTGGCCGGTGGCGAAGGCGTTGCAGGTCTTGCAGCGATCATCGGTTACCTGGTCATGAATGTTACATTAGGATCTGCGGTAGGTGTTACTCCGGCCATGATCGGTGAAGTACCGGGTTATGCCAGCATCTTGGGTATCCCAACATTAAGTACAGGCGTGTTCGGAGGTATTATCATAGGTATTGCCGCCGCGCTGTGTTACAATCGATTTTTCAAAATCGAACTGCCGTCTTACCTCGGTTTCTTTGCAGGTAAACGTTTCGTTCCGATTATCACATCGGTAGTATCCCTTGTAATCGGGTTGCTTCTTGTGATTATCTGGCCTCCGATTCAAAATGGACTGAATGCTGTATCTCACTTCATGGTAGATACAAGTCCGACCTTGTCGGCATTCATCTTCGGAGTTGTGGAACGGTCATTGATTCCGTTCGGTTTGCATCACATTTTCTACTCCCCATTCTGGTTTGAGTTTGGTGAGTATGTGAACAAAGCTGGAGATGTCATCCGTGGTGACCAGCAAATCTTCTTCAATCAATTGCGTGATGGTGTGAACCTCACAGCGGGAACATTCCAAGTTGGTAAATTCCCGTTCATGATGTTCGGTTTGCCAGCAGCGGCACTTGCGATGTACCATGAAGCAAGACCGGAACATAAAAAGTATGTTGCAGGTATCATGGGTTCAGCTGCGCTGACCTCGTTCCTGACAGGTATCACAGAACCACTTGAATTCTCGTTCCTGTTTGTAGCACCAATCCTGTTTGCAGTACACTGTATCTTTGCAGGTTTGTCTTTCATGACCATGCAAATTCTGGGTGTAAAGATCGGTATGACCTTCTCCGGTGGGTTCATTGACTTCCTGATCTTCGGGATTATTCCGAACCGTACACCTTGGTGGGATGTTATTATTGTCGGATTGATTCTTGCGGTGATCTATTACTTCGGTTTCCGGTTTATCATTCGCAAATTCAATCTCAAAACACCAGGACGTGAAGATGCAACGCCTGAAACCGAATCTGGCGGAGGCTCTGGTTCAACGGATGACCTGCCACATAACATTCTCGAAGCTTTCGGTGGCAAGGAAAATATCAAACATCTGGACGCTTGTATTACTCGTTTGCGGATCGAAGTTAATGAGAAATCCAATGTGAAAAAAGATCGTTTGAAACAATTGGGTGCATCTGGTGTACTTGAAGTGGGTAATAATGTTCAAGCCATCTTCGGAACACGTTCCGACACGATCAAATCTCAGATGCAGGATATTATTGCAGGACGAACTCCAGCACCAACGCCAGCAGCTGCCAAACCAACTGCTGAAGAGGAGAAGGCACAAGGTGAGCAGGGCGAGCGCATTGTTGCTGAGGATATCGTCATGCCAGTCAATGGTGAATTGCTGGACATTACAAACGTACCTGATCCGGTCTTTGCTGAGAAAATGACAGGTGATGGGTTCGCAATTTTGCCACATGATGGTACGATAACTTCTCCTGTGTATGGTAAAGTGTTTAATGTATTTCCAAGCAAACATGCCGTGGGCATCATGTCCGATGGTGGCAAGGAAGTGCTTGTTCATATAGGCGTTAATACGGTGAAGCTGAAAGGTCAAGGCTTTAACGTACTGGTACAGGAAGGTGATCTGGTATCGGCAGGTCAGCCGATTATGGAAGTGGATCTGGAGTATGTCAAAGCAAACGCTCCTTCGATCATTTCTCCAGTTATTTTCACCAACCTGCCAGAGGGCTCCACGGTAACTCTGAAGAAGAGTGGAGTGCTGAAAGTTGGCGAACAGCCAATCATTGAGATAAAATAAGAAGTGTTACGATGATGGCAAGCAAGTGTAAATATATGCAATGCCTAAACCAAACTACTGAAAGTGAGATGATTGTAATGCAACAAACATTCAGAATTACAGACGAAGATGGTATCCACGCACGTCCGGCGACAGCCCTGGTTAATACAGCAAACAAATTCAAAGGTGCAGAATCCTTTGCAGAAGCTAACGGTAAAAAAGTAACTTTGAAATCCATCCTGGGTGTTCTTTCCCTCGGATTGGAACAAGGCGACACTATCAGCATCATCGTTGAAGGCGAAGGCGAAGCTGAAGCTCTTCAAGCTTTGACTGACGTTATGGTTAACGAAGGGTTGGGCGAAATTAATGCTTAATGTCTCCGGGATCGCGGCTTCGGCGGGTATTGCTATCGCCAAGGCGTTTATCTTGGAGCATCCTGACTACTCTGTAGAAAAACGCCAAATCAACGACGTTGACGCAGAGATCGCGAAACTCGACTCAGCTCTGGGTAAATCCCAGGCTGAGCTTGAGGCGATCAAAGAGCGTACTTTACAAGAGCTTGGCGAGAAAAAAGCTGAGATTTTTGCTTCGCATTTGCTCATTCTGAATGACCCGGAATTGATTGATCCGGTTAAAGCTAGAATTGCAGATGACATGATCAATGCAGAATTTGCTTTGAACGAAACGGCATCGCAATTTATCTCCATGTTTGAGAACATGAAGAGTGCATACCTGCAGGAACGTGCAGCAGATATGCGTGACGTTACCAAACGTGTGCTAAATCACTTGCTTGGTATTGACTTCATGAGTCCGGCTGAGATCAATGAAGAAGTGATCGTGCTTGCGGAGGATCTAACACCTTCCGACACTGCTCAATTGAATCGCCAATTTGTTAAAGGTTTTGCAACCAACATTGGTGGACGTACTTCTCACTCGGCAATTATGGCTCGCTCTCTTGAAATTCCGGCTGTTGTTGGAACCAAGGACATCTTGGCTCAAGCGAAACAAGGCGATATGATTATTGTTGACGGTCTGGATGGTCACGTACTAGTTAACCCTACTGATGAAGTTATTGCTGAATACCGTGCCAAACAGGAACAGTATGATGCACAACGTGCAGAGTGGAGAAAACTTCGTGATGAGCCAACGGTAACGGTGGACAACGTTCATGTTGAACTTGCAGCTAACATTGGTACACCAAATGACGTAACGGGTGTTCTGGAAAACGGCGGCGAGGCTGTAGGCCTGTACCGTACCGAGTTCTTGTACATGGGCAGAGACAAGCTTCCTTCCGAAGACATTCAGTATAATGCTTACAAAGCGGTACTGGAAAAAATGGAAGGTAAACCTGTCGTTGTTCGTACACTCGACATCGGTGGAGACAAAGAGCTTCCATACCTGGATCTGCCAAAAGAAATGAATCCATTCCTCGGCTTCCGCGCAGTTCGTCTGTGTTTGGACCGTTTGGATATCTTCCGTACACAATTGCGTGCATTGCTGCGTGCAAGCGTACATGGAAACCTGCGTGTCATGTTCCCAATGATCGCAACACTCGGTGAATTCCGTGAAGCAAAAGCTGTCTTGCTCGAAGAGAAAGAGAAGCTGGTTGCTGAAGGTATTGCTGTTTCTGACAGCATTCAACTCGGAATCATGGTCGAAATTCCTTCGACTGCAGTTCTGGCGGATCAATTTGCCAAAGAAGTGGATTTCTTCAGTATCGGAACGAACGATCTTATTCAATACACGATGGCTGCTGACCGTATGAACGAACGAGTGGCGTATCTGTATCAACCTTACAACCCGGCCATTTTGCGTTTGGTTAAAATGGTTATCGATGCAGCGCATCGTGAAGGCAAATGGGTTGGTATGTGTGGTGAGATGGCAGGAGACGAAACAGCAATTCCATTGCTGCTTGGTCTTGGATTGGATGAGTTCAGCATGAGCGCAACCTCCATTCTGCCAGCTCGTAGTCAGATCACCAAGCTGTCCCGTGCGGATATGCAGGAACTGGCTGCTAAAGCTCTGGATATGCAAACGGCTGAACAAGTTGTTGAATTGGTTCAAAGCATTCAAGCGTAATTTTGCCGGGGTTTCCTCCGGATTTGAGGTTTTTCTTTTTCCGATAATGAGCTGCATTGATGTAGCGATTTTGCCGGTATCCGCGATTCATGGTGGATATCGGCTTTTTTTGTTATGAACAGGATAATGTTATTCGGACTCTAGTGTGTAATCAAACTTTCTTCAAACCTCGGTTCGAGAACTGAAGGGCGCCTGAACGTGGCTAAAGCAGACGAGCGTGCTGTATTCTGAATTGCCAGATAGCGTTCTCAGCACGAGAATGCATACTTCATAAGCGAAAGTGCAGAGAAACAAGAGAGGAAAGCTAAGAGATAAGTACAGGGCGTTAAACTTTGAGCATTAGGCGTAGGTGCTCAGTGTTAAGGAATCTGAGACATCTTATTCCGGGATTTGAAGCACTCACAGAAATCTAAAGAACCTGAGGCACGCTATGTCGGAATAAACAGCCATTTTTAGCATTTTTGTGAGGGGGTTTAGAGAAATAACGTGTCTGATGTTCCTAAGAATTGAAAAAGTGAACTTGGAGGCCAAATAAGACTTCCTGGATTCGTTAGTACATCTTCTGGCTTGGTACTATCCATCACAGGCATCCGAAAGTCTGGGCTTCCAGACCTCAGACCTGGACGCTGGTATACATCGGAGCATAACTTGCCTGCAATTGAGAAATACTCTAACAGGATGATGGCGAGCTGTAAGAGTGGCATCTTTAAAGGGGAAGGCAACACAAAAAGCTCTTGTTGATTGGAACATCAGCAAGAGCTTTTTGTGTTAACAATGATTTACTTAACTGCAAGCGCAGTTAAGTACAGGTTTGCGGGCAGCAGTGGTCTCATCGAGTCGAGTAACCGGAGTGCCATAAGGTGCGTTGAGGACCAGTTCAGGTGTCTCTTCCGCTTCTTTGGCAATCCGTATCATCGTATCAATGAACCCATCCAGCGTTTCTTTACTTTCGGTTTCTGTCGGCTCGATCATGATGCATTCCTCCACGTTGAGCGGGAAGTACACCGTAGGCGGGTGATATCCAAAATCAAGCAATCGTTTGGCAACATCAAGTGTGCGCACACCGTATTGCTTCAAACCCCGACCAGACATGACAAATTCATGTTTACATACGCCTGGATACGGAATCTCGTAGTAAGGTGCGAGACGGGCCATCATATAGTTAGCATTGAGTACCGCACATTCAGATACACGGCGCAATCCTTCCGGTCCATAGGTGCGAATATAGGCATAGGCGCGTACCAATATACCGAAGTTACCGTAGTAGGCTTTCACTCGGCCAATGGATTGATCGCCTTCACGATCGAATGCATACATACCGTCATCATTTTTGATCACCATCGGCTTAGGCAGGAACGGAACTAAACGACTCTTCACGCCGACTGGTCCAGCGCCAGGTCCACCACCGCCATGAGGCGTACTCATCGTTTTGTGCAAGTTCAGATGCACCACGTCAAAGCCCATATCACCCGGACGGGTAATGCCCATAATGGCATTGGAGTTG
Organism: Paenibacillus sp. FSL H3-0457; assembly: GCF_037981725.1. Lineage (NCBI taxonomy): Bacteria > Bacillati > Bacillota > Bacilli > Caryophanales > Paenibacillaceae > Paenibacillus > Paenibacillus sp. FSL H3-0457. Next base: position 5,237,243 of record NZ_CP150283.1, on the reverse strand, counting down.
GCTCCATCGTAGTACAACAAGCCACCAGCCTGATGTACGATGGATGCAATCTCCTGAATGTCTTTCTCGAACAAACCAAGTGTATTCGGGTTTGTCAGCATCAATGCTGCTGTATCGGAACCAACGGCTGCACGGAGTGCGTCCAGATCGACCAGTCCGTCTGCACGGGACGGAATTGTCACAGTCTCAAATCCTGCAACGGTTGCACTTGCCGGGTTGGTACCATGAGAGGAATCGGGCACGATGACTTTGGTACGTTGTTCGCCACGACCTTCGTGGTAGGCACGAATCATCATAAGTCCAGTCCATTCTCCATGAGCACCAGCGGCTGGTTGCAGGGTCACAGCGTCCATACCTGTCAGACCTGCAAGGTCGTTTTGCAACGTATATAACAGTTCAAGTGCACCTTGAATGCTGGATTCATGCTGGTACGGATGGATTTTGGCGAATCCATTGTAACGAGCAACATCCTCATTGATCTTTGGATTGTATTTCATCGTACAAGAGCCCAGTGGATAAAATCCGTTATCTACACCGAAGTTGCGACGGGAGAGCGCAGTATAATGTCGAATAACATCTACCTCGAACACTTCCGGTAGTGCCGCTGCTTCCGAACGGAGCATTTCCCGGGGAATCAACGTATCGGCAGACTGGCGAGGAACGTCACATTCTGGCAAGGAATAAGCGACACGTCCGGGGCTGCTGAGTTCAAAAATCAATGATTGTTCTGGAGCAGGAGATAAGGTCTGTGCACTAAATGTTGTATCCGTCTCAGGTTGAACCGAAGTGGAGACAGAGGTACCTGTTTCCGATTGTCCGTGTATCGATGTTGTCGTTGTCGTCGTCGTTTCCTGAGTCACAGCGATCCCTCCAATGCTTGTGCGAATTCGTCAATTTCATCCTTACTACGTCGTTCCGTAACAGCAATCAGCATATGTCCGGCAAGCTCAGGATAATCACGTCCAAGTTCGTAGCCACCAATAAAGCCTGCATCCAGCAGTTTCAACTGAAGAGCATCCACGTCTGTTCCTTCAGGAAGTTTAATCACGAATTCATTAAATGTTGGTGCATTAAAAGTAAGACAAACTCCAGGAATTGCAGTTAATGTATTCAGGGTGTAATGACTCTTTTGCAAATTCAGATCCGCGACATCGATCATGCCCTGTTTACCCATGATGGACATATATACAGATGCGCTGAGCGCAAGCAAAGCTTGGTTGGAACAAATGTTGGACGTCGCCTTTTCGCGACGGATGTGCTGTTCACGCGCCTGCAGTGTGAGTACAAAACCACGCTTGCCGTTGCGATCGGTTGTCTGGCCTACAATTCGGCCAGGAATTCGGCGCATATGAGGCTTGGATACGGCGAAATATCCGCATGTTGGACCGCCGAGTGAAGCGGCGATGCCGAGGGGCTGCGCATCACCTACAACGATGTCGGCACCCAGCTTGCCTGGGGCTTCCAGCAGACCCAGCGATAGCGGGTTGGCACTTACAACGAGCAGGCCCTTGTGCGCATGCACCAGGTCGGCAGCCTGCTTTACATTTTCCACGGCACCGAAGAAGTTCGGGCTCTGGATCATGACAGCAGCGGTATCGTCCGATATGGCGGTTTGCAGGGCATCCCAATCAGTGACGCCATCCTTATAACCAATCTCAACAATCTCCAGACGGAGTCCGTGCGCATATGCCTGCAATACCTGACGGGCTTCCGGATGAACGGTACGGGATACGATGAGCTGTTTGCGACGAGTTGCCGCTGCGGCCAGATTACCGGCTTCCGCAAAAGCTGTTGCACCGTCATACATACTGGCATTGGCTACAGCCATACCGGTTAATTCACAGATGTAGGATTGAAATTCGAAAATGGCCTGTAGTTCACCTTGGCTGATCTCAGGCTGATAAGGTGTGTAGGCAGTGTAGAACTCGGAACGGGAAATGACATGATTGATGACGGAAGGAACATGATGATCGTATATGCCTGCGCCGAGGAAGCTGGCGTGTGTTTCGAAATTGGCGTTGGCGCCGGCTTGTTTGGACATATGACGTGTCAGCGCATATTCATCGAGTTTGGAGGATACAGGTAGCTCGCCCTGATAACGAATCTCTTTTGGAATGTCCTGAAACAAATCCTCCAGCGTATCCACACCGATGGTTGCGAGCATGGCGCTCTGATCTTGTTCAGTCATGGGAATGTAACGATGCTTGCTCATGCTTGATCAGCTCCTTGAGTAGGTGTCTTCGACGTACGTGTCCGTTTATGAAAAGGGGTCTTCACGACCTCGGCTTTTAGTTTCTTGCCGCGGATCTCAATCTCAAGCGGGGTTCCCAGCGCAGCGTATTTGCTGTCGATGAGGGCAAGCCCAAGATTACGCTTCAATGTAGGTGATTGTGTGCCTGTTGTCACTTCACCAATCTGTACGCCTTCGGCGTAAATTGGATAGTGGGGGCGGGGAATACCGCGCTCCAACACTTCGATGCCGACCAGTTTGCGGGCGGGCCCGTCAGTTTTTTGCTGTAACAAGGCTTCGTGTCCGATAAAAGGTCCGGCATTCAGCTTCACAAACATACCTACGCCAGCTTCGAGCGGAGAGATGGTTGCCGACAATTCCTGTCCATACAGAGGGAGCTTTGCTTCAAAGCGCAGTGTATCCCGAGCACCGAGGCCTGTCGGTACAAGTCCGTGACCTTCACCGGCTTGCATTAATCCATTCCACACCACAGCGGCCTGATCTGCAGGAACATATAGCTCAAAGCCATCTTCACCGGTATAACCGGTACGGGACAACAGTAATTTTACTCCACATACTTCAGCATCCTGCACAAAACGAAACGGTTCAATCGAGCTTACATCCGTATCTGTAACTTTCCCGATAATATCTACAGCCAGTGGACCTTGCAAGGCGAGTAGCGCCGTCTGCTCCGAATCGTTGGTCATGCTCACGCCAGGGATCAAGTGCTCTTGCAGCCACGCCCAATCCTTGTCGATGTTGGAGGCGTTAACCACAAGCATATAATGCTGATCTTCCAGCTTATACACGAGCAGATCATCCACCACACCGCCATCTGGATAACACATCAGGGTGTACTGGGCTTGACCGGGAACCAGCGTGGTCACATCATTGGTCATCATTTGTTGCAAAAACGCTTCAGCCTGCTCACCTTGTACCGTGAATTCGCCCATATGGGATACATCAAACAGTCCCGCGCGCTCGCGTACCGCTTCATGTTCTTTCTGGATTCCGCTAAATTGTACCGGAAGCTCCCAGCCTCCAAAATCAATGCACCGTACGCCTTCGTATTGCTGATACAGTGGGAAGAGTGGTGTTCTAAGCAAATCGGACATCAAATCACCTCGTCATGGGCCGTCAGCCGGCCGGATATACAATCGTGGATCAATGAACCAGGGTGTTTTTAAATTTTCAGCTAAATATTTTCATCACATAAGTATGGTAAGGGCAGCTATGGCAGCGCCGTTCTACATCCTGTTTTTCGTTTTTTGGGAAAAAGGAAAAGGACAGGCCAAAGAATCGGCATGCCAAGTAGCACGCTGTATTCTAAGGCTCTGTCCCTTGTACCTGAGAGTTACCCCGCTACGTTGTGCAGCAGGTTTCCCCTTGGGTGATCATAACGCCCGCACAGGGCGAATAGATGCTCTCCAGAGTTGCGTCCCGTAAAAGTCCTTTTGCCTGAGAGATTCACCCCCGCTTATCGGTGGTTTACTCCTTCGGCGTTACCTCATGTACATCCCGAATCGGGTGTCACGGGTAATCTCTCCCTTTACATTCATCCGCAGGTATAACATAGTCCAATAAACACATTTACTCCTCTCATTAAAACGTGAATCCACTACCGATGTCAAGAACGATATCATAGATAATGATTTAAAACCGAATATTTAATTTAGTTTTTATGTTATTGTTCGTGTATTTATAAAGAGTGCGCTTACTATTCTAATATTCACCAGTATATGAAAAAAGAGTGTAATCCGGTTACAGGATTTAGAGGTGCTCAGTAAATAAATTGTGAGGTATCTTGACATTTGATTCAAAAATATCATACGCTATGTTCTGGGAAAAAGGTTAAGGTCAAAGAACGCATGCACTCATTTAATGAAAAGCGAGGCGGATATCGATGAGCGAATTGAAAAGTGATTTCCTGTACAGTGAAGAGCACGAATGGGTGCAAACCGTAGGGGAGGATACTGTACGTATTGGCATTACCGAGTTCGCGCAGCATCAGCTGGGTGACATTGTGTTTGTGGAATTGCCTGACCTTGAAACCAATGTAAAAGCAGAGGACAGCATTGGAACGATCGAATCGGTCAAAACGGTTTCGGACTTGTTCTCTCCCGTCACAGGTTCAATTATTGCAGTGAATGATTCGTTGCAGGACTCCCCTGAACTTGTGAACAGCTCTCCTTACGAGGAAGGCTGGATGATTGAGATCCGTGTTGAGGGAGATCTGACAGCAGCATTGTCTACATTGATGAATGCAGACGCGTATCGGAAACATACGGAAGAATAGTATCAACGAACTTGTACTTATTAACATATATTTTATAACCAAATGAAATGAGCTTCATATTGTTTTGACCTGTGTGAGCCGGATGCTTGTACAGGTTTTTTGTGCTTTCCAAGAATGGTTTTGAAGGTGGATTTGAGCAGATTGTGGATGTAAATCATCTGATTGGACCAAGCTATAGGTTGGAAAATGATTCTGGAAATGATAAAAGTCATAGGCAAGAAAAGCCTTGTGTATCAATGGGTTCAGCCATTATGCATCCATTAAAACGATTACATAACCTAATGTTGTCATCATTGTTCATGACGAAAGTACGCTTTCATTTCATTGAACAGGAGAGCATTCTCGCTTAGGATTACAGCAGGGGAGAAATGATACCCCTTTCATAAATCATAAACACTTGATCCAAGGAGGATAATACAATGAGTAATTTGGACCAATCGTCCAATTCCAAAGGTGGGCTACGGGTTGGTGTTCAGCGTTTTGGCCGATTCCTGAGTGGTATGGTCATGCCAAATATGGGAGCGTTCATCGCCTGGGGATTAATTACGGCTCTGTTCATTCCAACAGGCTGGTTCCCTAACGAGACGCTTGCACAGCTAGTTGATCCGATGATCAAATATTTGCTGCCACTGTTAATTGGTTACACCGGAGGTACGATGGTGCATGGTCAGCGTGGTGGTGTCGTGGGTGCCATTATGACCATCGGGGTCATCGTGGGTAGTGATATCCCGATGTTCCTCGGTGCCATGATTGCCGGACCACTGGCCGCATGGATCATCAAAAAGTTCGATAAATCCATTGAAGGTAAAATTAGAGCCGGATTTGAAATGCTGGTTAACAACTTCTCAGCTGGTATTATTGGCGGGATCTTGGGGATTTTTGCGCTACTGGGCATCGGGCCTGCTGTAGAAGCGATTAGCAAAGTATTATCTGCCGGGGTACAAGGGTTAATGAATCTTGGTTTGCTGCCGCTGGTCAACCTAATCATCGAACCAGGTAAAGTATTGTTCCTGAACAATGCAATCAACCACGGGATTCTGACACCGATTGCAACAGATCAAGCGAGAGAATTAGGGAAATCCGTATTATACATGCTTGAATCGAACCCGGGTCCGGGACTTGGTATCTTACTTGCTTACTGTTTCTTCGGACGCGGAATGGCCAAATCTTCTGCACCGGGTGCCGTAATCATTCATTTCTTCGGGGGAATTCATGAGATCTACTTCCCTTACATTCTGATGAGACCGATTCTGATTCTTGCCGCAATTGCGGGTGGCGTCGCAGGTACATTAACATTCATGCTCACCGGAGCAGGACTTGTTTCAGCACCATCACCGGGTAGTATTATCGCGTATTTCTTCTTAACACCAAAAGGTGGATACCTGCCGATGTTCGCAGGGGTGCTTGTAGCAGCCGTCGTTTCTTTCCTGGTTGCAGCAGTGTTGCTGAAAACGGGTAAACAAAAGGACGAAGATCTGGAGTCCGCATCCAGTCGGATGAAAGACATGAAGAGTCAAGGAACCGTGCCAAACGCTGGTATTACAGCTAATCAACGTGAAGCAGACAGAGCCGCAGATATGGCTTCTTCTACAGTCAAAACAGACGTGAAGAAAATTGTCTTCTCCTGTGATGCAGGCATGGGGTCAAGTGCCATGGGTGCTTCCATTCTACGCAAGAAGATGAAGGCAGAGGGGATTGACGTTACGGTGACCAATACGGCTATCAGTGATATCCCGCCGGATGCAGACGTGGTGATCACACAACAAGTATTGACCGATCGTGCCCGCTCCGTTGCACCGAATGCAGAACATATATCCATCGACAACTTCCTAAAAAGCCCGGAATACGATGCGCTCGTTGAACGTCTAAAGTAATTGCACGCATTTGTTTTCCCTGAGCCGGAGGCTGAGATATGAGTATTACCAAAAGACAACGTGAAATCGTGGAGTTCTTGCTAGAGCATCCACATGAAGTAACAGCCGGCGAAATCGCCGTTGAAGTAAAGGTCAGTACCCGAACGGTTCACCGGGAGCTGCAAATGATTGAACAATGGCTTGAACCTTTGGGTATGAAGCTGGAAAAAAAATCAGGAACCGGTATCCGAATCGATGCCGGTTCCGATGATCTGGCTGTATTGCGCCAGCAACTAGAGGGTAAAGAATATGTAGAGTTTACGCCAGAAGAGCGTAAGCTCTTCATGCTTTGCATCCTGCTGGATGAACCGGAGCCTGTAAAGTTACTCGCCTTGGCTTCGGATCTGAAAGTGACCGTATCAACCGTAACCACTGATCTGGACGATCTGGAGTCACGAATTCGTCAGGCGGGACTAAAGCTGGTTCGCAGACGAGGATATGGCGTCAAGATTAACGGAAGTGAGACGATTCATCGCACAGCCATAGCTGCACTTGCTCTCGAATTTTTGGATGAGTCGGACCTATTCGGAAGACAGCCGGAACAGGGAGGCTCCATCGTAAACCAAAAATTGTTGGATATGATTGGACACGGTGATGTGCTTACGGTCGAAAATGCATTATGGCAACCAGACATCGAATGGCTGGAGAACATCCCGGAACGCCAATACATGAAGCTGCTGATTCAATTATCCGTAGCGGTTGTACGTATTCGTAAAGGCTTTGGTATTGGCCGTATGTCTCCACGAGAGAACACGGGAGATGAAGTTGCAGAGCAAGATGAGATGAAGGTTCCACCTTATATGGCTTCCCGCTTGTGTGGTGTGTTATCCACCCAGCTGGAGCTGACATTCTCCCAAGATGAGCAAGCTTATTTTCATAGACTATTAGTTGAGACAGAGCAACGGATTCACTCTTCGCGGCTGTTGCCAATAGACGATTTGATTTTACTGGACAGGGTACATTCACTGATTGATCAGATGCAGGCGAGAACGCATTACGCCTTTCATGAGGATCGTTTGCTTCGTGAAGGTCTGCTTGGTCATATGCAACCTGTCATGGAGCGAATTGAAGGGCAACAGATGATTCGTAATCCGCTACTGCAGCAGATTCGCAAGGATTATGATTCCCTCTTCGAAGAGGTCAAACAATCCGTGCATCAAGCTTGGCCAGGCACAGAAGTTCCGGATGAAGAAATTGGTTTCTTGGTCATGCATTTTGGGGCTTCTATCGAGAGGTTACGTGCATTGAAACGGGAGATCAGGGCGATCATCGTGTGTACAAGCGGAATCGGCTCATCACGTATGCTCTCCAGCCGACTGTCCAAGGAGATTCCCGAGATTCGGATCATGGACAGCGTGTCCTGGTATGAAGCTGCCCGGATGCCTACAGATCAATATGATCTGGTGTTATCCACTGTTGATCTGCCGATGGATGAGCATCAGTATTACAAAGTGAGTCCACTGCTTACGGCAGAAGAGAGCGAGCGTCTGCGTCATTTTATCCGAACAACAACATTACAACGACAGCATAATAAGCCCCGTGAAGCCGAGGTTCAGACGACAAGTCGTTACTCGGACCCGGATGGAATGGAAGCTATTTTAGTTGAAATCGTCCGAATTATTGGCAAGTTTCAGGTGTACCCGCTGGATAACCAAGATATCGGTTTCTATAAAACGGTGTATGCGATGTGCAACGTACTCCATGGATCTGGTGTGCTGAAGGAACCGGGGGAGATCGCAAAACGGTTGGAGGCACGTGAAGCAGTGGGGAGTCAGAAGATTCCCGGTACAAGACTTGCGCTGTTTCATACACGCAGTGAGGGAATTTACAGGCCGTCTATTAGCTTGTTTCAGCTCACTGAGCCACTCCTCTGTACGCCGGATGATCCGGCAGGAGTTACCCATGTCCTCTTGATGCTTGGTCCCAGAGAATTATCCAAGGAAAGCCTGGAGGTTCTCAGTGAGATCAGCGCCCTGTTATTACAGGAAGAAATGATTACATTGCTGGAAAAGGGAATCAGGGATGAACTCATTCATTACCTGTCCCAGGAACTTGTTGGATTTTATCGCAGTAAAACCGAAATTGGAGGTCAACCATTATGAGTATGTTAACAACAGATAAAGTCATCATGAATGCGACGGCTCAGGACAAATACGAAGCGATTCGCATGGCAGGGCAGATTCTGAAGGATGCGGGACATATTACCGCTGATTACATTGAGAAGATGATTGAACGTGAAGAGATTGTCTCGACCTATGTAGGGAACGGCCTGGCTATTCCGCATGGTACAAAGGAATCCAAAGCTTTCATTTTATCCACAGGTATCTCTGTCATTCAGTATCCACAAGGTGTTGATTTTGGCGAAGAAAAAGCTTATATGGTCATTGGTATCGCGGCTCAAGGCGGGGAACATATGGAGATCTTGACTAGCATCGCGGTGATCTGTGCTGAGGATGAGAATATGGAGGCCCTGCGTCTGGCGAAAACAGCCGAAGAAGTTATTGCTATTCTGGAAAGTGAAATGGAGCTATGAAGGCCTTACACTTTGGCGCAGGTAACATTGGACGCGGGTTTATCGGATTGATTCTCTCCCGTGCAGGGTATGAGGTTGTTTTCTCCGACGTGAATCAGACCTTGGTAACGGCTCTCCAGCAACGGGGGCAATATACGGTGGAACTGGCTAACGAGAGCAAGGATCAGGAGACCGTCACAGGTGTAAATGCAATCGATGGAACCCAGCTGGAGACGGTTGCCCAAACCGTGGTGGAAGCTGATCTAATTACAACCGCAGTGGGTGTGGGCGTGCTGAAACATATTGCACCAGGTATTGCAAAGGGACTGGAAAAAAGACTGAATTCCGGTCCGGCACAAAACCCGCTTCACATTATCGCTTGCGAGAACGCCATTGGAGCCAGTACACAATTGAAAGAGCATGTATATGCTCTGCTCAATGAAGAGGTACGTTCCCTTGCAGATCAGTATGTCTATTTTCCAGACTCGGCCGTAGACCGAATTGTGCCTATTCAGCATCATGAAGATCCGTTGCATGTACAGGTGGAGCCTTTTTACGAGTGGGTGGTGGACCGTTCCCAGATGGCTCCTGCATTCAAACCGGTTGAGGGCATTGTATATGTCGATGATCTGGAGCCGTATATCGAACGGAAGCTGTTCACTGTTAATACAGGACACTGCGTTGCAGCATATATCGGTAATGTGCACGGGTATGACACGATTCAGAAGGCTATTGCCGATGAAAAGGTGAAATCGATTGTCTACGGTGCTTTGCAGGAAACTGGAAAAGTTCTAGTGAAGCGTTTTGCATTCAACCCGGAAGAACATGAGCAGTATATTGTCAAAATATTGGGACGATTCGTAAACCCGTATCTTACTGATGAGGTTACTCGTGTTGGTCGTTCCCCGCTGCGCAAGTTGTCTCCGAATGATCGTCTGGTTCGCCCGGCCCTACAGGCATATGCGGATGGAAGCGAAACGACCTATCTGGCTATGGGCATGGCAGCAGCCTGCAAGTTCGATGTCTCCGATGATCCGGAAGCGGTTGAACTGCAGGACATAATCCGCCAGAAGGGGATTACAGCTGCACTCCACCATTATACGTCCATGGATGAGCATCATCCGGTGCTTGAACAGGCTGTTGCCCAGTATAACCAAATGTAAGAGCAGTGGTAGCCAGCTAGCAGTATAGATGAGGCATAATGAAGAAGAGCCATACAGTTGTTAACTGTGTGGCTCTTCTTTTGGTTGGCTTTTATTGGCATAGTCATCCAAACAGCGTTGACATATGCACGATTTTCGGCGCTGCTCTGCCGGAATGCGGTCAAATACACCTTCGGGGAAAGTAGCCCGGTTACACCAGCATTCCGAATGAGGATGTCCTTCGGCATAGGAACAGCGATTAGCTTCCCCGCATAACGGGCAGACAAGAACATCGATATGGATGTGCTCTTGATTGTCTTGTTCTACAGACATTCAGTTCTTCCCTCCCTGTGGAATAGCTACGAGCTGAAGTTGAACATACTGGTCCCAGTATAACAGAAATACGCCGGTGATTATGGATTTCACTCTGTATATATGACTTCCAGTTCACCACATCTGTTTCTCTCATCGGCTACTCTTCAGACGGTAATTCGATCTGTAGGCCTTCCACATGTTTGCGTCCCATCAATTTACGTTTCTTTCGATTTTCCTTTGTTTCTAGAACGATATCCAAGTCATAATCGTCACCTGGATAAAGCTCATTGGCAGATATATGCAGGGTCAGGCGTTTCTTATGGATTTTGACTTTGCGTCCCCGCAGCATGACCCCGATATTTCCACGGCTATCCTCCACATCACAGACGATGCCCGACTGATTGAGATAGGCCGCATATACCCGATCGCCTTTGCGAAAAGGTTTGGCAGGAGCAGAAGAATCCGACTCTCTGGTTGTTGTCTTTTTGTGGAGAGCGATTGAATCCTTTGACTGCTTCGACTGGTTCCTCCTGGATAACTCTGCTGGGCTGACTGATTCTGTACCAGAACGAGCAGGCGTCAGGGCCTTAGTTTCCGAAGGAGGTGACGTGAACACTAATGTACGATCTCTTGAAATACTTTGATCGGACAGGGACTTGGATCGCTCGATAATTCGCTGTGGCATGCCCAGCTTTAATGCGATGGAGTAAGCATAGCTCTCACCAGCTTCTCCGATACGCAATCGATACAGCGGCTGGAGAGAAACGGTGTCAAATTCCATCCGGGCATTTTCGAATCCTGGCGTGGCAGCAGCAAAATGTTTGATTTCACCAAAATGTGTTGTCGCCACAACGGTTGCTCCGCGGCTGTGAAGTTCCTCCAGCATGGCGATAGAAAGTCCAACACCTTCACCGGGATCTGTGCCGGAGGCCATCTCATCAATGAGCACCAGAGTTGATGTATTCGCCTGTTCCAGTATGCCAATCATATTGCGAATATGTGCAGAGAATGTACTGAGCGCTTGTTCCAAACTCTGCCCGTCACCAATATCAACCGCTACCTCGTTATAAACAGCCATCTCGCCACCTTCCTCCACCGGAATAAGCAAACCCGATTGCATCATCAGGGTTAACAAGCCAAGTGTTTTGAGTGCGACCGTTTTCCCCCCGGTATTCGGGCCAGTAATAATGAGCGACGAGTATGTTCTGCCGATTGCAAAATCAAGGGGAACCATGGAAGAACCCATGAACGGATGACGTGCACGTTGAAGGTTAATGTGGCCCTGAGTATTGACTCGAACGGTACGTCCATCCATGGTGGCCGCATATTTGGCTTTGGCAAACAGGAAGTCCAATACACCTACCGTTTCGGTGTTGAGGGCGATTTCACGGTTATACGATTCGGCCAGGGAGGTTAAATCACCGAGAATTCTCATCTCCTCTCGGGACTCCTCGGCTTGTAGAGCGGCCAATTCCATCTGTAGACTTACTAATTCAACGGGTTCAATATACACGGTTTGCCCGCTCCCCGATTCATCCAGCACACTGCCTTTCACCTGTTTGCGAAACTCTTTCTTAATGGGCAGCACCGTTCTTTCTCCCCGTTGGCTGATGACATGTTCCTGCATAATGGAGCGATGTTTACTCACCAGAGAATCAAGTTTTCGTTTCATGCGTTCCGCATTCACCGTTATTTTTTTACGAATACGAATCAGTTCCTTGCTCGCCTGATCCTGAATGCGTCCACTATGGATGCAACGCTCGATCTCACTCAGCAAAGGTTCGATTAGAATCATGGATGCTGCATAACGACTGACGGTGGGAGCGGCCCCGGATTTGCCCTCCATGTATTTCATAAGTTGTGCACAGCTCCGCAGGAACTGAGCGAGATGACTGAAGTCGCGTTCACTGAATAGATAACCGGTGCCAAGCAGATCCATAATGGTTTCCATTCCGTCGAGTGAAGGGAGGGGGATACTGGCCCCGAAGCGAATCAATGCAGCAGCTTCTGCTGTTTCTTCCAGGCGAATCTCGATCAGGTGAGCATCTACCATCGGTTTTAGTTCTCTCGCATAACGTTTGCCCAGATAAGACAGGGCGCAGTCTGCAACATTTTTTTGAATTTGTGGATAGCCCAAACTGTTTAATGTGTTCTCATTCATGCGTAATCTCTCCTTGAATTGGAATTGGGATTTCAGTTGACGCGCTGAAACATAGTCCTGGAAAACGCAAAAAGGGCGGAGAATGAACAAACGTCATTCTCCGCCCTAAACGTATGGGAAAGCAAAGTCCACTACAGGTCTATATTAAAAAATCCGCGCTGAACTCAGCGCGGAAATAGACCCGGACAATTACAATCCCGGAGGCGATTTATGATATCCGCTGTTCTTAACTAAGTACAGGGATCTGGCGCATCATGAAATACACGTATGCCATATGGGCACAAGCGCAATGAAAGGCCAAACTCCTGAATATGAAACTTGGTTAGTTAAGAACATTCACCGACATTAAAAATCTCTCCTTTGATTGAGGAATATGCAACCAATATAAACTGGAAATTGGTTTGAAGTCAACCTTTAGAATAAATGAGTGGACTTGAATAAGAATGGGTTTTAAAATAACAATAGTAAAATAATCCAATGAAAGCGATTTATTTTAATAAACACACGTATAAAGGAGGATGCTCTTCTTGCCGAAGTATTTACTGCGTTTGCTCTGTTTTACCCTGATCCTCGGAGCCCTTCCGGTCATTGTTATTGGTTCGGTCTCGTATACGATTGCATCACGTGACATTGAACAGAAAGTGCGTGAGAGCAATCTTCAGATATTGCATCAGACCCAAATGAGGGTGGAACAAGTTCTGCGCAGCCTGCAATTATCCTCCATCCAGTATGTTAATTCGCCCTTGGTACTACAAGCGATGAAGAAACCACTAGACAGCAGCGAGTTTCAGGAGATTCGTGATCTGACCTCCGGTTTTAACAACTTGCAAGCGGTTACGAACATTGACCAAGCCTATCTGGTTAATCTGGATGAAGATTGGGTCGTTTCGATGCGTTCTTTTGGCAAATTGGATGATTTCAGCATTCGAGACCGAATTGGCTCCTACCTAAGTTATACCAACAGCCTGTTCTGGGTCACTCAGAATGCCAGTTCAGCCAAAGAAAGTGTACCTGTGTCAGCAGGTATGGGTGAACTAACACCCGAACAGGCACCTGCTCTTATATCATCGGATAATGTGGTCAGTATGGTATTCAAAATCCCGATGATACCAACCAATGTGAAACCAAAGGGATTTCTTGTGATTGATATCGCCGATACGGAACTGAGTACCTACTTGAGCCGAAATACGAATTCTGGAGATATGTACGTTCTGGATCGGGAGCAGAAGTATTTTCTGAACGATATGCAGCAAGGCGGGAAATATGACGGGCTGAATAAGGAAATTCAGGAAATGGTGCAAACGACGGGCCAGCCAGAGGGTTTCTTCAGTGCGGAGGTGGAAGGTAATCAAGTGGCGGTTAGCTATAGGCAATCTCCGCTCAATGGCTGGTTATACGTGTCCGTTGTATCTCTTGGACAGATTACGGCCCAGTCACAGAAAATTGCATTGGTTACCGGTATCGCTACACTGGTCATGTTATGTGTAACGGGATTGTTCGCCATATACGGCAGTCGGCGGATGTACTCCCCGATCTCAAGACTGCTGCAATTTACGAAGGGGTTGGATTCCCCAGTTGCTCCGTCAGGACGTCGTCAGGATGAATTTATCTATATTGAGGAGCAATTGTCAACCTTGTTCAGTTCGGAGAAAACGATGCGTGAGCAGATGAAGGGGCAGCACGTGCACCTCCAGGAGTTTTTTATGACCAAACTGCTGACAGGTAAAATCTCGGAAGAAGATTTCAGATATCAGGGAGAATTGTACGATTTCCCGACAGGGTGGGCGAGTCTTGGTGTACTCATGCTCCAGATCGATACCTTGGAAGGGACCCGATATGAGGAACAGGATCGCGATCTGCTGCTGTTTGCTGTCAATAATATGGTAGGTGAGCTACTCCCTTCGGCAGTTCGGTTCACTCCGGTCATGCTGGATGATGCTCAGGTCACCGTTCTTGCCTCCGAACTCATGGATGAGGTGCAGCTGAAGGAATGGATGCATACCCAGGCAGACTGGATTCGCGAACGTGTCGTGACCTACCTGAATCTGCCCGTAAGTATTGGCATCAGTCGTTCTTACACTTGTATCGGAGATACGCCAAGAGCGGTTCAAGAGAGCCGAGAGGCTCTGCAGGGCCGGGTCAGTCTGGGCAGCCGTATTATTTTGCATTACGAGGATATTCAGCCACGTGGTCAGATGGAGGCCGCGTTGTATACCCAGTTACGTATGATCGAGGATCAGCTTGCGTCTGCGCTCAAGCAAGGAGATGAGGAGAAGACGGACGCCTACTTTAAGCAATATTTGGGACTGCTTGCAGACAAAAAGCTTCATTTCAGTGAATACCCCGTCATTATGGTTCAGTTATTGTCTCGTGTATATCAGCTTGTGCAGGAGCAGGGCGGGGATGTAGCTGAAGTACTGGGTGAAAAAGCATCGATGTCACATTTGCTGAAGTTGTCCACATTGGACGAAATGACCAATTGGTTCCGCAAGCGGCTGTTCTTGCCCGTCATCCGTTTCTGGCGAGAGCAGGAAGAGTCCCAATACATGAATATTGCGAGACGTATGATTCGTTTGATTGAGGAACGTTATGATCGTGAATTATCGCTGGAAGCCTGTGCCGCTGAGCTTAATTTTCACCCTGTTTACCTAAGTCGGGTATTCAAGAAGGAAGCAGGAGTCAATTTTACGGAATATCTCGCAGAGTATCGTATGGAAAAAGCAAAGACATGGCTGCAAACAACAAATCTTAAAATATCGGAGATTGCCGAGAAATTAAACTATACCAACCCAACCGCATTTATCCGTACATTTCGCAAAATCACAGGAACCACCCCCGGCAAGTACCGGGAGCAGCAGCGATAAAACAAACCTGCTCTGCCCGCCATGGCAGGCAGGCTTTTTTATGTTTGGATGAAGGAAGAAGACCACTTTTCTCTATGAAGTTAAGACAGGAATATAGAGGTTGAAAGCAGTTCATTGCGCCTTTGAACTCTGTGATATAAATGAGCTAAACCCTTGCTACATAAGGAAAAACAAAAGGCTAAAACGAGACGATAGCCAGTCATTCGTTTATCCTCCACAATGAAGACATGAATTCAGGAAGTGATATTTTGTAATCGTTTCCAATGTGGGGAGGAAGACAATATGAAAGCCGAAACGGCGGCTCGAACACGGCCCGCTACCCGCAGTGACAAAAACCTGCTGTGGAGGGACATTATCAAAAACCGGTGGCTGTATATCATGTTAATACCGGGTGTGCTTTACTTTGTTATTTTCAAATACATACCCATGTATGGCATCACGATGGCTTTTCAGGATTACACGCCTTACAAGGGCATCTTGGGAAGTGACTGGGTAGGGTTCAAACATTTCCAGCGTTTCTTCGGAGAACCGCAGTTCTGGACATTATTTCGAAATACGTTTTTACTTGCCATTTATAACATCGTGTTCTTTTTCCCACTGCCAATTGTACTGGCACTCATGATGAATGAAGTTCGCCGTGAACGCTTCAAACGATTTGTACAAACTCTTGTTTATGTTCCACACTTTGTTTCCTGGGTTGTTGTTGTCGGTGTGTTCTACATGCTGTTCACAACTGAGGGTGGTGCGATTAATGAATTGCTCTATAACCTGACTGGACAAAAAGTGGCGTTCCTGCTTGAACCCGGTTGGTTCCGAACGATGATTGTTGGACAATCCATCTGGAAAGAAGTTGGTTGGGGCACAATTATCTTCCTGGCGGCGCTTTCCGGTGTGGATACACAGCTCTATGAAGCTGCACGGATTGATGGTGCCAATCGGTGGCGCCAAACCTGGCACATTACGTTGCCGGCCATTCGCAGTACCATCGTCATTTTGCTCATTCTGCGTCTGGGAAATTTCCTGGATACAGGCTTTGAACAGATCTTCCTGATGCTAACTCCGACAAATCGGGATGTGGGCGAGGTATTTGATACCTACGTGTACACGAAGGGTCTTACCCAGGCACAGTACAGTTACAGCGCTGCTGTCGGGTTGTTCAAATCGGTTGTCGGGCTGGCGCTTGTTCTTGGTGCCAATACGCTGGCCAAAAAATTCGGGGAGGAAGGCGTCTACTAACCCTCGGGTGTAGACGTTCTTCACCAGACAGGAGTGAACATTAAGATGCAACAGGATAAAACGTGGGGCAACCGGATCTTTGATTTTCTCAATCATGGATTGCTGCTGTTGATTGGAATCGTGACGGTCATCCCGTTCATTTATATTTTGGCCGTCTCGTTTACCAGTCCGCATGAAGTGGCTAAGGGAGGATTCATTCTTTTTCCAAAAGAGTTCTCTCTGGCTGCGTACCGTTACATTTTCTCTACAGATACTTTGATTCGGAGTCTGGGTGTATCGGTCTATATTACCGTGATCGGTACCTTCATTAACCTGCTGTTTACATCACTTATGGCGTATCCGCTCTCCAGAAGATATTTGCGTGGACGCCAGCCCATTTTGCTCGGTGTATTGTTCACGATGCTCTTCAGTGGCGGGATGATTCCAACATACTTTGTCGTGAAATCCTTGCACCTGACGGATACGTTGTGGTCACTGATGTTACCTACTGCTATTAGTGCATTTAACTTGATTGTACTGAAAAACTTCTTCCAAGCCATTCCCGATGAACTGGAGGATGCAGCCAAAATTGATGGATGTAACGATGTCAGCGTATTGTTCCGGATTGTACTGCCATTGTCCATGCCAGCCATGGCGACATTTTCACTCTTTTACGCGGTGGCCCACTGGAACAGTTTCTTCAGCGCTGTTATCTATATCAACGATAGTGAGAAGTGGCCTGTCCAAGTCTGGCTACGTGAGATTGTCATTCTGGCACAGAGCCGAATCGGAGACACAAGTATCGAAGAGACCGAGATCCAGCCGCTTACCATTCGCATGGCCGTTATCGTGTTCTCCACGATCCCGATTATGCTGGTATATCCATTCCTGCAAAAGCACTTTGCAAAAGGCGTGATGCTGGGTTCGGTGAAAGGTTGAGTCGGCACATGGTTCAAAGTCAGTTCACTATGACTGCATAAAAAAGGGAGGTTTTCATGTTATGAAAGCAACAAAAAAGAAAGCCGTAGCTGTCTTGAGCACACTGGCACTGGTGACAGGTTTGCTGGCAGGATGCGGATCAGACGAGGGTCAGGCTGCCGAGGGCGGCGTACAAAATGTGTCCGTAGCCATTGCACAGGTGGGTGATGTGCCAAGCAAAGGTAATGAAGTTCAGCAAAAGATTGAAGCGTATACCAATACCAAACTGGATATCCAGTGGATTCCGGCTTCGGCCTACAATGACAAAATTAACGTGATGATCGCTTCAAGTGATATGCCAAAAATTGTGAAAGTGCAGTATAACCCTACCGTGACCAGCGCGATGCGTAATGACGTGTTCTGGGAAGTGGGACCTTTGCTGAAAGATTACAAAAATCTGTCGGCACAGAACGAACGTTTTTTTGACAACATCAAGGTAGAGGGAAAAATCTACGGGGTTCCTGTTTTCTCCGATATTGCGCGGGCTACAGTGATCTATCGCAAGGACTGGTTCGAGAAGCTGAATCTCAAGGTGCCAGCCACACCGGATGAATGGTATGAAACGATCAAAACACTGGCAACCTCCGATCCGGATGGAGATGGTCAGGATAATACGTTTGGACTGATGCTTTTCAAAAAATATAATGAGGATCAATATTCCTTCACGACGCGCCTTGGCGTAAGTTTTGGTGCACCTAACAAGTGGAAGGTCGAAGATGATGGCAGCTTCACGCCGGAATTCATGACACCGGAATATATGCAGGTGCTGGATCTGCTGAAACGTTTGTACGATGAGAAACTGCTGAACCAAGACTTTGCTGTATTCGACTCTACGGAAGCGGAGAAAAAGTATGATTCTGGTGTTGTTGGTATCCGTGTTGGTGTTGCTCAGAACGGAAAAAGTCAGCAAGAGCGTCTGTCCAAAAACAATCCGGATGGTGTGGTAGATATCGCTGGTTTGCTTGGAGCGAACGGAGACCGTGTTGCAGGACAGACGGGTAATTCCGGGATTCTGGCATTCCCTAAATCAACGGTGAAATCGGAAGAAGAACTCAAAAACCTGCTCTCCTTCCTGGATAAACTGATGGACCCTGAGATGGCGACCCTGTTGATGCGTGGTATGGAAGACAAACATTACACCAAAGTGGGCGAAGATCAGGTGGAGATGAGTGACTTCGATGCATTCCAGCGTGAAGTGAAACCTTACCGTGACAACCTTCCTTATGTGGAAGGATATAACGTACCAAAATTGAAGGACACCGAACTGGGTGAAAAAGGTACGGCACTTGCCAAGGAACTTGCGGAGCACGCTGTGCCAAACCCTGCGCTGACGTTATATTCTCAAACGTATGGTGACCGCGGGGCGGATCTGGATCAGGTGATTGCCGATGCGCAAACCAAATACATTATGGGCAAGATCGATCAAAGTGGCTGGGAAAAGGAAATCGAGAATTGGGGCAATGCGGGTGGAAACAAGATTCGTGAGGAATATGCCGAAGATTACAAAAAACAGGCTCAATAAAGAGCCGGAAGTGGAGGCTTGATCATGAAGGAAACACTGCAACTCACATCGGTGCGTATGGCACAGCAATTCATGGAAAGTTATCGCAACCATGAGCTGTACGCCACTTGGCATTACGAGAACGGCTGCTTTTTGAAAGCACTGGAGGAGCTGTATACGCACACGGGGGAGCAAAAGTATTTTGACTACATCCGTGAGCTGATGGATCATTTTGTTCAGGAAGATGGCTCCATTCGCTCCTATACGATCGAGGAATATAATCTGGATCAGATCAATCAGGGGAAATCACTGTTCCTGTTGCACGAGAAAACGGGAGAAGAGAAGTATCGCAAAGCTGCGGAGTTGCTGATGACTCAGCTTAAGGGGCAGCCACATACGAGTGAAGGGGGATTCTGGCATAAAAAGATTTACCCTTTCCAGATGTGGCTGGATGGATTGTATATGGCTACTCCGTATCTGACCCAGTATGGGGCAGTGACGGAGGAAGAGAAGTGGTTTGACAAGGCGGCTCTGCAGCTCTTGCTGGTGGAGCAACGTACACGTGATCCGCGTAGCGGTCTCTTGTACCATGCCTGGGATGAGAGCAAAGAGCAGCGCTGGAGTTCGGGTGAGACGGGATGTTCACCACATGTCTGGAGTCGGGCGATGGGCTGGTATGTGATGGCGGTTGTGGATACCTTGGATTATCTGCCGGTAGATCATCCGCAGCGCGGACAGATTGTGGGTATCTTCGAACGGGTAGCAAACGCACTAGTGCATGTGCAGGATCAGCAGACCGGACTATGGCCACATTTGTTGGATCAACCGGGACGTGAGCGGAACTATCTGGAGGCTTCCGGGACCTCAATGTTTGTCTATGCATTGGCCAAAGGTGTGCGTAAAGGATATCTAAGTGGCAAGTTCAAAGCGGTTGCGGAAAAAGGGTATCAGGGTCTGCTACAGCATCTGCTGCAAACGGACCGTGAAGGCGTACTGTCCTTGACGCAGTGTAACGGCGGAGCCGGTCTTGGAGGAAGCCCGTATCGTGACGGGTCCTATGAGTATTATGTGACCGAGTCCATTCGGATCAATGATCCAAAGTCGGTCGCTCCGTTCATTTTGGCAGGAGTGGAGATTGAACTTTACAAGTCCAACTAACATGTACATGAGAACGGAGAGGGCAGAAATAATCTGAGGAAGCGAAGCGTTCGCCTAAAAGCTTTCTGAAAGAAAGCTGCATCGGAAGCATAGGCTTATCCCCGGATTTTCCCCTTTATAAAAGGGAATCAAAAAATCTGGGGATAACAGCGATCTGAAGGTTGTTCTGTCATCGGAGTGGTCTGTGTACATAACCTTATCCAAAAGGAGAGATGGTTCATGAGTCCAAAAGGTCCAATGTCCCGTTTAGGCGGAATCGTTGTAATTGGTGCAATGTCCGCTGGATTGCTTGCAGGTTGCGGGGGAGAAAAAGCACCTGCTGCAGGGGAAGGTAAACTTCCCATTTCCATCTCTTTAATGCAGGTAGGAGATATACCGGCCAAGGAGAACGGGATTGAAAAGAAGATTGAGGAATATACAAATACGGATGTCAATGTACAGTGGATTCCGCAGTCTGCTTTTGATGATAAGGTGAATGTTATGGTTGCTTCAGGCGAGATGCCGACCATTATGCGTGTGAATTATGTACCGACCACATTTAATGCCGCCAAAACGGGACTGTTCTGGGAACTGGGGCCTTACTTGAAGGATTATAAAAATCTGTCTGCCCAATCCGATGCTTATTTTAACAATATCAAAATTGAAGGCAAGGTCTACGGTATTCCGAACTTCCGGGATATTGGACGGACTGCGATTGTATATCGCAAGGACTGGTTTGATACGTTGAAGCTGGATATACCCAAAACGCTGGATGACTGGTATGAAGTGATGCGCTCTATTCGTAAGGATGACCCTGATGGGAATGGTAAGGAAGATACGTACGGTGCACTGCTTTTCAAAAAGTATAATGAGGGTGTCTCGTCCCCACTGACGCGGATTGCTGTAAGTATTGGGGGCGTCAACAAATGGGGTGTGGATGATGCCGGGAAACTGACCCCGGAGTTCCTGACCACCGAATATGTGGATACAATGAAACTCTTCAAGCGACTGTTCAGCGAGGGACTTATTAATAGTGATTTCCCTGCCCTGGACCCTTCTGATGCGGACAAAAAAATGGATTCAGGCCTGGTTGGCATGAAGCTGAATGGTGTGGCTCAGAACGGAAAGTCCTCTCAGCAGCGGCTTACACCTAACGCTCCAGATGGGGAGATCGATGTGGCTCCATTTCAGGGAACCGATGGTATTCGCATCGCCGGGGAGCCAGGGAACTACGGAATGCTGGTTATCCCGAAGGCATCCGTTACGGACGAAGAGCAATTGAAGCAGGTTCTTACGTTCCTGGATCAGTTGATGGATGAGGAATTGAGCGCGTTGCAGCTCCGTGGGTTGCTCGATGTGCATTACACCAAGACTGCGGATGGGAAAACCGAACTCAAAGATTTTGACGCTTATCAGCGTGAAGTGAAGCCATACCGGGATAATCTGTTAAGTATTGAAGGTTATAATGTACCTGAACTGGTCGATGTTCCAATTGGTATGAAAGGTACAAAGATGGCGCGTGAGAATGAGCAGTATGCCATTGCCAATCCGGCACTCACCTTGTCTTCGGCGATCTATACCGAGCGTGGTCAGGAGTTGGATCAGATGATCTGGGATGCCCAGACCAAGTACATTATGGGTAAAATCGATGATGCAGGTTGGGAGCAGGAAATCGCAAGCTGGAGAAAAGCTGGTGGTAATCAATTGATCACGGAATTGGAAGCATCCTACAAGGAATTAAACGGAAAATAAAGCTGGGGGAAATAAAAAAGGTTGATCAAATGGAATGATATGGTTTATTCTATGAGTGAGTTCATTTTTCAATATCATAAGAAAGACCACATCCTTAAAGCATAAGGCTATGAATCTGCGGATTCATGGCCTTTTTTTGTGTTTTAGGCGAATGAAGTGGGTCTATGGAAGGAGGGGCGCACGCCTTGAAGTGATGGGGATGGACGAAAAATAATACCAATAGCCTAGGTCGACATGGTAGAATATTGATTATTATGGCAAATTTAGGTTTTGGTTGTGAAGAGAAGTGACTAGGTTGACTAAGTAAAGCATCCCCATACTAAGGTACATAGGAGCGTGAGTAGATTGAAGAAGCAGATTAAAGGACACGAGAAGAAGAAAAAACGGAACGGTTGGATCGTCGGGTTATTAACGACAGCTGTATTGGCAGGAACACTATTGCCCGTTGGCCCCGTACATTTGACGTCAACAGCGAATGCTGCATCGGGAACAAGTGACACTGCCCTTAGCAAGTTCAAGGATATCAAGGGCCACTGGGCTCAAGCAACAATTGCCAAAGCGTATGAAAAAAACTTGATCTCTGGATACCAGGATGGAACGTTTCGTCCTAATGGCAAAATCACGCGTGGAGAATATGCGACCATACTTGCCCGTGCGACTGGATTGGAGAAGGTAGAGGGGCAGAATCCCTTTGCTGATCTCAAGGGACATTGGTCTGAAGCGGCGGTTAGCCAACTTGTCGGACAAGGATTCATTAATGCTGGCGATTACGCCAAAGGGTTCAATCCAAATGCTGAGCTGACACGTTACGAGATGATGAAGTGGATTGCCAATGGACTGATCAAGTCCGAGAGCAGCTTCCAGGATGCTTTTAACGAGACGAAAAATACACTGCTTCCCACACCGGAAGTGAACCGCGGCACCATTCGTGCTGAGCAGATTCCGTATCTTGCTCTCGTTCGTGGGACAGGTATTGTCGGTGGATTCCAGGATGGCACATTAAAACCTGCAGATTCCACCACTCGTGCAGAAGTATCGGCCATTTTGCTGCGTTATATGGATGTGGAGGGCACGGATGCGGGGAAGTACAGTGATCTGAATGAGATGAGAGAGGTCGGCACGACGGGTACGAATTTAACGACCATTAGTAATTATTTTTATACTAAAAATTCTGTCAAAGTAAGTGATATATCGAAAGGAGATATAAAACTTTCTAACAAATCAGGAGTGCTTACACTTCATAGGTTTATTGTGGTGAAGGTTCAGAATAGTAAACCTCAAGGAGTATATAGCAAACTTTTTGTAGAACCCAATATTTCGAGTGGCGATTATTATCTAACATTTGCTGATTTATCTTTTATATCAAATACAGATAAGTCAGATTTGATTACCTACAGTGGTGGTTTAAATAACGGATTACTAAGTTTTAGACGTCTAGATTTAGAATTTGCTGATAAGAACGGATTCAAAACTATTCCTAATAGCCCTAAAGAACTCATCATAAAAGGGAAAAAGGTTAGATTTTGGACAAGGTCAACTCTAGATTTCAAAAATGGATCGTATCATGTTAAAGCTGAAGATGTAGGAGAAATGAAAATACAAAATATGTACCAGTAGTGAGGTGATAGCAAGTCTATGAGAAAACGAATGCGGCTGTCCGTATTCATTTGGTCCAGAACATTGCTTGTATTATTCATTATAAGTTCTTACGTGATTGGGCTATCTATAAATGATTTTGTTTACGCTGCTGCTAACGATCCGTACGGTCCAAAATCTATGAAAAGTCCTATTCTAAAATCTATTCAAGCTGAAAAGACAGTTGGTACACCTGGAGTTTACTGGTATCAAACTGATGATGGGAGATTTAGAGCAGATCACAGTGGTGGTCCAACGTATTCAAACAATGCAGGAACTTGTACAACCCCTTATCCTGCTTTGAAAGAGGTACCGGATAGTGTTGACTTTTCACGATGGCCTGCGGTTTCTTGGCCTCAATATAACGGAAATACGCTAACATCCTCTAGTTTTAAGGAAGTAAACATCAAAAGTGTGGAATATAAAACTCAATTTGAACAGGCAACATATACAGGTGTGGGAAGGACAGTGATCACACCTCCAAGTACAGTTGTTGCTATTAAGACCTTAACTGGTGGAAATCA
This sequence comes from Paenibacillus sp. FSL H3-0457, assembly GCF_037981725.1. Lineage (NCBI taxonomy): Bacteria > Bacillati > Bacillota > Bacilli > Caryophanales > Paenibacillaceae > Paenibacillus > Paenibacillus sp. FSL H3-0457. The sequence goes on along the minus strand of NZ_CP150283.1, from coordinate 5,213,068 downwards.
CGAATGGACTCAGAATGATCCATTTGAAAATGGGGGAAGAACAACGGCAGGATGTCCTAAGCATAATGTTTCTTATTTTACGCCCATGGACATCATTTGGGAAGGTGATTTGGAGGAAGAAAAAGAAATCGATGTAACTCCAAATAAAACCCTTACCCTAGGTCAAACCCAGCAGATGGAAGCCTTGGTGAAGACAAAGGGCTATGGTGCGACAGCCTTTGGTGGGGGCATCGACGTATCCCGAAGGGAAGCAGAGATCAAATGGTTTTCTTCTGACGAGACAATTGCGAGTATAGAGTTGAAAACAGGGATGTTAACCGCCGAAAGTCCGGGCACGGTCACTGTGCGTGCGATCTGGAACAATGGTACATATCTGATCTCGGATACTGCCACCATAACAGTCACGTCTGAGCCAGGACTCGTGGTGAATTTGCCGAACGCTTGTAAAGCCAATACAACACCACTACAGGCAGAAGCCGTTCTAACCAAACCGGATCGCTCTGTTCATAAACTGACGGCTCACCCCAAACTGACGTGGCAGAGCTCGAATCCGGCTGTGGCAACGATCGGTGCTGATGGCAAAATCACGACAAAAGGGATCGTGGGTAGCACTACCATAAAAGCTCATTTTCTTGATTCTGCTCAGCAACTGGATGAACAAGGGACTCAGGTGCTTGAGGTGAAGGACTGCACGGATAATGGAGAAGGTGGTAATGATGGCGATCCGGGGGGTGACCCTGCGAACACTTGCCCCATGACCATCAGCCCACCGAGTAGAGGCACGGTTATTGAAGCATCGGTTATGGACCCGTCTGTTCGAGGTGTGTTGAAGGCAGACGATCGGGGATCTGAGAAGTTCGATGTTACCCGTGGTATTCCGACTTCGGAAGATCTCTATGCCAATGTTTTAGCCAAGGAATATCTGTTTCAGCACCGTTGGGTTAACATGACAGGAACGGTGACTTACACCGTTAAAGTGAAAAGGGTTTATCATAAAACCTGGACGATCCCGGGAAGAGCATCTAGTGGTGAGGGGGATCCAGGAACACCTCCTCAGCCGAGAGAACGTGATGTGCCTGGGGATAAAACGATGCAAGTAACAAGGACATATAGCTATTGGCAGATCGATAACCTGGAGGTATACAAGTTAAATGAGGCTAAGGTCTCTAACTATGCATTAGGCGGTTATGGTGACACCGTGACCCTTATGCCCAATGCATATACACCACCGACTTTGCAATCGGCTATGGATACTGCGGTTACCAGTCATGTGAAACCTGCACCATGTCGAGAAATTGATCTTGGCATCAAAGGGGTCCCAGGTGGTTCTACTGAACCCTCTACGCCAGATGAAACGTCATTGTTTCAATCTGAAGCTGAAGCGGAGGTTAGAGAGAACACCGTTAATAACGACAAGGTAACCTTTAATGGAGCGACAATTGTGGATCCTGCTCCTGTGACCAAAACCGCTCCGCAACCGGGAAGTATCCCCCAACCTAGCATGATCGGAGACGATGTTCTGTACCAGAACCGTCTGACGATCAAAAACACATTGTTGAACAAAGCTAACCAGCCAACCACGGGTGAGATTACGTATGGACTTCTCCCTGGCAATGTTAACGGAGGGCAGGATCAGAAGTTCCCCATTCTGGGCATTAACTCGGTGACAGTACATACTCCAGTTGTGAACTACGCCTGGGTGTCAGATGATCAGCCGCATAATCAGAAGACTACGCCTGATCCGACCAGAGCTGCACTTATTTTAGAGCGTCCGTTTATTGTACGGATCCCAACTTCAGGGCAGCATCTGGATGTAGCGAGTTACCCTGGTTATGGAAACCATGATTATGCGAAATATTTCCGGATCAAACAGGTTCGTTTCCCATTCGATGTCTATAACGGTGCCAGAAGTCAGTTTATTCCGTCCATGACATGGGTAGATATTCCGGTAAATCAGTTGGACACTCCTTTTTATCTTCCTGTATGGGTAGATGAAGGGAATTACCGGGTCGAGTTTCGAAATATCGCCGAAAATGCACCTGCAAACTTCACAGAACAACAGGATGCCAATACAAATCTGACTCATCATGTCGCAGCAGATACCGTTGCTGTAGAGGTTATCGGACGATTGTATGATTTTCACATCACCGATATTTCAGACTACAACTGGGAGAACGTGTTCCGTAAGCGGATGGGCAGCCCCGAACCAACGGGTGTGAGCTACTGGATCGGAGGAAACAGTATAGACGGAGATCCCCGAGGTAATTTGGCTCCCTATGTCCTGCCTATTCGTCCCGGTAGTCATCCGGTACAGGGGTTCCGAAATGCTGCAGTGAAGACGGGTTACCATTTCAAGTTTGATCTGAAAACCAAGGGTAATATGTTTGGGAAACAGGATGGTATCCGAATCACGCCGACGTTCTCTTTTGTGAGTAAAGATGGCACCACCCGGCAAGAAGTGGATTTATACTACCATCGAGGACAGGAACGACTCATTCGTATCGGATCGGTACAAGATTTAGAAAAACGCTTTGTTGTGCTGAACTCACGGTTGCGGAATGTCGCAAGTACGGAGTTAGGTGATACAGCGCGTTATCAGTATACCTATGAACTGTCAGCGGAGGAACGCAATCAGGGTACAATGACGGAACATATGGTTCGTTTCGTGGATCAGACCTCTCATCATAAAACGTGGGTAGGTCGTTATGACTGGATGATTCTTCCTTCACAGATCCGTACACTCATTGGCCCAAAAACAGATATTCCCTCCAGTGTTAATGTGGATCGGGCGAATGCAGCGATTCAGCGCTGGTATGGGGAATATAGCTTGCCAGCAGATGTATATGCAGTACCCAAAGGAACCGATCTCGAGTCACTTGCCAGACAAAACCAGTTGGATGAGAAGACAATGGTATTTCTGAGGGACGGTTACATTGTGGTTAACTTCAATATCGAAACATTGCGCAGTGGCAATACGAATGCACCGCATCTGCAATATATTTATGCACCGTTGATGAATCAATGGCAAATGGAAGGTTTTGATAACAGCCCGGTAGATGGTCAGGGGAGAAGCTGGCCGATGCAAGATGGGGACGTGGTTTTGTACCATGCGGATCAATCCAGCCGGAATGATTTCCAATCCCAGGTACCGCATTAGGGAGATATCGTTTTACCCATAAAGAAGGCAGGCGTCATGTGAATCTACATGACATTTGTCTTCTTTTTGTGTAATTCGGATTATGGTTGGGCAGCGGAACGGGTATAAAGGGTAAAGAGCACTCGTACCATCCATATTCATCAAATTTTCTCAACGAGAGGGGAACAACACACATGATTGAAGAGGATAAGCAGGAACTATTGATTTCAGTAGATACATACCAAGGAAGAGATTTAGGTGTCACATTAGAAGCACAAACCTGTCACTTCAAAGTCTGGTCACCGTTAGCTGTTCAGATGGAACTACTTCTGTACCCACCTTTGACAGGGGGGAGCCCGGAGGAAGAACCCAATCAACGGAAACAGCAGGCGCTACCTATGCAAAAGAAAGAACAAGGCATCTGGGTTCTGGAACTGGAGGGTGATTTAAACAGCTACCGTTACATGTACAAGCCTACTTTCGAAGATGGACATTCAACCCAAGCTGTAGACCCCTACGCCCGAGCAGTGACCATGAATGGAGAAATGGGTGTAATTGTTAGACTGGAGCATACACATCCGAAGGGATGGAGTGAGGATATTCGCCCAGAATTGACCAGTTCTGTAGATGCAGTCCTGTATGAACTGCATGTACGTGATTTTTCCATTCACCCATCATCTGGTATAACGAATAAAGGCAAATACATGGCTTTCACCGAGACGGGCCTGCGTGATTCGGAGGGCAACACACTGGGGATCGATCATTTGGTTGAACTCGGGATTACCCATGTGCATCTGCTACCTGTATTTGACTTTGCGACGGTGGATGAATCCAGAGTAGATGGTGATACGTCTGATGGCTCCAACTATAACTGGGGATATGATCCGCTCCATTACAATGTCCCGGAAGGTTCCTATGCATCACGTGCAGATGATCCGGAGACACGAATTCGTGAGTTCAAATCAATGGTGCTTGCCCTTCATAACAAGGGAATAGGTGTCATTATGGATGTGGTATATAATCATACCTTTAATACAGCAGGCAGCTCTTTTGAAAAACTTGTACCAGGGTACTACTATCGTCAAAACGCCGATGGGACCTACAGCAATGGTTCAGGTACGGGCAATGAGGTGGCTACTGAACGCACCATGGTTCGCAAGTTTATCATCGATTCAGTCCGTTACTGGGCAGAGGAGTACCATGTGGATGGTTTTCGATTTGATCTGATGGGTCTGATCGACACAACTACGATGAAACAGCTTGCAGCGGAATTGCACACCCAAGTGTCACCTTCCATATTGTTATATGGTGAACCATGGGGCGCACTGGATTCGCCGCTTGGAGATGATATGACCCTAAAAGGAACGCAGCGCGGGGCGGGTTTTGCTGTGTTTAACGATAATTTTCGCGGAGTGATCAAGGGAGACAGCGATGGCATGGGTACGGGATTTGCGACGGGCGCGGACGGGAAAGAAGACGAATTGTGGACTGGGGTCCGGGGAGCCATTCAGGATTTTACGGATGGTTCATCCGAGACGATTAACTATGTAACAGTGCATGATAATCTCAACCTGTGGGACAAAGTTGCACGTACACAAGGAATCCACGATACCTTGAATTTCCTCACCTATGACGAGGATGGAAGTATTCGTGGATGCCAGAGTGTGGAAGAGGCCGTAGAGAAGGCTAAGCCTTACCTGCAGATCGATCCAGAACACATTCTGGAGAATGAGACCGTTAGGCGTTGTCTGCTTGCCAATGGTATCGTTTTAACCTCCCAGGGTATTCCCCTGATCGCGGCCGGAGATGAGTTGCTTCGCAGCAAATATGGGGACGCCAACAGCCACCAGAGTGGAGACGTAGTCAATGCCATACATTGGGAGCAAAAGCAGCTGTTCAAGCCGGTATTTGATTATTATCGTGGGCTGATCCGTCTTCGGCGAGAACATCCAGCCTTTCGGCTTCGTACACGGGAAGAGATCGAGAAGCATGTTCGTTTAATCGAAAAAGGTAATGGGCTGTTAGCGTATGAACTGAACGGTACAGCAGCCAGCGATTCATGGGAACGTATTGTTGTCATCTATAACGCGGCAAAAGAAAACCGTGACATATCTGTCCCCACAGGGACATGGAATGTGATTGTAGAAAAAGGACAAGCAGGCGTTGATATGATACGCACCATACAGGATGGAAAGGTAAATGTGAATGCGATATCCCTAACGGTGATGTATTCGAATTCCTAATGAACGCAATGCTTGCCAAGAATTGAAGGGTACCAACAAAGCATTAGTAAAATCGCTAACAAGGCCACGTTCTAGATATCCAATCAAATCTAATCAAATAAATTGAGATAAAACAAATCCCCCTTTCCCGTAAGAAAGGGGGATTTGTTGATGCGTCAGAAACCAATGCCTTGGTCGCAGGGCTATACATTGTCATGTCTGGAGCTTTTTTTATACTGTGCACCTGTTGGTGCATTTTAATCTCGACCAAATGACATCCTGCAATTTATTCTCGTATATTCCAAACTTTTTTTGTCGGGACAGGTACAAATGCTGTCAATCTATGGCGCTTGTTTTCATATCCTATATTTTGAAAGCGATTGCTAATTGAATACGCAAATTGGACCGATATGATGAGTACAGACAACCCCGGGTTGACAAAACACGTCCCGCTCCGTAACATCGGGACAACACGAAATCAATGGATATAAAGGCGGTGGGAACGATGCCGGAATGGACTTCTTTTTGTTACGAAGGCAACGATCTTGGCTTAACATATACTCGTGCAGCAAGTACTTTTAAATTGTGGGCACCTACGGCACAGCAGGTTTATATATTGATTTTTGACGATGAAGGGCATTACAACGATAGTGGTAAAGTACAAGATCATGAAAATGGGCAGGAACATACTCTGACGCGCGATGCGGACGGAATATGGAGTCTGAAGCTCAGCGGCGATTGGGCAGGACATTATTATATGTACCGAATTATCCATGATAATCAGCGGGTTGAAGTGGTTGTTGATCCTTACGCCAGAGCGGTAACGGCTAATGGGCAACGAACGGCTATTATAGACCCGGAGACCACGAATCCAGTCGATTGGGACCTGGATGTCAAACCTGCTTTTCTACGTCCTGTCGATGCCGTGTTATATGAGTTGCATGTCCGTGATTTCTCCTCGGACCCACATGCAGATATTCCGTATAAGGGAAAATATCTGGCATTCACAGCATCCGGTCTGACGGATAGAGCAGGCAATAGTATTGGCGTAGACCATCTTGCCGAACTGGGAGTCACTCATGTACATCTTCTGCCTGTGGCGGATTATCAGACGGTGAATGAACTTGCTACGGCAGAAGTGGGTTCAAATGTCAGAGCACCATACAACTGGGGGTATGATCCCCAGCATTATAACGTTCCCGAAGGTTCCTACGCTACCGACCCTCGTGATCCGGCAGTTCGAATTCGGGAGCTCAAATCACTCGTTCAATCGCTGCACAGACAAGGCATTCGCGTTGTACTTGATGTTGTCTATAATCACACGTATAGCGTGGAAGAGGGTCCTTTTGAACGGATTGTACCAGGCTATTATTACCGTTATCGGGAGGATGGCACCCTCAGTAATGGTTCTGGTGTAGGCAATGAATTGGCGACAGAACGTCCAATGGTGCGAAAATATATTCTGGATTCTCTCCGATATTGGGCAGAAGAATATCATGTGGACGGATTTCGATTTGACCTCATGGCCCTGATTGATACGGAAACGATGAATGAATTGACACGCGAATTGAAGGAACAGATCGATCCGGCGTTTCTGATCTATGGGGAACCCTGGATGGGTGGAGATTCACCTTTGGACCGTAAAACATTAAAAGGAACCCAGCGAGGTCAGGGGTTTGCTGTATTTAATGATCATTTTCGCAGTGCAATCAAGGGTGATAGTGATGGCAGTGGCAGAGGGTTTGTCACGGGTGCCGGAGGACAGGAATATGAGCTTATTAGGGGATTAGCGGGAGCATTGGATGATTTCACATCTTCACCTGTTGAAGTTGTCAATTATGTAACTGCTCATGACAATCTCAATCTGTGGGATAAAATTGCGACAACAATGAACCTTAGACATGAATTAGGATTTCCCGTATGGAAGGACGGACAGCCCGTGGGTGGAGGGAGTGCTGAGTCCGCGGTAAAAGCAGCAGATCCTTATCGGTATGTGGATGCAGATGATGTTTTGAATCATGAGATGGTTCGTCGCTCGTTACTGTCCTCCGGCATTCTGCTTACTTCTCAGGGAATTCCGTTTCTGCATTCAGGGGATGAGATGCTCAGATCCAAAGCCGGTGATCATAACAGTTATCGGAGCGGGGATGCGGTGAACGCCATCACATGGGCCAACAAATCACGGTTCAGACCAGTGTTTGATTACTATCGTGGTCTTATTCATTTGCGGAGAACACATCCCGCTTTTCGTATGATCGATGCTGAACAGGTACGAAATCACCTTCGTGTTATTCGTGCGGATGGCAATGTAGTTGCCTTTATACTTCAGAATGGTGCGAATCAGGACACCTGGAATCAGATTATGGTCATCTATAACGGAACGGAACATGAGCAGCATGTCGACCTGGGGGAAGGGGACTGGCATGTTGTGGTCAATGATCATCAGGCAGGCACAGACGTGATCGAGACTGTTCGTGGTACTGTTCAGGTAGAACGATGGTCTTTAATGGTACTGTATGACACAGAGCATGCTGGAGGCGCTGAACCATCAACAGTGGAGATTAGTTTTCCTCGCCAGGTATATAGTCCGAAGGAGACCACTCAACTACGAGCGATCGTACGGGACAGTATTGGCAATGTGGTGGAAAAAGCTCCAGTTACCTGGACTTCTTCTGATCCGGATATTATTCAGATCCAGCCTGATGGAACAATCCATGCACTGGAACGAGGGGAAGCTTCGATTACAGTCCACTGTGGGGACATAACGGCAAGCTGTATGTTACAAGTGGATTATCGTCATGCTGAACGAATTGAAATTGTGGGTGAACCTGTCATGTACATGACTCGAATCAGTCGCTTCCGTGCCTTGGTTCTGGATCAATTTGGTCAGCCGCTTCAGGATTCCAATATACGCTGGAGCTCTTCTCATCCAGAACTTGCAGCGGTGAGTGCAGCAGGGATCGTACGTGCGATGACACCTGGAGTAACCCATATTATTGCTGAGGCTGGAGGAATTCGGGCAACGCTTGGCGTAACGATTCATAAACAGATTTCGCGAACCGTCACGCTTCGATACGAACGGGAAGACCAGCATTATGAAGGTTGGGATGTCTGGGTATGGGGCACAGGTATGGAGGACGGAGCCGTACGGCTGGAACAAGTCGGAAATGCCGCCGAAGCCCGCTTCCGCGTTGCTCCGGGTCTGCATCACCTGGGATTGATCATTCGATTGAACGAATGGGAAGCTAAAGATACGTGCGGAGACCGTTACGTGGACATTGTACCTGAAGACGGGGATGTACACATTATTGTCCGTAGCGGATCAGACGAGATGCAGATCATTCGTGAAAGCGAAAAAACAGAGGATCGTAATAGCGCATAGTTTCTTTATTTATAACTTTGAATGTAGTTCGTCAAAACCTTGTTAAATCAGCAGTTGGAAGAGATTCCGACTGCTTTTTTGGTCTGATTATAAGCCGCATAACTCGCCAAAAAATAATTAATTGTCCTGTTTCGTGTTTGAGATCCTCTATCATTGGGGTAAATATAGATATGGCCCACGATTCGGCCAAAGGAAAAAAGACCATCATGGTCTATGAGATAAGCCTCAGTGCTTTCCAACAAATATAATGTAGTGATCCCTTGAAGGAGGATGTTCAATCATGAAATCCAACGGAAAAATGGCTCAACTTACAGCAACGCCAAGAACGGAAAAGAAAGGTGCAGCACTGCGCCTGTTAAGACAAGGCGGACGAGTTCCCGCAGTCGTTTACGGCCCGGGACTTGAAGGTGCTTCAATACATGTAGATGAAAAAGAAATGCTGAAAGTGGCACGCACAGGCCGCTCCGAAATGTTCAATCTGAATGTTGAGGGCGGTAAAACGCTTCCGGTGCTGATCAAGGATCAGCAAGAGCGTAACGGACGTTTGCTGCACGTAGACTTTTTGCAAATTTCCAAGAACAAGCCGATCAGCGTAAGTGTATCGATCGACTTCCAAGGTACAGCGGCCGGCTCGAAAGCTGGCGGTGTATTCCAGACACAGGAGACACAGCTGGAAGTAGAAGGTTTGCCTGCGGATCTGCCAACGTCCATTGAAGTTGATGTGAGCGGATTGGACATTGGTGATCGCTTGACTGCTGCAGATATCAAGCTTGATAAAGGTTTGACACTCGTAACATCACCTGAATCCATCATCGCTTCCGTCATGCCGCCACAAGCGGCTGAGGAAGAGCCAACGGCCTCTGCTGAGGAAGCTGAGCCGGCAACTGAAGAAAAAGCTACAGAAGAATAAGCCAAGCTACGGGATCTTGCCAGATCTCATGTTTAACCAAAACCCAGTCCTAGTGACTGGGCTTTTTTATTTTCCGAGCAAGAGAGTTCAATAGGCACATCGTTCGCATGAAAAATGAGAATGTACTACAATACATGTTAAAGGGTTAGAAAGTAGGTTTAATTCAATGTTTGATCCAACGGTGTATGACAATCTGAAAGTCGGGTTTGAGAATTATCTCTATGATATGGATAACCTGGACGAACGTATTCAGATTACGGGGCGTAAAGATCGGCTGGAGATGGCAGTGATGTCCAGAGAGTTTACATTACAATTCTGTCTCAGGGATCGTCCGGAAGTAACAGGAGAAGTTGTATTAAGCAGTTCCCTTGAGGAGCTTGCAGCGGAGATCCTGGAGACGCCTGGTGCGAATCCGGGTTGCCGCTTGGAACTACGGTTTAGTATGGTTGTGAAGGAGCCTGAGAAGCAGTGCCCAGCCATTCGTTCGATATTACAGAAGAGCTGGCCTGAGCAGAGGATGTGCCAGAGCATCAAGTATATCTTTGATGAACAGCCAATCATGTATAACGTCACGGCTCACGTTTATTTTGACCGCAGTGTGAATGAAGACCAGATGGGGGACATTGCTGAACTCTGTGAGCATATGGCAAATGTGATGAATCAATTATTACAGTTGCATAACCAGTAATTCCGAGAAAAGCCTTGTCTCTTTGTGGAGATCAGGGCTTTTTTTGTACTATTTTTAGAAAATTGTATAGGCTTTCAGGCTTAGGTTTAAGGTCTTTTAGGTTAATGTTTTACGCAAGCGAGTAAGAGAATGTATATTAAAAGGGGGTAAGAGTGCAATTGGACTATACAAAAATGGTGAAATTGCGAAAATAATATTGGGACTAAAGATTTAGTTCTGTACTAAAGGAACTAGTTTTCCTTGCCGATAAAATATCGAAGGGGAGAAACTACATGACAGAGAAATTAATTCGTCTGCTGCGTATACTTCAGGCTATACAAGCAAATCCTGGAATTTCGGCCAAGGAGTTGGCGCTGAAATGCGGTACGACTGTACGCACGATTTATCGTGATCTCCGGATTTTGGATAGGGTCGCCCCGATTATGAATGAAGGATACGGCAAGGGTTACCGATTTATTGGTGAGTTTGCGATGTATCCATTAGATTTTACTGAACAGGAAGCAATGGTTTTCTCCTTGCTCCCGTCCGTAGTTGATACCTCCAAGTTACCTGCTGAGTTTGATTCAGCGTTTGACAAGGTTATGTCGGCTCATACCAAATTAAAATCAAGAAACAGTGACATTGTAGAGAATATTGCGGGAATTATTCGGATGGGCACGCCAGCTTATCGTGAGGAAGGAAAAGACCCTAATTTGCTGATTCCCATTATCGAAGCTATTCTAAGCCAGCAAACCATTCGTACTCAATATCATACGCTGACAAGAAATGAGATCACAGTCCGGGATATCGATCCCTATTATCTCATTCCACGTGATCAACGTTTTTATTTGATTGGATACTGTCATTTGCTGCAAAAAGTTCGATTGTTTCGGATCAGCCGTTTTTTGGATGTGACACGAACAAATGCCGGTTTCGACAAGGGTGATTTCAACATAACACAGTACATGAAGAACACATGGTCTATTGACCGTGGCGACGAAAATATCCATTTCAAGGTAAGATTCTCTGAGAAAGTGGCCCCCTACATAAAAGAAGAAGAAATGTTTGTTCGCCCGCGAATGACGAATATGTCGGATGGGGGATTGTTATTTGAAGTGACACTGAATAGCAGCAGAGAATTTTTGAAATGGTTGTATCAATTTGGGCCCGAGGCAGAGGTACTTGAACCTCGTGAGTTTCGTAGAGAGATACGCAGGCAACTTGTCGAGTGGTTGGAACATTATGAAACCGATGTATCATTGTAAAAATTTTAATCATGGAAAAATACAGGAAAAGGAGCAGGTAATATGAGCACCAAATTATTCGCAGCTATGTATGGGATGGATCACTACCATGGAGTACAGGCTCTACATGTGGGGGATACCGTGTATCTCGTCAAAGATCCAGATAATCGTTTGGATCATCAAGCAATTAAGGTTGTTATTCCCCCGATTGGAGCCGTAGGTTATATCGTTAATGATCCGCTGGTCGTACCTCATGGATGTTGGGCCGGGACGGCATTCTACGATGTGTTTCATCAACTAACGTGTGCCAAAGTACGATTCATGATGAGAGATATGGTGATTATGGAGTTAATTGAGATGAGTCACATTCCTGTTCCGCAGATGGATTCTTTGATTAAGGGATGGCAATTTCGTGAAAAAGCTTGATCATCGTAACAAAAGAAGGCTCATTTACGGATGAGCCTGGTATAGGTCGCTTCCAGATGCATGGCTGTTCTTGCCCAACTGAAATATGCCCTTGCGCTGTCTCGGCCAGCCTTTCCTAACTTCTCGGCAAAAGTGGGATTGCTTGCAAGTTTGTACAGGTAAGAGGTGAAACGTTGAGGGCGCTTATAAGCAGTGACAAGGTATCCATTGATACCTGATTCAATAATCTCGCGAATACCTCCGTTATCCGAAGCAATGACGGGTAATCCTGAAGCCATCGCCTCAACATTAACCAGGCCAAAAGCTTCATGTTCTTGAGACGGACAGACCAGACAATCGACTGCCCGATACAACTGATCGATATGCTCATGGTTTATCTGACCACGGAAGGAAACATGGACCTTATGTTTTTGGGCAAGTTCGCGAAGTTTACGCATGTAATACGGAGGTCCTTTGCCTGCAACAACCAGTTGAACAGATACCTGTTGCTGAAGGAGGGCAGTCGCACGAATTAATACGTCTACACCTTTTCCAGGGATCAGCCTGCCGACATACAGAATAGAGAATGGTTTAGTTACTCCAAATTGTGTACGCAGATGAATCTGTTCTTCGCTGGATTCAACAGGTCTGAAGCGGCTTAGATCTGCACCCAATGGAACAACACTCATCCGGTGTTTTACCAACGGAAATCTGCGGCCTAACCTTTGTCGTAGGGAATGACTGTTGACGGCAATCCAATCAGCTTTTTTCATTAATGTGAGTTTGGAAGGCCCGGGCTGAGCAAACGTTAATGAGTGAAGATAGAGTACAACGGGAGTGCGTGGAAAGGCTCGTTTGATGGTAGCCATACTTCGTGGCCTGTTATCCACTTGAATTACATCATAGGGTTGTTGGGATAACAAACGTATGACTGCTTTGGTGTACATGACAGGACTCGACGCAGGGACACGTTGAATGGTGATCCCATCGATCTGTTCTGTGGCGGCGAGACCTTGCATTTGACGACTTATAATGGTCACCTGATGGCGATGGGCTAGTTCACGAGCGATGCCCAGGATACAGATTTCCACGGAACCATTACCGGGCAAAGGCAATTTCTCGGGTGCAACCATAGCTATTTTCATGATCCGGCTCCTCCTTGTCCGACATCTGTAACAATCTTCGTCATATATCTTATGAGAAGTTAAAGCATTTGGCTCCTGCGAAATGGTAGGTGAGCCAACCATATAAGCGTGCAGGAATAATCTGCTACATGGCATTAAGCGAGATATTCAGCTTTTGTGATATACTGTACGGGAACAATTGAATTCGTTACATGTATAAAAGCAGGAGGAAAATAATGTTACATTCTACGCTGGGGCGCTTCCGGCTGATGTTGTGGTTGCAGGGCATTTCGTACGTGTTGTTACTGTTTGTTGCTTTTCCGTTGAGAGATGCCGGGGTTATGCCGCAGGCTGTCACATGGTTTGGGAATCTGTACGGTTTTTTGTTTTTAATGTATTTGTTATTTATGGTGACTATGTACACCTCACAGAAATGGCGTCTGCGCCGTCCAATTGCTCTGTTCTTTGTTTCTTTCATTCCACTGGGGAATATGATCTATGATGTTGTCATATTCCGTAAGCTGTATCGTCAACTAAATAAAGCTTGACTTTATTTAACGTTATGAAATATGATGAGTACAGGTTAAACAACCCGTTCCAACTAAAACTACATATTCCTGTTAAAGGGGAGTAGCTTTTACAGTAAAGTCGTCAATTCGGGATCATATCCCCGGCTTTATTGGCAGCAATTTTGTTGTTAGCGAGACCTTTACCAAGTTTTCATGCTCGGTAAAGGTCTCTTTTTGTGGATATAAAAGGACCTTACCAGTGATGGTAAAGGTCCTTTTTTTGTACATCATAAGAATATTAAGGAGGAGTCAATTTTGGATGTTTCATTATTATTAGAATATGGGTGGGTGCTTGCTGTCTTAGTGGTCCTTGAAGGATTACTCGCAGCAGATAATGCATTGGTACTCGCAATCATGGTTAAACACTTGCCTGAAGATAAGCGCAAAAAAGCGTTGTTCTACGGTCTGATGGGTGCATTTGTTTTCCGTTTAGGTTCATTGTTCCTGATCTCTTTCCTCGTCGATGTATGGCAGGTGCAAGCGATCGGTGCCCTGTATCTCCTGTATATTTCGATTAACCATATCGTTAAAAAGATACTGGGTAGTCGCAATAAGACAGATGAAGCAGCTGATTCAACGCCGAAGAAACCGAAAAAACAATCCGGTTTCTGGATGACCGTTTTCAAGGTCGAAGTAGCGGATATCGCATTTGCAGTTGATTCCATTCTGGCTGCTGTTGCTTTGGCTGTGGCGTTGCCACCAAGTGGATTGCCTCCAATTGGCGGACTCGACGGTGGACAGTTTATCGTTATCTTCCTCGGTGGATTCATCGGGCTTGTGATCATGCGTTTTGCAGCCTCATACTTTGTGAAATTGCTTCATTCCCGTCCAGGACTTGAAGTTGCGGCCTTTGTCATCGTAGGTTGGGTAGGGGTTAAGCTGGCGGTTATTACACTCGCACACCCTTCATTGGGTGTTCTGGATGAGCATTTCCCGGAAAATAAAATTTGGAAATTCGGATTCTATATTGTACTGATCACCATTGCGGTATGTGGTTGGTTCCTGTCTTCCAAAGTTCCTGAAAAAGAAGACGAAAATCCGGTTGAAGAGTTGGAAAAACAAGCAGGACTGTAATAATCATGTTACGCTAACAACATCATTATTATTTGGAAAACAGGAGATTGTCCTAGGACAATCTCCTGTTTTTGTTTACATATGCAATCTACACCATGGACCAATTTCCAAGAAAAGGGTTGACACATGAATTCTAGTCCCCTTAATATAAGACTAACATTAACGAAGGGAGGCCGAGAGACATGATGCTTGGTTATGATTTGATTCAAACAGGGCGCAACGTAGACACAATAGCATATCCGGCTCATCGTTTCATTGGCCTCATACGGTCGACATAGGGGATAGGCATATCGTTTAGCGAGTTTTATAATCGATATGCGTTCTTCGCTTATATTATAGCGATGGATGACAGACACACAGCATGTTTATGCTGTTCTGTCCTCCGTTATTGTCATTCAGTAGAAGTCATGGGCGATCAGCCTATGGCTTTTTTTAGTTTTATTTTACAGATGAATCAGCAAACCGAATTTGCTGAACGTACAGAAAGGAATAATACACTTTTATGAATACAGAATTTAATTTATTTACCAATCCAAATGAAATCGCAGGTGGCTACCGCCATGAAGTAAAATTGCCTGCAGGCGACCTAACCGTATATGCGGCGCAACAGCTCTTCTCCTCGCTCGATTACAAGGTATTCGAGATGGCAAACAATAATCTGCAGATTCCGGGAATCTCTTATATGAGTTATACGCCAGACGTACACGTCGGTGTAGGTACGTGCATTGGAACGACAGCCGTGTGGGATGCGCAGAGCGGATATGTTTCTCCCTCCATCGTGGGCAGTGACATCGGCTGTGGCATGCGAGTGCATATGACAAACTTGCACAAGGACGAATTGAAAGACATCAAGCTTCGCCGCAAACTCGTCAAGGCCATTGAGAAAGTATTGCCGATGGAGGCGAACCAGCGAGGTCATTACTCGGATATCAGACTGGAGCATATTGTTCGTAAAGGCCTGCATGGTTTACCCAAAAAGTATATTCCAGACAGCTATACACCGAAAAAATCAACCGCGATGACACATGTGGAAAGCAGCAAGTTCAGTTACGATGAGGATGTGTTAAACCACGTTCCTGATATGACATGGCATCGTTCGCATCGTCAGCTCGGAACACTGGGTGGGGGGAATCATTTTGCCGAGATCCAGGCGATTGAGATCGCTGAAGAGAATCGTGAAATCGCCGAAGCTTGGGGATTGTATGATGGACAGGTTGTGGTCATGATTCACTCCGGCTCTCGTGCATGGGGTGGGTATGTAAGCCAGACAAGTTCGTCAGCGATTGCCAAAGTTATGCAGCGGCTTAACCTGGGTACATCCGATCCCAGAATGGTATTTGCTCCACTTGAGCATGCGGAAGGTCGTCATTATGTGAACATGATGTATTCTGCATTGAATTACGCTGTTGTCAATCGTCACCTGATTGCGTATGCTATTCGCGAAGCATTCCGGGATGTGTTTGGCTCCAAATGTGAATTTCGTACGTTATACGATCTGATGCACAACTATGCCTGGGAGGAATCTCACGCAGACCAAGGTTCCGTTTTTGTACATCGCAAAGGGGCGACACGTGCGTTGCCGGCAGGTCATCCGGACAATCCCAAGCCCTATCTGGCAACAGGGCATCCGGCGCTTATTCCCGGTTCCATGGGAACTGCTTCATATATCATGGTAGGTCAACCGCAGGGTGCTGATAATTATTATTCAATATGTCACGGTGCGGGTAGGATCCGTTCACGGACGGCAACAAAACGATTGATTAACGTGGAAGATTTTGCTACGGCACTGGGTGTGGGTACAGAAGATGAGGTCGTGGTAAATCAACGCTCACTTGAATCCATTATTGATGAATCACCTCAGGCTTATAAAAATGTAGATGAAATTATAGACAGTGTTACCGGCGCAGGCCTGGCTCAAGTTGTAGCCAAATGTAAACCGCTTGTAGCGGTAAAGGGAGCGAAATAATGACAATAAACGAACAAAAAACAGATCCAACTCAAGCGATCTATACCTATGACGAACAACATGATACTCGGATTCGAGTGGAAGGGTACGCTATCTATTCAAGGCTGATTCGTGGAATCAGTGAGGCACTTCATCAGCGCTATGGAGTTGAGTACAAGCTTTATGCCAGTTCCGACCCGAACAATGAATACTGGGAGTTACTCCGGGAAGACCTGCAAAATGGCAGTGATGAAGTGGAATTGGTAGCCCGTATATTCGAAGATCTGGAGCTTCAGACCTTGCATTACGACGATGATGGAGATGTGCCTACTTATGGTGTGCATTACTCCATTCGCAATAACGTATTTGCTTATCCGAAATGGGGCGTAGCACTTGTGCGGGTTCCGTTTTTCCGAGAGAACGGGATCTACAGTGAAGACTTTGTCTTTGCCGTCGGTGATGAGGAGATGAAGCAATTTCTGGGAAGTGTCCGGGAACGGGAACGTCAGCAAAATATGAAAAAAGTAACGGTCTACACCGATGCCCGCAATGGCAGCGATCGTCATGTGGAATCCATCACTCGCTCCGTGGGAAGAGAGGATGTTGTTCTTTCGGCACAGATCAAGCAGGATATCTTCCGCTCGCTGGATCAGTTTTTCGAAGCGGATCGTTCCTTTTACAGAGATTATGATATCCCGTACAAACGGGGCATTTTATTGTATGGACATCCCGGAAACGGTAAGACCACATTGGTGAAATCCATTGCAGGAAGTATTCCGGGACCGGCTGCGTATTGGCAGATTACGGAGTATACCAACAGTGAATCGGTGCGTGAAGTGTTCGAGGCTGCCAAGCGGCTCGCACCGATGGTACTGATCATTGAGGACATCGATTCGATGCCGGATGAAGTCCGTTCCTTTTTCCTGAATACATTGGATGGAGCTACGTCGAAGGAAGGCATTTTCTTGATCGGGACAACGAATTATCCGGAGAAAATAGATCCTGGCCTCATGAACCGTGCTGGACGGTTTGACCGGGCTTATGAAATTCCGTTGCCAGATGAAGCGCTGCGCTTGCAATACTTGCGCCAACGAGGCTTCACCGTATTCGCGGGTGAAGAAGGCACGATAGAAGCAGCTCGTTTGACCGACACGTTTTCTCTTGCACAGCTAGGTGAGTTGTATGTGAGTGCTGCGCTGGAATGGCATCAGAATGGACAGACAGACATTGTGAAAGTCATTCAGTCGATGCGTGGCGAGCTGGACAAGAGCCACAAACATACTTGGCTGGCGCAGCCAGGTAAGGGCCGTGCAGGCTTTTATTAATCAGACCTAACCCATCCATCCTATAATATGACGCAAATTTATAAATAATCCTACCTCAATTGGTGATACTAACCTTGTCTGCTCTAACATACAATGACTTTCGGGAGGTACATAACGCAGCCCTGAGCTGGTGAGATGCCGGAAAGTAACGCGATCTGTTTCCATACCTGACTAAGGCTTGTTTTACAGAGAAAGATGCATGGGGACAAAAGGTAATATGCAAAAATTTTTATGCCAATTGTTTAAATGCTTCTGTAGCGGTTAATAGTAGACAGACAACAACAAAAACTTTAATTAGAGGTGAATGATATGGGTTGGTTATGGTCATTAATTATCGGTGGTATCATTGGATGGTTGGCAGGTTTGATCGTTGGTCGTGACATTCCAGGTGGTGTTATTGGTAACATCATTGCTGGTTTTATCGGTGGATGGTTAGGTGGAGTAATCTTGGGCGATATGGGTCCTGAGATGGGCGGATTCTACATTGTACCTGCATTGATCGGTGCGATCGTTCTTGTAGCCATCGTAAGCTTGATCTTCCGTTCGATGGGACGTAGTCGCGGGTAACTTAATCAAGATAATTTCTTGAATTAGTTGTCAGCCAAATGTTTTACCAATGAAGAGGTTGATTGAGAGCCATAACCATGGCTTTCAATCAACCTCTTGTTGTTTTAGAATATATGAAGATATGCGTTAAGCTATCTATATAAATTGGACTAAACATTTACACGAGAACGTAGAGGACAGAAATAACCTGAAGAAGCGGAGCTAAAAGCTTTCTGCAAGAAAGCTGCTTCGAAAGCATACACTCGCCTTTATCACCAGATTTTCTCCTTGTAAAGCCAAATATAAAAAATCTGGGGATAACAGCGATCGGAAGGTTGTTCTGTCATCGGAGTGGTAAGTGTAAAAGGTAGTTTAGATAAGAGGGGATGAACGGAATGGAAAAAGCTACATTCGCCGGCGGATGTTTCTGGTGCATGGTTACACCGTTTGAAGAACAACCGGGCATTCATGGCATTATATCAGGTTATGCTGGCGGCCACGTCGAGAATCCAACATATGAGCAGGTCAAAACCGGGGAGACTGGTCATGTCGAAGTGGTTGAGATTACATTTGATCCAGATGTATTCCCTTATGAACGACTACTGGAGCTGTACTGGCCACAGATTGATCCGACAGATGACGGAGGCCAGTTCCAGGATCGGGGGACACAGTATCGTACGGCAATCTTTGTGGATAATGAACGTCAACGTGAGCTTGCTGAACAGTCCAAACAGGAACTTGCAGCCAGCGGACGATTCAGTCAACCGATTGTTACGGAAATTCGCGATGCAGCTATATTCTATCCGGCTGAAGATTATCATCAGGATTACCACAAGAAAAACGAGAAACATTATAAGGAAGACCGTGCGTTATCCGGACGGGACGAATTTATAGACGAGAATTGGAAATAGGATGATTCTATCCTGCCAATGAATAAGCCGTGAGAGCTCCTTATGGAACTCTCACGGCTTATTATTAGATCGAGTATTTATTTTGCAGAATTGGACTTCAGTACATATCTGGACAATGTCTCATCGTTCAAGGAATAGATGACATCATCAACATAAGTAGAGACACCTTCTAATGAAGGAACCGAGGCACTGGTCGTGTAGATATGCACGTCTTCCAGCGTCTGTGGATCAAGAATGTATCCTGTTTTGGCAAAATCAAGCTGATACTGACCATCCTGTGTCTGGTCGACATGCATCAACGCAGGCTGTGCGTCCTTGAATGTACGCTCAGTCACTTTGCCTTTCATCGTGTACAGTTCCAGCTTCTGCCCTGTAAAGACTGTATAACCGTTGCCAGCCGTCTGAATGTAGGCATCACCAGCAATGGCACGTCCCCAAGCAAGCTTGCCATCGGTGCCAAAGCCCATCAGTCGGTTCCCGGTGTTCTCAAAATTGGCGCGCATAATGATGGAACCATCGTCGAGAATGGCCAGCGATTCACCGCCGCCATCTCCTAATGTATTTGCATTGGCAGGGAATTGGTAGAAGGACAGACGATTCAACGTACGATCATAGATCTCTACTTTGGGATTCGCAGCTTGCTGCCAGAAGTTGCCTACCTTGGTTTGTTTACTGGCATCCACTACAATTCGACCATGGTCAGCCTTAAGCACGTTGCCGTTGATGTTTTTTTCAGTAATCAGCTTGCCCTTTTTGTCATATAACGAGATGGCTGAGCGAACGGAACCGTTTGATTGCACGCCCTGACTTGAAGCAACCATCAGCGTATCGTTATCCAATAGAGATATGCTTGCAGGTGAATTCACCGTTTTGACCCAGTTGGTTTTACCGGATGTATTAAATGAGTACAATTTTTTGGTTTTGTCCGAATATTCCATATACACATAAGCTGTACCGTTGCTGGCATATACCGAATCAGAGTAGGTGGTATAAGGACCACTTTTCTCATGGAATATCGTATTCCACTTCAATTGTCCAGTTGTAACATCGAATGCTTGGAGAGAGTCCAGTTGCCAGTCGAGTGTTGTTTTGCTGCTTGTTTTGGTCACGGGCTGGGAGGCATGTACATATACAAGATTTTTGGATGGCACGGCATGAATTCCCTTGATCAGGACATCTTTCTCTGTATTGGCCTCAGATAACATCAGGGAAGATGACGTCCACGCCGGTTTGGGCATGGATTCGGTTGAAGCAGCGGCGTAACCTGTTGTATTCATGGTGAAGAGGAGCATGCCGCTGAGAATGAGGGCAGCCCATGTTTTGGACTTGTGTTTGGTCAATGTATGCAAGTGATAAACCACCTTTCTTCTTCGGTTCAAAATAGAACCGATTGTTGAATTTTACCATTAAAGTCAAGCTGAATTCAACCGAACGCACTGTAACCTTTTATCATTGGTTCATCGAACTTACTTTGTTTGGTGAAGTATAAGGGTTACAGGGAATTCATCTTCTTTCGATGAAGGTGGAAGTCTGATATATTTAGTGCGGTGACAAGCCATATTAGCGTAAGACGTTGGATAGAACATAGGAAATGAAACAAGGAGAATAGCTATGAACTGGAGTGAAAATGCGACCCTATGGGTCATTGGATGTATCATCATATTGTTGCTCCTGGCCTGGATTATTCGGCGGG
This sequence comes from Paenibacillus sp. FSL H3-0457, assembly GCF_037981725.1. Taxonomy (NCBI): domain Bacteria; kingdom Bacillati; phylum Bacillota; class Bacilli; order Caryophanales; family Paenibacillaceae; genus Paenibacillus; species Paenibacillus sp. FSL H3-0457. The sequence goes on along the minus strand of NZ_CP150283.1, from coordinate 5,191,915 downwards.
TTATCGGGCGCGGGCAGCGGATCCGAAGTGAAGCCAATCCTCGTAAGATCACAATAAAGGACATCGACAAGATGGAAGATGGTTCGGAATTTGAATTATATCTCTATCATTTATTCGAAGAGCTCGGGTACGATGAGGTGCATAAGACAACAAGCAGCCGGGATTTTGGGGCAGATCTGGTGTTTGTTGATAGACTTGGCAGACGAAGTGTGATACAAGCGAAGCGATATGGTGCGAACCATCCCGTAGGGTTGAGTGCTGTGCAGGAGATATATACATCGATGCGTTATTATGAAGCCGACCGGTCGATTGTATTAACGTCCGCTCGTTACACCGAAGCCTGCCGGACGCTTGCGGCGGTTAATGGAGTGAAGCTGCTGGACCGGGAAGACCTGATGGAATTAATTCTGTTATTCAAAGCCAGAAGAGTGGAAGAAGCATTGGAACTGATCGAAGAAGATGACCACGAACCAATCGAGACGTGGCAGTCCCGGCGAAAGCGGCAATCCCGCTAGATAGCATTGTGTTACTGTGCTTTAACGTAGATTTTTTTAAAATAATCGAAAGTAGTAATGTAGTCAGGATTAACGTTTTAAAAACAATTATAACCAATCGCTAGGTAATATAGGCGATTGGTTATTTTTCTGGATAGATATTTTGAGCTCCGTTTGTTCATCTGTTGGTTGTAGCATTCCGAATATTTGATTCACCTCCCCGGGTATCGACAATGTTCACCTCAAGGCCGTGACATTTAAAATTGTGGTTAGGATTTTTCCTAACCTCATCTTTTTGAAGTTCATACATAGCTAATTTATAATTTATTTCTTCCATATGTTTCAAACTTTCTTCGATTTTCTTTTGTAATTCAATTTTATGTTTCTTTAACATTTCCTCTCTTTCTGAATAGGTGGAGTTCCCCATTTCATAGGATTCCTTGTAGTCTTTAATTTTAGAAAGTGGCATTCCTGTTTCTTTGAGACAAAGAATAAAAGAAATCCAATCGATTTGTTGTTCGGTATATACTCTATTCCCTTTTTCGTCGCGCGAAATATTCGGTAATATCCCTTGTTTTTCATAAAATCGAAGTGTCTTTGCAGTTATATTATAATTCTCCACTACATACTTCATTGAAAAAAACATCTGATCGCCTCCATAGTTACAGTTACTGTAACTGTTATTTTATCACATAGAATATTAGTTAAAAGAAAATCGTTTGAAATTACGTGTAAATTCCTACTTTACTTCCCCTAAGGTTAACCTGATATTCTTGTATAGGACTTGTGAATGGATGGATGAGATAAGGTCACCTTTATCTGTTCCATACATAAGCACTTAGAAATCAAAATACAAAGGAGAACGTACAATGAGTAAATTTAATAACTTGTTTGAACCTTTTACATTCAATAAAGGGATTACCTTAAAGAATAGAGTGGTTATGTCTCCGATGACGACATGGTCAAGTAATGATGATTACACGATTTCCGATGAGGAAGTTGCATATTATAAAAAAAGAGTGAATGGTGTAGGTTTAGTTATCACGGGCTGTACTCATGTCCTACCCAATGGGATTGGATTTACACATGAATTCGCCGCATATAATGATTCATTTATCCCTAGTCTAAAAAAATTGGCAGATGCTGCTAAGAGTGGAGGAGCTCCAGCAATTCTTCAATTGTTCCATGCTGGAGATAAAGCGATTGCTGAATTAGTTCCTAATGGTGACGTGGTAAGTCCGAGCGGTGTTGCTCTGACTGAAGCAGTATCCCCTAGAGAGCTTACTCATGAAGAAATTCTGGAAATTATTCATGCGTTCGGTGAAACTACAAGACGTGCAATTGAAGCTGGTTTTGACGGTGTTGAACTCCATGGAGCCCACGGTTTTTTACTTCAAAGCTTTTTATCTCCATTCTTCAACAAACGTCAAGACCAATGGGGGGGATCACTGGAAAAACGTCTGAGTTTTCCAATAGCTGTTATTCGAGAGGTGAAAAAAGCTATTGAGAGATATTCGACTAAACCATTTATTTTAGGTTACCGCATTTCCCCAGAGGAACATCAACAAGATGCCCTTAGAATGAAAGATACTTACGCACTGATTGATAAACTGATTGAAGAAAATGTTGATTATGTTCATGGTTCCTTGGTACAAGCCCTTACGTCAAAACCAAAATATAACCAAGATAACAAAAAAACTTATCTTGAGCTGATTGTTGAACATGCCAACAATCGGATTTTTGTAATTGCAGCGGGTTCCTTGGAAAGCCCAGAAGATGTCTCTCAAAGCATGGAGAAAGGACTTTCGTTAGCGGTAATTGGGCGTGTATTAATCTCTGATCCAGAGTGGATTGAAAAAGTTCAACAAGGAAGGGAGGCGGAAATTCAAAACGTGATTAAATCATCTAACGTTAGAGATCTTGTATTGCCAGCGAAACTATGGGGTGTCATACAAAATGCAGGTCCATGGTTTAAAGTTGAACAATAAAGAAGATGAAAGATCAAAAAAGGCCGCTAATAATAGCGGCCTTTTTTGATTTCAAGAACTTTTGTATTAATTTATCCGCTTCAACAAAAAAGCTTCACCTTCACTTGCGTAGCTGCACATGATATATTGAGTGTATATCAACCAAAGGAGTGTGTGATCCATTATGGCACGTACACAAACACAAAAAGCATTACGCAAAGCAGAGCGGTCAGGTCAATGGTGCTCGGAACAGAGCCGAAGAGTTAACGGAGATTATGGTGCGTTATCCCAGCATGTGCGGCTCATGCCTACGAAGCAGGAAAAATTGCAAAAGGTCAAACACAAGAAGCAGATCATCCAGGATGGTGGTGCTTCTTTTTATTTTTTCTATGAGGTGCCGATTGCTGGATAAGTAAGACGATAGAATTTTGTACACTAAATGAAGGGAAGAACCTATACATATGACAACAGCGCTGCACATGAATAAAAAAATCGTTCGGCGTTTTTTGCTGCAAACGCAAGCTTTACTGGGACGTTGGCCCGCAGTTTCCTTACCTTCGGGACCCGACCAAGTTTTGAGTTTGATTCGCTCCCTTGGTTGCGTGCAGATCGATCCTGTGGCTGCTGTAACCGGAAACCAGCATTTGGTGCTGGGTGCTCGTGATCCTGGTTACACTGCTGACAGCTTAAATACGCTGCTGAGTGATCACAAGGTGTTTGAATATTTTGCAAATGCTGCCTGTGTCATTCCAATCGAAGATTATGCTCTCTTTGAACCTGTGCGTGCCCGATTAAGGGAGCGTCTGGCTCCGTCCTTACAAGGTCTGGAGAAGACAGTGCAGCATGTGTTACAGCGTTTGAAGGAAGAAGGACCTTTACCTTCCAGAGCCTTCCGTGCTGTTGAACGGGTAAGTGGTTATTGGGACAGTGCAGATGTGCCGAAGACCAAGGATACCACACTTGCTCTGAATCTACTGTTAGACTCCGCTGTGATTCGTGTGGTGGCGAGGCAGGGGAATGAACGTTATTTTCATATTACCGAATCCGGATTGCAACAACAGGGACTTACGATAAAAGAAGACATCGATTTGTTTGCCCAGAGACAGGCTCTGCTGGATAAATACATTCATGCGTATCGTGTCGTAGATGCCCGTGATCCCCGTCTGGGTTGGTTAAAATCTACAGCGGCTGAACGACGCGCCGATATTGCTGCCCGTGTGTCAGATGGGCGAATGATCCCACTTAAGGTGGAGGACGTGGCCACGCCTTATTATATTCGTGCTGAAGATGAGGATTTGCTGCTACACATGGAAAGGGAAGAGCCACACTATGATCCGTCTGGCCCGGTACGTTTCCTGCCGCCGCTGGACAACCTGTTATGGAGAAGAGAACGTATTGTTGATTTATTTGATTTTCATTATAAATGGGAGATTTATACGCCAGAGGTGAAAAGAACTTACGGTTATTATGCCATGCCTATTCTTCACGGTGATCGGTTGATTGGACGTATGGACCCACGACTTGATCGCAAAACGGGAGTACTTACCGTTCGTTTGTTATCAATGGAAGAGACTGCTCCACCTGTGGAGGAATGGCTTACGGATTTTCGGGAGGGGCTTCAATTCTTTGCATCCATGCATGGAGCGCGTTCGATCACTATCGAGAAGACGGTACCGAAAGAGCTGAAAAAGCTGCTTAAATCGATTTGATTAGGGGATATACGAAAGAATGTATGGATACGGGGAATTGGAATTGTTAAGAGGGGGGAGGATCTAAAAAGGATAAAAAAAGGAGGAGCCAGAGGGGCCCCTCCTTCTTCATTTGATTTTAATATCATATCTCTAGCATTACATCAGAAGTGCTAACGAAAACAAAAACCTAAGCTCACGTTCACACAAAAACTTCTTTAGTTCACCAGATGAGGCATTTCAACGTTCGGATCAACATCTGCTTCATAATCCACGCCATCGGTTTCAAAACCAAACAGCTGGAAGAATTCGCGACGGTAACCTTCCAGATCGGACAGATCGTAGATGTTCTCTGTGGTCAACTCATTCCAAAGCTTAGCTACTTCTTCCTGAACGTCAGCTCTCATCTCCCAATCGTCAATGCGAATGCGACCTGCTGCATCGGTTGGAACTTCTCCCCCCGCATACAAGCGATCAGCGAACAGTCGTTGCAATTGCTCGATGCATCCTTCATGCAAGCCTTTTTCTTTCATGACTTTGTACAATGCTGAGATGTACAGCGGCACGACTGGAATTGCAGAACTGGATTGAGTCACCAGCGCTTTGGCTACAGTTAAGTACGCACGTCCACCTTTTGCACTTAGGCGATCATTCAGCTTGTGTGCAGTCGCTTCCAGATGATTCTTGGCTTGACCGATGGAACCATCACGATAAATGGCATGCGTAAGTTCAGGACCGATGTAGGAGAAAGCAATCGTTGTTGCATCGTCAGCAAGCACGCCGCCTTGTTGCAGGGCATCCATCCATAGTTCCCAATCATCTCCGCCCATAACGGTTACCGTCTGACGAATTTCCTCTTCGTTTGCCGGTTCAAGGGTAACGGAGCTGATTTCGCCTGTGTGGAAGTTTACCGTTTTGTTCGTGTAGGATTGTCCGATAGGCTTCAGCACAGAGTTAAATACTTCACCCGTGTTCGGATCGGTACGGCGTGCCGAGGCTACGCTGTATACAACCAGATCGACTTGACCGAGTTCACTGCGAATCAGTTCAACGGCTTTGTCTCGTGTTTCGTTTGCAAATGCATCACCTGTAACGCTGTACGATTTCAGGCCTGCTTCCTCCGCGGCTTTTTCGAATGCAGCGGAATTGTACCAGCCTGCAGAAGCCGTACGTTTCTCTGTGGAACTGCTTGGACGATAAATGCCGACTGTATTCGCTCCAGCTCCAAAAGCAGAAACAACGCGTGACGCCAGACCGTATCCAGTGGAAGCACCGATCACGAGCACATTACGCGGTCCTTTCAGCTTAGGCTGGGATTTCACATAATCAATCTGTTCCTGCACTTGGGCAGCGCAACCTACAGGATGGGAAGTGGTACAAATAAAACCACGTGTTCTTGGTTTAATAATCATTTATTTGCATCCTTTCATATTCAGCTCATGTTTCAGCATTTCGATAAAATGCTCTTACACATACTTTCTTATTGTAAAACAATTACCTTGGAAACGGAAACCGTTTCGTTGATTTCGCTGGAAGTGTGGCGTTATATCTCTAATTTTGCGATGATGTGAATAGAATGTACTCGCATGTTAGGATAGAAAGGACAGGGATACCATGCTAAAGGAACGCATTGAACTGCTAAGCAAAAGAAAACAAATCTCCCGTAAAGACCTTGTGGAAGGTCTGGTCACGCAGGCACACTTTGCCAATATCCTGGCGGATCGTTATCCCCTACCTGAGGACTTGGCAGAAGCCATCGCCGGGCGTCTTGGGGTATCCCCTTCCTATATTCTAAAAGCTGCGGCTCAGGACGAGGATACAATTGAACGGGCAGAGGCCATCTTCGAACAAATGTCTGTTCCAGCGTCGGCAATATCCGAAGATACGGTGCATGCACTGGCAGATCGGGATGACTCGCTGACCGTAGAGTTGACAACGGCCTTGATGAAGGCGGTCTATTATCAGCAATTAAACGATGCAACGGCTCATGAATATATACAAACGTCTTACCTCAATTTTTACCTGGAGAAATACGGTCGTCCAGACGATATTGATCTGCCGCGCCCGTTAGTCAAGGCACTTTTATTCTATAAAATACAATATTACCGCTCCAAAATGGCCTTTGTGGATGTATTAACTCATGCAACCAGGCTCAGTGAGCTGGCACTCCCTGGCAGTGAATTCTGGCTGTCTGTGCAAAATATCAAGATGGAAGCCTACATCCAGGTCAAACAGTACGAAGAGGCAAAACAAGTATTTGAGCTTACGATGCGTCATGTCTATGATCAGCGGATGTTCCATCGGTTGTCCGGGTTATATGTAGCATATAGTGGGTATTGCTTCGCAATGGGGCTGGTTCAGGAGGCACTCTCGGCATTAACCATGGCGGAGGCAAACCTCGTGTATGCGGGCAACCAGGGAGATCTGGTAACGGCGATTGCCAACAATCGCATTGTCATGTTAACAATGACAGGTGAACTGGATCAGGCACAGACGGAGATTGAACGATTTGAATCGTTATTGCAGCAGGAAACGGAAGAAACACAGATCGCAATGCAGCCGCTCGTCAGTGTGTATCGATGCGAAGTAGCTATGGCACGGAAGAACTGGGGCGTGCTTGCGCAGAGTGTAGATCAACTCTTAAAATGTGCAACAACACAGGACCAGCAGATGAGCGCAACCTTCTACCAGAGCCATCTGGCTCTTGCGCATGGAGATCGGGATGTTTTCATGGAGCGGGCGCTTGCGTGTCTGCCTTATTTTGAATCCGCGCAGTATGTCATGCGACTTGAACCGTTATATGAGGGGATGGCCTTAGTATCCGAGGATCAGCGGAAATACAAGGAAGCAGCGATGTATTATCGGAAGCTGGTATATTTGTTACGCAAAAAATAGAGTGGAAATCGGCTTGGAAGAGCCTGATTATGGCATGATTTGGTGCATTGCCAAAACACTTGCACAAAATATGGCCGCCAATCGTGAAATGAAGATCGGATTAGCAGATCTTTTTTTGCCGAATTAGCATACTTCCTTACCGTAGAAACGATTATCCGGTAATTCAATTGCCGGATTTTTCGTTTTTTTTGTATGCCGCCAGAAGGGTATTCAAGGACAAGTCACGGTGTTTATAATTTAACTATAATCAAAAATAAAAAAAATGAGGTGCTTGATATGGGATGGTTCGGTAAAAAGAACAAACAGGAAGATGCGATTGCTAAAGCGGATAAAATGATGAATAAAGGACTCACTGGCATGATGATGAAAGGTTTTGTATCAAAGGAACATCGGGAGGCCATCAACCAAAGTCTGGATTCCGCAAAGCAGGCACAGTTGGCGGCGAGTGGTTCGCTTCCATTAACGGCAACAGCAACGGTGGTGACAATCACCGATACGGGGAAACTTATCAATTTTGATCCGATTGTTGTGCTTGTATTGGATGTGACAGAAACGAATGGCAACCAGTATCAGCGAACATTAGAGACACTGGTGTCCAAAATGCAGATTCCACGAGTTGGAGATCGAGTGGGACTGGGCCAGAATCCAGCGAATCCCTCCGAACTGATTTACATGGGGCTAATGTCCATCTAGAAGGTATTTGGTTATAAGACAGTCATAATCTATTTATATAATGCTTATAACAACGGTAATTATAGATATTAAGAGAAGGATTAAGAGAGGGTGGATCATATGGTAGGTTTCTTGAGATTCATTGGCGTATTAACGGTGTTCGGAGTGGGATTCTCCCCATTTCTGGCACAGCAGCTGTGGAATGATCCGTTTATGATTATGCAGGCATGGTGGTACACTCCGGCGATCTTTGCCGGGTTTGCACTGATTTTTGTTCCTGCGATTTTGAGCAATATTTTTGGCGTAGGTCGAGTGAAGACAGGTTTACCAGCAGTTGGGGTCATTAAGACTATACAACAGACAGGTACGTATATTAATGAACAGCCTGAGGTTCGATTGGGTCTGACGGTGTCGCGCAAGGGGCGTGAGAAATACGATACGGAGATGAAAACAGTCATTCCATTGACCTCCCTGGCACAGTTCCAACCGGGCAGTTTCATTCCGTTAGTCGTTTCTGTAAAGGATGAGCGCAAGGTAGGACTTGATCTGAAAGGGCGGTTATCGCAAGAAGATATGCAGCAATTACTGGATGAGAAGATGGTACAGCAGGGGGTATCGCCTGAAATGATGGATATTGCAAGAACAGGAGAAAAAGCGATGGCCAAGATTCTTGATGTCACTCCACTTGGGAGTGGAGGCAGTAATAAGATCAAGCTTCAGCTCAAACTCAGCATAACGAAAACGAACGGTGAAACCTTCAATGTGACAACGCAAAAAGAAATTTTGTCATCTGCGCTGCCCCAGGTGCAGCAAGGTCATATCATTAATGTCATCTATTCAAGACAAGACCCAACAAAATTGGTGTTGGCATTGAATGTACAGGAGCGACAATTAAGTGACTTATTCTCTTCTTGAGGATGTAGACAAAAGGAGGTCCTACAGATCATGTTTATGACGTGTAGGACCTCCTTTTTCATTTTGGTATGTATGAGAGATGCAAGCAACGGACGGTTTTCAAACAATACCAAGGCGCATGCGATAAGAAAAGAGTACTTCTCTGGATTCTCCGTCAAATACACGATTAGCCAGCGCTCTGAACTCGTCAGCAGCTGTTAATAGATCATCCGCTCCGAGCTTCAACGCCGTTTGCAGGCCGCCTTGGCTCAGGGCGAGATTGACATATCGATCGGCAGTGAATGTCTCGTGGTGATGAAATACGATTTCCCGGACATATCGGAACAGCCCGGACTGCTGAATCTGCTGCAAATGCCCATCCTTGCTCCATTTGTGTGCCTGACTATCTTGGGGAGCCAGACGGGCTGCTCGTTGATCTGCTTCCTTATTCAGCTGCAGATAGGCTTGTTCTAACTGCCAGTCTAACATTGGCGGCCAGTCGCAATCGTAGGCTGCAAATATGCCCCCTGTACGAAGTACACGTGCAAACTCGCGTAGTGTGGGTTGCGGCTCCATCCAGTGAAACGATTGGGAGCAGGTCAGCACATCCACACTGCCATCTGGTAGTCCGAGGTCGTGAGACAAGCCGGACACAAACCGCAGGTTATCCGGCTTCCCGGCAGATTCCCACTTGGATTCTGCTACAGACCTCATGTCATCGCTGGGTTCAAAGCCGATGATACGTTCAGCTTCATTAAGCCAGATCCACGAGGATAAGCCGGTGCCACAGCCAATATCTGCGACCATACGCGGTGTGCTGCCAAGATATGTCGTTAGAATATCCACCACTTCAGTGGGAGCAGCTGGTCGGTTCTGATCGTATAACGTACCAAAACCTTTGAAACGTTCCACATTGTTGCGTCTAATGTCTTGCATGGATAAACCTCCTTCGGTCAGATGGATGACGGAGAGTCAGCTGTGATCAAAAGTTGTATAGGCCTATATTATATCATTCATTGTTGGGAAGTTTGTTCATGACGTTCTGCAAATGTTCAACGGCTTTGATATGACGTCTGAGCAATTCCTGTCCAACATGAACAGGCTCGATGACGGTCAGCTCGGAACCAAATGACAGCAGGAAGGAGTAGAGCCATTCCCCTACATTCAGTTCGAGAGACACACGGAGCCTGCCATCAGGCTCTTTTTTAATGAGGGACGGTTCGAAAAAATCATGTACTCGGTATGCAATGGTGCTGGAAAACGAGAGTGTCAAAGGAGTCAGGGCAGGAGCTATCTCTGATTCAGGGTGGGTTGACCCCGCATGAACAGGGTGATCGTGTTTTCTCGCTAGAAAAGTCAACTGGGTAATCCGTTTCATCTTAAATGTCTCGAATTCTTTCCGATCAGGGTCATCATGGATATATCCTTTGAAGTACCACGTACTGTTTTTGAATATAAGTTTCTGTGGCTCCACGGTCGGAATGCTCTTCTCACCATCCGAATTAACATAATGAAACGTAATCAGTTGATTCGTTAATATAGCCTGCTTCACCTGATTGAACAGTTCTCTCTCTTGCAGGGGGATGCTGCCCCATGGCGAGAAATTGAATTCGATCCAATCTAGCTTGTGATCAAAAAGGGCGGTTAACCGTTGCAGCATATGGGCACTGTTAAGATGGGGGATCGCACTGATGCTGTATAGCCCCATCAAAATTTCGTTCTGGTCTTCTTCCGACAACAGGGACTTGTCCATGACATAGTTGTCCATCAGATGGATACCGCCATGTTTGCCGGTCGTCGTATAGACGGGAATGCCCGCAGCACTCAACCGATCGATATCACGGTACACCGTGCGTACAGAAATCTCGAACAAACGGGCGAGATCTGGTGCAGTGGCTTTCTTTTTCTCCAATAACAAAAGCAACATTCGAAATAGTCGGTTATTTTCCATGCTCTGATTATACCATGACAATAGGTGTCAGGGTATGGATGGTACACTGGTTACATAGTCTTGTTGAGATATGAAGGAGGAACTGGTCATGACAATGAAAGAAGGATTTTACTGGGGTGGCGCAACGGCTGCCAATCAATTCGAGGGTGGATGGAACCAGGGTGGTAAGGGGCCAAGCACGTCTGACATGATGACAGGGGGAACCCACACGATTCCACGCCGGATTACGCCTGTACTGGAAGAGGGCACGTATTATCCGAGCCATGAAGCGGTTGATTTTTACGGACATTACAAAGAAGATATTGCCATGATGGCAGAGATGGGCTTCAAAATGTTCCGCATGTCCATCAACTGGTCCCGGATCTATCCGAACGGTTACGATCTGGAGCCGAACGAAGAGGGATTGCAGTTCTACGACAATGTTTTTGCCGAGTTGAAAAAATACAATATTGAGCCGCTCGTAACGATCTCCCATTATGAAACGCCATTCGGTCTGACACAGAAGTATAACGGCTGGGCTTCCCGTGAAGTTATCGACTGTTATATCCGTTATTGTACAACTCTCTTCAACCGCTACAAAGATCAAGTGAAATACTGGCTTACGTTCAACGAAATCAACTGTCTGACGATGCCGATGGGTGCTTATATGGCTGCAGGTATTCTGTTTGAAGGCAAAGAAACACTTGTCGACGGAGTGGATGATCCACAGACTCGTTTCCAAGCATTACATCATCAATTCATTGCCAGTGCCAAAGCGGTGAAGCTGGGACATGAGATTAACCCTGATTTCCAGATTGGTTGTATGGTCGCTTTCATGACAACCTATCCAAACACATGTAACCCGGACGACATGTTGCTTGCACAGAAGAAAGACCAAATCTCCAATATGATCTGTGGTGATGTTCAGGTTCGTGGTGCATACCCTGGATTCGCCAAACGTTTCTTCGCCGAAGAAGGTATCCAGATCGAGATGCAACCGGGAGACGAACAGACCTTGCGTGAAGGCTGCGTAGACTTCTATTCCTTCAGTTATTATATGTCTTTGGTTGAAAGTGCGGACGAGTCCCTCGAGAGAGCAGAAGGTAATCTGCTGGGTGGTATCAAAAATCCATATCTCGAAGCTTCCGACTGGGGCTGGCAGATCGATCCAAAAGGACTGCGTTACACGCTGAATCATCTGTATGATCGTTATCAGATTCCATTGATGGTGGTTGAGAATGGCTTGGGTGCTGTCGATGTGGTCGAGGAAGACGGCTCCATTCAGGATGACTATCGCATTGATTATTTGAAAGGTCACATTGAACAGATGAAAGAAGCGGTAGCTGACGGCGTAGATCTGATTGCCTACACCATGTGGGGATGTATCGACCTGGTTAGTGCATCCACTGGAGAGATGAAGAAGCGTTATGGCTTCATTCATGTCAACAAGGATAACGACGGTAACGGAGATTTAAGCAGAACACCGAAGAAGAGTTTCCACTGGTACAAAAAAGTCATCGAATCCAATGGTGAAGAGTTATAATTTGGTGTGAAAAAACCAGATCGGTCTGTTCCCTTAAATGGGACAAGCGGTCCATGTGGTCCTGAACGAGTTCAGGACTACTACATATGAATATAAAAAATACCCGGTTATCCTTCAGTTAAGGAAAGCCGGGTATTTCTTTGTGTAGTTCAATAGCGGGCCGCCTAGGCCAGCCTTCTGCTTTGCAGTTGGGACATGCGCTCCAAATGCCGCCGATAAAACCATATACATGTGGAGAGCCAGCAACCACTTAAGAAGTATCCGCCTACGATATCACTTGGATAATGCACTCCCAAGTAGATACGACTTATACCAATGGTCAGTATAAATACGGCGCTGGCAACAATCATCAGCACACGTCCGGTAACGGTGGGTACATGTTTCCAGATTAGAAAGGCCAGTCCACCGTACAGGCTAAATGCTGCCATAGAATGCCCACTGGGGAAGCTGTAACCACTCACTTCAATGATCCGGTTAATGGTAGGTCTGGCACGCTGGAATACCAGCTTGAGCAATGCATTTAACAGGGTTGAACCTGCGAGCACGCAAGCCAGGAAGAGCAGTTCGCGTTTGTGTCGCAGGCAAACAAATAACACAATCATGGCGATGATGGTAATGAAGACCACTGGCATTTCGCTGCCGATCCAGGTAAAAAGGTGCATGAATTGTGTCATATTAGGGGATTCCAACCCCTGAATCCAGCCGATCAGCGTATCATCAAATCGATGAATCTGGTTGTCGCTGATGGACAGGGCGATGCTTATAAAGGCGATCATGCATAACGCTGCAACGAGCAGCGGGAATGAGATATTCTTTTTCCAGTTGTGCATCAAATGTTGAGTTCCTCCGTGATGGTTTATTTCGTATGTTGTGTCCTTGCGTATCTCGGACATAACGATATTTGTATTGTGCTATAATTTTACAATAAATATAGCAGCAATAAAAATATGTAACCTTAACAACGCTTATTCAAGCAGAGAATGTAGGAGGGGAGCGGTCGGAATGAAACGACGTTTGGTGATGTGCATGTTGATCTTACTGTTGGTTACGTCTGGATTAGCTCTATTTCCCGGAGAGAGTGTGTATGCTTGCAGTTGTCTCGAGAGTGATGCTCAAAAGAGATTGGAAACGTATACCACGGTATTTACAGGAGAAGTGGTGAAGAAAGGCGGATCGCAGATATACCGGTATAATGGGGTAAGAGAGTATACCTTTGATGTAGATTCTGCATGGAAGGGAGTCAGTGCCAAAAAGATGAAAATTGTGGGGAAGGGCGGAGGGTCTGACTCCTGTGGCATCGAATTTGAAAAGAATCAGTCTTACCTGATCTTTGCCAGTCTGGATGAACGAGACAACAGGCTGCATACGAATCTGTGCAGTGGCAATGTTCCAATTGAACAAGCTGGAGACGATCTGAAACTGCTGGGTGCGGGAAAGGTTGTAAGTAAAGAAGATTTTGGAGAAACCAATGATGGTGATGGGCGAACTGGGCCTTTCTATCTTATCTTATACAGTGCAGTCATTTTATTGGCAGCGTTGGCAATCGTGTGGATATGGAAACGAAAGAAAAGAATCTGATTGCCCAACGAAAAAAGAAGCCAATCCCCGTACAGAACGTTAAGAAACATTGACGTTCTATACAGGGATTTTCAGGAGTGGCGTCAAAATTTTATCCATTTGGAGTCGAAATTATCGATCCGGTGGAACTAGTTCAGCTGCAACATGTATTCATAAGCTGTGACACCAAATACCCGTTTGAAATGTCGATTCAGATGGGTCAGATCAACAAATCCGCAATCGGCAACAGCAGTATATACGTCCTTGTGTATTTCGATGGATTGACGGGCACGCTCCACCTTGCAGTTTAAGAAAAACTGGTAGGGGGATATGCCTGCATGTGCCTTGAATTCACGGATAAATTGAAACTTGGACATGCCAAATTCGGAGCTTAGGTTGTCCAGCTTGAGCACATCTTCAGTGCTGCAAAACATGATCTCCTTGGCTTTGCGGACCAGGTTGTCCTGAGGTAACCAGAGCTTGGTGTCCATTTCCTTCTGAGCCAGAAGGTGAACCAGATCGAAGACCCGTTCGCTGCACTCGGCTTCGTCCTGTCTGAGTTGAACGGCGTCGTTCAGCATCAGGATCTTACGTGCAAGCTCGGGATCATAGACGATGGGACTTCCAAAACGCAATTCCTTTTTGCCTATAATCTCCTCAACCAATTCAGGCTTCAAATACAGCATCACATAGTCAATGCCAGCCTTATCATAGGAGCTTCCATCATGGGACTGTTCACGGTTAAACAACATGACACCATTTTGGTGAGACGCCTGATATTGTCCGTCCAGGTTGTATTGTTGAATGCCACGCAGGGTTACGCCAACCGCATACTCCTCGTGGCAATGTTTTTTGTATGCAAAGTCAGTAAAGCTGGCGGATAGTGCCAGCACGTCTTGCGACTTTTTATAGTTAAACCGTTCCATGCAGCACACCTCCCAAGCTTTAGATTAATCCGGATACTATAATGGCTGAGTATAACAAAAAAAGTGCCATGAGAATACTCAGTAATTTTTGGTGGCGATTCAGCAACGTTCTGAAAACCGTGCCAAAAACAACCCAACTGGAATAGGCCAGAAATCCAATGAAGGTAATTAGTACTACGAACAGAAACGATGAGAATGAACTTTGATAAAAGGGCAATACATAACTTGGAATGACCGTGAAAGTAAACAAGACCACCTTTGGGTTCACAAATTGCATGATGAAACCGTTCCAGAATCCGGTAACTTGTTTCGGTGCATCCTCGGTGGTACCCATCTTGTAGATCTGGTACGCCAGATACACCATGTACAGGCCGCCGACAATCTGCATCACCTTCAGAATTCCGGGCAACACTCCGGCAAGAAGCTGATTAAGAAAAGCTGAAGCGGTAAGCAGCAGACCAAATGCCAACGTAGCTCCCCAGACATAGCGCATTGTTTTTCGTGCGCCAACGATCTGTGTAGAAGAAAGAATTACGATGTTACTGGGGCCTGGGGTAAACGTAACGACGATGCAGTAGATTAAAAAAGATGCAAGATTCATGATGATGCTCTCCTCTGGTTGTAGTCTAGTTCCATGATCATACGTCCAGAGGGAGAAACCATATAGTACATTATTGCAGCAGGTACACCGTTAACAGCAGGAGCTTATTGTTAAAAGATAAGGGGTGGTTTTCTTTTTGAATGATTGCGTTTACAATTTAGACGATGTACATGGTGATCAGACCACTTGAGGAAGTGAACGGAATGAAAAAAATGCTGCTGGTATACATTTTACTAATCTCAGCCTTTGCATTGTATGTGTTGAGATTCGAATACACCAGTCAGGTAAACAGTTCGTGGGAAGACCGGGGGCTGCACGGCGATATCGGAGAGACGTATATCATGATTACATTCCAGTCCGGGCTGGAATATTGGAAAAGCCCGCTCAAAGGTTTCGAGGATGCCGCGGATGCGCTTGGCGTGACCGTAGAATATCGCGGTGCTACCCGGTATGATGCGAAGGAGCAGACCATGGTGATCGAGCAGGCTATCGCTCGTAAACCCGCAGGCATTGCCATATCTGCAATCGATCCGCAATCGTTAGTTCCAGCGATTAACAAGGCAATCGACGCAGATATCCCTGTTGTATTATTTGACGCGGATGCACCTGATAGCCAGGCCTATTCTTTTCTTGGGACAGATAATTACAAGTCGGGTGTAATGGCTGCCGATAAAATGGCTGAATTGCTGGGTCGTGAGGGAGAGGTCGCGGTATTAACTTTACCTGGGCAACAAAATCATGAAGAGAGGACGAAGGGTTTCCGCGATACGATCAAGGAGAGATACCCTTCCATGCAGATCGTTGAAGTTGCAGACGGACACGGTGATGCGATGGTATCCAGAGACGAAACACAGAGAATGATGAAGGAACATCCCGAGCTGGCGGGTATTTTTGTGACTGAAGCCACCGGAGGGGCAGGAGCGGGGGAAGCCGTTCAAACTGCCGGTGACAGACACCCTTTGCAGATTATTTCGTTTGATACAAATAAGGCCACATTGGATATGATCAAAAACGGTACGATCTCGGCTACGATTGCACAGGGAACCTGGAATATGGGATATTGGTCACTCCAATATTTGTTCCATCTGCATCACCAGTTAACGGTTCCGGCCCCATCTTCATCCGGTGAAAATGCACCGCTTCCCGTGATGGTGGACACAGGGATCTCTGTGGTGACGCGCTCAGATGTGGATGATTACTATGCCAAATAACAAGGGAGATTTCAAGAGTCCAAGGCCTTGGAGCAGGAGAGCAATTCTCTCCACTTTCAGGAACGGGATTCGGCGTTTACGCTTGCGTAATATGCCCCTTCGCTACCAGCTGATGCTGCTTTTTCTGTTATTCGCCATTGTACCTTCCGTAGGGCTTGGGTTGCTTGTGAACTGGACGGTGGAACGGGTAGTTGAGCGACAGGTTGAAGGGCATACCATGCAACTGATTGGCAAAGTGAATGAAGCTCTGAACAGCAAAATGGAGAATTTGCAGAATATGACCTATCTGATTGCATTTGACCCGGATATTGATGCTTTTATGAACGGCAAAATGCCACCGAATGATGATGCAGGCATCGAACCGATGAACATGGACACCAATGCCGAAACGGAGCAAAATCGGTTATATGGCATCAAACAAACCTTGCAGGGGTTCACAACATTGTATCCTGAAATCGCCGGGATTGTTCTTGTCAATGGAAGTGGTGACTATATTAGCAACGAGATGTATCCCCGAACGGAACAGAGCCTGATCCAGGAAAATTGGTACCAAAAAGCTTCGGCCAATCCGGGCATCTTCATGGTATTGGGTCAGCCGAAAGAGCGTAATCTCACGACACATGTACGGTACAAGGACGATGAGATTGTAACGGTTGCGCGTTCCATAACGGATGAAGCGTCAGGACGTGTGCGGGGCGTTATTATGATTGATCTTAAACTTAGGTCCGTCTCTCAGGCGGCCCGTAATGTAACCTTGGGGAAATCCGGTTATGTGATGGTGACGGATTCAGAAGGTCAAAGTGTATACAAGCCGGAGCATCCGCTAATAGAACACATTCCCACAGACTGGTTCCCCTCTGGTGAGAGTGGAACATTTACCGCTGATACAGAAGGTGGAACGTTATTATTCATGTATCAGTCGTCTACCTTTACGGGTTGGAGAACGGTAGGAGTATTTCCCACAAGAGACTCGATATCCGAAGTGCGCCAAATCCAGTTTTACGTGGTTAGCTTTGTATTTGTGGTGTGTTTGTTTGGCCTGAGCGCCTCTTTATGGTTCTCCCGTTCCATCGCTCAGCCGATTTTCCGGCTCATGTCCTACATGCGCAGGGCGGAGACCGGCAATCTCAGACCAGGCCGCTGGAGCGATCGCGCTGACGAGATTGGCATGCTTGGCAACAGTTACAACCGAATGCTGGCACAGATTCGACAACTGATATCACTTAATGAATTGCGGGAGCGGCAGAAGCGCGACGCTGAAATGCGAAGTTTGCAGGAGCATATCAAACCACACTTTTTGTACAATACCTTGGATACGATTCATTGGATGGCACGCAAAGAGGGGGCAGAAGATGTGTCCGGCATGGTTGGTGCGTTATCTCGATTATTTCGCATAGGGCTTAGTAAAGGACAGGATTACATTCCGCTGCACTCCGAGATTGAGCATATGACCAGCTATCTGCAAATTCAGCAGACACGATACCGCGATCGTCTTCAGTATACATTGAATATTCCAGAGGAACTGCGGGACCTCTTCGTGTTAAAGCTGCTGCTTCAGCCCCTGATAGAGAATGCAATCTATCATGGAATCAAGGGCAGGCGTGGGCCAGGACACATTCGGGTGGAGGCCAGATTGGAACATAACAGACTGCTGCTGACCGTTCAGGATAATGGAGCAGGAATGTCCAACGAACGGCTTGCCGAGATGCAGCATCTGCTCGAAGCTCCTCTAGCAAGTTTGGAAGCGTCTTCGCCTGGGATGACAGGCAAAAGTTATGGAATGTTGAACGTGCAAGCCCGTCTCCGGCTGTCCTTTGGCGATGAGTACGGTATTGTGCTGGAGAGCCAGGAAGGTGAAGGAACTATTGTGACTATTATTCATCCGTTGATGCGAGAGCTCCCGGCAACCAAGCAAATCAATAACGAAGAGAGGCAGGAGAGTGAATGGGAAAATTCATGAAGTCGACCCTGACAACTTCCACTGAAACAGATGATACATCCGAATCAACCAGGGTAATGGAGATTACGCCTGATAGCCATGTGGCGAAGAAATACCGCGTGCTCATCGCGGATGATGAACCGATCATTCGTGAGGGGATTCGGGATGCCATTGACTGGACAACTCTCGGGATGGAGGTTGTTGGTGAAGCGGAAGATGGCGAGGAAGCGCTGGAACGGGCGGCTGACTTGGGTGTGGATATTGTTCTCGTTGATATGAATATGCCATTCCTGAACGGAATCGAACTAATCCGTGCCCTTCAGCAGAAGTGCCCGGGCTGTCGTTACCTGATCATCTCGGGACATGATGAATTTGCATATGCGCAGGAGGCGGTTCGTCTTGGCGTAGAGGATTACATCTTAAAACCTGTGCAAGCAGAACAATTATATGCTGCGCTTGAGCGATTGCATCAGCGACTTACTGAAGAGCACCAGAGGACGGCATATGTACAACAGGCAGCTCATCAGATTGAACGTAATATCCCGTTGCTTCGCCAGCGATTTATGCTGGAGTGGCTGGAGGGGCAGGCTGAAGGGAGGGATCTGACGGAGCAGCTTTTGTTTTTGCGGCTGCCCCCCGTCCCACCTGTGCAGATTGGGGTCGTACGCTGGCCTGCCGCTGAAGCTCGTCAGACGATACTGAGAGAAAATGATCGTCAGTTGTTTCTGTATGCAGTGGAAAATATAATTAGTGAACTGCTGGGGGACGTGCCACATGTCCTGTTTCGGGACGTAAGCGGGTTGATCGGCATATGGCTGTGGCAGGAAGTCCCTGAAGAAATAGAGTCCCTTCTGGAACAGCAGATCAGTTCTTGCCTGAATATTGCCATTCATGCTCATATGGAGACACATGCAGGGACACTGGAAGAAACGCCAGATACGTACCGTCATTGCCGGGAACGGGTATACGGGGAAGTGCAGTTGTCGCCTCTGGTTCGCCGGGCAAGACAACTTATTCACGAAGAATATGCCGAGCGGAAACTGACCCTGGAATCGCTCGCTTCCCGTCTACAAGTATCTGCCGTATATCTTAGCCGTGTGCTGAAGAAAGAGCTGAATGATTCCTTTGTCACGCTTGTCACGCATGCTCGCATTCGCAAGGCTATACAGTTATTAGACTCAACAACACTGCCGATCCACACCATAGCTGAGCGTGTAGGTTATGATACCCAGCATTATTTCAGCACTGCATTTAAGAAAACAATGGGCATTTCGCCAGTGCAGTATCGAAAGAACGGGGGGACGGCTTATCATCCTTCTGCGAATTAAATATCGTATTACAGTGGTTCATTCAGACGTGTGATAAATGAGATGGATATGTTCTACTTCGTGTGAAGCGAAGTGGAGCATGTCCTTTTTTTTTTGACTCTGGTATGGTATCTCATGGATCACACTTGTACTTTAAGTGTTTCCATCAAAAGTTAAATTTTTATAAAAAAGGTTCAAAACGTGCAAAGACCTTGCGGCATCTCGAATGCTACCATTAGTCTCAGACAGGAACAGCAAGCAACAGGATGCACTACATGTATTGTAAGCGTTATCTTATAACTCATTCAGAACCGTATGACGTGAGGAAAGGGGAACTTCATATGAAAAAAGGAGCAATGCTCATCTGGCTTCTGGTGATGACCTTGATGCTCTCGGCCTGCAATCTGGCAGAGAGTGGCCCGGGCAGCAAAGAAAAGGGATATGTCGGTATATCGATGCCAACCAAATCATCAGAACGATGGGTGGGAGACGGGGAGAACATGGTCCGTCTGTTTCAGGAGCAGGGGTACAAAACCGATCTTCAGTACGCTGAAGATGTGGTCGAGAATCAGATTTCACAGATTGAAAACATGATCACCAAAGGTGTGGATGTGATGGTGATTGCATCCGTGGATGGCAACACGCTGACGGATGTGATCAAGAAAGCGCATGACGAAGGGATACAAGTGATCTCGTATGATCGGCTCATTCGCAATACGCCATATCTAACCTATTACGCCACGTTCGACAATTTTAAGGTGGGTGTGCTTCAAGCCTCCTACATCGAACAAAAACTTGGACTCAAGGATGGAAAAGGACCGTATAACATTGAGCTGTTTGGTGGCTCTCCTGATGATAATAACGCCTATTTCTTCTTCGACGGTGCGATGTCTGTGCTGAAGCCGTACATCGATTCCGGCAAACTGGTGGTACGCAGCAAGCAGATGACGATGTCCCAGATTGCAACCTTGCGCTGGGACGGAGCACTGGCCCAGTCACGGATGGATAACCTGCTGAGTGCCTATTACTCGGGTGATCATCTGGATGCAGTATTATCTCCTTATGATGGAATCAGTATTGGTATCATCTCATCCTTGAAAGGGATTGGTTACGGTACTTCGAACAAGCCGCTGCCCGTTATTACAGGACAGGATGCAGAACTTGCCTCAATCAAGTCCATTGTGGCCGGGGAACAGACGCAGACGGTGTTCAAGGATACACGGAAGCTAGCGGAGAAGACGGTAGAGATGGCCAATAGTATTTTGCAAGGAAAACAGGCGGAAGTTAATGATAAAACATCATATAACAACGGAATTGAGGTTGTTCCGGCGTATCTCTTGGATCCCATCTCGGTGGACCGTACAAATGTGGAGCAGGATATCGTTGGTACACAGTATTACACAAAGGAAGAAATCGGACTGAAATAATAAATGAAAGGAGCACATCCCATGGCCGGAATCATTCTGGAAATGAAAAACATCACCAAAACCTTTCCTGGCGTCAAAGCGCTGGAAGATGTCAATCTGAAAGTCCGTGAAGGCGAAATTCATTCCATATGTGGTGAAAATGGCGCAGGTAAATCTACGTTGATGAAGGTACTGAGTGGTGTATATCCACATGGCACGTATGAAGGCGACATTTTATTTCAGGGCAAAAATTGTGAATTCAAGGATATTAAGCAGAGCGAGGATCTGGGGATCGTCATTATCCATCAGGAGTTGGCCCTGATTCCCTACCTTTCAATCGCGGAAAATATATATCTGGGCAATGAGCGTGCCAGCAGAGGAATTGTTAACTGGAAGGAAACTTTTGTAGGTACACGGGAACTGCTCTCGAAGGTGGGACTGAGCGAAAATCCAAACACGCTGGTATCCAGCATCGGGGTAGGCAAGCAGCAACTGGTCGAAATTGCGAAAGCGCTCTCCAAAAAGGTGCGGCTGCTTATTCTGGATGAGCCAACCGCTGCGCTGAACGAGGACGACAGTGAAAATCTGCTGCAATTGATGCTGGAATTCAAGAAACAGGGCATCGCCTGTATTCTGATCTCACACAAGCTGAATGAGGTATCCAAGGTATCCGATTCGGTGACCATTTTACGAGATGGCAAGACAATTGAGACGTTGGATATGAAGAAGGAAAAAGTGTCGGAGGATCGGATTATTAGCGGAATGGTAGGACGTGATCTCACCAGTCGTTATCCGGAGCGTCATGCCACCATAGGTGAAGTTATCCTTGAGGTGAAGGACTGGACGGTATATCACGAACATCATGCCGAGCGGAAAGTACTGGATCAGATCCATATGAATATCAGACGTGGGGAGATTGTAGGCATTGCCGGGCTGATGGGCGCTGGGCGTACCGAGCTTGCGATGAGTATCTTTGGCAAATCCTATGGCCGAAATATTTCGGGGCAACTCATCAAGAATGGTAAACCGATCCACAACAATACCGTCACCGAGGCCATTCAGAATGGGTTTGCTTATGTGACAGAAGACCGCAAGGAATACGGACTCATTCTGATGGATGACATCAAGCGTAATATTTCCTTAACGGGTCTGAGCAAGCTGACGCGAAACGCGGTAGTGAATGAGCGTGAAGAAGTACTGGTGGCGGAAAAGATGAAGAAAAGCATGAACATCAAAGCACCAAGTATTTTGCAGAAGACCGGTAATCTGAGTGGAGGCAACCAGCAAAAAGTGGTGCTCAGCAAATGGATTTTTGCCGGACCGGATATTCTTATCCTGGATGAACCTACCCGCGGTATTGATGTGGGAGCGAAATTCGAAATCTATACGATTATTCATCGGCTTGCTGCTGAAGGCAAGGGTGTACTGGTAATCTCATCCGAGCTTCCGGAGGTTCTTGGCCTGTGTGACCGGATCTATGTGATGAATGCCGGGCGAATCACCGGTGAAGTCAGCCGGGAGCAAGCATCGCAGGAAACGTTGATGAGATATATGACCAAGTCTGGAGGCGGCAAGCATGGAAACGATAACAAAGCTGTTCAAAAATAATATCCGTCAATACGGCATGATTATTGCCTTGGTAGTGATTATGCTTTTATTCGAGGTACTTACAGGCGGGCTGTTGCTCAAGCCGATTAATATTACAAATTTGATTTTGCAGAACAGTTACATTTTGGTGCTGGCGATCGGAATGGTGCTGGTCATCATTACAGGGCATATTGACCTGTCTGTTGGTTCCATTGCAGCCTTTGTTGGTGCCGTTGCTGCGATTATGATGGTTGATTGGCAGCTTCCAGCTTGGCTTGCGGTCATCGCTTCCTTGCTGGTTGGGGCTTTGATCGGTGCATGGCAAGGCTTCTGGATCGCCTATGTACGAATTCCGGCATTTATCGTGACGCTGGCAGGTATGCTGCTGTTCCGCGGCTTAACGATGATTGTCCTGGAGGGGCAATCAATTTCTCCTTTCCCGGGTGGATTCCAGAAAATAAGCTCTGGCTTCCTGGCGGACATTCAATTCTCAGGTTTCGGTCTGGTATCTATCATTGTGGGTCTTGTGCTCACCATCTGGTACATTGTCAATGAACTGCGGGAACGCCGTTCCCAGCGAAAATATGGATTTGAGGTCGTGTCACAGGGACTGTTTTTGCTCAAGTTGATTGTGGTGGCTGTTGTGACAAATCTGTTTACGTTTGTACTCGCAAGTTATGCAGGTATTCCGAATATCCTGGTTCTGCTGTTTGTCCTGATCGTTGTGTACTCCTTCGTAATGAATCGTACTGTCATGGGACGGCATGTGTATGCGCTTGGAGGTAATGAGAAGGCCGCAGGTCTGTCTGGGGTCAAAACAAAAAAGGTAACCTTCTGGGTTTTCGTGAACATGGGTACACTTGCTGCGGTATCCGGGTTGATCTTCGCCGCACGTCTGAATGCAGCTACGCCAAGAGCGGGTACCAACTTCGAGCTGGATGCCATCGCGGCCTGCTTCATCGGTGGTGCTTCCGCTTCAGGGGGCATAGGTACGGTATTTGGTGCCATCATCGGTGGTTTGGTTATGGGTGTGTTGAATAACGGGATGTCCCTGATTGGTCTCGGTATTGACTGGCAACAGGGAATTAAGGGATTGGTACTGCTGCTCGCTGTAGCGTTTGATATCTATAATAAAAATAAAAGATCAGCGTAACACTTGGTAAAATGAAAAAACAGACCTTGATCTCAGGATCAGGTCTGTTTTGCTGTATGCCCAACTTATTTACATCAAGGCATCGAGGAAACGTGTGGCGATTCCAAAATAGATAAACAGGGACAAGATATCATTCAATGTGGTGATTAACGGGCCAGAGGCAACAGCCGGGTCGACTTTGAAACGACTAAGTAAAAGCGGGATGCATGTACCGGTCAGTGTACCAATGACCAGAGTGAGGAACAGAGATACCCCAATAATGGCGCCGAGTAACCAGTCCCCTTGCCAGAAATAAGCGATGACAGTGATCAGCAATCCACATACCAAGCCAATCATTATGCCTACCTTGATCTCTCGACCAATCAGTGCGAGTACGGTGGCTTTGTCGAGTTTGCGTCCGATCAGTCCGCGTACCACAACAGCCAGAGACTGCGTTCCTGTGTTACCGGTCATACCTGCAATCATCGGCATGAAAAATGCCAATGCCACAACCTGATTGAGTGTATCCTCAAAGAAATCCACAATACTTCCTGAGATTAGACCAATCAGCAGCAATAGAATGAGCCAGGGAAGTCTGCGTCTGACGGCAACAAGTGGTTTGGTATCAAAGTCGATATCCTTGCTGCCGCCCCCCATCTTGGCTAAATCTTCACTCGCTTCATCCATAATAATATCGATGACATCATCCATCTGAATAATACCGCATAACCTGTGATTTTCATCCACCACCGGAAGTGCAATAAACTCATAACGCTGCAGAAGCTGTGCTGCTTCTTCCTGGTCCATATCTACCGTTGCATGGATCACCCGCCGGGTCATCAGTTCTTCAACCTGGGTCTTATCGTCAGCCAAGGCAAGGGATCGATAACTCACGACACCGACCAGTTTGCCTTCATTATCGGTTACATAGAGATAACTGGAGGCTGAGATATGCATGGTACCTTGCGATTGTCGTAAGGCTTCCTTGGCTGTCTCATGAGCGAGCAGGGTCCGATATTGATCTGTCATGATGCGTCCTGCCGTTTCCGGCGGGTAATTAAGCACGGATCGGATAATGGCAGAGTGATCCAGATTCATATTGGAGAGCAATTCTTCTCTGCGTTTGGCAGGCAAATCGTGCATGAACCGAATCAGATCACTTTTGTCCATCTGCTGCATGACTTCAAGTGTTCGTTCCGGCCCAAGTCGTTCAAACAGTTGAATCTGTTCGTGCAGCTTCAAGGTCTCGGCGAGATCCGCCAGAGCATCGGGTTTGAACAGGAGCAGAAACCGATTGGTTTCTTCTTCAGGGAACTTTTTATATACAAGTGAGAGGTCGTAGGGATGCAGTTCTTTCACCAATTTATAGAAATCGGGAAGGTTCCGAGATTGTACATGTTGCACGAGTTGTTCGGTGATCTCCTCCACGGAGAAATCTTTTTTGGTATGAGGTCCGTTCATATCGACACTCCTTTCTATTCGGTCAGCTTCATATTTTTAAACGAAATGGGTTGGCGGTTAAACAAATGGAGAAAAATGAGATTACCCAAAATGATATTGTAATCTTGCTCAAACATTCGATATGGGCTTACAAACAGCCGCTGCAAGGATATACTTGTTGTACAGCAACAAACGAGGAGGACATGCGCTAGTGGAAGCAGATATCAGAACACAATTGCTCAGCATGGTTGAACCGGAGTATCAGAAATTCTCGGCTGCACTTATTCCCAACATCACGAATGTACTAGGTGTAAGGTTGCCAGCCTTACGAAAAATTGCCAAGCACCTTGCCGCCGGGGACTGGCGCACGTATCTGGAAACGGCAGAGGATGAATATTTTGAAGAAGTGATGTTGCAAGCGATGGTCATTGGACATGTACAGGCTGATCTGGACGAACTGTTAAAGGCTATTGAAACATTTGTACCGAAGATTGACAACTGGTCGGTGTGTGACAGCTTCTGTGCGGGACTGAAATATACGAAGGTCCATTCGGAGCCTATGTGGGCGTTCTTGCAGCCGTATCTGAGATCAGATCAGGAATATGAAATCCGGTTTGGTGTGGTAATGCTGTTGAATTTTTATCTGAATGAGCGATATATCGATCAGGTTCTATCTGCATTGGATCAGATTAGGTACGAGGCGTATTATGTGAAAATGGCAGTGGCTTGGGCCATCTCAATGGCTTATGTGAAACAACCTGAGGTGACCATGCGTTATCTAAAGCATAATACCTTGGACGATTTTACGTATAATAAGGCACTTCAGAAAATCACGGAATCTTATCGCGTGGATCCGGAGAGCAAGCAGATGATCCGTAGTATGAAACGTAAGGTGAAGAAGCAGGTTACCACCTAGTCCTAGCATTAAGCATTCCACCGGGGAGAGGGCGATAAACGAATGAGAAAAAAGTTGATGTACACCACGATGCAGTTGGACGGTCGTCCATGGGTTCTGCTCGCTACGGAACAGGGATTGTGCCGAGTGGTTATGCCCAACGAAACACTGGAAGATTGGAACGGCTGGATACAGAAAGTTGCACCTGGCGTGGAACTGGAAGAGAACGAGCATGCTCTGAAACAAACAGGCATGATGGACTGGCTGCAGTCCTATTTTGCAGGAGAACCGATGGCTTATACTGATGCAATCCCACTGGACTTGATGGGAACGAACTTTCAACAGGAGGTATGGAGAGAGCTAGGGCGTGTGCCTTACGGTGAAATTCGGACCTATGGTGACATTGCCGCTGCGATTGGAAGACCATCGGCTGTGCGAGCAGTTGGTGCTGCAAATGGGGCCAATCCAATTCCGGTTCTGCTACCATGCCACCGCATTATTGGGGCTAATCGCAAGCTGACTGGGTTCCGTGGAGGCCTGGAGATGAAGCGCAGACTGCTGGATATCGAACAGATTGAAGGCGTGACCGATGGAGGGCATGAGCGGTTTAATTTCTAATGGAAGAGGGAACATAGAAGATTAAGATGATTGCACAGGGCAGGCACGTATTGTGTCTGTTTTTTTGTATGTATTAAGGTAGCGTAATACAAACGTTCCGCATATGGAACACCAACGTTTTACGTATTTTTGCCCTGTGAAACCGTATGGTACCATGGATCATAGATCAATCGGAATCCGGAAGACGTAATGCCGGGTAAGAAAAGAGGGATGACATGATGAAACAGGCTTATTGGTTAACAAACGTGATTGTGGAGCGGGGGTATGTTCGGGAGGGGGAACAGGTGACGGGGACACGGACAAGCCCCGCTCATCTGCGGATTAAAGATGGAGTGATCGCGGAGATTGTGGAAGGAAACAACCCTCTGTCTAGCGATCTACCACAAGTAGATAGCAAGGGACTTCTGCTGTTGCCTTCGTTCGAGGAGGCACATATTCATCTGGATAAAACCTACTACGATGGGCCGTGGACAGCTGTTAAGCGTATCTCCAGTATTTTCGAACGTATTGAAGAAGAAAAGGTTTTGTTGCCCAAGCTGCTACCAGATGCCCAGCGTCAAGCGGAGAGTATTCTGACCTTGATTCAGGGGTACGGCTCCACTCATGTACGTAGTCATTGCAATATTGAACCCGTCAGTGGTTTGAAAAGACTGGAAGCGACGCGGCAGGCTCTGGAATCATTTTCGGGTAAAATCTCTTCGGAGATCGTGGCTTTCCCGCAGCATGGACTGCTTCGCTCCCATTCAGTGGAGCTTATGGGCCAAGCGATGAAGGAAGGTGCAACGCATGTGGGCGGACTTGATCCTCATACGGTGGACGAACAGATCGAGAAATCACTGAACGCCATGGTTGAACTGGCTGTTCAGCACCAGGCGGGCATTGATATACATCTGCATGATGGCGGGCAGGCTGGCAAACAAACGCTGCTGGAACTCGCAAATCTGACAGAAGCAGCAGGGCTTCAGGGTAAAGTTACGGTAAGTCATGCGTTCTGGTTCGCCCGCGCAGAGCAGCAGGAAGCAGAAGACATGGCGCAGCGAATGGTCTCGCTTGGGATGAGCATTGCTTCCACGGTGCCTATTGGCAGAACGATGATGCCTCTTCCCATGCTCCACCGTATGGGTGTGAACGTGAAGCTGGCCACAGACAGCCTGACGGATCATTGGTCTCCTTTTGGCAATGGGGATATGCTTGAGAAAGCGGGACGATTCGCAGAACTGTACGGATATAGTGACGAACTGTCCTTGTCTCAATCTTTGGCATGGGTAACAGGCGGGATTACACCGCTGGATTCACAAGGGGAACAAGTCTGGCCGAAGGTAGGCGACACCGCGAGTTTTGTATTGGTGCATGCGAGTTGTTCGGCGGAAGCCGTTGCGCGGCGATCTGGGCGGCAGGCCGTATGGTACAAGGGGCAATTGGTCAGCGGATCGACAACAGATTGAGGAAAATAGAGCGGGTGCAGCCACGGGAAACCGTGGTTTTTTGGCATGGGAGAAAAAGAGGAAAGAACTGTTCGCATATACCACATTTTGGGTTATGATGGACGTAGTTAATGAAGGGAGTATTACAAATGAAGATTGAATACGCAACGGAAGCTGACTACGACTACATCATTGAAAGAGATCGACATATCCATCAGCCACTTGTGAAAACGAAGATTAGTGAGAAAGAAATATTCATCCTATGGGACGAGGACGAGGGATCAAGAGTTGGATGGATGAGGTACGGTTACTTTTGGGACAATCTTCCCTTCATGAATATGATCTGGATTGATGAACCCTATCGAAACGGCGGATATGGCAAAAAAGTGGTGCATCACTGGGAAAATTTAATGAAGCAACAAGGCTTCGATATGGTGATGACTTCAACGCAATCAGACGAACATGCCCAACATTTCTATCGAAAGCTGGGGTATGTTGATGCAGGGGCTCTGTTGCTGGATACACAACCTTTGGAGATTATATTAATCAAGAAAATTTAGTAAGTAAGCTGCAAGGAGAGAGGATTGTGGGTATGGAGCAAGTGACGTTACAACCTATAACCAAAGAAAATGAACTTGAGTGCATCCACCTTAAACCACGGGAAGATCAGCTGGATTTGGTAGCTAGCAATGCGGATTCATTGATTCATGCGACGAAGGAGATTACGTCCAAACCATACGGCATTTTGGCAGAGGATCAGATGGTTGGTTTTATTTTATTTGATAACGAGATATACAATGACGGGTATTACTGGATTCTGCGCTTCATGATTGACGAGAAGTACCAGGGGAAGGGTTACGGCAAACTTGCCATTCAAGAAGTGGTTTGTATGTTGCAAGAGAGAAGTGACTGCCAGCAGATCAGGGTATCCCATGTTCCACATAACATTGCGGCAAATGCGCTGTACAAACGTTGCGGATTTCAGGACACGGGTGAATTCGAGGACAACGGTGATATCATTTTAAGTTATCAAGTGAGGTAACAGGGGGGGGAAGCTTGATGATAAGAGAGGCAGAAGCTAGAGATGCAGCGGTTATTGAAAGGCTGTATACAGAATTATTGCCAAACAACTTAAACACGAAGGTACTGGCAGAACGGATTGAAGAGGTTCGGAATAATCCAAACAGTTTCTTGTTTGTGTATGAAATGGGTGATCAGGTAATTGGCACGGCTCATTTACATATTTGTCTGGATGCTTTGGTGGAAAATAGACCATTTGGCGTAGTTGAACGGGTTATCATTACGGAACATGTGCAGAGCAAGGGATATGGGTCTGAATTGATGAAACATATAGAGCATGTATGTGTGCAGAAAAATTGTATGAAGGTGTTTCTAACCAGCGGATCCTCCAGAAACGAAGCACATCACTTTTATACGAAATTGGGGTACAACGGAGAATCCAGCAAGGCATTTAAAAAGTATTTATAACTTATAACATTCATCAAGGAAAAGGAAGTAGAAGCAAAGAAATGAAAGATAACAAACATCCAGTTCAAGATCTCCGACTCATCGTTACCTTGCTCGTGGCTACTTTATGTTGTCTAGGTATTGTGATGTATTTACGTGCCCAATCAGATACAAATATGTATCGATTTTTAAGTTGGGATATGTTCCTGGCATGGGTACCATTTATCATCTCATCCTGCATTAGATACATATTCAATAAGAAATTAACCACAACGAGCATGATATGTATGGGGCTGATGTGTGGAGTCTGGCTCTTTTTTCTGCCCAATGCGGCCTACCTTTTTACGGAGATTCTGCATTCATTCAGATATTTTGATGCTCAAGGGGAAGTTAGATTTTGGGTTAATATTGATTTTTGGTATGGACTCACCCTGACGTTTGCCGTAGCGATCATCGGATTGCTGCTCTCGACTTGTTCAATCATTCAAATCCATGGCATGTTAAGCAAATTAATAAATAAGTACATTAGCATGATGGTTGTCGGTGTTATTTTGCTATTGAGCAGTATAGGGGTTTACATTGGGAGATTTAATCGGTGGAATTCGTGGGATGTATTATCCCGACCTGGGAAGATCTTCGTGGATCTTGTGAATGATTTTAATGCAGCGAACAGCATAATGGTTGAGTTTGTTGCCATTGTATTTACGGTTCAACTTTTTGGCTACGTTATCGTATCTTTGCTAACCGCAAGGTCGGGTAACTAATTATTCCATTTGAAAGGGTGAAGGAGGCAATATCACACGATGGGTAATCTTAATTTTATCGATAAACTTCCTCACATTAGTGAATGCAAACAGATTCTAAAGGCAGCAGCTATGCTGGATGCCATTTTGATGCCGGAATGGGAGTACAGGTATTACTCGTATAATTCCCAGTGGGACACGAATGAGCAAATGGCATCGATGAGAGATGGGCAAGGAGATCATTATTTTGCAATATTCAGTCCGAATGGGCTGATTATTAAAGGCTTTGATAAAGAGTATACACTTCAGCATAAGGTTGATAGGAGTGAGGTGGTAAAAAGCGTTCCAGAAGCATTTAATACTTTTGTGGTAGAGCCGGCATTTGTAATGGATCAGACGACGTTCTGTATCTGGAGTGTGGCGGATCAGGAAGGGTGGTCTGCGGGCACGGAGCTTGGGGATCATGAATACGAACTGTTAGAGATTTTGGTAGGCGGCGCGAAATATTATCATGCTTGGGCACAGGATTACTACGAGATAGCGTTGGATATCAAACTGGTTGAACAGGTATTTGATATGAAGCCGATCGATGAGGTCTTACTACAGCAATTAAATGATGAACTGAAATTAAGTGATATCGAAGGTGAAATTGCAGAAATTGGATACCCGGATAAGGATATGAAGGTATGAAATCAATAACACAGGAAATTACGGAAGAATTGTTGGCTGTGATGGATATGTACCAGAGAATCGCGGGGCAATTAATCGACCAATTGATATTGGAAACCGATCAGCCTGATCGGACGGCAATTCTCGAAGGGGCGTACCATTTGCTGTCCAATGCGGATGTAATCCATGGAGAAGAAGAATTAACGGGAAACTGGTATTTTGATGTTCACGGCGAGCATTGTATGTTCAAGAATACAGAAACAGGGCAGACATTAGAGGTTTTCCTTGGTAGTCTTCGTATTTCGAGAATCCGTTTAAGGACATGTTAGATTTCTTCGAACGTATGGAGGCACAACATGTGTTAATTCATGTTCACGGGGTGGCGTATAGAAAGGTTCTTTAATTGCTGTACATGTAATTAGAATTGAGGAGGAATGACGTATGAGTTTAACGGAATGGTCTACAGATATTCTTCAATATGATCTGTCGGATGAATATTCGATTCGCAAAGCTGACTTTGCCGATTGGGGATTATATTGCACGGTTTATTATGATATGCGTTATGTCGGATTTTTCAGGGAAGAAGAGTTCAGTTCTTCCAAGATCAGTGCGTACTGGATTTACAAAGGGGAAAGCAAAATAGGTGGCGTGAGAATGGAGCCTAACCAGATGTATCATTTGTTTTTTATCCCGCCATTCCAGCAGTGCTTTGAGGTATTGAAGCTCCTGAAGCATAAATTATTACAGTGGTCGGATCGCACCAAACGTATTCTGACCTTTGAGATTCTTCCAGACCAAGTCGATCTATATGCAAGAGCTGGATTCTGGCCAGTGGAGTTCAGGTGTCGCTGGATGCAACGACCTACAGATCATTTTGAGATCGAATGGGACAGCAGGGTAACCGTGAAGAGTCCAGAGATTATTGAAAGTGAAACCGGCACCAAAAAATATGTGAATGAAGATGAAATTGCTCAATGTGACCTGGAGAGTTTTGCAGGAAGTCTTGAAGCTACACGAAGAAAACATACCACGCTTGCAGATTTTATACCAAGTGATGACCCTAATTATACCAATGAAATTCTGACCCAAGCGTCCACGCTTGTATATGACAAGGAAACGGGACAGCTTATTGCAAATTGTCGCTTGTGCTTGCAAGATAATCAGGCTGCTGTATATAGCATAGGGGTTCGGCCGGCCTATAGAGGAAGAGGGCTTGCTACACTGATGTTACAGAGAGCTTTGAATGCGCTTAAGGGTCAATATCCCGTGCTGCGATTGTATGTGATGCAAGGAAATGATGCGGAGTCCGTGTATCTGAATCTGGGATTTATTCCGGGTGTGCAGGAGATTCAAACGATGTATATTCCTGAGGAGGAATCACAATGAAGGTTGCCATCTATTTTGAAGGCATTCCATGGCAAACAGTTGGAGAGAGAGGATAGTGAACGTTCGTAGCAATGTGCTGCTACTTTGGAAAGGAGAGATGTACATGGGAATGATCATTATGTTGGTGGTGTATCTGTTCCTCGGTATTTATGTTGTGAAAGTTGGAATAGATAACTCCAAAAATAGCCAGCACACCAAAGAAATATTATCAGAGTTAAGGGAGATTAAGGACCTGTTGAAAGAGCGAAGGTAAAGATTGATTAGGCTTGTGCTTCAAAATTAGCTGAGGAGCAGCATTTTCGGATGCCTCCCTCTCCTGTAGGTCAGGAAAGGGAGGATTCTTGTGCAGCACAGCTAGCCACTTTAACCCAATACACGAATAACAATATCCTGATCATGATTACCAAAACCAGCACCATAGATCGTTAATCCCCCTACATTGGGGCTTTCCTCGTCAACTGTAAAGCGTAGCGTCCAGAACGGTTCGCCTAGTTTGACATCTTTGAGAGTAATGTCTGACATCCGCTCACCATCCATATAGGTACCGTAGGCATCAATACGAATAGTCTTCAACAATCCATACTGATTCACATTGCGATGCCACCATTCTGGCGTATATTTGCCGCGTGCTGCTCTGCCAAAGTCGGCAGGGCTTGTCCACGTTCCAAGAGAAACGCCATTGAAGGTGAAACGAATATCGGAAGGCCAATGATCTCGCAATCCCGGAGCCTCAGAGGCTAGTTCCATCGAAATTTCAATAGCATCGGTGGTCTGATCAGGTAGTACAAAGTTAGGTGTTTTATATTCAACATAGCCCTTCCCAAACCACAGGATAGCAGCGTGTACACGCTCAGGATCAAGGAAGTAACGTGGATCGTCCCATATGCCGATTTCTTTCTCGAGTGTTCCTAGACCACAGGTAGGGTGAATATTAAAAGCAGTATAGTGTCCAACGGCTATCGTCTGTTCTCTGGTTCGTGAAGTTTGGCTTGGGGATGGCAGCTCGATCTCAATCTGATTTTGCTTGAGGTAACATAATTTGTGCGTCCCTCCGTTGATCCGAACTCGCCTGCTCCCAATTAGAACCGCATCCTCCAGTTTGCGAATATGCATCGTGACGATGGAGGGGCTAAGCTCTAATGCTGCGGCAATATCCTTCACGTTCATTTCGCGATCTGCAATCATGTCCATGATTCTCCATCTGACTTCACTTGCTAGCGCCTCATATAAAGGAAGGAACTGGGGCTCCCGATTTGCTTTGATCATCTGTACAACTCCCTATCCTCAATCTTCTAAAATCACATATATATTAATTTAATAAAATTAACTCCAAGATGCAATTCAGATTCATTGCAAGTTTACACCCGATGGTGTTTAATTTTTGTAGTTGTTACAAAGTTGAATTCTTATATTTGTGAATTTTATAATAAGAGATGGAGTGGAGTAATGAAATACAATAACCCTGTTGTAAAAGGTTTTTATCCAGACCCTAGTGTGATTAAGGTGCACGATACATACTATATGGTGTGCAGTTCTTTTCAATATTTTCCGGGCGTACCGCTCTTTGAAAGCAAGGATCTGCTCAATTGGAAGCAGATTGGTCACTGCCTGACTCGTAAAAGCCAGATTCAGCTCGAGACGGTGAACAGCTCCGGGGGTGTATTTGCCCCAACCATCAGGCATAATGACGGGCGTTTTTATATGGTCACAACGAATGATACGACACATCAGAATTTCTATGTCTGGACGGACGATATTTACGGAGAATGGTCTGAGCCTATTTATGTGGATCAAGGTGGGATTGATCCCGATTTGTATTTTGAAGATGGAAAAACCTTGTTTATGAGTAATGGCGTGGATGATGAAGGCGTTGGCGGAATTGTCCAGTGTGAGCTTGAGATTGAAACTGGCCGCAAACTGACCCCGAGTCGTTCGATATGGAACGGAACAGGTGGACGATATCTGGAAAGCCCGCATCTCTATAAAATGAACGGTTATTATTACCTGCTTGCAGCCGAAGGCGGCACGGAGTATGGTCACATGGTTACGTATTCTCGGGGCACTTCTTCTTCGGGACCGTTCGAAGCCTATGCGCACAATCCGGTTCTAACCAACCGTAATCTGGGCGGGTATGAGCTCCAGGGTGTGGGGCATGGTGATCTGGTTCAGGATGATCTGGGGAACTGGTGGCTTTTCCACTTGGGATTCCGACAGATCGGCAGATGGGCTACATACCATCATCTGGGCCGAGAAGTATTTCTTACTCCAATTACGTTTGGTGAAGACGGATGGTTTACAGCCGGGCATGAAGGCACAACACTGACGAGTTTTGAGACCAATCGTATTCCTGAAACGGTGATCCAGCAGGATAAGAAGAATTACACGTTTGAAAATACAGACTGGAACCTCGACTGGTGTTATCTTCGTCATCCAAATACAGAGCATTATCAGCTTGAATCAGATAAGCTTACGCTAACAGGAACCGATGTAACGCTGGACGTTCCAGCATCCCCAACGTTCATCGGGTTACGTCAAAAAGACTTTAATGCAACAATTTCAGTCGATGTTAGTCTGACGAGTGGAGAAGCCGGGATCACGATCTACATGGATGAGAATCATCATTATGAAGTGGCTATTCGTGGGCAGCAGGACGGTTATAAGGTGATCAAGCGTCTAAATATCGGTGATATCAAATCGATAGAACATGAAGTGGATCTGGGAAATAAACAGCATGCAACGCTGGTGATCCGCTCAAACCAAGAACGCTACAGTTTCCTGTTTCAAACAGATGGTGAAGAGATTCTGCTTGGCTCGGCACAGACGAGATACCTTTCCTCGGAAGTGGCTGGAGGTTTTACAGGCGTACTCATTGGTCTATACGCGACGGGTGATGATGCTGTAGCTGAGTTTACAAACTTCAAGTGTGACTATCATTAAGAAGTTAAGGGGAGGGCCTAAGGGTCCTTCTCTTTTTTTGAATTTGTGTCAAAATATAAATATATTAATAAACGCTAACAGAAGAGAGGTATTTAAACTTGGGAGTACATTATAAAATGCCCGCATCCTTAGAAGGCATCGTTCGAATAGATAAGGAATTACGTAAACAACATGATGGAACCCTCCAAGATTATATGGGTTTTTATATTAGTTTTAACAATGATGAGGATAGATACTACTGTACGCCAGACGATGCCATCATATTTGGAAGAACAGGAGCAGATGGTGATCATTTTGCTTTTTTCACGTTTAACAGATCGATTAGTGATTTGGAAGAAGCTCCGGTTATCTTTATCCAACCTACGGCGTTTGGTAATCAAGTAACTTTAGTGGCCAGAAACCTTAAGGATTTTGTAGCATTATTTATTAATCTTAAGGAAGTATATGTTTTGGAGAGATTTCGATTTTATAAGAACAAATTAGATTTTATGAACGACTATAACGATAACTATATGGAAGATATAAAGATGAGAGAGAGTGATAATCAATTAATTATTGAACTGTTAAAAGAGAATATTAAAGGGATAACAGAAATTGATGATGTGTACGAATATATGATCGAATCCCAAAAACAAATAGAACTAGGGATAAATAATGATGATTTTGCATGATATCTATATGGCATCCCTTAAATAATCTACATGTAACAAAAGGTTAAAAGAACGTGTTATTTAATTATGTAGCTTGATTGGATAACCAAGGAGGAGTTGTATGGAGGATCAATGGAGAATTGCAAAGTATGACCCGGCATGGCGTGATTTGTTTCTCGAAACGGGTTCGAAATTAAGAGAAGCGTTAGGAAAAAAGGCCGTGCGGATTGACCATGTTGGGTCCACTTCAATTGTTGGAATAGATGCCAAACCCATCATAGATATACAAATATCTGTTTCCCAGTATGAGAATCTGTTGGACTACAAACATGAGATCGAAACAGTCGGATTTGTATTCAGAGCAGAAAATCCAGATAAGACTAAACGTTACTTTCGTGAAGAACCCGGAAGTAGAAGGATACATATACACGTTAGACAGGTAGGCAGTTTCTCTGAGCAGATGACCTTGCTGTTCAGAGACTATTTAAGAGAGCACCCAGAAGAGTGTTTGAAATATGCAGAAGAAAAGCACAGACTCATGTCATTGTATAAAGATCAGCGTCCCAAATATGTTGAAGGAAAAGGACCAATGGTGTGGAGCATATTACAGAGAGCACATCGATGGTCTCAAGAAATCGGATGGCAACCGGCAAAATCTGACGCATGAGCACATCCAATGAATAGAGATAACTGTATTGGAGTGATGAGATGAACATGGGAAGAAAGCTGATGACAACCGTTTTAACCATCATTTGTTTTACTTTGGCTGCAAGTCTCATATCGATGAATGAATCCTACAGTTTTGATTTTTACATTCTTATTTATCTGATATACGCGACTCCCTTGATCCTGTTGATCGGGCTACCTTTATCGATATTGCTGGACTATCTGCTGAACCAAATACAATTTGTTAATCATGTTTTGTATCTAAGTACGAGGATATTCAGTTATGCCTGTGCTGGAGTTCTAGGTATGTATATTTATTATGTGGTCATGGGCGCAGGAGAAGCAATCTTGGATTTCAAAGAGACGTTAGTTCTGACCTTATTTGGCGTTCTTGCTGCTATTCTATTTGTACTGATTGATATGGGATTGGAAGTTTTGTTAAAGATACGAAGAAAAAAGAGTTGAATTAAATTGATTTGTCAGGAGGAAAGCAAAATGGCAACGCATTGTGCACTTCTAATCATTGACGTACAGGTAGCGATGTTTGATGAAGCAGATCCCGTATATCAAGGGGAACGATTGCTTCAGAAGATCCAGGTGTTAATTGCCAGGGCCCGTGAAGCAGGGCATTCCATCATATATATCCAACACTGCGAAGGGGCGGGCAGTCCACTGGAACGAGGAACACCGGGGTGGGACATCCATCCGTCCATTGCACCTATAGCTGGTGACTTCGTTATCGAAAAAGAGACACCGGATTCGTTTCACAAAACCGATCTGCATCTGAAATTGCAAGAAGATGGCGTGACGGAGTTGATTCTCGCGGGTATGTAGACTGAGGTATGTGTAGACACGACTTGCCGCAGAGCGTTCAGTCTGGGATACACGGTCAATCTGGTTCAAGATGCGCACAGCACATGGAATGCAAAGACGCTTCAAGCGAAGCAGATTATTGAACATCACAATACGGTACTGAGACTGTTTGCCAACGTGGTGGATACGGAGAATGCGCTGTAATGCTAGGAAAACGTAGGCGAATCTGGTTTTTCATAGGTGCGGCAATCATGTTTCTGTATTTTCTAATCACGAGTAACCCTGATCCAAATAAGCCGATTTCGAGAAATCAAGTAATAAGCACAGAGATGAGCATAGTTGTGTACACCAGGACAGGGGACGGTGGAGCACACACTAGGATTGACAATGTTACGTTAAGTAAAGAAGACATTAGCCGTATAGTCGGCTGGCTGAATGCCGCCCCGGAATCAGCCAAAATACCAGTAGATGATGTCACAGGAAGCATTAGTGCAGGAATTGATCTGAGATTAAAGCATAACGCTGAAATTAAAATTCAATACAATCGGAAACAGATTATT
Source organism: Paenibacillus sp. FSL H3-0457 (assembly GCF_037981725.1). NCBI lineage: Bacteria > Bacillati > Bacillota > Bacilli > Caryophanales > Paenibacillaceae > Paenibacillus > Paenibacillus sp. FSL H3-0457. The sequence continues at coordinate 5,153,898 of NZ_CP150283.1, read as the reverse complement.
GTATCCACAAAAAGCAGATTTAATAGAAGTTCGAAATATATACTTGATCAAAAGGACTTAAGAGACTTTTTGGATCAAAAGTTGGAAGGGACGTATTTTGGTGAAGATACCGTTAGTGTTGAATAAGGGGGAGATGTATTGACGATTAACAAAAGAATAATGAATCTATCAGCCTGGCTTGCTGTATTAGCCATCCTATGTATTCCTGGAACTTTACATACTGAAGATGGACCGCTCCGAACAGAGTATGGTTTCCCGCTCCGATTCTTTACGGATTATCATTATGCTAATTCTGAGGGAACAATCTGGTTTATATCTGGTATCTATTTAAATGTACTTCTATATTTGTTCAATGTTCTGTTTATTTATGCAGGAATTCATGTAATCTTGTATATAAAAAAGAAAATAACTAAATAAATTGAACTGAATATTTACACGAAACGGAGAGGACAGAAAAAAACTGAAGAAGCGAAGTGTTCGCCTAATAGCTTTCTGAAAGAAAGCTGCATCGGAAGCATAGGCTTATCCCCGGAGTTTCCCATTATAAAATGAATCAAAAAACTCTGGGGATAACAGCGATCGGAAGGTTGTTCTGTCATCGGAGTGGTAAGTGTAAACATTCGGAGGATACCTTTGCCCATACAGAATTGATCGAATCTCTATGAAAAACATCGATAAAGGGGAATATACCAATGGAAACATTCTTTCGTTATAACTGGATGGTGCGTGAGCAATGGTATGTGTGGTGTGAAGATGTACCGCTTGAAGAATTGCTTCGGCCTCGCACGGGCGGAGTAGGCAACATATTACAAACATTATTTCATATCATTGATGTAGAGTGGAGCTGGCTTCAGTTGCTACAGGGCAAACCGGATGATGCAGAAGATTTTGCAAACTACCAGAATCTTGAGGCGGTAAGGAGACTCGATCGCAAGTTACGTCCTGATGTGGAGGCATTTGTTAGAGCCTGGGATTCGAGTATGGAAAAAAGAGCTTATATTGATCATCGCTCAGCTGGCAAGGCCAGTACAGATTCATGGGGAGAAATTATGCGACATGTGATCGCCCATGAGATTCACCATATGGGTCAGCTGTCGGTATGGGCCAGAGAATTGGGCAAACAGCCAGTATCCGCCAATGTCATTGGCAAAGGCCTGATTATACCTGACTAACAGGGAGAGAGCGGCATGACATGAATGAACGGAGGAGAAGTGATGATTCATTGCAGGAAAGCTACGATTCAGGATGGCGAAGTGATGAGCCAATTATCCCATCAACTGGGTTATGTCAGCACAACTGAAGAAATCAAGGAGAGACTAACTCTTCTCTCTTCCTTACCAGACCATTATGTATGTGTAGCTGAGATTGATTCGAGGGTCGTAGGCTGGGGCCATGTACAGGGAAGACATTCCATTGAGAGTCCATCTTTTGCCGAGATTGGTGGACTAGTTGTGGATGGGATTCATCAAGGGATGGGGATTGGTAAGATAATCATGAGCGAATGCGAGGAATGGGCTCGGGTTAACGGCTTTGATAAGATTCGGGTACGTTGTAACGGAAAAAGGGAATCTGCACATCGGTTTTATATAGCTATCGGTTATGAAGAGAAGAAATGGCAGAAGGTATTTGATAAACGATTATAATCTAATCTTGTGTATCATGGAAGGAGGAGAACGATGACGATTCAACTTAGCCAGGTGAATTGGGTAGAACTGGATGAACGTATTCAGCAGGTGATTAAACAGGAGTATCAGATCATTCCCTTGTCACCTGGACTGGAAGCGAGTGTGATGAGAATTGAAATGGGAGATCAGCGGTACGTCTTGAAAGTCTGGGACAAGGATTCTAAACCGGATATCGCCAAACAATATCGACTATTGTCCAAGCTTTATCAAAGTGGAATTCGTGTTTCCAAACCCTACGGTTGGGGATTAGACGAGCAAGAGAATCAAGTGCTGTTAACGAGCTATGATGGAGAGCGGATTACCCAATTAACACAAACCAAAATGACACATTTGGCTGAGCGATTAATGGAGGTCCATCGTTATCCGGTGAATGAAGTGGGTACTGGAGAAGATGAAGAATACATATTCAGGTACGATTTTGTTCAATACTTTTTTCCTCAAATTGAGTTACATGACGATATAAATGATCTTCTGGCAAACTTGATCCAGCAGGTCCAGATCAGACAGGACCGCTTGATTCATGGCGATTATAATCTGGGAAACATTCTTGAGATGGACGACCATTACACCATCATCGATTGGACTAATGGGCAATATGGTGATCCAAGGTACGATATGGCATGGTCTGTGTTTCTGATCACGATCTATAATGGGGAAAGTTATGGTGAGATGTATCACGCTCAATTTGCACGTTCTGCAAGTTATACGTACACGCTGGAAGAGGAGCAGGTTTTTGAAGCTGTAGCTTGTCTTCGCTGGATTCTGTTAAAGCGCGTTGGGGATGTACCCATGGGGCCAAATGTAATGCAACGGGTGCACAACATGGCTGTCCATAATTCATATTTGCATGAGAATCTGCTGTAATCGTAATACGAGGATATACAATGACGACAGTATACGACTAAGTAATAGAAAGACCACTTTTTTAAAATAAAATAAACAGCCAGTCCTAAACTAGCGATCCTCGCATACCTATGATAGTAGAGGAGCGTGATCGATATGGAGCAGAAAGTGCAAACTTACTTCGAACTGAAACAGCAGCAAAAAGATATTGAGCAGCAGTTGTCTGTACTACGAGATGAGATTGTCGCGTATTGTGCAGAACAAGGGGTCTATGAGACGCAGGTTGGTGGTTACACCGTGAAAACAGTGCTTCAGAACCGGAAGGAATACGATGATCAGAAGCTGTATGCTTCTCTTCCAGACCCGGACATCTGGCGATTGTTGTCCAAGGTAGACAGCCATAAGCTGAAAAGCCTCATCAAGCTGAACATTCTGTCCGAGGAGCAAATTAACCCGGCATGCACAGTGAAACAGGTGACCTTGTTACAGGTGGACAAGCTGTAAGGCTTCATATCCTCTTTGTATATGAGTTGAATTTAATTGAACAGCCCGATCACAAAACACCTTCCGAGAAATGTTCTGTTTAGATGAGCAGTCGGACATACGTGGAGGTGTTTTTGTTGTGCAAACAGGGCCGAGGATCATAAATAGTTAAATATGAGGGGGAAGAAGTATAATTTGTTCATTGTAAGCGTATTCAACAAACGGTATGATGGATAAAAACTGGTAGGGAGGAATTGTGAATGCCAACCGAAATTCCATCATTACATGCTGCGTACGCTAATACGTTCAAAATAGGTGCTGCTGTACATACCAGAATGTTGCAGTCCGAAGGAGATTTCATTGCCAAACACTTCAATAGTATCACGGCTGAAAATCAGATGAAATTCGAAGAAATTCACCCGGAAGAGGATCGTTATTCATTTGAGGCGGCGGATAAAATTGTTGATTTTGCTGTTGCCCAAGGGATTGGGGTGCGCGGACATACTTTGGTCTGGCATAATCAAACATCGAAATGGGTCTTTGAGGATACCTCAGGTGCTCCCGCTTCCAGAGAGCTGTTATTATCTCGCTTGAAGCAACATATTGATACGGTAGTAGGTCGGTATAAGGGGCAAATATATGCGTGGGATGTCGTCAATGAAGCTGTTGAAGATAAGACCGACCTGTTCATGCGGGACACGAAGTGGTTAGAGCTGGTGGGGGAAGATTATTTGCTGCAAGCGTTCAGTATGGCTCATGAAGCTGATCCAAATGCTCTTCTTTTCTATAATGACTACAATGAGACGGATCCGGTCAAACGGGAGAAGATCTACAATCTGGTTCGGTCTTTGCTGGACAAGGGAGCGCCTGTACACGGGATTGGGTTGCAGGGGCATTGGAATATTCATGGTCCTTCGATTGAGGAGATCCGAATGGCTATTGAGCGTTATGCTTCACTGGATGTGCAGTTGCATGTTACGGAGCTGGATATGTCCGTGTTTCGTCATGAGGATCGTCGAACGGACCTCACCGCGCCAACTTCGGAGATGGCTGAGCTACAGGAGCGTCGATATGAGGAAATCTTCAATTTGTTCCGTGAGTATAAATCATCCATTACCTCTGTGACGTTCTGGGGAGTAGCGGACAATTATACCTGGCTCGACCATTTCCCGGTTCGTGGGCGAAAAAATTGGCCCTTTGTTTTTGATCAGCAGTTGCAGCCAAAGGAATCATTTTGGCGTATCATTAATTCTATGTCCTGAACATCAGATAAGTGGAGAGAATCGGTCACGTTGTGGCCGATTTTTTGCTGTACTCAATATAGATTGTACAGTACGGTTATCTCGATCGTGATTGAACACCAAGCTTGTATGTGTGTAAGTATATGGCTTTTTATGGAAGTTCATGATAGGGTAAAAGAAAGGCAATCTCGAACAATATTCTTTTCCGAAATGAGTTGAGAAGATGGATCGCACCCGCAATTACCTGTTAATATTTGCAGGAAACTTGCTCGCTGCCTATTATATTTTTGAAGAAGGTACTTTTGCCAAACCACTGATGGTTGCTACATTCATGCTGTTACTGATTATGACAATCGATTACATGAAAAGTAGAAACAAATATACATTGGAATAGGGTATGTCCATGTTTTTAAACGATTCTGGAGCATAGGGTCGTTTTTTTATTGTATATAGAACAGCTTCCATTTACATCATGACCATTGTTCATTACACTTGATGAGTAACACCTCATTAACTCAGTTTTTGTTAACTCAATTCAGATCATCAGGAGGATATCATTATGCATCAATCCGCACATATTCAGGAAGCAAGAGATTACATATTAAACCGAATCCATACCAAACCTGCCGTAGGCATGATTCTGGGTTCGGGACTGGGAGCGCTCGCGGACGAAATTGAAAATGCGACCGTTATTCCGTATACAGATATTCCGTATTTCGCTCAATCGGAGGCTATCGGTCATGCCAATGAATTGGTTATTGGTGAACTGATGGGCAAAACGGTTGTAGCGATGAAAGGCCGCCTTCATTATTATGAAGGTTTTACATTGGACGAAGTGACTTTCCCCGTTCGGATCATGAAGGCGCTGGGTGTCGAGCAATTGCTTATCACCAATGCCTGCGGAGCCATCAACACCAGCTTTGAGCCGGGTCAACTGATGCTCATTACAGATCATATTAACCTGGTAGGCAATAACCCGTTGATGGGACCGAATAATGCTGAACTGGGTGTTCGTTTTCCAGACGTATCACAGGTATACAATCGTGAACTGCGCAGTATTGCCCTTAAGGTTGCAGAAGAGCAGAATGTTGGCCTGCAGCAAGGTGTCTATGCATGGTGGAGTGGCCCGGCATATGAGACACCAGCGGAGATTCGCATGATTCGTACGATGGGTGCGGATGCAGTAGGTATGTCCACGGTACCTGAAGCCATTGTTGCCATTCATGGCGGTATGAAAGTACTAGGCATTTCCTGTCTGACCAACATGGCCTGTGGTATTCTGGATCAGCCGTTAAGTCATGATGAAGTTATTGAAGTGGCTGCGCAAGTGAAAACAACCTTTATCGGACTTGTAAAAGGCATTTTGAAAGAGATCTAATCGCGAGATAATTTTTTATCTAGGCCACGATGGATAGGATAGAGTTTTCATCCAACCCAATCGAAACCACAAAAAAACGTATGTTTCACGAATTGTTACTCGTGAAACATACGTTTTTTTATTTTGCAGAACTATGAACCATCTGAGAATGATCGGCCATGATTGCTGGTGTGGACTCCCTGATGATGGGTTTGGTCACAATGTGGGAGACCTGATACGGCTGTGTTGGACTATTAATCCGGGATAACAGCATCTCCGCAGTCTTAATGCCCATCTCATTGCTATAAATATGAACCGTCGTTAATGCAGGCTCAATAATTCGAGACTGGGGTGCATTATCGAATCCGCATATCGCAATATCCTTTGGCACAGCGACATTTCTGTCTTTTAACGCCCTGATCAGATCAACTGCTATAAAGTCATTAGCGCATACGTAAGCGGAAGGTAGGGAGGCCAGCTCTGCCACTCGCTGGTTCAACCATCCTGGCTTGGAGAAACACAGGCGATCATTATCTACGATGCAATGGGACAGGTCCACCTGCAACCCCGCCTCCAGCATAGCACGCTGATATCCAACCCATCGTTCATTAAAGCTCTTGCAGTGATTGTAATCTCCGACGAATCCAATACTTGTGTAGCCGCTCTCAATTAATTTTGTGGTTAACTGATAGATGCTATGTTCATTCTCCATGAGTAACAGATCTGCTTTGAATTCGGGATAACATATGTTGGAAGCGCAATCGATAAAGATGGTGGGAATGCCCAGATCGGTAATCAGCTGTGTATATTCCAGATCAAATAATTCAATGCAAATGATGCCGTCTACTTTGGCTATATCAAAATTGTTGGGAAGTGTAAGTGTATCTTGATCGTCTTCACGCACGATATGAATCGAGAGATTGTATCCCTCCGCACTGATTCTTTTCTCCAGACCACTGATTAACAACGAACCAAAGTGAGATGTACTAGGCAGGTTTTCAGTTAACAGGGCGATATTGCCCGGAGCCTTGGTTAGAACATGCTCATTGTCCATATAGGCAAACTGTTTATATTTAAGTTCAATTGCTTTTTTAATTACACGATTTCGGGTTTCATCCGGGATGTTTCCGCTATCATTTAATGCTTTGGAAGCCGTATTTCTGGAGATCCCCAAAGCATCAGCGATGTCTTGTATCGTGACTTTTTCCTTTGCCATCTAATGCTTCACCTCTAATCCTCAATAGTCATCCATATTCTTCTCTAAGTCAAATGTATAATAGAACGGGACAAATAGCAATCTCTGTTTTACAAATGCACAATTACATTTACATTTAGATAGTCGAATTCTATTTTCATAATTGTTCCAGAAGTTTTGTTAATTAGTGTAACAATGATAATCTATTACAGTCATGATATAGAAATATCTATGCGAGTATTAACGATTCAGTGCTGTATATATGCAAATTTAATCCTCTTTAGTTACATTAATGCAAAGATGAAATGATCAAATGCACAAATATTTTTTTACAAAACGTATTGACTAAATCCGTTGAAACCTGATAAATTGTAAATTATCAAATAGGCAATTGTAAATATTGAAAGCCCTTACTGAAAACAATTGTCAACTTCTAGAATGAACGGGGGTATCGTGTTGGATAACATAGCCGACAGCAAAAAGGGCGAAGGAAGGGTACTGAAAGTGAGGACGACAAGCGGTCATAGGTTACAGCAGCTCAAAAAAAATTACTTTTTATATATGTTGCTTGCACCAGCCTTAATTTTGACTCTTATCTTCAAGTACATTCCGATGTACGGAGCCATCATTGCGTTTAAGGATTTCAGTCCGATCAAAGGCATCATGGGTAGTGATTGGGTAGGACTGAAGCATTTTGAGAAATTTATAGCTTCACCCAATTTCGATATCATTTTAATGAATACGCTTAAACTCAGCTTTTTGGGATTGATATTCAGTTTCCCGGTGCCCATCTTACTGGCACTCATGCTGAATCAGGTACGCAAAGCTGGCATCAAGAAAAATATTCAATTGTTTCTGTACGCACCCAATTTCATCTCGGTTGTTGTGGTTGTGGGTATGCTGTTCATCTTCCTCTCACCGACAGGGCCAATTAATCAATTAGCCACATGGATTACAGGTCAGCCGATCATGTTTATGTCTGAACCGGAATATTTCCGCTGGATCTACATTTTGTCCGATATCTGGACCGGAGCGGGCTGGGCTTCCATCATATACGTCGCGGCTTTGGCCAATGTTGATCCGGAGCTTCACAATGCGGCTAATCTGGATGGAGCCAATCTCCTTCAGCGTATTCGCCACATTGACCTTCCAACGATTCGTCCGATTATGGCCATCGTCTTTATCCTTGCAGCTGGCGGGATTATGTCCATTGGATTTGAGAAGGCTTATCTGATGCAGACGTCCATGAACCTGCCTTCCTCCGAGATTATTGCCACGTATGTCTACAAGGTGGGGTTACAGTCTGGAGATTACGCTTATTCTGCGGCAGTTGGATTGTTCAACTCGGTTATCAATGTGATTTTGCTGGTGACGGTGAATCTGATTGTGAAGAAATTGAATGAAGGCGAAGGCCTCTATTAGGAAAGGAGTATTATCCATGGTTGTTAAACACACGGGAATGGATCGATTGATCCTCACACTCAATGCCATCTTTCTCACCTGTGCTGTACTGGTTGTGGTTGTTCCCCTGATTTATATTGTTATCGCCTCTTTCATGGACCCAACGGTGCTACTGAATCGTGGACTGTCCTTTAATGTATCGGACTGGAGTCTGGACGGATATCAGATGATTTTGTCCAATCCAGCCATGATCCGGGGGTTTGCAAATGCGGTATTGTACTCAGTTTCCTTTGCACTGATCACCGTGACCGTATCCATATTTGCAGGTTATGCATTGTCGGATGATAGGCTCGCGGGACGTGGATTTTTCATGATTATCTTTATCATTACGATGTTCTTCAGCGGGGGATTAATCCCTACGTATCTACTCATACGTAATCTCAGCATGCTTGATACGGTGTGGGCGATCATCATCCCTGGAGCGGTTAACGTCTGGAACATCATTCTCTCCAGAACCTTTTTCAAAGGAGTCCCTCGAGAACTGAAAGAAGCTGCAAACGTGGATGGCGCCTCTGAGATGAAGATTTTCTTCCAGATCGTCATTCCATTGTCGAAACCGATCATTTTTGTACTCGCACTCTATGCGTTCGTTGGGCAATGGAATTCCTATTTTGATGCAATGATCTATCTCGATAATCCGAACTTGCATCCGTTACAGCTCGTTCTGCGTTCCATTCTGATTCAGAATCAGGCTGCACCGGGCATGATCAGTGATCAGCTCGCGATGGCAGAACTGAAACGGCTCTCCGAGATGATTAAATACTCAGCGATTGTCATTTCGAGTCTGCCACTCATTATCATGTACCCGTTTTTCCAGAAGTATTTCGAAAAAGGTGTCATGGTCGGTTCCCTCAAATAGTGAACAGCCTGCGATACAGTAAGTTGATCCAATCCAACTCATGGAGGTCATTATTATGAAAAAAGTGAACAAGTCCAGAAAAGCCGTTACAACGGCATCCATTTCCATGTTATCTGCAATGCTCTTTTTAACCGCCTGTGGCGGGGGTGGAGGCGGCGCGGCAAGTGAGGCGCAATCCCCTGATGGCAAGGTGACATTGAATTTTATAACACAGAGCTCTCCGCTGGCTCCCGCTGATCCAAACGACAAGCTAATTAACAAGCGACTCGAAGAGAAAACCAATGTGCATATCAACTGGAAGAACTATACGAGTGATGTGTTTGCAGAAAAAAGAAATCTGGCGGTCGCCAGCGGTGATTTGCCGGATGCCATTTTTGATGCAGGTTACGGGGACTATGATCTCCTGAAACTGGCGAAGGACGGGGCGATCATTCCACTTGAGGACATGATTGAACAACACATGCCCAATCTGAAAAAGGTGCTGGAGGAAGCTCCCGAATACAAGAGCATGATTACGGCTCCAGACGGACATATTTATTCATTCCCATGGATTGAAGAACTCGGAAGTGGCAAACAACGGATTCAGGCGGTGGATAACTTACCCTGGATTAATGTGGAATGGCTGAACAAGCTTGGACTGAAGATGCCAACGACAACCGAAGAACTGAAAGAAGTATTGATCGCGTTCAAAACTCAAGATCCAAACGGCAACGGTAAGGCCGACGAAATTCCGTTATCTTTCATTAACAAACCGGGCGGAGAAGATCTGACATTTCTCTTTGCGGCATTTGGACTCGGAGAGAACTGGGATCATACCGTGGTAACCAATGATGGGAAAGTGGTCTTCACGGCAGCTGATGAAGGCTACAAGGAAGCGGTTAAATACATTCATGAGCTGGTTAAAGAAGGGCTGATCGATGTCGAATCGTACCAGCAGGATTGGAACACGTATCTTGCGAAAGGCAAGGATAATAAGTACGGCATGTACTTCACATGGGATAAGGCTAACATTACAGGCATGAATGATACGTATGATGTTCTGCCTCCGGTTGCCGGGCCTAATGGAGAGGTCAACGTCACAAGAACAAACGGAATAGGACTTGATCGTGGTCGCATGGTCATTACCAGCAGCAATAAAAACCTGGAATCCACAGCGAAGTGGGTAGACCAACTGTACGATCCGCTCCAATCTGTGCAGAACAACTGGGGTACCTATGGAGACGAGAGCCAGCAAAATATTTTTGAATTCGATGAAGCCAAAGGCATGCTGAAACATCTTCCGCTGGAAGGCTCTGCACCAGTTGAACTCAGACAAAAAACCAGTATCGCAGGACCATTGGCCATACTCGACAGTTATTATGACAAATACACAACCAAACCGGAAGATGCGGCTTGGCGGATGGAACTTCTCGACAAGGTTATGGTTCCGCATATGAAAGCGGAGAACGTATATCCAAGTGTGTTCTTCTCCATCGATGAACTGGATCGATTGTCCACGATTGAGACCGATCTCTTCGCCTACGTGTTACGTCTGCGTACAGAATGGTATCAGAACGGGAAAATAGATCAGGAATGGGATGCTTACTTGAAAGAATTGGATCGCCTTGGATTGCAAGAATGGCTACAGATTAAACAAGCGGGATATGACCGTAATAACAAATAAAGAAAAGTACGGAGGAGAAACCATAATGTCGACAATTCTTAAACAAGATTACAGAAATGAATACCATTTTTCACCAAAAGAGAAGTGGATGAACGACCCAAACGGCATGGTGTTTTTCAATGGGGAGTATCACTTGTTCTATCAGCATCACCCACATGGAACTACATGGGGCCCCATGCATTGGGGCCATGCAGTGAGCAGGGACCTGATCTCCTGGGAGGAACTACCAATAGCTTTACTCCCCGATGAGAATGGCACTATATTCTCGGGAAGTGCCGTAGTGGATTGGAATAATACGACCGGATTCTTTGAGGGTGAGCCAGGATTGGTTGCTATTTTCACCCATCATCTTGAAGTTAAAAACCAAGATGCCATACAAACCCAGAGTCTGGCGTATAGCAAAGACAACGGCAGAACCTGGACTAAGTACGAGGGTAATCCGGTATTAAAGCATGAGTCCTTTGTTGATTTCCGTGATCCCAAAGTGTTCTGGCATGAGCAGACCAAGGAGTGGGTTATGATTATCGCTTGTGGTCAAACGGTATGTCTGTATCGTTCTCCCAATCTGAAGGATTGGACGCTAGGAAGTGAATTTGGAGCAGGGATTGGTTCACACGATGGCGTGTGGGAATGCCCCGACCTGTTCCCGCTTGCAGTGGATGGAGATTCAGGGCAGGAGAAATGGGTGATGCTTGTTAGCATCGGTGCAGATCCTGCTTTTATTGAAGGCTCCAGAACACAATATTTTACCGGAGATTTTGATGGAACTACATTTGTCCCAGACGAGGCATCCCATACAGTTCGCTGGATTGATTATGGTCGGGATAACTACGCAGGAGTTAGTTGGTCTGACGTTCCAGAGGAAGATGGAAGACGCCTCATTATCGGCTGGATGAGCAACTGGATGTATGCCAACCAGACGCCAACCAATGGTTACCGTGGAGCAATGACCATTGCCCGGGAGTTGACACTGGAGACAAGAGCGGGAGAAGTTATATTGATTCAACGTCCTGCACGTGAACTTGAGCAAGCCCGTACGCCAGTATTGTCCCTACAGGATGCTTCGATTCGGGAAGTGAGTGAGCAGTTGAACGCTTTGCAACTCGTGAACTATGAGATCCATGCAGAGTGGACTCAGGATCAGTCGTTCCATTTTGCACTAAGAAGCGGCGCAAATCACGAAACGGTCGTTGGTGTAGACTCGATCCGAAGTGAAGTGTACGTTGATCGTAGTCGATCGGGCATCGGCAATTTTCATGAACTTTTCCTGAGCCGTCATACAGCTGAGTTAAAAGAAGTGAACGGAAATCAAAGTTTGCGTATCTTTGTAGATCATTCATCTGTGGAGGTATTTGCAAATGATGGTCAGGCGGTTATTACGGATCTGATCTATCCGGATGCGGATTGCCAAGGCATCTCTGCTCATGCAGAAAATACAGATCTGGTTTTCTCTTCACTTCATATCTATGAGATATCATCAACCAAGGCTAAAGGTTAATTGTAATGAAGGAAAGGAGCCCAAAACGATGCGTATTGGAGCTATAGAAGCGGGCGGAACAAAGTTTGTATGTGGTGTAGGTAATGAGCATGGACAGATTGAAGATCGGATCAGCTTTCCAACAGAACATCCGGAGACCACTCTTGCCAAGGTGATCGAGTATTTCAGGGATAAAGATGTGGAAGCCCTGGGGATCGGCTCCTTTGGTCCGATTGATCTGCAACCGGATAGTCCCACCTATGGTTATATTACGACCACACCTAAGCCTGGGTGGGAAAACTGTAATGTGGTTGGAACCTTGAAGCATGAATTTTCGGTTCCTTTTGGATGGGATACGGATGTGAATGCTGCCGCGCTCGGTGAAGTGACTTGGGGAGCGGCTCAAGGGCTGGATAACTGTGTATATTACACGATTGGCACAGGAGTTGGTGTCGGACTTGTGGCAGGGGGCCAACGAGTCCACGGATTATTACATCCCGAGGGTGGACATATTCGCACAAGACGCCATCCAGACGATCACTTTGCCGGATTATGCCCGTATCATGGCGATTGTCTGGAGGGTATGGCTGCAGGACCAGCCATTGAAGCCCGTTGGCAGATCCCTGGCAGTGAACTGCCGGCAGATCATCCGGCGTGGGAGATCGAATCCTTTTACATTGCGGAGTCGATTACTACGGCCATCTTGCTTCATTCGCCGCAGAAGATCATCTTGGGTGGTGGTGTGATGCAGCAAAATCATCTGTTTCCTATGATCCGGGAGCAGGTAGTGCGGAATCTCAATGGTTATGTAAATGCTGCCCCAATCACGCAACATATCGACCAATATATTGTGCAGCCCGGATTGGGCCAGCATGCAGGCCTATGTGGTGCGTTAGCATTGGGTCTGGAAGCATTACAACATGCGGCACAAGTTTCACATGCTTCATAGTTTTCTATAATAATCTACATCCCAGAAGGGATGGTTGCGGGTTCGCTTATTGGTATAAGCAAGACTGCACCGTCCTTTTTGGGCTTTTTTATTTTTTTGAGGAGTTCAGTATGTTTGAAAAATATAGTGCGTTCTAAAATCCGATGTTGCTCAAGTGAGCTGCCAAAGGTATGATTTTTAGTGTTCTATAGTGCGATATGACATTCAAAAATTAACGTGTCTCTAATGGAAAGGAATTCAACAAATGAACCCAATAACAATGCGTCAAGCTGTACAGGAAGACCAAGAGCAACTCGCTGATTTGCGAGCCTTGGTATTATACGATGATCTAACCAGGCTGGGAAGGTACGATGATGTGAAGGTGCGTGAACGTTTCCGGAATACATTCAATCCTGCCCAGACACAGATTATTGAAGTGGAGGGTTCAATGGTAGGTTGTGTAGCGTTAAAGCCCAAGGCTGAGGCATATCTATTGGAACATTTCTACATACATCCCGATTATCAAGGCCAGAGAATAGGAACTCAGGTACTGAACATGCTGCTGGAACAGGATGAAGTTCAGGGGAAACGTGTTATTTTAAATGTTTTGCAGGGAAGCCCTGCTCGGCGATTGTATGAACGATTTGGATTTGTGTTGGATAGTGAAGACGAGGTCGATGTGTTTATGTCGGTCCAAGTGCCGGAATAGTATGATTACCATACGTAATCAAGTTCACTTCATATTTACACGTTAATGGAGAGTATAGAAAAAAATATTAAGAAGCGAAGAGTTGGCTTTTATCTCACAATTACCTATGTCGGATACCGATCCCGCATGTTTGGAAAGTGGGGATAGATGTTGTATCAGGGCATGTTTGAAGTAAACTGCTATCGTTGTCACACGTCAAAAGCGTCGTTCCAATAAAAAGGGACGGCGCCTTTAGTGTTATTAACTACTTGTAATATGAACTTTATTGGATGGCCTATGTAGTAGAGTATCGAGGTCACCATTCAAATCTTTCAGATTCGGGAGAAATGAAGCAGCTATCGAACAAATGAAAGGAAGAAGACCTAAAGACAGAAATAGGAAGGGAAGGCCATAGACTTCTGCAACCGCTGCACCTGCAAAAGCGCCTACGGGTTGTAATCCTCCACCAATCAGAAAACGGATCGAATTAACCCGGCCTTGTAGAGAACTGGGCACAAGCGTACCATGTAACGAAGAGCTTAGAGAACCGAAGAAAGGTCCGGCTGCTCCTGCAGCACATAAGGCAATAAGTGCAAATGGGTAACTCGGAAATAGTCCCAACAAAGCGTTGAAAAGCCCAATCACAGCTAAACTGCACAGCATGACCGTGCGTCTTCTCTTGATTTCACCCATCCACGAGATAATAGCTAGTCCTGCTAGTGTGCCAAATGCAGAAGCGGTGGTCAGAGTGCCCATGGCGGCGGCATCCCGGTGAAGTACTTCGCGGACAAAAGGAATCATCATGGTCCAGATGGCTACAGAGGACATATTGCTGATCGAAACCATTACCATAATCGAGAGCATGGCTGGGAATCGCCGATAAAAAGAGAAACCCTCTCCAATATCTCGGATATAAGCTTTGAGAGAAAAAGATGCTTGAGCTGCTGGTTTCTGCATTGTGGGCAGATAGAGCAGTGCGGTGATGGCTGCAATGTAGCAAATAGCGTTGATGCCAAGTGTTGGTAACGCTCCGGATGCAGCCGTTAGAACTCCGGCAAAGGCAGGTCCCAGCAAAGCAGCGGCATTTCGACAACCATCGATCACTGCGAATGCCCGCAGAAGTTTGTGTTCGCCAGCTACACCTGGTACAGTAGCCATGGCCGTTGGCATGAAGAGGGCGGAGCAGGCTCCGCTGAGTGCTGCGGCGAGAAACAGGTGCCAAAGTTGTAATTGGCCCGCAATACCCATACTCAGTGGCAACAAAAGAGCCAACAGTCGTACTGCAGCCAATCCGGCCATGAACCGTCCACGATGCAGTCGGTCGGACAGCGGTGATCCAAGTAGCCGGAAGACTACCTCAGGAATGCTGAAGCTTAGTGCCATAGCACCCATGGCTAGCTTAGAGGCAGTTAATTCATAAACAAGCCATTCCATGGCCAAAAGACCAAACACATCACCGAGAGAACTAAGAGTAACAGTAGCCAATAAACCGTAGTAACTTCGCTTCAGCATTAAGGTTCCTCCATATGATATAATAGTGCAATTTGTGGAGAAGGAAATGCTTGAACTCAACCTTCAATATAAGCTCCAATCTGCCGTGGAAGGTTGTTTAGAGCTTCCAAGCGCAGGCTATATTCGGTGTTTTTGTAATCATAATGCACGATAATTAGTCCGGCTGCTCGCAAGGCTATTAGATGGTAATGCACCGTGCTCTTGGACAGTCCAACCTCACGGACAATTTCAGTGAAGGTCAGCTGTTTACCAGCCAGTAGTCTTAAGATGAACAGTCTGTTTTCATCGGACAGTGCCCGGGTTAGACGCAGTAACCCAGGGTCTGGTCGTCCCGGTTCTGTTGGAAGAATATCGCAAGAATAATTAGTGAAGATCATCTCGTCAAAGATCACTGAGGTGACAAATGGACGTGCATGATATTGAGGGATGAGGATTATTTTTTTTAGCGTATGGTTGGGATATATCCTCATGCCCTGTGTAGCTTGTTCATAGACCTCTTGGTCATTCGTCCCGTTCAGACTGGAACGTCTCGATTCAGCTTCCAAAAAGAGTCCCTCAATAATTGCCGGATTGATGTGCCCAAAATACTGAGTATCCCATTCTCGTAGCACTTCGGATGTCCGACTGCGCAATTCGGACAGATTGGAGGGGACAGATAACTTAAAGCGAGCGGCGATGTCATACAATTGTCCTGAGGACAACTCTTCAAGCCAATTCAAAAAGCCATTCACCGAACGTTCCCCTGAACAGCTCCATATATATGGCGCAAGGCTGAAATTGTCTGTGGCTTTCATCGTATCTCGCATTTGTTGAAGTTTGGCTGGAGAGAATCGATCCTGTACATCACGAACCCACCGTTTCCCGGCATCCAGGTTAGTATGATTTTGTTTACTCATAAAAGCGCTCAGGGTGCTTACACATTCATAAATTGGCGCAAAATCAACTTCTACTGTGTAGTTCATAAGAGTATAGTTCCTTTCTGGATTAGTTCTATATTTATAGAACAAGTAATTAGTTTTATATTATACGAACCTATTTGTTGTTTCAACATAAATTTTCCATGTTCGTACCAAATATCCTCATTCCACAAAACCCATTCATTTAATTCTTGAATGGGTCTATTGAACTTTTCTATTATACTTTCTGATGACGTTACCCTAATATGGATAATAACCTACTTTTTATATAGGAATTATATAGTATGGAGAATGCCAAGATGCCACAATGGAAGCGAAATCTGTATATTCTGTGGTTCGGCCTGTTTTTCAATCATATGGCGTACTCGCTGTCCGTCCCGTTCTTTCCTATATTCCTGCAAAATGATCTTGGTATACAGAGCGGTCTGGAAGCTTGGTCCGGTATTTCGATCTCCATCAGCTTTCTGATCAGTGGATTATGCGCACCCTTCTGGGGATCACTGGCTGATAAATATGGTAGCAAACTGATGCTAGTCCGTTCCGGAGTGGGGCTAGGCATTGCACATCTGGCTAACTTCTTTGTGTATGATCCGTATACGTTTATCGCGGTGAGGGTCTTTCAGGGACTCATGGCTGGTTTTCATCCCGCCTCGATTACACTGATTGGCACCAATACTCCGGAGAAACAGGTGGGTTATGCACTTGGCGTGATCTCCACGGCCAGCGCTGCGGGTGGGATTCTTGGTCCTCTTGCCGGTGGTGTGTTGAGTCACTGGATCGGACTGCGGGGATGTTTCATTGCATCCGCTGTCATTACGTTACTCGCGGCACTGATGGTCCTCGGTGTTAAGGAGTCACGACAAGCTCGTACGATAGTACCAACAAGGATTATAGGGGATTTGAAAAGAGCGGCTTCCACGCCGGGTTTGATTCGAATCTACAGTTTGATTCTCCTAGTCTCGACCTCCGTGCTCATCATCGAACCGGTGCTGACGCTCTATGTGGTTCAGATTGGCGGAGATGTTGGCAGTGCAACACTTAGTGCAGGGATTGTCTTCTCGGCGATTGGTGTGGCAACGGTCATTATGGGGCCGCGATGGGGGAAGATTGGTGGAAGGATCGGATACGAGAAAACCCTGTTTATTGGTCTGATTGGCGGCGGAATTGGCAGTCTGCTGCAAATGACAGCAAATAATCTGATTTATTTTGGCAGCCTGCGATTTGTTTATGGTTTGTTCTTTGCCGCAGTCTATCCGGCACTTAATGCGCTGATCATCAAGTATGCTGATCACGATTTTCGTGGGAGGGCTGTCAGTCTGAGTCAGACGGCGAGTCAGTTCGGTATTGTACTTGGACCGTTAATCGGTGGTTTTCTCGGTGGATGGATCGGTATTCCGTTTATTTTTCTCTTCACAGGCATTGTATTGCTTGGAGCGGCTTGGGCAGTATCATCATCACAACATAGGGAGGAATATATATGTCGCAACGACAATTGAAGTTGGGAGCTAATCTGAACGGAGTGGGTAACAGCATTTCCTTTTGGCGTCACCCGGATATTCCCATTAACGCGAGCGTTAGCCTGGAATTCTACAAGAAGCAGGTGCGTATCGCGGAAAAAGGGAAGTTTGATCTGCTCTTTATTGCAGATGGCCTCTTCATCAACGAGAAGTCCAATCCTCATTTTCTCAATCGCTTCGAACCTTTGACGCTTCTGTCCGCACTCGCCGGGGCAACTTCCCACATCGGGCTGGTTGCTACATTATCTACTTCCTATAGTGAACCCTTCACGGTTGCGCGGCAATTTGCCTCGTTGGATCAATTAAGCGGTGGGAGAGCCGGATGGAATGTGGTTACTTCACCTCTGGAAGGATCGGCCCTTAACTTTGGCAAAGGCGAACATCCCAACCATGCGCTGCGCTACGAGATTGCGGAAGAACATCTGAATGTGGTCAAAGGCCTTTGGGATTCCTGGGAGGACGATGCCTTTATCGGAGACAAGGAACAGGGCGTATTTTTCGATCCTGCCAAGTTACATATGCTGAATCACAAGGGAACGCACTTTTCCGTACAGGGTCCGCTTAATATGGGGCGTTCGAAGCAGGGTCATCCGGTCATTTTCCAGGCGGGCTCATCCGAATCTGGTAAAGATCTGGCTGCTCGATCTGCGGATGCCGTGTACACAGGACATGAGACGTTGGAGGAAGCAAGGGAGTTCTACCGCGATGTGAAAGCAAGAGCGGTGGCTTATGGACGCAAGGCAGAGGATATCCTGATCTTCCCGGGCATCGGCCCGATTGTGGGTAGAACAGCGGAAGAGGCGGAGCAGAAATGTCAGGAAATTGCCGAACTGGTGAATATTGATCAGGCGTTGAATTATCTGGGACGTTACTTCGATCATTATGACTTCTCCCAGCACGCGCTGGACGAACCTTTCCCCGAGATTGGGGAGATTGGCAGCAATAGCTTCCGCAGTACAACAGATAAGATTAAGCAGCAGGCACGAGAACAAGGGCTGACCTTGCGTCAAGTGGCATTGCTGGCATCTACCCCACGTACATCGTTCATTGGTACACCGGATCAGATCGCAGATCAGATTCAGGAATGGTTTGAAGGCGAAGCGGCAGACGGATTCAATGTTCGTACCGTGGTACCCAATGGCTTGGAAGATTTCGTGGAGTTAGTTGTTCCAGTTCTGCAAGAACGAGGGCTGTTCCGTACGGAGTATGAACATGAGACGCTAAGGGAGAATCTGGGTCTTGAGATTCCACGTAACCGGTATACATTAGAGAGCGTGAGATAGAAAAGATAGAGCGGTAATGACGTTAAGGTAACGTTGTTGCGGCTCTTTTTTGATGGTTTCTTTTTCGGAGAGTACTGCTATTATAAAATGATAAAGAAAATGATACACAAGCTGCAATTCCAGACGAGTCACAGGAGGAGATTGGGATGATTAGAGGGTTAACAAATGCGGGACTGGGCAACATCGAGTCTGATGAACAATATATCATAGATGCGGCCAAGCACGGATTCGGATCTGTAGATTTGAATCCGCTCTCATTGATTGAAACGTATGGCAAAGAACAGGCGCAACATCTGTTGGAAAGCAATCAGGTGATCATCGGTTCATCGGGTCTGACGGTAGAGTGGCGGACGACAGATGAGCAATTCCGTGAGGGATTGCAATCGTTGGTCGCTATGGCAGAAGCTTCTGCTTCGTTGGACTGTTACAGCTGTTGCACGTATATTTTACCCTCAACGGATCAACCGGCAGCGCAATTTATGGCAGCGGCTACGAAACGCTTGAGACTCTGCGCAGATATCTTGGATGCTTACGGGATTAAGTTAGGGCTGGAGTTTGTTGGCTGCCATCACTTGCGGACGCAATGGAAGAATCCGTTTATCTGGCGTGTGGAGGATACCCTGGACTGGATCGAGACGATCCATGCGCCTAACGTTGGCCTGCTCGTAGATTCCTATCACTGGCATACGAATGGTCTACCGATGGAAGATCTGCTGAAGCTGAAGAAAGAGCAGATTGTTCATGTGCATATCAATGATGCCTATGATCTGCCTGTGGAAGAATTGCTGGATTATGAGCGTTTGTATCCCGGCGAAGGGGTCATTGATCTGAGTGGGTTTCTGAGAAACCTGCAGGCGATTGGCTACAATGGTGTGGTGGCTCAGGAAGTACTGGCACCGGCATCGAATCTTTGTACGAATGAACTATTTGCCAAGTCGAAGGCTGGGTTCGATCAGGTGTTTGCCACACTTTAGTGTTAACAACTTCTGTTATCAGTGCACAAGCCATTCATATGTGTGCAGAATGACTTTTTGTTACTTTTGTAGGGGTGACAGAAATTTATGGATAGTAAAAATTACCTAGGACTGCTAGACTTGCATTATTAGTAATTTAGTACATATAAGGAGGATATAATGAAAAAGTTTTTAAAGGTTTGGTTAGTCTTAGTTCTAATTATTCTCACTGCAGCACCATCGTACACCCATGCAGCAACCTCTACTAATAAAATTCCAAAACTCCAAAAAATCATTTCATCGTCGGGTACTCAAGTGCTAACAGAAGAAGGAATTTTGATATCATGGGGTGGTTTTGGTAGTGACGAAGGTAGCAAGACGAACTATGCACAATACGTGTTACAAGGAATTAATCATATTGTAGACGTTTCTGTAGTGTACGGAGCGGCTATTGTGGTGACCCAGGACGGAACGGTATGGAAAGGAAGGGAAGGGAAGGGGAGTCGGGGAACTAACAGAGTATACTAAGGTGTATTCAGGAGATAAAACTCACTTCAGTGAAGATGAGAAGATTGTGCAAGTGGAGGCTACTCAAAATTATATCTATGCATTACGAAAAGATGGGCAGGTTCTGGCCTGGAAAAATTCGTATTCTGAACCAGCGTTACCCACGCTTATCCCTGGACTAGATCAGGTTAAAGATATCTTCGGGTCGTATTTCATTCGACAAGACGGTACGGTGTGGCATGTTATGCCTGGAACTTCTGTAGCAAGACAATACATAACAATAACGGATGTCAAAAAGGTAGATCAGTATGGATCTGTGTTCCTTAAAGAAGATGGCACTGTATGGACCAAGAGCGGGGACTCTGCTGTACAAATACAGCAGCTACCCAAAATTATGGACATCTCGAATTCATCTGATGCGAGTTTTGCTTTGGATGAATCTGGAAATATGTATGGTTGGGGGGACAATCGAACAGGTACATTAGGAGATGGGACAGCCAATCAAGCCACGGTTCCCAAGATTATCCTCAAGAATGTACGTTTGGTAAGTGAAGCAGACGGTGGACACACGGTTGTTCAAAAAGAGGATCTAAGTGTATGGGCTTGGGGATTTAATTATAGAGGTGGCCTTGGAATGGAGCTGCCCAACAAAAAGAAGAACTCACCTATCCCTGTTAAGGTTCCATTTCAGTGGCCAACTCTCAATGTATGGGATCAAAGCGTTCGTTTGAATTTAAATGGTAAAAATCTCTACTTTACGTCGAACAAACCTTATCTAACGATAAAACAGGAAGTTATGATCCCGTCGCTCGCTTTTGCCAAACAAGCAAAATGGGCTGCTTCTATCTCCAACGGTAAATTAAACATGAACGATTCTACCCATTCGTTATCTGTGACCAAAAGCAGTATGGTCGATGGCAAAGGGAATGTCCTTTCGTCAAATACCTCAGCGCAGTTCCGAAATGGGGAAGTCTATGTCCCCCTAAGGGTACTTTCTGAAGCATTCAATCTAACATTCAATTACTACTCATTCGATAGATCATATGGGATATATACTGCAGATTTTACTCAAAAGGATAATCTGGATGACTACGGTAAACTAATTAGAACAAAAGCTTTGCCTGCTAAAGCGTCAAAATATCCTTATGTTCTCGCGGGTATCCCTAATCAGTATTATGAGAAAGAATTTCCTAAGGCGAATTCTCTCAAAGGTTTGTCTTTGAATGCAGCGCAGCTCTACCGGTCAAAAGCCGTGGGACTTCCCATTGAGTTAACCAGTGATGACTTTGGGCGTTATGCCAATCATATTTCAAAGTACTATGAGCTATTGCTGAATACAGATTACCGCACCATCAATATGAATTGGGCACCAGCATTGGAAAGCCATGCTGGTGGTTCTACCAGCAAGATGGGTGATAAGACAGCCAGAGAGCTTCAGATGGAAGGGTATGTGAAATGGATTAAGAACAAGAAAGTGATTATTCAGGGAGATGTTCGTCCTGAACCAAGTATGGTGACATATCGTAATGGGGTATTGTATATGCGTACCTACATTCAATATGAGATTGTGCATGCCAATGCACCGAATGATTTGAAGCTTCGTAAGGATCGTGTTGTACAACTCATTTCTGCTCCTAAAGACAAGAAAATTGTAGGTAGCTATGCGATGTATATAGATGTTCCTTTAACTTCGGACCCTGTATTTAGCAATGGGAGTGCATGGGGCTCTTGGTCGAGTGGCTTGAAAGTGGACACGAGGTATAACGACATTATAAAAACGCCTTGGGAGAGTGTGTTCACGTTAACTATGTCTCCTGATTGATGAAGCATTAATTTCTAAGATTTTACAAGTACCTACGGACCCAGGACAACATTATCTTGGATGTTTCGTAGGTATTTCTCAATAACAGATACAAGTGGGAATCGCAAAGATAACGGCTAAGGTAAGTGATAGGTGATTTATAGTTTCCAAGGGAGGTGTGGGAACTTATATCGGAAACCCTGTTGGTTTTCTTTTCTCACATATATCCAAGGTGGTGGGACAGGGGTGCCTAGTGCTTTATACAAGATCGTTCCTTCATCGCTTACGGAATATACTTCGATACTATTCTGTATATCCTCCCACTTAACCTTACCTTGGTAAGACAGTGTCTGCCCTTGAACGACAACATGAGGTGCACCTGAAATGACTCTCTGCGTTATGTTGAGAACTCCAACCTTTTCTGAGGACAACATCACCCATTCACTTATGAAAAGTATGATAATCAAAATGACTATGCTCACAATCCATCGCTTTTTTCTCATTTTGTGACCTCCACTACCTAGGGATCATTCCCTCATAGTTACTGTCTTTTAATGACGGAATCTCGTCAGAGGATGTTATCATCAGCAGTAAGATATTGTACGTTTAACCATAGCTTAATATCCTTTCCTTTTCCATGATAATGTACCATTAATCCACGAGCAAAACTCGAAATGGCTGACAAATGATGAAGGCCATTATGCGAAGGGATTTCTGATCTTATTACTTGTCTCAATCTTTTTGATAAGCATGAAAACTCAGTATCAATAACTAGGTATAATAGAGTGGAGTAATTTTGTTATTGTAACTTTAACATTGCCGTTGGTTTCCTGTTTTTGTATGGGAACCCAGCGGCAATGTTATTTTAGGAAAGCAAAACGTGTATGTATTGTGTAATAGTATGGGTTAACCCTTAAAAGGCACCCAAAGAGTTGAGGAATTTAGAAAAATAGAATTCTATTTTTCTAAAATTCCTTTATATGGACCCTATATTTGGTTTTAATTAACTTAGAAGTAAACAACAAAACAATGGTGGTGAGCAAATGACGAAGAATATATTGAGTGAAAAGTTAAAGCAGTATCGTGAACAAAAAGAAATCACACAACAGGAACTTGCAGATTTATTAGATGTTAGCGATAAATCCATTTCAAAATGGGAATTAGGAAATGGTTATCCAAGCAAAAAAAACATGATGAAAATTGCAAATCTACTTGATGTTTCTTTGGAGGTTATGTTAATTGAGGAGAAGCAAGAGGGAAATAAATTCAAAAAAAGTTTGAAATATGGATTAATTAGTTACTGTATTATATTTGCCGTGACAATATTGATTAAAGGGTGGAGAGAGCAAGAGCGCTATCAAGATTTGTGGAGTGAGAATTTAAGTGAAGTGGTTAAATTAGTATTTATTACGTTCGGGCAAAACATATTTACTGCGTTAATTCCATCTATGATAATTGGTTTAGTTTTTTATTTTTATATCATTCCACGACAGGAAGTTGATTAAATGGATTGATGTTGAAAATGTAAGTGTAGTTGCAATCAATTGAGTAAAAGCAAGAGCTATCCGGGATAGGGGTGGCCTTGCTTTTATTTAAGGTTTAAATTAAGTAAGACAAGTAAATTGGGGTAAGTGGTTCTATATAATCCTTTGTAAACCAGAACAATCGACGGTTGGTACGCTCAAGGAGAAGGAGTCAACTTTTTATGACCGTATATCCAGATGGGATGATAAGGAACTGGAACGTTTCACCGCCATGCTCAGGCAGTTTAACGGATTGGATGATGAAACGGTGGGGGCTAGAAAATGAACAAAACGGAGCGGCAGCTTGCGATTACGCTTGAACTGCAGCGAAGAAAGATGCTACGAGCAGAAGATTTAGCTGCTCAATTTGAGACAAGTGTACGTACGATATATCGAGATATTCAGGCATTAAGTGAGGCTGGTGTTCCGATTATGGGTGCTCCGGGTCAGGGGTATTCCCTCATGGAAGGATATTTTCTGCCCCCGGTAAGCTTCACCGCAGAAGAAGCCGTATCCCTGCTCATGGGAGCTGATTTTATCGAACAGAGATTGGATACAGAATACGCGATGGAGGCTAAGTCGGCTCAACGCAAAATTGAAGCGATATTACCAGAATCCGTTCGTAATGAATCCACGCGTGTTCGAGAAACGATGAGACTGCTTCATACGGTTGAACCTTTAACCCGAGCACGGGTGAAAACATACCTTAACCAGATACGTAGTGCCATTCTGGATCAACGTAAAATCAGCTTTATGTATCTGAAAAAAATGCCAGGAACGGATGGCAATCGGTATAATATGCGTGAGGTTTCGCCCTACGGACTCTCACTGGTTCAGGAGAATTGGATGTTAATTGCACGTTGTGATATGCGACAAGATATTCGTCATTTTCGTTTGTCACGGATGACTGAACTTTCCGTGCTGGAGGATCAATTCCTTTTGCCACCGGATTTTGATCTAAACAGTTATCGACCTCCTGACGACCGTAACGAACGAGTATTAATTCGGGCTAAACCTGAAATTGCTGACAAAGTTATGGAGGCCCTTCATTTTTATATGGATGCATTTGAGGAGCAAGAGGAAGATGTTGTTTTTCATTTTCGTGTCCGCTACCCGGAAGAAATATTGCATTATTTACTTGGATGGGGTGGAGATATCGAGGTCTTGGAGCCGGAGTCTTTGCGCTTCCGAATGCAGGAAGTAGCCAAAAACATCTTAAAACACTACTGACATACACCTGTCAGTAGTGTTTTTTTATACTTTGATATATCACAGATCAAGAGGAGTGGGTTGAAGGATGAGAAGTACAACGGAAGTATTGACATCATTTGAAACGGCAGTAGAACGATATTTGGCAGAACTGAAAAATTTGGATATGTCTAGCTTACTTAAAAAACAAAGTGAAGAGGAATGGTCTATTGGACAGATGTATGTACATTTGATTCAATCAGCGCTTTTCTTACATCTGCATAATATTGAGCAGTGTTTGAGCATCGAGGATTCGACATTAAACTCGGGTGAGGAAAAAACAGAACTAGGTAGGAAAGTATTTGAATTAGGACAATTCCCTCCCGTTCCAATTAAGGTTCCTGCTTCCCCGCAGTATACCCCGCAACCACCCGAGAGCATGGAGTCCTTGATTGATGGGCTTCACATGGTCGTGGACCGGATGAGGAGTACAGAACCTCTTGTATACCAAGTATCGGTAAATAACAAAATACATCATCCAAGGCTTGGCGCTCTAAATGCTCAAGAGTGGTTTTTGTTGATAGAGATGCACTACAGACATCATTTTTTGCAATTAGACCGATTGAAATCGAATCTGGAAATGTAAATGAGAGAAGGGAATGGGATGTATCCATGAAACCAAATCAGGACAGCAGATATTGGATTGGCGTTGTATCTGCTTCTCATGTGAATGTAGCCGTAGAGGGAGGGTTTGCGCAGCTGTGCCATGGCAAGTCAGCGCTGTTGCGACAGATGTCCGCGGGTGATTGGCTGATATACTATTCTCCACGCACAGACATATCAACGGGGCAGCCACTTCAGGCGTTTACCGCTATTGGTCAAATTATCGACGACAGGATATACCAATATCAGATGTCGGAATTCTTTATACCCTTTCGCCGAGATCTCCGTTATTTTCCGTGTCGTGAAGTAAAGATCGCAACGTTGTTAGAACAACTTAGTTTTACACGTGGAAATCGCAATTGGGGGTTTCCATTTCGTAAAGGTCACTTTGAAATTGGGGCTGAAGACTTCATGATGATAGCTTCATCCATGTTGGAAGATGAGACACAGTCACTACTGGATATTAGCTTAAGCCAGAGCTGTTAACCAAACCAAAAGGCCCATAGATTGTCTATGGACCTTTTAATTTTAAGGATAATCATATCCTCCACCGTTGATATTACATTTGCGAAGACGCTGGATGCCCAGGGAAAGACCCTTAATCGCCCCGTATTTCTCAATAGCTTGAATCATATACACAGAACAGCTTGGTTCAAAACGACATTTGTTCCTCACCTCAATGGGGGCAAAACGTTGATAAATTCTAATACTCCATATCAGGATATCTCTAACACGTCGTAGAACTATGAAAAACATACTTGCTATGAAAACAATCTGGGCACTTAGCAAAGCATATACTGGAATGAATGGATTCAAGAGATAGAAACATATCATAGAGATGATTAGCCCGCCGAATAATGCAAGTGAAACGTTAAGCAAAGACTTCAACCAATCAATTTCTGGAATAACATGAGTTCTTATATAGAAACTGCTTCGAGGGTCGTTTTCTTCATGATGTGTATGTAAGAGTCTAATAAGTTCTTCTTCGGATGGCATGTTATTAAATATCAGTTCCTCAGATTCTGAGTTTCTCATGATTGTTGTACTATTATTAAATCTCTCTGTAGAAAATCAGCATATAATGATGCGTTGTAACAGGTTGTTGGAGACAACCGGGTTTCTCGGTGACAGCTAGCGACTCCATGGATTGATAGATCCATCCGGATTGTGCTTTGTGATTTATGATATCCGCAAATAAATTAACAGCAGCCTGAGTATCACCTCGGTTTACTTGAACATTTTTCGGACCTGGAACAACTGTGTACTCTCTCATTTAAATCATCCTTTCGTATGTTGGAATTATAGCAATAGACATTCCATTATTTTACTATGGGTATGGTGAACTGTCGATTGAAACTTATTAGATGAGATTGAATTAAATTATAGGCCATCTAACAGGAGGGTCTTTGTTGTTATGAAGGTTTAAATTCAAGTGGAAAAGTCAATAAAAGCTCTGTAAGCAATGCTGTACAATCCACTGAAAACCAGTACAATTGAACCTATAAAACCATGAGATAAAGAGAGGTATTTCTCCATGACCGATACAAGTGGGAATCGTAAAGTTGACGGCTATCTAAAGAAACTCAAAACGTGGAAGGAAGAGTCCGCTAAGCTGAGAGAGATTATTCGGGATTTTGAACTGACAGAGGATATGAAATGGATGCATCCTTGTTACATGCTGGATGGGAAAAACATCGTTCTCATCCATGGATTCAAAGAGTACGTGGCTATTCTGTTCTTCAAAGGTGCTCTGCTAAAGGATTCGCACGGCATTTTGGTCCAGCAAACGGAGAATGTACAGGCAGAACGCCAGCTTCGCTTCACCAGTCTGGAGCAAATTGTGGAGCAGGAGGCTACGATCAAAGCCTACATCCAGCAAGCAATTGAAGTGGAACAGGCCGGATTGCAAGTGGAAATGAAAAAAACTGCCGAATATAGCGTTCCTGAGGAACTTCAACAGCAATTCGATGAGAATCCTGCTTTCCGAGATGCATTTGAAGCACTGACACCCGGACGGCAGCGGGCATATCTCTATTATTTCTCACAACCAAAGCAATCCAAGACAAAAGTGTCACGAATCGAGAAGTACATGCAGCCGATCCTGGAAGGTAAAGGGTTGAATGATTAATTTGAGTTATAAAGCTTTTCACCAATTGACAAATATAACGTCTTCCACTAAGATAATCGTACAAGTATATAATGAATATAATCAGGATTGTTACTGATCAGCAGGCAAGACCGATTGATATGCAAACATGTATAGGCTATATACGATGTGTGCATTATTAATGGTCTTTTTTTTGTTGCTAAATCTTGTTAACGTTTCATTATAAAAGGAGATTCGTATGAAAATCACGCGAATTATTAATAATAATGTCGTCTCTGCGGTCAATGAACGACAACAGGAGATGATGCTTCTGGGAAGTGGCATTGGCTTTCAGAAGAAAAAGGGAGACCTCGTGGAGACAGGTAAGATTGAGAAGGAATTTTTCCTGAAATCCAAAAATGTAACAGGTAAATTATATGCCTTGCTCGCCCAGATTCCCATGGAGTATATTCGGGTGTCCGACAGCATTATTCAACATGCCAAGCAGTCCTTAAACAAGGAACTCAATGAAAATATATATCTAACGTTAACGGACCATATTAATTTTGCTGTGGCACGGTATAAGCAGGGTATGAATTTCAATAATGCTTTGTTGTCTGAAATTAAAGCGTTTTATTCCAATGAATTTCGCGTGGCTATGAAAGCCCGGGATATGATTAATGAGGAATTTAACATTACACTGCCTGAAGATGAGGCAGGCTTTATTGCCCTTCATATCGTCAATGCAGAACTTGGATCTGAAATGGAAGAAACCATGAAGATTACACAGTTGATTCATAAAGTCTTGAATATTATTCGATATCAGTTTAATATACATTTTAATGAAAGCTCGCTTCATTATTCCAGACTAGTCACACATTTGAAGTTTTTCGCCTATCGCTTGTTTAATCATACGGTTGTGAAAAGCGGTGACAGCGACTTTCTCCATATCATTAAAGAAAAGTATGCGAATGAATATCAATGCAGTCTCCGGATTGCACAGCTGATTCGAGTCGATTATGGAAAAGAATTAACGGAAGATGAATTGGTGTATTTAACGGTTCATATCAAAAGGGTCATTGATGAAGAGAAGGACTGATTCATCAGCCACTATAATGAGTAAACTAGGATTGTTACTGGTGAGGCAGGCAAGACCTAGAGTTCCATCGTGTATAGAGCTTATCTATATTCGATAGAATTCTAGGTCTTTTTTTATACATAAAAACGTTTGAGGGGGAGCAGTACATGAAACATGAAAGCACAGCCGCCGATATTTTGAAACTAGTGGGTGGCGAAAAAAATGTAGATAGTGTAACACACTGTGCTACAAGATTGAGATTTAATCTGAAAGATGAGAAAGTTGCGAACAATGAAGTGTTAAAAAATGTACAAGGTGTGGTGGGTGTTGCCAGCAGTGGTGGGCAGTATCAGGTCATTATCGGTAACGAGGTAAACAATGTGTATAAAGCTTTGACGAAGCTGGGGAACTTTGCAACCAATGACGATGCTCCTACTGTGAAAAAAGGAAAACTGACTACGCTTCTGGACACGATCTCCGGAATCTTTACACCCATCCTGCCAGCCATGATTGGTTGTGCAATGATCAAAGCCGTTCTTCTTATTTTGAAAACATTTGATCTCGTTGATCTGGATGGGCAATTCAATACGATTATGACCTTTATCGGTGATGCGGCGTATTACTTCTTGCCGATGCTGCTTGCCTGGAGTGCGGCTGTTAAGCTTAAAGCTAACGTGGGCTTTGCACTAACCATTGCTGGTGTTCTATTGCATCCTGCCTTAGGGGCGTTGATGTCTGCAGGTAAGCCAGTTGCATTTTTGGGACTGCCTGTTACTCCGGCGACATACACTTCTTCGGTTATTCCGATTATTTTAGCGGTATGGATCTTGTCGTATGTTGAACGGTTTGCGGAGAAATATTCACCATCGGTTATCAAATCCATTCTTAAACCGTTGATCGTGATTCTTATTATGGCTCCACTAACGCTGATTGTACTAGGTCCAATCGGTGCCATCGCGGGTAACTACCTGGCGTCAGGCGTTTCTTTTGTTAATACACATGCAGGTTGGTTAGTATCTGGTATTATCGGCGGGGCATTCCCGTTCCTGATTATGACAGGTATGCATTATAGTTTGGGACCTGTTGTGCTCACTGCTTATGCTCAGACGAAAACCGATAGTATTGTTGGTCCAGGTATGCTTGTACACAATATTTCTCAAGGTGCAGCTGCGCTTGCGGTCGCTCTCCGAACTAAAAATAAAGCATTTAAACAAGTTGCATATTCTACCAGTGTAACTGCCCTGCTCGGAATTACCGAACCCGCTTTGTTTGGTGTAAATCTAAGATTGAAAAAACCACTAATCGCTGTAATCGTTGGTGGCGCTGTAGCGGGTATATATGTTGGATTGTTCGGTGTAGCTCGATCGGCTCTAGGTATTGCAGGTATAGCTACCCTGCCGGCATTTATCACGGATCATCCATGGAATTTGGTTCATGCGGCAATTGGTTGTGTGATTGCATTTGTAGTTACATTCATCATGACTCTTATCTTAGGATTTGAAGATGTACCTGAGGATGGAAAGAATCAATCAACACAAGAAAAATCTGCTACGAACGATCGTACGCCAGTTGCCGGTGTTTCTGAACATGTCCTCACTGCTCCGTTGACTGGTAAAGTTCTGGAGTTATCCACAATTAATGACGAAGCTTTTGCAACGGGCGCTATGGGAAAAGGGATCGCTATTGAACCTACGGTCGGAAAACTTGTAGCACCAGCCGATGGAGTGGTATCTGCGGTTTTCCCTACGTCCCATGCCATTGGTATTAGTTCAAATGATGGTGCGGAGCTTCTCATTCACATCGGGATGAATACGGTGAAGTTGAAAGGTGAGCATTTCAAGGTTCACGTCAAAGAAGGCAATACTGTAAAAGCTGGAGATTTGCTCATTGAGTTTGATACGGATGCCATAGCGACTAAAGGTTACGATCTGACTACACCGATCATTGTTACGAATTCGGATGATTTTGTAGATGTCATTACAACTGACAAAGCATCAATTACAATCGGTGAAAATCTCATCAAGATTATTTAAGGAGGAATGGTTCATGAATAACAAAAATGGTTTCCCCGAATCCTTCATGTGGGGCGGTGCAACAGCGGCGAATCAATACGAAGGTGCCTGGAACCTTGATGGTAAAAAAGCGAGTACAGCCGATATGATGACGGGCGGAACCCATACGGTTCCCCGTCGGATCACGATAACGACTGAAGAGGGAGTTCATTACCCTTCTCATGAAGCAGTAGATTTTTATCATCATTACAAGGAAGACATTCGTTTGTTTGCAGAGATGGGTTTCCGTTGTTACAGAATGTCCATTGCATGGTCCAGAATTTTCCCTAACGGAGACGATGCAGCGCCAAATGAAGCAGGACTTCAATTTTACGACAATGTGTTCAATGAATTGAAAAAGTATAATATCGAACCGATCGTTACAATCTCCCATTATGAAGCACCGTTTGCTTTAACCGAGAAATTTAACGCTTGGGCTTCCAGGGAAATGATCGATTGTTATGTGAAATATTGCGACGCAATCTTTAATCGTTACAAAGACGTGGTGAAGTATTGGATCACCTTTAACGAGATTAATAGCCTGATTGTTCCGGCAGGTGCCTACTTGGCGGGAGGACTTCTGGTTGATAAAAAAGGCGGCGTATTTAACAATACAGCAGTGGACAGCACGCAGATGAGATTTCAATCGTTGCACCATCAATTCGTCGCGAGTGCCAAAGCCGTCAAGCTTGCACATGGGATCAATCCAGACTTCAAACTTGGTTGTATGATTAATTATAGTCATGGTTACGGAAGTACATGTAAACCTGAGGATATGTTAAAGGCTCTGAGAATGGATCAGATCAACAATATGATGAGCAGCGACGTGCAAGTTAGAGGGGAGTATCCCGACTTTGCCAAGAGGTATTTTGAAGAGAAAAATATTCACATTCAGATGGCTGATGACGATCAGGAAGTTCTCAAACAAGGTTGTGTTGATTTCTATAGCTTTAGCTACTATAAATCTCACGTGGTGGGTACCCGTCCAGAGGGTGATGAGACCCAAGGTAACGTCTTTGGTGGATACAAAAATCCATATCTGAAAGCTACGGACTGGGGATGGCAGATTGATCCAGTTGGACTTCGGTACGTGCTGAACCACGTATACGATCGTTATCGCATCCCGATGATGATTGTAGAGAATGGTCTGGGTGCAGTTGATGTGGTTGAAGAGGACGGCACCATTAACGATACGTACCGAATTGAGTTTTTGCGCGCTCACATTGAACAAATGAGAGAGGCAGTCCGTGATGGCGTTAACCTGATCGGTTATACAGCTTGGGGTTGCATCGACATCGTTAGTGCATCCACTGGTGAGATGGGAAAACGCTACGGATTCATCTATGTAGATAAGGATAATGAGGGCAAAGGCACCCTGAAAAGAAGCAAAAAGAACAGTTTCCACTGGTATAAAAAGGTGATTGAATCCAACGGGGGGAGTTTGGAGTTGTAAATATGAAAGAGTAGAATTTATCAGAGGCTTACCATTGAATGGATCAGCTAACGGTAAAGAAAACTTTATAAACTTAGGAGGCAGTCGAGGTATCATCGACTGCCTTTATTTATTGGATAGATTTGATCGCAGATGTTCAACAAGATCAAGTTCTCCTCGGTGCCAATCTCATATCGTTTTTATTGATTCTTCAGATATGCCTTCTTGGTTTCGATCATCA
Source organism: Paenibacillus sp. FSL H3-0457 (assembly GCF_037981725.1). Taxonomy (NCBI): domain Bacteria; kingdom Bacillati; phylum Bacillota; class Bacilli; order Caryophanales; family Paenibacillaceae; genus Paenibacillus; species Paenibacillus sp. FSL H3-0457. The sequence goes on along the minus strand of NZ_CP150283.1, from coordinate 5,121,266 downwards.
GTTCAACATGTTCATTCTTGGCGTTGGTGTAGATCGTACCTTTATTCTTTTCAAAGATGATGACAATCTGATTCCAATATCTCCGTAATACATCAACCTGTTCCTGCAACAGCGCTGACTTTCGCTCGCTATCCGTTTCCTCGAACAGGGTCTGATTATCAAAGTGAATCGTCTCCACCAACACATTCTTCAACTAATCCACCAGATCCGGTGGCACGACGGCGTAGAATAGTTCTTTCTTGTTCTTAAAATAAGTATAGATATTAACCACGGAAATATTGATCTCATCCGCGATATCACTCATCTTGGCATCCACATAGCCTTTTTCAAAAAAAGACCTTGAGCGCCGCGTATTCAATCTCTTTCCTGACTTCGTCTTTCTTGGCTTGCACTGTCGGGAACGACTCCTTAATAGTGAATGATTGGTTCGTTATTAGGTTAGAGTTTTTTTGGGGATTTGTTAAATGGGGGGATTGGGAGAAGAAAGTAATGATAAATAAAGTGACTTAGGACAATATGATATGGGTAAAATCGAGTGTGACTTTTCATTTTATGGTACAATTTATCTAAATCAAACTAGTTCCAAAGGATTAATAAAAAATTAAATAGGGAGGGTAATATATGGAGAAAAGTACAGTTAATATATTGCATCTATCAGATATCCATTTTGGAATGGACAATGACAGGACACAGATAGCACAAAGAAAGAATGCATTAAATGAATTACTTAACACTTTGTCAAATCTAGATGAAAAGGAAAAGCCTGACATAATTGTTGTTTCTGGCGATATAACTTGGCAGGGGAAAGTTGAAGGTTACTCCCTTGCAAAATCTTGGTTACAGGAACTGCTACATATAGTCTCATTGGATACTACTGATGTAATCCTATGTCCAGGAAATCATGATATGACTCGAAATAGGACGATTGGATTAGGAATTCCAAGTTCTTCATCTGAGGCTGATAGCTGGTTAAGTATAGATAATATTAGGAATTTGTATGGTCCATTTAATGACTATGTTGAGTTTTGTAAAGAGTTCAATATAGTTCCTTTAAAGATAAATAATAAAGAAAATTATTTATTTGGCACAAGAAAGTTGAAGGGAATTAATTTTGTGGTTTTAAATTCGGCTTGGTTTTGTAGGAATAATGATGATGCAAGGAAACTATGGATAGGACTTCCGCAGTTGGAGCTTATGAACGCTGAAGGGGAAATAGCACATTACAAAGATCGAAGTATTAATTCTAATGTAGCTGTAGGAGTAGTACATCATCCCTCAGCGTGGCTAAATGAGGAAGAGCAAAATTCATATAATGAACGTCCATCTACTTACAGATATCTTTCTGAGCGCACAGACCTTATTCTTTCAGGACACACACACGGAGCTTATGAACCAGCAACACGTAGCTTTAATAAAGCATACTTCATTTCCGGGGGAGCTGCATACTCGGGAGGAAGATTTAGAAATAGTTTTTCAATAATAAGAATTACACCAGAGGAACAGACAACTGAAAGAGTACCGTTTGAATTCAATCCCAGACAGAACAGTTGGGATAAACTGAAAGTTGAGAAACTTTTTTTTGATAAATCGGAAGAAAGGAGTGATCAAGTAGAAAAAATACAGATTAATTCGAAAATTTGGAATGTTCCTCATCGTAGACATCCATTTTTTGTTGGGCGGGATGCTGAAATACAAAAAATCAAAGATATGTTTGTGGAACATGCTAATACTCAAAGATTAATAGCAATACATGGAATGGGGGGAATCGGAAAGAGTCAATTGGTTATAGAATATGCTTATGTCAAAGAAAACGAATATCAAACAGTGTGGTGGATTAGATCTGATGAAACTTTAACTATAATGGCTGATATTGAGGCTTTGTGTGTGAAATTGGGATTGCCTATTAGAGATGAAAAACAAGAATCAATAGCTAAAGAAGAAATCTTTAGATGGATGGAAGAAAAAGAGGATTGGTTAATAATTTTTGATAATGCTGAAAGTCAGTCTGAGTTAGCGAACTTCATTCCGTTAAAACATAAAGGTCATATACTAATAACAACTAGGAATCCGAACTGGTTAGTTAGTATGGCACTTAACCTTTTGATGTCGGAAAAATCAATCGAGTTTTTAACCAAAAGTACAGGGCAAAATGATTTAAAGGCGGCAGAGGAATTATCAATAGCACTAGGGGATCTACCGCTTGCATTAGAACAAGCTAGTGCCTATATTAGAGAGTCAGGATTGACACTAGCTGAATATTTGGAGCGATTCAAGAAATTTCGAAGCCAAATAGTTAGTCGGGGAAAACCTCTAAATTATTCAAGCAATGTTGCTACTACGTGGGAAATTTCTATTCAGAAATTATGTGAAGAATTTCCAGTAGCTAATGATTTTATGATATTTTGTTCATTTTTATTTCCTGAATTGATTAGAAAGGATATATTTTGTGTTAGTGAGATTTTACCCGAATTTTTAAAAACCTCAATTAAGACTCTTTTCGAATTTGATGATTTACTAACTAAATTAAGAAGTTATTCCCTAATCCAAACAGGTAATAATGCTTTCTCAATTCATCGTTTAATTCAACTCATAGTTAATGACAAACTAACTAATGATGAGAAAAGTAACTGGGTATCTGCCGTAGCGAAGCATTTAATGATGTTATTTAATCGTTCTGAAGATTTTCAAATTTCAGTCTCTGATATCATTCCTCATATTCTTAATCTTTCTTCTTATATTAGCGAGGATGATGAAATCACTAAAGATGTTGTGGAAATGTTGAATATAGTATATTTGTATTATTTGGATTTTGGAGTATTTAGTGAAGCAAAAGAACTTGCCTATTTAATTTATAATTATTCAGAAAAAGTAGTTAGTGATGATAAAGAACGTCTACTATCCAAATCTTACTTTAATCTAAGCAATGTTCATTTAAAATTAGGTCAGTTTATTGAAGCGAAGAAGTATATATTACTAGCTAATAATGATGAGTTTATGAAACCTAATCAAAAAGCATTGTTATTGAATGGTTTAATTCATATTGAAAGAGAATTGGGGAATTTTAGTGAATCTCTTTCAGTTCACTTAGAATTAGATGAACTCATCGAGAGTAATCCCGAAAATTTTGATAATGTTGATTTGGGTCAAATCGCTAATAGTTTAGGAATGACACTGTCTAATATGTCAGAATATGAAAGAGCAGAAGAATGCTTTAAGAAGGCAATTAAGTTCTGGGAAAAAGCAGGGAAAAATACAGACCAATTTATTGCTTTGGTTTATAGTAATCTTGGAAACATTTATAGACTCACAGGCAAAAATGAATCCTCAAGAGATTATTATAAAAAGGCAATAGATATTAATAAAAGACTTTTTGGAGAGAAAAATATTTCGATTTCAAATGACTATGGTAATATAGGACTTTCATATTACAATGAGTACAATTTCTTTTATGCAAGAAGGTACTTCAGGAAAGCAATGGAGATTAATAATTTGATTTTCAATGAAGTCAACGCCCATAATGCAATATTATTAAATAATATTGGAATGGTAGAGGAGGCCGAAGAAAATCTGGAAAAGGCAAAAAGATATTACGAAGATTCATTAGATGTTTTTGAAAAACTAGGAAACTACGAAAATCATGATTTCGCAATTACTTACTATAATATTGGTGGCCTCCATCAAATCTTGAAAGATTTTAAATCGGCCTACTATTATTTGAATAAAGCTCTAGAAATTGATAGGAAAGTTTATGGACTAAATCATCCTGAAGTGGCCAAAGACTTAGGAAAGCTTGGGACTATGATGATAGATCAAAGAAATATAGCTGAAGCAATAGAATACCTTAATGAAGCGAGAGGGATATATGAGTTTAAACAATTAATAAATTCACCAGATTATGTTATGGTTCTGGCTAATCTTTCAATTGCGTTATATATTCAAGGTAACAAAAAAAAGGCAAAGACCCTTTTAGATAAATCTTTATGTATCTCGGGAGATATTATGGGAGAAAATAATAGTCAACAATTGATTATATTCAGTTCCTTTAAAGTAACTCTTCTAGCAGAGGGGCGGTTATTAATTGAATTGGACTTTTTAAAATCCTTACAATATAAGTATGGACTATTTAATAAAGAAAACGACCATTTTCTCTAAATTTTGATTACTTATTTAGTACGTTTTTATGATATTTTTTTAAAAAAGGGATGTGCATATAACAAACATACCTACATTACATATCCTTAATCTCAATAATTTCTCTTATATCATCAATACCCAACGCCTCAGCAATCCGTTCAATGTGAGCAAAATTGATATTCTCACGTTTCCCTGACTGCAACTCACTCAAAGCGGCGTGGCGAATATCAGACAAACGTGCCAGTTCTCGCAACGAGATATTATGTTTTTCAATGAGCTTATGAATATTAACAACGACTTTCTTTGCCATGCTAAATCACTCCTAAAATTTCCATATGGTCTTGACGTTACGCATGAGCGTACCATATACTTTTTGTATATCTGGTACTCTTATGCGTACCAATTTTAGGAGTGGTGACATGACAAGTACCAACAGCGAAGACTTAACTTTGCAGTACGCACAACTCGTAGAACAGGAAGACGATTACGTTGATCAACTCATCACATGCAACAAACTCATCCTAGATGCCATGGACATCATTGCTAAGCAGGCAGGTGTGTTAGAGATGGACACGGTTAAACAGGCGGCATATCACCTTCACTCCATGGAACAGGATCTGAACCGCAAGTTATTTAAAGTTCGACTGGAGAAGAGCATCTTGGCAAATCAAATGAGCCAGTCTACATAAAGTCACCCTAAATTAAAGGACAGTACAGGATCATATAAGATGATCCTGCGCTGTCCTTTTGCCTTTCCATCCAAACGATTTTCGCTTCCAATTTAGCATTGACTTTCCTTCCAAATCCTCCTACACTTCAATTATTAAAACACTTTTAAAAACATTCATTGAATGGTTCGAAATGAACGAAAGGAGGCATATAACTTACCATGTTACCCACATCACACAACACCCAGCAGGTGAAGCGAATTAACGTTGAATTGGTGAAGAACACGCTCCGATCCATGGGCGTAGGCACGAAAGCTTCCATTGCAAACTTGACGAAACTCAGCGTAGCCACATGTGGCACGATCCTGAACGAATTACTCCAAACGGGTGAGATTATCGATCTGGGTCCAGATGAGTCGAGTGGGGGAAGACCGGCGAGTCGGTATCAGTTTAATGCGGACTACGCAAGTGTGTTGTGCTTGATTATTCGGACAGAGGGCGGCATTCACTCAATCACACATACATATGCCAATCTGAACGGAGAGATGGCGGATGAACAGACATTCTTTTTGGATGAGATTAATGTAACGGTGGTAGAGGATCTGATTGGGAATCTGATTGAACAACACCACAATGTGCAGGCGATTGGGATCGGCATACCTGGGGTGGCACACAACGGTGTGATTGGGATTTGCGACGTACCGGAGCTGATGTATCAGCCACTTGGGCCAAGGCTTAAGGAGCAATATGAAGACGTGGAAGTGGTCATTGGCAACGATATGAACCTGACGGTCTACGGACTGTACAACCAGCAGCAATTTGAGGAAGAGAAGAATTTTGCGGTGGTGACGTTTCCGGAGAATCATTTTCCGGGTGCAGGCTTTATCATTGATGGTCGTCCGCTGACCGGGAATACGCAATTTGGGGGCGAGGTGTCCTTCTTACCTTTTGGCGTGTCACGAGAAGAGCAGTTGCGAATGTTGAAAATGGTGGAAGGGTTGCAGGAACTGGTCGTACAGACACTGGTATCCATCATCGCGATCATTAACCCCGCTACGATTGTAGTCACAGGGGATACGACGGACCCTGCTATGAGGGATGACCTGATGCAAGGTTGTCTGGATCGAATGATTCCACTGGAGCATATGCCGGAGTTGATCATCCAAAGAGACACTCGTCGCGAATATGTCACGGGGCTGGTCGCGGTGACGCTGGAGAGCCTGACCTACCGCATTCAGGTGGTTGAGAAGCAGTGGTAAAGCTTAACCATGTTTCCTATTTCAAATGTACAAATCATTGACACGATAACGTAGAGGGCAGAACCAATCTGAAGAACGCCTTTATCACTGTATTTTCACCTTTAGGAACAATTCAAAAAAATACAGGGATAACAGCGGTCGGAAGATGGTACTGCAATCGTAGTTATAACGTGCAATCATTTTCCTGAACACAATGGAGGAACTTATTTTGAATCAGCAAGCAGGTACGCAAGGCAACAAACGAAATTTCAACAAGCTGTACGCCATGCAACTGGCAACGATCTTTCTTGGATTTATCGTATTTGGCATATCGGAAAATATTAAGGGGCCAGCCATTCCGCGCATTCAATTCGACTTCAATCTGGATGAGAAACAGCTCGGGACGTTATTGTCCCTGAATGCACTGGGGTACCTGATCGCCTGCTCCTTCACGGCTATTCTGGTTCGCAAATGGGGCATCAAGGCGGTTAGCATCATATCGTTTGCATCGATGATCCTATCGGGTGTGTTCATTTATGTGTCTCATACCTATCCACTCTTTGCTTCATCATACTTCTTCATGTACATCGGTAACGGCATGCTGGAGATTGCTTTGGCGATTCTGGGTGCGCGGATCTTTGTGAAAAACACAGGTACGATGATGAACCTGTCCCATTTCTTCTATGGGTTAAGTTCAACGGTAGCACCTTTGTTGGCGACGGGTGTGATGTCTTTGAGCGTGTTTGGACACGAACTGGACTGGCGTGGCATGTATCTGGTGATGTTGTCACTCTGTCTGCTGCCGATCATTGCGGCGCTGCGCAGCAAATTCCCGGGGGATGATCTTCCTCATGAAGATCGGACTTCACTGAAGACGTTAACACGTGATCCTGCCCTTTGGCTGATGGTGCTCATTCTTTCTTTTGGAGTGGTATCGGAGCTGGCTGTTGGGGGTTGGCTGGTTAATTTCCTGGAAAAAGCCTACACGTGGGACACGGTCAAAGCCTCCGGGTTATTATCTGCGTTCTTCCTCACATTCTCGCTGGGACGCCTGCTGCTTGGGCCATTGACGGACCGGATCGGATTTGTATTGTCACTGATTCTGTTCTCGGCGTTCTCAGGAGTATGTACGTTCGTGGCGCTTGCAGGGGGAGAGCGTCTTGCGATTTTCTTTGCGATATCTGGCGCGGGTATAGCGATGATCTATCCAACAGTGATGGCGTTTATTGCACGCAGATATCCGAATGGCAGTGACACCGCGATTACATTCACGGTTACCTTGATGGGGGTTGGTAGTGTCATCGGTAACTATGTGATTGGCTGGGTGATTGAAGGCGTGAAGAATCTGTACGGTTCAACGACTCAGTTGGGACTGCTGCGCGGACTTCAGGCGGGATATGGATTCATCGGTTTATGTGCTGTGATCTGTGCGGCATCTGGCGTAGTGTTGTATGTGTATTTGAAAAGAAGGCAGGAATTGATTTAGAAATCACGTGTTAATTTGGGAAATGAACTGCATACTCACACCTTACTTTTTTATTCAAGAAATAAATAGATCAAGCCCTAAGCGGTTATGCGATTAGGGCTTGATCTAAGGATCTTAATAAGTCGTTTCAATGTTTAATCGTACTTTAAGTGTCATGAGAGAGGTTCTAATACATATTTCATTATAAATTCATATTTTTTATTATAGGGAATTGACAAATAATCATTTAAGTATACATGATAAGGTATGTTAATTATAAAGGAGAGTGAACACGTGGAGAAAAAATTAGAGATTCATCCCCCCTCAATTCAAACTTTTTTAAATCATGCATACCCACTCGCGATATTAGAGAAAGATAAGGCTTTCTTAGGCTGGTTTTTCACGAACTATACTCAACTTTACACTTTTAATAATAGAAAAGAGCCAATAGATGACTTTAAAATAGATTTCTTCTCCCACAATGGAAAATACCCTAACATCCCTTTTTTAGAGTATTCAAACGTAAACAAAAATACAATCAATACGCTCAATAAAAATATTTTGGATATAGTGTTAGAAAATATTGACTTAAATTATTATGTAGAAGTTGGTATTGATGAATATTACTGGTCTAACAAATCAAGTTATAAGCGAAGACATTTCCATCATGATAATTTAATATACGGTTACAATAAAAACGAAAAGAGGCTGTATTATCTTGGTTACAATAAACAAATGATATTTGGCCAATACGCCATACCATTTGCAGAATTTGTTTTATCATTCACAGAAAATCCGGAATCCACTATTAAATTCATAAGAAATTTCACTTCTGAATTAACAAGTAACACTACTAAGTATGTTTATCATTTTAATTTAGAGTTTGATTTGGATATTTTTAAATTGTATTTAGAAGATTTCGTAAAATCCCAAAACTCTTTCCTTACACATAAAGGTACTAGAAACTCTGTTTTCGGACTAGCTATATATGATGAACTACTACTTAAATTTTCTGATGACATAGAATTAAGTAAAGATATGAGATTATGCAGGATAATCTGGGAACACAAGAAGATCATGAATAGAAGGATAGATTATTTAAAATCAAAAGGATATTTGAATGCTGAGGATTTTGAAGACTTATCAAAAAAATCTCTATTTCTGTGCAATGAATGTTTGTTGTTGAAAAATTTATCATTGAAATATACCATTACAAATAATATGAAAACTTTTTCAGCTATATTAGTAAAACTAAAGGAAATACAGTTACTTGAAAAAGAATTGGTAACCGATTTATTATTAGCTGTTACATAGTTCACTAAAATTTATTATTTCACTTGAAGAAAAATAAACCCTTTGGCTCGGTTCAAGGTGGTTTGCTTTCGAATGAAATAAGAATACGTGAGGCCTACTTTCATGACATCGATATAGTAAAATCAAGACTTTAAGTCTTCAGTGGCAAAAAAAGAAGTCCGTATTTAGCGGCTTTTTCTTTTTTCAAACAAAAGCCCCACTGATCTTCACAATCAGTGGGGCTTATATCTATTCTCACAAGTGAATGCTTACCAAACTCAACCTCAAACTGCGCATCTCTTTTCCTTACTTAACAAGCCTATGACTTGTTCAAAGCCGTTCTTCTTTTCCAACGTTTCAAAAGCACGTAAAATCCAAAAGCACCTAAGAAAATCACCGCTGCCGGAACGATATAAGGTTTAACAATCTCATCCACATGCTCCCATTGAGAGCCTAGTTTGAAGCCTAAGTAGATGTACAATGAGGTGATTGGAAGCATGGCCAAGAAGGTAAAGATACTGAATTTAAACACATTCATTTTCGCCATTCCACATGGGATGGAGATCACGGTCCGAATACCGGGTACAAAACGTCCATAGAAAGCTACCCCGCTGCCATATTTCTCGAAGAACTTATCGGAAGCGTCCAGATGGTGGGGGCGAATCAAGAAATACTTGCCGAATTTTTCGACCATCGGTCTGCCGCCATATCGTCCCAGGGCATACAACGTCAGAGGTCCAAACGTTCCACCTACGGTACCAGCGAGTATAGCCAGCCAAAGCTTCATATCCCCAAGATACACCCAATATCCCGCCATGGGCAGTACAAGTTCAGCAGGTACGAATTCAAACGACAAGGCAATGACCAGACCTGCGTATGACAAATCTTTAAAAAAGAGTATAAATTGCGTGATCCATTCTGTCATGCTTTCCCTCCATGAATCTATCTTTTTTATATATAAAAGAAACACTCCTGTACAAAGAGTAACAATAGCGAATAGAGCTTGTCAAAGTTCACATGGATGTCCATTTCAGGGCACACTGCGGCAATATGTTTACCCGTACATAAGGGTTGCATGGATTCATTGACACTTCATACGGAAGTGGATACCGAAGCAATGATATAATGCTCTGAAAATGCTTCCAATTATAGTATGATAAGACTATCACTAGCTTCTTCACCATCCTGTACATAAAGATAAGGAGATCCAAATATGACCGTAACTTCGATTATCGACCAAATCCATATTATTGAATACGATCCCTCTTACGCTGCCGCACTCGCTGATATGTGGAACCGTAGTAATGAAAGCTGGGGAGGTGGCACCAACCTTAGAACAGAGGAAACAGTTCGCCGGGAGATGGAGAGTTCGTCCAATCTTTATGTGTTTCTAGCCGTTCATGAGAAAGAGGTTGTTGGCTTCTGCAGTTTTGCTCATTACCGCTATGACGAGAGAGCGCTATATGTACCGCTGCTTAACGTACGCCCCGACTATCACGGTTATAAAGTTGGACGTAATCTGATCCTGAATGCTGTGCGCAAGACCGTGGAGGCCGGATGGCCTCGCCTGGATCTGTTCACATGGGCAGGCAATACAAAGGCTGTACCGATGTACAAGAAATGCGGATTCTTCTGGGAAAAAAAAGATGATAATGTGCATCTGATGAATTTCATCCCTACCATTTTGCAGACCGAAGCACTTGCTCCTTATTTTGAGGAGTTGGATTGGTATGCAGACAGCACGCGTGAACTCGTGGTCGAGCCGGATGGCCGACGGGAGCGTGGTTTTGATTTCTTTGACTACACGTGGAAAAAGGGAGATGTCTCCCTGCGGGCTGAATTTGAAAAGTCGGGTCGCGGGCTGACTGCCCTCGAAACACCAGATTACGAAATCTTAACAGAAGTCGATGATCATGATCTGGTATTCGGTTCCAGCTATAACGTTCGCTATCGCATTAAAAACACTTCTGCGTCCGAATTGGCAGTTGAGATCAAGGGTGAGGATAACAAAAACATTCGATTTGCGCTGGACGTTGCACGAGCAGTGGCTCCGGGAGAAACCATCATCTTGGAAGGTGAGTTTCACCTTGATCCAATTACAGAGGAACAGAATAACAATAAGACGCATCCCGTGGTTGCCAGCACATGGTTGATCGGCGGTAAGAAAGCGGAGTTCAGGTTAGGTATTGCCCCGAAATTCCCGGCCAAGATCAAGACCATCTTGCCTGTGAAGGAACTCTATCCAGGCATCCCGGCTGAGCTGGTTCTGAACGTGGAAAATAATGTGGATGCCGAAACGGAGTTCAGCTTGGACCTGCCGGAGGATGAATTCCTTGAATGGGCAGAGCGTTCGGTGCGCTTTACGGTGCCTGCCAAAGGCAAAGTGTCTGTGCCAGTACCTTTCACCTTGCGTTCGTATGGTCTCTATTCCCAAGAAGTAGAAGTGACGGCAATCCCAGTGGGGAACGATGCGATCTCTTTTACAAGCAAAATTTCTGTACTGATGAAGGGAATCGAAGGGAAATATGGTGGGCAGATTGAGGATCAATGGGTGGCTGTTAATGGCGCATTCTCTCTTCATATGAGCAAGCAAGATAATAACATGTGGATTGAATATCCCGGTTCCCGTCATTCATTCTGGTGGACTTATCCGAAGCTGGGTAAGCCGTTTGCCGAAGAGTTATCCAAGAAACAAGCAAAAGAAGTGAATATTTATCCCGAAGGTGAACGTCAGGTTCTTGAAGCACTGTATGACTCGGAGGATTTCCCTGGCTTGCAGATTAAGTCCGTGGTCAAGCTGTCTGCGAATGGAGTCGCCGAATTCCACCAAGAGGTTGAAAATACACGAGACACCGCCTGGGAAGAAGACCTGTTTCTGATGAATAACTTCGGTTTCTACGGAAACCAGCTAATCCTCCCTTACCAAGGTCGTTTTGTGGATATGGGGGATTCTTACGCTGGCGATCCGAGCCATTGGAATAGCTCACAGATTACGGAGAACTGGCTGTTCTGCAAAGAAGAGTATGGTGCCAGCGGTATCTATTGGGACCCTTCTCTGAAGCTGCTTCGCCCGGAATACACGCTGGGGTTGCAGCATGAGCTTGGCCGTATTGCCGCAGGAGCCGTTGTACGGACCAAAGCAACTGTATATGCTTTGAACACGTTTGCCAAATGGCATGATTTCCGTGCGTTTGCACGGAAGCAGCGTAACCCGGTCATTCCGTTGCTGGACAGTCATCTGGATCTGACACTAAGTGAGGGGAATCCATTTGCCCCGGACGTGCTGCAAGCAACGTTGACTGAACACAAACTGGTTCCGCTTGCGGGCAAGCTGGAGCTATATGTGCAGCAGGGTGGCAAACCGGAGGTTATGGCCAATGCTAAGGAATTCAATCCGGAGCAGAATCTAAACTCAGCCAAGCTGACATTCTCACCAGACGAAGCGGACCGAGACCAGCACGCGAGTGGTTGGAAAGTTCGTGGGCTATACCGGGGCGAAGATCGGATTCAGGAGCGAACTGCCCTTTGGTTCCCACAGAGCGGAACAGAGGTGAAGCAGATGATTGAAGAAGGTTCATCTGGACCTTTGTACAGTGTAGACAATGGGGTGTTGTCGATCGCTGTTGCTCCTGAATTCGGGAGTGTAGTACACTCCCTGAAATATGCAGGAGAAGAATGGCTGGATAGCTCGTACCCTGAACCGGCTCCACGCTCGTGGTGGAATCCGTGGTACGGCGGACTGGGTGTTGGGGTTCCAGGCATGAATGGTTTCAGCCGCCAGTTGGAACAAAGAGCCGCTTCCTGGACAGAGCAGAAGGATCAATACGGCAACGTCTGGAAGGGTATAAAGCTGACCACCCGGATTGAGAAGCATGAAGCGAATCGTGGAATCACGATCCACCAGCATTATCTGATGCTGCCCGGTGTTCCTGTGCTATGCACGTTGCTTGCCGTAACAAACGAAAGTGGCCTGACGCTGACGGATTACTCGCTTGCGGAGGAACGTTTCCTCCAGCCTTCATCTGTATTTGCGGAAGGTTGGATAGAGCAACCGGGTAAAGATCGATTCCCGCTGGGCAAGGTGGATGTGGGCCTGCCACTTGAAGATCTTTTGCGAGTAGGATCGGTTTCGCGTGAAAACATGCTGCATGCGGTCCATCGTTACCCGAATCAGAGTGCGTGGGGGTTTGCCAATAATCAGGTGACGGGTCTGAACGTACATCATCATATGACACTCCAGCAGGGGGAGACGGTCTGGACGGAGCCGACATATCTGGTTCTGGGACAGATCCCGCTGAGTTCAGCGGATGTGCATGACCTTCTCAAACTGAATTTTGTAACTTCTACCGATGAAAAGGAGGCTTCACATGTCGATCATTGATATTCACATTCATCTGTCGGACATCGACAGCTTTCACCGAACAGCGATCGATCTGTCTAAAGTGGATTACTCTGCCGCTGGTCTTAAAGCGGAGTTTGATAAGAACGACGTCATTATGGGTATCGGAATGGGGGTTACGGAGCAGACGAAGGGAGCGTTCCCGGATTCCAGTTCCCCTAACCCGATGGGGTTAGATCTGGAAGAGAAGGTTCCGTCATTCCTCATGGAATGTGTGGGGATCAATCCCAATGCGTTAGACGGTAAAAACGCTCAGGACGAGCTTGACCGGATTGAAGCTAGACTGCAATCCCCGGAGGTAGCCGGAATCAAACTCTATGCCGGATACTATCATCATTATGTGTACGACAAAATCTATACCCCAGTCTATGAACTCGCAGCCAAGTACAACCTGCCTGTCGTGATTCATACGGGTGACACTTACTCCATGAATGGATTGCTCAAATATTCGCATCCGTTGACGGTGGATGAATTAGCCTTGCAGCAACGCGGTGTGAACTTCATGATCTGTCATCTGGGTGATCCCTGGGTGATGGATGCAGCTGAAGTGGTGGCGAAGAATCCTAATGTGTATGCGGATTTGTCTGGTCTTGTGGTGGGGGATCGGCCCCATTTTGAACGGTTCATGAACGAGCCTTTGTTCATGGATCATTTCCGCCGGGCCTTGGTCTATTCGGATCATTACGAGAAAATGCTGTTTGGCACCGACTGGCCGCTTGCGCCCATCGATCTGTATGCCGAATTTGTCCGCCGACTTGTACCGGAACAGCATCATGATAAAGTCTTCTATGAGAATGCCTTCGGGCTGTTTCCGCGTATTGGACAGCGGATTGCCGATCTGGGTTAGAACCTAAGTACCGAATTCTTAATATCTGAGGGGATGTAGACCATCCTGTTATGGAAGCATGTGATGGTCATATTGAATGCCTGTGATGTAAGCTCCTGCCACTTTGCTGGCAGGAGCTTTTTTGTCCAGGAAAACAGTGTTTAGTCATGACAGACTCCATACTCATCTGTTATCTCCTTCTTGTCTGTATTTGTTTTTACGAATAAAGAGAACTATAATGGTGGATGCACAAAATTTCAGACTTCTTTGGAGGAACATATGTTATGAGATCTTTTCAGTTTTATAATCCGACCCGGCTGATTTTTGGCAAAGGGCAACTTCAAGCACTACAAACCGAAGTTCCAAAATACGGAAAGCGTATTTTGCTTGTATATGGTGGTGGAAGCATCAAACGTAGCGGGCTGTACGATCAGGTAATCAGCCAGTTGAATGAAATCGGAGCAGAGGTTACGGAACTGGCTGGTGTGGAACCGAACCCTCGTCTGTCTACGGTTCATAAGGGTGTAGAACTATGCAGAACACATAACATTGATCTGGTTCTTGCGGTTGGCGGCGGCAGTGTACTAGACTGCGGGAAAGCCATCGCAGTAGGAGCCAAATACGATGGAGACATGTGGGATGTTGTTGTGCGCGAAGCAACCCCGGAAGGCGGACTTCCACTGGGTACAATTCTAACGATGGCAGCGACAGGCTCCGAGATGAACAACGGTTCAGTAATAACCAATCAGGACACGCAGGAAAAATGGGCATGGTTCAGCGAGTATTCTTTCCCAGCGTTCTCCATTCTTGATCCGGAGTACACATACACCGTACCACTGGATCAGACTGTATACGGCATGGTAGACATGATGTCTCATGTGTTTGAACATTATTTCCATCTGGATACGAATACACCGGTTCAGCTTGGATTCTGTGAGACGATTCTTCGTACCGTTATCGATACAGCCCCTCGTCTGATCAAAGATCCGGAAAACTATGAACTGCGTGAAACCATTCTCTACTGCGGAACAATGGCGCTTAACGATGTCCTGAATATGGGGCTTGCCGGAGATTGGGCTTCTCACAATATAGAACATGCCGTTTCGGCTGTGTACGACATTCCGCATGGGGGTGGCCTTGCAATCCTCTTCCCACACTGGATGAAGCATAATCTGGATGTGGATGTAGATCGATTCAAACGTATGGCCATTAATGTATTTGATATTAATCCTACTGGAAAGTCGGACAAACAAGTTGCTGAAGAAGGCATTGAAGCGCTGCGTACATTCTGGACTTCGATTGGTGCCCCTAGCCGTCTGGCGGACTATGACATCGACGACAGTCAGATTGATGTAATGGCTGATAAAGCGATGCGATTTGGTCCGTTCGGATTCTTCAAAAACTTGCAACGTGAAGATGTAGTACAAATTTATCAAGCTGCATTGTAATTGTAAATCTCACAATCACTTTGTATAATGAGTCACATTAAACAAGGACCTTCCTGTAATACATAGGAACGTCCTTGTTTTTTTATTATGACATCATATCTTATGCGCTCCACCGTGTATCTGGACTTCAATATCATGTGATCCCCTTTTCGAATTAATTCTTCGGTTCAACTACGGCTACATTGACAGGGGTATCCTTTCGTTTCAGATACATCTTGCTTGGACGATGCAAGAGCACGATGAGCAGGGCGAAGAGATGAATCAGGGTGAACAGGTTACTCTCATTCGGAATGGCAACGAATAGCGCCAGACTCAGAAACGTCACGGTGAGCTTGAACTTTCTTTTGGTGATGAATATAACAGCAAGCAGGCTGGGACCGATGATAAACAACATTCTGGCTAAGATTACGCCAGAGGCGTAAGCCAGATCATCTCCTTTGCGTAAGAAACCCAGATAGGTCTCCATGTTCTGGTTGAAGTCAATGAGGAACACGATAAAGGACACAATTACGTAGATCAGTTTCACACTCAATAAAATGCGCACGACATTTAATAGCGTAGGTAATGCTGTTTTTGCCATATCACTTCTCCTATTCGACATTTAATAAAGTAGGCATTTTCGGATTCAATGCGTTGTCCCTCTTCCTGCACGATATGTATTTCATATATTATACGATGTTGATGTCATATTTTGTATTAACCCAAAGTCTTCATTTTCCAATCGTTTGCAGTGGCCTTTGACCTAGAATAACTGGGGAAACAGCTTACAGATTATTTGATATCGACCGATATAAAGTAGATACATAGAATTTGGACTTCATAATGATGAAAATGAAAATGGATGGTGAATGTAATCATGGTATTTAGCAAGGCAAGAGAACGCATGCGCAACATGTCGTTCAGAGTCAAACTGCCACTTATGATCAGTCTGCTGGTGTGTATCGTACTGGCGGTAACTGCAGTAGTATCCTACACTGTAGCGGCTGTCATCACACTCGACAAAAGCAAAGATGAGATTAAAGCAACCTCGGACCGGGTGGGGGCAGGTTTGTATGCTTCACTAAGTTTGGAAGAACAATCCACCTTTTTGATCACAACACATCGGACCTTCCAGGATCTGCTGGAGATTCGAAATACGGATGGACAGGAAGGGGAGAATTTTTTCTCGGAAAACAATGAACTGCTGGATAAGGCAAGTGGTATTCTTGCGGACAGTCTGGCAGGTATGGAAGGTAACAACAGTCTGATTTTGTTGGATCGGAATGGCATTATTATTGCAGCGAATGATCCGGCAGTTATCAAGGCAGAACGCGGAGATCGGGCATATTTCCAAGAAGCGATTCAGGGTAAAAATGTGATTAGTGAAGGGATTGTAGCCAAGTCCTCAGGACAACTAGGTACGGCTTTTGCCATGCCAATCTACAATGAGAATCAAGAAGTACAGGGAGTGCTCGTATCTGCAGCATCCACCTCGTTCTTCGTTAATCAGCTACAAAATATCAATATTAATGATGAGGGAAAAGTGATCATTCTGGACCGTGCAGGTACGGTCATCTACGATTCAGCGGATGAGAAGTTGGCAGGCCAGAAGATGGAGTCCGGCGAATACCAATCATTGATAGATCTTGCTCCTGGCGCTGAACTACAGCAAGGGGATATTAGCACAGATGAGAAAGTGGCGTATTACTCCAAAATACCAAGATCAGACTGGACCGTCGTTGTTGAAGATAAACTGAGTGATGTGCAGAAACCTTTGCGTGCGATGGCAAAACAGATGTATATTGTTCTGTTTAGTGCTATTGCGGTCTCCGTCGTAGCGGGTATTCTGATCTCTTTGCTGGTAACCAGACCAATTACAAGACTAACTGTGTTGTTCAGACAGCTTGCTGACGGCGATCTGACGGTGCAGGCTCAAGGTAAATATAGCGGAGAATTCAAACAATTGGTGGACAGCTTCAATACCATGGCAGCAGGCAATAAACAGCTGATCTCCAGCATGAACCATTCCATCGGCATCCTGAAAACAAGTACATCCGAGCTGGAACAGTCCACTCAGCAAACTTCGACCACGATTGCCGAAACAACGACAACAGCATTTGAGATTTCACGAGCGATGGAGTCCCAGGCGAACGATACGGAAGCCATTGTGGACAAATTCATGAATGTGGGTAACAAGATTGCCAACGTGAATGGAATGTCGCAGGCAGTGAAGTTCAAGGCAGATGAAATTACGGATGCATTCAAAAATAATCATGAAGTTATTGATGCACTCATTGCGGTGAACGGGCAGAACGAGATTGAAGTTGGCAACATCTCCAAAATTACAGTGCAACTCGCCGAAAGCTCCTCGGGCATTCACCAGATTACAGGTACGATTGCCGAAATCGCAAATCAGACGAAATTACTTGCTTTGAATGCTTCGATCGAGGCGGCGAGAGCTGGTGATCAGGGACGTGGCTTCGCAGTCGTTGCTTCTGAGATTCGCAAGCTGGCAGAGCAGACGACAGCTCAATCGGAGGATATCAACCGAATTGTGATGCAGACCATTGATCACGTGGAGCAGAATAACCGAAGTGTTCAGGCTATTGAAGCAATTGCGGAACAGCATAAGAGCAGCGTTAGCCAGACCAAGGAGACATTCAATTTTGTCACCGAGAATATGAATGAGATGATGAGCCAGGTTCAAGCTATTGCCACAGAGATCGAATCCATTGAACGTGATAAGGATGATGTCATTGGGGCGGCACAGAACTTGTCTGCTTCCGGTGAAGAGGTGTCGGCTTCTGTTGAGGAAGTCACAGCAACAATGCAGGAACAGTCCGGCATGACGGAACATTTGACAGATATGGTGCAGAGAATTGATGGACTGACCAAACAACTGGCCGAAGAAGCATCTCGCTTCAAAACAAAATAGGAATACGAAAAGAAACCCTTTTCTCAAAAGAGAACCGGGTTTCTAGAACAAAAAGAGCACCTGTACCCATCTATGGCTACAGGTGCTCTTTGGTGTGTGTTACTCTCCTCGAATGGAAGGCGCATACGCCAGCACTTCCATTTCAATTAAATAAGGGCCTAAACCGCTGAATACGGTAATACGGGCGGGATAGGGTTGTTTAATCATTCGCGCATACACTTCGTTGTATTCGGGTTGATCCTCGACTCGGGCCAGATGAGTGGTTACCTTCACAATATGATCGAGTGTAAGTCCGGCTTCTTGCAGGATCACCTCAATATTACGAATGCACTGCTCCGTCTGCTCCTTAATGCCGCCAATGGGCTCAAGCGTCTGTGGATCGACACCTACCTGACCTGCGACGTAGAGGAAATCTCCTGCGCGGACAGCATGGGAGAAAGGAAGCGGGAACTTGGGTGCTGCACTTGCATGTATGATGGTAGACATCGTAGCGGTCATTCCTTTCCTAATGAATGTGTATGATTGGTGTTAACTGATGCCAGTTCGTAGCCTGCTGATAATGATGAGCGATGGACAACAGGCGGTCTTCTCGCATGAGTGGACCAGCAAGCTGCATGCCGATAGGTAATTGCTTCCCTGAGGTGGTATCAAACCCGATGGGTACGGTGATGGAAGGTAGACCCGTATTGGTGAACGGTCCGTTAAAAATCGGGCTCCCCGTCTTGTAGCCGTATGGGGCCACATAGGGTGTTGATGGAGTCAATAACACATCCACTTCATCGAAAAGCATCATCATCTCGCTCCGGAATATCGTTCGGATGCGTTGTGCCTGCAAATAATCAACGGCACTCGTCTGGTAACCGAGTTCAAGCTGCTCCCGCATCGTGTGGCCGTAACGATCAGAGGCTTCCGCGAAGCGTTCCTGATGGAAGGCGGCAGCTTCTGCCCGCATAACCGTACGATGAGCAGCAATGGTCTCTTCCATATAAGAGGGCAGGTCAACTTTCTTCCATTGCATGCCCAGCTTCTCAAGCACAGCGATTGCCGACTCTACCGCTAACAAGATCGCTGGTTCATCGGTTTGGAAGAAGTTGCTCGGGAGACCGATCACCATTTCTGAAATAGGATGCTCAAGAACATTTTTTAAGTCTGGCTTGCCATAAGGAAGCGTGAAGGAGTCCAGCTCATCTTGCCCGGCCATTGCTTCCAGAACGATTGCGTTATCTTGTGCGGACCGAGTGAATGCGCCAATATGATCCAGGCTCCAACTGGCTGTGATGACACCATTACGGCTAACTCTGCCGTAAGTGGGTTTCATACAGGTTAATCCGTTGTAAGCTGCGGGTCTAAGCAGAGATCCAAAGGTCTGTGTCCCGAGTGTGAAGGAAGCCATGCCAGCCGCTACTGCAGCGGCAGAGCCGGAGCTGGAACCGCCCGGGGTATGTTCTAAATTCCATGGGTTGCGGGTTGGTGGTTCTCCTCCCTGAAAGGCGTATTCCGTCGTTGTTGTCTTGCCGAGCAGGATAGCTCCTGCAGCTTGCAACTTATCAATCACTGTTGCATTCGTTCCGGGTACGAAGTCTGGAAAGGTACTTGATCCAGCGGAGGTGCGTATGCCAGCGGTATGGATAATGTCTTTGGCTCCATAGGGAATACCATGCAGAGGACCGAGATATTCGCCATTCATCAGTTTTTGTTCAGACTCTCTCGCGGCCTGCAAAGCCTGTTCGGCGGTGACCGTAACAAAGGCTTGCACAGAAGGCTCTACTTTCTCAATGCGATTCAAATAGGATTTTGTAAGCTCAACAGGAGATATCAACTTATTTTTAATCAGTGTTGCGGCTTCAGCAATCGTCAGCTCGTTAAGTGGTTTCGTAATCATCGCAGAGGCACGCTCCTATGCGGGGGATTGGGCCCTACTTCTTCTGGCAACTTGAAGTTTCGAATCAGCTCCAAGTCTGCTGTAAATAGGGCAAGCTCCTCGCTTGTAATAACTCCGTCCGCATATTTGGCGCTTTCTGTACGGCGGTGTGTGAGATAGTCGTCCTGGTTCAGAGTAATCACCCTTTCTCTCTCTATTTGGTGGTGAAGCTTGAATCGATAATCTCCTCGTAAGCGAGGTCTTCCTTCAGATTGCCGATGAAGCGTTGCATGTCGATTGCGGTCTCGAAGGCTGATTCATTGATGAGCCCCTCCGCAGGATATACCTTGCTGTCGATCATGCGTTGTACCGCTTGCTCCACGACGTTTTTGTCCAGATTCGGAAATTCCTTCACGGCAACTGCTTTTGCGCCTTCAGGATTCGATTGAATGTAGTCCAGAGCTTGCTCAATAGAGGTGACAAAGCGCTGGGTGAGATCAGGATTCTTTTCAATGAAGCTTGCAGTTGTATTCATGGTTGCAAAGGCAAAGTCAGGATAATCCTTCGTAAAATCATGGACAATATGCAGTCCCTCAGCAATGCCTTGATCCAGCTGCGGCTCGTAAACGATGGCAATGTCGGCTTTGCCGGCTAATACAGCACCAAGCTCGGAGCCATTCTGAACCTCAGTGATCGTCACATCCTTGTCGATATCGATGTTATTGTCAGCGAATAGTTTCTGCAGTAAGCTGTTCGAACTTGTAGGTGCCAAGCCCACAACGATGGTTTTACCTTTGAAATCCGCTGTCGAGTTCACGGTTACTCCTTCTCGCGCAACTGCCCATACTGGAGCACTGCCGGATAGAAGGACCAGTGAGCGAGCATCTCCGCCCTTTGCATTAGCAAATGCGACATGCTCAGGACCATGGAAGGAGAACGCCGACTCGCCTGAGATCACCGAAGACAATGCTGTTGGACCGCTTCCGGCAGCACGGATGGAAGATAGCTCAATGCGATTCTCCTCTAGAAAACCTTGGTTGTTCGCTACATACAAGGGAAGGTAGAGCAGGTTGTGATACACCTCGGAGACCATAATTTTGTCCACCTGCGTATTTGCTTGCCCCCCGCTATCAGATGCACCTGCACCACTCGCGGGTGTTGTGGCATTGCTTCCGCATGCACTGAGCAGTGTAGTCAAAATAACCGTCATCGCTGTTAGAAAAGCTATCTTTTTGAATGTACGCATTAGTCATCAGTCCCCTTTAATCGTTGTAGGTCAGCTATACAGATGTGGATTTGCTGCTGGTCTTGTTGTCATTCCATGGAAGGAGACGGGATTCGATATAACCGACACAGGTGTAGAGGAGCATGGCGACCAGCATAAGCATGAACACGCCGACCCATACGGCCGGAAGGTTGAACAGGTTACCTTCGACGAATACCATGTGTCCAAGTCCTTTATCTGAAGAGATGAATTCTCCACCTACAACAGACACCAGTGCCAAACCGATATTGATCCGGAAGGCCGAGATGATCCATGGCAGAGAGGAAGGAACGATAATTTTGCGGAAAATTTGTGATTTCTTTGCACCGAAGGATTTCATCAGATTAATCTGGGATTCGTCGATTTGATG
The DNA here is from genome assembly GCF_037981725.1 of Paenibacillus sp. FSL H3-0457. Taxonomy (NCBI): domain Bacteria; kingdom Bacillati; phylum Bacillota; class Bacilli; order Caryophanales; family Paenibacillaceae; genus Paenibacillus; species Paenibacillus sp. FSL H3-0457. Next base: position 5,099,386 of record NZ_CP150283.1, on the reverse strand, counting down.
CGTCGCTTGGTAGGCGGATAATAGCGCGACGATAAATGTCGCCACGGAGGCCAGAGCAATTTTGGAGAAGATGCCTGAGCCAAACCAGATGATAATCATGGGAGCAAGTGCGATCTTCGGAATACCGTTCATCGCTACAATGAATGGATCGAGCACACGGGCAACGGACTTGGAATACCACATGAGCAGTCCTGCCAATGATCCGATTAAGCTTCCGGCTACAAAGCCGATAACGGTGGCATTCACCGTTGCAAACGCGTCTGTAAGCAGTTGTCCTGAGCTAGCCATGGTGATGGCGGCATCAAGAATGGCGCTTGGTGATCCCATGAGGAATCCGTTAACAAGTTTCAGACGAACGGCGGATTCCCAGATCACCAGGATGACCGCTACAATAATGAACCGCCACAGCATCGTCATCAGCCATTCTTTGGAGAAGGTGGGCTGTCTGCGTTTGCTTTTCGCAACTCCAGCAGGCTTTCCGGCAAGGGTAACTTCAGGTGATGTGCTCTTCATTAGCTGATCCTCCCCATTTGGATATCAAGCTCTGACCAGATCGATTCAAAATACTGTTTGAACTTCTGGTCGGAGCGGGCTTTCAGTGCTGAGCCATATTGCGAGGCGAGACCAATGTCATACACCTGCTTCACGGTTGTTGGTCGTTTACTCATAACGGCAATACGGTCGGAGATGGCAATCGCTTCCTCGATGTCATGCGTGATCAGGACGCCTGTCTTGCCCTCGGATTTCAGGATAGACAAGATCTCATCCTCCAGAATGAGTCTGGTCTGATAATCAAGTGCGGAGAAGGGTTCATCCAGTAATATAATATCGGGCTGGGTAACGAGGGTACGAATGAGGGCTACACGTTGGCGCATACCGCCTGATAGTGTGGAGGGATAGGCTTCTGCGAATGAGGCCAGGCCATAGCGATCCAGATAATCCATGGCAATATCGCCGCGATCCTTTTTGGACATGCCCTTCACTTCCAAGCCTAGCGTGACATTGTCCAGGATGCTTCTCCAAGGAAGTAACAGGTCCTTCTGCATCATATAACCGACATGTCCGGTGGTCTGATCGATCTCTTCGCCACAGACGATAACCTTCCCATTTGTCGGCTTAAGCAGACCTGCGATAATATTGAAAATCGTACTTTTGCCGCAACCGCTCGGTCCCACGATACTGAAGAACTCCTGTTTCTTGATTTGCATCGAAACCTCAGCCAGGACCTGAATATCTTCTCCGGTTGCACTGACAAATGATTTGGATACGCCTTGTATTTGTATAGCCATGATAGGTAGCCCCTTTCCTACAGCCTGATGTTTTTTCGTTTCTTGATGTAATTGATGTTAATTAACATGACATTAATGGATATATTCCTAATCATATAGACTGTTTGCATCATTGTCATTAGTTACTCTGAACATAAAAATAGAATTAAATCAGTTAAAATGCACAAATGAAGATTGAACGTGAATTGAATATGAAAAGAAAACAAAAGAACGTGTCATTATACATGACACGTTCTCGATTTAAGACGTATGATTAGCTTCACTAGGGGCTGGATTAACATTCAAAAGGGACTCAAGTGCGAAGGCAAGTCGGAAGCGAAGGCTCTCCATTGGGTCCTTAATGTTCCTGCCGGTTAGTTTCTCGCATTTCTCCAACCTATAGATCACTGTATTGCGATGTACAAAGAGCTCTTTGGCTGTATCGACGATCTGGCAATGATTCTCATAGAAGGAGGACAAGGTTTTCATCAGTTCGTTGCGCTCGTTTGGATCTCGGTCGTTGAAGGGCTTAAAGGTTTCATGATGGAACTGCAGCATCTCATCGTGGGGAATCATGCGCAGCAGACGGCTTATATCCATGGTTTGATAGGAATGAGCGAAGCGGGTCTTTCGCATCTGATAGCCGGACTGGAGCGCCTTGACTGCTTCTTTGTAGGAGAGTCCAATATCCAATACATTCGTGTAGGAATTACCTATGCCGAAGGATAGGCTGAGCTGCGACTCTGTATACAGATTGATCGCCATCCGCTCAAGCTGCTGAACAACGGTGTGTTCGTCCCAAGACGTTTCAGCCAAAAAGACGAGTATGCCGAACTGGTCGTTCTTAGTAAACATGACAAAGGAGAGATCCAATCTGGCGAATTCCTGTTTAATCAGCTCATAATTAGCGTCTCGTTCCGAGATGAATCGCTCTTCCCCAGAGGGAGTAGAGTTCTGCTTAGGTATGCCCGCTAAGGATTCATCCTTTTTGGCAACGATGAGAACAGAACTTCCTTTGGCTTGCAGCCCATATTTCTTGCCGCGATGCAGCGCTTCTTGTTCCGAACGAATGAAACCCTGAATGAGATCGGAGAAATATTCATTTTTGTAACGGCGGGAGCGCTCCTTGACGGCTTGATTCTTGGTTAACTCGAGACCGATCACATTGACGGCTTGCTCCAGTGCCAGAGTGGAGAGTTTAGAGGTTGCGGAACTGTCGTATAGTGCGATCAAATAACCCTCGTGCCGATCCGTGAAGATGGGATGAAGCTCGGCGTGTCGATATTTATCAGCAGTAAGCAGGCAGATCGAGATTGCGGTGTGGAAGGAAGGGTGCTCATCTATAAATGTCAGTATGGGCGCGGCAAGAGACAGGTCATCCATCTGTTGTGCATAATGGGAGCTTGCCGTAATCTGCTTCTTCGAACCAAGCAGTAGTACAGGTGAGGATAGCAGTTGAGACAACGTATCTACGATGGATGGTATGCCTTTTCCCTGCATGACCATCGTGGAAAATTGCTTGTGAATAGACAAGGCATAATGTAGCTCATGGGTTTTATTCTGAAGGATGGCACTAATCGAATGTTGAAATATCTCACCGAGTGTATTGTCAATCTCAGACAGTTCGATGATTGGGAAGCCCAGCCTGTCGGCTGTCTCAAGCAGTTGCGGAGATAATTCAAGAGAGAAACGCTGAGTCTTGACAGCAAGCGCCGCACAGCCAATAGTATGCATGTCTGTAATGAATGCAAGATGAGCATCAGGACGCTCTTTCAAGATATAACCGTTGGTCAGCAGCATATCTCCCGCCTTCAGGAATTGGACAATATCTGGCGCATCCATAATATTAATTGATTGCACCAAGCGATCTAGTCCGCGATGTCCTGCAATAACCTTTGCTTTGGAGAGAATGGGGATATTCAATAACTGTTGCAGATCCATCTTCAACCCACTCGCTTTCATAATAATATGTTATAAAATCTAACATTAAGTTAGGTGGGCGTAAAGAAGTGTTTGGATAAAGAGGCTAAAAGATAGATGTAAACATATTTCTCATAAATATAAAAACTTTCCAATAATTCGATGCGTTATACTAAATAGATCTCAAAGAAAATTTGATCGCTATTACCAACTCTATCAACTCTATCACTAAAAAGGAGTTCTCAATCCATGAAACGAAAAGGATTAGTATTGCTTTTACTTGCCAGTGTTGTTGCTGGTTCTATTTTAGTAGCATCGACTACTACTGCGGAAAGAGTCGTAGCCCAAACTCCGATGGAAGCGGCAACGGAGTACTTTCAGGCTTACATTGCTAGGGATGTTGAAGGAATGATGTTCTATTCTAAAGATACCAATTATTTGGATGAGAAAAGTCGTGAAGAAGGATATGTGAAGGATTTTAAAACCAATCCAACTACAGGATATGAAATTGTGGAAAGCAAACAAATCAACACGGATGAAGTTCAATTTTATGTAGTTCAAAAGTATGCAGGACAAGACTACGAACAGTCACCACCACTCCCGTATAAAATTTTCGAAAGCGAAAATGGATGGAAGGTTTTAGTAGAGCCACTAGAAATCAATACATTGACAGGTGAAGTCACTAAAGGTACACCGATTCACGCTTTGCAGTATACAGATCATTAGTTGTGATTTTGAAAAGCGATTCCGAGGAATAAATTTATCAGAAATTAAGCTCGGAAAGGCGGTGTGGCAATGCCAGCGACCTGGACATTTAGTGCAAACAAGAATAGACGTGCTCCCTTTTGAGAAATAATCTTAGACAAGGGGGATATTTGTATAATGAAAATTTCAGACCGACTATTAAGACAATATTTAGATCACGTTTATTGGATATGTGGAGGCCCTTGTGGCGGCAAAAGCACGATGACAAAGTTACTTTCTTCAAAATGGGATATGAATTATTATTCCTCAGATGACCACACTTTCGATTATCAAAAAAAGGCTAATCCGCAGGATCATCCAGCAATTTTGCGACACTTCATTGATTGGGAATGGTTCTTTTTAGGGCGTGGGAACGATAGAAGTCACTGGTTGAATTCAGTGTTTGATGAAAGCGTTGAGTTTATTATTTTGGATTTGTTACAGATGGGGAAAGAGAAGCCAATCGTAGTAGATACTTTTATGGAACCTGCTTATCTAAGGGAGATTGTTAACCCCAATCGCGTTGTTTATATGTTTGCAGAAGATGGCCTAATTCGAGCGGAGTATCTGGATCGAGATCATCTGAGAGGCATGGAGGATGTGTTCCCTAATTTATCAGATCCACAACGTGCACGGGACGAAACATTAAACACGGTGGTTCGAGCATCGAATCATTACCTGCAACAAGCAGAGCAGTACCAATTAAAATGGTTTATGAGAACATCTCAGTCCAATAAAGATCAGATGTTATTGGAAGTTGAAAAGCATTTCGGTTTTCGATGACTGAAGTGTCAAATGCTATCAGTCGTCATTTGTTACACTAAAAGTATACGGTAACTCAATAAATTTCAGACAGCAGTCGATCAACCTGATCGGCTGCTTTTGTTCAGCAACGGGAAGGTAACTCAATGCCATCTTGTGAATTACAGGTGTAACTTTTATTGATTGATAGCGTTGTTAACAACGAGGAACTTCTTATAGGTTTTTAGAATAACTAATAAAAGAATACGAGGAATGAAGTAATGAAGAAAAAGAGACTATTTTTTACTATTGTAGCATTAGCGTTAACAACAGCGACCGTAACTGCCTGTGATTCAACAAGTCCAACTCATGAGAATATGTCTACTCCAAAATCTGGTGTATTATCAAGCAAGTCCGAAAGTGCAACCCTTTCTAATTCTTTAAGCGAACAAGAGAGCAAGCCCTCCCACTATATTGTTTCTGGAGGCGCAACGGTACAGCAACCCTTTTCCGTAAATCCGGAATTTGTACACATAAAACTGCTTATGAAGAACAATAGTAGCCATGAAGTCAATGTTAGTTTAACGCACTTAGATACTAGTAAATTGTATTTCGCTAGAACGATTGCTCCCGGGGAATCTTTGAATTGGATAAATAGTAAAGAAGGTTTCACACAGGGTATGAGTACTGGAGACTACTTGCTTCAATGGAGTGGTGGCGGTTATCGCGTTGAAGGGGAAGTATGGGGATCAGCTGGTTCAGACCCGGACGATACTGTTCATCTAACTTATTGAACTAACGGACAGGTTAGTGTAAGGACAATGGAATAATGTACTATCTCATATAGAATACTTTATCTTTAAAAGGGAGGGGAGCACATTGCATAATATGATGAATAAGAGACAATTTATTGAGATGACAGTTAAAGAACAACATTCTGTAGTATTCAAAGTTAATAATCGAGATGAATTTTTCCGTGGTGTTGCTAAAGGATTAAAGGAAGGCTACCTAATTGTTGAAACAGAAGAAGGTATAAACTTTAAATTTAATATGGATGACATCATTGAGATTTATGCTATCAAGTCTTCATCTCCAAAGCATAGTGCTATCCAATCCCACAGTTTTATGAAAGATAGCAAGGATGACCTTGAAAACCTTGTACTCCAGTTTGAAAGTTTAAATGACGATGTAAAGAAACAAATTACCTCTTCTTTATCAAAAGTGCTTAGTAAGCAAGTGATCATTTCGAAAATGGATATAACTTCATACAATGTATCTGAAATTGAAATGATTACTAAAACGATAAATGGATATCTACTCACTATTAAAACACTGGATATTCATTCCGAATTTTTCGAATCATACAACCAAAAAACTTGTTTTGGGAAAGGGCTAGATCACAATCGAGAATAGCCTAAGGGAGGAAAAATTATAAATGCTAAAATAGCAGGTCGGGAACTGTCAAAAATCCCTGGGAGGTGAGTATGTGAAAGAAGGAATTAAAAATGTGCTGTTAGGTACTGTGGTTTTTGTTGTTGGCTTTTCCATTATTCTGCTTCTTACAAGCTCCGATATTGAAGCTGAACTTACATATTATGCTGCCATAGCATATGCTCTTCTATACTTAGCCAGTGTTATATCTGTTTGCACTGCGGTACTCCTGAAAAAGATGACTCAATTAAAAAAGTGAATTACTCTTAAGCTAGCTGAAAACGTTAGCTCAATAAAACAAAGAAAGCAGCCGATCATTTTTGATTGGCTGCTTTTATTCAACTAATGGGCAGTTTAGTTCAAAAAGTTCCATTAATTTCCATGTAGCTACAATAAGCAATTTATCCTAATGTCCGTATTACAATAAGCACTTTATTGCTCTTTTTAAAGTAGTATTCCAAGGTCTTGATTCAATCAATTCAATTCCATTCCTCTTACAGGTATCTGCTATCCAATCTCCATATGAAATACTTACTTCAGCTCTATCATGTTGTAATTTGCCACCTTCTCTTGCTAAAAAATTCTGCACTATTTGATTTTTATCTGATTCATGTACAAATATTGATTTCACCTGTGGGTTATCAAAAGATAATGTTAATTCGGGATAGATAAAATCGCCTTCAATAATGATAGGTAATTTATCTTCAATATGCCGGTTTGCAAGCTCTTTTAATACTGGAACCATTTCTTTGCTGACATCAATCAGCCAGTTTACCGTGCCGTCAACTCCAAAGTATTTCCTATCTATATCAGAATCCCAATAATGAATTACAGGAAAATGCTCCTTTGTTGTAACTGTTTTTACGGATAGGTGAACATCATCTACTTCCAAGACATTCACACCATAATATCGAGCAATCTCATAAGCAATACTTGATTTACCTATTCCTGATGCTCCACCAATAAATAAAACTGTCCAGTTTCTATCATTATTCATTTTGCCAACCTCATTTATATCATCGATTATTTTAATGATTATGTAGTTGTTCAATATTATTCTACTTATTCCCTTCTTCTCTCACATCAAATTTCAAAACGGCGCACAGAGAGACCATGAATCAAAGGTGAATACTTTATTAGACGGAAGTTGGTAAAACGCGCAGGACTTAGGTCTAGTGCGTTTTTTTTACAAAAGAAATGTAGGCGTAAAAATGGAAATCATGACAGATTCAAGAGGTAACATTTTTTTGGAATTTATTCGTATCGAGTACGATAAGGTCATTACAAGCACACTGGATGCTCCACTAACACATGCTCTAATTGTGGTGAAGTGCGAAGGGAAGTATCTATTCATGCATAATAAGTGGAGAAACAACTGGGAACTTCCAGGTGGTATTATTGAAGCTGGAGAGAATGCGAAGCAATGTGTAATTAGAGAATTGTTTGAGGAAACCAATCAAAATATTAATTCGGCTGAATTCAAAGGGCTAATGAAGTTTAGACTCCAGCCAAGTTATCATGGACCTGAACGGACAGAGTATGGAGCTCTGTTCATGGGTGAATTGTGCCAACTTGATGATTTTGTTGAAAACGATGAAGCTTCTTCAATTATCCTTTGGGATGGTACATCAGAAATTGGTGATATCGCAGAAATAGATAGGAAGTTAATTGAATTCGTGTGATATATGATTGAACTAACAGTAAACGATAGTTCAGGAGAATCAAGGAACAAATTGAGCAACCCTTTCTATACATCATTCGTTAGAGTATGAAAGAGGTGATATGAAATTAATAAAATGAGTAATAGCATCTTAATGTTGGTATTAGTGGTATCCATGATAATAGCTGGATGTTCATCAACCGAAAAAAATGAAGATACAATTACTGAACGTGTAGTAACATCTGATTTTATTCTCGAAGTAACAACACCAACAGTTTTAAGTACGGGTGAGATATTGAAAGTAAAAGGAACATTAAAATATACAGGTATTAAACTTGTTGAAGTAACCCATGGAAAACCTATAATTCGTTTTTCCTTCTCCGGTAGTAACGAGCAGCGTAATTATGCGGATGTGGGATATGTAACTGAGTTTAAGTCAGGTCAAGTGGTTGAGGTTGAAGATGAGTTTATAGTAACCAAAAAAGGGAAACAAAATCTCATTGTGGATATGACCGCGGATATCTCTATGACCATGAACCCAATTGAAATTCTTGTGAAGTAATCTTAGTAATATTTAACTGACAACAAACGTTAGCTCACATGAAATGTTTACGAAAATAATGCCTAATAAACTCATTAGAAATGATAAAAAACCTCCCGTCCCGCATGACATCTGGGCTTGGGAGGTTTTGATTATAGTGCTAATTCAACGTTTATCGTACAAACCATCCAGTGGGCTGAGGGGCTACGTCTGCGGTATCTCGTAAATCATGGACTTTGACATTACTGCCATAGATCATGGAATCGCTGCTCAGTCGGAATGAAGGGAAACTGTGCTCGGATTGCAGACGCAGAGAGGGTTCAAAGTAAATCTGCTGCTGTTTGTTGATTACAAAGGGAAGCGACCCCGCTTCTACGGTAACATCATCGCTATCCGGTTCGTTTAAGATCAGAAGTACCGCAATTCCGTCACAACCGCATCCATCGGTATCATAAAACAATTTGAAATAGCCTGGTCGATCTCCCAGCTTTTCAGTAAGTCTTGCTTCTGCCAGCGGACTGACTTGAATGATCATGACGTTGTTCACACTCCTCTAATCTCCAATGAATTCGCTTACAATTTAATATATGGACCATAAACGCAGATTAGAAGGTGAAATAAAGAAAAGCAAACATGTCCTGTATATATTGACGCTAATGCGTAATGCAAAGAATAATTAACGTATGAATGTTATACCCGGAATTTCTATGGGTTCAGTGTGAAATCATTCGCCCGTCAATGAAACCCATTTCATCGCCATTCCTTATCTGGTATGATAAGCAGGGAAAATAGGGAAAATTAGAGAAAAAGGAAGGTTCCGCTATGACACCGATCACCATATACGACATCGCCAAAGAAGCAAATGTATCTGTAGCGACGGTCTCCCGGGTACTGAATGATACGGCACCTGTGCGTGCAAGCACCCGAGAGAAGATTATGTCCATCATTGAAAAACACCAGTTTCAGCCCAACGCGCAGGCGCGCAGTCTGATCAAGAAAGAGACGGGCACTATTGCCATCATCCTGCCGGACATTACCAATCCCTTCTTCCCGGAAGTGTTCTGGGGCGCGGAGAATGAGGCTCGCGGATTGGGGTATACCTTCTTTCTGTGTAATACCGCAGGCGACTATAACAGGGAATCTGAATATTTGTCCATCCTACGAGAGAAGCGGGTAGACGGGATTATTTTTCTCGGCGGGCGTATTAACATGCAGGTCTGTCCGGATGACATGGCGCAGGAATTGATTGATATGGGCAAACGTATGCCAATCGTGCTGGTCAATGGCAATATTGCCAAAGGCGGGTTCCACCGGGTGTACACGGATGAAGGTGCAGGGGCAGCCCTTGCAGCGGAGCATTTGCTTGAACTGGGGCATCGCGATATCGCCTTTGTTGGCGGCCTGAAAGAGTTATCCACCACCATGGTCAAGGTCAGAGCTGTGCAGAAGAAACTTCGGGAACATGGGCTCGAAATACCCAAAGAACGGCAACTGCTCGGCAGCTTCTCCATCGACGACGGCAAACGGGAGATGTCCAAACTGCTGGATCGTGACAATCCACCTACCGCAGTTATCTGTGTCAATGACAATACAGCGATTGGCGCCATCAAATCGACGATTGAGCATGGGCTCTCAATTCCGAAGGATATATCCATTGTAGGTTTTGATGATACACCGCTCGCCAGTGCCGTTATACCGGAACTGACAACCGTATCCCAGAACACGTATCAGCTTGGCAAACAGGCTGTGGATGTGCTGCATGAGTTGATTAACCAAGGCAAACCGAAGAAGCAGATCATTCTGCAACCGGAGCTGATTGTGCGTCAAAGTACAGGACCTGCTGCAAGATAAAGGGGCCTGTAATTGGAAAAGAAAGCGTTGACATTTCCTCGAAGGGTGAAATATAATGAGTGCGTGAATGAAACCCCTTTCATAAAGTGGAACGGGTTTTATGTTTCAGCTTAATGAAACCCATTTCATGAAACGGGTTTCAGTGTAGTCATCCATTCATTATATCAAGGGGGCGTAACGTATGAGAAGAAGTCTAAAGGTCATTTCGTTATTGATGCTGGTCATGGTAATGGGTCTGACAGCCTGTAGCAGCGGGAGTAAAAACGGTTCTTCCGGCGAGTCCGGTGGCAAGGTTGATTTGAGCATGACAATCTGGGGCTCGGAGGATGAGAAGAAGATTTATCAGGAACGACTCGACATTGTGAAACAGACGTATCCCGATATTAACGTGAAGCTGAACGTGGTTGCAGGGGATTATGACCAGAAGGTACAGACCATGATCGCCGGGGGAACGGCACCGGACATCATGATGATTGCCGAGAACTATCAGGCTTACGCCTCCAAGAATCAGATTATACCGCTGGATGACATGATTCAGGCGAACAATGTGAACATGTCCGAGCGTTATTCCGATGATATCGCAAACCTGATGAAGTATGATGGCAAACAATTTGGTTTGCCAGATCGGGCAGGCGCGATGGTCCTCTTTTATAACAAAGATCTGTTCGACAAGGCTGGGGTGGAATATCCAACCAAAGATTGGACGCAGGACGATCTGATGGCGGCAGCTCAGAAGCTGACGGTGAAGGAGAACGGCAAGACGACTCAATGGGGTTACTACCCTGGCAGCTGGTGGCCGCAATGGATGCAGCTGATCTACCAGAACGGTGGCTCATTGTTCGATGAGAGCGGCAAACCAACCTTCAATACAGAGCCTGTGCGGAAAGCATTACAATTCATGAATGATCTGACCTTCACACACGGTGCGGGACCAACGCCAACCGAGATTGCCGACATGGGGAATATTGGAGCTGATCCGCTGTTCGCTCAAGGCAAGATCGCCATGGAAACGACAGGGTTCTGGAACATCGGTTCACTTGCCAAGGTGGAAGGCATTAATTGGGATATCTCTCCGGTATGGGGTGAGACGAACGCATTCTTTAACGGGTTAACGATTACCAACGCTTCCAAACACAAGGAAGAAGCATTCAAAGTCATCGAAGCACTGACCACACCGGAAGCACAGATGCCAATGGTCAAAGCCGGTCAGGATGCTCCTGCAACCAAAGCAGGTCTTTCCAGTGATGAATTCCTCAATGCCGAATATGGTGGCAAAAAAATCAACATGGCTGCGTTCAGTGAATCGACGATCTATGCGGAACCATTCAACCCGCAATGGAACGAAATGATGAAGCTCATTAACGATAAGCTGGGTGTCTACTTCAACAACAAAGCCTCGCTTGATGATACCGTAACCGAAATTCAGAGTGGACTGGAAAGACTCTACAAATAGAGGATTTTTCTGAACATGCACAAATAGCAGCGACAGCAGAACAGGTGGAATCGACGTGAATGCGGGTTCCATCTGCTCTCTGCGTCATGGGAGGGCTTAACGTGAGAAAAAAGGACGGGAAATGGTTCTACATCTTCATCTCGCCTTGGCTGATCGGGTTTCTGGGGCTGACTCTGGGTCCGATCCTGTTTTCCATCTATATGAGTTTCACGAATTGGGATCTGTTCCAGTCCCCTGAATTCATCGGTATCGACAATTACAAAACGTTATTGACCGATGATCCGATCTTCTGGAAATCCGTCGGCAATACATTCTTCTATGCGCTGATATCCATTCCGCTGGGCATGTCGATCTCGCTCTGGATTGCATATTACCTCAACAAGAAAATCAAAGGTATCACCTTCTTCCGTATTCTGTTCTATCTGCCTTCCGTTGTTCCGGTGGTTGCGAGTTCATTGCTCTTCATCCACTTGCTTGCGCCGACGGAAGGATTGATCAACCAGGCACTTGCGATCTTCGGTATTCAGGGTCCTGCCTGGCTTCTTGATCCCAACTGGGTTAAGCCTGCATTGATTCTCATGTCCTTATGGGGTGTGGGTGGTGGCGTGGTATTGCTGCTTGCAGGGATGAAAGGCATTCCACAGGAGCTGTACGAGGCCGCTGCCATCGATGGGGCGAAAAGTACACAATCGTTCTTCCATATTACATTCCCAATGCTGACTCCCGTCATTTTCTTCAATCTCGTGACTGGTATGATCGGAGCGCTCCAGACCTTCGCGCAGGTATTCATCGTAACTGCCGGGGGACCTGACAATTCAAGTCAGATGGTTGTTCCCTATTTGTTCCAGAATGCGTTCCAATTCTACAAAATGGGATATGCATCGGCGATTGCTTGGGTATTATTCATCATCATCATGGTGTTGACACTCGTTGTATTCCGTTCATCGGCGCTATGGGTGCACTACGAGGAGGGAAAAGCCAATGAGTAATCCATCCACTGTGGAGAAGACGATATCCTATATTTTTCTGATTCTGGTCGGGGTGCTGCTTGCTTCGCCTTTCCTGTACATGATCTCTATTGCACTGGCAAGTGACGCAACAACCGTCAAATCAGCCTTTACCTTCGTTCCAATGGAGTTCCAATGGTCGAACTTTTATACGATTTTTACGAATAATAATCTTGGAACATATCTCAAAAACTCGGTCATCATTACCGTCTTTACGATTGTCGGATCGGTATTATCAGCTTCGATCGTATCCTACGGCTTTGCCCGAATCAAAGCAAAAGGAAGCCGTTTCCTGTTTATTGTGTTGCTCAGTACGATGATGATTCCGGGTGAGGTTACGATGGTACCGCAGTTCATCATCTTCCGTCATCTGGACTGGATTAATACATTCTACCCGCTGATCGTACCGAGCTTCTTCGCCGGAGCGTTCAACGTATTCCTGATTCGGCAGTTTGTCATGAGTATTCCCAAATCACTGGATGAAGCGGCCATGATCGATGGTATGGGACATCCGGGAATCTACTGGAAGATCATTATGCCACTGACTTATCCGATACTTGCGGCCATTGCGATCTTCTCATTCTCCTATAACTGGGGCAACTTCATGGGGCCGCTCATCTATATCAATGATCCGGAGAAAATGCCGCTGGCACTCGGGGTGCAGCTGTTGACTACGGTAGGTGGTGGTCAGATGCCACCATGGAACCTTGTGATGATTGCTTCCCTGTTCCTCACCATTCCGATGGTGTTGGTATATCTGTTCGGACAACGTTATGTCTATGAAGCCAACATTAGCGGCGGAAGCAGCGGAATCAAGTAACCGAAGTGTCTGTAGTGATTGTATGTACTGAACTTGATGTTCAAGGTCAATGAAGTCATCAACGTACATGGAGAAAGGATTGTATAGCCCATGGCGCATAAAGAACAACGCAGCAGAGGCAAACGGAGTTATATCCTCATGGGTGTCGCCCTGATTGCTCTGCTGGCAGGAGGAGGAATTGTTATCAATCATTTTGCCAATGAATCATCCAAAACACTTGAGTTCCAAGGGGAACCAGTACGTCTGAAGCTGGATCAATCCTATGATCATTTTGAAGGTTGGGGTACGTCACTTGCTTGGTGGGCCAATAATCTTGGTGGATGGAAGGATCAGGCGAAGGTTAGTGAAGTGATGGATCTGGTCTTTGATCCGGAGAAAGGATTAGGTCTGAACATCGTTCGTTACAATATTGGCGGTGAGGAAAATCCGGAGATGAAAGCCCTTCGTCCCGGCGGGGATGTACCTGGCTTCCAGCCTGAACCTGGAGAGTGGGACTGGGATGCTGATGCAGGTCAGCGGGCTGTATTACAAGGCTCGATGGAGCGTGGCGTGAACATTGCCGAAGCATTCTCCAATTCACCACCTTACTGGATGACGATCAGTGGATCCGTTACCGGAGCTGTGGATGGCAGCAATAATCTGCGTGACGACCAGTATGATGCATTTGCAGATTATCTGACCGAAGTTGTGAAGCATTATCGGGACGAGTGGGGGATCACCTTCCGCACACTGAATCCGCTCAATGAACCTTCCTCCGACTGGTGGAAGAAGGGCAATATGCAGGAAGGCAGTCATTTTACCAATGAGAAACAGGCCGAGATTATCAAGAAAGTTGCTGCATCGTTGAAGAGCAAAGGACTGGATGGAACCGTCATTAGTGCCGCGGACGATAACAGCATTGATGAGACGGTGTTTAATTTCAATCTCTATGATCAGGACACGCTGGACGTAATCGAGCAGATCAATACCCACTCCTATAATGGTAGCAAAATGGAAGAGCTACGCACGCTGGCAGAACGCCATGGCAAGAAGCTGTGGATGTCCGAGTACGGAACCGGCGGCAGCGAGCCGCACAGTCATGAGGATATGACCTCGGTGCAAGAATTGGCGGAGCGGATCATGTTTGATCTGAAAATCATGCAGCCATCCGCCTGGGTATACTGGCAGGCCGTTGAAGATGAAGGCGCCAATAATAATTGGGGTTTCATTCATGCCAATTTTAACGGAGAAGAGCAGTACGAGATGACCAAACAGTATTACGGCATGGCCCAGTTCACAAAGTTTATTCGTCCCGGCGCGACAATTATTCCAACGGATGGTGGACGCACACTGGCTGCCTATGACGCGGAACGTCAGAGACTGGTGCTGGTGATTCGTAATGAATTGTCAGCGGGAACAACGGCGTTTGAACTGGCAGGGTATACGTATGGAAAATCAGCCACCGCTCAGGTGTATCAGACTTCACCGGAACGGAACATGGAACAGCTTGAAGACATTCCGGTGTATGCCAACGGACTGGAAGTACCTACGGCTGACAATTCCATCACAACCGTTGTACTGGAAGGCGTGACGTTGCAGGGGAACTGATAGCAGCACTCGGAAGGTTGTTCGGTCATCTGAGTGCTGGTGTAGATTGTCTTTTAGTTCAACGGATTTTTCGCCTTATATTTTAAAAGAGTTACAGGACATATGAACCTATATAAGTTGAACTAAACATTTACATCAAACGGAGAGGACAGAAAAAACCTGAAAAAGCGAAGCGTTCGCCTACAAGCTTTCTGCAAGAAAGCTACATCGGAAGCATACGCTAACCCCGGATTTTCCCTTTGAGAAAAGGGAATCAAAAAAAATCTGGGGATAACAGCGATCGGAAGGTTGTTCTGTCATCGGAGTGCCAGTGTAAATAATTTTAGTTCAATTTATATCAATAAAGAGAAGGAGGGGATAACTTTGACAAAGAAAGCATCCCTTTTGCTGCAGGAACAGGAGAAGAACATCGCAAGGGCTGAGAATGGTGTTCTATCTGAATTAACATACGATGCACGCAGTTTTTTCCTAAACGGAGAGCGTGTATTTCTGAACAGTGCCACGATCCATTATTTCCGTATGCCAAAGGAGGAATGGCGTGAGGTTCTGCTGAAGGCGAAGCTGGCAGGCATGAATTGCATCGACACCTACTTTGCATGGAATGTGCATGAACCGGAAGAAGGACAGTGGTCTTTTGAAGGGGACAACGATTGCGGCGCGTTTCTGGATTTGTGCGCAGAATTGGGCATGTGGGTTATCGCGCGTCCGGGTCCGTTTATCTGTGCGGAATGGGATTTTGGCGGTTTCCCATACTGGCTTGGTACGAAGGACGGCATGAAATTCCGGGAAAATAATGAGACGTATCTGCACTATGTGAATTTGTATTTTGACCAGCTTGTGCCGATTATTCGGGAGCGCCAGCTGTCCGCTGGAGGCACGGTCATTTTGGTTCAGGTGGAGAATGAATACGGGTATCTGATGGATGACGCTGCTGCAAGTGACCATATGAATACGCTGAGAGATGGATTGTTGCAACGTGGCATTGACGCTACGCTGATCACTTGCGTTGGCGGGGCGGAAGGCACGATTGAAGGGGCTAATTTCTGGTCAGGTGCTGACGGGCATTATGAGAAACTTCGAGCCAAACAGCCGGATACCCCGAAGATGGTCACGGAATTCTGGACCGGATGGTTCGAGAATTGGGGAGGGCCTTCGGCCATTCAGAAGACAGCGCCTTTGCTGGAGAGACGTATCATGGAGATTCTGCGTGCCGGGTATACCGGAATCAGTCACTACATGTTCTATGGTGGCACGAACTTTGGTGGATATGGCGGCAGAACGATGGGTAGCAGTGACATCTTCATGATTACGTCCTATGACTATGATGCACCGCTGAACGAATATGGACGGGTGACACCGAAATATGCAGTAACCAAGAATTTGTCCTATTTCGTCCATGCTTTCGGGGCCCTTCTGATGGAAACAGAGGAAATTCCAGAAGAACAGATCGTTGTACGTCATCCTGAAGGCATATCTGTACGAGGCAGACAAGCTAACAAACAGAAGATTTGGTTCCTGGAGAGTCACAAGGATGAACGCGAAACGATGCACATTACACTGGAAGAAGGCCGTACTCTTCCCGTATCTCTGAATCCGGGACAGATTGTTCCGTTGCTGGATCGAGTACAGGTTGCTGAACACGTATACCTGACTGCGGGTACGGTGATTACGGGCAATGAAATGATAAACGGAGAATTGACCCTGTTCATCGTGGCCGCTACGGGACAGCGTTCAGTTGTCGAACTGGAAGCCGGGGCACTATACGTCACGGGCAGTACGGTGCAAGTGCTGGTTGAACATGATTCAGCAAGGAACGTATACCGCTTCGATCTGTTCCATTTCCAAGAGCCGGGAATGATCCAATTGGAAGCAAACGGCACACCGATCCGTTTCGTCATTCTGGATCAAGAATCGATGAATCGAACATGGCGATTGGAAGCAACAGATCAGAAGGGACTACGTTATGTGATCGGTTTCGATGACGTGGACGTATTGCCAACTGGTCAGGTCAAGGGTATGATTACTGACCCAGATCGCACAATTACGCTGCTTGGTGACTGGACCGATGGAGAACGGACGTTAACAGGTCACGAGTTCTATACCAGCGAGAAGCCTATTGCAGGCAAACAGCAGCAGCTTCCGTGGACATTACCGAGTGCGCCGACATTGTCTGATTCTCCTGAACTGTCACGTGTTACGTTAACTGCGAAGCAGCGTCCGGCGAGTGGACAACCAGAAGACTTTTCCCGATACGGACAAGATTTTGGTTATCTATTGTACGAATGTGATTTCGAGAGTCCAACCGAAGGGGTCACTAACCTCATTTTGCCGGATATCCAGGATACTGCCAGAATCATCGTTAATGGTGTTCAGCAGGCACTGGTTCGTCAGGTAGGGGCAGCAGGTGTGCAGTTGCAGGTGGCCAAAGGGAAGAATACACTTCAGATTCTGGTACAGCATATGGGCAGATTGAACTTCTCCCCGTATTTGGGTGAGAGCAAAGGTCTGGCTGGTGCTGTGTATCTGGATGGCAAGGTTCAGGATATTCGTCGGGATTGGCGTATGGAGCGTGGACTTGTGCATCTCGATGAGGTGAACTCTATACATGGGGCGCCACTTCTGAGCAGAAGTTTTACGCTGGATGGCATGGATCGGGCGATTCTTGTGGGTGCTTTGAGTAAAGGTCTTCGTATCAATGGTATCGAAGTTCCGATGGAAGGATATCAGGATTGGTTTGCCTTCCAGACGTTAGACATCTCCTTGTATATCAAGCCCGGAGAGACGAATACACTGGAAATGCCGTATAGCCGCTCTTCGCTGAATCGACTGGAACTGATCACATATCCGAGTCAGGGAGAACTGAAGGATTGGCGTATGGCAGGGACGGATGCATTGCTTCCGCAACAATGGGAGAGCTACGAGGTAGGACAGGAATCGATCCATCCTGGAGCACAGGGGTCAATCCAGCGTGCAGGACAGCCTGGTATCGCCACAGGTGGCAATTGTACTGCCAATCTGGTGCCCCACCACACCTCGAATGAATCGGTTAATCGTGCTACATTGAGTGAGAAGTCTCACCCTGTATCCAATCATACTCCAGTCCGAGGATCGTATGGTCAGCCGGTCTGGTACCGCTGGCGTTTCGCGAAACCTTCTATTTCCGAGCACCATAAGGTGAACCTGATGCTTCGCCTGACTGGAATGAGCAAAGGAACCATTCACCTAAACGGACATCATCTGGGCCGTTACTGGCAGATTGGTCCTCAAGAGGATTACAAAATTCCAGTAGCATGGCTACAGGAAGAGAATGAATTACTTTTGTTCGATGAAGAAGGCAGAACACCAGAACGGGTACGATTCCTGTTGGACGCATTATCCCGTTATCCGTGGGTTGTGGTGGAATAGTTCGTGTATTGATCGCTAGCTGTTTTACCGATCCAACTATGGTTGAGAACAAGAACTGGATCGAGATAGTTCGAGTCGCACGCAACATTTCATCTTTTACCACAGTCACAATACCTCATTTTCTTAGTCAAATAACCCGAGCTTGTGAATCTTTGGATTCAGTCTTGCGGAGTGAATTAGGCTAAGCGAATGGGGGAACTGTGGTGACCGGGTCTGTACAATGAACTAAGGTAACACTTGTAGCTTAATTAATTGTAACCGTTTACATATATAAAAAGTGTTCATCCATGATCTGTGAAGGGAGTGATGCTTCATGTAATTGGAATTTGAACAGGTAGTCGTGAGGTGTTGCTCATCAGTGGCAGTCCCAGGTACGCTTTGTCATTGGTAATACAGTAAGGTATTCCTCTGTTCATCACTCATGAATAAGGAGATGACCCAATGTTGACGAAGAAGGAAGAGGGAATAGGAGCAGGAAAGTCCAAATGTTTCAAGGCCGGAATGATTCTGCTGCTTGGAACATTACTTCTATTAACGATGTTATTCCCCAATACAGCCAGAGCAGCAACAAGTGTATATACGATATCCGCTTTTACGAACACAAGTGAGTCCAATATGTATATCTACGAATCCTATAATGCGACCCACTATGGTTTGCTAAAAGGGCCAGCCTATACACCTCCGGCCGATCTGATCCGCGATCCCAGCATCATGAAGCACACAGATGGTCTATATTACGTTGTTTACACCACGAACTGGTCGGGTAACACCATCGGCATCGCCTCCAGCCCGGATAAGGTAAACTGGACATTTGTCCGTAACGTTACATTATCCACCCCTACCACAATCGCACACACCTGGGCACCAGAATGGTTCAAAGACAGCAACGGCAGTCTGAACATTATCGTGTCCCTCTCACCAGGAAACTATCAGAATTTCAAACCTTATGTACTCACAGCTTCAGGTAGTAATCTAACATCTACCTCATGGTCTGCACCTACTGAACTGGCAGGCATTGCTCCCAATTATATCGACACTTTTATCGTGAAGACAGGCTCAACCTATCATGCTTTTACCAAGAACGAGACCACCAAATACATTGAATATGCGACAGCAACCTCGCTAACGGGTCCTTATACCTTTAAAGGTACAGGGGATTGGGCAGGTTGGGGTTCTTGGGTGGAAGGTCCGGCGCTTGTTCAGCTGGATAATGGTTCATGGCGAATCTACTTTGACGGCTATGCAACACAAAAATATTATTACAGCGACTCTGCTGACAACTTCCAGACTTGGGGTGCCAAACAAGAGATTGCAGGTCTTACCGGACTCGTCCGGCATATGACCGTATTGAAAGAGTCCGGACAACCGGGGGATATCCGCAAGCTGGAGTCATTCAATGTGCCTGGCAGCTTCATTCGTCACTACAACTATCAGGCACGGATTGATGCGAGTGTCAGTCCGGCGGAAGATGCACAATTCCGTATCGTTCCCGGGCTGTCGAATGCAACAGGCATTTCGTTTGAGTCCATGAATTATCCGGGTTATTTCCTGCGCAATAATAATGGCAGCGTCACACTCGTGAAAAATGACGGCAGCACTACGTTCCGAAATGATGCCACGTTCAAACGTGTAAATGGACTTGCTAACGCTAGTTGGACATCGTATACCTCGTTTAGTAACCCGAACCTGTATCTGAGACATTATAATAATGTGCTGAAATTGGAAGCTGTCGTTAACGCACTCGATAAGTCAGACGCGACCTTCCGAGAGATCGGACAATGATTGGTGTTTGTGTTCCGGAAAATACAAATATACATTTACACGACAACGGAGAGGTCAGAAATAACTTGAAGAAGCGAAGCGTGCGCCTAAAAGCTTTCTGAAAGAAAGCTACATCGGAAGCATACGCTATCCCGGGATTTTCCCCTTTTTAAGAATAATTAAAAATCTGGGGATAACAGCGATCGGAAAGTTGTTCTGACATCGGAGTGCAAGTGTAAATTCATAAGGAGTGAAGCGGATGAAGTGGTTAAAACAAATGAGCTCGCTGTTGCTGGCAGGAAGTCTGCTAACAGGCAGTTTGGGTGTGGGGACAGAGGTATCTGCTGCGGGAGCCTACACGGCTGTTGCCGATCCATCGAAGCAATATCAGACGATGGAAGGATGGGGGACATCCCTCGCGTGGTGGGGCAAAGTGGTTGGAGAATATTCCAATCGGGATGAGTATGTGGAGAAAATGTTCAACGCGAATACCGGACTGGGGCTGAATATCCTGCGGTACAACATTGGAGGCGGGGATAATCCATCGTCCAATATCCTTGAATATCGCAAAGCCGTTCCTGGTTACCAGCCTTCTCCCGGCGTGTATGACTGGAATGCAGATGCAAACCAACGATATATGCTGCAAGCTGCCAAAGCTCAAGGTGTGAATGTCATCGAAGCTTTTGCGAATTCCGCACCTTACTGGATGACGATCAGTGGCAATGTGTCCGGTTCGGCCAATGGAGGTAACAACCTCAAGCCTGATTACTACGATGATTTTGCCGATTACTTAACCGAGGTTGTGAAGCATTTTCGGGATAACTGGGGGATCACATTTGATAGCGTAACTCCGCTGAATGAACCGATCTCGACGTGGTGGAAGCAGGGCAATGACCAGGAGGGCATGCATTTTGACCGGGCGGATCAGAACACAATTCTGAGTCAGGTACAAGCTTCGTTGAATGCAAAGGGCCTGTCCACAAAGCTGAGCGCACCGGAAGAATACAGTATCGATGATACCAATGTGTCGTTCAACAGCTACAGTAATGCGGTTAAATCAGCGATCACTCAGATCAACACTCATACGTATGGCGGAAGCAATCGTACTGCTTTGCGCAACACAGCGACGTCTGCGGGCAAACATCTGTGGACCTCGGAATATGGAGACGGGGATGCAAGTGGACTTACCATGTCACGTACCATCCTCAAGGATATTCGCAATATGGGCGCAAGTGGATGGGTGTATTGGCAAGCCGTCGATAGTGCAGAAGGATGGGGATTTTTCAAGAACGTGTTGAACAATACACAAACGACCAGTTACACCGTGAACCAAAAATATTATGTCATGGGCAATTACAGCAAATTTATTCGTCCTGGGTACAAGATTATCGGCATGAGTGATGCCAATACCCTTGCAGCCTATGATGCAGCTTCCGGCAAAGTAGTACTGGTTACAACCAATTCGGAATCGACGGATACAACGGTAACCTATGATCTCAGTCGTTTTACGAACACAGGCACGTCTGCTCAAGTATATCGGACCTCTTCAACGGAGAAGTTGCAGCAACTGACCAATATTTCGGTGCAAAACAAAACCTTTACCGCTACGGCCAAGGCCAATTCGGTCACAACCTACGTCATTTCCGGTGCAACTTACAATGGCGGTACAGGATATGAATCCGGGGCCATCTACAAATTAATCAACCGCAATAGTGGACTTGCACTCGATGTTAACGGTGCTTCTTCTACGGGTGGGGCAACAATCATTCAGTGGAATGATAATGGAGCAGCCAACCAGCAGTGGAAGCTGGAGTCCGCAGGTAACGGATATTACAACATCCGCAATGTGGGCAGTGGGCTTTTGCTGGATGTGAATTCGGGTTCCACACAAGGCGGAGCCGCTCTGATTCAGTGGCAGGATAACGGGGGCAACAATCAGCAATGGCTGCCAATTGATGTGGGAGGATATGTGGTACTTGCGAATCGAAACAGTGGCCTGACGGTTGACATCAATCAAGGGTCTCTAACCGCGGGTGCCTCAACCATTCAGTGGGCCGACAATGGCGGGGCCAATCAGCAATGGAGCCTAGTCAAAGTTAATTAGTGTGAGTACGCATGAATTAAACGTTATTACGTGTCCTTTTTTCTTGGAGGTGCAGTGCTCTAAGCAACACTGCACCCTCAAGGAAAGTAGCTATTTTAGACATACATATATTTATCCACCCAGCTGGTACTTAACGAAAACGGGATAGGGTGAACCTGCTAATATCCTGATCCGTGTGCCCCGTTTGCACCAAGTCGGATAGAATCTGCCCAATGGCACTTGCGAACTTGAAGCCGTGACCGGAGAAACCGCCTGCGAGCCACACACGTTCATGGGCAGGGTGTTGGTCGATAATAAAATCTTCATCCGAAGTGAATTCATACTTGCACACACTACCACGTCTCAATTCTCCAGCTGCCTGAGGCATATGAAGTTCGAGCAGCCTGCGCAGATCCCCCTCGTCCGTTTCTTCCGTACCAAATGGAGCCATTGTACTTCCTGGTGTCCACACCTGGCCCTTATCATGACGACCCATCTTCAGACCTGATCCGCCAATGCTTGGAAATCCATAATATGTACCTTTTTTTCCCGCCAGTGTAAAACCAGGGAAGTGTGCCTCGCCATACAAAGCTTCTGGTGCATCAAACCATCCAACCGTTTTACGCACTGCCTGAATGGGGAGATCCACGAAAGGTTTTAATGTCTGAAACCAGGCGCCAGCGGTCAGGATGATTTGATTTGCATGGTATGTCTCACCACCTGAAGTCTGAACTGCCACGGAATGTGGTCCGTATTCGATATGCTCCACAAGCGTGTGCGTTAACAAGGTGGCACCGTGAGTTTCGGCTGCCTTGCGGAAGGCACGAATACAGGGTTCGCTATACAGATAACCGGCATCAGGCTCATACATACCCTCGTAATGTTCAGGTATTGTAATGCCTGGCCAGCGTTTCATCACCTCGGCTGCGTGCAACGTTTCATACCGAATACCTGCATCATCTGCATGGCTCAATCGGTTGTGGAAGGAATGAGTCTCCGGATCAACCACATTTATTACACCGGAAGGAACAAACAGTTGGTCTCCGGTCGTTTCCTCCAGCTCGTGCCATAACTTCTGTGCAAGTAATGCCATGGCAATATAGTCAGGCCCACCACTGTACACATGGCGCATCAGTCTGCTATCCCCGTGATGACTTCCTTCCGTATGCGGAGGATCAAAGGCATCGATTAATAAAGTTTTGCATCCACTGCGCGATAGATAATACCCAGCACTCATACCCATGGAGCCGGCTCCAACGATAATAACGTCATATGATTGTGTGATAATAGCACGTCCTCTCCTATGTATCCTTTTCTATAGTAATGCCTTAATAGAACATATTAATAGTAAAAGCTTGATGAAGGCAAGTGTAGTAAAATGGACTTCTACAATGAATGTTGCAAAGGAGACCTCGCATGAGTGAGCAATTTAGGTTTGATCTATTTCCATTAATTCAGACAGAACGATTCATCCTCCGGTCAGCCGAGGCTGGAGACAGCCATGATCTGCTCGCGTTATATTCCGATGAAGCTGTGGTTCAATATATGCCATTCACTCCCTTTGAATCCGTGGAGGATGCACAGGGTGAGATGAATTGGTATACGAAGATTTTTAAGGAAAACACGGGATTACGCTGGATGATTGAAGACCGTGAAACTCGTAAAGTGATCGGAACCTGTGGGTTCCTGAACTATGAAGATGTACATAACCGTGCAGAGATTGGATACGATTTGCGTTCCTCTTTCTGGGGCCGCGGTGTTATGACGGAAGTGGCCCGTGCTGTGTTACATTTTGGATTCACAAGCATGCAGCTCAACAAGATCGAAGCAAAGGTTGAACCGGAGAACGAGGCGTCAATTCACCTGTTACATAAACTTGATTTCCAACAGGAAGGTGTACTGCGGCAGCATGAGTTTGAGAAAGGCAGATATATTGACCTTGCGGTGTTCTCTAAGTTACGAAGCGAAATATAGGCAAGCTAGCCCACAAGGATTCCAATGACTCCATCTCATTCCAGAGCCGTAAGGCTTGTCCCTCTGAATGAGCCCATGATATATTGGAGAGATGTGAGGAGATGAGGATATGAAGCTGGTGTCCTGGAATGTGAATGGCTTAAGGGCATGTGTGACCAAAGGATTCATGGATTATTATCAGGAGAGTCAGGCGGACATTTTCTGCCTTCAGGAGACCAAATTACAAGCCGGACAGATTGAGATGGACCTGGGGGAAGATGTTTATCAATATTGGAATTATGCGATCAAAAAAGGTTATTCCGGTACGGCTGTATTTAGCCGAATCAAACCTTTATACGTTCGTTAC
This sequence comes from Paenibacillus sp. FSL H3-0457, assembly GCF_037981725.1. Taxonomy (NCBI): domain Bacteria; kingdom Bacillati; phylum Bacillota; class Bacilli; order Caryophanales; family Paenibacillaceae; genus Paenibacillus; species Paenibacillus sp. FSL H3-0457. The sequence continues at coordinate 5,074,794 of NZ_CP150283.1, read as the reverse complement.
GGGATGGAGGAGGACAGTGAGCCGGAAGGACGGATGATTACACTGGAGTATGATGAGTTTTATCTGGTGAACGTCTATACCCCTAACGCGAAGCGGGATCTGACCCGGCTGCCTTACCGTCTGGAATGGGAAGACCGATTCCGAGCTTATATTCTGCAACTGGAGCAGACTAAGCCGGTTATCGTCTGTGGTGACCTGAATGTGGCTCATCAGGAGATTGACCTGAAGAATCCGAAGCCCAATCTGGGCAATTCCGGATTTACCCTTGAAGAGCGCGGCAAGATGACCGATTTGCTTGCTTCCGGGTATGTGGACAGCTTCCGCCATCTGTATCCGGATCGTACGGATGTATACAGCTGGTGGTCTTATATGCCGAAGGTTAGAGAACGGAACGTGGGCTGGCGCATTGATTATTTTCTAGTATCCAATCAATTGGCACCTAAGGTGGCAGATGCGCATATCGACTGCCACGTGATGGGCAGTGATCATTGCCCGGTGGGTCTTACTTTGCAACTATAGGTAAGGATCGTTGTGAGATAGATTGAGGTAAGAGTTTTAGAATACAAGTATAGATGAACTGCAAGTTTCCTGAATGGGAGATTTGCAGTTTTTTTTGCGTCACAGGTAGGGGAGGGACACTGGACTTTGGTTGGGGAAAGAACTGGACTCGGGATTGTTTCAATCCCGCTATTTCTTGGGTACGATTGAAGCATACATATATAGATGAACCTTTGGGGTAAGGGGTAGAGAAGATGAAGAAGGGGTTACGGAGAGGGTTAAAAGTGCTGGGAGGCATCATGCTTGCCACAGGACTTTTGCTGCTGGCAGGTACAGCGTATGAAGCGTATCAATCCACGCAGGATATGAAGTCCTATCCCCCGCCAGGCAAGTATTATGAAGTGAGTGGTCGCAACATGCACCTCTACACTGCTGGCAAAGGAGAGGTAACCGTGGTGTTTGCCTCAGGCTGGGGTACACCCAATCCGTATGTGGATTTCAGTCCGCTATATGACAAGTTGAAATCACAGGTAAAAATTGCGGTATATGATCGGTTCGGGTACGGATACAGCGACTATACGGATGAACCTCGTGATGTTGATACCATCTCGGAAGAGATCCACCAATTGCTGCGCACATCCGGTCAACGTCCACCTTACATCATGGTTGGTCACTCCCTGGGGGCGCTGGAGACACTGCGGTTTGCGCAAAGGTATCCTGATGAGGTGGCCGGCATGGTCATGATCGATGGCGGAAGCCCGGAGTATTACAGTCGTACGGACTTGAATACACCAGAATGGATGATGGATGGGTCCCGTTTTCTGGTGAAAACAGGCATCGCACGAACATTGCTGCAATCGGATCGCATGATGGCATCTCTGGTCATTGACCCAAATCTGGTAACGGAACCGATGAAAAAAGCCGTCACGATATCCACGCTGAGACATGCGTACAATGACAATGTCATGGAAGAGGTTCGGAATTCCAGAACAAATGCAGCGTGTGTGCTTGAGAACAAAACGAAGTTTGGCTTTCCCCTGACGATCCTCACAGCCGGTTCGGAGGAGTTGGATGAGGACAGTCATGCATGGCAGACCGACCAAGCGAATTTTGCATCATGGTCAAGACACGGAACACAGCTGACAGTTCCACAAGCGACACACAGTATCCACAACAGTCAACCGGATATTGTCGCTGCCGAGATTATGAAATTAGTGACACCGTCAAGTGACCTATGAGTAACATGATTCCACAAACACATGAAGAACAGGAGGAGGAGGGATGGATGAAAAAGTTTAAAGTATTCACCCGCTTCCTGTCCATTCTTGTAGCCAGTTGTCTATTGTCTCTAAGTGTATTATCTGTATCTGTGATATGGGTTAAGAATAACGTTCATGCGGTGCCTGTGATCCAGCCGTTTGAACGTGATTAGCACATGAAACGAAGAAGAAGGAGTGGTAACAGATGGTGAAGAGAAGGAAATATGTATTGGCCTGTGCGGCACTGGCGATGATGGTGGCCTTGAGTGCTTGCAGCAGCGCGGCAGACGAACCGAGTGATACGGAGAAGGTGGACACTGAAGCTTCCTCCGGAACTGGTGAACAAGCGACTAATGAAGGTGCAAGCGAAGCAACAACAAGTACAGTGACCGAGACGGAGGGTACGACTGCACCAACCGACTCGGATTCAGATCGTGTTGAGGAAGCGACTGCTGGAACCAATGAGTTGCCGGAGAACTTGCCAAGTGATTTCCCATTGCCGGAAGATGCAACAATTCGTTTAGCCAATTCTGGTGAGAATGAAGGCAAGCAATCGGCGATGGTGATTTTCTCCACTGAACAAGATATGAAAACCGTATCTCAGCTGTATAAAGATTACTTCAACGCCAAAAAGTTGACGGATGCAGGTCAGACGATCGATGACAAAAATATTATCATTCAGGGAACCGATCCAGAAACGCAGGATGTCTGGTCCTTGATTGGAGGAACATTGGCGGGACAGGAAGGCGTCATTGAACTGACGTTGACCTGGACAGAATCATAAGCAGAAGATAAGGGCTATTTTTCTTTCCTGCTTTTTTTCTTCCTAAAATAACGAATGAACGCCATAATACCTTGCATACGGAGCCGCATTATTGCTGCACCGCTGCAAGGTATTTTTATTTCGAACTGGAAACCTGACAGGTTACATGTTATGTTATATCATTATAAACAGAGTAATAGACAACTATAGAAGAAGACAGGAGAGGATTGAACATGATTAGAGTGGGTATTGTTGGTTACGGTAACTTGGGTAAAGGTGTAGAGAAAGCCATTTCCCAGAACGAGGATATGGAACTGATTGCTGTGTTTACACGTCGTAATCCGGAGCAGATGGTCGCTGAAAGCACAGAAGTACGTTTTGAGCATATCTCTGCAGCGGAGCAATACATAGGCAAGGTTGATGTTATGATCCTCTGTGGTGGTTCTGCAACCGACCTTCCAGAGCAGACACCAGCCATCGCCAAGTTGTTCAATACGGTAGATAGCTTCGATACACATGCGAAGATTCCTGAATTCTACAAGGAAGTTAATGCTGCGGCAGAGCAAGGCGGTCACGTAAGTGTCATTTCCACAGGTTGGGACCCAGGCTTGTTCTCCATGAACCGTCTGCTTGCACAGTCCATCTTGCCAGAAGGAAAAGAGTACACGTTCTGGGGCAAAGGTGTGAGCCAAGGCCACTCGGATGCTATTCGTCGTGTTCCAGGTGTTAAGGCGGGTGTACAGTATACTGTACCTGTTGAAGAGGTAATCAACCGGATTCGTGCAGGGGAGACACCGGAGCTGTCTACACGCGAGAAACATCTGCGTCAATGTTATGTGGTAGCAGAAGATGGTGCTAATCAGGATGAGATCCGTGAGACGATTGTGTCGATGCCAAACTATTTTGCAGATTACGATACAACTGTAACGTTCATTAGCGAAGAAGAATTGAAATCCGAGCATGAAGGTATGCCGCATGGTGGATTTGTAATTCGCAGTGGGGTTACAGGTGCTGGTCAAAAGCAAATTATTGAATTTGGTCTGAAACTCGACAGCAATCCTGAATTTACAGCAAGCGTACTTGTAGCGTATGCAAGAGCCGCACAACGCTTGAGCGTGGAAGGACATAAGGGAGCGAAAACGGTATTTGATATTCCGCTCGGTCATTTGTCTCCAAAATCGGCTGAAGATCTTCGCCGCGACTTGTTATAATTCTGATTCGTTCCAGTGATTTTATAGAAACAGCTCGTCCTTGGATGTATAGGACGAGCTGTTTTTTTGCTGTTGCTGTATACGATTCATACATTCATATGAATTGGCAGGTACTATCCTGCCTGTATCCCTGCTCGTGCTCTTGCGGAAATGGCACCCTACACCCAGTGTGAGGGAATGTTAAGATGATCCGGCAACTTGGTATTCACATTACCTTTGGCTGCATTAATCTGGGATTGCGTCAGGAAGATGCCACCTCTCAGGTCTGCATCGCCCAGATCCGTATCCCGCAAGTCCGCGCCAATCCAATCTGCATTTCGTGTATCTGCATTTCGGAGATCGGCTGCGATCATTAAAGCCCCTCGGAAGCTTGCGCCCCGCAGGTCAGCCCCTTTTAAATTGGCACCAAAAAAGTCACTTCCGGTACGTTTTTTACCATTCTTCGACTTCCCTTGTCCATGAGCGGTGGGTGGCACATTCGCGCGTACCATCTCACTTGCCTGGACCAAGAGTTGATTCACACTGGACCGATAATTGGCGATGTCCAGACGGAGGAGTGCCGCAGGCTCCAGATTGCTCAAGCGCTCAATCTCCTCATATAACTCACCAAATGCCGAGTGAAGGGATGACGTCTCCGGTCTCATCATCATTTCCTTGATATAACTGAGCAACTCGTGAAGTTGTCGCAAAGCAGGCAGACAATCGAACATCTCGTTTGCAGACTCTGGATGATCACGCCAATCTTTGCCCGCGTAGGTCACTTGGGATAGCTTCTGTCCAGCTCCAAAACAGTCGTATACCGTGCAACCTTTGAACCCTTTCTGCCGAAGCTGGGTATGGATGCCGCAGCGATTGTCCGTGCGCAGATTGGGACAGGGTGTGCCGCTGGCTTTATCAAAAGCAAAGTCAGATGACTTGCCATAGGGCAAGGCAACACAGCACAGGCCAAAACATTGCTCACAGTCTGCGCTAAGATGAGGACTCGCAGTGCTGGCAAATGGTTGGTTAGACAATGTAAACACTTCCTTATAATAGTACAAATAGATGGAATTACGTCAGTACCACTTTACCATTGCCTTGCGATTAGAGCAATTGAAGACAAGGAAAAAAGGGCAGTTACCCAAATGGATGGGAACGCCCTTTGATCGTGGAGAATCACGTATTTAAATTAAACTACACCTTGAGCGATCATGGAATCCGCTACCTTGAGGAAACCGGCGATATTCGCTCCGGCTACGAGGTTGCCTTCACAGCCATACTCTTCAGCAGCTTCTACACAGCTGGTGTAGATGTTCTTCATGATGTCATGCAGCTTGGCGTCTACTTCTTCAAATGACCAGGACAACCGCATGCTGTTCTGTGACATTTCAAGAGCAGACACGGCTACACCGCCGGCATTAGCCGCTTTGGCTGGACCGAACAGCACGCCTGCACCGTGGAAGACGTCAATGGCAGCCAGGGTGGAAGGCATATTGGCGCCTTCGCCAATGGCCTTCACGCCACCTTTGATTAGAAGGGCCGCAGCTTCTTCATCGATCTCATTTTGCGTTGCACATGGAAGAGCAATATCACAAGGGATGGACCAGATGCCTTCACAGCCTTCAGTATATGTAGCATGCGGGTGTTCTTTGATGTATTCGCTGATGCGAAGACGATCAACCTCTTTCAGACGTTTCACGGTATCCAGGTTGATGCCTTGTGGATCGTGTATGTAGCCACCTGAGTCACTACACGCCACAACTGTAGCTCCAAGCTCCTGTGCCTTCTGAATGGCATAGATGGACACATTACCAGAGCCAGAGACAACGACTGTGCTGTCTTGGAAGCTGAGTCCCTTGGATTGCAACATCTCCTTCACGAAGTACACACAGCCGAAGCCAGTCGCTTCCTTACGTGCCAAGCTTCCTCCGTACAGCAGACCTTTTCCTGTCAATACGCCTGCCTCATGCCCGCCATGGATACGTTTGTATTGGCCGAACATGTAACCGATTTCCCGTGCGCCTACACCAATGTCACCTGCCGGTACATCCGTATCGGAACCGATATATTTGTACAGCTCTGTCATGAAGCTTTGCGTGAAACGCATGACTTCCAGATCCGATTTTCCTTTGGGATCGAAGTCAGAACCACCTTTACCACCGCCAATGGGCAGACCGGTCAAAGCATTTTTGAAGATCTGTTCGAAGCCAAGGAACTTGATGATGCCCGAGTATACAGAAGGATGGAAGCGAAGTCCGCCTTTGTAAGGGCCAATGGCACTGTTGAATTGCACCCGGAATCCACGGTTAACCTGAACTTTGCCCTGATCATCTACCCATGGGACACGGAATGTGATTACACGTTCGGGTTCAACAAGCTGTTCCAACAGACTATGGTTCTTATACTTAGGGTGTGCTTCAATAACAGGAATAAGGGAATCCAGAATTTCTTTGACAGCCTGATGGAACTCGTCTTCGTGCGGATTTCTGGCAACAACCGACTCATAAACGGAATGAACATATTCTGCGGCAGTAACTTGAACGGACTCTTTAGTTTCTTTTGTTATCGTGGACACTTTTTCGATGCACTCCTTTATTGTGTTAAAGTCTGTAGAGGCTTATTTGCATAAATTGAATAAAAGTTTGTAGTTAAATATACAGGAAAGCAAATAAAAATACGAGATGAAAATTCATAAAATGTTTTTTATGCAGTAATTAAAATGTTCTATGGATCTACCATATGATGTGAAGAATTAAGTTATTAAATGGAAGATATGACCACAAATGATAATAAAAAAGCAAGTTAGACGAATATACTGGATTAAAATATTAGTTTTGGTAAGATGGTAAGAAGGTCTCGTATCCCGGGATCTTTTTAAAATATAAAGGAGGAAAACAAGATGATGAAGAGAAACATGCCAATCAACATGGAGAACAAGGCTTGTATAGGGGGTGAAATTTATTATGAACCATAGGACCTCCCGCCATAATTGCAGAGAGAAGCTGGTGAGCCAGCTATTTACATTCGGTGAAGAGAAAAGAACATTTCTCGACGCCTATTTCGACACGCGTGATCCAGAGCGGATACAATTGGAAAAACAATTGTCTGCATATACAGAGTATGTGGAAAAACTGCTCCTGGGTCCTGATGAAGATCTGGACTCAGCTGTATTGATCGGCAGTCATATTGATTTTGAATATCTCGATTTTCATACGTCAGATTCTTTCATGATTGTCATGCCAGAGGATACTAATCCTGATGAGGGTCGTATTTCCTTCCTCTCTCCAGTAGGGAGTCAATTACTGCTTGGCAGTAAAGGGGAAGTTAAGTCCGTTCATACACCATCAGGTTCCATGAGAATCCGCATTACGGGGATCGAGCTGAAAAGCGAAACCTTGAACGAGCCGGCGCTAGGGGGTGCAGATCATGCACTTTAAAGAGACGGACTTACCAGGGATTGGACGTAAATACTGGCTGCATACCCGTAGTGGTGAGCATTTGGTCATAGTGATTCATAACGACGAGCGACGTGACCTGTTCCATATGGAGTCAGGAGATACACCTGAAGAGGTGGGTGATATGGTATCTCTTGTCACCCTGGACGATGATGAAGCCCGGGCGGTAGCCGCTATTGTTGGTGGTATGACCTATAAACCGAAGTTTCAGGATGAGCGTGAAGTGATGCTTGAAGGGCTGTTAATCGAATGGCTACGGATTGAGCCTCACGCCGCAAGCGTAGGCATGACGATTGGTGAACTGGATATCCGTCAGGCCACGGGCGCCGTAATTCTCGCTGTTGTGACCAAGGATAAGGAGAAGCATTTTAATCCAGGCCCGGATTATGCTTTTACCGCTGGAGCTACAATTGTAGTTGCCGGTGAACGGAATCAGATCAAACATCTCAAACAATTGTTAACTGATGGACGGACTTAGCCTATGGATATGCTCATATTCGAAGTGGGAATTGCCGTTGCGCTGATTACACTTACTGGGCTGATATCTTCACGATTACGATTTTCGGTCATTCCTTTCTATATCCTGATTGGTATGGCTGTTGGACCACATGCACCACAAATTGGCATAGTGGATTTACGTTTTATCGAAAGTTCGACCTTTATTGAATTTATGGGCAGGCTTGGCATTCTGTTTTTGTTATTTTATCTGGGTTTGGAGTTCTCGGTCTCCCGGTTATTAAAGTCTGGCAAAGCCATTCTGACCGGGGGCATGTTCTATGTGGGCCTGAATTTTGTCTCTGGATTGCTGTTGGGGTGGTTCATGGATCTGCCCCTTCAGGAGACACTTGTTGTCTGCGGGATCATGACCAGCTCTTCTACAGCCATTGTAGCTAAAGTGCTCGTTGATCTGAAACGCACGGCAAACCCTGAAACAGAGATTATTATGGGCATGATCATGTTCGATGACTTGTTCATCGCGATTCATATCTCTATCCTGACCGGGCTTGTGCTCAGCGGGGCAACTTCATTCCTAAGTGTTCTGTTAGTATCGCTGTCTGCCCTGCTGTTTATTGTGCTGTTCCTGATTATTGGCAGGAAAAGCATCAAATATATTGATAAGGCACTGAATATCAAGTCATCAGAGTTGTTTCTGCTTACCGTCATGACACTGCTCTTCCTGGTAGCCGGTTTCTCGGAGACGCTGCACGTAGCGGAAGCTATTGGAGCGTTGATGATGGGGCTTGTGTTGGGCGAATCAAGACATGTGAGTCGGATTGAACATCAGATCATGCCTTTCAAAGATTTTTTTGGTGCAATTTTCTTCTTCAGTTTTGGCCTGACCATCGAGCCGGCTTCACTTGGCGGAGCTGTTGGGATGACGATTATTGCCGTTATTCTGACGATTGCCAGTAACTATGGTGCAGGTATGATCGCTGGCAGACTGGCTGGAATGAGCCCTAAGGCCTCGTTGAATGTGGGCTTTACCCTGGTTTCCCGGGGCGAATTCTCCATTATCATGGCGAACATCGGCAAGGCCGGAGGGCTGATGGCATCCATCCAATCGTTTGCCGTGTTGTATGTGTTAATTCTGGCTGTGCTGGGGCCTATCCTGACCAAAGAATCTCCGCGGATTTACGCATCGTATGCGCGGCTAAGGAAGCGGATGAAACGAAGGGAAACGGGTTGAGTCAAACCTGGGCTGTCCTTGGACAGCCCGGGTATTCTGACCGTAGTGTTTAATAGGCGTCACACCATGTGGAGAGCGAAATTACTCCGGGGTGTGGCGTTTTTTTATTACGGGGAACCCATCGAATACAGCCTTGTTATTATACCTATTCCACCAAATTATGGTATGTATCCATATCTTGTGCGTGGTCGTGAATGTCCAAGTCCACGGGCAGGACTAAAGATGTGATTTAGTTGAGAGGGATTGAAAATAAGAAGTTATTATGTAAAATAATGTTATATTCAAATCTAGCAGTTGAATGGATCATTTACACGAGAACGTAGAGGACAGAAGAAACCTGAAGAAGCGGAGCGTTCGCCTTTATCAACAGATTTTCACCTTTGTAAAATTGAATCAAAAAATCTGGGGATAACAGTGATCGGAAGGTTATTCTGTCATCGGAGTGGCAAGTGTAAATATTCTTTAGTTCAACTTATGTTTCAATGTAACAGAAGTTAGAATGACGAGGAGGAATAGCTTATGAACAAGAAAAGTAGATTTCAACGGTTAAAATGGGCCGGTACAGGGATGTTGCTCAGTCTCGTATTATTTGCTCTACCTGCATCTGCTGCATGGAATGATACATATCAGGGTTACGCGACGTATACAGGCTCAGGTTACTCGGGAGGTGCGGTGTTGCTTGATCCCATCCCGGCGGACATGAAGATTACTGCACTTAATCCGTTCCAACTCAATTATAACGGTGTCAAAGCCGCTTTAGCGGGAGCCTATCTCGAGGTGCAGGGTCCTAAAGGCAAAACAACGGTCTATGTAACAGACCTCTATCCAGAAGGCGCCAGCGGAGCGCTGGATCTCTCACCGAATGCTTTTAACCTGATCGGTGACCCAAAGGCAGGTAAAATCGATATCAGCTGGAAAGTGGTCAAAGCTCCAATTCAAGGCAACGTCTCCTATCGGATCAAGGAAGGCAGCAGTCAGTGGTGGGCAGCCATTCAGGTTCGTAATCACAAATATCCGGTGCTGAAGTTCGAAGTGAAACAGAAGGATGGCACGTGGCTCAATCTTGAAAAGCAAGACTATAATCATTTCCTCGGAACTGGACTGGGCAAAGAAAAATTAAACGTTCGTATTACCGATATTCGCGGTCAGGTATTAAATGACACGATCCCAGCTCTGCCTAATGATGGGTCAGGTGGTGCATATATCGTACCGGGCAATGTACAGTTTCCCGATTGACAGATATACGGAGTTGTTATAAAAAGAAGTATGGTCATAGACGTATTCTTAACGAAAAGTCGTACACTGTACGGCTTTTTTTGTATACAAAAAGAGGAGAATGTAACGTATGAAAAAAAGTTTGCCTTCATATCAGACAACACATCCCTATTGGAAACAGTATCAGGCCTTTTTCCCGGAAGAAGTGAGGTTAGGGGAGCATACAGCTCCTGAGGAAGAATGGTGGGAGTCAAATGGGGTTCATCTGCATATCGATCGCTTGCCTGCGTCGGAGTCTTCAATCAAAATTCTGTTCATTCATGGTGCGGGAGGCAATGGCAGGTTGCTCGCTCCGTATGCCCGCATGTTGCAGCGACATGGATACGAGGTGGTATCGCCAGATCTTCCGCCATATGGGTTAAGTTACGCAATGTCTGGTACACGTATTAACTATGAACTATGGATAGAGCTGCTTGTGTCACTTATCGAACGGGAACACAAAAAAGATGGCAAGCCAATCGTTGTATTGGGAAGTAGCATCGGAGGGATGCTTGCCTATCACACAAGTGCACGCAGCAAGCGTGTTAAGGGTTTGATCGCAACTACATTTGTAGATACGAGTAATCAGGAAATGCGAGATCAGCTTGCACCGAATCGTCTGGTAAGCCGGGCGGGAAAACGGATGATGGATCTGTTCCCTGGTCTGCTGGATCATGTACGTATTTCGGTCAAACAGGTATCCCGAATGCAACTGATTACTAATAACAAGGACTTAACCCGGCTTATTATGAATGATCCACAAGCGGCAGCTACACGTATTCCGTTGGAATTATTAAGAACATTCCTTAATAAAAAACCGGAGGTAAGCCCGGAACAGTTCAGCCAGTGTCCGGTTCTGTTGGTTCACCCTGAACTGGACCCCATGACACCGATCAGGTTCAGCCAATCTTTTTTTGATCGTCTGGTGGTAGACAAGGAATGTGTGATCTTGGAAGGGGCAGGTCATTTTCCTATAGAGCAGCCAGGGCTGAACCAGTTGGAGGTAGCGGTACTACGATTTTTACAACAAATTCAATGATGACCACAGGCTACTACACTGCTTCGCATAAGATAGTTTACATATCCTACGTACATAAAACACCTCCCACTAAGGGAGGTGTATTTGAATGTTCTCGATATTAACTGCGCTACCGCCAACCTGAATCTGTGTGATTTCATTAGAGCTGTCCAGTGTTAATCTGGCTCGGATCTCAGAGGGGCGGTTCATGGTATACCCTTGTCTGATCGTGTACGTGTGAAGATGAGGATCTGAAAGCTGGTTGTACTGGGATAAATAACAGAGCATTGCACCATTGGATGTGCCAGTTGCGCTCTCTTCCGGTATATCATAAAGCGGTGCAAAATTACGGCATTCTGCCAGAACGTCCATATCATCTGATTCGAGTGTAAACACGTGATAACCTATGGCATGATGAGCCTTGCTTATTTCAGTGATACGCTGGAAGTCAGGGTCGATTTTGGTCAGAACATCAACATCCCTAACAGCTATCAGGATATCGGGTAGCCCGGTAGACACAATCTGTACAGGTAGCTCGGAATGCAAATCCTCCATAGAAATACGTAACGAATCGGCAATCTGCTGTCGATCCACGATCTCCCCATACTCCGGCAACGTCTGAGACAGATAGACTTCTCCATTGACTTCGATATCAACTTTAAGAATTCCGGCCAGTGTCTCCAGTGTATATGTACCAACATTAACAAGCTGCTGTGTCTTCATTAGATAAAATAATGCAATTGTGGCATGTCCACATAGATCGACTTCATCACTTGGGGTGAAATAACGCACTTTGAAATCAGCCTGATCCGATGGCATAACAAATGCAGTCTCTGAAAAACCGACTTGTCTGGCAATCTCCTGCATCTGGGTTTCAGACAAATACGCTGCTTGTAAAACAACACCTGCGGGGTTTCCGCCATGAGCCTTGTCCGAAAATGCATGTAATGTACTTACTTCTACTTCCATCGTGTTACCTCGCTTGTTCAGTTATTGGGTTAAGATTTAACGTAATCGATAATCGACATTATATCACGATTGTTGAACGGGCTTGTGAATCCCAGATTGCTGTGAATTTTGAATGATTAGGTCAAGTGATCGCTGGGAAAGGGTAATGAAGGGAGAGAGAGTATAACGATAATCAATGGAAAGGCTGGGATTTCTAATGAAAGCAATTGTGATTGAGGAATTTGGTGGAGCGGAACAATTGAAGGAACAAGAAGTAGCCAAGCCAACATGTGGAGTTAATCAGGTATTAATCCAAACGTATGCCACGTCGGTGAATCCGGTAGACTTCAAAATCAGACAAGGTTATATGAAAGAAGCAGCGGAGAATTTTCCGTTGATTCTGGGCGGCGATGTTGCCGGTATTGTGGCTGAAGCAGGCTCAAATGTCACGCGGTTCAGAGAAGGTGATCGGGTATTTGCGCGTCCGCGTCAATTCGGAACCTATGCAGAATATGTTGCTGTTGATGCAGATATTATTGCCCGTATACCGGAGCAACTGAGTTTCGAGGAAGCAGCAGCGATCCCGCTAGCTGCGATGACGGCATGGCAGGCACTTGTGGATCACGGACGTTTAGGCAAAGGGCAGAAGGTACTCATTCATGCTGGTGCAGGTGGTGTGGGAACGTATGCCATTCAGATCGCCAAGTCCCTCGGCGCTGAAGTGGCTTCCACGGCGAGTGAATCAAACGAAGCGTTGCTTCTTTCGTTGGGTGTAGAACATTTTATCAACTATAAAAAAGAAGATTTCTCGGAGATTCTCTCCGGTTATGATGTTGTGCTGGACACCATGGGCGGTGATATTCAGCGCGATAGCTTCAAGGTGTTAAAGTCTGGCGGGCATTTGGTATCCTTGGTGGAACAACCGGATGAGAAGCTTGCCAAGGAAGCCGGAGTAACGGCCAACGTCTTCATGATGGAGCCCAAAGGGGATCAACTGGATCAGCTGGCTGAACTGGCTGCGGAAGGCAAGCTCAAATCGATTATTGATGGAACGTACCCGCTAACTCAACAGGGAGTAAGGGAAGCGCATGAGAAGAGTGAAACCCATCATACCCGCGGGAAACTGGTTATTCAGGTGCAATAGAATTCATTAACTCGTAGAAGTATTTGGACTCATGAGTCTGATATAGATTGTACCAGGCCTGTAAGGTTTCTGGTGTATAGACATTCAACAGCTTCAACACATGCATTGTGAATTCTAACGGAGCTATTCCAGATGCAGTAACTAGATTTCCATCGGTTACTGCAGGCTCCGTTACATAATAGGTTTCTCCAGTATAATCTGGGCATATCATCTTCAGGTATTCTAAATCATTGCTTGTATGCTGTCTCGAATCCAGTATTCCTATTTTTGCAAGTGCAACTGTCGCACCGCAAATCGCCGCAATAACCGTACCCTCTTCTATAGAGGTAGCAACTTTTTTCAATAGGGGATCATGGATGGTGTCCATCCAGGTGTTTCCTCCTGGAAGCATGATGACATCGTCACCTTTCAATGTACATTCATCAATAGAAATATGAGGAAGGATGTTCAATCCGCCCATGGTAGTTACCGGATGTTTATCCACGCCTACGGTTACGACCTGTAAAGGCTTGATCTCTTTCCTGAAATACCTTCCCGAGTTCAATTCAGCAGTTAGATAACCTACCTCCCAGTCTGCCATCGTATCAAATACATATAGATATACGTTCTTCGTTTGCATCATACATGCTCCTTTTGTTTTCATGATTGAATGGATTACTCTTGTATTATAAATTAACTTCACTGACATCTACGGTCAGTGAAGTTTTTAAATTTGAAAATTAACAGCCCTAAAAACCAATATAGGGACTGCTCCCCAATTGTAGTGGAATAAGATATAATAGGAGAAATTTATTCCATTTTGTGCATGAGGTGATTAGGATGTCCAACGAACTCATTCAAGCCATTCAATTGTTAAAAGAAAAGAAATGGGTGGATCTGACCCATACGTTTGGTCCAGGCTCTCCACATTTTTCAGCTTTTGAGGCAGCACAATTCGATACACTGTTTGATCACGATCAAGGTTTCTTTGCCCAGAGCTTTAAGTTCCCGGGTCAATACGGGACACATCTTGATGCGCCGATCCACTTCGTTCGGGATACGCGGTATCTGGATGAACTAGGTTTGAAGGAGCTTGTGCTCCCGCTTGTGGTCATTGACGAGTCTGCCGAAGTAGAGAACAATCCGGATTTCACACTGAATGTGGAGCATATTCTTGAATTTGAAAGAGAGCATGGCGTGATTGAAGCTGGAAGCTTTGTAGCCTTACGTACCGATTGGAGCAAACGCTGGCCTAACCATGAAACATTTGATAACAAGGATGATGAAGGCAACAGTCATGCACCCGGATGGTCGGTTAGTGCGCTCATGTTTTTATTTGAGGAAAGAAAGGTACAGGCGATCGGTCATGAAACCTTTGATACGGATTCCGCCGTGGATTATCAGAAGAATGGAGCACTTCTGGCAGAATATTATGTACTTGCCCAGGATACATATCAGGTCGAGCTGTTAACAAACCTGGATCAGGTGCCGGCCAAGGGCGCTGTTATTTTCAATATTGTACCCAAAGCGGAGAAAGCTTCTGGTTTCCCAGTCCGGTCTTTTGCCATTTTGCCGTAAAACGGGGTAGATCAAAAGCTGAAATAGATAAATCCGGCACAGAACTCAGAATGATACTCAAGCAGACAGCCGGCTAAATAGTCGGCTGTCTTTCAACTAACGGGCAGAATAGTTGAAAAAGGTATTTTAATTTAAACCTCGAATATTTAATGTAATCGGATAGCTAAAAATTTGATGATAGACAGGAGTTAGATACGATGATATAAGGTTTCGGAGGAGTATTTTGGAGAACTAAGAATCTTGAAGTTATAAAAAAAGGTACAGTCTTTATCGAGAATGACAGTTATTTTCCAACAGAACAACAAGTGATGTTAAATTTCCAAGTACATAATCTAAACGAGACTATGAAGCATCTTGAACAGATTAGTGTACTTCTTGCAAAGAAAAAAGAGACTAGTGAATTTGGAAAGTTTATTTTGAATGAAGTTCCTGAAGGTCGACTTGTCGAGCTTTGGGAGAAATAACGGCATTAATTTTAAGATTAGAACAGGTATTCCATAATTTATATTATATATAAGGGGTAAGTGTATGCAGATTAGAGCTTTTCAAGAGTCCGATAAAGATTTCATTGTAAGTCTGGCTTTACGATTTATGGACTTTGAGCTGATGAGCTGGCGTGATCCAGACAAAATGGAAGAATCACAGCTCAGCCTAGCCCAAGAATCAGTAGACAATCTTTCTCCTGGTACTGAGATTTTTGTGGCGGAAGATGAAACAGGAGAGCTACTGGGTTTCCTTGAAGTACAGCCGCATAAAGATAAATTGAACGATATAGAACAAGGCTATATTGTGGCGATTGCGGTTTCTCCACAAGGAGAAGGAAAAGGGGTCGGCAAGGGACTCATGACCAAAGCAGAAGAGTGGTCAAGGCAAAAAGGCTATCGACAGCTTATACTGAATGTCTTTAACAATAACCTTCGTGCCGTAAATTTCTATAAGCATTTAAATTATGAAATTGAAGTTGTGAAGATGGTAAAAGAGCTATAGAGACCCTTACTTATAAGCTAACGGGAAACGTTAGTTCATAAAGCACGGGGCAGACTGCAGGTTGGCAGGCTGCTCTTTTTTCATTTAGCTAACTGGTAACAGGTAAGTAAGCTTATCAGGAACCAAGTCCAGCTAGGATTTGACCTATTGAAACAAAAAATTGTATTTTGGCAAACTTATGGGTTAAGTCACAACTAACAAATTCTAAATGATTCAAATATGTAAATAGCAAGGGAGGCGTATTCCGCCTCCTTTTTATGTTGTTACTTTTGATCCGAGTGAGGATCTTGATTAAATCTTTGAGAGATTTTTTTCTCTGTTTTCTTACGCCGTATCCAGCGCTTGAGTATGCCTTCTTCTTTGCGTTCTTGCAGTGTTTCCTTCAAACCTTGAATCATAAATTCCGATCTTCGTCTGTCATCCCGACTAATCTCGCGTAATTCCTTAATAAATTTGTCGTCCATATCTGCCTCTCGCTTATTCAGGATAATTTCATTATACCGAACGTACGTTCTTTTATCAAGTTTTTCCATTACGAATGATTTTCGAGATCAATATAGTGAAAAGAAGCACAGGAACAATACGTTTCATGTGTGAGAATGGTACTAGAGGGTTTGAGCATAGTCCTCCATATATGAAGTTGAGAAACGAGAGAACGGAAGGAGCAATTCATGATGAAGCAGCGTATAGGCAGATCGTGGTTACTCATTTTGATGCATGGAATGCTGGGAATTGGGGCGATTGTTGGAGGCGTCATTTTAATCATAGACCCATCCGGAAGTATGGTGAATTTGCCCGCATCTTTGTTGGGGAATTCTCCGTTTGCCAGTTTTTTGTTCCCGGGGATCATCCTATTGCTGGTACTTGGCGTGATGCCTACAATAATTGCTATTTCGCTCATCCGCTACGTTCATTGGGGGCTGGGTGAGAGACTGAATCTCTATCCTGACCGCTATTGGGCTTGGACTTTTTCGTTGTATACGGGGTTTGCTCTCATCATCTGGATTATGGCGCAGGTGTACTGGATTCAGGATGTCTCTATCATTCACTTGGTCTATTTTGCATGGGGAGTGGGTATTCAAGTTGTGACCTTATTGCCCGGGGTACAGCGAATCTATTCGAAATAAACTGCTTGTATATTGAACAAACGGCTGCCGAAAGAATCGTTGAATGATTCTTTCGGCAGTTATTTTTTATGGACATCGAGATAATACGCGTTGTTGTAGTCTTGTTGTCCACATGTTCCTTGGACTGAAAAGGGCTCGGATAAATCTAAATCATATTGACAAAGAACTATTATCCTCGCATACTTACGTAATATACTTTATAAAGTCTGTTTATTAACTAGAGGAATAGTCACATGTGGTAAGTATCACAAAATCATAATCCGCATGAAACAGGGAGGTAAGTATGGATGGTCTACGTTATTATGGCAGTTATAATCTGGGCAGGTACCTATGCAAGTATGGCCTTGTCAAAGCAACCGATTGAAGTGAAACCTGTGAAGTCGATGGATGATTTGTTTGAGTGAACAAAGTAGCTCTGCCGATTTCGATCCTTTTCCAGCATGATGGAACTCATGTGTTCGAGTAAGGCATTATGTTATGATATGGTGTGAAATGACATCCATACCATTGCTTTGGCTCAATTGAACCAGAGTAGAAACGAGAGGGTTATGAAAAAAGCCAACGCTACAATGATGAAATACATCAATTTGAACAATGTGCGTGAAGTCATGCAGCAGATCGAGACGGCGACCAAACCGCAATTAGCTTCACTCACCAATCTTAGTGTTGTTACCATTAATGCGCTGATTCAGGAATTATGTGATGGCGGAGAGTTGTTCCAGGATAAAGTGATTCCCTCTAACGGTGGTCGTCCTGCTCAGGCATATCGATATAATTATAATTTCAAGCTTGCTTTGGTTCTTTACATCAAAGAGATGAAAGGCCAGGAATTGATTTCGGCAACGGTCATGAATCTGGAGAATAAGGTTGTGCTGAAGGAAGAGAGTATCTTGCCTGCTTTTGATAAACAGCATATGCTGCAACTTATTGCGCGTTTCATTAAGGAGTATCCCTCCATTGATATGATCGGCATCGGTATTCCAGGGCAAGCTGTGGATGGGGACATCACGGTGAGCAGTCATGAAGAGCTTATCCATTCACATC
This sequence comes from Paenibacillus sp. FSL H3-0457, assembly GCF_037981725.1. Classification (NCBI taxonomy): domain Bacteria; kingdom Bacillati; phylum Bacillota; class Bacilli; order Caryophanales; family Paenibacillaceae; genus Paenibacillus; species Paenibacillus sp. FSL H3-0457. The sequence continues at coordinate 5,056,863 of NZ_CP150283.1, read as the reverse complement.
TGATACGGGAGATCGAGAGCGAGTTCCAACTGAACGTTCTCGTGGAGAATGATGTTAATGCAGCGATTAGCGGATACTGTACACAGCATGCGGATATGAAGGAACAGAGTGTAGCAGGAATTTATTTTCCGAACCGATACCCGCCGGGTATGGGCATGATGTTGAATGGACAGATGATCCGTGGGAAAAACGGGATGTTTGGTGAGATCAAGTATCTTCCTTATTCACCTGATTGGAAACGTGACATGAGCAAAGATGATTTTGTAGTGCAGGTATGTCATATCTTGCAAACGATTAATGCCGTCGTTGCCCCGCACCAGATTGTCATTTATCAGGAACGGGTGGAGAGAGAAGAGCTGGATTTGGCGTGGAAGCAGTACGGGAAGGATCACCCCATGCCGTCATTGCCCGAGATTGTGCATCAGGATTCGTTCCAACATGATTTTGATGCTGGGTTAAGGGGAATGGTGCTTCAGGCGTTGAAGTCAGGCATTCTATCAGAAGCCTTATAACCCACAGGTCATGTCTGTGGCTTTTATTTTATAAGCTAACTCTTGTAGAGGAGGATTCGTGATGCGTGAAGAAGAGAGAATCATGAAGGGCATGTTGTTCAGTCCAAGTGATCCGGAATTAAAGATCATCAAAAGGCGAGCCCATAATCTCAGTCAGCGTTACAGCCAGACCTTTGAAGAACAGACTGAGGAAAGGAATCAGATATTGCAACAGCTACTGGGAGAGATTGGAGAAGGCGGATTCATGCAAGGCCCCATCTTTTTTCATTATGGTGTGCATACCCGAATAGGCGATCACTTCTTCGGTAATTACAATCTGACGATACAAGACGACGCGCAAGTGAAGATCGGGGACTATACCAGTTTTGGACCCAATGTCACGATTGTTACTCCCATTCACCCCATGATTGCCAGCGAGCGGAGACGGATGGTGGACCAGAACGGTGATGTGAAGTCACTATGTTATGCCAAACCGGTCACAATTGGTAACGATGTATGGATCTCGGCAAACGTTACAGTATGCGGGGGCGTAACGATTGGAGACGGCTGTGTAATCGGAGCAGGTAGCGTGGTGACTCGTGATATTCCACCGCATTCTTTTGCAGCAGGCGTACCATGCAAAGTTATTCGCAAAATTACTGATGAAGACAGCATGCGAAACTATCCCGATGTTCTGGCAGATTGCCGTGTGCTGGAAGAATGACAAAAGGCTGCCATCAGGATCAAATAGATGATCCTGATAGCAGCCTTTTTGTTGGTATGCGTTTACTTGGAGGCGTTGTATTTACTCAAGAATTCTTTTACTTTTGCAGGATCAGCTTTCAATTCATTCCCGGTCTGAACGAGCGGGCTTACTGTGGAGTATGCTTTGAGTTTATTGTTCTTGTAGAAACTCAAAATCTCATCCTGATTAATGGAGTACAGCACGGCTTTTCTCAGGTCACTGCTCTTGGCAACTTCACGATTGGCCGTGTTAAACAACAGATAGGAGACAGCGTTACTTGGCAGACTTTGCAGTTTCAGTTTGCTGTCATTTTCGATGATGTCATACTTGGTTTCAGGTACACCGTAGTATAAGTGGATTTCACTGCTGCGAAGAGCAGAGAGTGCGCTGTCTGCATCCGCGATGAATCGGACGTTAACCTGAGCAATTTTTGGCTCATCTTCCGTGCCTTTACGGTAAGCCGGATTTTTTAAGAATACACCTTCATAGTCATTTTTATAAGACAAAATATAAGGTCCGCTAGTATAAAGGGTGTTATTGTATGCTGCGCCTTCAGTCACCGTGTTCTGATCACCGTAAGGAATATCTTTGTTGACGTCAAAGGAAGCTACATCATATGTGTTGATGCTCTCCACCTGTTTTTTGGACACGATACCCGCAGATTGGTGAGCCAGATAGTTCAGTACTTGCGGGAAAGGTTCAGTTGTTGTCAGTTTAACGACCTGATATTTACCTGCGCTATTATCTGCTTTGGTTTTGTCAGTCACGAGTTCTGTAATTTTGCTGCCCAATCCTTGTTCCAATGCTTCGAGGATTGTGCCGTTACCGCTGGATTGTTTGATGGATTGTAATGCACTCAGATCCGTTACAACCTCAGCTTCTTTGATGTGTTCATGCAGACTGTACGTCCGGTGATCCGGAACGGAATCTTTATTTTTAGCACGATCCAGGGAGAAGATCACATCATCTGCACCGACACGTTCTCCTGTATCTACAGCTTTTTTGTTATCAATTTTCGCAAAGTTGATATCGTCTCTGAGAATGAAGTAGTAGTCCGAATTACCTTCAGCAATACTGAAGTTATGGGACAGTGATCCATCTGCTGTCAGCTGATCGTCATCCGTCAAGTTAACGAGACGAACATACATATTGGTGTTCAACTGGTTGATGGAGCCGTCGTTTCCTTTGATGGGATCAAGGGAAGTCAGTACGGATGCACTTTGCGTCAGAATCAAGGGGTCTGTGGCATTTTTGGAGCTGTCCTTGAACTCAATCGGTTCCCAAGCCATGGCGCGGGATTTGGAGAGACGAACGGTGTCGACATTCAGAATGTCTTTGTTCACAGCCTGACTTTTCAGCGAAATGTACAAAGGAGCGATATACGCCTGATCCGTTACCAAGCGATCTTCCAATTGTTTGTACGTGTCTTTGTACTCATCTGGAGTTTGAGTAGCTGCCTGATCGATGAGTTTATCAAGTTCCCCATCGGCAAGGATACTGTAATCTCCACCTGTTTTGAAAAGGGAACGTACCGCATAATCGGGATTTCCCGTTACCGTTGTCCAGCTGGACAAGGCAATGTCATAATTCCCTGCATCCTGCTGGGATTTGAAGCTACCATAATCCGGCTGCAGGTTCAGTTTCACATTGAAGCCGTTTTTAGTCAGCTGGTCGCGCACAATGTTTACATCATTTTCGGAAGAACTCATGGCGAGCAGTTCAATGTCAGCCGGTTTTTGTGCAGTTTCTGTTGTATCCGCTGGTGTGGTCTCCGCCTGGGATTCGGTTTTCGTTTTTACACTGCAACCGGAAATCACAATGACGAGAATTAATAGTAATGAGATCAGTGTACGTTTTTTCATGGGATTACCCTCCATATCTTGAATGTGTGATGTGTGATTTCTTTTTTTCTATATCATTCATTTCAATGACGAATCTTTTATGCCTTTTCCAGCTTGGGATCAAGCGCATCACGCAGACCGTCACCGAGAAAGTTAAACGAAAGAACCAGCAGAATAATAGCCAAGCCTGGATAAATCGCCAGATAAGAGTGGGTCTCCAGGTATGTACTGCCGAGCTTCAGAATGTTACCCCATTCCGGAATATGCGGCTCCACGCCGAGTCCCAGATAACTCAAACTGCTGGTAGCGATAACCGCTCCACCAATCGTGAGTGTGGACTTGATAATCATGGGCGCAAGGGAGTTGGGAATAATGTGTTTGAAAATAATCGTACGATTGTTGTACCCCAGTGCACGTGCAGCTTCCACAAATTCAAAAGTAGATACATAGAGCACACTGGCTCTCATGGTACGGGCGTAAGTTGGGATCGAACCCAGACTCAGCGCCAGAATAAGATTGACCGTATTGGCTCCAAACGCCGCAATAATGGCAATGGCGAGCAGAATTCCTGGAATCGCATAGAGAATATCCAGCAGCCGCATAATGATGTTATCCGTATGCCTTCCGTAGAAACCGGAGAATGCTCCGAGGACTCCACCGATCAACACAGGAATGATGGTCGACATGCAACCTACGATTAAGGAGATCCGGGCACCAAATACAATCCGGGAAAATAAACATCGTCCGAAGTCGTCCGTTCCCAACGGATACGCAAGGGAAGGCGGTTGAAGCAGCGCAGAGTAGTTATTTTCCACAGCCATGCTGTAGTCAAAGGTGAAAAAGCTGCAAATCGATATCGAGAACAGAAAAATGATAAAAAACAAACCGGACATCGCAGTCATATTTGGAGCAAGTCGCTCCCACAGATCATTCCAGAAGTTTGATTTTTGTTTCCCCTGTCTGCGAATACGCCCAATAATGGAGATGCCGAGCAATAGAGCAAATACATTGCCTGTGATCGAGGTCAGAATCAGCACTACACTGACACCGATCATCCAGCGAGGGAGGATAGAGGTCGCGTTATATCGGGATACGATAATCAGTACGACCAGGTCGATGACCAGAATAAATATGAGCACCGCCATGGCTGGCAAAAAGTTATCAGCCACATAAGGTTTGAAAACATTTAACGCAGATACACCGATGACGAACAGCTGGGTTAACAGCATATACACCGCAAAGGTATACTCCACATTCCTGGCTTTTCGAATCAGATGAAAGGCTGCCGTTACGATAAATATATTGCCAGAAAGGATAGCAAGCAGTTGAACCCAGGCTAACCTGCGGGTCAAAGTAGAGATCGTACCCGTACGGATCAAGTCTTTTCGAATCCGAAGGGTGATGACACTTTGGACCAGTGTAAAGAATACATAGATCCCAAGTATTGTTAGCAGAAATGGTTTGAACGTCTGCCCACTCCAGTCATAACTGTTGAACAGCAACAAGGCAGTCAAGAGAAGAGACGTGATCCAGGCGAAGCTCGCCTGACTGTATTCTCGAGAAGACTTAAGCCGGAAACGCATTTCTTGTGTTAAGGACGAGTTTGTCATAATACACCTGCTTTAAGAGGTAGTTCAACACACACTTTAATATTGTTTCATCTTGGAGCGCACTCTTGGATCAATAAAAGCGTACAGCAGATCAACCGCTACATTGATAATGGAGATCGTAATTGCTGTGTAGATTACTCCGCCCATGATACTCGGAATATCGGGGATAAATTGTTTATCCACAATATAACTGCCGAGACCGCTGATATTAAACACTTTCTCCGTCACTGCTGCCCCGCCAAGCATGGCTCCGAATTGAAGCCCAACCACAGTTACGATTGGAATCAATGCATTACGTACAGCGTGTTTCAGCATGACCTGACGTTCGCTTAACCCCTTGGCGCGGGCGGTCATCACATAATCCTCATGAATGACTTCCAGTGTAGAAGACCGGGTCATCCGGGCCACCGCAGCCGTAAGTCCTGTGCCCAGCACAATGGTTGGCATAATGATCGACAGCCAGTTCTGCGGGTTGAAGGTGGCGGGAAGCCACTGTAATTTGATCGAAAAGTTCAGAATGAAAATAAGTCCTTGCCAGAAATTCGGGATCGATAATCCAATCAGAGCGATGAACATAAACGTATAATCGAACCATGAATTAGGCTTAATCGCTGAGATGATACCGATGGGCAATGCGATGACGAGTGCTAGCAGCAGGGAGATGACCGCCAGCGTCAATGTAATTGGAAACTTTCTTGCAATCGTTGCTGTTACGTCTTCATTTCCTGCAAAAGACTTGCCAAGATCGAAGAGAGCAACTCCCTTAATATTGTTCCAGAGCTGTGTAAGATAAGGCTGATCCAAGCCATACACCTGATTGAATGCTGCAATCTGTTCCTGCGTTGCTGTCTCTCCGAGAATGTTAGCTGCCGGGTTGAACGGAGACAGATACAAAATCGTAAATACGAGTGTGGCTACGCCCAGAATGACAAATACCGTCATCAGTATTCTTTCAAATATGTACTTTAGATAAGGATTTCCATACAAAAAGAGGATGCCATACATCAAACAGCCAGGAATAATGGATATCGCGAAAAACCACGGTTTGTCGATAAGGGTGTGGAATGTATCGGCCATTGTAAGAGGTTGACTTCCCTGTTCCTGAAGTATGCGAGAAGTCCGCTCCTTCAACTCTTTCTGAACCGTTTCTTCCAACCATTCCTCGGTCTGACGTCTGAATTCTTCCTCACTGACCTGCTGCTGGAAAAAACGATGTTTGCGTCGTAGCTGTTCTTCGACTTCCAACTTCATCTTGTTCCGATAGGAAGAAGCGAGCAGTTCTTGCTCAGCCGTCTGCCTGGCGGCTACCCAGCCGTCATTTTTTCGATTCGAACGCCATATTAGAAACACGACCAGATTGATCGGTAATCCAAGAATGAACAGAACATATCGGTAGGAAGGATGAAGCAGCATTTTGCCATAAATAAAACTTAAATTGTGCACCAACCGCGAGAGTCTGCTGCTTTCTGCAAGATTCAAACCAAGCGTGCCTCCTTTCATTCAGGTTTAAATTGCATTATTCCGATTGATATAGTATATATTATTTAGGGTCTAAACAATTGTCAAGGAATTAAATGGTATACATATGAGATAAGTGAATGTGAAATACGGATGAGAGCTGGTGATAACATGGAACCTTTATTGAAAGTTAATGATCTATCGGTCTCTTTTCATTCTGGAGAGAGTGAGTTTCATGCAGTACGAGAGGTGAGTTTTGAAGTGCGCAAAGGAGAGACACTAGGCATTGTAGGCGAATCGGGTAGTGGCAAGAGTGTAACCGCACGTTCCATTATGAGGCTTCTTGCATCGCCGCCTTCACAGATGAAAAATGGAGAGATTCTGTTCAAAGGGGTCGATCTGGCGAATAAAACGCAGAAAGAGATGGAGAGCATTCGTGGGCGTGATATTGGCATGATCTTTCAGGACCCGATGAGTTCTCTTAATCCGACTATTAAAGTGGGTAAACAGATCTCCGAAAGTCTAATCAAACATCAGAAGGTGTCAAAAAGGGAAGCCAAGAAACAGGCGATTGCCATGATGGAGCGGGTGGGGATAACTCGTAGTGAAATACGCTACAACCAATATCCACACGAATTCTCCGGAGGCATGCGCCAGCGGGTCATGATCGGTATTGCACTTGCTTGTCGTCCTGAATTACTCATTGCCGATGAGCCGACAACCGCACTTGACGTTACGATTCAGGCACAAATTCTTAATTTGATGAAAGATATGCAGGACCAACTGGGCACATCGATTATCCTGATCACGCATGATTTGGGCGTAGTAGCAGGCATGTGTGATCGGGTTGTTGTTATGAAAGAAGGACAGATTGTGGAAACCGGGACAACAACAGAGATTTTTGCTAATCCCAAACACCCGTATACGATCAGACTTCTGAATGCATTACCACGTCTGGATCAGAAGAAAAAGCCCAAACCGGTATCGTTGGTCCCGAGAGATCTGGAAGACGATCAGCCGTTGCTTGAGGTGAAATCACTCAGACAACATTTTAATCTGGGCAAAGGTAACACCTTAAAGGCGGTTAATGATATCAGTTTCCATATTCGTCAAGGAGAGACACTCGGCGTTGTAGGGGAATCCGGTAGCGGAAAATCAACCACGGGCCGTGCGATTCTGCGATTGCATGAGCCAACAGGTGGAGATGTACTGTTTAAAGGAGTCCCGCTCAATCGTTTGTCGGCTTCGGAGATGAAAACGATGCGTAGACATATGCAAATCATCTTCCAAGACCCCTATGCATCTCTGAATCCCAAAATGAGGATTATGGATATCATTGGAGAAGCGCTTGATATTCATCAACTTGCAGGCACTGCCGCTCAGCGGGAAAAGCGTGTGGAGGAATTGCTGGAGATGGTGGGTCTTGATCCCACCCATGCGCAGCGTTATCCACATGAATTCTCGGGTGGGCAGAGACAGCGGATCGGTATTGCACGAGCTCTGGCTGTGGAACCTGAATTCATCGTATGTGATGAGCCATTGTCTGCACTGGATGTGTCGATACAGGCTCAGATCGTACAATTGCTTGAAGAGTTGCAGCAGCGACTCGGATTGACATATCTCTTCATCGCGCATGACTTGTCCATGGTTAAACATATCAGTGATCGAGTGGCGGTGATGTATAACGGAAAAATTGTAGAGCTGGCCGAGAGTGAAGAACTCTATTCCAACCCGCAACATGCCTACACCAAGGCTTTGCTATCTGCTATTCCCGTGCCTGATCCGGCGGTAGAAGCGAAGAAAAAGAGACATGTTGTGAAAGAAACAACAAGAGAAAATGTTGAAGTAGAGGACCGTTATAATCTGGAACATTCCAAGTGGGTAGAAGTCACGGAAGGGCACTGGGTAGCCATATCTAGTTAGATAGTGCAATATATAGTCTGTTTCATCGACAAAAGAACCCCGACGATGATCTCTACAGATCGTTATCGGGGTTGAGTTATATGTTCTTCGTATAATGGCAGTAATCGAAAGCGATTATTTGAATTGAACCGATTTCTTGATGGTATCAATCTCGGCTTTGGTCTTATCATCCACGTAAGTGAATATGAAGTTGAAAGCATATCCTTCAATAATTGTACTATAGTAATCTTGAGTAACGGTTGAACCGTCACCTGGATCCATCGTGATTTGCATCAGATCCATCTCTTTACCACCGATGGTTTCCGTTGTCATTTCCTTATAATCGTAAGGGAACTGGCTATCCACCATGAATTTTTTGGTTGCTTCCAGGTAGTCTTTACCTGTACGAATGCCTTGCAACAAGCTTACTTTCTCAGCAACCGCAATTGCGGAAGGACCAACTTGGCCTGCATCTAATGGATACTTTGAAGCCATAAGCAGATTCAATGTTTTGGTCTGAGACAATTCAATTTGTTTTTTCTTTGTTTCATCATCACCAGCAATCGCTTCGGATGAAGCACTTGTCAGCTCATTCATGCCTGCAGCATCCTGGAACTCCCAAGCTTCCGGAAATTTCAGAGATACGCCAAAATAGTCATTGGTGTAAGAACCTTTTTCCGTAGTCCCCAGCTCAACGTCTTGTGAATTATCAGTTTCCTTGGACTCTTCGCTTGCTGGTTCTGTGTTCTCTGTTTCTTCTGTATTGGCTGTATCAGAATCAGTACCTGTCGTTGTTTCTGTCGGGGTAGGCTCTTCTGTTGGGGCTGTGTTATCTGCTTTGTCACCGCAAGCGGCTGCAACCAGCATAATCATAATGAGCATGGCGAATAAAGAAGCTTTTTTTGGAATTGTCATATTACCCTCCTGAAATGTGTGTGTTTGTTTCTCTCTCTACATGTTGCCTGCTTCCTAAATTGTAGCACAAACGTTCTCATATACTACCTATAGGAATCTATAGGGGTCTTCTATACATAAGACATTCGGCTGGCAATTGAAACAGCTTCTGTGCTGGATTGCACACCTAATTTGTTAAAAATCACTTTTTTGTGATGATTCACGGTGCATTCCTTGATCTTTAATTTCAAAGCAATGGCTTTTACCGTGAGGCCTCCGGCTATCATCTCCAGAATGGTTAACTGACGCTCGGTGAACTCCACCGCCGGTTTGTCGCACACTTCAGCAGTCTGTTGACTCTGATAACAGTTCTGCATGTACGCTGGAATTAGCTTGGCAATGGCGATCAGTTCACCTTGCATATCTGCATTAATGGTGGACACATCCAGATAACCTACATGTTGCGATCCCATGAACAGAGGTGCGGCGTAACAATGCCAGCTTTGAAAATAAGGACTTTCATGCTGCTCGGGCAGCAGCACTACAGGCTCGTTGCTGTCCATCGTTACAGATATGGCGTTAACTCCACAGCTCTGTGCAGTGAAGAACATGCCCGGACGAATGGGGGAATCTTCTACTACAGCTTTAAGATCTGAACTGTAATTCATCGAGAGGAGCACACCGTTGCTATCTGTGAGTAGAAACAGATAAGTGCCCGTTAAATTCTCTTGGATAACCGAGATACTGTTCTGGAATGCATGAATCAGGAAATGATTGATTTTACGAAGCCTGTCCAGACTGGGTTTTGGTAAATAGTCGAACGGAGCCGTTCCTGCTGCATGCGAGCAAGTCGGAGACTCTTCGTGTCGTGAGGCAAATGTAATGGCAGGCATGTTGTTTCCTCCTTGCTGCACAGTTCTCATCCAATCGTTTGAATGACGTGTCCTTCTTGGTCCTTGATTTCTGTTCTAACAATTTGAACGATAATATGATCCAATGAAGTTATCTCAAATGTCCCTTCAAACGGGCGAAGGTTCTCTGCCAGCTCATCAACAATTTGTTTGTTCACCGTCAGGGTAACTTGTCTGTCCGACTCCAATACGGCTGGATGTTCTCCTGCTTCGAACAGAATATTAGTATCCGGTCCGATCAAGGATAGAGAGGCACCTTTCGAAATTCGGCTACGAAGGATGGTGCCAACTAATACGGCTTGTTTGGCTCCAAGCTGGAGTTTGGCCGGAACCGATTTTTGCAGCAATTTTTTGCGAGGAGATTCCCAAGCCAGTTGTTGTATGAATAAAAACGCTGTGCTGGACCCGTCCTGTTCCATTCCATCCTCAACCGCTTGTATAACCGAAGGAATATCTGCGTACGAATTTCTCATCAGATCCGTCACATATTTGGGCATGAACATGGAGGAGGCAGACAGGAAGCCACGAGCATTCCAACTTTGAATCATTTCCAGTTCCCGACCTGTAATGCCAACCATCTGAATAAATTGCACTGAACCATTAGGCGTTGAGATCGCGGGTAGGTCCGGATCTTCAATAAACGAGAGAGCAGTCAGCAAAGTATCGGATTCCAGACAGATGGGGCCACTGGCGTCCATGTAATCTCCTGGCTGAAAGATATTTCCGCTGTTGAACACGTATCGTCCTACATTCTGTAACAGATTCAGCGCCCAGGCTGGCGGATCAGTCTCTGCTTCACTGCGTGTAAGACGAAAGGTGATTTCAAATCCATACCCGCTTTTGGATGCATCATGCATCTCTTTTTCATATAATTCTGAGAAACCGTAGGTAACAAAATGCCAGTGAGGCATAGGTGTGTTCACCTCATAAACGCTAATGCCATCGAGTGGATCGGGACCTCCAAGAATATATGGAAGGGCAGTGCCGTAGTGTTTTGGCTCTTGTTCCCCATACAATTCACGCATGGATTGATCAATCGCATCCCAACCGGATGTGTTTTCTTCCTGAGTCATTATTGAATCCTCCTTGACTGTTCTTTCCCCCGAAAAACATTTAAAATTAAGTCTACCTGTTACAGAAACGGATTCAAGCGGCTTAAGGATGAATTGTGTCAGATAGGACTTCGGTGTTATTAATTGCAATCCAGGGAGTGAAATTACATGAGTATGAAAGGTATCTATTTAAAGTGGGGGAGTACGCTTTTGAATGGATAGCGAAAGATATCCCGGCTTTAGGGGACCAAAGTCCCGCCGCTTACCTGGAAACGGAGGAGGGAGCGCAGGCATTAAGGGCAGCCATTATGCGTATGCCACGTTAATTTCTCCGATAAAGAGGTGTGCGAACGATCAGTTGATCCAGTGAAGTTGATTTTGCAAAATAGATATGTTACGCTTACATTACAAGAGCAAACACAACAGAATATGCAATAACATCTTTTGATGGATTGTAACTGTGAAGACAGGCAAAACCTAAACTGATGGTGAAATGAAAGCTCCTTTTTTTGGTGCTATTTTACCTTGAGTTTAGGTTTTTCTTGTTTTCTGCTCTAAATCACACCATTTTTCACCTGGAAAAACCAAAATAAATTTCGAAAAGAGGTTGTTGTTCATGACCACGGCAAAAAAAGGATTCCCCGAAAACTTCCTATGGGGCGGCGCTACAGCTGCCAATCAATTGGAGGGTGCATTCGATAAGGACGGCAAAGGCCTCTCCACAGCGGACATGATCGCTCATGTTCCCAAAGAGAAGCGTACAGGCGGACATGCTATGGAAATATCCTCTTCCCGAATCGAAGAGATCCTCTCCGGCAAATTTGAAGAACGTTTCCCGAAACGTTTTGGTATCGATTTCTACCATCACTTTAGAGAAGATATTGCATTGTTCGCTGAAATGGGCTTCAAAGTATTCCGTTTGTCCATTCACTGGGCACGTATTTTCCCGAACGGTTATGATCAAGAGCCGAATGAAGCAGGCTTGAAATTCTATGATGAAGTATTTGACGAATTGTTGAAATATGGCATCGAGCCGCTCGTTACATTGTCTCACTATGAGACACCGCTTGGCTTGACGCAAAAATATAACGGCTGGGCTGGCCGTGAAGTAATCCAGCACTATGTTCGGTATGCAGAAACGGTGTTCAACCGTTATAAAAATAAAGTGAAATACTGGCTGACGTTTAATGAAATTAACGTAATGCTGTTCAGCCCATACACTGGCGGCGGCATTCTGATCGATAAAGTGGACAACAAACTGCAAACCACTTATCAAGCGCTGCATCACCAATTTGTAGCAAGTGCATTGGTAACGAAGCTTGCTCACGAGATTATGCCTGGTTCCCAAGTGGGTTGTATGCTTGCTCGTATGGAAACTTATGCAGCAACATGTAATCCGGTAGATGTTCGTCTGGCTCAACACGAGAATCAGATTAACCTCTTCTTCACGGACATGCATGCTCGTGGTAAATACCCGAACTACATGGCTCGTTATTTTGAAGAAAACGACATCGTGATCCAAAAAGAAGCAGGCGATGACGAGATCTTGCTGAACAATACCGTTGATTTCATCTCCTTCAGCTACTACATGTCCGTAACCAAATCTGCATCTGCAGACAAGGAAGAAACATCGGGTAACCTGACTGGCGGCGTGAAAAACCCTTATCTGGAAGCATCCGACTGGGGCTGGGAGATCGATCCGATCGGTCTGCGCGTAACCTTGAACAACTTCTGGGATCGTTACCAGAAACCATTGTTCATCGTAGAAAATGGTCTGGGTGCATATGACCGTGTTGAAGAAGACGGTTCGATCCATGACTCCTATCGTGTGGATTACCTGAAAAAACACATCGAACAAATGAAAGAAGCCATCAAAGATGGCGTTGATCTGATTGGATTTACAGCATGGGGCCCGATTGACCTTGTGAGCATGTCCACTTCCGAAATGTCCAAACGTTATGGTTTCATCTACGTGGATCTGGATGACGAAGGTAACGGAACACTCAAACGTTCCAAAAAGGATTCATTCGAATGGTACAAAAACGTAATCTCCAGTAATGGTGAGCAACTGTAGTTCTCACGTTTTCTGAGCGGGCAAACCTGATATAACAGTTAGTGTTTAATGGAATTTAATGTTCCTGAGGGCCTGCTGATTAGCGTTTGTCCGCTTTTTTATGTGCTGCAAACATTACATATGGAGGGATATCTTTTGAAAAGATGGAGTATGAACACAAAAAGTATGGGATGGATGCTTGCCCTGACACTAAGTCTGAGTGTGATCTGGCCAGCAACCGTTGGTGCGGAAAGCACCCAGGTTACTCGAATCCAGGCCAATACCTATGTTGGTGATCCTGGAGAGATGGTAGAGTCCTTTGACATTACTGTAGCGAATCCGGAGAAATATCAGAATCTGAAAGCTTCAGACTTCGAAATTACTGGCAATTATGATGGCTATCCTTTAAATGAAGCGGAAGAGATCATACAAAATGAGTATGAAGATGACGGAATAAAATTGACAATTACGGATCATACCATCCATATGGCGGTAAAGCCTTTTAAATATCCAGGTGGATTTAAGTCAGCATTTGCAGTCACAAGCAAGGCGTATCCTGAACTTTCTTTTGACGATAAAAATGTAAATGTAGTCAAAACGCGTACGGTCGATGAGTTTGAAAAAGGACAATTTACAGGCAGTAATGGTGCGAACTTGTTCTATCAACTGAAACGAAGCACGTCCGAAGAACCGAAGCCGCTCATGGTATGGCTCCATGGTGGTGGCGAAGTTGGTACGGACGGGCGCAGCCATCTTACTGCAAATCGTGGAGCTGTAGTCTGGACGGAATCGGGGTATGATACTTCCGTACTGGCCGTACAGTATCCTGAGAATTACAGCTTCAAAATCTATGATAACCCGGAGCAACTGGCCCAGATGCAGGCGTACTTCGTGGCGCAGTATGAGTTGATTCAGAAGCTGGTTGCTGAAGGTGAAGTTGATCCGAATCGGATCTATCTGTCTGGTGTTTCCAGTGGCGGTGGTGGTGCCTTCCGTTTCTTGACACAATATCCCGATCTGTTTGCTGGAGCGATTATTGTAGCGGCCAAGGATACGGTAGCGGATTACACCGGATCTGTAGAAGCATTCAAAAAAGAACTGAAAGATATTGTGGATGTCCCAGTATGGATTATGCATGCCAAAAATGATCCAACCACTGACAGCCGGACAAGCTCTTTGGCTTATCAGGCTTTGACTGAGCTTGGAGCCAAGCATGTCAATATGACGCTGTATGACGATGCATACATGGATAGCCAAAGACTGTACGGTGGCATGAAGCATTGGTCATGGGTACCGGCTTTTGACAACAAAGAAGTACTTGCCGACCTGTTCCAACTAAGCAAAGGGACTTCAGGGGAACAGGATGGAGGTAACATAGAGCATGGAACAAAACCAACTGAGCCTGTGACAAGAGCGCAGATCGCCCTCGTGCTTGCCGACAAGTTAAATCTTCCTGAAGTATCCGAATCTGCTTACCCGTACACAGATTCTGCTCCTGAATGGGCTCGTCAGGCCATCGCAACAGTGACCAAGGCAGGATTGATGAAAGGTGTCAGCAATCAGATATTTGCCTCGGGAGAGGAAGTAACACGTGCACAGATGGCAGTGATCGTAGACCATATTTTGACGAGTCGCGGCTGGAATGATGCAGACGAGTCAACTGTAGTATTGTTCAAGGATTTGAATGATAAGCATTGGGCTTATGAAGCCGTTCAAAATAGTGCCAAAGCCGGTATTATGTCCGGTATGTCCAAAGATCAATTTGATTCATCGAAGTCGGTTACAGGTGCTCAGCTGGAGCTGATTCTGCAACGATTGGAACAATTGCCAACAAACTAAGTTCAATAACCAACTTAATAATGATAAATAATGAGAGGAATGATTGATATGACTACACCATTTCCGAAAGACTTCCTATGGGGCGGCGCTGTAGCAGCCAACCAACTTGAAGGAGCTTATAATACAGATGGCAAAGGTCTGTCTGTTCAAGATGTAATGCCACACGGGATTACAACGCCTAGAACGGAAGCACCTACAGAAGATAACCTGAAACTGATCGGTATCGATTTCTACAACCGCTACAAAGAGGATGTTAAACTGTTTGCTGAAATGGGCTTCAAAGTGTTCCGTACATCAATCGCTTGGTCCCGTATCTTCCCTAAAGGTGATGAATTGGAGCCAAATGAGAAGGGTCTGCAATTCTACGATGACCTGTTCGATGAGTGCCACAAATACGGGATTGAACCACTCGTAACGATCTCTCACTATGAGACACCGCTGCATTTGTCCAAAACATATGATGGCTGGGTTAACCGTAAAATGATCGATTTCTACGAGCGTTATGTAACAGTTCTTTTCAACCGTTTCAAAGGCAAAGTTAAATACTGGCTGACGTTCAACGAAATCAACTCCATTCTGGAAGAGCCATTCATGAGTGGCGGCATCTATACGCCAAAAGCAGAACTGTCCAAACAGGATCTGTACCAAGCGATCCATCATGAATTGGTAGCCAGTGCGTTAGCTGTAAAACTGGGACATGAAATTATGCCTGAAGCCAAAATCGGCTGTATGGTACTGAGTATGCCTACGTATCCGTTGACTCCGAATCCGGATGATGTGGTTGCAGCGATGCATGCGGAACAACGCAATGATATCTTTGCTGATATCCATGCACGTGGTTATTATCCGAAATACATTAATCGTTATTTCAAAGCGAATAATATCAATATTAAGTTTGAAGATGGCGATGCTGAAATTCTGAAGCATACCGTAGACTTTATCTCGTTCAGTTATTATGTAAGTATCTGTGAGACTGGTGATCCCGAGAAACGTATCGAAGGCAAAGGAAACCTGTTCGCAGGTGTGCAAAACCCTTATCTGAAAGCGAGTGAGTGGGGCTGGCAGATCGATCCGCAAGGACTGCGCGTAACCTTGAACAAATACTGGGACCGTTATCAAAAACCATTGTTTATTGTCGAAAATGGTCTGGGCGCAGTCGATGAGCTGATTACGGACGAAAATGGAAATAAAACGGTGAACGATGATTACCGTATTCAATACTTGAATGACCATCTGGTACAGGTTGGCGAAGCTCTTGAGGATGGCGTAGAAGTGATGGGTTATACGTCATGGGGCTGTATTGACCTGGTAAGTGCTTCAACAGCAGAGATGAAGAAACGTTATGGTTTCATCTATGTAGACCGCAACAATGACGGTTCAGGAACATTGGATCGTTACAAGAAAAAATCATTCCATTGGTACAAGGAAGTTATTAGTACAAATGGCGCAAGTCTTAAGAACAACAACGAGTAAATACTAGTTCTATAAGCATAGTTGTGCAAGCACCTTTTGATGTCACATTAACGCACATTAACCGCTTTCACAAAAACATTGTCATATGGATAATTATATGGTAAGATTGGCCTAAGGCTAATGAATACTGGATTGTTACTGTTCAATCAGGCAAAACCAGAGGCGGGGCATATTTCGTGACCTGCTTTGGTTTTGCCTTTTACTACTTTGACGGTGCAAGGTGATGTGGAGAAATGAAAATTGAGAAGGTGCTGAACAACAACGTAGTTACCGTAATTGATCCGGGAGGAAACGAACTGGTCGTTATGGGACGTGGAATTGCCTTCAAAAAGCATACTGGTGAATCGATTGACGAGAGTCTCGTCGAAAAAATATTCTCGCTTGAAAGTAAGGAAGTATCACAGAAACTCAAAACGCTTCTGTCTGATATCCCGGTTGAATATGTCGAGTGCTCGGATGAGATTATCCGTTATGCCGAGACGGTGTTAGGTGAGAAGCTGCATGAGAGCATCTACATTTCACTGACGGATCATATTCATTTTGCCATTGATCGACATCGTCAAGGATTGCAGATCCGTAACGCATTGTTCTGGGAGATCAAGCGCATGTACCGGAAGGAATATGCCATTGGACTCAAGGCGCTACAGATTATTGAGGAAACATTAGGTGTCCTGCTACCCGAAGACGAATGCGCATTCATTGCAATGCATCTGGTTAATGCCCAGATGAACGGTGAGATGAGGGAAACGATCAGTATTACGAACATCGTTAAGGACATACTTAACATCGTAAGACGTAGCTTTGTGATTGAACTTGATGAAGATTCATTGAGTTATTATCGGTTTTTAACTCATCTGAAGTTCTTTGCCCAACGTGTGTTGCAAGGAACGGCGATTGAAGATAAAGAAGTAGATAATCCGCTTCATGACTTGGTGAGCAAGCAGTATCCGGAAGCACATGCATGTGCAGTAAGGATCAGTGACTATACGCGTAAGATCTATAATCGGGTGTTGTCCAAGGAAGAAATACTGTATCTGACCATTCATATTGAACGAATTGTCAGAAATGAACAAACAATTGAATAAAGTTGGGATTGTTACTGCTAAAAAGGCAAAACCTAAACGTTGAATAATGATAAGCTTTTCTGCTTTGTCATTATTCAGTGTTTAGGTTTTTTTTTAACCTTCATTACACATAAAAGGAGCAAAACACAATGGATAAACAACAATTGTCCAAGGATATTTTGAAGCTTGTTGGTGGCGAAGAGAATATCGATCAAGTCACACACTGTATGACAAGACTCAGATTTAACCTGAATGACAACCAAAAAGCGGACAAAGCGACGCTAAAAAATACACCAGGCGTTATGGGCGTTATGGAGAACGGTGGACAGTTCCAGGTTATCATCGGTAACGATGTGCCTATCGTGTATAACGCACTCGTTGGCAACATGTCCAAATCACCAAACGCAGATAATGCAACCTCAAGCGCTTCAACTGGAGAAAAGAAAAAGAGAAATCCGATAAGTGCGTTGTTCGACTTCATCTCAGGTATGTTTACACCAATCCTGCCTGCGATTACAGGTGCAGGTATGATCAAAGGGATCGTGGCTATCCTTGTCGCACTTGGATGGTTGTCCAATACTAGTTCAACCTATATCATTTTGTCGGCAATTGGTGACGGTGCCTTCTACTTCCTGCCAATCATTCTGGCGATCAGTGCTGCACGTAAGCTGGGTAGTAATATGTATATTGCCGCGGCGCTTGCTGCGGGCATTATGCACCCGACCATTACAGCATTGCTGGCCGATGGTCATAACTCATCCTTTATGGGGATTACAGTCATAGCGGCAACGTATTCTTCTACAGTTATTCCAATTGTTCTGGCCGTTTGGATTGCTTCATATGTAGAGAAAGCCGTTGATCGTGTTATACATGCTTCACTTAAGTTACTCATTGTTCCAACAGTTACCTTGTTAATTATGGTTCCACTGACGTTGATGACAGTAGGTCCATTGGGTACGGTTCTTGGTAATGGTTTGTCCGGTGGTATTTCATGGTTGTTCGATAACATGTCCATCTTCGCAAGTATCCTGATTGGTGGTACGATGTCACTGCTGATCATTACAGGTATGCACTATGCGTTGCTGCCAATCGTTGTTGGTTCAATGACAACACTGGGTTACGACTTTATTATTCCACTGATGTTTGCAGCTAACTTGGCACAAGGTGGTGCAGCATTTGGTGTAGGTCTCAGATCGAGAAATAGCAAAACCAAATCCCTGGCCTATTCCACAGGTCTTACGGCTATTATGGGGATCACGGAACCAGCGATGTATGGTATCAACATGAAGTTCAAAAAACCATTTATCGCAGCTCTCAGCGGGGGTGCTATTGCTGGTGCATTCATGGGAATCTTCAATGTTAAATCGTATGTTATTACAGGACTTGCAGGTCTGCCGAGTATTGCGGCATTTGTCAGTCCAGCAATTAGCACATTGATTTATGCTTTGGTTGGTGGTTTGATTGCCATCGTAGCGGCAGCAATCATTACGTATATCTTGGGCTTCCAAGAAGAAAATGCATCGGAGCCAGTAGCTGCACCAGCAGCTGTGCCGGCAACACCAGCAGCAACAACTTCTGCTGCTGTAACTGAAGAAGCAAAAGCGCAAGATGAGCAAGTATTCAGCCCGATCACAGGTGAAGTTAAACCGCTGAGCGAAGTTCCAGACCCTGCGTTCTCTGAAGAGATTATGGGTAAAGGATTCGCAATTCAACCATCTGAAGGCCGCGTCGTATCTCCGATCAACGGAACCGTGTTCTCGTTATCGAAGAGTGGACATGCCATTGGTCTGGTAAGTGATACAGGCGCAGAAATGTTGATTCATATCGGGATTGATACCGTGAAGTTGAAAGGTCAATTCTTCTCTCCTAAAGTTCAAGCAGGTGCGAAGGTTGCTGTAGGTGATGTACTGATGGAGTTTGACCGGGAACAGATCGAAAAAGCCGGTTACACAACGATTACACCAGTCATTATTACAAATATGCATCAGTATGAGTCGATTGAGTCTGCTGGTCGCACTACGATCAAAGAAAAAGACTTGTTGTTCACAGCTAAAGCTTAACCATAAAAATGAAACAGCAGCTTCACTGGAATGTAATCCGGTAAAGCTGCTGTTTTTTTGCTTATAGCCTTTTACACGGGAAGCATACCCTGCACCAGTTGCACAAAGTGTTGTGCAGGCTTGGACAGATAACGGTTCTGCAGCCAGACCAGCGCCGAACCGACCGTGGAATGCTGATCCTGGATGCGATATACGTGGAATGGGTGCTCGTGATATAGCTGTAGTACCGTGTGAGGCACGATGGAACTGGCGAAGCCGAGTCGGACCAGCTCGAGTAACATATTAATGTCTGAGCACTCACCCATGATGGAGGGGGTAACCTGATGCTCCCGAAACTTGTCCAAAATTAGCTCGAACATACCGAGTCCTTCTGTGCTTGGAAGCAGTAGAGGGATACCTGTAAGCTGCTCAAAATAAGTCCCCATCTCCACTCCTGGCCCCATCTCTGTCGGACTATCGAGCGGTGTTGAAGAAATGTAGAAAAGGGGTTCCTGTGGCAGATGCAGCACCTCATAACGTTCAGTCTGGACAGGCATGCGTACACAGGCAAGTTCAACTTTGCCATCTTCCAGCAATCGGCATAATTGCGCAGATTCATTTTGTTGAATTTTATAAGTAACCTGTGGGTGGGTGGTGCGAAACTGTTGCAGTGCTTGCGGGATCAGGCGATCCGATATGGTATTGATGCCGATGGCGAGTTTGCCCCGTATGCCGTGACGGAAACTTTGCATCTCCATTACAGCTTCCTCCATATATTTGGTCAAGGTAACCGCATAATCATAGAAGCTGCGACCCGCCTGCGTTAGTTCCATCATACGTCCTTTGCGTTCAAATAGAATCACGCCAAGCTCTTCTTCCATTAACTTAAGCTGCTGGCTTAGGGGTGGCTGAGCCATGTGAAGTCTTCGAGCTGCTGCTGTAATCTGTTTCTCCTCAGCAATGGCAATGAAATAGCGACATTGTTTGATATCCAAGTGGTTGTTCTCCTTCGCCTGCAATGTATATGTAATTCGTATGGAAAGGCAACAAAACATGTATTTTTAATATACTACGATCTTATGTTACCATACATTAGATTTGCATACCTGACTAACAGGGTTTGGTTTCTATATGAATATTACTGCCATATTACTGCATGAGAAAGACCTTGAATTGGAGGATAAAACAACGTGGTTAGAACAATACATGATGCTGCTCAAGCGGGCCATACCGATGAGGTCATTCGATTTATCACACAACAGGGTAACCGGTTGAACGAACGGGATACATTGGGGCGGACACCTCTGCTGGCAGCGGTGCACGGTAACAAGATAGACACGGCAAGGATGTTAGTGGACGCCGGAGCCGACATTAATCTTCGGGATGCACGATTGGACAACCTGCTGTTATACGCGAGTGCTGAGGGTATGTATGACATGGTCGAATTGGCGATTACAGCAGGTGCAGATACGAGGTTAACGAATCGTTTTGGCGGCACAGCTCTTATCCCAGCAGCGGATCGGGGCCATGTGGACATTGTGGAGCTTCTGCTGACACGCAGTGATGTGGATGTGAACCATATCAACAACCTGGGGTGGACAGCCTTGCTGGAAGCGGTCATTTTGGGAGATGGTGGGCCGCGTCACCAGCAGATTGTTGCCTTGCTTTTACAATATGGTGCAGATCCAAAGATTGCGGATCGGGACGGGATTACACCGCTTGCACATGCGAACCGGCATCGGTATACCGAGATGGAACGACTATTAACCCAAGTCTGAAAAGGCTATACATTTATGATACAGAACAGTGAAAGGATATTCCAAACGAATGAACAGACATCAAGAGCATTTTTTACAAAAGAATATGAAGGACGTATCTTCACTGATTTTGGCAGGTATACAGTGGTTTTTCTTCCTGTTTACCAATACCGTTGTTGTTCCGCTATCCATTGGACATAATTTTCATCTGTCTCCGGATGCCATCGCTGCCTCCATGCAGCACGCATTTATCCTTACCGGAGCAGTGTGTATTCTTCAAGCCGTATTTGGTCATCGATATGCGATTATGGATGGTCCGTCAGGGTTATGGTGGGGATTGACGCTAAGTTTGACGGTATCTGCTTCATCGGCCGGTATGAGTCTGGAGCGTATTGGCGGTGGACTGGCTACAGGTTTTCTGTTAGCGGGATTAACGATGGTGATTCTGGGCTGGCTGGGAGCGGCGCAAGTGCTGCAAAAGCTGTTTACACCCATGGTGAAGAGTGCCATGTTGTTTCTAATGACGATTCAATTAACCATGAATTTTTTCAAAGGTATGATTGGATATACGGAGTTTGGCCGCTTCAATCTGCCTGTTGCCGCATTGTCTGTTGTCATTGCATTTTTGGTGGCATGGATTCAATTAAAGGGTAGGGGGAAACTGGGGAACTACGCGATCCTGATTGGGATTGTGGCAGGCTGGATCGCTTATAGTCTATTGTTTCCTGGACAACATAGCGGACAGCCGAATCAGGCCCCGGCTGGTCTCGAACTGTTTCCGTGGGGAGCGCCCAGATGGGAACCGGGTATTGTCATTACTGCATTTTTCGTGGGACTGGTGAACATGACGAATTCGATCACCACATTAAGCACAGTTGAGAAACTATACCGGACAGAAACAACAAGTCGTCAGTATAGGCATTCCTATGCGCTAACGGGTCTGTTCACGATGTTGTCAGCCTGTGTAGGTGTGCTGCCCTTTGGTTTATTTGCATCATCGATCGGGTTCCTGGAGAGTACTCGCATTCTGCGTCGTGCTGCCTTGATTATTGGAGCGGGGATGTTATGTGTGATAGGTCTTACACCTTCAGTGACAGCATTTTTTGCACAAATACCACCAAGCGTCGGCAGTGCGGTTTTGTTCGTGGCTTATCTTCAGATGTTTGGCACGGCACTTAGAACGCTTGAAGGTACGACGTTTAATTCTAAAACGATCTATCGTGTAGCGTTGCCGGTCCTCACGGGAGTTGCGGTCATGAATATTCCTGCGGAGGCCTTTCAAACTTTGCCCATGTACCTCATTCCGATCATAAGTAATGGTCTCGTCATAGGGGTATTGGTTTCACTGGTTCTTGAAAAAACCGTGAACTGGTCCAAAATGGAACAACCAGCGACAGTTAGTAAAGCGGCATAAAGAGTTTCATCTTGCGACAGTCCAATTTGATTGGGCTGTTTTTTTGTTTTTGTTACAGGTTTTAAGGCTATTTAACTATTTCACAATGATTTTGCCTTGTCCTGCAAGCATTCGCATCTCTCTAGAGAGACGGTCCTGGTTCCCATCCTGCATTTCGAGTTGAACCCCATAGTGCCATGAGGTATTTTTTTCTTGACCCCAGCGGAGAGTGCCTTCCATATATAGAGGGTCTTCAAAAAGCAGCATATTCATTCCAATCCGAATATCGTTATTCTCTACAGGAAGGGATAGCGGAAATGACAGCTGACAGCCGGATCGACTGATGTCACAGAGTTCAGCCTGAATGGGCTTGGCTGGTGCGTTAACCCCGTTGATGCTGAGAATATAGATCTCAAAGTGGATCGGTTCCTTCAATGTGTATCGAAAGGGTTCTTTTCTATTGTTAATTGACATGGCTTGGCTTCCTCCATCAGGTTCAAAAAAAGTCAGTTATGCTTATATCGACCATTTGGAGCGAGAAATGAAGAGTTGCGCAAGCAGAGATGGTCCGTGGGTTCCTTTTACACGTGTATCAGGCTTGATATAATGATGGAATATATTTCTGAGGTCAGACTTGGATCAGACAGAAGGGACGGGTGAATATGAGAGGAACATTTCAAATGGTTACAGATACGGCAACATTGTGCCTGTATGATCTGGCAGCGTTAAAACATCGGCTTGAGGATACTTCGGACTGGTGGTCCATTCCAGTGGATGAGCTGGCTGAGGTGAATGCAGGTCATTGTCTGTTCTTGAATCTGGGTGCGGATGGAGTGTATGAGGTGGAATGGAGCCTGGAGGATGTGGAGGAGGATTCAGATCCAGATCACGCAGCGGAACGGGAAAAGGTGTATCATCTGCAAGTTCCGTCTGGGCACTATCTGGGAGCGGCGGATGATGTCACTGGCGGTGAATTGGAGCCGGATGAGACGTGTGAAGGGGTTCTGTTTCAGTTAAAGCCGGGAAATTATGCGTGTATCGTCTCCAGAGAAGCCAGTCGGATCACCATTGTCATGACACCAAGTATTCAGGGAAATAACACGCTGGATGAATTAATCCGGATATAGTGTACATATACGAACAGGAGGGATTCATATGCAGGAATGGAACGAGATAACGATGATGAATGCAGATGCCCTGCGTAAACGGATGAGAATACTCGCTGCTTTGGATATCATTTTTTCGGAGGAAGAATGGCTACGCGTTCATCATTATGAAGATAAAATTCAGCCAGGTCTGGCATGGGGAAACATCAATAACGGCGCAGGTGATCATCTGCATGTCTTGTTTACGAACTCAGGCACGTTGATCAAAGGATTTGATCATGAGTCACCCTTGAGCCCACATGCTCGTGAGGACGGAGAAATCTATCCGGGCATGTACGATGAAGTGCCGGAGGCCTTGATGGCTGTACTGCGAGATCAGGAGGAAACATTGGATCTGGAGGATGTGACCTTTTGCCTATGGCAGGAAGGGAACGACTTGCCATGGAAGGTTGGTAACTGGATTCAGCTGGCGATGGCCGAGGAAGACAAAGTGGACGCCAGAGGTGGCGCAGAATTTTTGCTGGGATATTTGGAAAAAAACTCGGATGATTACGCTGATTGGGCCAAAGGGTACTATGACTTGCCGGATCTGCCGTTGGAAGCCGTAGCTGAAGTATATGAAGGAAAACCGGTGACCGCCAGACTGATTAAGCAGTTGTGTCCTGAGCGAGATGTGGCAGCCACACTGGGTGAGTTGCAGCAACGCGGGTACCCCGTCGAACAAACGTAACAGAGTAAAGAAGGGAGGTAGGGAAGCCATGTACAAAGTGCAACTGGAGCGTATGCGTGAAAAGTTGATCACTCTCCGAAGTCTGGACCCGGATCTGGAGCTGTTTGGTGCAGAAAACCATGAATATGAAATGGCACCTGTATGGACGCAGGAGGATATTACGCAATTTGAACAGAAATGGCGAATTGAGTTGCCGGAGGACTATAAGGTATGGCTTCTTCATATGGGAACGGGTGGTACAGGACCTTATTATGGTCTGGAAAACCCGGATGACGGCGTATACGCTGTGCTGGGTTATAATGATGAGCTGAACGCGATCTCGGACCCTTTCCAATTCACGGAAGCATGGAACTGGAACTATGACTGGTTCGATGATAGCAAGGAAGAAGAGGAATGGGAAGCGCTGGAACATGAATATTTTGATCCAAAATGGTCGGCAGGCATGCTGCGCATCAGTGATTTTGGCTGTGGCATCTCCATGAATCTGATTGTTAAGGGAGCCTCCTACGGAGAGATCTGGGTTGATGACCGGGCTAACCGCAATGGAATCTATCCTGATCAGTATTGGGGCAATACGAATCGATTACATTTTCTGGACTGGTACGAGTTGTGGTTGAATCGTTCGATCCATCAAATGCATGAACAAAAGCAACAATCTGGAGCGAACGAAGTCTGAAGGAGGTTGTACATATGGGCTGGGAATATGGGATTAGAGCAACGGAGCCTGCGATTTTACCTGAAGTCGTGAAGCGTTTGACAATTTCATTAAAATTTACCGAAGTGTATAGTTTGGAACACCAAGCCAACGGCTTTGTATTGAAACGTGAAGATCCTTCCTGGCCTAGAGCCCTTGAAGTGTGGATAGAAAAAGCTTCCGGGTTAGAAGAGATTGTCGATGGGGATTCGTATATCTACTGTTTGTTTCATATCTGGGGTGAAGAGGCGCGGAGCTGGATGCATCAGATGGAGCAAGAAACCAGGCGGGTTGATGGTGGTTTAATCTGGTTTGAACTCTGATGGGTAGAAGATTTGCCTGAAACAGGAGGAGCATATGGCTAAAAAATCAAAGAGAACAATTCCTGCGCTCATATATCAGTATCAAGGTCCACAGCGGAATGTGGGTTTTGTTTTATCCCCTTTATACATAGAAGAATCGGTTGAAGTAGAGATGGAAGACATGCTGTTCATATATAATGAAGACTTTGACTATATTTGTCCTGCATTGGATCGTGTATTTCCCTTAACTGACCCGCGAACTGGAGAAGAGATGAAGGTACTTGATCCCTGCTGGGATAATCCGATTACGAAGGAAGTGTGGGTGGGGATTTTATCAGAGCTGGATCAACAGGTGGTTGCAGAGCCTGAATTACGGATTTTTTTGAATCGGTTCATAGCTTGGGTGAGAAACCATCTGCAATTGGCCGACGGGATCGAAGTCACCGGCAATTTGTAAGTTAGTTGATCTTGAATTGTTCATGCTTGTGCGTAATTCAGTATACAGGCGGCCGAAGTGCTATGTAATCAAGCTCCCTCATGATGATGGCGGAGCTTTTTTTGATGAATAAAAACCGTTTGCTTCACTCACCCGTCTTATACCACAGAAAGAGAGAGAAGGAGGGATGCGGGGTGGAAACAAAAGCAGAGATAAACCAGAGGATCTATGTGCAGACCGAAGACGAGACGGCATTTGTGCAATCCATTATGGAACATCAAGATACGCTCATTTCTATTGCCTATAGCTACCTGCGTAACCGGCAAGATGCGCTGGAAGCTGTGCAGGAGATGACGTGCCGGGCTTGGATCAAACGTCGTACGCTGAATAATGAGAAGGCGTTCAAGTCGTGGATCATTCGGATTCTCATCTATGTCTGCATCGATGAACAGAGGCGCCGCAAGCGGGCGACACCTCTGGCGAAGGAGGATATGGAGGACAGCATTCCGGCATCTTGGATGATTAGTGTTGACGATAATCGAATCGCTATGGAATCTCTTTTGCAAAAGGTGAAACCGAAATATCGCCATGTACTACTGCTGAAATATTATAACGACATGACACTGACGGATATTGCCTCGATCCTTGGCAAACCAGAAGGGACGATCAAGACCTGGCAGCACAAGGGACTCCAGCAGTTGCGCAAGTTGATGAAGAACAGGAGGGATTGGCATGACCACTAACCCGGAGGAGAAAGCACTTCTTGCAGACGCATATCAGGTGAAAAGAGAGAAACAGCAGTGGAATCCGGCGGACACGACTGCTGCGATTCAACGTGGTATCGCAAAGGCCAGAACAAGACGATCAGGTAGGATCGTTCGTGTCAAATGGATTACGGCAGTGCTGGTCACGGTCCTTGCTGCAGGTTGGTTTCTTACGGGCCCGCTTGGAAACTATGGGCAACAACCGGCAACATATACTGAGCCTGTCACCCATTGGGGTGTACTAGAGCCCTTTCGTGGCCTGCTAACTTCGGATATGGATAGTGCCACGATTACTTCAACGCTAAATCATGATTATGTGCAACTCGTGGATCGGACGGTTACATCGGGCATATATCAGTTTACCGTGAATGCGGTTCTGGCAGATGAGAACAGGATAACGGTATTGTATACCGCCAGAACGGATGCTTCGCAAGAGATTTATTCGATAGTCAATACCAAGATGACGGATGCAAGAACAGGTTATGTCCTTGATAACGGAAATATAGGAGGTATGCATTTTTCGAAGGATAAGCATACCATTTATGGCCGGAATACAATTGAGCGTAATCGAAATAAACCGCTCCCTGAGCAAGTGAATCTTCAGTTCCAGCTTTCTTCCGTTGTTCCAGATGTGGTGGGAAATTCAGAAAAAGGGGAAAAGGAACGGAAATATAAATATTCCAAAAAAATGAATCTTTCTTTTGCACTGGATCCCAAATTCTCTATCCCCAAAACGGAAATCATCAACGTTAATCGGACCTTTACCGTTGGAGGTTATGAGGTCATGTTGTCCGAAGTTGAGGTATCTCCTCTTGTAACTCGGGTTAGGCTTGTTTATGAGCCGGATCAAGAGATCGATTACAAAACGAAGTTGCTGATCAGTGAGGTCGTTCAGCCTATCGAGATTGTAACCACCTCTAAAGACGGGAAGCAGACCAACTTATCCACGATATTTGGAAGCGGATCGGAAGATGGAATGATGTATACTTTCAGCAGCAATCTGCTGGACAATCCGGAATCGATGGTATTAAAACTTCGTGGGAAAACTGGTAAGGTCTATGATGATTTGCAGGAAGCCAAGAATGATGAACTGGAAATCAAAATCAAATAAGATGAACTAACTGGCAATACTCTTATTCAGATTAGGTGTTAGTGAAAGCAAAGAAGGGATGTCCCTCAAGGTCGTAAGCCTTGTGAGACATCCCTTTTTAAATATGAAAACGGCTGATCTTATACAGTTAAAATATCTACTCCCAGAGCTGGAAGGGTCAACTTCTGATCCAACCTCTCGCTGGTCAACAAGCTGCGATAAGGAACGTCCAGCGTAATCTCTCGTTGCTCATTCGTCAAATTGATCAGAAACAGGAAGTTTTGCTCCCCCTTCGTTCGAATCGACAGCTCGACACCTTCCGGCAACTGGATTTTGGGCGCCAAATCCTTTTCCTTCAATATGCCTTCAAACAACTGATAGAAATACGATGGCTCCGGCCAAGTGCCGACATAATACACTTCACCTTCACCAAACTTATTGATAGTAACCGCCGGTACACCCTCGTAAAAGTCGTTGTCAAACCAGGCGATCGGCTCTGCACCTCGCAGTTCCAGTAGATCACACCATTGCTTCGCAGCGAAAGTCTTGCCCTCCGCGTTCCGTATCCGATGCTCACTGTTGCCGATGGCATCATATTCACTTACGACAACACCCGCCGCTTCACCCAGTAGCCCCGGCAGAGGCAGCATCTCACATACATTCCTCATGTTCTTCACGCCAGTCCGATTGGTAAGGACAACCGTACCACCCTTGGCTGCGAATCGTTCCAGCCGCTGTGCTACTTCTTCACTTAACAGGAAGAGGGAAGGGACAATGACCAGCTTGTACCCATCGAGCTCCTCAGTCCAGTTGATAACGTCTGTACCGACGCCCATTTTCAGAAATGCATTATGCATAGAGGACAAGTTGTCTAAGTAGTGCATTCCCCCTTCCGCCTGCGGCTGAAGGGAAAGCGCTGTGTGCTGATCATGCGAATGCAGAATAGCAACCTGGGTAACAATGGTTGAGTCGGCCAAGAGTTCTCCTAACTGGTTCACCTCGCGAGTAAGCTCCGCGAACTCCCTGAACCTGCGTCCAGAAACATTGCTGTGGTCGATCAGCCCATGCCAGAACTGTTCCGCTCCGACGGTAGCACTCCGCCAGCGGAAATGGACAACCATATCCGCACCGCGAGCGATTGTCTGCCAGGAGCGAGCTCGGATCAGTCCAGGATAGGGCGTGCGCTGAATCGGCATCCAGGCGCCCTGTGCCCCGCTGAGTTGTTCCATTACCCAGAAATTCCGGCGTTTGATGCCGCGAACCAAGTCCAGCGTAAGCGCTCCGTTCCTCGGAAACCGATCGCCATAATCGCGATACAGCTCATTCGGATAATAATCAACAGAGACGAAGTCCAATTCGTTGTGCATATCATAATAGTCCAGGCTATTCGGATATTGCCACATGTTATGCGTCACAAATTGGCCTGGACAGTTACGGCGTAAAATCTCAAGCTGCCATCCCAGCAGATAGCCTACGCTGTCAGAACAAAATCGCTTGTACTCCAGAAGATAGGAAGGATTCATCGGTTTGCTGGCACCGAGTGGCGTTGTTACCTCAGCCCAGCTGCTGTACTCACCACTCCAGACGACCGTACCCCACTCCCGGTTCAACTCCTCCAGATTGGAATAACGCTTTTGCAGCCAAGCGACAAACGAACGATTACATGTATCACAATGGCATTCCTGGTAGTGCATCTCGTTATCGATTTGCCAGCCAATAACGGCGGGATGCTTACCGTAGCGCTGTGATATCGCTTCCACAAATTTGGAGCCCAGCATTCTCAAGGAAGGGCTGTTGTTGCAACGATGTCCACGCACACCTGGCCGAATGATGTGGCGTTGTTCATCCATGGGTAGCACATCCGGATAACGGGTTGTCATCCAGTTTGGCGGGGTATTGGTGGGAGTGCATAACACAATTTCCATACCACGCGAAGCGAATACTTCTATAGCCGCATCCAGCCATTCAAACTGATAATTCCCCTCAGTCGGTTCCATTCGGCTCCAGGCGAACTCCGCCATTCGCACAACTGCAACCCCTGTCTGTTGCATAAGTATGGCATCTTTCTCCCATAACTCCGGGGTCCATTGCTCTGGATAATAATCAATTCCGATCTTAATTGTCATCCTGTGATCTCCTTTATTTATCAATATATTGCGATTATATGTTATATTAATTCGAGTGAATATCTTAAATAATTAATATGATATAACAATATTAAGATTAGGAGAGTTAGCCGTATGCCTCATCCCAATCGTAATTTTCCGGTGTTATCTTCCCGAGACAAGCTGCTCCCTTTTTTTTTACTTGGCATCGGCCTGCATCATGAACAGGAGCATATCCGCCGAGACCAAGGCATTGAGGATTATCAGTGGATACAATGCCGCAGCGGTGTGGGTAAGCTCAAGCTCAGTGAAACGGAACATATTGTTAAGCCAGGTATGGGCATGCTGTTATTCCCTGGACAGAAGCACGAATACTATGCGCTATCCGGCAGTTGGGAAGTCGACTGGATCATTTTCGATGGCAACGGGACAGCAAGCTTGTTTGAAACCGTTGGCATTGTCGACACATGCGTATACACGCTTGCACAACCTGAATACCTTCTATCCCGAATGCGGGAGTTGCTGCAAGCTGCCTTAACACCACAAGAGCAGACATTAAGCAATTACGCCTGCTCCGCCATTCTCTATACCTTATTGACAGAGATTATTCAACGCGTATCTGTTGAGGGCAGCGATACGGTCGGGCAGCAGTATGAGCGATTAAAACCGGTTCTGGACTATATTGAACAGCATTATGCTGAAGAGATCACTTTGCCAACGCTGGCTGGATTGATCTGTGTCACACCAGAATATTTCTGTCATTTGTTTAAGAAAACGACAGGTATTCGTCCCATCAGCTATGTTAATCAGGTAAGAGTCAACAAAAGCAAGGAACTGCTGCTCGATAATGTGCAACGCGGGATGGAGGATATCGCTCGTCAAGTCGGTTTCGAATCGACCAGCTATTATGGAGCCATCTTCAAGAAGCTGGAACGAATCACACCTGGCGCCTTCCGCCGCAACTATCAGAAGTCGTGACATATTATTATCCGCAAGCGAATAAGTTTTCGTCAGAGGCTTTAGGAACTGATCCGAGGGCAGACCAGTTCCAAGTTGTATCACATAGTACTCGTTAATAGAGCCGCTAATTAGCGGCTCTATTTTGTGTGAACGAATGGCCTGGTTTTATGTTTTTTCACTATATCTGATCTGCTGTTGCATAAAAATGATAATTGTTGTCTTTTTGCAATTTTTGTATTGTCACAGCCAAAGTTACACGATATAATCGAGTTGTCTTTGAGGATAATATTATAAAGGATGGTGAAATTTTGAAGAAATTTTCGATGCTTTTACTCGCTGTAACTCTATTGTTGTTAACTGTCTCCACAGCCCCGTCTACATATGGTGCGGCCAGTTATCCAAACACAGGTACGAACGGGTTGACTGGTTTTGCAGGCAGTGCCAAGAATGAAAATGGTGTATCCAAGTCAGCTACGACAGGTGGCAAGAACGGTCAGGTGGTTTACGTTAGCAATCTCAATGACTTGAGAACACATATGGCGGGCTCTACAGCCAAGATTGTCGTCGTTGAACAGAATATTTCTTCCTCCACGCTGCAAAAGGTTGAATTCGGAGCGAACAAGACACTTGTAGGTTCCTTTGGCAAACATACATTAACGAATATTCATTTCAGATCCACAAGCAGTTCAAGCAATGTGATTTTTCAGAATCTGACTTTTGAACACGCTTCCAATATTAATGCCAATGATGATATCCAGATGTATATCACTTCAGGATCCAATTACTGGATTGATCATGTGACGTTTGCTGGTCACAGCTACAGCTCTGGCGGTAGTGATCTGGACAAACTTCTGTATATTGGCGATCGCGCCGATTATATTACGATTAGCAATTCCAAATTTGCGAACCATAAGTATGGCGTCATCCTCGGTCATCCGAATGATGGTAACAGCAGTTACAATGGAGTACCTCATGTGACGATGTCCAACAATTATTTTGAAAATTTATATGTACGTGGTCCTGGACTTTTAAGATATGGTTACTTCCATCTCAAAAACAACTATGCAAATAACTTTAATCAGGCCATCACAATTGGTGAAAAAGCACGAATTTATTCCGAAAACAATTACTTTGGTGCTGGTGCTGAAAAGGGCGGCATCCTGGATGACAAAGGAAAAGGTGAGTTTACGGATACGGGCAGTACACCAGCGCTTAATAGTCCGACTTCCCCTAAAACGAACTGGAGACCAAGCTCCAATTACAGTTATCAGGTAGAAAGTGCCAGCTACGCGCGTGAGTTCGTCACCAAGTATGCAGGCTCCTCCAATACAACACTTGTATTCGGAAAGTAAGAGCTGCGGCACATCCTTTCACGACCCAAAAGGCCTGTCTTGTGCGCCATAACGCATGAGACAGACCTTTTTTTATTTGTAAAATGATATGCTTACATATCATTTTACATTTCATATTCATTTTAAATATTGAATACCGATATACATAAAGTAGCGCTGGTTTCATACTTATGAAGTTAATATGTACTATGCTAAGGCGCTGCGTATTTGCGATTTGCACATAAGCAGGACCAAAGACTACTAGATGTAGTACAGAAAGGCCCTACAACTTACATTTAACCTACATAAAAGGACGGGGTATGCATGGATCGTATGGACGAAATTATTTGGAAAAGGAACAAATTAATCGGTATCATTTTGTGGATTATTATTGCCATTGGTATGGGGCTGGCCTTTACGATGCCGAAGTTACTTGTGTCCAATGGAGTAGCTCTAGTCTTTGTAGTTTGGATTACATACGCTAATGCGAAAAAGAAACATATTCATCTCATTCCATGGCTGATTACTGTATTACTTACAATATGTGGAGTCTATGTCGGTTGGGGAACGGTCAATTTTGCCTTAAGTTTGGTTATAACCGCAGTTCTACTGTTATTTCCTAACAAGAAATTTTTTGTGGTTGGATTTTCGGTATTACTAGTCAACAGTGTTCTTCAGTTATTTGTTATGAATACCGTTGACTCTGTTGAGCTAATAGGCAATATCGTTAATGTGGGACTATTCGCTCTCACGGGGGCCATTCTGATGCTGGTCTCCCAGCTGAATCAAAGGCTCTTCCATGAAAGTGAAGTACGCCAGAATGAGGTGGAGCATTCTAAGCAAAGAGTGGAAACCATGCTGGAGCGTGTGAAGGAATCGGTCGAAGGTCTATCACGTTATACGGATCAATTGAAGGAAAAAGTGAATGCGACCGGCTCTATCACCAATGAGGTGACGCTTGGGTTCAGTGAGGTTGCAAAAGGTGTTGAGTTCCAGGCGACCAGTGTAGCCGAGATTTCGGAATCCTTATCTGTGTCGGATCAGCATATCAAGGACGTTGCGTCGTATTCCCAGCAGATGAAAGACTTGTCCGCAAGTATGGCAACGAGCACACAAACAGGAAGCACACAGATGGACCAATTAAACATCCAAATGCAAGACCTATATGAAACGATCAATACAACTGCTAGTGACATGCGAAAGTTCAACGAGGAAAGTGAATCCATGACGCTTATGCTGAACAGCATAGCGGATATTGCGAGTCAGACCAACCTGCTCGCGCTTAATGCAGCCATTGAAGCCGCTCGTGCGGGTGAGCATGGACGTGGGTTTGCTGTTGTATCAGAGGAAGTTCGCAAGTTGGCAGAGAACTCGGGTCAGTCCGCAAGTGATATCGGAACCATCCTGTCTCGATTAAAAGGACAGACGCAGGCACTGACAGATCGATTCGAACGTATTCGTCTAGCGTTACAACAAGGAAGAGATAGCGTCCATACAGCAGAAGAAGTATTCCGTACGATCAACAGCAACTCTCAGCATGTGTTGAATCAAGCGACAGATATCGAGACTAGTTCGGCTACAATGAAGGAATCTTCCACCAGAGTTGTGAATGAAGTTTCCGAGATTTCGAGTGTAACGGAGCAATCCAGTGCAGCGACAGAAGAGATTCTGGCGAGCATGGAAGAACAACGTAACCTGACACAGAAGATGGTAGAGAGCTTTGGAGAATTGGAGCAACTGATTGTAGACCTGAATGAGTTAGTCTCGGATCATCAGGCTTCTTCCGTTGAGAATAAACTTTAATATTAATAGTTGAGGGCCTGTCGGTACGTATTTAGCGTACTAAACGGGCTTTTTTCATCTGGAATACAGCTTGATGCCGACATTTTTTTCCTATACAGTGATGTGTAGAGTATGAAGAGCGTAGAACTGAAACTGTAAATAGTAGTTAAAAGAAGATGTAACCTCATGGGGGAGTAGAAGGTTGAAGGATAAAGGAATGAAAGATAGATTGGACTGTGATGACAGTACATATGAGGTTAGGAATGATAATAGGGCTGCACGCGTACGTTTTTATGATCAGCAATCGTTCAATGACATGGACTGGCCCGATACGGAGGATGGCAGATATGCCAGAGTCTATCTGGAACCTATGATGCTGGACGGGACCCAAAGCTTTATGTCCAACGTGGAAACGACATTGTTGCTCGCCCGAATTGATGATCTCGTTATTCCGCTGACGGTGAATGATACAGAGTATGATAATGCTTACGTTTGTTCGCCATATACGCATTATGTGAGTTACGCCAAGCAGGAATTGACCATGTTGCAGAAGCCTGTGTTGGAAAAAGGTCTTTCTGTGCTGCTCAGTCTAATAGGTTGGGGAATGAAGCAATCGCAAATCAACAAAGTTGTGCATGTGAACAACTGGTTGTTGTCCACCAATCTGTATCCAGCCATGTCCGGTGAACAAGCAGAATGTTTGCTTACAGCGGTACAAGAGCGATACCCTAAACATGTCATTGTGTTTCGCTCTTTGTGCCCTGGACTTCATCCCGATCTGACGGTGAGGCTAACGGAAGTGGGGTGTCGACTAATTCCGAGCCGACAAATCTACCTGTACCATGCGCATGATCCGAATTTTGGCAACTCGAAGTCACGTTGGCTGTTGAAGCGGGATTACGAATTATTGGGCAAGCATGGATACGAATTCGTTTCCGAATTAGATATGACGGATGCAGATATTCCGCGAATTGTGGAATTGTACAAGCTGTTATACCTTGAAAAGTACTCCTATCACAATCCGCAATTTACTGAGCGGTTCATTGCTGCTGCGTTGGCATCAGGAACACTCAGACTCTATGGAGTGCGAAAGGAGGGGCACATGGACGCGGTGATGGGCTATTTCTGCCGCAATGGAATCATGACTACGCCGCTGTTTGGTTACGATACGGCGGTGCCCCAATCCGTCGGACTATACCGCATGTTATCAGCTTGTCTGATCGGACAGGCTCGCGAGAACGGTCATCTGTTACATGAGAGCGCCGGGGCTGCGCAGTTCAAGCGCAATCGCGGTGCTGTGGCGGATTTTGAATATTCGGCTGTGTATGAGCGCCACCTTCCATGGGGCAGACGCTGGTGCTGGCTGCTGCTTGATCGGTTGTTGAATCGCGTAGGTGTGCCGCTGATGCGCCGCATGAAGCTGTAAACAGACAAAAAACGTGCTTGCGCTGCCCGATGTAGGTGTGAGCTTGCATCTGAGTTGACTGCAAACACGCACTAACAACTGGTTATTGTGATACGCACATTTGTGCGCAATCGCCTAATTAGACATGCTCTGCGAGTTGCACCTCAAAGCCATCTGGATCTGTAATGTAAATAAACCGCAGATGCGGATTGGGCTGGATGGGGCCACGCACAATCGGAATATTCAGTTCTGCCAGTCGTTCCATGGCTTCATCCAGCGAGTTCACCTCATAACCGATCGACACGCCAGCCTCTGGTTTAAGAATGGATTCACTGCCCTCAATCAGTTCCAGTCTGGCTTCATTTTCCATGCCCAGCATGGCAATCTGTCGTCCACGGCTTTCGAATCTGCGCTGAATGGTAAGTCCGAGCATGTCGTGATAGAACCCGAGCGAAGCTTCCAAATTACTGACCCTCAGCGTGATCCAGTTTAATTTGATCAACATGGGTGAATCTCTCCTTTTTCTTGCATCATATGTATTTTTGTTACGTTCATTATACGATAGGTGTTAGCAGGAACCTACTCCTTATCAGTAAACAATAAAATAGCTGCCGAAATATTCGGCAGCCAAATGGTGTAATCTCTGGTCATTCTAACGAATTATTGAATCAGATCAACGGCCGTCTGTGGAACAAATGCCTCTACACCGTTATAAACAATGACACCCTCCAAAGTTGTCTTTTTGCCGTTTAACAGTGCAATATTTTTGTAAATTTGCAGTTCCAGTTTGGTGTTACCTTTTGAAACGAGGATCTTCGGATTTTTGGCGTCCGTCAGGTCCAGTTTGTATGTCGCGCCTTTGGCTGTAAATGCCTGTTTGGCAGGTACAAACAATTGTTTGCTCACGCTGTCGAGATCCAGATCCAGTACACGTGCCATATATTTGGCGACATCCGTGTTATCAATCACACCGAATGGACGGTCATTGTTCGGAGCATACGTGTACAGCACAACATCTCCACCTGTATGACCACCGGTTGTCCAGCCAATCCCTGCGCGTTTGCTGATCATTGGACCGATTGCATAGTTAAGGCTGCCTGGCTCGGCCGCTTTAATGGTGGCAATCTCTTCTGAAGTCAGATCGGTAATGCCATAGTATTGTTTCATCACTGCTTTGATGTTTGTACGCTTGGCATTCAGCTTCGCTTCAACGCCCTCGCCTGTCAGCTTGGCCTTTTTCAAAGGTCCGATAAATGTGGACAACGGCTCTTTGTCATAAGTGCCGGAAGTTGCGTTGTTACCAATGGTGAGTCCACCATTACCATGGTCCGTAACAGCCACAACGGCAGTCTCTCCATCGGCTTTGGCAAAATCCATGGCTACCTTTACGGCATCATCAAAAGCCAGCACGTCACTGATAATGCCAATCGGATCATTGGCGTGAGCTGCCCAGTCCACTTTACTGCCTTCGACCATCAGGAAAAAGCCGTCTTTGTCTTTGGACAGAACTTCAATGGCTTTGGATGTCATCTCGGCAAGGCTTGGCTGTTTTGCAGGATCACGGTCCATATTATAAGCCATGCCCGCTGGCGCGAACATACCCCATAGCTTGTTCGAATCGGATGCTTTCATTGCAGCTGGTGTAGTGACGTAATCGTAACCCAGTGCCTTGATGGACGAAATCAGATTCTCACCGTCTTTACGTCCGGCTGGCTCAAGATATTTGCTACCTCCACCCAACACAACATCCATGCCATTGTAGACTTGCTGTTTGCTGAGTGCATCATAGTTTTTACGGTCCGGATAGTGAGAGGAGAAATCCGCTGGTGTGGCGTGCATAATCTCGGATGTAGCGACAATGCCAGTTGCTTTACCCGCCAGTTTGGATGCTTCCAGTACGGAAGCAACAGGTTTTCTTTCGTCTCCAGGCGCAATCGCCTTTTGCCCTGGCATCGTAGCCTTGTCCGGCAGTACACCAACAAATCCGGTATGAGATTTATAACCTGTTGCAAAAGCGGTTCCGGCAGGAGCTGAGTCGGCAATCGGCGCATCGGCGGAGTGAGTCCGAACCATGCCGCTTGCCATGGAGTCCAGTGTCAGGGACGAGCCCTTATACCAACGAGCCAGAGCGGTAGCATCGTTAGCCATACCGTCAGGAATCAGAATAATCACATTTTTAATCGGTGATGCAGATGTCGTTGAGGTGGTATCTTCCACAGCCCACGCTGCACTGCTTCCTCCGAGTGTAGCCGTAACAATTGTTGTCACCGCGAGCATCATTTTGGCTGCACGGACATTAAACCGGTTTAACATGAATGCATCCTCCTAGAATATATGTATAGTTGGTATCCCAAACCAAGTGTATACAACAATTGCTAAACTAACGTATTAAATGGGTTAACTATATGTAAAATTTACGATTAGTGAAGGATGCTGGAATTCAGGTGAACTGGACAAAATGAGGACCACTCTTGTATGTTAAGGAGAAAATCGGGCTAGGGAATGCCCCTCGTCTAATGATCGGCTTTGAGGTGGTTTGTAATGAAAGAATGGTCAGAAGCCATTAAGTGGTGGAATAAAAATCAGGT
The DNA here is from genome assembly GCF_037981725.1 of Paenibacillus sp. FSL H3-0457. Classification (NCBI taxonomy): domain Bacteria; kingdom Bacillati; phylum Bacillota; class Bacilli; order Caryophanales; family Paenibacillaceae; genus Paenibacillus; species Paenibacillus sp. FSL H3-0457. The sequence goes on along the minus strand of NZ_CP150283.1, from coordinate 5,019,048 downwards.
GAAGCTCATGGACATTCGTCATCTGGTCTTGAAGCCGGGACAGGCAATTAAGCCGTATGTTTTGCCAGCCCATGCTTTTTTGCTGATGGTCAGAGGAGAAGCCATTGTTCATTTGGGTAAAGAAAAGCTCAGGTCCAACCAGACGCAGGTTCTGCATGTTGGCAAAGGCACAACTATACATATCCATTGTCTGGATCTCCCCTTGGAATATTATCTTATTTTATATAAACGCCAGCCAAGCTCCACTGGTACCGACCCGTCGAGAGTAGAAAACGTACAACAAGAGTATGAATTTTCCCCGCAGCAGTATTATTTTGCAGCAACATATCCGCTGTTGCTAATTCCCATAATGGAGAGAATGCATGAATGCTGGGCAAGCAGCGAAGAATTGGACAGGTTGCAGGTTACAGGACTGTTGTATCAGTTTGTATACGAACAGTTTCGTCAATGGAAGCAGGCGAGTGATCAGGTAGCTGATCCTCCAGAATTAGCCGAGCAGATTGCAGCATACATTCAGGAGCACTACGCACATCCCGTGTCCATGGAGGATATGGCGGCCCAATTTCATTACAGCAGTCATTATCTGGCACGGGTATTCAAGCGAAAATTCGGTTGCAGTCCGATGGAATACGTCATCCAAACCCGGATGAACCAAGCCAAAGTATTGCTAACAGAGACAGAGGCTCAGATTCGTGATGTGGCTGAGAGCGTTGGATATAAAGATTTGTACTACTTTAGCCGAATCTTCAAACGAATGATGGGAGAAACTCCTGCTCAATATAAAATGCACAGTCATCTGTTTAAAGGTTCAAATCGTACTAATAAGAAGTCGGAATCGTTCATTGCTGGAGAACTCACACAACGCTATATTGATAATAACGATAATCATTATCAATACAACACTTGGAGCGTGAATGACTTGAATGTTCGTTTTAAGCCTACTTTGGCGGTCAGTTTATTATTTAGTTTATCCCTGCTATTAGCAGCTTGCGGGGGAGGAGCTGATCCACAGTCAACAGCAAATGAAGATGCTTCACTGCCTGTAACCAAAATGTATACCGACGCATCGGGGAGAACGGTTGAGATTCCAGCCCAATCTGCCAAACCGGTTGTGATCACATATGGGGGGTATTTGTTGCCACTCGGAATGAAGCCGGCGGGTGCCAACAAGGAAACACTGGATCTGTACCCGGAAGAGATGGCTAATGTACCGGATATCGGATCAGGAACGGGGAACGTAGAAGTGGTCTCGGATCTAGAGCCAGATCTGATCATCGTACCTGATTATACAAGCACGGAAGTGATCGGCACCTATGAGAAAATTGCGCCTACGATTACGGTAGCCTGGGGCGGTGACCCAGATGTCATCAACACCCTGAGAACGATGGGTGAGATTATGGATAAAAAAAAAGATATTGCGAACGCTTACATTATGTGCTAACATCACCATAACAACAGGATTGTAACCGTGTTTAGGGCAATACCTGTGTCAGTTCATTCGTTGGTTTTTTAGTTATCAAACGATTGATTGCGTTTACATTTTCATATGGAATGAACCTCATTCCTCAGGGTTGTTACTGATTGCAGGCAAAACCTGAATTGAGGGCAGTAGACCACGCTAAAGCGATGTCTGTTTGCCTTCGGTTCAGGTTTTTTTTATATAAAAAAATGCCTGATGGCATGACCGCAAGCGCCGTAGCAGATATTTCGAGCAGAAAGGAGCGCAGCAGATTTAATTTTTCATAAATAGAGATATAGACTCATCCAGACATTGGAATACTGATTCTTAGATACGCAACTCAAATGGACATTCCAATGAACTTATCCCATCACACACTATTCGACAGCGAGGAGATTTATGACATGAAAACCATTAAACGTTCGATTGCCGTGGCAACAATTCTGGGGTTATGTGTATCCGCTCTACCAGCTTATGCAGCAGGGAACACAACAACTTCTTCTTCAGCAGCGATGGACAAGTTGATCCAATCCGAGCTTATTCGCGGCAGCGGTCAAGGCGTTAATGCAGCTTATTTGAACAAAAAGGCTACACGCATTCAGGCCGCAGTACTTTACTTGCGTTTGTCCGGATTGGAGAAAGAAGCACTCGCCTATCAGGGATCGGAAACGTATGACGATGCGGCTCAGGCAGGCAAAGTATTACAACCGGTCGTTGGTTACTTGAAGCAGCATCCGTATGTGTCTGAGATCGTAACAGGAACGGAGAAGTTTGAACCTAATGCACCACTTACAGCGGAAGGTTATGCCGAAATGCTGCTGAAGGTGCTTGGATATGAAGCAGGTATGGATTATGAGCAGGGAGCGGCTTCCACCTATGCGGCTGGGAAAGGAATCATGGCGCTTCAAGGAAAGGGAGCGAGTCAACTTACCAATCGCCTGATGGCAGAGGCAACCGCACAGGCTTTGCAGATACAGCTCAAGAATGGCAGTGGAACTTTGGAACAGAACTGGTTGAAACATAAAGAAGCTGGAGCGTTCCAACCTCAAACGGTGCAACAGACCAAGTATGGCGCGATTGATGGCAAGACCTATGAGCAATATGGCACGCTCGGCTGGCTCGGTGTTCCTTACGCGGCACCTCCGGTTGGTGAACTGCGTTGGAAAGCTCCACAAGAACCGGCAGCATGGACAGGAACGAGATCGGCTAAGGAATTTGCAGCGAACAGCTTGCAGATCTCCGGCAAGACTACAGCGGGAAGCGAAGATTCGTTGTATCTTAATATCTGGCGTCCCGACACAATCAGTTCGAAACTTCCGGTTATGGTGTTCCTGCACGGCGGCGGGAATATGACCGGATCAGGTGAAGATTTTCAAGGTGAACAGCTTGCACGGAGCACCAACAGCATTATCATCTCAGTGAATTACCGTTTGGGAGCCCTTGGATTCTTCGAGAATGCAGCGCTGAAAACAGGGAATGCCCTGGATGACTCAGGTAACTATGGTCTGCTTGACGCATTCCGTGCATTGGAGTGGGTACAGGATAATATCGAAGGTTTTGGCGGAGATACAGGCAATGTTACATTGGCCGGACAATCTGCTGGTGCACGTGATGTACTGGCAACGCTGATCTCGCCACTTAGCAAAGGATTGTATCAAAAAGCAGTTGCTTTCAGCGGAGGATTGACGACAGTATCACCGGAAGAAGGCGAGCAAAAATCCGAGGATGTACTTGTGAAGCTACTCGTGCAAGAGGGGAAAGCGGCTAATGCAGAAGAAGCAAAAGCATGGATTGGCAAGCAATCTCAGGCACAGCTGGAGAGCTATCTGCGTGAACTGCCTGCGGACAAGCTGGTCACAGCGTTTGGTACAACCGCAATCCGTATGGACCCATTCCCGCATCTGTTCCGTGATGGCACAGTGATTCCAAAAGAAGGATTTGACGCCATCAATAATGGCAATTATAAAAAAGTACCTGTATTGCTCGGCAGCCTGGAAACGGAGTTCTCCGGTTTTGCCTTCGGTGATCCAAACTTCTCTCCATCCATCACGGATGAGACTTTGTTTACCGATAAAACCAAGGCGGAGCAATATGCTGCTGCGTTGAAATATGGTAGCGAAGCTTATGCAGGCTTTAATGCAGAGCGTGTAGCGGAGCAATTGACCAGTGAAGCAGGTCAGCCACCGGTATATGCGTATCGTTTTGCATGGGGCACACAACCTGGGGTCATCTCTGAGCGTTTGCTCACGTTACTGGGCGCACCACATGGTGCGGATATGGACTTCTATACAGGACACGCAGACGGAATTGCTGCCTATTTCCCTGAGGGGTACTTTAGCGATACAAACAAACCAGGACGTGATCAGTTGTCCGCCGCGATGGCAGCATATCTGAAGCAGTTCCTGTACACAGGCAATCCAGGTACGGGTGGATCACCTGATCTAGCGGCATGGACATCTTGGACGAAAGATGCTCAAGCCCCAATCATGCGTCTGGATGCAAGCAATACAACGGCAGAGATTGGCATGTCGACACAATATAATCAAGGCAAAGACGCCGTTATGGCAAAGATGAAAAAAGAATTGCCTGAAGAAACGTATAAACTGTTGACGGAAAAAGTGTTCGCAGGTCGTTTCTTCTGGGAATAAGGATCACCGGATAGGAAGGTATATATAGATAAATTGAAAGCCAAGGGAGCATGCTCTCTTGGCTTTTTGTAATGTTCGTTATACTTAAATATGGTATTGTTGTAAATATAAATTAATAAGATATGGGAAAGGGGAAAACGTGCATTATGGATGGAGTTAGTAATTTTGGTATTGCAGGTATTATAACGCTATTAATTTTCTTTATTATGATTGGTCTTGTATTATATCTGGTTTTCTATCTTGGGATGAAAAGGTCTGGCGTCAAAGAGGAAGTATCCGCATTAAGGATGGAAGTACGAGTGTTACAAGAGGAAGTAGAGCGGAACAGGCGGGAATTGGAAAATATGAAGCGTCGATAACCTTTGCAGCATTATATGTGGGTACGTGGAATAGCGCGTACAATAGTATGAGAGGATAGGGGCTCTACGCCCCCACCTACTCTATATAACGTGAAACCGCTCATTTCAGCCTTTACATACTAAGGACACTTGATCTATTTCTTGGCAAAAAAACTAAGGGTTCCAGTACTTTCATCTGCACTCACAAACAGGCTGCGTCCGTTAACACGATGAATTCCCTCTGGTGATTCTCCAGCTGTAGGAATCAGACCCAGGTAGTCCGGATTGACCGGATCAGCAAGATCAAAGAACAAAATGGCATCTGCCCGTTCGGAAGCTACAGCGGCATACGTTTTGCCTTCTACAGTAGCAACGGTCAGATTCTCCACTTCACTTCCCTTGTTGGGACTGCGATCATCGGGATACAAGCCGACCATAGCTGTTGCCTCGTCAATGAGGTTCTGGCTATCGTACATCCGCTGGCCTTGCAGATCCCAGACAGCGATATTACGTCCGCCTGCTTTTACACCATCCTCAAATTCATTCTTGCCCAAATCCCCTTCATTAGCTGTCAGCAGGTATTTGCCATCTGCCGAGAAAGCAATCCCATCCGGTTCATAACGAGCGGTCAACGTCTCTTTAAACTGAACGATACCATCATCTTTCAGATCTGCTTGATGTGAAGTGGTACCCAGAGCGAAGATTGAGCTGATTTTTTTTGTCTCCAGATCTACGATGGCAACGACATTGTTTTCCTGTAGCGTGATGGCTGCTGTTTTACTATCTGGACTAATAGCAACATACTCTGGTTGTGGATCATGCGGATAGATGGCGCCTTCTACATTGTCCAGAGATACTGGCAAGTTGGTGATCTCACCCTCCAATACGTTCCCGCCAGCAAAAGATACAACCATAATGCTACCCGGACGTTTGGTGTTGGCATAGTCAATTTCATCCGCAGCTTTATTCAGCTCTTCATCCTCTATCGCTATAACCGCATGCAGACCGTCAGGTGACAGTGCAATCGAGTCAGGACCAATGCCCAGCTCATACGTTTTGACGGTTTTGTAGGTTGTCAGATCCACAATGGCAAGTAACCCTTTGTTTGCTTCACTGTCCGTATCCCCTGTGCGAATAACTGCAAGACCATATTTGCCATCTTTGGACACGGTTACGCTTGTGACTTCAGCTTTGGCGGAGAGGTCATGGAAGCTGACCGTTTTCAATACATTGATGTTTTTCAGATCAGCAATGTCCAGTACGGAAATGCTGCCATTGTCCGCTTCGGTTACGAGCAGGCGCTGCCCATCTGGCGTAGATGCTGATATTTCTGCTTTTCCTCCAGGCATCTGAAACGATGCGGTCTGTTCAAAACCGGTTTTATTTTGTTTCAGGATCAGTTGATCCGTAATTAATTTTAGTGTTTGGGGAGATACATACGTTGTACCTTTGGTGATGTAGCTTTTACTGTCCAAAGGAGTTTTCACACCGTTGATGGTGGCTGATGACGTTCCTATAGGAAGTTGTACTTTAGTATCTGCGATCTGGATATCAACACTGCGACTGCTTCCGTTCCATGTGACCGTACCCTGCATATTTTGGATGGCTGTGCGCAGTACGACATGATCGTTGGCGGGTTTAGTTGCGTCAGCGGCATGAATCATGGATGTGTAGCTGGTTGCTCCTGCGGTAAGAATGGCAGTCATCGACAGAACGGCGAGCCATTGATTTCTCTTTTTCAATGTTCCAGATCCCCTTTATCGTTTCTTGTGTAATGAGTTATACAATTGTTTTAGTATAGGGAGCTAATGTTAAGGTAAGGTAAGAGAAGTCTGCGATTTGTGTAAAAGGTTAAATAAGAGATATTTTTCCAAATTGGATATGTAAGTTAGTGTATAAAATGATGTTGCCACATGAAGAAAAAAGCAGAAGTGAACCTTCATACTATATAAGACTGGTCGAACGGGAGAAAATACGCTAAAATTATAATTGAGAATCATTATCAATTAATTCGGACTTTCTTTACTGACAAGTCTGATCAAGATATAGGCGAGGTGAATACCCATGCGCACGGATGATGCATTAGGCGTAGTATATCAGCATTACCTGACCCAGGAACCTTACAGTCAGCAAGATGAACACACGTATCTGCTCTCTCCCAAGGCGGGTAGCGGTAAGGTCAAAAGAGTGACAACATACAGTGGCATTGAGATTTTATATTCCCAGGTTGAATATCATCAGCCTTATCCTACGTATTTTGCGTCTGAGACACCCATTGTGGAATTGCAATTTGCCTTGTCAGGAGAGCGACATGTGGATATATCCGGTCAGGATTATTCATTATCGATAGGGCAAGGGGCCCTTATTTTTATGCATGATTTCGAAGCGTGGTTCCATCCTCCGGCAAGGGAGCTGTATACGTCTTTTTCGCTGGGGATTCCAGTTTCTCTGTTCAATTATGCTGCGGCGCAACTGGGCAGTTTTAAGCCGATTGCGTTTAATCAGGTGTTGGGACGAAAAATGTTTAAGCCAATTGTATTTCAATTGGATGACCGGATACGAACGATGATCGACAATTTGATTGTGGAATTAAACAACAGTTATCGATCATCCTTAATGATGGAAGCGACAGCGTTGGAGATCTTGAATCGATTTATGATCCAACTGTTTGATCTGGCGCCAATCCCCGCGGGACTCTCCAGAGAGGACATCCGGAAGTTACATACGGCACGGGAGATTATGGAGGCCTGTATGATAGATCCTCCCTCTTTGCTAGCATTGTCCAGACAAGTAGGACTTAACGATTTTAAATTAAAAAAAGGATTCAAGGCACTTTTCGGAAGCACGGTCTTCGAATATTTGCGTCAGGTTCGTCTCGACAACGCCATGAAGTTGCTGCGCAATCAGAATAACAACGTCACCGAGGCCGCGATTGCGGTCGGTTACAGCAATGTCAGTGCCTTTTCGCAGCAATTTTATCGCAAATTCGGCGTGAAGCCTTCCGAGATGAAAAAGATTTATTAATAAATCCGTCTTGCCGTGAATTGTTCCGTATAGAGGCAGTGGGGATTTTCTCAGCCTTGTATACTCCAGGTACAGTGGGTACTGTACTGAAATATAGAGGAGTGTACAAACATGAATAGAATCAGAGGAAGTATTTTTTTTAGCGTATTTGCAGCCATGTTGGGTCTGATGCTAATTGCACCCATTATGCCACCACTTATTCGCGAGTTGGGCATGAAAGAAAGCCATTCCGGTCTTATTATCTCGCTTGGGTCCATTATGATGGCTGTCATGGCTCCGGTATGGGGCAGATGGAGTGATATAAGAGGAAGAAAACCCATCATATTGATTGGATTCATAGGTATGTCTGTGAGCTGTGCATTATTTGCACTGGCATTGTACGGGGGATTAAATGCATGGATCGGAGGGGGGCTCCTGTTAACCCTTCTGATTGTGACGCGCAGTCTGATCGGCATGTTCATTCCGGCGGTGCTGTCTTCTGCCCAAGCCTATATAGGTGATGTGACAGAAGGTGAAGAGCGGGGAAGTGGAATGGCGATTATCAGTGCTGCGAATGGACTGGGCCTTGTATTTGGACCTGCGATTGCAGGAGCTTTTACGCTTATCGGTCTGCTTTGGCCGCTTTATTTTGGCATTTTTATAGCGATAGCTGCGTTTATTATTGCCTTGTTGTTAATCCCGGCAGCCAAACCGGTCATTCAGGCAGAACCGCCTAAAGTCAACCCGTTCCAACGTGGTTTACGAATGTACCTTGCTGCCGGCTTAGTCACGATGATGGGTATCATGACACTACAGGTTGTCGGGGGATTTTATTTTCAGGATCAACTGGCTCTATCCTCAGCGGGGACGGCCCGAATGGTTTCGTTTGGACTCATGTTCTCTGGAGCAGCGATGTTGATCATGCAGGTCATTCAGATGAAATGGTTGAAATGGAAGCCACGCCCAATGATTTTGTTCGGGTCCCTTTTCCTGATCGCAAGCATGATCCTGTTTTTGATCTTCAATGTGTTATCCATGTATTATTTCTCGTTTTTCCTGTTTGGCATGGGTTCGGGTCTGATGATGCCGGGGTTCATGGCAGGTGCTTCGCTGGCAGTTAGCAAAGAACAACAGGGAGGTGCAGCGGGATTGGTAGCAGCGATTCAGGGGATATCCGCCGTCATTACGCCTTTACTTACAACGACACTTTATCAGGTGGACAAACATGTTCCATTTATGCTCGTAGCTGTTCTGGTTGTCTTGCTGGCAATCATGATGCTGGGAATGAGGAAGAATGAATCCAATACTGTAACGGACCCCATTCATTCGTTATAGTCAGACAAAGTCAGAAGATCAAATAAGGTCAAAATAAAAGAAAAAAGGATCTATTTTAAAATAGTGAACCATGATGAAAGAAAATCGTTTTTTTTGGTCTTTTACGGACTTTGAGCCTTATTTGCAAGGGTATTATAATAATCAATGTAAGCAACACCAATAAACCAACCACACAAAAGGAGATGATTTTCATGTTTGATCTGATTCCGTTTCGTAAACGAAATGAAGACCCGTTCGGACACATGTTGAAATCCTTCAATGACATGGTTGAGAACTCATTCCTCTCCCCTTTTGGAACTGGCTCCCAGCCATTCCGGACTGACATTCGTGAGGAAGAAGACAAATATTCGGTAGAAGCCGAGCTTCCGGGCATTGCCAAAGAGGACATAGACATTCAGGTTCAAGGTAATGAATTGATTATTCGTGCCAAACGCAATGATATAGTGGAGCAGAAGGATGACTCCAATCGAATCATACGGCAGGAGCGCCGTTCCGGCGAATTTATCCGGCGATTCTATGTTGATCATATTGATGAGGAGCATATTAAGGCCAAATTGGAAGAAGGTGTGCTGAAGCTCGAGATTCCAAAACGTCCTGGTGATGATCAATCTCGCAGACGCATTCAGATTGACTAAACCAGATGCAAAATGTGTAGCTGAAGAAGTTGAGCTATCCCTTTATGGTAATAGGCATGGAAGAACATCTGTAAAGATGTTTTGTCATGTTGTCCCATGAAGGGATTTTTTACATAACCGGGTTAATGGAATTGAATATGAATTGTGCTGCATAGGAATGTAGCGGAGAAGCCGGATACGGCATCCAAGTTAACACGAATCTGATCGGCTGCATTAGTGAAACTTAGCTGTAAACAAACGTTAGATGCCTCCACAGGGGAGAACATCTCTTGCTGAATATGTTCAAAATGGAAGTGCACCTGCTGTTCCCATTCCTTATCAGCATTATGCGTTAGCACAAGAGAGAGGGATTGTATATTTTGGACTGTTTCCAGCTGCACATCCGTAATTTCGTCATAATGGAAGGGAGGGAAATAGCCCAGAGTTTCGATTACATGTTGCGCTCCGAGAATGGAAGCCAAAGGAGAAAATTCACGTTCCAACCTCCGAATATCCATTAACTGTGCCTCGTACTGAGGACTTGTATAGAGCAGGAGAGAGTCTGGTTCGCATTCCACGACTGTTCCGATAAAAGCAGCCCAGTTCGCGGTACCTTCCTCACCAACGGTAACAAGCAGTTGATCTTGAGCAAGCAAGTCGATTGCCCTATTGGTATAGAATTTCACTCGAAAACCTTGTCCCTGTATCTGCCAGGGAGTCTGGGGTGCATACCAGAATGGTTCCCGCTCTACGGATCGGACGCTGACGTTTAATGTCCATGCTCTGTTCATTAGACTACCTCCAATTGCCACAAGCTGCGTGGCATCATCTCCACCTGTCTGTATTATTTCTCTGCTGCTGCTTGCATCAGGGCATAGATCTTACGTGTGGTATTCACATTTCTAACCGTCATATAAGCATAGACTTTGGAACCCACAAGCTTGTTCATGCCACTTTTGGACGCATCTTCTCTGCTGACTGAATATAAAATCGCTCCGGGAACATAGATCAGTGTACCAATTTCCGGTTTGATGGGCAGCTGGTCCAGCACGGAGGGCTCATTGATCTCATCCCAGAGGAACATCACATCACTTTTGGCTGTGTCATCATTAACCCATTCTTCTGGCAGCGCCTGAATAACGGATTGAATTTCATCCATATTCCGCACCATTACCCTGATCTGTAAGCCAAAATCGGCGGCGATGGCCTGCTCTAACACATGGGATATCTCCACATTCGCATTGGCATGTTCCTGATGATCGGCAAAAATAATATTGCCAGAATTGATGTAGGTAACGACATCCAGCATGCCTGCTTGTTCAAACGTTTCTTTCAGCTGTTTCATATTGATTTTATTGTTCCCGCCTACATTTATGCCCCGCAACAAGGCTACATAGATCATATGGACGCCCCTCCAATTCCTTCAATTCACCGTTTTAACAAAATGACAGATACTCGAAAAGATGAGCGGTATATTCTTCTCCCAACAGATCTTGCAATAAAGGTTCCACTTGCTCCAGATACTCGGGCTTGGTTTCATAGGTTTCTTCATCTTTTACTTCTCCGGCATAGGTGCGCGCCGCTTCAATCAGGATGGCTAGTGCACTGAAAAAGTCTGATAGTGAATCAGCAACACGGTTTGGTTCTCCACCTGTAAAAGCGGCATATACGGGAGAGTTTGGTGCTTCCACATCTACAATTAACGGATCATCGTTAAAGTTTGCGATGACAACGTGAGTTTTTGGCCAAGTGGAGGACTCCTCATAAGGTTCATTCATGCCAATCCAGCGGAACCCCAGTTGCTGACGAAGCAGATGTTCAGGTGCGACAAAGGAAATAAGTGCGGCATCACCGATTTCAACTGCAGCATTTTTCATTTTGAGTGTACCTTCCGCATCCGCATCCATCATTTCATAATGACTGTACAGATACTGAAGTTCTGGAGAAAGAGGTATTCGTGTATCCACTTCCGGCTGGTGATATTGTTCGCGGGGACGCAGATCATGATTTTTGAAAAGTCCATAAGCTTCATTATATAAATCCTGCTGTTCCACCAAACGGCTCAAGGCCGCATCCAGTTGTTGCATGATGTTTGAGTCCTCCTAATAACATTGGTATAATAACAGGCCGATTCGTTTAATTCTTGGCTATAAGCATTATACTATATCAAAGATAAATTCAAAAAACATTTGAATACGTTTACATTCATGAGTGGACATGATATACTTTCACTCAAATAAGGATTGTTACTGCTTCGGGCAGGCAAAACCTGAACATCACTATGTGTGGACTTTGTTCCATTCATAATGTTGTTCGGGTTTTTTTGCATTCTACGGTCCATATTAAGGATAGAAAAAACAGAGGACGTACTTATTTCCAACCCAACACTAACATCACGCTGTACAGAAGAAAGGGGAGCATTATGAACAAGAGAAAATGGTTAAACGGTTTTGCCGCAGGTTGTCTCAGTATCATCCTGGTGATTAGTGGATGCGCATCCAAAGCGCCACAAACCGCGAGTGACACACCGAATCAGGCGACAGAGCAGACAGAGAATGAAACCCAGGAACCTGCAAACAACCAAGCTGCCAAAGGCAGAACAGTGATTACAACTGACGGTGAAGTGGATGATATGAACTCCGTCATTCGTTTCCTCTTATATTCGAATGAAATGGACCTTGCGGGAATTGTACTGACCAGCTCGGTGTATCATTATGCTGGAGACGAGGAAGCGGGGATCAAACCCTTCCGCTGGACAGGCACACAGTGGGTGTACGACATGATCGATGCCTATGGCGAGATTTACCCAAATTTGTCCAAACATGCGGATGGGTACCCGGAGCCGGAACAGCTTCGAGCGATGACCAAGATCGGTAATATTTCCGATAAAGGGGAGATGGAGAAGGAAACCGAAGGTTCCGAGTTCCTCGAAACTCTTTTCCTCGATGATGACTCCCGAGACCTGATTGTTCAGACATGGGGGGGCACGAATACCACAGCCAGAGCGCTAAAATCGATTGAAGAACAGTACAAAGATACGGCCGAGTGGGATACGATTCGCAAAAAAGTGAGCGACAAACTGGTCCTGTACATCATCCTCGATCAGGATGACAGCTACAACGAATACATTGCGAAGAATTGGCCGGATATCCGTATTCTCAACGACCAATCGAATTTCTGGCATTTTGCTTATGCATGGAAGATGCATGCCGAAGAAGTGAACAGTAAGCTTCATGGCGACTGGATGGTCAAGAATATTCTGAACGGACATGGCAAGCTGATGGATATGTATGCATCGATGGGTGATGGTAAAATGATCGAAGGCGAACTAGCCGAAGAACAACGGGGAAGTGCTGAGTATCTCAAGAACAACCCACAATATGACAAGTACGATTTTATATCCGAGGGCGATTCTCCATCCTTCTTTTATCTGATCGATAATGGGCTGCGCAGTATGGAAGACCCTTCCTACGGCGGTTGGGGTGGACGCTTTGGAGTTGTGAACGACAAGCTGTTTAGAAACAATGTGCTTGATTACGATCCCTACACCAAACGCTATGAAGCCGAATACTCTCTGATGAGATGGTTTGACGATGTGCAGGATGATTTTGCAGCACGTGCAGACTGGGCAGTTGCAGACACTTACGAAGGTGCCAACCATAATCCGTCTTTAACGATTAAGGAAGGGGTGGATCTAAGTGTTAGTCCTGGGGAGGAAGTGACTCTTCACGCGGAGGGTAAAGACCCGGATGGAGATCAACTGACCTATACGTGGTGGAGATATTTCGAAGCGGACACTTATGAGGATTCCAAAGTAACACCGAACAAAGTTCAGCCTGAAATGGCGGGTGATCTGCAGCTTGGATTACATCGTGAACTTGCTAAGGATGAGCAGGTGGATACGATAAAATTGCAGGGCAGTGACACCGAAGCGGTGACATTCACCGTTCCTGACGATGCCAAATCGGGTGATACCCTTCATATCGTTGCCGAAGTACAGGATGATGGAGAGCATCAGTTGAAGCATTATCAACGTGTGATCCTAACTGTGAAATAAAGAAATAGAGGGGTTGTCCCAAAAGTCATCAACATGGCTGGCGGGACGCCCCTCTTATTTGTGTAGTCTCATCATAATCGATTCGTTAACGCTGGATGCCTGACCAGAAGACATTCCAGGTGATCGCCAAAGCTTGTTCATAGGATTGCCGTGTCTCATACACGAGCTGTACATCCAATCCATCCATCACGGTGACAAAAGCTAAGGTGGCTTCTTCCGGACTCAGGCGTATATCGGAATGTCTGGTAAATACGGCTGCCAGCTCTTCCTTCAGTGTCCCGAGGTACGTTCGATACTGGGCCAGTACAAAATCATGTACCTCCAGCGGTGTGATAAAGGACAAGATATACATAAAAGCAACGTTTGGGTGAGTCAGAAAGCGATTTTTGTGTTCATGCAAAAAGGCATATAACTGCTGATCCAGAGTTTGGGTAACAGACTCGCTGAAAAAATGGCGTACAAACTGTTGTTCCTCCTGCACAACTTCCTCATATAACTCCAGCAATAACGCTTTTTTGGATGAATAGTGATAAGCCAGGGATTGTTTGCGAATGCCTGCCTCTTCGGCAATCTGCGCCATCTTGGTCCCCTCGTAACCCAGACGATTAAAATGTTGAATGGCAATTTCCTTGATTCGTTTTTTACTCAATGTCTACCTCCAGTTGGCGAGCTGCATACCTCTGCTGTTTTTGGGAGTATACCAAATATAACAAGATATATACCACAAAAATGCCTATAGAGATAGCATACACCACCGTATAGGAAAATGCAGAAGCCACTACGCCCAGGATCAACGAGCCACCACCAATCCCGAGGTCAAAAAAATTAAAGAAGGAAGCCATCGCATTTTCATGCTCATGTTCTTCTACAAGATTCACACACCAGGTCTGAATGGCCGGGAATATGGCACCAAAGCCAAAGCCATATAACGCGCCGGCGATCAGGAATTGCACATCACTCTGGGCGATAATCAGAACCAGTAGCCCCGCGATTGCAAACACGGCAGAAGGTAACAACACGGAACCTGGTCCCCATCGATCAAACATTTTCCCCGAGAACAGTCGAACGGCGAAGCTGGCGATGGCGACGATGAAGAAATACCAGGCTATATTCTCAAACCCTCTTTCGGCAGCAAATAAAGCCACAAAGGACATGATTGAACCGGCTGCAATACCAACGAGCATAATGAGAAGGGAAGGGAAAAGTACCTTCTTTTCAATCAGTTTCACCGAAGGGACATGAGTTTGCATAGACTCGCTACTACCTCCTGTTTTCGGCTTTCTGGATACAAACACAGTCATCAGGAGAGCTAACAGCAAAATGCACATACCTCCCATAAACAGGCTCTGGTAGTCGTACCTAAACAACAGGCTTGTTCCAATCAAAGGACCGATGGATATAGCGACCGTCTCCCCTACGCCGAAATACCCCATACCTTCTCCCCGGCGATCTCTTGGTATGTTTTCAGTGGCAATCGTTGCAAAATATGTCGTTGCCAAACCAAATCCGAATCCGTGGATCACTCGAAATACAAGAATCATCCAAATACCTGACGATAGGTAGTATGCGCCTGTCATTAATGCACAGATAGTGATGCCGATAATCAATAGATATTTTTTATCTATTCGAGCTGCTAAAACAGAAGTGAAGGGTCGAATCAAGATGGCAGAAAACATAAATACGCCGGTAACAAGCCCAATTTGGGAGGCTTCGCCACCAAGACTTGAGACAAACAAAGGCAAGGTGGGAAGCAACATTTCAAATGCCATAAACAATAATGCGTTGGCTAACATGATAAATAGGAATGATCTTCCCCAGAGTTGCTGAGGTGTAGAGCTATGTGTTGAAGTACTCATGGTTTTCCTCCGTAATATTGATCTCTGTCGCGCGACATGTTGAACTGATTTTACCTGACGATAGTCAGATTGTAAAGCGCGTATTCAGAGCAGGGGTTCATGATTTTTTGGTGGATGAGAGAAGTTATTAATTATTTTTAATTCATATCCCAACATTTTCCGGTATAATAATCAGATAAAATGATTCAAGTGAATACTACCTCGGAGAGGTGATATGTAGTGACTGTTGATATACTTGTAAGAAATAATGTTAAGGTACTTGGCTCGGGTAGCCAAACGATTGTATTTGCTCATGGTTTTGGATGTGATCAGGATATGTGGCGTTACATTATTCCAGGTTTTATGGAGAACTACCGAGTGGTGTTGTTTGATTATGTTGGATCTGGCGAATCTCAAATTAACTATTATGATGCTATCAAATATAGCAACCTTCAAGGATACGCCCAGGATGTGCTGGAAGTTATGGAAGCGCTCGAACTAAAGGACACCATATTTGTCGGGCATTCCGTCAGTAGTATGATTGGTATGCTGGCATCGATTCAGAACCCCAAATATTTCAAAAAAATTATAATGTTAGGGCCCTCCCCACGTTACGTGAATGATCTGCCGAATTATTATGGAGGTTTCGATCGGAATGATATCGATGAATTACTTGAGATGATGCAGATGAATTTTATTGGGTGGGCGAGTTATCTGGCACCCATTGTGATGAACAATCCGGAACGGAAAGAGCTGACGGAAGAGTTGGAGAAAAGCTTCTGCTCCAGAGATCCGCATATTGCGAGACAATTTGCCGAAGTGACGTTTTTATCGGACTGTCGTATTGATCTGGAGCAGGCAACTGTGCCAACATTAATTCTTCAGTGCTCGGATGACAGTATTGCCCCGGTAGAAGTAGGGGATTATTTACACGCTCATCTGAAGAATAGCCGATTGCAACAGATGACGGCCAAGGGACATTATCCGCATCTAAGTCAACCGGAAGAAACCATCCGAATGATTAAGGATTATTTAACGAGCGCATAAAAAGCGGAAGAAAGGCAGTTATTCCATGGATATACAATTAGATCTGGCTCCCTGTGGATACTTCTCTATCTCTGATTCGGGCGTCGTACAGTCGATTAATCAAACTATGCTTACGATGCTTGGATATGAACGCGATGAGCTCATAGGGCAACATATTGAATCCACCATGTCGGTAAGCAACAAGGTGTTTTTCCATACGTATTTCTATCCCTACATCCAGTTATATGGACATGTGGACGAGATGTACTTCACGTTCCGTACCCGTGATCAGCAGGCTGTTCCTGTTCTGCTTAACGGTGTTCGTCAGACACGTAACGGGGAAAGCGTGGTAGATTGTGTCGTTGTAGTCATGCGTAAGCGAATTGAACATGAGAAGGATATTTTGCATACCAAAACCAAACTACAGGAGTTGTATCAAGCGACGCAAGAAGCGAACAAGGAGCTTGAACGACTGCATGAGGAATATAAAATTAAAGAGCAGGCGTTAATCAAAGTGAATGATCAGTTGGAGACACTGGCCTCCACCGACTTGTTGACAGGATTGAAGAACCGCAGGTTTTTCCAGGAAAAAATGCTTGAAAGTTTAATGATGTTCCAGGAGAAACAACGTTATTTCTCCCTTCTCGTTGTGGACATTGATCATTTCAAAAGCATTAATGATACGTACGGACATCCGATCGGAGATCTGGTGCTCGGCAATCTGGCAGGGCTGCTGCAAACGGTATCGCGAAGTACGGATGTGGTTGCACGTTACGGTGGAGAGGAATTTGTTGTCATTCTTCCAGATTGTGAAGGGGAGCAGGCGATTGGTATTGCAGAACGATATCGTTCACAGGTTGCTTCAGCCGATTGGGGTGAATATAACATTACTGTGAGTATCGGTGCGGCCACTGTAGTAGAGGAAGATACGGAAAAGACCTTGTTCCAAAGAGCGGACAACGCCCTGTATGCCTCCAAAACCGGAGGACGAAACCGGGTGACACATGCAGCTCAGATGGTAAAAAGTTAAGAGTTGGATTGCATCAAAAGAAAGCAAAAGGAGCCTGTGCATGATGAGGGAGATGATCCCAAATGCACAGGCTCCTTTTATTTGCATGTAAAAGATTGACTAAGTTGAGATGGCAGACTCAGGGTTAATTTATCGCGGAGCAAGGTAACCATACGCCTTAGCCGGAGAGTTCGCCTGAGGACGAAAATCTTCGCTCGGTTCATCCATAAATGCCGGGTTCACATATATGGAGTGTGCATCATTGCCAGATCCCTTGATGTAGGCAGCGATGCCGGAGTAGGCTTTATTTTTCCAAACCCACAGGGCATCTTCCTGCTCACCTGGTGAGTAGTAGACATTATGGTCAAACACATTGCCGGTATTGCTAGTATATTCGTTGTATATTAGTACTTCCGAGCTGCCTGATACGAGAATGTTACGCATGAATGTATTGTTCTTTGTCCGTGACTGCATGAATAACTGTCCATTGCCTGCATTCAGGGTATCATTTCCCACAAGTGTATTGTACATAATCTTGCTATCCTCGGTAGCTCCTCGTTCCTCGTCATAACCTCCCATGGCAATACCCGTCAATCTGTTGGAATAAATCAGGTTATCACGCACGGTAATGTTGCTGGTTGAACGTCCGGCATGCTCTGATGCAATCTCAATTCCGATATCGCTCCGATATACCCGGTTCTGGTCGATGATATGATCTTTCCCGCCATCTACGTAGATGCCGCCGGCCGAGTTGGTATCATTGGGTAGGTCTGTACCGTAGGAGGGATTGTTATTGGACGTAATATCGTATACTTCGTTTCCTCGTACAATGCCGTTCCGAGCCTGATCGTACGTGTCGTCCTCGGACGTACCCTCGTACCCGATCAGATCAATACCAATATTATCGGAATCATGGATGATATTGTCCTGGATGGCAAAGGTATCAACATTACCGTTGACTGCGAGTGACTCGCTTGAACCAAGTGTAAGATCATACAATTCATTATCCTTGATGATGATATCGCGTAAAGCTTGAGGGTGCTCTGTGCCATATATGGCAATACCGTGGGCATCCCTGCCCCGCAAATCGGGACCTTCAGGAGTTGCGTAACTAGCGATCGCGTGTATGGTGTTGCCTAACAGCTGAATATGCTCACCTGCTCCGTGGACATAAATCCCGGTTGGAACTTGGCCCCCAAGTGTGGTTGTGAAATTACGAATTTCGAGATTTTGAATCGTGATATAACTAGCATTTTCAATTTCAATCAACCCTTCAATGCCCCGGACAGATAAACCTTTACCATCAATGATAACCTGCTCCTGAGGATAACTTGAAAATAGGGTTGGATTAGCGGAAGAATTACCGCTCCGGGTGATTTTGACTTTCTGATGATAGACACCTTCACGCAAATAAATCGTGCTTCCTGGCGAAGCATGGTCGGCTGCGTGCTGCAACGTTTTCCACGGAGATTGAATGGTTCCTTTATTCGAGTCGTTTCCTTGGGGTGATATGTAATGGATGACCTGGGGATCAGACTTTTGAACAGAAACGGGTTCCTTCATGGCAGATGTATGATTCTGACAACCGGATACAAGCAACATCAGAATCGGAATCATAAGTATAACTACGCGAATCAAATCGTTTCCCCCTTGAATTTAGCTTTGAAGATAGATTATAGCAGATTTGAACGGGTTAATAACCCATGATATGCTCTTATAAAATCAGCGAGGAGACTGCTCATGAATACATTAACGATAGCTGAATTAGTAGATCGGGAGAATCACGCATGGGAAGAACTTAAGGAACTCCTGGATAGTGGGCAAAATACATATGTGTATGTTCCAGCAAAACAAGAAGCTGGAGAGGATACCCTTTATCGTCTGCAAATAAGCACCAAATCCTATTTGGGGGCTGTTGCTTATGAGACAGAAGGTATTGTACTGGACCATGGCTGGATCACGCTGCTTGGTGCGGGTGGTGACAGTACATCGGGGAGTCTCACCAGTTGGAATGGTGTAAGTGAGCAACCTTGGGTAGATGTACTGGAAGGTATGATGGTCGTTGCATATGATGCGGCAGGTGGTTTCTTCGGACTGGATACAGGCAAGTATGGCCGCACGGGACACATTTATTATTTTGCACCGGATACACTCGAATGGGAATCGACAGAACTGGCATATTCAGGTTTCATCAACTGGCTGGCGAATGGTGATCTGGAGCAGTTCTATCGGACCTTTCGCTGGAAAGGCTGGCAAGAGGATATGTCTCAGCTCCAGACAGGACAAGTATTTGCGTATTACCCACCACTTTGGACGCAGG
Source organism: Paenibacillus sp. FSL H3-0457 (assembly GCF_037981725.1). Taxonomy (NCBI): domain Bacteria; kingdom Bacillati; phylum Bacillota; class Bacilli; order Caryophanales; family Paenibacillaceae; genus Paenibacillus; species Paenibacillus sp. FSL H3-0457. The sequence goes on along the minus strand of NZ_CP150283.1, from coordinate 4,999,404 downwards.
AAGGTGACGGCGAGAGCAGTAGTAAAGCCCCAATTAGCATCATGGAGGCCTGGAAGTTTGCACTGGACGGTAAATAGTTGGCATGCTGCTGTAGGACGAAATCAGGAAATTAACCGGTAAATTCAAGTTCATTGAGTGATCTACTTTAAAAAAACGGCATTCTGTTCCAAACTAAAAAAGGCTCGCGCTTGGCGCGGGCCTTTTTGTTCTGAACTTTAAACATCAATTATCAATTGTCCAATGTAACAGGTTTAATGCTTGAGCGTGAAGCTCTGCTATGCCAGACGGTCAACCCGAGTGAAACAACGCAGACGAGCAACAGACAAGCATACACCACATGATAAGCTTGCTCGACCGAGACTCCCGGAATACTGTGTAGCAGCAGCCCACATACGGCTACAGACACCGAACCACCGAAGAACTGAATCAATTGTAACATGCCCATACCGGAACCGATTTGCGCTTTGGGCAGCACACGTGACGCTTCATTATTCAGTGAAGCCATGGAGGCTGACAGTGCCGGTGAGAAAAAGAGATAACCACTGGTAATGATCAAGGCGGATTGATCCAGTCCGAGCATAAATAAGGCAAGTACCGCTGCGAGCAGGATGTGTCCAATGATCATAAATCGCATATTGCCATAACGGTCGATCCAACGCCCGACGAAACGGGTGCAGAATGCTGCGACGATTGCCCCAGGAGCAATCAGCAAACCAATGGCGAGCGAAGAGCGCCCATATAGATCAGCAAGCACAAGCGGCATCAAAAACAGATTGCCCAGATTCACCACCAGCACGCAGAATCCGATAAGGATTAACCGGGTGTATCCTGGCGTTTGGAACACTTGTGGATTCACAAACGGAAGACTCGCTTTCCGAATATACAGGAGGTGTGCAAGAAGCGAGATAACGCCGATGGCAAACCAGAACCAGGATTGCTGGGTGATCGCGACCAGAAGTGTAGTGGCGTTAATGACGGTTAATATGGCACCAATCACATCGAAGGGCTGATCTGTTTTGACGGATTCACGGGGGAGAAAATAGAGCAATACAGGCAGGGCGAGCAGGACAAGCACGGTTATGGCAAAAAGTCCGTTCCAGCCCCAGTACTCGCTAATGAGTCCGCCGACAATGGGGCCAAGTCCAAAAGCCATGGCGCTACCTGATGAGATCAGCGCGATGGCAGCTCCGCGTCGTTCCACCGGGATGTAACGACTTGCAATGACGAGGCCCAGCCCGGCCATAACTCCTGCACCCGCAGATTGCAGAATACGTGTCAGTAACAAGATAGCGAAGTTATGCGCGAACAACCCCAGCAATGAAGATAACCCCAGGATCAGAAGCCCGACCGTTAACAGTTTGCGTACCGGGATACGGTCTGACAATCGGCTGTAGATCACCGTCGACAGGGCGTAACCAATCGAATAACTTGAGATGATCCAAGACCCCAGGTCCGAGGTAATCTGCAGATCATGGATAATGACTGGCAAAGAAACATTGAACATGGTGGTGTTCATCACAACGATAAACAAGCAGCATGTCCAGAGTGGCATGACAATTTTATCTTTCACGGTACCATTCCTGTCTTGGGTATGAATATGAATTCGGATAGAACTTTTAATAGATATTTGATGAAAAGCAATATATCATTTTACACCGAAATTTATAATATGGCAATAATGTCATAATAATTCGTTCGGATGTGATGGCATAGAAAGATATTAATAATAAACAATAGACGGATTTCCTGAATTTAACTAAAATGATCATTGAACATACATAAGCAGATGGATCAGCGGTTAGGTAACTAGATATGTAAGTAATTAGCATGTTGAAAATGAAGGAGAGTATACCCATGACTCATGCATTATTAATGTCCCATAGCGTATTTCCGACGCTTGATATGAATCGAACCGCGCAGTTTTATGAAGAAAAGATGGGCTTTCGGGTCGTCGAATATCTCGATGCCGCGGAACCTCATATCTGCCTGTATCGTGATCTTACCGAGATTATTTTAACCCAAAGCAATGGACAGAAAGTTATACCCAACAGAGAGTTATATGGTTATGGATATGATGCATATTTTATTACCCAGAACCAGGAAGAGCTTCAACAGGAATTGATCAATGCAGATGTGAAAATCGTACGTGCCCTCAATCATACAGACTATAATAACAAGGAGTTTGTGATCGAGGATATCGATGGACGCTGGATCGCTTTTGGCATCAAACAAGGGTAATTAGACGCAGAAAACGGACTTATTAATCGCTAATGATGTTCAAATTGATAGCGGAGTATGTGAGGGAGTAATCTAAATGGTAGAAGGATTTTTATTGTTGTTTGCCCAGATCGGTTTAATTGTTGGAATAGCTTTAATAGCATCCGGATTAACAAATGGTTCAAAAGGGAAAGAAAAGTTTAACTGGTCGGCGACCATCCCCTCGGTATCCCGGGGATTATGTATCCTTATCCTGTCCATCTGTTGGTTGGTATATAGATATCAACTTAATGCTTAAACATTTTGTGAGGATGCTCTAGAAATCATCAGTATGCCTGTGAAGTGTACTCTTTGTCTTTGTGAAAAAATGCAAATAAACAGGCGCTCCGATAACGGGCGCCTGTTTGTGCATGGTATAACTGCAGATCTTACGCCGCAGTAACTTGTTTGCCGCGATTGCGAATCCACTTGATGACATCCATCAGAATGACGGCGACAAGTGCAAGTCCGCCTGCAATTATGAACTCATTCCAGCCGAATGTATCCGGGATGGCGAATACACCGCGAACACCTGGAATCAGTGTGATTGCATAGAGACACAGACATACCAGAATGGAGCCAAGCACGAATTTATTGGTCATGAAGCCCACCTGGAAGATGGTCTGTGTGTTGGAACGTGCTGCAAAAGTTTGCAGACTGCGTGCCAGAATCAAGGTTGTGAATGCCATAGCCACACTGATTTCCTCCGAGATGCCAAGTCCGATATATTGGGACACAATAACAGCCGCACCAATAAGGACACCACGTGTAATCACAGCCTGCAGGGTTCCACCTGCGAAGATGCCTTCGTTAATGTCACGGGGTTTACGCCGCATGACATCTGGCTCGGGTTTCTCTGTACCCAAAGCAATGGCAGGCAGGGAGTCGTTCACCAGATTGATGAACAGTAGCTGAAGGGCCGTAAATGGATTAACCCAGCCGACAATCAAGGCAAACAAAATGGCGATAATCGCGCCGAGGTTACCGGCAAACAGGTATGCGATGGCTTTTTTGATGTTATCAAATACCATCCGTCCAACACTGACCGCATTCACGATGGAGACAAAGTTATCATCCGTCAGAATCATGGCAGCCGCATCCTTGGCAACATCTGTTCCGCTACCCATCGCTACACCGATGTCGGCTTGTTTCAGCGCGGGTGCGTCATTAACTCCATCTCCGGTCATGGCTGCCACTTTGCCTTTACGCTGCCAAGCACGAACAATCCGGATTTTGTTTTCAGGAGATACCCTTGCGTAAACCGAGATATGTTCGAGTTGTTGATCCAGCTCTTCATCAGACATTTTGTCCAGTTCGGCTCCGGTAATGGCGAGGTCATCCGGTTCGGCAAGGCCGATATCCACACCGATCGCCTGAGCCGTTGTTTTGTGATCTCCAGTGATCATGATGGTGCGAATGCCCGCTTTTTTGGACTCTTCAATAGAACCGTATACCGCTTCACGCGGTGGGTCAATCATCGCTGTCAAACCAACCAGTGTCAGATCATGCTCGTCATCAATGGTGACCTGGTTTTTATCATCGAATTTTTTGTACGCGTAGGCCAGCACACGGAAGGCACGTTTAGAGAAGGCCTCATTTTTTTCTTCAAACTGTGTGCGAATCTCAGGTGTGAGGGGCTGAACCTCACCGTTGATAAACACATGACTACAGCGACTGAACAGCACATCCGGTCCACCTTTGGTCAGCAAAGCCGTCTGTCCCTCGAAGGTATGCACCGTACTCATGAGCTTTCGATCCGAGTCAAAAGGAAGCTCAGCTTCACGCGGGAACTGGTCACGGATTTCATTGTAATCCTTGTTCACCCGGTTGCTGAAGGCAATGAGGGCCACTTCGGTTGGATCACCCAATTCCTTGCCTTCCTGGTTAATATTCGAATCATTGCAGAGCACTGCAATATGTAACAGACGCCGTTCCTCTTCCGACCACTGATCGGGATCATCGGGAAATTCGTCCTTGGTGCCATGGGGAATGTAATAATCCACGACAGTCATCTTATTCTGAGTTAGCGTTCCGGTTTTATCCGTACAGATGATACTGGCAGAACCGAGCGCCTCAACAGCAGGCAGTCTGCGAATGATCGCATGTTGTTTGGCCATCTTATTTGTTCCGAGTGACAATACGATAGTCACAATGGAGGATAACGCCTCAGGAATGGCAGCAACGGCAACAGCAACGGCAAACATCAGTGCATTTACGATGGAAGGCCCGATATTCTCCGTACCTTCGGTCAACCATACACGACCGGCTTCGATGCCAAAGATGAGAATCGACAAGCCTAGGATGAAAAAGCCCAGTTTTTTGCTGAATGATTCCAACTTGCGCTGTAATGGTGTGTTCTTGGCTTCGGCATTTTCAATCAGTTCGGCAATTTTGCCGATTTCGGTTTTGAGAGCTGTACCTGTAATGACAAGCATGCCCCGTCCATATACGACGAGTGAGCCACTGAAGGCCATATTGCGACGATCTCCAATAGGCGCTTCATCCGGAATGGCATCGGCGTGTTTCTCCGCAGCTTCGGATTCTCCGGTCAACATGCCTTCGTTGATTTTCAGCCTTCCTGATTCCAGGATACGCCCGTCTGCCGGGACATAATCACCTGCATCCAGCATAACAATATCACCGGGAACGAGTTCCCTTGCTGGAATAGTCTTTTTCTGCCCGTCACGAATGACCTTGGCTTCGGGTGCAGACATTTGTTTCAGCGCGTCAAGCGAACTCTCGGCTTTTTTGGTCTGAACTACACTGATCACTGCGTTGAGCAAAATAACCAGGAATATGATCAATGATTCAATCAGGTGTCCAAGTACAACCTGTACCGCGGCTGCAATCAGCAGCACGATGACCATCGGATCTTTGAAATTTTCGAGGAACAATTTCCAGACTGGTGTTGCATCTTTACCTTTTAACTCGTTATATCCTTCCGTTTCAATTCTCTTGGCAGCTTCGGAGGTCGTGAGTCCCTTGGAGGAACTTTGTACATCCTGAAGGGTTTCCTCCGCACTGTGTCTGTAATGTTGCAATTGACCAGCTCCTTGAATATTAGATTTCTCTGTGTATTACCCTTACGGGCAAAATCTAGAATCGTTTCATTTTCGTATTTTTTTAAGATTATGGATTTATACGTTTTTAGCTGTACACAGTATTTTTCATAATGATTCGAGATATGCCTTTTTTTGAATGTTATTATTTCCAGTTTGGATGATAATCTGGAGAACCAAATATAGATGTTGAATCAGAAACTGTGTGCACCATCACACTAGCTCATATCAGGGTCTGTTACGCTATTACATAACGAACTGCGTTTAATCTAAGTTTGGAGGGGAAACCATATGTTTTGTTATCAATGCGAACAGACGCCGAGTGGCGGGTGTACCGTGGTAGGGGTATGCGGCAAAAACGAAACAATCGCAAGTTTGCAGGATACGATGATTTTTGCATTAAAAGGCATCGCTGCTTATGCGACACATGCACGCCAGTTGGGATATTCTGATCCTGAGGTGGATCGGATTACACATGAGGCATTATATATGACATTAACGAACTCGAATTTTAATGTACAGGAACATCTGGAGATGGCGATGAAGGTAGGTAATGCAGCAATCCGCATTATGGATGTGTTGGATCGTGCGCACACGGATCGCTTTGGTGTACCGCAACCGATTACGGTTAGCCAGAACCAGATTGAAGGACAGTGCATCGTGGTGACGGGACATAATCTGTATGCATTGGAGGAGTTGCTTCGTCAAACTGAAGGGAAAGGAATCAACATCTATACCCACTCGGAAATGTTGCCTGCGCACGGTTATCCGGCGCTGAAGAAATACGCCCATCTCAAGGGTAATATCGGCAAAGCCTGGTACGATCAAAGAAGACTTTTCGAACAATTCCCGGGTGCTATTCTTGCAACGACGAACTGTGTTATGCCGATCAAAGGCACATATGCAGACCGCTTTTTCTCCTACGAAGTGGCGGGTCTGGAGGGTGTGGCCAAGATCATGGATCATGACTTCTCACCGCTGATTGAACGTGCATTGTCTCTGCCTGCGGCTAATGTACAGTCGGAGCAAGTTTTAACGACAGGGTATCATCATGAGACCGTGATTGGGCTTGCGCCCGAGATTATTCAAGCGGTGAAAGACGGGCATATCCGTCGATTCTTCGTTATTGCTGGTTGTGATGCGCCAGGCAAAGGTGGCAACTACTATCGTGAACTTGCGACATCCTTGCCGAAAGATACTGTAATTTTGACGACTTCCTGTGGTAAGTTCCGCTTCAACGATGTGGATTATGGTACGGTTGGAGACACGGGTATACCGCGTTATATCGATCTGGGTCAATGCAACAATTCCGGTTCTACGGTGAAAATTGCAATGGCTTTGGCGGATGCTTTTGGCTGTACCGTGAACGAGTTACCTGTCAGCATTGTCTTGTCCTGGTTTGAGCAAAAAGCAGTTGCAATCCTGCTTGGCCTGTTCAGCCTCGGGATTCAGGACATTCGAATTGGACCAAAACCGCCTGAGTTCATATCGGAAGGTGTCTTGGATGTACTCGTAGATATGTTTGGTCTAAAGTTAATTACAACGGCAGAAGAAGATATGAACGCAATGTTGGCACTGTCATAGGATGAGGATGTATATTTACGTGCATCGTCATCTGATGACTGTGAATGTCGGTTGTGAGTATGAAGAGTATGACTCATAAGTACAGATGGATAAGAGCCTACATAAAAGTAGGCTTTTTTGCTCTTTCGACTTTCATAGGTCCATATACCTTGTATAAATGAACATGAAATGTCAGGGAAATTAGTTTTTTTATCCTATTGAAGTTTTTTCATGGAAATGTGTATATAGATAGAGGCATATTAGATCATAACACATCACAAAACACGGGTTTACCGTAATATGAGGAGATCGTACATAATGCATGACACACAGATTGAAGATTGGTTGAAACTCGCAGGAGGCAAGGAGAACATCAAGCTCGTAGAACACGTTAAGGGCACGACGACGCTAGCACTGAAGGAAAGTACACAATTGAACATGTCGGTTCTTGCCTCCGCAGATGTTGTAGCAGATATTCGGGTAACAGGTGAGCAGTGCCGTCTGGTAATAAGAGATGAATCTTCACTTATCTACAATACGTTACTGGGTATGAACGCTTGGGAATCTACAGGAACAGCATTGCAGGAAGCGGGACACGCGAAGAAGAACAGGTTCTCGATCTTACATTTTGTATCCGATGTATTCAGGCCCTTGATGCCTGCGATTCTCGGAGCCGCTGTTATTAAAATTATAGTCGCCATTATTGCGTTAATGGATACGTACAGTTCTGCGGACTCTTCTGCGTTGATGGACAGCCAGACCTTTACGATCTTCAGGATCATTGGAGACGGTGTATTTTATGTACTGCCTATATTGGTAGCAATCAGCACAGCGTATCGGTTGAAGAGCAATATCTATGTTGCAGCATCTATTGGCGGACTCATGTTTTATCCGGAGATGACCATGCTGATGTCAGGGGAAAAAGAGGTGCATTTCCTGGGTTTGCCACTTGTGTCTCAGCCTGCTTTTTACTCTACGCCCATCTGGGTCATTCTAACGATCTGTGCAGCCGCCTTCTTGGAAAGAGTCGTTGAACGATGGAGCCCAAAATTCTCCAAAGGGATGGTTGCTCCATTCCTGACGTTACTGATTCTTGTTCCGCTAGTATTGATGATACTTGGTCCAGTCGGAACCTGGATTGATGAGTATCTGCCGGAGGCATTAAATTCACTAGTAGCTAATGCTCCAGTGTTGACGGTGATGTTACTGGGAGCAGTCTTCTCGTTAATGTTAATTATGGGATTACACTACTGGCTGATTGCCATCATCATTAATGAAATGGTTATGAATGGTGGTTCTATGGTGATTGCTGCCATGTTAGTGGCGATTGTTGGACAAGCGGGGGCCGCGCTCGCAAACGGAATCCGCTCGAAAGAGCCAACATCCAGAAGACTGGCTTTCTGGGCTACTGGAACAGCCCTCCTTGGAGTGGTAGAGCCTGCATTGTATGCGGTCAACATGAGAAAAAGATCCTCTTTCTACGCGGCATTGCTGGGTGGAGCTGCGGGTGGACTATATTTCGGATTGTTATCTGTCAATGCATTTGCTATGGTGGGGAATCCGAGCTTGATCAGCCTCCCGCTCTTCATCGAAGAGGGTGGCCTGAATCTGTTACACACTTGCATTGGTGTGGTTATTGCGTTTGGTGTCTCAGGTGGACTAACGTATTGGATGGCAGGAAAAGGACAGAAACGGGGACAGGGGTCACCGAAAGCCAGCATTGAGTAATACGTAAAACGTAGCATTAAAGTTGTAATAAAGAGCTTGTACCTTATGGTGCGGGCTTTTTTGTTGTGTTTTTCTGATTAATGTAAGTATGGAATGTACAATCGCTGTCCACCATTTTATTCAAGCCATAGCTTGTTGGTTATGGAGTTGTCATGTATTTTGATATAGTGAAACCTATAAATCTGGATTACTAATCCCTTTGAAAGGATAACCTATGTCTGACAACATGGAATGGATTGCTCAATGGAAGTCAACGAATGCACTAAGCAACGCATGGATAACGAAAGGCGAGCTGCATTACTTTCCCAGTCACACCTTGATATTTATTATTGATGGAAAAGCGATCTGGAATATAAATGGACACCGAGTTCACGTCTCCTATGGAGAATTAATTGCGCTTGAAGAGAACTCCGTATTGGAGGTCATTGAAGGTGGCAATTTGGATCTGGCAGGCTGGCATGTTCAGTTCGATACATATTCGGTGCTGCATGATAGACGGGAAGCTGAGAAGTTCGAATGGCGGTTACCGTCAGGAGAGGCGTATCAGAAAGTGCAACTGTCCGGTGGAGGTCTGGCAAGTATCATTCAGCATTGGAGTGAAGTGCATACACCGGATCAGAGTGCAGAAAGAGTTGGCAATCAGCATTTGTTATATGAGTTGTTAAGTAATCTATATCGGAAACAGCCGGATAACGAGTTGAAGCCAGAACACGGTATACTTCGCTCCATTGACTACATGCAGCAGCATTATGATCAGGTCATTACACGTACACAGTTAGCTCAGATTGCCGGTATTAGTCCATGGCATTATTCCCGCAAATTTAGTGAGCGATATGGTAAGCCACCTCTGGATTATCTGGCCCACTACCGGATCTATCGCGCGCAGGAAGAACTGATATTAACCGCTGCAACCTCACAGGATATTGCCAAAAAGACTGGATTTGAAGATGCTCATTATTTTAGCCGACGCTTCAAACAACTGACGGGCGTATCACCTAAGATATATAGGCAGACGTTGACGCAGCGAAAGATCGTATCACTTTCTCCAATCTGTGCAGAAATTATGATTCATCTGGGTGTCATCCCTCATGCCGTAGTGGTTACCCCAATCCTGCTGTCCCCACATCACCATGAACAATTTATAGCGCATGGAGTGCAGATGCTGGAGGTTACACAGTATGAGGTGGAGATAGAACTTGTTCGACAAGTTCAACCGGAGATGTTGATAGGAAACGTATTGACGGAAGAGGTCAAAAGGGAGTTGCGCACAATTGCACCGATTCTAACCGGACTTCATCAAGATGTAGAACCAATGCTCAATCAAATGGCAGCCTGGTTTTATAAAGAAGATGAGGCTTATAGACTGCATCAGCAGATGAAACACGAAGTCAGCGTAGCTAAGCGACAGTTGCAACCCTTCATCCAATCCGCGTCCACTGTCATGCTGCTGAGGGTAGAAGCGTTTGGTTATCGATATCTGGGTGGGCATTCACACGGGGTATCACACTTGTTATATGAACAGCTTGGATTAACACTGCCGCAAGCACTGGATTCAGGTACAGCATGGTTTAACCCTTGTTCGCTTGAACTGCTCACACAAGCCAATCCCGATTACCTCTTTGTGGAGAAGCGGATTATGCAGCACTTCAGTGCTGAAGAGAATATGAGGAAACTATGGGAGAGTCCGCAATGGAACGAGCTGAAGGCTGTGAAAAATAATCGGGTATTTTACGTAGATACTCACCTGTGGGTAGACGGTCACGGAATAACGGGACACACTCTGATTCTTAATCAGATCATTCGCCATTTTACGGAATCTTTTCATGAGAGAGCACAATAATCCAACGGAATACGCACGATATGCTATGGAAGCAACACTTCTTATTTGATACTATTTGATAATAATTATCATTATCAATATACATAAGGGGCGAAGTATATCATGTCACGAAGATTTAAAGGGTTTGGTATCATGCTGTTGGTGATTAGTGTAATGCTGGCGGCATGTTCCGGTGGAACCAAGGAAGAGAACACTACAACTGGAACAGCAGGTGCTACAACTGAAGGAGTAGCGAGTACTGCAGAAGAAACAGCGACTGAAAGTGGGACTAAGGTGGTGAAGGATCAGTTTGGAGAAGTAACGATTCCAACTCATCCTCAAAATCTGGTTGTGTTTGATTCGATCTATGCCGAGTATCTGATTGAGATAGGTGTAACACCCCAAATCGTTTTGTTAACTCCAGAAGTTGAAGCGGAATACCGCCCTGATTATTTGAAAGAACACGGAGTCCAGATCATTGAAGTCGAGCAATATCAATATAATTATGAGCAGTTGCTTGCGTTGTCACCGGATATGATCCTTGCAGCTGGCGAAGGCATGGAACAGGGCGTATATGATGAATTGTCCAAAATCGCTCCTACGGTGGCACTGGATGCCAACAGTGAAATGAAACGTGCTATGCCAAAGCTGGCTGCCATATTTGACAAGACCGAAGAATCTGACAAAGTACTGGCTGAATTCGATGAGAAAGCCTCACAAGCGAAAGAGAAAATCGCGGTAGCCCTGGGAGACAAGACCGTATTGGTTCTCCGGGTAGAGCACAATCGTTACCGTTTCATGGGTCCCAAAGGAGGAAGCAGCAGTGTTTTCTTCTATGATATCCTGGGTCTGAATAGTCCTGAAGCGATCAAAGACTCTACAGATTGGTTTAGCCAGTTCTCCCTGGAATTCTTGCCTGAGATGAATCCGGATTATATTTTCCTGGAAGACAGAACCCTCGTAGGTTATGACACGAAGAAATCCATGGAAGATCTGAAAGCAAGTCAAGTGTGGTCGAATCTGGAGGCTGTGAAGAATGATCATGTCTTCCCGTTGAAGACAAGCCAATTTGTATCAGGTGTAGGTCCGATTGGCTCTGTAAAATTGATGGACTATGTTGTTGAAAAGTTGGTGCCTTAAATGACAACGGAGACACAATTGGATATCTACGATATTACGATTATAGGTGGTGGGCCTGCTGGAATGTACGCCTCCTTTTATAGTGGCATGAGAGCCATGCGTACCAAAATCATTGAAGCCAAACAGGAACTGGGTGGATTCATGCGTACGTACCCGGAGAAGCTGATCTGGGATGTGGGAGGGGTTGATCCGATTCGCTGTGAGAAACTGATTGAATCGCTGGAGAGACAAGCGAGAACGTTCGATCCAACGATTGTATTTGGGCAGGAAATTGCTGAGCTTGAACGACGTGAAGATGGTGTATTTGTACTCATGTCCAAAACAGGGGAGCGCCATTACACACGTACCATCCTGTTATGTGCGGGTAGAGGCATGACTCAGGTGCAAAAGCTGGATGTCGAGGGTGCCAATCGGTATGAGCTGACAAATCTGCACTATACCGTAACTGATCTATCCCGATTTGCCGGGAAGCGTGTTCTGATCTCGGGTGGTGGCGATTCCGCAGTCGACTGGGCGAATGAAATGGGCAAAATAGCAAGTGAAGTTACGGTGGCACACAGACGTCATGAATTTACCGGACACGAGTCGCCAGTTGCTCAGATGAAAGCTCAGGCCAACGTCATGACGCCGTTTAGCATCTCACGCTTATACGGTACAGGTGACAAAATCGATCGTGTCGAGCTAGCCCATGTAGAAACTGGTGAGATCATACATGTTGAAGTGGATGAAGTTGTTGTAAGCCATGGGTATGATCGTGATTTCGGTAACCTTGTGCAATGGGGACTGGCGCGTGAAGATTACGGCGTGTCCGTTGATCAGCGCATGCGTACCAACATTCCAGGTATCTTTGGAGCGGGTGATTTCATCACTTATGGAAGCAAAGTCAGGCTGATCGCAGGTGCTTTTAACGATGCGGTGCTCGCAGTCAACAGTGCCAAGACGTATCTGGAACCTGCTGCTTCCGATATGGCGGGTGTCTCTTCCCATAATGCCCGTTTTTATGAAAAAAACAAAGCTCTCTCCAATACGTAGATAGGTTTGCGTGAATGGAAGGCAATCTGAAGAGCCCGACACAATTTCGAGATCTCCTCGAAATTGTTCGGGCTTTTTTCAATAGAATGATGAAGTAAGGAAATGAAATACAAGTTGAAGAAATGATATAATCATAACAAAGAAATATGAAAGATCACTATGGGAGGTAGCAGATGAAAAAGATAAACAAATTTATATCTTCTCCTCTTGAATTTGAGGTCTTGGAGCATGACCAGGTGATTGCCAAAGTGAAGTTGGATTATAGCAATCAAACGGTTGAAGTATGGCAAGATAAAAGTGTATCGCCTGTTTTTCTCCCTTTTCCAAGCAAGTCTAAGGTAACCGTTGGGGATGTACTGGATTACTTTGAATCCAGATGTTTCCCTCGCACCAGACATCATGCCGATAAAATTTTGCAATCATTAGGTCTGAATGATTATGTACCTTCGGAAATCGTAAAACAAACACATGGCGTGTTATATGATGATTATGTCTGGATTCGATTTTCTAATGAGGAGTTGTCTTGTGCTGATGTCCATCCCCGTTTTGCAGGTGAGCAAGGATTCTCGTAAGACTTTTGTCAGTAGTAGCAAGATTTTGAGAGAGTTGCTCAAATTCTAAGATCCCAGATTCGAAAGTATGAACACTTATTTGTGTGATTAGATAAAATATGTCGACGTATCCATATTGAAAATAGCGACATATTCATACCAAATAAAACAGCGCCACCTGAATCGTTCTGGTGGGCGCTGTTTGTGTAACCTTTTTTGAGATGGATAAAGGGTCTTGAATCACCAGACTGCCGATCTTGGCGAATGGATAGATGATTTTCTAAGGAACTCAGGACATCTTATTTGGTCTTCAGCTCCTATTCTTAAATTGTAAGGAACATCAGACACGTTATCTACCAAAATCCCCTTATAAAAACACTGAAAACGGCTTGTTAATCGGATATGGAGTGTCTCAAGTTCCTTAGATTTCTGCACGCACTTCAAATCGTTGAATAAGACGCCTCAGATTCGTTAGCGCTCGCTCCATATTTTGATCTAACCGGCGGCGAGCCGAGAGAACGACCCTGAATCCCGCCCAAAGCGAAGCTTTTCATTGTAAGGAAGAAAATCTGCTTTCACGACGTCTTGATCGCTTGCTCGTACTTGAAGGGCACGTTCTCATACATTCAGGATTCAGTGCGCTTGCCTACGCTGAACACGTTCAGGTTCGGTTTCGGGCCTCACTAGAATTGAAAACTTGTTCTAATTCAGTTCAGTCTGTCCACTTGCGAGTCGATCTGCGATCTCTTCGGCTTGTAGAATGGAGGTATAGGGATCAGCAGTGAAATATTTATGAATATCCAGTTTGTAGATATGATCGTTCTGCACGGCAGGCAGATTGTCCCAGACGTTAGGCAACAGAGAGTGATCTTTCGTGCCTTCTGTAACCATCATCAGCAGGTAATCACCTACATACTCTCCAAAGACCTCCGCGCTAGCTTCCAGATTTTCTTTGCCTTGGTCCAGAAGATCTGATTTTACCTTGGGTGCCGGAGTTAGTCCAAGCAATTCATAGGCTGCTCTTCCACCACGATTGGCGCTGTTGCCGATAATGGCTGGGTTCTTCAAAAAGTTAAAATCGGCAACGGTGAAGGTGGCACCATCCGGAATGACACCTTTAATTTTGGCCTGAGCTGCTGCGATCCGTTGTTTAAATGATTCGTTCCAAGTTATAGCTTCTGCTTCGCGGTTCAGAATCTCGCCCATGGCTGTCACTTCTGCTTCCATGGAATCATACTGATCGGGTACGAATACGACAGTCGGAGCGATTTTGGAATAGGTCTGAAATTTCTCCTGGTCCCATGTGATAATCAGATCCGGTTCCAACTCTACCATTTTCTCAAGTGAAACCTCACTATGGTTACCCAAATCGGCGCTATCGACAAGTTTGTCACGCAGGAACATTCCATAATCCAGCAGACTGCTCGGCACACCAACAGGTGTTACACCGACAGCCAGAACATGTCCTATATTCCAATCAACAACTACTCGCTCCGGGTTGAGGGGGACTGTAACGTCTCCCATCATTGTGGAGATTGTTCTTGTCTGTGGTGCGGTGCTTTCTGTTTCTGTCACGACTTGTTCCACCGTCTTTTTTTCGGTACAACCACTAATGAATACGGCCATAATCAGCAAAACAGGCAGGACGATACGATACCAAGCTTTCTTAAACAACATGACAAACCCTCTTTCTAATTGATAATGATTTTCATTTAATATAACTCTAGAGACAATCTAACGATTGCACAATAACCAATTCGGAAGCGGAAGCATAACCATTTCAGAACTCAATCGACAGGTTGAACTGAGAATGATTATCATATATGATGAGGCGAAGCTTTGGATGTGGTAACGAGGAAACACAAAGAAAGGTCCATGACGATGAACATAGAAGAATACGGGGCATTATGGGAGCATATAACAATCCGATTACTGGATATTCGGATCATGACCGTTAACATCAGTGAAGATCCTAATACGTGGACGCTTCCCTCGAATGCTTTTTTACTAATTACGAATGGCAAGGGGAAGATCTGGCTTGGTCAGGCGATGCATCACATTAAAGGGACATATATTCTGCACGCCTCCAAAGGAACGCGCCTGGATTGTCTGGCTAAGAAGCCGATGGAAATACATATGTTGTCTTATTCGTCACCAGAGTCAGAGAAGCCAAATACTGAAAGATCCCAAACATATACTGGGTCGGAGTCTTTGCAAGTAAGTTTTGGTTTTGAACCAGCGTGTCCATTGCCATTAATTGAAATCATGCAGTTGATATACAGACAATGGAATGAACTACAGTCAGCAGGCCGGATTCAAACCAAGGCGCTGTTCTACCAATGGCTCGCCGAGATGCTGAAACAAATGCAGGAGCAGAAGTTTAACGATGCTAAGCTGGATCGGGTAGATCAAGCGGTGCATTATATGAAACGTCACTACGGGGAACCACTCAAGATAGAACAGGTAGCTGAAATGCTGAATTGTAGTCCAAGGTATCTGAACCAATTGTTTCAGCTTCAATTAAATATGAGTCCCAGTCGTGTGCTGTCACAGATTCGGATGGAACAGGCATTAAAACTACTGGTGAGCACGAATGGGACCTTACAAGAAATCGCGGAGAGAGTAGGCTATGAGAACGGCTATACGCTAAGTCGTTATTTCAAGAAACATTATGGTGTATCTCCTAAGTTTTACAGAAAGCGTCGAGAGTGCAGTGCTCCAGATGTAGCCCTGCAAACATCCCAACCACATGCCGCTCTGGAAAGTCATTATTCGGGATGGAGCGAACGAACGGTACCTATAGTTGAAGCTGACAAAAACCAGCCAAAACAGAAGATTATAGATCTACAAGGAGTCCAAGTGAGGAACCCCCCAGCGCTCGCGGTACCAAGAGCCAGAACTCTAAAACTTGCCACAAGCATGGGCGAGATTACGGTACCGACCAAGCCTAGCCGTGTTGTCGTGGACTGGAATTTGGGAGAAGTGCTGGCATTGGGAGTGACGCCTCTCGGAGCGCCGCATTCACTCATTGAAAGTAACCAAATGCTGGAGCCTTATATCTATGATCAAGTACAGGATATCGGCAATCATAATTTTATCTCGCTCGAAAAAGTGCTTGAACTGGAGCCCGATTTGATTATCACCTGGAATCCTGCTGCCTACGCTTCCTATGCCCGGATTGCGCCTACGGTGGTCTATGGAGGGAGTGGTTACGGCTCTGTAGCAGAGGGGATTCGAGAGATGGGACGTATTCTGAATCGCCAGACAGAAGCCGAAACATGGATTAAGGAATACGGTCGGAGAGTACATTCTTTGCAGCAAACGATCCCGGGCAAGGTCTCCGCAGAGAAGACATTTACCGTCATTGATCCGAACTGGGGAGAACATATTACCCTTGTGGGAAATACGGGAACTCGTGGAGGTAAGGCAGCCTACGGGTTACTGAACTTGAAGCCAGCAGGCAAGGTTCGCCAGGAACTATTGGAGCCGGGCCTGGAATACCTGGATATTGCGCGGAGTGCGGTAGGTGGGTACCTGGAGGACTACCTGTTGGTGTTGGATAATGGTCCAAGACACGGACTTGATCAAGCTTCAGGCAAACCATGGCAGAAGTCCATCGAGACAGATCACTGCCGGATTATTAGCCTTGACTGGAATAGATATTTCCTCTCCGACCCGTTGTCTGTGGTACTTCAAGCCGAGGAAATGGCAGACCGGATTATGGCATATTAATTGTCGCTCACGCAATGAGCAGTAAGACTTATCGACCAGATATCATATATGCATATCCCGAAATGAGCCAACCATATATGTGAATATCTGGTGAATTTCTCGATGTTTAAGTCCATCATAGTTTATTCTCTATTATACTTAATGAAAACGGACGAGGAGATGGACTCCAAATGAAGAAACAAATGTGGATCATTGCAAGTGTTGCAGTTGTAATTGTAATCGGAACCTATCTGTTTGCAAGCAATACGGGTAAGGATAAGGCGGGCACAGCCAGTGCGCCCAACATCCGAAAATTGGTGGAAGATATCAGCACAGGAAAAGAAACACCGGAATCTGCCTCCATTAATGCCAAACAGTTAATCGTCACCGATCAAGATGAAAAAACCATTACATATGATTTGCCTGAAAATGAATTTTTCCTTTCCATTGCACCCTATGTGGACCAGACCCATCCCTGTGCAATTCATAGCTTGACCGGTTGTCAGGGGGAAATGAGCAATAAGGAATTTAGCGTTACCATTCACGATTCTCAAGGCAACACTTTTATGAAAGATGCAGTGATGAAGTCTGGTGCAAACGGATTTATGGATTTTTGGGTGCCTAGAGACAGAACCTATCTGATTCGTATTGTTGGAGATGGAAAGGTTGCAGAAACGCAATTGTCTACATACGAAAATGATAATACATGCATCACTACAATGCAGTTGAGTTAACAGCAATCAATAGAAGGGAAGGATGCCTTTTGAGCTATCCTTTCCTTTTTTATTTCATAAAAGAATGGGAATAAGGTACTTTCCATTGACAAAAATCCATTCCTACGGCATAATCCAATAGTGATAATGATAATTGTTATCATATAAATACATATTAACAGGGGAGAAAAGAGATATGAAAAAAGGGTTGAATGGACTGTTGATTATGCTGGCCTTTGTGCTGGTTTTGGCGGGTTGTGGTAAAACCACGACTACAACTGATACAAGTCAAGGTAGTGGCTCGGGTAGTGCTCCGGCTGAAGAGACAGCAGGTCCTGTTACCGTGAAGCATAAACGTGGAGAGCTTAAGCTGGACAAGCCAGCAGAACGTGTCGTTACGCTTGAATGGACATATACGGAAGATGTTGTTGCCTTGGGTGTTCAACCAGTAGGTAACGCAGATAACGCTAACTATAAAGTGTGGGTAACATCCGAAGCAGCACTGGATGACAGTGTAACGGATATCGGAACACGCAGTGAACCAAATCTGGAAGCTATTGCTGCATTGAAGCCAGATCTCATCATTGCTAATGCAGATAATAACACGGCGGTCTACGATCAGCTTAACGCGATTGCTCCAACGATTGAATATGATCCGTATGATGGTGACGGCTATGATTATGACAAGATGACAGAGATCTTTAATAACATTGCAACAGCTCTCGGTAAAGAAGACAAAGCAAAAGAAGTTCTTAGTGATCTCGATCAACACTAT
Source organism: Paenibacillus sp. FSL H3-0457 (assembly GCF_037981725.1). NCBI lineage: Bacteria > Bacillati > Bacillota > Bacilli > Caryophanales > Paenibacillaceae > Paenibacillus > Paenibacillus sp. FSL H3-0457. The sequence goes on along the minus strand of NZ_CP150283.1, from coordinate 4,981,057 downwards.
GTAGAAGCCAAAGAAAAACTGGCTGCTGCGGGGAAAGAAAACTTCAACTTTGCACTGACACAAGCGTTCACATATCAAAATGCAGTCAGCCTGCGTATGTTTACCGATAACTCGGTTGTGATTGGTACATTGGACAAAATCGGACTGGTTAACGAATGGAAGCCGGATAAAGTTGAGAACTATGGCTTCTCTACAGTAGGTATTGAATCCTTAACCGATGTAAAGGACAGTAACTTCATTTATATTACACAACCAGACGATGACGTCTTTGGCACAGCCATGAAAGATAACTCGGTATGGAACGGACTGAACTTTGTGAAGGAAAAACGCACATATCAACTTGATAGTACAACATGGACATTTGGTGGACCGATCTCCTCCAAAGTATTGGTTGATGGGGTAGTCGAGGCGATTACCAAATGAGTTCGGTTCAAGGATCTAAGCCAGCTATGAATTGGCGCACAATAAGCATATATGGGGGCGGTCTAACCGCTCTCATCGTGCTTTTTTTTGTAAGTCTGTGTTATGGAGAAGCTTCCATTCCTTTGCATGTCGTTTGGGACGCTCTTACAGGTAGACAGGATTCATTAGAGCACAATATGGTTTGGGACTTGCGCATGCCGCGTACAGTGATCGGTATTCTTGCGGGTGGCGCACTGGCTGTTGCGGGCGCTTTGCTGCAAACGATTACTCGTAATCCATTGGCTGCTTCAGATACGCTGGGCATTAATGCAGGAGCGTACTTTGTGGTGGTGCTGGGAGCTATCGCTTTTCCAGGCGTGTTAAGTCAGTCGCCTTTTCTTTTCGCAGCCCTAGGTGGTTTGCTGGCAGCATTTGCGGCTTATTTCATGGGCGGCGGACGAACATCAAGCCCGGTTCGACTTGCGTTGTCCGGTATGATTGTATCGATGGTGCTTGGTTCATTTACGAGTGCATTACATATTTTTTTCTCCATGGAGACACAAGGGTTGTTCCTTTGGGGCTCCGGAACACTTGTCCAGAATGACTGGAGTGGTGTGTTTTATGCTTTACCTTGGGTGGTTGGTATTACCCTTCTCGCGTTAATTCTGTCCAGACAGTGGGATATGCTGGAGTTGGATGAATCAACAGCCTCTTCCTTGGGACAAAAGGTTACATTGGCTCGTGCAGTAGGGTTAATTCTTGCTGTATTGCTGGCCGCTGTGATTGTAAGTGTAATTGGGCCGATTGGCTTCGTGGGACTGGTCGCACCACATCTGGTTCGATTGAGTGGTGTACGTTCTAATCGATTACTTTTACCCGGTGTGTTCATATGGGGCGCAGCGCTCCTGGTTGGAGCAGATGTCCTCGCCAAGATGGTGCATAACTCCAGCATGGAACTGCCAACGGGTGCTGTTATGGCAATCATTGGTGCACCGTGGCTCATCTGGCTTGTTCTTACACGCATGAAGGCTGCAAACGGATCAGGCATGTCAACTTCAATGAGCACAGGAGGAGCTGCGCGTCGCTTTGCATTTGGCCCGATGGCTGTATTATTTTCAGTCATAACGGTCGTGCTTATCTTGCTCAGTACGATGTTTGGCGGTATGCGAATTCCGCTGGCCGATTGGTTACCAAGTCTGTTCCAATCGGATGGACTGTTCTCCGCGCTGATTCAGCTTCGGATTCCGCGTACACTTGTTGCCGCAGGTGCAGGAGCTGCACTGGCAATCAGTGGTGTACTCATTCAGATGGCGGTACGTAACCCGCTGGCAGATGCTTCAATTGTTGGTGTGTCCTCAGGTGCAGGGCTTGGAGCGATGATGGTCATCATCTTATGGCCGGGTCTTCCGATATACTTGCTGCCAATTGCGGCAATCATCGGTGCAGCCATTGCTGCAGTGGTGGTGTTCTCCCTCGCCTGGAAGAAAGGACTGAACCCTTCGGCGGTTGTGTTGCTGGGGATTGCAATGTCTGCCATTGCTGGAGCAGGTATTCAGATTCTGATTGTCCGTGGTGCGGTATACGGTAGCAGCGGATATATCTGGCTGACAGGAAGTACCTATGCTCGTACCTGGGAACAGGTGAGGGTTATCGGATTATTTTTAGTTATTCTGGTACCGGTGGCTTGGTGGCTGGCACGCAGATTCGAACTGCTGGTATTTGACGACAATAGTGCATCCGGGCTTGGTCTCGGAGTACGTCGTACACGATTATTAGCCATGACAGTTGGTGTATTACTTGCAGCAGGTGCGGTTGCTTGTGTAGGAACCGTTGGTTTTATCGGTCTGATTGCACCACATATGGTTCGGTTACTGACGGGGAATAAGTTAAGACGATCCATGTTCCTATCCGCATTAGCGGGTGCAGTCATGCTGGTGCTCGCCGATACAATCGGCAGAACCGTCATGGCACCGACAGAGATTCCATCAGGCATACTCATTGCGATCATCGGAACACCGTACTTCCTGTATCTGATGTATCGTTCCAACTGGCGCAAGTCTGTATAAAAAGTTCAAACCTGAAGCCTGCTCCCCGAGCAGGCTTTTTGCTGTCACGGTATGCCCTCCAGCCATGATCTTATGTTCCTGTTTAACCCGGTTGCATAGATTGGATCATTGGACCTGACGTGTGGTACCCACAGATAACCTCACCCAATGAATGTCTACTCCCGCACCAAATGACAAAATCCCCTCACATCTACAAGAAGTAGAGACCACGTTATCAAACGTGAAACTCTTACTCCCTGTGGACCTTGAGGGGACTTTTTGCTTGAGCATATTCGAATCGTACTCCCGTTAGCTGGATTTCATAATCCCGCTGTCATCAACTGATTGTACCGCTTGTTGCAATATTTCATTATCCTGAACAAGCGCGAATCGAACGTAACCTTCGCCTGAAGGACCAAAGGCACTGCCTGGGGTTGCGATGACTCCTGCATGTGTAACTAGATCCATGGCAAATTGCTCCGAGCTGTCGTAGTGCGCCGGAATCCGGCTCCAGACGAACATCGTTGCTTCAGGTTTGGCGATGGGCCAACCGAGATTGCTGAATCCATCACAGAGGATGTCTCTTCGCTGTTCATAAATAGCTCTGACCCGTTCAACCTCCGATTGATCACCGGTAATAGCGGCAATTGCTGCTTTTTGGACCGGTAGGAACATCCCGTAATCCATATTGGATTTTAGCTTTTTCAGCATGGAGACCATGGTTGCATTGCCCACACAGAAGCCGATTCGAGCTCCTGCCAGTCCGTACGTTTTTGACAGGGAATTGAATTCCACACCGACGTCCATGGCGCCAGGGAATGCGAGGAAGCTTCCACATGACTTTCCGTCAAACACGAGCTCGCTGTACGCATTATCGTGAAGCACGATAATATCATACTTCTTGGCAAAGGCAATCAGGTCAAGATAGAACTGATCCGGTGCCATCGCAGTTGTCGGATTGTTAGGATAGGAGACCAGCATGAATTTTGCTCGATGAGCGATATCTTCCGGTATATCCTGAAGCTGAATAACATACCCGTTTTCTTCTTTTTGCGGCATATAATACAGTTCTGCACCTGCCAGTAACGGTCCATCCGCAAAGACTGGATAGCAGGGGTCAGGGACTAACACCAGATCACCTTCATCGACAATGGAGAGGGATATATGTGCCAGCCCTTCCTGTGAACCGAGCAAGGAACAGATCTGTGTTGCTGGGTCTAACTCGACCTGATAGCGTTGCTTGTACCAATCGCTTGTAGCTTGCAGCAACTCACTCTGATCATTCACAGCATATATATAATTAGCCGGATCAGCAGCGGCCTCGCATAGTGCAGTTATAATATGCTGCGCAGGTGGGATATTCGGCGTACCCACACTGAGATCAATAACGGGCTGACCGTTCTCCAGTCTGCGGCGCTTGATCTCCAGCAACCTGGTGAAAATTCCTTCGTTGAAATGATCCATTCGTTTGGCAAAGTTCATGATGATGATTCAGCCTCCAATCCTCTTCGTACGCATATTCATTAATAATAAATGGACAGCGACTAAAAGAGAAGAGCAGGGGAAAGCTTGCGGATCATGACTTTACTTTAAACTGACTTAGTTCGTCTTGCAGTTTGCCAGATAGCTGGTTCAACTGTTTCGACAGATCCGCTACCTGTTCGATACTATCCAGCTGATCCTGCGTGCTGGCGCTTACTTCTTCCGTCGATGCCGAGTTCTCCTCTGTGGTGGATGAGATAATCTCCAGTGCCTGGAATATCTCATCTTTGTGTTTGTGTACATTGGCGGTATTAGTGGTAATCTGCATCATACGTTGCTGTAGATCTTTCAGGTCTTTGTTAATACTGAAGAAAACATGTTTGGTATCTTCTACGGATTTGGCATTCTCCTCCGCAATCTTCATACCGCGCATGGTATGTTCAACAGACAGGGTTGTTTTCTCTTCAATAACATTCACCTTTTTGTTGATTTCCTCTGTTGCCTGAGCCGTCTGTTCTGCAAGTTTGCGGACCTCTTCGGCAACGACGGCAAATCCTCTTCCATGTTCGCCAGCACGTGCAGCCTCGATGGAGGCATTCAGGGCGAGCAGGTTCGTTTGAGAGGCAATCTGTTTGACTGTATCCACAAAACTGGATATTTCATTCCGACTCAGGTCAATCTCCTGGATAATAGAGGACATTGCTTGGGTGGACAGGTGGTTTTCCTCGGACCATTTCGATAATTGTTCCACGACCGCAAGTCCTTGGCTGCTTTGATCAGCAGATGTCTGCACGACCGTTCCCATAGCCTGCGCATCGGTAGCAATTTCATCAATTTGGCTGGATAATGAGCCTGTTTTGCGTAAGATATTTTCCGTTTCGATGGACTGATAATTCGTAGCATTGGCAATCTCGTTGATGGCTGTTGATGTGTCATTCATGGTCACAGCCGTTCGTGAGGAGATGGCTTGCAGATCATTCGACGACTGGTTCAGGATTTGCGCCGAGCTGCCGACCATTTGCAGCATGCCCTGAATTTTCTGCACCATGGAATTCAAGCCGGTGGCGATCTGTCCAATTTCATTATTAGATTTGATATCCAGTTTGACAGTCAGGTCACCTTGTTCAATCTGTTTAATCTTGGCCAGCAGCTGTGGTATGGAGCGTAACAGACGGCGAAGGGTAATGTAACAGATAATCACAAGCAGAAGGGTGGCTGCAGCAAAACCGCCAAGTGTAATCCACGTGAATGTTTTTAATTCCGCAAGAACTTCTTCTTCGGATATAGTCAGACCAACGGACCATCCCGTATCTTTGCTGGTAGCGTAGCCGATATATCGACGTTCCCCATTGTCGTTCATAAGTTGTACGCCGTTTTCACCCGCAAGCATTTTCTTGCCGATGTCTCCCATGTCCCCCGTACTGTTCAGGATGTTCTCCTTTAATACCTTCTCTTGATCCGGATGGTACAGAATTTCCCCGCTCTTGGACAGCAACATGGAATAGCCCGTGCTTCCAAGGGAATAACTCTCCATAATCGCCGGGATATCCTTGAATGCAATATCCGCTGCGGCAAAGCCGATCGTGGTATTGTTTTCGTCTTTGATCGGATAAAAGATACCCATGAGTACATCGCCTGCTGCAATATCAATGTACGGATCGGAGAAATAAAGTCCGTCTGCGTCGGTAACCGGCTTGTAGTATGGACGTGATTGGATATCAAAGTCCGGTGCAGATACGACACCATCATTTTGAATCCAAAAGCCTTTTCCATCCAGACCCGCGACCCAGGCATCGGCAAACGAAGGCTCTGCCTTAACGATAGCGGCGAGTGTCGCCTGTGTTTCCGCAGCGTAGGTTGAACTTTTCGCATCCGCAGCAGATGCTGTTGTTTCTATGTATTGCTGAAATAATGTGTTGGTGGACATTTGCTTGACCAGTGCACCTTTTTCCTTGAATAGTGCATCAAATTCACTAACAATGGCTTGTGTCTTGGTCTGGAGCATGGATTCCTGCTGTTTCACCAGAATGTTTCGTGTGCTTGCAAACATAAATGTTCCCAGCACGGCAAAGACAACTACGATAATGATCAGCAGCACAATGGACAACGTATTTGCCATACTGGATGTCCGTGCTCCCGTTTTCCCCCACTTGTTCAACATGTTCGACATATTCCATCTCCCCAGATGATTAATAAAAAGCTCAAAACGCCTAAGTTATATGTCGGCTTAATCTATAGTTTTATGTAGATTTCTGTCGAATAATCCTGAAAGCGACGGAAAGGAAAGGCATGAGTATGAGAAGGATGAAAGGGGAGGGATGAAAAAAGAGGAAAGGAATGAAAAACGGGAATGGGTGGTGGTTCATCCAGTCGATCTTGTTTATAATGGAATGAATTGGAACTATGGATGGAAAAGGGGGATTATCTGTGAGTGAGTTATGGCATGCTTCAATACAGGGGGTTCCATGGAATGCCGAAAAGATGCACCAGGCGGTGCATCTGTTGCGTCGCAGAGCAACGGTTCATTTTCGCGTTGACGCGGATACATACGAGGACCTTGCCGAGCTCGATGCCAAAGTATTCTTTGCCCGGCCGGATCTGATTCTGCACATATCACATATGGACCCTAAAGGGGTGTATTCATCCGGATTTTTGGGGCGACTGGCACAGTTGAAACATGTGTCTGCCTTGCAGCTTGATCTTTCGCAGGCTCAGGATTTGACGATACTGGGTGCGATGGAGCAACTGCAGTTTCTAAGATTGAATTCACCTGCAAAGGCGACCGTGCTCGATTTTATTAAACACTACAAACGATTGACCTTTCTTGAACTGCGTGGCAAATTCAACGGATTTGCTTCCATTGCGGCATGTCTCCAACTGCATACGCTCATTCTGAACTGCACGATCGAAAGTGCTGATGTGTTAGCGGAACTGCCTATGCTTCAGTATCTATCCCTGGATCACTGTGAGTTAAAAGGGGGACTGGATGTATTGACACAGTCGACCATCTCGATGTTGAAGCTCAGCTCTGTTCGCAAACTGACGAGTATTCAGGGACTCGAACAGATGCGCGGGCTGGAATATCTGCATCTGTCCTTGCCCAAGCTGGAGCAGTTATGCGACTTTTCCCATATGACCTCTCTCAGACAGCTCGAACTGGACTATATGAAATCGTTGCGGGATACCAACCATCTATGGACAGCCCGTGCTTTGGAGTCTATTGAACTGAAAGAGATGAATACGGCACTCAAGGCGGATTCTTTTGCTGGACTAACAGGGTTGGAGCACTTACGCCAAATCGATTTTCGTTTTATTGATGTTAACAAAGGACGAATTGCAGCTATGCGTGATCACCTGGACAAGGCCGGAAAATCCCATTTGTTATATGAAAATATCCCTGAGCAAGAACGCCTGAATTCTATAGGTATTGCGCACTTGTCGCATGTATTAATGTAAACGGGCTTCTGTCCAGCGTGTGTATACAGAGCGCACTCCGGTGAACGGACCGATTGAGGCGTGTAGATGTCATTGCTATCTAGGTGTTCGTATCCGTTAATGCAGGCATGTTGATCTCTTTCACGCAGGCCGCTTTGGACAAGCTGATGATACATCGAACGATGGAGACCATGTCCTGCAGGGGAATGCGGGTCCCATCATACTCGGCCAATGCACGTTCCATCCCGTCTTCATACGGAATTTCTGCCGCCAGTTCTCCCGGGTTGATGCATGTCACCGCGATGCGGTCATTTCTCGTATGTTCTCTTAGAGCTTCCGTAATACCCCGTATGGCAAATTTGGAGGCGACAAAAGAAACCTGGCTGCTGCCTGCATTGCTCAAACCGGCTGTTGAACCAATCAGGATGATCTTGCCTGCTTCAGACTGGCGGAGCTGAGGCAGTAAAGCCTGTATACATACAATTGTAGAAGTCACATTCACATGGATCAGCTGACTGATATCTGCGGGTTCATCCTTATCAAACGTGTAGTGCTCTTCAAATCCTTCCTTTTCCCAGATCCCCACGTTATAAATAAGCACATCCAACGTCTCGCCTTGAAGTTGGCTGGCAACTTGCTCTGCGGCCTGAAGCTCGGAAAGATCAGCCTGAATCCATATTCGCTCGACGCCATCCTCCACGGACAGACTTTCCGGCTTGCTGCGGGAGACCACCCAGACCTTATCACCGGATTGTGGCACACCTCTGACAAATGCATCGCCCAATCCCTTGCTTGCACCAAAGACAATTATATTTTTCAAATAAAGCCCTCCTTATCGATTAGAAATTAATAATATTTACATTAATCTATATCTTACTATAAAGGTGATATATGGAACATGAAGTTTACATGAGGTATGCTTCATCCTTATCAAGAAAAACCACCCCTGCCCCGCAAGGACGGGAGAGAGATGGTTGGAGAGATCATGATAACATTAATGGTAAAGTTTTAACTCGGCGATGGACCACCACCACTCGGGAGTGTCCGCGGTCAAGGCAATTTTGATGTATCGCGCCGTTTGTCTGGAGAACGTATGTGAGATGACAGGTCCTGTTCCCAGTGCTTCCGTAACCCCTTCCCAACGTTCGCCATCATCAGAAGTGAAAAGCTGGAAGCTGCGAGCATAATCGTTGCTGCTGCTGCCTGAGTCCATTGTCAAGCGGCTGAAGCTCTGCTTGCTTCCCAGATCAATCTGGACCCATTGACTGGCATGTTGACCAGATGAAGAGGTCCAGCGTGAATTCAGATCGTCGTCGAGCATCGCCGCAACATCTTCAGAGGTGGAGGCAGTCGCTGTCCATGATGTTCGATCCAGTTCAGCAGGTAGCAGATGATCCTGTTCCTCGGATATCCAAGGTGTCTGATCAGCGGTATAGACCTCTAATTCAGCCACGGACCACCAATGAGAATCGGTACCCGTCTGTACGACCTTAATATAACGTGCCTCATGCAGTGTAAAAGCGATAGAAAGTAGCGCATCTGATCCTTCACCCGAAGCCAAGGCTTTTCCCCAATGCTCTCCATCCAGAGAAGTATATATTTCATAACCGCGAGCAAAGTCTTCCCGGCTGTGCGCGCTGTCCAGCACAATCCGATTCACTGGCTGCGAGGCTCCCAGATCAAGCTGAATCCATTCGCCGCCTGTTTGAGTCTGACCGGAGGTCCAGCGTGTTTGGTCCGAGCCGTCGAGTATAGCCGATGCATCGTCTCCGGAGGAAGCTGTCACGGACCAGCCATCTGGCAGCAGCCTCTTTTGTTTGCCCGTTCCATTATGATGAACAAACAACTCGGAGATCGTCCACCATTGATCGGAATCCCCGATCTGCACCATTTTCACATAACGTGCTTGCTGTTCAGGGAAAGTGATGGACATGCGTCCAGGCGTGCCTTCGCCGCCCGCAATGGATGTGCCCCAGTGTTCACCGTCATCCGAGACATAAATCCGATACTGTCTCGGATAGTCTTCTTTCGCATGGCCCGGGTCCAATTCTATGGCATCGAAAAAACTCTTTTGGCCGAGGTCAATGGTAATCCATTGTCCTTTGGTTTGCTTCCTACCGTTTGTCCATAGTGTATCTGAACTTCCGTCCAGCATATTGGCTGTAACATCTGCTCCTTGAGTAGAGGAGGCGGTTACGATCCATGAAGAGCGATCTGGAGGCGGTACGGGCTGTGGGAGCTCTGGTGTTGCTTCAAGTTTGCCAAATCGGGCAAGCTTTAGTTCAGAGATCGACCACCAGCTGTCTGCAGAGGAAGTCAATACAATTTTGACATAACGGGCGGTTTGCATGCCCAAATCAACGGACAGACTTGGAGATGTTCCTGCTCCCTCTGCGATAGGCTCGCTCCAGTTCTCGTTATCTTTGGATACGTAGATTTCGTACCCGTGAGCATAATCACCGCCGTTGTTGCCGGAGTTCATGAATACCGTATCCATAGTCTGTTCGCTACCCAGATCGATATGCAGCCAATCGCCGGGCTTCTGAATCTGTCCGGATGACCAGCGTGTAGTCAGATCACCGTCCACCATGTGCTCTACCGGCTCCGAACTGGAGGATGCCGTAATGGTCCATTGGCTCCGATCGAGATAGACTACACCCTGAGAGGCATCCGGCTGTTTAACGACGGAATGTTCCAGCGGGTTAACCTTTACTTGCGCTTTGGCATACACGGTAGCCGAACCCAAAGCGCCATGGGCATTGTAGAAATGAACGGTTTTGACAGTGTCGGACGGATTCCAGATTTGAGCTGTATAGACGCCGTCTTTTTCATACACGGTTGCTGCCGGATCATCTGCCCATATATCCATCGTGCGTGTTCCCGTAGAAGCCATGCTGTGCATGAACCAGTACGCGTTAAAACCTTCATTTTGCTGCATCTCGCTCGTATTCCATTTGGCTAGAGCACCTTGCGGGTCTCCAATGGACTGGAATGGCCAGATAATATGCTGCCATGTGCGCTCCTGCTGACCACCCAGGTCCTTAATGAGACCATTGTAGAGAGCCTTAGTATTCTGCGGATCACGTCCATAATAGGTCATCCATTCCGCTGGCGGCAGCCAGTGAATACCGTAAATATGCTCCGCCTCATTAGAGAAGTACGTTCCATACAGGTAGGCGCTGCCGTACACATGACCTATCGTAGCGTGTTGGTAATCCTCCAGCCAGTTATCCCCGTCATAGTTAAACCAGTATTGCTCGGCAGCTTTCTCTTCAGTCATGAAGCCCCAGATCCCGGTGTCGCGATAGGCTTTGTTGCCTGTCACCTCACCCCACATATATTGGCCGACCCAACTAAAGAGCGCTTCTCCTGCGGCCTCCTGGTTATTCCCGCTGCGATTATCGGCGTAACCACCTGCCCAGGAGTGACCAGCGTACGGATCAAAATTGCGAAGCCATGGAAACTGATCATCTGTCCGTGAAGGATTGGCATAGTCCCGAATCAGAAGCTCAACCATGTCGCCGTAATCTTGCAAGAATGTTTTGTCATATGTGGCCAGTACAGCCGATGCAAAAACGTAATAACCGTAGGTGAAATGATGATCTGTCAATCCGGTATTAACACCGAATCCACTACCGTAAGGGAAGATGGTTCCCCATTCATCCGAATAATAAAAATAATACGAGTGCAAAGGTTCGTCCGGCGAATAGGTATACCAATCTGTCAAAATGGTTCGAAGCAGGGACAGATAGTTGTCTCGTCGTACCGTATCTCCTATCTGGTCGCTGATGAGTACACCCAGTGCAAGTGGATGAAGCTTTTTCCCTTGCCAGTAAGGATCCTCGCTCATCAGATTGCCTGCGGTATCCGCGTCAAGCTGATCCAGATAGCTGATTAATTGTGCACGCGAGTAGGTTGGATCATCTGGCTCCACAAATTGCGGAATAATGCCATAGAATCGATCCTGTGTCGTAAACGTATTGCCTTCACTTACTTTCATCATGCCGCGAATGGAAGGGTAAGCAAGCTCCGTTACCGGAGTAGTCGCTAGTTTCCATTGGTGCGGCAACAAGGCCATCAGTGTCTCGGAGGAAAAGCCTGCCCGCTTCGTCCGGGTTACCGAGTTGAAGGTAGTCGTTACAAGTGAAGTGCTCTCATTATAATTGTAGTCCACTGTTGTATCGGTTACAAAGGCGTAGGCATGCCGGTAATAATAAGACAGTTCTGCCGCGGACGGCAGGGTAGCCAGGGACAGATAGTCTTCGCTCTGGCCCAGCTTGATTTTGAGCGTATTGCCAAGTTTCATAAATACGGTTCCTTCAGGTGCAAAGATCCCGTAGTTTCTTGTAAAGGTCTGAGGCGTGGGCGCTCTGTCCTGATTGGTTACTTCAACACCGATATGATCGGCCGTCAGCGATTCTCCATCATTCAGAACAATTTCACGGTTCTGATCATCGAAGAGACGTGTGATGTTGGGAGAACGAACAATAATGGTGTCCGGGTTATCGAAGGTGTTGTACAGGAAAGGGGAACCTTTCACAAACGTGGTATTCATTTTGGCTGTGTCATCATCGCTCATGATGATCGTTGCGGAATAATCCCCATATCCCGCCACCTTGGTATTTACCTCCGCCGGGTTCATATTGCTGGTGCTCATGATCAGATCCGGTTCACCGTCAGCGTCCATAGAACCACCATCAGCCGAAACGTAACCAGCTCCGGGATTCAGAAGTTGAAGTCCTTGTTTGGTATATCTGCTTTTAAGCGGAAGTGTGACCAGACTGTTGCCATCCCCCAGATCGGATACAAGAATAGACTGCCACCAGTCATTGGAAGGGAGGGGCGCTGTGATGTCAGCCGTGCGATTTTTCGGGTTTTTCGGCTGCAGCATGGTGATGTCATTTACAGCGTAACTGCCGGAACCCACCTTTACCGAGGACGGTTCAGGGATATTCGGAATTGTATGCACAGGTTTGGCATCGCCTTCGATATACTCGTAGACGTCGAATGCGTACAGGGAGTATCCGTTGGTTGTTCCTCTGCCAAGTCCGGCTAATTTCACATACCGTGCTTCGGCGTATACCGGAATCTCATCCCGTCCACCGTCGCTGTGCAGTTCCCGGTATAATGTAGTCCACTGGTCTGCATCATTTGATACTTGAATATCGTATGCACGTCCAAAAGCGTTTTCCCATTGTAGGGATACGTTCCCGATTTCCCGGACTAGTCCAAGGTCTACAACAATCCATTCCTGATCCATGTAGATGGAAGACCAGCGTGTATCCGGACGGCCATCCGTTACATTCCGGGCTTCGTAATTCCCTTTTTCCATTTTGGCTTTATCCTCGGCTGAACGGCTGGGCTCATCAATTTCTTCCGAAGATGCTGTAACCGGTTGTCCTAGTGCAAGGTTCATTGCTAATGGTTTGGGAGGTGGATTTGCTCCGCCCGTCCCATATACATTGAATTCGTATACAGAGACGCCATAGGCTGGCTGTGCTCTTTGATGACTGAACAAGCGCACATATCGAGCCTCCGCTGTGACCTCAATTTCTGTCAGGCCGCCTTGCCCCTTCGTTGTTGAGTAAACAGACTGCCAGTTGACCTCGTCGTTGGATACTTCCAGATCAAAGGCGGAAGCATACGCATTTTCCCACTGGATGGAGATGCCCGAGATGGAGGCCACCGTGCCTAAGTCAACATAGATCCACTGCGGATCTTGCTGCCATATGCTTTCCCAGCGGCTGTTTTTGTTGCCGTCAACCACAAGATCTGCCGTATTGCCGCCCAGAGATGAGGAACTGTACACAGGCCGGTTCAGGGATAACAGATGATGTTCCTCATCTGCGGCGTTCACTTTTGAGACCGGCCACAGCGGGATGCTGCTAATCAACAACAGAACAGATAACAGCAAGTTCATGTAGATGTTGTGTGTTTTTCCTCTTTGACTCGTTCGTACCTTCATATGACTACTCCTTTGTTAGCCCTTGCCATCTCACCAGACAGAGCTTCTCTTATTCTCTTACTCGCTACCGTATGTATCATTTTGTTTCCCGTGTTGCTTTTGTGAGATGTGAATCCAATGCTCAACACGGGATATTCAGGTGCCCCATTTTGTATATCGATCATTTTGTCTGGAATATAAAGGTTTTTTAATCGTTTTCGTGGAAAAAGAGACATATGTCCTACATAATGTATGGGGAATGTGCAACTGTGAAATCAAGATTTGGAATCGTTGTTCTCCAACAATACGATATCTTCGCCCCGTTGTTGCCTGTGAGCAATATTGTCCCTCCCCCAAGCACACATGACATCCACGATGGTGTTGGCGGTAACGCCATATTCTGTAAGTCCATATTCTACTTTGGGAGGCATCTGTTGGTAGACATGTCTGGTGACAAGGCCGTCCCGCTCCAGCTCGCGCAATTGTTGAATCAGTACTTTTTGCGAAATGCCCGGGATGCTGCGCCCTAATTCGCCCGTTCTCTTTACTCCGGACATCAATTGACAGATGATCAGCGCCTTCCACTTGCCACCTATAATTTCGAGCGTCGCTTCAATGCCCAGATTGTATTGTTTCATCCTGATTCACCTCAGTTTAAGTTTTACGTGTTATATAGGGTGTAACTATTTATTTTCTCACGGTTCTGACACTGAAGTCCATACACACTTTGAGGTAACCATCTTACTTCATTGTGTGTATTTTCTTTTGACTGGATGTGGTCGATAATGGTCCATATTCAATAAAGAAACCAGCACCCTGGATGGGAAGAAAGGAACTTATGATGAAAACACTTGTTATTCTGGCACATCCCGATATCGAAAGTTCAAGAGTCAATCGTCGCTGGAAGGAGGAGTTGTTGCAGCATACAGATGATATTGTTCTTCACGAATTATATTTGGCCTATCCCGATTGGAAGATTGATGTTTGCCGAGAACAAGAGTTGCTGGAGACGCATGATCATATGATGTTGCAGTTCCCGTTATATTGGTACAGTTACCCACCGCTGCTAAAGAAATGGTTTGATGACGTGTTTACCCATGGATGGGCGTACGGATCGAAAGGTAATCGATTGAAGGGAAAGCGGATGGGTCTGGCCATGTCCATAGGGGATAAGCAGGAGAATTATGCGAAAGATGGTTCCATCGGTTACAGCGTAGAGGAACTTGTTGCACCCTTCGTAGCAAGCATGAATCATGTAGGGGTTCAGGCGCTGCCGTATTATGCAGTCTATGGTGCCTCGTTCCAGGCTACGGATGAAGAGATTAACCGAAGTGCTGAAGAATACATGCGTTATATAAAGCAGTTCCGGGATTTTTGAAGTTAAAAGCTGAAACTCTTCATAAGAAATGTACTGAAAAGGACCTGACTCCACACATGGTGAAGTCCAGGTCCTGATCAATAAACGAAACATTAATAACCGAATAAAACTACATTTATTCTACGCGGAAATAATCGAAATCTGCATATCCTCCGGTAGACTTCGTTGCATAATTGAATAGTGCAAACCGGTATCCCATAAAGTGTGGCAGGGTGTAAGACATTTGAAGTGTATTGCCAATGGTTGTCCAGTTGCTGCCATTCAGGCTATAAGCAAAGTAGGCTTTGTCGGTTTGGTTCGTAAAATCACAGATGACGCGTAGATAGATTCTGTTCTGGTTTAATGGCACAGTTGCTACTTCAGTCATGGTGCCGGAACTGGCATTAGCCATAACGATGGATTTGGTGCTGCCCGTCATTTTTACGCCGACAAAACCATATTTGGCCTGAAAAGCAGCGAGTCCAGCATAATCACCATCCTTCATGCCGGCTGTATCCAAAGCGGTCATTCCTGTGCTTTTTGGACCAAAGGTTCGTTGTGTCAGCGTGTTGCGGGCTTCTAACAGGTTCTTGCTGATTTTGCCTGCGGTTAACCGCATGAAACCGGGCCGCTGGAGCAGGGACCAGTTGGCAGCATCAGGGTTATGATTCCACTGCCAGAAAGTAGTGAGACTGGATGTACCGGAAGATGAATTGCTCGTCAGGGAGACGTCATCTACATAAAACGCCATCAAATCATTGGTCGGGTCCGGATTCGAATTATACGGTGTTTCCACAAAAATAAAGCTTTGGGACAGGTCTGCATTTGACGGAACGGTATACGTACCTTGAATGGTACCCCACTGTCCGCGAGTTAACGTCGCACTGCCCATAATGGTAATTCCGGTATAACTTGCACCGTTCTGGATGCTAAGATTGAACGTTTTGGTTGCAGGACCAGTAGTGTATTTGATCTTTGCCGAAAAAGAGTATGTTCCTCCCGGTACCAGCTTGCCTGTAACCATCTGTTTGGCTCCACCTGCTGTCTGCTGTCTGCCGCTGACGAGCAGGCTTTTTGTACCGCTGAACGCTTCGACATTTGTTACGGTGATGTTCGCCGTATTGTTGCTGGTCCACGGCTGAATGCTGCTTTCCTCAAAGCCGCCGTTCACTAACAGTTGCGTTACTGAGGGTGTGCCTGATGTGGTTGCGTTGAACTCATCGGACCCGTAGATTTTGGCAGCAGGCTGACCTTCAATGGGCATATTCATGTTAAGGGGGACCTTGCCGTTCACCCCAAACACAGGCCAGTTATCAGACCACGTCACAGGTACGAGATAGGGGATGCGCCCAATGGCTCCGCTATCACGAAACAGCAAGCCGTACCAAGCGCCGGATGCGGTATCCACGATGCCTCCTTGGGCGATTCCCGAGTCTCTGAGTACAACTTTACCTGTGTATGGACCTGTCAATGTGTTTGCACGATAGGCAAGCTGAATGCGACCATCACCCGAAGGCCAGGCAATCAGGAATACATAGTACATACCATTGATCTTCTGAATGTGTGCTCCTTCTGCCTTTACAATCATGTTGGAGCCGGCTACACTGCTTGCGTTTGGAATCAGGACCTGATTGAGCCCGCCGGATTTAACGGCTTTGGCATCAGGTGTCAGCTCAACGATACTGATGTTATCACTGCCATGAACAAGAAAGGTTCGATTCCCGTCAAACAAAAGGGAGGGGTCATGGTAATAACTGTTCAATGTGTAAGGTGTCCATGGTCCTGTTTCAATATTGCTGGTTTGGTAAATATACGTCTTGCCCGTGGAAAGCGATCCAAAGGCCACATAATATATACCGTTGTTGTACCGCAAACTGCTCGCCCAGGAACCACGCCCATACTCGTTTTGTCCATTGTTCAGATTCTGTATATCCCCGTTTCCAAGCGTATCGTATACATAGTTTACGATGCTCCAGTTGACCAGGTCGTAAGACTTCATGACCGGGACTCCCGGATTCATATGCATCGTTGTGCTTGTCATATAAAATGCATTGCCTACCCGAATGACGTCACTGTCAGGAACATCCGCGTAAATAACCGGATTGCTGAACGTTGCGGCCGAAGCTGCCGGACTTGTCAAAGGGAATGATGTTATAAGCAAAGGAAGAGCGAGTAGAAGAGCACTGATTTTTTTCCACATATTCTATCCTCCCAATTGATCATGTCCTATGAATTAAAGCGAGTACTCCAGATAATCAATGTAAGCATCCCAAGTGCCATTATCCGTTGTTACGACCAGCTTGATTTCCTGATTGCCTGTACCGTGAGTGATGCCGGTGAGGGTTTGAACGGTCGGCTCCGTTCCCGTGAAGTAGAAAGAACCAGCGGTTACACCCCCGATGACCAGATCAACACGGGCTGTATTATTATTGTTGGAAGCGCCGCGGACAGAGAATTGATGGGTTGGGAATGCAAAATATTGATTGTATGCTGCATAATCATTGTTCCCGTAAAGAGCGACTCCATTAAAAGGGGAACTGATTACGCCAGCGTATTGGCCGCCAAGCGTCATATTCTCGGCTTCGTAACGCGTAACGTTTGGATTGGGATTAGGATTTGGGTTAGGGTTGCCGCCCGAACCGGATGTGAACTGCCAGTAGTCCAGTTTGAACAGATTTCCATTGCCCGAGCCTGTAAACACCAGATACAAACGATGCACCCCTGTAGCATTGGTAACATTGGTCTCCATCTCGCGCCAAGTTTGCGAACCGCCAGTTGAACTTACGTTAAGTGTTCCAACTAGTGGGCCTGTCGGACTGTCCAGTCGAACCTCGATGTTGCCATTTCCGGTAGAAGCGACATTGGCCTTGAACTTGGAGGCTCCAGCTGAGCCAAAATCAACATTGCCGACCGCGATCCAATCCCCGTTATGAATATTAGTGACATTCTGATTGGCTACAGGTCCACCGCTCGCTTGACTCGGTTCAGTGTTAATTCCTGCTTGCCAGCCAATGGTTTCGGCTTCCACGCGGACATACGGGTTGAGGTTAGTGGTCTGAGGTACACCTGTCATATTCCCCTGAACTTCCTGGATTGTTCCATCCGCATTATGTGTCAGTTTGTTGATATGTGTGGAACGGTACCCTTTACCATCACCGAGGAATGCCTTGCTTACCGTTTGCGCATGGTACGCCACATACCATTCGTTGTTGAATTGGAACACGGCATGGTGGTTATTGCCGCCTACACCGAAGAACGTGCCGGGATTTTTCAGAAAGTGTCCTTTATACGTGAAAGGCCCCATCGGGCTGTCGCTGACCATGTATCCGATCTCACCTTTTGGATATGCAGTGGGGTGTGTTCCCGCGAAGTTGATGCAGTAGGAGTAGTAATATTTGCCGTTATACTTGTGGATGCCAGAATCTTCGAACATATAAGGAGAATCAATAGTCACAGCACTGCCCACCACACTGGTCATGTCGGCACCGAGACGAATGACCCGAGCTGTTTTGGGATTGGCAATGGAAGCAGCATTGGTATCGTTCGGGATGCCGCCTCCAGCATACAAGTAAGCAGAGCCATCATCATCGACAAGCACAGCCGGATCAAAGAGCCATGTTACGCCGGACATACCCGGTGTACCGTGAGTCAGGAGGGCACGACCAATTGGATCGGACCACGGTCCAATGGGGGAATCAGCCGTGAGTACGCCAATACCTCCACCCGAGTTGGCAAAGTACAGAAAAAACTTTTCTTTGCCAGCAATGGTTTTCTTCGCCATGGCAGGAGCCCAGGACTGAGTAGCCCATTTGGCAATTCCTTGTCCATTATTGGCATTATTCGCACCCGCTACCGGGATGGAACCATGGTCTGTCCAGTTCACCATGTCAGCTGAGGAGATGACGTTAATTTTCCCGATCGTGCTGTACTGGTTCTCTCGGACAGAGCCGTCACTGTTGTACAGATATGCATCACCTGTCATGTAGACATAGACCCGATTGTTATGGACGAGCACATAAGGATCGGCTCCCAGTTTATGATCGATGAGGGGGTTAGAGTTTCCAGGAAGTTTGGCAACGGCTGCATTGGCTGCATGGCTTGATTCCATGGGCAGGGTGACAAAGATTAACAGACACGACAACAACAAAACTAGCGGTTTACGAATCATACGTTTCGCCTCCATGAGATTGGATTAGTTGGTGAGCTGAAATTCAGGATAGCTGAGATGATGAAATGCCGAAAAAACGAAAAGATTTTCCTCATGTCACCCCCTTCTTGAAATAATGGTTAGGTTGGCTGTTAGGATAAGTCTTCATGTTGTCATATATGGTTTAAGCCAGACAACCTGTGCACCGGGTACGTGGTCACGGCAGCAAGGGGAGTGGCTATAACCCGAAGTAAGCCTGCATCTGTGGGTGCGAATAGAAAAGCTATAATCTGTCAGGTTTCTTTTTGTAATCGCTTTCAATAAAATGGGCTAGAACACTGAAATTTGGCGAAGAAAGAGGTTTGGCCACATTTAAATGTAATTATCTTTCATATTTTCATTTAAATGTTTATTAACTTGACGATATCATATCACAATTTTAAGATAATACAATCTTTTTCTATTTTTTAGTAGAGGATGAAGAAAATGATTATTCTATGTGTTTAACATTGGGCTTGATGGTAAAATACGATCTCATATTCTATAAAACTACACTTTCAAGCATAGCTTTACCCGGCCAACAATTAGATACGAGAAAAAGACGTCTTAAGCTGTGACCGTTTCCCTGGAATCTACCAGAGGAACGGTTATTTTCGTTTTTTTCTGGAATCGATCCTGGTTATATAACAAAATCTACTCTTACTTGCTGACCAACTTTGACATTGCATTACATATTCCAGTTTTTGTATAGCTAAAGCCCTGAGCGTAGAAGGTTGTTAAGTGATAATGGTGGGGTGCCCCCTGTGTTTTGTCCACACCGTTGATTGAGTGTTTGAATATTACTATCGAGTGAGCTTATGCCAAATACTGCTAGAGTCAGAGGTTCATAAAGGTGGGATGGGAAAAATGGCTATTTTGTCGACTGGGCCGATTGAAAACAATCCGGTTTCCGGGGTTAGACCGACACAACAGGTAACGATTAGATTGGTAAGTCGGGCTGAGGTGGATTCTGTAACAGTCTCCATTCAGGGGTATGTGCTAAGCACAACAAGAACGCTGTATGTGAGTGAAGTAATCAGTATTGCCCCTAATGAAGCAGTGACCAGAAATTATTTTGCAGATTTAGATGCTTTTGAGTTTGTTTTTGGAACAGATGCGGAAGGCGTGGAGGAAGTAGAAATTTCAGTGTGGGGCAAACAAGCCTCTGGACAATTGGTTGATGCACACCGAGTGGTAGAGCACGAAAAAACAGTCAAGAACAGCTAAAAGATAAAATTTACTCAAAAAGGAGATGTAACGATGAGCTTTTTATCAACAGGGCCAATAGAAAATAATGCTGTTAGCGGTGTAAGACCGACTCAGACAGTTACAGTTAAAATTGATAACCGCAGTGATGTGACTACCTCAACCATACAAATACAAGGGTATTACATGAGTGGTGGAATGAGAGTTCTGTATGTCAGTGAGACTTTCGACCTTGCACCCAATCAGGTAATAACCAACAACTACTTTGCCAATCTGGATGCCTTCGAGTTTACTTTTACAACAACAGCGACGATTAATGATCCTGTTCAAGTATCCGTATGGGGTAAGAGCAGCACAGGCGCTTTGGTAACAGCCCATCGTTTGGTTTCTTCCGAATTGCTGGGCGAAACCCCAAGCATCAACGGAGCTACAGGCGCAACTGGGGCTACGGGGGCGACAGGCACACCAGGGACAGCTGGAGTGACAGGTGCAACAGGCGCACAAGGCACAGCAGGTACAACGGGAGTAACCGGAGCAACAGGCACAGCAGGTACAACGGGAGTAACCGGAGCAACAGGCACGGCAGGTACAACAGGTGTAACCGGAGCGACAGGCACAGCAGGTACAACCGGAGTAACGGGAGCGACAGGCACAGCAGGTACAACGGGTGTAACTGGAGCGACAGGCGCATCAGGTACAACCGGAGTAACGGGAGCAACAGGCACAGCAGGTACAACGGGTGTAACGGGAGCGACAGGCACGCCAGGTACAACGGGTGTAACAGGTGCGACAGGCGCAGCAGGTACAACCGGAGTAACGGGAGCGACAGGCACAGCAGGTACAACGGGTGTAACCGGAGCGACAGGCACAGCAGGTACAACAGGAGCAACAGGAGAAACAGGCGCACCAGGTACAACGGGAGTAACCGGAGCAACAGGCACAGCGGGGACAACGGGAGTAACCGGAGCGACAGGCACGGCAGGTACAACGGGTGTAACAGGTGCGACAGGCGCAGCAGGTACAACTGGAGTAACCGGAGCAACAGGTACAACCGGGGCTACGGGTGCGAGTGGTTCTGGAACAATTATTCCTTATGCATCAGGACTTCCCGTTGTGTTGACTACAGTTTTGGGTGGACTTTTGAATACTTCCAGTTTAGTTGGTTTTGGTAACAGTTCGACCGGAGTAAGTGTTAACGGAGGAATTATTGATCTCACAGGCGCTGCAGGCACATTGCTTAACTTTGCTTTCTCAGCATCGCGTGCAGGAACGATTACTTCACTGGCCGCTTATTTCAGCACAACAGCCGGACTTAGTTTGGTTGGATCTACAGTAACCTTAACTGCACAATTATTCCGATCCACTACACCTAATAACTCCTTTACAGCTGTACCGGGTGCATTGGTAACCTTAGCTCCTCCACTGACCGGCATTTTGGCACTGGGCACAATATCCAGCGGGGTGACTACAGGGCTGAGTATTCCGGTATCTGCCGGTGACCGCCTGCTTATGGTATTCTCAGCATCAGTAACAGCCGGAATTGATGTGGCTACAACGGTAGCGGGATATGCAAGTGGCGGCCTTACCATCACTTAACGGAAAATGGGCTATATAACAAGTTTAAAGACAGGGACTCTTGCCAACATGGTGAGAGGTCCCTGTTTATGTGTGTGCTTTTGTTTTCAAACTCTCTTCAAATGAAAGATAAGGACTATACAAAAACATAAAAAGACGAGGATTGCTCCTCGCCTCGTACATACCGCGGCCTACTCAATTTCACTCTGTTTTGGTTAGGCTGTCTACGACAAATTTAAGTTGGGCTTCCAACGAAATTGGGTCACTAAATACGAAGCCACGGCTTTCCTCGCGATAAACGTGATTATTCTGGACAGCAGAGAGGTTATCCCAGATAGGACCTTCAAAAACGGAATCTCCACTCTCATCACCTGTCCATCCACTTACAAAGATATAATCTCCTGCATATTGTGGTAACAATTCAAGTGATAACTTGGCCCAACCTTTGCCGCTATCGATGGCTTCCTTCTGAATGATCGGCGGTGCCTTCAGGCCAAACTCTCCATAAATAATATCTCCACCTCTACCAAAGCTCCCGTAGGCATAAAATTCTTTGGCACTTCCCGTATCAAAAATCGAAACCGTGCGATCACCTACCGCTTGCTCCACGAGTGGTTTATATTCAGCGATCTTAGCATCCCACTCTGCGATCCAGGCCTTCGCTTGCTCTTCTCTACCAGTCATCTTGCCAAAATCCATCAATTGCTCCCGTAGAGGTATTCCATATTCAACAGCGACGGTCGGCGCAATTTTGGACAGTTTTTCGATCGTTTCAGGGTCATTCCAAACGACAATTAAATCCGGTTGCAACTCCATGATTTTCTCGTAGGGTACATCGTTACCGATGTTGACAACGTCATCGAGCTTTCCTTCTGTATAACTGTTAAAGGACTCATCACCAGTTCCAACAGGCTTAAGGCCAAGAGCTAGCAAATGACCGGTAAAGGCTCCTGCAACCATTACGACCCTTTGAGGTTTTTTGGGGATTTGTACTTCACCGTTAACCGCAGAATAGGTTACCATCTCCGAGCTTCCGTTTGTGGTGTTACTGATATTACTCTCTGCACCTACAATTGGACTTTGCGTACTGCCAGTGCTTCCATTCGTGTTTGCTGGCCTGGAACATGCGCTAACCAATAGAGTTAGGCACAACAGTAGGGTAATTCCTACAGGTAGTTTGCTTCTATACATCCGTAAATCTCCTTTTTCGCTATGTTGATAATGATTATCATCTCTGATATCAATATAACGACGGAGTTTACGCGGAGCAATGGATGATCGAAGCCTAAGGATAGGACGATAAGAACCTTTTGTCACTTGTCCGGACTCATCCTTGAATTGCTTTGGTGTGACTCCCGTATGTTTTTTGAACATTCTTATAAAATAGGATACATCAGCATATCCGACGCTTGCAGCGACTTCTTGCAGAGATAACTCGGTCTTTTGCAACAGCGTTACTGCTTTGTTCATCCTAATACCGATTAAGTAATCGATTAGACTTGCGCCAGTTTCACGTCGGAAGTACTTGGACAGATAAGGGACGCTGTAATGGAATGTATGAGCGAGGGTTTCCCGCGTCAGCGGCTTGGCGTAGTGCTCCTGCATATAGCGAATAAGCTGAGAAGCAAGGTTAGGCCTAACAATGCTTACCTGCTGTTGATCCATTTGTCTGAGCAATTCATATACAAATTGATAGAATAGTGTTTTGGTATGGAGTCGCTCCAAGCGTCCCGGTTTATTCCACTCGCCCAGCATTCGCTCAGTGATTTCGTAGAGGATGGCAGGATGATATGGAATAAAACCGTACTGGAGGTGGAATGGCAATGGTTGATCCGGTTGTTGAAGTGTATGCTGCTTGCCAGGCGGCGGTAAGGAGGCTTTATAGAAAATCAGGTAATAATGAAAGGATTCGTCCGTTAGGATGATGTCCAGACGGGTGTTTTTGCCCCCATGAAGCATATAAAATGGTTTGGTAGCATGCTCATTTCCGTCTAAGATCACGGTTGCATTGCCATCCGTTACGTACAAAAAGGCGCTGGCAGGGAACAGGTAAGGACGTACGCACTCGTCGGCCTGTATGACAATATGTCGTACATCCATGATTTTGAGCGATGCACAATTCCAGATGAGTATGTGTTCTTGTACATTCAAGGTTGCGTTCAATAGAGAGTTGTCTTCCTTCCATGAGCTGTTGAAGCCAGCCTTTTATGTGGTGAGGTTATTATATAATAATATTAGTGGCTTTTTGTCACTTTCCAGAACGTTCCCCGTAGTACCGGATTCTTCTCATAACTTTCGAGTATAAAGGCGAAAAATGTTTGATGTCATGACCTCTCCATGATCTAAAGAAAATCGCCGAATTCTCCATGTGCATGGTCTTTATTGTGGCGGGATGTGGCACACAGGCCGATAGCGGTTCGTTCACCGGAAACCAGGCACCCGAAACATGGGGTTCGTATTGCACAGCGCATCGGTGCCCCGTTTCCTTTACAGTCTTCCAAAGGCTACGATCAACGCAAGAACTATAAAAAAGATATTAACGCCAAGCTCCCGGTACTCTTTACGCCAAATATGAAACAGCATCCCGAACAGGGTGACCGTAGCCAAAGCGATTGCCGCGATCGGCGTAAGCACCGGAGTGATGTTCAGCGCCCAAGGCAAAACAAGGCCCAGCGCTCCGAGTAGCTCCGCGATTCCGATCAAAACAACTAGACTTTTTGGCACATCATTGACCCAGGCCCAGGTCTTTTTTGACGACTCGATACGAATGGTTTTCATCCATCCTGAATATATGAAACCTAGCGCCAATATAAGTTGTACGATCCATAACGTTACATTCATCTTTTCTTATCCTCTCACTTGCTCGATTTTAATATCTGCCTCTATACTAAAGTGAGAAGGCCCAATCTGGAAGTAGGCACTTAAACCTAACCAGGTAACCAAAAGTATACCCTGGGATGGTCAGAAAGTGAGGAATAAGAATGACGGTATATTGCAAATTCGGAACGGCCTTGGATATTCTTACGGGTAAATGGAAATCTTTGATTCTTCTACGCCTGCTGAGCAACGGTACAATGCGGTTCAGCGAATTACAAAAAGCCATTCCAGATATTTCGAAAAAGATGCTGACCCAGCAGTTAAAAGAACTGGAGTATCACGATATTGTGCATCGCGAAGTATATGCCCAAATTCCGCCTAAGGTCGAATACTCGATTACGGAGTACGGACAGCTCATGAAACCTGTGCTCCAGACAATGAGCGACTGGGGAGCCGGCCATATGCAACATATGGAGAAGCTGTACGGCGAAGAAGACGAAAAAGGAGCAAACCCATCCGAACCTCGGAAAATCGATTCCTTGGGGTGATAGGGTGACAAGGGAGAGTTAGTTTTGAATAAACATAAAATTGTGATCATTGGTGCAGGGATTGTTGGGGCGTGTATGGCCTATCATCTAGCCAAACGAAATCAACATGTAACTGTTATTGAACGGCACTCAGCCGCGGCGCGTGAAGTCACAGAAAAATCATTTGCCTGGATACATACGACGCATAGAGTGGCTCCTGAATACTGGCATTTGTACGATGCAGCTGTGGAAGAATATCACACACTTCAGCAAGAGTTGTCCGAACTGAAAATTCATTGGCATGGCGCGCTAACTTGGGACATTCCGCCTCTAAGGGAGCAACACTTTCAAAAATTAAACCGGGAGCAGCTTGAGGCATTGGAGCCCAATCTGAAGGAATATCCGGATGAAGCCATGTTTGTCAGCGAAGAAGGTGCGGTGGACCCTATTGCGGTAACGGAGCTGTTGTTGAGCAAAGCGCAAGAGTACGGAGCAAAGATTCAGTTCGACACCAACGTTACACAGCTGAAGCAAGAGGGTTCCCATCTGGTTGGTGTCCATACATCCAAGGGTTTTGTGGAGTCGGATGTTGTGGTATTGGCTGCAGGAACAGGTACACCCGAACTTTGTAACCCGTTAGGTTGTCACGTGCCGGTAACTTCGTCACCTTCGATTCTGATTCGGATGAAAACTGCTAATAAACTGATACACACATTAATCTCCAATGCGCAATTTGAAGCGCGTCAACTGACAGATTATACGCTACTGGCTGCGGAAGATTATATCGACGAGTCGGAGGAAAACGGACCACAGGCGGTCGGTAAGCGAGCTTACGACACATTGCGTCGCAGTCTCAAGCACGGAAATCAACTGGAACTGGAGAGCATAAAGGTTGGATGGAGACCCATGCCAGAAGACGGTTATCCGATTGTAGGCTTCCATGATCACATGAATGGACTTTATCTGACGGTAATGCATTCTGCAATTACGCTGGCGCCGCTGATTGCGAATCTGGCTGCAAGTGAAATTATTGATGGCAAATCAAGAAATGAATTAGACCCTTGTCGCCTCTCACGGTTTTAGAATCACCACACAACGAAAAGTACATCGCTCAAGTGGCGATGTACTTTTCGTTGTGTATATTTGTTGGAGTCTTCTACACTTCCCCAGTAGCCACCGGATTCTCCTCATAACTGTATTCGCAGCCACTGGCGAATGGCAATTCCATGCTAGCTATTCATCTACCTGTGTGAATCTCGCTAGCGGATTTGGCACCTTGACTTTCAAGCCACGGGATCAGTTCGGATGAAAAATTACGTTTTGCTGTGTCCAGTGGAGTCATTCCATCCCAGCTGGCTATCCAGTTCAATTCTGCGCCTTGGTCAAGAAGGTACTCGGCTGCTTCTCTTTGTCCTCCATGGCAAGCACACCAGAAGGCAACGGTTACTGCATTGGGAGGAGAAGGGGAGGTGCTTGTTCCCCAAGGATAACGTCCCGGGAGTTGGGCCCCTTTAAAATGTTCTTGTATGGCGTGAATATCTCCAAGGGCGGCCGCATGCCAAAGGGCAAAGATCGCGCCGCGCTCAACCAAGCGCCGTGCTACATCCCATTGTGCAAAAGCAATAGCATCGTCCAGCGGCGTGCCACCGGCGATTACCGCGCCAGGCGTTTCAATGTCTGCGCCAGCATCAAGAAGGGCATCGAGCACTTGAACGTCATTGGAGCTTGCAGCCCAATGCAAAGGTGTTTCAATATGTGGACCGACAAAAGGAGCGTTCACTTCCGCACCAAACTTGGTCAATACTCGCACGGCATCCGCTCCATTAGGGAAGTGCCCCGGCCAATCCGTCACCACGTGCAGTAGCGTTCGAGAGATACTGGAGTCTGCATCTACGTTGTCAGGCTTTCTTTCCAATATTCTTATGTTTGCCAATCCCGGATTCTCTGCCAGCAGTTGCTCTAACGTTGGAATATCTCCAGTGTGAATGGCTTGAATAACGCTCACTGCAAGTTTTTCATCTTCGTAAATAAATTCCATGCGCCAATCTCCTTCCAGGCTTATATCCATATTCATGTATATGGTTCTTATCACAGTTTGATTGAGAAGCATAATTAAACTTTTTAGGTAAGCATCTGAACTGCACATCTGGCATGATACTCTGCAAGCCCCCTAGCGAATTGCTGATCGGGGAATTGTCTGTGAAACAGTTTCAGTCCTCCTGATATCAAGGACAAATGATGGCAAAATCGATAAAATGTCATCCGCTCCGGGTCGAGATCGTTATTTTTTAAGTAATGATAAAAGTCTCCAAATCGAAACTCCAGAAAGCTATGCTCATGTTCGAGATCGAAGAATCCTGCGCCCTCAATATCAATAAGGCATGGTTGCATAGCATGATCTATCCATATATGATCCGGACCTAACTCTCCATGAATGAAACTATAGAGATCTCTAGATTGAATTGCTGCTTCCAATTCGTAAAGTTTCTCAAGCAACCTTTCTTCATTTTTCCTTATATCTGTCATGTGTTTGGATGCATAGGATAAGGCTGTTTCGGCATCTAACCGCTGAACTTGGTAGCTAGGCCCAGCCTTTTTACTGTTATCGTTGGCGTTTCCATAAACGATTCTTTGGATGTTATGCATATTAGACAACATATCCCTGATCCGTTGAAACAACTCATCCCGATCTTTGTGATTTTTATGCTGGAAAAACGCTTCGGCTTTCTGTCCATCCACATACTCAACAAGAGCAAAATCATAAGAGTGCTGGTCTCTATCGTTATTTAGATCATACAAGATCGGTGTTCGAATTCCATGTTGAGCGAGAAAGCGAGTATTCAAAGAGAAAAGTTCGCTGCCATAGGAACTGTGGAAAGTGGGTTCATTCAAGATCTCTTCCTGAAAATAGTTGCTGGAAATATCCCAAACGTACAGCATACAAGTGAAACCATTCGTGCAGTCAATTTTGTAAATAACTTTTTGTGCGCCTCCATGTATTCTTGCGCTCTGCGTTATGAGGTAACTGGCACCAAATACATGTTGCACATAATCCTGTAATTCTTCACGAGTAAGATGGTTGTTGGACATCATCGATTTATGCTCCGTTTCAAATGTATTTTGCCGGCCAGCAACCTAAATATATAGAATATTTTCCCAAAAATATAGACTGTTTCTTTTCAATCTGTTAAAGTGTTGATTAAGGTCTGTATATTCATATGTATATCAAAGCAAGGGGTCGGGTACTCACGTTAGTGGGTGATCCGGCCCCTATTTTGCATGCAAGTTGACTCTCTACTGACTAATATGACCAAAGATTTTAAGGAGCTGGGAAGCCATCTTACATCTCAATGAACATCTTTTATTATGGAACAAGGCATCTATTAAAATAATAGATATTCGCCATATAACTATGCAGGGGAAGGAGGGACTTCACTCCTATCGATTCCCTGCGAGCTGTTTCTTATACACGGTGCGTGGCAATGCTGTTATGCAGTTGGATGGAAAAGATCATCAGGTATCGCGATTCCATATTTTACATGGTGGGAAGGGCTGTTGTCTGAACATTTTACCTGTTGAAGAGGTCCTTGATTATTATATGATTTATTATAAAGCCATCATCCCACTGCCTGAACGTCAGGATATTCTGGCTTTGATGGAGCACCGTAATCCCTTCAAGCTTCAATACGGCTTTGCACCTGATCAGCCTGTTTCCTTGTTAAGCAAAGTACAATACATGATGACAGCTTGGGAAGAGCATGAGGCACTGGAACAGTTCCATGTTAAGTCATTATTTTATCAATTTGTATACGAGTTGTTATGGCAAATCCACAATGGGCGCGTGCCAACAATAAAGCCAGACCTGGTAGCACAAATGAAATACTATATGCAGGAACACTATGCTGAACCCATTACAATGGAATTGTTAGCAGAGCTTATGGACAGCAGTCCACGTCATTTATCAAGGCTATTCAAACGCCAGACTGGTTATAGTCCGATTGATTTTGTCATTCAAATCCGAATGAACAAAGCGAAGGAACTGCTGCTTGCTACAGATGCTACTTTACAGGAAATTGCCAAGGCTGTTGGTTATCCGGATGGTTATTATCTTGCTAAAATATTTAAAAAATATATGGGGATTGCACCTATTCGTTATCGAAAGCAGCATGAAAGTCCTAATGTACCATCGACTGTGGCACGATTAGGCATTGTACAGGATCTAACTTCCTTATATATTGATAATGATTATCATAATCAGCATATATTTGAGGAGGAATTATTGATGTACAGAAGTAGAAAGACACCCCTGGCTATCACATTATTACTTTGTTTAACCCTATTGCTTAGTGCTTGTTCAACTGGTGGGGCAGGAAGTCCTGCAGCTAATGAAGGTTCTCAGAAGCCAACGAATCAGGTAGCGGCCAACAACGCTAACCATACAGATACACAATCTCAAATGAAAACCGTAACCACCTTAAAAGGGGATATTGAAGTACCGGTTAACCCACAACGAGTAGTTGTCCTGTATTTAATGGGTGATTTGCTTGCTTTAGGCGTAAATCCTGTTGGGATCTCTTCTGTAGAAGAAGGAGCGGCTTTTGCGAGTGAACTGGAAGGTGCCACCTCATTAGGAGCATTTAATCCGGACCCGGAAGCAGTAACTGCGCTTAATCCCGATCTCATTATTGTTACCAATGAAGAAATATATGAAGGACTTAAAATGATTGCCCCTACAGTATATATTCCTTATGACCTGCCAGTAGAAGAACGTATGAATTTGCTTGGAGAAATTTTGGGTAAAGAGGGACAAGCTCAGGAAATGTTAGATAACCTTCACAAAAAGGTTGAGCAAAGCAAGGAAAAACTTGAACAAGCAGGTATCTTGGATAAAACCGTCACAATTATGGAAAGTAACAAAGGTTCCATGGCTGTAATGACAGGCTTGGGTTATGGCCGGGGGTCGCAGATTATTTATCAATATTTAGGGATGAAAGCACCTGAAGTCTTGCAACGTGAAATTGAAAATGCAAGAAACGATGCTACAAGCAAGGACGTTTCTTATGAAGTATTACCTGAATATGTGGGTGATTATATATTCCGTTCTTCCTTTGAAGGAATGGTTGATCTGTCAGACAATTCAATTTGGAATAACATCCCCGCAGTCAAAGAAGGACGTCTGATTGATATGAGCTTTGGTTTATTTTTCTACAATGATATTTATTCGTTAGACAAACAGCTTGATTTTATTGTGGATAACTTGCTTAAAACCGCGGAGTAATTGGAGGGGCCGCTTAACCTGTATAATTGATTGAAAGGAACTTTATTTGGAAAGGAGACATCATTCTTTTGAACTATTATTTTCTGGAATCTCAATATCCACGTAGAGGGTTTATTAGTGGCGGAACAACTTTCACTCCCCAATTAGATATGAATTATTTGGCGATAGAGAATCCGTTGCCTGAGGGGACAACGGCAGAGGTTGAGTTAGTGCCTACGGTGCGTAACCTGAACGTAGATTATTTTGAGACGATCACAGGAACGAGACACGTATCAGATCGTTTTAAAACGCTGTTGGAGGAAACGAAAACAAATACACAGTTTATTCCGACAACGGTGTGTTACCACGATGGTCGTGCGGTTGAAAAAACCTATTGGACTGCACATCAGCTTGATCGTTTGGATATTTTTGATTATGAACGTTCGGAATATGGGCGCAAAGCGGTCATTGCTGCATCTGTACAACAACCTCCACGTAAGATCGTCAAAGTTGTATCTCAAATCTGCCTTCATGAAGAGCGAATTGGCAAGCATGAATTTTTTATGCTGGATTATATAAATATCTTCAAACCCATTGTTTCAAAAGATTTTTACGAAGTATGCCGAAAACATAGGCTGAATCTGAACGTGACAGAGGTCGGAAATGTAAGCATCTAAAATGCTACATGGATATAATGAAAGCACAAAGAAGCCCACGCAAAACGTGGGCTCTTAGTCTTTATTTTTCCCCGGTAGCCACCGGATTCTCCTCATAACTAATCCAGTAACTCCAGCTTCCGGAATACAACTTCACATTTGAGTATCCCGCTTTTTCCAGTGCAATCACGTGTGGACAGGTGATTAAGCCTGAACCGGAGTGCAGTAGTATTCCTGGGGCGGGTTCATAAACATCAAAGACATACATAGTTTTCCTGTAACTTAATTTCGTTTGTTCAAATCTCTGAAGAAGGATCCTTAAGTTAACTAAATGTATTTAAGTTTTACATGACTTAGTTGTGGCAAGTATATTTACAGTTTTTTTTAAAAGTTATAAGTTTATTCTTGAAATGTAGCTCGTTAATGTTATGTTTGTTAACAAAAAAATATTGTTGTAAATTTATTTATATGTTAGTGTTTATTTGTGTTAGAAAATATTACATAGTAAAGAGGGGGAGCGTAATGTTTATTAACCGAACGATTAGGAGATTTGGAGTTTCAGTAGGGATTATAAGTATGTTTACATTTGCTCTACCTTCAGTGGGCTTTAGTATGCCGCTGCAACCGACAACCATCGATAAGGTAGAAGGTGATTATTATGTAACGTCTGCGATTGAGAACATTCGCTGGGGATCACTGCCCAATCGAGACAGCTCTCCGATTCTTACTGTGCCATCAGGAAGTGCTGTAACATTTGATACGGTATCGCATGAGGGATTGATAGAAGATCAAGGGAGAAGTCCAGTGGAGTACTTCGGCAAATTCGGTATCTCACCCGATGGAGTGTTGGATGATGCGAAGGCAATTGCGGCTTCTGCGATTAAGCATGAGTATGTAAAAGACGGACCTCATATTATCACTGGGCCAGTAGCGGTTGAGGGAGCGGAGCCAGGAGATGTTCTTAAAGTAGAAGTCCTTTCGCTGCAAACTCGAGTTCCATATGGTGTCATTTCTAACCGCCATGGTAAAGGTGCCCTTCCTAACGAATTTCCAGAAAATACAGGCCCACAAGAGGGAGCTAGCGCAACAAAACCAGAATTATATAATAATGTATCTATATTTACGCCTATTGAAGAAATCAACGGCAATTGGTATGGAGTATTACCAACAAAAGCTGGCAAAAATGTACGTTTCCCAATTAACCCGTTTCTAGGTGTTATGGGGGTTGCACCAAATACCAGTGAAGTTGTGAGTTCTATCCCACCTATTGAAACAGGAGGCAATATGGATATTAATGAGTTGGGTGTTGGTGCAACTATTTATTATCCGATTCAAGTTAAAGGCGGGTTATTCTATACTGGAGATCCACACTTTGCTCAAGGAGATGGAGAAGTAGCGTTAACTGCATTGGAAGCTTCCTTAAGGGGGACAGTTCGGTTAACGGTGTTAAAGAAAGGTGATCCATCACTACCACACAGCGGAGAATTCACGCAACCCTTTGCTGAAACCGAGGATTATTGGATTCCAATTGGACTGGACCCTGATTTGGATGAAGCCATGAAAGAATCCGTACGTGAATCGATTCAATTCTTATCCGATAAGCTTGATATGGATAGAGGTGTAGCTTATGCTTACCTATCGGCGGCAACGGATTATGAAGTATCTCAGGTGGTAGACCGAACGAAAGGGGTTCATGGACTCATTCGAAAGACCGATTTCCTCGAATATGTTGACGTTGCAATGAATGTAGGGGGGACGACAATCAAACCGGTTGTTCATAACAATGAGTTCTACGTACCGATTCGAACCATTTCCGAGCTATTGGGTGGTACAGTAGTGTGGGATCATAAGACGCGTACAACGCAAATCAAATTAGGCACGAAAAATATAAGTGCTCAAATTGGTTCAGATGTATATTCAATTAACAATAAACTGGTGTTCAATAGTAACGTACCAAAGCTTTTAAATGGCGAAACCGTAGTTCCGGTTTCTGTTATTAATGAAATACTAGGTGCTTATGTAAACTGGACGACGATCGACAAGACGTTAACAGCTAATGTATCGTTAAGTAAAAAGTAATAATAGATTTCATTATTCAACCGTGGTGGACAGATATCCATCACGGTTTTTTCCGTTATCATGAATCAAAAAAAGCTGCCACTTGATGTCTACTTCTGTGTGCTTTTAAATACTTACTGGGTTGTGTTGTTGAATTGATGTTGACTCCGAACATAGAAAAATACATCGCCGGGGCAGATAAGCCACCTAGCGATGTATTCCTCTTTGAGATAATGTGCACCCTCGTTACATTCTTAATTTTCCCCGGTAGCCACCGGATTCTCATCATAACTAATCCAGTCGCTCCAGCTTCCGGAATACAACTTCACATTCGAGAATCCCGCTTCTTCCAGCGCAATCACGTTAGGGCAGGCCGAGACGCCAGAACCGCAATACACGATAATTGCACCATCCTTGTCCAGCTTACTGAAACGCTCTTCTAACACCCCAGTATCTGTCCAACGTCCATCCCAATCCAACACATCTTTCCAAAAATAATTCACCGCACCCGGAATATGTCCGGCCTTGGCATCAATCGGTTCCTCCAGACCCGCATAACGGCGAGCATCACGGGAGTCAATTAGCACGACACTGCCACTTGCCGAAGCCTGCTGCACATCCTCAACACTTGCCAGCATGGCTGGCTGTACGTTCACCTCAAAGGAAGATGGGATCTGAACCGGCACATCCGTAGTCACCGGATATTTGGCGTTTTTCCAAGCGGAGAAACCTTCGTCCATGATATACACTTGTTCATGACCGATATAGCGAAGCAGCCACCATAGCCGAGATGCATTCATTCCGCCTTGATCGTCATAAGCAACAATACGACTATTGGAGCCGATGCCAGCTTTGGAGAGACGACTTGCGAGCACAGTCGGATCAGGAAGCGGGTGACGTCCTCCGTGCGCAGACACAGGAGAAGACAGATCTTTTTCCAAATCGAGATAGACAGCTCCTGGAATATGTCCAGCTTCATAGGCTTGTCTTCCAGCCTCCGGCTGACCGAGCAAGAATCGGCAATCTGCAATGACGACATCCGGTTCATACATTCTGGCGAGCAGCCAGCGCATGGATACAATATTTTTCATCAAAATACACCGCCTTATGAGAGTGGTAGAGTCGTTTATAACTGTGCATTACGAATGAATTCGTTATACCGTAGTAGGTTCAACAGGCCCTTTGCCCGCGATAGGAGCAGCAGCAGGAATGGGTTGAGGTTTGGTTTTGCCATATCGAATGAAGATCCATACCCCGAATATAATGACCACCCCGGCAGACATTTGTAAAGCACTGAGGGATTCGCCGAGCAGCATCCAGGCTAGTAATGAAGAGAATACGGGTTCCCCAAGTACGCCCATGGATACCGTCGTGGCATTCATATATTGAAGCAGCCAGTTGAAGAGATAATGTCCAAAGATCGTTGGCACAATGGCGAGCAGCAGGAAGATTCCCCATTCTGACGTAGCGTAACCTCCGAACGGGTGGCCCATGATCAGATTATATACCGCCAGCGTGCAAGCAGCTACGAAGAACACCCAGAAGTTATACGAAAATGCACTAAGTCCCGCACGCAAAAATTGACCCAGCAGCATATGAACGGCGACTGCGATTGTGCCAAGTAAAGACAGGACATCACCTTGCAGGGCAGTACCTGCCAACTGGAAATCTCCTGCGCCAATGACGATTGATCCAAGCAGGGCGATGCCCATGCCGATGATCATCATGCGGTTAATTTTGGCTTTGAACAGCCATACCGAACCGGCAAGAATCAGTATAGGCTCCAGCGCGAGAATAACTGTGGAACTGGCAACACTGGTGAGCCGCAGCGAACCCATCCAGAGCAGGAAATGAAGGGCCAGCATCACACCGGATGCAAGCAGCAAGCCCCACTGCCGTAAGCTCAGCCGCATCATCTCATGTCTGTATTTCCAGACAAAAGGCAGCATTAACAGATTGGTCAGAAATAGACGGTACATGGCAATGACCGCAACATCTGCGGTAGACCAGCGTACAAAGATCGAAGAGAAAGAAATGGCGATAATGCCGACAAAGAATAACAGATAGATGGATCTGCCGGCACGGTTCAAGCTTGTCATGGGTGTAGCTCCTTCTTGAAGTCTGATAGCGTAAATCACTTCATTATACAGGAGAAGACAACCGCAGGAAAGATAAAGAGAACGAAGAGATAAGTAGATTGTAACCGGGCTTGTAACTATTCTGTCATTCTCCCGATCCATTTTTCTATTAATCTTCTATATAGAGACATGAAACGAGATAATATACCAATAATCGGGAAAAAATGAAAGTAAGGAAGTGGCATGACAGTGAGAGTTCAACAAGAGAGAGCGGGAGAGCGTGGCAGTATTCCGCCTAGCACAAGTCGCACGAAAACACATAAACGAAGAAAAATCCGGTATGGAAGGGTAATCATAGCTCTAATGCTCTTGGTACTGTTCGTTACCGGTATTACATATGTATTCTTTGGCATGACGCATTGGATCAAAAGCGTTGTGGCGCCGCCTCCGATTACTGTAATCGAACAGCCGGCCAAGCTCGGCATGATACAAGTTACTCCGGATGCGAAGGAGGAGCCGGCACGGTTCCAGGGCCAGGTTCGCAAATTGGCATACATAACGTTTGATGATGGGCCAACTGAATATACAGAACAACTGCTGGATATATTGAAGCAGCATGAGGCGAAGGCTACCTTTTTTATGATCGGACGTCAGTTGAATCAGCATCCAGAAGCAGTGAAACGGCTGTTGAAAGAAGGCAGTTATCCTGGACTCCACAGCATGACGCATAACTATAAAAAGCTGTATAAGAGCGGCAGTTCTGCAAATTTTGTGAAAGAATTCAAGAAGGAGCAGAAGATGGTGCAGGACCTGATTGGTTTTACGCCTCATCTGATTCGTGCACCTTATGGCAGCAGTCCACAGATCGGTGAAAAGTTCAGAGGGGACATTGCTGCGGCCGGGTTCAAACTGTGGGACTGGACGACAGATTCACTCGATTGGAATCTTCCCGGTCAGCCGGACAAGATTGTGGCCCGGGTGAGCAAAAGTGTACATCGGGATAAGGAAGTGATTCTGATGCATGAGCGGGAGCAGACGGTTCAGGCTTTACCACGCATTCTGAAGTTACTCGAAGATCGGGGTTACGAGTTCGAAGTATACGATCCGGATGCACACTGGGTAGCCAATTTTAGCGGAGATACCCGCTTGTAATATAACAACAAGATGATGCAAGAGAGGAAGGACTTTGGTGCTAACGAGTAAAAAAGTGGCGCTTGCGGCAGTTAGTGTATTGCTAATTCTGCTGGTGAGTGGTTGTGGAGATCCGCAGGAGCCTGCGGCAAATCAGATAAACCAATTGGTGCTCAGCGGTCAGGAGATCGATCAGAGTTTGAAGACGCTGACCAGTCATGAGCAGGAAGATATGAAGTTATACAAGTCTATTTTAGACAAAGGCAAGAACAAAAACAGTGATCTCGAAGCACTGCTGGATCAGGCAGCAGATCATATCCATGAACGAAGAACGTTGTTGAAACAGGCGGAAGAGGCCATGGAACAGACCAACGAGAAGACGGTGGCCTTGCGCAGTTCCCTTAAGGAGCTATCATTTGAAAAAGAAGAAACGTTGGCACAGGCAGAAAAGGTGCTGAATCAATATGAAGCTAGAGCACGTGCATTGGAAAATTTTGTTGCCTCGTATCAGCTGAGTCTGAGTGCCGATGAACAGTTGTATGATCTGATGAGAGAAAGTGCAGAACCTAATCTGGTTAAGATTAAGCGAGCCATTCGGGTACGGAATAGCGAATATGCGAAGCTTGCTGAATTCCGAAAGCAATTTAACCTCCAGACCAAAGCGTTTAACGGAGCCAATGCCAAACTGGTACAGATGGATCAGGCCAGCTGAGCAGAGGATCTGAGCAACGATTCAGATATTTTGCATGATTGAGCTGCCTGTCTCCCGTGTAAGTACTAGTATACAGCCAAGCCAATGGATGAGAAGCAACATGGACAAGCATCATTGCGTATAAGCTAACGGAGGTGTTCATATGCGAAAAGGAAATACAATGAAAGTCAGTGCATCACTCCTGGTTTTACTTATGGGATTCTCGCTTGTGGCTTGTGGGAACAGTAATCCTGCTGCACAGCCAACAGTGAATAATACGGAAGAACAGTCACCAGCACCGGAGCAACAACCAAATGAAAGTGCTGCAATAGAAGCAGAAGGTATTCTGACTGGATGGGCTGATCCGCATACCGTTGAGATTCGAGTGAATGAGAAGCCGATGTCATTCCAGGTGAGCGAAGATCTGCAAAAGTCTCTGGATGATATCGATGACGAAGATTCCGTTCGTTTCAAATATGTAGAGAAAACGATTGATGCAACAACGAAACAGTTGGTACTTACAGAGATTGCAAAGATTGAATCGAGTGATGACAATAACGGTTCCAATGCAGGCGGTACAGTAACGTCCGATCGTCCGAAGACATCGGAGCTGGAAGTGACGGTAGAAGGAATAACCGAGAAACGTCCAGTGAAATTGGCACAAGCGAAAGGTTATTCACTTTATGTGTTTGAACCGATGGCTTTTGACGCTGAAGACCATGAATTAACAATGAAGATTGATCCGGATTATGAGGTAGAGATTGAGAAGCTGCCGGCGAATTACAATCTGGATACGCTGAAGATGGATGCCAAGGAAGAGTTGTCCGAGACCGGAGAAGTGAAGCAGTTAACGGCTGAACAACTCAGCAACGGCCCGATGAAGGATGCAAGATTATACATGATGTCCCAGAATGATAAGAAAACAGAGTACTTTATTGTCAAAGAACTGGACGGCAATGGTTTCATTTTCCACATCCAAGCGCCTATTGGTGAACCTTCGGAAGGTTTCCTGCCCATGGCATATGCATCCCTCAATTCCATTATGAATGAGTAGAAAATTAAATTAAAAAGATTCCCTAAACAGCGTGTTTCCTTGAGAGAGGAGATGCGCTGTTTTATTAACGTTACTACAATATAGATAGATGTACCGTGCCGTGCATAGACAAATAGCCGGAAGGAGCGATGCTGCTGCATAGGTTCCTCCCGGCTTCTTGGCCGTGCTTCTATTCAGTTTGCAGGATCGAACCCATGCCCTGATCCGTTACTCAGGTTAGTATGGTCGATTCCTTGCGCCCTCTGAGTTCCTGATAACGGGCGATTACATTCTGATGAACGGGATGTTCGTCGGGAATTCCCATGCGTTCACGGATGAAGGCGGAGACGCCATCTTCGCGAATCATGTGTTGTAGCTTCATGGCTTCCTCGTCGCGTTTCTCATTAAACAGCATTGCGGCCGCCATAGCAGAAGTTAAATGAGGAATTTCAATTCCGAATTCACTGGCCTGCAGCGCTGGGCGAACAAGCCGATCATGAGGCGAAAGCTTGCGAAGGGGGGAACGTCCGACCCTGGTGACCTGATCCGTCAGGTTGGGATTGGCGAAGCGTTCCAGTATGGTGTCGATATATTTGTTATGCTTCTGAGCGTTGAATCCGTGCTTCTGGATAAGCATCTGACCGGTCTCTTCCATAACATGGCGCACTTTGGCTCGAAGGGTGGAATTACTCATCACCTGGCGGATCGTCTTGAATCCTTCGAGATAGCCGAAGTATGCGGCGACACAATGGCCTGTATTGACCGTAAACATTTTACGCTCGATATAAGGTTCAAGCGAATCCACATAGTGGACGCCATCTATTTTCTTAAATCCATCCAGAAGTGCTGGACGATGAACGACCCATTCGTAAAAAGGTTCAACAGTGACCTGCAGCGGGTCTTTGTGGTTTTGAGCCGGAACAATCCGGTCCACAGCTGCATTGGGGAAAGAAACATAACGTTCGGCTTTTTTGCGAGTTTGTTCATCCAAAAATGGATAAATGCGTTTCTTCAGCCTGGTGCTACCACCGATGGCATTTTCGCAAGCGATAATATGCAGTGGAGCCTGATTATCGTTTTTCATGCGAAGTTGAATGCCTTTGGCGATCGGTTCGGCGATATCTCCGAGTGCAGATACACCCACCGCGGTTGTGATCACATCGGCTGAAGCGATCTCTTCAGCAACGAGATTCTGCTCATTCACATTGATAGCCGTCACGTTGTTGACAATCGTAGTGTCCTGATCTCTATTGGCAAGTGTAATCGGATATTCCTGTCTCTCTTGAAGCATGGAGATTTTCTTCGGGTTACGTGCGACAAAGCAGACTTCGTAGTCGGAAGCGGACAACATATGACCGATAAAACCGCGGCCTATATTGCCCGCACCAAAATGTACAGCTTTCATGTGTGAACTCCCCCTTTAAGGATTAAATCGCGAAATTCGTGCAGACCTTAGACGGTAGTGACGAGTGGCTTCGAAATCAAATCGTTAAATGTAAGGTCAGTCAAGCAAGACAGCCGTTGGTGAGGCATATCGAATTCCAGTGTTCCTGTGATGGTATTCGATATGACTACGCAGTGCATACCAGCCGCAGCAGCTGCACGCGCGCCGTTAGGTGAATCCTCAATCGCTACGGCTTCGTCTGCAGTTACTCCAAGGGCTTCAAGTGCTTGAGTATAGAGTTCCGGGTCAGGCTTCACATTTGCAACATCATCTGCCGTACGAATGACTTCAAAATAATCTTTCAGTTTCAGTTGTTCCAGATGTTGTTCAACCCACTCCCGTTTGGAGCTGGATGCTACAGCGAGTTTCAGTCCGGCTTCACGTGCTTGTTCAAGATATTCCTGAATACCAGGACGCACCTTTTCTTTGTTCATCAATGCAGCGTGCTGCAACTGAACGGATTCCCTGAACTCTTCCCGATCGATCGGAAGATTCAAATCTGTGATGAGGTACTCATATGGATTAAATGTTTTCAGACTGGTACCGATGCATTGTGAATACATCTCCAGGGTTAAATCTACGCCGTGTTCCTTGTAAGCATCACGAAAAGCAATATACCATGCTGTCTCTGTATCAATAATCGTTCCGTCGAAATCAAACACCAGTGCCTTAATCATAAATTTGTTCCTCCTGTTTCAGAATTAGTTTGGGGATAAAAAGTGAAAATTTTCTGCAAATTCATTCCCTGTATTCATTAACCTGCGGGATATTAGTTGACGCAATACACCGAAAACGAATATTAATTTGGGAAAAAATATGCGTTTGAAGCTAATAAAACCGTAACATAGGACAAACCAAAGGGTCAAGCGCGTCATGATTGTTTACATTGAAAATTTTCACATGTATGATTTGTTTTCAGAAAATGATGAACGTTGCAAACCGTTAACCCTTTTGCATGTAAGCGGTGTACTGAATAAACTGTTTTTACAGCTCAAAAAAATAAAACTTTTTTTATGAAAATTGGATAGTCTGGCCGTTCAACAGCTTTCGACACTTTTATAATAGAAGAAATGGAGCTGAATTTATTGGATTTTATTAGCTTTACGCCAGATCAGGCCCTGTGGGAGAATGGAAGAAAGGTTGTAAAAGTATATGGAGTAAGGGAGGAAGATAAGCATGTTGCAAAAGGACCGTTTCAATGGCTGCTTCATCGGGCTTGCAGCGGGTGATGCGTTGGGAACTACCGTGGAATTCAGTAGCCCGGGCGCATTTGAACCCGTAACGGATATCGTGGGTGGCGGCGTATTCGGGCTGGAGGCAGGGCAGTGGACAGATGATACATCCATGGCTCTGTGTCTGGCAGAAAGTCTGGTACGTAAGGCAGACTTTGATCCTGCGGATCAGATGCGCAGATACACCAATTGGTACAAGGTCGGGTATATGAGCAGCACAGGCGATTGCTTTGATATCGGCGGGGCCACGCGAAGTGCCTTGGAGAGGTTTGAGATAACTGGAGAAGCTTACAGCGGATCAACCGACCCGATGACGGCGGGCAATGGCTCTATCATGAGGCTTGCACCTGTCGTGATGGCTTACGCTAATCAACCAAACGAGGCG
The DNA here is from genome assembly GCF_037981725.1 of Paenibacillus sp. FSL H3-0457. Taxonomy (NCBI): domain Bacteria; kingdom Bacillati; phylum Bacillota; class Bacilli; order Caryophanales; family Paenibacillaceae; genus Paenibacillus; species Paenibacillus sp. FSL H3-0457. The sequence goes on along the minus strand of NZ_CP150283.1, from coordinate 4,940,116 downwards.
GTCCACTATGCTGGGCTGAGCTCCCGGACAACACATGCTGCAACGGAAAGCGTGGAAGCATGTGAAGTGCTGGCCGCCATAATTGTTGCCGGTCTGCGCGGAGCGGACAAGAGCGTCATGCTGATGCCGGAGACATGCAGACAGTGGAGGGAAGAACCTACTTTTTCGCCTGCTATTGAAGAGGTTGTTATGGGTTCCTATCAGAGCAAAGAACCGCCGGAAATTAAGGGCAGCGGCTATGTGGTTCGTTCACTTGAAGCAGCACTATGGGCGTTTCATAAGTCATCAAGCTTTGAAGAAGGCGCGTTGTTAGCTGTTAATCTGGGTGATGATGCGGACACTACAGGTGCGGTGTATGGGCAGATCGCAGGTGCTTATTATGGATTGAGTGGTATTCCGGCACACTGGCGGGACAAGCTGGCTATGCGTGAAACGTTCGAACAACTAACCGATGCCTTGTGGTTGAAGGCGACAGAAAATCGTTGATTAAGAGACAGGAGAAGAGAACATCTATGAGCACGACTGGACACACAGTACAACCACAGGTTTCACCGTCAGGTAAACGAGGGGCGTTTCCATTATCCCTGTTATGTCTGACGATAGGAGCTTTTGCGATTGGTATGACTGAATTTATTATTATGGGTCTGCTGCCCAATGTGGCAACAGACCTGAATGTAAGCATTCCGCAGGCTGGGCAACTCATTACGGGATATGCGCTTGGTGTAGCGGTAGGTGCGCCGATATTGACCGTATTTACACACAAGATTCCGCAGAAAAAACTGCTGGTGCTGCTGATGTGCATTTTCATTATCGGTAACGCATTGTCTGTCATTGCTCCTACTTACGGGTTGCTAATCTCAGCACGGATCTTAACGGCATTTGCTCATGGTACGTTCCTTGGTGTAGGTTCAATCATGGCGACGCGGCTTGTTGCGCCCGAGAGAAGGGCAGGAGCGGTATCGGTTGTTCTCGCGGGACTAACGATTGCCAACATTATTGGCGTTCCGTTTGGTACGTTTATCGGGCAACAGCTTGGATGGCGGTCATCTTTCGGGGCGATTACGATCTTGGGCATCATTTCGTTGATTGGTATCATTCGATTCATTCCCGTCCTCCCGCAAGGAGCACCAGCGAACCTCGGACAGCAATTTCGGAATCTGGTTCGTCCACAAGTGTTGCTGGTTCTGCTTATTGGGGCGTTGGGGTGCGGAAGTTTGTTTACAGTCTTCACCTATATTACGCCGATGCTTGTGGATATTAGCGGCTTTGCGGAGCAAAGTGTGACCTGGATTCTGGTGTTGTTTGGCTTCGGTGTAACCTTGGGCAATTTGGTTGGCGGCCGTCTGGCAGACTGGAAGCTGATGCCTTCGTTAATCGTCAACTTTGGTATCCTTGCTGTTCTTCTGGCAGTGCTCACGCTGACGCTGGAGAATCCGTATCTGGCAGTGCTCACGATATTTTTCTGGGGGGTTGCCGCTTTTGGTATTATGCCGGGACTTCAGATTCGGATTATGAATATGACTCGTGAAGCACCGCTACTTGCGACAACCTCAAGTCATTCGGCATTTAACCTGGGAAATGCCGCTGGTGCCTATATGGGTGGGTATGCAATTACGCATACAGGACTTATCTCAGTGCCTTTGTATGCTGCAGTAATTGCTGCACTGGGTTTACTGGGTTTGTTCATCAGTCTGTTGATGAAAGACAGACTGGCTTCACCCGAGGGTGCAGAGGTAGTTAATCCAGTATCCGTACACTAAACAGATGTCAAGAAAGCCTCAGCCATCCTGTGTAACCAAGGGCTGAGGCTTTTTGGGTATGCTGTTTTAATAGATTTCAAGCTCATTGATTCGCACATAGGTTGGCTGATGGGAAGGACCTTTACTCGCTACGACACGGATCTTGGAGGTACTGACTGCTGAAAATGTGTGTGAACGCGTTAACTCTTGATTGCCTGTAATCTGTACAAGATTCACCCAATTTGAGCCATTCCAGTATTGCAGATCATAATTGGCAAGCGGGTATCCCTGGGTGGTGTACAGATCAATTCGCTGGATTGAACTCGATGCCGGCAAATCAATGACGACATATTGGGGAAGTGAGGAATTACGGTTATTGGCCCAGCTATAACTTTCCCCCAAGGCCGTGTTACGATCCCCGTCATTGATTCGGGCTGCTGAATACCCGGGATAGGTGGAAGTTACCGTTATGGCAGCATTTCGTGCCAGGTTCTGTCCGGTTCCCGGATTGGTAGGGGTTTTCACCAGATTCACCAAATTCCAGCGCAGCTCGAAGAGTTTGAAGGACTTATTAAATACAGCTCCTTCTCCTTTGACGAGAGCATCAATCTTTAGAGACATGGTACTGGGTACATTATTGCTGCTTGTCCATTTCCCTGTGCCTTCAATGCCGGCAAAAACACTTACCTCAAGTATTTTTTTGCCGGCAATTTTCAGACCGACTTCCGCTTTGGCTCCTGCCCAAGCAGTGATCTGTCCTTCAATTTTATGGGTTACCGTAAGATATCTGTTCACACTGCTGTAAGGCTGGATCTTCACGGGAATAAAGACACGTGTTTTCCCTTTGACTCCCGCGGTAACCGTGTATCCCTGATCGACCTGAAATTCAAAGGTGACGTTGCCGTCAATACCGATGACCAGAAAAACGCCGACAGATACGGCTCCGAGATTGCCAGCACCAATGTTGAAGCCCATGATTGGAACTTTGACTTCTTTTTTGAACTTGGCATCACCTTTGATATAGATATTGGCTTTCTCACCAGCAGTAAATTTCAGATCATATTTTCCCCAAAATCCGTATTTCCCCGTAACTTTGGGTGCAATCAAGGTGAGCTTGCCACCTGCTTCAACGAACACTTTGTTACCGTTTGCATTTTGTTGATTTACAAGTACCTTCTTGAAATCACAGACAAACTCATTGCCGGATTTTTTGCAATTGGCAAAATCACCTGCTCCAGCAGCACGAATCACATCATTCAGATCTGTTGAATTAATATCAGTTAATTCCGTGGAGTTTATTTCATTCAGATCCATATCATTTGTATCATTCATGTCCATGGGTGCGATATCCATTGTTTCTGCATCCGCAACCATGTCCGTATTTGCATCCAAATCATTTTGAATCGTGTTGTCGATGTTGAACTGTCGCATTTCAGCATCGTCAGTTATATCGGTCTCTAACAAGGAAGGGGTTTCCTGAACAAGCCATTCCTTGCTATCCAATACCATCTCAGGATCAGGCATGACGATATTGCGCTCTTCGAACGAGACCTCCTGCTCGGGAATATCATAGTAATCGAACAATTCCTCCACACCCGGAGTGGTGTAATCTACCCGCATACCACCAGAGCTTCTATTGACGCTTGTAACTTTGATAGCCCGGGCAGAGGACTGATCGAGAAAGATCTGACCAGGAGCTAGGTTATTACCGATCTGGGCAGCCTCTTGGGTGCTAAGTTCTATAGAACCTTTCTCTTCCACCGTTTCAAAGACGGCATTTACCACGGGAAGTCTCTTCACCATGGAAGCAGGCATGGGTTGGGTCGGTTTTAACTGATAATCGACTTGCTCGAATTGACCTGAAGAAGAAATGGGATTGCTAATAGCCAGTCCATCTTCGGAGATGTTAAATGAGATTCGAAAATATGCTTCTGAAACTGGAGCATTCACATTGGTCTTGCCTGCCCAGATCCAGCGTGCACTGGTCTCCTCAGGCATGCCACTAATCTGTTTCCAAGGATCACTGCCATACCGTCCGAAGTCAGTAGCACGTGACCATGACGAATCATCGAAATTGGGTTGCTCCCAACCTTCGATATATCGTTCAGATACTTTCCAGTTGAAATCCGTAACCAGATTCTCATCCCCGTAGCTAAGGTCTGCCAGCAGTCCCGCATAGAGGCCTATATCCTTCGCTTGAACTGCAATCACATTGATGCCAGATTGAATCGGCACAGGGAACGTATAGGCTTTGGCCCAGTCGGTGCCTTTTCCCGTCTGTCTGCCGTTTATAAAAAGTGTGAATTCATCATCTGCGGTTATGGATATTTTTCCTTCATTGTTAGATGCAGCATAGACATTGGATGGCCATAACCCCACAAGTAAAGGCAGCAATAATGTAATAACCAGGAATGAAGCCCATGCTTTTTTGATCGAAAAGCGTACATTGAACATCATCATTTTCCTCCCAGAAAATAAAGTAGTTGCAAAAGATATTGGTGGCCGAAACGTTGAAACTTTTGCGTAAGCATATCTCAGAAGAAAAATATTATGAATCTATTGAAATTGTTCATAGACACCCCCCTATGGAAGCTATAATAAGGTAAAATATTCAATTTAACAACAGTATTTTACAATTTTTAATTATGATTCGAAAATAAAGAAGAAAGAAGAAAAACTCTGATGCTATAAGATCATTGAATTGAATCGCTAGAAATGAAAATATTGTTGCAAAAAATGGATAAATAAGTTTAAATATACTATATAAGTAATTCTATGTCGGGAAAACAGAGTAAAATCTACATGTTTCAGTGTTTTTCTGAAGGGAAGGGAGGTGATCTAACTCGTTTGTTGTAAGGGCTTTCAATATTGGGTTGAGAGGAAGCTTGCTTCACCGCGTTAGAAAAAAGTTGAACTTCAGCATCAAGCGTAATCCAGTGAAACTTCGAGAAACGCATACTTAAGTTTGACAAAATTGAGAGGAGAAATTGAGATGAAAAAACGTATTACAATCCTTTTAAGTCTTTCGATGATCGTTGCCATGATTGCCCCAACAATGGCTTTTGCTACGGATTCCAGCGAGGTTGGTGCTCAGAACACAACGTATGAATCTATGAATGTATCCGGCAATGACGCAAACAATGCGCTTGCTAATACTCCGGTGGTGCCGGCACCACCGGGTTTTGATGGCTATCGAAACAATATTCCGCACGGAAATACCAATCTGATATCCTATTACTCCACAACGGTGGGCAATACACGGAAAGCGACCGTGTATACACCGCCAGGATATTCTCCGAATAAAAAGTATAACGTCTTGTATCTCCTGCACGGCATCGGCGGGGATGAGCATGAGTGGGTCAATGCAATGAAACCCAAGAACATTTTGGACAACCTGTATTCTGAAGGTAAGTTGTCCCAGATGATCGTTGTCATGCCGAATGGCCGTGCCATGAAGGACGACCGTCCAGTCGGTGACATTTTTGCTCCGGACAAAGTGGCTGCGTTTGAACGGTTTGAGCAAGACCTGCTCAAGGATCTGATTCCTCATATCGAGGCCAATTATCCGGTGTACAAAGACAAGAATAGTCGTGCGCTAGCCGGACTGTCCATGGGTGGTGGGCAGTCGCTTAACTTCGGATTGAAAAATCTGAATACCTTCGCTTGGGTAGGGGCCTTCTCGGCTGCACCGAATACGCAATCTGTATCACAGCTGGTTTCCAACCCGGGACAAGTAGCCAGCCAACTCAAATTGTTGTGGATCTCCTGTGGATCAAGTGACGGTCTGTTATGGGTCAGCCAGAACTTCAAAAACGGCTTGAGCAGCATGAATATTCCGCATACCTTTTATCTGGATGTAGGTGGACACGAACCATCTGTCTGGAACAGTGGACTGTATCAGTTCTCTCAACGCATTTTCAAATAACTTAATTTGAATTAGCTTCTTGAAGCAATCGACAGGAGAAACAGGAATTCATATCGATATGTAGCCTCAGTTCTGTTCTGCACAGGGCTGGGGCTTTATGTTGGTTAGTGTGCGAATATGACATGATGAATGAGAGAGAATATGTTAGCATGAAGGAAGCAGATCCACATGGAGCGGGTAGTTAATTACATAGGTAGATACATGAAGGAGAGAAATAGGATGTTCTATTACAAAGGTGCATTCCGGGAAACGGACAATGTGATTTATTTCAAAAGTGAGGTTACCTTAACGGAGAACGATGTCGTTATATTTGGGGAGAAAACATATTTTATCGAAAGTGTGGAAAAAGAATTTCTCCTGCTTCAGCGGGTGGGCTCCATTGTTTCTGTGAGTCTGTGAAATCTTCGCAAGATCATCCCCTTTTTCAAGTGTACGTGCACTTCTGGGCCTCTGCCTACATACAATAGATCGACCCTGTTCCCACATGTGCTCAGGCCAGATCGTTGTAAAACTGCAGGAGGTGTCATCTGTGCCCGGATTGTTTACCGCAATTGCTCTATTCATTAAAGAGTTAACGTTACTCGTCTCGTATGTCAAAAATAATGCGTTCCCCCAGCCACTGGCTGAGGGTGATGAAGCCAAACATTTGCGCCTTATGGCTGAAGGAAATGCCCACTCTCGCAATCTGCTCATTGAACACAATCTGCGCCTCGTCGCGCATATCGTCAAGAAGTTCGACAATACGGGTGAAGATCAGGAAGACCTGATTTCCATCGGAACCATTGGTTTGATCAAAGCGATCGAAAGTTTTCAACAAGGCAAAGGCACGAAGCTTGCCACATTTGCGGCGAGATGTATTGAAAACGAGATACTTATGCATCTGCGTTCCCTGAAGAAAACACGCAAAGACGTATCCCTGCACGACCCTATCGGTACGGACAAAGAAGGCAATGAAATTACATTAATCGACATCCTTGGCACAGAAGCTGATGATGTTGTAGATCGGGTACAGCTCAAGATTGAAAAAAGCAAAATTTATCGCAATCTAGATATCCTGGATGACCGGGAGAAGGAAGTTGTAATTGGTCGATTTGGCCTGGAAGCAGGCGGGGAGGAACGAACTCAACGCGAAATTGCGAAGGAACTGGGCATCTCACGTTCTTATGTATCACGGATTGAAAAACGAGCGTTAATGAAGCTGTATCATGAGTTTTATAAGCAAAAGTAGTTGTCGAACAGACCAGAGGGCGCCTTTATCGGGAGCCCTTTTTACTGTGAAGATACTTAAAACTGGATCTAAATAGTATTAATTATTTGGGATTATGACCTAAATAAAGGAATTTCCATTCCCGTTGAAGAATATCTTGTACACAGACCAATTTAATATATAAGGAGTACATCATAATGAAGCAGCTTTTTCAGAAGATTCCAGTGTGGTATTTGTTAATCTGTATCATGGGGATGATTATGATCGTTTATAACATGTTCCAATCGTATTCAAGTGTTCTTAACTATATTGCGCTATCGATGATTAGTGTTGCAAATGCTATTCGAATTTGGAAAAACGAACGTTCATTAGCGATTACCTTTTTAGTTGTTGCCGCTCTATGCTTGGCTTTTATTTTAAAATACTTCTATAGATGTGTATTATCAGCATGACATGGCATGAGAATAACAAAGGAATGTACATAGGCTGATGAATAGTATGGATCGGATGCAACTTAAGTTTTAAAAGCCAGGGGCATGAAATAGGAGCATATGAAGAGGCCACCTTTTACAAAGGTGGCCTCTTTGCTGTGCAAAAAAAATATAAATGAGGGATATGTATTCTGAGCAGATTATTATATGATGAGTAATAATATTTTGCATCGTAGAGAGCATGTACAGAAAGAGAGTGGTGGTTGATCATGCAGCAAGAAACGTTAACAAGGGGATTAAAGAACAGGCATGTGCAGCTGATGGCCATCGGAGGTGCGATCGGTACAGGTCTGTTTCTTGGAGCAGGCAAAACGATCCAGCTGACAGGACCATCTATCTTGCTGGCCTATATTATTACGGGTGTTGTATTGTTCCTGATCATGCGTGCATTGGGAGAACTGCTGCTTAGCAACTTGAAGTATCATTCCTTTGTCGATTTCGTGCGTGATTACCTGGGAAATATGGCGGCATTTATTACAGGGTGGACTTACTGGTTCTGCTGGATTTCCATTGCTATGGCTGACATTACCGCCGTTGGATTGTATACGCAGTTTTGGTTTCCAAATGTACCTCAGTGGATGCCGGGGTTAATTGCGTTGGTCATATTATTAATCATGAACTTGGCGACGGTCAAGTTGTTTGGTGAAATGGAATTCTGGTTTGCCCTAATTAAAGTCGTGGCTATTCTGGCACTTATTGTTGTTGGTTTATATATGATCTTCAAAGGTTTTACCACGGATCAGGGTTCAGCCAGCTTCAGTAATCTCTGGAGTCATGGGGGATGGTTCCCGAATGGACTGCATGGATTCATCATATCGTTCCAGATGGTGGTATTCGCCTTTGTAGGCATGGAACTGGTGGGACTCACAGCAGGGGAAACGGAGAACCCGGAGAAGGTTATTCCGAGAGCCATTAACCAGATTCCGATCCGGGTACTGCTCTTCTATGTTGGCGCACTGCTGATTATTATGAGTATTTATCCGTGGAACGCCATTGTGCCTACTGAAAGTCCGTTTGTACAAGTGTTTGCCGCTGTAGGTATTACAGCCGCCGCAGGCATTGTGAACTTCGTGGTACTGACTTCCGCAGCGTCAGCGTGCAACAGTGCCATTTTCAGTACAAGCCGTATGGTGTTCTCCATGGCAAAGGATCACAACGCACCAGAATCATTTGCAAGACTGAACAAGAGGAAAGTCCCTTCCAACGCGCTGTTTTTCTCCACAATTGTTATTTTGATTGCAATTGTTCTGAACTATATCATGCCAGAAGGTGTATTTACGCTGATCACGAGCGTGTCGACCGTGTGTTTCATCTTTGTATGGGGCATCATGGTCATCTGTCATCTCAGATATCGTCGTACTCAGCCGGAACTGGCGAGTCGCAGCCGCTTCAAACTGCCACTATATCCGTTTTCGAACTACTTGATCCTGGCATTCCTGGCGTTTGTGCTAGTGGTATTGGCATTGGCCGATGACACGCGTGTGGCACTGTTTGTCACGCCGGTGTGGTTTATTCTTGTTGCGGGGATCTACCTTTTTAAAAAGAAAAATTTGAGCAGTAACAGACAGTAGGTCTTACCATCGTTGCCAAATAAATAGCCGCCCAATGATATTGGGTGGCTATTCGTATTTAAATTCTTGCAGCCTCTCTGCCTTCACGAATGCTCGCGTAGATGGCATCACAGATATCGGTGGTATACTGGCCCGACATCCCTTCAAGTGCCGTGTTGGTGAATGCTGCAACACTAAGTTCTTCTTTTGGATCAACAAACCAGGAATGGCCGTAAGTTCCACCCATTCGCCACGTACCCGGGGATTCCGGTGTACCAGCTGCGACAGGATCTTTAAGTACGGTAAAACCAAGGCCAAACCCTCTGCCTGGCCAGTATGGCATCACGAGATCCCCGATTTGATTGGTAGACATCTCAGCCGCAACGGCTTCTGTAAGGAGAGGCTGTCCTCCTTGTCGTAATGCTTCAAGTAAAGTAAGAAAATCTCCGGTACTTCCAACCATACCCGCTCCGCCCGATAAGTAAGCAGAAGTACGATTCGCACGATTGGGTGACAGTCGGAAGCCAGCAGTACCCTCAATAAAAGGAATCAGCTCCAACTCCTGATGAAGAAGACGCGGTTCTTCAGTACCATTAGCATATGCGGCTGTCAATCGTTCCGAATCTACCGCAACAAAGTCAGTGTCGGTCATGTGGAGTGGATGAGTAACCAGCGTTTGGACAGCTTCTCGTAGTGACATCCCAGTTACCTTTTCGATAACGGCACCAAGTACATCTGTCGCAATGGAATATCTCCACATGTTGCCTGGCTCATACAGAAGAGGAGCAGAAGCCAGTCTTTGCAGATTCTCCTCCAGACTAATTTCAGACCAATCCATTCCGTCCGATACTCCTGCAACCTCATAGGTCCCCTGATCTTCTTGGAAGAAACGGTATGTCAAGCCTGCGGTGTGCGTCATCAGCTGATGTACTGATATTAAAGCGTCCTGACCATTAGCAAGTTTGGGCCGGAATGCAGGAAGCCAGCGTGTCACCGGATCATGCAGACTCAGCTTTCCTTGTGAGATTAATGCCAGAGCTGCTGTCGAGACAATAGGTTTGGTTACGGAAGCAAGTCGAAACAGAGCGTTTTCCGACATGGTGCGTTTTTGCTCCCTGTCTGCGAAACCAGCAGCCCGGCTATATACCAGTTCCCCTCCTAATGCAACCTGTACAACTGTTCCTACAATTCTTTTTTCGCTTAGAGCGCGATCAATAGCTTCATCCACATAAGTGTGCAATGTCGTCATGTCTTCTTTTCCCATGTTTATCTTCCTCTCACCAACTGATGTATTTGATTTCTCGGGATAACTGTGTTTATTATATAAATGATTGATCTTGTATTACATGGTTTGTTAAAGGCATTATAATGGATTAGCGAATATACTTAAGGTAATTTCTGAATGTATCTTATGTATTTAAAGGAGAGGATCACATGGACGAAATAGATCAGCATATTCTGTATCACTTGGAGAATCAGGCGAGATTATCCATGACCGAACTAGGCAAACTGGTGGGGTTATCTCAGCCCGCCGTTACTGAACGAGTCAAACGAATGGAAGAAAAGGGAATCATCGAGGAATATCGAACCGTAATCTCCCCATCCAAATTGGGCAAGCAGAGCACGGCCTATGTTCTTTTTCGTACGCGGGATTGTTATCCTTTTCTGGATTTCTGTCGTGCGTCACCTGAAGTTGTGGAATGTTATCGGATAAGCGGAGAGTACAATTACTTGCTGAAAATCCTCACAGATACCATTCAGGGACTCGAGGAGTTTCAGAACAAGTGTGATCCGTACGGTACTTACATGACTTTAATCACCATGTCTTCTCCAATTGCACATAAGAATCTAGTGGAAGGACCAAATCTGTTGGCACAGGCAGAATAAGATTCTGGTCTTTAAAATGAAAAACAGAAGAGGAGTCCACATCAAGTGAACTCCTCTTTCCTCCTGCATGTAACTCATGCAAAATGCCTTCCTGTTAATTTGCTCTGGTAAATCCATATTTATAAGCACGCATAGCTACAAGCAACGCAGGAATAAGCAAGATAAACAGCGCCCCAGAAAGGTATCCTGCTCCAAATACTTCAAGAAGGATGCCCCCGATGATGCCTCCTCCGCCAATCGCCAGATTCCATGCTGTAACCAGCATCGATTGGGCGACATCTGTGCTTTTGCCTCCGGCTTGAGCGATGGCAGTCTGTAACAGTGTCGCGGCTCCGCCAAACGTAAGTCCCCAGATCATGACGCCAAGGATAATAATCACAGGTTGATGAGTAGCGATTCCCATCACGACAGAGGCCAGAGCGAATGATGCCAAGCTAATGATAACCAATCTCCTTAAAAATCGGTCAATGAGCATGCCGGTTAACCAAATTCCAACAATGGAAGTAAAACCGAAAATGAGCAAAATCAAGTCGACTCTGTTAGCAAATACGGTCTGGGCAAGGTAGGGAGAAATATAGGTATATAGGATGTTATGGGCAAGCATCCAGGCCAGAACAACAAACAGAATAGGCCTAACTCCCGGAATTAAAAACACCTTATGCAGCGGAAGACGTTCACCAGCTGGCTCTCCGGCAAAATCCGGCATTTTCCAGAGAACCCATACGATTAAAGCTACGGTCAGAAGAGATACAATCGCGAAGATGAGGCGCCAGCCGATATAAGAACTGAGAAAACTACCGATTGGAACACCAAGAGCTAGTGCCACGGGTGTGCCGACCATAGCCACAGCCATGGCTTTACCTTTTAACGAATCCGGGACCATTCGACGAGCATAACCAGCTGTCATGCCCCATAACACACCCGCAGAGACTCCCGCCATGAAACGAGCAGCAAGTGTAAGGATATAATCTGACGATAAGGCGGTAACGGTGTTAAAGACAAGAAAACCACTAATGCATACTAACAGTAGAGGTCGGCGTCTCCATCCGCGTGTAGCAGCAGTCAAGGGAATGGCAGCAACAAGTGATCCAATGGCATAAAGAGTCACCAACTGTCCTGTGAGGGCTTCTGTGATCCCCAAGTCTTTTGCGATTTGCGGCAGCAGTCCCGCAGGCAAGCTTTCAGTGAGGATGCAAATAAATCCCGCCATGGCTAATGCAAGAAGCCCAGCCCACGGAAGGCGTTTTGAAGATATGGAAGGAATCTCCCCTTGGTTTGGGAGGGATGTGTGAGCGGTCATGAATAAAACCTCATTTCTTATATTTTAATCCTATCCAGAACTATGCATATAAGCTTATCTGAAAAAATCAAACTTTTGCATACAGGATTAAAGGTGAGAAGGAGGTTTTAACATGATTTTTAATTTAATTTGTGAGTTTATCCGTTAATTTAGTATGTTCTAAAGTCAACTGAAAAAAGAGCAGTGAGAATGTCTTCTCCTGCTCATTGGCTCAAGTCACTACTTGATTGGATTAGCCTTCATTTCCTGTCCCATATTCTCAATGCCATCCAGAATTTGATATCCATAACCCCAGAACTGGCTGAAATCTGTGACATAGATCTGTTTGTTCTTGATTGCGTTCATACTTTGCAGGGCAGGGTTGGCATACAGATTCTGAATCAGCTTGTCGATATCCGGTGAACCGGCATACGCGGACAAGAGCAGGTAGTCCGGGTTCGCTGTGATCAGTTGCTCTACACTAACTTCACCTTGCACACCATCAAACGTATTTTTCAGCTTCAACAGGCTAAATGCATCAAGCTGATACGTATCGTTCTGCATGCTGCTTACCGTAATGGTGTCTTCTGTAGCGGGTACGATATAAGCAAAAGTATGATCAGGCTGATCGGCTACACTTGCCTTAATGGCTGCAACACGAGTCTTCAGACTTTCCGTGAATGTTGCGGCATTATCTTGAACATCGAAGATCTGCCCAAGTTGTGCAATATCGCTATAGAGGCTATCTAGTGTGCCTTTGTGATTCGTCGTTTGCAGGAACGTCCGTATATTCATGTCATTCAATCCATCGACCGTACCCACGCCCCAGTCTGCATCAGCGAACAGGTCGCCCCGTCCGAGTACCAGATCCGGGCTTGCGCCTACGACCAGCTCTTTACCTACATAATCCTTGGACAATACCGGAATTTTGGCGAAATCATCAGCCACATCGGGTGTAACGGAACCATAAAGAGCAGCAACACCGACCATTTTATCGGTCAGACCTAATTTGATGAGCATCTCAGCCGCAGACTGGGTATTCGCAACAACACGTTCAGGTGCTTTATCGAATACTTGCACTTTGGGTTTCCACTCGCCACCCTCACCCGAGATCGTGAAATTCTCAATGGTGAGCGGGTACGTCGTTTTATTTGTATTCTCAGCAGGAGCTGAAGTTTCTGTCGTGTTAGTTGTTGAAGTTGTTTCTTCGGCAGGGGAAGAAGTTGAAGCATTCGAACAGGCTGCAAGTAGCAGTAACAGGAGACTTAGAGCAGCGATACCAATGGTTCTAGATGTGAATTTCATTAAATGACGAACCCCTTTTCTATGTGTTTTAAATTGACAAAGATAATCATTCTCAATTATAATCCGAGAAAACACATTGTAAATAGCTAAATTTAATTTGTTCTACATTTTACGCGAATTGATGGGGGAAGAGATGGCACAGACGGTTCAGGTTCAGACACAGCGTATGGGGAAAAGAGAGTCTCTGATTCATAGTAAATCCGGGTTTGCTTTACTGATTGCAGCTTTAATCATGATTACGCTTATATCCGTAGGTATTGCAGTTTCCATTGGACAGGTACAAATTCCACTGGCGGAGTCATATCGTATTCTTTTATACAAATTAACGGGATTTCAGTGGGGGACAACACCCATTGAGGCAGGTTCCTTTACCGATATCATTTGGCAGATTCGTTTCCCGCGTGTGCTGATGGCGATGTTTATCGGCGCAGGCTTGGCCTTGTGCGGTGCTGTTATGCAGGCTGCTGTGCAGAATCCGCTCGCTGATCCTTACATACTAGGTATATCCTCAGGTGCTTCACTTGGAGCAACCTTTGCAATTCTTATTGGATTCGGTGCGATTGGGTGGCTAGGTCAGACGGGGGTGGCTTTCTGGGCCTTTGCCGGTGCGATGGGTGCGTCCTTACTGGTCCTGACTTTGGCAGGGATTCGGGGGAAAATGACGTCGGTCAAGCTGGTGCTTGCGGGAATGGTGATTAACGCGTTATGCAGCGCTTTTTCGAACTTTATTATTTATTTTGCCAACAATGCTGAAGGCATCAAAACGGTGACGTTCTGGACCATGGGCAGCCTGGCGGCTTCCGGATGGAACAAGCTTCCACTCGTGGGTATCGTCGTGCTGGTGGCGATTCTATTTTTCCTTTTACAGTCCAGAGTTCTTAATACGATGTTATTGGGGGATGAAGCAGCCGTTACACTGGGCATTAATCTGAGTGTGTACCGCAGGGTGTACATGCTGTTAACCGCTTTGGTGACAGGTGTTATGGTGGCGAGCTGTGGCATGATTGGTTTTGTCGGCCTCATTATTCCGCATATCGTCAGAGGTCTCGTGGGTTCCGACCATCGTAAGGTGATGCCTGTATCTGTGCTGTTTGGAGCCATTTTCCTCATCTGGACGGATGTTATTGCACGATCCCTCATATCCAGCGTGGAGTTGCCAATCGGTATTATTACGGCCATGATTGGTGCACCAATGTTTATGTATATGCTGGTCAAAAAAGGCTACGGTTTTGGAGGAAATTAAAGATGAAGCTGAACGTAGAAAATGTATCCATCTCTGTGCTGAACACGGACATCATCAAGGATATTTCATTACAGGTGAACGGTAAACAGTTCGTTGGACTGATCGGACCCAATGGTTGTGGCAAGTCAACACTGCTCAAGAGCATTTATAAAGTGATCAAACCGCAGCAAGGTAAGGTTTTTCTGGACAATACCGATATTCTCAAATCCAGTCCAAAGCTTGTTTCCAGACACATGGGCGTTGTTGGCCAGTTTAATGAATTGAGTTTTGATTTTACGGTGCGTGAGATGGTCATGATGGGCCGTACCCCACACAAAAAAATGCTGGAGACGGATAATGAACGGGATCATGAAATCGTAGAGCAGGCTTTGGAAAAAGTACATCTGACTGGACATGCAGACCGCAATTACGTGTCTTTGTCTGGTGGAGAGAAACAGCGTGTGGTCTTGGCGCGTGTCTTGGCACAGCAACCCCAATTCTTGATCCTGGACGAGCCAACGAACCATTTGGACATCAAATACCAACTTCAGATTCTAAATATTGTCCGTGGACTCGGCATTGGCATACTGGCAGCGCTGCATGATCTCGAACTCGCCGCAGAATATTGCGATTATCTCTATGTAGTGAAAAAGGGCCAGATTGTGGTCCATGGCAAACCGGCAGATATTCTGACTCGCGAGATGATTGGTGAGGTATTTGATGTCGATTGTGAAATCTATACAAATCCAGTTACGGGTGGCCTGGGTATTGCATACCTGAGTACACGTTGATTGGGGCTATATCTTTGTTTGGATGACGTGGAGAAATATTCGAAATAATCAATTGAAATGAACATAGACCGTACCTGTTGGAGCGATGTTGTTGTTGTTGATTGCTCGCAGGGCCGGTCTTTAATTTTTGATGGGGCTAGGAGCGTCTATTGAAGCTTAGGATCAACGGGATGAGCATGAGCACCTTTGCTGACTTCTTGGAAAATATCGGAGGAGTTATCGATATGCGTTGAAGACTTACTGCTCTTGTCTTGTTGGGAGTGTTCTCCCGGTGCTGGGCTACTACCTGTAATCGCATAACTTCGTAAGATCTCTTCCAGATCTCCAATCGTCACAGGACGAGCATGTCGTTTCAGGACATAACCGAGTTGACCATTGGGTTCCACCGTCGCCGTCTCCAGATCATCTACACTTGTAATTCCGTGCTGTCGCATATGCATCTCAAGCTGATCCATCGTATAACGCATGCGTTTCAGATTCGGGATAATGACCTTTCCGTCCTCTACCACGATTTTGGAACTGCCACTCATTAACCGTTCAAAAATATTAAATTTCAATTGCAGTTGTTCCACTACAAGCAATGTCAAAATGAAGACCGATGCTGATCCAATCGCTTTGCCAAGCTCATGATTTGCGATGGGTTGTACAATCGTTGTTCCGATGGAGATCATGATGACCGTTGTGGCGACACTCATCTGTGAGATCGACTTGCGTCCTGCAATTCGCAGCAGAATCATGCCGATAAGTACAAGTAAAACAGATTTCCATATCCAGTCCATACGTATATTCCTTTCTATTCCAGTATGCGCTTTGCTTGTTAGGCTGTTCTGGAGTTGGAGGAATTATGCAGATGGCTAAATCCATAGCTTTCATTCCGCCCACCGGATCGTTTACAATAGGGTATTGATGAAGTGAACAAAGGAGCGGGTTACAGTGGCAAAACAGAAATATTATGTTGTCTGGGAAGGCAAGAAGCCGGGTGTGTATAACACATGGGCAGATTGCAAAGCGCAGACGGATCATTATACTGGAGCAAAATATAAATCCTATGAGTCCAAAGCAGCCGCAGAAGAAGCGTATCGTGCTGGCTGGAAAGGGAACTGGGGTTCAAGTGCAGGCGGAGCGTCGAAGACAAAGTCGGCTGGTAGCGGAAGAAGTGCTGGCATGGAAACGTCAGAGGAAGTGGATTACGACAGCGTCTCTGTTGATGTGGGCACACGTGGTAACCCCGGACCTGTAGAATACAAAGGGGTAGACACCCGCACCGGTGAGGTTATTTTCTCCGTCGGACCGATCTCCAAAGGCACGAACAATCTGGGCGAATTTTTAGCCATTGTACATGCCCTCGCACATCTGAAAAAAGAAGGCAGTACCAAAACGGTGTATACCGACTCGGTCAATGCCATGAAATGGCTAAAGCAGAAAAAAGTAGCCACAACGTTGCCAAGAGACAACTCCACGGAAGAGATCTGGCTGATGATTGATCGTGCGGAGCAGTGGCTCCAGACGAATACGTACAGCAATAAAGTGCTAAAATGGCAGACCAAGCAGTGGGGCGAAATCAAGGCAGATTACGGCCGGAAGTAGGAATTTTTCCAAAGGATGCCTCCTTTATTTCTGGTCTATTAGAATCGTTATTTACAATTTCCAGTTTCCGCTCTATAATCATCTGAATATGATTAGTTAAACATATGGAGGAGCCTGTCATCTGCAGGCCCTCTTTATCTTTTTGGTCCATTGATTAGCAAGTCCATTCAATAGAATGGGGTATTTGAGTATATATTGCAGGAGGCAGACATGAGTTCCATTTATAGAAGTGAAGAAGGCAAGAGCAGCATACTTGAAGAGTATGAGATTTATTTGAACGAGTTGGGTGAGAAATTTACTCGGGAGTATGTAGAGACGCGTTTTGGCAAGACGCATGTTTTACTGACGGGTCCTCTAGATGGCAAGCCGTTATTTATTCTCCAAGGCGGTAATTGTGTGAATCCGATGACGTTGTCATGGTTCTCTTCTTTATTTAAAGAATACCGGATTATTGCTCCTGATACGATTGGGCATCCTGGTTATAGTGAGGAAGCGAGTATCTCGACACGGTTTGATAGTTTGGCATTATGGGTATCGGATCTGCTGGATCACTATGATATCGAAAAGAGTGCATTTATCGGCCCATCGTTTGGAGGAGGCATTATTCTCAGACTGGCTACCTATATTCCGGAACGCATCTCGTGTGCTGTATTGGTTGCTCCTGCGGGTCTTGCGGTCAATTCCAAAATTAAAACAGCTCAGGATATCACGTTGCCACTCGTCAAGTATCGCATGACGTCTTCACCATCTTCTTTGCAAAAAATTACGGACAACATGTCGTGCAACTGCATGAAAGAAATGGATAAAAACATTATTGGTAAACTTTTTAAATACGTCAGTATAGATCAGGATCTGCCCAAGCTTACGGAGCGGGAAGAACTGGTGAATTATACGTCACCAACCTTGTTATTGGTAGGGGAGAAGGATGTCTTTTTCCCTGCGGATAAGTGTATTGAGCGAGCTCAAAAGATTATTACGAATGTAAAAGCCATCAAATATGATACAGGACATTTTCCTTCACAGGACGTATTGGTTCAGATGAACGAGGAAATAGGACGTTTTTTACAGAATAATTATTAATAAAAGCTGTAAATGAAGGATGGGAAATGTTTTTCTCCAGTTTAATAAAGTAATTACATCCATCTGTCGATACTCTATATAAGAGAATGCTTTTCTTCTATAGAATAGTGTGGATAGGGATTAGCAGTAGAACGAAGAAGGCTTGATATCATTAATATTTAAATATTTCGCGTGAAGGTGTTTCAAATTGCATCATTTGGTTTAAATGTATAGTTGGCGATGAATTGCTGACTGGTTAAACCAAGTGATGCATTTACGCGGAAAGTCTTCCGATCGACAAGGTTGAAAAGAGGTCTGTTATGAGAAAAGACAATTGTAAAATGACATTGCAGCGCAATGTGATTATAAATGATACATATCAGGTAAGACAGGTATTAGCCAGCAGTGAGTTGGCTATTGTATATGCAGGGCGAGATCGTAATACAGGTGCCAAAGTAGCCATTAAGGAATTTTTTCCACAGAGAATGGCTGAACGGCAGGCAGACAAGCGAGGGGTGTTCTGCTCTTCACGAGGATACGGTGGGCAATATCAGGAGTTACTGGCTGCATTTCTGCTCGAAGGTGAACTGTTATCGAAACTGGATCATCCCCATATTGTATCGTATATGGATCATTTTGAAGCGAATGGTACGGGGTATCTGGTTATGGAATACTGCACGGGAATCACATTGACCGAGTATTTGAATGAACATAATCATGCTCTTGATGCTACTTTCATAACGGAGACGCTGCTTCCACTGGTGGATACATTGGATTACATACATAAGCAAGGCATTCTTCACCGGGATGTGAAACCTTCCAACATTATGGTTATGGAGGACGGTACACCCAAACTTCTGGACTTTGGCTCAGCTACCCGTTGGCCTATGCAATCCGGAGAGAAACAGGTGATATTTACATCGGCAGGTTATTCTCCGCTGGAGTTTTATTCGGAGAAATCTAGTCAAGGACCGATGTCGGACATCTATAGTTTGGCAGCTCTGCTCCATTATTGGACATGTGGGCAACCCCCTATGGACGTGAAACAGCGGTTGTTCCAGGATGAATTGCCATCTGTTCGCTCACATAATGAGTATGTGAATCCTTGGCTCGCTCGTGTTATTCATTGGGGGTTGACGGTTCGTTCTGAGAAACGCTGTGCTTCCTTAGCTTGGGTCAGAAGCTCGCTGCGAGTTCAAGCCTGGGTATGGAAAGTGCGCAAGCCAGGTACAGTGGAATGGTCTTTAGCCGAGAATCAACATACGCAGGTCTATGAAGTGGAGCCGAAAAAGCAACATGAGACGGCGTAAGCAGTCATGACCTATGTTGCTAAAGTAGATACGCTTAAATGAAAGCATAACCGTTAAATAGGTGTAAAATAGAAACAAGCCAGTTCTTACCCGTACATATGGGGCGAACTGGCTTGTTTCTTTTATAGTTTATAGAATACATCATCGTTTACCAATGTCATCTATTCGAGATATACGTTAAAAAAGCTCACATGCCTCGTTCTGTTTAGAACAATGGTGTGAGCTTTTTTTGCGTTTTTTATAAAGATTTTAAATTGAATCCAAACAAAAATTAACAAAAAAAGTAATTTATTTTTGAAAAAACTCTTCATTTTCGAAAGTGATTTTAGGTCTAAAGAAACTTGTTTATCAGTTTAAGTTGTGAATAAAAGGATAGAATCCTGAATTCGTCAAATAAAGTCACTAAATTAGATAATTCGGTCTATTTATATGTAAATTTTTCCGAAGGGTAACAAACTGATTCATCTATTAACCTACTCAATTACCCCAATTTACATCCCCTACGCTGCGGAATACGATAAGCCTAATCTGATCGTAAATCGCAGGAGGTATGAAATGAAACGAAAATCAACCCGATGGTTATCCGGTTTAGTAGCAGCAGGAGTCATATTGTCTTCCATGTTCTCCTTTCCTGCTTACGCAGCACCTTCTTATGGTCCTCTACAGCAGAGTGAAAGCGCTAAGTCCATTCTACAATCACTTACGCCAGAAGAAAGACAAGCTTTGAACCAGCTTCAAGTCATGGATGGTGAAGTGATCGACCCCAAGGTGAATACCAAAAGTAACGATTTGGTCCAAGTGATCATCCAATTCAAAAGTGAACCCGCTGCCGTTGCATTGAAACGGGCTAGACTAGTCAATGAGAAGTTGTCAGAGCTTACGGCCGCAAGCAGAGTAAAACAAAATCATCAGCAATTCAAGCAGCACATTAAGTCATTGCAGCAGAAGAGAGGGCTATCTTATGATGCTGCCTCGATCCAAATCACTCAGGAGTATGAAACCGCACTAAATGGTGTTGCGTTAACAGTCCCTGGCGTAGCCGTAGAAGACTTGATGAAATCCGGAGTTGTGAAAAAAGTATGGGCTGACCAGGAAGTGGTACTTGATCTGCCAGAGACAGACACATCAAGTGAATTTGCATCTGCATCCGGAATGCAACCTCGAATGGCTGATAGTGTGCCATATCTTGGCATAGACAACCTTCATGAAGAGGGCATCACTGGTAAGGGAATCAAAGTGGGTGTACTGGATACCGGAATTGATTATAATCATCCAGATTTAACAGGGGCGTATAAAGGGTATCGCGCTCATGCGGGTGAGGATCCAAAGCAAGTTGATCCAACGACAGTTAAAGGATGGGACTTTGTTGATAACGATGCTGACCCGATGGAGACGACCTATAAAGATTGGGAAGATTCAGGTTATAAGGAGCAAGGTGTATTAGCAGAAGATTATTATACTTCCCATGGAACACACGTATCGGGAACCATCGCTGGTCAGGCCAAAAATGACGTGGGGTATGCTGTAAAAGGTGTTGCTCCAGACGTAGACTTATATGTGTATCGTGTACTTGGCCCTGGTGGAAGTGGTGAGATGAGTGGCATTATTGCCGGAATTGACAAGGCCATTGAAGATGAACTTGATGTTATCAATCTATCCTTAGGGGCTGCCACGAATGATCCGCTGGATCCTTCTTCGATCGCACTGAATAATGCGATGCTGCAAGGCGTGGTGAGTATGGTTGCAGCTGGTAATGATGGACCCAATGAAGGTACTTTAGGTACACCGGGAGCAAGCGCGCTGGCCATTACGATTGGTGCTTCCGATGTTCCGTTAACCCT
The DNA here is from genome assembly GCF_037981725.1 of Paenibacillus sp. FSL H3-0457. Lineage (NCBI taxonomy): Bacteria > Bacillati > Bacillota > Bacilli > Caryophanales > Paenibacillaceae > Paenibacillus > Paenibacillus sp. FSL H3-0457. The sequence goes on along the minus strand of NZ_CP150283.1, from coordinate 4,918,923 downwards.
TCCTACGGCTACTGTGACTCTGGACGTGTATAACAATCCAGGCGAGGGAGAGACAGAGGAACCACCTGTAACGGAAGAAGAAGAACCTGTTCAGGGTGGGGAAACATCTGTAGAGGAAGAAGTGGCACCCGCAGAGGAAGAAGAAGCGCCACCAACAGCAGAAGAACCATCGGCAACAGGAGAAGAGACACCAGCAGCAGATGTAGAAACTCCACTATCAGTAGAAGATTCACCTGATGCAGAAGTAGAAGCACCACCAGCAGCAGAAGAAACACCTGTAGTAGAAGAAGAAGCGCCAGCAGAAGAAAATGAAACACCTGTTGCAACTTATACTGAGGTGTTACCTCTGTTTGGTAAAGATTTTACTGACGATCTGACCACACTTGAAGGCAAAACCTACGAACTTGTTTATGCAGGGCTTGGTAATGCTTTTGATTTTGAAGGTATTGATGTGCAAGGCAAAGTGGCCCTAATCACTCGGGGAGATATAGCACTCGATGCCAAGATTGTCAACGCAAGAAAAGCAGGGGCGGCAGCAGCAATTATATATAATAATGTTGAAGGAACAATCCCTAATTATTTGGGTGAAATGAACGGGTATATTCCTACATTCCAAATGATGAGAGAGCTTGGAGAAAAACTAAAAGAGTTGAACGGTGTGACGGTCACCTTTGGCGCAGCAGGCCAAACCGTTACGGAAGGCAATAAACTGGCCGATTTCAGTTCCCGAGGTCCAGCTGCCGTGAATGATGATATTAAACCTGATATCGTAGCTCCGGGCGTAGCTGTTTTTTCAACCTATCCTGTATTTGTGAATGATCATACGGGCGAGAATTATAATATTGCCTATGCACGAATTTCGGGTACTTCCATGGCAACCCCGCATATGGCGGGTATTGCTGCACTTATGCTCCAGGCACATGAAGAATATACACCTTTTGATGTGAAGACTGCTCTTATGAATACGGCTGTCGATCTGGACGGGAATTATTCCGTGTATGAAGTAGGTGCAGGCCGAGTAGATCCGTACCGGGCAGTCCACACATCCGTATTTGCCAAAGTTCAGGATAAAACCATTCACTTCTCGAATGACGAATCCATCCTTATTGATGAAATTACAGGTTCCATCGTATTTGATAGTGCATATTTGGAAGAAAACGGCCGGAAAAACGTATCTGACAGCCGGACAGTTAAGATCGAGAATAAAGGGGACCGTACCAAAACATATAACACTTCCATGAAGCTGTTAAACGATATGAACTTAAATGTTCATCTGCCAGAATCCATTACTGTAAGTGGCGGAAGTACGGAAGAGATGACTGTTTCAGTGGATATACCACAGGACACGCCAAGTGGTCGATATGAAGGATATGTATATCTGGATACGGAAAATGCGGCGGATCATATTCAGATCCCATTCTCCATCCGTATTAGTGAAAAGGGCATTAATTCCGTGGAATTGATTCCACCATCCATCACAAACGATACTCCATTTCACCAGTTCCTGAATCGTATTACACTGAGTGCTATTCAATTGGGAAGTCCCATTGATTCTGTGGATGTATTGCTGAAGGATCGCGAAACAAACGAGGAAATCGGGTTTGTAGGTACCTTGAATTCGCAGTCCATGCTTCCGGGAGTGGAATATCTGATGCTGAATGTGTTTAGAGGTTATGCATTTCCGATTGAAAACGGGGAGATCTCCAACGTTGCACGTTTTGTCCCTGAGGGCAGCTACACACTTGAGTTCATCGGGGCGGATTCGGACGCCAAGCAGTATTCATACGAAACATTGGTAGTTGTGGATAATACAGCCCCCGAGATTGATTTGGGTATAGAGCCTGGCGTATACGAGCTCAATGATAGTATGCTCACAGAAAGGGAAGGTGGACAGGGCGTCTGGTATGATGGCACAGCTATCGATTCAACAGTTCAAACCTTTGTTGATAATGGGATCACTACTTATGATCAATCTTCCAATCGTATCATTTTCTACGAGAATGGCAGTCCTTTCTATTCGGGCGAATTGTCTGTTTCCAAAGATGGAAACATATCATTTGGTATTACCAAAGAAGAATATGATAATGGTTACGAACTTCGACTCTTTGGATTGGATGCGGGTACAGCGGCAAATGCCGTTAAGGCCCATCGCTATGGGTTTATCTCTGAGGGCAAACCTTATGTGACCAGCAAATATGACAAAGATGAAGTGCGTAAAGGAGATACCATTACTCAGACCATTCAATTGAACGATGTCGAGAAGTTAAACGGTATTTCGTTTACCCTGGAATCGATGTATGACTACAAACAATTTAAACGGATTGAACCAACGCTTGAACTGCAGGCATTACTGGATGCAACAGGTGCCGAAGTGAAATTCAGTGATCCTGTAGTGGACCAAAGAGAACTCAGCTTTGAGGCATCCATCTCAGGTGGGTCCTTTGAAGGAATCACAGGGGATCTTGATTTGTTCCAGGTTGTCTTTGATGTAACCAAGGATGAATATTATTTTAAGAAAAGCGACGTACCATTACTTGAAGTGAAATATACGACTGTTGGTATGAAAGAGAACGAAGAGAAATTGGCATTAACCGCGTTTAACCCAGACAGTTATGAAGTGATCTCCAAATCATCAAGAACATATGGTTTTGTACGTCCAGAAGCTTTTATGGTCGATGGAGAGTATCTGGATTTTGGAAATGACTATTCGGAAATGGGCATTGAAGTTTATGCCGAGACGGCTTCCGGTGAGAAATATGAGGGGACTGTGCAAAATTATGGTGAGTTCCTTATCGATGGGATTCCGGCAACAGGAGAAATGACGACCATCTACACACGAGTTCCGGGTCATTTACCTTCCAAGCTGGCAGTGGTTCTGAGCAAGACGATTGATGGCGAATATTATGGCATCAATCAAATGAACTCGTCTGACTTTACGTATGCAGGAGATATTAATGGGGATGGAGCCATCGATATCTATGACATGGAGCTTGTAACGAAACATTATCATACTTCGGATGAGATCGCCGATATTGACCAGGATGGCTCTGTAGGAGACGCCGAAGTGAATTATATTACGAATAACTTTGGAATGACTGCTAACTATTCTACCAAGAAGCCTGTTTTGCAAATTGGGGACAAAGACTTAGGGTACTTCCTCAATAAAATTCAGGAAATGAACAATGGTGGTTCTGGTAATAATGGGGGCGGTTCGGGAAATAACGGTGGCGGCGGATCTTCTACGACCCCTGCACCTGTCCCAACCACAGACCCAGATCCAAGTCAAAATCAGGTCATTACAGAAAAAGAATTGAAAGCAGTGACAAACGGTACCGCAAACGTGGATATTACGGTCGGTAAAAAGATTGAGCTGCCTGTTAATGCGGGGGATTTGTTGGGTGCGAATTCACTCACAATTTCTCAGCAAGGTGTACTATCACTCACCATTCCATCTAGCGTATTGAAAGAACTGCAAACCAAAGGAGGTTCTGGTGCTGCTGGTGGCAAGATCATTTTGGATATAATGAAACAAGATGTGAAAGCACCAGAAACAAAACAAGGTCTCACATGGACAACCGCAGGTGCTGCTTATGACGTTGAACTGTATCTCCAGGTTTCCAGTGAGAAATTATCTCTGTCCTCGCTTCCTGAAGATGTTACTCTGACACTCTTTTACGACAGAAGGTTAAACAGCGATCTGATTGGAATGTATAATGAAGATTCATCTGCGGATCAATGGGATTACGCAGGTGGGATCGTTGATGAAGAGAAGGGTACCGTTACTTCCCAATTGTCTGATATGGGCACGTATGTAGCGTTCGCTTACGATAAATCCTTCGAAGATGTGGCCCCAACGCATTGGGCAAGTGAAGCCATCAAGTCTCTTTCGGCGAAACATGTGCTGACAGGCAAAACAGAGACTGCGTTTGATCCACAAGGTCAAACGACTCGTGCCGAATTCGCCGCTTTAATCGTGAGAACCCTTGGTTTAGAGGTGAAAGGTAACGATTTGCCATTTGGTGATGTGAGTAAGGATACCTGGTATGCAGACAGCGTGGCTGCGGCATATCAAGCAGGTCTGGTTCAGGGAATAGCGAATGATAAGTTTGCTCCGACCCAAACCATTTCACGTGAAGAAATGGCAGTGCTCATGATGAGAGCATACGAATACCAATCCCAATCCCAATCAAGTCATACCCAGCCGGCTGATGCCGGTTATACGGATGAAGCAAACATTGCATCTTGGGCAAAAGAAGCTGTGGCAAAAGCTTCCGAGCTTGGTGTAATGAACGGTTCTACTGGTGGGCAATTCAAACCGAAAAATAGTGCTACACGTGCCGAAACGGCCCAAACGGTTCACAATTTACTTTCGTTGCTGAAATAAGAAGTACAATGATAAGAGGTTCCTCCAGCATTAGGAGGCCCTCTTATTTTTTTGTTATTTTACCTAGTTGAGTTCCTAAAATTCTCTTCCCAAGTACATCAGACTCCAATATATAACTGGCAGAGTCCATATTCGAACCCTATAATTAGGAATAAAATGATGGATTAAAACGAGGTGTAGTGATGATTGAAGGGAAGATTATTAAATTTTACCGGGAGAAGAATAAACGAACTCAAGGCGAACTGGTGAAAGGGATCTGTTCAGTCACACATCTGAGCAAAATTGAACGGGGAATGACAGAGTATTCCCAAGAAATTATGGACATGCTCTGTGATCGACTATGTATTGATATGGCAAGGGAAGTAGCGAGATATCATCAAATGAATGATCTGCTGGATTCATGGCAAGAGGCCATTATTATGCAGAGAACTGTCGAAGCTATTCGTCTCAAAGACAAGTTGGAAGTGGAACCGTTAAAAGGTATACCTGACCTGCGTTTATCCTATGACTTGCTGCAGATCCGATTTTACTTGTTTATGAATAATATCGATGAAGCCGAGAGACTTATAGCCGAAGTTGAGATTCCGGATGAATCGGAGCATTCATATGAACATTATTTTTATCACCATGTGATGGGGATTTATTATTTCCTTACAGGACACTATAGCAAGTCCATTCAGACGTTAACTTCAATTAATCAGTCCAAATATACGAATCATGAGTATTTTTATCATTTGTCTCTGGCATATCACTCGATATATTCAAATATTACGTCGTACTATTACGCCGAGAAAGCTATCCAGCATTTTCGGAAAACGCTCAATATGGTGAGGATCATTGACACTGAAACCATTATGCTGGTTCAGCTCAATTCACGTGAGTATCATGATTTTCCTGAGACGAAACGCAGATATGAGAATCTGATTCGGATTAGTGATGATTGTGGGCTCCCTGACCGAAAAGCAAAGCTGTTGAACAATCTGGGTTATGAATATAACCGGCGGAAGCAATATGAGGATGCTGCTCACTGGTACAGGCAAGCGCTTGATATCATTCCGGAGAAACAACCGTTATACCTGATGGTACTCAATAATTACATAGAATCGAATAGGCTAGGGAACCTCATTCCTGCAAACAAACTGTTGGACATGTCTTTGGAAGCTTTGCATAATTCTAAACTTATTTCAGACGCAAGTTATATGGAATTGGAACTCCAGTCTGTCATTTTACAAGGGCAGGAGCAAGCGTATTATGAAATGATAGAAGAGCGAATTCTTCCTTATTATCGTGAACTTGGTTCCCAGTATCTTGCTGAACGTTATGAAGAGATATTGTTTCATTATTATATGGATCATGGTGAGAAGGACAAGGCGCTCAGGCTTGCAAAAAATCGTTTCGAATCACAAGCGACTTCACTTATATAAGGGTAATATAAGAGTAAGAGAAGTGTCGACGACCTATGAGTGGTTTGAAACGAACACCCCAACTCCGATACAATGTTCTCATAGAGTCTGAGAGAATGGATCAAATACGGTGCAGAAATGGAGAAAACCAATATGACTGAATTTATCAACGCTGACGATATTAATGACGTAATTCTGGCTGCGGCAGCAAACGAGCTGGAGCAGATGGTGGACAAAATGTGTGAGCTGATCGGCACGCCTTTGGAACAGACAACAGAACTGGAGCGTCAGGTCATGGCTGCTTTTGGTTTTGGCGCGGTGTATGGCATCACTCATCGGGATCAGCTGGCGGAGCCGCAGGCCCATGCCTTGAGCATTCGGATGCTGATTAAACCGTTTAATTACAGTGAACAGCAGGCGGTTGATTTTGCCGATGATCTGATTCGGGTGGCTTCTGATCGTGAGGTTCATCCGGTGATGAATACGATTATCCAACGTGGGATTGATGGACACCGCCAATTCAATCAGGAAGATGATGAAGGATTGGAACGTAACATTCAGGAGATTTTAACCGCGGTTCAATCGCAAAAATAGACGGTTTTATTAGATGTGGGAGATGATTGCATTGGATCTGATGAAATTAAGCAAGGAACTCTCATACGCTCTGCGACATTCACCATGGGAGTATGAACTGGAACTGGACGAAGAGGGTTGGGTGGAGATCTCGCAATTGCTGGTGGCTTTACATGAAAGTCCGCAGTGGAAGGGAGTCACGCAAGTTGATCTGGAGCAGATGATTCAAGCCTCGGAGAAAAAGAGACATGAAATCCGTTCTGGCCGCATTCGGGCATTGTATGGACATTCGACCCCCCATAAGATATCAAAGTTATCTGCTGAGCCACCGGAAACTCTGTACCATGGGACCCCGGCACGCGCAGTGCATTCTATTATGGAACATGGCTTACAGCCACGGCAAAGGCAATATGTACATCTGTCCGCAGATATCGATACGGCCAATCAGGTGGGACGAAGACGGGATGATCAGCCTGTCATTTTGAGAATCAATGCTGCTCAAGCGGCCACAGACGGAATCCTTTTTTATTATGGAAACGAAAATATCTGGCTGGCCGATCACATTCCCGCACGTTATATTGTTGAGCAGTGAGCAGTGAGCGATGAACTGTTGTGGAAAACATAAATACCTATCTCGAATTACAGCAGTCACAATGAATGGGTTGAGTGTACAGTCATCCGTTCAACGGGGATATCGTTGTATTGATCGTTAGCTACACCAAACCAAAAAAAGGGACGCATCCAACATTTGTTGGTGTGTCCCTTTCTCATATTCAAAACTTACTTGCCTACAATTGCTTTAATACTTTCGCTAAGTGGCTGAGCCGGACGGCCAAGCAATTTCTCTAAAGTATCACTCTCTACAGCCAATGCGCCTTCACGGATGGCACTTTGCATATCAACAAGCATCGATACGACAAAGTCTGGTAGACCTGCACCTTTCATGATGTCGGCGTAAGCGGCATCGTCCACGTTTTGCACGTTGATTTCCTGCCCAAGCACTTCACCAACAATGGCAGCCAGTTCAGCTTGTGTGCGTAGTTTGCCGGACAATTCATATACGGTATTCTCATGTCCTTCGCCTGCGAGTACAGCTGCTGCAGCATGGGCGTAGTCACTGCGGGTAGCCCAGCCTACTTGGCTGTTGTTGGTGGCATGAACCCAAGGTGCACCTTGCGTAGCTGCTTGCACACTGCCTGCTTCATTTTCCAGGTACCAGTTGTTGCGCAGGAAGGAATACGGAATGCCGGATTCACGAATAGCTTTTTCTGTAGCGCGGTGAACTTCCGCCAGGGAAAGGGTATTTTTTTCTGCATTCACAACGCTTGTATAAGCGATGAATCCCACACCTGCGCTCTTGGCAGCGTCAATGGCAGCCTGATGTTGGCGAATACGCGTTTCATTGTCACCATCAGTTGAGATGAGCAACAGACGATCTACACCGGCAAAAGCTTTCTTCAACGTCTCCGGTTGATCGAAATCACCGTGACGCACGTCAACCCCTTGAGTGCGGAGTGCTTCCGCTTTTTCCGGATTACGTACACTTACTGCCAAACCTTTGGCAGAATCCGTTTTTAACAATGCCTCTACAACCAGTGAACCCAATTGACCTGTTGCGCCAGTAACCAAAATTTTCATTTTCTTTTCCTCCTAGATATGTGTTTTGTTTGCATATGGATGTAATCAAAATTGTTATAACAGGTGTGATTACAACGAAAGGGTTAAAAAAAGCTCATTATGAGCTTTTTTATTCAGAGACATGAATCTGATCCATCATCTGTTGTATGGTTACACGATTCAAGCGCTGTTCCATGGCTGTCTGAGCCTCAATGAGTTCGGCACGCAAGGTGTGTTCAATCATGTTGCCAACCGGACATTTCGGATTCGGATGTTTGTGAAAGTTAAACAATTCCCCATCCTCCACGACCTCAAGCGCTCGATATACATCAAGAAGGGTAATGTCGGCTGGATCTTTCAACAAGGAAGCACCACCCACACCGGGTCTGACGTCAATCAGTCCAGCCTGTTTCAGCTTGGACATAATCCGCCGAATAATCACGGGATTTGTATTCACACTCTGCGCGATCACATCTCCGGTGCATTCATTGGGCATAACAGCGATCAGGGACAGGGTATGAACCGCAATGGAAAAGCGACTGCTGATTTGTCTCATGGGATAATCACCACCGTTGTAACTATAATAGTTACAAAGCGGTTGGATGTCAATTCCTTTATATTATATTTTAATGGATAGTTGCTGTTGTTCTGGAATCGTAGATAATCAAACAGATGATAATTGAACTATCACCTATGTCAAATAAATGAGTTGTGGTTCTTTTGAAGCGTTAAAAAAGAAGTAGGTTTCAAACCTTTTAATGTAATAATAGGGCTAAATTCCTATTATTTTCAAGTTAAATGGAACTATATGGTTTTCTTGTTTGCGTACAGAAGAATAAAAATGACAAAATCTTCGACAAAATAGAAAATTATGTATTAATTGACAAATGTAAAAGCGATTATATAATGTGTTTAACTACAAGATTGTACATTTAGTTACAAATGATTCCAAATAACAAACGGCGGGAGTGGGACAGGCATGTGGTTTTTGGTTCTATGGTTGTTAGGTCTAATTTCAGGGGGAGTACACCTATATGTGTTAGGTTTTCCCGGGGAAATGAGCGAGATTAGCAGAGTGTTGCTGCTTCATCAGTTTGTGGTTACGTTTGGATTGGTTGGAGTGATTGGTTATGTTGTCAACATTGCCAGAGCGGATCAGACAGCCAAAATGTTAGGATGGCCTGGTGGACCATTTCAGGTTAAATACGGTTTTTCCCAGGTAGGGCTTGGAGTTATGGGGATTATGGCCATCTGGTTCCAAGGGAACTTTTGGGTTGGTGTATTGGTAACGATGTACATATACGGATTAAGTGGTCTTTGGTCTCATACTTATGTCATGATTAAAAATCGCAAGGCAGATGGAGACAGTATCGGGAATCTCATTATGGATGTGGTGTATCAAACGTTTATCACGGTTCTCTCCGTATTGGCTGGTGGAATCTGGGTAATGCACTAAGCTGAATTGATTTTTTGCCTTACACAGCTTGAATCTCAATTAAACGATGAGGTGTGGTCGTGATGGTACAAAAAACCGTTGAACTTTCCGAAACACAAAAGGGAATCTATTTTGATTGTCAGGTGAATGATCCCACTTCGTATAACATCTCAGCTTCAATGCAATTTGATCATCTTCAAATGGAGATATTTCGCCGGGCCATCGAATTGCTTATGTATGAGCAAGTGGTGCTGCGTACTCGGATTGAGATTCAAAATGATGTACCCGTGTTATCCGTTCATGAAGATATGGATTATTCACTTACCTTGTGGGACCTAAGTAGCGAGAATCAGGAGAATCCAAAGGAACAACAGTTAGAAGCATTGGTGGATGAATGCATCGGGACACCTTTTGAGCTGGAGAAAGGTCCTCTGTTCCGTATAATGATTGTTCAGATGGATAAAAGCCGATACATTCTGACCTTATGTATTCATCATTTAATATGTGATGGCTTGTCGCTTGAACTGATGAAAAACAAACTTATCCAGTCATATACGTGTCTTCTTGAAGATCAGCCTGTGGATGTCAAGCTGGATGAAGGATTCATCTCTTATGTTGAGGCAGAGAACAAGAAACTGCACGAAAACAAGTACTCCAAAGAACGGGAATATTGGTTAAACAAAATGAAGGGAGCGGAACCCCTTTCTCTAAAACATGACTTTCCAGCAGGTTCTGTACAAGAAGGAATTGGTCATGAACTGCGATTTGATATTTCGGAATCGTTAATGGCTGATATTACACAGATGTCCAAAGATAATGAAGTAACCGTTTTTATGTTCTTTATGGGTGCCTTTGGCATTCTTATGAGTAAATATGTCGGTACAGACGATATCACCTTTGCCTCCCCATATTCTCATCGTCCCGGTATGGACTTGGAAGAAACGATTGGATGTTTTGTCCATATGTTGCCTATGCGATTCCATATTGACCTCGAATCAACTCTAAAACCTCTGCTGCAACAAGTAGCCACAACCTGGATGGATACGTACAGGAACATCGGATATCCCAATAACCTCATTGTCAGAGACAGCATGTTACAGGCTCAATCCGGATCACCATCGTTGTTTGATATCTCCTTTGTTTATGATTCCTATGAGGAAGATATGCTCGGAACTCGTATTCTGGATCAGGATAAGGTTACGTTTCCAGGAGATCTAATGGTGGTGTTGAGTCGTTTACCGCAAGGTGCTCAGTTGAAGCTGCAATATAAACCGAGCTTGTTCCGTGAAGATTCAATGGAGCGAATGGGCCAACGATTTCTATACTTGCTGAATCAACTAGTAACCAATTCTGATCAAAAAATCAGGGAGTTCAGCCTCCTGATGCAGGATGAGAAAGAAAACCTACTGTACCGATTCAATCAAACTTCTTATTTTCCCTACACTCCACAACATATTATGGATATATTTCACGATAAAGTAGCACGTTTCCCGGAGCGGGTAGCTCTTATGGAAGGGAAGCAGCATCAGACCTATGCGCAGGTCAACGCAAAAGCGAACCAATTGGCTAGGCAGATCGTTGCGAGTAAAAAAAGTGATAACGCGGCAGTTGGCGTGCAGATGCCACGTTCCTCGGATATGGTCATTGCCCTATTGGCTGTATTAAAAGCCGGATGTGCTTTTGTACCTGTAGACCCTTCCTATCCTTTGTCCAGAAAGGCCTATATTATATCGGATGCAGACATATCCATAGTGCTGGCTATGCAGCCCGAAAAAGATGACGAGACTCTGGATGTCCAGTACATCTACGTTGAGGGCGATCAGGCCTATACGGGGGATGTCTCAAATCTCGAAGGGGCGCTGAATCCGCATAGCCTTGCCTATATCATGTACACGTCCGGATCAACAGGCAAGCCAAAAGGAGTCATGGTTGAAAATCATAGCGTAGTCAATACACTGCTTGATCTGGAGCGTCGTTTTCCAATGCAGGCGCAGGATGTTTACTTGCTGAAAACGGCATATACCTTTGATGTGTCCGCCACGGAACTTTTCGGCTGGTTCATGGGTGAAGGCGCACTAAGTATTCTTGAGCCTGGAGCAGAAAAAGACCCTGCTCGTATTGTGTCTACGGTGGCATCACATAAGGTTACACACATCAACTTTGTTCCAACGTTGTTCCGTCTTTTTCTGGAAACGATGGAGCTTCGCTCCGATCTGTCAGCATTGGAAACGCTGAAATGGATGTTTGTTGGCGGAGAGGCAGTCACGCCAGACATCATTGAGAAATTTAACAGGTTAGGCATTAGAGCAAGTCTTGAAAATGTTTATGGTCCAACCGAATGCACCATATGGGTTTCTCATTATCCATTAAGCCATTACGAAGGCTTGGGCAATGTACCGATTGGCTACCCGCTCAATGAGTCCAGATGGTATGTCGTCGGAAATCAAGATGAGCTTCAGCCGTTAGGTATTCCAGGGGAGCTTTGTCTTAGCGGTGTTGGGCTTGCACGTGGATATCTGAATCTGGAACAGATGACCCGAGAGAAGTTTGTCCCTAATCCTTTCTTTCAAGAAGGACAGGACGCAGAGCATTTCAGGTACATGTACCGTACAGGGGATCTGGTACGTTCACTCCCAAGTGGTACGATCGAATATCTGGGACGCATTGATTTTCAGGTTAAAATTCAGGGGGCCAGACTGGAGACAGGCGAAATTGAGAATACCCTGTCATCCTATCCGGGTGTCATCCAGACCGTGGTAGTCATGAAATCATTTGAAGGTAGGTCCGGTTTGCTGTATGCCTACTATCTGTCAGAGCAGGAGTTGCCTTCTGTCGAATTGAGAGAGCACCTGTCTCGTTTGTTACCGGCATATATGATACCATCCGTTTTTGTACATAAATCCGAATTTCCATTGAATAGCAGTGGGAAGATTGACCGGAAGGCACTCATGGCAGATATCACGCATGCTCACTCTTCCAGCACGTTCTATACCGCCCCGTCTTCTGAGCTTGAGAAGGTTATAGCCGAAGTGTGGGCCGAAGTGCTCGGAGTTGAGAGAGTAGGGCGCGATGACCATTTCTTTGAATTGGGCGGAAATTCATTTTCTGTCATTCAGGCTCACAATAAACTAAAACATTATACCGATGTGGAGTTCCCTGTTCCTCGTTTTTTCGAATGCCCGACATTGCGTCAATTTGCCGCACTGGGTCCGAAAGATGAGGGAGTTCGGATACCGACTGAAAGGGAACAATTGTTTCAAAGAAAAGACGGTATTATGCGTGAGGACATTGCAATTGTGGGCATGGCGGTGAATGTGCCGGGCGCTGAGGATATAAGGGAGTTCTGGAGTAACCTTGTTGAACAGCGGGAAAGCATTCACTTTTATAGTGATGATGAATTGAGGGAGCTTGGCGTGGAGGAAGCATTGCTGCATTCACCTCGTTATGTCAAGGCAAAAGGACGTGCCAACGGCATCGATGAGTTTGATGCAGGGTTCTTTGACTATACTCCCGGTGAAGCCAAAATGATGTCTCCCCAATTCAGACTTTTGTATCAGGGAATATGGGAAGCGCTGGAGGATGCAGGCTGCAGACCGGATGAAGCGGGTAAGGTGGGTGTGTTCCTTGGCGGGTCCGATGACTTCGAATGGTACCGTCAAGTGCTTTTTAACGATGCTAACTATAGCAGTAAATACGAAGCATTCACCCTCAGCACCAATCATTTTCTCGCTACCCGAATGGCTTATAAGCTGAACTTAAAAGGGCCGGCCTATACCGCTCTGACGGGATGTTCTACTTCATTGGTTACACCTCATCTGGCATGTCAATCTTTGATCGTTGGAGAATGTGATGTGGCCGTGGCTGGTGGAATTACCGTGGAGTTGCCCAATGAAGGGGGTTACATATTTGAGGATGGCATGATGTTTTCCACAGATGGACACTGTCGTCCATTTGATGCGGCAGCCAGTGGAACTGTCTTCTCCAATGGTATGGGAATTGTGGTGTTGAAGCGGGTAACCGATGCTCTGCGGGATGGAGATCATATCTACGGGGTCATCAAAGGCTCAGCAATTAACAATGACGGACAAGAGAAACTCAGTTTTCTTGCTCCTAGCGTAAGCGGACAGGCTGAAGTCATTCAGGATGCTTATAAGGTAGCTGGAGTAGACCCCGAAACTGTGAGTTATATCGAAGCACATGGTACGGGAACGTTGCTTGGTGATCCAATTGAAGTAAACTCGTTAACTCGGGCCTTTGCTTCCGACCAAAAGCAATTTTGTTATCTGGGTTCGGTCAAAGGCAATGTGGGACATATGGATACAGCCGCAGGTGTGGTTGGTTTAATCAAGGTAGCGCTCAGTCTTGGACAAGGTTATATCCCTGGAACAGCGAATTATGAGCAGCCTAATCCCAAAATTGATTTCTTAAATACGCCTTTTAAAGTTAATGCACAAGGGGTGGATTGGAAACAGGGCCATGTTGGAGTCATGCGCGCAGGGATCAATTCATTTGGTGTGGGGGGCACGAACGCTCACATGGTATTGGAGGAGGCTCCCGAGATGGAGAAGTGCAGTCCGGATGATGACGTAAATATATTGCTTTTTTCCGCCAAAACAGAGTACTCGCTGAACCGCACCGCTGAACGGATTATGGAACATCTGACTCAGCAGTCGAATCAATCTGTATCGAACGCAGCGTGGACCTTGCAGTCAGGTAGATCTGTTTTTGCGTATCGTAAGGCACTCATTCTGGATAAGACATGGAAGGATAATCCGGACAAGCTGATGCAGCAACTGGGGAAAGCACGGGTATACCATTCGGCTCAAGGCACTCGTCCCGTATACTTTATGTTCCCCGGACAGGGCAGTCAGTATCAGGGAATGGGTGCAGAACTATACAGATCTACAGAGCAAGCAGGCCTGGCTCCAATCTTCAGAAGTTATATTCAGGAAATATTGGACCTTTTGCCCGCGGAAGAACGAGAAGATATGCTTTCCGTTGTATACGGGGATCAGCAGCCTGAGCGAATAAACCAGACGGAGTACAGCCAATTCGCACTGTTCATGACAAGTTATGCGCTGGCCAAGTCGCTGCTGGATCTGGGCATCAAGCCAGATGGCATGATCGGACACAGCATTGGTGAATTGGCTGCTGCAGCGGTAGCGGGTGTGTTCGAACTCGGAGATGCTGTCAAGTTAGTTCGACTTCGCGGACGTCTGATGCAACAACAACAACCCGGGGTTATGCTTGCCATTATGGCGGATGCACAGCAGGTGAAGTCACAACTGGAGGAAGACATGTGGCTTGCCCTGGTGAATACTACCGGTTCCAGTGTGATTGGTGGGACAGCTGAAGCCATTTCGCGGATGGAAGCCAAGGCTGAAGGACTGGGCTGGAAGTGCATTCGTGTGAAGACTTCCCATGCATTCCATACGCCAATGATGAATCAGGCCGCTGAGGAATTTAGACGTTATTTAGCAGAGCATTCACTTCATACGCCACAGATCCCTTTACTGTCCAACACCAGTGGAACATGGGCGCTTGGAGATGAAATCACACAACCTGACTATTGGTCCCGTCATATTTTACAGCCGGTGTTGTTTGAATCAAACCTGGCTGAAGTGTTGAAGGATGAGCGGGCTGTATTAATTGAAGTAGGTGCAGGACGAACGCTAAGCTCCTTTGCTAGACAGCACAGTCTATCAAGAGATTCCCAGACGGTACTGAATATGCTACGTCACGTAAGGGAGACGGAGCAGGACAGTATCTATGTGAACCGCAGACTTGCGGAGTTATGGTGCGAAGGCATTGAACCGGACTGGAAGGTGCTCAAAGGGCAGACGGTACGACGCAAATGCTCTCTGCCTACTTATGTTTTCAACAAACAATCCTATCCTGTCAGTGTTTCTCTTTCTGGCTCATCAGCGGCGGCAGGAATGGATACCGGGGATGATAGGCAGCATGCAGATCAGGGAAAGGGAAGTGGCTCTACTCTAATAAAAGGGACAGTTTATACTGGTGGTTCAGACCAACTGAAACAGATTGTCCTGGACGCATATCGAACGATTTTTGGCATCGATGATCTAGATGAAGAGGTTAATTTCTTTGCGGTTGGAGGAGATTCTCTCAAAGCAGTCAGCTTGTCTGCATGGATCCGATCTCATTTAGGAATTCAGCCTGAGGTAGCAGATGTTTTCAATCATTCAACGCCTATTCAACTGGCGGAGCATCTCTATGTCATGGCGAAACCAAAAGTGGACCAACAGACCATTCAATCTGCACCCACTATGGATGCGTATCCAATCTCTTCTGCACAGATGCGTATGTTCACACAAGCGATGCTTGATCCAGGCAATACGGCATACAACTTACCGTCTGCAACCATTATTGAAGGTGAATTGGACCGTATAAAAGTTGAGGCTGCTTTGCAGAAGATGATGCAGCATCATGAGGCGCTCAGAACATCGTTTGAGATACGGGGTAGTCAGATCGTTCAGATCATCCAACCCTCGGTTCGCTTAAGTATGGGCTATGCAGAGCAGCATGTGGCAGATGACCAAGAGTTGCCTGCGATAATCGAGACATTGATTCGTCCTTTTGATCTGGGGAGTGCTCCGCTTATGCGGGTTGAACTGATTAAAATAGGCGAGCGCAAGCATCTGTTATTCTTTGATATTCACCATATTATCGCGGATGGTACATCTGTCGAAATCATTACTCGTGACTTCAATGATTTATATTTTGGCAAAGAGCATGCAGTCCGATTGCAGTACAAAGATTACGCGGTATGGCAGCAGCAACGTCTCGCTTCACAGGAATACATTTCACATCAAACGTACTGGCTGGACCATCTTGGCCCTTCTTTACCTGTGTTGGAGCTTCCACTTGACCAGGAGCGTCCATCACAGCGATCCATGCAAGGGGGACGTCTTCATTTCACGTTGAATCGTTCGTTGACACAACACTTGCATGAGCTGGCTTCCTCATCGGAAGCATCCATGTATATGGTAATGCTAAGTGTGTGGAATCTTCTTCTTGCACACCGCTCAGATCAGCAGGACATTGTGGTAGGAACGCCTGTTGCAGGAAGGATGCAAGAGGAGTGGAAAGAGACGGTAGGCATGTTTGTCAATATGATTGCGATGCGGAATTTTCCAACGTTTGATCGTACGTACACTGATTTTTTACGCGAACTTAAACAACATACACTGGATGCTTTTGCGTATCAGGAGTATCCGTTTAATGAGCTTGTGGCACAACTGGGCGTGACACGTGAGTTGAACCGAAATCCGGTATTTGATGTTTGTTTTGATTATCAGAACATGGACTTGCATGGACTTGAACTTCATGGTTTGCAATTCAGTTCTTTTCCGGTGGAGACGGGTACGTCTACTTATGATCTGTTAATGACCTGTCAAGAAAACAGGGAGAAGCAGGTGATTGAAGGATATATTGAATACTCGCTGGATCTGTTCCGCCGGGACACAATTGAAGGTATGATGCAGGAGTTTATCGGACTCTGCCAAGAGGTTGTACAACAGCCTAATCTGTCTCTGAACGAACTGTTTGAGAGAAACGAACGTTCTCATGAGCACCCAGTCCATCGTCTTGCTGGCCCACGTCTGGATTACAATCCTGCGGTGGGTCTGCATCGGCTGTTCGAGCAGCAGGCAGAACACACACCAGACAAGAAAGCTCTCCTTGTATCATCCGGAGCTTCTTTTACCTACAGGGAGCTTAATGAAAAAGCTAATACGCTGGCTTGGAAGCTGATTGATCAAGGTGTGCGCCGGGATGAACCTATAGGCATATTATCCAGACGAGATGAATCGTTGATCATTATGCTATTGGCGGTGCTGAAAGCTGGGGCGGCTTATGTGCCTCTGGACCCTGCTTTTCCGCCGCAGCGCATCGTGAATATGATTGAAGACAGCCGAATGAACGTATTGCTGTGTACGCCTGATGAAGAAGGCACAGTGACTTTTAGCGGAGAGCGATTTGTGTATGATCCAACTGCCCAGGATGTGCGCTCATCCGTTAACCCGGACGTAAGCCTCCTGTCTTCGGATCTGTCCTGTGTGATTTTTACCTCGGGATCGACCGGTCGTCCCAAAGGGGTCATGATTACTCATGAAGCGATGGTCAATTTTGTTGAGGACATCAGGCACCGACATATTTTTGCACATGAGACAGATCGCATCATCAGTGTAACGACCATATCTTTTGATATTTTCGGATTTGAAGTGTGGACACCATTATGCACCGGGTATTCGCTGTATCTGGCTAATGAGCAGGAGCAGCTTGACCCGGCTCTTGCTTCACGTCGAATACGTGAACATGGTATTACGCACATTCTTAGCACGGTCTCACGCATTAAGGCATTTGTCGAAAATCCAGAATTCGCTCATGCGCTGGGCAATCTGCGGTGTGTTCTTACCGGAGGGGAAAATGTCCCTGTGGGACTCCTCACCGATCTGAAGCGGCTTACGCCCGCTCGAGTCTTTAACATGTATGGACCAACGGAAACTACGATCTGGTCAACGACCAAAGAATTGAATGACACAGCCGCGATTACCATTGGCAAGCCCATTACCAATACAGAGATTTATATTCTGAATGATGAAGGTGAAATACTGCCACCTGGAAGTTATGGAGAGCTGTGCATTGCAGGAAAAGGATTATCCCGTGGTTATCTGCACAATGCTGCTGAGACCGATGCCCGATTCATTGCAAACCCCAATGTTTTGGGAGGGCGTTTGTACCGAACTGGCGATCTGGCCCGTATACTGCCGGATGGGGATGTTGAGTTAATGGGACGGTTAGATCAGCAGGTGAAGATTCGTGGCTACCGGATTGAACTGAATGAGATTGAGCAGGCAGCGATGAATTATGAACGTGTAAGAGAAGCTGTCGTTAAGGTAGAAGGGGCCGAGTCACATTCATTGCAATTAATCCTTTTCTACAGTCTGAAGCCTGGGAGTGGGCCTTCCGTTATGGGGGATGAAGACGTACAGCTTCGGACCTGGTTAAAGCAGCGGCTTCCACAGTACATGATGCCTTCTCGCTTGATTCGTCTGGAAAATCTGCCTGTGCTGCCTAATGGCAAACTGAATCGCAATGCCCTTCGTCTGGCTGATTTTGAAACGGCAGAGAGGGATAACCCGGCTCTGGTTTATGGCTCATCGATTCAAGGAATGGAGCGGGCAAAAGTTGACCTGGAGCAGATGCTCATTGCAACGTGGAAGGAAATATTGAATCTGGATACGGTTAATATCCATGATCACTTTTTTGACATCGGAGGCAACTCGCTGGGGCTTATTCTGATCAATAATCGCCTGAATACCTATCTGGATAAAAGCGTTCCGCTGGTGCAATTGTTTGAGCATTCCTCCATTGCATCACTGGTCAATCATCTGGTGGCTGAGCAGATGCTGCCGACAGTTACACAACAGGTACAAGAGGAGAGCGGACATATCGCTTCGACTGGATATCCTGTTACGAACCCGGAGCCGACAACAGCTCCAAAAGAGTATGTGAGGAGCACAGTTGAACACAGCAAAGTGGAGCAGGGCAGACCGGAACAGAGTATCCAGTTTGCTTCAGAACACAGTAGCAGAATTTCTTCTTCCTCGGATATCGCAGTCATTGGTATGGCAGGGCATTTTCCCGGTTCAAGGAATATCGAGGAGTTCTGGGATAACCTAATGGCAGGTAAGGACGGTATCACCCGTCTGAATGAGGAGGATCTAACCGCTGCGGGTGTACGACCGGAAGACTTCAAACATCCTGATTATGTACGGGCCAAAGGTGTACTGCAAGATACTGAGTATTTTGACTCCGGATTTTTCGAATATCCGCATCAGGAATCCAACATGATGGATCCGCAAATCCGGCTGCTGCATCAGTGCTCATGGGAGGCGCTTGAGCATGCCGGGTGTGATCCTTACAGTTATGAGGGATCTATAGGATTGTTTGCCGGAAGTGGACTGAGCTTACCATGGATGGTGCAATTTCTCGGTCGCTCCGGTAATTTGTTACAGGCTTTTGAAGCCATGACTTTAAATGAAAAGGACTATATTACAACCCGGGTATCTCACAAATTAAATCTGAGAGGGCCAAGTATGGCTGTACAGACCGCATGTTCGACTTCTTTGGTCGCTATCCACCAAGCTGCTGAATCGCTGATTCGGGGAGAGTGTGATGTGGCACTTGCGGGAGGTGTCTCTATCTCCTATCCGCTCAAAGAAGGTTATCACTGGCATGAAGGCATGATTTATTCAAAGGATGGTCATTGCAGACCGTTCGATGAGCAGGCATCTGGTACTGTGTCTGGTAATGGATGCGGAATGGTTGTGCTCAAGTCACTCCGCGACGCGCAGAGAGATGGAGATCATATCTATGCAGTCATTAAAGGTTCAGCGATTAATAATGATGGCATGGACAAAATTGGATATACGGCACCGAGTGTGGCCGGGCAGGTCAAGGTTATTCAATCAGCCCTGCATCGTTCGGGAGTGTCTCCAAAAGAGATCTCCTATCTGGAGGCGCATGGAACAGGAACCAAACTGGGGGACCCGATTGAAATTGAAGCGCTCAGGCAGTCATGGGGAACAGATCGTAGAAATTATTGTGCTCTAGGTTCTGTGAAAGCCAATATTGGGCATCTTGATGCGGCAGCAGGTGTCGCCGGTTTTATTAAAACCGTACTGACGCTTTATCACCGGGTGGTTCCGCCACAGATTCACATGAATCGGACGAATCCGATGTTGGAGCTGGAGCATAGTCCCTTCTATATCAACAGGGAGCCACAGCCATTAGCAGACGCGAAGCGTATCCTGCGAGCGGGTGTCAGTTCGTTTGGGATCGGGGGGACCAATGCTCACGTCATTCTGGAGCAACCGCCCGTCCAAGAGAGCCAAGCCAATTATGAATCCTTGCTGCTACTGCCCTTCTCGGCCAAAAGTGAATCTGCGCTGGAACGCACGTACGATTCGGTTCTACAGGCGATCCATGCATTGCCAGAGCAGTTGTCCAATGCTGCGTGGACGCTACAGAAGGGAAGAAGCAGATTCGTTCATCGTAAAGCACTAATCGTTGTAGACGGTTATATTCCGCCAAGCGAGCAGTCTGTAGAGTTTGAGACACAGGCAAGTGTGATGAATGGGAAGCCTAAGGTCATGTTTTATCTCAGCGGAAATGCAAGTTGGGAAGCGCGCAAGATTCGGGAACTATATGCTTCTGTGTATCGCAGCCAGGTCTCAGAGATATTCAAACAGCACTTTGAAGAGATACTGAACCTCTTTGAGTCCAAGGAACAGTATGCCATCCGCCAAGGCATAGGGCGATCGTTAATCGATTCAAGGCTTGAGCGCATGCAGTGCTTTGTTGTGCAATATGCTCTTTATAAAACCGTGATGCAGCTTGGTGTCAAGCCAGATGCTGTCTGTGGACAAGGCGTTGGCGAACTCGTGGGGTTGGTTATTAGTGATGCACTTGATCCAGTACATGCCGTGGGGCTTCTATACAATCTGGAGCATTGGTCACTAGAAGAAGGAGCATTGTCAGATGCTTTGACAGGAAGGATGACAGATGCAACTGTAACAGACCTTGCGTCGAGTATTGCACCACTGTTATCTCCAAATTTCCTGTTTACGCTGCTAAATCGCAAGACGCTTTCTGAATCTGCTGGGCATACGCTGTGGATCGTTTCGAATCAGCTGCAGGATACAGAACAAATAGCTCCGGATTCATTTTCAGAGCCAAACATCATTGCTCTTACTGGAGATCGTCAGAGCTTGCTTGAGGCAGACGTGTATTTAATGAAAGTACTTGCTTTTTGCTGGTGCTCTGGCATGGAGTTGGATTGGGAACAGTTAAACGGAACGGGGCGTAGGCAAAAAATCTCGCTGCCGACGTATTCCTTTGACCCCATTGTTCATCAACATGATGTTGCGTTGTATCAGCTTGCAGGTATGTCGCAGGTTGCAGCGGGTTCTATCGCAGCATTAGACCAATCTCCATCCGGGAAAGTCAGGGTTCAACGGACTGATGATGAGATAAGGCATGTATTATCGCAATTGTGGCAGGAGTTGCTTGGTAATGGAGCAGTCGGCCTTGAAGATGATTTCTTTGAGCTTGGAGGTCATTCTTTAAAAGCGATTTCCTTGGCGTCGAGGATTAAAGAAATGTTTGGACTGAATTTGGGGCTGGAAGAGGTTTTTGATCATTCTGTATTTGAACACATGGTTCAATGGATTGCTGAACATCAGGTTACAAGTGACTCTGATTCAGTGAACCCAATCTTGCCTGTTACTAAGAAAGAGAAATATAAGACCACTTCTGCACAGCGAAGAATGTATGTGGTGCATGAGTGGATGAAAGGTGAGAGTACGGCGTACAATCTCGCCAGCTCCTATAGGGTAAGGGGAAAACTTGACCCTACGCAATTCAGATTAATAATGGATGCACTGGTAGAGAGACATGAAGCATTCCGTACCAGATTTGAAATGATTGACGGTGAGCTTTTCCAGGTTGTCGAGGATCAGGTTCCAAGCGTTGTGGAGTTGCTGGAATTAGAAACAGCAGGGTTAGAGCAGGTCATGGAATGGATCAAGCCTTTTGATCTGACCAGCGCACCATTGGTTCGTGTTAAGTTGATTCGCCTTTCTCAAGAGGAACACATCTTATTCATCGACATGCATCATATTATTTCGGATCAGAGTTCCATTGCTATCCTGATGCAGGATTTTGCACGCATGTACAGAGGAGAAACATTGCAATCTCTTGACATTCAGTATAAGGATTATGCGGAATGGCGTGATGAAGCTGCGTCACATGGACAATCTGTTGAAGACGCCGAGTTTTGGATACGGGAATTCGAGGACATGCCTGCACCGGTTGAATTGCTTACAGACTTCCCAAGACATGGCGCGTCATCCTACAGCGGAGACAGACGTTCCATTGAACTCGGTGAGTCGTTAAGCACACAGGTCAATGACTTCTGTACTCAACAAGGGCTTACACCTTATATGTTGTTTATGGCAACTTTGAATTTATTAATCTGGAAGTATACAGGTCAAGACGACTTGGTCGTTGGTACAGCGGTTGCGGGGCGTGATAAGCCAGAGCTCGATAACGTTATGGGTATGTTCGTGAACATGCTTGCCATTCGCACCAGCATGGACAGAGAATGGTCCACAGAGACGTATTTGAATGAGATGCGAGGCAAGCTGTTATCCTGTTATGAGCATCAGCATTATCCTTATGAAGCACTGGTGGAACAACTTGGTCTATTCGGTGATTTAAGCCGCAACCCCCTATTTGATGTGGTGCTAAATTACATTAATATGGGAACCGATGATCCTGAAGCCGGGGAACTGATGCTTGAACCATGGGTGGAAGGTAAGGTGGATGCCAAATTTGATCTGACTTGGACACTGGTCGAGCATAAACAATATTACATGGTTGAACTTGACTATCGCTCAGATTTGTTTAAAGCAGAGTCCATGGAACTGATGCTGGATAAATTCCGGTATATCCTGTCTCAGATCACAACAGGGGATAATGAACGAATTGGTCAGATTAAGCTCACTACACCGGAGGAAGAGGAATGGCTGTTGTACGGAGTCAACGATAATGCCGCTCAGTATCCGAGAGATGCGACCATTTCTCAATTATTCGAGGAACAAGTTCATGTGCATGCACAGAAGACAGCATTGGTCTGGGAAGACGGTGAATGGAGCTATGCGGATCTGTATGAACGTGTTCAGTGGCTGGCATTCAGGTTGCTTGGACAAGGGGTAAAATCAGGCTCCAGTATTGCTCTCATTCTGGACCGTGGACCGATCCAGATGATCAGTATTCTTGCTACACTCCAAGTGGGTTGCAGTTATGTCCCGATCGACCCGGCTTCGCCGCCATCGAGAATTGAATTTATTTTGCAAGATTGCGATGCGGCTGTGTTATTGACTGAAACGGCTTATGCCTCCACATGGCAATCTGTAGTTCCTTGTATCGTGCCAGCAGATGAACTGGCAGCATTTGATTCAGGAGACATGCAGGAGCCCGTTGAACATATGAACAAGACTGCTCTTGATCCGGCTTATATCATTTATACATCAGGGTCCACAGGAACCCCGAAAGGGACTGTGATGAGTCATCGCAATGTGAGCAAAGTCATGAAAAATAGCAATTTTGTCACCGTCGTGCCAGAGGATCGTATCCTGCAAATTTCTAACTATGCGTTTGACGGTTCCATTTTCGATATTTTTGCTTCATTAATAAATGGCGCTACTCTTGTATTAATCTCAAAAGAGACCATTTTGGATATGGCTCGTTTGGCGGATGTCATCCGACAGCAACGGATTTCAGTATTTTATATTCCGACATCCTTGTTTAATATGCTGGTGGATTGGGATGCTGATTGCTTAAAGAATGTGCGTAGAGTGATGTTTGGTGGTGAAGCTGCATCGGTGAGTCATGCCAACAAAGCGCTTGCATGCGTGGGGCCGGGCAGGCTGTTAAATGGATATGGGCCAACGGAAGCAACCTTTTTTGCCTCCTACCACTTATTACAGCAAACAGAGCCTTATACTGGCTCATTGCCTATAGGTTACCCCCTGTCTAATACAGCTTTGTATGTTCTGGATGATGAGCTGAAGCCTGTGCCACCCAACGTTCCAGGTGAACTGTATATCAGTGGGGATGCGGTAGGTATTGGATATCTTAACCGTGAGGATCTTACCCGAAAACACTTTCTTGATGATCCCTTCCGCAAGGGAGAACGAATGTATCGGACAGGTGACATCGTCAAACGTCTGGCTGACAGCAGTCTGATTTTTATTGAACGTTCGGATTTCCAGGTCAAGATTAGAGGTTTTCGCATTGAGTTGTCGGAGATAGGCAATTGCATGGAGCGTCTTTCGGGAGTACGTGATGCCTTTGTCATGACAGCTACAGAACCATTAGGAAGCCTATACATTGCCGCTTTTTATACAACCGATACTGGGACAGATGCTGAGTATATTCGAAGAGAACTTCACCAGCAGCTGCCAGAGTACATGGTGCCTGCACGCATTATTCGAATGGATCATCTTCCGATTAATGCCAATGGCAAAGTGGACCGAAGGGCATTGTCCGAGCATTTGGTTGAGGAGCAGCAGAGGTCTCTGGAGGTGAGTTCACCTCGAACAAAAACAGAGCGTGTCATTCTTGCCGCCATGCGACAGATTCTGGGTAATCCAGGCATTGGTGTGGAAGATCACTTCTTTCAAAATGGGGGGCATTCGCTCAAAGCGATTGCATTCACTCAAATTTTGGCAAAAGAAGGAATTGCCATCAATGTGAACGAATTATTCCAATATCCGACAGTTAGAGGACTTGCCAAATTGGTAGACATTAATCCTCCGGCGTCAGTTTGGTCCGAAGATAGCCTGCATATTCAGTCCCCGATAGTCATACCACAGGACATAACACTTCATGAGAAACAACTGGACAGCCTGGTCCTGCACGTTTTAAACAGCTGCAATCAGGTTTCATCTTTTATGGCGGGCATGACCCCTATGGGTCGATTCCCACTATCTCCAATTCAACAAGCACATGCCTCTACAACTTCACGAGCAAGCGGATTTACAACAACGCTGGAAGGCGAATTGAATGAACAAGCTGTAAAACACCTGATTCTTGGGGTTATATCCCGGCATCAGTTGCTGCACAGCATGATATATGAGGAAGAACAATATTATTGGCATCCATGTGATATATCGTTAGCGTCGGACATGCTGCAACAGCTTATCCCATATTTTGATATTCGTCATTATGCTTCGGCTACGATTGAGCAGTTGGAGTACAAACTGGTTCAGTCTCTGTTACACAAAACGTATACGTTGAAAGAACTACCTTGGCGTCTGTGTATTTTGCGTACAGGAGCCACAGAGCATAAGTTGATTTGGAGTTTTGATCATCTTGCGTTTGATGGTATGAGTGCTGAAATCATCAAGCAGCAACTTGAGTCGAAGGCATTATATAGACCGCAAGGTATAGAGATCGAGAGTGATCTTCTGTACCAAGTACGAAATTATGAGGATTATGTAAATTTTCTGTCTCAAGGCCCCATAGGGGTATCCGAAGATGAAATGGAGAAACAATTTTCGCTTCAGGCATGGAATAGATGTAACGCCATCGTCATGAACAAGTTGAAGGAAACAGAAACATTGTCGCCTTCAGCGATGACTGTCGAGTTGTCCCTTTCAGGGAAGGAGCCCGCAGATGTGTGGTGGACATGCTTTAAAACTTTTTCCAACATCATTGCGGCTTATCTGAACATAAGCCAATTGCCAATAGCCCTGGTGCATTACGGAAGGGAGTATGGCGAAGAATCCTACTATGATTATGTGGGAGAATTCCTAGATCTGATTCCAGTGCTGGTAGACAGTGAATTCACACAGGAAGATCTGTTGGAACGTCTGGAATTTACGAAGCAACACAGCATTAACTTTATGGCACTTACACATGAATCTTCCCTCTCGGCACAATATGATGGCATACAGGAACAATTGGGAACTGCCTACAGGCAAGCAGAACAGGAGACGCGTCAGATGATTCTGTTTAATTATCAAGGCTTCATCTCCAGTAGCGAAGCGATCCCAATGTCGTCTCAGTCGTCGGATGACCAAGATTCGAATTCGGGACTCGCCCAATTCGAATGGGTTATTCGCTACGACGAAGAGTGTCTGTACGTACATCTGGCCTGTCAGGCTGGTCTGGACATCAAACGTATGAAACAGCTGATTGATGACAAGTTTGGTAGCGATGTGAGAGTGGTAGTTCACAATGAGGCAATGGAGGTGCAACATGTCCAGTAAATCCATACAGCGAGGACCCGAGCTGATTGTGCCAGAACATTATTCAACAGTGGCTGAGATGCTAATCTACATTGCAGATACTCATCCAGAAAAGGGAATGACCTATATCAGCTCTTCAGGTGACGAACAGTTTGAATCATATCCTGAATTACTGATGCAGGCGCGCAAGTACCTGCAGTCTCTTCAGGAGCAAGGCATTCAACAAGGACAGGTTGTTATTTTGGAAATTGACCAGTCACAGGAATTTTACCGTACCTTTTGGGCTTGTATGCTGGGGGGCATTATTGTCGCCCCGGTTAGTCCTCCGGCTGCCTGGGAACCAGGCTCAGCCGGTCTGGAGAAATTCACGAAAGTGTGGGAGGTACTCGGGCGTCCAGTCGTTATCGTCGAGGAAGCCTACATGCCCAAGTATAAACAGCTTGCGGAAAGTCCGGTATTCAAAGGTCTTATGTTGATTAGCGTGAACCAGCTTCAAGCAGGCCAGCAGATGGCTGATCTATGCCCAACCTCTCCTGATGACATTGTGTTCCTGCAATTCTCATCAGGAAGCACGGGAATTCCCAAAGGTGTGCAGTTAACAAATCACAATATTATCGCCAACAGTATTGCATGCAAGACTTTTCTTGGAGCTGAAGAAGGAGATAATGTGTTTACCTGGTTGCCGCATACGCATGATATGGGGATATTTGGACAGCATCTGACACCCGTCCTGAGTGGAGCCAACATCATGGTGATGTCACCTTATACCTTCGTACGGTCGCCTTATCTGTTCTTGCGCAAGATTACGGAGCATCAGGGAAAATGGTTTTGCTGTACCAATTTCGGTTTCGAATGGATGGTTCAGAAGATCCCGGATTCCAAGCTCTCAACGCTTGATCTGTCTTCACTGCGTATGACCTTGAATGGTGCAGAGCCTATATCAACGTCTGTTATCGAGCGATTTGTCAAAAAATTCAGCTCTTGTGGCTATCGTTCCAATATGATGTTTCCTGCGTATGGCATGGCAGAAGCGACAGTAGGTGTATGTACCTCCAGACTGGGGGAAGAGCCGCGAATTGAACGTATTTCGCGTTCGCGACTGGTGCAGGAAGGACTGGCTGTGCCAGTCCAGCTGCCTAGCAGTGATAGCCATACTTCGGATGTGATCGAATTTGTCCATGAAGGATATCCCATGACAGGGATTCAGATCCGGATTGCGGATGAACAGGGGGAAGTGCTGGATGAGCGGGTTGTTGGCGAAATCCAGATCCGTGGGGAATCGGTAACCTCCGGATATTACAGTCTTCCCGAGATCAATCGTGAAATGTATGTGGATGGGTGGCTTCGCACTGGAGACTTGGGTTATATGGCTGATGGCTCCCTTGTTGTAAGCGGACGAATCAAGGACATTGTGTTTATTCGGGGACAGAACCATTATGCGCATGATCTTGAAGAGATTTTGTACCAGAATAGCAGCATTCCGAGAGGCAATCTGACGGTAGTCGGGCACTTTAACAGCCTCAAACAAGTAGAGGAGCTGCTTGTATTTGTTAAATACAAATCGGGCGCTCCACAGTTTCTGGAGGTACGACAGGATCTGATCCAACGTATGAGGGCTGGATTGGGTATTGAGATCACCCATGTTCTCCCAATCAAGGTTATTCCCAAAACGACGAGTGGCAAGGTCCAGCGCTTCATGCTGAGAAACGAATATGAGCGTGGAGTATTTACCAAGGACATCGAGGCCATTGAAGAGCTGATTCGCCAAAATACAGAACAGCAAGGACACGAGACGGTTTCCGCATCGTCTTTGGAATATACCGTACGTAAAGCCTGGGCCGAAATTCTTCAATTGCCCGCAAGAAAGATTGAGATGGATACTTCTTTTCTCGCACTTGGAGGCAATTCCATTCTCTCTTATCAATTACTTGACAAGCTGTCTGCACATATGGGACGTGAATTAGGACAAGAACTACTTGTTTTTTGCAGTACAGTACGTGAGATGGTGGAATATCTGCAGGAACTTCCAGCAGAAAAGAGGGACTTTGAACAAGCTGAAACAACAGATAATCACCTGAATGTACATCGTGCTATTGCTATTACCGGACTGTCTCTGCGTCTGCCTGATGCCGACACCCAAGAGCAGTTCTGGAGCAATCTGGTTAACGGGTTAGATAGTGTTGACCGGGTTAGTTTAGAGCGTGCAACACGTTCCAAGCAACCCGGTTGGGATGACTGGATTGGGGAACTGAAGCAACCGGATACGTTTGATCATGAGTTCTTTGAGATCCCGTCTGAACAAGCTGCATTTATGGATCCGCAACATCGGAAGCTGCTGGAAGTTGCTCATGAGGCGCTGGAGGATGCAGGTATGCTCGTGGATCATGAGGATAAGCGTGATGTGGGTGTGTATGTAGGGATTAACCCAAGCACATACTTCGATCTGGTTATTGATTATATGAACCGGAGTCTTGGAAAGGCTGTTCATTCTCACGCTATGGTAGGCAATATGTCCAATATTGCAGCGGCCTCCATTTCACACATGTACAATTTTACAGGGCCGGCACTGTCCATAGATACAGCATGTTCTTCTTTTCTGGTAGCACTGACACAAGCTGTGGCGGCCATTCAGGACAAGCGTATCTCTGGGGCAGTTGTAGGTGGAGCGAACATTTTGGCTACACCGCATGTTCATCAACTATCACGCAATGCTGGAAT
Source organism: Paenibacillus sp. FSL H3-0457 (assembly GCF_037981725.1). Lineage (NCBI taxonomy): Bacteria > Bacillati > Bacillota > Bacilli > Caryophanales > Paenibacillaceae > Paenibacillus > Paenibacillus sp. FSL H3-0457. The sequence continues at coordinate 4,889,952 of NZ_CP150283.1, read as the reverse complement.
CTGTTCTTCCACTCAACATACGAAGGTATTTGACCGGGAAGCAGATGGTTCAGTCTTGGGAGAAGGTGCTGTTGTTGTATATCTGGAGCCGCTAACAGAGGCAATTCGCAACAATAAACATGTTTATGGTGTGATTCGCGGGACAGCGGTGAATAACGACGGATATTCCCTGGGCATTATGGCACCCAACCCTCAGGGGCAATATGAGGTACTCCGTGCCGCTTATCGCGACGCCAACCTAAACCCCAGCGAGATTTCTTATATTGAAGCACATGGATCGGGGACAAGGATTGGAGATCCAATTGAGGTGAATGCCTTGCTCCGACTGTTCCGGGAAAAGGGATATACAAGCGATAATTCGATTGGATTAGGTTCAGTCAAAACCAATATTGGTCATTTATTTGCAGCCTCCAGTGGAGCCAGTCTTGCCAAGGTTCTGCTCAGTATGCAGCATGGGGAACTGGCACCAAGTCTGCATATGGATAATCCGAATCCGGCCCTCCGACTGGAGCAATCGCCGTTCCATATCGTTAGCGAGCATAAAACGTGGGATGTACCTGAAGGAAAAACACGGAAGGCAGGCATCAGTTCATTTGGCCTGGGAGGTACGAATGCCCACATTGTGCTGGAAGAATGGAAAGCCCCTGTCCGTGCAGATGCCCCGGCACGCGGCCAGTTGTTAACGTTCTCTGCGAAATCAGAGCAGGCTTTAAAAAAGCTGATTGATAACACGGAGCAATATGTGAAGAAACATGCGGACTTGGCACTAGAGGATCTTTGTTTTACCCGGAACAGATATAGAAAACATTATCGGTATCGTGCAGCAGTAGCTGTCAGCTCAACCGGAGAGTGGAACATCGAAGAGATGGAATTTGGCTTCAAGCCTAGAAACCGAGCTGCTCGTGTCAATATTGTGGTTGGGGGGCATGAGATTCGCGGAGAAGATGAGGCTCAAGCTCGTAAGGTAATCAGGCCAGACGATTCTAATGAAGATACCGTATCAACCTTGAACTACTGGGTGACTTTGCTTGAGACACTTGTACGTCTGGTCCCTTCCATTCAAGAGATTCGAGGAATAGCTGCAGGAGAGGAGCTTGTATCCAGTTTACATCTGGATGAAGAGGAACATCACAGCGCTCATACAAGCCAATCCATTCCAGTGAACAACAGAGTGACGTTAGACAGTCTGCAAGACACACCTGGCAAGATGGCAAACGCCGACATTGTAATTATGATTGCTGCAGATCAGACAGTGCAGCAGCTTGAATACAGTGGCAAGGAGAGCTTCATCCGCCTGTCTGCCGAGCCGACACTTACCCTGGAGGATCAGCTTGCTTTATTGCTGGGACAGCTTTATGTACGTGGTGCTGCGCTGGATTGGGAACAGTTACATCCAAATGGCTCTGGCCAGATCGTACATCTGCCAGCACACCCATTCGAGCCGTATGTACATTGGATAGATGTGAATCAGGGAACGGAGGTCATGATATGACAAAAGAAGAAATTGAGCTTTTTATCAAAAGCGAGATTGCTGCAGCGTTGAATCAGGAGCCAGAGGACATCGATGAAGAGATGAATTTTTTGAAAATTGGTGTCTCATCTGTGCAGGCGCTCAAGATCATTAATCGTGCGCGTAAGCATCTTCAAGTTGACATCAGTCCAGTTGCGTTGTTTGAATACAAAACAATTGCCGAATTCGCCACTTATCTCAATGAATCTCTTCTTCAAGAGGGGGTTGCCGAATGATTGAAGCGGATGTAGAGCAAGAGATCATTCATGAAGCTGAATTGTTTGCTGCCCGTGAAATTCGCCCTTATGCTCAACAGATTCAAGAGCAGCAAGCCATTCCCAGAACATTGATCCGTGCCATGGCTGAAAAAGGTTACTTGGCTGCCTCGATCCCGGCTGAATATGGCGGCATGGGTCTCGGCCCTAAGGCGTACGGGCTGTTGACTGAAGTATTTGGCAAGGCTCTTCCAGCCGTTCGCAGCTTGTTAACGGTACATACTTCACTTGTAAGTGAAACTTTGGTACGTTTCGGAACGCCTGAGCAAAAATCGTCCTGGCTGCCCAAGTTGGTGAAGGGAGAATGGATTGCTGCCTTTGGTCTGACTGAACCGGAAGTTGGTTCGGATGCCAAAAGTGTAAAGACCGAGTGGAGAGAAGAATCGGACTGTTATGTTTTAAATGGAAAAAAGAAGTGGATCACGTTTGGACATCTGGCAGATGTATTTATCATTATTGCCTCGAATCAGGGACGAAGCACTGCTTTTTGGGTCGAACGCCAGTTTGAGGGTGTACAGACCCAACCTATCGAAGGTGTCATGGTTGCGGGAGAGACAGGTATAGCTGAGATTGATCTCCATGAGGTGCGTGTACCAAAGAATCACATTATTGGACGTCTGAATGAAGGTTTTGAGTACATAGTAACCGGGGCGCTGGACCAGGGCAGATATAGCATTGCCTGGGCAGGGCTGGCGATTGCGCAGGAAGCGCTGGATGCCATGGTGACTTACTCAAGGAAGCGGAAGCAATTTGATCAGAAGCTGAGTCATTTTCAGCTGATTCGCGGCATGATTGGAGATGCGGTGACAAAAGTCCATGCAGCACGAGCATTATGTTTACGGGCAGCCGAGCTGAGAGAAGCCAAGGACCCGCAGGCCGCCATGGAAACAACGATCGCCAAATATTTTACGTCCAAAGTTGCTGTTGAAGTTGCAAGTGATGCGCTACAGGTTCATGGTGCGAACGGAATTAGTAACCAATATCCTGTTGCCAGGCTGTATAAGGAAGCCAAAATTCTGGAGATTATTGAAGGTTCTTCTCAGATGCAGCAGGAGATGATCTCGCATTACGGATTAAAAGCCTATTACAAGCGTGGCGGTAGCGTATGACGTTCTGTGCGCTATTTCCCGGCCAGGGAAGCCAGTATATCGGAATGTGCAGCGAGTTGTTGGGCAGTGAGCCGGAGGCGAATCAGATCTTTGCAGAAGCGAGCGAGGTGATCGGATTTGATTTGAAGGCACTGGTTATGGAAGGGACCCTGGATCAATTGACGGTCTCTGAATATGCTCAGCCTGCTGTACTGACGGCAAGCTACGTTTTATTTGACTCATTTGTTCGCCGAACAGGAATGACTCCAGATTATGCAGTAGGTCACAGTTTGGGGGAGATTTCGGCTTTAGTAGCGGCGGGAGCACTGCGATTTGCTGATGGGATCCGTTTTACAGCTCAGCGTGGTGCGTTGATGCATCGCTCCATTCAGGAGCAAAAAGGAAGAGCGGGTATTGTTGTTGATGTAAACCAAGAAGCGCTTGAAGAATTAGTCGAGAATATTCGTCAGAACGAGTATGTGACGATCTCCGGTTATAATTCACCGGGACAGTTTGTCGTCGCAGGTACTGCGAAGGGTCTTCAACTGCTGGATGATCAGGTGGATGGCTACGGTGGGGAATTCATTCCTTTTCGCATGATGCCAATGAAGGCAGATGCACCTTATCATAGCGAGTTGATGCAGTTCATTCAGCCTGAGCTTGAAGAGATGCTTGCAGGGATTTCCTTCTCTGCACCGGTGTTTCCCATCTGCTCTACAGTACATGGGAAGTTCATTCGCGGAGCCGAGGACATTCCTAAGCTGCTGAGCAGCCAGCTTTTGCAACCCATTCGCTGGAATCAGGCATTGGCACGCGTTCAAAATCTGGGAGCGACGGTATGGATCGATATCGGTCCAGGCCAGAGCGTAAGAAATATGCTGGCTGAGAATAAGACCTTGCCTGCAGCCTATTCGCTGGATGATCCGCAAGATCGGTCCAGATTACTGGAGCGATATGAAGCAGTAAACCAGACAAGTGGGGGAGGCGATAAGGGATGATCACGGAGATGATGCAGTACAATCAGCGGGTGAAACAATGGCTGCCTGGCGGTGTGCACTATAATTTTCACCTTCCTTGGGAAGAGACGCCGCTCCATTTCAAGCATGCTTCCCGAAGCAGAGTGACGGACATGAACGGCAACGAGTATTTGGATCTATATGCCCGCTTTGGTGCCCTCATCGTTGGCCACGGCAACGAGGAGTATAACGAGTGTCTGAAGGATACCATTGACCGTGTTCTTTCCGTAAGTCATTGCGATCTGGACGCAGAGGCCCTGGAACTAATCCATCAATATGTACCCTCAGCAGAGATGATTCGTTTTGGGTTATCAGGCACGGAGATTGTCCAGAATGCACTTCGTCTTGCCCGGGCGTGGACAGGTAAAAATCGCTTTGTACGTTTTGAAGGCCATTATCATGGCAATGCGGACAATATTATGGGTGGCAAGACTGCACGTACAGGTCTGCCTGTACCTTCAGACTATCCTGGTGACATGAAAGGAACAAAGGGGAGGGCAAGGGATGCCATGGAATCTCAATCCTACCTCTTGCCATGGAATGACGCAGCCCGTCTGGAGGAACTATTTCGCCAGCATGGAGACGACATTGCAGCAGTAATCATGGAGCCGGTTTGTGTAAATGGAGGCGGAGTCATGCCTGCTCCGGGTTATCTGCAAAAAGTCAGACAGTTATGTGATCAGTACCAGGTCGTGCTCATTTTTGATGAGATTATAACAGGATTCCGTATGGGTCTCGGTGGTGCCCAACAGTTATTCGGTGTAACGCCTGATCTGACTACACTTGGGAAGGCAATCGCGGGTGGCGGAGTTCCAGTGTCAGCCCTGGTTGGCCGAGCGGATATCATGAAGTTGCTTGTAGACAAAAAAGTAATTCATGCGGGTACGTTTAATGGCTATCCATTAGGTACAGCTGCTGTAAAAGCTACGCTGGAAATGTTGGGACGCAATGGAGGACAAGCGATGCACAGCATGAACCGCCACGCTGAGATGATGCATGACATACTCTGCCAGGAAGCAGTGAAGGTGGGTCTGCCTTTAATTGTTCAGGGGCCGTCTGGCTGTGCTTCTTATCACTGCTGCACGGAGCCGCTTACGGATACGGCTGATTATACGTTTGAATTGATGTCTTTTGATATTTTGTTAAATAGCAAGCTTGCTGAACACGGTGTTCTGGTATCTACGCTCTCGCGGATGTATCCGAATATCCTGCTTGATATGCAAGATGTTGCCTGGTTCGGTGCGCGTGTCCCTGCAGCACTTGCAGAAATGAAAGAGATCTACGACGAGCTGATCTAATGGTAGCTCAATAAGGAGGTGATTAGGTATGCATAATCGACTCATTGCAATCATTGGCGCAGGGGTGATGGGATGCGCCACAGCACTGGATGTCGCGAGGGCTGGTTATCGTGTAATTTTGCAGGATATTTCGGCGTCGGTCATCGAACATGCCCCTGATGTTATACGTCGTGAATATCGTTCAGCTTGCTTTCTGAAGCAAGGGTACGGTCAGGTGCCCCTGGATCAGATCATGGAACGAATCTCGTTCCAGACACAAGATGAAGGTGTGGAAGAGGCAAGTATCATTATTGAAAATGTAACCGAAAACCTGGAGTTGAAAAAGGAAGTTTACGCACGACTATCCTACAAGGTTCGTCCGGATGCTTTATTTGCGCTAAATACAAGCTGTATTTCCGTGACAAAGCTCGCTTCATTTTTGCCTGACCCAGGTCGAGTCATTGGGGTGCATCTGATGAATCCGGTTCCCGTTAAATCCATGGTGGAGGTGATCAAAGGACATCATACAACGCAGGGTACGGAACATGAGATGGTAGCGTTTTTGGAAACTCTTGATAAAAGTCCAGTTGTCATAGAGGATCTGCCCGGGTTTGTCTCTAATCGCCTCTCGCACTTGTTAATGAATGAAGCGGCGTACATTGTACAGGATGGAATCGCTACACCCGAGCAGGTGGACGCCATTATGAAGAAGGGCTTCAATTATCAGATGGGGCCGCTGGAGACGGCGGATCTGATTGGTCTGGATACGGTCGTGCATTCATTGAAAGTATTGTATGACAGCTATCAGGACCCCAAATTCCGATGCTGTCCGATGTTGCAGAAAATGGTTGATGCAGGACAGTGGGGGCGGAAGACGGGTCAAGGATTCTATGCCTACTAAGATGAAAGGTGGCATGACCATGGAAAAGCTCAAGGATATCAAGTGTATCGTTTGGGATCTGGACCACACCATATGGGATGGGGTTTTGCTTGAATCTGCAGATGTGCAACTGAAGCCGGGCTTAAAGGAGGTGATTGAAAAACTGGACCAGCGAGGTATTTTGCACTCTGTTGCCAGTAAAAATGATGCAGAGCTAGCTTGGGCGAAACTAAACGAACTGGGCATCGCCGAATATTTTCTGTATCCCGAAATCCATTGGGATGCGAAGTCCGTCTCTGTTCAGCGGATTCAGCAGAACATTAATATCGGCATGGATGCCATTCTGTTTGTGGATGATCAACCTTTTGAACTGGAAGAAGTACAAAGTGTACATGCTGACATCCAGGTACTTCATGCGGATCAATATGAAACCATGCTTGATGACCCAAGGCTGATGCCCCGATTCATTACAGCCGACTCTGCGTGCAGAAGGCAGATGTACCAGGCGGATACGCTCCGTAAACAGGCTGAGGAACAGTATAAGGGACCTTCAGAACAATTTCTGGCTACGCTTGGCATGAAATTTTCCATCTACGAGGCTACTGAGGATGATCTTCAACGTGCAGAGGAACTTACCGTTCGCACCAATCAACTAAATGCAACGGGAATTACCTACAGTTACGAGGAGCTGCACCAACTGATGACCTCGCAGGACCACATGTTATTGGTGTGTGAACTCGAAGACAAATACGGGACGTATGGCAAAATTGGGCTTGCACTTATTCACATTCAGCAGAAAGTATGGCGGCTAAACATGCTTCTGATGTCTTGCAGAGTGATGTCCAGGGGAGCAGGGAGTGTACTGCTAACGTATATCATGCGTGAAGCTCAGAAGCAGGGCAAACAAATGCTTGCGGACTTCAGGGATACCGGAAGGAACCGGATGATGAATATCAGCTATCGCTTTGCCGGTTTCAAGCAGCAATCTGCAGATCAGGAAGGAAGAGTACTGTTTCATCATGATTTGCAGCAGGCTGTAGAGTTTCCAGATTACATTGAAGTTTTAGTGCCCGAGGGGCAACATCAATAACAAGGGGGAAGGGCAGTGGATTATCGTCAGGAAATTCGGGAGTTTATCGGGAACAACCTCACCATGGATCATGAGGACACTCAAATTAATGATAATGACAATTATTTTGAGCAGCGGTTCGTCAATTCGCTCTTTGCGATGCGTTTGGTGGACTTTGTAGAGCGTAGATTCCAGATTGAGATAGCAAATGAAGATCTGGATTTGGCTAATTTCTGCACGATTAACCGTTTGCATGATCTTATTGAGAGAAAGTTGACTGAGAAGGAGGTGGCACTATGATTACAGCTAATCAGGCATCCATTCGTCCAGTCACAAGTCCGGCAACCAGCCCGTCCAACAAATATATGTATTTGTTTTTGGGAATTTCCTTTGGCACATGTTATGGAATCGCAAGTTTGTTCATGTTCTTTGCGGATTTTATTGTACCCATAACAGGTGAGTTAACCTTGATGCATCCACTTGCGATCGTTGCTCTGTATTCACCTTCCATTGCCGGATTAATTACATGTTATGTGATGGGCGGAAAGGAAGCATTAAAAGGAATGTTTATGAAGCTGGTTCCGCGCAGACAGGACCTGTTCTGGATACCGCTCATTATTGGAATTTCCATCATCTTTGCATCAACAATGCACTTTGGTTCCTTGTTATTCGGCATACCGGTCCCTGAGCTGACATATAGTGTACCTGAAATGATCTGGTTGGGAATTGTGAATCTGATCAAGGAGACGGGGCTGATTGGTGGGCTGTTTGGCTGGATCGGATTTTTGCTTCCATTCTTGCAAGGGAAGTTAAAAAATAATATAACAAGTGGTCTGATTACCGGCCTGTTGTTCGGATTATGGGTGCTTCCGGGATACTTGATTTCCTCTTTTGGCACCTCAACCACTTACATATACTACGTTGTTCAGCTTATGGCATTTATCGTGTTCCAAAGTTATATCTTCAATGCAACCAAAGGTACACTTCTGTTTTATCTGCTTGCATTCTGGCTTGTAGCCACAGGAAGTCAAATTGATTTGTACTACTTTAATCCGCAAGTTCAAATTATGCAATTCTTCTTTTTTGCAATATCGGCTATTGTCATACATGTCATCTTCAAGCGTAAAAATGTGGATACTTCACTTCAGACATTCCCTGCATATGTACTGGAAAGAAAGTAAGCCTGGTTATGGTGGTGGATAAGTGATGGAACCGATCTATTTGGAGCAACTACAAAAGGGGGCGGGAAACAGACAAATGGTCTGTTTTCCTTATCTCGGTGGCAACTCCAACAGTTTTCAGCCCCTAGTGCCGTACCTTCCTGACACGGGAATTTGGGCATTTACGCCCCCGGGTCATGGTCTGAACACCGAAACACCCCTGGAGCATATGCAGCAACTCGTAGAACTGTATACCAGCGAGCTGCTGGATGTTATACAGCCTGGCAGTCTGTTATTTGGACATAGTCTGGGAGGGATTACAGCCTACTTCGTTGCGCAACGCTTATGTCAGGAACGTCCAGATGTAGCTAAAACGCTACGGCTTGTGTTATCTGCCTGCAACACGCCTGATGAATGCGGGATGCAGAATTATGATCGGATGTCAGACGAAAATCTGATTGATCATCTGTTTTCCTATGAAGCTCTTCCGCAAGAACTGATACATGAAAAAGAATTATTGAATTATTTTCTGCCCGTCATCCGGGCGGATTTCAGGATGCTGGAATCTGCAGCAACGCTTGAATATGAGCCGCTCTCATTGCCGGTATTGTATCTGTGGGGAGAACGGGATCGTACCGTTACCCTTCAATCAGCGTTGAGATGGGGCCGATATTTTGGCACATCCATGAAGCTTCAAACCATCAAAGAGGGTGCTCACATGTTCATGATGCATCAACCTTCAACGGTGGCGCATTGTCTGACAAGCTTTATGACTCCAGATAAATAGGAACAACTTGTAGATGAGAGGAGCCATGTTCGTTTATGCTGCTACGAATGCTGAGAAACGATATAACGAGAAAAAAAGGGATTACGGCTGCGTTGTTTATTTTTGTACTGCTGGCCGCCTTGCTGGTATCTTCGGGGTCACGAATGATTATGGAACTGACGAGTTCCATCCAATATCTATTTTCTGAATCCAAAACACCACACTTTGTGCAAATGCATGCCGGAGAGATCGATCAGGCCAAAGTGAACACATGGGCTGAAGAAAATGCCATGGTCCAGCAGCATCAGATTGTGGAAATGGTCAACATTGACGGCTCTAATCTGTTTCTCGGAGCAGAGTCCGAAAAGAACAGTGTTATGGACATTGACTTTGTTACACAGAATCAGGGTTTCGACTATTTGTTGAATCTGGACAGTGAGATTATTCAGGTGAACGATGGCGAGATCGCGGTTCCGGTATATTACATGCAGCAAAAAAAATTGAGCGTGGGCGACCAGGTTCGGATCGATAATGGTCAATTTGAGCGTTCTTATACCATCGTTGATTTTGTCCGTGATGCTCAGATGAATCCATCGGTTGTGCACTCCAAACGGTTTATCGTGAGTGCAGGGAATTTGCAGGAACTGAAGCAGAGCATCGGAGAGATGGAGTATCTCATCGAATTCCGGTTGACGGATCCCGGACTGACGAGTGAATTTACCCAGGCTTACCAAAATGCCGGACTTCCCAACGCGGGTCCAGTTGTAACCTATGGGCTGTTCCAGGTACTGAATGCCATGACCGACGGAGTTATTGCAGCCGTTATTATTCTGGTCAGTCTTGTGCTGATTCTGATTGCGATGCTTTGCATCCGATTCACGATGCTTGCGACCATCGAAGAGGATTATCGTGAGATTAGTGTCATGAAAGCGATTGGAATCGCAGAGAAGGATATTAAGAGACTGTATCTGATGAAGTATGTATTTATGGCCGGATTTGCATCCGTGCTTGGTTACATTGCATCACTTGGTGTTAACAGATTATTTGTTTCCAACATCATGTTGTATATGGGAAAAGCACCTGCAACCCTGTTGCATTTCGCGATTCCGTTATTAGCCGCTGGAATAATATTTGCCATGGTTGTTCTGTTCTGTCGAACGGTACTGCGGCGTTTTCGTTCCATCTCCGCGGTGGATGCTCTCCGTACCGGGAGCCTGGGAGATACACAGATCATTCGAAACCGGCTTAGTTTGTCCCGCAATCGCTGGTCTTCCGTACCTGTCTTTCTTGGTCTGAAGGAAGTGATACAGCGAATCAAGATGTTCCGATTATTGTTGTTCGTCTTTGTAGTCAGTTCATTTATCATGATTGTGCCGGTCAACTTCCTGAACACTTTGCAGGCGCCAAGTTTTATCTCTTATATGGGTGTTGGACAAAGTGATATTCGTATTGACTTGAGGCACACAGACGATGTGGAGCAGCGTTATGACAATCTGGTTGCCCAGATCCAAAATGATAAAGACATCAAAACGTATTCCCCATTGGTAACAAGCCAGTTCAAGATTAAAAATGCGGAAGGAAGTTACGACAATCTGAGTGTAGAAACTGGGGATTTCAGTATTTTCCCATTGTCTTATGTTAGCGGTAATGCGCCAACAACCGAGAATGAAATTGCGTTATCTGATGCCAACAGTAGCGAGCTGCGCCTGAAGACTGGTGAGCAACTTACCTTGCTGGTTAATGGCAAGGACCAGATGATGACGGTCAGCGGAATATACCAGGACGTTACGAATGGTGGCAAAACGGCGAAGGCCTTATTGCCCTACAACAAGGATAGTGTGTTGTGGTACGTGGTCAGTTTGGATCTGAATAATCGCGGGGACATGGCTACCAAAATTGCTGAATATGAGGCGGCTTTCTCGCCAGCCAAAGTAACCGATCTTCAAGGTTATCTGGATCAGACGTTAGGCGGAACCATCCAACAATTGAAAATGGTGACGATGCTGGCCTTGGTCATCGGTGTCTTCATATCTATTTTGATTACAGCACTGTTCCTTCAGATGTTAGTAGCCAAGGACAACAACGACATTGCTGTACTAAGAAGCCTTGGGTTTGCCTTGTCTAAAATCAAGTTCAAGTATGTCGTGATGTCACTTGTCATATTAATCTTAGGGGTTGTTACTGGAACGATATTGTCCAATACGTTGGGTCCGTTGCTAGTTAGTGCCATTATGTCGACGTTTGGTGCTTCCAATATTGTCTTTGTTGTTAACCCGTTACAGGCATATATTTTGTGTCCATTGTTACTTGCAGGCACGATTGTACTAACAGCATGGATTAGCATCCAATCGATCAAGGAAACGAGCATATCCAAAATGATTGTCGAATAGGGAGGATCAACGATGACAACTATACTTGAGGCTAAAGACGTGAATAAATCCGTAGCGATCGGCGAGAATGAAGAACATAACATCTTAAAAGATATCAACCTTCAATTAAAAAAGGGAGAATTTGTTTCCATCATGGGGCCATCTGGCTCAGGCAAGTCTACCTTACTGTACAACATAAGTGGTATGGATCAGATTAGTGCTGGAAGTGTCTATTTTAATGGCAAAAAAATATCGGCATTTGAGGAGAGGGATCTGGCAAGTCTACGTTTGACCAAGATGGGATTCATCTTTCAAAATATTCATCTGCTCAAGAATCTGAATCTATTAGACAATATCGTACTTTCCGCGTATCTGGCCAAGAATAGCAGCAGAGAAACGATTAATACACGGGCGATGTCATTAATGAAAAAAATGGGGATTGATGAGCTGGCCGGGCATAACATCACCCAAGCCTCAGGCGGACAGCTTCAACGGATTGCCATCTGCCGTGCGCTGATCAATAATCCAGATATTTTATTCGGCGATGAACCAACGGGGGCGCTGAATTCCAAATCAACGTATGAAATCATGGATATTCTGGGCGATATTAATGCAACAGGTACAACCATTCTGCTGGTGACCCATGATGTGAAAGTCGCTGCCAGATCGGAACGTGTACTGTTTATGATGGACGGTAAGCTGGTTGCAGACAGAAATATTGGAAAATATGCAAGAGAGCGTCAGGATCTGAAAACAAGGGAAAGCCATTTGGCGCAATGGTTGACTGAAATGGGGTTCTAAAAAAAGAACTCCATGACTACAATAGACCGACAGTCGGTCGAACGTATCGGAGGCCAGGATATGAGACTGATAAAAAACCCGGAAGAACGCAGGAACGAGATTTTGGATGCCGCCGAGATTCTGTTCATAACAAAGGGGTACACCAAAGCTACGGTCATGGATATCCTTCAGGCGTGCAACATTGCCAAGGGTACATTTTATTATTATTTTCAGTCCAAGGAAGAGGTTATGAACGCCATCGTGATGCGTTTTATTCTGAGTGGGGAGGCATCGGCCAGGCACGTCGTGTCCGATCCCAAACTGAATGCCCATGACAAAATTTTTCGCATCATGATGGCGCAGAATCAGCCAGACGGCAGAAAACATGATCTCATCGAGCAATTGCACAGTGTTCATAATGTGGAGATGCACCAAAAGAGTCTTGTAGAGACGGTAATTCGATTAAGTCCCATCTTGGCCGAGGTGGTAGAGCAGGGCATTCAGGAGGGGGTATTTCATACACCTAACCCAAAGGAATCCATCGAATTCCTGCTCGTATCGTCACAATTTTTGCTGGATCGAGGCATCTTTCAATGGGAGGAGGAAGAACTTCAAAAAAAGGTTGAAGCATTCACACATATTATGGAACGTGTGCTGGGAGCAGAACAAGGAAGCTTCGCCTACGTCACACGTCTCTATTTTCCGAATCAAGGTTAGCCGAGAAAGGAGTATCATCCATGGAACATACCGTTCAAAAATCATTTAAAAAGTTTCTGGTAGTATGGTTTGGTCAGCTCATCTCCATGATTGGGATTGGACTTACGGCCTTCTCCCTGGGGGTGTATGCCTTCGAAAAAACGAATACGGCAACAAGTGTTGCATTGATTACCTTATTCACGTTTCTGCCGAATATCCTGCTTCGACCTATTGGAGGGGTACTGGCCGACCGATTCGACCGTCGAACGATGATGATTATCGGCGACCTGGGGTCGGCAGCCGGTTTGATTTTCATTCTGTCCATTATGCTCACAGGTGATATCCAATTATGGCATATCTATGTGGGAGTAGCCTTTAGTTCCGTGTTTTCCGCGTTGCAGAGCCCGGCATATAAGGCCTCTGCTACGGACCTGCTGGATAAGGATCAATTCTCAAAAGGCAGCGGTCTTGTACAACTGGCTGAATCCTCGAAGTTTCTGTTTTCACCCATCATTGCGGGCATTCTGCTTAGTATAACAACCATTGAAGTCATTCTGGTCATTAATATTCTGACATTCCTGGTTGCCATTCTGGCTGTGCTGGTTATTCGGAAGAGCATGAAGGTGGAGCGAGAGGATCGAGAAGGAAAAAACTGGATCACAGATATTCAAGAGGGCTGGAGAGAAGTTGTAACCAACAAGGGAGTACTGTTGCTGGTGGTGATTATTTCACTTGTCACCTTTTATCTGGGATTCCTGGAGACACTCATTGGTCCGATGCTTCTGTCATTCACGGATGCAAAGACACTTGGAACGTTTCAGTCTGTTAGTGCCATCGGCATGCTGATTAGCAGCTTGTGCATCGGCATATTTACAATAACAAAGAGATACGCAAGTGTGCTTGTGATGGGTCTGATTTTGTGCGGTTTGTCCTTTTCACTTCTGGGCATATCCACCAACATTTATTTTATTATCTTCGCAGGTTTTCTGTTCCTGTCATCACTGCCGTTTGTCAATATGAGCGCAGATGTACTGGTGCGAAACAATATCGCCAACGATAAGCAGGGCAGGGTATGGGGAATCATTGGTATTCTGTCACAACTCGGGTTTATTATCGCGTACAGTTTGGCTGGTTTTCTGGCCGACCATGTGTTTAATCCGTTACTGATGGAGGGGGGAGCACTGGCTTCGTCTGTTGGTCAAATTATTGGAACTGGGCCAGGCAGAGGTATTGCCTTTCTGTTTATCATCGCGGGTCTGTTTGTTATTCTGATCGCAATAATCACATCCCGTTTGAAAATGATCAAATCTCTGGAGCAGAGCCCAGATATAACAGCTCCATCCGATGTTGGCGGGTTGGCGCACGATTAATTCGAATCCAACAGCGTAAGCCCTTGTCCGCAGCAGCGTGTGATACTTCTTCTGTACCAAGAAGTTGTTCACACGATGAGCAGACAAGGGCTTTTTGTGCTAAGGAGTCAGAAGATGTACTTAGACAAGATGCGTTTGTGTATTTGGATTGTCGGTGGAGCTTACCCTTTAACCGCCCCAGAAGTTAGTCCTCCTACAATATACTTTTGCCCAATGAGGAACACAATCAACACAGGCAATGACGTAAGCACGATATCGGCACTGACCAGATTCCACTGGGCACTGAATTGTCCAAAGAAGTTATATACAGCCAGCGTCATCGGCCACATCTCCACTGTATTCAGCATATAGAGTGGGGCAGTAAACTCATTCCAGACACTCAGGAAATTAAGAACAAATACCGTTACCAGCACCGAGGTTAACAAAGGTACAATGATTCGCAGGAACAGCTTGATCCCATTACATCCGTCCATGATCGCGGCTTCATCCAGCTCCTTCGGGATGTTAGACACAAACGCATACGTAATGAACAGCGATATCGGAATCCCCATGGCGGTGTAGAGCAGAATCATGCCGACATGTGAATTGATCATGCCCATCGACTTCATCACTTCCATCAGCGGAATGTAGTTGAGCGGCAGTGTGATGCCAAGAATCAGGAAGAAGTACAGAAACTTGCTGAACCTCGAATGGTTACGGGATAACGTGAAGGCCGAGAAAGCCACAACAAACACCAATAGCAGGGAAGAAGCCCCGGAATGCAGCAGACTGTTGAAAAAGGAACCTCCCAAGTGTCCTTGTTCATAGACGATTTTGTAATTTTCGAAGATAAACTTCTCGGGCAGCGTCAGCTTCAGCACTTTGGCCTCGGCGTCCGACTTGAATGAATTCAGTACAATGACCACAAAAGGAATCAAGACCACCAGGCTAAGCAGCCAGGCGAGTGCATTTAACCCGATCGAAGCCAATCTTTTTCTCAATCGCATGTCAGTATTCCACCTTTCGGTTCATCAAACGAATGATGAAAAAGGAGATGATTGCCATGATGACAAACAGAATGGTAGATAGCGCACTCCCCAGTCCCCAATACCCTTTGGCAAAAGAGGAATAGACCGCCGTGTTAATCACATCTGTCGCGTTACCGGGGCCACCATTGGTTAACACGTATACGGCATCGAAAACTCTCAGCCCATATGTAATATTAAGCACCGTGGCGATGGTAATGGTAGGCATCAGCATCGGAATCGTAATTCGGAAAAGCTTCTGCCCGAACCCGGCGCCATCAATGGATGCTGCTTCGTAATAATCACGTGGAATCGCGAGCAGTCCGGCGATGAACAGCACCATGATGTACCCCATGCCTTTCCACGTATCCACTGCCATAATGGATGGCATGGCCCAGGTCAGGGAGCCCAGCCAGTTCTGGGCGAGAACGTCTAGTCCCATGGAACGCAGAGTTACGTTAACGAACCCGTTGTTTGGGTCGAGCAGACTTTTGAAAACAAGCCCAACAATCAGGAACGATAGCACCTGCGGGGAGAAAATGATCATCCGGTGCAGATTGGCGGCCTTTACACCGCTGACCAACAGTAGAGCCAGGAACAGGCCCAGAACCGTCTTGGCGATGGATGTAACGAGGGTGAACAGGACTGTGTTTTTGATAAAAAGCAGATAGGTCGGATCACCCGCCAGAATAGTACGGAAATGCTCCAGACCAATAAAGTTCTTCTCCGAACTATAACTGTTCCAGTCGGTGAAGGAATAATAGATGCCCAGCAGGGCGGGAGCGACAATGAACAGTAGATATAACACAATTGCTCCAGATGAGAAATACCAGGGATAGATTTTGTTTGCATTCATAATCCGTAACACCTTTCCTTCCTGCCAAAATACATGAGCGGGCAAATGCCCGCTGCATATAACGTTGTTCAGCGTTTATATTTATCTGAAATATGTGCTGTTACTGCCACTTCTCATCTTTCAACACTTTGGCTTGTTCAGCACGACGTTTATCAATATTTTGCAAAATCTGATCCGGTGTCATTGCTCCGGCGAACATACCTGACAAGTCCTTGCCAATATCCATCCATTGTGGATCAATGTATTTTACAGCGGCCTGCATAACCGTACCTTTTTCATGATCTTTCTCATAGTCGATGTAGTCCTGTGTCAGCTTTGGTTCGATTTCCGGCCAGCAGATCGTCAGGTTACCTTCACCTTCATCGAACACACGCTGCAGATGATCATGCTGGGTAATCCAGCGGAAGAATTTCAGCACTTCTTCGGGATGTTTACTGTTTTTGTTACCAAACATCGCAGCCGATCCGCCCGGGTTCACACCAATCGTCTGATTATCTCCCCATGGCATGACGAAGAATCCCATATTGTCTTCCATTTCCGGATACGCTTCGGAAACTTCCTTTTCCGTCCCTGGCACCCGCAGCAACATCGCTGCTTTCTCCTGACCAAACGCTTCAATGCCCGCTTCTACCGTATTGGACAAGAAGTCTTTGCCGAAATAACCGAGATCCGCAAATTCTTTCAACTGTTCAATGACCGTCTTGAGTTGCGTCATATCTGCGACTTTCATCTCATTGTTGTTTAATTTCTCGTAGGTTCCCGCTGTTGTTTGCTCATAGTTAGGTCCCGTTTCAAACAAAGGCAGAACCTGATACCACCCGCTTGCAGGTGCTTGATAGAACGGAATGATGTCTTTATCCTTAATTTTCTGGCTGATGGCCTTGAATTCGGCATAGGATGTAGGAGGCTCTATGCCGAGCTCTTGGAAGATACGTTTGTTATAGTACACATACCAGATTTTCGTTGGTGCAAAAGAAACCCCGTACACCTTGTCATTATGACTGACAGTTGGCAAAATCTCTTCAGACATCCGACCTGTGAATTCCTCATTGGTCAGGTCAATGGCATTTTCCTCCGGTCTTACGTTGGCCGGCATGCTCAGTGGGTCCACATCGACATTAAAAATATCAGGTGCTTCGCCAGAAGCGAGCTTCACCTTGATCAGGTCACGCCACTGTGCGTCAGGGACGACCTGGAAGTCAATTTTGACACCCGTCTCCTGCTCATATTCCTTGGCCATCGTCTGCATGATGCCTGTACGCGGAATACCGGATTGACTTGTTCCAAACGTGAGAGTCACCTTACCCGAACCTTCCGTACTTTTACCTGAGTTGCACCCGGCAAGCAGCAGAGTGGAGAGCAGGAGCACACTTGCAAGCGAAAATAGAAATCGTTTTCTCATCATTGAACCTCCCGGAATATAAAGAAAATTGTCACTTGCCGAAACGCTTTATGTAAGCGTATTCTTATGTGGATAACTTTACTGTGAACAAGGGATGTGCTCAATAGACAAAAGCGTTCTGTTGGGTGGACATTTTCGAATGGTGTGACAGATATCATCATAGGACGAGGTGTGAGGGAATTGCGATATCGATTTGGAACGCTTCAGCAAAGTCTGTTTGCCTATTACTCTGCGGTATTTATTATCTTTTCGCTGATTGTGGCGGGGCTTCTGTATGTTTTTCTCGCAAGTGACATTCGTCAGCGAAGTGAAGAACAGCAGAGACAACTGGGTGTATCAATCGTCAGTAACCTGGATCAGGAAGTGGTGAAAATGAACAACTTTTCCATGAATATCGTGTACTCCAATCTGGTCAAAGAACACTTCAGTCACTACTTGGCACCAGCAGAAGGCAGTGAGCAGACAATGACGAGTGATCCAGCATTGTATAAGGATACAACCACACTAATTGATGTCATTCTTGCGATCATCAGCAGCTCCAATACAGCCAAGCAGGCCAATATCTATGATGTGAATGGCAAGATGTTGGGAGCGGGTGCATTCAACGGTCAACTGTCGGTAGACCTGACTCAGCGACCGTGGTACAAGGAAACCTGGGAGCGGAGTGGATGGCGGGTAATTCAACTGTTAGAGGGCGGAGCTTTGCCCATGCCGACCGGCGAGGGGAAATCGGATCAACCTTACATTTCGCTTACACGGGTATACAAAGATGGCAACTATGTCAGCCAGGGTGTCGTTGAGATTTTGCAGGATGCCGGAACCCTGTTTCAGCATTTGAATGAATTGCAGACAAATAACGACGATCTTCGGATCTATGTAGTGGATGAACAAAATACAAGGTTGTTTCCACTTTCTTCGGATGCCGAGGCTTCTCAAGCAGGCCATTTCGATGATGTGGACTTGATTCAAAATCTTTCATTTCCGCCTGATACGATGCAGGAGATCACCGATCCTTTGAATCAGTCCAAACAAATGATGACGTACATGACTTCACAAGAGACGGGATGGACCGTTATTGTCATGCAGTCCAAACAGTCCCTTTTCGCGAGTCTCAACCGGATGGCTGTGATGTTTATCGGTGCGACGTTAGCTACTCTCATGCTGATTCTGGTTCTATCGTATCTGATTTCCAAACGGGTCACTTTGCCGCTGCATCGTTTGCAGCGCATTATTCAGAAAACGGGTGAGAATGATCTGTTATCGGGACAGGAATCCGGTCAGTTGTTCAAACTGGAGCATCCCGGTTCTATCCGGGAGATGGATGAGCTGAATGATACGTTTATCCGGCTGAATCAACAGCTTGTGCAATCGTTTCAGGACAGGCTGGCGATGAAATCTCAGGAGACAGAAGCAAGATTACTGGCGCTGCAATCCCAGATGAACCCGCATTTTCTCTATAACAACATCACAAATATCAGCATCATGGCGGAAGAAGGCATGAATGAGCAGATTGTTGCGTTCTGCGCCAATATTGCGTCTATGCTGCGTTATATTTCTACTCCGGGAAAGAATGGGGTTCCACTGTCCCAAGAACTGGATTATTGTGAGCGATATCTGGAGTGTATGAAGATTAGGTTTGAGGATGATCTGCACTACGAGTTTCATATTCCGGAAGAGATGAAGTATATCCAGGTTCCGATGCTGATGGTACAACCACTACTCGAAAATGCCATGAAATATGGACTGGGCGATACCCCTCCATGGAAACTGAATATTACTGGAGATATGGATGCGGTACAGCAGACCTGGCAGATCCACGTGGAAGACAACGGGCCTGGCATGGAACCCGAAGCACTTGCCAAGATCATGCATTACATCGAACAGTCACAGGAGTGGGAGCGTATGCCTGACCTCGAAATCAACGGCATGGGACTCAAAAATATATGGGTCCGATTGAAATTATGGTATGGCACGGCAGCCCACATGCAGATTACGAACAAGCCTTCCGGCGGTGTCCAGATTACAATAGGTGGTTCCATTCGAAAGGAGCATGACCGAACCCGTGACAATCAAATATAGAACGATTATTGTGGAAGATGAAGCCCTGATTCGCCGGAATGTCTCGCGCAAATTCAGAGAGCTGGACACCCGGTTCGAGGTGATCGGTGAAGCGCGGAACGGTCAGGAAGCGTTACAGCTCATTGAACATTCCGTACCTGATCTGGTTGTAACTGATATACAGATGCCGGTAATGAATGGATTGGAACTCGCCAAACATCTGTACTTTGCCTATCCGCATGTGAAAATTGTCATTCTGAGTGGTTATCATGAATTCGAATATGCACGGCAGGCGATCAGTTACAAGGTGGAGGATTATCTGCTCAAACCATTATCGGAAGAACAGCTTCGTACACTGCTGGATGCGATGGAATTGAAGCTTGGGAGCGCTGTGGATTCGCTTGCGCATGTCAGTGCCGTGCTGGATGAGCAGGTGAAGCCGGAGGATATCGCAGAGGCCGTTAAGTTGTATTTGAAGCAGAATTACATGCATGAGATTACACTCCAGGACATGGCGGGACAGATGCATTTTAGTGTGGACTATCTGGGGAAGTGTTTTAAGAAAGTAACGGGTGAGACTCCGCTGAAATATATGACAGGTCTGCGGATTAATGAAGCAAAACGCATGCTCGTTACTCATGAGAATATGGATATCAAGACTATTGGTGGAGCGGTAGGGTATAGTGATTCCCACTATTTCAGCCGGATCTTCAAAAACAAAACGGGCATGTACCCTAGCGAGTACCGACTGCAATTGCAGGAACGAAAAAAAGCCCTGTCCATGGATGATGAGCACCATGTTGACTTGAGCTGATTACTGGGCCAGAGCTTCTTCGGTTATTTTGCGAATATCAAACGGGGAGCGGATACCTTCTTCGATCATGTCGGGGAGAATCTGTTCCAGGAAATACTGCACACAGTGGAGGTCGATATTTTTGATTTTGACCAAGGCATAACGGTACATAACGATAAATTCTTTCTCCGTATTGCCACGTTGGAGCTCAGCAAAGGCTTCATATACCTGATCCATCTTGTCTGCGACTTCGAGAATCAGTCCTTCAACCGATTGGTCTTTGCCCTCACGTAGCTGTCTGCGGAAAATAGGCTGGAACTCTTCAGGAATATTTTCATTAATAAAATGTTCAACCATGCCTTCTTCCACCTTTTGCAGCATTGAACGCAGCTCCAGTGAATAATGTTTGACTGGTGTTTTGATATCACCGATGAAGATTTCGCCATAATCATGACTGCTCGTAATTTCGTATAACTTCTTCCAATCGATGGTGGTTCCATGTTGCTCCTCAATATCTGCGAGCGTTTTGGCGTACTGTACCACTTTCCAGGAATGAGCGGATACGCTATGTTCTTCGAATTTGAATTTGCCAGGTGTACGAATAATACGTTCAAGATCGTTTAGTGACCTGAAGTACGTGTGAATTCCCATATAAGCGTTCATCCTTTGCTGGTTGAGTATAAGTGTGAGTATCCATCGACTATACGCCAGTTATGTCAACTGTGGATTAACGCGGATAGCGACGAAGGTAAAATGAAGTTTTAATTCTCTATAGAAGGACGAGAGGATGAATGGGAAGCGTACGAGAGAGTAACAGCTTATCGACAAACAATAAAAAGCCACGATGTGTGACTGAACGTGAGTTCGGCATCCATCGTGGCTTCAGTGTGTAGATGTTGTGCTCTAGCGCTACATAAGTGCAGTTGAATCAAGAATTATGCTTTTTTACGTACCGGAGAAGTATACCAGTACGCCATTCCAACAAAGAGGGCACCGCCGATAATATTACCAAGCGTTACCGGAATCATGTTATGGAACCAGCCTGCCATCGTGATTGTATCCGGGTGGTTTGGCAGCAGCCAGGATAAAGAGAGTAAAGTCATATTGGCAACACTGTGCTCATAACCACTTGCGATAAATGCGTACAGACACCACCAGATAAGAACAAGTTTGGCGATATCTTCTTTAGAGCGAGCTGCCATCCAGATCGCCAGACAGACGAGCCAGTTACAGAGAATGCCGCGGAAGAACAACTCAGACACGGGCGCCGCCATCTTTTTGGCAGAGACAACGAATAACAGATGTTCCGGTGTGGCCGTTTTGAACAGGCCGCTACCGACAATGAGTAGACTTAATAGAATTGCGCCGAGCAGGTTACCAACAAAGACGAGCCCCCAGTTCTTCAGCGTTTCATTCACTGTGGTTCGGCCTGCCAGTGTACTCATGGTAAAGAACATATTGTTACCTGTAAACAGTTCCGATCCGGCAAAGATGACCAGCGTGAGCGCGAGTCCGAAGGACATGCCCATCAACATGGTTTGCAGTGGTGACTGTGCCGCTAGGAGCGGAGCACCAATACTGAAGATCAGAACGATGCCAAGCCCTACATAGGCACCAGCCATCAAGGCAGCAACCATATATCGTGACAGGCTTGCGTTCATTTGATCCCGTTTTTTAACCGCAGCTTCAATAATTCCCTCAACACTTGGTGTATACATCACGGTTTCCCCCATTATTTTGCATCAATCTTTGAACGTTTCGCTATATTTCGATCCAAACCTGGCCGTTCTCTACCTTTACCGGATACATCTGTACTTGACCGTTGTCCGGTGCTTGCACAAGACCTGTAGTCAGGTCAATTTTCCAATCATACAGCGGATCGTACAGATAATGCCCGGACACGATGCCTTCAGCCAGCGGCCCACCCTTAGGATGGGGGTTGTGATTATCCGCAGCGAAGATGGTACCATCCGATGCAAGAAAGACAGCAAGCTGATGATCCTTAATCTCAACTACTCTTCCGATTCGTGGCAGGAATTCTTCAACTACTCCGGCAGGGAAGTAGGTGCCTGATTGTTTTGTCGTCATCTTAAACCACTCCTTATCTATATTTAACATTCCGGCAGTATTAATCTGCAAGCTTACTTATGGACGAGCCGATACTTCGATTCCATGGAACATTTTGCTTTGGCCTTCTTCATTGCGAATCGCTTTTTGCCAAGGTTCTTCAACATGCTCAAGTGCAAATTCAATTCGCTGCATCAACGCTTTACGTTCCTCAAGGTTATCCACAACAACCGAACGAATATGCTCCAGACCCATGCGTTCCACCCACTCGGACGTCCGTTCCAGATAGTTACCTGTCTCGCGGTAATATTGCATGATGGCGCCGCACAGTTCAATCAACTCTTCATCCGTTTTCACTTTGCATAAGGGATCAGCCAGTCTTGCTTTAATACCGCCGTTACCACCGATGAAGATCTCCCAGCCTCCGTCGTTACCAACGATACCGATATCTTTGGTACATGCCTCTGCACAGTTTCGCGGACAACCGTTGACGGCATATTTAAACTTGGCTGGCAGATCCAGACGTTCGAATTTACGTTCGATGCGAGCACCCATGGCCATGGAATCCTGTGTACCGAATCGGCAGAATTGGGAGCCGACACATGTTTTGACCGTACGCAGCGATTTGGCGTATGCATAACCTGAAGGCATATCCAGTTCAGCCCAGACTTTGGTCAGATCTTCTTTTTTGACACCAATCAAGTCGAGACGCTGACCGCCAGTCACTTTGACTGCTTTTACATCATATTTGACTGAAACGTCAGCGATGCGTTTGAGGTCCGCTGGTGTAGTCACCCCGCCGTACATCCGAGGTACAACCGTATACGTTCCATCTTTTTGAATATTCGCGTTCATCCGTTCGTTAACAAAACGGGATTCTTTCTCATCTTCGTGTGTGTCTGGTGCAATCATGCCAAGGTAGTAGTTGATCGCCGGACGACATTTGGAACAACCTTCTGGCTGACTCCAACCCAGTACATTCATGACCTCTTTGGTCGTTTGTAATCCTTTTTCACGAATCTCGGCTACAATCTCATCCCGTCCCATGGAAGTACATCCGCAGATGCCCTGTTTAGCCCCAGTACTGAAACTGTCTCCAAGTACATATTGCAGAATCTGTTCCACAACCGGTTTACACCCACCACAAGAGCGTGTTGCACCGGTACAGGCTTTGATTTCATCAACAGTGGTAAGGCCCTGGTTTGTAATTACATCAACAATGGCTCCTTTGGTTACCCCGTTACATCCACAGACGATTTCGTCCTCGGGCATCGTTTCAACAGAGGTTGCTTTCTTATGACCGCCGCAGCCTGTACCCATGAGTGAACCATACAATTCTTCGGTCATTTCGGTTTGATTTTTAATCAGTTTCTGCAATTCGGCAGAATCCGTAATGTCACCGAAGAGAACAGCGCCGACCATTTTATTATCACGAAGCAGAATTTTTTTGTAGGTCCGTTTCCAGTCATCTTTGTGCGAAATGACGGTGTGCTCGGGGCTGTCGATGAATTCACCAGTTGAAAACACGTCCACACCCGAAATTTTCAATTTCGTGGATACAACTGAACCTTCATAAGGAGCGGTCTCCACACCGCAGATATGTTTCGCCAGAATCATACCTTGTTCAAACAATGGGGCAACGAGGCCGTAACATACCCCGCGGTGCTCTGTACATTCCCCGACCGAATACACATTCTCAAGTGAAGTCTGCATATAGTCATTCACGACAATACCCCGGTTCACTTCCATACCGCTTTCGCGGGCTACAGCCGTATTGGGTTTGATGCCTACAGCCATGACCACAAAATCAACATTCAGAACCGTATCATCTGCAAAACGTATCCCTTCAACGCGTTCGCCGCCCAGCAGTTCGGAAGTCTGCGCACCCATCTTGAACCGGATACCCTGACGTTCGAGTTCTGCCTTCAACATGGCTGAAGCTTGTGGATCAAGCTGACGCTCCATCAGATCTTCCATCAGATGCACTACAGTAACTTCCATGCCAAGTTGTACCAATCCTTTGGCAGCTTCAAGGCCTAGCAGTCCGCCCCCGATAACGGCCGCTCTTTTATACTGTTTGGCAGCATCCAACATGACATTGCAATCGGCGATATCGCGGAAACCGACAACACCCTCTTTGTCATGTCCCGGGACGGGTAGAATGAAGGAGTTGGAGCCAGTCGCAATGATAATTTTGTCATAAGGAACGCGAGTTCCATCTTCAGTCACAACTTCGTGCGTCTCGGCATCGATTCGTGTAACCGTTGTGCCTGTGTGCAGCGTAATGCCGTAATCTTCATACCAGTGAAGGTCGTTCAGCACGATATCGTCCAGTGTTTTGCTTCCTTCCAGTACATAAGACAACATAATGCGGTTGTAGTTAGGATAGGGCTCTGTGCCAAAAACGGTAATATCAAATCGCGTAGTTAATTTCAAAATTTGCTCAACGGTACTGATTCCAGCCATACCGTTACCAATGATAACGAGTTTCTCTTTTTTTCCGTTCATGTGTGTATGCCTCCTTGAATAGACGCTGTACATTACTCAAAATTTTAGTGGTTTATATTTGAAATTATACAAGTAGTTGACGACAGTTTATGTGATTTAATTCACTAATAAGGATAGAAGAGTCATAAATATAATAGTGTGAGCCCCATCACAGAAAGTTATATTTATTTTCATACAAATAAGAAATGCGAACTATTGTTCTTATTTTGTTTTCGTTGTAAAATCGGAACTGGGCCGTATTGTTCCCGATTTCTTCGAAAGGACGTTTTTGCATCATGATGGGAAGATCCCACCTTATTATCGGGACAGGCGTGTCGCTTTCTGTTCTGCAGTTGGCCGGTATGCCAGTGACAGCCCCGGCAGTTACGGTTGCACTGATTGGTTCGTTATTGCCTGACATTGATGAGCCAAATTCGCTGCTGGTATCCAGAGCCTTACCTAACAGTCTGATCAGGTTGTTACAGACGATTCTGTTGCCCACAGCTGTATTTGTGTACTTCTATGTTCATGCCAAACCATGGAACCTGTTGCTTGCGATCCTCATTGCGCTTGTGTCATTCCTGCCTTCGCGTTCGCTTCGCAAAGTGTTGATGTTTGCGATTGGACTCGGACTGGTTTTCTATGGTCACGCATTTGCACCGTGGAATCTGATTGCAGGCAGCCTGCTTATGCTGTGCACCACGCTAACTCATAGGGGATTAACGCATACCTTATATGGAACTGCGGTATGGGCTGGTTTACTCTACAGCACGACCCAGCAGCAGGGCCCGGAGATCTGGGTAGCGGGAGGCACGGCATATGCGATGCATCTGTTGGCCGATTCACTCACCAATCGGGGTATTCGTCCGTTACCACCGCTCAAGTGGCGCATACGGGTGAATCTGATGAGTACAGGGACCAAGCGTGGGGCCGTTGTAGAGAATGTCTGCATTGTGCTCACACTCATTTTGGCGTGGTTCGCGTTCTCGCCATTATTTCTGTAATGACCAAATACCAGTCCTACATAAGGACTGGTATTTCTCTTATCTTATTTTACCTGTAAGCCATGAGAAGAGGGTTATGAGATCAAGTCGCTGTTGGAGTGCTGGATAAACTTTCAATATCGGAGGAGCCAAATACAAATAAAACAACAAGAATAAGCACAATTAACAGTTCGGCAAACCCGGTTCCATCAAACTCGGACATGATGTCCACCTCATTTCTTGGCCATTAAGAATTGATCCTCTGCTGAAATGCCTGTATAACATCATTAAGCGTCATATCGCCGCCAGTTTCATCCAGGAATTGTACCAGTTTGTCTGAATTGGAGGGTGTGACCTTTTGAAGTGTTTTATATTGACCAACCAATTCTACAACCAATGTAGCCTCACGAAACAACGTGACGGCATCCACTCTCAACTTTCCGCTCACCAATAGCGCCGCTACAATCAGTTCGAGATTTTTCCCTTTGAGGCTTCCATTAAGGAGGGTGTTAGCAGCGTTTGGTTTTTTGTTAGAACCTTTATTTGATTTTCCGTTCCTTCCCACTGCCATAACAGGTCCCCCACTGGTTGGTGTTTGGTTCTTGATCTTCCATTATCGTATATCTTATGTGGCATTCTCCATAATGTTCGACCTATTAATCTAGTTGATTACAAAAAAAGAGACATCCCGGTCTGACGGGACATCTCTTTCAGGTACATCCTATTTAAGGACTTTCCGTTTAACCTTTACTACGCGTTATTAATTATGGTATTCATCGTTGTCCGATCAAGACCTTTGACCAGTTTCACGATCAGTTCTTTGGCCGCATCGTAGTCATCCGTATGAATGATGGAAGAAGAGGTATGGATATAACGTGCGCAGATACCAACAACTATTGATGGTACACCAATGCCACTCAGGTGAACTTGACCTGCATCGGTACCACCTGGTGAGATGAAATACTGCATTTTAATCTGATTGGATGAAGCCGTATCTTGAACATATTCCACCATTCCGCGATGGGTGAACATACCCGGGTCAAAAATACGAAGCAATGCGCCTTCTCCGATATGTCCAAACGACTGTTTGTCACCTGTCATATCATTCGCCGCGCTACAGTCAAGTGCAAAGAAGATATCAGGCTGAATCAGATTGGCCGCCGTACGTGCACCGCGAAGCCCCAGTTCTTCCTGAACTGTTGCACCAGCGTAAAGCGTGTTAGGCAGTTTTTCCTTGTGCAGTGCTTCAACCAGTTCGAGTGCAAGTCCTACGCCATAACGATTATCCCACGCTTTAGCCATAATTTTCTTCGGGTTCGCCATCGGCGTGAATTCACAGATCGGTACGATCTGCATCCCCGGATGAATGCCCCAAGATTCTGCTTCCGCACGGTTGTCTGCTCCAATATCGAGATACATGGAATTCAGATCCACAGGTTTGTTCCGCTGGGACTCGTCCAGCAAGTGTGTAGGTGTAGAACCTACAACTCCGGTAATCCGACGATCAGGTGTGATGATTTCCAGTCGCTGAGACAGTACAGCCTGACTCCACCATCCACCCAGTGGACGGAATTTGACCATACCCGTTTCCGTAATGCCTGTAGTCATGAAACCAACTTCGTCAAAGTGTCCGGCTACCATAACTTTAGGACCGGATTCCTCCCCGCGTAATACACCAAATAGACTCCCCAGGCGATCCTGGACGAACTCATCGGTATAAGCGGAAAGCTTATCTTTCATCCAGCCGCGAAGCTCACGTTCAAAACCGGATGCGGAAGGAAATTCCGTCAACGTACGAAACATATCCATCGTTTTTTCATTCATGTGTCAACAACTCCTCTGTTGGTATGTATTTCAGGTCACAGTAGAACGGCTACCCGCCTGTTGTCCTTTAAGATGTAGTTCAAAAAGTCTTTTATCTTTTTGAACACGCACTTAATATGCTGAGGACTTGTTATTTAACCACTGGTCACATTACAGTATGAACCTTGCGCAAGTGATTGTCCATGTTTATGTCACGTATTTAAGGCATATTTTGGGCACTTACCGTGTCCAAGTTTCATGACTCTATCCGCTGTAGTCGTAGTCCTGATACCACTTCAATGAATATGAATATATGGAGGAGATGTCATCATTTTGTGAAGTTCTTATTTCAATATTTGTTTGTCTGTCTACAGGAAGGAGCTAAATATCCAATGAAGCCTCCAGAAGAGGGCACGGAAAAAGTACTGTTTATCGTTCTTTTTATCTTGCTCGTGATTGTTCTTCTTTATTTATAGACTATCTAAAAGTCCTCAGATCCGGCGTATTCCCACTTTGCTTTCACAACATAATCTTGTTGGAAACATATGCTGTCTGTCGCCGGATACATAACCTTCCGATTAATAACAAACAATGAATATAGGATTACACACATTGGCATTCAGCCGTAGCTTTGAACCATTTTCACATAGAGGAGGTCTTGTATATTGCCAGCTCAATCTACATCCGGAAGCGAAAAAAAATCGTCGTCCCTGTCCATGGATGAAAAGGAGTACAAAAAAGTCGCAAAAAAACATGAGCCGCCTCGTCCAATCCTGAAAAATTGCCTCAAAGCATTTCTGGTTGGGGGTACCGTCTGTTTGATTGGACAGGCCATTCAAGAGGCTTTTATGGCCGGTTTCGACATGACATCAAAGGAAGCTTCCAGTCCTACGGTAGCGGTCATGATTCTCATATCGGTTATTCTAACGTGTCTCGGCGTTTACGATAAAATGGCTCAATGGGCAGGAGCAGGAACTGCTGTGCCGGTTACCGGCTTTGCCAATTCCATGTGTTCTGCTGCACTGGAACATCGTGCTGAAGGACTGGTGCTCGGTGTAGGGGCCAACATGTTTAAACTTGCTGGTTCCGTTATCGTGTTTGGTGTCGTGGCAGCATTTGTCGTAGGGATCGTTTACGCCTTTTTGGGATTTGGAGGTGGGCACCTGTGAAACGATTGGGTCGCCAGACATGGCAGTTTGAGAATCGTCCTCGGATCATTGGTAAATCCGCAGTTGTAGGACCAGAAGAAGGCGAGGGCCCACTGTCATCTGATTTCGATTATGTCTACGACAACCTCGAGATCGGCGAGAAAACGTGGGAAAAGGGAGAACGCAAACTGCTCGAACAGGCCTCCCAACTGGCTTTGGTTAATGCAAATATCACCAAGGAAGAGCTTCAATTTTTTGTTGGTGGAGATCTGATGAACCAGATTATCAGCAGTTCCTTTTCAGCGCGAAAACTGGGTGTGCCTTACCTGGGTGTCTTTGGGGCCTGTTCTACTTCCATGGAAACGTTAGCGTTAGCGTCCATGATTGTTGACTCCGGAGCTGGCGATTATGTCCTTGCAGGAACGGTGAGCCACAATTGTACGGTGGAGAAACAATTTCGGTATCCGACGGAGTATGGCTCCCAAAAGCCGCCTTATGCGCAATATACCGTCACAGGAGCAGGGTGTGGTGTGGTCTCCCGTACTGGTGATGGCCCCGTTGTTACCAAAGCAACTATTGGACGCATTATGGATTTGGGCATCAAAGATCCCTTTAATATGGGTTCAGCCATGGCGCCAGCAGCAGCCGACACTATAATCTCTCATTTCAGGGATACGGGATTGGAACCCGGCTATTATGATCTCATTGTGACCGGGGATCTGGCTTCCGTCGGTCTGCCAATTACGAAAGAGCTTTTGCAAAAAGAAGGCATTCCCATGGAACAGACGGTATTTAATGATTGCGGCCTGATGATCTATGATCGGGAGAAACAGCCTTATGTGGTTGCCGGGGGAAGTGGCTGCGGATGTTCTGCCACCGTCACCTATGGTCACATTTTGAACCGAATGCAGAAGGGTGATCTTAAACGGGTGCTCGTCGTAGCTACCGGGGCACTGCTGTCTCCAATTTCGTACCAGCAGGGTGAAAGTATTCCTTGTATTGCACATGCCGTAGCCATAGAAATGGAGGGATAAAGGTAATGCAGTTCTTGTGGGCATTTATTGTTGGCGGTTTGATCTGTGTTGTCGGACAGCTTCTAATGGATGGGGTTAAACTGACGCCAGCTCATACCATGAGTACACTTGTTGTGACGGGTGCGCTTGCGGATGCATTTGGCGTGTATGACCCCTTGGTTAAATTTGCAGGTGCGGGTGCTACCATCCCCATCACAAGTTTCGGTAATTCCTTGGTGCACGGGGCATTGACGGAGCTGGAAAAAGAGGGATGGCTGGGTGTGATTACAGGGATTTTTGACCTGACTGCGGCGGGGATTTCGTCAGCGATCATCTTTTCTTTTCTCGCGGCATTGGTCGTTAGACCAAAAGGCTAACATAGAATGAGAAATCTACTTGAACATATTGCGATTCAACAGAGGCTTCGGATAACTTCTATCCGGGCCTTTTTTGTCGTATTCATGCGAGAACTGCGGTGAATCTGACGGGCTGGAAACAAATTGTGAGGTCCTTCGAGTGTACTCGTGACTCTGGATCATGTACAATAAAAGGAAATCTGTATGCTTTTTTAGGAGGTTAGACCACATGCCTGTGCGCAAAGAGTCGATCCAAATCATATCCGCAGTTCGTTCTAATCTGGAATCCTGTATTATGGGGAAATCCTTTGAAATTCAACTTTTACTTACAGCTTTGCTTGCAGGCGGGCACGTTCTGATTGAAGACGTACCGGGAACTGGCAAAACGCAGTTAATCAAGGCGTTATCGAAATCCATGCGTGGTGAGTACCGGCGTATTCAATGTAATCCTGATATTTTACCTAGTGATATTACCGGCGTATCTGTGTTCCATCCGAAGGATGAGCGTTTTTATTTCCGGCCAGGTCCTGTGATGACCAACATTTTGCTGGCTGATGAGATTAACCGGGCCACAACAAAAACCCAATCGGCTCTGCTCGAAGTGATGGAGGAGCGCAGCGTAACCGTTGATGGCGATACGTATGATCTGCCACATCCATTCATGCTCTGTGCAACTCAGAATCCGATTGATTTTGAAGGTACGTATACGTTGCCGGAAGCACAACTCGACCGGTTTATGTTGAAAATAAGTCTGGGTTATCCCGATAAGGAAATTGAGAAAATCCTATTGAAACAGCATCAGCTCGGTCAGCCTGTTGATCGTCTTGAATCCGTGACTCATATGGACCAGATCTCGGCAATCCAACAGGAGATTAAAGAGGTCTTTATCGGTGATCCGGTCATGGACTATTTGCTGGATGTTGTTCGTCAAACCCGCTCCCACCCATCTGTATTGCTAGGTGCCAGCCCACGGGCAGCCATATCGTTCATGATGGCCGTAAAAGCCTTTGCTTTCTTGCAGGAACGTGATTATGTGCTTCCGGATGATGTGAAAACGATGGCCCCTTATGTGATCTCTCATCGTATTGTGCTTCGTCCCGAATCGAGACTGGACAGTATGAGTTCCGAGGCCGTTTTGAATGCCGTACTCCAGCAAGTACGCGTGCCCGTCTCCATGGGGCAATAGTTCATGAAGCCGCTTTTGAGAACAGTCAATAGAGGGTTACGCCACCCACGCGTATGGAGCATCGCAATGGTGTGGATGTGCTGTCTGGCTTATGTTTTGTTTCAGGGCGGGAAGACATCCCTTATGTTGCTGTCGATGGTGACCCTGCTCTGTGTGTACCTTGCCATTGCTGGATTTAGCGGGGTAAGACGTGCTCAAGGGGTTCGTAGGTTATCTTCTGGTCCAGACCACGAAGAATTGCTGCATGCGGGTGACCAGGTTCAAGTACAGCTGAGTCTGACGATTCCGGGATTCCTCCCGCTTCCCTATGTTGTTGTGCGTGAAATGCTGCATCGGCATAACGGAGAATCGTGGTCGTTCAAGGAAAGTTTGATTCCCAATATGCGAGGTAATGGGGAGCTGTCATTCCAGACGCCACCACTTGAGCGGGGGAAGTATGTTTTTTCAGAAACGGAATGTGCCAGCGAGGACATATTTGGACTGATTGAACATCGAGGAAAGTTTAAGGCCAAAGGTGAGTTTCGCGTACTGCCAAGAACGGTATTTATTCCATATTGGCAGCTTTACGACCGCAAATCACGGTTATCCGGTCCTCAGACGGCGTTAACCCGCTCACGGAGAGAGACCACTCAGATCAATGGTGTACGTGACTACGTATACGGAGATCGACTTTCCCGCATTCACTGGAATGCAACGGCAAAGACAGGGAACTGGAAGTCCAAGGAGTTTGAACATGAGTCTGTGCCCAAAACCGTTCTGGTTTTGGATGCGCTGGCATCAAGTTATGAACATGGGGATGCATTTGAAATTGCCGTTTCCACGGCTGCCTCTCTGCTGGAGTATGGTGTCAGGGAACGAATGGGGATGGGGTTGTTGACATTGTCAGACCAGACATCCTTCATGGCCCCCAGTGAAAGTCTGATGGAACGGCAGAAGATGATGCATCATCTGGTGGATATTCAATATAACGGTCAGGATACCCATTTGTTGCCCGGCGTAGAAAGAATCGCACGTCAACTGCCTCAGGGGGCATACTTTGTTGTGATTTCTCCCCAGAAGGATGAAAAAATAATGGAACTGTTGCGCTGGGCCGATACGCGGGGCATGACGCCATGTCATATTCTGATCGATACCAGTGAATCCCGCCGGAGTGCCGAGTGGAATGCCATGTTGCGTGGAAGAGGCACGAGGTCATTCACTGTTTCTCACTTGCAGGAGCTTCCAACGGTGATGGGGGGAGGTTCTGTATGAGTTCAAAAGGAAATGAAAGTGTTACAGGCAAACGATCCTGGTATCATGCAGCGTCATTGCTCTGGATTTTCCTGATTGGAATGCAGTGGATTTCATTTACGCAGGAATCGTGGTACACGGAGACAACTTCTCTGGTGTTATGGACACTTGCAGCGGTCAGTGTGCTGGAGGTCATTCTGCCCTTCAAAACGATCTATCGGGCGATCATCAAGGCGGTCGTTGTTGGTTACATTTTGCATAAAACGCTAATTGATTATACGGTATACATCCCTTATGGCTCTTTAACGGACCGAGCGGAGCAATTCATATTACACATGACGCCGTACATCTGGTTCTCCCTGTGTGCATGGGTGATGCTTGAAGCTGCGCTTCGACTCGTGACCACAACACGTCGCATTCTTGTTTTTCTGGGTGTTAACATCATTTCGATGGGGATTCTCGATTCTTTCACCCAGATTCCACTCTGGATTGAAATCGCGTGGGTGATGTTTGCGGGGATGGGATGGCTCGTATGCCAGCATTTCCGTAACTATCAGCTACAGTATCCACAAGGTTGGAAACGAATCATCCGGTATCCTTATAAAGTCCTGGCCAATATTGCCATTATCTTTTCTTTGATTATTGTAGCCAGCGTTAATATGCCTGAGATTCCCCCCACCTTGACGGACCCATATACGGCGTGGCGTAACTATACCGGAACTTCCACAAGTCAGGCTGGTAACGGAAACCTTGATATTCCCGCGGCTACCGAATCGGGATACAGCAGGGAAGACAATCAGCTTGGTGGAGGTTTTAACTTCGACTATACCCCTGTCATGTCTGTCACGACCAATGAGCGTAGTTACTGGCGCGGTGAGACACGTGCAGAGTATACAGGCACAGGTTGGGATGACCGTGGACGGGGTACGACAGAGAATGTTCAAGCTGGACAGCCTCTGGAGAACCAAGAATCCGGTAATGTGAATATCAAACAAGTGACTCAGAACGTAACGATGCTGAATGATAATGTCTATCCGATTCTCTTTGGTGCTTATTCGATCTCGGAAGTGAGCTCCATTAATGGTGAGGACAGAACGGAACGGATGTTGTGGAATGCTGAACAGGCTGAACTGCACGTGGTGACAGACCGTCAGCAACCGCAGTATCCCAAGACGTATACTATCGTATCGGAAGCCCCTGTGATTGTGGAAGATGAGCTTCGTACGAAGTCATTTGAAGATCTGTATAACAGTAATCCGGCAGATGATATGTACTTGCAGTTACCATCCCGTTTCCCTGACCGGGTTTCGAATCTGGCAGCCGAGATAACGGCATCTGCGAATACTCCGTATGAAAAAGTGGCATTACTGCAAAACTATTTACAAACTAATTTTGAATACACAAACAATCCGGATTTATCTCGAAAAGTAAGCAGCGACTTTGTGGAAGGTTTCCTGTTCGATATTATGGAAGGCTACTGTGACTATTTCTCCACTGCGCTGGTGATGATGGCGCGCTCGGAGGGCATTCCTGCAAGGTGGGTTAAAGGTTATGCGCCTGGACAATTGTCCCTGAATTCGGACATGCAGGCCCCACGTCAACCTGGTGCGGAGATTGAGACGACCTACACCGTTACCAATGCAGATGCACACTCCTGGGCAGAGGTTTATTTTGGTGAGTATGGCTGGATTCCTGTTGAAGCAACGCCGGGCTTTGATATGCCGCTGCTGACGGAACAGCCTGATGTACAGCCTGTAGATGAGCCAGAAGAAGAGCCAGAAGAGGAGCCGGTACAAGAGGAAGAGCAGACCCCTGCACCTGAGCAGACATCGTCTGCCATCCCGACTTTTGTTATCAGGGCTGCAGGAGCCATTATTGTATTGTGGGTAGCATATATGTTCTGGCGTAATCGTTTCTCCATGCGATTCTTCCTGCTTCGTCTACGGACAGGTGGACCGCTCACCCCTGAACAGAAGGTAGTGGCAGAGACCGAGCGTTGGATTCAGTATGTGAAACGCAAAGGGTTGACCCGGAGCGGAGACGAGACACTTCGTGAATCGGTAGCCCGCTGGAGCCAGGCAAAACCTGCTGCAGAAGCAACATTGTATGAGCTTCTCACGAAGTTTGAACAGACTCGTTACAGTCCGGCGTCCGTAACTGCCGACGACTGGAAGGGCGTCTATCAGACCGCCTTGAAGCTGCGGAAGGAACTGAAAGCGGAACGGGCATAGTTGTTGCCCGTCCCGTTTTTCCTTTTTTCCTATGCCATCAGGCGCTGTATGCATTTTCAGGAAAGACGGATTTGTGATATAGTGTGTCGTATGAAACTGAGGTGACTTCTTTGTTTAAAATGTTAATGCCCAAGCTGCGTGTAGACACGGTTTTTGACATTAATCTGGAAGAGCTGTACGCTCAAGGCTACCGTGGAATTATAACTGATCTGGATAACACACTCGTTGGAGCCAAAGCCCCTGACGCTACGCCCGAACTGATTGAATGGTTTGCACGTGTGAAAGAGGCAGGTTTCAAGCTAATGATTGTGTCCAATAACAATTTGAATCGTGTATCCCTGTTTGCGACCCCGCTGGATATCCAGTTTGTGCATAGTGCACGCAAACCATCGAATGTACCGTTTCGTAGAGCAATGAAAATGATGGAGTTATCTCCTGAAAAAACGATTGTAGTAGGTGATCAGATGCTTACGGACGTCTATGGAGGGAACCGAATGGGGTTATATACCGTTCTGGTACTGCCAATCTCCATTGGGGACGAAGGTTTTATGACCCGCTTCAATCGACGCGTGGAACGGATTGCTCTAACGAGTTTACGCAAGAAAGGCTTATGGCTTGAGGAGGAAAAGAAGAAATGACAGAACCGCATAACGGCAACCTTGCCGTAAGGTGCAGCGGATGCGGCGTGCATCTGCAAACAGAAAATTCGGAATTACCAGGGTTTATCCCCGAGAAGGCATTGGATCGTGAACCGGTTATATGCCAACGCTGTTTCCGTATCAAAAACTACAATGAGTCATCATCCGTTACGGTGGATCAGGACGAATTCCTGGCGCTGCTTAGCAAAATCGGGGATAAGGATGCACTTGTCATCCATATCGTTGATTTGTTTGACTTTGATGGCAGTATTATCTCTGGTCTGCAACGTTTTGTAGGCAACA
Organism: Paenibacillus sp. FSL H3-0457; assembly: GCF_037981725.1. NCBI lineage: Bacteria > Bacillati > Bacillota > Bacilli > Caryophanales > Paenibacillaceae > Paenibacillus > Paenibacillus sp. FSL H3-0457. The sequence goes on along the minus strand of NZ_CP150283.1, from coordinate 4,854,138 downwards.
ATCCGGTATTGCTTGCTGTGAACAAAACGGACTTGCTTCCGAAAGTAACCAACTGGAACAAGATTCGCAACTGGGTACAAAAGCAAGCCAAAGAACAGGGTCTGCGTACAGTGGACGTAGTCTTGTGCAGTGCAAAGCAAAATCAGGGCTTCGACCGTCTGCTTGAGCTTGTTGGAACCTATCGCGAAGATCGTGACGTATATGTGGTTGGCGGCACCAATGTGGGCAAATCCACACTGATTAACCGTCTGATCCGTGATTACAGCGATCTGGAGCAGGAACTGACCACATCCCGTTATCCGGGAACAACGCTGGACATGGTGAACATTCCGTTGGATGATGGAAAATATATTATTGATACGCCTGGAATCGTGTATCCATGGCGTTTCAGCGAGATTGTTTCACGTAAGGATCTCGCTGCCATCATGCCGGAAAAACCGCTTAAACCCGCTGTGTATCAGTTGAATTCCGGTCAGACGCTGTTCTTTGGCGGCATGGCTCGATTTGACTTTGTGGAAGGTGATCGCCAGTCGTTCACTTGTTTTATCAGCACTGCGCTTGATATTCACCGGACGAAGCTGGAGCGTGCAGATGATCTGTACCGCGACCATCTGGGAGAATTGTTGTCTCCGCCAACCCGTGAGGATGCAGCAGAGATGGCTGAATGGACCAGACATGAATTCCGCATCAAACGCGGCAGTCAATCGGATGTATTCATCTCGGGTCTGGGCTGGATTAAGGTTAATGGCGATATTGGAGCGCTTGTTGCTGTTCATGCTCCAAAAGGCATTCGTGTACAGATCCGCCCATCCTTGATCTAGTAATCTCAGAAGCTGTACATCAGATGGATCGGAGGCGGACCTATGTCTGAGCAGAACAAATTCAACTCTTCACTTCCCGTGTTGCTTGGTGTTATGGGTGATCCTATTGCTCACTCCAAGTCTCCGGCAATGCACAATGCGGCTCTGCAGGCTGCAGGAGTGAATGGAATGTATATGCCACTGCATGTTCATCCGGATCAACTGGAAGCGGCAGTTCGCGGAATTGTGGCACTGGGCTATCGTGGTGTTAATGTGACCATCCCGCACAAAGAGCAGGTGATGCAGTATCTCGATGTGATCGATGAAAGTGCTCGCCTGATTGGTGCGGTGAATACCATCGTTAATGAAGGTGGAACACTGACAGGGTACAATACGGATGGTATTGGTTATGTCCGCTCCCTGAAGGAAGAGGCTGTGCCTGAGCTTGCTGGTAAACGTATTGCTGTACTAGGAGCAGGTGGAGCAGCGAGAGGTGTCATATATGCACTTGCACTGGAGAAGCCTGAGCGGATCCATATCCTAAATCGTACAGCGGACAGAGCTATTGCACTTGCTTCGGATTTGCAGGGGCATGGCTTGGGAGAAATCTCGGGCAGTGGCATGGAAGACGTTGCAAAGGTACTGGCTATGGCTGATATCGTGATTAACACAACCGCTGCAGGAATGCATCCTCATGTTGAAGACGTACCGGTTGATCCCACACTGATCCGTGAAGGAGCAGCGGTGAGTGATCTGATCTATAATCCGCTGGAAACTCGCCTGCTTCGAGAGTCGCGGATGCGAGGATGCACGGTGCACGGTGGTTTGGGTATGTTTGTATATCAGGGCGCAGTGGCCTTTGAACATTGGCTCGGCATTCCCGCTCCTGTGGAGACGATGAGACGTGCTGTACTAAACAGTTTTAAAGTGTGAAAATGATATTAAGAGTACATGCAGACGACGAGTGCAGAACCAATCTGAAGAAACGAAGTGGTCGCATTTATCACCGGATTTTCCCTTTGTGAAAAGGGATCAGAAAAATCTGGGGATAACAGCGATCGGAAGATGGTACTGCAATCGGAGTCACCTTGTGTACTCAGTGATCATTTTTACCATTGAAAAATAATAATTGAATGGTCAGGTCCGGACAGTTTTTGCGCTGTCGATCAGGGCCTGCTCAACATAAGGAGTATGGAGTATTCATGTTAAACGGTAAACAAAAGCGCTTTTTGCGGTCACAGGCACATCACCTGACCCCTGTATTTCAGATTGGTAAAGGTGGAACCAACGAGCACCTGTTCCGTCACATCGAAGATGCGATTGAGAAGCGCGAATTGATGAAAGTGCAAGTGTTGAACAATAATGACGAGGACAGAAAAGAGATGGCAGAAGAAGTTGCCCGTGAAACGGGAAGTGAGCTTGTACAACTGATTGGTAACACAATCATCCTGTACAAAGAATCTCGCGATAACAAACAAATCGAACTACCTAGATAAGGGAGCGTGACGCAGGTGAAGATCGGCATCATGGGTGGTACGTTTGATCCGATCCACATGGGACACCTCCTGGCAGCTGAAGCGGCAAGGGATTCACATGCACTGGATGAGATCTGGTTCATGCCTTCCCATGTTCCACCTCACAAACGCGGAGCCGGAGCTTCGGGACAGCAACGTCTCGATATGACGGAAGCGGCTGTGAAGGGTGTGCAGCAATATGAGGTGCTGGATATCGAGATGGAATTGGGCGGAGTGTCTTATACCATCGATACGATGAAGGAACTGTGGCGTCGCCATCCTGAACATGAATTTTATTTCATTATCGGGGCGGATATGGTGAACTATCTTCCCAAATGGGAGCAGATTGAAGAGCTTGCAGAACGCTTAACCTTTATCGGAGTTGGTCGGCCGGGCTTCCAGTTACATCTGGATGATTTACCAGACGAGTTACAGGATCGGGTCCTGCTGGCCGAGATGCCCTTGGTCGATATTTCATCGACAGCCGTACGCAGACGTCTGGCCAAAGGACATTCGGTACGCTTTATGATTCCCGATGAAGTGCACCAATACATTGTAAGGAGCGGTTTATATGGGACTAAGCCGTGAGGAACTGATTCAAGCCGTATCCGGACAAATGCCGGAGAAACGCTGGAAGCATACACTGGGTGTGATGGAATCGGCAGTGAAGTTGGCTGAAAAATATGGTGCTGATCCTGTAAAAGCGGATCTGGCAGCGATATTGCATGATGTGGCGAAGTACTGGCCCGTAGTGGAGATGGAAGCGGTCATCCGTGATAACGGATTAAACCAGGAACTTCTGCAGCATGACAAGCAGCTCTGGCATTCCGAAGTCGGTGCTTTTGTAGCCGAGCGTGATTACGGTGTGGAAGATTCCGAAGTTATTAATGCCATCCGGTGGCATACCTCGGGTCGGGTAGGCATGAGCTTGCTGGACAAAGTGGTATGTCTTGCCGATTACATTGAACCGGGACGAGATTTCCCGGGAGTAGATCACATTCGCGAACAGGCTGAACGTAGTCTGGAGGAAGGTTTAATTGCCGGATTCGATTCGACGATCAGCTTGCTGATCTCGCAACGACGTGTCATTTATCCTTTGACCATGCTGTCGCGGAATGACTTAATTGCACAATTATAGATTATGGAGGTTGGTTCATGACAGTATCATCGAAAGAACTTATGAATATGGCGGTTGCTGCCGCTGACGACAAAAAGGCATCCAACATTGTAGCGTTGGATCTGATTAATGTTTCCCTGGTGGCAGATTATTTTGTTATTTGTCACGGGAATTCCGATACACAGGTACAAGCCATTGCCACTGAAATTCGCAAACAGGCTCATGCAGCCGGAGCGACGATCAAAGGTATCGAAGGTATGGATTCCGCACGTTGGGTATTGATGGACATGGGCGATGTTGTTGTTCATATCTTCCACCGCGACGAGCGTGAATACTACAACATTGAACGACTATGGTCTGACGCCAAAGTGGTGGAAACTGTATGAGTTTGATTGCTGGAACAGTCGTCTCTTTGCCGGTTTCACGTGAAGTGTCTCCGTTTGGCTTCTTTTTGACGACAGGATCGGAAGATGTACTGCTTCACTACACCGAGTTAACACGGGATATTAAAATTGGTGAGACGCTTGAGGTATTTGTGTTCTTTGATACAGAAGATCGTCTGGCCGTAACGATGAAAAAGCCTTATCTCATGCTTGGCGAAATGGCACGACTGGTTGTGGCTGATGTTCACCCACGACTGGGCTGTTTCCTGGAAATGGGCCTTGGACGGCAATTGCTACTTCCTATTCGTGAATTGCCTGAACTGGAAGAATTGCGTCCTCAAGTGGGGGATGAAGTCTTTGTAATCATGGAACATGATAAGCAGGGACGTCTGCGTGCCAAATTGGCCGGGGAACGTGAGCTTTCACCATTGTCTTTCCATGCTCCAACTTCATGGTTAAACGAGTGGGTTGAAGCGACGGTGTACAAGCCACTGCAGATGGGTACTTTTGTACTTGTAGAGGGTGGTGTACTGGGCTTTGGCGCGATTGGTATGATTCATTCATCTGAACGCAGTCATATGCTGCGTCTTGGTGAGAAAGTGAAATGTCGGGTGACACTGGTACGTGAAGACGGACGTGTGAATCTGGCCATGACTCAACTCAAACAAGTTGGACGTAACGAAGATGCAGACAAGCTGCTCGCCTTTATGAAAGAGCGTCCTATGGGCGGCATGCCATACTCGGATGCAACTCCGCCGGATATCATCAAGCAACGCTTTGGCATCAGTAAGTCTGCCTTCAAGCGTGCCTTGGGCAAATTGATGAAAGACGGATTGGTGGTCCAAAAGGAAAGCTGGACGTATCTGTCCGAATCTGCTCCTGCGGATCAAAGTGAAAACAAGTAATCTTCCTGATTAAATAGTTGTAATATGGAACTCGGATAAGGCAGGGATAGGCTGGGTAAACACCGGATGCCCCTGTCTTTTCTTTTGTTATATAAATTGAACTAAACATTTACACGAAACGGAGAGGACAGAAAGAACCTGAAGAAGCGGAGCGTTCGCCTTTATCCCCGGATTTAAACCTTTATAAAAGGAATAAAAAAAATCTGGGGATAACAGCGATCGGAAGGTTGTTCTGTCATTGGAGTGTCCAGTGTAAATATTCTTTGGTTCAACTTATATAGATCAATTCGAAAATGAAATTGAAAGTGCGGTGCCTGACATGTCTTACCGGAAATTTGCCTATGTGTATGATGAATTAATGGAAGATATGCCTTATCCGGACTGGATAAGGTTTGCAAGAACAGCATGGGAAAAGCATGGAATGCCCAAAAGTGTCGCTGAACTTGGCTGTGGAACGGGCTCCATTACGATCCCGCTCGTGAACTCCGGTTTCGAAGTTACAGGCATTGACCTCTCATCAGATATGCTGTCGGTTGCACGCAGCAAGATGGAGGCTACGCCTCAGGGTCATCGCTTGTATCGCGAGGGCAGTGTCCGTTGGGTGCAGCAGGATATGCGGGAATGGCGAGTTCCGGAACCTGTGGATTCGGTGATATCTTTCTGTGATTGCGTCAATTATTTGCTTGAACAAGAAGATGTCGTTCGAACATTCCAGCGGACATACGAGATGCTGAAGCCTGATGGAACGTTCCTGTTTGATGTGCATCATCCCAATACACTTATTCGTTATGATGAAGAGCAGCCTTTTGTACTGGATGAGCGCTCCGTATCTTATATTTGGACTTGTGATCTGGATCAGGATCGCTGTGAGATCGAACATCATCTCAGTATTTTTTCGCGTGTGGATGATGGTAATAAGGATATGTACCAGCGGTTTGAAGAAGTTCATGTCCAGCGTGCATATAATCCGGACTGGATGAAGCTGGAGTTATCCAAGGCAGGTTTTAGAGACGTGAAGGTATATGCGGATTTTGAATGGAAAGAGGCTGGAGACAGCGCACAGCGCTTGTTCTACGTTGCTGTGAAGTAAGAGTGAATAATGAGAACTGTCCTTATGGTCCATAAGGGCAGTTTTTTGTTTGATTTTTTATGGAGAATGAATAGCAATAGTCTTAAATAGGTTAAAGGAATGCAAGAAAAGACATAATCACGTGACAAAAAGTATTGCCAGTTAAAGTAAAGGAGGCGATAATAGTCGGATAGAAAGCGTTTTCTGAGAAAATAAATCAATTGTCAATGTGAGGTGTAAAAATGGAAAGTACATATAAAACAAGACTTTCGTCAGAACAGTTGAATGCCATAATAGAGCAGCATTTCTCTGCAAGTATACAGGACTACAAGGAAATGGTGGATGGCTGGGCCAATCATGCATATCTCATTACACTGAGTGACGCACAGCGAGTGGTACTCAAAATTGCACCGTCAGCTTCGACAAATCTGATGCGCTGTGAACAGGATCTCATGATTGCCGAAGTTGAGGCACTGCGCCTCATTACGGAGCTACAGGATGTTCCCGTACCCCAAGTGTTGGCTTATGATGATTCGTTAACTATGGCTTCAGCGCGTTATTTTATCATGGAGTACATGTCTGGAGCGCCCTATAATCAGGTCAAGGATCAATATTCTGCGGAAGAGCAGGAGGCCATTGAACACCAGCTCGGTCGGTACAATCGTCGAATTAATGAAATCAAGGGCGAGCAGTTTGGATATTTCTCGGAGCAAAAACAGCGATATTCCACATGGAAAGATGCATTTATGAATCTGATGGATGACATTCTTACCGACGGGGAAGAAGCCGGGATTACATTTTCGATCGATTACCCTGAATTGAGACGCCTGATTGAAGAAAAATCGGATGTGCTGGACGATGTCAAAGAACCTGTGCTTATCAGTTGGGATCTGTGGGATGGCAATGTACTAGTGGACGCGGGTCGAATCACAGCGATTATTGATTTTGAACGTTCACTGTGGGCAGATCCTCTGATGGAGCATTATTTCAGTCATTTTAACTATACGCCTGGTTTTGTGAAAGGGTATGGGTATGAGATTACGACTGAAAGTGAGCTGAAAAGAAGAAGTCTCTATGACTTGTACTTTGATCTGGTGCTGCGCATTGAGTGCGCTTATCGTCAATATGATAATCAGGAACATGTGAATTGGACCATTCATAATCTGGAGGAAGGCATTGAGCGTTTTCGGTTATCCTGAACAGCAACGAGTATTATTGAACGGTACGAACCGTGTGACTTAAAAGGGTCATTATAACGTGTAATATTGACTTTGGGCTTGCTTTTTTATATAATGGTCCCGATATTGTATACATATTTCGATGATAAGGATCAGTAGTAATTCCTGTACATAACAGAGAGCCGGCGGTTGGTGCAAGCCGGTTGACAGTGATTTGCGAACTCGCCTTGGAGAAATGCGGTGATTACACCATTCTGTTTAACCTGCTTGTATAAAGCTTGGGTTCAGGAATGGAAATCCGCATCGGTTAACCGCCGTTACAGGTCCAAAGGGAGTGGATGACGAAGCACGTTCGTCCACTAACTAGGGTGGTACCACGGGAATTCAACCTCTCGTCCCTAGCGCTGCAAACGCTACGGGATGCTGAGGTTTTTTTGTTGCAATTAAAGCTAAAGTGAATAACCTGAAGGAGGAACAATAGATGAGTGAGAATAACCAGCCGAAACACGGCTATCAGCCACAAGTCATGGAAAAAAGTTGGCAGCAATATTGGGATGCAAATAAAACGTTTAAAACGGGTGAGGACCCTGCTAAACCGAAATTTTATGCACTGGATATGTTCCCTTATCCATCCGGTTCAGGTCTGCACGTAGGTCACCCGGAAGGATATACGGCAACGGATATCGTTTCCCGTTACAAACGTATGCGCGGTTACAACGTATTGCACCCAATGGGTTGGGATGCTTTCGGTCTGCCTGCTGAGCAGCATGCACTGGATACAGGTGAACATCCACGAGATATTACATTCCGTAATATTGACAATTTCCGTCGCCAGATCAAATCGCTTGGTTTCTCCTATGACTGGGATCGTGAGATCAGCACAACGGACCCTGAATACTATAAATGGACACAATGGATCTTTATTCAGCTGTACAATAAAGGCTTGGCTTATGTGGATGAAGTTGCAGTTAACTGGTGTGAAGCCCTTGGAACGGTACTTGCTAATGAAGAGGTTATTGATGGCAAGAGTGAACGTGGTGGACATCCGGTTGTACGCAAACCGATGCGTCAATGGGTTCTGAGAATTACCGAGTATGCAGAGCGTCTGTTGGAAGACCTGGAAGAGCTGGATTGGTCTGAAAGCATCAAGGATATGCAGCGCAACTGGATCGGTAAATCAACAGGTGCGGAAGTTGTATTTGCCATTGAGGGTCGCGAGGAAGTTATCAAGGTGTTCACTACCCGTGCGGACACATTGTTCGGTGCGAGCTTTGCAGTACTTGCTCCAGAACATGAATTGGTAGAAGCAATTACAACCGATGACCAACGTGAAGCGATTCAGGCTTATCAGGAGCAGGCTTCTCGTAAGAGTGATCTGGAACGTACAGATTTGGCCAAAGACAAAACAGGTGTATTCACTGGCGCTTATGCAATCAACCCTGTTAATGGTGCAAAACTGCCGATCTGGATTGCTGATTATGTTCTTGCAGGTTACGGCACAGGTGCGGTTATGGCAGTTCCGGGTCATGATGCGCGTGACTGGGAATTTGCGAAGCAGTTCGGTCTGGATATCATCGAGGTTATTCAAGGTGGAGACGTTACACAAGAGGCATATTCGGGTGATGGCGCACATGTGAATTCCGATTTCTTGAACGGACTGAATAATGAAGAAGCGGTTGCCAAGATGATTGCTTGGTTGGAAGAGAACGGTAAAGGACAAGGGAAAGTGACCTATCGTCTGCGCGATTGGCTGTTCAGCCGTCAGCGTTACTGGGGTGAGCCAATCCCGATTCTGCATCTGGAAGACGGAACGATGAAGACAGTACCTGAGGATCAACTTCCACTGCTGCTGCCTGATATCGACCAGATCAAACCTTCGGGTACAGGAGAATCACCACTGGCGAATGTTACGGAGTGGGTGAATACGGTAGATCCGGAAACGGGAATGAAGGCACGTCGTGAGACCAACACCATGCCACAATGGGCGGGTAGCTGCTGGTATTACCTGCGCTTTATCGATCCGCGCAATGACAAGGAACTGATCTCCAAGGAGAAACAGCAGCAGTGGCTGCCAGTTGATCTGTACATTGGCGGAGCAGAGCACGCTGTACTTCACTTGCTGTACGCTCGTTTCTGGCACAAAGTGCTGTATGATCTGGGTGTTGTGGAGACTAAAGAGCCTTTCCACAAACTGGTGAACCAAGGTATGATCCTGGGTACCAATAATGAGAAAATGAGTAAATCACGTGGTAATGTCATTAATCCGGATGAAATCGTCAATGAATTCGGTGCAGATACATTGCGTCTGTACGAGATGTTCATGGGACCATTGGAAGCGACAAAACCGTGGAATGCAAACGGGGTTGAAGGCATGCACCGCTTCCTGTCACGTGTATGGCGTCTCTTCATTAACGAAGACACAGGAGCCATCAATGACAAGATTACGGTGGACGGTGGAACGGATGAGTTCAAACGAACTGCTCACAAAACGATCAAAAAAGTTACGGAAGATCTGGAACATCTGCGCTTCAACACATCCATCAGCCAGCTGATGATTTTCATCAACGATGCATACAAAGCGGACACACTGCCTCGTGAAGCGATGGAGAAATTTGTGCAACTGTTGTCACCACTGGCACCGCATATGGCAGAGGAACTGTGGAGCCGTTTGGGTCACGAAGGTGGGATCTCTTACGTGGCTTGGCCTGAATATGATGAGTCCATGACAGTGGATGCGGAAGTAGAAATCGTTGTTCAGGTAAATGGTAAAATTGTAACTCGTGCTACAATCGCGAAGGATATGGATGCACAGGGTATGCAGGACTTTACGATGGAGCTGGCACCTGTTAAGCAGGCGCTGGAAGGCAAGACCATTCGCAAGGTCATTGCCGTTCCAGGCAAACTCGTTAATATTGTTGCCGGTTAATCTCACCGGCTCGGAATAGTTCATCCAGCTTTAACAAATCTTCATCATATTTGTCATGTGTCGTGTGGATCAGGCTGTCGAAAACGCCGTCAAGACTAACCTTCAGCAGTGCAAGTGCCTGAGCGGTAATACCGCCAGGTACAGCGACACGAGCCTGAAGCTCTTGCGGGGTGTATCCTCCTTCGGTGAGAAGCTTGCCTGTTCCCAGGAGCATTTCGCCAGCCAGAGCGCAGGCATCTGCCCTTTTAATGCCTGTCAGCTTCACTGCACTTTCGATCCACTGTTCCAAAAAGAACGATATGAATGCAGGTCCGCAGCTGGAGAAGTCGGATGTGATTCGTGTACAGGCTTCATCCACTTGGTACGGCCTGCCTATATGACTGAGCAGACTTTCCAACACAGCGCGGTCTTCACTGGTCATTCGTTCGCCATGTATGCAGAGGGATGCTCCACTCCCGACTTGGTGTGTGACACTGGGAATTACCTTGGAGACTTTGCAAGGAAGTGAAGATTCCAGATGTCGCAGCTGCACGGGACTGGTGATCGAGACAATTATATGATTGGGATTCACGACAGGCAGGATGTCGTCAATAACATGTTTGAATTCAAGCGGCTTCACGCACAGGAAGATGATATTACTTCGGATCACCGTTTCCCGATTGCTCTGGGATTCATGCAGACCGGGGTAACGGAGGGATAACTGACGTACTTTGGACGGGGTTCGATTGCTGGCCGCGATCTGCCGGGGCTCAAGTGCACCCGATTGGATCAGGGCATAGATTAGCAGGCTGCCCATGCTGCCGGTTCCGATAAATCCAACCTTCATTGTTTCAGGCCTCCTTTCATGCTTTACGGTACTGGCGCAGTTCATTCCCTCTATTCTATGCGTGAGGACCTGTTTCACATGACATGAAAAATGCACAACTTGTTTCATCAGGAAAGTTCAACGGTTCGGAAGCACCGCCCGTGTTCGAAATGAATGATTTTTGAATTCAGGGAGAGGTGTGGAAGAATGAGATGGAACAAAGGGATGACTATTGCTGCTGCGGTGGTTGGAAGTATACTTATATTATGGTCGGGCAAAAGTGAACAACCACCTAGTGGCTGGGAACCCTTGCAGCTCGGCACCGAGAAGCCGACGATAGAGCAGGAACTCCCTGTTGTACAGTCGGCTACTTCGGTTCAGGGCAATACAGGAGCATCTTCTTCGGGAACCGAGGCAAGTGGGCTGCAGACTGGAAATGATACAAAGGCAGATGAGTCTAAAGAGCTTGCGAGCGTTGGGGTTGAAGGTGATTCAGTTGTTCAAACTACAAGTCAGACGAATGATAATCCACCGGACACCTCAAATTCGATTGAACCAGTTACGCAGGGTACGAATTCTGATCCTTCGGTTACCTCGGAGACGGCATCAAGCAGTAATCCACCTGTAGTTCGTGAGGAAGCTAGCGACAATGGCAAGATTGATGTGAATACCGCTCCTGTCTCCAAGCTTATCGAGCTTCCCGGAATTGGGGAGAAGAAAGCTCAAGCTATTGTGGACTATCGGAATGCACATGGTCCTTTTGCAAAAGTCAGTGATCTGACAAAGGTCAAAGGAATCGGTATGAAGATGCTGGAGAAGATGGCGCCGTATGTGCAGATCCGGTAATATTAAAATATAAATTGTGTTAAGCGGGAGGAAAGCAGCATGAGTACAGAGGTACGCAAGGACTGGGATACGTATTTTATGGACATCGCGTATATGGTTTCCACCCGTTCCCGCTGTTCGCGTCGTCATGTGGGTGCCGTTCTTGTTCAGGGAAAGAAACTGCTGGGAACAGCCTATAATGGTGCGCCCACCGGCGTCCCGGATTGTTCTGAAGCAGGTTGCATGATATCGGAAGAGTATGAGTTGGTCGTGACCGATGGGCAAGAAGAAATGGTGAAAAAGCAACGATGCATTCGCACAATTCATGCGGAGCAAAATTTGCTTTTATTCACAGATCGAATCGACCGCGAAGGCTCATCCGTGTATGTGACCGACGAACCGTGCTGGACATGTGCCAATATGCTGGCGAATAGCGGGATTACAGAAATCGTGTTTCATCGTTCTTATCCTAAAGATACCGGCAAGGTTACCAATATGATGGAACAGAAGGGCATAACGTTCCGCAGGCTGGAGAATTACCAGCCCCCGCGGGAAACGATGATGACTGTGAGCAATTAATGTAAATATGATCGAATACGTGAGGGAGAACCTCCGGCAAGCCTGAATTGGCTTTCCGGGGGTTTTTCTGCGTTCAACGGGTGAAATGAAGGAGGGGGAGAAATGAAAGGCAGACCATTATTAAGTTTTACGATTTGTTGGTTGTGCGGGAGCGGGATAGCTTGCGCGTTAACAGGCTGGACGTTAATCTGGGGGTTAATTGGAGCTCTGGCATGTTTGCCACTTTTACTTCGTTTTATGGATGTGCGTGGATGGTCTGTTTTATTTTTACTCGCTGCCTTTATTGGAGGTGCTGCACATTGGGAGTGGAATGACACACGCAATCATAGTAGTCTGCCGGAGACCATGCATATCGCTGCTCATGAGTTGGACGGATGGTCAGCTGAAATTCAGGGTGAGCTTGTGTCAGATGTACGTATTGATGGAGATCGGGCTGACTTTAAGATTCAGATGTCTTCAATATTGGCAACATCGGATTCGTCAGCAGATGCAGATCTGACAGCATCATCTGCATTCAACATAGATGAACAATTGATGGTACAAGTCAGACTGTTGGAGGAAGAAGAACAACAGGTAGCAGCGGGCTGGAAGAGGGGCGATTTGATTACGCTTAATGGTTCTTTTGTCCTTCCTGGTGAAGCCAGGAACTTTGGCGGGTTTGATTATCGCAGTTACTTGCGCACCCTGCATATCCACTGGTTGTTCAAAGTGAAAGGAGCCAGTTCGGTAACAGCAGTTGCTCCTGAGGGACTTGGACAATATAACGTACTACGTTGGACGGATTGGACTAGGCATAAGTTGGGCTCGGCGGTTGAGCAGTTATTTCCAGAGCCTCATGCAGGTTATATGAAGGGTCTTATTATCGGGATGGCTACTGATATCGATCCAGGTACCTATGGTCAGTTTTCACAACTCGGTCTAACGCATATCCTGGCAATCTCCGGAACCCATGTCGCTGTATATGTTGCTTCGTTGCTTCTCATTCTATCTTGGCTAAGGCTTACCAGAGAGACGGCACTCACGATTGTTCTGATCCTGGTGCCAGCTTATGTACTGTTATCCGGAGGTTCACCTTCAGTGATTCGGGCAGGAATTATGTCCATGATTGGGTTGTATATGGCACGTCGTGGTCTCGCCAGAGACGGTCTTCAGATGATCAGTGCAGCAGCGTTGCTGATGATGTGGTGGGACCCGTACTTTTTGCTAAGCGTGAGCTTCCAGTTATCCTTTCTCGTGACCGCAGGTTTGATGATCTACATGCCATTGATTAACCGGCTGTTCAGCGGCTGGCCGAAATCTCTGGCTGCAACGGCATCCGTGACCGTGACCGCTCAGCTGATTTCGTTCCCAGTAACCATTTTGTATTTCAACCAGTTCTCACTACTCTCATTTGTAGCTAACTTTCTGCTGGTTTCTTTGATTAGTGCTATTGTATTACCTCTGGGGACGGTCGCCATGTTATTGTCATTCATATGGGTTCCCTTGGCGAAACCTCTCGCATGGATTGCGATGCAACTGAATCAACTGACATTTATAAGCGTGGAGTGGATGAACAGCCTGCCAGGTTTTGTGTTGATCTGGGCAACACCGCCCTTGTTATGGATTTCCACATATTATGCTGTGTTGTATGCCTTACTCTACCTGTTGCATCGTGGCAATGGTGAGCAGCGAGAAACAACGTTTATTGAGGAAGAGACGGCTCCTCTTGTGAGGCGACAACCTCCAGTTTCCATGGAGAATGTGGGCATTCGCTCTTCTATGTCTAACGTGGCACAGGATCAAGGTAAGAACCGTGTAGATGGAAAAGAAACTTCATTAACGACATTAGGAGCCAGTATTGCCTGGCCGGAGTATACAAGTGCATTTACTGCACGAGGTGCAGGATATTATGCACATGAACGAATGAGTAAAGCTCAGCAATGGTTGTGCGGGTTGCTCGCGCTCAGCTTTATTGCTGGATTGTGGTGGGCATATCAGACTCCGCAGCCTGTTGGAACCGGCATCGTGCAGTTTTTGGATATTGGACAAGGGGACAGCACATTGATTACAACCCCGGAAGGAAAACACATTCTGGTGGATGGCGGGGGAACGGTTAGTTTTGGGAACACCGAACAATCATGGAAAACAAGACGTGATCCGTATGAGGTGGGAGCTAAGGTGGTTGTTCCTCTATTGAAAAAAAGAGGCATCCATCAACTGGATGCTGTAATTGTCACGCATGCTGACCAGGATCATGCCGGAGGACTACAGGCTGTGCTGGAACAGATTCCGGTTAAACGTTTCATGTTTAATGGAACGACCAGCGGTAAGGATAACTTTGATAAATTACTGGACACAGCCATGGAACGCAAAATTCCTCTGTACGCTATTCAGCAGGGCATGTCCTATAAGGCTGATAAAGAGACAAGTTTACATTTTATAGCTCCGGATCTGGCACATATGGATGTAAATGTATCGGGCAATTTGCCTGTATCTGAACACCAGAATCACGATTCCGTTGTCTTTTTGCTGGAAATGGCGGGGGCTTCCATGTTGTTCACTGGAGATATGGATGCTGCGGCCGAGCAGGACCTGCTCTATATGATTCAGGATGGCTCGTTGGCTGCCCAGTTTGAACAGAAAGGTGCAGATATTGGAGTTACAGAGGGAGTTGTACAAAGGGTACTTACACGCCCGTTGCAGGTTGATTCAAAAGATGCTTCAGCGGCGGCGTCTGTATCCATTGACGTTCTAAAGGTTGCTCATCATGGCAGTAAAACGTCGTCCACTGAAGCCTGGCTCCAATACTGGAACGCCAAAACCGCTGTGATATCTGCAGGAGTTAACAATACATATGGGCATCCCAATCCGGGAGTGATGGAACGTCTGGAGGCTACCGGGTCAGATATTTATCGGACGGATCAGATGGGTGAGGTCCAGATTAGAGTAAAGGATGGGAAGATTGATATTCGGTACAAGTTGTTTGGAGTTGAGTGACGGATTTTATAAGACTGTATAGGTGAGCAGGTTGAAAGAATTGATAAAAACGGATATGAGGGAACGTAATCTATTTATCGGTGTGAAGATAAAACAAGAGAACTTACAATGATGTGGATTGACTGAGCAGAAAAAGTATTGAAGTGAGACTTTAACCCATAAAAAGATCAGATATTTACTTATAAGTATGACAGAAAAGGCTTAGAATTTTGGGCTTTCGTGATATTTTAAATGTATCTGGAAGCATAAGTTGCCTAGGAAGTATAAAGTTGCCGTGAGACCCCATCAGGACGGCTTGTCAAAAGGTTAGTTTAATGACAAGTACACTATAATAACAATACATTGTCAGGTTTTTATTATTGTTTGATTTCTGTAGACTATAGAGAAGAATGTTAAATGAAAGATGCTATTTAGTGAAATTAGTGAAATAACATGGAGTAACTTTATTGTATGTATTGAGCCCAAGTAACAGAGGATCAGAACGCTTTATCTCCTCCAATCAGCAAAAAAAATACCGGCTTCGTTTAACATTAAAGCAGGAATAATCGCTCGAGGACGATTTATGAAAAATGTTCTTGTTACGGAAAATGGAAAGTATGGAGATATTGTCACAAAAGGTAGATCAGATGGCTAAAAGACATATCACCGTAATTTTTGTTAATAATTTTCCTGATCATCAATTTAAAGGAGAGGATGTTGGACTTAAGGGCACGAAGGGCGACTGGTTATGCATGATAGATCCTCTTGAGGGTACAAAAAAATTCGAAATTAGAATTCCTGTGTATAACGTCTCGATTACAGTGATGCACCATATGAATGTGGTACTCGGTGTTATTTATGATTCACATTTGGATCGGGACTATATCGCAAAACAGGGTGAAGGTTCATATAAAGATACGCAAGCTTTAAAAAGCAAGTGAAGTATTACCGTTAAAAAAGATGACTTTGGGTTGGATTCAGGGACATTTGTACAGAAGAATATCGAGGCGACAAAAATAAAATCACATTTAGAGTTTCAAGTTAAACGGATCATTAGTCTTAGGGCCCCATCTTTGTTGTGGTGTAAGCTTGCAAGGGGAGATTTCCAAGGAATTGTTCTTTATAATTCTGACGAAGATCTATACTCGGGGATTCTTATGGCCAGAGAAGCGGGGTCATGTATCGTAGACTTTGAAGGAGAGCAATGTAGAAGCGATTTACAGAGATTTATCAATTTCCTTAAATTCATTCTCAGTGCAAATTTTATTCTGGAAATATAATTAATGAGTAAAATTGTCGGAATGGTCTGAATGAAAATGTTTTTGGTTAACCAAAGTATCGGAGGGTGAGAAATGGCTCAGTACATTAAACCTTTTAATGGATTATGGATGGATTGTATAACAAATAACCTAATTGCTATGCTTGCTAGTGAGAATGAGGCTTTTTTAGATATCGCCTGCCATCTGGATGCGATCTACTTAAAAAAAGTTTATAACCAGTCGTATAGCTCCGAGGAAATTCAGCAAGAACTTTTGTTTTTTGGATCATACTTCCCTAAGATTCAATACTCCATTGAGATGCTTGATAAGTATTTATTTTATGAAATAGAAGAATTAGATCAATATGACGAAATTCACAATATTATTAAGAGTAGAATTCAAGATGGTTACTGTGTTTTTGTTACTGTTGATCGATATTATTATCCTTCAGGTGTGAACTCGAATACCTCACATATGATTCATCCAACTTTTATTTATAGTTATAATGATGAAATTCAAAGTTATTCAGCTTTAGAAGATTGTATAGTCATGGGTAAAATGAATTACTATAATATTCCCTATAAATCGATAGACTTATCCTGTGAATACTTTAAAAGTGTTGGCAAAAAAATCAAGTTGAGTTTTTATAAAACTACCGAGTTTGCCAGAAAATTTACTAATGAAATTCAACTATCTCGTTTAGTTGATTCATTGGAAAATATGCTAGAAAGTGGTTTAATATATAATCAAGGATATGATTTATACTATCATACTGGGCTAGATTCATTAACAGCATTCTTAGATGAGCTAAGTATGTTTCATAGTTTACGTGATGAGCATTTGTTCAGAGTGAGAGTATTTTCGTTTTGTCAATATCACAAACGCAATCAAGACTTATCCAATCTCATTTCTAAATGTTATGGCATAAAAACAGACGTGCTAAAATCATTCTATTCGGAACTAGAATCAGAGTGGACGATATTAAAAAACATGAGTTATTACATTTTAGTGAAGAAGAGATTAAAGGGACTTGATATTAATGATATGGACATAGAAAGAATGAAGGCTAGTCTTAGTCGAATAATTCATCTTGAACAGAAGACGGCGGAAAATATGATTTTGCTCTGTAAAGGTTTGGAATAATATATACTAATTATTTCTTTGTGAATGCGTCAATGGACTTCCCATTTGCGTGCTCTTACTCTTCTCCTAGAGAAGGTAGCCGGTATCCAATCTTGTTGGGTACAAGAAGATAGTCCTATAAGAAGTCGCTATTTTAGCGGCTTTTTTTGTTTTATCGGTACAAACCCATGTGCTAATCCGGCATTATTTAGAATGTAACTTTCTTTTGGAGATAACTTACAATTCAAAAATATAGGGGCTACTAATTTCAGTTTTGTTTTAGAAGGAATGTACGATCATGTCAGTTTTAAGAGCGATGGGGAAGTTTGTACTTTTGATCTAAAAAAGAACTTAACAGCCTACCAATTTACAGTGGAGAATATGTGTCTATAACCCATTCCGGTAATGCTCTTCTTCAAATATGATGTATTGTACCTCAAAATTGATTGCAGAAAAGGAAACAAACATCGTGTCATTTAGATTAGATATTTAATTAAATAGTTGCATGATGGAACTCATGTGGCGGGATAAAGCATATTAATATAAGATTTTTCTTGTTGTTATTAATGTTATATGATTTTTTTTGCAGGATTATGGTTATTTTTACCGAATAATAGTTAGGCCCACCTTAGAGGAGGGATAGAGATACTTAGGGATCGTAGCACTATACATAATAATGAGGAGATCAAGAAAATGGAACTTGTAGAATTGACACAAAGTAAAAGGAACAGTAATGCCACTCAGAAGTTTAGAGTGAAATGGATTAGAAAAGCGATAGCCCTATGCATTGGACTTTTAGTTATCGGTTTAATCGCAGGACAGTCCTCCGCTTTTGCATCATCTGGATCGGGTAATTCCATCACTTCAGTTCTTGACCGAAATGACTATTTGCTGGACGATGGTACACTTTGGTCTAAAGGGGCCACAAGTGGAGTATGGACACAAAATCGAAAACTGATTGGTATTTCAAAATCAGAAGACCATTCCATCTATGGGTGGACTGCAGATGGCCAAGTGATTCGGTGGAATAAGGACAATGCGCATATACCAGTAACGAAACAATTCAATGGTGTGATTAAGGTATATGGTCATGGATGGGTTCAGCTTCAGGATGGAAACCTTTATAATTTTGATGATCAGGCTAAGGTTTTGGAATCGATTATCGATGCGGATTCTTATAGTTTTGGAAGCGATTCTTCTTATAGCGCATTATCTTCATCAGGAGATATATATTATGACAAATACAACAAAATACGTAAAGCTGGAAATGTACCTGATGGTAAAGCAATTGCAACGAATGGTGTTTACGCAGCTGTGCTGAAAAATGATGGCTCGGTAGTGATCGTAAGTATGCTGTATGAGGATGACTACATCACGGTTGCGAATAATGTGCAATCTTTGATTTGGTGGGGGAGTACGCATAAGCTGCTCACAGTGAAACAGGATGGAACCGTCTGGAGCTACGATCGAACTGCGAAATATAAGGGCGAGCAACTGCCGGGTTTAAGTAACGTATCGCGGATGGTGTATGCGCCTAATCTGGATGAGCTATATGCACAATTACAGGATGGATCATGGGTTACATATGATAATGGAAAGTTAACTTCTCTATCAGCTCCCGCGTTAAATCAAGTGACACTTACGGCATCTTCCAAGGAAGCTAATATTGGGGATACGATCACGCTTGCTGTTCAGGAGAATTATAGTAATGGTTTCAAAAACAAGCGTGCCCCATTGCCTGAAGAAATTATAGTGGAGCAGCCCCAAGTTGCACAGATTCAGGCAGGAGGCAAACTGAAGGTTACGGGCATGGGAACAACCAAAGTGACTTTGAAGATAGGTGATTTGGCCTCAAGTCTTCAACTGAACGTTGATTCACAGCAAAAGTTAACAGGCGCCACATTGTTGGATGGAAATGTATACTTGCCAGTACAGTCGGTGTTCAAAACATTGGGAGCCAAAATTGATGTGAAAGGCTCATCTTTTGAAATTCAATTTGGAGTTGACAGTATTACTTTGCAAAAAGGGAGTGCTGTTGCGCGATTAAACAACAAAGAGCTGAAGTTGAAAGGGAAAGTACAAACCATTGGAGGACAAACTGTATTTCCTGCGGACTTGTTAAGACAGGCTGCGGGTATTCAGGTTCGATGGGATGCTGAGCTAAAGCAGGCCAAGGTGCTGGTTGGAAATTCTTCTATTCTGGTGGAATCGAAGGATACACTTGCACTGATCAAGAAAAAAGAGTTGGGGAATCTTGCTCGCTTCATTGGCAAGTCCTACTGGATCAACAGTGATACGAGTTTAGGGCAACGTTTCAGTAAAGTGACCATATCAGATATCAAAATTGAAAAGATTAAATACGGTGATCGAAGTTACTCTATTATCTTCCGTAATGCAAAAGGAAAAACCGTTTCTGCCTACGCAGGAGGTGCACCTTCCAGTGTGACGGAGATGCTTGCCGATTCCAACCAATTCTTCTCTTCTGATCCGTATAAGAAATACAATTGGTCCAAGTCCACTTGGAATAAAATCATTGCTGGAGAAGTAGCTTTAGGAATGAACATAACTCAGGTGCGCCTTGCTTGGGGAGATCCATCGAGCATTACGTATGAAACGAGTTCAAAAGGCAAAATCGAGGTTTGGGTGTATGCCAGCTCCGCAGGCATAAGAGCTTTAGGGTTTCTCAATGGCAAACTGATGGCGATTTACTGATAAATATACCAATTAATCACTTCAATTGATTGCAAGTTACAGCACAGCACAAAAAAAGCCCGCTTTCCGTTACACCCCACGAGGGAGAATATCGGAAAACGGGCCATTTTTTCAAAATGTAGAAGAAATATAAGAACTACTCTACGCCATCCTTAAAGTGTTTGCTCCAGTGTTTATCTCCCTTGTGCAACAGATCTTCTACCGTTTTCTCAAGAGTCATCAACAACTGTGCTCTGACATCAAGTACGGTTTCTCTGTACAAGCGTTCTTCCGATCCAACGATTTTATCGCCGTATAATGCCTGTGCAGCTACGTACTTCCGATGTTCCTCGACCAGAGTATCAATGGAGTCCAATGCATGTTCCACAAAGTGGGAAATACTTTGGTATTCTTTGGGCATTTGTTCTTTTAAAGCTTGAATTTTCGCAAGAGCTGGCATGCTCATCACCTCGTGTTTATGAATGTAAATTTACAATACACTATTTTCATGAAAATTGCATTAAAAACAGCTTAAATTTGGACAAATTTCGACTTTTTTTATTTTAGGAACCAAAAAAGTGCTTATCTATAATGTATGCCATTGCATTTGAATTGAGTCGTGTAAGTAATGGAATCGCTTTTGGATACGTTTGGTGACTCGTTATGCAATTTCTGTTATTCTAAGAGAAGATTTCAGCGGCCCTAATACATACGCCGTTATTTTGTTATGGCAAATTAAAAAAATACTTAACTTTGCAACAATTTTATTGATGATCACGTCTGTAAGGTTGCAGGGAGAGGGGGATCCTTTGTGGTAGAGCCGGAACTCATCAGAGCCGCTCAATCGGGCGATCGCGACGCTCTAATTACCCTATTGCGGGAGATTGAACAACATGTCTATCGGACCGCATATTACATTCTAAATAATGAACAGGACGCTTTGGATGCTGCGCAGGAAGCGTTGATCCGAATTTACACCAAAATCAACTCATACGAAGAAAAGGCCCAATTCAAAACATGGGTACAACGCATCGTCACAAACATCTGTATTGATAAATTCAGAAGAACCAAACCGTCCGTCTCCATTGACGAACATGACATGGTTTTTCAGGATAATCAGGATGTGGAGTACGAGGTCATGTCTACATATGTGGCCCAGGACATTCAGGATGCGATCAACAAGCTTCCCGAGCATCATCGTACCGTTATTGTTCTAAGATATTTGCAGGACTTATCCTACAATGAAATTGCGGATTGTCTCGATCTTCCGTTGAATACGGTGAAATCTTATTTATTTAGAGCCAGGCAGCAATTACAGAATCTACTACAGGAATATCAGAAAGGTGGTGTGACAGGATGAAATGCGAAGAGGTGGTGGAATGGATGCACCGCTATCTGGATCATGATCTGGGCGAGGCGGAAACCGCGCAGATGCTACAGCATGTGGCAAAGTGTCCGGAGTGCGCCGAGAATTTTAGTTTACTCAGAGCTCTTTCCAGAGAACTGGAAGAATTACCGCAAGTAAGCCCGAAATTTAGTCTGGTTGATGCGATTATGCCACAGCTTGATGCCATTGACGAAGCGCGGAAGGAACAGAGTAGCACCATACAGGAAATGAATCCTGTCCCCGCTACATTTGAGAATTTACAACGTTCAAGTGAGCGGAAAACAAAGCAAAAATGGCTTAACTCGATGGCAGGACGTATGTCCATGGGTGCAGCGGCTGCGGCAGTTATATTGGGATTCGCCATCTGGGGAAATCCGCCTGAACAGATTGAGAATGCCGATTCCATGCTGATGAGCTCTGGAGCTTCTCAAGAGGGCGGCAATTTGGATGAGAATTCATTAAGCAAGAATATTGAAAATTATGATCCTGCCACTTCGTCCCAACCAAGCAGCAACGATGTGTTTGTGGATCAATCTAATGATTCACCAACTAAACCAGATAACCAAGACGTAGAAACAATGCCTGAAGAGAACGGTGGAGATGAGGTACAGGAGCCTGAAGTTCAGTCAGATCCTACACCTCAACAACCGGCTACCGAATCAACGCCTGCTCCGAATAAAGGACCGCAGGATAATTCGTCCAGAACTCCTTCGACCGATAATCAGAAGAATCCGGCTCAGAACCAAGATTCTGAGCAGAGAATTCAGGGATCAGGAGATTCTCCTAAATCTTCTGCAGATGGGGAAGAGAATGGAGTAACAGAAACAGAAAATGGAGATGCGCAATCCTTCACTTCTCAGGATACAACACCTAATATGACTGAAGATGTTCCGGTTGAAGGTAACACTGTACCTGATTCCAGTGCAGGTGCAGACGCTTCTGGAGGAAACAAAGGAGTCGCAGCAGGACCGGATCAGGGAATGGCTACAACAGTAGCACCAAAAGAATGGAAGTCACCTGACGGTTCCTATGTAGTTATGCTTATTGGTGATCAAATCAGCATATACTCCAAACCTGTGAGCGAACCGGATGTTCTAAATTTGGTTGAACAACGCAGCATAGAGGGGACACTGAAGTCAGCGAGTTGGTCGAAGGATGGTACCCTTTTTAATTACGAAACGGACAAGGACGGAACAACGGCGAAGAACTCGTTTAATGTACCTGCTGTTTCAGGTGGAGCTCCTGCGAAATAATTAAAAATGGGGAGTGCGCTCCTCTAAACGAAAGAACATTTTCAGTATGACAAGCATATAGTGGAAGTAACAAAACGTCCTATCTCAGTTCAAACAACTGACGTCGTATGACCGCGCACCGGCTTTTTCTAGAACTGCTGGTGTCAGCGTTTATATAGATGTAGGACAGGGGACCTTCATCCATAACTGGATGTAAGGTCCCTTTGTTGTCTTGCGTTTTTTCTGGTAGGATAAGAGGGATAAGGAGGCGCCGTGAATGGATGTAAAAAGTGCAACAAAGGCAATACGTAATGGAGAAACGGCACCGATCTATGTGCTGTACGGAACGGAGAAGTACCAGATACAGCAATTTACGGATATGTTAAAAGAACAGGTTATTGAAGAAGAACATCGTGATTTTGCGATTATTCCATATGATTTGTCTGAAACGGCTGTGGAGGTCGTTATTGAAGAAGCAGAGACCGTACCTTTTCTGGTTCCACGCAAATTAATTATTGTAAGGGATGCGAGCCTGTTTACCGCAGGTAAAGAATCCAAGATTGAACATCAGGTTGATCGTCTGCTTACATATATGGAAAATCCGGCAGATTACAGTACGATTGTTTTCCTGGCCCAAGGGGATAAGCTGGATGAGCGTAAGAAACTGGTGAAAGCTGTCAAGAAACAGGCAGTAGTTCTTGCTTTTGCTCCACTCAGTGGAGAAGAGCTGTTGAATTGGATAGTGAAACTTGCGAAGCAGCGGGATGTTTCCTTGGAGACGGGAGCGGCGGAAACGTTGATCAGCTATGCAGGAACAGGTCTTCAGACCCTGTCTGCTGAAGTAGATAAGTTATGTTTGTTTGCGGGTAATGGGGGGACAATCAAACGTGCTGATATCGAGTCACTGGTTGCCCGTAGTACAGAGCAGAATGTATTTTCACTAGTGGAGGAACTCGCTAATTTGCGACTGGAGAAAGCGTTGGCTCTTTTCTATAAGTTGCTGAAGCAGCGGGAAGAACCGATTAAAATTGCGGCTCTAATCGCACGCCAGTTTCGGATCATGATCCAGGTGAAAGAGTTGGGGCAACAAAGTTACTCCCAGCAGCAGATTGCCAGTCAGCTTGGTCTGCATCCGTATGCTGTTAAGATTGCAGGTGAGCAAGCCCGTAAATTTCAGCCGGAACGTCTGAGAATGATTTTGAGTCACCTCAGCGAACTGGATTACCAGATGAAAACAGGAGCGGTGGATAAAGTACTTGGTCTGGAGCTGTTCTTATTGAGACTTGGTGCATGAATGGACAAGTAAACGTAATAGATTACTAGTGTGAATAACAAACAAAGCGACCTTTGCTCCATGATAGTTAATCATCGGAATAAAGGTCGCTTTATGTTTGTCTTATACTTATCGAATCAGATACTAAAAAATCCTGAAAGCCTATGCTGTTCAGGATTTTTCCATTGGATCGTATAAGTAACGCTTCTTACGCTTGTGCGGAAAGAGCGTTCAGTTTTTTCGCCAAGCGAGACTTTTTGCGTGCTGCAGCATTTTTATGAACCAGACCTTTAGTTACAGCCTTGTCCAGCTTTTTGGAAGCAGCTTGAATCGCAGCTTTTGCAGTATCAACTTCGTTACTTACCAGAGCAGCATCAGCAGCTTTAACAGCTGTACGGAGTGCAGACTTCTGAGAAGCGTTGAGTGCGCGGCGCTTGTCGCTCGTTTTTACGCGTTTAACAGCGGATTTTATGTTTGGCATTACATTCACCTCCTGTAAGGCATTTGCATGAATACAAACGTTTCACAACTTAAAATATTCTATCACGCTAGCATGTAAAATGCAACAGATATTCCTACGATGTTCGACATGCTGTATAAAGAAACCCTTTTTCCCACACAATATGCTCAAATGCGGTAAGGGAGGCAAGGACAGAATGACACTGGATTTGCAAAACTATACAGTTCGTACCGATTTGGCGATCGACTCCAAGGAAATGGCGCAAGGTGGACAGAAACAGACGATTCCCGGACTACAGGAAGATGTAGAGAAAAAAGAGGGCATTACGATTACACGTATTGATGTCCTGACTGAAGAAGCAGCCACGGCTATTGGTCGGGTGAAAGGTCACTATGTTACCTTGGAAGTACCTTCACTACGGAATGGTGATACCGAGTTACAGGAGCGAGTTGCTGCCGAGTTCACCCGTGAAATGGAAGATTTTATGGTTAAGGCCGGAATTAACAAAACCTCCAAGGTCTTGATTGTTGGCTTGGGCAACTTAAATGTCACCCCGGATTCACTCGGTCCACTTGTTGTGGAAAATCTGATGGTGACGCGTCAGTATTTCGAATTGGTACCAGATCAGGTTGCGCCAGGGTATCGGGAAGTCAGCGCGATTGCTCCCGGCGTGCTCGGTACAACGGGTATTGAATCCAGTGACATCGTACAGGGGATTGTAGACCGGACCAAGCCGGATGCCATTATTGCGATTGATGCGCTGGCCTCCCGTTCCTTGGAACGTGTAAATACAACAATTCAGGTAGCGGACATTGGTATTCATCCGGGTTCCGGTATTGGAAACAAACGGCGTGGCCTGACCCGTGAGATATTAGGTGTGCCTTGCATCGCCATCGGAGTACCAACCGTATGTTATGCGTCCACCATTGTGAACAATGTGATTGAGATGATGCGCTCACACTTCCGCCAGGAAACGGATCAGACCAAACAGATCATGGGTATGCTGGACGACATTGGTGAGCAAGATCGCTTGAGTCTGGTGAAAGAGGTACTGGAGCCACTAGGTCATGACCTCATTGTTACCCCAAAGGAAATCGATGAGTTTATTGAGGGAATTGCCAATGTTATTGCTACAGGACTTAACGCGGCACTCCATGATGCTGTGAATCCAGATAACGTAGCGGCCTATACACATTAAAACTTAAAACTGCTGAGAAGAAGGTCCGAATCTATCGGACTTTCTTTTTTTTGTTTCTGGAATCTTTCATTTTCCTGTTCTATCAAATTGGGCGGGCTCATAGAGTTGAAGTATAAGAGTTGTCCAGCAGGGAAGGAGACAGCAGAATGAACAAGATATTGGCCTGGAATATTGGGAAGTGGAAAAAAAGATGTCTGCACGTGCTGGCCATGGGCCGTACGTTGTTGTTGCTTATGATCATATCTGCTTTGTTTTTTGTCGTACTTGGTCTCGGGGGAATGGCAGAGAAACGTTTGAACAATTCACCCGTTTCTTCCATGAAAGGATTTGCGAGTGCTGTATCAAGCCGCTTTTTTGTCGATATGCTCGGTATGGAGATGCCCCATCTCACCCAGAAGGAACAGACTTCTGCTATATCCGGTGAAAATCTCACCTCATTTGTTTTCCAATTACTAACGAATGTAAATCCTCAAGATCCGAAGAGCCTGATTGCGAGAGAAATGCCGGGCATGGGTTCCAACCAACCTGTTCTGCTCCGTCCTGGATCTGGTAACGAAAAAGCCGAGGCTCCCGAAGATTATCAGCCCGGTCCCGGTCTTACGGATACGGCTTCCGCAGGTGGAGGAAAACCCGGTAGTGAGCTGCATATTCCACCAGGCCAGGACAATACGGATCCACCTGAGTCGAGTGAGCCTGGAGATGGAGAGGGTAAAGAAGATCCCCCAGCGAAGAATGGTGAGAAAAACAATTCAGGCTCACCGGCAACAGGCAAAAAGTCAATTCTTATCTATCATTCCCATCCACGGGAAGGCTACAATCCACTGCTAGGTACGAAAAGTGATAATCCATCATCAGGCAAATCAACAGGCAATGTGTTTCAAGTGGGAACCTACCTCTCAGACAGTCTGGAGAAGCTGGGAATCGGCGTAGAACACGCCAAGGATGATTACCCCACTAAAGTAAAGGACTATAACTGGAACTATTCTTATAAATACTCCCGTCAAACGGTAAAAGCGGCACTCGCTCAAAATGATGATCTGACATATCTCATAGACATTCATCGCGATTCACAACGTCATGGCAAAACAACAACCACTATTAATGACTTGGGCTACGCCAAAGTGTATTTCATTATTGGACATGAAAATCCAAATTGGCGGCAGAATGAAGCCTTTGCAGCGAAAATTCATAAGAAACTGGAAGCCAAGTATCCTGGGGTATCCCGTGGTGTGTGGGGCAAAGATGGCGGAGGAGCTAACAATGGAGAGTATAATCAAACCCTTTCACCCAACAGCATTTTGATTGAGATTGGCGGCATCGACAACACAGGAGCTGAGCTCCAACGGACATCGAAGATTCTAGCGGACATGATTGCCCAAGTGTATTGGGAAGATCAGAAGGTGGACAAAGCCAGTGCAGAAACGTCATCACAGGGTGGATAGGGACTCTATATGTATGAAGAACAAAATAGTAGAGAGTGACAGGAGGCAAAGCATATGTCCAGATTCGGTAAAAGACTGTTATCCATCGCTGTATTAATGTTGCTGGGTGTGCTGTTTGGAATGCAGCTGGCTGGCAGCAACTTTCATATGGGTAATTCATCAGACGGCACGTCAACCGCTGTGACAATAGAGCCAACTTCACAGGTTACCGAATCTGTTCCGACTGCACCTGTCCAAAAGGAAATTAAAGAACCACCATTTGTACCTGTTCAGTCACCAAGCCAAGTGCTTGGGGCAGATCAAAATAAGGCTCCGGTTGATGTGTTGGCAGACAAAACGGCTGGACTACTGCAAAATCTCTCACACAGTGGGATCAAGTGGGTTGTCTCTCTTTTTAGCGGCGTTGCTGAATAAAATACCATAATTTTAAGGTACAATATAACCTCTGGGAGTGCATGAAGACACTTTATTATAAAGTTGAGACATCACGGGATTGATGCACTGTGCTTCAACTGTTATAATGAAGTGATTGACACTAGGCTGTTTCTGGGGGTAAGGAATGACTGACATTCGGGCAAGACAACGTAAAATTCGTAACTTTTCTATTATTGCACATATAGATCACGGCAAATCAACACTTGCGGACCGGATCTTGGAGCACACAGGTGCGCTCACTTCACGTGAAATGCAGGAACAAGTTCTGGATAAAATGGACCTTGAACGTGAACGTGGAATAACGATCAAGCTACAAGCAGTAGCCTTGACTTACAAAGCGGATGATGGTGAAGAGTATTTATTGAATCTGATTGATACACCGGGACACGTAGACTTCACGTATGAAGTATCACGCAGTCTTGCTGCATGTGAAGGTGCTCTGCTGGTTGTGGATGCGGCTCAGGGAATTGAAGCCCAAACACTTGCCAACGTGTATCTGGCATTGGATAACAATCTTGAAATTTTACCGGTTATCAACAAAATTGACCTTCCGAGCGCTGATCCTGAACGGGTGAAGCAGGAAGTGGAAGATGTTATTGGTTTGGACACAAGTAATGCGGTTTTGGCTTCGGCCAAATCAGGAATCGGAATCAAAGAAATTTTGGAGCAAGTGGTGAAAAGTGTTCCGGCACCAACTGGTGATCCTGACCAGCCTTTGAAAGCGCTGATTTTTGACTCGCACTACGACCCGTACAAAGGTGTAATCGTATATGTGCGTGTTGTTGACGGCAAAATCAAATCCGGTTCCAAAATCAAAATGATGGCAACAGGTAAATCATTTGAAGTCATTGAAGTTGGAGCGTTCAAACCTCGTATGACCATCGTGGACGAGCTGAACGTCGGGGATGTTGGATTTATCGTTGCAGGTATCCGGCATGTTGGCGATACACAAGTCGGGGATACGGTAACGGATGCCAAAAATCCAACACCGGAACCTTTGCCGGGTTATCGTAAAATTAACCCAATGGTGTATTGTGGTCTCTATCCGATCGAAACATCGGACTATGTTGATCTGCGTGAAGCGTTGGAGAAATTGCAGTTGAA
The DNA here is from genome assembly GCF_037981725.1 of Paenibacillus sp. FSL H3-0457. Classification (NCBI taxonomy): domain Bacteria; kingdom Bacillati; phylum Bacillota; class Bacilli; order Caryophanales; family Paenibacillaceae; genus Paenibacillus; species Paenibacillus sp. FSL H3-0457. The sequence continues at coordinate 4,825,479 of NZ_CP150283.1, read as the reverse complement.
CGATGCTTCTCTGAGCTTTGAACCGGAAACTTCCAGTGCTCTCGGTTTTGGATTCCGTTGCGGATTCCTTGGACTGCTTCACATGGACGTTATCCAGGAGCGGATCGAGCGGGAGTTTAACATTCCGTTGATCACAACGGCACCAAGTGTAATCTATCACGTCACCTTAACGAATGGTGAAGTGATGAAAATCGATAACCCATCCAACTATCCTGAGGTGGGACGGATTGATTACGTCGAGGAACCATACGTCAAGGCAGATATTATCGTACCGAATGATTATGTAGGTACCATTATGGAGCTGTGTCAGACTAAACGCGGTGAATATGTAAATATGGAATATCTGGACACAACTCGGGTTACCATTACCTATGAGATTCCGTTGTCCGAGATTGTATATGACTTCTTCGACCAGTTGAAATCCGGTACCAAAGGATATGCATCCCTGGATTATGAGCTGTCCGGTTACCGTCAGTCCAATCTGGCAAAAATGGATATTGTACTCAATGGCGAACAGGTGGATGCTCTGTCCTTCATCGTTCACCGTGATCGTGCCTATAACCGCGGACGCATTGTCTGTGAGAAACTGCGCGAGCTGATTCCACGGCAAATGTTCGAGGTGCCAATTCAGGCATCTGTAGGTACCAAGGTCGTTGCTCGTGAAACGGTAAAAGCAATGCGTAAAAACGTACTTGCCAAGTGTTATGGTGGTGACATCTCGCGGAAACGGAAACTGCTTGAGAAGCAGAAGGAAGGTAAGAAGCGGATGAAGCAGGTTGGTAACGTTGAGGTGCCACAAGAGGCATTCATGGCGGTACTGAAAATTGATGATTAAATAATCTAATTTGAAATACGTCACAGAATGTGAGTATTCAAACTAGATTAGGAGAATTCAATTTCGGGTACATCACAGAGTGTGTGTATCGAAATTGAATTGTTACAACACAGAATATTAAATAACTAAGCTGAAAGGGAAGCCGGATGGCTTTCCTTTTTTCAAATAGAGGGGGACTTGCCATGACATTGGCAGCACACAGCCGGAAGACAGGTGCGCCCCAAGCGGTGTATCTTCACATTCCCTTTTGCACGAATAAATGTTTTTATTGCGACTTTAACTCTTACGTTCTGAAAGATCAGCCCGTGATGCAATATCTCGAAGCGCTGGAACGGGAGATGGAACATACAGTTAAGGCCAATCCACCGGGTGAGATCAAGACCATATTTGTAGGTGGGGGTACGCCAACAGCTCTGAAACCGGATGAGATGGCCGTATTTCTTCGTTCCGTGAAGACGTATTTCCCAAATTGGGCGGACGATATTGAATTTTCGATGGAAGCCAACCCAGGAACAACGGATGCGGAGAAACTCGCTGCGATGAAAGAAGGCGGCGTCAACCGTGTCAGCTTTGGCGTGCAGGCTTTTCAGAATGATCTGCTGACAGGCATTGGCCGTATTCATAATACGGATGATGTATACCGCAGTTTGGAGAATGCTCGTAAAGCAGGCTTGAATAACCTGTCCATTGACCTGATGTTTGGGTTGCCAAACCAGACTGTTGAAATGTTGAATGAGAGTATCGACAAAGCGTTGGAACTGGATCTGCCGCATTACTCCATCTACAGCCTGAAAGTGGAAGAGAATACACTTTTCCATACCCTGTATCAGAAGAACCAGTTACCACTTCCTCATGAAGATGATGAGCTGGAGATGTATCTTCTATTAATGAGACGTATGAAAGAAGCGGGCTATGGACAATACGAGATCAGTAACTTTGCCAAGCCGGGCTTCGAGAGTCGTCACAATATTACCTACTGGCGTAATGAGGACTACTACGGTCTGGGTGCAGGTGCACATGGATATGTGGGCCGCGAACGGCATATGAATATTAAAGGTATAAATCCTTATGTTGAAGCTTCACGAGCAGGGCTGCCTCGTCTGGATCATTTTGAGATTGCTCGCCCCGAAGCCATGGAAGATTATCTGATGGTTGGACTGCGAATGTTGGAGGGAGCTTCGGCCTCACGCTTTAGCGAACAGTTCGGAGAGTCCATGGAAGAAGTGTTTGCGAAGCCTTTGGGCAAAATGTTGAACGCAGGGTTGCTTGAGCGGACGGCAGACGGCTTCCGACTGAGCGAGAAGGGTATCCTGTTCGGAAATGACGTTTTTGCGGAGTTTATCGGGTCCATATCGCTGAATTCATAGCTTGAAATTCTATACGCTCTGTTGTATATTTATTCATATTGATTTTACAGAGCGTGTTAATTTAACAACTACGAAGTCAGCTTTCCTCTGGAAAGCTTGGTAATAGGAGGAGAGCAGGATGTCGGTAATATGCAGAAAAGCCGTGCCGGAAGATGTTGAACCACTGTATGAAATGATTAAGGGCTATGCAGAGCGTGGGATCATGCTTCCGCGATCACGGGAAATACTGCACCGACAGCTGGAGCACTTTGTTGTAGCCGAAGTTGATGGTGAAGTGGTGGGTTGCGGATCGCTTTGTCGTCTGGGGAATGATTTGGTGGAAGTCAGATCACTCGGTATCTCGGAAGGACACAAAGGGCTCGGTATTGGCTCCCGATTGCTGGACCGACTGGTAGAAGAAGCAGAGAAACAACAAATTCCTAAGGTTATGGCGTTGACATATGAAGTATCCTTCTTCCTCAAAAACGGCTTTGCCGTAGTGGAAAAAGAGATTTTCCCTGAGAAAGTATGGACCGACTGTGTTCATTGCAGCAAGCAGGATTGTTGCGATGAGATCGCGGTATTAAAAGAGCTTAACGTTTCAGCTTAACAACTGAATGGACTGCATGGATCGAGCCGAGTCTGCCTCTGCCCTACATGCAGTCCTTTTTTACTTCAAAGTATGTTCAATAAAGTTGTTAGGACTCGTCGACATTGGTCTATACTATAAATAGATGAGCCCACTCATCAAACTCACTTGACAATGTTCACGTCAGTTTGGTATTTTTGTATTACCGCTTAGCACTCATCTAACCGGAGTGCTAACGACATGGGACAGTACAGTCAGAAGGAGGGATACTCACCATGTTAACAGAGCGTCAACGAATGATTCTGAACGCTATAGTGGATGACTATATCCGTTCAGCTGAGCCCGTAGGGTCCCGGAGCATTTCCAAAAGGGGAGATGTTGGATACAGTCCGGCGACGATCCGTAATGAAATGGCGGACCTTGAAGATATGGGTTTCCTGGAACAGCCGCATACATCGGCAGGACGCATTCCTTCTCATAAAGGCTATCGATATTATGTCGATCATTTGGTCCCTTGGAATCAGGTGGAGCCTCAGGAGTTGGATGATCTGAAGTCATTCTTTGCTGAAAAACTGAACGTCATGGAACAAGTTATTCAGCATGCATCCAATATTTTGTCACATATGACGAATTATACTTCGATCCTGCTTGGACCGGAAGTATTCCATACGTCCTTACGTCACTTCCAATTGCTTCCGCTGAACGAGAGTGAAGCTGTGGCAATCATCGTGACCAATACAGGTCAAGTGGAGAACAAGACGGTGCAGATTCCACCAGAAATCTCGGTAGCTGAGATGGAAAATGTGGTTCGCTTGTTAAATACCAAACTTGTGGGCGTACCAATCTACAAATTGAAATCCCGTCTTTATACCGAACTTGGGCAAGAGATGGAACGGCATATTACACGTTATGAGGAAGTTATGCAGGTGCTCAACAGTGCCTTTGACAATGAACATGATAATCGTCTGTTCCTCAGTGGTGCCACTAATATGTTGACTCAACCGGAGTTTAAAGATATCGAAAAGGTAAAAGATATTCTTGACCTGCTGGAAGAGACACCAACACTCATGAAATTGATGATGCCCGTGCCGGGTGGATCTGGTATTCAAGTGCGAATCGGCACTGAAAATGATCATGAAGCCTTTGCCAACTGCAGCCTGATTACAGCCTCCTATTCATTGGACGGTGAGGCTTTGGGTTCGATCGGTATTCTAGGACCCACGCGGATGGATTATGCACGTGTCATTCATATTCTAAATACACTATCCCGTGACTTGACGGCGATGCTAACACATCGTTTCAAATAAGATTCGGGAATGAACCATTTCATTCGTATAAGGAGGTGAACATCTTGAAAGAGGAGCAATCATTTACAGAAGAACAAGAGGTAACAGCAACTGAGCAGGAGCCTATTAATGAAGCTGGCGCTGCAGAAGCACAAGCTGAAGAGATGGCTGGTCAGGAGCAGGATGAGCTTGCACGTCTGAAGGCAGAAGCTGAGGAGCAACAACAGCGTTATGTCCGTGCACAGGCTGATTTTGATAACTTCCGTCGTCGTACGCAGAAGGAAAAAGAAGAATTGGCTAAATACGCTTCGATGAAGCTGGTCACCGAACTGGTACCGGTTATTGATAACTTCGAGCGCGCCATGGCTACTGTACCGGAAGGAGCAGAGGTCGAATCTTTCTCCAAGGGCATCCAAATGATTTTCCGTCAATTGGAAACCGTGATGAATAATGAAGGTCTGACGGCTATGGAATCGGTAGGACAACCGTTCAATCCTGAATTCCACCAAGCAATTATGCAAGTGGAGAGCGACGAGTACGAAGAAGGTATCGTTGTTGAGGAAGTCCAAAAAGGCTACATGCTGAAAGATAAAGTGCTTCGTCCAGCTATGGTTAAAGTCAGCTCATAAATTCCTTATAGGAAGGAATGAGTCGGCTCCATGGTTGAACAATGTGGGCGAAGTTTAATATAAAGGTTTGTACACATAGAGCACGATTAGCAACATGAACATCTAAATAAGGGTCAGATCAGACCCATTCATTTTAAATTGTTGAGGGAGGAAATTTTCGGATGAGCAAAGTAATCGGTATTGACTTAGGAACAACAAACTCATGCGTAGCAGTAATGGAAGGCGGCGAGGCTGTCGTAATTCCAAATCCGGAGGGCGCACGTACAACTCCATCCGTAGTTGGTTTCAAAAAGGATGGAGAGCGCGTTGTTGGTGAAACAGCAAAACGTCAAGCCATCACCAATCCGGATCGTACTATCATGTCGATCAAACGTCACATGGGTACTTCCCACAAGGAAACAATCGATAGCAAAGACTACTCTGCACAAGAGATCTCTGCAATCATCCTGCAAAAATTGAAATCCGATGCTGAAGCTTATCTGGGTCAAACGGTAACTCAAGCAGTTATCACTGTACCAGCTTACTTCAATGACAGTCAGCGCCAAGCGACTAAAGATGCGGGTAAAATTGCAGGTTTGGAAGTTCTGCGTATCGTCAACGAGCCAACAGCAGCAGCTTTGGCATACGGTATGGAGAAATCCGAAGACCAAACGATCCTCGTATATGACCTGGGTGGCGGTACGTTCGACGTATCCATTCTTGAACTGGGTGATGGCTTCTTCGAAGTTAAAGCAACTAGCGGGGACAACAAACTAGGCGGGGATGACTTTGACCAAGTGATCATTGATTACCTCGTAAGTGAATTCAAAAAAGATCAAGGCATTGACTTGAGTAAAGATAAAGCAGCGGTTCAACGTTTGAAAGATGCAGCGGAAAAAGCGAAAAAAGAACTTTCCGGCGTATTGACTACAACGATCTCCTTGCCGTTCATCACAGTTGCTGATGGCGTTCCTCAGCATTTGGAGTTGAACCTGAGCCGTGCGAAATTTGAAGAAATCTCTGAAGGTCTGGTTGAGCGTACGCTTGAACCAACTCGTCGTGCATTGAGTGATGCGGGTATGACGCCTAACGATATCGACAAGATCGTATTGGTTGGTGGTTCGACACGTATTCCAGCAGTACAAGAAGCGATCAAAAAACTGACGGGTAAAGAGCCACACAAAGGCGTTAACCCGGATGAAGTTGTAGCTTTGGGCGCTGCTGTACAAGCGGGCGTACTGACAGGTGACGTGAAAGACGTTGTATTGCTCGACGTAACGCCATTGTCCCTGGGTATCGAAACAGCGGGTGGCGTATTCACTAAAATGATCGAGCGTAACACAACGATCCCTACAAGCAAATCTCAAGTGTTCTCCACATATGCAGACAATCAACCAAGCGTTGAGATTCATGTTCTGCAAGGTGAGCGTGAGATGGCAGCAGGTAACAAATCGCTTGGACGTTTCATGTTGGGTGATATTCCACCAGCTCCACGTGGCGTTCCACAGATCGAAGTTAGCTTCGATATTGATGCCAACGGTATCGTTAACGTATCTGCAACAGATAAAGGTACGAACAAAACTCAAAAAATCACAATCACTTCTTCCAGCGGTTTGAGCGATGCTGAAGTTGAGCAAATGATGAAAGATGCTGAGTTGCATGCTGAAGAAGATAAAAAACGCAGAGAACTCGTTGAAGCGAAAAACAGTGCAGATCAATTGATCTACTCTGTTGACAAAACGATCAAAGATCTTGGCGAAAAAGCAGATGCTGGCGAAGTTGAAAAAGCAAATGCTGCCAAAGAAAAACTGCAAGGCGTTCTGGCTTCCGACAACCTGGAAGATATCAAAGCTGCTACAGAAGAACTGACAGAGATCGTTCAACAACTGTCCGTGAAACTGTATGAGCAAGCTCAGGCGCAAGAGCAAGAAGCACAAGGTGCTGAAGAGCAACAACAAGGTTCTGCTAAACGTGACAACGTCGTAGACGCTGATTACGAAGTTGTGGATGAAGATAAAAAACAAAACTAATTCGTAGTTCTACGCGAATTAAACATCGGTGACGTTCGAATTAGAGGGAAAGTCATAGCCGGGGCTCCCGCGCTTTGGCTTTCCTTTTGTCACGATGTGCGATATGGTGAATGATATGGGGGTGGAAGAGTGGCTGAAAAGCGTGATTATTATGAGGTGCTTGGCGTTAGTAAAACGGCTAACGACGATGAAATTAAAAAGGCTTACCGTAAGCTTGCCCGTCAGTATCACCCTGACGTAAACAAGGCTGCTGATGCGGAAGCTAAATTTAAAGAAGTTAAAGAAGCTTACGACGTAGTGAGTGACGGTCAGAAGCGTGCACAATATGATCAATATGGTCATGTCGATCCGAATCAAGGTGGATTCGGTGGTGGCGGTGATTTTGGCGGCGGCGGATTTGGCGACATCTTCGACATGTTCTTTGGCGGCGGTGGCGGTGGACGACGTGATCCAAATGCTCCGCAACGCGGGAATGATCTGCAGTACACGATGACAATTGAGTTCAAGGAAGCTGTATTCGGTAAAGAAACCGATATTACGATTCCGCGTACCGAAGGCTGTGATACCTGTCATGGCTCAGGTGCCAAACCTGGAACGAAACCGGAAACCTGCTCGGTCTGCCAAGGTAGCGGTCAGCAGGAAGTCGTGCAAAATACACCGTTTGGTCGTATGGTTAATCGTCGTGCATGTTCGAACTGTAGCGGTTCGGGCCAAATTATCAAAGAAAAATGTACAACGTGCAGTGGCAGCGGTAAAGTCCGCAAGCAACGCAAAATCCATGTCCGCATTCCAGCGGGTGTAGATGATGGCGCGCAACTGCGTATGACAGGTGAGGGCGAAGGCGGCCTGCGTGGCGGACCAGCGGGAGATCTGTATATTGTCATTCGCGTGAAATCACATGATTTCTTCGAGCGTGAAGGCGACGATATTTATTGCGAAATCCCACTTACCTTTGCTCAGGCAGCTCTGGGAGATGAAGTTGAGATCCCAACGTTGACCGAGAAAGTGAAGTTGAAAGTACCAGCTGGTACACAAACGGGAACGTATTTCCGCCTCAAAGGCAAAGGTGTACCACGCCTGCGCGGTATGGGGCAAGGGGATCAGCATGTGAAAGTGGTTGTGGTTACACCTAGTAAGCTGAATGACGAGCAGAAGGATCTGCTTCGCCAAATTGCTTCGCTGGATGGAGAGCAAACACATGAGCATGAACAATCTTTCTTTGATAGAGTGAAACGCGCCTTCCGCGGCGACTGAGAATAAAATAAAGTAAGTTCAAAAGGACACCACAGCGGTTTTTACCGCGGGGTGTCCTTTTTTGTACGCCTTTTTTAGTGGTTCAGTGGTTTTTGTGAAATCCATGGATTTATGCTACAAAGAACGACAGCAATTTGTGGGAGCATTTCGGTATATTCTGAGCGAACTTGCGGAAAGATAGCATGGCGAGAATGATATGCATAGCTGATATGCGAGAAATTAGGGAAGCAGGTGAAGCGGATGACCGAGAAAAATATTTTGGCGTACTTTCACAGCCCGGAGCAGGCTCAAGGGGCAGCCAAAAAACTGGAGGCATTGCGAGTGGAGGACCTGTCAATTAATCGATTCAGCCGATATGCGGGAGTGGGACCAAGCGGGGCTTCCTACAAGCCGGGCGTTTCCGGCAGTTTTTCATCATGGGTGCCCGATTCGATGCAAACAAATGCCAGTGCTGGAATTATGGCTGCGGCAGACCCTTCTGCAAGCGGCATGAGTGATGGTGGACAGGGTGGACCTACAGGAAGAGATGTATTACTAACGGTCATCGTAGATGAATCGGTACATCACCGCGCTATGTCTATTATCGAACAAGCCGGTGGAATGATCTAGTTTCCCAATTTGAAGGAGGAGCATTACAATGGCAGAACATGAACGTCCAGGCAAGATCTTAACAAAAACGGAAAAGATGAAACGTATGCAATCCGCGAAAAATGAGGACGTGGAATTCAGCGCTGAAGCTGCGGATCATGAAGATATAGAAGCACTACGCCGCAGTGAAGCGGCTGATCGAAGACAGGGACGGGAGCTTCATGACTGAAGATCGCTCGGCAGTGACCCTCGAAGCTGTTTTTACAAGCTGGACTGAGGCCGAGTCTGCACGCAGAGCCCTGGAATTTTTGCACCCGAACCAATTAAGCATTGAGAGCCTTGGCAATGAAGCGTCTGCATTGGGCTCAAACGATGTTACGGGCTCCGATAATTCTCCTACGGCCGTCGTCGGAGGATTTAGTGGCGAACTGAATGTACTTGCCTTGATTAGTGATGAAACGGAAATGTTGTCCAATGGTCAGGTGTATGATACACCCAAAGAGGACTCGGCCAACAGGCTAAAACAAGAAATTTTGCTGACCGTGTCCGTATCCAACGATTCGCTCCCGCAAGCCGCAGAGATGATCACGCAGAATGGTGGACGTTTTTGCTAACTGAGAATCGAATTATGCAAAATGCTGAAGTAAATGAAACAGATATGTATGAATAGATGACAGGATATTCGAGCAGTCAGGCTGCGGATATCCTGTTTTGTTTTTCTTTTACTGGTGCGGCTTTGTGCTCCGGCTAGCTTGTGTAGTACAATAGTTGGGATGTTTGAAAAATGAGGAGGAAAAACCAAGTATGTTATGGCATGAACTAACAATACATACCACAGAAGAAGCTGTGGAGATGATTTCAAATTTTTTACATGAAGCGGGTGCTGGTGGGGTTTCGATTGAAGAGTCCGGTACTTTAAATAAAAAACGGGACACGACATATGGTGAGTTATACGACGTTCCTTTGAATGATATTCCGGAAGGCTTTGCAGTCATCAAAGGGTACTTCTCCGAAGGTACGGATATGGTTGCATTACAGTTAGAAGTTAATCCGAGAGTTGAGGAACTCTCCGAATTCGGAATTGATACAGGTGAGGTTCGTTATGAGACGCGTACAGTGGATGAAGATGACTGGGCAACAGCCTGGAAACAATATTTCAAGCCGGTACGTGTATCGGAACGTTTGACGATCAAGCCAACGTGGGAAGAGTATACGCCTGAAAGTCCAGATGAGAAAATTATTGAGCTTGATCCAGGCATGGCTTTTGGTACAGGAACCCACCCAACGACCTCCCTCTGCTTGCGCACACTGGAAACGGTTATTCAGGGCGGCGAGGAAGTTATTGACGTAGGTACAGGCTCTGGTATTTTGGCTATTGGAGCGATAAAACTTGGGGCAAAACATGTACTGGCGCTCGATCTTGATCCAGTTGCCGTAATTAGTGCCAGGGAGAATGTGGAACTGAATGGGCTGGAGCAACAAATTACGGTTAAAGAGAGTGATCTGTTGTCCGTCCTAGGGAGTCAGGACCCTGCACTTGGTGTACAACTGCCGGTTAAGGTTGTCGTGGCGAACATTCTGGCTGAGATCATTTTGTTGTTCGTAGACGATGTCTATCATGCGCTTGAGTCTGGTGGCACCTATATTGTATCCGGCATTTGGAAGAACAAAGAGCAGGTTGTGCATGATGCACTGGTAGCCTCCGGATTTGAAGTGAGTGCGATCCACCGTGATGAGGATTGGCTGGCGTTTGTAGCCAGAAAGGGGTAACGTATGGACTTTTGGAATTCGTTCTTTCGTTATCCGATTGATCAGCTTCCGTTTTTCCTGCTGACCATTCTGATCGCATTTACGGTGCATGAATTCTCGCATGCGTATTTTGCTAACAAATTTGGTGATCCAACAGCGAAGCTGTTGGGTCGGGTCACGCTGAATCCGGTTGTACACTTTGACTTGTTAGGTGTGCTGTTGCTCATTATTGCCGGCTTTGGTTGGGCACGTCCAGTTCCCGTTAATCGGGCTAACTTCGACAAACCTAGATTGATGGGCATCATCGTAACTGCAGCAGGGCCTCTGAGCAATCTTTTGCTCGCAATCATCGGTACAATCATCTATGCTTCACTGGTTGGTTCGGGAGCTCTCGGTGGGATTGATAATGAGCGGCTGCTGACAGCAATCACGACGTTTTTCGCTATCTTTAACTTAACCAACTTTTTCCTGTTCCTGTTTAACTTGATTCCGTTGCCCCCACTGGATGGTTATCGGATTCTGGAAGATGTAGTGCCACCTTCAATCAGCCGCAAGCTGCAAGGGGTGGAGCAATGGTCTATTTTTATCTTCCTATTGATTCTTGTTATACCTCCGTTGCAAAATGTGACGATTCAACCTTTGTATGAGTTTGCGCAAACGATGTATGTGGATCTGGCAAAGGTGATTATCGAATTATATCGCTAAAAGCGCATTGTTTATGGACCGGAATACTGGTCAGAAACACGTAAAAGTTGTATGATCATCTGTGGCGATTGGATTCACGCCTGCCATCAGGCGGGGTGAATTCCAGTCATAACAGGACAGAATGGGTGGATTGACTAATGCAGCGATATTTTGTATCTGCAGAACAGTTTAATGAACACGCTGTGATTATCACAGGTGATGATGCACGCCATATTGGCAAGGTCATGCGTGGTAAACCTGGAGATAAACTGATTGTCAGTGACGGAAACTCCAGAGAAGCACTCGTGGAAATTGAGAGTATTGAAGTTGGCCAAGTGACAGCCAATATTGTGGAACCTCTCGAGATGGACCATGAAGCACGGATTCGTGTAACCGTGGCACAGAGTTTGCCCAAGGGTGACAAGATGGAAACAGTCATCCAGAGATGTACTGAGATTGGGGCGGTATCATTTGTACCCTTCCTATCAGAACGTACGATTGTGCAATATGATGCCAAGAAAGAAGGCAAACGGTTGGAGCGGTGGCGGAAAATTGCCAAGGAAGCTGCCGAACAGAGTCACCGGAATCGCATTCCATCCGTCGAGCAGCCGCTTTCCTGGAAAGGGCTGTTATCTTCTTTTGAGGGCTACAGCCTGGTATGTTATTGTTATGAGAAAGAAAACGGTAAACAGCTGAGAGATGCACTGAAACCGTTTATAGAGCAACTTGCACCTGATGCAAGTGCAGAAGTATTGATCGTGGTTGGACCGGAAGGTGGATTTTCTGAGAAGGAGACGGCAGAGGCTGATCAGGCAGGTGCTGTATCTGTTGGACTGGGCAAACGCATTTTGCGTGCTGAGACAGCTGGAATGGCAGCACTAACTTGCGTGCTATATGAATCCGGAGAAATGGGAGGAATGTAATTATGCCATCCGTGGCGTTTTACACCTTAGGCTGCAAAGTTAATTTCTATGATACAGAGGCGATTTGGCAATTGTTCAAAAACGAAGGTTACGATCAAGTGGACTTTGATGAACAGACAGCGGATGTATACTTGATTAATACTTGTACAGTAACCAATACCGGCGACAAAAAGAGCCGTCAAATTATTCGTCGTGCCATTCGGCGCAACCCGGAGGCGATTGTGGCCGTTACAGGCTGCTACGCGCAGACTTCTCCGGCAGAGATTCTGGACATCCCAGGGGTGGATCTGGTTATCGGTACACAGGACCGTGACAAGATTTTGCCATATGTTAATGAAATTCAGGAGTCCCGTCAACCGGTTAATGCGGTGCGTAATATTATGAAAACCCGTGTGTTTGAAGACATGGACGTACCGGATTTTGCTGACCGTACCCGCGCGTTCCTGAAGATTCAGGATGGATGCAATAACTTTTGCACGTTCTGCATTATTCCGTGGTCTCGTGGTCTCTCACGTAGTCGGGAAGCGAACAGCATTATTCAACAGGCGCATCAACTCGTACACGCCGGATACAAGGAGATTGTTCTGACCGGTATTCATACAGGTGGGTATGGCGATGACATGGAGAATTATGATCTGACCGATCTGCTGTGGGATTTGGATAAGGTAGAGGGGCTGGAGCGTATTCGAATCAGCTCGATTGAAGCCAGTCAGATTGACGACCGTATGCTCGACGTGATCAAACGTTCCGATAAACTCGTTCGTCACTTTCATATTCCGCTGCAAGCGGGTGATGATACGGTGTTAAAACGCATGCGCCGCAAATATACGACAGAAGAGTTTTACAACAAGATGCTTCGCATTCGGGAAGCAATGCCGGATGTAGCGATTACAACAGACATCATTGTTGGATTTCCAGGTGAGACGGATGAGATGTACCGTAATGGCTATGCGTTGATGCGGAAGATCGGTTTTTCCGAAATGCACGTATTCCCTTATTCCAAGCGTACGGGTACGCCAGCAGCACGAATGGAAGATCAGGTGGACGAAGAGGTCAAAAATGCACGTGTGCATGAACTGATTGACTTGTCTGAGCAGATGCAGCTGGAGTACGCTGAGCAGTTTGTCGGACAGGTACTGGATGTTATTCCCGAAGGGGAAGCCAAAGGCCGCGAGGGAAGTGGCAAGCTGCACGGTTATAGCGACAACTACATTCAACTGGTCTTTGATGGATCGATGGATATGGTCGGTAAAGTGTGCCGAGTCAAAGTGGTTGAAGCCGGCGTCAACCAGAGTCAGGCTACGCTGGTACGTGTGTTGGAAGAGAATCTTAAGTCCGCCGCGATGTAATCGAGGCGTCAGAAACAAGGATTTCATTTCCTTGGGGAGCTTACCCGGGGAGATGAGGTCCTTCTTTTGCAAAAAATAAGATAAAGATATCGAAGTTGATGGGGGAGAGCACGATGAACAAAAAAGAAATTTCAGCAGGCGGAGTTGTTTATAGAACAGGGGAAGACGGACGTCTTCAAATTCAGCTTATCGTAGATCGTTATGGTAAAACAACTCTCGCCAAGGGCAAAATGGAATATGGAGAAACAATTGAACAGACGGCACTGCGCGAGATTTTGGAAGAGACAGGTATGGTGGGTCGCATTGTAGAGCCGGTTGATATCATTGCTTACACGTACCAACATGCAGATTTTGGCCCGGTGGACAAGGAAGTTCATTATTATCTCGTTGAAGCCGAGAGTGGTGATCTACAGCCTCAGATTGAAGAAATCAAGGGTGTGGATTGGTATGCTCCGGAAGAAGCATGGTCCTTACAGCAGCAGAGCGGATATGATAATAACGATGATATCTTGCGTGTAGCCCTGAACAAGTTAGGCATTAACGTATAACGGCATTATTGTTCGAGTCAGTTAGCCGCGCGCTCTGTGGGTCTGGACAGGCAGATCATCAAGCCACGGGTGACTTCGCCGCGGGGGCGTGGACCGGTGGTTTTTTGTGCCAGATTGGCAAGTAACAGAATGGCAAAGCGAGCAGTGAACTGGTGATGTTAAAAAGGGTCTGGGCATGCGCAATCTGTGCCCCGTTGTCCGCTGACAGCCAGGCCGAAGCTGCATGCAGCTGGCCCATCAGCGGCATAAACAGCAGCGCTCCCGCAATGTTTAATACAACATGGGAGGCTGCGACAAATTTGCCTGCAGATGCTCCGCCCGCGGCAGCGATTACAGCGGTGATACAGGTCCCTACGTTGGACCCGATCACAATGGCGATGCCGATCTCCACAGGCAATACCCCTGTGGCTGCCAGCGTAATCGCCATGCTAATGACAGCTGCGCTGCTGTGAATGAGCGCTGTCAGACAGGCACCTGCCAGGAAGCCCCACCACAAGCTGTCGGCCGAGCGGTCGAGAAACCATTGAAATACGCCCATGCTCCGCAAGGGTAAGGCAATGGATTGCATCACCTGAATGCCTGTCATAACAAGTGCAAATCCGGCAGCTGCGAGGAAGCTGTACTGGATGTTAAACAGAGTCTGACGCGTGCGTTCAGGAGCGGCCAGATTGCGTTCACCAAGAACAACAAACATGGCCCAGCCCGTTAGCGACAGGACGAGTAGCGGCAGGGAAGCACGTCCGATCTGTAGTCCCACCAGCTCCGTCGTCAGGCATGTCCCGATGTTGGTGCCGAGGATGATGCCAAGTGTTCGTCCATAGGTAATTAATCTGGCATTAGCCAGTCCAATGGTGAGTACGGTGACCGCAGTACTGCTCTGTAACAGGGCCGTTGCACCTGCACTGAAGGCCATGCCTTTCCATGGAGCAGAGGTAGCCCGATTGAGCCAACCCGCTAACATGGGCCCAGCCATGCGCTGCAAGGCCGTTTCCATCAGCTTCATGCCACCAAAAAAGATAATAAGCCCATAGAGTAGGGGCAATATAACATCTCTAAACATAGAAACATCATTCCTTCCGTCCGGTTCCTTAACTCATCCTATGAGTAAGAAAAGACAACCATGACAAGCCTAAAGGAATTCAGAGGGAAGCGACCTAAATTATCGGCCTCTCAATTCGAAAGATACGGTGATTCGTGCAAACGTAGCGAAGAAGACGAAATTGTTACCGAAGAAGCGAAGCGCTCGCCTTTATCCCCGGATTTTCCCTTTAAGAAAGGGAATCAAAAAAATCTGGGGATAACAGCGATCAGAGGAACAATTCGTCGCCGTAGCGCCACCTAATTGTGCCACCCCAATTCAAAGATACGGTGATTCGTGCAAACGTAGTGGAGGGGACGAAATCGAATCTGAAGAAGCGAAGCGTGCGCCTTTGTCTCCGGATTTTCCCTTTAAAAAAGGGAATCAAAAAAATCTGGAGACAACAGCGATCGGAAGATCGATTCGAACCCGGAACGCCACCTGCGCGCCGCACCAAACCTATCTTTTGAACTATTAAATTAAAGGAAGTGGATCTACCTTGCCATCAGTTACACTCGAACGCAGTCGCAAAAAGCGGCTTGAACATGCACATCCATGGATATTTAACAATGAAATTGCCTCTGTTGACGGAAACCCGGAACCGGGAGATTTGGTCAATGTATTGAATCATCAAGGTCGCTATCTGGCGACAGGTTATTACAATCCTGCATCTCAGATCACTGTAAGGGTTGTAGCTTATCAACCGCTGGAGTCCGAACAGATGGATACGGCGTTTTTTGCAGCGCGTTTCCGCGATTGCTTGCGTCACCGGGAACGTTTTATCCAGGATGGGGAGGCATATCGTCTCGTTTACGGCGAAGCTGATTTTCTGCCAGGATTAATCGTTGACCGATTCGGCAGCATTCTCGTTGTACAGTTGCTTACACTTGGCATGGATCGTTGCCGTGAAGCCATCGTACAGGCACTCATTGAAGTAATGCAGCCGGAAGGTATATACGAGCGCAGTGATGTCTCGATTCGTGAACTGGAAGGTTTGGAGCAGACCAAAGGTCCGCTGCATGGAGAGTGCCCACGGCATGTCACGGTTACAGAGAATGGACTACTCATTAAAGTGGATATCGTGGAAGGGCAGAAGACAGGTTACTTCTTCGACCAACGTGAGAATCGTGCAGCCATCGAACCGCTCATGAAGGGTTGGGGCTACAAGAGTGGAATCACACTACAAACGACCGAGCAGGATGGCATAGAGCAGCTTTTGCCTGTGAATAAAAGTGGTAAAGTAGTTACATTCCCATATTGGGATGGTGCCACTGTACTGGAGTGTTTCTCACACACGGGCAGCTTTACGTTGAATGCTTGCAAATATGGAGCTAAAAAAGTGACTTGTCTTGATATTTCGGAGCATGCCATTGAGAGTGCACGAACAAATGTGGAGCTGAACGGTTTCACTGACCGGGTTGAATTCGTAGTTGCTGATGCATTCCAGTACTTGCGTGAACAAGTGAAAGGGCTGGATGAACGTACCTCACGTGCACGTGCAGGCGAACAGAAAGTGGATACATCCAAAGCGCTTGCAGCTGGCGGTAAAACATTTGATGTGGTCATCCTTGATCCTCCTGCATTTGCCAAAACGAAATCAGCAGTTAAAGGTGCATGTCGCGGTTATAAAGATATCAATCTGCAAGGAATGAAACTGGTCAATGAGGGTGGATATTTGGTAACAGCCAGCTGTTCGTATCACATGCGTCCTGATCTTTTCTTGGACACGATTGCCGATGCAGCGGAAGATGCAGGCAAAGTGCTTCGTTTGATCGACTGGAAAGCAGCCGGTAAGGATCACCCACAAATTTTGGGCGTGGATGAAGGACATTACCTGAAATTTGCTATTTTCGAAGTGCGCAGTAAAAAGAATTAATCGTATGATTTTCGTTCCAATCAAGTATAGATCAAGTCAAAAGTCCACAGTGTGATAGCTGCGGGCTTTTTGCTGTTTTGCTGTGTTAACGGAGATGATCTCCGGTTTTACCGGATAGTGGCAAACGTATGTTCCGAACCAAGTCAGATATGTTATACTGGGAATTAAAATCTTGTACGTGTGGTTTGGAGGATTAGACATGTCCGTTCGTTTTGTTATTGGCCGGGCAGGCAGCGGAAAAAGCTTGCTGATTACCCGGGAAATTACATCCCTGCTTCAAAAGGAGCCGCAAGGCACACCTTTGATTTTACTCGTTCCCGAACAGAGTTCTTTTCGAACAGAGCAGGCATTGGTGTCTTCTGGAGCAATTAAAGGTACCATGCGTGCAGAAGTGCTCGGCTTTCGCCGTCTAGCCTATCGTGTAATGCAAGAAGCAGGTGGTTCTGCTCGTATTCCGATCGGAGCCGAAGGCAAAAAGATGCTGCTCTACAAGGTCATCCAGCGCCGTAAGGAAGAATTAAAGCTGTTTGGTGCATCCGGCAGCCAGCTGGGTTTTATAGGCGAATTAAATGACTTATATAGTGAATTTAAACGTTATGAAGTTGATCCATCATTGCTGGAAGACGGGCTGTCTGGAGGGAATACCTCATCCACTTCGCCAATTCTGGAGGACAAGTTGCATGACTTGAATCTGATATATCGTGACTATGAACAGGAACTGACCAATTTATATATTGATGATGAAGACACGTTGACCGAGCTGACAGATCGTTTGTCGGAAAGTGCATTGCTGCAGGATGCCCAGATCTGGATTGATGGTTTTCAGGGATTCACACCACAGGAGATGAGTGTGATTGGTCGGCTGATGTTGCAGTCCTCTTCCGTGACGATTGCACTGACATTGGATCGTCCTTATGATCACGGCGCACTGCCTGGAGAACTGGAACTATTTTATCCTACGGCAAGTGCCTATGCGCGCCTGAAAGGAATGGCTGACGAACTGGGTGTAACAAGCGATATAACCGTGCTAGATTCGGAGATTCCACCGAGATACAAGGATCGTCCGGGACTTGCTCATCTGGAGGCTGGTTTCGACCGGCGAATTCGTTGGAAAAGTGAAGGCCTTGATTCCGGAATCCGACTGGTTGCAGCGGAGAACCGACGAGCTGAGATGGAGGGAGCACTGCGTGAGATGCGGCGCTTGGCACAAAACGAAGGTGCGCGTTATCGGGACATGGCGGTACTTGTCCGGCAGTTGGATACCTACGCTGATATAGCTGAACCGTTATTCAGGGATTATGACGTACCCGTCTTTCTGGACCGGAGAAGAAATGAACTTCATCATCCATTATCTGAGTTTATCCGTTCCGCACTGGATATTGTTCGGCGCCACTGGCGTTACGAGGATGTATTTCGCTGTGTCAAAACGGATCTGCTGCTTCCGCGTGATGGTTCCATCACACGTGAAGATATGGACCAGCTTGAGAATTATGTACTGGCTTGTGGTATTCACGGGTATCGCTGGACTGACGGCAAACCGTGGAAGTATGTACCAAGCCTGTCGCTGGAAGACAACGGTCAGGATGGCCGTAGTCGAGGACGGGACCAGATGCTTTCTTTAATGGAGAGCTGCCGAACGGTCATTACAGATTCTTTGGGTGTTTTTGAGAAACGAATGAAAAAGGCAAAGACAGCTAAAGCCCAGTGCGAGGCACTATACAGATTGCTGGAAGATGCTGAGATTCCATGGAAGCTGGAGAATATGTCTGCTGAAGCTAAGGCACAAGGTGACCCCGAACGGTCGAGAGAACATCGGCAGATGTGGGGAGCTGTGCTGGATTTATTGGATCAGATGGTCGATATGATGGGGAATGAACGGCTGGATATCACGCTGTTTGCCGGGATGATTGAGACCGGATTGACGGAACTGAAGCTGGGTCTGGTACCACCAGCACTTGATCAGGTTTTGATGGGTTCTATGGACCGTACACGCCTTCAGGACATCAAATACGTATTTATCCTTGGCGCCGTTGATGGTGAATTACCCGCCGTACCTCAGGATGATGGTGTATTAACGGAACTGGAGAGAGCGTTACTGACGGAAAGAGGCGTGGCGCTTGGACCAGGTGCAACAAGGCAGATGCTGGATGAACGTTTCCTGATCTATACGGCACTTACAGCGGCAAGCAGCCAGTTGTGGCTGAGTTACCCGGTTGCTGATGATGAGGGGAAAACACTGCTCCCTTCCGAGATTGTCCGCCATGTACGGAAGATGTTTGGTTTACAAGAACAGCCATTGCTCGCTCAACCGCCGGTTGCGAACTCGGAAGAAGCGCATTGGTCCTATGTCACCCATCCGGGTCAGAGTCTGTCAACGCTCATTGGACAATTGCGCAAATGGCGCCGCGGAGAAGACATCCCTGAAATGTGGTGGGCGGTCTACAATTGGCATGTATCTCGGGAGACAAGCAGACCTCAGCTGGAGCGGTTGATGGGATCGATTTTTTATCGTAATCGGGCATTGCCACTACGTACAGCTACCAGTCGCAGACTGTATGGTACAGAGGTGAGGACGAGTGTCTCGCGAATGGAGCGTTTCGTTGCTTGTCCGTTCTCCCATTTTGCTTCGCACGGGTTACGCCTCAAAGAACGGCAATTGTACCGCCTTCAGGCTCCTGATATCGGACAGCTGTTTCATGCTGCACTAAGCCAGCTGGCTATGCGGTTGCGTGAAGAAAATCGTAGTTGGGGCAGTTTGACTCCAGACCAATGCCGTCAGGAAGCCGAGCAAACGGTGGAGCAGATTGCACCACAGCTGCAAGGGGAGATTTTGCTAAGCACCAAGCGATACGGTTATATTTTCCGCAAATTGAAGGACATTGTTAGCCGGGCATCGGTTATTCTTGGTGAACAGTCCAGACGTGGAAGTTTTGAACCGATTGGGCTGGAGCTTGATTTTGGACCGGATAAAACACTGCCGCCATTACGTTTTGAACTGGAAAACGGCTGTGTGATGGAGATCGTGGGTCGGATTGACCGTGTGGATGTGGCAGAAGGAGAGAATGGTCTGCTCTTACGTGTCATTGACTATAAATCAAGCCAAACGGACCTCAAGTTACATGAAGTTTACTATGGTCTGTCATTACAGATGCTCACCTATCTGGAGGTGCTGCTTAGTGCTGCCGAAGAATGGCTTGGGGAAACGGCGATGCCGGGAGGAACGTTGTATTTCCATGTGCATAACCCGCTGTTGCAATCCGCAAACGGCATGACATCAGAGCAGGCAGGACAAGAACTGCTGAAACGGTTCAAAATGAAAGGTTTGCTGCTGGCGGATCGGGACGCAATCGCTCAAATGGACAACACCCTGGATAAGGGGTATTCAGCAATTATTCCAGTTGCCCTTAAGGCGGACGGAAGCTTTTATAGCAGCGCCGCTGTAGCTACGCCAGAGCAATGGGATACGCTGCTTGCTTCGGTTCGCAGTAATATCCGTGAGATTGGTACCCGAATTACGGATGGGGATGTGGCCATTGAGCCTTATCGTATTCAACAGGAAGTGGCGTGTACGTTCTGTCCGTATAAGCCTGTTTGTCAGTTTGATGAGAATATAGAAGGAAATGAGTATAACCTGTTGTCCAAACCGGGCAAACAGCAAATCTGGGATATGTTATCTCACACCAAGGGAGGGGAAACATCATGACGAATATGCCAAAACCGGAAGGAAGCTTCTGGAGTGATGACCAGTGGAGTGCGATTTCCGAAAGCGGAGAAGACATACTGGTTGCCGCAGCGGCGGGATCAGGCAAGACAGCCGTACTGGTTGAACGAATTATTCGCAAGATCGCAGATCCCTCCCAAGGATTCAGTGTGGATCGTATACTTGTAGCTACGTTTACCAAAGCGGCCGCCGCCGAGATGAAACAACGGATTCGGGAAGCGTTGGAACGTGCGCTGGAAGAACAGCCTGGAGAAGAGCATCTGCGTAAGCAGCTGTCGCTGCTTGGACGGGCATCTATTACAACGCTGCATTCATTCTGTATGGAAGTCATTCGCCGTTATTATCAGCAAATTCCGTTGAACCCGGCTTTCCGTATCCTGAATGAAAATGAAGCGGAAATCATGCGGCAGGAACTGCTTGAAGAACTATTTGAGGAAAAGTATGGCGAAGAAGATGAAGGGAGTACATTCCGCGAATTAGTGGACTGGTTCAGTGGAGAACGAAACGATGATGCGATGCATCGACTGGTGCAACGTTTGTATGATTTCTCCCGCAGTCATTCCTGGCCGGATCATTGGCTCTCAGAGATGGCATCTGCTTTTCAGGTGGAAAGTGTAGAGGCACTTGGACATTCAGCATGGGTTCAGAGTATTTTGCGTGATGCGGCTCTTGCTTTAAGTGGGGCAGCAGGACTGCTTCGTCAAGGCATCCATATTTCCATGCAGCCTGAAGGTCCGGCACCTTATGCAGAAACGTTAAAAGAAGACCTGGTGATGGTAGAAGAACTGTTGTCTGCGGCCCAGGTTATGCCATGGGAAAGGTTGCCTGAAGTGTTTCAACCCGCTACATTTGGCAAATTGAAACCCTGCAAAAAGGATCAAACAGACCCGGCTTTACAGGATCAGGTGAAGGAACTCCGTGAGGCCGCGAAAAAGGCAGTTACCGACCTGAAAGGTTCATTGTTCGGGAGAAGTGCGTTTGCGTTCTGGCAGGAGTTGGAGCAAGCGGCACCACTCATGCAGGAGTTGTCGAGGTTGGTTAGTACATTTGGAGAACGTTATCGACAGGCCAAACAGGAACGTGGGCAAGTTGACTTCAGTGATCTGGAGCATTACTGTCTTCACATTTTGCGACATGAGGATTCAACGCCTGAACTGTCGATGCCTTCCGATGCGGCTATGGAGTACCGTTCGCGATTCGATGAAGTGTTGCTTGATGAATATCAGGATACCAATACGGTTCAGGAAGATATCGTGAAACTGATCTCCAGAGAAAACCCGGGTAACCGATTCATGGTCGGTGATGTCAAACAGAGTATCTACCGTTTCCGGTTGGCTGAGCCAGGTCTGTTTATGAACAAGTATCGCCAGTATGGAGCGAGCACAAATGAGGACGGAATGGTGGAAGAACGTCTGCATCGTACAGGTCAACGTATTGATCTTGCGCGGAATTTTCGTAGTCGAGCAGAAGTCGTGCATTCGGTCAATATGATATTCCGGCAACTCATGAACGAAGGTGTGGCAGAGATTGCTTACGATGAACGAGCTCAACTGGCATATGGGGCTACGTTCCCGTCAGAAACACTTGGTGATGAGGCGTATACACCTGAACTCATGCTGATCGATCGTCAGGGTGGTGGTCCTGATCTGACAGAGAGTACGGATGAGAATGGGGATGCATCGGTCTCCGCAGAACTGGAGAGTGCCGAACTTGAAACAGCCCAGTTGGAAGCGAGGGCAATCGCAAGGCGTATTCGGGAGATGGTTGGAGACACGGACAAACCTGCCCTTCATGTATATGACAAAGCTCTGCAAACGATGCGCCCGGCACGTTACGGTGACATGGTCATCTTGCTGCGTTCAACCTTGATGTGGGCTCCGCTCATGATTGAGGAGTTCAGACAGCAGGGAATTCCTGCTGGAGGAGAACAGAGCAAGGGCTATTTTCAGGCTACAGAAGTGGAAATCATGATGTCTCTGCTTCAGCTTGTTGATAATCCAAGGCAGGATATTCCGCTTGCTTCCGTGCTTCGTTCCCCGATTGTTGGACTGGATGAAGAGGAACTGGCACAGATTCGGCTTGGTGACAAAAGACAGTCATTCTATGATGCGGTTATATCGGCTGCGGGAGATTGGAGCGATTCCTCCACTAATGCTGTACAACAATCCCGTCAGGATAATCATCCTGATTCCAATATGGTCCAGTTGCAGTGGCCGGAAGCCTGGGCAGAGATGGAACAGGGACAGCGGGAGACAGCAGCTTCAGTCGAGGCAGAGATCCTGGATGATGTCTATGAATCCGATGTGCATACATTGCATACAGATGGAATGCAAGATGCTGGTGTTGCGGGACATGCAAGTGAGGATTTGGGCATAACGGAGATCTCAGGCTCGGAATTACAGCAAAAGTTAATTCGTTTTATGCGTCAATTGCAGCAGTGGAGACTTGAGGCAAGGCAAGGCAGTCTAAGTGAACTGATCTGGCGTATGTATCGGGAAACCGGTTATTTGGACTGGGTTGGTGGTCTTCCAGGAGGGCTGCAACGTCAAAGTAATCTTAAGGCATTGTACGACCGCGCACGACAATATGAGGAATCAACTGCGAATCGCGGCTTGTTCCGTTTCCTGACCTATGTTTCCAGACTGCGGGAAAACGGGGGAGACCTCGGAACTGTAGCAAGTAGCTCTGGTGAGCAGGACAACGCCGTACGTATCATGACGATTCACCGGAGTAAGGGTTTGGAGTTTCCAATTGTCTTTGTCGGTGGCATATCCAAGATGTTTAATCAGCAGGACTTGAACGCACCGTTTCTAATGCATAAGGAACTGGGATTTGGTCCGAGGTTTGTGGATCGTGAGAACAGGGTTGCCTATCCTACATTAGCCAATCTGGCGATTCGTCGTCGGGCGCAATTTGAACTGCTTGCTGAAGAGATGCGTGTGCTGTATGTTGCGTTGACTCGTCCCAAAGAGAAAATGATTCTGCTAGGTACCGTAAAAGATGCCGCGAAAAAAGCGCTCGCGTGGTCTCAGGTCAAGGATAGCCCTGAACTGGCATTGCCAGACTATCTGCTTGCTGCAGGACGAAACTACCTGGACTGGATTGGGCCATCCCTGATGAGACATCCAGATGCGGCTGTGCTGCGTGAACTTGCAGGAAGCAATGATTCGTTCTCAGCCTGTCTTGCAGATGATCAATCTCGATGGGCGATTTCTATTATTTCCGCTGATCACGTGTCCCGTGACCATGTGGTGAATCAGACACTTGGGGAAGAAGATGGGATGACTGAGGTGCGGAAAGAACGAACTGCTGCACTAAAAGCCGTTCAGCCTGTGAAGTTGGTTACATCCTCAACGGTAGAAGAACTGACGAAGAGTGCACAAGTCACGGCTAACCAAAACATTGGAGATGAAGGTGCAGCTACAGTAGATCCTCAACAAGAGGAGGCACGGCTGATCAACGAGGTTGATCAACGACTTTCATGGACGTACCCCTTTGAAGCAGCAACTCAAGTAGCAGCGAGCACATCTGTCACGGAGTTGAAAACGTTACTTGCGATGCAGGATATCCAGTCCGTAGAGGTGATGGAGGAACTGGGAGAGCAGTCCGAGAAATTATTGGATTATAACACCTCAGGAATCAATAACATCAAGGATGAAACAAGCCATGCTCATCGTGATGCATCCAGTGAATCTATCAAGCATGAGGCTGGGTTAAAGTCAGATTCAAACCGTACGGTGAACGTTTCGGATGCGGGATCTGCGGGTACGTCTTTCAAACTGCACCTGCGTCGTCCGAAATTCATGGAGGCAACGCAGCTGACAGGGGCAGAACGGGGGAACGTGTATCATACGTTGATGCAGCATCTTCCTATAGATGGATCATCTGTTGATTCACAGCTTATTGAACAGACGATTGAGCGGTTGATTAAGCTTCAGATTTTGCTGGCCCATCATGCTGCGGCTATCGAACCTGAAGAACTGGCCGGATTTTTCAATACAGAACCAGGGAAAGAATTATTGCGTGCAGCGTGGGTGAAACGGGAAATTCCGTTTGTGTATGGACTTCCGGCACATCAGTCTCCTGTGGAATGGCTACATGAACGGGCGGCGAACTCAGATATGCAGACAATAAATGAAGATAGCAAAATGCAGGCAACGATTGAAAATGAAACCGTGCTTGTACAGGGGATTATCGATTGTCTGTATGAGGTGGACGGCGAGCTTGTCTTGCTTGATTACAAGACGGATCGAGTATTGGAGCATCGTGGTGGTTTGGATGAACTTACCAAAAATTATCGCTTCCAGCTAGATCTGTATGGACGGGCTATTGAAGATATATTAGGTCGGAAAGTTGACCGGAAATGGCTGTACTTTTTTGATGGTGGACATGCAGTGAAATTGTAAAAAGATCGGAATTCAAAACCATGTAT
This sequence comes from Paenibacillus sp. FSL H3-0457, assembly GCF_037981725.1. Taxonomy (NCBI): domain Bacteria; kingdom Bacillati; phylum Bacillota; class Bacilli; order Caryophanales; family Paenibacillaceae; genus Paenibacillus; species Paenibacillus sp. FSL H3-0457. The sequence goes on along the minus strand of NZ_CP150283.1, from coordinate 4,800,583 downwards.
CTCACATGGGAGAGGGGTGGAACGGACGATGCGTATTTTGCATACAGGGGACTGGCATTTGGGAAAAACGCTGGAAGGACGAAGCCGACTGCGTGAACAGGAAGATTTCGTTGATGAACTCGTCAGGGTCGCTGATGAGCAGCAGGCAGATGCCATATTGATGGCCGGAGATGTGTATGATTCGGTGAATCCTCCCGCAGCGGCGGAACAGCTTTTTTATGAAGCGGCAGCACGTCTGACGGAGCATGGAAGACCTCTCGTGGTAATTGCAGGGAATCATGATCAGCCAGAACGTGTAGCTTCTGTAACTCCACTTGTAAACAGACAGGGCATTACACTCGTAGGGATGCCTACTTCAGAAGCGGTAACCATCCATGCAAAGCGAACCGGAGAAATTGCACAGATTGCCGCATTACCTTATCCTTCTGAAGCCAGATTGAATGAATTGCTGACAACAGATGGGGACGAAAATGTGCTTCGTCAGGCATACAGTCACCGTGTGGGCATGTTAATGCAGCGTCTGGCAGCTTCTTTTCGCCCGGATACCGTGAACTTGGCCATGAGCCATATCTATGTGCTCGGC